>JAHBZQ010000001.1:2626311-5252623 GCA_019635355.1 Rhizobacter sp. | reverse complement strand
CAGCGTGTGCATGTCCTTGCGGATGCCGGGGTCGAGCGCGCCGAAGGGCTCGTCGAGCAGCAGCACGCTCGGGCGTGTGATGAGCGCCTGCGCAATCGCCAGGCGCTGCTGCATGCCGCCGGAGAGCTGGCTCGGGTACTTGTGCAGCGCGTGGCCGAGGCCCACACGCTCGAGCAGGCGGGCCGCCTCGTCGCGCGCGGCCCGCTTGCGCTTGCCGAAGAGGCGGCCAAGCAGCGGCGCCTGCGGCAGCTCCAGGCCGATGGCCACGTTGTCGAGCACGCTCAGGTGCGGCAGCACCGAGTAGCGTTGGAAGACGACGCCACGGCTCGCATCGGGCTCGCTGCGCAAGGGCGCACCACGCAGCAGCAGCTCGCCCTTGGTCGGCCGCTCCTGGCCCAGCAGCAGGCGCAGGAAGGTCGACTTGCCGCAGCCCGAGGCGCCCACCAGCGTGCAGAACTCGCCCTCCTCTACCGTGAGGTTGAGACGCTCCAGCACCACGTGCCCGTCATACGCCTGCCAGACGTTGCGGATCTGAAGGTACGGCGCGGCGCTCACGCCTTCTCCCCCATCGACCACGGAAAGCACCACTGGTTGAGTCTTCGCAGCAGGTAGTCGCTGCCCCAGGCGAGCAGCGTGATCCACACCACGTAGGGCAGGATCACGTCCATCGCCATGTAGCGGCGCACGAGGAAGATGCGGTAGCCGAGCCCGCTGGTGGCCGAGATGGCCTCGGCGCAGATCAGGAAGAGCCACGCCGAGCCCAGCATCAGCCGCAACGACACCAGGAGGCGCGACAGCAACTGCGGCAGCACCACCCGCAACACCAGCGTCCAGCTGTTGGCGCCGAGCGTCTGGGCCTTCACCAGCACCTCGCGCGGGATCTCGCGGGCGCGCTGCTCCAGGTCGCGCGCCAGCACCGGCGTGATGCCAATGACGATCAGCATCACCTTCGACAACTCGTCCAACCCGAAGACGATGAAGAGGATGGGCAGGATCGCCACCGGCGGCACCATCGACAGCAGCGTGAGCAGCGGCGAGAGCGGCGCGCGCAGCAGCGGGAAGGTGCCCGCCGCGATGCCCAGGCACAGCCCGGCAAGCGCCGCGATGCCGAGGCCCAGGCCCAGCCGCACGAGGCTGGCCGCGGTGTCGGTCCACAGCAGGTAGTCGCCCGTGCGTTCGTCTTGCGTGAAGGCCATGCGGTCGATGGCCTCGGCCATCTGCGTGGCGCTGGGCAGCAGCTTGTCCTCGGGGTTGTCGGCCAGGCGCAGGGCCGAGCCCGTCGCATAGGCCGCGAGGATCAGGATCAGCGGCAGCAGCGCGAGCAGCCAGCGGCCGCCGTGCCCGGGTTGGCGGTTGACGAAGCGCATCTGGATCGCCCTGCGGATCAGAGCTTGCCGTCGGCGGCCAGGCGCAGGTAGGTGTCGTCGAAGCGCAGCTTGGTGTTCTTCGCGTTGCCGTTGACCGCACCGCCCGGGAAGGCGACGCCGATCGCGTCGGCGCTCTTTGCGCCCTCACCCAGCAGGTTCTTGTCGAACGAGAACTTCGAGACACGCTTCATCGTCTCGGCGAGCTTGGGGCTCGTGACGAAGGTGACAGCCTCGGCCGGCGTGAACATCAGCGCCGTGGTCTTCAACTGCGACTGGTAGTCGGCGAGCGTGGTGCCCGAGGCCTTGGCCATGTGCGTGAGCGCGGGCACGTTGCCCGCCTTCATCAGCGCCATCACCTCGAACCAGGCGCCGGTGAGGGCCTTGCCGAGCGCGGGGTTGTCTTTGAGTGTGGCGGTGTTGACCACCATCAGGTCGATGATCTCGCCCGGCACCTGGCTGGAGTCGAACACCTTGACCGCGCCCGGGGTCGCCGCGATGGTGGCGAGCTGCGGGTTCCAGGTCACGGCGGCCGTCACCTTGGGCGTGGCGAAGGCGCCGGCGATGTCGGCATCCGAGGTGTTCACGACCTTCACGTCACGCTCGCGCAGGCCGGCCTGGTCGAGGCCGCGCGCCAGCAGGTAGTGCGAGACCGAGAACTGCACCAGGTGCACGTTCTGGCCCTTCAGGTCCTTCAGCGTCTTGCCCTTGCCCTTCAGCACGATGCCGTCGTTGCCGTTGGAGTAGCTGCCGGGGACGAGCGCCGTGCTGTCGACACCGCCGGCGGCGGGGATGGTCAGCGCATCCATGTTGGTCATGGTGCAGCCGTCGAACTGGCCCGCGGTGTACTGGTTGATCGACTCGACGTAGTCGTTGATCTGCGTGACCTTGATGGTGATGCCGTACTTCTTGGCCCACTTGTCGACGATGCCTTGCGCACCGGCGTATTCCCACGGCATCCAGCCGGCGTAGATGGTCCAGCAGACGTTGAACTGGGTCTTGGGGGCGGCGTGTGCGCCCGGGCTGATGAGGCCTGCCAGGCCGATGACGAGGGCACTCAGAAGTTGGCGCGAGAACATGACGACACTCCGGTTGGGTTGGACGGACGGCGGGAGCAGCGTCACACCACCACTGGTGTTGCTCTCCCGGGCTTTTGTCCCGCCGTGTAACCCCGATCGAGGTCGCCAGCTCTCGGACCAGTCACCCGCGTTGTCGTGAGACCGCGCGGGCCGGAACCCTAGCCAGCCATTTGAGGTACTGCAGCATGCAGCTGCTCCCGGAGCAGACCGCTAGCAATACCCATACCCGGGCGCTGGCGGCGCCCCGCAGGCTGTGACGCACCCTTTCGCACCAACATCGGGCTCCGTGACGTGGCATGCGCGGTTCAGGTGCATCCAAGCCGCTCGGGCACAGGCCGCTCGCCCCTAGGGCACACTGCGCCGCATGAAAACCTCCCTGCGCCTCGGGCTCGTGCTCGTGTGCGGCCTGGCCGCCGCCGCTTGGGCCAGCAGCGGCCGCTGCGACTCGCCCTACGCCGCCTCGCCACAGTTCAGCGCCTGCCTCTTCGCCAACCCGCCCAACCCGCAGACGCCGCCCGGCGCCAGCAGCTGGAAGATCTGGTCGCGCTTTCTCTTCGCCGACAAGGTCGGCACGGTGCCGGTCGATCCGATCCCCGTGCGCCCGTTGACGCGCGCGCAGCTCGACGCGCTCGATGCGCAGGCCAACCACCTCGTGCGGCTCGGCCATTCGTCGCACCTGCTCAAGCTGCGCGGCAAGTACTGGCTGATCGACCCGGTGTTCGGCGAACGGGTGTCGCCGCTCGGCTTCATCGGCCCCAAGCGCTTCCACGCGCCGCCGCTCACGCTGCAGGAGCTGCCGCCGATCGAGGGGCTACTTCTCTCGCACGACCACTACGACCACCTCGACGTGCCCACCATCGAGTACCTGGCCACGAAGGTGCAGCGCTACTTCGTGCCGCTCGGCGTGAAGGCGCGCCTGCTCGAGATGGGCGTGCCCGCCGAGCGCGTGCAGGAGTTCGACTGGTGGCAGGCCGCCACGCACGACGGCGTGCAGCTCACCGCCACACCCTCGCAGCATTTCTCGGGGCGCACGCTCACCGACCGCAACACCACGCTGTGGGCCTCGTGGGTCATCCAGAGCGGCGAACAGCGTCTTTTCTACAGCGGCGACTCCGGCTACTTCCCCGGCTTCCGCCAGATCGGCGAACGCTTCGGCGGCTTCGACCTCGCGCTGATGGAAAACGGCGCCTACGACGCCTACTGGCCCGCCGTGCACATGACGCCCGAGGAGGCCGTGCAGGCCTTCCAGGACCTGCGCGCCAAGGTGCTGTACTCGGTGCACAACAGTACCTTCGACCTCGCCTTCCACACCTGGCAGGACCCACTCAACCGCCTGGCCGACCTGTCGGCCGCGAAGGGCCTCGAGCTCGCCACGCCCGAGATCGGCGAGGTGATGACCGTGGGCCAGCCGCGAGTCAACCAGCGCTGGTGGGCGGGGCTGAAGTAGGCAGGCTCAGGACACCCTGAACACGCTCACCGCGTCGGCCAGGCGACGCGCCTGCTCGCTCAGCGTCTCGGCGGCGGCGGCACTCTCTTCCACCAACGCGGCGTTCTGCTGCGTCACCTTGTCCATGTCGGCGATGGCGGTGTTGACCTGGCCGATGCCCGAGCTCTGCTCCACCGCGGCCGAGCTGATCTCGCCGATGAGGTCGGTGACGCGCCGCACCTGCTGCACGATCTCGCCCATCGCCGAGCCGGCGTCCTGCACGAGACGGCTGCCGCTGTCGACCGTCTCCACCGAATCGGAAATCATGCTCTTGATCTCGCGAGCCGCCTCCGCGCTGCGCTGAGCGAGGCTGCGCACCTCGCCGGCCACCACCGCGAAACCACGACCCTGCTCGCCGGCGCGCGCGGCTTCCACCGCGGCGTTCAACGCGAGGATGTTGGTCTGGAAGGCGATGCCGTCGATCACGCCGATGATCTCGGCGATCTTCTTGCTGGAGTTGCTGATGCGCTCCATCGTGGTGACCACGCGGCCCACCACCTCGCCGCCCTTGGCCGCCGCGTCGCTCGCGCTGGTGGCGAGCTGCGAGGCCTGGCGGGCGTTGTCGGCACTGTTTCGCACGGTGCTGGTCAGCTCTTCCATCGAAGCGGCGGTCTGCTGCAGGTTCGAGGACTGCTGCTCGGTGCGCGAACTCAGGTCCTGGTTGCCGGTGGCGATCTGCGTGCTGGCCGTCGACACGTTGTCCACGCCAGCCCGGATGGTCGAGACGATCTCGCGCAGGCTGCCGGCCATGGTTTTCATGGCGAACATGAGGCTCGTCGAATCGCCCGGCGCCACGTGGATGGGCGTGTCGAGCTGGCCCTGCGCGATGCGCTTGGCCACCTCGGCCGCCTCGCTCGGCTCGCCGCCGAGTTGACCCAGCACCGAGCGTGCGAGCAAAAGGCCCAGCCCGCCCGCCACCAGCAGCGACAGCAGCAGCCCGCCGATCAGCACGGTGTTCATGCGGGCCCGCGTGGCCTCGGCTGCCGCCGCCCGGCTCTCGAGCAGCGCCTTCTCGGCGCCCGCAAACTCCGCGTTCAGCGCACGAAAACCGTCCATCGCGGCCTTGTCGCGGCCCTTGGCGAACTCGAGCAGGAAGTGGTCGATCAACACCGCGCCGGCCTTCACGTCGCGGCGCATCTTGATGAGCTCGTCGACCACCGCCACGAACTCGTCGCGGCGGGTCTTCATCGCATCGAGCCGCTTCTGCTGCTCGGCGTTGTCGGCGGTGAGCTTCTTGACCTCGTCCCACGCCTTGGCGAAGGTCTCCTGCCCCTCCTTCCAGGGGGCGAGGAAGGCGTCTTCGCCCGACAGCATGTAGCCGCGCGCGCCGGTTTCCATGTTGACCATCGCTGAGAGCGTCTGGTCGCCCAGGCCCAGCACCTTGTAGGTGTGGGTGTTCCAGCGGTCGGCCTCGGCGAGGCTGCGGGTGCTGAAGAAGGCCACCGCCACCACCAGCACGAAGATGCCGATGATCGAGGCGAAGACACATGCCAAGCGCTTGCCCAGCCGCATGTTGTTAAAAGTTTCCATGACTGTCCAAGAGGGTTGCAACAACGGATGCCGCAGCAGCGGCACCGCCCCACAACACTTCTCGGCAGGTCGGGCTCGATCTTGAGCGGCCGAGATGTGCCCCAAGCGGCACTTTTCCGCGCGCGGCGGGCGGCTCAGCCGGCGGCGGCAGGCGCTTCAGGGTGCCGTGCGTTCCACGCACGCAGCGCCTGGCGGTATTGGTCCATCGCCATGTCGTGCAGGTCGAAGATGCACGGCTCGCAGCCGTTGCCGCAGCACTGGTCGAAATCGGGCGGCACCGGCGGCTCGGGTTTCGGATCGGGGTTCGGCGCGTCTGGAGAACTCATGCGCGGGATTGTCCCGCAGCACCCGCGCTAACCTCGCGCGATGGATTCGCTCATCGCTGCATCAGCCCGCTCGCTCGCCGCCGGTGACGCGCTCAGCGCGCTCAAGCGCATCAGCCTGCGCGACGACCCACCCGCGCTCGCCTTGCGCGGCATCGCGATGGCGCAACTCGGCGAATTGCCGCGCGCGCGTGAGCTGCTGCGCCGGGCCGGGCGTGCCTTCGGCAAGCATGAAACGCTGGCCCGCGCGCGCTGCGTGGTGGCCGAAGCCGAGGTGGCGCTCGCGATGCGCGAGCTGGGCGATTCGCCGCGCACCCTGCAGACGGCCCTCGCGAGCCTCGAAGCGCATGCCGACCATGCGAACGCATTGCAGGCACGCCTCATCGCCGCGCGGCACCAGCTGCTGCTCGGCCGCCTCGGTGCCGCGGCCGACACGCTGCGCCAGCTTGACGGGCGCGCGCTTGCGCCGCCGCTGCGCGCGGTGGCCGAGCTGGTGTCGGCCGAGATCGCGCTGCGTTCGCTGCACACCCGCGATGCGCAGGCCGCACTTGCCCGGGCGCAGGCCGCCGCCGAGCGGGCCGGCATCGTGGCGCTGGCGGGCGAGGTCAAGGCGGCACGCTCGGCCCTGGAGCAGCCGGCGGCGCGTCAACTGCACCCCGACGGCGAACGCCCCCTGCGCCTGGATGAAGTGGAGGCGCTCTTCGATTCCGGCGCGCTGGTGCTCGACGCCTGCCGCCACGGCCTGCGCGCCGGCGAGGCGTGGCTGCCGCTGGCGCGCCGACCGGTGCTCTTTGCGCTGGCCCGTGCGCTCGCCGAAGCCTGGCCGCACGACGTGCCGCGCGACACGCTGATCGAGCGCGCCTTCCGCACCCGCCAGCCCGACGAGACACACCGCGCGCGCCTGCGGGTGGAGATCGGTCGGCTGCGCAAGCTCGCCGTGCACGTCGCGCGCATCGAGGCCACCGCGCGCGGCTTCGCGCTCGCCCCGCTCGACGCGCGGCCGCTGGCCGTGCTGGTGCCGCCCATCGACGGCGAGCAGGCCTCGCTGCAGGCACTGCTCACCGACGGCGCGGCCTGGTCGACCTCGGCGCTCGCGCTGGCGATGGACACCAGCCAGCGCACCGTGCAGCGCGCACTCGCCGAGCTCGAAGCCCAGGGCCGTGTGCGCGCCATCGGCCGGGCCCGCGCGCAACGCTGGCTCGCCACGCCCATCGCCGGATTCACGACGATCTTGTTACTCCCCTCAACGCTTCCGCTCACGTAGATTTGCTCCATCGCGCAGCCCCACGCAGGAGACGACACCGATGAGCACCCCCCACACACAAGCCGCCGAGATCGTGCGCGAGTACGGCCCCTTCGAGGGCGCCACGTCGATCGGCGGCGTCACGCACGACGGCGAGCACGTCTGGGCCGCGGCGGGCGCGAAGCTGATCGCCATCGAACCGCGGAGCGGCGCCGTCAAGCGCTCGATCGGCGTGCCGGCCGATGCGGGCACCGCCTTCGACGGCAAGCACCTCTACCAGATCGCCGAAAAGCGCATCGACAAGATCGACCCGGCGAGCGGCCGTGTGCTCGCCTCCATCCCCGCGCCCGGCAACGGCACCGACTCGGGCATGGCCTGGGCCGAGGGCAGCCTCTGGGTCGGCCAGTACCGCGACCGCAAGATCCACCAGATCGACCCCGAGACCGGGCGCGTGCTGCGCACCATCGAGTCCAACCGCTTCGTGACCGGCGTCACCTGGGTCGACGGCGAGTTGTGGCACGGCGTGTGGGAGGGCGACGAAAGCGAGCTGCGCCGCATCGACCCACAGAGCGGCGCGGTGCACGAGCGCCTGCAGATGCCCCAAGGTGTGGGCGTGAGCGGCCTCGAATCCGATGGCGCCGACCTCTTCTATTGCGGCGGTGGCGGCAGCGGCAAGGTGCGCGCCGTCAAGCGGCCCAAGAAGGCCACCGCCTGACCTGACGGCGCCGCGAGCGCCACCTCTCCAGTTCCCCATCGAGCGCGCCCCGCGAGGGTGCTGGGCAGCGCTTTGTCTTTCACCACGCCAAAGGAGCGAAACCATGAGCACTGCTGAAACCCTGAACCACCCCATCGTCACCCGTGACCGCTGGGTCGCCGAACGCAAGGCGCTGCTGGCGCGCGAGAAGGAGATGTCGCGCCTGAGCGACCAGCTCGCCCGCGACCGGCAGAAACTGCCGTGGGTGCTCGTCGACAAGCCTTACGTCTTCGACACGCCCACCGGCCCACGCACGCTGGCCGATCTGTTCGAAGGCCGCCGCCAGCTCATCGTGCAGCACTTCATGCTGGCCCCGGGCTGGGAAGAAGGCTGCGTGGGCTGCTCGTTCATGGCCGACCACATCGACGGCGCCCTGCCCCACTTGGCCGCACGCGACCTGAGCTTCGTGGCGATTTCACGCGCCCCGCTGGCCGAGATCGAGCGCTTCAAGCACCGCATGGGCTGGCAGTTCCCGTGGGTCTCGTCCAACGGCTGCGAGTTCAACTTCGACTTCCACGTGAGCTTCACCCCCGAGGAGCGGCAGCGTGGCGAGGTCTTCTACAACTACGGCATGACCGCCTTCCCGCATGAAGAAGCGCCGGGCGTCAGCGCCTTCTATCGCGACGAGAACGGGCAGGTCTTCCACACCTACTCCACCTATGGCCGCGGGGTGGAGCTGATGATGGGCGCCTACGACCTGATCGACATCGCGCCCAAGGGCCGCGACGAAGACAAGCTCTCGCACGGCATGGACTGGGTGCGCCACCACGACCGCTACGAGACGGCGAAGAAGACGGGCAGCGCCTGCGGCTGCGAGGCGTCATGAACCGCGTGGGCATGAACCGTGTCGGCAAGGGCCTCGCGGCCTGCGGCGTCGTGGTGCTCGGCCACTGCGGGCTCACCGTGCTGCTGGCGGCACTCAACGCCGCGTGGATCGCCTCGGTGCCGCTGCTGGCGATCTGCCGCGCAGCGGTGGGCTCATGAGGGCGCGGTGTCCCGGAAGCCGGTCGGCCTGAAGACGGAGGCCCGGAACGCCATCGTGCGCGGGCCTTCGTCCTCCATCGCCCAGAGCGCGATCGCCTTGGCCGACATCGGCTTGGCGAAGAGGTAGCCCTGCAGCTGGTCGCAGCCCATGTCGCGCAGGATGCGGTTCTGGCCTTCGGTCTCCACCCCTTCGGCGACCACCTTGAGGTCGAGTGCCTTGGCGAGGTTGACCACCGCCAGCGCCACCTTGCGGGCGTCTTCGCTGGTCTCGAGGTCGAGCACGAAGCTGCGGTCGATCTTCAGCTCGTCGGCCGGCAGGGTGCGCAGGTACGACAGGCTCGAATGCCCGGTGCCGAAATCGTCGATGGAGAGGTGCACGCCCAGCGTGTCGAGCTCGCCGAGCACGCGCACGGTGGTCGTCACGTCTTCCATCGCGCTCGTCTCCGTGATCTCGCAGGTGATGAGGTCGGGGTTGATCTGGTGCTTGTTCAAGGCATCGGCAATCTCCGAGGCGAGGCTCGCCTGGCGCAACTGGTGCGCCGAGAGGTTGATCGCGACCTTCAGCCGCAGCCCAAGATCGCGCCACTCGCGTGCCTGGCGGCAGGCTTCGTCGATGACCCAGCTGCCGAGCTGGGTGATGAGGCCGTAGCGCTCGGCCATCGGGATGAAGACACCCGGGCTCACCATGCCGCGCGTCGGGTGGTTCCAGCGCAGCAGGGCTTCGGCGCCGGTGATCTCGCCGCTCGGGGCGTGGATCTTGGGCTGGTAGTAGAGCTCCAGCTGCTTGAGCGAGAGTGCACGCCGCAGGTCCTGCAGCAGCTCGAGCTGGTCTCGCTTGCCGCGCATCATGCGCGGCTCGAAGAAGGCATGGCTCGCACCACCCGAAGCCTTGGCCTCGCCCATCGCGGCCTGGGCGTGCGCGATCATGGTCGAGAGCGCGCCGTGCTCGGGGTACATCGCGATGCCGATCGAGCAGCTGAGCGAGATCTCGCCGCGCTCCAGCGGGAAGGGCATGCCGATCGACGCCTGCACCTGCTGCGCGAGCGCCGAAGCATCGCGCGGCTGCGGGTCGTCGGCCATCAGCAGCAGGAACTCGTCGCCCACGAGCCGCGCCGCCATGAAGGGCTTGACCATCGAGCGCAGGCGCTTGGCCGCCTGGCGCAGCACGAAGTCACCGGCGGGGCGGCCCGCGGCGAGGTTCACCGAGTGGAGGTCGTCGAGGTTGACGAAGAGCAGCGCGAGTTGCGTCGAGTTCGCATCGGCCTGCCGCGCCGCCTGGGCCAGCAGCCCCTCGAAAGCCGTGAGGCCCGGCAAGCCGGTGAGCGGATCGTTGGCGCCGTCGAGCGCCCGCGGGTTCACGACGATGGGCGACGGCGCGCCCACGGCGCCAGGCGCGAGCCGGGCGCGCAGCGCCGACAGCACAGACCTGGGGCTGAGGAGTTTCATGACCCGATATCGGCAAGGGCATCAGGGTCTTGAGCGTGATGCGCCTGGCGCCGGCATCGGCTTGCGCCAGGTCAATTCTTGAGGCGGTACCCGGTGCGCACCATCCACGCCACGACGCCCATGCACACCACGAGCAGGAAGCTCACCGCCGCGAGGCTCCAGCCCACGCCCACGTCGGCGGTGTTCACGAAGCTCCAGCGAAAGCCGTCGATCAGGTAGACCACCGGGTTGAAGAGCGTGACGGTGCGCCACAGCGGCGGCAGCATGTCGATCGAGTAGAACGCGCCACCCAGGAAGGTGAGCGGCGTGATCACGAGCATGGGGATGAGCTGCAGCTGCTCGAAGCCCTTGGCCCAGATCCCGATGATGAAACCGAAGAGGCTGAAGGTCACGGCGGTGAGCACCAGGAAGCCCACCATCCACACCGGGTGCGCGACGTGCAGCGGCACGAAGAAGGCCGCGGTCGCGAGCGTCACCAACCCGAGGATCACCGACTTGGTGGCCGCCGCCCCCACATAGGCCACCACCATCTCGAAGGGCGAGATGGGCGCCGACAGGATCTCGTAGACCGTGCCGGTGAAGCGCGGGAAGTAGATGCCGAAGGATGCGTTCGACAAGCTCTGCGTGAACACCGACAGCATGATCAGCCCCGGCACGATGAAGGCGCCATACGGCACGCCGTTCACGTTCTGCATGTGCTGGCCGATCGCCGAGCCGAAGACCACGAAGTACAGCGAGGTGGTGATCACCGGCGTGACGAGGCTCTGCCCCACCGTGCGGAAGAAGCGCGCCATCTCGAAGCGGTACAGCGCGAGCACGCCGTGGCGATTGAAAGCTCCAACAGTGCCGCTCATGCTGCCGCTCCCTCTTTGCGGTTGTCGTGCACCAGGCTCACGAAGATGTCTTCGAGCGAGCTCTGCTGGGTGTGCACATCCTTGAAGCCGATGTTGAGATCGCCCAGGCGCTTCAGGATGGGCGCCACCCCGGCACTCGCCTCGGCGGCATCGAAGTCACGTTGCAGCGTGTGGCCGCCCGGCTTGAGCACGAGCTGCAGCGCCGCCAGCTCGGCCGGCAGCGCGGCCATCGGCTGCTCGAGCTCGATGGTGAGCTGCTTCTTGCCGAGCTTCTTCATCAGCGTGGCCTTCTCTTCCACCAGGATCAGCTCGCCCTTGCGGATCACGCCCACGCGGTCGGCCATCTCCTCGGCTTCCTCGATGTAGTGGGTGGTGAGGATGATGGTCACGCCACCGTCGCGCAGGCGGCGCACCATCTCCCACATGTCGCGGCGCAGCTCCACGTCGACGCCCGCGGTGGGCTCGTCGAGGAAGAGGATCTCGGGGTCGTGCGACAAGGCCTTGGCGATCATCACGCGGCGCTTCATGCCGCCCGAAAGCGCCATGATCTTCTCGTTGCGCTTGTCCCAGAGCGACAGGTCGCGCAGGATCTTCTCGATGCGCGCCGGGTCGGGCGCCCGGCCGAAGAGGCCGCGGCTGAAGCTCACCGTGGCCCACACGCTCTCGAAGGCGTCGGTGGCCAGCTCCTGCGGTACGAGGCCGATCTTCGAGCGGGTGACGCGGTAGTCGCGCACGATGTCATGGCCGGCCACCGTCACCCGGCCTTCGGTGCCGGTGACGATGCCGCAGACGATGGAGATCAGCGTCGTCTTGCCCGCGCCATTGGGCCCGAGCAGCGCGAAGATCTCGCCGCGGCGGATGTCGAGGTCCACGCGCTTGAGCGCCTGGAAGCCGCCGGCATAGGTCTTGGACAGGCCCGCGATGGACACCGCGGCCTGGGAATCGGGTGGTGTGGGCATGGAAGCTCGTCTTGATGCGAGGCCGGCATGGTAGGCACAAGCCGCGAAGACTGCTGGCGGCAGGCTGGCAGCAGGGGCACCGCCAACGTCGCCTAGGTGACAACACGAGAAGCGTTAGGCTTCCGGCTTTTCAGCACTGCCATCCAAAAATCATGATCCGCGACCCAGAAATCCTGACCGCCCTCGTCGACAGCGTGCGCCGCTTCGTGCGCGAGCGCCTCGTGCCGGCCGAGCATGAAGTCTCCGAGACCGACGAGATCCCGCAGGCCATCGTGGACGAGATGCGCGAGCTGGGCCTCTTCGGCCTGACCATCCCCGAGGCCTACGGCGGCCTCGAGCTGACGATGGAAGAAGAGGTGCTGACCATGATCGAGATGGGCCAGACCTCGCCGGCCTTCCGCTCCATCTTCGGCACCACCGTGGGCATCGGCTCGCAGGGCATCCTGATGGACGGCACCGAGGAACAGAAGGCGAAGTTCCTGCCCAAGATGGCCACCGGCGAGATCATTGCCTCCTTCGCGCTGACCGAGCCCGACTCGGGCTCCGACTCGGCGTCGCTGCGCACCACCGCCATCAAGAATGGCGACCACTACGTCGTCAACGGCACCAAGCGCTTCATCACCAACGCCCCGCAGGCCGGCATCTTCACGCTGATGGCGCGCACCGACCCCGCCAAGAAAGGCGCCTCGGGCATCTCGGCCTTCATCGTCGACGCCAAGTCGCCCGGCATCACGCTCGGCAAGCGCGACAAGAAGATGGGCCAGAAAGGCGCGCACACCTGCGACGTGATCTTCGACAACTGCCGCGTGCCCGCCGAAAACCTGATCGGCGGCGTGGAGGGCAAGGGCTTCTACACCGCGATGAAGGTGCTCGACAAGGGGCGCATCCACATCGCCGCCATCTGCGTGGGCGTGGCCAAGCGCATCCTCGACGACGCGCTGCGCTATGCCGTGGAGCGCAAGCAGTTCGGCCAGCCCATCGCCGAATTCCAGCTCGTGCAGGCGATGCTCGCCGACAGCAAGACCGAGCTGTATGCGGCCGAATGCATGGTGCTCGACGCCGCCCGCAAGCGCGACGCCAAGCTGCCCCACTCCACCGAAGCCTCGTGCGCGAAGCTCTATGCGAGCGAGATGGTGGGCCGCGTGGCCGACCGCGGCGTGCAGATCCTCGGCGGCTCGGGCTACATCGCCGAGCATGCGATGGAGCGCTTCTACCGCGACGTGCGGCTGTTCCGCCTGTACGAGGGCACGAGCCAGATCCAGCAGATGGTGATCGCGCGGAACATGATCAAGGAACTGGCGGGCTGAGAGTGGAGCTGGGCTTCGATACCTCAGCCTGAGCGGACTGAGGCATGCAACACCTTCGAATACCTCAACCGCTCAGCCTGAGGTATCGAAGGCCCCCGCCAGTCTGTGCTCAAGCGGGCTTTGTTTCGTACCCCAGCACCGCCTTCGTTTCCAGGAACTCGCCGAACGCGTGGTCGCCCCACTCGCGGCCATTGCCCGACTGCTTGTAGCCGCCAAACGGCGCCATCATGTCGACCGCCGCGCTGTTGAGGTTCACCTGGCCCGCGCGCAGCCGTGAGGCCACCTTGCGCACCTGCTCGGTGTCGGTGCCCGACACGTAGGCCGCGAGGCCATACGGCGTGTCGTTGGCGATCTCCACCGCCTGGTCGACGGTGTCGTAGCCGATCATCACCAGCACAGGCCCGAAGATCTCTTCGCGGCCGACCGTCATCTGGTTGGTGACCTTGGCCAGCACGGTGGGCTTCACGTAGTAGCCCTTCTCCAGCCCTGCCGGCTTGCCCGGGCCACCGGCCACGACCGTGGCACCTTCCTTGATGCCTTGCTGGATCAGCGTCTGGATCTTGTCCCACTGCGCGGCCGAGATCACCGGGCCGAGCATCGCGCCGCTGTCGGGCGCGCCGACGGTCGTCGCTTCAGCCGCGGCCTTGGCGATGGCGATGGCCTCGTCCATCTTCGAATTCGGCACCAGCATGCGCGTGGGCGCGTTGCACGACTGGCCCGAGTTCGTCATCACGCCGCGCACACCCGCGGTGACGGCCTTCTTCAGGTCGGCATCGGGCAGGATGATGTTGGGCGACTTGCCGCCCAGCTCCTGGTGCACACGCTTCACGGTGGGCGCCGCATTGCGCGCCACTTCGATGCCCGCACGGGTGGAGCCGGTGAACGACACCATGTCGACCTCGGGGTGGCTGGAAATCGCCGCCCCCACCGTCGGGCCGTCGCCGTTGACGAGGTTGAACACGCCCGCCGGCACGCCCGCCGCGTCGAGGATCTCGGTCCAGATCTGCGCCGAGAACGGGGCGATCTCCGAGGGCTTGAGGATCATCGTGCACCCCACCGCCAGCGCCGGCGCCACCTTGCACGCGATCTGGTTGACCGGCCAGTTCCACGGTGTGATGAAGCCGCACACGCCGATGGGCTCCTTCACGATCAGCGTGCTGCCGCGCGGCTCGCTGAAGTGGAACTGCTTGAGCACGCCCAGCGCCGTCTGCAGGTGGCCCACGCCCATCGCGGCCTGTGCGTTCTGCGACAGCGCGGCGGGCGCACCCATCTCTTCGGTGATCGCCGCGGCCATGTCGGCATAGCGCTTCTTGTACTCGGCAATGATGCGTTCGAGCAGCGCCACGCGCTCGTCGACGCTCGCCTGCGAGTAGGTGGCAAACGCGGCGCGGGCGGCCTTCGCGGCGGCGTCGACATCGGCGGCCGAGCCCATCGAGATGCGGCCGGCCACCCCTTCGGTGGCGGGGTTGATGACGTCGAGCGTCTTCGGGGTCTTGGGGTCGACCCATTTGCCGTTGATGTAGAACTTCAGATAGTCACGCATGGGAATTGGCTCCTGCAAATCAGACTGCAACAGCCTAGTATTCGCCACCCCTTGCTGCACTGCGATGCACGCAAACCCTGCGACAGATTGACGCACTATCGAACGCCCATGCAAGAACTCACGAACCCCTCGAAGTTGACCGTCGCCGTGATGGGCGCCGGTGCCGTCGGCTGCTACTACGGCGGCATGCTGGCGCGTGCCGGCCACCACGTCACGCTCATCGGTCGTCCGCAGCATGTGGAGGCCATCGCCCGCGACGGCCTGCGCATGGACACGCAGCGCTTCGACGAGCGTGTGCCAGTGCAGGCGAGCACCGAGGCCTCGGCCGTGGCCGGCGCGCAGCTGGTGCTCTTTTGCGTGAAGTCGGGCGACACCGAATCGGCGGGCGAGGAGATCCGCCCGCACCTCGCGCCCGGCGCGGTGGTGCTGAGCCTGCAAAACGGCGTCGACAACGCCGAGCGCCTGCGCCGCGTGCTGCCGCAGCACACGGTGGCCGCCGTGGTGGTCTACGTCGCCACCGAGATGGCCGGCCCCGGCCACCTGAAGCACCACGGGCGCGGCGACCTCGTGATCGAGCCTTTCGACGGCAGCGACGGCCTCGCCCGCACGCTCATCGCCTCGGGCGTGCCAACCGAGGTCTCGCCCGACGTGCGCGGCGCACTGTGGGCCAAGCTCGCCATCAACTGCGCCTACAACGCCATGTCGGCGGTGGCGCAGCTGCCCTACGGCGGGCTGCTGAAGGTAGAGGGCGTGCAGGGCGTGATCCGCGACGTGCTCGCCGAGTGCCTGGCGGTGGCGGCGGCCGAAGGCATCACCGTGCCGGGTGACGTGGCGGCAGCCACCCGCCGCATCGGCGAAACCATGCCGGGCCAGTATTCATCGACCGCGCAAGACGTGGCACGCGGCAAGCCGAGCGAGATCGATCACCTCAACGGCCTGGTCGTGCGGCGCGGCGAGGCGCTGGGCGTGCCGACCCCGGCCAACCGCGTGCTGCACACGATGGTGAAGCTGGTGGAGGCGGCGCGGGCCACCGCGGCCACATAGAAAAGCCGGCCCGCGGGCCGGCTTTGCGTCATCACGCGAGGCCGATCAGGCCACGTTCACCTGCACGCGCCGCGGCTGGGCTTGCGCCTGCTTGGGGATGCGCAGCGTCAGCACGCCGTCCTTCAGGTTGGCCTCGATGCGCGAGGTGTCGAGCTCGCGGCTGAGCGTGAAGCTGCGGCGATAGCGCGGCGTGCGCACCTCGGCCCACAGCGGCTCCAGGTCGGCCGGGATCTGCGGCTTGGCTTCACCCTGGATCAGCAGCGAGTCGCCTTCGACGTGGATCTCCAGCTGCTCGCGTGGCACGCCGGGCATGTCGGCCAGCAGCGTGATGCTGGCGTCGGTCTCGTAGACGTCGATCGCAGGCTGCACGGCACGAGGCGCTTCCTGGGCCGGCGACGAAGTGGTGATGTCGTTGCGGGTGCTCATGAGAGTCTCCTTGGCTCGTGTGTGGGTTACTGCACCGTGATGCGCTTGGGTTGCGCAGCTTCCTTGCGGGCGATGCTGACCTGCAGCACGCCGTCGCGGTAGGTCGCGGTCACCTGGTTCGGGTCCACATCGTCGGGCAGCGCCACCGAGCGGGTGAAGCGGCCGACGCTGCGCTCACGGGCATAGACCGTGGTTTTGGCGTCTTTCTCGGGCAGGTCGGCGGCACGCTCGCCGCTGATGCGCAGCACGCCGCGGTCGAGCGTCACGTCGATCTTCGAAGCGTCCAGCCCCGGGGCGAAGGCGTAGACCTCCACGCTCCTGGGCGTGCGGCCCACGTTCAGCGGCGGCGCACTGCCGTAGGCCACCGAGCGGATGCTGCTCGGCACGCGGGAATCGGTGAACACCTCGTCGAGCTCGCGGCGCAGGCGGTCGAACTGGGAGAAGACGCTGTCGGGGTAGTTGAGGATCGAAGCAAACATGGTGGCCTCCTTGAGGTTCGTCTGGCTGGCGCGGCGGCCGGGCCGCCGACAGGGACAGAGATGTGCACCGGCCGGGAGATTTCAAGAGCCTCTTTTTCGAGCAGTCCGCCCCACCAGATCGCTCCCGGCTGGCCGCCGTTCGCGCCGCGCAGCGGCACTTCGTCGCATGGCGGTCGCCGGGCGGCGGGGTGCTCGCCACCATCGGCTCCTCACTTCTTTACCAGCGAGGAACGACCATGAAACTCACCCACCTGATCACCATCGCCGCCGTCTCGGCCTGCACCGGCGGCACCGCCGCCGCGCTCACCCTCACCGTGGAGATCACCGACGCCCGCTCGGCGAACGGCACCGTCAACGCCGCGCTCTACAACGACGAATCGACTTGGCTCAAGGTCGGCAACGCCGTGCAGATGACGAAGGTGCCTTCGGCCGGCGACAAGACCGTGCTCGTCTTCACCGGCCTCGCGCCGGGCCGCTACGCGCTGTCGAGCTACCACGATGAAAACGGCAACGGCAAGATGGACACCAACGTGCTGGGCATCCCCACCGAGCGCTACGGCTTCACCGGCAGCCCGGTCATGGGCGCCCCCGCCTTCAACGAGGCCGCCGTCGACGTGCAGGCCGACACCACCCTGCGCGTGACGCTGCGCTGAGACGACGGAGGCCACCATGCAAGACATCCTCTCCACCCAGACCTCCCGCCGCGACGCGCTGCAGCGCCTGCTCGGCACCGGCGCCCTCGCCCTGCCCGCAATGGGCCTGCCGCTCGCCGCGCGGGCCGACGACGCCACGGCCCAGGCCTTCGAGTCGCAGCGCGCCGCGCACCCGTGGACGCAGGCCTACGTCGGCGTGCAGGCCGACGTGGCGCCCCTGCCGATGACGCTGCACGGCAAGCTGCCCACCGAGCTGCACGGCGCCTTCCTGCGCAACGGCCCGGCGCGCCATGCGCTCGGCGGCATGCGCTACCACCACTGGTTCGATGGCGATGGCCTGATGCAGCGCTACACGATCGGCGCCCAGGGCATCACGCACGAGGGTCGCTTCGTGCGCACCGAGAAGTACCTCGCCGACACCGCCGCCGGCCGGCCGATGAGCCCGGGCTTCGGCACCGCCATCCCCGGCACCAAGCCGCCCATCGGGCCCGACTCGCTGAACACCGCCAACACCAGCGTGGTCAAGCACGCCGGCGAGCTGATGGCGCTGTGGGAAGGCGGCTCGGCCTACCGGCTCGACGAGAAGACGCTCGAGACCCGCGGCATCAAGACCTGGTCGCCCGACTTCGCCGGCGTGCCCTTCTCGGCCCACCCGCGCATCGAGGCCGACGGCACGCTGTGGAACTTCGGTGTGAGCGCGCTGGCCGGGCGGCTGGCGATCTACCGCGTGCGCCCCGATGGCGTGCTGGCCAACGCCACCACGCTGCCGGTGCCCGAGATCGCGATGGTCCACGACTTCGCGGTGACCGAGAAGCACCTCGTCTTCCTGCTGCCGCCGCTCGTCTTCGAAGGCTCACGCATGAAGAGTGGCATGAGCTTCCTCGACAGCCACGTGTGGAAGCCGCAGCTGGGCCTGCGCGTGCTGGTGCTGCCGAAAGACGCACTCGACCAGCCGCAATGGTTCGAGCTCCCGGCGGGCTTCGTCTTCCACATCGGCAACGCCTGGGAAGACAAGGACGGCGTGATCCGCCTCGACTGCATGCGCGCCAGCGACGCCTGGAACGCCACCGCCGGCCTCAAGGAGCTGATGCGCGGCCGCTTCGCCATCGAGGAATTCGCGCAGCTCACGCTGATCGAGGTCGACCTCAAGGCGAAGCGTGCGCGCCAGCAGGTGCTGCCGCAGCGCTCGGAATTTCCGCGCATCGACCCGCGTTACACCGGGCGGCGCCACCAGCACGTCTTCGCCGCGCTGCGCCTGTCACCCGGCGACCGACCGGGCTACGACGCGGTGATGCGCCACGACATCGGCCGCGGCCAGACCGACCACTACCGCTACGGCGCCGACGTGATGGTGGAAGAGCACCTCTTCGTGCCACGCCCCGGCAGCACGCGCGAGGGCGACGGCTGGGTGCTCGGCTCCGCACTCGACCTGGCGCGTGGACGCACGCTCTTCTCGGTGTTCGAGGCGCAGCGCCTGGCCGACGGGCCGGTGGCCCAGGCCGAGATGCCGCGGCTGATGCCCTTGGGGCTGCACGCGATCCACGTGCCGGCGTGACAGACGACTCCGTCATTCCCGCGGACGCGGGAATGACGCGCTCAGCGCGCCGTCTTCACCAGTTGCCCCGGCTTCGGCTCGGCCCCGCCGCCGTAGACGCCATTCAAGAGCTTCAGGCGCGATTCGGCCAGGTCGGGCAGCGGGAAGCCACGCGCCAGCTCGGCGAACCCGCCGCGCGGGAAGGCCACCGTCTTCACTTCCCACGGCCGCGCGGCCGCCCGGTCGGCCGCGGTGAGCGCACGGAAGGAGTTCTCGGCCTCGGCCATCTGCCCGCTCGCGCGCTGCAGCGTGGCGGCGTCTTTCGCGGCGTACTGCAGCAGGTAGTGGCGGTTGCCGGGGCCGGCCACCAGCGTG
This sequence comes from Rhizobacter sp., assembly GCA_019635355.1. Taxonomy (NCBI): domain Bacteria; kingdom Pseudomonadati; phylum Pseudomonadota; class Betaproteobacteria; order Burkholderiales; family Sphaerotilaceae; genus Rhizobacter; species Rhizobacter sp. The sequence goes on along the minus strand of JAHBZQ010000001.1, from coordinate 5,233,240 downwards.
AGGCGCACCTGGCCGGTCTGGCCCTGCTGGTTGCGCACGGTGCCGGTGAACTGGGTGGCCGAAAGCCCGTTGATGCTGCGGCGCTCGGTGCGGCCGTCGACCGGTTTGATCGCGTTGCGGATGATCTCCTCGTGCGTGCCACCGGCGTTGGGCGGCACGAGCTTCACCACCAGCCCGGCATTGCCCTCGCCGTTGACGAGCACGATCGCCTCGGCCGAGTTCTGCACCTTCCAGCCGGGCGGCGCGGTGAGCGCGATGCCCAGGGGCTCGTGGTAGAAGTTGCGCCCCCGCACCACGCCCTGCTCGCGGCTGTCGCCGAAGGTCATGCCGTCGACGGCCTGCAGGTAGCGCCCGCGGGCATCGTCACCGTACTGGCCCGAATACTTGGCGGCGTAGGCCTTGATGTCGGCCAGGCGCTTGTCGTTGGCCGGGTGCGAGGCGAGCCAGCCCGCCGCCGACGGCTCCGGCCGGCCCTCGGCCTTGGCGGCCTCGGCGGCAAACGTCTCCTGGTTCTTGAGCACCTGGATCACGTCGACCATGTTCTGCGGGTTGTAGCGGTTGCGCGCCAGGTACTCGGCGCCGAGCTGGTCGGCCTGCGATTCCTGGTCGCGGCTGTACGACGCGATGTAGCCGGCCGCGGCCGTCTGCGAGACCTGGCTCGCGAGGTCGGTCGCGCCGCCCACGCCCGCGCCTTCGAGCACCGCGCCAAGCACGGTGGCGGCCAGCACGCCGATGCCGGCCCGCTGCTGGCGGGTGGCACGCTGCGCACCGTGGCGGGCAGTCACGTGGCCGATCTCGTGGCCGATCACGCCGGCCAGCTCGGCCTCGCTGTCGAGGTAGGCCATGATCCCGCGCGTCACGTAGACATAGCCGCCGGGCAGCGCGAAGGCGTTGATCTCCGGGCTGTCGAGCACGGTGAAGGTCCACTTGAGGTTGGCCCGGTGCGACTGCGCGGCCAGGCGCTGGCCGAGGTCGTTCACGTAGGCCTGCAGCTTTGCGTCGGGGTAGGCGCCGTATTCCTTCAGCACCCCCTCGTGGGCTTTCTTGCCTTCGGCGATCTCGTCCTGCTCGCTCATGACCGAGCGCTCGGTCTGGCCGGTGACGGGGTTGACGACGTTGGTGCCGCAGCCCGTCACGAGGGCGGCCGACAGCAGGAGCGGCAGGAGAAAGTGCAGACGATGCATGGCGGACCTTTCTTGTGTTCTTCGGCGAAGGACGGGAAGCGTAAACCAGCAAACGTGGGGAGTCCGGCAATCGGCATTCCCGGGTAAGGTCGCCGCGGCTGGCGATGAGCCGGCAGGGAGGGCCGGACATGGCTGTCGAAGCGCAGACCGAAACCCGCACCGCCGCGCCAGAGCCCGGCACGCGCCACCCGCTCGGGGTGCTGTTCGTGCACGGCATCGGCGAGCAGCCGGTGGGCGACACGCTCAAGAGCGTGGTCGACCCGCTGGTGACCAGCCTCGACCTGTGGATCCACGGCGCCGCGCGCTGCCGGGCGATGGCACTCGGCGCCGACCAGGCCGCCGCCTGGGCCGCCGCCATGCCGACCACCCACACGATGGCGCACGAGCAGGCGCTGCAGATGGCGGCGTCGGCCGAGCTGGCCTTCGACCGGCTGCGCCAGCCGCAGCAGCAAGACCTCGCCACCGCCAGCGTGTGGTCGGGCAGCGCCCTGTTGGCCGACGGCAGCATGCCCACCGGCCCCGAGCACGGCGCCCCGCCGCATGCGGTGCTGCACCTCCACACCACCGACCAGGCCTACCGCGTCACCGAAGGGTCGGCCCTGCTGGCCGAATCGTGGTGGGCGCGAAGCTTCGTGCCCCCCACGCCACGCGCCCTGATGGGCTGGACGCTCAAGGTGCTGCCCCTGGCCGTGGGCATGCACCTGGGCGACCAGGTGCGGCGCCACGCCTCGGCGGCCTTCGGGGCCGGCACTCATGGGGCTCGCCGCCTCCTGCACGGGGCGCTGGCCGTCCTCTGGCTCGTGGCGCTGGCCATCGCAGTGCCGCTTGCGCTGCCCCTGCAAGCCCTGCTCACGCTGAGCGTGCTGCTGGGCATGGTCCCGCTGCGCTTCGTGCAGGACGCGATGCGTGGCCTGCAGTCGACGCTGGTGGGCACGCTGGGCGACAGCTTCCTGCTCGTGTCGAGCCCGGTGTCGCGCGCGATGATCGTGGCGCAGTGCAAGCGCGACCTCGACTGGCTGGCCGCGCGCTGCGACCGGGTCTTCGTCGTGGCCCACTCCCAGGGTTGCGCCGTGAGTTACCTGGCGATGTGCGAGTCGCTGCCCGAGGCGGTGAGCGAGGTCACCTGGATCGGCTCTGGCCTGCGCAAGCTCGAGGTGCTGCGCACCCTGCAGCGCGACAACGTGGCCGCCATCGGCGGCTGGCTCACCGCCACGCTGCCTTTCGTCGGCTACGGGCTGCTGGCGCAGTTGGTCAAGGGCCGCTGGACCTGGACCGACACGCCCTACCACATGCTCTTCGCGGTGCTCACCACCCTCGCCTACCTGATGGGCATCGGCATCCTCGTCTGGGCCACGCGTGGCGGCGCCACCCCGCTGCGCCTGCGCCTGTGGAACGAGCGCGGCGTGCGGCTCACCGAGCTGCACGCGAGCCACGACCCGGTGCCGCACGGCCCGCTCTTCGACGAGGGCTCGGCCGAGGCCCCCCTGATCCGCTCGCAAAAGGTGCACAACAACGCCTCGGTGCTGGGCGACCACACCGGCTACTGGCGCAACGTCGAGGAGGTGGTGCTGCCGCTTGCCCTGCGCATTGCGGCGGCAGTGGGCGTGCCGGTGTCGAGCCTGCTCGCGCACGACCCGCAATGGCATGCCTCCGGCGTGACGCGCCGCCACCAGCGCGTCACGGCACTCGTGCTGCTGCGCGTGCTGTGGGCGGCAGGCTGCGCGGCCCTCGTCTGGCGCGGCTGGGCCGACTGGGCCTCGTTCGCGGGCTTGGCCGCCGGGCAGGCCCCGGGCCTGCTGATGGGCGGCAGCGACCTGTCCGCTCTGGCCGCCCCGGCGCGCCGCCTGCTGCCCGACCTGCTGCTGTGGATGGGCCTGCCCCTCTTCGGCCTCTCGCTCGGCTGGCGCCTCTGGGAAGAGCACGAGCAGCGCGCACTGCTGCTGCGCAAGCGGCCGAGCGGCCTCTACGAGACAGTGCTCGTGACCTTGATGCTGAGCGCAGCGACCGTGCCTGTGGCCTGGGCGCTCGAGCGCAACACCGCGGGTGCGCTCATCGGGCCGTTTGCGTTGGCGTTTCTCGTGGCGATGCTCTACGCCAGCCTGGGTGGGGCCGAAAAGGCGTTCCTGCCCGTCACCCTGCGCTCACCGAAAGCCGACCGTGACGCGCAGCCCCCCGGCGGGTGACTCGCCGAGCGTCACCGTCGCACCGTGGCGCGCGGCCACGCTCTTCACGATGGCAAGCCCGAGGCCGGTGCCCTCTTCCCCGCCGGCCGCACGCCGGTAGAAACGGTCGAACACACGCTCGCGCTCAGACGGCGGGATGCCGGGGCCGGCGTCGTCGACCTGCAGCGTGGGCACGCCGGCCTCGACGCTCACCCGCAGCTCCACCTGCGAGCCGGTTGGCGAATAGCGCACCGCGTTGTCGGCCAGGTTGCGCACGAGCGCCGTGAGGCCCTGCCGTTCGCCGCGCACGGTCACCGGCTCGTCGGCATGCAGCTCGAACCGGCTGCCGCGCGACAAGGCGTAGGGCACGGTGTCGGCCACCGCCTGGCGCACGAGTTCGCAGAGGTCGAGCGATTCCATCGCGGGCGGCTGCGCGCCGGGCTCGCTGCGGGCGAGCGCGAGCAGCTGCTCGACGATGCGCGCGGCGCGGTCGACGCCGTCCGAGAGCGCGGTCACCGCCTCCAGGCGCGCCGCATCGTCGGGCGCGCGGCGCAGCGATTCGATCTGCAGCTTGAGCGCGGTGAGCGGCGAGCGCAGCTCGTGCGCGGCGTCCGACAGGAAGGCGCGCTGGGTGTCGAGCGTCTGACCCAGGCGTTGCAAGAGGCCGTTCAGTGCGTTGACGAGCGGCGACACCTCGTCGGGCAGGCCCTCGACGGCGAGCGGCTGCAGGAGCTTGCCGTCGCGCGCCTTCACGTCGTTGGCCACCCGGTTGAGCGGCGACAGCGCCATCGCCGACAGCCACCACGCGAGCGCCGCCAGCAGCGGCACCAGCACGAGCAGCGGGATCACGCTGCGCAGCGCCGCCTCGGCGGCCAGGCGCTGGCGCGTGGCGAGCGGCTGCGCGACCTGGATCACGCGGCCCGGCGTGGCCACGCTATAGGTGCGCCAGACCACGCCCTTCACGCTCACGTCGGCCAGGCCGAGCAGCGCGCGCGACGGCAGCTCTTCGTGCGGGCGGGTGGCGTAGATGCTGCGGCCATCGAGCGTCCAGATCTGCACCACGAAATCGAGCTGCTCGTTGGCCAGCGCATCGGCCTGCGTCTGGCTCACCTCGCCCTGGTCGCGCAGCGAGAGCGCCATCTGGCGCAGCTGGTAGTCGAAGAGCGCCTCGGTCTCGGCCAGCACGTTGCGGTAGGTGGCGCCACCCATCACCACGGCGATGAGGGCGAGCATGCCCAGCAGCACGAGCAGCAGTCTGGCTCTGATGGACCTCATACCGGGATGAAGTAACCCACGCCGCGCATGTTCTGGATGAACTCGGCCCCGAGCTTGCGGCGCAGCTGGTGGATGTAGACGCTGACGGCGTTGCTCTCGATCTCGTCGCCCCAGCCGTAGAGCTTGTCTTCGAGCTGGGCACGCGAGAGCAGCGCGCCGGGGCGTGTCATCAGCGCTTCGAGCACGGCGAACTCGCGCGCCGAGAGGATGACCGGCTGGCCGTCTTGCGTGACCTGGCGGGTGGCGGGGTCGAGCGTCACGCCGCGGTGCGAGAGCTGGGGTTGCGCACGCCCGCTGTGGCGGCGCATCACGGCGCGCATGCGGGCGTTGAGCTCTTCGAGTTCGAAGGGCTTGGCGAGGTAGTCGTCGGCACCGGCGTCGAGGCCTTTCACCCGGTCGCCCAGCGCGTCGCGCGCGGTCAGCACGATCACCGGCGTGGCGTCGGCCCGGCCGCGCAGCCAGCGCAGCACGCCCAGGCCGCCCTCGCCGCTGGGCGCGGCATCGGCGGTGGGCGGCAGACCCAGGTCGAGCAGCACGAGGTCGAATGTCTCGGTGCCGAGCGTGGCCTGCGCGGCGCCGGTGTCACGCACCCAGTCGACGGCGTGGCCTTCCTGGCGCAGCGTGTTGCGCAGGCTGTCGCCGATCATGCGGTCGTCTTCGACGAGGAGGATGCGCATCGGGGCCGGGTCGTGGGTGCGAGGTGAAGATGGGCAAAAAGCATACGGTATCGTCCCCGCCATGCCCAAAGTCTTGCGCAACACACTGCTGTCGGCCCGCGACCTGCTCGCCACCGCCGGCCCCTTCCTACTGCTCGCCCTGGCCCTGCTGGTGGTGGCTTATTGGGTGCTCGACCCGACGCCACCGCGCAAGGTGGTGCTGGCCACCGGCGTCGAGCAGGGGGCGTATGCCGAGTTCGGCAAGCGCTACGTGCAGTACCTGAAGCAGCACGGCATCACCGTCGAGCTGCGCGCCACCAACGGTGCCAACGAAAACCTGAAGCTGCTGCGCGACCCCGCCTCGGGCGTCGACATCGCCTTCGTGCAAGGCGGCGCCGACGAGCGCGACCGCCGTCCCGCCGATGAAGACGAAGACGCGCTGGTGTCGCTGGGCAGCCTCTTCTACGAGCCGGTGTGGATCTTCTACCGCGAAGACTCGGCCAAGCGCCTGCTCAAGACCGACACCCTGAGCAGCTTGGCGCAACTGCCGGGCTGGAAGCTCAACATCGGCGCCCGCGGCAGCGGCGTGCCGCACCTGATGCGCCGCCTGCTCGAGGCCAACAAGATCGACATGGCCGCCATCACCATCCTGCGCGAGGCGCAGACACCCGCGGTACAGGGCCTGCTCGAAGGCAGCATCGACGCCATCACCTTCGCCAGCGCCCCCGAGTCGGTGATGGTGCAGATGCTCTTGCAGACCCCCGGCATCAAGCTCTTCAGCTTCGCCCAGGCCGACGCCTACTCGCGCCGTTTCGCCTTCCTGAGCCCGGTGACGCTGCCGCGCGGCGTGGTCGACCTCGCGGCCGACAGTCCGCCGGCCGACGTGCACCTCGTCGCGCCCACCGCCACGCTCGTGGCGCGGCAGGGCACGCACCCAGCGCTGATCCAGCTCTTCGTGCAGGCGGCGCAGCAGATCCACGGCGAGGCCGGGTGGTTCCAGCGCAAGGGCGACTTCCCGAGCATCAAGGGCACCGAGCGCCCGCTCGCCGACGAAGCGCAGCGCTTCTACGCCAAGGGACCGCCCTTCCTGCAACGTTTCCTGCCCTTCTGGGTGGCCAACCTGGTCGACCGCATGTGGGTCGCATTGGTGTCGATCATCGCCATCCTCATCCCGCTGAGCCGCGTGGTGCCGCCGCTGTACGAGTTCCGCATCCGCTCGCGGGTCTTCCGCTGGTACGGGCGGCTGCGCGTGGTGGAAGACGCGCAGGGCAAGCGGCCGCACGACGAGCTTTTGCGCGAGCTCGACGACATCGAGCGCAGCGTCGAGCATGTGTCGGTGCCGCTGAGTTATGCCGATGAGCTGTATGCGTTGCGCAGCCACATCCAGTTGGTGAGGGGGCGCTTGCAGGCCGGGCTGGCTTGACTTGCCCGCTGCGCCACGGTGCGCTACATTCTGCATTCGCGAATCGCGAATGCAGAACATGCCCCTCAAACCGCAAGACTTTCTCGTCGCGCTCAAGTTGGTCGCCCTGGGCGAACAGCACTGGACGTATGCCCGCCTGGCGCACGAGCTGGGCTTGAGCGCGTCTGAGGCCCATGCCGCGGTCAAGCGCGGATTGGCGTCGGGTCTCTTGGCTGATGCCAGCGTCGCGCGGGCCTACGCAGCCGCCCGTGCTCCAGCCCGGCCGCTGGTCGCGCGTGAAGCCTCCGCGTCGGGCCTTTACGGATCGGGCATCAAGCCGGCAGCCGAGGCCCGCAGCCACCTCGACAGCGGTGCCGTGGTCAACCGGCACAACCTCGCCGAATTTGCCCTGCACGGCGCCAAGTACGCCTTCCCGCCGGAGCGGCTGCCGGTGGGCCCCGGTGTGCCCACCAGCCATTCGGCACCGGCGTTCGCTGGCGTATTCGCACCGGGTCACGAGGCTCTGGTGTGGCCGCACCCCCAGGGCGCGGTACGCGGCGAAGGCTTGGCACCCTTGCATCCGTGCGTGCCGGCGGCCGCGCTGAGCGACCCCGCCCTCTATGAGTTGCTGGCGCTCTTCGACGCGTTGCGCGCCGGCCGTGCCCGCGAGCGCGGCATGGCCCAAACGAGGCTTCAGAAACTCATCGACCCCGAAGCGGCACCTCTCCGCGCAGCGGGCAAACGCCGTGGCTGACCCGAATCTCGCGTTGCTGCGTGCGATGGCCCTTGCGCTCGGGCCCCTGCGCGAACGGCTGGTGTTCGTGGGCGGTTGCGCCACGGGCCTGCTCGTCACCAACCCGGCCGCGGCCGACGTGCGCCCGACGGAAGACGTCGACGCCATCGTGGAGGTCGCCACGCTGGCGGGCTATCACGCCATGCAGCCGCTGCTGGCCGAACGTGGTTTCAGGCAGACGTTGGAAGACAACACCCCGGCCTACCGCTGGTACTGGCAACGCATGCAACTCGACCTCGTGCCCGTCGATGAAAAGGTGATGGGCTTCGCCAACCGCTGGTACAGGCCGGGCTATGCCGCGGCCCTCACCCGGGAGCTGGAGCCTGGCCTCACACTGCGCCACCTGAGCGCGCCCTACTTCGTGGCCACGAAGTTCGAGGCCTACCAGGACCGAGGGGGCCGAGACGTGTACCTGAGCCACGACCTCGAAGACATCATCACCGTGGTCGACGGCCGCGCCGAGCTGGCAGACGAGCTGGCGCAAGCCGACCGCACACTCCGCCAGCACGTCATCGGCCAGACACGCGAGTTGCTCGCGCATCCTGAATTGCCCAATGCCCTGCCCGGCATCGTGGCTCAACCGATCCGCGCTCGCGTGGTGCTGGAGCGGCTGCAACACATTGCGTCTTTGGATCTCACAGCATGACGGCTCCACGCGCCAACCACAAACCGAACGTCATCATCATCGGCTGCGGCTTCGGCGGCCTCGAGGCCGTGAAGGCGCTGTCGAAGGCGCCGGTCAACATCACGCTGATCGACCGCACCAACCATCACCTCTTCCAGCCGCTGCTGTACCAGGTGGCCACCGCGGGCCTCTCCGCACCGGCCATCTCGGCGCCCATCCGCCACATCCTGCGGCGCGAGATGAAGCGCGGCAACCTCACCGTGCTGCAAGCGGAAGTCACCGCCATCGACGCAGCCGACAAGTCGGTGGTGCTCGACGATGGCGAGCGGCTCGACTACGACCACCTCATCGTCGCCGCCGGCGCCACGCACAGCTACTTCGGCCACGACGAGTGGGCCGCGCATGCGCCGGGGCTGAAGACACTGGCCGATGCGTTCGACATCCGCGCCCGCGTGATCGGCGCCTTCGAGCGCGCCGAGCGCTGCGCCAACCCAGACGAGCGTGCCGCGTGGATGAGCTTCGTGGTCGTAGGCGCCGGGCCCACCGGTGTCGAGATGGCTGGCACGCTGGCCGAGATCGCGCAGCACACGCTGGCGCAGCAGTTCCGCCGCATCGACTCCAAGCTCGCCCGCGTGGTGCTGCTCGAAGGCTCAGACCGCGTGCTCGGCACCTTCGTGCCCCCGCTCTCGCAGCGCGCCCGCGAGCAGTTGAAGCGGCTCAAGGTCGACGTGCGCACCGGCTGCAAGGTGACCCTGATCGACGAGACCGGCGTCACCTACGAAGGCCACGAAGGTGACGTGCAGTTCACCAACCACCTGCCCACCCGCACCGTGGTGTGGGCGGCCGGCGTGGCCGGCTCGCCGCTCGGCCGCTCGCTCGCCGCCACGGCCCACGCCGAGCTCGACCGCGCCGGCCGCGTGGTCGTGCAGCCTGACTTGAGCCTGTTCGACCACCCCGAGGTCTACGTGATCGGCGACCTGGCCTCGGCCCGCAGCTACAGCCCCGACCAACCCGACCCCAAGCCCGTGCCCGGCGTGAGCCCGGCCGCCAAGCAGATGGGGCGGCTGGCCGCGGCCAACATCCTGCGCCGCCTGAAGCACGCGCCGACCGAAGCCTTCCGCTACCGCGACTACGGCAGCCTCGCCACCATCGGCCGCCGCGCCGCGGTGGTCGACCTCGCGGTGCCGGTGCTGGGCGCGCTGCGCTTCTCGGGCTTCTTCGCGTGGGTCTTCTGGCTCTTCGCCCACATCTGGTTCCTGATCGGCTTCCGCAACCGGCTGGTGGTGCTGATCGACTGGGCCTGGGCCTACATGACCTTCGAGCGCCACGCCCGCGTGGTGGCCGAATCGCCGCACCTGCCCGAGCGGCCCCTGACCCCGCCGCTGCAAGACGCGCCCGACACACAGCCCCTGGCCTGAAGACCGTGCCGCCAGGCGGGGCCTGCGGGCCACTCCTAGAATCAAACTCACCTTGGCGCCGGCCCGTCCCGGGCAGGCCGCAGCCCGATCGGACCCGACCATGGACACCCGCACCTCCCCCATCCGCCTGCGCCTCGAACGCGTGCGCGACGCGCTGAAGCAGCAAGGCCTCGCGGCAGTCCTCGTCCCCTCCAGCGACCCGCACCTGTCGGAATACCTGCCCGAGCGCTGGCAGGGCCGCCAATGGCTGTCGGGCTTCACCGGCTCAATGGGCACGCTCGCCATCGCACTCGACCGCGCCGTCCTCTTCGCCGACAGCCGCTACTGGGTGCAGGCCGAAGCCGAGATCGCGGGCACCGGCATCGAGCTCGTGAAGATCCCCACCGGCGCCGCCTCGCATCACCTCGACTGGCTCGCCACCACCGTGAAGGCAGGCGACACGGTTGGCGTCGACGGCAGCGTGCTCGGCCTCGCCGCGGCACAAGCGCTCAAGACCCGGCTCGCCACGGCCAACGTGAAGCTGCGCACCGACTTCGACGTGCTCGCCGCCATCTGGCCCGAGCGCCCCGGCCTGCCCGAGGCGCCCGTCTACGAGCACCAGGCGCCGCATGCGCCGCTCGCCCGTGGCGCGAAGCTCGCGCAGGTGCGCGAGGCGATGGCGCGGCATGGCGCGAACCAGCATTTCGTGTCGACCGTCGACGACATCGCGTGGCTCTTCAACCTGCGCGGCGCCGACGTCACCTACAACCCGGTGTTCCTCGCGCATGCGCTCATCGGCCTGCACGGCGCCACCCTCTTCGTGGCCGACGGCAAGGTGCCGCCCGCGGTGCAGGCCGCACTGAAGGCCGACGGCGTGGCGCTCGCGCCCTACGCCCAGGCCGGCGCCGCGCTCCAGGCACTCGGTGCAAAAGACACGCTGCTCATCGACCCATCGCGTGTGACGCTCGGCCTGCGCGAGAACGTGCCAGCGAACGTGAAGGTCATCGAAGCCATCAACCCCAGCACGCTCTTCAAGAGCCGCAAGAGCAGCGCCGAAGCCTCTTACATCCGCGAGGCGATGGCAGAAGACGGTGCGGCGATGTGCGAGTTCTACGCGTGGTTCGAGAAGGCGCTCGGACACGAACGCATCACCGAGCTCACCATCGACGAAAAGCTCTCCGCCGCCCGCGCCAAGCGCGAGGGCTTCGTGGGCCTGAGCTTCTCCACCATCGCGGGCTTCAACGCCAATGGCGCCATGCCGCACTACCGCGCCACGCCCGAGTCGCATGCGGTCATCGACGGGCAAGGCCTCCTGCTCATCGACTCCGGCGGCCAGTACCTCGGCGGCACCACCGACATCACCCGCGTCTGGCCCATCGGCACGCCCACGCCGGCCCAGCAGCGCGACTACACGCTGGTGCTGCGCGGCACGATTGCGCTCAGCCGCACGCGCTTCCCGCGCGGCACGCTCTCGCCGATGGTCGATGCCATCGCCCGCGCGCCGCTGTGGGAGCAAGGCCTCGACTACGGCCACGGCACCGGCCACGGCGTGGGCTACTTCCTCAACGTGCACGAAGGCCCGCAGAGCATCTCGAAGGCCGTGCCCACGCCCCACATGGCGATGGAGCCCGGCATGGTGACGAGCATCGAGCCGGGCCTGTACCGCGAGGGCCAGTGGGGCATCCGCATCGAGAACCTGGTGCTCAACGTGCCTGTGGACACGCCGGAAGGCGGCCGCTTCGGCGAATTCCTCGAATTCGAGACGCTCACGCTGTGCCCGATCGACACCCGATGCATCGATCGCACGCTGCTACGCCAGGACGAGATCGACTGGCTCAACCGCTACCACGCCACCGTGCGCAAGCGGCTCGCACCGCTCGTGACGGGTGACGCACTCGCCTGGCTCACCGAGCGCACGAAACCCATCTGAGTCAGAGGCCGCGCCCTAGAATCCGCGGCCCATGTTCAAGAACGCCCTCCTCTACCGCATCGGCTCCTGGGAGCCGCCCTCCTCCACCGAAATCGAAAAGCGCCTACTGAATGGCCGCTTCGTCGAGTGCGGTGCCTCGCAACCCGAATCGGCCGGCTGGGTCGAGCCGCGTGGCGAGAAGCACGCCGCGCTGATGGAAGGCGTGGGCGGCCAGCTCATCCTCAAGCTGTGCACCGAGCGCAAGGCGGTGCCGAGCCAGGTCATCAAGAACCAGCTCGAAGCCGAGCTCGACAAGATCGAGGCCGACACCGGCCGCCGCCCCAAGGGCAAGAAGGCCAAGGAGCTGAAGGAAGACATCGTGCACGGTCTGCTGCCGCGCGCCTTCCCCAAGCGCTCGACGACGATGGTGTGGATCGACCCGCGCGCGCAGCTCGTGGTCGTGGGTGCCGGCAGCACCAAGGCGGCCGACCGCGTGGTCTCGCTGCTGGTGGAACTGCTCGGCGGCGGCATCACGCTCACGCTGCTGCAGACCGAGGTGTCGCCCGCCACCGCGATGGCGGACTGGCTCAAGACACGCGAGGCCCCGGCCGGCTTCAGCATCGACCGCGAGTGCGAGCTGAAGCAGCCCGACAGCGAAAAAGCCACGGTGCGCTACGCCCGCCACACGCTCGACATCGAAGAGGTCGGCGAGCACATCGCCCAGGGCAAGCTGCCCACCTCGCTCGCAATGACGTGGAACGGGCGTGTGTCCTTCGTGCTCAACGAAGCGATGGCGCTCAAGAAGATCAAATTGCTCGACGTGGCGCTCGAAGGCCCAGGCTCCACGGGCAAGGGCGACGACAACGGCTTCGACACCGACGTGGCCATCACCACCGGCGAGCTGTCGCAGCTGATCCCCCAGCTGATCGACGCGCTCGGCGGCGAGCTGAAGCGCGATCAGCCGCCGATCGCGAAAGCGGCTTAGCCCTTCTGGATGAACTCGAGCACGCGCTGGCGCGTGCCCGGGTCGTCGTCGAACTCGCCGTGCTCCTTGGCCGAACTCACCGGCCCGGGCGCGAGGTGCACCAGCGTGTTGGGCAACGCCGCGGCGTAGGGCTCGAAGAACTTCTGCATGCCGAGGATCGGCGTGCTCTGCCCGCCCTCGAAGGCCTCGCTGACGAGGTACAGCAGCGAGCGGCGGTAGGCGCCGCAGCTGCCGTCGTCCTGCTCGGCGCGGTCGGTGAGGTGGAACTGCTGGTAGCGCTTGACCGCGCCGCTCTCGATGTGTGGCCGCACACGCCGGTCGAACCAGTCGACCCGCACCGCCGGGGCCATGAAGCTCACCGATTCGAAGCGCATGCCCTCCTGCACCAGCCGGTCGATCATGAAGCTCGACACGATGCTGCCCGCCGAGTGGCCCACCACGTGCAGGCGCAGCTTCTTGTTGGCCGCCGCATGCTTGAAGTGGCGGTACAGCAGCACGAGGCCGGCCTGCTCGTCGTCGGGCACGCCCTCGCGGTAGGCGCTCATCGCGTCGGCGTTCTGCTTCATCTCGCCCCACAGGCGCGTGCCGGGGCGGGCCACCAGTTGCTCCAGCCGCTCGTTCCACCAGTCCTTGAGGCCGAAGCCGGTGCTGCGCGGCACGTCCTTGATGGCATCGGTGATGAGGTTGAGCAGCGTGGAGAAGAAATCGGTCTCCCACATCAGGAACACCGGGAAGATCTTCCGCTCGTAGAGCATCGGAATCCACTGCGCGGCGATCTCGGCGGCCTTCTGTTCACCGACCAGGCCGCCGTGTGCGTAGATGCAGACGTCGACCACGCCGTCGTCGAGGCCCCAGCGTTTGCGCGCTTCGGCGAGGTGCACGTCGATCAGCGCCCGCACGTCGTCGGGCTGGGTGCGGAAGACGCCGCTGTTGCTCAAGGCTCCGTTGTTGCCCATGTTGAGGATGAAGGGCGAGATCTCGCGGTTGCGCAGCACCTCGCTCGCGGCGAGCGCCACGCGCCCCTTTTTGTCGGTGCGCAGCGTGATGCTGCGCGAGATCTCGGTGTGGTCGCGCGTGACCACGCCCAGCTGCGCCACCCAGCAGTCCATCGCGTTGCGCAGCCAGTCGTCGTAGGTGAGCACGGCATAGCCGTGCGAGCCCCAGGTCGGGCCCCAGGAGTTCTGGATCAGGAAGCCGCGCTCGTTGTAGCCCACGATCGCAAACGCATGGCCCGGGTGGTCGGCCTGGCCGCCCTGGACCGGGATCTCCCACACGTTCTTGAACGAGGTGGGGCGTTTGGCCATCGGCGGCAGCTCGAGGCCTTCGTCCCAGCCCGAGTGGCAGCCGGCGCTCGCGTAGAGGATGCCCACCTCGTTGAGCGCGGCGTGCATGTCGGCGAGCGAGCGGGTGTCGATGCGGTAGTAGGCGCCGAGCGGGCGTTTGACCGCGTCGAACCACCAGTCGTCTTCGATCTTCTTGCTGGCGGGTGGCATCGCGAGATCGCTGAACAAGTCCTCGCGGCAGGCGCCGTGCTTGTACCAGCCCTTGAGCGCCCCGCGCAGGCTGGAGCCCTTGTCTTGCACCGAGCCCGGAAACTCGTCGTAGCGACGGGCCATCGAGTACAGCATGAACGACGAGATGGCCGGCGCCTTCTCTCGCGCCGAGCGGCGCAGCAGGTGTTCGACGACGAGCGCGAGGCTGAAGCCGGTGCAGGCGTTGGTGTCGCCCTGGTGCTTCACCGGCAGTGCGGTGCTGGGGAAGAGCGTCGCCGCGGGGGCCACGCCCACCTGGGGGCGGAAGGGCCGGTCACGCGCGTCGGGCGGGTCGGGTCTCGCCACGCGCATGAAGAGCGCCGGGGGCGCCTGGGTCTTCTTGCTGCTGGAACCGGCCTTCGAGTTCTTCTTGCGGGTGACCATGCTCGCCTCCTCCCGTGGGTGGGCGCATGGTCCGGCCCGCTGCAGGCAACGTCAAGCCTGCAAAGTAGGGAAGCGCCTTACTTGAGCGCCTTGAAGCGCACACGCTTCGGCCGCGCGCCTTCTTCTCCGAGGCGCTTCTTCTTGTCGGCCTCGTACTCCTGGTAGTTGCCGTCGAAGAAGACCCACTTCGAATCGCCTTCGCAGGCGAGGATGTGGGTGGCGATGCGGTCGAGGAACCAGCGGTCGTGCGAGATGACCATCACCGAACCCGCGAATTCCAGCAGCGCGTCTTCCAGGGCACGCAGGGTCTCCACGTCGAGGTCGTTCGACGGTTCGTCGAGCATCAGCACGTTGCCGCCCTGGGCGAGCGTCTTGGCCAGGTGCAGGCGGCCACGTTCACCGCCCGACAGCGAACCCACCAGCTTCTGCTGGTCGTTGCCCTTGAAGTTGAAGCGGCCGATGTAGGCGCGCGAAGGCATCACGAACTTGCCGACGACGATGTTGTCGAGGCCGCCCGAGACGTCTTCCCACACGGTCTTGTCGGCGCTGAGCGACTCGCGGCTCTGGTCGACGAAGGCGAGCTTGGCCGTCGGGCCGATCTTCACCGTGCCGCTGTCGGGCTTCTCCTGGCCCGAGATCATGCGGAAGAGCGTCGACTTGCCCGCGCCGTTCGGGCCGATGATGCCGACGATGGCGCCTGCCGGCACCTTGAAGCTCAAGTTGTCGATCAGCACCCGGTCGCCGAAGCTCTTGGTGACGTTCTCGAACTCCAGCACTTCATGGCCCAGGCGGTCGCCCACGGGGATGAAGATTTCGTTGGTCTCGTTGCGCTTCTGGTACTCGACGTCGGAGAGCTCCTCGAAGCGGGCGATACGCGCCTTGCTCTTGGCCTGGCGGCCCTTCGGGTTCTGGCGCACCCACTCCAGTTCCTTCTTCATCGCCTTCATGCGGGCGTCTTCGCTCTTCTGTTCCTGCTCCAGGCGGGCTTCCTTCTGGTCGAGCCAGGTGGAGTAGTTGCCCTTCCAGGGGATGCCCGATCCGCGGTCGAGCTCCAAGATCCATTCGGCGGCGTTGTCGAGGAAGTAGCGGTCGTGGGTGATGGCCACCACGGTGCCGGGGAAGCGCTGCAGGAATTGCTCCAGCCAGTCGACCGACTCGGCGTCCAGGTGGTTGGTGGGTTCGTCGAGCAGCAGCATGTCGGGCTTGCTGAGCAGCAAGCGGCACAGGGCCACGCGGCGCTTCTCGCCGCCCGACAGGTTGCCGATCACGGCGTCCCAGGGCGGCAGGCGCAGCGCGTCGGCGGCGAGCTCGAGCTGCAGGTCGGTGTTTTCGCTGCCGGCGGCGGCGATGATGGCTTCGAGCTCAGCCTGCTCGGCGGCGAGTTTGTCGAAGTCGGCGTTCTCGTCGGCGTATTCGGCGTAGACCTGTTCCAGGCGGGCCTTGGCGGCCAGCACGCCGCCGATGCCCTGCTCCACCGCTTCACGCACGGTCTGGTTGGGGTCGAGCTGCGGCTCCTGCGGCAGGTAGCCGATCTTCAGGCCGGGCATGGGGGTGGCTTCACCCTCGATGTCCTTGTCGATGCCGGCCATGATCTTGAGCAGCGTCGATTTGCCCGAGCCGTTCAGGCCCAGCACGCCGATCTTGGCGCCCGGGAAGAAGCTGAGCGAGATGTTCTTGAGGATCTGGCGCTTCGGCGGAACGATCTTGCCGACGCGGTTCATGGTGAAGACGTACTGGGCCATGGGGAGCTGCTCGCTGGTGGAACCGTAAACGTCGGATTATCCGGGACAACCGGTCCACGCCCCTGAAAGGCCACGCCCCGAGGGCCAATCAGCGCTTGCCTGGCTGCAACGCTGCCACCCCGGTGGCCATCACGCACGCAATCGACGATCCGCTGCAGGCGCCGCGCCCGTTCGTCGTCAAGAGGCCTGGGATCTGCCAGCCCGGTGCGAGCAGTTCGAGGTGGGGGTCGCGCCGCGCCTGAGGGAGCAGCACGCCACGGTCATCGGCGGGGCCGACTGCCATGACGCACGGGTGGCGAGCCGGGAACAGCACGGCCCCAGAGCCGTTCCCAGACGCAGCAAAGAAGCGCGCTCCCGCTTGGCTGCCACGCACGATGGCAGACGCCACGAGGGCCGAGTCGGTCTCGGCCCCCAACGGAAGCGCAACCCAGCGCACGCCCTCCAACACCAACCAGTCGATCGCCGCCG
The DNA here is from genome assembly GCA_019635355.1 of Rhizobacter sp. Classification (NCBI taxonomy): domain Bacteria; kingdom Pseudomonadati; phylum Pseudomonadota; class Betaproteobacteria; order Burkholderiales; family Sphaerotilaceae; genus Rhizobacter; species Rhizobacter sp. Next base: position 5,216,726 of record JAHBZQ010000001.1, on the reverse strand, counting down.
CAATGCGCTCAGGCGTTGCCATGTCGGTGGGCCCGACCACGCGGGCTGCCAGCAGCCGGGCGCGCGGTGCAACCCCTCGCATGTACCGGTGCCCCTGCCCCACCAGCAAGGTGGCCATGTTCGTGCCGTGGATGGCGGTCTCGGCACACGCATCGGCACACCCGACGAAATCGCGCGTCACGATGTTGGCGCCCACCAGATCAGGGGCGCGTCGATCGATCGAGCCGTCGACCAGCCCGATCGACGACCCGCCACCGCCGCTCAACAACCAGGCGTCATCGAACGCGGCAACCTTGGGTGCGTGCCGCGCCCCTGTCGACGTTTGTCGATCAACCGCTCGAGCAAACGCCCGGCAAAGCCGCGCAGCATCGATGATGTTTCGCGATGCCGCGCGCACGGTCAGTCCTCGGCAACCTGCCAGTCGAAATAGACGGTGTATTTGCCGCCGTGTGCTTTGACCCACTTGTGCTTTTCGGAGCTGGTGCGCGTTCCGCTGGCGAAGACATGGTTCAAGGACTTGATGTTCGCGTAGGCGGTGATCACCGGGAAGATGTCGTCCTCCCAGATTTCGGTGAAGAAATCGAGCAAGGATTGAAAGGCTGCAACGGCAATCGCAGCCGCGATCTTGCCCAGCTCAGAGCCCAAGGCCGACACACCAAACTGCTCCACCAGCTCGGACACCTTGTCCTTGGTGTAGTTGAAGAGGTCGCTCATGTAGCTTGGCAAGCCGCCGTTGTCTCGCTCGGCCAGGACCATCGAGACGTAATAGGTCTTCGGCCACTTGCTCCCCTCGCGCAAGTTGAACGCCGCAAACTTCTTGGGCGGGTTGTAGGTTTTCGATTCACCGTCATCGAAGCTGTTGCCCACCGAAAACACGCTCAGCTTGTCGACATCACCGGTTTCGTCGACCTTGATACCACCCATGCTGATTTCGTCGTCACCCGCTTCCGAGCCAAAGGCGCCGTCCGTTTCGTCGTTGCACTTGACCTTGCGGATGCGCAGCCGGAGCTTGTCGAAATCGGCCTGAGGGGTGAACCCACCGCCAGCGTCGGGCTGTTGGAAGCCTTCGATGAAAAGACTCGGGTCGGCCGCCAGGCGCTGCACATGGGCTGCATCGATGCGCATGGCCGCGGGGATGGGGATCGCGCGCGCCATCTCGTGGATGGGCTTCGCGCTGTGCAGATCGATGCTGGCGAGTTCTCCGAACTTGCGCTTGCGTGACGCGACGGGCAACGCCATGAACGCCTTTGCCTTCTGCACGGCCCGCTGTTGCTTGACGGCGGGCTGCGCCAGAAATCGCGACAGCGCGATCGCTTCAATCGACGATTTGTCAGCCGGCGCAAGCACCTTCGACGGGTCGCCTGCCTTCGCGATCACGCGATATGTGGCCAACCGGCCCATGTTCGCCACGCGCTTGGCCAAGTAATCCAGCTTGGGATCCGAGAGACCTTCAAATACACCGACACCTGTTTCGCTCATGAGAGTGACTCCTATTGGGAATGCGGATACCCGACAAGGGCTCCTGCATGTACAGACGCGGCGCGCAGCTCAAACGGATCGTTCACGGATCACTCAATCTAGGGGGTGGCCCCATGCATAGAATGGCCGCGCCCATGAGCGAAATCACCTTGCTGCTTGAACAGATTCAGTCTGGCGACAGCGTTGCCAGGGACCGTCTCTTCACCCTGCTCTACGCCGACCTCAAGCGCCTGGCACGAAGCCACCTCGCCAAGGCGGGGCCGATCACGCTGGATCCCTCGTCCATCGTTCACGAGGCCTGGCTGCGCTGCGGCGAAGCGCCGGGCGGCAGCAGCCGGCGCCAGTTCTTCGCGTATGCCAGCACCGTGATGCGCAGCGTGATCGTCGACCACGTGCGCGAGCGCGCGGCGCAAAAGCGCGGCGGTGGCGTGGCCGAGGTGACGCTCAGCACCGCGGCCTTTGAAGAGCTGCCGAACCAGCCCGATGCACTCTCGGTCGACGAAGCCCTGCAGGCGCTGGAGCGGGTGGACGAGCGTGGCCACAAGCTCGTGGAGATGCGCTATTTCGGCGGCATGACGATGGAAGAGTGCGCCGAGGTGATGGAGCTTTCGGTGCCCACGCTCAAGCGCGATTGGCGCCGGGCCCGGGCCTTCCTGTTCGACTACCTCAGCGCCTGAGGCTTCTTCATGGCCATCACCGCGCCGTCGACCCAAGCATGGCGCGAGGTGCTGGCCTTGTTCGACCGCTGGGCCGATGCGGATGACAGCTCCCGCGCGGCCGAGCTGAAGCGCATCGAAGCCGAGCACCCGGCGCTCTACCCTCGCCTGCTGGCGATGATCGAGGCCGACCGCGCGGCCGAGGCGAAAGACTTCCTCGCCGACGCGGCCCCGCTGCCGGTCGAGGCGCCCCCTGCCCAGGCCGCAGGCACACGTCTCGGCGCCTGGGAGCTGCGCGAGACCATCGGCTCCGGCGGCATGGGCCAGGTGTGGCTCGCCACCCGCAGCGACGGGCTCTACAGCGGGCGCGCCGCCGTGAAGCTGCTGCACGCCACGCGCCTCGATGCGCAGGCCCAGGCCCGCTTCGCCCGCGAAGGCGAATTTCTCGCGCGGCTCACCCACCCGCACATCGCGCAACTGCTCGACGCCGGTCTCACGCCCGACGGCACGCGTTATCTGGTGCTCGAATACGTGCCCGGCGAGCGCATCGACCACTGGTGCGATGCACGCCAGCTCGGCATCGACGCGCGGCTCAAGCTCTTCATGCAGGTGTGCGACGCGGTGGCGTATGCGCATTCGCACCTCGTCGTGCATCGCGACCTGAAGCCGGCCAACATCCTCGTGACCGACGACGGCCACGTGAAGCTGCTCGACTTCGGCGTGGCCAAGCTGCTGGCCGGCGACGATGACACCGAGCTGACCGAACTCACCCGCGCGGCACCGGCCGGCCTCACACCGGAATACGCGGCGCCGGAGCAGATCGAGGGGCAGCCGATCACGACGGCCACCGACGTGTATGCGTTGGGCGTGGTGCTGTTCGGCCTGCTCAGCGGCGCGCGGCCGTATGCGAACACCTCGCGGGGGGTGGCAGCACTCGCGCGGGCCATCGTCGAGGAGCCGGCCCGCAGCCTGACGGCGGCACTGCGCGAGTCGCCCGACGCCACGGTGTCACGCGGCACCAGCTTGTCTTCATTGCAGCAGGCCTTGCGCGGCGATCTGGAAACCATCGTCGCCAAGGCGCTGAAGAAGTCGCCCGGTGAGCGCTACGCCACGGTGCAGGAGCTGCGCGACGACTTGCAGCGCCACCTCGACCACCAGCCTGTGAGCGCGCAGCCCGACACCTTCGGCTACCGCGCCCGCAAGTTCGCGCAGCGCAACCGTGTGCAGGTGGTTGCGTTGGCCGGGGTCATGCTGAGCCTGGTGCTCGGCATCGCCGCCACCGCATGGCAGTGGCGCAGCGCAGCGCAGGAAACCGATCGCACGAAAGCGGTGATCAAGGTGCTGACCCACATCTTCACCGACCTCTCCCCGGAAGAAAGCGGCAAAGCGCAGGTCCCGGTCATCGACCTGCTGCGCAAGGGTTGGAGCCAGGCGAAGCAGGAGCTGCAGAGCGACCCCGCCTTGCGGGGCGAGGTGGCTCGACCGCTCGGGCTCATGCTGCAGTCCTCCGGCGACATGGCCACAGCGCTGGAGGCCCTGACGATCAGCCGTCAACACCTCGTGGACTCCGGACAGACATCGACGCCCCAGTACCTTCAGGTGATGCAGAGCCTCGCCTACATGAAGTCGCGCATCGGGCAGACGGAAGAGGCCAAGGTCCTGCTGGCCGAGCTGATCGACGTCGCGCAGCGAACGGGCCGGTCCTCCACGGCCGAAGCGGTGAACGCGCAGGTCGAGCTGGGCGAAATCTTGCGTCGGGAAGGAAAACTCGCCGACGCGCAGGACCAACTCGCCAAAGCGGCTGCCCTGGCGGCGCGTCATCTCGGAGCGGGCCACCCCAGCCACATTCACGCCTTGCAGGAACAGGCCGTCGCGTTGCGAGAACTGGGGCGCTGGCCGGAGGCCCGAAACGTCCTGGCATCGGCGGTCAAAAGCGTCGCTGGCGCCAAACCCGTACACGGCCTGCTCGCACGCTACGACCTCGCCATGTTCGAGCTGGACCTCGGGCAGTACCGCGAGGCCGTCAACCAGCTGATGCCCCTGGTCGACGAGCTGCGCAAGTACTACGGCGAAGGCGACACCTACACCATCTACAGCCTGGCGTCGCTCGCCGTCGGCCACTTCCACAGCGGAGAACATGGCAAGGCTGCTGTAGCGCTGGACGATGCGCTTCAAAGGGCGATCCGCTCATCCGAGCCCGATGTCCGGCAGATCGTGCAGACGATCGCCGCACGCCACGCGTTGAGACGCGACGACTGCTCCCGGGCCGAACCCCTGCTGCGCGCCAACCTGGCGCACTTCGAGTCAGGCGACGCAGCCAGCCGACCCTTTGCCGAACGCAACCGCATGCTGCTCGCCGAGTGCGAACTCCGGCGCGGGCGCACCACCGCGGCTCGCGCGCTGCTGGACGCGACGCTTGAGCACCAGCACGACATCTACGGGCCGCGCCATGCGGACCTCTGGCCAACGCTCATGCTCAAGGCGATTGCAATCGATGCCGAGCAAGGTGCAGCGGCGGCAAGGGTCAGCTATGACGCTGCCTGCACCATGGCCCTGGCGCTCCTGCCCGAGGGCCACCCCGATCGAATCAAGGTCCAGGTGATGCGCGACCAGGCCCACTGGCGGTCGCAAGCCACCCCTCCACATCGTGCGGCCCTCGTGGCCTCGCTTCGTGCCTATGGCGAAGTGCTGGCCCGACGACCGGATGGGCAGATGTTTTCCGTTTTATCCAGAGAGCTGTTGGAACAGGGGCCGACAGCCAAGCTTTCCCCCTCCCCCCTATTGGCCCTGATGGCCTACTGAAGAAGGAGATGACCATGAGCAAGACGATTCGCGGTGGCCTGCACGCCGCGCTAGCCCTCTGCCTGGGCCTGTGCGTGTCCATCGCGCACGCTGCGGACGACAAACCGAAGGTGTCCAGCAGCAGCAAGGCGACAGCCAAGACTGCCTCGTCGCCGCAGGCAGGAACACAGCAGACCAAGAGCGCCTCGGGAGAAAAAGCCGGCACCGCCGCACCGAGCAGCGCCGACACCGACAAGGGCGGGAACATTGCCGGCGCGAAGAAGCCTTCTCCGCCGAAGGTTCCGCAGGACGCTGCAGCCAAGAAGGCCGCGGTTCAGCAGTAGCCACAGACCGAAGCCCCTGCCGGGCTTCGGCTGCCTTGCTCTGCCTGCAAGAACGGAAGCGGCTCAACAGCGGGATCACCCGCAGTGCCTTCGAATTGGGTGGCTTCGATAATAGAACGATCGTCTAATAACATCGAAGCTGCGGCACTTCCGCGGCCCCTGCACATGAACCCTTCCTTGCTCACCCGCGCCCTCGCCCTGACCACCGCCAGCGGCACCTTGTTGCTGCTGGCCGCATGTGCGACCCACACGACACCCACCACGCCGCCGGCCGCCCCCGCCAAGCCGGCGGCCCCGTCGATCCCCTCGACCACGCCTGCCCCGACCACCAGCACCGTCGACTACAACAAGCCCGACACCTGGCTGTGCCGCCCGGGCCGCAACGACGTCTGCGCCCTGCCGCTGAGCGTGACCACCATCACCGCCGACGGCCAGCGCACCAAGGGCCCGGCCATCGTGGCGAATGCCAACGCGCCGATCGACTGCTTCTACGTCTACCCCACCGTCTCGAACGACCCGGGCGGCAACAGCGACATGAACGCCGGGCCCGAAGAGCAGAGCGTGACCTTCGCGCAGTTCTCGCCGCTGCGCACGCAGTGCCGCATGTTTGCGCCGCTGTACCGCCAGATCACGCTGGCCGCGCTGCGCAGCCGCTTCACCGGCACGCCGATGAAGGCCGACGCCGGCATGGCCTATGGCGACGTGGTCGCCGCCTGGAACCACTACCTCGCCCACGACAACAAGGGCCGCGGCGTGGTGCTGATCGGCCATTCGCAGGGCGCGCGCATGATCACCGAGCTGGTGGCGCGCGAAGTCGAGGGCAAGCCGGTGCAGAAGCAGGTCGTCTCGGTGATCCCGATCGGCAGCAACCTCATGGTGCCCAAGGGGCAGGACGTCGGCGGCAACTTCAAGTCGACCCCGCTGTGCCGAAGCGCGAGCCAGACCGGCTGCGCCATCTCGTGGGTCTCGTTCCGCGCCAACACGCCGCCGCCGAGCGGCTCGCTCTTCGGCCGCCCGGTCGGCAATGACGAAGTGGCCTGCAACCACCCGGCCGCGCTCGCGGGCGGTGCCACCCAGTCGAAGGTGTGGTTCTCCAAGCGCAGCGACGTCTCGGCCGCCACCGGCCCGGGCACGGCCAAGTGGCAGGCGCTGGTCGCCTCGGTCGACACGCCCTTCTTCTACCTGCCCGGCTTCGTGACCACGCAGTGCGTGAACAACGCCAACGGCAGCTACCTCGCCGCCAAGGCCACCCCCGACAACCGCGCCGACGACTTCGGCGGCGACGTGGTCGCCGGTGGCAACGTGGTCGACACCTGGGGCCTGCACCTCATCGACGTGAGCCTGGGCATCGGCGACCTGATCGACGTGGTCGGCCAGCAGGCCAAGGCCTACACCGCGAAGGCGAAGTAAGGCCCTGTCTCGTGCCCAGCCTGCCGGTCAGTTCTTCGGCAGGCACTCGATGAGCAGCTTGCGGTTGCCATCGAGCCGGGCGCGGATGCGGTTCGAGCGGTTGCCGCAACGCGAGCGCTCGGGCGTCCAGCCCTTCCATTCCGACGAGCCGATGCTGAAGCTGCCGTTGGGGCCGCAGTCTTCGGGGGTGTTGTCGGCGTAGAGCTTGCAGCCGTAGCCGGCGTACACGTTCTTCAGGCGCCAGGTGCCGGCATCGAAGGCGTTGCCTTTGGTGGAGTGGCACCACCAGCGGATGTGGCCGTCGTCGCTCAGCTTCACGGTGAAGGGCGAAGTCCAGTTCGTCTTGCCGTTGTGGCGCTTGAGGAACACGGGCTCGCCGGCGGGGTTGGGGCCGTTGCCCCAGTTCACGATGGTGACTTCGTGGCTGCAGCGGTCGGTCATGATTTCGTTCTTGGCCGAGGCGGCGGTGCTGCAGGCGAGCAGCGCGGCGGTGAGGTACAGCGTCTTCATGGGGTGCTCCCGGTCTCGGTGGAGGGGTCAGGCAGGTCGGCGAGCGCACTGCCGTGGGTGGCGGTGGCCGGTGCCGGTTCGTTGAGTTCCTCGGCATAGCCGCTGGCGGGCGAGGCGCCACCACAGGCTGCGAGGCAAGTGCAGGCCACGGCCATGCAGGCCGCGACGAGGGTTCGCAGAAGGCTCGTCATGGCGTCACTCCCGGATGGGGATCTCGCGCAGCTCGGCGCGGTCCACGTAGAAGAGGCCGCCGGTGGCCGCCTGGTTGAAGACGACCAGCATGTCGGTGTTGACCAGCGAATTGGTGCACACACGCAGCTGCTCCCACTCGCCGATCTTGCTGGTCCACGCGACCGGGCCGCCGGTCATGCCGCGCGACTGGATGGCGACCTGGCCGCTGCGCACCATGACCCACACCGAGAACATGTAGGCCTTCTTCGGGTCGAGAGCATGGCTCTGGTAGATGCCGCCTTCGTTGCTGCCGGCACGGAAGGCGAGCAGGGTGCTGCCGCCGGGGCCGGGCGCGCTGCCGCTCACGAGCGTGGAGCACACGGGCGCACCCGCATTGCTGCTGTGCATCTGCCAGTTGGCCGCGGCCGAGGTGACGGGCGACGGGTCGCCGTTCTGCCAGCACTTGGCGCTGCCGACGGGCACGCCAGGCGCGGGGGTCTCGAAGTTGGGGTTGAGCGCGAGGTTGCCGCTCAGGAAGAAATAGTCGGGGCAGGCGCTGGCCGCGGGTGAGGCGGCGTGTGCCGAGGTGGTGAAAACCACCGACAGGGCCGAAGCCAGTGCCACGGCGCGAGAGATCGTGCGTCTCATGAGAGTCCTCCAAGCAGGAAAGAAGTGGTCGCGGCATCGGGGGCTGCCGCGCAGCCCGTGAAACCGTCAGAGGAAGAAGTCGCCGTGCTTCTGGCCCCAGCCCGCCCAGCTGTTGCCGCCATCGAGCGAGCGGTTGCCCCAGATGCGGAAGTCGCCGCCGTAGGCATACGCATGCAGGTGCGCACCGCCCGAGGTCGTGGCGAGCACGGGGGCCGAGGTGAAGGTGCCGGTGTCGACCTTCTTCCAGTGCGCCTGCCAGCCGGTGCCGGTGTTGGTGCTGGTGTTGGTCCACATCGACTTGTCGAAGCCGCGGCCCATGAGCACCACACGCGCGCCGGTGTCGCTGCAGGCGAGGCCGAGGCCCGAGCCGAACACGCCCTTGCCCACCGGCGCCCAGTGCGGCTGGAAGTTGGCGCCGCTGTCGAGCGACACGTTGCGCCATGCGCGCAGGTCGTTGCCTCGGGCGACCACGTGCACCACCTTGCCGTCGCTCGAGCAGGCGATGGCCGGGCCGGAGGTGAAGACGCCCTGGCCGACGGGTGTCCAGCCCGTCCAGTGCTGGCCGCCATCGGTGGAGCGGGCGCGCCACATGCGGCGGTCCTGCCCGATGCCCACGGCGTGCACGATGCTGCCCGCCGCGTTGCAGGCGATGGCGATGCCCGAGAGGAACACCCCCGCGAGGATGGGCAGCCAGCCCTGCCAGCTGGTGCCGCCGTTGGTCGACCCACTGAACCAGGCCTTGTTGTCGAGCCCGCGGCCGATGACGAAGAGCTTCTGGCCGTCGGCCGAGCTGGCCGCGCCGAGGCCGGAGTTGATGCGGGCTGCGCCGAAGTCGCCCATGGCGCTGAAGTTCGCGCCGTGGTTGGTCGACTTGTAGCGGCGCACGCTGCCGTCGTGCCGGCGGCCGAAGGCCCACAGCGTGGAGCCGGTGAAGGTGAGCGCGGGCACGGGGTGGGCGCATTCCACGAGATCGGGGCTGCCGGGGCCGAAGAGCGTGTTCCACTGGGCGTGCATCTGGCCCATCACCTCGTGCATCTCATGCACCGCACCCGACGACACGGTGGAGCTGAGGTTGGACATGGCCGCATAGCCCACCCCTTCCGAGGGCCGCACCGACATGTGCGCATAGGCCGTGCCGTTGTCGCCGTTGTGCCAGATCTCGGCGGAGCTGGAGCCGGGGTTGGTCGACGCCCAGGCGCCGCGCACGAAGTCGGAATGCGTCGACACCTCGTGCGTCTGCATGTCGCTGCGCATGGCGGTCGACAACACCTGCGGATCAGGGCGCAGGTGTTCGCGCATGAACTTGCCCATGTCGGCGGCCGAGCAGCAGGCGCTGCCCACCGGCGCCCGCGCGCCCCAGTTGAAGCCGGCGAGGTGGGTGTTGTGGTCGGCCGAGATGGTGCGCTCGTCACCGTCCCAGCGGTGCTGCCAGGGGCCGGTGAGTGCGCCGCTGCTGGTGACGCCGAAGCCCGACTGCGTCATGCCGAGCGGCCCGTAGACGTACTGCTGCACCAGGTCTTCGTAGGTCTTGCCGGTCTTCTTCTCGGCCATGCTCGCGGCGATGATGCCGCCACCGCTGTACTCGAAGCCGCTGGTGGGCGGCCAGTAGGCGGGCTTGTCGAGGATGGAATTCAGCACGTACAGCACGCGCCGCTTCTTGAGCTTGGACTTGGTCATGTCCAGCGGCGTGTAGGTGATCCAGTCGTTCACCTCGTCGTTCACCGGTGTGTACGGGAAGCCCGCGGTGTGCGCCAGCATCTGCTCGACGGTCACGTTCTTGTAGCCGTCGCGCGCGATCGGGAAGAGCCACAGCTCGGGGTACACGTCGCCGAGCTTGGTGGTCCAGCGCAGCTTGCCCACGTCTTCCTGGATCAGCTTGGCCATCAGCGTGCCGGTGATCACCTTGCTGATGGAGCCGAGGTTGAACTTGTCGCCGGGCTGCACCGCGTTGGCCGCGCCCGAGGCGCCGACCTTGCGCACGCCCTGCGCGGCGCTCACGATCGTGTTGCCGCTCTCGCGCACGAGCGCCGCCGCCAGCGCGGGCACGTGGCATTCGGCGAGGGTCTCGCGCAGTTTCTGTTCGAGGAATTGCTTGGCCTTGGCGCTCATGGGAATGTCTCTCCGGGATGGCGCCGCCTCGAAGCGAGGCGGCTTGTCTGGAAAGACGCGTTCGCGGTGCCAGATGGATCACGTCTTGGCCCCCCTTGTTGCGGGGGAAGGGCCCCGTCACGGCGTGGACACGGGCCGGCCGCTAGAATCCGCGCACCGTCGCAGTCCCAGTCACTGCGCCGCTGTCAGTTCTGACTCGAGCCCGAGACCTCGCCACACGGCACCGGCCGGCTCCCCTCCTCCCCTCTGCCTGCGACTGGCGCTTGGCATTCAAGCGACAGGCCGATCGTTCTTCCCCCATTCCATGTCTTTTGATTCTCTCGGCCTCGCCGAGCCGCTGCTGCGTGCCGTGCACGAACAGGGCTACACCACCCCCACCCCCATCCAGGCGCAAGCCATCCCCATCGTGCTGCAAGGCGGCGACCTGCTCGGCGGCGCGCAGACCGGCACCGGCAAGACCGCCGGCTTCACGCTGCCGCTGCTGCACCGCCTGCTGCAGAAGCCCGCGGTGCGCGATGCACGCGGCCGCATGCCCATCCGCGCGCTGATCCTCACGCCCACCCGCGAGCTCGCCGCGCAGGTGGAAGAAAGCGTGCGCAACTACGGCAAGTACACCAAGCTCAGCTCGATGGTGATGTTCGGCGGCGTCGGAATGCAGCCGCAGATCGACAAGCTGAAGAAGGGTGTCGACATCCTCGTCGCCACGCCCGGCCGCCTGCTCGACCACGCGCAGCAGCGCACGCTCGACCTGAGCCACATCGAGATCTTCGTGCTCGACGAGGCCGACCGCATGCTCGACATGGGCTTCATCCACGACATCAAGAAGGTGCTCGCCATCCTGCCGCAGCAGAAGCAAAGCCTGCTCTTCTCGGCCACCTTCAGCGACGAGATCAAGACGCTCGCCGATCGCCTGCTCAACAAGCCGGCGCTGGTGGAAGTGGCCCGCCGCAACCAGACCAACGACGCCATCGCGCAGAAGGTGCACCCGGTCGGCCGCGAGATGAAGAAGGAGCTGCTCTCGCACCTGATCAAGGAAAACGATTGGCACCAGGTGCTCGTCTTCACGCGCATGAAGCACGGGGCCAATCGCCTCGTCGAATACCTGCTCAAGCAGGACATCAGCGCGATGGCCATCCACGGCAACAAGAGCCAGAGCGCGCGCACCAAGGCGCTGGCCGACTTCAAGAGCGGCGAGCTGCAGGTGCTGGTGGCGACCGACATCGCCGCCCGCGGCATCGACATCGACCAGCTGCCCCACGTCGTCAACTTCGAGCTGCCCAACGTGCCCGAAGACTACGTGCACCGCATCGGCCGCACCGGCCGCGCGGGCGCCCAAGGCGAGGCGGTGTCGCTGGTGTGCGTGGATGAAAACATCTTCCTGCGCGACATCGAGAAGCTCATCAAGCGCGAGATCCCGAAGGAGATCGTGCCCGGCTTCGAGCCGCACCCGAGCGAGAAGCCCGAGCCCATCGTGCTCGGCCGCATGACGATCGGCGAAGGTGTCAAGCGTGGCGGCGGTGGCGGGCATCGCCACGGCGGTGGTGGTGGCGGGTCGCGCGGCGGCAACACGGGCAGTGGCCGGCCGGCGCAAGGTGGCCGGCAGGAGCAGAGGCCGGCGCAGCACGCCGCCCGCAGCCCGGCCCCGTCGCACGGGCAGGCGCCGGCACGCAGCGGCGGCGGCAGCGCCCATCCGCCGCGCCAGGGCGCCAAGCCGCAAGGCCCGCGCGCCGAGCCGCGGCGCGATGGCGGCAGCAAGCCGCAGCCGCGGCTGACGCAGCCCAAGCGCTGAGCGTCTACAACAATCGCCCCAGAAAAAAGCCCGGCTTGTGCCGGGCTTTTTCGTCTCTGCGCGTGCGCAGTTCAGCGCGGGTGCGTGTGCCGCAGCGTGTTCAAGCCGTCCGACAGGCTGAACTCGAAGCTGCCGCCAGCGGGCAAAGCGGCCAGCGGCAGCGAGGCCCGGCCACCCTGCAGGTCTTGCGCGAGCGTGGCGCGGCGCGTGCCGGCCACGTGCGTGACCGTGAGGTACGGATGGCGCGTGTGGTCCCAGGCGAGTTGCAGCACGCCGCCCTGCTCGCTGACCTGCACGGCGGGCCCGACCGACGTGGCGCTCGGCTGCTGCCGGCCGGCCGATGCGGCCGTGGCAGCGCGTGACTGCGCCTGCATCAAGGCCTGGCCCGCGCGCATCACCGTCACGCTGTAGATGGTGCCGGGGTGCGGCACGGTGAAGGCGAAATGCAAGGCGCCCTGGCCGTGGTCGAGCTGCTGCGGCTCGAAAGGGTAGTCGACCACGCCGCTGCCAGTGGTGATGCGCAGCACGTAGGCGCCGGGCGCGGGCAGCTGCGCTTCGCCGACGAGCGACTTCATCGGCATGAGCTCGGCGCGGCCGCCGTCGATCTGGCCGCTCACCAGCAGCAGCTCTTGCGGGCCCGAGGCCACCGATGCGGCGGCCGCCATCAGCGTGACGCTGCGATCGGCCGGCGTCAGGTGCACCTGCATGCGGCGGTAGTTGTAGTCGGAGAAGGTGTCTCCACTGCAGTAGCTCATCATGTCGTAGAGGTCGGTGCGGCGCGGGTCGACGAAGGCGCCGGTGTCGAGGTTGTAGCCCCAGATGTAGCGGTTGCCCCCGCCCAGGTTGCCGTTGGCATACGGGTAGTTCGGGTCGGCGCCCGCGGCGCCGCCGCACGGGGCGTGCGGCAGGCTCAGGTTGTGGCCGAACTCGTGGGTGAGCGTCTGCCGCACGGCGTTCTGGTTGTTCGGCAGGTCGAAGCCCAGCGCGGCATTGCCGGGCACGTAGCCCAGGCCGGCCAGGCCATAGGTGCGCTTGGGCATGAAGCCGTAGTAGTAGGTCTGGCGCGAGGCCTGCTCCATCAGGCGCAGGCTCGCCAGCTCGGAGAGCACGCGGCTGAAGGCATCGCTCCACTGCGACTCGGTGGTCGGCAGTGCCGTCACGGCGCGCGCCGTGTAGGGGGCACGCACCTGCACGTTGATGGAGGCGGCCGGCACGCGCGCCTGCACGTAGCGGTCGACGCCGGTCGCCACCTGCCCGGTGGTGCTGCCGAGCGTGACCGGCACGGCCACGATGGTCAGCGCCGCACCGCCACCCACGCGCGGGTAGAGCGTGGTGGGCGCCTGCCCGTTCGCCAGGCTCACGGTGAGGCGCATGCCCGCGGTCACCAGGCTGCCCGGCACCAGCGCGGTGTAGGCATTGGTGGCGGTGGGGGCGGCCGGCACGGTGGTCGGCAGGTTGCCGCTCGGCGCGGTGAGCGCGATCTGCTGCAGCAGCGCGCCGGTCGACGACTCGACGCGCAGCACGCCGGCCGGCTTGGCTTCCTGCGTCTGCGTGGTGGTGGCGTAGACGCGCACAGCCACGTCCTTGTTGGAGACCAGCACCAGTTCGCTGTCGTCGCTCGGGAAGATGAGCGTCTGCGCGAGGTCGACACGCGCCACACGGGCCGACGAGGCCGGCGCCGGCGTGGGTGCTGGCGCTGGCGCGGGGGTCGGGGCCGGTGCAGGGGCCGGCGCGGGCGCGGGTGCGGGCGCTGGCGCCGGTGCGGGGGCCGGCGGTGGTGGCGCAGGAGGCGGTGGCGCAGGCGCGGCGGGAGGAGGCGCGGGAGGGGGAGGTGGCGGTGGCGGCGGCGCCGCATCGCCCTCGTACACGTAGCACGACTTCTGCGCCCCAGGCGCCGGGTCGCGGCCGAAGAACGCCAGCGTGCACTGGCCCTGCCCGGCGACCGTGCGGCCGACCCAGCGGTTGCCGGCGCCGAAGGCCACCAGTTGCGCGCGTGCGGTGGTGAACGACTGGCCCTCAAGGGCGACACGCCGCCAGGTGGCCGCACCGTTCTCCGTGTCGACCGGCCCGTCGATCGGCGTGCTGACCGGGGTGTCGACGCGGCTTTCATTCTCATCGCCACTGCCGCAGGCGGTCAGGGCAACCATCGCGCCCAGCACGCCGATGAGGCGCAGGCGGCGCAGCCGCACATCGGTCTTGTCGGTGGGCAATGACAGCAGGCACGGCGCCTCGGCGCGGCGGAAATCGCTCATGGGGCGAAAGGGGGTCAGTTGGGCAGGCGCCGATTGTTCGGGACACCCCGGGGGCCTGCCCACTACAGCCTGTAAGGACGAGGGCTGACGCCACACCCGCGCCAGGCCCGCCCGGCCCGGGCGCCACAGCGCACGGCCCGCGGAAGGGCCGGCCGGATCGGCACACGAGCCGACACGCCGGTTGCACCCGCTTTCCATCGGCGCAGGCGATAAGCTCCGGAACCTCATGAGCACCTCGCCTCCTCCCCTTCGCCGCGCCCTCGTCGCCGGCGCCACCGGCCTCGTCGGGCGCGAGCTGCTGCCGATGCTGCTGGCCTCGCAGCGCCATGCGCACGTGCAGGTGCTGGTACGCCGGCCCACGGCCGATCTGCCGTCCGATCCGCGCCTGGCGGTGCAGGTGGTCGACTTCCAGGCGCTGCCTTCGCTGCCGCCGGTCGACGACGCGTTCATCGCGCTCGGCACCACCATCAAGGTGGCCGGGTCGCAGGCGGCCTTTCGGGCGGTCGACTTCGATGCGGTGGTCAACACCGCCATCGCGGCGCGCCAGGCCGGGGCCACGCGGCTGGGGGTCGTCTCGGCCCTGGGTGCGAACGCATCGTCGGGCGTGTTCTACAACCGCGTGAAGGGCGAGATGCAGGAAGCGGTGAGCGCACTCGGCTTCGACAGCGTGGTGTTCGTGCAACCGTCACTGCTGGTGGGTGACCGCACGAAGCTCGGCCAGCCGGTGCGCCGTGGCGAGGTCTGGGGCGCACGGCTTCTCGGCTGGCTGCCGCGCAGCGTGCGGCCGATCGCCGCACGGCAGGTCGCGCAAGCGCTCCTGCGCGAGGTCGGCCGCGGCCAGCCCGGCGTGCGGGTGCTGCGCTCGGGGCAGCTGTACTGACCCTCGCGGCCCGCCGGGAGGCGGGCGCAGTTGTCACAAATGGTTTGCGCGCGGGGGCAAAAGCCCTCCACCGCTTGCAGGTTGTCGCGCACTTCCCGGCGCATGCGCTAAAACCTGTACTTTCGGCAGTAACTGTGGAGTACGTCACATGCACACCCCTTGGCACACCGCTTGGCAAGGCCCGGACCTGGTCGTCTTCCGCGATGACACGGAGGTCGACCGTTTCCCCGCCGCTCAGATCGAGCGGGTGGTTTTCGCGTACCGCGGTCATGGCGATACGCCGGGCGACCTGAGCTATGCGCTGGTGCAGCTGCCCGATGAATACGTGCTGCTGCCCGCCGAGACCGGCTTCGCCGGCCGGGTGAACTTCGAGCGGCTGAATTTCTGGGCCGAGAAGCAGTGCATCTACTGGGTGCCCGAGAGCAAGGCATCGCTGCCCGCCCGGCTGCGCCGAAGCGTCTGGCTGCTGCGGCCCGGGGCGCCGTCGTACACCCGGGTGCCGCACGGCGAGCTGGCATCGCGCATCGAGCAGTGGCCGCTGGAAGGGCCGCAGACCTGGGAGCAGCGCAAGTGGCTGCGCATCGCCAACAGCCGGCCGTTTGCCGGCCTCAACCCGATCACACAACCCGGCGAGCTGACCGAGCACCCGCCGACACGGCGCCGCGCCTGACAAGCGAGGCCAAGCGCCCATGAAAAAACCCGGCCAAGGCCGGGTTTCGTCTTTGAGCTCGGAAGCTCAGGCAGCCGAAGCAGCCTTCTTCGAAGCCTTGGCGGCCTTGGCCTTCTTGGCCTTGGCCTTCTTCTCAGCCTTGGCGGCAGCCGGCTTGCCGTCGGCAGCGGGAGCCGAAGCGGCTTGGGCGAAAGCGCCGAGCGAGAAGGTGGCGGCAACCAGGGCAGCGATGATCTTGTTCACGGGATATTCCTTTGCAAAGGGGTTGAGAGCGTCTTGCTCCCGGGGCACAACGCGGCCTCGCAAGAGGCGGTTGACCGTGCTCAGGAAAATAGTTGCGCGTAGGCCGCATTGAGCGGGTGCGCCAGCGCCTCGTCCAGCCGCAGCACCGGGGTCACGCAGCAGTCGACGCCCTCGAAGAGCGCAACCCAGTGCGCAAGCGGCTCGCGCTTGAAGTGCTGCACCAGCTCGGCGCGCAAGGCCATGGCCTCTTCGCTCCCCACCGCCTGCCCGAGCGACCAGTGCTGTTGCGCCCATCCGGGCTGGCCGAGGGTGTGGCACAGGCGCTGCCAGAAGGGCAGCTCGAGCGCCCCGACCGCGAGATGGCGCGCATCGGCAGTCGGGTAGACGCCGTAGCACGGCGCGCCGCCCGAGAGCAGGTCGCGGCCCTGCAAGGGCGCGCGGCCGGTGCGTTGCACCGCCATGCCGGCGAGCACGTGGTGGCGCAGCACCTCGTGCGTCATCGAGATGTCAACAAAGCGGCCCTGGCCCGTGCGCTGCGCGGCCAGCAGCGCGGCGAGGATGCCCTGCACCGCGGCCTGCGTGCCGCCCATCAGGTCGCCGATCTGGAAGTTGGGCGTGATGACCTCGCCCTCGTGCGTGGCGAGCTGCTCCAGCACGCCCGACATTGCGACGTAGTTGAGGTCGTGGCCGGCACGATGCGCCCAGGCGCTGTGCTGACCGTAGCCGCTGATGGCGCACATCACGAGCCGTGGGTAACGCGCGTGGAGCGCGCTCCAGCCGAGGCCCAGGCGGTCCATCACGCCGGGGCGGAAGCCTTCGACCAGCACGTCGGCGCCTTGCAGCAGCGCATGCAGGCCGGCCAGGCCTTCGGGCGTGCGCAGGTCGAGGCTGTGCAGCGACTTGCCGGCGTTGAGGTGGCGAAACATGCGCGCCGGCTCACCCCGCACGCGCTCGCCCTCGGTGCGGCCGAGGTGGCGCGCGCCGTCGTCCTGCCCTTGTTCGGCGGGCCCTTCGACCTTGAGGACTTCGGCCCCCAGCTCGAGCAGGTGCTTCGTGGCCAGCGGCCCGGGCAGCAGGCGCGTCAGGTCGACGACGCGGATGCCCGCCAGCGGCAGCACATCCACGCGCGCCGCGTCACTCAAAGCGCCCTTCCCGCATCCACTTGGTGGCCACCCATTTCTCGCCGGCCACCACCGGCGCGCCGCCGTGCAGCGTGCGCGTCATCGGGTGCGGGCGGTCGTAGCTGAAGAAGACCGCGTTGCCCTTGATCGGCGCGACCTCGACGTTGACGTCGGGGAAGGTCGTGCCGCCACCGCCCTCGGGCGTGTTGAGGTAGGTCACGACCGTGCCCACCCGCTGGCCGCCGCGCTTGAGGATGGTGGGCGTGCCAGGTTGTGCAGGGTCGAAGTAGTCGTAGTGGGGCTTGTATTCGGCGCCCGGGCGGTAGTGCAGGATCTGCAGGCCCTCGCCGTTCTCGACGGGCCAGTTGAGCAGCTTGGCGATGCGCGTCTCGATGCGCGAGCACAGCGCATGTTCGCCCCGGCCGAAGAACATGCCGTCGCTCGTGCGCGCGGTGTTGACCTCGCTGCCGCCGGTGGTGGTGACGACCGTCTCGGAACGTGCGAGCCGCGGCTTGGCGAGCTCGATGAGTGCATCGCACTCGTCGTGCGTGAGCAGGTTGCCGAACACGATGACACGCGGGTTGCGCATCGTCATGAGGATCTGCACCTCGTGGCCGTCGACGACGATCGAGGCCGGCGCGCCCAGCAGGTCGGGCTCGGGCACCATCACGGGCTCGGGCAGGTTGTTGGCCTTGGCGTGCTCCTTCAGGAAACCCGACAGGGTGTCTTCCAGCGCGGCCAGCGCCACGTCTTCCTGCCAGCCGCTGGCCATCATCGATTTCAGGACTTCATCGGGCGGACGGCCCGCCTTGGCCTGGTCGACGATCCATTGGCGCAGCTCAGGGGTCACGGCTTGTGCACTCATGCACGGATTCTGCCGGAACGGGCTTCGATACGGCATCGAAAGCCCGAGTGCCCGTCGTCGGAACGTCGCCGCGAATGCCAGTGGGCCCGCACATCGCATGCGGGAAACTCCCTCCCCGCTTTTTCTGGCCGGGCGTGCGATCTCGGATGAAGTGTGGAATTCGCCCCTTGTTCGAGCGGTCACCATCGACAGAATTCGTTACTCGTCGTGGCCTTTCGTTTCCGCCTCCCCTTCCTCAACCCACCCATTCGAGATGAACTCCAAGACCTCCGTTTCCTGGCTCGCCCAGATGACGCTCGGCCTCGCGTGTTTCGTGGGCGGGCTGGAATTCGCCCGCCTCGCGTGGAGCGACGGCTGGCAGCTCATGAGCGCGGGCATTGCGGTGTCGTTGCTCGGCCTCGCGCTCATCGTCGTGGCGGAATTGCGCGAGCGCCCGCAGCGGGTGTTGCGGCGTGCGCGGCGCTCCATCAATTTCCCCACGCAGTGGGCGGTGCGCTTCGACAAGAGCGTGCCCAACGGCGGCGTGATCCCGGTGGCGGTGATCCGCTCGGACGGCGTGCGCTTCGTGATCGACATCCAGGGCTTCCCGGAAGCCGAGTGGAACGACCCGCTGATCGGCGAGTCGCTGCTGGTGGGCCCGCACGGCAAGAAGTTCAAGCACGACCCGGTCGGCCCGCTGATGCAGGCCGCCGAGGCCTGGGGAGCGACCGCGATCCTGTGGCTGCCCGAAGCGAAGAGCCCACGCAACCTGCGCCAGGCGGGCTGCAACCTGATCGTGGTGATGGGCGGTGCGCGCGAACTCAAGCACGTGCTGCGCGGCGCCGAGATCGCGCCACGCCATGACGCCACGCTCGAGATGACCATGCCGCCCAAGCGCGGCGGTGGCTCGAAGTCTCGCAAGGCGGCGCCCGTGGGTGCGCCCGAGATGGCCTGAGCGGGCGGCAGTCTCTTCTCTCTGTTCGTTCTACTTGAAATCGCGGCTGCGGCTTTCGAGCCCGGCGAGCAAGTGCGTGTGGTCGATCACCTTGGCGGCCACCAGGTGCATCACCGCGAAACGATCGTCGCCCTCGCGCTGCCATTGGCCGTAGACCGTCATCAGGCGTGAGGCGAGCAGCGGCTGGCGCTGCGTCTCGACCACCTTCGGCCAGGCGATGACGTTGATCGCGCCGGTCTCGTCTTCCAGCGTGATGAACATGGTGCCGTTGGCCGTGGGCGGGCGCTGCCGGTGGGTGACGATGCCGCTCGCGCGGGCCAGGCGGCCGCTCGGGTAGGTGCGCAGCGTGGCGGCCGTCTCGACCTTGAAGGCGCGCAGCTGCTCGCGCAGCATCGCGAGCGGGTGGCGGCCGAGCGTGAGGCCGAGCGACTGGTAGTCGGCGCGCATGTCGTCGAACTCGGCCGGTGGTGCGAGCACGGCCGGCGCTTCATGCACGCGCGTGGCGCGCAGCAGCGCCGTGGGGCGCGTGTCGATGCCCGCCACGACCCATGCGGCCTGGTGGCGGTGGCCCGCGAGCGGCTTCAGGGCATTGGCCTGCGCCAGGGCCTTGAGCTCGTGGGCATTGAGCGCGGCACGGCGCGCGAGGTCTTCGACGTTGACGAACGGCGCATTGGCGCGGGCGGTAAAGATGCGCTCGGCCGCGTCGACGGACAGGCCTGACACCATGTTGAGCCCCAGG
Source organism: Rhizobacter sp. (assembly GCA_019635355.1). Taxonomy (NCBI): domain Bacteria; kingdom Pseudomonadati; phylum Pseudomonadota; class Betaproteobacteria; order Burkholderiales; family Sphaerotilaceae; genus Rhizobacter; species Rhizobacter sp. The sequence goes on along the minus strand of JAHBZQ010000001.1, from coordinate 5,197,125 downwards.
CGCACCGGCTGCAGCGGTGCGCTGAACGATGTGGCGCCGTGCGCTCTTGCGGGGTCGAGGTGCCCGTCCAGGAAAAGCGGCAGGCCTTCGAGCGAAGCCTCCCAGGTGCTGATGTTCACGTCGACCTCGCGCACCTCGACGCCATGCGCACGGGCGTCTCGCACCAGCTGCGCCGGCGCGTAGAAGCCCATCGGCTGGCTGTTGAGCAGGCCGGCGAGGAAGGCATCGGGGTGGTGGCACTTGAGCCAGCTGCTGGCGTAGGCGAGGAGCGCGAAGCCGGCGGCGTGGCTCTCGGGGAAGCCGTATTCGCCGAAGCCTTCGATCTGCTTGAAGATGCGCTCGGCGAAGTCCCGGTCGTAGCCGTTCTTCGCCATGCGGTTGACGAGATCGTCATGGAATTTGGCGATGTCGCCGCTGCGCTTCCACGCGGCCATCGCGCGGCGCAGCCGGTCGGCTTCGCCCTCGGTGAAGTCGGCCGCGAGGATGGCGATCTGCATCACCTGCTCCTGGAAGATGGGCACGCCTTTCGTGCGGCCGAGAGCGATCTTGAGCTTGCCGGGGTATTCGATCTGGTCGTCGGGAAGACGGCGGTTCTTCAGGTAGGGGTGCACCATGCCGCCCTGGATGGGCCCCGGCCGCACGATCGCCACTTCGACCACCAGGTCGTAGTACACACGCGGCCGCAGCCGCGGCAGCATGCTCATCTGCGCACGGCTCTCGATCTGGAACACGCCCACGGTGTCGGCGGCGCAGATCATGTCCCACGTGGGGTCGGTCTCGCCGTCAGGGAACTGGTGCATCTCGACAGGCCGGCCCAGCTTGCGCGCCAGGAATTCGAGCGAGCGCCTGAGCGCGCTCAGCATGCCGAGCGCGAGGATGTCGACCTTCATCAGGCCCAGCGATTCGAGGTCGTCTTTTTCCCACTGGATGACGCTTCGGTTGGGCATCGCTGCGTTTTCGACCGGCACCAGCTTCGACACCTCGTCGGACGCAATGACGAAGCCACCCGGGTGCTGGCTCAGATGACGCGGCGTGCCGATGAGCTGGTGCGTGAGCTCAAGCCAGAGGCGAATGAGCGGCGATTGCGGGTCGAAGCCGCACGCGCGCAAGCGCTCGTCTTCGACGCTCATGTCGAACCACTGCACGCTCTTGGAGACGGCCTCGATGCGCTGCAGGTCGATGCCGAGGGCACGGCCCACGTCGCGCAAGGCCGAGCGCGGGCGGTAGCGGATGACGACCGCGGTGAGCGCGGCGCGATGGCGGCCGTATTTGGCGTAGATGTGCTGGATGACTTCTTCGCGGCGCTGGTGCTCGAAGTCGATGTCGATGTCGGGGGGCTCGTTGCGCTCGTCGCTGATGAACCGGCCGAAGAGCAGCTGGGCGCCACGCTCGGGGTTCACCTCGGTCACGCCCAGGCAGAAGCAGACCAGTGAATTGGCCGCGCTGCCACGCCCCTGGCACAGAATGCCCTGCTCACGCGCCCACAAGACGATGTCGGCCACCGTGAGGAAGTAGGGCTCGTACTTCTTCTTCTCGATGAGGGCGAGCTCCTGCTCGATCTGGTCGAGGTTTTTGTCAGACAAGCCGCGTGGATACCGTCGCCGCGCACCTGCCAGGGTGAGCTTGCGCAGGTGGCTGATGGCCGTTTCTCCGGGTGGCACCAGCTCCTGGGGGTAGGTGTACTTGAGCTCGCTGAGCTTGAAGCTGCACTTCTTCGCCCATTCGACGCTGCGGGCCATCCACTCCTCGCGGTACAGGCGCGCCAGCCGCATGCGCCGCCGCATGTGCGTCTCGGCATTGGGCGCCAGCTCGTGGCCGCATTGCGCCAGAGGGCGGTTCAGCCGGGTGGCGGTGAGCACATCCTGCAAGGGCTTGCGCGAACGCACATGCATCAGCACGCCGCCCGCCGCCACGATGGGCAGGCCGGTGTGCTCGGCGACACGTTGCACGGTCGACACCAGCGTGGCGTCACCCTGCCGGTTGTGCAGCTCGAGCGCGATGGCGGCGCGGTCTTGCAGCCAGGTCTTGAGCCAATGCGCGTGGGCCAGGATCTCCTGGAACGGCTGGCTCGCGTGCGGCACCAGCAGGCCCAGACACCCGGGCAAGCCCGCCAATTCGGCCGCGGTGGGAATCTTGCCTTCCAGGTCACCGGGGTGCGCGAGGTAGTGGCCTTTCTCGGCGCGATTGCGTGCCGCGGTGATCCAGCGCGAGAGATTGGCGTAGCCGCGCATCGTCTGCGCGAGCAGCACCAGGTGGGCGTGCGGCGCGCCTGATTGCGGCAGGTGCAGGCGCATCTCGCTGCCGATGACGAGGTGGAAATCACCATGCGCCTTCGCCGCATGGTGGGCGCGCACCACCCCGGCGAGGGAGCATTCGTCGGTGAGGGCGAGTGCGCTGTAGCCCAGGGCGATCGCGCGCTCGATCAGCTGCTCGGGGTGCGACGCCCCTCTCAGGAAGCTGAAGTTGCTGAGGCAGTGCAGCTCGGCATAGCCGGGCAGGCCGATGCGGGAAGCGGATGGCGAGGACGACATGGCGGAGGACGGCTTTCCACATCGGGTGACGACGACAAGGCAATGGCCGCCACCACCTCATCCCACGGCCGAAAGATGCCGTGCCGGCACGAGGTATTGCGCCGTCGGCATGCAGACACGCGGCGGCAGGTCGTCGGGGCCCAGGTCGTCGGGATCGGCCGCCCTGTCGTACTTCATGTCGTCGCCTGCGTGCAGTGGCGCGGTGCGGGCTTCGTGTTGCTTCGCGCCCATCACATCGAGCCCGGCCAGCGCGTCGAGCGGGCTGCGCACCCCGCCACCGCCCACCTTCAGCACATGGGTGTAGATCATGGTCGTGCTCACGTCGGCGTGGCCGAGCAGTTCTTGCACGGTACGGATGTCGTAGCCGCTTTGCAGCAGGTGCGTGGCGAAGGAATGGCGCAAGGTGTGCGGCGTGGCCGGCTTGACGATGCCAGCCGACACCAAGGCTTTCTTGAAGGCGCGCTGGAAGCCCTGCTCCAGCACGTGGTGCCGGCGCTCGAGGCCGGTGCGCGGGTCGTCCGACAGCCTGTCTTGCGGAAAGACCCAGAACCACGTCCACGACGAGGCGGCACGCGGGTACTTGCGCGCGAGAGCGTGCGGCATGTGCACCCCGCCACGGCCGGCGTCACGGTCGCGTTGCCAGTGCTGGCGCGCGAGGTCGAGCTGCGCGCGCAAGGCCGGGATCAGCGAGGCCGGCAGCATCACCACGCGGTCTTTGGCGCCCTTGCCTTCGCGCACGACGATGGCGCGACGGGCGAAGTCGACGTCTTTCACCCGCAGGCGCACACCTTCCATGATGCGCATACCGGTGCCGTAGAGCAGGCGGCCCATGAGCTGGTGCGCGGGCGGCAGCTGCGCGAGCACCCGCGAGACCTCGTCATGCGTGAGCACCACCGGCAGCCGCACCCGGTCTTTCGGGCGGCCGATCTCGGTCATCCACGGCAGGTCTTGGCCGAGGACCTTCTGGTAGAGAAAGAGCAAGGATGACAAGGCCTGCTTGTGCGTGGCGGCCGCGACCTTGCGCTCATTGGCCAGCCACGAGAGAAAACTCTCGACCTCCGGCCCCGCCATCTCGGCCGGGTGGCGCATGCCGTGGAAGCGCACATACATGCTGACCCAGTGCACATAAGCGCCTTCGGTGCGGATGCTGTAGTGCAGGTAGCGGATGCGCTCGCGCAGCTGGTCGAGCAGGCGGGCGGAGTGCAGTGGGGGGAGGGAATCTGATGGGGTGATCGACATGGCGGCAGGCCGTCACGGGTGCGGCAACTTTGTACTGTATATTTATACAGCATCTATGCAGTGTTTTCCAGCTTCGACTTGAGGTCACTAAAGGTGAAAGCAGATCGCGCCAACCTCAGGGTTGTGAAGACCCTTTCTCCATCGAGCAGGGGCGCCAAGACTCTCGCGGAAAGACATGGCAACGCCCTGATCTGCGTGCGTCACCGCACAGACCCCGCCGGCAAGTTCCGTTTCATCACCGTCGAACTGCTGGTGGATCGAAGGCCGATCAAACCACGCACCGACAAGGTCGTCAGCATCAGGATCGGCCCCTACGAGCGATCGCTCCAATCCTTGGTGCGCGCGGCCGGCGCGTTGTGGGATCCCGAAAAGAAGCTCTGGAGAATGCCGAAGCGGGTGGCCGGCATCCTCAATCTGCGAGATCGAATCGTCGGGAAGTAGATAGATGTGGCCGCCACATCTATCTACATGTTGCTAGCTATGGCCTCATGTTGCTGGGAATGGCAACATGGGATGGGTGTAGATATCACGTTAGAGCGCATGAAGAACCCAACTCGCCGGCCGGAAGACAAGAACGGAACGCTCGTCCGAGTTGGTTCTCTTGTTCGAGTGTTGAGTCTTTCGGGAGAATGGTTCGATTCGCTACCCGAGAATGAAAAACGCAATGTTCAGTCAATGGTCGGCGAAGTATTCGTAGTCGAGGAAATCGATGAATACGGTCAACCTTGGGTCCGTAAGTCCTGGCCGAACGAGGCAGAAGGAACATGCAACTCTCATTCAGTGGCGCTTGAACCCCGTGAAATGGAGTTCATTGGTGAGTCAAGTCAGTAGCCACCTGGCAATCACAGAAGCACATCGCAGCGTCATTGGTCGCGGTCTCGCCTATAGGCAATCGAAGGCAGAGCTTCCCCGTTTAGAAGTCACAGCCTCCCATCCACCAATGCGCTCTAACCCTTCCATCGAGAGGACCCGCCCCGGCAAGCCGGGTCGGGCCTCTCATGTCAAACGTTAGGCTTCACAAGTATGTCCTCGGCACTACGAGTCCGACACGCAATACTGCCAGTTGGGTTAGCTCTTCTTGCATGCACCTCAGCCATAGTCACTGTTGTTGCTAGTCGCGTTAAAGACGCAAACACACTCGAACTGAACCTGTGGGACTACTCAACAATCATCGCGGCGGTCGCTACAGCAGCAATGTCTCTCGTCTTTGTAGCGTTCGACTACCGCGAGAAACGTGACGCAGCTAGATTGCTGACGGTTCGATTGGCGCTACGGGGGCTAAAGCAGTTGCCGCAGACGCTCAATACTTGGCTGAAGGATGAACGGTACGTTGCATGCGTGCTATCGGTTTGGATTGACGGCGACGAACTTCCTCCGATCAGGCTATTTGACGTGGTTCTCCGCTACGGGCAACTTACCTCTCCAGACTCTCCGGGGGAGTTTGTCCAAGAGCGCGTTCTGGCTCGCGACGACTGGGACACTCTGCTTCAGCGATCGGGGGCGTACTTGCTTGTTGAGCCGGCGAACGAAGAGATGACAGCAAAGACCAGCGCACTGTACGACCGGGATAGCCTAAAAGAGAATCTGTACGACACCGAGGACTTGGCCCTCGCCCACCCTGATCACCATCAACTACTGGTAGTGACACCAGGGTTGGAGAAAACGTACTCACAGTATCTCGAGCACTTTATGTATCCGAACGAGGCGCAGGTGGTCATTGCCCACGGTCGCTCTCACGGGCGGAGAGGTTTGCCAGTTCTTTTTGATGTCGTTTCAGCGATAGAGATTGAGTTCGTCGGCAAAGGGTTCATTACTGCTGCGATCGACGAGCTTGCCTCCATGCACGAATTCGCCATCATGGCGACTCACTACCCTGACCAACCCTTGACAAAGCGATTGCTGCACCACACAGCAAAACTTCGCCTCAAGCCGCGTGAAGCCTAACCCTTCCATCGAGAGGACGTGCCCCGGCAAGCCGGGTCACGCCTCTCATGTCAAACGTTAGGCGTCGCAACATGCAAGCAGTTCTCCTCCTGAGCAGCTCAATGCCAGTAGCTGGCCTATCAGATCTCGCCGTTCGGGTATTCGCCGCGTTGGGGCTTACTGAGCACGAGGAACGCGAGAGCTCCAACTACCCACCCGACGATCACTACTTCTGTGGGTACGCTCGCAATGTCACGGTAGAAGTGTGCGATTCCGATGAATCGGAAATGCCGGAGTACCCATATTGGCTCGTGCTAACCGACAAGACGTCTTGGAAAGACTCCAAGACAGAGCTTGTTGCTGAGCCAGATTCAGTTGCCCAAAAGCTAGCGAGAGCAGGCTTCAAGGTCTTCATCCCCACAGAGGGATGGGGACAAAACGACTGGAAACCCGATGGCAAAGTCTTTGAATAGAAGCGGCAATCAGGTGGCAGCACAAGCAGCGACGCCTAACCCTTCAATCAACCGGACATGCCCCGGCAAGCCGGGTCATGCCGGTTATCTCAAACGTTAGAGCGCACTAGGTACCAGTCACATGCCAACCACCAGCGAACTGACGCCGCGAGACTTTCTCGACTATCGAGACGCGATCAACGCCAGACTGAAAGCAACGCGCCAAATTGAGCTGCGCGTAGCGGTGTATGCATACGCACAAGAGGCATATATCGTCTCGGCCACAACAGGATTTTCGGAGGCAGGAGCGCCAGTCAAAGTGCCATTCGCAGGAGCAGATGAGGAACTTGGTCGAACCGTGCGAAAGCTGCTCCTGCAAACGCACATGCATCCTGCGCCGTCCCATCGAGAAGCAAAGCTCTCTGATTGGGCTGCATACGTTCTCTCGGGGGCCAAGACCGGCCGGGCGTTTGAGGAGAAGTCAGTTTATTTATCTGTTGACACCAGAAACACTGCGCTTTGCATTCGAGCGCAACAGCGAAGGCCACCGTCACCCATATACGTTGGCCATGACCACAGCTTCAATGTCGACAGCGAAGAACTTGGCAAATCAATTCAAAACTTGGTCTCAATCGTTAGGCTGCTCGCCTCGCAAGGTGCGCTCTAACCCTTCCATCGAGAGGACTCGCCCCGGCAAGCCGGGTCGAGCCTCTCATGTCAAACGTTGAGCGGCACTGAGGGCTAAACGTGTTGCCTTCGAGAAAGTCGGTGGCAAGCCAAGTGGCAAGGTCAGTACCTCATCGCAAGAAGAGCATGTTCGTGCCCGCGTTCGCCACCGCAATGTTTTCGCCTGCGCACCCGGCAAGTAACCGTGCTCACTCGATGCAGCCGTCGTTAGTCAGTTCGTGGATTAGCCGTCGTGGGGGCCCGGCACCAACCGAGGCTTGCTGCGAACCGAGGCGCCCTGAAAGCGCACGCCGGCTAAAGTTCATCGCCCGGCTGCACCCTGCCCCATCGAGGCAAGCGCCGCCCAACCCTTCCATCGAGAGGACGTCGCCCGGCAAGCCGGGCGCCGCCTCTCATGTCAAACGTTAGACGCCGCTGAATGCGATGGCTCAGAGTCGCAAAGGTTCTTTGGGCGCTCCCCTGCTCGCTGGGCGGCTTGCTTCTGGCCACAGTGCCATTGGTGCTCGGCGGCAGCGCGAAGGTCCGTGCCGGAGCGCTGGAAGTCACCTATCGCAAGCGTCTAGCCAGTTGCGGCAAGCTTGCACTTGCGTTGCCATTCAGGGGCATCGTCTTCGGCCATGTCATCCTGGCAGTCACTCAAGAAGAACTCACACACATTGGTCCCCATGAGCGAGTCCATGTCGAGCAATACGAGCGCTGGGGCCCAGTCTTCTTCCTCGCATATCCAGCATCCAGCCTTTGGCAGCTACTGCAAGGCCGCGATCCATACTGGTACAACCACTTTGAGGTTCAGGCCCGCTTGCGAAGCACCGAAGTCCATCGGCAGAGCGGCGGCGTCTAACCCTTCCATCGAGAGGACCCGCCCCGGCAAGCCGGGGCGGGCCTCTCATGTCAAACGTTAGGCGCCCGAGATGTCACCACTCAGCCGAGAAATGCGCCAGCTATTCGAAGCAGCAAGTCGCTACCTAGAAGGAAAATCGTCAGTACATGAACTGAACGGAATAGCCTCCTTGTGCATCGAGCTTGCGCGCAACGAGAGTGCCTCCAGACAGATCGTCGATGTGCTCCAAGAATGGAGAGAAGTAATTAACCGTCGATGGAATGAGTGGGGGCTAGAGAAGGCACCCCTTTCTGAGCCAGAGTTTCGAGATTGGCTTCGTGAACAACTACCCTTTCTCAATGAGCGCCACTGACATCTCGGCTCCAAAGGCCTTGGCCCCTCGGCTATCGATCGGGTCAATAGCGGTGTGCGGTCCTGTGTTCTCGCTTTCATACAAAGCCGCCCAGCCTGAGCGCCGGGCGCCTAACCATTCCATCGAGAGGACCAGTCCCGGCAGGCCGGGCCTGGCCTCTCATGTCAAACGTTAGACCGCTCCAAGTGTTTCGCTAGACTTCTCCCTCCACAACACCAATCGGAGGAGAGATCATGCGCACATCGTTCATCGCAGTATTGGCGACAGCCGTGCTTCTGACGGCTTGCGAAACTCCAACTACGCAGCGCTACTCGATATCAGCTGACAACAACATTGCGATCAAAGCCATCAACGCGAAGGATGTCGGCATTGGCGCATTTGCCGAGCCGGCCACATTCGATCCAAATTGCAGAGCAATGGGCCCTCTGCAGGTGGCTGACGGGCTAACCCACACGCAATACATCCGCAAGGCGTTCGAGGACGAACTCAAGGTTGCAGGCGCGCATGGAAGCCCTCCTCGTGTCACGCTGACTGGCAAGGTCACTCGGCTTGAGGTCTCCTCCAGCCGCGCCGTGACAGGAGGCTCATGGACCATTGATCTCGATCTGTCATCCTCAAACGGAAAGACTATGGCAGTGAAGGAGTACTACGAGTTCAACAGTGGCTTCGCAGCGCCAGAGGCCTGCCGGAACACCGCCGAAGCGTTCACACGCGCCGTACAAAACCTTGTTGGAAAGGCAGTCCGCGATCCACAGTTCGCCGGCCTCGTCAGGTAAGAAGCGGCCTAACCCTTCCATCGAGAGGACATGCCCCGGCAAGCCGGGTCATGCCTCTCATGTCAAACGTTAGGCATCGCAGGAAAGAGAGCGCTCCGCGAATGACTGTCAATACATTCGATCGGAAGCATGCAGAAGGCTTCTACACCTCAGGCGACATTGCAGCCTTGTATGGCTTGCAAGACGGCAAGTGCTACTTCTGTGATGCGCAGCTTGGAAAGCTTGGCGAGAAATCCCCCTTTCATATCGATCACCTCTCGCCTATCTCGAAAGGCGGGACCAACTGGCCTGGCAATCTTTCCCTCAGTTGCCCCGACTGCAACAAGAGAAAGTACAACCAAGACACCGCCAAGCTGTGGAAGAAGCTGCGCGCGGAGAAAGGCGATTCTTGGTATCAAGAGAAGATCGCCAGAAACCGAAGCCATACCGCGAGGAAGAGTCAACTCACCAAAGAACGCAAGGTTGAGCGGCAGGAGTCTCTCGCACTCATCGCAGAGAAGCTCGAAGAAGCGCTAACTGCCGAAATTAGAGAAGGCGCCTACGCATCACCGTCGGAGTTCAAAGTTTCTGTTGATCAATTGGGGGTCTATCTCAGTATCTGGTTCAACAACAGCCACATCGAGTTTCCGGCACCTACGCAAGCGGAGATCCAGACGTGGGTCAAACAAGACTACGTGGCACTGGCAGCGTGCCTAGTCATCACAGAAGCCCTATCTGGCTACTTGAAGGTTGGCAGCAAGAAAATTCAGGTTTCGCTATGAGCCCAGTAACCCCGGCGCTGCCTAACCCTTCCATCGAGAGGACGTCACCCGGCAAGCCGGGCGCCGCCTCTCATGTCAAACGTTGGGCGTCACCAAATAGCTATCCGCACCTATGACGAATTCCGACTTCATCGCGCTCTGTGCCGCCGGAATCGCTGTTCTTGCGCTAGTGGCGACCATCTGGCAGGGAGCAATCTCAAGGCGACACAACCGCCTTTCCGTCCGACCGCATCTAGATACACACGAAACCCTGATATCCGGCGGAACCCTATCACTCTCACTTGCCAATAGCGGGCTTGGGCCAGCCATCATCAAACGAGTTCGCATCACGATCGAAGGTGAGATTCATACGGACTTTGGTTCCGCGTATCGCCTCGCGGTGGCTAAGGCCGTTATTGGCTTCGAGGGGAAAGGCGACATGCAGGTGGCCGAGCCGGGATCCGTTCTCACTGCGGGGCAGAAACTCGAGTTGTTCAGCATCAGCTTCGATACAGAAAGCGATCAGAAGCTTCTCGCGGCGAAGAAGTTCATCGACAGCTACGCTTTAGAAGTCACGTATGAATCCATGTACGGCGAGGAATTCAGCGTAGTACGTGAGGCGAAGAGGTGACGCCCAACCCTTCCATCGAGAGGACCCGCCCCGGCAAGCCGGGTCGGGCCTCTCATGTCAAACGTTAGGCATCGCGAATGCGACTTGTCACCTCTCTGCAGAGATCAAAAGCCGCGCTTGCACACTGGGGCGTCCGCGAATACTTTCTTCTGGCTGTCCTCTGGCTAACTTTGTCCACGCCGCTCTACCTTGCAGGATGGGGGCTCCTTTCAGTCCTGAGCCTGCCACTTCTACTTCTCGCAATCGTCGTACTCACCTACGGCGCATCAGCTCTGGTGAAGCCCTTACCGCAAAAGAAGGTTCAGCCGAAGCCTGGCTTTCCACCTTCTATTGAAGTTCCATCACTCGGCTTCTTTCCGCTGTCGGCGTACTCCGATTCGCTCTACGAAAGAAAAGTCAGTTGGTGTGGCTCGGAAATTGGCCTCAACCTCTCCATCGAGGCAGTCGAGCTAGTTGACTCTGTTCGCCGCGTGGCAGTCGCTATCACTTCGGAGGCCTCTAAAGTGAACTCTGAAGTCACGCGGTTCGCAGTCAGAGAGCTACTTTCCGAAGTCAATGAAGGTCGTAGTGCCGCAGGACAATCCGAGCTAACGGCAGAACAATTCCTGCAAGCCATCTCGCTTCAGAGCATCACTGTCCATTCAGATGAAACCTATGAATTCATGTACGACGATGGTGAGCTTCTCGGAGGCCATTGGATTGAAGTTCACGGCAGCCTCACACAAGGCCCGATCGACGTCGATCTACCTGGCTAAAGCGATGCCTAACCCTTCCATCGAGAGGACGTCACCCGGCAAGCCGGGCGCCGCCTCTCATGTCAAACGTTGAGCATCACGAGTGGGTCTGTGCGTTACTGGTTGCTTATGAGCCTTCGTTCAGCACCTCAAATCCAATTCGCGTGCGTCGCCGCCGAGCCTTCGGTCACCGCTCGCTGCCTGCCACCAAATCTGAACACCGCGCTTGCCACCCACCGGAAAGTCCCGAAAGCTGAAGGCCAAGCTTGTCGCGCTTCGGCGCCCGCGCGATGCCATCGAACGGCCGGTAGAGGTCAGTCAGTGGTTAGCGCTTCGCGCCGCTTGAGTAGTCAGTCCTGGGGCGCTGCCAGAGGCAGCGCTGGGGTTGCTCGTCTGGCCAGGCCCGAGCTACGCTCCACCACACTTTCACGAGTCTCCCGTTTGGCCAGCCCTGCTCTTCTCCAAGGCGCGATGCTCAACCCTTCCATCGAGAGGACGTCGCCCGGCAAGCCGGGCGCCGCCTCTCATGTCAAACGTTAGGCATCGCAGAGCGAGTGAGCGCCTTAACCGGAAAGAACGAAATGAAACTTGGCTACGTCATCGCCTATGTCCCAAACGTCTTGGAGTCACTTGCGTTCTACTCCCAGGCGTTTGGGTTTGAGCAAAAGTTCCTGCACGAATCTGGCACCTACGGGGAGCTCAGCACAGGAGGTACAACGCTGTCCTTTGCGGCACACGAGCTTGGAGATGCCAATTTCCAAGGCGGCCATGTGCATGCCAGCGCTTCGGCGAAGCCGCTCGGAATGGAGATAGCCATCGTCACGGACGATGTGGCCTCTGCTCACAAGAAGGCCATTCAGTTCGGCGCAAAGGAGCTCTCCCCTCCTTCGAAAAAGCCTTGGGGTCAAACTGTCTCTTACGTCAGAGCACCCGACGGAGTGCTTGTCGAAATATGCACGCCGGTCTCAGCGTGAAAGCGATGCCTAACCCTTCCATCGAGAGGACCAGTCCCGGCAAGCCGGGCCTGGCCTCTCATGTCAAACGTTAGACGGCTCACACGTGAAGATCCGACTGATCCAGGCGAACGAACTCACTGAGCTACTGGCGCTGTATGCGCATTTGCATCGAAAAGACGATGCTCTACCGCCGCAATCGGAAGTACTGGAAGTCTGGCAGGAGCTTCTTGCTAGTCCTCGCTACAAATACTACGGCGGCTATGTGGGCAACGAGCTTGTTTCGAGCTGCGCGCTTACGGTCATTCCAAACCTCACGCGCGGCTGCCGGCCCTATGGCGTCATCGAGAATGTCGTCACTCATGCAAGCCATCGAAATCAAGGCTATGGCAAAGCAATCCTCGCTCACGCGCTCGCACACGCCTGGTCGGTTGGCTGCCACAAGGTCATGCTTCTCACTGGCCGCAAAGACGAAGCCACTTTCAAGTTCTATGAGTCAGCAGGGTTTGATCGGCATGCAAAGCAAGCATTCGTTGCGAAGCCAGCCGTCTAACCCTTCCATCGAGAGGACCCGCCCCGGCAAGCCGGGTCGGGCCTCTCATGTCAAACGTTAGGCGCCATGAAAGTCGTCGCGGCAACAGTCGCCGATGCTGAGGAAATCAGCAAGCTGATCATCGAGCTTACTGAGCCGTTCTTTCTGTCCCCTTCGCGCGAGGGTGCCGAGCCGTTCCTTGCCTCAGTCAGCAAAGAGGCTGAGCGTGGCTACTTGAGCGCCAGCAATTTCTCGTACTTCGTCGCCAAAGCAAACGAAAAGCTTCTTGGGTTCATCGCGCTGCGCGACAACTCCCACCTATTCCACTTGTTCGTTGCCAAAGAGTTCGAAGGCAAGGGCTTGGCAACTCAGCTCTGGAGCACGGCTAAAGCAAAGGCACTGGGAGCCGGCAATCCTGGTGAGTTCACTGTCAACTCAAGCCTCAATGCTGTGCCCGTCTACGAAAGGTTCGGCTTTGTCCGCCAAGGAGAGGTTCAGCGCATGCACGGCATCGCCTTTCAGCCAATGCGGCTGAGGTCGGGCCAGAATGGCGCCTAACCCTTCCATCGAGAGGACCCGCCCCGGCAAGCCGGGCCGGGCCTCTCATGTCAAACGTTAGGCGCCGCTGGAGCGGAATCCGAAGTACCCAAACCCTCTTCTGAAGTCATATGCCCGATTGGTCTTCCCCCGAAGTCGTAGTCCAGCGCCAGCTAGACGCCTACAACGCCAGAGATATTGAAGGCTGGCTTTCCACCTATGCCCCGGACGCAAAGCAATACGAACACCCGGGCAAGCTCCTGACTTCAGGGCACGCAGAGATCCGCGCTCGCACTGCACCGCGACTACAAGAACCCAATATCCACGCCCGTCTGATCAAGCGCACGGTCATGGGCAGCATCGTCATAGATCACGAAGACATCACACGCACCTTCGCAGAAGGTCCAGGTCACATTGAGGTGGTCTGCATCTACATCGTTGAGCGCGGCCTTATTCAAAGCGCATCGTTCGTCTTTGGTCCGCAGGTTCTGAGCAAGGCGTAGCAATGGCGGCGCCTAACCCTTCCATCGAGAGGACCCGCCCCGGCAAGCCGGGTCGGGCCTCTCATGTCAAACGTTAGGCATCGCAAGTCAGAACGCCATGTACTACATCCAATACGAAGTCACACCTGCGCCCGATAGTGAGCACTTCTCAAGTGTTGGCGGTGCCTTCGTGAATTGTTTTGTCGCTGCTGATTCTGTTGAGAAGGCAACTGAGCTCGCACTACAAAACTTCAAAGACAACGGTTGGCTTGTACTCGGCATTGAAGAGGAGCCAGTTTTTGCCGAGCGAGATGATTACCTAGATCAACCAGAATGGCTCAAATGGTTTGACCTGGCGGTCGCAGAAGGCGAGTGCTACGTTTTCAATGAGTGGCCAGTAGAAGCACAAGAAGATGATGAGATTCACTAGACCATCGAATCAGAAGGCATCACGCTCATCGCTACAAGATCCACGGCACTGCGATCTAGGCACACCGTCGGTAAAACAAGCGATGCCTAACCCTTCCATCGAGAGGACCTGCCCCGGCAAGCCGGGTCAGGCCTCTCATGTCAAACGTTAGGCCGCACAACATTCGCCATCCGCATATGAAGTTCGTCATTGACTTTTCGCTTCCGCTACTCCTCTTCCTCGCCCCAGCAGTTCACGCTGCTGATGCCAAACTGGAACAGTGGTCCGAACTAATGCAACGTGAACTTCCATCGGGAATGTGCGCGCAAAACATCCCGCTGCGCACCTGCATCAAGACAACTGATCAACAGTGTCAAGCGGGATTGAAACGCTCAACTCGAACTTGTATTCAAAGAGTTCTTGGAAAGCAACCCCCTCGCGTAGTGCATCCAGAACAGTACAAGCAGTTTGGCAGCGAAGTCGGTGACTGTGCAGAAGATCTCTTTGCAATAGAGCATCGCGCCATGCTTGTCGATGTCCCGTCTTGCAAGGAATACAAGGAAGTCATCGAGCACAGCAAGTGGAAGCCAAAATGAAAGCTGGGCGCAAACGTGCGGTGCGGCCTAACCCTTCCATCGAGAGGACGTCGCCCGGCAAGCCGGGCGCCGCCTCTCATGTCAAACGTTAGGCGCTTCAATTCCCATGGCCGACGATTCGTACCTTATCGGAGCATTCCTAATCGCAGTCGTCGGCGCGGTGGCCATTTACCTATTTCAGTCCAGCCGGAGTTCACCAACCAACGAAAAGAAGTCCTGGCTTTCCTATCTTCTGCTTTGGCCGCTCATCTTTGACGCGAACAAGAACGACAGAAATGGAAGATTCCTCACCAAGCGCGAGTGGCTTGGGTGGGCAGCTGTACTGGCTTTGGTCGTCTGTGCAACTATCTTCACGAGAAGGTAAACACATTGAAGCCGAGACAATCAGCCGCGCGGGCAAGCAACGGAATCAAGGCGCGCCGTCACGTTGCAGTGCTGGCGGGGTTCACCTTGCTCGTTGCAGCGTCCTTGCTACTGGCCTATTCGCTTCGAAACGTCTCTTCCCCTGAGAAGGCTTGTGAAACGCGCTGTTCCGCAACCGGCAAGTCTGGCATCCTCGTCTACACAGGCCCAGCCACACCGAAGGCAATCTACAAAGAGGCAAACAGTGAGTGCCAGTGCCGCTGAAGCGCCTAACCCTTCCATCGAGAGGACCCGCCCCGGCAAGCCGGCTCGGGCCTCTCATGTCAAACGTTAGGCGTCGGAGGGAGCGTCTGCGACGCATACTGTGCAAATGGCAATCCCACACGCAACCCCTGGTCAGCTCATCGACATTCGGCCGTTTGGGCGAAGCCTCCAGAGCGAGAAGACCACCGCGCTCTTCAAGTCTGAGCAACTTGAAGTCATACGTCTCGTGCTTCAGGCTGGAAAGTCGCTTCCGCCACATAGCGTCGCAGGTGAAATCACTATCCAGTGCGTCGAAGGTCGAATCGATGTCACGGCAGATTCACAGAGTCATCTGCTTGAAGCGGGACAAATGCTTTTTCTAGCAAGGTACGCCTCGCATGGCGTCGTCGCCCTCGAAGACTCTTCGGCCCTGGTAACCATCGTCCTGTCGAAGTAGCGCGTTTGCGAGGCCCTGCATGTACTCGAAGAGCCCGACGCCTAACCCTTCCATCGAGAGGACCCGCCCCGGCAAGCCGGGTCGGGCCTCTCATGTCAAACGTTAGAGCGCACGAACGCCTGCAACCACTCATGCAACTCATCCGAATCTGCATCCTTCTCTTCTCGATGGCTGTTGCTGGATGCATGG
Source organism: Rhizobacter sp. (assembly GCA_019635355.1). NCBI lineage: Bacteria > Pseudomonadati > Pseudomonadota > Betaproteobacteria > Burkholderiales > Sphaerotilaceae > Rhizobacter > Rhizobacter sp. Next base: position 5,181,458 of record JAHBZQ010000001.1, on the reverse strand, counting down.
CCCCGCAGCCTCCGATTTCGGCAGGTTGCAGCGACGAATCAATTGGCCGGGCAAACACTGCAACCCAGCTCCGTGAGATCGTGAACGTGTGCTTGTCTTCCCCAAAGACCGAACACTTCGCGCATGCAATCACAAAGCTCAATGAGTTACCTGCTATCGCAGGAAGACGCATTCAACTTCAATCCTCAGTTCCGCGCGCAGAATCAGAGCAAGTTTCTTTTGAAGTTGATGTGTACTTCAATCCACTGGAGGCCTATCTACCCGAAAGTGGCACCGAGAAGCTCGATGAGCTGATTGAAAGGATGAATTCAACTTACATGATTCACTCCGTCTACATAGTAGGTCGCACCGACCGAGATGAGAGGGATCTTAAAAGCTTCAAAGTCGCTCTGAAACGAGCTGACTTCGTGCGCCGCTACTTGTTGGCAGCAGGTGTGAACAGCAGTGTGCCATTCGAACTACATGAGGCAGGCCCCCGACAACCCGACACACTGGAAGGTCGAGTCCGCGATCGCTCTGCCTCCATCCTGGTCATAGCGTTTCGGCGTAGCAGTTCGGCGGTCAAGCGTGCGCTCTAACCCTTCCATCGAGAGGACTCGCCCCGGCAAGCCGGGTCGAGCCTCTCATGTCAAACGTTGAGCGGCGCAAAGGGCAAAGCCGTGCCGAGTTGCAAAGATGGCTGGCATTCCCCTTCTCCCGTTTGGCCGGCTTTCAGGTTTATCGAAGAGAATGTTTTGCCTGCGTTCACCACCGCAATGTGTTTCTCTGAGCCTCGGGCAGATAACCGCGCCTACTCGATGCAGTCGTCGTCAGCCAGTCCTTGGGTTTAGCCGTCGTGGGCGCCCTGCACCGTCCGAGCCATGCCGCGAACCGATGTGCCCTGAAAGCACACGCCGGCTAAAGTTGCTCGTCTGGCTGCGCCCTGCACGCTCGTATGCAGCGCCGCCCAACCCTTCCATCGAGAGGACTCGCCCCGGCAAGCCGGGTCGAGCCTCTCATGTCAAACGTTAGACATCACTAGCTAGACTTACGTACAACCTGCTTCGAGGGAGATGAAATGCCTGATTCATACGCGTACATCATTTCCAATAACAAGATCGAACCGATCCTTTCGCGAGTTCGTTCTGCGGCAAAGCCAGAGCGATTCAGTCGCGAGACCCTAGCTACATGGGGCTTTGGCGCATCAAACGACCGGGCCATGGTCGCGGTAATGAAGGGCTTGGGATTCCTGACTGACTCAGGCGCACCAACCGAACATTACGACCGCCTGCGGGACCCCAACGACTGGCGCTATGTGCTCGGTGAACGCATTCGCGCCGCGTACCCCGATCTGTTTTCGATTGACGCGAATATGAACTCTGCGCCAGAAACCGAGGTGAAGGGCGCAATGCTTCGAATCACGGGGAAAGATGAGGAAACAGTCAACCGCTACTACGCAACGTTCAAGACTCTCGTCTCACTAGCCAAGTTCGAACCAAGGAGCGGTAGACCTCCCGATGCCGGAAAGTCTGCGCCACAGGAGCCAGAAGCAGTAACGAAACCAAAGCCTGAAGCCATTCCAGATGAACCTGTGCATCGTCGGCGTTCCGAATATCACTACAACATTCAGATCCATCTTCCAGTGACAACGGACATCACCGTCTACAACGCGATCTTCAAGAGCCTCAAAGAGAACTTGGGGGTGTAGTCGTGCTAAAGCAGTTCGTCTTCAACGCAATGCTGGCGGAAAACTCACTTTCCCAACTCAACGAGCATGGGATCTCTGTGCGCGGCAGCGTTGCGACGCCTCCAACAATCAACGTAGGAGAAGCAGGTTTTAGTCCGCGCGTCGTCTATGAAGCCACGCAGATGGCATCTGTGTTCATGGCGTTCTTTTGCTTGGAGAATTCGGTCCGAGAACTAATAACAGAAAGACTCCTAGCTCGCGTTGGGACAGATTGGTGGCCTTCCGCCGTGCCACAGAAAATCAAAACAGCCGTCGAGAAGCTCAAAGAGAAAGAGTCCGACGCGCGTTATCACACCCCACGCTCCACTGCGTTGATCGGGTACACGATGTTCGGCAACTTGGCGCAGATCATCATTGCGAACTGGGAGAACTTCTCCGACCTTTTCCCGGATCAAGCGTGGATCATGTCCCGCTTCAACGATCTTGAAATGTCCCGAAACATCATCATGCACACGGGCACACTGCCCCAACTCGAGATCGATCGCATTGAAAGCATCGTTCGTGACTGGATTCGACAGGTCGGCTAGATGTACTTCGAATAGTCCGAGGGTGATGTCTAACTCATCCATCGAGAGGACGTCACAAGGGCTGCGCCCTTGCGCCGCCTCTCATGTCAAACGTTAGGCGTCGGATGAGCATCTGGGTATACGTAGCTTGGTTTCGCGACCTCCTTGCCGATCCAGACGACGAAGACTATGAATGGGTCGCCGTCATGTCCATTGCTGCAAACTCTGCTGAAGCGGCAAAGTCATGGGGTGATCGCCTAGCGATAGCGCGAGCATCTAGAGAAGACAAGAACGAATTTCTCTGGTCAGAGATTCATTTGCCATCGGATCCGATGTACGAGCATGTGAGCATCGAAGAGTTGCCACTCGTACAAGATGGCATCGAGCCAGAAGATTCAGCCATAGGCTGGTAGTAGCCTGCCACCTCGTTCCGACGAGAAGGAAAGCCAACGTGAACCACGAAGGTAGAAGTAATCGTAGAAGCTGGCCACGCGCGACGCCTAACCCTTCCATCGAGAGGACCCGCCCCGGCAAGCCGGGTCGGGCCTCTCATGTCAAACGTTAGAGCGCATTAGTCGCCATACGACGCCGAGACATGGGCAAGTCGAAAAAGAGTCAGTCAGAGTCTCAGCAAGACGCCAAAAGCAACTGGAGGCCGAATGAGATTCCGTTTGCTCTTCGTCTCTATTCCCTCGTCTTAGCTGCACTCTTGCTTGCATACGGCATATCCGGGTTCCTGAACAACAAGCTGGAAATCGCAACAAGAAAAGGTGGCGGTGGTCGCTTGGTTCTGTATGACAGGCCAGCTTGGCTGCTAGCCAGCTCCGTCATCGTCGGCGCAATACTTTTACTCTCACTCATAGTGGACCACTACGACAGACGCAACAACGAAGGTTGGTATCGAGCCTTTAGGCAAGCAATGATCTATGTGGGTCTAGCGCTTCTAGCCGCCGCCCTCGTTTCATACGTCTACCTCGCACTACTTGGATAGATGAAGAATGCGCTCTAACCCTTCCATCGAGAGGACGTCGCCCGGCAAGCCGGGCGCCGCCTCTCATGTCAAACGTTAGGCAGCAGGGCCGGCTCAGATTTGAAGTGCAACACCTCCATTAAGGTGCTGCACCATGGGAACACACTACAGCCATCTCACCGAAGCTCAGCGCATTGCACTCGATGCCTTGCTCATCCAAGGTCATAGCCAGCGTTACGCCGCCAGGCGGCTCGGCGTCAGCCCTTCCACCGTCTCTCGCGAGGTCAAGCGCGCTCGGGACTACGGGTTCACTCGCTACGTCGCGCTCTTCGGCCAGAGGGCCTATGCCGCCGGCCGCAAGCGGGCGGGTTGCTTGCGCCGCAAGTTCTGCCCTTCCGGGCGCAGCCCGCTCTGGCGCCTGGTCCGAGCCGGCTTGCACCGCCGCTGGTCGCCCCAGCAGATCGCCGGCAGACTCAAGTCCATGAACAGCCCGGACTACGTCTCTCACGAGACGATCTATTGCGCCATCTATGCCCAACCACGCGGCACGCTGCGCACTGAGCTCATCACCTTGCTCCGCAAGAGCCACGCAGGCCGGCTGCCTCGGGCTCGCGGCTCCAAGCGCACGACCCTGCCCAACATGACCTCCATCGATCTGCGCCCGCCGGAGGTGGCGGCCCGCATCGTGCCGGGTCACTGGGAAGGTGATCTCATCAAGGGCGCTCGCAACGCCTCGGCCGTCGGAACGCTTGTGGAGCGAAGCAGCCGCTACGTGATGCTCGTCAAGCTCGATGGCTTCGGCTCTGCGCCCGTGCTGGAAGGCTTCACCAAACGGCTACGCCGCGTGCCCGCCAGCCTGCGCAAGACCCTCACTTACGACCAGGGCGCAGAGATGGCCAAGCACGAGACTCTGGCCAAGCGTCTGCACATGGACGTCTTCTTCTGTGATCCCCACAGCCCTTGGCAGCGCGGCTCCAATGAGAATGCCAACGGGCTCATCCGCGAGTACCTACCCAAAGGCATGGATCTCAGCACCGTCACCCAGGCTCAGCTCACCGCCATCGAGCGCTCCCTGAACAACCGCCCTCGCGCTATCCTCGACTTCGCAACCCCTCAAGAAGTCTTCGACCAACTCAAGCTCAACCACATCGCTGGTGTTGCGCTTCAAGTTTGAAACCGCCCAGAAAGGAGCGCCCCACAGCATGAAAGCGTTTCTCGACACAACGCCACAAAGTCTTTCCGAATTACCTTCTGTTGAAGACGCATTGAAGGCATTCAGAGCCCATATCCTCAACTATCGGAAGGTTCTGAATGACGAAGGAATCTGGCTCTTCCTTTCCACTGTTGGTTGTTGGGGCGTACCGCAACCTATGTACCAATTGGTCGCCTATGACATGACAGTCATGCTGTTTGGTGCGCGGATGAAGAGCCGATATACGGAAAGGCAGTCTTTCACTGAACTCGGCGAAATTCTGGAGGGAAGGATTGGCAGAGAGACTTCAGACCCCGGCGAACGAGCGAAGCAACTTTTGCTCCTAGAGCAACTGCGAAAGTCAAATTTGTCCGGCCTACGCCCGCTTCGGACGATCAAAGTCTTCTTTTTCTGCTGGCTCTTCTATGGAGCCAGCTTTGGTTACGCGATGCTTCACCTCCCGAAGACTGCTGCCTAACCCTTCCATCGAGAGGACGCTTTCCGGCCTACGGCCTCCAAGCGCCTCTCATGTCAAACGTTAGGCGCCCTGGAGTCCGTAGTGCCAGCTGAACTCCTCGATCAAGTCGAAGCGAACAACAAGGCGGTCTTGTATCGCTGTCGCTTGTCGCAACAGCTCACGGACGACTTGGCGCCGGCATTGGTTGCTCTGCTTCAGTCCTCAGACCGAGGTGTTGTCTTCCGGTCGCTTGCGGCTTTGCACACGATCGGCCCAGCTGCAAAGCAAACCATCGCAGGTATCCGCCTGCTGCTAGATCATCCCGATCCCGAAGTTCAAAAGGCTGCAATCTTCACGCTGTCTCATGTCGGGCTTGATACACCCGAACAGGTGATGCCGCTCCTACTCGAGAGAGTTGAAAGCGCCGTTCATGTCGAAGCGCTGCTATTCGCGTTCATCCATATCGGTCACAACGCTTCTGCTGGCCTTCCACTCGTCGCGAGCGCCATCAGGAGCTCATCTGGTCATACCCGGCGGCTTGCACTCCGCTGCCTGGAGGCCATTGGCACGTCAGAAGCTGCGGCCGCTCCGCTTTTGCTGGCGGCGCAGAATGACCGAAACGCAGAAGTGCGAGCTATGGCGTCCAAGATTGCCAAACGGTATGCGGGCGCCTAACCCTTCCATCGAGAGGACGCTTTCCGGCCTTCGGCCTCCAAGCGCCTCTCATGTCAAACGTTAGGCGTCGGGTGGAGCGTCAGCGACGCATACTGTGCACATGGCAATCCCACACGCAAATCCTGGTCAGCTCATCGACGTTCGTCCATTGGGCCTGCGCCTTCAGAGCGCAAAGACCACCGCGCTGTTCAAGTCTGAGCAGCTTGAAGTGATACGTCTCGTGCTTCTGGCAGGAAAGTCACTTCCGCCACATAGCGTCGCAGGCGAGATCACCATCCAGTGCATCGAGGGTCGAATCGATGTCACGGTCAATTCACAGAGCCATCTGCTTGAAGCTGGAGAGATGCTCTTTCTGGCAAGGTCCGCATCGCATGGCGTAGTCGCCGTCGAAGACTCATCTGCGTTGGTGACAATCGTCCTGTCGAAATAGCTTGTCTGTGAGACACGTCATGTATTCGAAGAACCCGACGCCTAACCCTTCCATCGAGAGGACCAGTCCCGGCAAGCCGGGCCTGGCCTCTCATGTCAAACGTTAGGCGGCACAAAAGCCCGCACACATACGCAAAAGGCCCCATGAAAGACCCAGTCGTGCTCTGCGTCGCCGTCCTTGTTCTCTTCTATGCCGCATTGAGTCTTAATGTCTCAAGAGTGCGTCTCAAGCGCCGAAGCGATCCCTCTGTATCGGAAGCAATGCTCACGAAGGCCATACGGGCTCACGGCAATGCATCGGAGTACATCCCTCTCTTCGTCGCAGGGCTCCTCTACCTCAACGCCGTAGCTCCTGGTCCATTCGTCATCGGCCTAGCAATAGCGGTCTTGCTATGCAGGCTTTTGCATGCAACTGGCATGTTCCTCATCCCCTCGGTCGCCGAGCGGCATCCCCTTCGCTTCATCGGCGCACTCGGCACGTACTTTTGCCTGTTTGCTCTGGGCGGAGCGTTGCTCATGCATTGGTTTGGTGGCAAGGCGTAGAGTGCCGCCTAACCCTTCCATCGAGAGGACCCGCCCCGGCAAGCCGGGTCGGGCCTCTCATGTCAAACGTTAGGCGCCTCAATGGTCATCTTCGAATCAGAAGCCGCACTCGTAGCAGCCCTCTCGTTGCACGACGATCTAATACGTCAATGCGCTTCAGGTCAGTTGTCTTTCGACGAGTTCTGTGAAAAGTACGAAGACTTCTATGCCTTCCATGCTCTAGATGGGCATGAATCCGATGAGCAAGAACTCGCTTTGCTAGAGAAGTACGAGGCCAGAATTGAGCCTCACCGAATCATCGCCGTGGAGATTCTTGGTCAAGTGTGCTCAGACGAAAACGCAAAGCTAGAGATCTACAAGAAGGCTGGTCGCTTTGGGTCGGAAGAGGCTGTATCAAGACTGCGTGGCATTAAGCTGCAAGAAAACTAGTCGAGCGGTAGCCGAATGCCTATGCAACCAAACATCGTGCTACTGGGCAGGTCCAAAGTGCCACTCTTCCGCCAGGCGCCTAACCCTTCCATCGAGAGGACCCGCCCCGGCAAGCCGGGTCGGGCCTCTCATGTCAAACGTTAGCCGGCTCGCAATCGAATGCGTTACGACAGTGCCATGCTCGGGTTCGCAGCAGCAGTTCAGTGCCGGGCGCAAGGTCGGAGCGCTTGCGAGAGAGTTCAAGGCACTGCTCCTTCCACAAAGAATTCAGCGAGTGCCGGTCGCACGGCCTGCGCGCTTGCCATCAATTGGGTCAAGGCCGTGCTACTTCGTAAGAATCCGGTGGCCGAGAATCGCGGCAACTCCAAGATTTCAGAGGGTGCACTCTCGGCCTGGCTCGCCTGTCGCACAGAGTCAAGAATCATGTGCCGCTTCAGCCCGGCCTGAGCACAGTCGAGCGAAAGACAAAGACGGCCTAACCAAGAATGCAAAAGCAAATTCAAGGGTCAGCGTTTCCGCTCCGTTCACGTCCGCTGCCCTGGGGTATTCGGTCGCCGCGGGTCGAGCTGCGCCAACAGCCGGCTAACCCTTCCATCGAGCTGACGTGCCCCGGCGAGCCGGGTCACGCAGCTCATGTCAAACGTTAGGCAGCACAACATGCACATGCGCATTCACTTCGCGATCGCCTTCATCATTTCTACAGTTGCCACTTCGGCCGCCTGTGAATCTTTATCACCGGCCATGACATTGGCGTTCTCTGAGTCCGTTCTCGTCGGCGTAAAGCTCTCCGTAGCTCAAGGCGTAAGAGCCGGAAAGGTCCCTTCAAATCGAGGTCAGTGCGTAGCCGCGCTTCCATCAAACTCGTTCTCCGATGTAATAGATGGCCTGCTATCTCAGCACTTCGCGGCGTCTGAGTTGCGTCAGGCCGAAAGTTTCTTTGCCAGCGAAGTTGGGAAGAAGTACACCCAATACGGAAAGCTGCAGGCATACCAGCAACTCGGTGAACCTCTTCCAAGTCCGTTGCCGAACTTCAGCGACGCCGAGTACAAACAACTGGAGTCGTTTGCTGCAACCAAGGTGGGCGATTCACTCATCAAGCAGAAGATCATGGAATCACCTACCTCACGGCAGGCATATCAGGCCCGTATTCGGGAGTTGTTGGCGCAGTGCGCCAAGTAAGGCCGAGGTGCGCGGTGCTGCCTAACCCTTCCATCGAGAGGACTCGCCCCGGCAAGCCGGGTCGAGCCTCTCATGTCAAACGTTAGACGCCGCTAGAGTCGCAATCCAAAAAACTCTCTGTACGGAAGCTTATGCCTGAGTGGTCATCACCTGAAGTCGTTGTCCAGCGCCAGCTGGATGCCTACAACGCCAAAGACATAGAAGGCTGGCTTGCTACTTACGCCTCTGACGCAAAGCAATACGAGCACCCAGGCAAGCTCCTGACTTCAGGGCACGCTGAAATTCGAGCACGCACGGAACCACGCTTCAAAGAGCCAAGCCTGCATGCCAAGCTCATCAAGCGCACGGTCATGGGGTCTGTCGTCATCGATCACGAAGACGTCTCCAGAGATTTCACAGAAGGCCCTGGTCATATAGAGCTGGTTTGCATCTATGTGGTTGAGCGCGGGCTCATCCAAAGTGCGTCGTTTGTGTTTGGCCCGCAAGTGCTGGCCAGGTCGGGGCAGAGGTGAGAGCGGCGCCTAACCCTTCCATCGAGAGGACGCTGCCCGGCAAGCCGGTCAGCGCCTCTCATGTCAAACGTTAGGCGCCATGAAAGTCGTCGCGGCAACAGTCTCCGATGCTGAGGAAATCAGCAAGCTGATCATCGAGCTTAGTGAGCCGTTCTTTCTGTCCCCTTCGCGCGAGGGTGCCGAGCCGTTCCTTGCTTCAGTCAGCAAAGAGGCTGAGCGTGGTTACTTGAGCGCCAGCAATTTCTCGTACTTTGTCGCCAAAGGAAACGAAAAGCTTCTTGGGTTCATCGCACTGCGCGACAACTCTCACCTATTCCACTTGTTCGTTGCCAAAGAGTTTCAAGGCAAGGGCTTGGCAACTCAGCTCTGGAGCACTGCTAAAGCAAAGGCACTTGGAGCCGGGAATCCCGGTGAGTTCACTGTCAACTCAAGCCTCAATGCTGTGCCCGTCTACGAAAGGTTCGGCTTTGTCCGCCAAGGCGAGGTTCAGCGCATGCACGGCATCGCCTTTCAGCCAATGGGGCTGAGGTCGGGCCAGAATGGCGCCTAACCCTTCCATCGAGAGGACCCGCCCCGGCAGGCCGGGGCGGGCCTCTCATGTCAAACGTTGAGCGTCATAAACCGATCGCCATGCAAAGCCACTACTTCCTAGCCCTCTCGATGTTCGCGGCTGGCTGTACGTCTGTGCCAATCCCACCGCCGCTGAGCGGCGAAGAGACGGCTTCGATCTCAAACGCGCCCAAGCCCGCACTAACCGCGGCAATTGCAAGTTGCGAGCACGGAGCGCAAGTCGAGTTCGCTCACTGCACCTACTTGGTCAAGGAAGTGGCTGAGATCCTGAAGAAGACCGAACTCTTTATAGATGTCAAACCGTCAGCTGACGCGACAGCCGACATTGCAGTAGAGATTCACAAAACGCCTAGACGTGCTCACTGGACTACGCCCAGTCACAACCCGGCTGCAGCACTCTTGTCGCTCGCCATTCCGTTCTGGTGGAAGGAGTCCTACGGCTACCACTTGACGCTTCGCGAAAAGAAAGGCCGCACCGTCGAAGTCAATACGCTGCGCGAAGGAACAGTTGTTCAGTGGTCGCTGGCCTCTCTCTTGAACATCGGAGATAAACGGGCGCTAGAGCCGAAGAGCGAGCGCGAGGCCGAACAACTGAAGGTTCAAATCCTCCGTGGGCTTCAAGCAGGCCAGACCGCGAAATGACGCCCAACCCTTCCATCGAGAGGACCAGTCCCGGCAAGCCGGGCCTGGCCTCTCATGTCAAACGTTAGGCGCCATGAAAGCCGCAGAGGTCACATCTCTAGTCGTTGAAAGTGCTGCGCGGTTTGGAGACCGCAATCCGCAGCAATTCAGCCAATTGGCTTCTCGGTTCCAGAAGGTGCCTCAGCAAGAGCTTGCCCAGGGTTTGCTACAGGTCTTCACGGAAGGCAATGCGCCACCCGAAGGGTCAGCCGCTCAAGAGCTTGCAGGTCGTCTACTTGTCGCGCTTCAACCCGAAGCAGTACTCGATCTAAGGGCAGTTCTCAGCGCGGCTCTATCCCGCTACGAGCTAAGCGTCGAGCAGTTCCCGCAGTACCTCGGTTCGCGCGTTGGTGCAGATCAAGTTCTCAAAGAGCTGGAGGCTCTGGCTGGTAGCGATCTATCGGCACAGGAGCGTCGCTCGCTCGAAACCATGAGGTTCTGGCTCGGCCGGCCCAGCCTCAGAGCTAGGCAGAATGGCGCCTAACCCTTCCATCGAGAGGACCCGCCCCGGCAAGCCGGGTCGGGCCTCTCATGTCAAACGTTAGCCGGCTCGCAATCGAATGCGTTGCTTCAGTGCCATCTCCCATTCGCAGCAGAAGCAGTCCAGTGCAGGGCGCAAGGCCGGAGCGCTTGCGAGAGAGTTCAAGGCCCTGCTCCTTTCACGAAGAGGCCAGTCAGTGCCGGTCCCACGGCCTTCGCGCTTGCCACCGATTGGGTCCAGGCCGTGCTACTTCGGAAGAACCCGGTGGCCAAGAATCGAGGCGCCTCGAAGGTTTCAGAGAGTGCACTCGCGGGCTTGCCAGCCATGTGCGCAGAGCCAAGAATGAAGTGCCTGTTCAGCGAGGTCTTCTGCGTCGCGTCGCCTGAGCGCATTCGAGCCAAAGACAAAGACGGCCTAACCCAAGATGCAGATGCAAATTCAAGAGTCAGCAGTTCCTCTCCGTTCGCGTCCGCTGCCCCAGGGTATTCGGTTGGCGCTGGTCGAGCTGTGCCAACAGCCGGCTAACCCTTCCATCGAGAGGACCCGCCCCGGCAAGCCGGGTCGGGCCTCTCATGTCAAACGTTAGGCGGCGGCAATTCCGCTCTATGCACCACTAACACGCGACTGCTGGCCGTCCTTCTCTTGAAAGGTAGTATGAGCAGCCCACTCCCGGGCATCAACAGTAACTGGAGGCTCTATGGCTGGCTGGTATGAACTGAAAACAAACGACAAAGGGCAAACGTCCTTCGTGCTGAAGGCCGGGAACGGAGAGGTCATTCTTTCGAGCGAGATCTACGAGAGCAAATCCAGCGCTGAGAATGGCATTGCATCAGTGCAAAAGAACTGCAGCAGCGATGAGCGATACGAGCGCAAGGACTCGAAGGACGGTCGGTTCTATTTCAATCTGAAAGCCGCAAACCACCAGATCATCGGCACCAGCCAAATGTACAAAGCGGCTGCGAGCAGAGAAGACGGCATATCGTCCGTCAAGGCAAACGGCACCGCCACGGTAGTGAAAACCGCCGCCTAACCCTTCCATCGAGAGGACTCGCCCCGGCATGCCGGGTCGAGCCTCTCATGTCAAACGTTAGGCATCTGAAATTCCGCATGCACCCTCTTCACACTCTCACTATTGAGCCCTTGTCCGGCGTTGGGCCAATTCGTCTAGGCATGTCAAAGGATGAGGTAAGCCGTGCATTCACGTATGTCTACCAAAGCTTCTTTAAGACAGAAGATTCCGCAGTTCGATCGGATCAATGTGGTCCAGTTGGCCTCATCATTCACTACGACGCGGAAAGCAAGGTCAACCACATAGAAATATCAAAGCCGAGCGAGTCAGTTGCCAAGTTCCTTCTTTATGGGAAGGATCTCTTTCAACTCTCGGTCGCGGAAGTTGTCGCGCTACTTTCCTCCAAGGCGAGCCAGTATCAGGAAGACTGCTACGGCTATGACTTTCCGTCATTGGGAATAGCGACATACAACAACGATCTCGAGTCAAACCAAGATCTTATTGAGAGCATCGGTCTTGGGTATGCGAGGCCACACACAGATGCCTAACCCTTCCATCGAGAGGACTCGCCCCGGCAAGCCGGGGCGAGCCTCTCATGTCAAACGTTAGGCCGCTGAGTTCACGAGCACCGAGCCACGTTAACTTTCCCGCGTTAACTTGCAAGGCAATCTGACAGATGCTGCAATTCAAGCTTCCAGATTCGGAGAATGAAATGTCAGCAACCGTCATCTCTATCTACGGAGGCCCTAAGACGTATGGCAGCCGCAAGGTCTACGCCTACCTTGAATCAAATGGCTACAAGCGGGTGCAATGGCCAATGAGTCCAGAGCTCGCGTCAATGCTTGCATCTCTTGCGAAGAAGAAGTCTCTCTCGCAGAAGGATGTCATTACTCAAGCCTGTCGCTTCAGCTATCAGCCTGACACACGATTCATGCCCGAGGAACTTACGCGCTTGGGAGATCCCTCACTTCGCGGAAAACGGTTCACTTGGTATGCACCTGTTGAGCTGTACGAAAACATGACCTCACTCGGAGACAAATGGGGCTGTGGCTTTAGAGAGCTAATCGATACAGCACTGTTCCACTTCTATGGGCAAGAGATTCACGATCTCTTAGCGGAAGAGCAATGAGAATGCGGTGTCGAGGCACGCAGCGGCCTAACCCTTCCATCGAGAGGACGTCGCCCGGCAAGCCGGGCGCCGCCTCTCATGTCAAACGTTAGGCGTCATGAAGCGCGTTCACCGTCTCTCAGCTGGACTGACTTGCTCATTGGCAGTCGCTCAAGCATTCGCTGGCGAACCGTCTCCTCCTCCACCGTCCATCCAAGATTCGACCGCCATCAGGATCGTGGTCGCTCGTTGCAAGAGAGCACCTGAAAAGACAATTGAGGTTCAAGATCTCACGCAAGTGAAGAAGCTCGCGGCTGAGATGGCACAAGTCAGAAAGCCGACTGGAATAGCAGCGGCAAAGTATGCGTGCAGCACCGAAGTCAGCTTCCTCAAATCCGCGCAACCTCTTGCGGTCGTACAGGTCTTTCCTTGCTCAGCAATGGAGCAAGCGCCGGTTAGCGGTAAGCGCTACTTCCAGTATGCGAGCGGCTTCAACCAGCTTCCCGAGCTCAGCCTTCTGGTCAAAAATCTTGGCCAAGGCGTCGAATGCCGGTGACGCCTAACCCTTCCATCGAGAGGACTCGCCCCGGCAAGCCGGGTCGAGCCTCTCATGTCAAACGTTAGGCGTCGACCAAACATCTATGGAAGCTGAGAGGAAGGCTTGGGCCGATCGCGCGGAAGCGTCAGGATACTTTCCGCACATTCGGGCGATAGCACAGAATTCCACGGCTGCCATCTGGTGGTCACGCTCCTCGTCGCCGATCGGCAGTGCTGTACTCCACAGCGGAACTGCTACTTTTGTTCATACCGGCAAGAGGACGCTCTGCGTTACTGCTGGCCACGTGTTCGAGAAGTACCGCGCGCAAAGGAAAGAGTTCGCGGATCTTGAGTGCCAGGTTGGAAGCGTTCGAGTCGAACTCGAAGACTATCTGGTCGACTACAGCAGTAGCTTGGACCTTGCAACTTTTGACCTGCCCCCGGTTCTTTTGGCTGCCTCTCGAGCCTCTCCTCATGGAGCGCCCAAATGGCCACCAACCGCCGTTGCAGAATCAGACATCGTCATACTCGGTGGATATCCCGGCCTTCTACGCATCGAGGAGACTGGCCGACTTGGAACACCATTCGTGTCGTTTCTAGCTCCAATCGCACAGGCGTCTTCTGATCACTCAGCAATCCAGCTGAATCTCGAAGACTCTTATTGGCCCGATGGTTCTGGTGGGCTTGCCCCCGCATCTGAGCTGGGAGGCATGAGCGGTGGACCGCTATTTCGCTACCGGACTGAGCCTGTGGAGTACTTCGAACTCGTGGGATTCATCTATGAGGCGAGTACCTCATACGGAATTGTCTTTGCGAGGCATGCAGCGTGCATCGACGACTATGGCCGAATCGCAGTCGACGCCTAACCCTTCCATCGAGAGGACGTCGCCCGGCAAGCCGGGCGCCGCCTCTCATGTCAAACGTTAGGCATCGCAGAGCGCGTACAGCCTCAACCGGAAAGTACGAAATGAAACTTGGCTACGTCATCGTCTACGTTCCAAACGTCTCGGAGTCCCTCAAGTTCTTCTCCGAAGCGTTCGGGTTTGAGCAGCGGTTTCTGCACGAATCTGGCACCTACGGAGAGCTCGATACCGGAGGCACAACGCTGTCCTTTGCTGCACACGAACTCGGAGACACCAGTTTCCCAGGGGGTCATGTGCATGCGAGCGCCTCGGAGAAGCCACTCGGAATGGAAGTAGCCATCGTCACAGCCGATGTCGCCTCTGCTCACAGGAAGGCCATTCAGCTCGGCGCGAAGGAGCTCTCTCCTCCTTCGCAGAAGCCCTGGGGTCAGACGGTGTCTTATGTCAGGGCACCCGACGGGGTGCTTATCGAAATTTGCACTCCGGTTTCAGCGTGAAAGCGATGCCTAACCCTTCCATCGAGAGGACTCGCCCCGGCAAGCCGGGTCGAGCCTCTCATGTCAAACGTTAGGCGTCTGTGAGCCTCGTCCTCGTCGCATCGCTACTTTTCTTGCTTCTTCCCGTTGGTGCGGGCGTCGCTCTCATATCGAACCACAGGAAGCTCATGCGCAATACGAGGCGAGCAAACGGAAAAACTCTGGCGCCAAGAGAGCATGCTGACTCCTTCGATGACACCTACTTCACGTCAGTCGTTGAATACTCGGTAGACGGCGTTCGCTATGTAATCGAAGCGGACGGAATATCAAACTTCCGGTGGTGCCATCGTGCAGGGCGCGATGTTCAGGTGTACTTCCCACCCGAAAAGCCGAACGCCGGAAAGCTCCTCCATTGGTGGCTTCCGGCTCTCTACTGGCTGCCGATACTCCTTGCTGGCTATGTAGCATTCATACTGCTCTACGCGTCGTCCCGATGAAAAAGAAGAGCATGAACAGTTCCTCAAGCACGCCTGCTCAGTCAGCTGCCGGCGCCATCGCGCAGCCGCCTAACCCTTCCATCGAGAGGACCCGCCCCGGCAAGCCGGGCCGGGCCTCTCATGTCAAACGTTAGGCCGCACATGGCACCAGCGCTCTCATACTTCCACGACATCCATGCAAAAGAGTTCGCCACCGCCGCGAACAGAAGCAAGTCACTTCATCGTTCTTGGGTTCATCCGCCCACAACGAAGCAGGAAGCAGAAGAACTGGCCAACCGCAGGCAAGGCCCAAACGACTATGGTTACCTGATTCGAGACTACGAAACCGGCAAGATCGCCGGTTACATTGAAATCACGAACATCGTCCGCGGCCAGTTTCAAAGCGCCTACCTCGGGTACTACATGTTCAAAGGCTTCGAGCGCCTCGGCTACATGAAGTGGGCTCTACAAACCATCATTGCAACGAAGGCGTGGAAAGAGCTGAAGTTGCACAGACTGGAAGCAAACATCCAAGTAGGCAACGAGGCATCTATCGCTTTGGTTCAATCCCTTGGCTTTCAGCAGGAGGGCTACTCTCCTCGCTATCTGAAAATCGGTGGCCGCTGGCGCGATCACGAGCGCTGGGCAATCCTATGCAAGTAGCGGTGCGGCCTAACCCTTCCATCGAGAGGACGTCACCCGGCAAGCCGGGCGCCGCCTCTCATGTCAAACGTTAGGCCGCAGGAGGGGAGAATGCCTGCCTCGATTACAACAACCGGAGGAGAAAATGCAGATTGAAGCCGCGTGGTCGAAGCCAATACACCTCAAGAGAAGCAAGTCACCTAAGCTCATCTAAGAAATCGACATAGACGAACTTCCAGCTGTGCCAGGCGTGTATGTATTCGGCAGAAAGTATGGGGATTGCGTGGTCCCGATTTATATCGGAGAGACCCTCTCCGTCAAGGGCAGGGTCAAGAGTCATCTGAACTCGCTTGCTCTTATGAAAGAGATAGAGAACTCGCCTAAGGGTGAGCGCTTCTTTATGTACTGCACGGTAAAGACTCGCTCATCCGAGCGTGCCAAAGTGCAAGTGAAGATCCTTGAAAAGGCGCTAATCCTGCACGCGCAGACAGAAGGTCACGTTCTCTTTAACAAACGCGGCACCAAGCTGCCCACGGATGAGATTTCATTTTCTGGGAACCGAACCTCTGAAGCCATCGCACCAAGGGTCATGCTTATCAAGCGTGCGCTCACGAAGTCGAAGCGACCTGCGGCCTAACCCTTCCATCGAGAGGACATGCCCCGGCAAGCCGGGTCATGCCTCTCATGTCAAACGTTAGGCATCGCCAATGCCACTCGAACACAATCTTGAGCATCGGTACGCATTGAAGACTGCGCTGGAGCAGTTGCTCGGTCGGACGGCTTGGTACGAACTGAAGGAAACAACCTCGCTTGTTTCCTGGCGAAAGCACACCCTCAAAGCAATCAAAGCTATCCGTATTGGCGTTCAGGAGAACGTCAAGATTAGAGATGAAGCTTGGGCATGCGAAGTCGAAACCAACCTCGCCCGAGGCGAGAGCGCGATATCTGAGTCCAAAGACATAGACGACTTGCTAGCTTCTTTCACCGCGACGCTACTTAGGCAAGTCTTCTTACAGCTAGGTGCGTGCCCAGATCGAAGAGTGCTTGATCGCGTGGCGCTGACGAAAGAGAACTGGCGGCTGAATGGCCACCGAAGCGTTCAGTACGTTCAATCCCGAGAGCAGCTTGAAAGCGTCTTCTGGTCTAAACAGCAGGAAGAAATTGGCTTTGAAGCGCAAATGAAGCTGCACAACGAGCACCGTTGGAGCAAGAGCCATCTTTCATACTCTGAGTGGTGTCGCCAGCGCGATGCCTAACCCTTCCATCGAGCTGACGTGCCCCGGCAAGCCGGGTCACGCAGCTCATGTCAAACGTTAGGCATCGCAGAGCGCATCCATCGTCACACTGAGTGAGAGAGAAATGAAACTCGGCTACGTCATCGTCTACGTCCCAAACGTCTCGGAGTCACTCAAGTTCTTCACCCAGGCGTTCGGGTTTGAGCAGCAGTTCCTGCACGAGTCGGGCACCTACGGAGAGCTCAATACAGGAAGCACGACACTGTCCTTTGCAGCGCACGAACTCGGAGACGCAAATTTCCCAGGCGGTCACGTGCATGCGAGCACTTCGGCGAAGCCGCTGGGAATGGAATTGGCAATCGTCACTGCTGATGTAGCTTCCGCTCACAAGAAGGCCATTCAGTTCGGCGCAAAGGAGCTATCCCCTCCTTCGCAGAAGCCATGGGGTCAAACGGTTTCTTATGTGAGGGCACCCGACGGAGTGCTTATCGAAATATGCACTCCAGTCTCCGCGTAATAGCGATGCCTAACCCTTCCATCGAGAGGACCCGCCCCGGCAAGCCGGGTCGGGCCTCTCATGTCAAACGTTAGGCAGCACAACATGCACATGCGCATTCATTTCGCGATCGCCTTCATCATTTCTACAGTTGCCACTTCGGCCGCCAGTGAATCTTTATCACCGGCCATGACGTTGGCGTTCTCTGAGTCGGTTCTCGTCGGCGTAAAACTCTCCGTAGCTCAAGGCGTGAGAGCGGGAAAGGTCCCATCAAATCGAGGTCAGTGCGTGGCCGCGCTTCCATCAAACTCGTTCTCCGATGTAGTAGATGGCCTGCTGTCTCAGCACTTCGCGGCGTCTGAGTTGCGTCAGGCCGAGAGTTTCTTTGCCAGCGAAGTTGGGAAGAAGTACACCCAACACGGCAAGCTGCAGGCATACCAGCAACTCGGTGAGCCCCTTCCAAGTCCGTTGCCAAACTTCAGCGACGCCGAGTACAAGCAACTGGAGTCGTTTGCAGCAACCAAGGTGGGCGACGCACTCATCAAGCAGAAGATCATGGAATCAGCTACCTCACGGCAGGTATATCAGGCCCGTATTCGGGAGTTGTTGGCGCAGTGCGCCAAGTAAGGCCGAGGTGCGCGGTGCTGCCTAACCCTTCCATCGAGAGGACCCGCCCCGGCAAGCCGGGTCGGGCCTCTCATGTCAAACGTTAGGCGTCATCATGAGAAGCCTCCTAGTAGCATTGTTCTTCTACGGCCTAAGCTCAGCCCAAGCGCAAAACAACGTGGCTCTGCTTCTCTTTGGCGGAGAAGGACACAAGACCTTCCTAGGGTGTCTCAATTGTGGCCAGTACGACTCAGGATCAGTCTGCAACAAGTACGGTCAGCAGGGCTCGAAGTACAGCAGCGACAGCATCTGGAATAAGTACGGAAACTACGGTTCGAAGTACAGCAATCAATCGCCTTGGAACAAGTACGCCTCGGAGCCTCCCGCCATTGTTGACAAGGAAGGAAACTTCTACGGCTACCTAACTGCAAACCCATACAACGCCAAACGCACAAGAATCAAGCTCTATGTGCAGCTAACAGATCTGTGGGAAGAAATAGCAGACGATCCAGAGTCGGTAGCAGATCGACTCTGCGGAAGAGAATGAGCAAGCCGCCGGAGGCCGAATGACGCCTAACCTTTCCATCGAGCTGACATGCCCCGGCAAGCCGGGTCATGCAGCTCATGTCAAACGTTGAGCATCACGAGTGGGCCCTGCGAGTTCTCTTTGCTTATGAGCCTTCGTTCAGCATCGCAAATTCAAGTCGCATGCGCGGTTCGCGAGCCTTCGGTCACCGCTCGCCGTCTGCCGCCAAAGATGAACCGAGCGCCTGCCGCCTACCGACACAACCCAAGTGAAGAAGGCCAGGCTTTTCCTGTCTCGGCACTTGTGCAATGCGATCGACCGGCCGGTAGAGGTCAGTCAGTGGTTGGCGCTTCGCGCCGCTTGAGTGGTCAGAAGTTGGGCGCTGCCTCGAAGGGCAGCGCTGCAGCTGTGCATCTTCAAGCGCCGGCGCGGCTGTCACGAGAATCGCAATGCTTGGCAAGGTCTAAGCCCACTTCAGCACCCCAAGACAGGGGCACTTCTTCGCGCTTGGCGAGGCATGTAGCCATGTCACGCGCGATGCCCAACTATTCCATCGAGAGGACGTCGCCCGGCAAGCCGGCCGCCGCCTCTCATGTCAAACGTTAGGCCTGCGAAGGTATGAGCAAGTCGTTTGCACTCGCCATTGCGCTCATCCTGCCCATGTGCGCAGAGGCTCAAAGTTCTGGGTCTACATGGCAGCCTGGCGAGTACAAACTTGTATCAGGCAATCCGAGCAGTGGCTCTTTAGTCATCCGATCCGTGGCCTCTGGTGCTGCCGAATTTAGCCTTCAGGCATTTCTATGCACCTCGGACTGCCGAAATCCAGAGGTCGCAACTCATCGAATTGGCGAAGTCGAGCAGGGCACCATCAAGCTATCTGGTCTGGCGGGCAAATACATATCTGAGAACGCGGAGGACAAAGAACTGGGTACATGCATCTTGCACTTTCGCGTCAAGCGGACTGACATCACCATACGTCAAGCGGGTACATGTTGGTGGTTCGGGGTTGGCGTTGATGTGTCAGGCTTGTATCGCTTATCTCGCGGGAAGAAGTAGCCATGCTTCTTGTGAAAACCACCACCTGCACGCGCCGGCCTAACCCTTCGATCGAGAGGACGTCGCCCGGCAAGCCGGGCGCCGCCTCTCATGTCAAACGTTAGGCGTCGACAAAGGCAGATCGTGGCTTTCATCGTCCAAGAGATTTCAGATGAAGTAGAAGCGGAGGTCTACGGGCCAACCTACTTACCTGCGATCGCCCCTTACGCGAAAGTCAGTGAAGAACACGACAGACCACGAAGGAGGCGCTGCGCCATAGACGCAGCAAGAGATGCATACTTTCTTCGGCTTCGCCAGATAAGCGATCCAAGAGAAGGCACGCGCTATCTCTATGCACTCCTTGTCAAAGGAGGACACTTCATCTTCGAAGAGCTGCGTTACAACGAATACAGAGTCCTCGCTCTGAGCGAAATAGCAATCGATGAAGCGCAAGCCCTGAGCATCGAAGCATTCCTTGCCGCGGGACGGCGCATAAACGGAAACAAGGCGGATCTGGACGGATTCGACCCGAAGTTTTTATGAGCTGACCCAATGCACATCGAATCAACGAGCCTGCACGCGACGCCTAACCCTTCCATCGAGAGGACGCTGCCCGGCAAGCCGGCCAGCGCCTCTCATGTCAAACGTTAGGCGCCGCAAGGAGAGAAAGCGCTATGGCAAAAGCACCTGAAGACACAAAGCCAGAAAGCTGGCAACGGTTCTTCGCGGTTTCGGCGAACAACCAGGCATGGGATTTGGCAGAACTGCCAAGCAGCCAAGTCGACAAGCTCGCACTACTGAATGCAGCTCACGCATCAGCCTGGCACTGGCAAGCTGCTGGAAACGAGCTAAACCACAAGCGCGCACTCATGCTTGTAGCCCAGGCGCATGCTGTCGCCGGTCTTGGGCAAACCGCGTTGCTCTATGCAGAGCAAATTCGGGCCTACTTCCTGGCCGAGCCCTCCACGGCCGATTGGGAGGTCGCTCTCACTCATGCAATTCATGCGAATGCTGCACACGCTGCTGGCAAGTCGGAGCAGCACAAAAGCTCGTACGCGTTGGCTCAGAACGCCACGGCGGCAATCGTCGATCCAGAAGACAAAGCCATAGTTGTCCGCCTCTTCGAGCAGGTTCCGCGGCCATGAGGCAGTTCGCGGCGCCTAACCCTTCCATCGAGAGGACGGCGCCCGGCAAGCCGGGCGCCGCCTCTCATGTCAAACGTTAGGCGTCGGAGGAAAGAAGGCCAGTGCTAGCCTTGAGGCCGTGTTGTTGCAAGTACCGCTGGAAACATGGCATTCACCGAGATTGAATTGGCGCGCTGCGAACGCGAGTTGCAAAGCTTTATGAAGCGTCGGCGACCACCTGAGCACATTCGCGACAAGCTGGATCACGGCTACAAGATCACTGGGCAAAGCGTTGTGCTCCACGACATTCGTCCCGACTGGCGCGACAAATCCAGGAAGAGGGAAGCTCCGTTCGCCAAGGCAACGTTCGTCCGATCACAGAATATCTGGCGCATCTACTGGCAGATGAGTGACCTCAAGTGGCACGGGTACACGCCGCACCCAGAGGTCAATTCATTGGCCCGGTTCCTTGAGGTCGTTCACAAAGATGAGCACTGCTGTTTCTTCGGTTAGCGCACCGCCGCCTAACCCTTCCATCGAGAGGACATGCCCCGGCAAGCCGGGTCATGCCTCTCATGTCAAACGTTAGGCGCCTCAATTCCCCGCTATTACGAAGTTCGCTATTCGTGAGAGATGCATGCCAACAATTGCAATACAACTTGACCCGTCGCGCTTGACCAATCCAGATTTGGACATTCGGTACGTCCTCCCCGACCGGCTCGAAGAAGATTCAGCGTCAACCGTGTCGGACGATGGCTATGACTACGGGCGAACCTCAACTCGACTGACTCTATTTCTAAGAACCGCGGATCTGGCGTCAGCGCTCCCTATAGTCCTAGGCACTCTCGAGAAGAAGATTCTGGGCAATCACCTCTTAAACGAAGGCGTTGTTGTTGCAGTTGCCGCAGCGGATCACTGCACTATCGAACAGGACTACACGGTTGTCTTTCCAACCGAATCGCCGCCGTTCTCATTGGAGTAGGCATGAGAGGCTTCTCCCAAAGCCCGAGCAGCCTGCGCAACCAGGCGCCTAACCCTTCCATCGAGAGGACATGCCCCGGCAAGCCGGGTCATGCCTCTCATGTCAAACGTTAGGCGGCGCAAAGAATTCCCCGGGACATCGCATCGCCATCTTTTGAGCGACTTCAGTTCAAAGTACTAGGAACAACACAGATGATTCAAAACAAGGAAACGGCGAAGCAAATCAGCGCCCTGATGCTGGAGTTAGGTGCGAAGCTCAATGCGTCCGTGGCTCTTGTTCGAGACACATGCGAGGCAAGCGAGTTCAATGCGTATCGAGCCGCCGTCGGCCAACTCATGGGAACCATGCTGCTCGATGTCATGAACCCTTTGTATTCAACGCATCCAGAGCTAAAGCCAGAAGAGCTTAAGTAGGTTTGTCTGCGCGTTCGGCATGAAGCATCTGCCATCTACGCTCGTCTCGGCATCTGCCTCGCGCTGTAGCGCCAGGCAAAGCAATGCAGGCCGTGCAAGCGCCAGCTGCTTCGCAGCACGTGCTGGTGGCGCGCGTTTGCTTTCTGGCGGTACCACCCACCGCAAAATACATGTCCAGGCTGTGCACAGAGCGCCGCCTAACCCTTCCATCGAGAGGACCCGCCCCGGCAAGCCGGGTCGGGCCTCTCATGTCAAACGTTAGGCGTCAGAAATGAGCCCGCTGCAATGCCCGTGCTGCAATCAACTCGCAATGAGCGCCAGGTCGAAGCTCAGAGTGGGGCCACTCCACCCCAAGCCTTGCCAAGCATGTGGTCAAAGTCTCCGTGTCGCCTGGTTGCCTTACCTGCTTGCATCCGCGGTCACGAGCACGCTTCCGGGCATAGGCATCATCGTCGCCATACTTGCTAGCAGTTCACTCTTCATTGCGCTAGTAAGCATCGTGCCAATCCTGGTCCTCTGCCTTTGGATTCACCACAAGATGGTTCCACTCGTAGCTAGGAATACAGGCAAGAACTCAAAGCGCGCTGCTCCAACACAGTCGTCGTAGTTCATCATCTCTCTAAAGAGAAAACGAACCGTATGCGCGAGCTGCCGCCTAACCCTTCCATCGAGAGGACCCGCCCCGGCAAGCCGGGTCGGGCCTCTCATGTCAAACGTTAGGCGTCGAAAATGCCAAGCAAGCCGATAGACAGCCGAATCGCACCGCTCGTAGAGTTTCTCCAGAAGGTCCCCGCCATAAAAGCACCTATAGGGAGTGGCGTGCAAGACGACGAATTCTGGTGGGTCAAGTTCCGGATAGATATCGATCACCCACTAGCTTGGCGTGTGGTGCAGGAACTTGGACACATCCTTAACTACGTTTCCATTGAAGAGCCTTTGCCGTCAGTCTTCAAGCCGGTGTCTCCGCCCGTCTACCTGAATGGCGGGCCTGACGAATATCTCTCATGGGTGATTGAACCAACGCACACGTCGTTCACGCCGAAGCTATGTCAGGAGTGGTTGGAAGGCAGGCTGCCGCGCCCGGTCAACGATCCAACTCAATGGGAAATCGAAGACGATGATGAGACATAAATTCAAACCAGATGTCTTGTCGGTCGCGCGATCGACGCCTAACCCTTCCATCGAGAGGACATGCCCCGGCAAGCCGGGTCATGCCTCTCATGTCAAACGTTAGGCGGCTGAAGAGGCACGCGCGACGTAGGTTCACTCACAGATCAACAACTTTTCGGGAGGCTAGATATGAAACTCGTAAAACTATCAGCTGCACTTGCACTTGTGGCTTGTCTAGCTGGTTGCGGAAAGCCCGTTCCTGCAGAACGAGAAGCCTACGTCGGAGAGTGGCAAGAGAAGACGATGTACTTACTGATCACTCAAGACGGGTCGGTGAAATACAAGCGCCTCAAAGGCGGAGGCACCACGTCAGTAGACGGGCCACTTAAAGGGTTCACAGGGAACAACTTTGAAGTCGGCATTGGTCCGATGGCAACAACGTTCGTTGTCACCAAGCCGCCCTATCAAGATGGTGATAAGTGGAAGATGGTTGTAGATGAGGTTGAGTTGGTCAAAACGGCCAACTAAGCGGCCCAGAGGTTTGGCTCGCTCGCAAAACAGCCGCCTAACCCTTCCATCGAGAGGACCCGCTCCGGCAAGCCGGGTCGGGCCTCTCATGTCAAACGTTAGGCGTCGCTAAAGGCAAAGCCGTGCCGAGTTGCAAAGATGGCTGGCATTCCCTTTCTCCCGTTTGGCAGGCTTTGGGGTCCATCCAAGAGGGTGTTCTGCCTGCGTTCACCACCGCAATGTGATTCTTTGAGCATCAAGCAGATGACCGTGCTTACTCGATGCAGTCGTCGTCAGTCAGTCCTTGGGTTTAGCCGTCGTGGGCGCCCTGCACTGTCCGAGCCATGCCGCGAACCGATGTGCCCTGAAAGCACACGCCGGCTAAAGTTGCTCGTCGGGCTGCGCCCTGCTTCCTCGGATGCAGCGCCGCCTAACCCTTCCATCGAGAGGACCCGCCCCGGCAAGCCGGGTCGGGCCTCTCATGTCAAACGTTAGGCGCCGCAAGAAGGCCCACCGCATGAGAAAACTTATCGCGTCCTTGCTCGCATCTGTTGGCGTTGTCAGCGCAGCACAGCCTCAACCCAAGGTTCAGACGGTCGACCCAAAGACGATTCTCTTCACGACACCAACGCTCTCGAACGACATAGCCGATTTGGTAGCGGTAAACAGGGAGCCCGGCAATGACGACTTCGTCTTTCACGAAGATGAGTGGAGCCAAGTCGAGTTCTTTCCGAAAGAGCAGCTTTCCGAAGTTCAACGTCTATTGAACGAGTACAAGAAGTTTGAGCAAGCGCATCGCGTAAAACACGGGTGGCGAGAGGTCTACGTCCGAAAGATCCAGCGTGTGCCTGTTGTCTCTGGTCCGCATCCGGTGCGGCAACTCGAACAGCTACTCGGATCAAGAGCCGGTGCAGCCCCGATGCTGTTCTCGTCAAGCACCATCTCGGGCAGTGTCAAGAATGGTTTCTCACTCCCGCTTGGCGGCAACGTCACGCTTTATGGGTACACCGATGGTCAGAAAATTCCGGTTCTCGGTGCAATCGTTGGTCGAAATCCAGATGATTCGAGGCTCACACAGGCGTTCCTAAAGCTCAGTTCTAGCAAGGGGCTCATTCTTGTTGACTGGCGCTCCCAGTTAGTGCTGGTTTCGGTTGCATCGTCCGGCAACATTGAAGTCTGGCGTCCGTGAGCGCGGCGCCTAACCCTTCCATCGAGAGGACGTCACAAGGGCTACGCCCTTGCGCCGCCTCTCATGTCAAACGTTAGGCGTCCGCATACATGTCTTCGCCGTCGGCCGAGTTTGAAGCTCAACTGGAGCTTTTTCGAACTGAGGCGCAAAGCGCTATTCAGTTCTTCTATGCATGGGACGCAACACATGCAGTAGCGGCAAAAGACAAAGCGGTAGTTCGCCTGCTGAATCAAGCCCCGCTGTTCTGGAATACCGCGCTTGGGGCACTGCAGTCGTCCTCACTTGTAGCGCTCGGCCGCATCTTCGATCCGGATCAGAATAATCACAGCGTCACCAGGCTACTGGCCTTGGCGCACAAGAACCTCGACATCTTTAGCAAAGGCTCGCTGGCGGACCGAAAGCGCAAGCTAAGCGAGAACGCAGACGAATGGCTTGACGAGTATCTGAAGCACGTTTACGAACCTACGGGAGATGACTTTCGGCGCCTGAAGCGACATGTGGCAAAACGACGAAAGCTGTACGAAGAGATCTATCGCCCGCTGCGTCACAAAGTACTTGCGCATCGCGGAGTGGCTACAAAGGCCGAAGTCTCTGCCCTGTTCGCCAAAACGAACCTTCAGGAGCTGAGACAACTACTAATCTTCCTGGAAAGCTCTATGAAGCGCTTTGGCAGCTCTATTTCAACGGGCACAAGCCAGTGCTTAGACCAGCAAGGTATTCGATTGATCGGATGCTTGGCGAGGCCACATCGAACACGAGGAATCGCCATCTGCAAGAAAGGCTCGCTCATGAAACGAAGCAGTTTCTCAAGCGCCACAGCGCAGACGCCTAACCCTTCCATCGAGAGGACTCGCCCCGGCAAGCCGGGTCGAGCCTCTCATGTCAAACGTTAGGCCGCACAGCAAACTATGAGCTTCCTCAGACGTCTCTTCTCGAAGTCACAGCCTGCTCTCCGAGCTACGCAGGAGTTCATTCTTGATTCGGATTTCCCTGTACCGGGAATGAAGCGCGTCTACATGCTCACGGAAGAGCTGAAGTCGGATCCGAAGCAAGTCGAACTCACACGCGCTCTCACGCTCAACCCAAACAAACCACAAATGGGACTGAAGGGCGACTACGGCCTATTCGCAACGGAGGAGTGGTGGAACAACATCAATACAGGAGTGATGCCGTTAGAGCGCGTGTCGGGGATCATCGTTAGGGCCTACGAAGCTGGCCAGGACCACGAAGGCGTCAACAACACCGTAGACGTGAAGCTAGGTGACGGCTCGATTGCTCAAGTAGGGATCTATACGAACGACGCGAAAGACGTTGCACATTTCCAGGTTGGTCACGCAGTCAGCATCGTCTACGCCCTAGACAAGCTCAAGAGTCAACCCGCACGAGACGGAGGCGTCAACTACTCCGACATTGCACTCGAGATGCTTGTGTCCACCCATGTCGTTGGGGCTACAAGTGCGGCCTAACCCTTCCATCGAGAGGACATGCCCCGGCAAGCCGGGTCATGCCTCTCATGTCAAACGTTGGGCGTCATAGAGAGGCAATCGATGCAACAGCTTCCTTGCTACGGTGATGAACGAACTCTTTTCTCTTGCGCGTTCTGCGGTGGGGAAACTGGCACTCGAGATCACTGCCCTTCTCGCGTATTTCTGGATGATCCGCTTCCAACCAACCTCCCAGTCGTCCCCTCCTGCGCAAAGTGCAACTCAGCCTTCTCAATTCACGAGGAGTACTTGGCATGCCTCGTCTCGTGCGTCCTCGCAGGCTCAACTGCGCCTGAAGCAATAGTGCGAGGAAAGATCGGAAGAATCCTTAACGAGAAGCCGCCTCTTCGTGCCCGAATCGAAAACGCGAAAGCTGTTTCTCAAGCCGGCACTGTCTTCCAGCCTGAGCATGAGCGCGTGTCGGCTGTGATTACAAAGCTTGCCCAGGGGCACGCTTTGTATGAACTGCATGAATCGTGTGCGCGGAAGCCAGATCAAGTCACATACGTCCCACTCGCTCTTATGAGTGAAGCTCAACGCACAGCCTTTGAAGAGCCGGAATCGGCAAGCTGCTGGCCGGAGGTCGGTAGCCGTGCAATGCAGAGAATGCTCATAGTCGGGAACGATGTGGCGCCGAGCGGTTGGATCGTCGCGCAACCTGAGAGATATCGCTACCACGCCTCACAAGTCGGCGGCATTGAAGTACGAATCGTCATTCATGAGTATTTGGCTTGCCGAGTCCTGTGGGAGCACTAGAACCATGACGCCCAACCCTTCCATCGAGAGGACGTCACAAGGGCTGCGCCCTTGCGCCGCCTCTCATGTCAAACGTTAGGCGTCGCCAGGGGGCCTCGGTGAACTTCCTCAGCCGGCTGTACTGCCCCCACTGGTACGCTTCGGCCAAGTTTTAAAGGTGGATAGATATGGATTCCACATCTATCCACAAATGGCTAGATCTAGCCACTTGTGGCTACATCTGGCTTCCCAGATTAATGTCCATATCACGTTAGGCGTCGATGAGTACGCAACCATCCTCAGTTAGTCGCCGCCTCGCCTCCTGCCTTTCGGCCTATCAGAAGCATGACTATGAGACAGCGCTGATTCACTTCTTCCCAGCGCTCGATAAGGTCGCCAAGCGCCGAAGGCCGAAAGAAGGAGTTGGCTCTCGTATCCGTGCATTCTTAAAAGACGAAGAGGTACTCATCTCCGCTGTTGGTACAGGCAATGCATTCAGCGGTGCCAATTTCAACGGCACCACTTTTGAAGAGGCGATCTACAAGTTCGGCCGAACTGCTATCGCGCATGAAGGCGAACTAGATCCGCGCCTGAAGTTTGTCGACGAAGGGGCTTGGTCGATCGGTGAAGTCTGGGAACTTCCATCTAAGTACATTCTTGGTCTCTGCGTCGCACTGATCGTTTCGCCAGAATGCAAAGGTGAACACATCGCCTCGGATGCCGCCGTCACGATCTTCAATCGAGTTTGGAAGCTCAATGAGCTTTGGGGTGCTGAGCAAGCAGTTAAAGCCCACATCGCATCTACATTCATGAACCCAAACCTTTTCTCGCAATGAACCCGACGCCTAACCCTTCCATCGAGAGGACACTTTCCGGCCTACGGCCTCCAAGCGCCTCTCATGTCAAACGTTAGGCGTCGCTAAAGGCAAAGCCGTGCCGAGTTGCAAAGATGGCTGGCATTCCCTATCTCCCGTTTGGCAGGCTTTGGGGTCCATCGAAGAGAGTGTTCTGCCTGCGTTCACCACCGCAATGTGTTTCTCTGAACCTCGAGCAGATAATCGTGCCTACTCGATGCAGTCGTCGTCAGTCAGTCCTTGGGTTTAGCCGTCGTGGGCGCCCTGCACTGTCCGAGGCATGCCGCGAACCGATGCGCCCTGAAACCACACGCCGGCTAAAGTTACTCGTCTGGCTGCGCCATGCACGCTCGTGAGCAGCGCCGCCTAACCCTTCCATCGAGAGGACGTCACAAGGGCTGCGCCCTTGCGCCGCCTCTCATGTCAAACGTTAGGCCTCATCGTGTTTAATCGACTCCGGTTCAATCGCCTATTCTCGAAATCCGTTGCACTTGGCAATCAGCAGATCGTGATGCCAATCGATTTGTTCGACTTGGCACAAAAGTTCTCTGATTTGCCCGGTCAAGAAGAAGTGGTCGCGAAACTGATTTCAACAATGTTTTCCCACGAGAGCATGCAGGTTCGAAGAATCGCGTTGCATGCATGCCTGAGGTCCAAACGCTACGCCGTAACAGGCCTGCAAGAGGCCATCGCTGCACGTCTAGGCGATAGCAGCTTCTGGGTGCGCTACGACGCAGCGTGGCTCGTGGAGGACTCAAAGATCACAAGTCCAGAGATCGTTACCGGCCTGCGCAAGATGGCAAGTTCCATGTCAAAGGATGAGGCTGAGTCTCGCCAGTTGGCGAACCCAAGCGACTATGAAGCAAGTGCCGCAAAGCAGGCGTACAAGGCACTCACCGCTATCGGAAATGAGGCCTAACCCTTCCATCGAGCTGACGTGCCCCGGCAAGCCGGGTCACGCAGCTCATGTCAAACGTTAGGCCTCTCAAGGAACACACTTCTCCACATCGGCAGGCTTGCCACATATGACTCAACGCGCACTCGCATTGGTGATGCTCCATTCGCTAGTACTGGTAACAGCGGGTTGTGGGGAGTGGAAAAGCCACGCCCTCGTAAAGCCAGAAACCAATCAAGTGGCAGCATGTCTTGTCCACTGGGGTCAGCTCTCAGATGAAGACAAGCAGCGGCTCCACCAATGCATTGAAGCGTGTGAACGCAAAGGTTTCAAACTTCAATCGCCAGAGTCCGTGCCTGCACGTGGACCCGCAGTCGACGGAGCCATGCGTCCCGCAATTCCGGTTGCTTGCCAGGAGTAAGCCAAGCATGCAATCGAACCAAACAACGAGAGGTCTTTTGCTTCGCCCGAGCCAGAACAGATTCGAACGGTTTGCGCGCGAGAGGCCTAACCCTTCCATCGAGAGGACGTCACCCGGCAAGCCGGGCGCCGCCTCTCATGTCAAACGTTAGGCGCCGGGAATGAACGAATCGATCGTCAGAGAAATTGCTGAGCAAATTGTCCGAGAGCAAATCGTCGGCAACTGGAAGCTCTATGCAGTGCTGGGAGCACTCTGGCTAGTAGCCAGTGCCGCCGGTGGCTGGCTGTCGACATACATCAAGAAGCGTGCTGAAACGTATGCCACAAAAGCCGACCTCAAGGAGGTGCTGGCTCAACTGAAAGCCACAACCGAAGCAACAGAGCAGGTAAAAGTCGCAATCTCGCACTCGGATTGGTCATCCAAAGAATGGAAGACTTTGAGACGCGTCAAGCTAGAAGAACTTCTGGAGACAGCGTATTCGCTTGAGCATTGGATGGACGAGCAACGTAACGCATGGATGTTTGATGCCAAGAAGTCGGAACAGCGGAATCCCATCGACAAACTGAACCTACTCGGCACTTTGTACTTTCCCGAACTAAAGGACGAAGTTCTTGCCGTTGTTCGGACTCACCGAGCTGCCTATCTCGAATTAATTGAGGCGAGCAAGAAGGCACTCGCCGCTGGCAAAGATCTGGCCGCTAGAGAAGCCGTCTTCGTTGACTTCCTAGAACGGTGGCAGCAACTGTTTGCTGCGACCCATAAGTCCCTTGTGGACCTCACTGAAAAGGCGCCCAGTCTGCTGAAGCAGATCACCGGCGCCTAACCCTTCCATCGAGAGGACCCGCCCCGGCAAGCCGGGTCGGGCCTCTCATGTCAAACGTTAGCCGGCTCCCAATTGAATGCGTTGCTTCAGTGCCATGTCTAGGTCGCAGCAGAAGCAGTCCCGTGCTGGGCAAGCCTGGAGCGCTTGCGAGATAGTTCAAGGCCCTGCTCCTTGCACGAAGAAGCCAGTCAGTGCTGGTCCCACAGCCGTCGCGCTTGACACCGATTGGATCAAGGCCGTGCTAATTCGTAAGAATCCGGTGGCCAAGAATCGAGGCGGCTCCAAGGCTTCAGAGAGTGCACTTGCGGGCTTGTCAGCCAGGTGCGCAGAGCCAAGAATGAAGTGCCTGTTCAGCAAAGTCTTCTGCGTCGCGTCGCCTGAGCGCACTTGAGCCAAAGACAAAGACGGCCTAACCAAAATACAAATGCAAATTCAAGGGTCAGCAGTTCCTCTCCGTTCGCGTCCGCTGCCCCAGGGTATTCGGTTGGCGCTGGTCGAGGTATGCCAACAGCCGGCTAACCCTTCCATCGAGAGGACCCGCCCCGGCAAGCCGGGGCGGGCCTCTCATGTCAAACGTTAGGCGCCGGAAATTGGGATACGCCTACTGCTTACGCTGCCAGAAGGCCATTCGGTTCAAGTCAACCGCTAAAAATGGGAGCCCCGCGTGGCTCAAAGAGGTCGCTCGGTCTCTTGGCCACGGAGAGCCTGCTGCGCTCTATTGCATTTCCTGCTGGCTCGTACCGGAAGTCGGTGATCTCGTTACCGTCTTAGACCCTCCGTATGGGTCATCAGCCGTCACTAAAGGCTCAATTGGCAAGGTCGTTGAAGCCGAAGGTCAAGCACCATTCCGCAGCCGGTTCGTAGTCGAGTTCACTGAAGCGCCCGAAGGCGAACCCCTCAGACACATGTTCTATGCTCACCAAATTCAGGCCGCCGGCATAGATTCTCGGCAGTCGCTTCCAATCGAGCTCTCATCCAAGCATCAAGACGATTCTTGAAAACTCAGACCCGGGCCGCACCGGCGCCTAACCCTTCCATCGAGAGGACGTCACCCGGCAAGCCGGGTGCCGCCTCTCATGTCAAACGTTGGGCATCGCGGTAAGTCCAGAGTTGTTGCTCATGAGCCTTCGCTCCCCATCGCTTGTCTTAGGTTCCACGCCGCTTCACCGCGCCTCGTCGGTCCTTGGCTCTTCGGTTCTTCCGGGTCTTTGCGTGCCGTGTCGCAGTCGCGCGTCACGTGTCTGGCGGCAATACTGGCGGGCGTTGCAAGCAGTCTTTGGCAAGGCCGGCTCACGCCGTAGCG
Organism: Rhizobacter sp.; assembly: GCA_019635355.1. Lineage (NCBI taxonomy): Bacteria > Pseudomonadati > Pseudomonadota > Betaproteobacteria > Burkholderiales > Sphaerotilaceae > Rhizobacter > Rhizobacter sp. Next base: position 5,150,259 of record JAHBZQ010000001.1, on the reverse strand, counting down.
TTCAGGTGCTTGCTCGTGCTGGTCGTTGTCTTCGTTCGGCTCGCCTCAGTCAGCCGGTGGTTGGCGCTTCGCGCCTCAGTGCTGCGCTTGGCAGTCAGCCAGTGGGCACTGCCGAGTACGGCAGCATTGGGCTCGGCCGCTTGCCTGCGTCGCAGGTAAGCTCCGCCAGGCGTTCGGCGCCGTTGCGCTTCTGCGCCACCGAGGCTCGCACATGCGCGCTGCCCAACCCTTCCATCGAGAGGACGTCGCCCGGCAAGCCGGGCGCCGCCTCTCATGTCAAACGTTAGGCGTCTTATGAGCACAGTGTCGGAGAGCGATTGCGAGAAGCTGCAGCAGGTCCTTGACCGCTGGAGCGCAGCGGACGCACAGTTCAATGCCTATCACGACGATCATGACTACCTGGTCCTGCGAATTCAGCCCAATGCCACCTCGCAAGAGCAAGACTTTGGCTTGCGGCTCTTTTACTGCACCTACATTGCAGGACCGACACAGTGGAAAGACGTCCAGTTCAAAGTCACACGCTTCACCTATCCAGACGGCGAGCAAGGATTCGAAGTGCAAGATTCAAAGGTGGGTTTTCGGATTCAATGTCATGGCCCCATAGACATTGCAGGCGATCCAAAGCAAGTGTTCCCGCGCGCATGATCACCCAGCCGCCTAACCCTTCCATCGAGAGGACGTCACAAGGGCTGCGCCCTTGCGCCGCCTCTCATGTCAAACGTTAGAACTCACAGGCAGCAATGAGGTTTGCAGGGCACGTCAAATCATGGAACGCCGAGCGTGGCTTTGGCTTCATTGAGCCATCTGGCGGTGGGCAAGAAATCTTCTTGCACATCTCTGCCGTTCCCACTCAGCTTCGTCCGCCAAAGATCGGTCAGCACTTCACCTTCGAGGTAGAACTAAACCGCGATGGAAAGAAGCGCGCTGCTAATGTAGGCGTCGCAACTGCCACCCGAAGCACTCTTCGCAAGAAGCCCAGCAATCCGGCCACATGGGGTTTGGCAAGCGTCCTCGCGATTCCGAGTTTCATTGCGATCTACGTCGCCTTAGCGCTTACTCGGGGCGTATCCGTGTGGTTCGCCGTGGCTTATCTTCTCCTCAGCATCATCTGCCTGTTGGCATATTCGTTTGATAAGGCTGCTGCGGAGGCTGGGCGGTGGCGCACATCCGAGCAATCACTCTTGCTCCTAGGCCTCGCTGGCGGCTGGCCAGGTGGGTTGGTCGCACAGCAGCTGTTGCGGCACAAGTCAAGCAAAGCATCGTTTCGCGCAGCCTTCTGGGGTACCGCCGCCGTCAATGTCGGCGCTTTCGTTGGCTTCCACCTGTACTTCAAGCCATGGCTGGCCACCATATAGAGTGAGTTCTAACCCTTCCATCGAGAGGACATGCCCCGGCAAGCCGGGTCATGCCTCTCATGTCAAACGTTAGGCGTCATTGGGCCCGTTGGCGCTACCGCGAGGAAAAGATGCTCGGAAAAGATCAGCTCCTTTTGCTCTTGAGCAAGCTAATGCATCCCAAAGCGAATGGGCTGTCAGAGCAAACATACAACGATGTACTTCTCTCGTTCTGTGCGGGCTGCCCCGATCCTGTCAAGGCTCGATGGCTCATCGTCGAATGCTTGGAGCCCATGACAGATGAGCAACTCGTCGACAGGGCGCTCTCCATGCCCAATCGATTGATGGCCAATGTTTCGTATTCAGAACTTCCAAATGCGCATCCTTTGCGAAAGCTGGCCAGGTAGCCATGGGGTACATCGGCTTTCCCTGCAAACAGCAAATTTCCATGCGCCAAAGCAACGTGCCGCCTAACCCTTCCATCGAGAGGACCCGCCCCGGCAGGCCGGGTCGGGCCTCTCATGTCAAACGTTGGGCGGCTTAGGGAGCGTTAGACAACTATGCGCCCTAGGCGTATAGTGCGCCGATGCTCACCGTCGTCGAAACCCCACTCTTCCAGAAACAGTGGCCGCTCTACTGGACTGAGGAAGAACGAGGCGCTTTCGCCGCCTACATCGCAGAGCGCCCTACTGCCGGAGATGTTGTGCCCGAATCCGGTGGCATTCGTAAGGTGCGCTGGGGTAGAGCAGGTTCGGGCAAGTCAGGCGGAGTTCGAGTGATCTATTTCACTCGCACCGCCGAAGGTGAGGTTGTCTTGCTCACGCTGTATGCCAAAGCCAAGACAGATAACCTCACTGGCCCCAAGCTGAAGGAGATTCGCCGTGCCCTCGAAGAGTAAACCCCTGAGCGCCAAGGAACTGGCGGCATACGAAGCAAAGCGAGATCTGGCCGCAGAGCTGCTTCAGTCCGTGAAGGAGATGAAGGCTGGTCAGGTCAGCGTCGTCTCATCGCCCGTCATTGAGGCTCGAAAGAAAACTGGCCTGTCGCAGTCGCAATTTGCAGCGCTTATGGGGGTGTCAGTTCGCACCCTGCAAGGTTGGGAGCAGGGTCGCAAGCAGCCTAGCGGTGCAGCCCGCACGCTTCTCGCCATTGCGAGCACGAATCCCAAGGCAGTCCTCGCCGTGGCAGGTCACAAGTAAGCATGCGGAGAAAGCCGCCCAACCCTTCCATCGAGAGGACGTCGCCCGGCAAGCCGGGCGCCGCCTCTCATGTCAAACGTTAGGCGCTTGAGGAGCGATCCCCGTGGCTGTCGAGTACACAGTTGAGCGTCAACCTATCTCACCGCAAACGGTAGAAGCGATTGAGCGCCTTTCTCACTCGCTATTCGATCGTCCGACTCCCGATCTGCGGTGGCGGCTTGAAAAGATGCCACTTGTCAGCGTCGTTTGCGCCAGTGTCGACAAGGATCTTGTCGCTTTCAAGATTGGCTACGCGCACAGCCAATCTAGGTACTACAGCTGGCTTGGTGGGGTTCACCCAGATCACCGCCGCCAAGGCGTGGCCGTCAAGCTTACTGAGTTGCAGCACTCGTGGGCCAAGGAGCAAGGCTTTCAGGCGGTAGAAACCGCCACTGACCAAGCCAATTCCCCAATGACTCAGGCCAACCTGAAATGCGGTTTCGCCATCTCTGGCTTCAAGAAGAAGAGCCAAGGAATCCAAGTGCTGTTCTCAAAGGCCCTTGTCGTAGTGAAGCAAGCGCCTAACCCTTCCATCGAGAGGACGCTTTCCGGCCTACGGCCTCCAAGCGCCTCTCATGTCAAACGTTAGGCAGCACAATGCCGCGCACTCTCTCCGAAACGCTGTTCGAGCAGTACTGCTCGAATCGTTCGATTCGCTTTCGGCAAGTTGCCGTAAGTACAGAAAGAACCCCCGACTACGACTTGTTCCTTCCAAGACGAAAGGTCATCGTCGAAGTCAAGGAGATATCAGAGAACCCTACCGAGCGCGCGCTCACAGCACAAGCCAAATCCGGAGTTCCGGTCGTACATAGCTTTTCACCGGGTGATCGCATCAGAAAGAAGATCCTCGATGCCTCTGGGCAGTTACGGTCACGCACACGGGGCCGCTATCCCGGCTTGCTTGTCGTCTTCGGAACCGGAGGCTCCCAGATGCACATCGGTCCCTATCAAGTAAGAGTCGCGATGTACGGGTTTGAAACGCTGCACTTCGTCGTCCCAGATGATCCAAAACAAGCAGCGCACGTCTCCCATGTCACATTTGGTCGAAAGCGACGTCTAACACCCGATACCAACACATCAATCAGTGCTGTCGCGACGCTAACAACGCCTCGACCTGACACCTTGGACATGAGGATCTATCACAACCAACATGCGGCCGTCCCCTTACCTCCGCAGTTGTTCGCGCGCTATGGAGTGCCGCAATACCGCCTCGGCCCCGCAACGGCGAAGGCGCCTCAGTGGGAGGAGATTCACGGTGCTGCCTAACCCTTCCATCGAGAGGACGTGCCCCGGCAAGCCGGGTCCCGCCTCTCATGTCAAACGTTAGGCGGCGCAATGGGCCAGAACGAATCGCTTCTGAAAGTTCGGTGGCGCACGGTTTTGGTGGGAGGTAGTGCCACTGCCACGAAGAGCAGGTTCGTGCCTCCGGTCGCCACCGCGATGTTTTCGTCTGAGCATCGAGGCAAAGGCAGTGCTCGCTCGATGCAGGGGTTGTCAGTCAGTCCGTGGTTTAGCCGTCGTGGGCGCCCTGCACTGTCCGAGCCATGCCACGAACCGATGCGCCCTGAAACCACACGCCGGCTAAAGTTGCTCGCTTGGCTGCGCCTTGCTTCCTCGAATGCTGCGCCGCCTAACCCTTCCATCGAGAGGACCCGCCCCGGCAAGCCGGGTCGGGCCTCTCATGTCAAACGTTAGGCGGCGCTAAAGGCAAAGCCGTGCCGAGCTGCAAAGATGGCTGGCATTCCCTTTCTCCCGTTTGGCAGGCTTTCGGGCTCATCGAAGAGGGTGTTTTGCCTGCGTTCACCACCGCAAGGTGTTTCTCTGAGCCTCGAGCAGATAACCGTGCCAACTCGATGCAGTCGTCGTCAGTCAGTCCTTGGGTTTAGCCGTCGTGGGCGCCCTGAACCGTCCGAGTCATGCCGCGAACCGATGTGCCCTGAACCCACACGCCGGCTAAAGTTGCTCGTCTGGCTGCGCCTTGCCTCCTCAGATGCAGCGCCGCCTAACCCTTCCATCGAGAGGACCCGCCCCGGCAAGCCGGGTCGGGCCTCTCATGTCAAACGTTAGGCGCTTATGAGCCGAATCGCCGCAATATCTGCCACTCTCTTCGCCAGTTCGTTGTTGGTAGCAGCAGTAGCTCAGCCCGCGTCTGGCGCTCTTCCAGGCATCGCCGCAAAGCCACCGCCGAGTTACGACGCCACATATGCCGCACGCCTCATCGCTGCGATACGACCAAACATCGTTGTCACCGAGTCAGTTCCACAAGACGCAACTGCAGAAGTGGAGATCACCACTGAACCGAGCGGTCGAGTCGCCAGTCATCGCCTCGTGAAATCAAGCGGCGCTCAAGCGTGGGATAGAGCAGTAATGCGAGCAGTTGAGAATACTGAGCGACTCCCACTCGCGCCAGATGGAACTATTCCTCGTCGGATCCATGCTCTTTTTCGTCCAGGCGCACCATGAATCGGCTCTCGTCGCCAGAAGCGCCTAACCCTTCCATCGAGAGGACTCGCCCCGGCAAGCCGGGTCGAGCCTCTCATGTCAAACGTTAGGCCGCTCGAAAGAACAAAACCCCGGGAAGCGGAGGAGCCAAATGTCAGCAGGCGACTGGAAAGACTTGTACCAAGCGGTGGAAGAAGGCAATTTGCCTCTGGTGCAGCACCACATCAAAGAAGGTGTGAACCCGAACTACCAACACCCTGAGATTCTTCGAACCCCACTCGTCACAAGCTTGGCTCTCGGCCACAAAGAGATAGCCAAGTACCTGCTTGCACACGGGGCTGATCCAAGTTTGGTTTCGGAGCTAGATAACCTGGCTCCGTTGCAGGCCGCCAAGAAGTATGGTCACCATGAGTTTGTCGCGCAGCTGCAAGCACTCGGTGCCAAAGAGCCACGTCAGCCTTTTTGGTGGCGCTGGCTTCCGGTGTAAGTACGAAGGAAGAAGGCGAGCTATGCGTTCTCTTCTTGCCAATACCCAGGCGTCCCGCGAGCGGCCTAACCCTTCCATCGAGAGGACGTCACAAGGGCTGCGCCCTTGTGCCGCCTCTCATGTCAAACGTTAGGCATCGCATGGCGCAACCTCGCATCTCGGTGATCGGCGTCTACATTCCTACCTTGGATGCAGACCGCTATCGTGCGTTTGTTGATCAAGAAGTCTCTGGCCAGAATCCAATCAACTTCTCAGACGAGTTGAAAGACTTCCTGAAGAGGGTCGGCAGAGGTGACGAGATCGTCGCGTTGGAGCCGGAAGAGCTGGAGGAGCGACGAGAGTATTTCGAACAAGAGTTCGCTGGTGTGGCGCAGATCGAAGTGCTTGTAGAAGACCCGGACAGCAAGTTTTCGGTAGGGGACTTTCAGCAAGTTAACCCTTCCATCCCAAGCTCAAGGTGGCAAGTGGCATGGTCAGAGAAATTCCTTACGCCTGACGGCTCCAAATTGCTAGGGGAGTACCGCTTCAACGATCTTCCAACTGAGCGTAGCTACCGTGTTGTCTTCTTCATCCATGATTGGAAGCAGCATTTGGGTCTAAACAGTAGCTATGGTCCCTTGGCATTGGTAGAGCCCACACCAATCCCGGAACGGCTTTGGCAAATCGCGCCCTTCGAACTCGTAGATTGAAAGCGATGCCTAACCCTTCCATCGAGAGGACATGCCCCGGCAAGCCGGGTCATGCCTCTCATGTCAAACGTTAGGCGCCATGAACGCGTTCGCCATCTGGCCCGAAGCCGAGCCAATGCTCCGGACCTACCTTGAGTTTGCCGGCAATCCCAAGGCGAATAGGTCGCTCTTCTACTCCTGGGAGTGGTTGAATTGGGTTTGTCGTCAGCATCCCGAAGAAGGATTGGAGTCGCTCGCCTGGCTCATTGATCGCGCACCAAACGAGCAGGTACTTGAAGTCATAGGTTGCGGCCATCTCCAGGATCTTCTGTGGCAGCACCCCTCGTATGCTGAACAGATCATTGCGATGGCTAAGACAAGCCGATCCTTCTATTTGGCAGCGAGGTGGTGCGAGCTAGATGATGAAGATTTGGGTGCGGAGCGAGCAAACGAGTTTCAAAGTCAACTAGACGCAAGTCCGTTTGCTGCAAAGAATGGCGCCTAACCCTTCCATCGAGAGGACATGCCCCGGCAAGCCGGGTCATGCCTCTCATGTCAAACGTTAGGCGTTCGTATAAAGCAGAACGACCGGCCAACATCCATTCCTGCAGATCCTGAGAAGTGGTCAGAGAAGAGCAAGCAAACTCTCTCCTATGGCTTCATTCGCGAGTACACAGACAAACCATACAAGTGTTGGCACTGCCAAGCGGAATGTGTCTTTACTGCTCAAGACCAGCAGTACACATACGAGGTAAAGAAGGCGAGCATTGATCAGCAGCGTTCTCTTTGCGCTGCCTGCTGGTCCGAGTCACATCGAATTAGCAACTTGCTCCTTGAGTGCGAAGAACGTTGGTCTGAAGGCAAAGCGAAACTAAAAGCCGACAAGCCGTTCCTCACCCATTGGTCAGAACTACTGGTAGCTTTGGAGGCGTATGTTCCGTACAAGCCAGACACAGCGAAGAAGAACATGCTCGCCAAGCTGCTTGCAAACGCCTAACCCTTCCATCGAGAGGACTCGCCCCGGCGAGCCGGGTCGAGCCTCTCATGTCAAACGTTAGGCGTCGCAATGAAGAGCCCGCCGAGGTGCGTTTTCGTATGCTGTTGGCATAGTCACTAGACCGGTAGCACGTTAGCCAGCACCACCCGATCAATCGAAACAACGGGAGATGAAAGTGAAGTTCACCAATGACCTGGGCAAGAAGTTGAACGAAATCGAGAAGAAGGCAAAGGGAATCAACAATCAGAGCGTTTCCATGACCGATCTTCTGACCCCGGACTTTGTGGCCAAGCACACAAGGTTCGCTAACGCTGACGAAATGTTCGGCGCCAGCGGCTTCAAGATCGAGTCTCAGGAAGACTTTGCTGCAATCCCAGATGAAAAGTGGGACGAATTCATTAGGTCAGCCTCTAGCTTCTCCAGTTGGCAAGAAATGCTGGGAAAAGCCGGAGAGCTTTGGGCAATCAAGCAGCTAGGCTTGTAAGGCGCCGCCTAACCCTTCCATCGAGAGGACGTCAAAAGGGCTGCGCCCTTTCGCCGCCTCTCATGTCAAACGTTGAGCGGCACTGAGGGCGAAGCATGTCGCCTTCGAGAAAGTCGGTGGCAAGCCAAATGGCAACGTCAGTACCTCATCGCAAGAAGCGCATGTTCGTGCCTGCGTTCGCCACCGCAATGTTTTCGTCTGCGCATTCGGCAGATCACCGTGCTCACTCGATGCAGCCGTCGTTAGTCAGTCAGTGGGTTAGCCGTCGTGGGCGCCCGGCACCAGCCGAGGCATGCTGCGAACCGAAGCGCCCTGAAAGCGCACGCCGGCTAAAGTTCATCGCCTGGCCACGCCCTGCCCCATCGAGGCAAGCGCCGCCCAACCCTTCCATCGAGAGGACGTCGCCCGGCAAGCCGGGCGCCGCCTCTCATGTCAAACGTTAGGCGTCACTAATGGAATGGCCCGAGTACTACGACCGCTGGTCAGAAGCACTTCCAAAGCCAGGCCCTGGTGCCCACTTGGCTATGGAAGAAGCGCGTAGGCGAGTTCAAAGAAACACCACCACGGATTGGGAGTGGCTGTCTTCTGCTCTAGGCGATGCCAAACGCAAGAGGTTCGTTGCCCTTCTGTTCCAAAGACAGCCGGTACCTAAACGCCTCCTAAACGCCTTCATTCTGGCTGGCGTTTTGGAACAAAACCCTAGCCTAAATCGGATGTATATAGAACCTTGTGTTCGCTCATGGGGTGGTGGAGAGATCAATCGGCGACTGCTCAGGTACTTGCGCGAAGGAACGAATGAAGAAAAGGCAGGCGCTGCCAGTGCCTTCTACTGGGCAACCAGCAACCCGAGAGACGAAGACCTTTCTGAGCTTCGAGATGAGATCCGCAGTGAGCTACTGCGCGAGTTCGTTGAGAACCCTGAAACGCGTGTTCTCCAACGAATCATTCCGCTCTTGAACCTGGATGCGAAGGCTCATCCGGAAATGAACAGGCCGCTGATCAAAGAGGCGATCTCTATCGCTAGGGCTCATCCCGATGAGTACATACGGCACCGCGTGGAGATCCAATTGGGCGTTGGTGGCCTGTTCCGGCCCATTCCAGCAGCGGGTTCAGAATGACGCCTAACCCTTCCATCGAGAGGACATGCCCCGGCAAGCCGGGTCATGCCTCTCATGTCAAACGTTAGGCGTCACAGGGGGAACGTCGGTGAACGTCCGCATGTGGCTCTACTGCCCCCCTGGTACGCTTCGGGCAAGTTTCAAAAGTAGATAGATATGGATTCCACATCTATCCACATGTGTGCACCTATGGCCACTTGTGGCTATAGGTCGCCAATCAGATAAATGTCCATATCACGTTAGGCCTCCGAAGTCGAATGCCTCGTCAGCCCTCTTCAACCGCAATTCGTGAAGCTCAGTCTCTTATGCTCAAGATGCTTGGCTACGAGTCGGAGCAAAAGCGCAAGAAGCGTGGGCTCGGGCCTCCCACTGTCTCGCTCGCAGAGGCCACCAAGCTCGCGAGTGGCCGAGGCATCAAGCTGCTTCGGCAGATTAGCCGGCGAGTGGACAGCTTTATACGAGAACGAAGAGATCAATCCGATGCTCTTCTTTCCGTGGTCAAACTCGGTGAATTCGGCGTTCTTCCAAATCACCTTCCCGTCTTGCCGAGTGCCCGCGTGCTCGCCCGAGTTTGCAATCGCGGCCGGGTAGTTTCTCGGAAGGAAGCGGAGTTGGTCACTTGCGTGCTGAAGAATGCTGACCTGGTACTCCATCTCGGTGCCAATGCCGAAGCATTGGGTCATGCTCTGGACTCGTGGAAGCCTTCTCGCACTCAGCGCCTCCCAACGCGAAGGCCTAACCCTTCCATCGAGAGGACCCGCCCCGGCAAGCCGGGTCGGGCCTCTCATGTCAAACGTTAGGCCGCACGAAGACACCTTATGCGCAAGCCCACTGCAGTTCTCGTCGCCATTACTTCAGTTGTTCTATGCGCTTGTGGCTCCGCTCCCACACGCCTTGACAAAACAGCGTTCACCTTACTCCAGCAGGGGAAAGTTCCACCCGAAAAGACGCAGGAATTCACTGACTGCCTGATGGATGGATTTAGTACCTCTCATGGATCACTGACAAACATCTCTGTCCGGCAGCAGCGAAGGGCTGAAGGAATGCGAGTTGAAGCCGTCACCAATTCAATCATCCTGGTGAGCGTGGATGTCATGAGCACAGGTCAAGTGGAAATCTATGAGAGCTATTCAGCAGCGCTTGTGAATACGTCTGGCGAGCGTGAGACTTTCAAGAAATGCCTTGAGAATCTCGGCACCAAAGTTAAGTAGCGATCGAGCGTGCGGCCTAACCCTTCCATCGAGAGGACTTGTCCCGGCAAGCCGGGCCAAGCCTCTCATGTCAAACGTTGAGCGGCACTAAAGACGAGGCATGTCGCCTTCGAGAAATTCGGTGGCAGACCAATGGCCAGTTCAGTACCTCATCGCAAGAAGAGCAAGTTCCTGCCTGCGTTCATCACCGCAATGTTCTCGTCTGTGCACTCTGCAAGTCACCGCGCCCACTCGATGCAGCGGTCGTCAGTCAGTCCGTGGGTTAGCCGGCGTGGGCGCCCTGCACCAGCCGAGGCATGCAGCGAACCGGTGCGCCCTGAAAGCACACGCCGGCTAAAGTTCGTCGCCTGGCCGCGCCCTGCCCCATCGATGCAAGCGCCGCCCAACCCTTCCATCGAGAGGACGTCGCCCGGCAAGCCGGGCGCCGCCTCTCATGTCAAACGTTAGGCGGCTCAAAGGAACACACATGTCCGTCGGTGGTGCACTACTAGTTTTGGGCCTCCTACTCACTATTGCCGCTCAATGGGCAATCGCTATCCATGCATTCGGGAAAGAGCCACTTCATGGATTGCTCTGCTTCATAGTCCCGCTATACGTATTCATATACGCCCGCAAACACAAAGTTGGCACATGGCTTCTTAAAGCTTGGTACGCCGGAGTTGCCCTCATCGTTGTCGGCGGTGTCATGGCATCGTCTTAGCCTAGGCGTCAAGCAACCCAATGGCTCCCGCAGCTTCACGCGCCGAATTGCGCACCAAGCAAGGCTGGTGCGAAATCACTCCCACTCAGGCCTCGCGCATGTGCGCCAAGCGGAGGCCGCAAGGCCGTGCAAGCACACGCTGCTTCGCAGCACGTGCCGGTAAGGTGCGTTTGCTTTCCAGCGGCTCCGCCCAACGCAGAATGCAGGTCCGGGCTGTGCCGTGTGCGCCGCCTAACCCTTCCATCGAGAGGACGCTTTCCGGCCTGCGGCCTCCAAGCGCCTCTCATGTCAAACGTTAGGCGTCAAAGGAGCAGCTGTGGAAGCGCCATGGTTCATCCTCAGTCACCGCTATGGTGGAGACACATCTGACCCAACCGCCAAAGAGCTGAGCGCCGCGCTGGATGAGGTGTACGAAGAGAATCATCCAAGCATGACTCGCGCGGACTACGAGGAACACCCCTCAGCCTATGTTCGCTACGGAACAGACACAGGCCCGATGTATGTGCTGTACATCGGACGTTCCAAGGCCGCAACCCTCGAGCAGTGGGCAGACCAAGACTATGGAGAGGAACTGTCCGAACCTCTGACCATCGAGAACGTCTCGCGAGATCAGGCGTTAGATATGTGGAAGAAGCTTCAGTCGGGTCAGATCGAAGCACTTTGCAGCGATTTCAATCTCCAGGGAAAGAGATGAAGAAGTCTCGCGCAAAGTTGACGCCTAACCCTTCCATCGAGAGGACTCGCCCCGGCAAGCCGGGTCGAGCCTCTCATGTCAAACGTTAGGCGGCCTGCAATCGAATGCGTTGCTTCGGAGTCATGCCAAGGCCGCTGTGCCTGCGTTCACGGCCGCATGAAGCACCGTCGGAAGGTCGTTCTGTTCTCGCGCGGCTGTTGAGTGCGCTGTCCGTCCGCTGGCGGCCAGCGCACGGCACTGCTTCATCGGAAGCGTCTCGCTTGCCCAGCATCGAGGTCGCTCGCCGGCCGTGTGCTGCGCACACCACCTCTTGGCCGCTGGGCCGCTCAGGCACCGGCTACGCCCGTGCCGCGAGTTTCGCTTGCTTGTCACCAGGCTCGTTCCTGCCAAGAAAGCGGCTTGCGGTAGGCTCTGCCCAGCCGAGAGGCCTCACAGTAGAGCGCCGTCGGTAGCAGCTCGGACGGCAGCAGGCCTAACCAAGAATACAAATGCAAAGCCCCAAGTCAGCGTTCCCGCTTCGTTCGCCGCTCGCTGGTTTGGTCAGTCGGTCAGCGGTTGCCCAGGTGTGCCACCAGCCGCCTAACTGCTCCATCGAGAGGACGTCGCCCGGCAAGCCGGGCGCCGCCTCTCATGTCAAACGTTAGACGCCTTCAACTTCGAGGGAGAGAAAATGTTTTGGGACTCCGTTCTCACTAGCCTCGGAACCTTGGCGAATTGGCAAACCTATGCCGCAGCGGCGTTGTTTCTTGTACTGTCGATTGGCCCCGTCGTTGCGATCGGCCTGTTGATGTCGAACTCAGGTAAAGCCGGAGGTGCAGTCGGCTGCCTCTCAATGTTGCTCATCCCATTCGTTCAGACATTTGCACTGGTGGTATTCGTCTTAACGCTCTCTCCAATCATGCTGAGGTTCTCCCAAGAAGCCGCTTGGTTGTTTCCATGGCAGCTTGTCGCCGCGGAACCTTGGTTCGTCGCAAAGCTGGTTGGGAAGCTACTACTTGCGGCTGTAGTGCTGGCGTTCATTCCAATTCTTGGAAAACTTCAGTCTCTCCACACGTTGCTACTCGGAAGTCTCGCTCTTGGCCTAGTGATCGGGCTGTTTGAGCACGTCAATCCGACCAAGTCCGTCTCAATGTGGCCGGGCTTTTGGTTCGTAGTCGGTCTAGTAGTGGTTGGCTCTGCCCTTGCTTGGGTTGGTATGGTGCTAACCGCTTTAATAGCGGCGCCGATAGAAGCTCGATTCGAAGGGCTTGGTCACCTCATAGCGCTTCCAGTAACTGCCGCGCTCGGCTTCATCCCGCTATTCGTCTACGCTGCTTGGCTCGGTCTTCACATGCGTGGCGCACAAGGCGTCTAACCCTTCCATCGAGAGGACGTCACCCGGCAAGCCGGGTGCCGCCTCTCATGTCAAACGTTGGGCGTCATAGAACGCAAACGGAGGTCACCAATGCTCAGCAGTGAAAAGCTCGTTGGCTTCGTTGCTACCGCGGCGCCGAGCAAATCTCAAGAGTTCTACGAAACCACTCTTGGCCTCCAACTCCTGGAAAGTAGCCCGTTTGCACTGGTCTTCAAAGCAGGCGCAACGACGATCAGAGTGCAAAAAGTGCAAGACGTTGTGGTCAGCGGCTATACGGCGCTCGGCTGGCAGGTCACCAACATTGCTCGCACAGTTGAAGAGCTTGCAGGTCGAGGCGTCAAGTTCCAACGCTATGCGGGTATGAATCAAAACGAAGCAGGCATCTGGCGCACACCGGATGGCTCGCAAGTTGCGTGGTTCAAAGATCCAGATGGAAATACCCTGTCCATCACGGAGTTCGCGGCAGCATGACGCCCAACCCTTCCATCGAGAGGACTTGCCCCGGCAAGCCGGGTCAAGCCTCTCATGTCAAACGTTAGGCTTCACGAGGTAGAACCAACTTATGCCCCTGCAAAAGCTCCTCATAGCCCTCATCCCCCTCGTTGCTCTTTGTTCGTGCTCGAACATTCCAAGCGACTTCAAGTTCGATCCGAACAAACCAACTGGTCTGGCTGTTGGCAGCATCTCATGGGAGAGTAGTCTGGCCAGAATCCATCTGTATGCCCAACCTCACTCCGGAGGCAAGCTCATACGCTTCTCATTCGGCTGCGATATGGTTCCCTGCCTAACGCCTTGGAATGACTCCTCCTTCTCGGCTAGCGACGACCCAAAGCAGCGTGCTGGAGGCTATGCAGTTGAGGTACCGGAAGGAAGATATCGCTTAGTCCTATGGGAAGTGGTGAGAGGTCATTGGCGCTCTGCTTCAAAGACTCCAATCAACATCGAGTTCACCGTAGAGCGAGGTAAAGCGTCGTATATAGGCAATCTCCACTTCGATCCAGAGTGGGAGAACGTCCAACTCCGAGACAAAGCGAATCGTGATTTGCCGGCACTGAAAGCTGCCTATTCAGTTCTTCGCACCACACCACTCTCGTACCAGATTGCAGAGGGGCTAGTTATCAACAAGGTGGGGGGCGCTTACCAAACTCGCCTACAAGGCCCGGTTTATGTACCGGTGTTCCGGTGAAGCCTAACCCTTCCATCGAGAGGACCAGTCCCGGCAAGCCGGGCCTGGCCTCTCATGTCAAACGTTGGGCGGCACAGGGAATCACCGCTGGCAGTCGAAAGCGTCCTTGAAATACAAAGTCGAAGTCACCGGCCATCGCACTCGCAAATGCAAAACAACACGCGCTTCAGCCAAGAAAGAGTCGATGCGCTGCTAGCCAAGGGAGTTCAAGCCTCCGCCCTTGCGGCTGATGGCTCGTACACGAAGCCTCGCAGCTGGGGCGTGTACGAAATCGCTCCTCCAAAGCGCACAGCAACTCGCCTGTATCGCCTGGGAAATCATCCCGTTCGTCAGCGAGAGCTTGAGCAGGAGTTCGGCAAGGCAAAAGTGGTTTCTCTCTTCACATCCAGAACCCTGGCGGAAGAGCTTGCGAAGCTGCTTAATCTGGGCACCAGCAGTAGCAAGTGAGCGAGCGTGTGGTGCCGCCCAACCCTTCCATCGAGAGGACGCTGCCCGGCAAGCCGGTCAGCGCCTCTCATGTCAAACGTTAGGCGCCTGAAGAGCGTTCCACCGGAATCGAGAGCAAAAGTAACCATGGCGCTGTACTACGACAACGCTGCCACGCATCTCAATGCACCTGATGGGTATGTCGCCGTCGAGCGTGTCTATGCCTTGCGCTTCTCGGATTTCAATGAGCGCGATTTGAAGCACCTTCAAGAAACTTACGAAGCTCTTCCAGGTTGGGCAGGAACCGGAAGTCACGGCTGTTCTTGTTGGTTCGGCCGTGAAGAAGTGGCTCCGTATCTCATAGCGTCAGTCGAGCCTGCTGGTTTGCAGGTGTCAGGGGTTCTCAGGCCGCAAGACTGGCATGCTTGGCACGATGCTCTAGTAACCAAGCTCCCGCAGTTCCCGGTATTCGAGGTATAGGCATGCGCAAACAGGCGCCTAACCCTTCCATCGAGCTGACGTGCCCCGGCAAGCCGGGTCACGCAGCTCATGTCAAACGTTAGGCCGCACTTATGGAAGAAACCACCGCTCTTATCTCCTTCCTTTCCGCGTTGGTCGCAATACTTGCCGCCATCTATGCCAAGCGCCAAGTCAAGGCAGCCATCGCTGCGAACCAAATCGCGTTGCATGCAAGTCGTCTGGAAATTCTCGACGGCCTATCTAGATTCCGAGTTCACCTCACCGCAAGGGGAGCCGCAATAACGGAGGAGGAGGTGTGGAAGTTCGCAGAGGTTGTAGAGCGCAGCGATTTCTACTTCCCTGAACCTGTCTACAAAAGGATGAACGACCTCCACGAAAGATCGCTGAAGCTGATGTCTATTCATGAATCTTGGCAGGAGGCAAAGGTGAGCGAGCCAACAAAGGCACCAAGCCTCGCCAAGCCAAAACAAGACTTCATGCGCGAGCTAAGAGACGATTGCTACAAGGTCACCGATGAAATCAAAAAGTACCTCCGCGTCGGTGCGGCCTAACCCTTCCATCGAGAGGACATGCCCCGGCAAGCCGGGTCATGCCTCTCATGTCAAACGTTAGGCGTCATTGTGCGAAATCGACATCACGGTGCTCAGCATCTTCCCAAAGACACGCCACCCCGGAACAATTGCCTCCTTCAAGCTCATCATCGGAAGGGGTACACCAGTGCACAACGAAATCTACGCAAGTGTGTCCATTGCAATGCGCGAGATCTTTGGTCACGGAGAGCCACTACAAAGCGGAAACGGGGAGCGCTATAGATCAGCCGGAAAGGTCACGATCTATCACGAGAATCTAGCCCCAGGAAATAGAGTCGAAGTCGCGCTTGAGCCCAAATCCGTCGCGTGCCAATGCGGCGCTACCGAAGGTGAGATCCGTTCGCTCATCGAAGAGATCCGCCGAAGCACCGGAAATGAAATTAGTTTCAATCGTCGCTATCGGTGGCCGCGGATTGGTATTGCAAGCGAGGGGGAAGCTCACCTAGTGCTTCAATCGCTACAAAGTAGGTTCGTCCCTCAGCGTGACGCCTAACCCTTCCATCGAGAGGACCCGCCCCGGCAAGCCGGGTCGGGCCTCTCATGTCAAACGTTAGGCCGCACATGAACCGAACCGCAACGAACGCTTTGCTGGCTTTTGGGTTCCTCTTGCTCGTCCTTGGCGTTATCACGCTGATGCGGCAAGTCACCAACGAACAGCCTATCGAGTGGGCGGTTCCTTGCATACTTTTGCTGGGAGGCGTTTCCCTATTAGGCGGTGTACTGATCTTCTCAGCTGGAGCGGCAAGCCAACAATGCACAACCGGCGATGCACCAAGTGATCTAGACCCCGATCTAGATCCAGATGTCTAGCAAAGGAATCGAGATACGGGCTCTGGCCACCACCTATTTGTTTGTAGCCTCGCGCTCGCATGCCAGTCCCATGCGCCGAAGCCCGAGCAAGCAGAAGCCTAGTAGCAGGTCTGCGGTGCGTTTGCTTGCCATAAACACCAGCCAACGCAGAATGCAAGTTCGGGTCGTACAGCGCGTGCGGCCTAACCCTTCCATCGAGAGGACATGCCCCGGCAAGCCGGGTCAAGCCTCTCATGTCAAACGTTGAGCGTCATAAACCGATCGCCATGCAAAGCCACTACTTCCTAGCCCTCTCGATGTTCGCGGCTGGCTGTACGTCTGTGCCAATCCCACCGCCGCTGAGCGGCGAAGAGATGGCTTCGATCTCAAACGCGCCCAAGCCCGCGCTAACCGCGGCAATTGCAAGTTGCGAGCAAGGAGCGCAAGTCGAGTTCGATCACTGCACCTACTTGGTCAAGGAAGTGGCTGAGATCCTGAAGAAGACCGAACTCTTTATAGATGTCAAACCGTCAGCTGACGCGACGGCCGACATTGCAGTAGAGATTCACAAAACGCCTAGACGTGCTCACTGGACTACGCCCAGTCACAACCCGGCTGCAGCACTCTTGTCGCTAGCCATTCCGTTCTGGTGGAAGGAATCCTACGGCTACCACTTGACGCTTCGCGAAAAGAAAGGCCGCGCCGTCGAAGTCAATACGCTGCGCGAAGGAACAGTTGTTCAGTGGTCGCTGGCCTCTCTCTTGAACATCGGAGATAAACGGGCGCTAGAGCCGAAGAGCGAGCGCGAGGCCGAACAACTGAAGGTTCAAATCCTCCGTGGGCTTCAAGCAGGCCAGACCGCGAAATGACGCCCAACCCTTCCATCGAGAGGACCAGTCCCGGCAAGCCGGGCCTGGCCTCTCATGTCAAACGTTAGAGCGCATTTGCATGTTTCTGCCAGACCTGCATTGGGTTCAAGGCATTGAGCCGCACAAGCTCGCGCTCATGCCCCGTCCGCGCGGCGGGGAGTGGCTGGAAGAAGAAGTGACTGGTTGGTGCAGAGAGTCAGTCAAGGTAGTCGTATCGCTCCTTGAGAGTCATGAGGTGCGCGAGCTAGAGCTGAACGCACAGTCAATCATCTGCAAGCAGCGTGGCATCGAGTTCCTGCACTTCCCGATCAAAGATCGCGGAGTTCCGGCCTCCGAAGCCAAGCTTCTTGAGCTTGTGCATGTGCTGCACGGTCGCCTACAGCAAGGCCAGGCAGTCGCAGTTCACTGCCGTGCAGGTATCGGGCGTACTGGTTTGGTAGCCGGCTGCTTGCTCCATCTACTTGGCATTCCCGGTCAAGACATATTCCATTTGCTCAGCCGCAGCCGAGGCGTCGCCATGCCTGACACCAACGCTCAAGCAGAGTGGGTAGAGAAGTTCTGTCGGGGCCAAAATGCGCTCTAACCCTTCCATCGAGAGGACGCTGCCCGGCAAGCCGGTCAGCGCCTCTCATGTCAAACGTTGGGCGTCACAAGCAAGTTCCGATTCATGATCAACATCAAAAACTACTGGCGCTTGGCTCCTTCCGCCCTACCCGCAAGCTTCTCCCCATTCAGCAACGAGTTGCTGTCTGCGCCAAGTGAACTGCTGCGTCGAATTCAACCGGGTGAAGGGGTGGCTTTCGCAGCCTGGGATGAAGCAGAGTTGGTTGGCAATGTCAGCGCACTTGGCGTGTGCCTAGACAGAGGCGACGAAGGCGCGCGAATGGATTGGCGCGAAGTACAAATAGTCCTGAAGCCTTTACCTGCCGGTCGTACACACTGGCGAAGCAAGGCCTTCTTTGGCTTCGCTGACTCTGTCATTCAGCGCTATGGTTTGGCCGATCTATTTGCAGAGCACTTTGTAGACCTCGATCAACTGGCGTTCTCTACTAGAAAGCCAGCGGCTGGCATCACACGTCGTCTTCCGACAATCGCAACACCTGGGTTCGTATATCTGCTTCGGTCGGAGTACGGATTCAAAATTGGCAAGACCGTAAGCATGAAGTCGAGAACACGCTTGTTTGAAGTCAAGCTGCCTTTCCGGTTCTCAGTCGAGCACTTTGCGTACTTCGACAACTACACGGAAGCCGAGAGATCTCTTCACGATCACTTTCGATCGCAGAGGCTCGAAGGCGAGTGGTTCGATCTAAAGCCGGCTGACATAGAACACATCAAGTCGCTAGGGCGGCCTGGCAAACCCGAAGAAATGCGGGTGTAGCTGTGGCATCAGTGACGCCCAACCCTTCCATCGAGAGGACGTCGCCCGGCAAGCCGGGCGACGCCTCTCATGTCAAACGTTAGAGCGCTTATGTCACCGCCACAACTCATCGCAAGTATCAAGGTTGCATTCCCAGTTCTTCCGCTGCCAGCAATGACATTGAGGCAAGCACAGCTTGCCGATCAGAGTCTTGCCAGGGAGATCTCAGAAGAAGAATGGGAAGCAGAGCGATCCATTGACGGGGCCACTCCTTGGGATGAGATCGAAGTCAGCACACTAATCGAATGTGACGCAGCACTTTCACACCTGGAAGACCAGTCTCTTTGCTACTACCTTCCCGCATACCTCTGCTTCTGCCTTGATGGCGCTTGGCCGAGAAATTTCAAGGAAGAACCAGTCTTCTGGTCCACTGTTTTCCTTCTAACGTCACTATCCGCATACAACGTCGCGCGGCTAAAGCATCTGACGGAAGTACAGGTCGATCTCGTATGCGAGTTTTTAGAGTGGGTAAAAGACACCGACCCGATTCAGCGAAATGCCGCAGAAATCGCGCTACGCAGCTATTGGAAAACGCCAGATGCAAAGCGTCGCACTTTCATCCAAGCGCTCTAACCCTTCCATCGAGAGGACGCTGCCCGGCAAGCCGGTCAGCGCCTCTCATGTCAAACGTTAGGCGTCGGAGGAAAGAAGGCCAGTGCTAGCCTTGAGGCCGTGTTGTTGCAAGTACCGCTGGAAACATGGCATTCACCGAGATTGAATTGGCGCGCTGCGAACGCGAGTTGCAAAGCTTTATGAAGCGTCGGCGACCACCTGAGCACATTCGCGACAAGCTGGATCACGGCTACAAGATCACTGGGCAAAGCGTTGTGCTCCACGACATTCGTCCCGACTGGCGCGACAAATCCAGGAAGAGGGAAACTCCGTTCGCCAAGGCAACGTTCGTCCGATTACAGAATATCTGGCGCATCTACTGGCAGATGAGTGACCTCAAGTGGCACGGGTACACGCCGCACCCAGAGGTCAATTCATTGGCCCGGTTCCTTGAGGTCGTTCACAAAGATGAGCACTGCTGTTTCTTCGGGTAGCGCACCGCCGCCTAACCCTTCCATCGAGAGGACGGCGCCCGGCAAGCCGGGCGCCGCCTCTCATGTCAAACGTTAGGCCGCATAGGAGTCGCCGATGTCGCTTGGTGAAAGACTCAAATCAGCTAGAGAGCGCATTGGCCTGTCACAGGTTTCTCTCGCCGAACTCGTTGGCATAAACCAATCGACAATCTCTGATCTTGAGCGAGGCATCAATAGTGATCCGGGGGCGGAAAGGCTAATTCGCCTCGCCGAGGCTCTTAAGGTCGATCCAAAGCATCTTCTTTTTGGTGACGAAGCCCCGCTCAACAAAGAAGGCAGCGCTCAGACTGAACCAAAATCCGAAGAGCAAGAAGACCTTCAATCACTCCTAAGGGTCTTCCAAAGACTCACGCCGCCCCACCGGAGAGCCCTCCTCGCTATCGCACGGGCGCTCCGAAACGCAGAGCATGAGTAGGTGCGTAAGTCCAACCAGGCCTTTTCAGAGAATGCGGCCTAACCCTTCCATCGAGAGGACCCGCCCCGGCAAGCCGGGTCGGGCCTCTCATGTCAAACGTTAGGCATCGGAGTACGAAAGGCTCGCGCACTATGACCGAAGACGAATACATTGCTTCCGGCACTATTAGAAGTAGTGCCTCCCTTCAGCAGCTACTTGAAACACTCAGTTCATGCGGCCATCCCGCCAAGCTGGGCGAGTCGTCCCAATTCAAAGGTGGCCAGTACGTCCGTATCAAACACGGAGAAGCTCGTATCACGGCAGAGAATATTGATCCCGCCACGTACCTCTTGCGCGGAGAGTCTGGTCAACCAGGCGAGCTGGAGCTTCTATGCGAAGCGGTATCAAATGCTCTGAAATCAGCTCACATCATCCACTCGATCGAGCTATACGACGAAGACGAGATACTCAAAAACAAGTACGCACATGAAGCCGATGCCTAACCATTCCATCGAGAGGACGTCACCCGGCAAGCCGGGTGCCGCCTCTCATGTCAAACGTTAGGCGCCTTCAAACTATGAACGTTCAGCCTCTCATTCAACAACTCGAAGGAATCGTTGCTGACTACGACGCAATGGTTCCTCGATCTCAGCACAACGATCTCAGCGATCTTCCAAAGCAGGAACGGCAAGCACTTGTCACTCGCTCTGTCGCCGCGATCAGCCGGATATCCGGAGAGAACTCGACCTACGTCAATGAAGCCAAGCGCCTACTGAAAGACCTCCCTCACCTCCACACGCACACCTCCTCCATCATTGGCGTCGTCAAGGCGTTGCTTGCAGATGTGAAGGCCGGCCACCTGCAGTCGCTCGTTGAGCTTGTTCACGGCGAGACATTCGCTGACTTCCTGGAAATGGCGCAACACCTGGTCGATGCTGGCTACAAGGACGCCGCGGGCGTCATAGCCGGCTCGGCCCTAGAGTCACACCTGCGGATGCTTTGCGCTAAAGCAGGCGTTCCTATCGAATCAACGAAACCGGATGGAAGCACGACACCAAAGAAGGCCGAGTCCATGAATGCTGATCTCGCTGGCGCAAACGTCTACTCGAAACTAGACCAGAAGAATGTCACAGCCTGGCTGGATCTTCGCAACAAGGCTGCACATGGGAAGTACGGGGAATACAAGGTCGACCAAGTCACGTTGCTAATCGCAGGCGTCCGAGACTTTCTCACTCGAATACCGGCATGAGTGGCATGCAGGCGCCTAACCCTTCCATCGAGAGGACGTCACAAGGGCTCCGCCCTTGTGCCGCCTCTCATGTCAAACGTTAGACCGCATCACCCCATAGTTCCATGGCCGACACATCAGTCAACCACGAAGCGGAGCGCTGGATCGTCGAGCATGGCCTTCCAGTTCACTTCGAAGGTCAGCGGTTTCAGCCTAAGCGCCTCAAGTTAACTTGGGGTGGTCTCTTTGCGTTTGATGCGGTTAGCGATGATGGAAAGATCGTTGCCGCGGTATCTACGAGCGCAGCGCGTACTGCAACCAAGAAACTGGCCTCCGCGAAGTACCAGAAGCTCAAGACAGATGCCTTGTATCTGCTTCACGTTGATGGTGATTGCAGAAAGGTCATGGTCTTCACTGAGTCGTGTATGCACGACTACTTCAAGGCCACAGTTCTCGCCGGTCGGTTTCCACCTGCCATAGAGTTGGTCCACATCCCACTTCCTCCACCACTACAGGCAAGGGTTCTAGTTACAAGATCGCTCGCTTCCAAGGAAACCTCCCCCGCGAGGCAGCAAGATGCGGTCTAACCCTTCCATCGAGAGGACATGCCCCGGCAAGCCGGGTCATGCCTCTCATGTCAAACGTTGGGCGTCACAAGGAGAGTTTTCGTGCTGAGTCTGAGCAGTCCGCGTTGGCAAGAGCTTGAGCACGCCTACGGAAGCGCGGGAGACATTCCGATGTTGCTGGAGCAGATTGCTCAGTTCCCGGAAGACAACGTCGACTCCGGCCCTTGGTTCCAACTCTGGAGCGCACTCGCTCACCAAGGTGATGTCTACTCCGCATCGTTCGCGGCAGTGCCTCATGTCATTGCAGCACTGGCCAAGTCGCCAACCACGGCGCACGAGTCCTACTTTCACTTTCCCGCATGGGTAGAGATCTGCCGAGCAAAGCAAGAAATAGCTGTCCCCACTGAGCTTCAAGAGGCCTACTTCAGTTCTCTGGGCAGGCTCCCACAGTTCGTAGCGCAGGCGGCCACAAAAGCTTGGAGCCTCGGCTTCCTCGCCTGCGCGCTATCTGCGGCTGCGGCGGCAAAGGGGCAGCACGCCGTAGCAGAGGCAATCCTTGAAATGGCCGAAGAAGGCACAGCTGAAGAGTTTCTAGAGTGGCACTACGACCAGTGACGCCCAACCCTTCCATCGAGAGGACTCGCCCCGGCAAGCCGGGTCGAGCCTCTCATGTCAAACGTTAGACCGCACAGCTCGCTATGCCGCAACTAATTAAGCATCTGGAGACAGAGCAGTCGCTTTACCTGTTTTCGGACGATCTGGTGTGGGGCTGTAGGTACTACGCTGCACAGGCCGAACAGGCTCCACATGATTTCGAGCGCTACCTAGCTACGACGTCGTGCGTGTTTATGGCCGCGTCAGTACTTGAGGCAAAGCTCAACGAACTGATCGCGAACGTAGTTGGAATGAACTCGAAAACCACTTATCTACCCTTCCCTTTTTGGAAGGTGTTGCACGAGACGCGCAAGGACTTCTCGTACAAGGACAAATGGAACCTCATTGCAGCCGCATCGAGAGGCACGGTATGGGACTCAGGGGCAGAGCCGTTCCAGTCATACGAACTTATTGCTTCTCTGCGAAATGAACTGATTCACTACAAGGGTGAAGTTGGCCAAAGTGCGAAGCCTCCCGTGAAGAAGATCAATGCGCTACTTGAGCGTTTCAAAGGTCCTGGTTACGTTTTCCTAGCGGCTCCAACGGATACGCATTGGGTGACAGAGCTTCTGAGCTCAAAGGAACTTGCCAAGTGGATCGCCGACGCAGTTGATGATCTCGATATGCGGTTCGACAGCTTGCTTTCCGGCAAGGAGCTAACGGAACACGAGAAGAACACATATGAGACTCGCAAGATCTTCCAGAACCCGTTCAACAAGAGTGCGGTCTAACCCTTCCATCGAGAGGACATGCCCCGGCAAGCCGGGTCATGCCTCTCATGTCAAACGTTAGGCGGCAAAGGTGCTTCTCCGTCGTACCGTTCTCGTCAGCGGCTTATTCAGTCAGCTCGCCTTTGGTTCAGAGGCTGAGAACGCATTCCGCAAACTCGAAGATTCGACAGAGGTTCGGCTCCAAGCAGCATATTCCTCCGAGGCGATCCGAATCACAGATCCGGCATCAGTTCGAGAGCTAGCGGAGGAAGTCTCCAGGCTTCAGAGAAAACACTGGGAAGAGGAGACCGTGATCAAACACGGAGGCTGCATGTATCAAGTCTCCTTCTTAGCGGATCGCCAAGTGTTGCTGCATCTGTATGTCTATTCAGAGCAAGTCCACCGACACATAGACAAAGATGCGAAGAGCAAGCAGGCAACAGCGGTTCTACGTCCAGAAGATTTGCCAAAGCTGAAGGCTTGGCTTGGTCAGCTCAAGCGTGGGGCGCGCTGCAAAAATGCCGCCTAACCCTTCCATCGAGAGGACCAGTCCCGGCAAGCCGGGCCTGGCCTCTCATGTCAAACGTTAGGCCTCACGAAAGCCCGCGAGACGCTTGTCACATTGGAAACTTCATGCTTTCACTCCGCATTGATCAGTTCGAGTTTGACGATCCAGGAAGCGAGGAAGCGCTCGAAATCGACATTTCTCGCAAATCAAAGTTTCCACATCCAGACGTTTCCTCCTTTGTGGGCGCAACAGTTGGGGTCAAGGCTGCGTCAGAACTGCCCGAACCGAAGCCCTTCCATCTCGTGCAAGCCCGCGGCCAAGTCAGCGAGTATGTAAAGCGCTTCGCGAACATTGAGATTCCTTTGCACGCAGACTGGCCACCGTATGCACTGGCAACCGAATCTTGGGATGAAACGCACTTGGTGATCTGTAGCGTCGATCTCTTCATTCGCTACCAATGGTCGACAAGCGCATGAGTTTTAGTAAAGGCCCGTCAGTTCGCGCGAGGCCTAACCCTTCCATCGAGAGGACATGCCCCGGCAAGCCGGGTCATGCCTCTCATGTCAAACGTTAGAGCGCATCAATCGCGGTATTGAAGATGCAACCCACTCACCACACCGTTCCGCCCGAAGTACTGGCCGCAATTGATCGTGGAAACAAGATCGAGGCCATCAAGCTGCTGCGAGACGCAACCGGTCTAGGTCTGAAAGAAGCCAAAGATGCGGTCGAGCAGATTGAAGCGGGCGGCCCGCTGGTCCTCGCGCAGAAGACTACCAAGGCAACGGGCAGCGAAGTAGTTGCTAGCGCCCTGCAGCAAGGCAACAAGCTCGAAGCTATCCGCTTGTATCGGGAGCAGAAGGGTGTGGGGCTAAAAGAAGCGAAAGATGCCATCGAGGCAATGCTGGAAGGCCAGCAAATCACCGCTTCGGGTCTCTCGCCAGGCGAAGTCAAGAGTTCCGCCGGCCTCATGTGGTTTGCGGTTGCCCTGGTCGTCGGCGTCGCAGCTGCCTACTTCTACTTTCGGCAGAGCTAGCGCGGTGCACAAAATGCGCTCTAACCCTTCCATCGAGAGGACGCTTTCCGGCCTACGGCCTCCAAGCGCCTCTCATGTCAAACGTTAGACCGCTTAGAAGAGATGAAGCAACGATTTATCTTTTCCACCGTCGCTCTCGTTGGCATGGGCGTGCTTCAAATATGGGCGTGTGTCTCATTGCTTGGGCTCTTGGCCGCCAACCTCAGCGCGCATGGATTCTTCGGCCTTTCCGTCTATGCAGTGCTGGTTGCGGAGCACTTCATCGCGTATGTACCGATAAGCTTGCTGATCGGCTTCTTAGTCGGAAATGCCATAAGAAGTAATGCGGTACAAGCCAGCTTCGTTGTCGCCACGTCGGCATTCCTCTGGCTGCTTATCTCCGGCGCAGAGCTATGGTTACCTAACGCAACTCTTGTCCAAGCCGCAAAAACTATCGCCTTCGCATTTGCTACGTCAGGAGTCCTCCTATTCCTGGCCACGCCGGTTGGTGCGCTACTTGCCGTGCGGTACAAAGCGGCCTAACCCTTCCATCGAGAGGACATGCCCCGGCAAGCCGGGTCATGCCTCTCATGTCAAACGTTAGAGCGCAGTAGCCGCTCCATCCAATATGCTCGCTGCCCTCGTCATTGGTGCACTTCTTCTCGCCTTAGTCGGGCTACTCATCTTCGTGCGCTGGGATCGAAAGCGCATGGCGAATTCGAAACCAGAACCGCTTACTAGGGAGGCACTCGAAGGCGGCTGGAAGCCGAAGGAACCGCAGTACTGGAAGCTATGGATCGGACTGTCCGTCGTTTCAGGTTCTCTGGCGCTTGCGTCATTCGTAAATCCGCCAAGCCCTCCGTTCACCGGAAAGTACAGCTCACTGCATTTGTTCCACCATGAATCAATGGGTCCCAATGGAAGCGCATACGGCTATTCCGCATTTGCGGGCGTCTGCTTGGTTGCTGGCCTCTTGCGTCGTCGCAGGGAGCACATGAAGCACTAGTACTGAAATCGCGGTGTAACCATGTGCCATGCAAAGATGCGCTCTAACCCTTCCATCGAGAGGACTCGCCCCGGCAAGCCGGGTCGAGCCTCTCATGTCAAACGTTGAGCATCACGAGTGGTCCTGTGCGTTCCTGGTTGCTTATGAGCCTTCGGTCAGCATCGCAAATCCAATTCGCGTGCGTGGCTGCCAAGCCTTCGGTCACCGATCGCTTTCTGCCGCCGAAGCTGAACACCGCGCTTGCCACCCACCGAGACACTTCGAAAGATGAAGGTCAGGCTCGTCACGCTTCGGCACCCGTGCGATGCCATCGGCCGGCCGGTAAAGGTCAGTCAATGGTTGGCGCTTCACGCCGCTTGAGTAGTCAGTCCTGGGGCGCCGCCACAGGCGGCGGTGGGGTTGCTCGTCTGGCCAAGCCCGAGCTACGCTCCACCACACTTTCACGGGCGTCCTGCTTGGAAAGCCCTGCTCTTCTCAGAGGCGCGATGCTCAACCCTTCCATCGAGAGGACCCGCCCCGGCAAGCCGGGTCGGGCCTCTCATGTCAAACGTTAGCAATCATGAGCACATCACCAAGCATGAACACCGCTGCAATCGCAATGTCCATGGCAGTCTTTGCCACCTCCGCTGTATCCGGCGAAGTGAGCCCAATTTCCATCAACCAAACTAGTCAGCATTCGCAACTCACCGAGCGATGGTGGCAATGGGCAATGGCCGTTCCACGCCAGCAAAGCCCCGTCTCCGATCCGTCGGGGGCGCGCTGCGGAGACGGTCAGACTGGATCCACGTGGTTTCTAGCCGGTGGTTTTGGGTCATCAAAGATTCGCAGAAAGTGCACGGTACCTGAAGGAAAGTCATTGTTCTTTCCCCTCATTAATACGGTGTACTACGCCGCACGCGACGCAGAAACATTCACGTGTGAAAGAGCTAAGTCTTTGGCCAAACTCACCAACGACACGGCAATCGACCTGTTTGCAGAGGTCGATGGAACGCCCATTGAAAACCTAAAGGCATATCGCTTCGCATCCGATCGGTGCTTCAACATATTTTCACGAGTGCCCAAAACACAGAGCGCGTACAACGCGTATCCGTCAGCCACGGACGGCTATTGGCTTCTCCTAAAGCCTCTTTCTCCAGGGCGCCACACGTTGAAATTCGGTGGAAAGTACAACCATAGCTCGGTCGACTTTGGCCGCATGGTGCAAGACATCGAGTACGAGCTATTCGTCGAGTGATTGCTAACCCTTCCATCGAGAGGACATGCCCCGGCAAGCCGGGTCATGCCTCTCATGTCAAACGTTAGACGCCGCTGAATGCGATGGCTCAGAGTCGCAAAGGTTCTTTGGGCGCTCCCCTGCTCGCTGGGCGGCTTGCTTCTGGCCACAGTGCCATTGGTGCTCGGCGGCAGCGCGAAGGTCCGTGCCGGAGCGCTGGAAGTCACCTATCGCAAGCGTCTAGCCAGTTGCGGCAAGCTTGCACTTGCGTTGCCATTCAGGGGCATCGTCTTCGGCCATGTCATCCTGGCAGTCACTCAAGAAGAACTCACACACATTGGTCCCCATGAGCGAGTCCATGTCGAGCAATACGAGCGCTGGGGCCCAGTCTTCTTCCTCGCATATCCAGCATCCAGCCTTTGGCAGCTACTGCAAGGCCGCGATCCATACTGGTACAACCACTTTGAGGTTCAGGCCCGCTTGCGAAGCACCGAAGTCCATCGGCAGAGCGGCGGCGTCTAACCCTTCCATCGAGAGGACCCGCCCCGGCAAGCCGGGGCGGGCCTCTCATGTCAAACGTTAGGCGTCGCCAGGGGGCCTCGGTGAACTTCCTCAGCCGGCTGTACTGCCCCCACTGGTACGCTTCGGCCAAGTTTCAGAAGTGGATAGATATGGACTCCAAATCTATCCACAAATGGCTAGATCTATCCACTTGTGGCTACATCTGGCTTCCAAGATTAATGTCTATATCACGTTGGGCGTCACGTTAACCAGGCGAGGCATTCATGGACACAAGCTCCGACAAGCACAAGCACCTGGATTTCGTACAGACCGCAATCAACCGCATGGCAAGCAACCTGTTCCTTCTCAAAGGTTGGAGCATTACGCTGATCGCCGCGCTTTTCGCCCTCGCTGCCAAAGACTCGAATAAGTTCTACGTGCTGATTGCGTACTTTCCGCTATTCATCTTCTGGTCCCTAGATGGCTACTTTCTTAGCCAAGAGCGCAAATTTCGCGCGCTCTACGATTACGTTCGGAAGCTTGATGAAAAGCAAATCGACTTCTCTATGGATACGCGCCCATTTAGCAATGATCCGAGAAACAGCTGGTTCGGCGCAATGTCATCAAGAACCCTGGTCATCTACTACGGCGGCCTAGCGGCCGTAATGCTTGTCCTCATGTACCTTGTTCGCTAACCATAACGGTGAGGGAATCACATGGCACGCAGATGCTTCTACAGCTTTCACTACGAGCCAGACAACTGGCGAGCTTCTACCGTTCGCCAGATCGGTGCCATTGAAGGCAACCAGCCCGCGAGAGACAACGACTGGGAGTCAATCGCTCACGGGCCGAACCATGAAGAAAAGATCAAACAGTGGATCTCCGGCCAAATGCAAGGCCGGACCTGCACCATTGTTTTGGTAGGCGAAGGTACTGCTCGTCGAAAGTGGATCAACCACGAGATCATCAAGTCGTGGAACGACGGGCTTGGCGTGGTCGGCATCCGCATTCACGGACTCAAGAACCGACTCGGTGAAACCTGCGTTGCAGGTGACAACCCGTTTGATCACATCACGCACGGCCCTAGCCAAAAGCCTCTCTCGTCTCTGGTGAAGTGCTACAACCCAGGCGGCAGTACGAGCCAAGAACGCTATGCATGGATAGCGGAGCATCTTTCAAATGCGGTTGAAGAAGCAATACGAATTCGCAAGGCAAGTTCGTAACTGCGCGACGCCCAACCCTTCCATCGAGAGGACGTGCCCCGGCAAGCCGGGTCACGCCTCTCATGTCAAACGTTAGGCGTCGCCAGAACATTTCGTAGAAGTCCCTGCACCCCTCTCCATCAGCCTCTCTGAGCCAAAGAACGAAGAAGTCACCCACTTGCATGAAGATCGCACTCATACAGTTGGTGAACGTAGTGCTACTTGCGTTCCTCTCAACGCTTGCGCTAGATGCTTGGTGGAAGTTCTTTTTGTTTGGCCTACTGGTCATCCTGATCACATCTGCGCTGGCGGTTCGATTCAAGCGCTCAGCAACAGCTCTAACGGTCGGGGCTCTGCCAATTGCCTGGATGGCGGGGCTAGCGCTATTCGTCGTCGCGAACCTGCTCGGGTTTCATATCGGATAGCCGCGTCGAGAAGTAAGCGCCGCTAGACACAAGAGTCAGAAAGAGGGAAACAGCACATGACCGGTATCAATCTGCGCGGTTGCACAGCGCCGCCTAACCCTTCCATCGAGAGGACGTCGCCCGGCAAGCCGGGCGCCGCCTCTCATGTCAAACGTTAGGCGGCGCTAAAGGCAAAGCCGAGCCGAGTTGCAAAGATGGCTCGCACTCCCCTTCCCCCATGTGGCAGGCTCTCGGGCCCATCCAAGAGATTGTTCTGCCTGCGTTCACTGCCGAAATGTGTTCCTCTGAGCATCGAGCGAATGACCGTGCTGACTCGATGCAGTCGTCGTCAGTCAGTCCTTGGGTTTAGCCGTCGTGGGCGCCCTGCACTATCCGAGCCATGCCGAGAACCGATGCGCCCTGAAACCACACGCCGGCTAAAGTTGCTCGTCTGGCTGCGCCTTGCTTCCTCGAATGCGGCGCCGCCTAACCCTTCCATCGAGAGGACCCGCCCCGGCAAGCCGGGTCGGGCCTCTCATGTCAAACGTTAGGCGTCGCCAGGGGCCCTCGGTGAACTTCCTCAGCCGGCTGTACTGCCCCCACTGGTACGCTTCGGCCAAGTTTCAAAAGTGGATAGATATGGATTCCACATCTATCCACAAATGGCTAGATCTATCCACTTGTGGCTACATCTGGCTTCCCAGATTAATGTCCATATCACGTTAGGCGCTTCAATCCATGCCGCCTTACTTGCTCTGCTCAGCCAAAACAACGGAGGTCTTCAGTGGAGATTGATGCAGTCGCGTACCTTGGTGCCACCGAAGACGGGGAAAGTCTCGTCTTTGGCTTGGCTGAGAAGTCAGGCGACGAACATGAGTTCACGTTGCACTACTCAAAGATGAGCCGCTTGCTAACTGCCATCCTCACTGCCGGTCAAGTTGCCGCGAAGAATCGAACGTCCAAAACACCGCTCGGGGCCGTGATGCCCGAGCTACAGAATCTCATGATTCTGAGTGCCTCCGACGCGCAGAAACTGCCGGATGGAAATGTTGCCGCCAGGCTCCTTGTGCAAGACGTTCCAATTGATCTACGTCTCACGCAAGCACAAGCAGCAGAGTTCGCAGAGAGGTTGCGCATAGCTTGCGCAGCATCGAATCCCGCTTCTTCATCGCGGCCCCACTAATCTCATGGCGGGCCTAAGTGTGGAAGCGCCTAACCCTTCCATCGAGAGGACGTCGCCCGGCAAGCCGGGCGCCGCCTCTCATGTCAAACGTTAGACGCCATGAACACAAAGCACCTTGATCCGCTGCGCAAAGAACTTCGCGCGCTTCAAACCGTTCAGCCACCCAATCCTTGGCACAAGGTGAGCATGGTCGCAGTGGGCGGCTTACGCGCTGTCGGGTTTGATCCAAACTCCGAGCTTCTTCTTGTCGTCTCAAGCGCAGGCCGTGGAGTCATCGATTGCCAGTCAGGGAAGAAGATAGCTCGCGACGACAGCGAGTACTACGAAGACGGACGACTTCTCGAAGCAGAAGGAATAGGCCCACTCGAAGGCAAAGCGATTCGAATTTCGGGGCCTGCTGGTGGCGGTCTTCCCACCGCAACAGATGACGGTTGGTCAATCGAATTGGTCACTCTCGAATGGCCAGTTCACGAGATTCTGTTGCTAGAGCCATTTGCCTCTCTGTACGACTCTCTGTATGGCAAAACAAGTCGCTTCCATAAGATTGGCAGCGACTCTGAGCTTCGAGCTTGCGGCTTCTCCCGCTCAGGTCAAAGCCTTGTCGTTGCCACGTCCAGCGACATCACGGTGTTCGGGCGCGATGGCGTCTAACCCTTCCATCGAGAGGACGTCGCCCGGCAAGCCGGGCGCCGCCTCTCATGTCAAACGTTAGCTTTCTTGAGAGCGTCATGCCAACCATCACCTTTTCATATCCCGCCGGAGTCTTTGACTTCAACCAAGTTGATCCAGAGACAGGGGAAAGTGGAGTCTTTGTGGAAGACGTTGCCACGCTGCGTTCTCTTGACGGACTTCTGTACGACGAAGAAGTGTTCTCCGATCACATCGGTGATGGCGAGCTGGAGGCCATCGCAGGCATTGGCATTTCAGGCGGCTCACTCGCATTCGCATTCGATGCAAGGTCGAAGCAGCTAATTGCCAAAACAAAGTACTCACTCACAAGGCCGCTCAAGCCAAAGGAAGTCGAGCTTCTTAAGAGCTATACGGTTGGGCAATGGAGTGACGGAATCGGTTCAAATTTCTTTCAGGATCGAATGCATCAAGGTCTAGCACCTCAAGCATTGGTCATGGATGAGAAGCACGTCGTTGTGCAACAAGAAAGCTAACCCTTCCATCGAGAGGACATGCCCCGGCAAGCCGGGTCATGCCTCTCATGTCAAACGTTAGGCGCCAGAAGGCGAGATGAGCGCAGTAGTCGAAGAGTGGTTTGGGGAAGGCTTCACCGAGCTTCATCCTCTACTTCAGCGTCTGCATCGAGAGGGCGGCATCCTGCACGGGCCGGTGGAGGTGTCCTTTGGCCAAGGTCTCGCAGGCATTGTCGGTAGGCGCCTCGCTTCTCGTATGGGCGTGCCTGTGCTCGCAGGCACTCACGATCTGCAGGTCAGCATTCAAAGCAAAGCCGGAGTTCTGCACTGGGGCCGCAGTTTCAATGGGCAAAGCCAGTTCAATTCGAAGTTCCAACCTATTGGCCACTATCCGTCGGGCCACTGGCTTGAGCAGTCCAGTCATCTAAGCCTGGTGCTCGGCGTAGAGGTCAAAGATGGCGGTTGGCACTGGCAGCATCGAAAGACCCGTCTCTTTGGCATTCCAATTCCGAGAACCATCCTTCCCACTACCCTCGCCTCCAAGGGCATCGAGGGCCGGCTATATCGGTTCTCGGTAGAAGTCAGGGCTCCAGTGCTTGGCAAATTGCTGGGCTACTCGGGCAAACTGGCGCCTAACCCTTCCATCGAGAGGACCCGTCCCGGCAAGCCGGGTCGGGCCTCTCATGTCAAACGTTAGGCGCCACAAATGGAGTGGCTTGAGTACTACAAACGCTGGTCAGAGGCGGTTCCACAGCCAGGCCCTGGTGCCCACTTGGCGATGGAAGAAGCGCGAAGACGAGTTCAAAGAAACACTCCCACCGATTGGGAGTGGCTGTCTTCCGCGCTTGGCGATTTCAAACGAAAGAAGTTCGTTGCCCTTCTGTTCCAAAGACAGCCAATCCCAAAGCGCCTACTAAGCGCCTTCGTTCAGGCCAGTGTTCATGAGCGGAACCCCAGCCTGAATCGGATGTACATAGAACCTTGCGTTCGCTCATGGGGCAGTGGGGAGGTCAATCGCCGTTTGCTCAGGTACCTACGCGAAGGAACGAACGAAGAAAAGGCTGGAGCTGCCAGCGCGTTCTACTGGGCAACCGACAACCCGAGAGCCGAAGACCTTTCAGACCTCCGAAACGAAATCCGAGGAGAGCTTCTGCGCGAATTCGTTGAAAACCCCGAAACACACGTCCTCCAGCGGATCATTCCGCTCTTGAACCTGGACGCAGAGTCGTATCCGGAAGCAAGCAGGCCCCTCGTAGAGAAGGCAATTTCTATCGCCAGATCTCACGCTGATGAGTACATACGGCACCGCGTCGAAATCCAATTGGGCGCAGGGGGCCCGTTCCTGCCTATTCCAGGGGCAGGCTCACAATGACGCCTAACCCTTCCATCGAGAGGACATGCCCCGGCAAGCCGGGTCATGCCTCTCATGTCAAACGTTAGGCGTCGGAATCGCGCATGAGCCATCCTTCTCGCCCGGGAAAAGACCTTGAAAAACTTGTCGCGTCGCTAGAGAAGGCGCTCGGCCACCAAGGAGCGGTTCGGGTTGAGTCGCCAGCCTTCCTCAAGGACCGCGTCACTGGTGAACAACGAGAACACGATGTTCTTCTCATCGCATCTAGCGGGCATCACATCACTCGCATCGCAGCCGAATGCCGAGATCGCTCTCGCAAAGTCACCGTCAATGAAATCGAAGCCTTCTTCGCAAAGTGCCAAGACACGGGAATTCATCAAGGCGTAGTTGTGTCTTCCCGAGGATTTACCAAGACGGCTCTTAGCAAGGCTCAACACCTCGGCATTCGAACTCTCGGCCTCACCGATGTCGAATCCTTTAACTGGCTTGGAACCTCCGGAGTCACAGGAACCACAAGGCAGGTAAAGCACGTAAGTTGGCTCTTCGAGCCAGAAGAACATCTGGAATCTCTGCCATCCAAGTACACGGTACTTACGGCCACTGGAAATCCGGTCGAACCGGAGCTTCTAATCGCTGCAGCACGAAACGAATTTAAGAAGATTCCGCATGAAAGCACCCCACCGCCTGATGGAGTCAAGACCATCATCTTCCCAACACCCGACTTGACTATCCGAGACGAAGAGACCAATTCGCTCCACACGGTCAAACGAGCCGTTGTTGACGTCCACTACGAAATCCTCACAGAGTTCGTTCCGTTTCGTTTAGTCAGCTACATCGACAACTCGTCAGGCGAAAGAATCACCGATGCAGCGGTCGCTGACATGAAACTCGGTTCGGTTCCCGGCAAGTTCGTTATCGTCTACAAGGAAGAAGAAGGTGGCCAAGTTGTATTCATACCGGAGAAAAGGGCCGACGCCTAACCCTTCCATCGAGAGGACATGCCCCGGCAAGCCGGGTCATGCCTCTCATGTCAAACGTTAGGCAGCAGAATCGCGTCCCGGGCACCAGGGAGACCAACATATGGCGGCCTATACCTTCAATCAGAACGAACTTCTCACTCTAGGCATAGCCGCGTACGCGGCGATCATCTCAACGTTCGTTTTGGGCTGGGATGCGTACAAGTGGCTGGCGTCTGGCCCCAAGGTTGATTTGTCAGCGTCCACCGGAATGAAGATTCTTGGCGGCCACATCCCAGATCCCAAGACGTACATCTCGATCACCGCGATGAATGTTGGAGATCAACCAACGACGATCACAAACTTGGGTGGTATGTACTTTGAGTCTTGGTGGTGCGCCTACATCACTCGCAAGAAGGCAACGGAAGCATTCATAGTCAACGAGCCATCGCAAGCACAGCGCATTCCGTATCGCTTTGAAGTTGGCGCGCAATGGATAGGTCTCGCTGATCAGACAGAAGACATCGTTGCCAAGGCAGAGCGCGGGTACCTTTTTCTTATTCTCTATACCGCGCATGGTGGCCGTGGGCATAGAGTTCGAGTGAAGGTCCGAGCCAAGAAGGAGGCACCCGTATGAATGCCGTGCCACCACTGCTGCCTAACCCTTCCATCGAGAGGACGTCGCCCGGCAAGCCGGTCGCCGCCTCTCATGTCAAACGTTAGCCGTCGGAGTTCGCATTCATGCGTCGTAAAAAGCCGAGATTTCATAGAACGATGATGGGCTTACAGGTGGCCTTGCTCATAGCCGCTTGCCCTGCATTCGGTCGGGATGTTGACTCGGCAAACTCTAACTTTTGGCCAACGTTCACAGATCAAACGGCCGGCTTCAGGATCAGCTATCCATCACACTGGGTACAACCACCGAAGAGAACGCCAAACACCAGGTTCTCCGCAAGCCCGCCGTCCGGAGCGGGCAACTGCAACGTCGTCGCCAAGCGGAGCAAGGAAATTGAGCGCATGACCCAAGCTGAGCTAAACGCGGAGATTCGCGCACTCGGTACTGACTCAGCGTCATGGGCCGGATACATAGGCGCTGTTGCAACGAATATTCGGGTGCTTTCAACACGACGCGCAGCGATCAACTCAATACCAGCGCTGGTAGGGGTCATAGACGCTGATATGGAAAACCTTCAAGGAAAGTATGTGCGACGACAGATCATTGCAATGACGCTCACGCCGGGTCAAATCTGGTCCATCAACTGCGGGGTTTCAGTAGCCGACGAAAACTCCGCAAAACAAGCATTTGCACAACTTTCGCCCGTCTTTGAAAAGGTTCTCGGGTCGTTCGCTTTCACGCAGTAGGCCGACGGCTAACCCTTCCATCGAGAGGACATGCCCCGGCAAGCCGGGTCATGCCTCTCATGTCAAACGTTAGGCATCGCGAGAGGTGCGAAGTGTTCTTGTTGCCACTGAGCCTTCGTTCAAAGCCGCATTCGCAAGCGCCGGCATCGAGGCGTCCCACCAAGTCGGCTGAAGCTCGCTTATTCCTTGGCTGGCCTCGCACCGCGCCGCAGGTTCCAAGGTCCGTTTTTCAGTTCCGGCTGGGAGCGTCGAGGTGAGAACCGCCGTTGTTCGTCAGGCTGGGCTCTACCGTTCAGGCCAAGCTCTTTCTCGCACTGCTCGCTCAGTAGGCACGGCCGGTTCAACCGTGTTCGTGGTTGGCGCTCTGCGCCGCAGTGCTGCGCCTGGCAGTCAGTCCATGGGCGCTGCCGGGTACGGCAGCTTGGCTCGTTCGCTTTGTCGAGAGGCCCGAAGTGGTGGCACCATGTGCGCCAGGCCGTGCAGCGCTGCTAAGTCACAGGCAGGCCGCGGCGCGCCGCCTAACCCTTCCATCGAGAGGACGTCACAAGGGCTACGCCCTTGCGCCGCCTCTCATGTCAAACGTTATACGCCTCGCTAGGAGCATATGAGCGTGTCGTCCGTGCCATTCAAAGCTCGGCGCCGCCACTTGGCGGCCACGCTCTGGCATGACATGCCACTACCTGAGCGCCGCCCATCGGGACCGCGGCTGAACGCGCTGCCTCTGGTCGGCGTTCGAGAGTTGGCCTGTGCTTTGCCACCCACCGGAAGGTGTGGCCAGTCGCGGCCGCCCTTTGCTTCCTGCAGGCTGGCTCAGCTTCGAGCTGCCTCTTCCCTCTGCAGCCCGTTTGCCTTCGGCGTTGGGGCTGCGTATAACCCGCCCATCGAGAGGACGTCGCCCGGCAGGCCGGGCGCCGCCTCTCATGTAGCACGTTAGGCGTTCGTATGAAACAGAGCGACAGACCAACGTCCGTAACGGCAGACCCGGAGCAGTGGTCGGACAAGAGCAAACAAACCGTCTCGTATGGTTTCACTCGTGAGTACAAGGACAAGCCGTACAAGTGCTGGCGTTGCAAAGTGGAATGTGTCTTCACTGCTCAAGACCAGAAGTACACGTATGAGGTAAAGAAGGCGAGCATTGATCAACATCGTTCGCTTTGCGCGAACTGCTGGTCCGAATCACATCGGATTCGCAACATGCTTGTGGAATGTGAGGAACGGTGGGCTGAAAGCAAAGCAAAGCTGCAAACCGACAAATCATTCCTCAATCATTGGTCAGAACTCTTAGTTGCTCTGGAGGCGTATGTTCCTTACAAACCCAACACCGCCAAGAAAAACATGCTGGCCAAGTTGCTCGCGAACGCCTAACCCTTCCATCGAGCTGACATGCCCCGGCAAGCCGGGTCATGCAGCTCATGTCAAACGTTAGGCGGCGCTAAAGGTAAAGCCGTGCCGAGTTGCAAAGATGGCTGTCATTGCCTTTCTCCCGTTTGGCAGGCTTCGGGGCTCATCCAAGAGAGTGTTCTGCCTGCGTTCGCCATCGCAATGTGTTTCCCTGAGCATCGAGCAGATGACCGTGCCAACTCGATGCAGTCGTCGTCAGTCAGTCCTTGGGTTTAGCCGTCGTGGGCGCCCTGCACCGTCCAAGCTATGCCGCGAACCGATGTGCCCTGATAGCACACGCCGGCTAAAGTTGCTCGTCGGGCTGCGCCTTGCTTCCTCGAATGCTGCGCCGCCTAACCCTTCCATCGAGAGGACCCGCCCCGGCAAGCCGGGTCGTGCCTCTCATGTCAAACGTTGGGCATCACTCAAGCCGCGCCTTCACAGCACGAATTCGAGAGGAGAAAGGTAAATATGCGCCGTTCAGTGAAGGTCACTCTTATCGTTGCTCTTGGGCTTGTCCTTGGAATCGCCTTCCTCTTATTCACCGCCCGTCCGAAGGCGATCTCTGAATACTCTACGGAAGAACTTTGGCTCGGCTTCAACGGAGCAGTTGAGCAAGGAAATGATTCAGCAAGCTATCTCGCAATGAGAGAACTTTGCAATCGAGATGGCTCCGTCAGCTACACAGAGAAATCCGAGAGATGGTCTGCATGCAGTTCAGTGGCACGAGAAATATGCAGCCGCGCTCCAGCATGTAGACCCACGCCGATACCGGCCTCTGGCTGCACAAGCGGTGCAGCGGTTGATGACAAGACTCGCTTCTTTCTCTACATAAACTGCAAAGTGGTTCTAAATGAGCCACAAGACAACGTGCGCTTCGGTCGCCCTGGAGGAGGAGGCTCGACTGGAAAAGTCAATGTCAAAGGCATCGCCGCCCCACTTCGCCAGTAGCTCGCAGTTGTTGAAACCCTCCTCTATAGTGATGCCCAACCCTTCCATCGAGAGGACGCTTTCCGGCCTGCGGCCTCCAAGCGCCTCTCATGTCAAACGTTGGGCGTCATAGAGCCATGCCGAGCCAGTCCGTCGAAGAGATCTGTCTGCGCCTCAAAGCGAATCAAGAGACGCTTTCAGCTGTCACGTCAGGGCACAGCTACATGCCCTTGCTTCCGCTCCTCGAACATCCGTGGCATGAAGTTAAGGCTCAGCTTCACGCAAAGCTCGTGGAGGCCGGAGTTTCTACTCGCGAAGTCGAGTGCGTGTCACTAGAAAAGCTGGCTGTATTCGCGCTTTCCTCTTGGGGGTCTCACTGGCCAGAACTCGCGGTTTCCTGGCTTGAGAGTGGCCTTCCAATCAATGAGCCGCTTGCGGGGGCCCTAGAGACAATGTCGCAAGAAAAGAACCTACCTCAGGCATTTCGTCATCGAGCGTTCGCCTTAGCGAAACGGTGGCGTCGAACTCAAGAGAATCCAGAGGCGAAATGACGCCCAACCCTTCCATCGAGAGGACGTCACCCGGCAGGCCGGGCGCCGCCTCTCATGTCAAACGTTAGGCCTCGCGATGAATGCCGTTGAGCAGCTGCAAGCACTTCACTTCCGTATGCGCACAGGAGATGCAAGCTGGACGGATTGCATCGATTGGGCTATCGAGCGTTTACGTCGCGACGAAGAAGGCGACGATCTCGATGTCGTCATGCTGGCCGCAGCAACACGAGCAGATGAAGTCGATCCACTTGTCCTTCAGATCGTCGAACGCTACATCGCGCCAGGGGCATTGAGCGATGAGTTGGCAGCAGGAAAACTGATTGTTGACCTGTACCACGCATACAAGGAAGGTAAAGAGAACGTTGTGTCGCTCGAACCAAAGTTATGGCGCCTGTTCTACGACCTCGGTCAACCGAGCTGGCTCGTGATGCTTGCTAGAAATTGCGAATACGCCACCGACACTGAGCCCTTCCAAAGACCTTTCGATCAAGAATTCGAGTACATCACTCGTCTGTGGCGAACATCAAAGTCAAAGGAAGAGTTCTTGTCAAAGTACGACCGGAAGGTCTCAGATTCGCATGACGCAATGTGAGCTTCAAAGCGAGTCAAGCGTGCCACTCCGCGCGAGGCCTAACCCTTCCATCGAGAGGACTCGCCCCGGCAAGCCGGGTCGAGCCTCTCATGTCAAACGTTAGGCGTCGCCAGGGGGCCTCGGTGAACTTCCTCAGCCGGCTGTACTGCCCCCACTGGTACGCTTCGGCCAAGTTTTAAAGGTGGATAGATATGGATTCCACATCTATCCACAAATGGCTAGATCTAGCCACTTGTGGCTACATCTGGCTTCCCAGATTAATGTCCATATCACGTTAGGCCGCAACAAAGCCGATGCAACACGACCACTACTGCACGTGCAAGGTATGTGACTTCACATTTTCCGGCGGTCATTCGCATCACGCAGGTGCTGCCGCAGTAATGTGCTCCGCATGTGCAACTGAGTTCTGCTTTCCCACCAGAAGTTCTTGGGGCCCAAACATTGGGGAAGTACTCGAGCTTCACAAGCTTGTAAGGACCTTCGATCCAAAGACCAAGAAGCGCAAAGTCCTACTTCGTGTCACGCGCGAGGCAACAGGCATCTTGATCGAAGTTCAAGAAGGAGAGTCCCCCAGTCACGCGCACTATCCGATTGAGTCCCTAGCCTGCCCTGAGTGCAACGCCGAAAGCGCGCTAAAGCTGGATTTCAACTCTGGGGAGACTTGCCCGAAGTGCAAATCGGGCAAGCTTCAATGCGAAGAAGTCGAGTACTAAAGTTGCGGCCTAACCCTTCCATCGAGAGGACTCGCCCCGGCAAGCCGGGTCGAGCCTCTCATGTCAAACGTTAGACGCCACCAGCTCGCTTATGGCTATCTGGCAATTCGATCTCTCCTTCTTCCCGCTGGGAGGAGCGATGCCATGGAAAACTGCCGACGGGCACGAATTTCCAGCGATCCAGCCGCAGAAAGTAGCCCACGCCCGCGATTGGCTTGCGGCTCACTTCGGAGAACCCTCCGTCGTACTGGAAGATTGGTTTCTCTATGGCCTAGAAGAAGGAAATCGCATTGATGTCTTGGTCAATGAAGATGGAAGCGCAGAGCTTTCAGCACGCATAGACGCACGCAGGAATCCGCAGCAGTTCATCGGAAAGCTCTCGGAACTCGCGACACTTATCGAATGCGGACTGTTCTCCGCCGAATACTGGAAGCCAGTAGAAGCATCCCCCGAGGCCATTCGGCTTTCTCTGGAGAAGTCACGAGCAGCCACTTTCGTGCTCGATCCAATCAAGGTTCTTAGGGGTGCCAACAGTGGCGCCTAACCCTTCCATCGAGAGGACTCGCCCCGGCAAGCCGGGTCGAGCCTCTCATGTCAAACGTTGAGCGGCACTAAAGACGAGGCATGTCGCCTTCGAGAAATTCGGTGGCAGACCAATGGCCAGTTCAGTACCTCATCGCAAGAAGAGCAAGTTCCTGCCTGCGTTCACCACCGCAATGTTTTCGTCTGTGCACTCTGCAAGTCACCGTGCCCACTCGATGCAGCCATCGTCAGTCAGTCCGTTGGTTAGCCGGCGTGGGCGCCCTGCACCAGCCGAGGCTTGCTGCGAACCGATGCGCCCTGAAAGCGCACGCCGGCTAAAGTTGATCGCCTGGCTGCGCCCTGCCCCATCGAGGCAAGCGCCGCCCAACCCTTCCATCGAGAGGACGTCGCCCGGCAGGCCGGGCGCCGCCTCTCATGTCAAACGTTAGAGCGCATTCAAGTGCTGCGGCCAGAACTTCATTGGGTTCAAGGAATCGAGCCATATAGGCTCGCACTGATGCCTCGGCCACGAAGCGGGGAGCAACTCAAAGACGAAGTTGCTGGCTGGCACAAAGAGTCCATTGGCGTAGTCGTCTCGCTTCTCGAAAGTCACGAGATAGAAAACTTAAACCTACAGGCCCAGACAAGCCTCTGCGAGAGCCAAGAAATCGAGTTCCTGCACTTCCCCGTCCAAGATTGGGGCGTACCAAGTTCTCACGAAAAGCTCTATGAGCTATTGGTAGTTCTGCATTCACGCCTTCAGCAAGGCCAAGCAGTCGCCATTCATTGCCGGGCGGGTATCGGTCGCACCGGAGTAGTGGCAGGTAGCCTTCTTCACCTCCTGGGCGCACCAAGCCAAAACATCTTTCACTTGCTCAGCCGCAGCAGAGGATTTTCCATGCCGGCCACAACCGCTCAAGCAGAGTGGGTCGAGCAGTTCTGTCGGAGCCAAAATGCGCTCTAACCCTTCCATCGAGAGGACGTCCAACGGGCTACGCCCGTCGGCCGCCTCTCATGTCAAACGTTGGGCGTCATGAATCCTCCTAGCGAAATCGAGCGAATCCTTTCGTCCGGTCGGTCTGCGCGAG
Organism: Rhizobacter sp.; assembly: GCA_019635355.1. NCBI lineage: Bacteria > Pseudomonadati > Pseudomonadota > Betaproteobacteria > Burkholderiales > Sphaerotilaceae > Rhizobacter > Rhizobacter sp. Next base: position 5,109,522 of record JAHBZQ010000001.1, on the reverse strand, counting down.
ACCCTGAAGTTGAGCAAGTCAGCGAGTCGCAGTTGCGCTCAGCAGAAGATGAGCTTGGCTTCAGGTTCCCGGCGAGCTATCGCGAGTTCGTCAAGCTCGGCGGCTTGAGTGAGCTAAGAATTTCACATGAGGTTTTAGGCCCGGTCGAGATAGTCAGTAGCCTTCCTCAAGTCGATGGGCACAAATACGTCCCTTTTGCCGACAACCAATGCGGTGATCTCTATTGCTGGGTCAAAGCCGGAGATGCTGAGCCCCTGGTTGTGTTCGCCGATCACGAGACAGGCGAATACATAGCCAATGCTGCATCCTTCACAGCCTGGCTTGAAGCCAATCGGTTCTAGGCGAAGAATGACGCCCAACCCTTCCATCGAGAGGACATGCCCCGGCAAGCCGGGTCATGCCTCTCATGTCAAACGTTAGGCATCGCATGGAACATGCCAAGTACGACCGAACCGCCGACATACCAGTCCGCCACAGATTTGTGGACTACGTATGCACGATTGGCTATGCGGAGTACGAAGAGGAATTCCATCTGCTGGCATCGCGCTATGCAGATGCAGCTCGCTCAGGTTCACAGCCGCCAGACGGTATGGCCCTATACCTCCGCATCCTCCAAGAGCCAGGCTTGCGCGCGACGCTGCTTGAAGCTCTGGTACCCGACTCGAAAGCACAGGTTGCACAGCTTAGAGAGAAGGCCATCGCAGAGAGAGGTAAGAGCTACGGTTTGTGGTTGGGCTTTGCAGCTCTTTGCCTTCTCGGCTACTGCTTGTACAAAGCCACTTTTCTCCTCGCGCGTCACCTCGGAAATGACTGGGCAGAGTTCGTCACTTTCATCCCCGCCTTCTTTGCATTTCTGGTCGTCTTTCCCGTCCAGCACGCGGTCGAACGATGGTACGCACGCCGCTACTGCGCTCAAATCAGCCATCGACTTGAGACCTTCAAAGACAAGCAGGGCCGAGAAGTCACCTTGTGCAAGCGTTGCGGTCTTCGCATCAGCTCCTCGAGTGTGGCGAGCGATGCCTAACCCTTCCATCGAGAGGACGTCACAAGGGCTACGCCCTTGCGCCGCCTCTCATGTCAAACGTTAGGCGCCATAGAAGCCGCTCGCTGAATTGGAAATGCCATGAACAACGCTACCGGCGAAGTGCAAGGCCTCAGGCCAGATCGCGAAGTCATGACTCGGCAGCGTTTGCCGTACTTCGTTGGCATCTCTGGCTCCACCGTAGGTGCTACGGGCCTTTCCATGCACCTGGTAGTCATTCCGCCAGGAGCACAGGCCGAGCCGCACATTCACGTTGGGTACGAGACAGGCATCTACGTCCTAGAAGGAAAGGTTCTTACCCGATGGGGCCACGCACTCGAAAACGAAGTTGTCAGCCAGGCCGGAGACTTTCTTTTCGTTCCGCCGGGTGTGCCACACGAGGCTGTGAATCTCAGTGCCACGGAGCCTGCTCGTGCGGTCGTAGCAAGAAACCACCCTGCTGAGCAAGATCTGGTTGAGCCCTTCGCTCGCCCCGCCAAGCCGGAGAGTTCTCGGCCGCACAATGGCGCCTAACCCTTCCATCGAGAGGACATGCCCCGGCAAGCCGGGTCATGCCTCTCATGTCAAACGTTAGGCGCTGCAGCGATGAAGTTGCCCCTTGTTTTGGTCACCCTCTGCTGCGGGTTGGCATTGGCAGCAACGGTCTATGTCATGCGGTCGGGCGAGGTGATTTCAGTTGTCGCTCAAAGGGACTTGCCTCTTCTCGATCCAAATACTCTGGTGGGCAAGATCGGAGATCGACCAACGGTAGTCGCTGTCTTACCCGCTGGCCAGGCCCTGCCCGTGGTCGCCTGTCACGACAGGAAGAGCGACATTGATGTAATTGCGGAATACAACGGGAAGAGGGTTGTTCCAGGCTGGTCTCCCGGAGCGTACAAACTCGACCGCAGGGCAGCTTCAATGCGAGAAGAAGGAGCAATTACTTCATGCCTCGGCCTCTTGTAGACACAGCGCCTAACCCTTCCATCGAGAGGACTCGCCCCGGCAAGCCGGGTCGAGCCTCTCATGTCAAACGTTAGAGCGCACGAACATATCTACCACCAGAGGGGTCGTATATGCCGCTAGAGATTCAAGCCGCATTAATCGCTGCCGCCAGCGGCCTGATTGGCGTCCTAGTCGGCGTAGCTCTCACATGGTTCACCAGCCGATCGCTTGCGCAATCGCATCGCCTTGCAAGCCAAGAAGACGAGCTGAAGCTGGCTCGTAGAGTCGCTTACGCACATTTCCTAAGCACCTACACGCAACTGCAGCTTCGCCCGTTTCCCATTGGAGCTTTCGATACAGAAGAGAAAACATTCGCGGCACAAGTTCACGTGCTTGAGTTGCTAGGCAATGAGCATGTATACCGCCACGCCGATGCTCTTCTTGCTACATACGCAGATCGCAGGCAAGGCAAAGAATGTCCGAATCACGTCCAAGTTCATCGTGATCTCTTGGCTGCGATGCGAGCCGCTGCAGGCCTGCATCCCGGGGAAGTGCGCTCTAACCCTTCCATCGAGAGGACACTGCCCGGCAAGCCGGTCAGCGCCTCTCATGTCAAACGTTAGGCGTCCGAATCAAGCGAGATTTGCAATGACCGGAACCGTAGTCATCAGAAAGGGTTGCTCTCATGACTTGCGAACAGTCGATTTCGCGTGGCTTGTAAGTGAGCTTCAGTCAAAGACTGGCAGGGCCGCGGAAGTTCTGACCAAGGTTCTGTGGCCGCACGATGAAGCTGGCATGGACATGCTGCAAGCGGACGAACTCGAAGAAGAAGAGTTCAAGCTGTTTGCGCGGGCGATAAGGGAAGTTCTCGAGGCGTCCAGAATGGGAACAAACGGTTCAACCGGAATGACGCACTTCCTCGAATCCCTTCTTCAGAGCATCGAGGGTGATCCAAGACATTAGAAATCCAGCGGCGGCAAGGCTCACATCACGGCCGCCTAACCCTTCCATCGAGAGGACTCGCCCCGGCAAGCCGGGTCGAGCCTCTCATGTCAAACGTTAGGCGCCGCATGCTGAAACTCGACGACCCCACCATTCTCGACAGCGTCTACAAACTGTTTGTCACCTGTCGCCACCTCGGCCGCATGCTGCCAACTATTCCTGAGGCACCAGAAGGCTCCATCTCAAAGTACGCCTTCTACCTCGCAAGTTTGAAGTCCGGTGGAGAACCAAAGGTAGTTCGCTGTGTAGTGAAGGGTTGGGGAGCAGAACAGCATCAGTCGGTAGTGTCTGCCGCAATCGAGGCATCAGGTGAACCTACAGACTGCGACTCCACCGCCGTCATTACCGACTACGGCTTAGTAAACAGCGCGGAACTGAGAGTGTCGGTATTCGTGCGTCGCTACAAGCTAAACGCCAGCTTTGCCTTCCAAGCCACGGGAGACAGCATCTCGTACATCCAGTCCGATGAAGAGGCGGAACAAGACATACTTCGCTTGATCGGAGGCTGGGCAGCCTCCACGAAAGCCAGACCTCCTAGAAAGAAGTTTCTGGGCCTTTTTTAGGCGCACTCCGGAGTGCTGCGCCTAACCCTTCCATCGAGAGGACGCTTTCCGGCCTACGGCCTCCAAGCGCCTCTCATGTCAAACGTTAGGCGTCGGAGGGAGCGTCAGCGACGCATACTGTGCACATGGCAATCCCACACGCAACTCCCGGTCAGCTCATCGACGTTCGGCCATTGGGCCCGCGCCTTCGGAGTCAAAAGACCACCGCGCTCTTCAAGTCTGAGCAGCTTGAAGTCATACGTCTCGTGCTTCAGGCCGGAAAGTCACTTCCGCCACATAGCGTCGCGGGCGAGATCACCATCCAGTGCATCGAGGGTCGCATCGATGTCACGGTCAACTCACAGAGCCATTTGCTTGAAGCCGGAGAAATGGTCCTCCTAGCAAGGTCTGCATCGCATGGCGTAGTCGCCATCGAAGATTCATCTGCGTTGGTGACCATCGTCCTGTCCAAGTAGCTCGTTTGCGAGGCACGGCATGTACTCGAAAAACCCGACGCCTAACCCTTCCATCGAGCTGACGTGCCCCGGCAAGCCGGGTCACGCAGCTCATGTCAAACGTTAGGCGCCATGAGCATCGTTACGCTGCGTATTGAGGGCGGAAGCGCTGAGTTCGGAGAGTCCGGCATATCGCTAGTCCCATGGTTTGCACGCCGGGCAGTCCACATTCCCTGGGCCAATGTCACGTTCGTTAGCCCAGTTCCAGGAATCCGGTACAACGGCGGCGACTGGCGCACGTTCCGAGACGAGCCGCTATCTAAAGAGACGATAGGCCGTTCAATCGAGTTTTATGCATTCGAGGTTGCACTGAACGACCGACAACCTTTGCTCGCAGGAAAGAACTTCTTCGTGAGGATGTGGCTTCGAACCAGCATCTGGCTCAAGCCGCTGTTCACTGCTGATGACAAACCTCACCCAAACAATGGATGCATCCAGCTCTGCTTCCCTAAGAGATGGGTAAGGAAGAACGGCAGAGAGATCATGTCCGCACTTGAGGCGATAAAGAAGTACTCCCGCTTTGGTCTTCTGGTTTCCGGTTGAGACAATGGCGCCTAACCCTTCCATCGAGAGGACTCGCCCCGGCAAGCCGGGTCGAGCCTCTCATGTCAAACGTTAGGCGGCGCTAAAGGCAAAGCCGTGCCGAGTTGCAAAGATGGCTGTCATTGCCTTTCTCCCGTTTGGCAGGCTTTGGGGTCCATCCAAGAGAGTGTTCTGCCTGCGTTCACCACCGCAATGTGTTTCTCTGAGCCTCGAGCAGATAACCGTGCCAACTCGATGCAGTCGTCGTCAGTCAGTCCTTGGGCTTAGCCGTCGTGGGCGCCCTGCACTGTCCGAGCCATGCCACGAACCGATATGCCCTGAAAGCACACGCCGGCTAGAGTTGCTCGCCTGGCTGCGCCTTGCTTCCTCGAATGCGGCGCCACCTAACCCTTCCATCGAGAGGACCCGCCCCGGCAAGCCGGGTCGGGCCTCTCATGTCAAACGTTAGGCATCTTAGCCAGCCCATGCACGACACAAGGACGTCCTTCCATATGGTTGCTGCTCGAATGGCGAAGCTTCTAGATGTTGTGCAATCCATCTTCACCAAAGAGCCTGAGTCGCAAGTCGAACCTTTGACCGTAACGGCCTACCTAAACCCCCCTCCCAATACCCCCCTACCCCAGCGCCTGCAACACATCAAAGAATGCAAACTACTTGCATCCTCTCTGAAGCCACTAAGCCGGAAGGAGCGCATCAAGCTCGGAAGCATTGACAGCCAAAAGTTCTTCTATGACGGGCAACCGGCGATGACGACCACCTGGATTCCAGCTGCATATCTCACCTGGGCAAGACCCTCAAAAAAAGACTTGCCCAAAGTGGTAACTGACCGCTTTGTGACAAGCCTCCTAAGCCGCGGCTACAGGTTCGGTTTTCAAGTTGAAGACGATCTGTATGAAGAATAGATGCCCTGCTCTTTCGGCTCCAATCGAGATGCCTAACCCTTCCATCGAGAGGACCAGTCCCGGCAAGCCGGGCCTGGCCTCTCATGTCAAACGTTAGGCATCGCAATGCGCAAGGTACTCGGGTGGCTCATCGGCCTCTTTGTCATGGTTGCCGTTGGCGTTGCATTCACCGCCGCAGGCGAAGCATTGGGCGTTCCCTCATCTATCCACCTTGATGAGCCAACAACCGTCACGCATGGTGGCGGCAGGTACAGCTACGACGAAGAAATAACCTCCTTTCAAACCACATACGGCTACCTAAGCGGCGCGCTGTCTGTTGTCATTGCTCTTTGGGCTGGGCAAGCGGCCTATCACTTAAAAATCGGCGCTGGCTTCAGCCGCAAGGGTTGGTATTCGTACTTCGCGTGGTTACTGGCATTAGTCGTATTAGTTGTTCTCTCCGTGGTGTTCCACTTGGCCTTCAGGCAGTTTCAGGGCTCGTTCGCGAGCTACTCACGCATGTTCATAGAGCTCGCCTCCATCGCCGGCGTCGCATGGGCTGCGCATCAGTGGTACAAGAACCGCGCTGCAACCTTAGGCCGCGAGAGCGATGCCTAACCCTTCCATCGAGAGGACGTCACAAGGGCTACGCCCTTGTGCCGCCTCTCATGTCAAACGTTAGAGCGCATCAAGCTCAGAAATCCAATGCAGCTCCAGGTGACATTCGAGCAAACCACAGCCGCAGATGCAGAGGCACTGGCCTCGCTTCGAGTCGAAGCAATGCAAGAAAGTCTCCAGCGTGTCGGTCGATTCGATCCGCAGCGTGCCAGAGATCGTTTCCTTTCATCTTTCTCGCCAAGCCACACACGACACATCCTGCTAGGTGGCCAGAGAGTTGGGTTCTTCGCGGTCAAGCCGGAGGCGACCGGACTGCTGCTAGATCATCTGTATGTCCAGCCTGGCTATCAAGGCAAAGGCCTGGGCGCAGTCGCCTTGCGAGAGGTTTTCTCGCAGGCAGATCAAGAAGGCCTTCCCTTGCGAGTCGGTGCGCTCAAGGAGAGTGATTCAAACCGCTTCTATGTAAGACACGGCTTCGTTTTGGTTGAGCAGGCGGAGTTTGATAACTACTATGTTCGTCATGCCACCAATGCGCTCTAACCCTTCCATCGAGAGGACCAGTCCCGGCAAGCCGGGCCTGGCCTCTCATGTCAAACGTTGAGCATCACGAGTAGGCCCTGCGAGTTCTTGTTGCTTATGAGCCTTCGTTCGGCATCGCAAATCCAATTCGCATGCGTAGCCGCCAAGCCTTCGGTCACCGCTCGCTGTCTGCCGCCAAAGCCGAACACCGCGCTGGCCACGAACCGACACGCTCCGATGGAAGAAGGTCAGGCTTGTGCCGCTTCGGCACCTGCGCTGCACCATCGAACGGCCAGAGGCAGTCAGTCGGTGGCTGGCGCTTCGCGCCGCTTGAAGAGTCAGCTGTTGGGCGCTGCCAGAGGCAGCGCTGGTTCTTCTCGTCCGTCCAGGCCCGAGCTACGCTCCGACACACTTTCACGAGCCGTGCACCAGGGCACGTCGGTGGTTCTCGGAGGCGCGATGCTCAACCCTTCCATCGAGAGGACGTCGCCCGGCAAGCCGGGCGCCGCCTCTCATGTCAAACGTTAGAGCGCATGACCTCCGTTCAACACCAACAGAATCTTCGCGCCCGTACTGACGCAAAGTTGGTGTACGCGGAACTCCACTTGGCCGAGCTTGTGGCCCGCGGGGGAAATGGAGGAACAGACTTCGATCGAGCGTTTCAGGAGTCGTTTCTGTTTCATCTACTTGGGGCACTAGAGTCGTTTCTCATAGAACTCAATGAGTACTACAAGGTCGGTCTCCCAATCACCGGCGTTAGCAAAGGGAAGTTGAGGAATGCACTGAAACAGCGCGGCGAGGTAAGCGCCGAGCTAGCCGAGCTATTCAAGTTGGAGCAAGACAAAGCTTCATGGTTGTCGCATGCCAAAGAGATGCGCGATCATTCGGCCCATGTGTTTGGCTTCCCTCGCGCCTATCACATGGGTGGTCCTAACTCCGGGAAGGTGTTTCTCCGCAATCCAGCAACTGGTGACCACGTTGAGTTTCATGTCGTCGACACGCTTACTCAGTGGCTTCAAGCCATGCGCGTACTGCTCAATCACCTTCGCAGCTCTGCCATTGCGACGAATGCGCTCTAACCCTTCCATCGAGAGGACGTCACAAGGGCTACGCCCTTGCGCCGCCTCTCATGTCAAACGTTAGACCGCACACAACTCCAGCATCAGCCTTTCACATGGAAATACAAAAGACAGTTCTGGCCGGCGACAACGTCAAACTTGAGCCGCTGGATCAAAGACATCTTCCTGGGCTTGCAGTGGCAATTTCAGATGGGGCCCTGTGGGAACTGCCAGTAACCATCGTTCCTCGGCCGGAGGATTTGCCCCAGTTCTTCAATGCGGCCGAATCCGCGTATTCGTCACAAAAGGAGCTGGCTTTCGCAACAATCGATTCCAAGTCCGGAGCGGTCGTAGGCAGCACACGTTTCCGCTGCATTGATACCGCGCACAAGCGCGTTGAAATCGGCTTCACATTCATTGCGAAGTCCTGGCAGAGGACCTACATCAACACGGAAGCAAAGTACCTGATGCTTCGCCATGCCTTTGAGCAGTGGCAGTTCAACCGGGTCGAGCTGCTGACTGATCTCACAAACATCAAGTCGAGAAATGCGATCTCTCGCATTGGCGCCCAAGAAGAGGGGATCCTTCGCAATCACATGGTTATGCGTGATGGCCGCATTCGAGATTCGGTCATGTTCAGCGTCATAGGCAAAGAATGGCCGCAGATCAAAAAGTCACTGGAGCAGCGGCTCCGTGCGGCCTAACCCTTCCATCGAGGGGGACGTCCAAGGGCTGGCGCCCTTGGCCGCCCCTCATGTCAAACGTTAGACGCCGCGAATTCAAGAATGAGCACTGTCATCGTTCTCACTGGCTCTCTTGGTTCTGGCAAGACGACCGTTGGCAAACTTCTCGCTGAGCGCATGAGCAACGGGGTGCACATCGAGACGGACATCTTCTACAAGTTCTTTAGCCATCCCATAGCACCTCACCTGCCCGAAGCAGACAGCCAAAACAGAGCCGCTATCGCGGCAAGTTGCCGAGCAGCCAAGTCCCTCGCCCTGCGCGGCTACAACGTGGTACTAGAAGGAATACTTGGGCCTTGGTTCGCCTCATTCATTCGAGGTGAGTTCGAACCTCAAATCACGGATGTCCGGTATGTCATTCTTCGAACCTCTCTTGAAGAAGCCACAAGACGTGTTCGCCAGCGCGGCGACACCTCCCTTGACGAGGTTGTTTCGGCAATGCACCCACAGTTCGAGAACCTGGGTGAGTGGGAAAACAACGCTCTAGACAGCTCGCATATGTCCGCAGCGGAAGTCGTGGCAAAGATTCAAGGTGAGTTAGAGCAAGGCGCCTTCCACATTCGAGGCAACTCTGATGCGCGCGGCGTCTAACCCTTCCATCGAGAGGACGTCGCCCGGCAAGCCGGGCGCCGCCTCTCATGTCAAACGTTAGGCGTCATGAAGAGAACGTTGCGTCGCTATTGGCAGATCAAGGGGTTCGACGGAGAGCGAGAAATCTTCTCCACCCTGGTTCCGTCCACGCACGTCACTGTCAGCGGGGTCAAACTGATCCTTCAGGCGCTAGTGAGCAAACATGGTCTCAACGACGAAGAGATTGTGAGTAGTTGCATGACTCGGTCTTCCTCGCATCACAAACCTCACCTCGAGATCAGCCAGTACAGCGATTCCAGCTCACGAACAACGCAATACATGTGTGGCGACCAACCCGCATTCATAGCCAGAATTGTTGAGCGCGAAGGCGAACGATGACGCAAAACGAGAGGAGATCGAATGACTGACTATCAAAAGCGAATGAACCGCTTCGTATGGATTGGCAACGCATACTTGCTTGGTTGCCCAGTGGCTATTTGGTACTTTCAGCTCGGCGGGCTTGCCTGGCTCATCTATGCAAGTACAGGAATGATTCACTTCTGCCTTGCGGTCGCTTCTGATGCACTCTATGACTCTCTTCGTCACAAGGTTCTTGAAGCAGCATCGTTTGGGCGGCGTGAAGTCAATGACGCCTAACCCTTCCATCGAGAGGACATGCCCCGGCAAGCCGGGTCATGCCTCTCATGTCAAACGTTAGGCCGCAGGAAAAGCAAATGATTCGACTGATCACAGTCCTCGCGTCACTCACGCTCGCGGCGTGTTCACCCGCGCTCGATAGCAACGCAAATACCTTCACGCTGTCGAGCGGAGTTCTAGTCACCTCAGACGGCTCTTTGCAAGCAACTTCAACGGAAACTCACACGAAGTTCGAAGCTGATTCAAAGTTCGTCACAGTCAAGATGCGCGAGTATTTCCACAGTCGAGGTGAAATCAAGCATGCATGGCTATCGCTTCCTCGCAATGGCATTGCGACACTCCACATTGGAACTGGCGCAACTGGTGGCGCAAAGGAAGAGTCACTCAGAGAAACCACCGTGAGAATCGCGCGAGATAGATTGCCAGCAGGCACGACCTTGTCGGTCTACAACCTAGACACGAGTGAAACCGTAGCTATCCACACTTCGCGTTGAAATGTCGCCTCTCTACTGCGTAGTCACTGGCCGCCACTCATCTGCTCAGGCGCTGCGGCCTAACCCTTCCATCGAGAGGACGTCACAAGGGCTACGCCCTTGCGCCGCCTCTCATGTCAAACGTTAGGCATCTTATGAACCAGCTTTCTAAGCCAAGCAATGTCGAGCGTGTTTCTGGGAGCGTTGTCACTGAATCGGCGCTGACCGTAGTAGCTGCAGTGGCTGGCGGCCCTCTCGCTCCTCTACTCCCAGTCCTCGCGAAGTCTCTGGCCGCAGAGCGCCAAAAGAAGCGAGTTGAAGCCGCAATCTCGGAGATTCACGGACTACTTGCAGAGCAATCACAACGTGTTGCCACCTTGTCCGATGAGCAATACAAGGTAGTGAACGAAACGGTGCTCGCAGTTCTACAAACGACTCAAGAAGAAAAGATTGGGCTTCTTCGCAATGCAGTCGCAAACGCGCTCACAACAGATGTCGGAACGGGACAGGAAGCAATCATGGTCTCCCGCGTCATTCGAGACATCTCAGCCGAAGAAGCAACTTTCCTCTTCAAGGCTTTCGTGTACGAGGGCATCCAGCCTGTCACGGCACTGCCGCCGCAAAGTGCATCCAAAGACAAGGTTCTCCGAATCCTTGCAACGGGTAGCGAATACCTAAATATGAGCGGCTTGCTGTCTCTAGGCGTTCTCACACCCGCGGAAAGCGCGTGGGACGGAATTGGCACTATGCGCTTCACTGCTATCGCGGCAAAAGTAATCGCGCTACTTCGGAGCCCAGATGCCTAACCCTTCCATCGAGAGGACTCGCCCCGGCAAGCCGGGGCGAGCCTCTCATGTCAAACGTTAGGCGCCTCGAATGAACGACGTCTCAAAGTCCAAGCTGCAAGAAGTCCTCCGCTACGCGGCAGAACATTTCTTCCCGGCGGAAGAGGAGCCTGTTTCCATAAACATCGACACGAGAGGCCCTGACGGGGACACGCCACTACATCTCTTTGCGTGGCGCAGCGATGTTGAATCAGCGAAGGTTCTTATTGAGGCTGGCGCCAATGTCAATGCACCTGGAGACATGAGCACAACTCCGCTTCATGTAGCTCTAAGCCAAAAATGCGAGCCTATGGTGCTTCTGTTGCTTGCTGCTGGAGCAGAAGTCAATATTCGCTCCGAGTTCAACGAAACACCGCAAGAAGCGGCAAAACGTATTGGAGGCCGCTTTGCGGAAATATTCGCCAACCGAAAATCTCGTCGCAATGCAGTGCGCGGCGCCTAACCCGTCATTGCAGCGGACTGCCTTCGGCAGCCGCTGAACTCCAACGTTAGGCGCCGCCGATGCCATCAACTCGCGAAGATTGGTTTGAAGCTGAGAAGCCCATCGCGCCGCGCAGGATGGCGATCTAAACGAGATGTCCACGCTTGTAAAAGTGGGCTTCAAGCTGAATGAGTTTGATGACCTCTCACGCACGCCGCTGCACTACGCAGTCGAAGGCGAGCACTACAAAGCCGTTCAATGGCTACTTGAGAATGGCGCGGAAGTCGACGCGCACCAAGCAGAACTCATTGGAGAAACAGCCTTGTGCCAAGCTGCGCGGAAAAGCTATCCAGAGTTGGTGGAGCTTCTGCTCAAACATGGCGCCAATCCAGATCTGCCAGGTTGGATGAACATAAGTGCCCGAATCCGAGCGCAAGACAGGAAAGACGAAGAGGGGCAGAAAATTGCAGCACTCATCGAGAAGTACAAGCCTTCCAAGCCAAATCCAGGTAGCCGGCGAAAAGGCGGCGCCTAACCCTTCCATCGAGAGGACGTCGCCCGGCAGGCCGGGCGCCGCCTCTCATGTCAAACGTTAGGCGTCGGAAAATGAGCGAAGCGCTAATCATCCATGGCCATCTAAGATCATGGACAGTGACTACAAGCGAAGAACTGCGCGCCGTTCTGTCTTTGAAGGACAGCCGTGGAGGAGGTCTATTCTGGCTCTCCTTGCCCGACCGAGAGTTCCCCTGCGTAGCCATCCGCTCAAGCGGCCCTCATTTCGACGCGATCTACTTTCCTGATGAAGGTCACGCAGGCTATTGGTGCTGCAACTCGTCAGCCGAGAGGCCCGAAACGTCTCTTCTCTTTCAATACGAAAGTTGTGATCCCTTTGAAGGTGAGATCGTTGAAGCAGAGTTCGTCATCTCTTTCGACTTGGCGATATCGGTGGCAGATCACTTTATGAAAAGTGGAGCCATGTATGAATCGGCTCAGTGGTTTGAGATCTAAGTTGTCGCCGACGCCTAACCCTTCCATCGAGAGGACCCGCCCCGGCAAGCCGGGTCGGGCCTCTCATGTCAAACGTTAGGCGCCGAAAGAGAGCCATGACCGAACGCTACTTCGCTATGCGGTACCAAGCCAGCTTCCCGTCAAGGGAAGAGGCACAAGCTGAGATTGAACGGGATTTCTCTGCGAGAGATGCCACCAGACCACCCGAAAAGCGATTCGAACTCGAATTGCTACGTAAGGCACAGTGGTCCTCTACCGCAGAAGGCCACGAGATGCTAATAGCAGGCGAAGCCGTCTGTTTGCTTGCCAAGCTACGAAGTGGCTCCCTTGCTCTTTTTCAAGGAAGTACCGGAATGGCCTACGAAAACTTGGAAGAAGCAAGCAGTTGGGTAGGTGAGTACGGTGCTATTGGTGCAGGTGGGGAGTGGGCAGTTTTCAAGGCGTAGCCATCGTGCACAAATCGGCGCCTAACCCTTCCATCGAGAGGACCCGCCCCGGCAAGCCGGGTCGGGCCTCTCATGTCAAACGTTAGGCCGCACAGAAGGCAACCCACGACCAGACCATCAGAGCCAAGTCATGCAGATCGAGCACAAGACAACCGTACTTGCTCCGCCAAGTGTCCTGTTCCACATCTACGAGGATGTCTCCAACTGGCACGTCTGGGACCCAGACACCAAACGCGCATTCTTGGATGGTCCGCTACAGGTTGGAGCCAGAGGGAAGCTCACTCCAACCAAAGGCAATACGGTTCCGATGCGGGTCACTGAGGTAACCCGCGATCGGTCATTCACCGTCGATTCAAAGATTCCACTGTTTCGCATGGTCTTCGAGCACGAGCTCACGCCTACAAGCGGCGGAACTGAGGTCGTTCACAGGGTCACCCTCTCGGGTCCTCTTCTGCTTATCCTCGACCGCATGCTCGGCAAGCAGATAGATTCAGGTCTGCCTGTCACCCTGAAGAAGCTCAAGCAGTTGGCCGAGGCGCGCAGTGCGGCCTAACCCTTCCATCGAGAGGACGTCGCCCGGCAAGCCGGGCGCCGCCTCTCATGTCAAACGTTAGACGCCGCTAGGAGTCACTCTCAGAATGCAGATGCATTCACTTGATCCACAAGGCCAGGCCAATACAGAGACCGACTCCCAGCTTGCAAATAACCAGCGCTGCGAGCCGAACTCCCCAATGGTCTTTCGCAAAGTACTCCATGGGGTCCGAAACCCGAATTGGCCGCCGTCGAATTGATTTGTCTTCGCTCATGGAATGAGATGCTACGGAGGTGGATATCCGCTAAGGGCACGCCCTCATCGTTCCATGCAAACTGCGGCTGTTTTCTCTTCAGAATCAGTAACTTGCGCTGAGGTTCGGTGTGTAGATCTCGGCACCGTCCAGGAGGGCATGTGATGGCGGCAAATCCCCAGAGAGTTGAGAGATCCTTGCAGCAAAGCATCCGTGTACGGTTGGCCGAGCGCTCCAGGGTGGTCAAGGCCAAGTCAGTTCCGCGCGCGGCGTCTAACCCTTCCATCGAGAGGACCCGCCCCGGCAAGCCGGGTCGGGCCTCTCATGTCAAACGTTAGGCATCGCATGGCAGCGTTTATCAAGGATGTAGTGGAGTTAGAGACCGAGCTTGGAGGCTCCCTGCCCGGCGACTACCGCTCGTTCTTAGAGAATCACAGCCCGAGTTCGTTCGGGGGTTGGCAGCTATTTCGCACTCTCGATCCCATTCCAGGTAGCGACGGAGAGGAAGCCCTTGATGTCTTGTACTCTGCATCGAGAATCGTCAGGGACGGCATGCAAGGCGCCTGGGAACGAAAGATGTTGGTCATTGGCGGGCTCCAACCGGGTGGCTACGTGTATTTGTGCTTTGAGCCGGAGAACTTTGGTGCGGTCTACGTTCGATATCCGTATCAAAGCAATAGGTTCTATCTTGCGGGCCGCTCCTTCTCCGAGTTCCAGTCACGTTGCAGGCCATATCCAGAAAGCGATGCCTAACCCTTCCATCGAGCTGACATGCCCCGGCAAGCCGGGGCATGCAGCTCATGTCAAACGTTAGGCCGCACAAGACACATATCCTTAGCGAGATGCAGATAGTCAGCCCAAATGCCCCACTCACGTCAGCAGACTTCTCGGAAGCTGAGGCACAGCTTGGCTTTGCGCTTCCCGCAGATCTTCGTCGCCACTACGAGCGCGCCAATGGTGGCCAACCCTTTCCAAACGCCTACTTAGCGCACGGCAGGTATTTCTGTGTCCATCAGTTCTTTCCGCTCAAGCACGGATCGAGACTTGAGACTGTTGAGGAAATCTACCGCCTGTGCCAAGAGAGACCGGGCCTACCGAAACAAGCGATCCCATTCGCCACCGATGCCAGTGGTGATTGGTACTGCTACAGCATTGCCTCAGATACTCTCGGAAGAGTTTTCCACTTTCGCTCCGAGTACTTCACCGAACTCGACAGAGCAGTCCGATGGCTGGCGAAGTCCCTCGATGACTTCTTGTCGCAGCTTGTCGAAGAACCGAATACCTAGGCTAGTGCGAGTGCGGCCTAACCCTTCCATCGAGAGGACGTCACAAGGGCTGCGCCCTTGCGCCGCCTCTCATGTCAAACGTTAGGCGCCACAAGGTGACTGAGCGACGTATCGTTGGCTTCCACGTTGACGAAGAGAACGATTGGGTTGCAGAGCTCGAATGCGGGCACAACCAGCACGTTCGTCACAATCCGCCCTGGACCAACAGGCCGTGGGTCATCACAGCGGAAGGTCGAGCCGAGAAGCTCGGCGCCGTATTGGCGTGCAGGAAGTGCGATCAAGGTGCTCCGCGAGATTGGCCAGAAGAATCTAGTTCCTAGTTGCCAATGGAAATCCGCCGCGTACAAACCGAAGAGCTATCAAGCGCATACGAGCTTTTGGCTCAAAACGGTTGGCGCGATCGGCTAGAGAATCTGGAGCGCTTCGTGCAGCTTGTAGAGGCTTCTCAACTCGCTGAGGTCGCAGTCACTGAGGGGCAGATCGTCGGCTTTCTACGCGGCATCACAGATGGCCTGTCCAATGGCTATCTGTCTATGGTTGTCGTCGCACCAAGCCACAGAGGTAGAGGCATTGGCCGCAAGCTCGTCGAGCACGCAGTCGGCAGCAATCCGCAGGTCACATGGGTGCTACGCGCCGGCAGAGCTGGAGCTAACGAGTTCTTTGCCAAATTGGGGTTCGAGCATGCATCGCTGGCCATGGAGCGGCGGCGTGCATAAAGTGGCGCCTAACCCTTCCATCGAGAGGACCAGTCCCGGCAAGCCGGGCCTGGCCTCTCATGTCAAACGTTAGGCGCCGCAAATGCCACTACCGCTCAAAGTCGTTTTGGTTTCAACGAATGGCTACACCCCAAGCCGGCACGACGCCTTGCTCCAAGACCTTGTAACTCGCAAGATCGAGGTCTTCTGCGCTGTTGGCGTGGAGGCTGACAAGTGGGAAGACGCTCTTGACTGGCTATGCGTTGGAGAAGAAGGAAGCGGAACCCATTTCATTCTCACAACCGCACATCCCGATGAGTCCGAAGAGGAAGTTATCGATTTCGCGAGTAGTCTCCAAACAAGCCACCCCAGCGAAGTCGAGGTTGTCCGTGTTTGAGCGCAGGCCCAGCAGGCTTTCCACGTCTAAAGCCTTTGTCTATTGCCTCGTCGCTGTAATCGGTGGTGTTGGTTGCCTTACAACGTTAGGCCACAAGCTATGGCACGTCTGTTTGGGCATTGGCCTTGTCGTCGTCGCTGCTTGGCTGCTCCGGCTCACAAAGGCGGCGCCTAACCCTTCCATCGAGGGGGACGTCTAAGAGCTACGCTCTTAGCCGCCCCTCATGTCAAACGTTAGGCATCGCCACAGACACGCATGATCTTTCTTCAAGCCACTCAGATTGCCAGAGATGCTCTCGGGATCGGCAAAGAGCCGCTAGACGAGGCAGGTGAAACACAGTCACTCCTCGGAAACTGGTTGGTCAATGTTGTGCCCATAGGCGACAGGCACGCATTTCTCTTCATGAGTGCCCGCTCGATGCTGAGCTTCCCCATCATGATCGGGCAGCAAAAGCCTGGGTTGAAAGACATGCCCACATTCCTGGCCTATGGTGTCAAGCAGATTGCGCAACACATGAAGCTGCCAGCTGAAAAGGTCTCTCGCCTTCTCAAGGATTTCGACGAAGTGGCTGTATGCAAAACATCCAATCAGTCGCAACTCGGTGCGCTTCGCGCCGTCGCAGCGGACTACGCTCACCATGCCAGAGGCAGCAGTAAGGTCGATCCTGGCCGCCTCATCACAAGCGTCAACTCCCTGCCCAGAAAGGGATTTGAGTTCAGCTCAGCTTTTGAGATCACACATGAGTTGTTTCTCGCCAGCGATGCCTAACCCTTCCATCGAGAGGACGTCGCCCGGCAAGCCGGGCGCCGCCTCTCATTTCAAACGTTAGGCCGCACAGAAGCGGCATGTCCGGAATCATTCGTCACTCACAAATGGAGGTTACCCGTGGCGCAAGAGTTCGTTGACATCAAGATCTCTGCATTCGACGATCAGTCGTCCCATCGCGTCGATCCACGATCGGCCATCGTCCGAATGGTTTTAGAACTCTCCTCGTCAGCGCCACCAGAGTGGTCCCGATACTTCAATGAACGGTGGGAGCAAAACTTCTACATGATGAAGCGCCGTGCTCACGTTTCGGGAAGAAGGCTTGAAATCGAGTGCGTTCCAGAAGAACTGGAGAGCGACCACCTGCCACAGCTCAAGAAAATCATCTCCGAAACGAATCAAGCCTACCGGCAGTACCACGCCGCAAGACAGCAGCAGAGAGAAGCAGAAGAGGCACGTAAGGAAGCCGATTCCGCAAAGATGAGTGAGTTCAAGAAGAAGCTGAGCTTCGACTGAAGTGCGGCCTAACCCTTCCATCGAGAGGACGTCACAAGGGCTGCGCCCTTGCGCCGCCTCTCATGTCAAACGTTAGGCGCCGCTGGAGCGGAATCCGAAGTACCCAAACCCTTTTCTGAAGTCATATGCCCGATTGGTCTTCCCCCGAAGTCGTAGTCCAGCGCCAGCTAAACGCCTACAACGCCAGAGATATTGAAGGCTGGCTTTCCACCTATGCCCCGGACGCAAAGCAATACGAACACCCGGGCAAGCTCCTGACTTCAGGGCACGCAGAGATCCGCGCTCGCACTGCACCGCGACTACAAGAACCCAATATCCACGCCCGTCTGATCAAGCGCACGGTCATGGGCAGCATCGTCATAGATCACGAAGACATCACACGCACCTTCGCAGAAGGTCCAGGTCACATTGAGGTGGTCTGCATCTACGTCGTTGAGCGCGGCCTTATTCAAAGCGCATCGTTCGTCTTTGGTCCGCAGGTTCTGAGCAAGGCGTAGCAATGGCGGCGCCTAACCCTTCCATCGAGAGGACCCGCCCCGGCAAGCCGGGGCGGGCCTCTCATGTCAAACGTTAGGCGGCATGAAGCGCTTCTTCAGTTTCGTATTCGCAGCTTTTGCAGTTGCTAGCAGCCACGCAACTGAAGCGCGCTCCTGGGAAAGACTGCCTGCAAAAGCTATGCTCCCTGGTGTGTGGTCATTTCCGCGTTTGCCAGCTTCTAGCGTCCATGCAATCAAGCCTGAAGGCCAAGCTTCGAAAGCGTATGCGGCGCTGTCAAAAAAGTCAGTCGTCGAAGTTTCATGCACGAAAGCCCAGCATCTGACAAGCAGTGACGCAGTTCAGTGCAAGAAGGGAGTCAAGCTCTTCTTGGTTCGTGCGGTTTCCTCAGCTGGCGGAACAGACGGCTTCTCTGTCTTCCACAAAGGAACCACGCTCTACATCACCCACGGCTCTTTAGGCAATGAGCTCTTCGTGGCAAATACTGCGCTTCTTCTAGAGCTTTCGTTCGAGCCCACTTCGGTCTTCACCTGGGCCTCTGGCGCCAAGTAGCAGAATGCCGCCTAACCCTTCCATCGAGAGGACATGCCCCGGCAAGCCGGGTCATGCCTCTCATGTCAAACGTTAGAACTCACAGGCCATGCTGAAACAGTTCCTAGAAAACCTATTCGCGACGGCAGTTCTCGTCGGCACCGAGGCGTGGTTCCTGAAGGGCTACTTTGCAGGGCAACCAGAGTTTGAGTCAGGCATTGCGTTCATCGCAGCGCTCGGCGTTGTTCTTGCAAAAGATCCAATCCGTGCACGCCTGTCAAACCAGAGACCCGTGCTTGAGCATGATCAAGCTCTCTTCAATGAACTCCTTCGCGTCTTGCCAGCTGAGCCGACTATCCGCGCTCTAAAAGAACACGATTTCGGTGGCCCACTACGCAGATCTTCAATCGACCCGCTCTACGAATTCAACACAACCTGGGACAACGTGGAAAAGGAGTTTGTCGATCCAGAGCTTGAGCAAGGCCGAAAGGAGTTGCATGCTGCCGCAAGCGACCTGGCAATGGAAATTGCTGGTCGTACCGTGCCGAATAGAACGCAAGACCACATCACGGTCTATTCGGAGGAGCAGCGCGCCGAGACACGCGGACGACGCCCCCCGGAAGTCATAGAAGATGCCCGCGTTCTCAATGAAAAGGCCTCAGCATTCGTACCGAAGTACGAAGCCTTCATTCGCCTCTGTCGAAGAAAGCTCGCGCGGTGAGTTCTAACCCTTCCATCGAGAGGACATGCCCCGGCAAGCCGGGTCATGCCTCTCATGTCAAACGTTAGCTGGCACATGAGAGTTCATCGCGTTGACTTCACTGGCGCCATTCTGGAGCGTGGCTTCTGGCTCTACGCATGGCGTATTACCAGTGGAGAAGAGGTGGCCTTCTATGTGGGCCGAACTGGAGACAGTTCATCCAAGTTCGCCGCATCACCATTCGCGCGCCTTGGGCAACACTTAGATGTCCGCCCAAAAGCCTCTGCAAACATGCTTTTGCGTCATGTAAGAAAACTGGGGTTCGAGCCACTCAACTGCAAGTATGAGTTGGTGGCCTTTGGCCCACTCTTTCCAGAGCAAGCAACTCTAGAGTTGCATAGGGTTCATCGCGACCGCATCGCTCCGCTAGAAACTGCTCTGGCAGGTCTACTGAAGGCAAGAGGTTTCCGCGTTGTAGGTAGCCACGGTTCCAAGGGAACGGCCGAACCTGCGTTGCTCAATGAAATCGAGAACGCGTTCAACCGAGAGTTTTCATAAAGTGCCAGCTAACCCTTCCATCGAGAGGACGTCGCCCGGCAAGCCGGGCGCCGCCTCTCATGTCAAACGTTAGGCGTCAGTGAAATGCTCAAGCACCTATCAAGTATGTTCAGCAAGCGCCAAGCACAAGAGTCTCAGCCGAAGAAGGCTGAGCTTGACATAGCCCTCTCTGAGCAAGACAAAGAACTAGTCGTTCCTATGATCAAGGCAATCGTTGGCCCGGGAGCCCCAGCAGAAGGAACTGAACTCCATCTGTCCTTTGAACAATCGCCTATTAGCAGGCCATTCGCCGCGGACATGATCGTGATGTACGCCCTAAACAGACCAAGCCATCTTGAGTACATCTCAAACGAGATTGCATCTGCTACGGGACTGGACAGCGAGAGCATCCACGAACTAGCAATCAAGAATCTCCCGTCGCACCTAGGAGAAGTTCTGCTTCATGACTGCGGGGAGGGAATCTACGGAATTAGCGCCGGTGGCAACTTTGAAGCAAGCCTACTTCTGCTTGATCAGGTTTGGGAGCAACTGGAAAAGTACTTTCCCGGCGAGCCCTTCGCTGCTGTCCCCTCGCGAGATGTGCTGTTCGTTGTTGGCTCAGATCGCCCGAACGCTCGTGAACTCATCGCTGCGAAAGCACGCATCGATCTTCCTGAAAAGCGCTATGCGATCTCGCAGTCGGTGTTAGTCCGAAGAGAAGGCAAATGGCTTGCGCGGGCAAACTGACGCCTAACCCTTCCATCGAGAGGACATGCCCCGGCAAGCCGGGTCATGCCTCTCATGTCAAACGTTAGGCGCCCGAGATGCCGTCCTGTGCGAAGTGCAACGCCGAGGTGAAAGAAGAAGCAGTAGCTTGTCCTGTCTGCCAGGCAGATCTTTCCGCTGGAAGCCTCTGGCGTTCGAAAGCCCAGCCAATTCAGCCGTTCGTACAGACCGTTCCCGCTTGGCAATGGCTTCTGTATGCCGGTGTCGCCATAGCCTGTGTCGCATATGGCCTCTACGGCTTGTTCACAGGTGAGATGCATCTCCCTGGCAAACGCCGCACCCTTACTCTTCTTGGTCTGTCTGCCACCTTTCTATCGGCAGCACTCATATTCATAGCAACTCACCTCACGCTCTCCCTACTCGGTTATCCAGACCAACAAGATGGCTCCAAGATTCTTAAGGCGCTCTCAAAGTACAGCAAGTACGTCGCGTTCCTCTTGTTTATGCTTGCTGTCCTCATGCCATAAGGAGTAGCCGTTCGTGTCCACGCGTGCGCCTAACCCTTCCATCGAGCTGACATGCCCCGGCAAGCCGGGTCATGCAGCTCATGTCAAACGTTAGGCGTCGCTAAAGGCAAAGCCGTGCCGAGTGGCAAAGATGGCTGGTATTCCCCTTCTCCCGTTTGGCAGGCTTTGGGGTCGATCCAAGAGAGTGTTCTGCCTGCGTTCACCACCGCAATGTGTTTCTCTGTGCCTCGAGCAGATAACCGTGCCTACTCGATGCAGTCGTCGTCAGTCAGTCCTTGGGTTTAGCCGTCGTGGGCGCCCTGCACTGTCCGAGCCATGCCGCGAACCGATGCGCCCTGAAACCACACGCCGGCTAAAGTTGCTCGTCTGGCTGCGCCTTGCTTCCTCGAATGCAGCGCCGCCTAACCCTTCCATCGAGAGGACCAGTCCCGGCAAGCCGGGCCTGGCCTCTCATGTCAAACGTTGAGCATCACGTAGGTCCTACGAGGTCTTGCCGCAATGAGCCTTCGGTCATCGCCTCAAACTCAATTCGCATGCGCGGCTGCCAGGCTTTTGGCTACCACTCGCCTTCTGCCGCCAAAGCTGACCACAGCGCTTGCTAGCTACCGACACAAACAAAGTCAGGAAGGTCAACCTTGTACTACCTCGGCACGCACGCAATGCCATCGACGGGCCGGTAGAGGTCAGTCAGTGGATGGCGCTTCGCGCCGCTTAAGTGGTCAAAAGTTGGGCGCTGCCGCGAAGGGCAGCGCTGCAGCGGCGCGATTTCCTGCGTCTGCGCGGCTGTCACGAGGAACGCAATGCTTGGCAAGGTATGAGCCCATTTCAACGTCCAAAGACAGGGGCGGTTCTTCGCGCTTGGCGGGGCAAGTAGCCATGTCACGCGCGATGCCCAACTATTCCATCGAGAGGACGTCGCCCGGCAAGCCGGGCGCCGCCTCTCATGTCAAACGTTATACGCCTCGCTAGCAGCACATGAGCGTCTGGTCGGTGCCATTCAGAGTCCTGCAGCGCCACTTGGCGGCTACGCTCTGGCATGGCATGCCAGCTCCTGAGCGCCGCCCATCGGGACCGCGGCTGAACGCGCTGCCTCTGGTCGGCGTTCGAGAGCTGGCCTGTGCCTTGCCACCCACGAGAAGGCGTGGTCAGTCGCGGCCGCCCTTTGCTCCCTGCAAGCTGGCTCAGCTTCAAGTTGCTTCTTCATTCCTCAGCCCGTTTGCCTTCGGCGTTGGGGCTGCGTATAACCCGCCCATCGAGAGGACGTCGCCCGGCAGGCCGGGCGCCGCCTCTCATGTAGCACGTTAGGCATCGCCAGTTCACCTGATTAGCAATGATCCTCAGCTACGCAGGGAAAACCCGAATCGCCCCGTCCATAGCCTTCATAGGTAAAACGAAGCCGCGGCCGCCTTCGGCTGAGGTTTGTTGCTAATCAAACCAGTTCAGTTCGAGAGCATCCGTGGTGAATCACCCGTTCCCCCAAAGGCTGCGTCGCAATGCGCTGACGACAACCCTAGTACTTTCCGCTTCAAGCGCCTTTGGGCTATCTCAGTGCCCGCCTGATGCAAGTGCATGCGGAGCAAATCCGTTCTACAGCTTCATCCTGGTTCTGGCAAAGCACTGCGAAGCAGTTGACCCAAAGTACACCGAGCGCTATCAAAGCGTCCTGAAGAAGATGGTCGCCGAGCATCCACAAGCCTACGCCGAGCTTCGATCAAGGTCAGAATTTCAGCGGGCTCAAGCGGAAGCGGAACGAAAGTTGAAAGACACAAAGCCAGAGGAGCTTCGGGAGGCATGTGAACGTTTCTCCAAAGACTAAGCCCCGCAGGAGAGCGATGCCTAACCCTTCCATCGAGAGGACCAGTCCCGGCTAGCCGGGCCTGGCCTCTCATGTCAAACGTTAGACGGCGGAGAAACGAAGTGCGGCGTGCCATCCTTGCGCTGAGCGTCTTAGGTTTCCTTCTATTCGGAGGTTCGCTCTTACTTTCAGTCGTTGATCCGATGCTTGTCGAGCGCGCAGCTCGAGAAGTAATAAAGATCGAAGTCGAGCAGCGAGTCGGAGAAAGAATCGATAGCCTGTCGAATCACCGAATAACCCGCCTAGCAGAACGCTCACTGAGGCAAAACCAAGCAGAAATAGACCGCGCTGAAGCGGCGCTTCGCGAAGACCTTCCCCGCAAAGTCGCAAATGTCATGGCCGACATGCTCAATGCAGACTGCGAATGCCGGAAGCGGCTGGTCCTGAGCGCACACAGATCTCAAGTCGAAGAGCTCTCCTCGCTGTCTCAGATTCGCGAGAAGCTCACCTCTCTCATAGAGTCCACCTACGCATCTGTAGCGCAAAGCTTGATGCGCGAGTTCCGCATCTTCACCGCGGCCAATGCAGTCGCGTTTGGTTTGCTCGGCCTCATCACAGTCGTGCGCAGGAGAGTTGGTCTGCAGCTGGCTTTGCCCTCAGTGGTTCTGATCGGAGCCGTGGCAATCACAGGCAGCCTCTATCTGTTCAATCAGAATTGGTTGCATACGGTGATCTTCGGCCAATACGTCGGCCTGGCATACATAGTCTATTTGGCTGGAGTAGCGTTTCTGCTGGCAGACATCGCATTCAATCGGGCGCGCATCACGACGCAGATGGTCAATGCTGCAACCTCGGCTTTGGGCTCGTCTTTGGCAGTTGTTCCATGCTGAAGCCGCCGCCTAACCCTTCCATCGAGAGGACGTCGCCCGGCAAGCCGGTCGCCGCCTCTCATGTCAAACGTTAGGCCGCACATGGAGCCTTCACGCAACATGATCGAGTGCGAAATCTGGGTCGATATCGAATGCAAGGTCGAAACCGGTGCACGCGACGTCCTTTGCACTGTCTTTGCACGGCATTCATTTCCAATCCGCCCACTCATGGGCGAAACACTCTCCTACCATCCTGCAAGAGAGTCGAAGCACAGTTTCAGTTTGGCAATGGCATGGGGGCCTATGCCCGCAAACGGCGCATCAGTGGAGATACAAGAGATCTCCCACTATCGCGGCCCGCTCGCAGAAGCGAGCGGGTTCAAGACTTCACTGCGCTGTTCTCCGATCGCTGTGCCTTCGATCGATGACGCGAGGTCACTCGTGGCATTCCTAGTCGCAGAGCACGGCTTTGAAGTCGATCCGTATGGAGTAAACAGACTGCACGGCGGTAAGAGTGCGGCCTAACCCTTCCATCGAGAGGACCCGCCCCGGCAAGCCGGGTCGGGCCTCTCATGTCAAACGTTGGGCGTCACGAAGTGGCAAATCTGCCGCTTGACAAGCGTATCCATATAGATACAGTCTTGGCATGTTCACGATACGTCAAACCGAAGAGTTCCAAGACTGGCTTGATGGCCTCAAAGACGTAAAGGCGCAGTTGCGCATCGTCGCAAGGCTGCGATTGGCAGAAGCAGGAAACCTTGGCGACTGGAAGCCCATAGGTGGCGAGGTATCGGAGATGCGTGTCGCATTCGGGCCAGGCTATCGCCTGTACTTCACGAAACGCCAGAACATCCTCATCGTCATGCTCGCTGGCGGTGATAAGTCAACCCAGGCAAGAGATATCAAGCGGGCTCAAAAGATCTTGCAGCAGTTGGAGCTTGAATGATGAGTACCTCTAAAGCCAAAGCAAAACTTCTCCCGTTTGATGCGGCTCGCTACCTCACGGACGAAGATGCGATTGCCGAGTACATGACTGCGGTGCTGGAAACAGAAGACACCGATCTTCTTCTCCTGGCGCTCAGCGATATCGCTCGAGCCAAAGGCATGGCGCAGGTCGCCAAAGATGCTGGGCTTGGCCGCGAGAGTCTCTACAAGGCTCTTGCTCCGGGGGCTAAGCCGCGCCTTGACACCATTCTTAAGGTTGCCCGCGCGCTCGGGGTCAAGTTCTCAGCGCATCCCGCGTGACGCCCAACCCTTCCATCGAGAGGACGCTGCCCGGCAAGCCGGTCAGCGCCTCTCATGTCAAACGTTAGAGCGCACCAGAACACATGGCCGACATCTTCTCGTACTCCTTCTCGCTTACGCCACCAAAGCCAAAGCTCTACGAGTACGCCTATGGCGAGTTCGAGCTGAGCCTTCCGCTTCACTGGAAGCAAATACCGAACGCAGAGCAGTACACAGTCAACTTTCACTCGGATGAGTTGAAGGCAGGGATCACTATCTCGGCTGATTTCTACGCGATACCAGAAGACAAAGCGCTGCTGCTAGCGGAGAAGAATGTTGCGAGCCGGATCGAAGCCCTGGAGAAGACATCCGCAAAATTGGATGTCTTCCACAAGACCATAAAGCCACACTCTGGTGGCGTCGGCCTGGAGATGTCGCTCGCAGCTGAAGTACCTGGCGAGTACGTATATATCTATCTCGGTTACGTCACTTCTCGGAAGATCCTGAACTTCACACTCGTCTGCAAGCCAAACAGGCAGGCTGCTTCAGAGCTGTTCAACGAGATCGTCCCGAACTTCCGTCCGCTACTGCCATAGGTTCGCGGGAAGTGCGCTCTAACCCTTCCATCGAGAGGACTCGCCCCGGCAAGCCGGGGCGAGCCTCTCATGTCAAACGTTAGGCGCTGCAAATGCCGCTTCGCAAGGTCGTTTATGAGAGAGCGGGGCGAGCTTCAGAGCTAGCTCAACTGCTTGAGTACGAAATTGGTACTGCGTTGCTGGCGCTCGATGGCATTCAAACGGGCAGCTACCTAGCTCCAAACGCTGATGAATACACTCGACTTCGCGCTGAGCTTGAAAGCAAAACCCTCGGTCAGTCTCTAAGGCGCCTGAAAGATCAGTTAAGCCTACAAACAGATATCGAAGCCGAGCTAACTGAAGCACTCCGAGTAAGAAACCACCTTGCTCATCATTTCTTTCGACAGCACGGCCTCGCAATGCTGGAGGAAGACGGTCAGAAGAAGATGATCCAAGAACTCGATGAATGTATTGCTGCACTACACACCGCCTATACGTCGGCCGGGCATGTTGCGCACTCCATCGTCGCCAAACTGCATGAACTCAGAGCCATTTCGAATGGCAGCGCCTAACCCTTCCATCGAGAGGACCAGTCCCGGCAAGCCGGGCCTGGCCTCTCATGTCAAACGTTAGACGCCGCTGAATGCAATGGCTCCGAGTCGCGAAGCTGCTTTGGGCACTCCCTTGCTCGCTTGTCGGGCTGATTTTGGCCACCTTGCCATTGGCCCTCGGCGGCAGCGCCAAGGTCGTGTCTGGCGCGCTGGAAGTCACCTATCGCCAGCACCTGGCCAGTTGCGGCAAGCTCGCTCTTAGTCTGCCATTCACGGGCATCGTCTTCGGCCATGTCATCCTGGCCGTCACACAGGAAGAACTCAGTCGCATAGGTCCGCATGAGAGAGTTCACGTCGAGCAATATGAGCGCTGGGGGCCAGCCTTCTTCGTCGCGTATCCGGCTTCAAGCCTTTGGCAGCTCATGCGGGGCCGCGACCCATACTGGTACAACTACTTTGAGGTTCAGGCTCGTCTGCGAAGCGCCGAGCTACATCGGCCGAGCGGCGGCGCCTAACCCTTCCATCGAGAGGACCCGCCCCGGCAAGCCGGGTCGGGCCTCTCATGTCAAACGTTAGGCGCCATGCAAATGGATTGGCATGAGCACTTCAGCGGTTGGTTTGAAGCAACGGGACGACCTGGTCCAACCGCGCATCTTCGACTAGCGGCCGCGCGCAAGCGCGTGCAGACAAACACGCCGGCCGATTGGCAGTGGCTGTCTGACGCGCTGGCTGACCCAGCTCGGAAGGTTTTCGTGGCACTCGTGTTCAAGCTGCAACCCGTGCCAAAGAGACTTCTAACGCCGTTCTTGCATGCAGCAGTTCTGGAGCGCAATCCAAGTCGAAATCGAATCTTCGTCGAACCCTGTGTTCGCTCGTGGGGCGGTCGCGAAATCAATCGGCGCCTGCTCCGGCATCTTCAGAATGGTTCGAACGAAGAAAAGGCCGGTGCAGCGAGCGCTTTCTATTGGGCACAGGGCAACCCGAGATGCGAAGACCTCAGTCAATTGCGCAGCAGCATCCGTAGCGCGCTTCTTCGTGAGTTCGTGTCCAACGAAGACGTTTCGGTCCGTCAACGTATCGTTCCTCTGCTTCGCCTTGACGTGTCTGCTTATCCTGTTGAAGAGCATTCGTTGATAGCCGAAGCGATAGCGCTTGCTCGTGCACATCCAGATGAATACATCCGCCACCGCATCGAGGTTCAGTTGGGGGCCGGGGGTCCATTCAAGCCAATTCCTGGCGCGCGGCCCCATGGCGCCTAACCCTTCCATCGAGAGGACGTCACAAGGGCTGCGCCCTTGCGCCGCCTCTCATGTCAAACGTTATACGCCTCGCTAGAAGCACATGAGCGTGTGGTCCGTGCCCTTCGCAGTTCAGCAGCGCCACTTGGCGGCCACGCTCTGGCATGGCATGCCACTGCCTGAGCGCCGCCCATCGGGACCACGGCTGAACGCGCTGCCTCTGGGCGGCGTTCCAGAGCTGGCCTGTGCTTTGGCACCTACGAGAAGGCGAGGTCAGTCGCGGCCGCCCTTTGCTTCCTGCAGGCTGGCTCAGCTTCGAGTTGCTTCTTCTTCCTCCAGCCCGTTTGCCTTCGGCGTTGGGGCTGCGTATAACCAGCCCATCGAGAGGACGTCGCCCGGCAAGCCGGGCGCCGCCTCTCATGTAGCACGTTATACGCCTCGCTAGAAGCACATGAGCGTGTGGTCGGTGCACTTCGGAGTTCAGCAGCGCCACTTGGCGGCCACGCTCTGGCATGGCATGCCACTACCTGAGCGCCGCCCATCGGGACCGCGGCTGAACGCGCTGCCTCTGGGCGGCGTTCGAGAGCTGGCCTGTGCTGTGCCAGCTACGAGAAGGCGTGGTCAGTCGCGGCCGCCCTTTGCTCCCGGCCGGCTGGCTCAGCTTCGAGTTGCGTCTTCATTCTTCAGCCCTTTTGCCTTCGGCGTTGGGGCTGCGTATAACCCGCCCATCGAGAGGACGTCGCCCGGCAGGCCGGGCGCCGCCTCTCATGTAGCACGTTAGGCCTCCGATGTCCGGATTTGGTGCCGAGTTTCTCCACTGCGCCGACTGCGAAGAACGATGGTTCTTCGGACCAGCGGCGCGCTATCGAACGCCGGAGCTTGAAGCCCAAGGCTCATGCTCAGTTGTTCTGAAGGACCGGATTTGGTGCTGGCAGTGTGAATTGCCTAGGTACGCTGAACGCATCCCGTCAGCAACAGAGTTTCATAGAGCCTCTGCCATTCGCCGCCTTCCGGACGTGAACCTTCCAGAGAACCTAGAAGATGAACTTCTAGAAGTGGATGATGCTGACTTCGAGTTCTTATTCACTCATCTCGGCAATCGCAGTCAAAGAGGTCAATGCCTCCATTGCGGCGGCACGTCCTTTCTACGGCTCCAGGTAGCGGTAGATGTTGTGACCAATCTTCTCCATCCTCTCTGCGGTGGGCGTCTCTACTTTCACAAAGTCTTCTTCACTGGCCACAGCAACAATCCGAAGCATGTTTTCCGTTGGTTGGCGCCGAATGGTCAGTGCCTAAATCCCGATGAAGATCTTGGCGCGTAGGCCTAACCCTTCCATCGAGAGGACTCGCCCCGGCAAGCCGGGTCGAGCCTCTCATGTCAAACGTTAGGCGTCTGAATGGCGCCGACAATCACTAACCTACCGAATGAGTCTGCCAAACGAAATCTGGGCTGCCATCCTCGGCGCACTACTGGGTGCGTGGATTACCTACCGCTTCGCTCTAAAGCTTGCCGATCGGAACTTTGAACACCTGCGTGAGATATCGCGGCTCGAAGCTCGGAGAGCTGCCGCAAGAGACCTGGTAGACGCATTCGCTCCTGAGTTGTCCACTCTCCGATCGGGCACAGAGATGATCGGAGATGCAATGGATCTCTTGCGGGCAGCATACAAAGAACGCCACTCCAAAGCAGTCACTGTCTTTTCCCACTACCTGAAACCAGAGCAGCAAGAGGCGTTTCAACGCGATTGGCTTAGGCACTGCTATGGCAGCGCCGAGAGTGGCGAGCCAAACTCGCCAGATGATGAAGACGGTCTCTGTATGCCGCACGACGATCTTCTGTATCTTCATTTCAGCGATGAGTGGCGAGAAAAAGAAGGCCCTGGATCACGAACTCGGGCCGTCCAAAGTATGGAGACGCTCCTTTCCTATGCACGAGACGCCTAACCCTTCCATCGAGAGGACTTGTCCCGGCAAGCCGGGCCAAGCCTCTCATGTCAAACGTTAGAGCGCATCAATCGCGGTATTGAAGATGCAACCCACTCACCACACCGTTCCGCCCGAAGTACTGGCCGCAATTGATCGTGGAAACAAGATCGAGGCCATCAAGCTGCTGCGAGACGCAACCGGTCTAGGTCTGAAAGAAGCCAAAGATGCGGTCGAGCAGATTGAAGCGGGCGGCCCGCTGGTCCTCGCGCAGAAGACTACCAAGGCAACGGGCAGCGAAGTAGTTGCTAGCGCCCTGCAGCAAGGCAACAAGCTCGAAGCTATCCGCTTGTATCGGGAGCAGAAGGGTGTGGGGCTAAAAGAAGCGAAAGATGCCATCGAGGCAATGCTGGAAGGCCAGCAAATCACCGCTTCGGGTCTCTCGCCAGGCGAAGTCAAGAGTTCCGCCGGCCTCATGTGGTTTGCGGTTGCCCTGGTCGTCGGCGTCGCAGCTGCCTACTTCTACTTTCGGCAGAGCTAGCGCGGTGCACAAAATGCGCTCTAACCCTTCCATCGAGAGGACGCTTTCCGGCCTACGGCCTCCAAGCGCCTCTCATGTCAAACGTTAGAGCGCATGCAGAACAGAATCGGCGCGGGCACATATCTTCTGGTCATGTCCGCGAGCGTCATCGCTTGGTCTGCACTGACTTCTTTCGTATGCACGAACTTGAGTGCTCAAGGCCTCTTCACACTAGCGACGGTGAACTGGTGGGTGTCACTCTTTGGGTTTGTACTTGGCTCCGTCTTTTACTACCTGTCCGCCGCTCGGCTCCGTGATCTCAATCTTCCGAGTTGGTCAGTAAGGCTCCTCGCATTCCCACTGTTTGGCGTCATCGTCTTGCCAGTCTTGTGCTTTCTCTCTGGTCAAAGATGGGAAAACGACTACGGGAAACCACGACAACCATCGGGCGTTCTGAAGATTCTCATAGCGCTCTGCCTCTTCTTCATAGCAGTAGCCATGTCCTATTCAGCCCTGCTCGCCTACTATGAAGTTCGCCGCGAGTTATCCACCAATGCGCTCTAACCCTTCCATCGAGAGGACTCGCCCCGGCAAGCCGGGTCGAGCCTCTCATGTCAAACGTTAGACGGCATTGAAGATGCAACCGTGCGCCCATGTTGAGGTCGAGTTCCACACTGTTGGCGCCGGTCGCCGCACAAGTGCTCCTGCCTCCAACGGAAAGTACCGACCACACTTCAAGGTCACGCCTGGCGCCGCGCCTCTTGGTGTTTGCTTTGTCGGCAACTCCGAAATCCACCTTGGCACGTTATGCGAGGCCACAGTAGTCATGTTGTATCCCGGTGTCGACTATTCAGCGCTCAAACCGGGCGTGGCCTTCGACATCTGCGAAGGTCCAACCGTAGTTGGGCGCGGCATGGTCAAAGCATTGGCTTCCTGGGACGAGAATGCCGCCTAACCCTTCCATCGAGCTGACGTGCCCCGGCAAGCCGGGTCACGCAGCTCATGTCAAACGTTAGGCATCGCAAGTCAGAACGCCATGTACTACATCCAATACGAAGTCACACCTGCGCCCGATAGTGAGCACTTCTCAAGTGTTGGCGGTGCCTTCGCGAATTGTTTTGTCGCTGCTGATTCTGTTGAGAAGGCAACTGAGCTCGCACTACAAAACTTCAAAGACAACGGTTGGCTTGTACTCGGCATTGAAGAGGAGCCAGTTTTTACCGAGCGAGATGATTACCTAGATCAACCAGAATGGCTCAAATGGTTTGACCTGGCGGTCGCAGAAGGCGAGTGCTACGTTTTCAATGAGTGGCCAGTAGAAGCACAAGAAGATGATGAGATTCACTAGACCATCGAATCAGAAGGCATCACGCTCATCGCTATAAGATCCACAGCACTGCGATCTAGGCACACCGTCGGTAAAACAAGCGATGCCTAACCCTTCCATCGAGAGGACCTGCCCCGGCAAGCCGGGTCAGGCCTCTCATGTCAAACGTTAGGCATCGCATGAGCCGCAGCAGAGTAGTTCGCAACGTACTAGTCGCTTTTGCCTTGGCCGGTGGGTTTGTTCTTCTCGCGGCAGCCATGTCCTGGGGCTACTACTCCGAAGGAGTTGGCCACTACGCTGCTATCGCTCTAGCCAGCCCATTCATGATCGCAAACCAAGTGAGCACTGGAGCCACCGGAACTGCCATCGCCTTTGCAATCTACTTCATGTTCAGCTTGTTGCTAGTTTCGCTAGTCAGCAAATGGTCAAAGCGTTGAATCCGATGCTCGGCACCTCCCCAGTCACCTCCCACAAAGGCGCGGCCTGCTCGTTTCCAATACAAGCTCTGCGCAAAAGCGCAAAGCCAAATGCAAGAGGCCGTGCAGGCACCAGCTGCTACGCAGCACGTGCCGGTGAATTCGGCTTGTTTGCCGGCGGTTCCATCCAACGCAAAATGCAATCAGGCCGTGGCGTGCGAGCAGCGCTGCCTAACCCTTCCATCGAGAGGACCCGCCCCGGCAAGCCGGGTCGGGCCTCTCATGTCAAACGTTAGATATCGCATCTCACTACGTCACAGATGAATCGCGATCTGCTTTGGGTTGGCATAGCGCTTAGCGTCACATTTGGCGGCGCATATCTGAATGAGAGGTACAACCTCGCCAATCCCGAGATGGAGAAGAAACTTGTTGGCTGCTGGGCAGGGTCGACAGGAAGCGGATCGTTCATGTCTGGAGCCTCCGTCCTCCAGTTCAACGCCGATGGAACATTCAGCGAGACTGGAATCGAGAGGTTCTTAGACAAGCCCAAGTTCGTTAGCGGCGCAGGCAGCTGGAAACTGCACAAAGACAGGCTTACGCTGAGCTACGAGGAGTCAACGGCGACGGTTCTATTCCCGCGGGCTCGCCAGTCGCTCAAGCTTGTAGTCGCGGAAGTCACGGAAACCTCGATCACAGCAAAGACCGACTACTCTGTGTCCTTCCCCTACAACCTCTCTCGTTTCCCCGTTCGAGATGGTGCTTGCAAGGTTCAGTCGTGATTCCTCGCGCAGCGATGTCTAACCCTTCCATCGAGAGGACATGCCCCGGCAAGCCGGGTCATGCCTCTCATGTCAAACGTTAGACGCCTATGACTCATCGCCGCGAAGTGCTGCTCTATGCTGCAGCCAATGAGGTTGGCTTGCCAATCGAGTTCGCAAAGTTGCTGGCGGCGGAATGTCCTTGGCTAGACGGACATGAAGAAATCAACGAGGACTTTGGGCCAGACCTGCTCGTCGAGCAATTCACAAAGCAGAACGTCTCACGCAGTCAAGTGAAAGACTTTCTCTACGCTTACAACGCCCGCGTTCGAGCTCACTCGGAGTCATGAAGTACTACCTTTACTGCTCATCTGGCAATTCTTTAGGGCTTGATGAGTACATCGGCTACTTCGAGAACGATGGCGAAGGCTACTGCGTTCGCTATGTAGAGATTGGTTCCACTGGAGCCGCGCTCCGCTATAGCGAAGGCAAGGCCGCAGACAAGTACGCTCAGCTTCCCGAAGGCAAGTGGGTGGATAGCGAGGCGGCGAAAGCGGAATACGGGCACTGCATCAAAATCTCTAAAGAGCTCTTCGAGACGGTGTGGGCAAAGACAGATTGCGACAACGGCTAGACAGAATTATCAAGACCCAGCGCAAACCGGCAATGCCACTGTCCTGCGAAAGAATCTTGTTCAAACAGGCTCTTGAGTTCAACTTTGAAGTGCAACACCCTGCGGACGGCGGAAGGCTTCCGCCGGTGTTCTAAATGCTAGTCGCTCACGCGGCCGGTTGTTGAGCTCGTTGGCGATCCAGTTGCATTGGGCCTGGGTGAGATTCTTCAAGCACATGCCCTTGGGCAGGTACTGCCGGATCAATCCGTTGGTGTTCTCGTTGGTGCCCCGCTCCCATGAGTGGTAGGGCGTGGCGAAGAAGAACTTCACCCCGAACTGGTCCTGCACGCTCTTGTAGCCGTGGAACTCGGTGCCGTTGTCCAGCGTGATCGTCTTGATCCGGCCTTTCAGGCCGATCACCATGCGAGCCAGTGCCGATGCAGCCTGCTCTGCATTCCTCGCGCTCAGCTTCTTGATCAGCACGTAGCCGGTCACCCGCTCCACCAGCGTCAGGATGCAGTGGCGTCCGTCTGGGCCCATCACGGTGTCGCCTTCGTAGTGCCCAATCTCCTGGCGTAGCTCCACCTCGGGTGGTCGCTCGCTGATGTGGCTCTTGCCCGCCAATAGGCCCCGCGTGGCGGGGCTTCCCCGGTGTTTGCGCCCGATCTTGCTCATGTGCCTGAGGCTGCGCCACAAGTCGCCCCCTCCTAGCCGGTTCTTCCTCACGTAGCGGTAGATCGTCTCGTGGCTGATGGGGCGTCGCCCCAGCCGCTTGCGCCGTCCTGCTATTTGCTGGGGGCTCCAGTAGCGCCTGAGTTGCACCAACAGCCTGGCCCACTCCTGGCGGGTGTACTGGCTCTTCTTGCGGCTCTTGCTTC
The DNA here is from genome assembly GCA_019635355.1 of Rhizobacter sp. NCBI lineage: Bacteria > Pseudomonadati > Pseudomonadota > Betaproteobacteria > Burkholderiales > Sphaerotilaceae > Rhizobacter > Rhizobacter sp. The sequence continues at coordinate 5,076,068 of JAHBZQ010000001.1, read as the reverse complement.
GCCTGGCCATCGCCTTGCTCTGCGCCTTGCTGGGCCGGTAGAAGCCGTCGTGCACGCTTCGGTTGCGCCACACCTCTCGACTGATCGTCGAAGGTGATCGCCCTAGGCACTTGGCAATCTCTCGCTGGCTGTGCCCTCTGGCCCGCATCCGGGCGATGTTGTACCGTTCATCCTGGGTGAGTTGGTGATACCCCATGTCTGCTACCCCTTCTTGCCGGTTGAGGTGCAGGCAGTATTGCCAGCTCCCCACCTTTTTTGGAGAAGGTGTTGCACTTACTCTGTGAACCCGCGAGGCCTAACCCTTCCATCGAGAGGACATGCCCCGGCAAGCCGGGTCATGCCTCTCATGTCAAACGTTAGGCGCCTGAAATCAGCATATGTGGTCATCACTTCCTTCTTCACACCCACACGAAGCAGAGCGAAGAAGCTGGCTGGAGAAAGCGCATTCCAGTGCCAGAAAGTACTACCCAGTTCAGAATTTCAGTTCCCACTCTCTCCTTTTGCTCATAGACATTGAGCTCGCTTTTAGAGCTGGGGCTTGGCTATCAGTGATAGTCCTTTCCCAAGCATGCATTGAAGCCACATTCCGCCAAATCACTACCGAGAACTACAAGTCACCCGCTATCGAGTTGTTCGGAAGTGACGCGGAGCTCAACTGGCTGAGAGCACTTCGAAATGAGGTTCTGCATGCCGCCGAGCCTGGATCACCATCCCAACTCTGGAAGGAGTCTCCAGACAACATGGTTCGCTGTCACGCAGTACTCGAGCCTGAAGCCAAGAGAGCAGTGGCTTTGGCCTACAAGGCGGTCTATGCAGCAGCAGGCGCCTAACCCTTCCATCGAGAGGACGTCACCCGGCAAGCCGGGCGCCGCCTCTCATGTCAAACGTTAGGCCTCACAAAGCGAACCAATGGGCATCCTTTACACAGTCTGGCCGCTTGATACACAGGCGCAGGAATGGCTACGCTCTCAAGAAATCCCCTTCCCCTCCGGATCTTCGAGATGGCCTACTCGCAAAGAGATTCAAAACACTCTTAGTGCGCTTCGGGGCTTCAAGGTTGAGTACACCGACAACGGCCCGGGGAAGCGCTGGGATGCTTTCGTCAGCGACGAAGAAGAAGACGGAAACTGGACTCTCCTGCACGCCGAGCCGCAGGAAGACGATGAATGCACCCACTTGCACTTCGAAAAAGGCGAACCAACTCTAGTAGTGGCAATCATGCGATCCCTGTCGGAGATCACTGGACCGTTCATGCTGCTTCCTGATATCGGGTGTCCGCCAATGGTTGTATCCATGTCCCAATCTGTAGTCGATACCGTTTCAGACTTCTGCGAAGTTGATCAAGATTCTCCAAAGTGGCAGAGGTTGGTTCTTGGGGCACCAGGTGCAAGTCCGGTCCAGTGAGGCCTAACCCTTCCATCGAGAGGACATGCCCCGGCAAGCCGGGTCATGCCTCTCATGTCAAACGTTAGGCCTAGCTGCAAGTAATCCAACAGAGGGAGATGTCGATGGACATAGAAGTCCGGTGGCTCAAGCCATTTGATCTTGTTCGAAGCAAGTCTGATCTCATTTACGAAATAAGCGGCATCGACTCGGTACCGTCAACACCAGGCGTCTATGTCTTCGCAAGAGCACACGGCGATGTTGTCTGTCCACTCTACGTAGGAAAGGCCGGAGACCTGAGAAAGCGAGTTGAACAGCAGCTCAACAATCTCAAACTCATGCGCGCCATCGAGCGAGCACCAAATGGCTACCGAGTTCTCTACGTCGCAGAGTTTCTTGGCAAAGGCGGCCAGGACGCAATGAAGGCCGTATCCGTCGTTGAGTCAGCATTCATAAGCGCCGCGATGGTCGAGGGTTTCGAGCTCATAAATGTTCAAGGCACAAAGACACTGGCTCACACAATCACCTCCACAGGGAACCGTGAAGCTCGCTCTTGGCTTCCTGAGAGCGTCATACGCTTGAGAAAGGCCTAAAACCCATGCCTGCCACGGCTAGGCCTAACCCTTCCATCGAGAGGACCCGCCCCGGCAAGCCGGGTCGGGCCTCTCATGTCAAACGTTAGGCGCCTGAAAGCGGGATGCCCGCAAGGCTGGAGGCAGGCAGCTCTGCTGATGCCTCCTCGTCTACGATCACCCCAATACCGATACCAAAGGGAGCCTCAATGAATCGTCTAGCCAAAGCACTGGTCTTGTTCGTCATCGTTTTTCATGTGGCGGCCTTTTTCATTGAGGCTTTCTTATGGATGCGCCCCGCAATTTATGAGTTCTCTCTTTCTCGCTTCCAAACAGTGGTGCCACTTGGTCTTCACGAGCAGGCTTTGCTATTGAAGCCCCTCTTCATAAATCAAGGTTTCTATAACCTCTTTCTCGCCACCGCAGGGGTTGCCGGCCTTGTGCTCTTCGCCCAGGAGAAGAAAGAAGCAGGTCTCGCGCTTGTCGGCTACATGTGCGCATCAGCGGTAGGTGCCGGCATCGTTCTGGCGTTTACGAGCATCGCTTACATCGGTGCTCTGCTACAGGCGCTACCCGCCGCTATCGCGCTCGCCGCAATCTTTCGCTCCTCCCCATCGCCAGCCCTGGCAAATGCAGGCGCCTAACCCTTCCATCGAGAGGACCCGCCCCGGCAAGCCGGGTCGGGCCTCTCATGTCAAACGTTAGCCACCTTAGTCAGTATGAGTACACACACCACATGGCTCGATTCGACTCTGCCTCTTCACGCACGCCTTACGCCTGCAGTCATAACAATCCTGCAGAGTGTCCTCCAGTCGAATAGCGTGGAGTACCTTGCGATTACTGGTCGGACCAAAGAGCGCGCAAGTGCCATAGAAAAAATCGCACGAAAAGGCTACTCAGATCCCGGAACCGAACTAACGGATCTGACTGGCATTCGGGTTGTCTTATTTTCAGAAACAGACGTAAAGAAGGCAGGAGATCTAGTTGAGAAGTCCTTCGCAGTTGACAAGGAGAACTCGCTGAACCAAGACGACTTGCTCAACACAAACCAAACCGGATACCGCTCCGTTCATTTTGTCTGCGATCTTGGAAGGGATCGTCGCCCTCTCCCGGAGTTTGACGGTCTTGCAGGTTTGAGATTTGAGATTCAACTGAGAACCGTCTTGCAGCACGCATGGGCAGAGCTATCCCACGACCGGAACTACAAGTTCTCGGGAAAGCTCCCAAGGGAACTCGAACGTCGGCTATACCTTTATGCGGGTCTGCTTGAAATTGCTGACAAGGGCTTTGATGAGCTATCCCGCAGCATTGATGAGTACTCCGCTCAAATCGAAACGAAGTCTGAGCAGGGAGTTCTCAGCACAGAACTCAACTCCATTACGCTAAGGCAGTTCGTCAATACGTGGAGTGAAAACACCGGCGTACCCGTCGAAGATAAGCCAGGCCCGGACGCGTATAGCGATCTCGTCCGCGAACTGAGTCAGTTTGGCATTCAAACATTGGCCGACCTAAACGCTCTAATTCCAAAGCGCTATGTCGAGCTAGCTAAGAAGCGCAGCTACCCGATGACTACATACGGCATCGTGCGGGAATGGATGCTTGCTCATGACTGGCGGCGGTTCGAACGCGACGTCGAGCGAAATTGGATCATCCCCAAAAACGACGCTGATGGTGTTCTTCTCAAAGAACTGCATAAGCCGGAAGAGTTCGCCGAACTTTTGAAGTCTTTTGGCATGAGCTCAAAGATTGCGAAACGCGCAGCAGGCACAAAGAAGCCTGCCGCACGCAAGCGCGTCAGCGCGGCCAAAGCGAAAGGTGGCTAACCCTTCCATCGAGAGGACATGCCCCGGCAAGCCGGGTCATGCCTCTCATGTCAAACGTTAGGCGCTCATGGAACAGCACTCGATCTTTCTCATTGGCGGCGCGGATGATGAAGCAGCCTCGCTCGTCGCGGAAGAAGACGGGGAAGTCTGCAAACTGGCGTGTTCCTACAGAGGAAAGGTCACTACCGCGAGCGCCGATGACTTCTTCGAGGCGCTCTGCCTGATTCGCCAAGAGTTAGAAACCGAAGGGCTCTTACTCTTCTGCTACGGCGGGAGTCTGAATGTCTATCCGTCAGGCATGACAAGGAGCATGGCGAGCGGAAAAGTAGCCTACAAGATGCAAGTTGGAAGACAAGCAACCAAGGAAGACCTAGTGAGCATCTATGCCGAAGGTGCAGATGTCATACCTGCCACGGTCTCCCAGCAACGGGAATTCTTTAATGAGTGGGTCTCCAGCGATCGCGCCTAACCCTTCCATCGAGAGGACGTCACAAGGGCTACGCCCTTGCGCCGCCTCTCATGTCAAACGTTAGGCGGCGGAATTGGCTGGCGCACTGCTCAAAAATTGCAGCACACGAACCGAATCGGGAGGCAAAGTGGTGACGCAGATTCGCTTTAAACGAGATGCCGCATTTTGGCAAGACAAGCTCCGCTCGTACCGAATACTGATTGACGGACAAGACGTCGGATCAATAGGCGAGCGAGCCGAAGTTGATGTCCAAGTTGCACCTGGGGAGAAAAAGGTCCAGTTCAAGATCGATTGGTGCACGTCACCAGTGATCGAAGTAAATGTCCAGGCGGGAGCCACCGAGACAGTCACGTGCGGTCCAAACTCTCATCCTCTCCTAGCGCTCCTGTATGTCACCTTCCTTCGAAAGCGCTACATCTGGGCAAAGCATGGCGCATCCGCCGCCTAACCCTTCCATCGAGAGGACGTCGCCCGGCAAGCCGGGCGCCGCCTCTCATGTCAAACGTTAGGCATCGCAAATTCAGCGCTCTCGCTGAAAGGCTGCTTGGTTTACTCTTTGGGCCGCTTCACTTGCCACGGAGGAATGATGGTTAGCAAAGCTGAACTCAACTCTCTCAATAGCCATGCACAGGAAACCGGCCAACCACCGACATACGAATCAAAAGAAGAAGTGGCCATCCGAGGAGAGGCGCTACAAGAGCCAATTCACTGGAACGGAAGACAGTGGGCTGTCACAAGTTTCGGAATAGAGAAGCGCGACGGCACATATGTGATTGAAGGCAAGCGCGTATGGGAAGAAAACCACGGTCATGGCTGGATTGAGCACATGGCTGAAAAGGACTGGGTTGATTTGCCCGACTTCGCTGAAGCCCTTCGCCTTGCTAGAAGTCGTTGGCCCAAGCCCGCCTAGCCTCAGGCGCCAAGGCAATGCCCACTCCGCACGCGATGCCTAACCCTTCCATCGAGAGGACGTCGCCCGGCAAGCCGGGCGCCGCCTCTCATGTCAAACGTTAGGCATCGCGGCAGTCTCAGATTTGAAGTGCAACACCCGTACCTTAAGGTGCTGCACATGGGAACACACTACAGCCATCTCACAGAATCCGATCGGCTTGCGCTAGACGCCCTGCTCATCCTGGGCCACAGCCAGCGCTCTGCCGCTAGAGTTTTGGGCGTCAGCCCTTCCACCGTCTCTCGCGAGGTCAAGCGTGCCAAGGTCTACGGCTTCGATCGCTACGTCGCGCTCTTCGGCCAGCGAGCCTATGTCGACGCTCGCAAGCGAGCTGGCCGCCTACGCCGCAAGCTGTGCCCTTCTGGGAGCAGCCGCCTCTGGCGTCTGGTCAAGGCGGGCATGCGCCTGCGCCTGTCTCCGCAGCAGATCGCCGGCAGACTCAAGATCATGAACCACCCCGACTACGTCTCTCACGAGACGATCTATTGCGCCATCTACGCTCAGCCCCGTGGCACCTTGCGCACCGAACTGATCAAGATGCTGCGCAGGAGCCGGGCTGGCCGCTTGCCCCGGGCTCGAGGTTCCAAGCGAACCACATTGCCTAATATGACCTCCATCGCCTTGCGCCCGCCAGAGGTCGCCGCCCGCATCACGCCTGGGCACTGGGAGGGTGATCTCATGAAGGGCGCTCGCAACGCTTCTGCCATCGGCACCCTCGTGGAGCGTATCAGTCGCCGCGTCATGCTGGTCAAGCTCGATGACTTCGGCTCTACCTCGGTGCTGGAGGGCTTCACCAGGCGACTGCGTCGCCTGCCCCCTAGCCTGCGCAAGACCCTCACCTATGACCAAGGCAGTGAGATGGCCCAGCACGAAACTCTGGCCAAGCGCCTGCACATGGATATCTTCTTCTGTGATCCGCACAGCCCATGGCAGCGCGGATCCAACGAAAACGCCAACGGCCTCATCCGCGAGTACCTGCCCAAAGGCATGGACCTCAGCACCGTCACGCAGGCTCAGCTCACCGCCATCGAGAACTCTCTCAACAACAGACCTCGCGCTATCCTCGGCTTCCTCACACCTAACGAAGTCTTCGCTCAACTCGAGCTCAACCACATCGCCGGCGTTGCGCTTCAAGCTTGAGACCGCCCACGAGAACTCCTGCGCCGGTCGGTTGCTATCACTTCGGAGTACTTGCCGCCACGGTCGCCAACCTCGGTAGACTGCTTTCTATGGAATGGCTTACCGAACTCCTAAAGCATCTAAAGCTTTCACGCTCTGCCGTGGCAGCGTTGTTCGTTGCAGCGATCACCCTCTATGCCGGCCCTAGGCTTTATCCGGCCTACGTAGATCCAGTCCCGAAGGATTGGTCGTTCGCTGTGGTTGGGTGCCTAGCCTTCTCTGGATCGTTGATGCTTTTTTGGCTGGCATCGAGCATTTGGACTGGGTGTACGCAGGCAGTTGCCGCCTTGTTGGCCTCGCGAAGAGCCAGAAGCCTGACCCAGACAGAGTTTCACATGCTGCTTGGAATGGCAGAGAACCCCAATCAAGTTCTGCATCTAGCGAACGTCGACTATCAGGCAATCGGCAAGTCGAAGCTGGAGGTTATGGCCACCTTGCGTAGCCTGCATGGCAAAGGTCTCGTGCGCGTCAACGAATACGACGACAACCTTGCGTCACTGACGGACAAGGGTCGCGATAGAGCACTGGAAATCCATCGCCAGCGCGCGGCCTAACCCTTCCATCGAGAGGACATGCCCCGGCAAGCCGGGTCATGCCTCTCATGTCAAACGTTAGGCGGCGCTATGGGCCAGAACGCCTCGCTTATAAAAGTTCGGTGGCGCATGGTTTCGGCGGGAGGCAGTGCCACTGCCACGAAGAGCAGGTTCGTGCCTCCGGTCGCCACCGCGATGTTTTCGTCTGAGCATCGAGGCAAAGGCAGTGCTCGCTCGATGCGGGGGTTGTCAGTCAGTCCGAGGTTTAGCCGTCGTGGGCGCCCTGCACCTCCCGAGGCATGCTGCGAACCGATCCGCCTGGAACCCACACGCCGGCTAAAGTTGCTCGCCTGGCGGCGCCCTGCTCGCTCGAATGCGGCGCCGCCTAACCCTTCCATCGAGAGGACGTCGCCCGGCAAGCCGGGCGCCGCCTCTCATGTCAAACGTTAGGCATCAGAGGGAGCGCCGTGCAGAAGATTCATCAGTGGTTAGTGAAGATTGGTCGTTTGGCCATCTCGTCAGACGCTGGCGCTGTCCTCCTGGAGGTAGATTCCGAAGGAGCTCTGGCCTGCCTACTCACACCACAAGACGCGTATGAAGTGGCTGAAATTCTCGCTCTCCATGCAAGAGCAATCTGGGAGAGCGGGACACAGGCGAATGAGTACAAGGCCAGCTATGAGGCCATATCTACTTCAGCCTACCGATGGGAAATGACATCAGGTGAGTTGCTGATATCGGTGGTACCAGAGCAGGCCGCGCTCTCAATCAGCTGCACAGCCGAAAATCCTTGTCACCTGACAGTCGGTCAAGCCGTCGAAATCGTCCAAGTTATCCAACAGCTTTTGGGTCAGCTATCAAAGCCGAGCGCTAGCCAAGTCCCGTCTTCACCAAAGCAGCCGCCGAGTACGGCCGCAAAGAAGCCGTGGTGGAAAATCTGATGCCTAACCCTTCCATCGAGAGGACTCGCCCCGGCAAGCCGGGTCGAGCCTCTCATGTCAAACGTTGAGCATCACGAAGAGTCCGTCGCGTTCTTGCTGCCTATGAGCCTCCGTTCAGCATCGCAAAGCCAATTCGCGTGCGTGGCCGCCGAGCCTTCGAGCACCGCTCGCTGTCTGCCGCCGAAGCTGAACACCGCGCTTGCCACTCACCGACACACTTCCAAGCAAGAAGGCCCGGCCTGTTCCGCTTCGGCGCCAGCGCAACACCGTCAAACGGCCGGTGAATGTCAGTTCGTGGTTGGCGCTTCGCGCCGCTTGAGTAGTCAGCCCTGGGGCGCTGCCAAAGGCAGCGCTGGGCTTGCTCGTCTGTCCAGGCCCGAGCTACGTTCAAGCACACTTTCGCAAGCCTCCCGTCTGGCCAGCCCTGCTCTTCTCCAAGGCGCGATGCTCAACCCTTCCATCGAGAGGACGTCGCCCGGCAAGCCGGGCGCCGCCTCTCATGTCAAACGTTAGCTGGCACATGAGAGTTCATCGCGTTGACTTCACTGGCGCCATTCTGGAGCGTGGCTTCTGGCTCTACGCATGGCGTATTACCAGCGGAGAAGAGGTGGCCTTCTATGTGGGCCGAACTGGAGACAGTTCATCCAAGTTCGCCGCATCACCATTCGCGCGCCTTGGGCAACACTTAGATGTCCGCCCAAAAGCCTCTGCAAACATGCTTTTGCGTCATGTAAGAAAACTGGGGTTCGAGCCACTCAACTGCAAGTATGAGTTGGTGGCCTTTGGCCCACTCTTTCCAGAGCAAGCAACTCTAGAGTTGCATAGGGTTCATCGCGACCGCATCGCTCCGCTAGAAACTGCTCTGGCAGGTCTACTGAAGGCAAGAGGTTTCCGCGTTGTAGGTAGCCACGGTTCCAAGGGAACGGCCGAACCTGCGTTGCTCAGTGAAATCGAGAACGCGTTCAACCGAGAGTTTTCATAAAGTGCCAGCTAACCCTTCCATCGAGAGGACGTCGCCCGGCAAGCCGGGCGCCGCCTCTCATGTCAAACGTTAGGCGGCTCAATGAGTCTCTTCCGCAGCCTCCCTCTCATTTCAGCGTTGGCACTTGCCGCTCAAAGCACATACGCCTCGGAAACAAGGTTCTCAGGCACATGGTCAGTCGACCTGCGAACACAGGAGCAGAAGGCGCAGCGCGCCGAGTGCGGTGAAGCCTCGTTTGTCCTCCATCAAGCGGGCAAGAAAATCACGGGTTCCCACACAATGGCCACTGTCGGTTGCGGCCGCCTCAATGAAGGCGGAGAAGGCACAGTCAAGGGTCACGTCGCTGGCAATCGCGCATACCTTGTCGTCACAAGTGGGCGCAATGGGGCGGTTGTCAAAGGCATTGCCACGCTACGGAACGACGATCTCTATTGGGAAACTACGGAAGAAGTAAAAGCGGGTGAACCCGAAGGCGATTCACCGCTCATCTTCGGAGAAGGGTTGCTCACGCGAGTAAGAAAGTAGCCATGCGACAGGAGCCGCCTAACCCTTCCATCGAGAGGACCCGCCCCGGCAAGCCGGGTCGGGCCTCTCATGTCAAACGTTAGGCCGCACAAACGCCATGAGACGACTCTCTTCGTTCTTGACGCCTTTCACGAAGCGGGTGGTTCCGACTGCGCTCGTTTGCGGTTTTGCAATTGGCGCAGTGGCCACAGCCATATCTGGCAAGGCCTCTATCAGCGCAATGACAGGTTTCGCCGTAGCAATCGTCGGTGTCCTACTTCTCCAGAAGATGCTCGCGTCAGATTTAGCTGACGACGTCATCGATCTTGGGGATTCTTTGCTCATTCGACGCGGCGCAGTAAAAGAAAAGGTCGCTCTGGCAAATCTTCTTAAGGCTGAGTCTTCACTGGCCACAAATCCACCAAGAGTGACTCTGTACTTTGTATCTGCGGGCGCGTTCGGAAAGAACGTGTCCTTTTGTCCTGCAGGTGGCTCCACCATTCCGCTAGCGCCCCATCCTTTCGTAGAAGAGCTCATGCGCCGCGCGGAGCAGGCGCGTGCTAAAAGTGCGGCCTAACCCTTCCATCGAGAGGACCCGCCCCGGCAAGCCGGGTCGGGCCTCTCATGTCAAACGTTAGACCGCACTAGAAGCGTATGCCGCCAATGCCTTCTCAAGTTCCACTACGACTCGTTAGCCTCCCTAGGGTCAAGGTGGTCATCGCCTGGTTGGTCACCGTTCTAGCAGCCTCACCTAGCGCAACCATGGCGGAAGCTCCGCAAGGCTTTGCGTTCAGAGAGTTGTCCGAATGTTCAAAGAAAGATCCCTACACCGCTCCAGATAGCGTCAGCACAAAGCGCATCGGAGCGCGCTTGGTCGTTCTTATAGAAGCGCCCATGAGTTGTTCTAGCCAGGTGGTGCCGAGCGTCGCCTTTGGTCAGCCGAAGTACATATCCATCTCTCTTGAAGAGCGCCAGTCCTCAAGCGGCCCAGTGGCAGCTTGCGCTTGTCTTCGCAGATTCGAGGTCGTACTTGAGAAGCCGGTTCCAAAGGGAACAGTCATCTACTTGGTCCGAGAGGGGGTCGCTCGTGCTCACAAAAGTGCGGCCTAACCCTTCCATCGAGAGGACGCTGCCCGGCAAGCCGGTCAGCGCCTCTCATGTCAAACGTTAGGCATCGCCAATCCCGTGAACGTCCAGTCATACCGCTTCAGCGTACTTAGCTATCAGATCATCGGCGCGGTCTGCGGACTGTTCTTCGCAGGCTGCGCCCTTGGTGCGTTTATGGCGAAGCAATACCCGCCGATCGCGATCTTTGCAATGTTCATCGCAATGGGCATCTACATGGTTGTCGCGGCTGGTCGGTATGAGATTTCGGCCCAGGCGATCACACATCAGAATCCATTTGGCAAATTTCGGATTGCTTGGTCAGAAGTACTAAGAGTTGAAGTTGGCTCACAAGGCAGCGTAGTACTGCATGGCGAAAACAAGCGCTTCGCTCTCGCCCCTCCGGCATCTTGGTCGGGCAGACAAAAGCCGGAGGCCTATGAGCTCTTCCAGAAGCGAATCGAAGAAATTGGTGCAATCGTCTATCCAAGCAACACTGCTGACTACAAGACTCACAAGAATGTTCGCGTTCCAAGAAGCGATGCCTAACCCTTCCATCGAGAGGACCCGCCCCGGCAAGCCGGGTCGGGCCTCTCATGTCAAACGTTAGGCGGCGCTAGAGGCAAAGCCGTGCCGAGTTGCAAAGATGGCTGGCATTGCCTTTCTCCCGTTTGGCAGGCTTCTGGATTCATCCAAGAGAGTGTTCTGCCTGCGTTCGCCACCGCAATGTGTTCCCTGAGCATCGTGCAGATGACCGTGCTTACTCGATGCAGTCGTCGTCAGTCAGTCCTTGGGTTTAGCCGTCGCGGGCGCCCTGCACCGTCCGAGGCATGCTGCGAACCGATGCGCCAGGAACCCACACGCCGGCTAAAGTTGCTCGCCTGGCAGCGCCCTGCTTGCTCGAATGCGGCGCCGCCTAACCCTTCCATCGAGAGGACCCGCCCCGGCAAGCCGGGTCGGGCCTCTCATGTCAAACGTTAGGCCTCACATGGCGCCTGCACTCTCCTACTTCCACGATATTCATGCCAAGGAGTTCGCTCTCGCCGCGAGCAAGAGCAAATCACTTCATCGCGCGTGGGTCCATCCACCAACGACGGAGCAAGAAGCAGAAGATCTCGCCAATCGCAGACAAGGGCCAAACGACTATGGCTACCTGATTCGAGACTACGAAACCGGCAAGATTGCGGGATACATCGAAATCACGAATATTGTTCGTGGTCAGTTTCAAAGCGCCTACCTTGGGTACTACATGTTCAAAGGGTTCGAGCGCCTGGGCTACATGAAGTGGGCTCTACAAACAATCATTTCCCAGAAGGCGTGGAAGGAACTGAAGTTGCACAGGCTGGAAGCAAACATCCAAGTCGGTAATGCCGCATCCATCGCATTGGTTGAATCCCTAGGCTTTCAACAGGAAGGCTATTCGCCAAAGTACCTAAAGATTGGCGGCCGCTGGCGTGATCACGAGCGTTGGGCAATCCTATGCAAGTAGTAGCGGTGCGGCCTAACCCTTCCATCGAGAGGACCCGCCCCGGCAAGCCGGGTCGGGCCTCTCATGTCAAACGTTGAGCGGCCCGACGAGGCCGTCGCGTTCTTCCCGCGTATGAGCCTTCGTTCAGCATCACGAATGCGCTTCGCTTGCGTGGCCGAGCCTCCAGCCACCGCTCGCTGTCTGCCGCGAAAGCTGAACGCCGCGCTTGCCACCAACCGACAAGCTCGAAATGAAGAAGGCCAGGTTTGTCCCGCTTCGGCTCCGACGCAACGTCATCTATCCGCCGGTGCAAGTCAGTTCGTGGTTGGCGCTTCGCGCCGCTTGAGTAATCAGTTCTGGGGCGCCGCCAGAAGCGGCGCTGAGCTTGCTCATCTGCCCAGGCCCGAGCTACGCTCCACTACACCTTCACGGGCTGCGCGCCTGGTGAGTTCAGTGGTTCTCGGAAGCGCGCCGCCCAACTATTCCATCGAGAGGACGTCGCCCGGCAAGCCGGGCGCCGCCTCTCATGTCAAACGTTAGACGCCGCAATGCTTCAGCGCTCGATTCAACGCATGTACCAAGAAATCGCTTCGTACAACGGCGACTTCGGTGATGCCATCGCAGAGTTCGTTGACTTTGAGCCTTTGGCCGTTCTCATGGAGCGCCATGCCGAAGTTTCTATTCGTCAAGGCGCCGCTATTGGCCTCCTAGTCAACTTCTCAGTAGCTCTCGATAACTCCGACTACGTTTCCGCCCTGAAAGCGAAGGAACACAAAGAAATGGAGATTGCACTAAAGATGGGGTTCCTAAAAGAATTCCCACCAATAGAAGCCGCTGCCATACGGTCCCGCGATGGTGAGCAAGCGTTTAGTGAGTCACTCCGCTCCGTCTATCTCGCCTACGTGAAGGAAGCCGCATGAAGAGAACAACGCACTACCGCTCTACGTTCCGCTCCCTCGTCCCACTTCCACATTCAAACCCAGCGGCGTCTAACCCTTCCATCGAGAGGACATGCCCCGGCAAGCCGGGTCATGCCTCTCATGTCAAACGTTAGGCGTCGCCAAAGACCAGATCGTGGCCTTCATCCTCCAAGAAATCTCAGCTGAAGTCGAGGCAGCGATCTATGGGCCAATCTATGCGCCTGCGATCGTCCCTCACGCGATAGTCACCGAAGAACATGACAGGTCAAGAAGGAGGCGCTGCGCCATAGACGAAGCAAGAGATGCTTACTTTCTTCGCCTGCGCCAAAGTAGCGATCCTAGGGAAGGCACACGCTACCTCTATGCACTTCTTGTCAGGGGAGGTCACTTCATCTTTGAAGAGCTGCGCTACAACGAATACAAAATATTGGCGCTGGGCAATATCGCAATCGGCGAAGCGAAGGCGCTGTCCATAGAAGCACTCCTTGTAGCTGGGCGGCGCATGAACGGAAACAAGGAAGATCTGGACGAATTCGATCCCATGTTTTTCTGAGTAACCCAATGCACATCGAATCACGAAGTCTGCACGCGACGCCTAACCCTTCCATCGAGAGGACGTCGCCCGGCAAGCCGGGCGCCGCCTCTCATGTCAAACGTTAGGCATCGCGAACGCAGAATTCCGGAACACACATGCCACAGACTCATTTCTCAGGGCGACGAAGAGTTCTTCTCGGGCTAGTCGCTGGTGTAGTTGCATTCTTCGGCCTAGAAACAATCCTTTCAGAAGTCGCACTTCTTATCGGCCGCGGCTTTTTAGTAGCGCAAGACGCCTACACAGCTCAAAGCTGGCCAGAATCTAGGCAGGTCGCAGGCTCGCTCGGCTGGTATGTGATCGAAGGCATAGCCACCATATCAGCCGCAATTGCCGCTTACACAGGAAGCTGGCTTTCGCCACGAAGAAGCAAGGCCTTCGTCATATTCGCCGTTGCCCTATTTCTAACCGGCACGCTCTTTTCACAGCTCCCAAATCCGAGCACAAGTTCCACGCTCATCATTTGGGCACTCGCACCTGTCGTAGGAGTTCTGGTGGGCGTCGGGCTTCAGTGGCTCTATGCGGGCGGCGATGCCTAACCCTTCCATCGAGAGGACGTCACAAGGGCTACGCCCTTGCGCCGCCTCTCATGTCAAACGTTAGGCCTCGCATGCAAGAAGCAATCGCGCTCGGGAAGAGATTGGCAGCCCAGACTCTCATACGCGCACTTGTCTGCCACACGGTTCTGGTGAGCACATGTGCCATGGCCGAAGATGCAGCGGAACGCAGCTTGTTGGAGCGCGCAGCGCGATCCACTCTCAGAAGCAATTTCGACAAGGCTAAAGCCGAAGATGCGAAGTCGGGCCGCTCATGGCAGTGCAAAGACTCCTGCCAAGGTGAGATCGAAGCTGCGACGCAAGAGACGATAAGTTGCTACAACAAACGAGTCACCAGATACACGACAAACGATCGGTTGTCGTTCGCGCAGCTTGTCTCAGAATATCCAGACGCCTTTGACATCCCAGATTGGGAAGCGAGGCTCACCAACGTTCTGGATTCAAGGTATGGATCTGGAGCAACCGCGTCCCGGAAAAACTGCTCACCACCCACCGCCGATTCTCAGGAGTGCTCGGTCAAAAAGTCATACGAAGCGGTTGGAGGTCTTCTCTATTGGGAGTTCGCTGCCTGCGCAGTAAGTAGCGTCAATGCACAGCAGGCCAAAGCCAAGCCGGCGCGGCCTAACCCTTCCATCGAGAGGACGTCGCCCGGCAAGCCGGGCGCCGCCTCTCATGTCAAACGTTAGGCATCACAAAATGCGCTACGACTGCGGCTCAATCACGCTGGAGTTTCCGGTCGGCTGGTTCGACACTACAACCGACGATCTGCCATTTACCCTGTCCAAGACAGATGGAGTCGGTGCACTTCAGTTCTCTGTCGCAACGTACAAAGAAGGCTCACCGCCTGCCATAGACGTAGCAGCACTTGGGTCTATGGTGGCCGAGTTCGCCAAGACGAATTCGCTTGACCCATTGAGGGATCGAGTACAAATGCAAGACGATCTGTTGCTAGCAGCCGCTTCATTCACAGCAGATGAAGGCACCCATGGTCGGGTTTGGTACGTTTCCGACGGCTGGAGCCTCGCCAAGATCACCTATGTTTGCGAGCAGGTACCACCTCAACCAGAGCTTCATGAAGCAGAACAAATTGTTCGCTCCCTGCAGTTCTCACCAAGTGATGCCTAACCCTTCCATCGAGAGGGACGTCCAAAGGCTAGCGCCTTTGGCCGCCCCTCATGTCAAACGTTAGGCCTCGCTAGATTCCTTCTAACAGGTGAGCCCGCAAACGATGCGAACAGGTGCGAACTTTGGCTTTACGCGGATAGTCATCGTCGAGTCTCTTGAGTCCCATGAGGTGAAAACAGGGACTGAGATTGCCAACTACATCCGCGGGTTAGAGGGTGCCCAACGCCTCAACATACCCATTGAAGTTCAAAGCTGCGAAAGCGCTTACCAGTTCAAAGGCCTAGTGGCATCGCTTGCGGAAGAAGCTCGGTCGAAGGGCAATTACCCGCTGCTTCACGTCGAGTGCCACGGAGATGACAAGGCTGGTTTGGAGTTTGAAAATGGAAGCTTGCTGTCCTGGGAAGACCTTTCCACATCGCTAGTCGAGCTAAACAAAGCAACGCGATTCAACCTAATGGCGATCTTCTCAGCATGCTACGGTGCCTACTTCCTTTCTAAGCTTTCAAGCGTAGAACCGGCACCTTGCTATGCAATGCTCGCCCCGACAGAAGAGATCTTTCCCTTCGAGATACTAGATACCCTGCGTGAGTTCTACCGCGTCTTGTTCTTAAGGTCAGATGCCGGAGTAGCAGTAGACGTCGCAATGCGCAAAGAGCTGGAATCTGGCCGTTGGCTGGCTCAACAAAGTGAGCTGTGGTACGAGCGCGTGTCAATCGGGTACATCGAAACCCATTGCACACGCGCCGAGATGAAGGCGCGAGCAAGAAGGATGTATGAGCGGCTCCCAGGAAATGGGCCTCGCCCTCCACTTAGCGATCTCAAACGAGAACTGCAACGATTAAATCGGGAGAGTCTTCTAGGTAAGTTCTTTGAACGCTACTTCATGACACAAGACATTCCCGAAAACATCCAACGCTTCAGAGCGGCAAAACTCAGAATGGAGCAGCGCATCGTCCAGCTCAGGAGCACAGGCCGGTACGGGATCTGAATGCAATGCACGTCACCACCCTAGCGCGGGCAAGGCCTAACCCTTCCATCGAGAGGACATGCCCCGGCAAGCCGGGTCATGCCTCTCATGTCAAACGTTAGGCATCGCGAGAGGTGCGAAGTGTTCTTGTTACCACTGAGCCTTCGTTCAAAGCCGCAATCGCAAGCGCCGGCATCGAGGCGTCCCGCCAAGTCGGCTGAAGCTCGCTTATTCCTTGGCTGGCCACGCACCGCGCCGGAGGTTCCAAGGTTCGCTTTCAGTTCCGGCTGGGAGCGTTAAGGTGAGAACCGCCGTTGTTGGTCAGGCCGGGCTCTACCGTTCAGGCCAAGCGCTTTCTCGCACTGCTCGCTCAGTAGGCACAGCCGGTTCATTCGTGTTTGTGGTTGGCGCTCCGCGCCGCAGTGCTGCGCCTGGCAGTCAGTCGGTGGGCGCTGCCGGGTACGGCAGCTTGGCTCATTCGCTTTGTCGAGAGGCCCGAAGTGGTGGCACCATGTGCGCCAGGCCGTGCAGCACGACCAAGTCACAGGCAGGCCGCGGCGCGCTGCCTAACCCTTCCATCGAGAGGACGTCACAAGGGCTGCGCCCTTACGCCGCCTCTCATGTCAAACGTTAGGCGCCGCGGGTTCACAGAGTAAGTGCAACACCTTCTCCAAAAAAGGTGGGGAGCTGGCAATACTGCCTGCACCTCAACCGGCAAGAAGGGGTAGCAGACATGGGGTATCACCAACTCACCCAGGATGAACGGTACAACATCGCCCGGATGCGGGCCAGAGGGCACAGCCAGCGAGAGATTGCCAAGTGCCTAGGGCGATCACCTTCGACGATCAGTCGAGAGGTGTGGCGCAACCGAAGCGTGCACGACGGCTTCTACCGGCCCAGCAAGGCGCAGAGCAAGGCGATGGCCAGGCGAAGCAAGAGCCGCAAGAAGAGCCAGTACACCCGCCAGGAGTGGGCCAGGCTGTTGGTGCAACTCAGGCGCTACTGGAGCCCCCAGCAAATAGCAGGACGGCGCAAGCGGCTGGGGCGACGCCCCATCAGCCACGAGACGATCTACCGCTACGTGAGGAAGAACCGGCTAGGAGGGGGCGACTTGTGGCGCAGCCTCAGGCACATGAGCAAGATCGGGCGCAAACACCGGGGAAGCCCCGCCACGCGGGGCCTATTGGCGGGCAAGAGCCACATCAGCGAGCGACCACCCGAGGTGGAGCTACGCCAGGAGATTGGGCACTACGAAGGCGACACCGTGATGGGCCCAGACGGACGCCACTGCATCCTGACGCTGGTGGAGCGGGTGACCGGCTACGTGCTGATCAAGAAGCTGAGCGCGAGGAATGCAGAGCAGGCTGCATCGGCACTGGCTCGCATGGTGATCGGCCTGAAAGGCCGGATCAAGACGATCACGCTGGACAACGGCACCGAGTTCCACGGCTACAAGAGCGTGCAGGACCAGTTCGGGGTGAAGTTCTTCTTCGCCACGCCCTACCACTCATGGGAGCGGGGCACCAACGAGAACACCAACGGATTGATCCGGCAGTACCTGCCCAAGGGCATGTGCTTGAAGAATCTCACCCAGGCCCAATGCAACTGGATCGCCAACGAGCTCAACAACCGGCCGCGTGAGCGACTAGCATTTAGAACACCGGCGGAAGCCTTCCGCCGTCCGCAGGGTGTTGCACTTCAAAGTTGAACTCAAGCGCCCTAATGAATGCCGTGCTTTCACAAGCGCTAGATGCTGTTCTCCGTGAACGAGGTTCGCGATTTCGCGAAGCCTTTGAGCGCGCCAAGAATCTGTTGGTGGCCTATGGCCAAGAAGGCATCGCTGATCGGATAGCCGCCGAAGCTGCTCTGCAAGCGTCGCCACTTGTCGTCGCAGACTTGTTGTCAATACTTTTTTGGAGTTCCACTGATAACGGGGCATCCATTCGGCGCACCTCAGAAGGGTGGCTGGAGGAATGCAACGACGAATGGAAGGTTCAGGTGGCCTTGCATCTAGAGGCGTATCCGTTCGTTGAGGTCGAGAGAATGAGGGGCAGCCTCGCGAAGGTTGCAGCAAAGTTTCCAGCGCTGAGAGCGCGCTGCGAAGAACTGCGAACGCTTAGAGAGCAAGATGAGCGCGGCGCCTAACCCTTCCATCGAGAGGACTCGCCCCGGCACGCCGGGTCGAGCCTCTCATGTCAAACGTTAGACGCCTGAGGTGCGTTCAGCTCACTCACAATAGTCACCATGAGCAAGTGTCCGAACTGCGCTGCCGCAATGACGATCGCTTTTGTCGGCGACCTCAAGGACAAGCGCCTGCGGTGTAGCTACTGCACATATGAGATTGACCTGCCTGACTCATATTCGGAAACGGAAGAACAAAGGTCAGAGGACGGACGCTCTTACATTCGCAAGACCGTCACGAGAAGCGATGGGGTGTCCCCACTTCCCGAGTCGTTCTTGAAGTCTTTCGGACTAGACAAATCAACCGAAGGCGCTCAGAGATTCACGCTCACCACCAGAGAAGAAATCTCCACTTCGGCGCATGTTGTGCAAGGCAGCCATCTATCTGCAGAGGCCCTTAGCGCAATTGAAGAGCTGCTTCAATCAGAAGCGAGGCCCGGACAACGCATCAGAGTAGTCCGCGGCAAGGAAGAAGACCAAACAACAGATCGCGCAAAGTCTCTTTCAACAAAGGTCTACGCCTGGGCGAGCCTAGCAGCGGCCGTAGTTGCATTGGCGCTCTTCGGGCAAAAAGGCCTCTTCGTCGCTGTCTGCGCTTTAGGGCTCGGCTGGGCTTGGCGCGCATGGCGCGCTCACGAATGAGCATGCAGTACCGCAGGCAGGCGCCTAACCCTTCCATCGAGAGGACCCGCCCCGGCAAGCCGGGTCGGGCCTCTCATGTCAAACGTTAGGCATCACGGCAGTCTCAGATTTGAAGTGCAACACCCGTACCTTAAGGTGCTGCACATGGGAACACACTACAGCCATCTCACAGAATCCGATCGGCTTGCGCTAGACGCCCTGCTCATCCTGGGCCACAGCCAGCGCTCTGCCGCTAGAGTTTTGGGCGTCAGCCCTTCCACCGTCTCTCGCGAGGTCAAGCGTGCCAAGGTCTACGGCTTCGATCGCTACGTCGCGCTCTTCGGCCAGCGAGCCTATGTCGACGCTCGCAAGCGAGCTGGCCGCCTACGCCGCAAGCTGTGCCCTTCTGGGAGCAGCCGCCTCTGGCGTCTGGTCAAGGCGGGCATGCGCCTGCGCCTGTCTCCGCAGCAGATCGCCGGCAGACTCAAGATCATGAACCACCCCGACTACGTCTCTCACGAGACGATCTATTGCGCCATCTACGCTCAGCCCCGTGGCACCTTGCGCACCGAACTGATCAAGATGCTGCGCAGGAGCCGGGCTGGCCGCTTGCCCCGGGCTCGAGGTTCCAAGCGAACCACATTGCCTAATATGACCTCCATCGCCTTGCGCCCGCCAGAGGTCGCCGCCCGCATCACGCCTGGGCACTGGGAGGGTGATCTCATGAAGGGCGCTCGCAACGCTTCTGCCATCGGCACCCTCGTGGAGCGTATCAGTCGCCGCGTCATGCTGGTCAAGCTCGATGACTTCGGCTCTACCTCGGTGCTGGAGGGCTTCACCAGGCGACTGCGTCGCCTGCCCCCTAGCCTGCGCAAGACCCTCACCTATGACCAAGGCAGTGAGATGGCCCAGCACGAAACTCTGGCCAAGCGCCTGCACATGGATATCTTCTTCTGTGATCCGCACAGCCCATGGCAGCGCGGATCCAACGAAAACGCCAACGGCCTCATCCGCGAGTACCTGCCCAAAGGCATGGACCTCAGCACCGTCACGCAGGCTCAGCTCACCGCCATCGAGAACTCTCTCAACAACAGACCTCGCGCTATCCTCGGCTTCCTCACACCTAACGAAGTCTTCGCTCAACTCGAGCTCAACCACATCGCCGGCGTTGCGCTTCAAGCTTGAGACCGCCCACGAACATGAAGTGGGAACCTCACGACGTCATCCGCCTCGTCGCACTAATCGGCGCCATCGCTCTCTTCTGCCTCGGTGGGGCAATGATGTGGCAAGGAGTGGCAGCGGAGGGCACGATTGATCTCAAGTCCTCCGTCATTTCCGGCAGCCTGAAGACGGGAAGCGCTGGGCTATTCATTGCGTTCCTAGCCTTCGTCGTCATAGTGTCTGTCCTTGCTGGCGCACACAAGTCACCCCAAAGTCAGCCCCAACAGGCCACTGACCGCTCTCGCTTCAAACGGCTGCTTCCAGTGTTCTTTGTTCTACTAGTCGCGCTCGCTGCATCAGTAGCCTTGGCGAGCGCCGGGTACGCAATATTCATTGGTCTTTCGCTGCTATGCGGGCTGTTGCTCGTCATAGTGGTTGTCGCACTCCTTACGTTCCTAGAAGAGGAGAGGTGATGCCTAACCCTTCCATCGAGAGGACGTCAAAAGGGCTTCGCCCTCGGCCGCCGCTTAACTACACGTTAGGCATCGCGAGAGGTGCGAAGTGTTCTGGTTGCCACTGAGCCTTCGTTCAAAGCCGCATTCGCAAGCGCCGGCATCGAGGCGTCCCACCAAGTCGACTGAAGCTCGCTTATTCCTTGGCTGGCCACGCACCGCCCCGCAGGTTCCAAGGTCCGTTTTCAGTTCCGGCTGGGAGCGTTGAGGTGAGAACCGCCGTTGTTGGTCAGGCCGGGCTCTACCGTTCAGGCCAAGCGCTTTCTCGCGCTGCTCGCTCAGTAGGCACGGCCGGTTCAATCGTGTTCTTGGTTGGCGCTCTGCGCCGCAGTGCTGCGCCTGGCAGTCAGTCGGTGGGCGCTGCCGGGTACGGCAGCTTGGCTCGTTCGCTTTGTCGAGAGGCCCGAAGTGGTGGCACCATGTGCGCCAGGCCGTGCAGCACGGCCAAGTCACAGGCAGGCCGCGGCGCGCTGCCTAACCCTTCCATCGAGAGGACGTCACAAGGGCTGCGCCCTTGCGCCGCCTCTCATGTCAAACGTTAGGTGGCACGAAAGACGACATGGCAACGAACAACACTGAAAACTATCTGCGGTGGATTACTCCGACACTCGGTGACCCGACGTTTTCGGTTCTGAAGGCGCACCTCTTGTTTGAAGAACTTCTTCACTCCTATCTCAAGAAGGCGCTGCCTCACGCTGAAGTTATGGATGGCGCGCGGTTCACATTCGCTCAAACACTCGCCATAGTTCGTGCAGCTTGCAACGAACTGCCTTCAGATCATTGGTCGTGGCAAGCGGTCGGCGAACTAAACAAGATCAGAAATCTCCTCGCTCACGAGTCCCGCCCGAAGGCAATCGCGGAGCGGTTAAGCGCGTACTCGCAGTTAGTGCAACGAGGACTGAAGGCTCCGCTCCCAGAGCCGGCAGGTCAGGGAGGTGTAGGCAGAAGTTCGGTCACCGATGGCGATACCCCGATGTACTTGGAAGTTGATATGGTGACCATTGGGCTGTACTACCACTTGGCGGCCTTGCTAGGTTTCGATGTAAATGCCACCCTTCAAGCAAGAATTTCTGACAATGAAGAACTTCAGAACGTCGTTATTGCGCGGGGTGCCCCTGGTGCCACCTAACCCCTCCATCGAGAGGACATGCCCCGGCAAGCCGGGTCATGCCTCTCATGTCAAACGTTAGACGCCATGAACACAAAGCACCTTGATCCGCTGCGCAAAGAACTTCGCGCGCTTCAAACCGTTCAGCCACCCAATCCTTGGCACAAGGTGAGCATGGTCGCAGTGGGCGGCTTACGCGCTGTCGGGTTTGATCCAAACTCCGAGCTTCTTCTTGTCGTCTCAAGCGCAGGCCGTGGAGTCATCGATTGCCAGTCAGGGAAGAAGATAGCTCGCGACGACAGCGAGTACTACGAAGACGGACGACTTCTCGAAGCAGAAGGAATAGGCCCACTCGAAGGCAAAGCGATTCGAATTTCGGGGCCTGCTGGTGGCGGTCTTCCCACCGCAACAGATGACGGTTGGTCAATCGAATTGGTCACTCTCGAATGGCCAGTTCACGAGATTCTGTTGCTAGAGCCATTTGCCTCTCTGTACGACTCTCTGTATGGCAAAACAAGTCGCTTCCATAAGATTGGCAGCGACTCTGAGCTTCGAGCTTGCGGCTTCTCCCGCTCAGGTCAAAGCCTTGTCGTTGCCACGTCCAGCGACATCACGGTGTTCGGGCGCGATGGCGTCTAACCCTTCCATCGAGAGGACGTCGCCCGGCAAGCCGGGCGCCGCCTCTCATGTCAAACGTTAGGCGCTGCAAATGCCGCTTCGCAAGGTTGTTTATGAGAGAGCGGGGCGAGCTTCAGAGCTAGCTCAACTGCTTGAGTACGAAACTGGTACTGCGTTGCTGGCGCTCGATGGCATTCAAACGGGCAGCTACCTAGCTCCAAACGCTGATGAATACACTCGACTTCGCGCTGAGCTTGAAAGCAAGACCCTCGGTCAGTCTCTAAGGCGCCTGAAAGATCAGTTAAGCCTACAAACAGATCTCGAAGCCGAGCTAACTGAAGCACTCCGAGTCAGAAACCACCTTGCTCATCATTTCTTTCGACAGCACGGCCTCGCAATGCTGGAGGAAGACGGTCAGAAGAAGATGATCCAAGAACTCGATGAATGTATTGCTGCACTACACACCGCCTATACGTCGGCCGGGCATGTTGCGCACTCCATCGTCGCCAAACTGCATGAACTCAGAGCCATTTCGAATGGCAGCGCCTAACCCTTCCATCGAGAGGACCAGTCCCGGCAAGCCGGGCCTGGCCTCTCATGTCAAACGTTAGGCATCAGAAATCCGCATGGGCATCCTCTACACAGTCTGGCCACTCGACTCACAAATGAAAGAGTGGCTCACTTCCGAAGGTATCGAGTTCCCGGAAGTGCCCTCGCGTTGGCCAACCAAGGAAGAAGTCAAACACTCTCTTGGCTCGCTCAGAGGCTTCAACGTTCGATACACAGACAACGGGCCAAATGCGCGTTGGGATGCAACTGTCGAATCACCTGACGTAGAAGCTCTATGGACATTGCTTCATGCAGATCCAGAAGCCACATCCGACAGCAGCACGCAAGTCGGTTTCGAGAAAGGCGAACCAGCTTTGATCATTGCAATCCTGCGAGATCTGTCGTCATCAACTGGCCCGCTGGCTCTCATGGCCGATGTAGGGGGGCCTCCACTTGTCATCAGTTGGAAGTATTCATTTCAATCACTCGTTGATGCCTTCTACACCTTGGATCAAGAGTCGGAGGTATGGAGGCAGTTGATTCTTGGGGCCCCGGGTGCAACCGAGAGACACTGATGCCTAACCCTTCCATCGAGAGGACTCGCCCCGGCAAGCCGGGTCGAGCCTCTCATGTCAAACGTTAGGCGTCGGAGGGAGCGTTAGCGACGCATACTGTGCACATGGCAATCCCACACGCATCACCCGGTCAGCTCATCAACGTTCGGCCGTTGGGCCCGCGCCTTCAGAGTGAAAAGACCACCGCGCTCTTCAAGTCTGAGCAACTAGAAGTCATACGTCTCGTGCTTCAGGCTGGAAAGTCACTTCCGCCACATAGCGTCGCAGGCGAGATCACTTTGCAGTGCATCGAGGGTCGAATCGATGTCACCGCTGATTCAAAGAGTCATGTACTTGAAGCAGGGCAAATGCTCTTTCTAGCGAGGTCCGTGTCGCATGGCGTCGTCGCCATCGAAGATTCCTCCGCGTTGGTAACGATCGTCCTTTCAAAGTAGCTCGTCTGCGAGTCCCGGTATGTACTCGAAGAACCCGACGCCTAACCCTTCCATCGAGAGGACCCGCCCCGGCAAGCCGGGTCGGGCCTCTCATGTCAAACGTTAGGCGTCGCTAAAGGCAAAGCCGTGCCGAGTTGCAAAGATGGCTGGCATTCCCTATCTCCCGTTTGGCAGGCTTTGGGGTCCATCGAAGAGAGTGTTCTGCCTGCGTTCACCACCGCAATGTGTTTCTCTGAACCTCGAGCAGATAATCGTGCCTACTCGATGCAGTCGTCGTCAGTCAGTCCTTGGGTTTAGCCGTCGTGGGCGCCCTGCACTGTCCGAGGCATGCCGCGAACCGATGCGCCCTGAAACCACACGCCGGCTAAAGTTACTCGTCTGGCTGCGCCATGCACGCTCGTGAGCAGCGCCGCCTAACCCTTCCATCGAGAGGACGTCACAAGGGCTGCGCCCTTGCGCCGCCTCTCATGTCAAACGTTAGGCGTCACACACAACATGATTGGCCTTCTCGTCCTAGGGATTGCTGCCCTCTGGCTCACACTCGCAGCAAAGATGGCGAGAGCTACCGCCGCCCGAGTGAAAGCGAGACTGGCGGCTGGCTTGGTTGGCTTCGCGGTGTTCTCAATAGTGTCCGTAGCCCCATTCGCAGACGAAATTATTGGAAGGTGGCAGTTCCATCAGCTGTGTGAAGCAAAGGCAAGTGTCTGGGTTCACCCGAATGCGGCAAATGTCGCTGCCGCGCGATCGGGAACGTCATCAAAAGAAATCAAAGGATTGGTCTTTCCGGTACAAGAACGAATCATTGAGTACTTTGATCTAGCAACCGGAGATGCATTCTTGAGACTCAACTCATTTCATACGCCTGGCGGCTTAATCATGCGCGCTGGCCTCAACATGGGAGGCACGTCTTCGTGCCGTGCTGAGAATTGGGGGGAGCCATACAAGAAGCTTCCGCTCGATGAGCTAATTCGGCGCGGCAAAGCGTGACGCCTAACCCTTCCATCGAGAGGACGTGCCCCGGCAAGCCGCGTCACGCCTCTCATGTCAAACGTTAGACGCCGCCAATACCAATCACGAACCATATGAGCGAGATCTACATCAGTACGGACGTTGAGACCGACGGGCCGATTCCGGGGCCCCACTCAATGCTGAGCTTCGGTTCCGCGGCCTACACGGCGGACAAGCAACTCGTTTCTACGTTCTCTGCCAATCTCGAAACACTGGAAGGTGCTTCAGCGCATCCCAAGACGGCTGAATGGTGGGCCACGCAGCCAGAGGCGTGGTCTGCGTGCAGAAAAGACCTGCAGAAGCCAGAAGCCGCTATGCAGGCCTACGTCGCTTGGATCAAGTCACTCAAAGGCAAGCCGGTCTTCGTCGCTTACCCAGCAGGCTTCGACTTCTTGTTCGTTTACTGGTATCTCATCCGATTCGTTGGCGAGAGTCCATCATCCGATTCGTTGGCGAGAGTCCATTCAGTCACTCAGCGCTAGACATGAAGTCCTATGCAATGGCTGTGCTCAAGACGGAGTACCGAGAGAGCACCAAGCGCAACATGCCAAAGCAATGGTTTGATAACTTTCCCCACACGCACGTTGCGCTTGATGACGCAATTGAACAAGGTGCTTTGTTCTGCAACATGCTGAAGTTCAATCATGCAAAGAGCGGCGCCTAACCCTTCCATCGAGAGGACATGCCCCGGCAAGCCGGGTCATGCCTCTCATGTCAAACGTTAGACGGCTCACACGTGAAGATCCGACTGATTCAGGCGAACGAACTCTCAGAGCTACTGGCGCTGTATGCGCATTTGCATCGAACAGACGATGCTCTACCGCCACAATCGGAAGTGCTGGCAGTCTGGCAGGAGCTTTTTGCCAGCCCTCGCTACAGACATTACGGCGGCTATGTAGGCAATGAGCTTGTTTCGAGCTGCGCGCTTTCGGTCATTCCAAATCTCACGCGCGGCTGCCGGCCCTATGGCGTCATCGAAAATGTCGTCACTCACGCAAGCCATCGAAATCAAGGCTATGGCAAAGCAATCCTTGCTCACGCGCTCTCACATGCCTGGTCGGTCGGCTGCTACAAGGTCATGCTTCTCACTGGTCGCAAAGACGAAGCCACTCTCAAGTTCTATGAGTCTGCAGGGTTTGATCGGCATGCAAAGCAAGCATTCGTTGCCAAGCCAGCCGTCTAACCCTTCCATCGAGAGGACCCGCCCCGGCAAGCCGGGTCGGGCCTCTCATGTCAAACGTTAGGCGTCGTGTAGCGACCTTGCGCCAAACAAGCTCATGACTACGCTGACTTACGCGCTGGAAGCGATGACTGATTCAGACAAACGGCTTGTATGGCATCAGGCGTCAGAGTCGGTGCAAAAGCGCCTTGATCGTTTTCAGTTCTTTGAAACCAAACCAGGCATCGCCTGGGCCGTCAGCGCGGAACGCAACAGCTACCTTGTGCGCGGTCCAAAGCGAAACGTCATGTGGCGAGCGACCACTTTGCTCTTCTACTTTCAAGATGCCTTCTTCGAGATCGAAA
Source organism: Rhizobacter sp. (assembly GCA_019635355.1). NCBI lineage: Bacteria > Pseudomonadati > Pseudomonadota > Betaproteobacteria > Burkholderiales > Sphaerotilaceae > Rhizobacter > Rhizobacter sp. The sequence continues at coordinate 5,049,712 of JAHBZQ010000001.1, read as the reverse complement.
TACTTAACCATCGAGGAAGTCGCCCAATAGTCATTCATCAAGAAAGTCAGATTGAAGATGCCGCACCTTTTGAAAAGGCACTTTCCGCAGCTGTCGCAGTGCACGGCCTGTACGGAGGGGCGTTGCCGGAACCCCCAGTTCATCTCAACTTCGGGCGCGACGCCTAACCCTTCCATCGAGAGGACCCGCCCCGGCAAGCCGGGCCGGGCCTCTCATGTCAAACGTTAGGCGTCGTAAATGAAGAAGTTATCAACTCGCAAGTCACCAGAGATCGACTATCAGCTCGAACTTGGCGAGTTCAGCGACGTAGCGGGCAGACTCGAATCGAGCAATCAGAAGCTGATTGACGAGCAATTCTCTGAAGATATTGCATGGCTGGTAGAGGGAACAAATCTTCTCTACAGAATTGCCTCGTACTACGTGTGGCTTGCGGATGCACCGCACATCGCATCACTCAATCAAGCAAACAACGTTCTGTTCTCTGCTTGCCACAAGAACTTAGTCGCATTCCATAGTGCACTCAAGCTGACACGAGTTGGCCTCTACGGGCCAGCAAGAGCGATCCTGAGACATGTACTTGAATCCTTGGTGATTGCGAAATTCTCTTCGGTTAGTCACAACCCTCAGGTTATGGAACGCTGGAAGGAAGGTGAAGTCGTTTACTTTGGCAACGCCATTCTTAAGAAGATCCTTAGGCCTGACCCGGAGCCATTCCGTGACTTCTGGAATTTGATGTCCGACTATTCACATGCAACGATTTACTCTCAGCAGATCGTTCTGAATGTACAAAATGACCCGGAGCAAGTGCCACTCAATCTAGTGTTTATGCGAATTCTGATGGACTGTCAGTATCACGCACTGGTATCACACTTCATCACACCGTCGATGCACTATGTGGCCAAGAGGTACGCCAAGGCGGGCACAGATGTCCCGCCGCTGAAGTCGCGCATGAATACGATTCTTCAAGAATCTCGGGCCACTCTTCTTCCATGGCCTAGACAGATCATCAGGTGCTATCGGTCTACGTGGACTCTTCAAGCTTGATGCCACCGACGCCTAACCCTTCCATCGAGAGGACGCTGCCCGGCAAGCCGGTCAGCGCCTCTCATGTCAAACGTTAGGCCTGCCAACAACCATGGAAGACTTCGAACGTCCATACAAGCAAGTCTCGCGGGTGAAAGCACTGCTGCTCTTTTTCTTGCGCCCGAAAGCATTTATCGAACTCGCCGTCGAGCACGACATAGCCTGGCAGCTCAGCGAAAGCCAAGACATCCGCGCCAGCTATCTTCGTGGGCAGTACAAGCCAAACCTTGAGGAGTACCAAGCGAATGCCGAACACAGATCCAAAGGCCTTCGTCGTTCCCTATTTCACGCCGCATTCGTCGTAGTCGCATCCGGAGTCCTGGGCCTCTTGATCGGTCTTCTTCTTCAACAGAGAACCGGCGTTCTCGCTGCCCTGCCGAGCAATCTCCTTCAAGCTATTGCAGTAGCCATCATCTTGTGGGCTACGCTTTGGCAGTTGACCCGTGGGCTTCAGAGTTTCGGAGGTAGTAGCCTTCCGGAGCGAGTCCACAGTTGGATATTCAGTTCTCTCTATACCGTCGGTACTTTCATTCTTTTCGTCGTCTATGGCTGGCAGGCCTAACCCTTCCATCGAGAGGACATGCCCCGGCAAGCCGGGTCATGCCTCTCATGTCAAACGTTGAGCGTCTTTAGGCACATGCGAGACAGGCCAGCCGTCTGCTATCTGTGCGGTCAACCGCTGACAGCACCAACGAGCAACGACCATGTTCCGCCCAAGCAGCTGTACACCGCGGAGATTCGAAAGGCTCACAGCCCAAACTTGCTAACGATCTCCGTTCACAAGGACTGCAATCTCGTCTATCAACACGACGAAGACTATTTCGCAAACACGCTTGCTCCGTTCGCCGTCGGTTCATATGCCGGCAACTCGTTCATTCGAGACGTTTGGTCGAAGTACGCAGAAGGCCAAAAGCAAGGTTTGGTCGGCAAGGTTCTCAAGGAGTTCGAACACCAACCAAGCGGCATTGCTTTGCCCGACCATTTGGTAGCGAAACGCTTTGACGGCAAACGCCTTCACAGGGTTGCTTGGAAGATCATTCGTGGCTTGTACTTTCATCAGTACAAGCAAGTTCTTCCAGAAGACACACCAAACAGCCTGCAGATCGTTCCCCCAAATCAAGTGCCGCCGAAGGAGTTCCTAGTCGGCCTGCCCGATCACCCAATCTATGGGCAGTACCCCGGCGTGTTCGACTACAAGTTCGCAAAGTTTCCAGAGGCGCAGAATCTCAACTACTGGGCGATGCTGCTATGGGACAGAGTCATTCTGATCATGGCCTTTCACGACCCTACTTGTTCATGTGAACACTGCGCTTCACTACCCAGCAGAAGTCCTGCAACCAAAGCGTAGTTCGATGCAGACGCCCAACCCTTCCATCGAGAGGACGTCGCCCGGCAAGCCGGTCGCCGCCTCTCATGTCAAACGTTAGGCGTCACACCGGAAGCCTATGCCTTCAATCCGTCGAATGCTGTTGGCATCAAGTCTTGCGCCTTTGGCCGCTGCCGTCCCGATATTTGCGTTCGGCATCTATGTGTGGACGGAGGTGATGAAGGGGCCGTTCGCGCAGCCTGTATTTGGCTCCATCACACCTGTAGGGCTAGCCATGAGCTTTGCCGCGCCGTTCTATGCCGCACTGTTCTTCGGCACCTTTGTCGTAGGTTTGTCCCTGAGAGCCCTAAACATTCTCAAGCTTCGCTACATGCTGCAAACTTGCGGCGCAGTCTCCTTCTCACACGCTGTATGGCTAAGCGTCCGTCACACGCCAGAGGCTCAAGTCCATGATTCAGTCTTCACAATCGCTGCGCAAGTCCTGGCCTTCTTCGCCCTCCTGTGCCTAGTCACCTTCTTGTGGTGTCGCGTTGCACTCAGGGTTCAAGCCATTCCAGCGCGGCCCAAGTGACGCCTAACCCTTCCATCGAGAGGACATGCCCCGGCAAGCCGGGGCATGCCTCTCATGTCAAACGTTAGGCCTCGCGAAACTCGGTGCCAGCGACCAGCCGACGACCACAACCAGAGCATGACAGTCGGCACACAGAAGGAGGGAACAGATGACAAGAAACTTAAGCCTCACCCTTGGCCGCATCCTCTTTGCGTTTTTCATCGTCGGAACCGTCGCAGTGTTGGCTACATACAGCCTGTACTTCTATAAGTTCGGCCGTGGAGCAGACTGGCTAACTCTTTCAAGAGATCAAGAACTGTGGGGCGCCTTCGGTGACTTCGTAGGAGGAATACTCAATCCAATCTTTTCCTTTCTCGCGTTCTTGGGCGTCGCGCTGACTATTGGGCTTCAGTCCCGCCAGCTAAGCATGGTGCGGTCTCAATCCGGGATCGAAGAGCTACAACGCTTGGCGGCAGGCCTCTCAGCCAGGGTCGACGAGTTTCTTCGCGAGCCTATGCGCAACCCATTGCATAAGGGGCAATCGTTTCACGATGTGCTAATGCAGGCTGGGCTTACAGCGATAGAAAAGACAGAGAACTGGAACGCCTACGCCTTCTCCAATCGTGATTTGGAAGCACATGATGCAGAAGTGAAGGTAAGAGCTTTCCTAATGGAGAAGGAACTTGAGTCGCTTGCTTGGACGATGAGCAAATATCGAAGCAGCGGCGGCAGCGCCCTTATAGGAGAGTTCTACGCGAACCGCTATGTTGTTCATGCAACATGGTTGCATGTGCTCGGCCTCCTAGGCCCAGGTCAGGTTTCGGCGCACATCCGCGAGGTCTTCAGGCCCGAAGAGACGGTAAAGGGCATTCGTGACGCTCAAGCGCCTAGCAAGGGTTCGAGAAGTGATCACTGATTCGCCGCCTCACCGAGCGGCTCGCGCGCGGCCTAACCCTTCCATCGAGAGGACGTCACAAGGGCTACGCCCTTGCGCCGCCTCTCATGTCAAACGTTAGACATCGCCTATGCCGAAGCGTCGCGTCAAGCAAGTCAGCTGGGAAGTCGAGAGTGAGCGCCTGGTGGTCAAGCCTGCAATGGAGCGGCGCATTCGGAAGGCCGTACTTCAGCGCGCGGAGAAGGAGCTTTCTGAGCTGGCAGATGCATCTACAGATGAAGAGGCCTTCTACGCCCTGCCGAGCGCAGCATTTGCTGCGTACTACCTGGGGCTATTCGAAGAAGCAGAACAACTCGCCAGAAGGTCAATCACGCTCGCCGAGCAGTTCAAAGACAACTGGAACTACAGCAACGCGCTACACGCTGGTCATACTGTCTTGGGTCTGCTGGCGCTTCGCAGCAAGAGCACCCAGCAGGCGGTCGAAGCGCTCCACGCCTCTGGCAGCGTTCGCGGTTCCCCGCAGCTCGGTTCCTTCGGCCCAACCATGCAGCTCGCTAGAGAGCTTCTTAAGGCGGGCGAATCTGAGAGCGTCCTTGCCTACTTTGAGCAATGCCGCTCATTCTGGAAGAGCGGTAGTCTTTGGCTGTCCATCTGGGAGAAGAAGGTTAAGCGTGGTGCTATGCCCAACTTCTTCATGAATCTCTACAGGTAGAACAGCGATGTCTAACCCTTCCATCGAGAGGACTCGCCCCGGCAAGCCGGGTCGAGCCTCTCATGTCAAACGTTAGGCGTCATGAAGCGAGTTCGTCGTCTCTCAGCTGGGCTACTTTGCTCATTTGCAGTCGCTCAGTCTCCAGCCGGCGAGCTCGCTCCTCTTCCACGTTCAATTCAAGAGTCGACGAGCATCAGAGTCGTGATCACTCGTTGCAAGCGGGTGCCCGAGAAAACGATAGAGATTCAAGATCTCGCGCAAGTGAAGAAGCTCGTGGCAGAGATGGCTCAAGTGAGAAGTCCGAAGGAAATAGCAGCCACAAAGTTTGCATGCAGCACCGACATAGAGTTCTTCAAATCCGCGCAACCACTGGCAGTCATTCACGTCTTTCCGTGCTCAGCGATCGAGCTCGCACCAGTTAGCGGAAAGCGCTACTTTCAGTATTCGGGCGGCTTCAACCAGCTTCCAGAGTTAAGCCTTGTCGTCAAGAATCTTGGAAAAGGCGTCGAATGCCGGTGACGCCTAACCCTTCCATCGAGAGGACCCGCCCCGGCAAGCCGGGTCGGGCCTCTCATGTCAAACGTGAGGCATCGGATGAATCGGCTGCTTCTCTGCTTCCCTCTGTTGGCGCTCATGTCCTGCGATCAGGGCTCTGGTGGCGTGAGCGGTGCAAAGGGAGAAACGCCCGCCAAGTACGTGATCTGCGGAGCCGCGGAATCTAACTGCTTTGTCGCAGCCCGCTTCAAAGATCTCGACTCATGCGAAAGTCACAAGAACTGGGCCGATATGCTGTGCGATAGCAAATCCAGACCGGGTGAAATGATTTGCCGCAAAGATCCAGATCCAAGCATTGGCTTTGCATACTGCACGCTGTAGCACCATGAATCACGGACTGACTGTTCTGATGCTCAGCGCCGCACTGTCCGCCTGCGGTGACTCGTCTACATATGTGCTCTATCGGAGTAGCGTCGTCGATACGAGCATGCGTATTCATGTCGCAACGTTCGACGCGTCTGACGGTGAGGCATACAACCGTGAGAATTGCGATCAAGCCAGGGATCTATTCCAGCGGCAACCAGAAGTTAAGACGAAGTTCTGGTGCGAAAAAGGCCGGTATCGGAAGTAGTACGCCCGATGCCTAACCCTTCCATCGAGAGGACTCGCCCCGGCAAGCCGGGGCGAGCCTCTCATGTCAAACGTTAGGCGTCATAGAAAGAGCGCCCCACCAACGATGTCACGCAAAGTGCTGATTCTTCTCGTAGCGTGGCTGCTCGCAGCGTCAGTTGCCGGAGCAGCCTGGTACTTGTATTCGCCAAGTGGTGCCGTCGTTTGGGCGCTGTGGGCAGTACTTGCAGTTCCGGCCTATCTCATCGCCAGTACAGCCTTCGAGTTCGTCGTCCACGCGTATATGGCGCTTCCCGGCATCAAGCAGGCAACTCAGTACTTCGAGCGAAGAGAAGCAGGAAAAGCGTTTTCCCCAGCACGCACAGGCTGGTACTTGGTCGCAACCGTCCTTGGCTGCATCCTGCTTGTGGCGATCGTTATCGTTGCCACGCACATCTACTCCGCTACGAGTGAGTATCTGGCGCAAGATCACTGCCTAGACCGCGGCGGTCGCTGGCAAAGTCAGCAAAGCTCTTGCGAGTACGAAAAATGACGCTTGAGTTCAACTTTGAAGTGCAACACCCTGCGGACGGCGGAAGGCTTCCGCCGGTGTTCTAAATGCTAGTCGCTCACGCGGCCGGTTGTTGAGCTCGTTGGCGATCCAGTTGCATTGGGCCTGGGTGAGATTCTTCAAGCACATGCCCTTGGGCAGGTACTGCCGGATCAATCCGTTGGTGTTCTCGTTGGTGCCCCGCTCCCATGAGTGGTAGGGCGTGGCGAAGAAGAACTTCACCCCGAACTGGTCCTGCACGCTCTTGTAGCCGTGGAACTCGGTGCCGTTGTCCAGCGTGATCGTCTTGATCCGGCCTTTCAGGCCGATCACCATGCGAGCCAGTGCCGATGCAGCCTGCTCTGCATTCCTCGCGCTCAGCTTCTTGATCAGCACGTAGCCGGTCACCCGCTCCACCAGCGTCAGGATGCAGTGGCGTCCGTCTGGGCCCATCACGGTGTCGCCTTCGTAGTGCCCAATCTCCTGGCGTAGCTCCACCTCGGGTGGTCGCTCGCTGATGTGGCTCTTGCCCGCCAATAGGCCCCGCGTGGCGGGGCTTCCCCGGTGTTTGCGCCCGATCTTGCTCATGTGCCTGAGGCTGCGCCACAAGTCGCCCCCTCCTAGCCGGTTCTTCCTCACGTAGCGGTAGATCGTCTCGTGGCTGATGGGGCGTCGCCCCAGCCGCTTGCGCCGTCCTGCTATTTGCTGGGGGCTCCAGTAGCGCCTGAGTTGCACCAACAGCCTGGCCCACTCCTGGCGGGTGTACTGGCTCTTCTTGCGGCTCTTGCTTCGCCTGGCCATCGCCTTGCTCTGCGCCTTGCTGGGCCGGTAGAAGCCGTCGTGCACGCTTCGGTTGCGCCACACCTCTCGACTGATCGTCGAAGGTGATCGCCCTAGGCACTTGGCAATCTCTCGCTGGCTGTGCCCTCTGGCCCGCATCCGGGCGATGTTGTACCGTTCATCCTGGGTGAGTTGGTGATACCCCATGTCTGCTACCCCTTCTTGCCGGTTGAGGTGCAGGCAGTATTGCCAGCTCCCCACCTTTTTTGGAGAAGGTGTTGCACTTACTCTGTGAACCCGCGGCGCCTAACCCTTCCATCGAGAGGACGTGCCCCGGCAAGCCGGGTCACGCAGCTCATGTCAAACGTTAGGTCTCTCACAGTCATTCACACAACATGATCACCATCGAACAACTGGAAGAGATGTTTGGGAATATCTCGGCCCAAGGCAAGTGGGACATGACAAAGCCAATGCTGTGGGGCTACTTCTTTACCGATACGTCTTCGCAGAAGCTGAACGCGCTGGTTCCCAAGCTTGAGCGCCAGGGCTACGTTCCAGTTGATGTCTTTGAGGCGAATGTCGACCCCGGCGTTGAGCCCTATTACTTTCTCCATGTTGAGAAAGTCGAAATCCACACTCCATCCTCTCTTGATGCTCGAAATCAAGAGTTCTATGCATTCGCCCAAGACCATGGTTTGCAAAGCTATGACGGCATGGACGTTGGTCTCCCGCCAGAGACCTAACCCTTCCATCGAGCTGACGTCCAACGGGCTACGCCCGTCGGCCGCAGCTCATGTCAAACGTTAGGCGCCGCCAAAGAGGAAGCACCGCGCCGCCCGATACGATCTCGCATCGCGCTGTAGCGCGCACCCTGCATCGGAGCTCATACATGTCGAACCAACCGCAATACTGGTTCCCCGCCAAGCGCTACGGCTGGGGCTGGGGTGTACCGAGTGCCTGGCAAGGCTGGGCTGTCCTAGTTGCGTTCTTCGTGTTGCTCGGGGTCGGTTCGCTGTTCCTGCCGCAGTGGGGGTCAACGCTGTTCGTTGGCTATGCGGTTGGGCTAAGCCTTGTTCTGCTGGCCATCTGCTGGCTCAAAGGCGAGCCACCGAGGTGGCGTTGGGGTGAGAAGTAGGTTCCATGCACAAACCTGCTGCACTGCGGTCACCTTGGTTCAGGTGCACGGCCAACACGGCGGCGCCTAACCCTTCCATCGAGCTGACGTCCAACGGGCTACGCCCGTCGGCCGCAGCTCATGTCAAACGTTAGGCATCGGATGAACCCAACCGAAGGGTCACGCAAGTGCTTCCCGACGGTGTTTTCAGCGGCCTCTGCGCACCTCAGATTCGCAGCGCAAGAACGTGACACATGCCGCACATGGTCTGAAAGGAAGTTGGGGCGAAGCGCCGGTGGGCTACAGAATGCTTTCAACGGGCCGCCGTGGTGGCGAACCGCAACTTTGGAGCTCTCCGATGCAGTGCTCACCGTGAGTTTGGTCGCAGCCCCAATAGCCCTGGTTCCGAGCCTCGCCCAAGCCAAGACCGAGAAGCAGTTGCGAGACGAGGCGAAGGGCAAAGCAGCCAAGCAGAAGTCCGCCGAGAAGTCCGCAGCTAAGAAGCAAGCGAAAAAGGCTGCCAAGAAGTAGCTTCCAGAAGAAGTCAGGCCTTGGCACGCCCGATGCCTAACCCTTCCATCGAGAGGACTCGCCCCGGCAAGCCGGGTCGAGCCTCTCATGTCAAACGTTAGGCATCGCAGAAGTCCCTGATTAGCAACGAACCTCAGCCATGCGAAGCACAGGCAGAGGAACGGGTTTGCAGGCTGCGGCGGCCCGGATCACGCTCTGCATGAGGCCGGCCAGATCGAACCGCCTGTTGAAGCGGAACTGGTATTCGGCAAGGTACCGCGGGGCGTACTTGGCGAACTTGAACGCGTGGTACGTGCCCGCAATGCCCGTCTTCAGGTTGCTCAGCACCGTGTTCACCGCCTTGAGCGCCGGGATCTCGCAGGCCTGCTTGCCTCCCCCGGTGACGATGGGCTGATGCTGGGCAATGCGGTTCCACTTCACGTAGTTGAAGCTGGGTGCCCCGTCAGAGACCACCATGCACCTCGGGGCCAGCGTGTTCAGGCAGAACACCACCACGTCTTCTCCGGTGGCCGGCTGCTGGGAGAAGCACACCTGAGCCGCCTTGCCGTCAGGTGCGGCCGACACGGCCGCCAGCAACGGGACCTTACCCTTCCTGCCCAGGCTGGAGTGCCCGCTGGCTTGCCCTCCCAGGAAGGCCTCGTCCACCTGTACCGTGCCTTGCAGCGTGCGGGTGCGCTCACGCTCGCGCATCGCCTCCATCAGCTTGTGCTTGAGCGACCAGGCCGTCGGGTAGCTCACCCCCAGGTGCCTCATCAGTTCCAGCGCGCTCACGTTGTTCTTGGCCTGGCTGAGCACGTAGGCCGCTTGGAACCACCTCGTCAGCGGCAGCTTGCTGGCGTTATGCGGTCGGCCCCTTCCGCCGAGGCGACGTCGCAAGCACCACGCGCGACGAAAACCACTCAACCCAGGTCCTCATGAATGCAGAGGTAGTTCCCCTCGGTGTCCTTGAACCACGCAGCCTTCTCGGCACCGAGCACGCACACGTGGTTGACGGTCTTCAAGCCGGGGAAGTCGTAGTCCTCGAACACCACGCCCGCGCGTTTGAGCTTGTCGATGCTGGCGACGATGTCGTCGACGCGGAAGCTGATGGCGGTGTGGTCGGCCTTGGTGCCTTCGGGCTTCGGGAACAGGGCGAGCGTGCTGCCGCCCACGGCGTAGACGAACTTGCCGTCGGGGCGCAGTCCGCCAGGCTTGAGGCCCAATCGGTCTTCGTAGAAGGATCGGGCGCGGGCCATGTCCTTGACGGGGAGCATGGTGGTCACAGACGAGTTGGACAACATGGGAAGTCCTTTCACTCCGTCCGGCCCGACGATGGCCTTGAGGCGAGCAGCGTGGTGCTCGGGCGGCCCTTCAGCTTACGCCGTCAATGACGTGGGCGCCAGCGGCGCACGGCCCCACGCCTCAGCCGCAGATCTCAGCGGCGCGCCGCTTGGCGGCGGGACGGTTGCATGTCGGCGGTGGGCCAGCCATACGAGGCCACGAGGATGGTCTTCATGCGGGCTTTTTCCGTCTGCACGGGCGGGCTCACCACCACGACGGCTTCTTCATTCTTCTCTGCCTTGGGCAGGAGATTTTTTCCAGGGCGAACTGCTTTCGAGGTCGTTTTCAAGGTCTCAGATCCATCGGGGGGTGCGCGATTGTATGAGGCCGTCTGCAGCGGCCCTTCCAAGGCCGGCGAGCACCGATCGTTAGGCATCGCAGAGGAACAGATGTCCATTTACAAACTTACAGCTGAGCAGTTGGCGCCAGACATCTTGCTTTTGCTCGAGCTTTACCGAGAGAAGAAGCTCCAAGAGGCGATCGTTCGGCAAGCTCTAAGAGGAGCATGTTGGTGGGGGTCGAACGCTCGGAATCGGAATGACGCTTGCAACTTGTGGAGTAAGAAGGCGCTGGCACTTCGGCAAGCAAACAGCTCATGGGGCGGAATAGGTCTGATACACGAACACATCGTGCCTCGGAGTGTGATCGAGGAAGCGATCATCAATCTCGAGCATCCAACCGAACAAGAAGTAGGAGCACTACTGAAGCTTTCCAGAGTCTGCGTCGTCACTCCAGATGAAGACGCGACACTCAGGAAACTCGGACTGCGCGACAGCATTCCAGAAGCGGACACCCTCTACGAAGGAGGAGTTCGTCGGTATGTACTCGGTGGCATTGAGCTATCTGAAGTCTCATTCGCGCAGAGCGATGCCTAACCCTTCCATCGAGAGGACGTCACAAGGGCTACGCCCTTGCGCCGCCTCTCATGTCAAACGATGAATGGCATCATGCGGCCCACCATGAAGATCACCCCCACGCCACTGACCGCGGCTCTCGCCGGGATCATCGCCGCCATCGCATGGCCTTATCTGTGGGCGCGCTACGGCGGGCCGGGCAGCGCCGGCAGCGTCGAGCTGGTCGTCGCGACCCTGCTCGTCATCGCCTTGCCCGCGCACGCGCTCGTGGTCGGGTTCTCACGACCGCAGGCGAGCGCGCCGGGGTCTGTCGACACAGCCCTGCTCAAGCGCGTGGGCGCGTGGCTGGCCGCAGCGATCGCCGTCACCGTGCTGCGCCTCGCCTTGCCGGGCTGACCGGCCCCACCAACGGGCCCGCACCTACGCAGGCAGAATCCGCCATCCAGATTCACAGCGAGCACAGGAGATCACACGCACATGACACCTCTCAAACTGCTGGGCGCGGTCTTGATCGCCGCGGGCGTGCTGGCCCTGGTCTACGGTGGCTTCAGCTACACGAAGAACACGCACGACGTGAAGCTCGGCCCGATCGAGTTCTCGGTGAAGGAAAAGGAATCGGTCAACGTGCCGGTGTGGGCCGGCGTCGCCGCCATCGTGGGCGGTGCTGCGCTGCTGCTCTTCGGCGGCGGCCGGAAGGGCTGAACGAAACCGCTGGGGCTTCAGCCCTTGTAGATGCCGCAGGCGAGCGCGAGGTCGCCTGCACGCTCGACGTAAGACGACTTGAGCCGGATCTCGTTGGTCACCGGGTGCGCCCACTTGTAGTCGACCCAGGCCTGCCCGCCGTTGCGCGCGAGTTCGGCCATCTCCTTCACGAAGAACTTGCCGTCGACGTCCTTGCTGACGGGGCCGGCACCGAGCGTGCGCGGGTTGTTGCCGTGGGCGCAGAACTTGTAGTCGTCGATGGTGATGGCCATGAGGTACAGGTCGCGGTCGATGAACTGCCCCTTGCCGAGCTTGTTGATCTCGGCGATCAGTGCGTCTCGGCCATGCGCCTTGTAGAAGGCGAGGCCGGCCTTGACCAGCGCTTCGGCTTCTTCGGCACTGCCGTGTTCGCGCGTGCCGAGGTTGTAGCCCGCCACTGATTTCAGGAGGCCCACGGCCTGCTCGTTGAGCGTGGCGGCGGTCTGCGTCGCGTCTTTCACGAGCTTGGCGTTCTGCTGGACCATGCCGTCGATCTCGGCGATGGCCTGGTTGACCGACTGGATGCCCTGGCTCTGCTCGTGGCTCGAGCCTGCCATCTCCTGCATGAGGCCGGCCACGTGCTTCACCGACGACACGATCTCGGTCATCGCGCGGCCCGCGTCGTCGACGAGGCGGCTGCCGGTCTCGACCTTGTCGACCGAGTCGCCGATGAGTGACTTGATTTCTTTCGCGGCAGTGGCCGAGCGCTGCGCGAGCGTGCGCACCTCGGCCGCCACGACGGCGAAACCGCGGCCCTGCTCGCCGGCACGCGCCGCTTCCACCGCGGCGTTGAGCGCGAGGATGTTGGTCTGGAAGGCGATGCCGTCGATCACGCCGATGATGTCGGCGATGCGGCGCGAGCTCTCCTTGATGGAGCCCATCGTCGTCACCACCTGGTTCACCACCTCGCCGCCCTTCACCGCATGGCCCGAGGCTTCGAGCACGAGCTTGTTGGCCTGCTCGGCGTTGTCGGCGTTGTGCTTCACCGTGATGGTGATCTCTTCCATCGACGCGGCCGTCTGCTGCAGCGAGTCGGTCTGCGTGGTGGTGCGCTCCGAGAGCGAAGTGTTGTCGCGGTTGATCTGCGAGGAGGTGCTGGCGACCGTGGTGGTGCCGGTGCGCACGTCGCTCACCACCTTGAAGAGGCAATCCTTCAGGCCGTGCAGGGCCTGCATCAGCTGGCCGAACTCGTCCTGGCGCGTGTGGGTGATGGGCAGGGTCAGGTCGCCGGCCATGATCTGGCGCGCGGCGTCGAGCGCTTCGCGCACCGGCGCGGCCACGCTGCGCACCAGCCACCAGGCGAGCACCGCGCCGAAGGCGACGGCCAACGCGCCGAGGGCGCCAATCCAGTAGCGCGCGCTCCCTTGGGCCATCGACGCGGCCCACACGGTGTTCACCGCGAGGATGAGCAGCAAGGGCACGAAGCCGATCAGCAGGCGCGAGCGCAGGGTCAAGTTGTCGATCTTCATATCGAAGTCCCGATCGGAAATGCAAACGATGCAAGCTGCATCGTCTTTCTGTATCGGCGGGAGATCAGCGAAATTAAGCAGATGCTGCCGTGCCAATTCGCCGCGAATTCACGCAAATCGCCCGTGAAGAAACCACCCCGGCACACGGCTTGTAGGCAGATGCTGCGGCCGCGTGCGATAGACCCACACCAGCACCCCGTCTTTCGTCTGGCCGATGAAGTAATCACGTTCGGCCAAGCCGCCATCCCACCAGCCCGTTTCGATGCGCTCGGGGCCGACGAGCAGCTGCACGAGCTGGCCATCGAGCAAGGGGTGGGACTGCCGCTCCTTCAAGGCCTGCGGCTCGGGCAGCAGCCACAGCGGGCGGGTGAGGGTCTCGCGCTCCGACGCGGTGGCATCGCACAAGGTGACGACCGGCGCCACGACATCGGCCCGCTTCATCAGCCGTGGATCGGCCGGCACGACCTGCGTGGCGCGCTCGGGGCGGTGGTCGGCCACCGGCACCAGGCACTGCACCTGCTCGCGGCCGAGGCGCGCCTGCAGCCGCTCGATCAGCTGCACGAGGCCAGCCCGCTCGCTCTGCGGCGTGGGGAAGAGCTCGGCATTCGGCGGCGGCCGGCGCACGATGTCGTCGGACTCGATGGCGAGCTCGAGCGTGGGCGCCGGCAGCGTCACCTGTGCGAGGCGCTCGCGCAAGAGCGTGAGCATGTGCGCCGCATCGCGCGAAGGCTCGGCCAATGCCAGCTCGAGCAGGGTGACGGGCGCGGTGTGGCCATCGCGCCAGCGGGCCTCGTGCTTCATCAGCAGACGAAAGCGCGTGACGAACGCGTGCTGGGCCGACAGCCACGCCACCAGTCGCAGCAGCAGCATCTGCGCACCGTGCAGCAGCTGCTCGGTGGTGTCGGCACGGGCGAAGAGTTCGAGCCCGCTGCGAAACGTGGGCGGCAGCACGAGGGGCTCGCGCGGGTCGGGGCGGTCGCCGAAGGCGCGGTCGAGCTCGTCGAGTAGCTCCTTGCCGAAGCGCCGCGCCACGCCGGCGCGGGGCAGCTGGCGCAGCTCGCCCAGGCAGCGCACGCCCATGCCGAGCAAAGTCTGCACATGCGGCGCGCCGGTGGCCATCACGCCGATCGGCGCTTCTTCGAGGGCACGCTGCAGGGTGTGGCGGTCGGGGCAGTGCAGCTCGTCGTGCAGGCGCGCGAGCAGCGCCGCGCCATGCGGCGTGGGGGCGCTCACGATCTGCAGGCGGTGGCCGAACGGAGCCAGCGTGTCTCGCAGCCGGCCGACCAGCGCCGCCAGCCCACCGAAATAACGCAGGCTCGGCTGCACCTCCAGCAACACGCCATCGGGTGGGTCGAGGCACACCATCGGCGTGAACGCGAGCGCCGCATGGGCCACGCCCTGCAGCGCCTGCGCATCACGCCATGCGTCGGCCTGGCCCAGCAGCAGGTGCGGCGCGAGCCCCAGCGCCGTGGCGCGCTTCATGCCCACGCTCACGCCGAGGGCCTGCGCGGCGGCATCGGCAATCACGATGAGGTGTGTGTCGACCAGCGCCATCGGCTGATCGGTGCGCTGCGGCAGGCTGGCCGCAAACGATTCCAGCGACAGCAAGGGCAGGTGGACGCCAACCCACAACATCGCGAGCCTCCATGACGCTCAGGCGAGGTTGATGAAGGTGGCGGCGCGCAGCCCGGGCAGCGCGCCCTCGGCGGTGTCGGCCCCGAACTGCGCGCGGCGCGCCGCCAGCTCCGGCAGGACCGGCGGCAAGGCCAGGTGCAGCGGCGCCAGCAAGGGCGGCCCGCGCCGCTTGAGCACACGCAGCGCCAGTTGGTCGGCCCCGGCCGGGTGCAGCGCGAGGCGCAGCGGTGCCGCACTCGCCTGGCTTTGCATGGCGGGCTCGCGGAAGACGAAGGCCGGCCCGTCGTGGCCATGCGCCGCCAGCTGCAGGCGGCGCACACGCTCGGCCCGCACTCGCGGCGGCAACCACGCGACGACCGCGCCCACGTGGCCGCTCTTCAGCGCCTGCTCCAGCGCCCACAGCCGGTCGGCCCCGGGGTGCAGCTGAAGGTGCGTCTGGATCACGAGCAGCTGCCCCACGTCGAGCCCCAGCTCGCCCAGCGCCGGGGCGGAGACCGCCGCCGGCGGGTCGAACATCATCACCAGCCGGCCCGCCCGCTGCACCGCGGCGAGGCAGGCGGCCAAGAGGCGGATCTCACCGATGCCGGCGTGCGACAGCAGCAGCTCGGTGAGCGCCCGGCGTGGCCAGCCGCCGCCGGGCAGCTCGGCATCGAGCCGCTCGAAGCCGCTGGCAATGGGGTGCTCGGCATCGCGGCCGAGCTGGTGGGCCCGCCAGAGCTGCGGGTGCAGGTCTTCGGGCGCCAGCACCGGCCGCGCCCGGGCGGCCGGGCCACTGGCAGAGGCGGGATCGGGGGCGAAGAGCTGGGGCGCGTCCATGAAGATACTGTATGGATATACAGCCTCTCACGCAACCTTGATGCCTTTTCAGTCAGGCAATCGATTGATTGCCTTTGGCAATCAAATCCAGACAATCCACCCATGCTTGTCGCCGACCGCCTCGAAGCCATCCGCGCCTTCAACCGCTTCTACACCCGCCGCATCGGCGCGTTGAACGACACCCTGCTCGGCTCGCCCTACTCGCTGGCCGAGTCGCGCCTGTTGTGGGAGCTGGCCCACCATGAGCACACCACCGCCACCGAGCTGGCCCGCACGCTCGAGCTCGACGCCGGCTACCTGAGCCGCCTGCTGCGCCGCCTGAAGGACCAGGGCCTGATCGGCAGCACCCGCTCGCCCACCGATGCCCGCCAGACGCAGCTGAGCCTCACCGCGGCCGGTCGCGCTGCCTTCGCGCCGCTCGACCAGCGCTCGCGCGAGCAGATCGGCTCCTGGCTCACCCCGCTGCCCGAAGCGCACCAGCAGCGGCTGCTGCAGGCCATGAGCACGCTCCAGCACCTGCTGGGTGACGAGGCGCCGCGTCAAGGCCCTGAGCCTTATCTCCTCAGGCCGCACCGCGCAGGCGACATGGGCTGGGTCGTGTCGCGCCACGGTGCGCTCTATGCGCAGGAGTACCGCTTCGACATGCGCTTCGAAGCCCTGGTGGCGCGCCTCGCCGCCGACTTCATCGACCGCTTCGACCCCACCCGCGAAACCTGCTGGATCGCCGAGCGCGACGGCCAGAACATCGGCAGCGTCTTCCTCGTGCAGGCGCGCCATGAGACCACCCACGCGCCCCTGCCCGGCGTGGCGCAGCTGCGCATGCTGCTGGTCGAGCCCACCGCCCGCGGCCTCGGGCTCGGCCAGCGGCTGGTGCACGAATGCGAGCGTTTCGCGCGCATGGCGGGCTACCAGCGCATCGTGTTGTGGACCAACAGCCTGCTGCTCGCCGCAAGAGGCATCTATCAGAAAGCCGGCTACACCCTCACGGCGAGCGAGTCGCACACAAGCTTCGGGCACGACCTCGTCGGCGAGACCTGGCAGAAAGAATTGACATGACCTGCGATTGCGGCGCACCGCGCCGATACGAAGACTGCTGCGGCCGCTTTCACGCGGGCTTGCCAGCCCCGGATGCCGAAGCCTTGATGCGCTCACGCTACACCGCTTATGTGCGCGACCTCATCGACTACCTGCGCGCCACCTGGCACGCGAGCACACGGCCTTCAACGATCGAGCCCAATCCACCCGGCCTGCGCTGGCTCGGCCTCGACGTGAAGAAGCACGAGGTACAGGACGCCGACCATGCGACGGTGGAGTTCGTCGCCCGCAGCAAGCTCGGTGGACGGGCGCACCGGCTGCAGGAAAAGAGCCGCTTCGTGCGCGAAGACGGCCGCTGGTACTACGTCGATGGCGACCTGAGCTAGCTCAGGCGAATTCCTGGCGGACGGATGCCGACATCAAGCGGCGAATGATCCACGCCAGCAGCCCGCAGGCGCCGAGCGTCACCACCACCGCCATCACCCGCGCCGCGGTCACGAAACCACCGAACACGCCTGCGGCCTTGGGCGGCAGCGATGCGCTGCTGAGCGCGTGGTCGACGATCGCCTGCATCAGCTCCTGCTGCAGCCACAGGCCCAGCAGGTTGGCGACGATGGCCACCACGAGCAGGCCGATGAAGGTGCGGCGCGCCCAGTCCAGCCGCAGCAGCAGGCCGACCGCCGAGGCCAGCATCGCCAGCGAGAGCACGAGGCTCGTGCCCGTGACCCACGGCAGCTTCGCCACCAGCCAGCCCGTCAAACCGGCCTGCGGCGGCAGGGGCAGCAGCGACGCGAGCATCGCGTTTTGCAGCAGCGCCGAGCCGCTGGCCAGCAGGCCGAGCCCGATGAACAGCCAGGCGATGGCGGTGACGAAGAGGGAACGGGCTCCAACGGCGATGGTGATGGGCATGGCAGGACTCCGGCGCACGATGGGTGTCATTTCGACAGCTCACGCATGAGTTGTCATCCCATGCACAGGGTGTCGCCCCATGTTGCAGGGGGAGGAACTACCCGAACCGCACCGCGTGGATCGGCGGCAAGTGGCCGGCGACTTCGACCCAGCTGTCGCCCGCGTCGTCGCTCGCCCACAGGTTGCCGGTGGTGCTGCCCATCAGCAGCGAGCGCCCGGTGTCGTCGACGACCAGGCCGTGGCGGTAGACGAGGTCATAGCAGTCCTTCTGCGGCAGGCCCGTGCGCAGCGCCTCGAAGCTCTTGCCGCCGTCGCGTGTGCGGTGCACGAAGAGCGCGCCGTCGACCGGCACCCGCTTCTCGTCTTTCACAGCGGGCGCGAACCACGCCGTGTCGGGCTCGCGCGGATGCGCGGCCACCGCGAAGCCGAAGCCGGCGATCGGCGGCTTCAACTCCTGCCAACGCTGCGAGCCATCGGTCGAGCGAAAGATGCCGTTGTGGTGCTGGCACCAGACGGCCGTGGGCACCGCGGCACACGCGGCAATGAGGTGCGGGTCCTGCGTGTTCTCGTCGTCGGCCTGGTCGGGCGGCATGAAGTCGGCGCGCATGCCCTTGGCCTGCAGCTCCCATTGCGTGCCGCCTTCGCGGCTGCCCCACACGCCGCCGCAGCTGATGCCCAGCAGCAGCTCGCCCGGGCGCGTGGGGTGCGGCAGGATGGAATGGATGCCCGGCACGTCGTACCCCCCGCCAAACCAGCCCAGCCGCTCGGGGCGCGACCAGAGCGAGTCGACCAGCTGCCAGTGCTCGCCGCCATCGCTGCTCTTGAAGAGCCCGCCCGGCAGGGTGCCGGCCCAGATGGCGCCGTGGATCGCCTCCATCGACCAGATCTGCACCAGCTTCCACGCCGGCCCCTCGGCCCCTTCGGGCTGCGGCGGGTAGGTGGGGGTGTCGACCTCGCGCCAGGTGGCGCCGGCGTCGTCGCTCGCGTGCACCTTCACGCCGAAGTGGCCGAGGTTGAGCGCGGCCAGCATGCGGCCGGTCCCGCCGATCGGTGGCAAGACCATCGACACCGGCTCGGCGAGAAAACTCACCCGCGCCACGCCCCAGCCTTTGGCAGAGCGTTGCAGCTCGAACAGACCTTTGCGCGTGGCCACCCACGCCCTCGTTGCCGTCATCTCGTCATCCTCCGGACAGGGCCTGCAGCACGTGCACCTGGCTGTCGGCCTTCAAGGCATCGTCGAGCCGCACGCGCTCGTGGCTGCGCCGGCCATCGATGAACACCACCACGTTGGGCCTGAGATGGCCCTGGTCGTCGAGCACGTAGCCACGCAGGCGCGGGTTGCGATCGAACGCGGCCTGCAGCGCCTCGCGCAGCGTGGCCGCGGGCGTGTCGACCTCGGGCACCTCGGTGAAGCGCTTGAGCTGCTGGGTGAAGACGACGTGGGCCACGCGGCGGATCATGCCGCCAGGCCCGCCGAATGACCACCCGTCAGCAACCCGGCAGCAGGGCTGGGAGAATCCGCCGATGCCCATCGGAGCCCTGTACGCCGCCCTCGCCTTCGCGCTGTGGGGCATCTTCCCGCTCTACTTCCGCCAGATCGCGAGCGTCCCCTCCGGTGAAATCCTCGTCCATCGCATCGTGTGGTCGCTGGTCTTCGTGCTGGTCGTGCTCACGCTGCGGCGGCAATGGGCCTGGGTCAAGCCGGTGCTGCGCAGCCCCAAGGTGCTGCTGGCCTTCGCGGCGAGCGCGGTGCTGCTGTCGGTCAACTGGCTCACCTACATCTGGGCCGTCAACAGCGGCCATGTGATCGAGGCGAGCCTCGGCTACTTCATCAACCCGCTGGTCAACGTGCTGCTCGGCTACACCGTGCTGCACGAGCGGCTGCGGCCCGTGCAGTGGCTGGCGCTCGGCATCGCCGGGGCCGGCGTGCTGTGGCTCGCGGTGCTCGCCGGCCACCCGCCGTGGATTGCCCTGGCATTGGCCGCGAGCTTCGGCGCCTACGGGCTGATGCGCAAGGTGGCCAGCCTCGGCGCGCTGGAAGGGCTCACGCTCGAGACCTTGCTGCTCGCCCCCATCGCCATCGCAGTGCTCGGGGTGTGGATGTGGCAAGGCACCAGCGTCTTCCCCGCGCCCGAGGCCGGCACCAACCTCTGGCTGATCGCCGCCGGCCCCATCACCGCCGTGCCGCTGCTGCTCTTCGCGGCCGGCGCGCGGCAGATCTCGCTCACCACGCTGGGCCTGCTGCAGTACATCGGCCCGACCATCCAGCTGGCCATCGGGCTGTGGATCTTCCACGAGCCCTTCTCGGCCAAACGGCTGATGGGGTTTGCGCTGATCTGGGCGGCGCTCGCCCTCTACAGCGCCGAGGGCTGGTGGCGCAGCCGTACCACCGCGGCGCCACAAACTGCCTGACTTCCTGCCTTTTCAGGACTTCGTGTTGGCGTGTACTCGCCTACCATAGGCAATCCCGTTTTCTTCTCATGGCTTTGTGGTGAACACCGTCAAGAAGGTCCTCGTGCTGCGCTTTTCGCAGAGCGGACAACTCAACACCCTGACCGACAGCTTCGTGAGCGCCCTGCGCGCCGACCCCGGCATCTCGCTGCACGTCGAAACCATCGAGCCACGTCGTCCCTTCCCCTTCCCCTGGGGCTTCTTCACCTTCCTCGACGCCTTCCCCGAGTCCTACCACCTGCGCGGGCCCGAGCTGAAGCCGCTGTCGCTCAAGGGCGACGAAGACTTCGACCTCATCGTGCTGCCCTACCAGGTGTGGTACCTCGCCCCCTCGCAGCCGGTCACGGCCTTCCTGCAACACCCGGTGGCGAAGAAGCTGCTCCATGGCAAGCCCGTCGTCACGCTCATCGCCTGCCGCAACATGTGGCTGATGGCGCAGGAGAAGGTCAAGGGCCTGCTCGCCGCCACGGGCGCGCGCCTCCTCGACAACGTGGTCTACGTCGACCCCGGCCCCACGCTCGCCACCTTCTTCACCACGCCCAAGTGGGTGCTCTCCGGCAGCCGCAAGGGCTTCTGGGGCATGCCCGACGCAGGCCTGAACGACACGCAGATCCAGAGCGCCCGCCGCTTCGGCAAGGCGCTCGCCGAATCGCTGCATGCCGATCGTGAAAAAAGCACGCAGCCGCTGCTGGCCGGCCTGGGCGCGGCCACCGTCGACCCCCGCCTCTACTTCAGCGAAAAAGCCGCCTCGCGCAGCTTCCACGTCTGGGGAAAACTGCTGATGGCCGCCGGCAAGCCGGGGGCGCCGCAGCGCGTGCCCTTGCTCGCGATCTACGTGACCTTCCTGATCGTGATGATCATCACGGTAGTGCCCACCAGCATCCTCATCCAGACGCTTCTGCGGCCCTTCATGGGAGGGTGGCTCTCTAAAATCAAAAACCAATACGAACAGCCGTCCGGCTCGTCCACAGAGCGCAGTAACTTGTATGGGGATTGACGTCTTTCTCACGCGCACCGGAGCGTTCCTCCCCTTCGCGCCTGTTTCCAACGACGAGATCGAATCCGTGCTCGGCATGGTCGGCGGCAAGCCTTCGCGGGCACGCCGGCTGGTGCTGCGCAGCAACGGCATCCAGTCGCGCCACTACGCCATCGACCGCGCCACCGGCGAGCCGGCGATGACCAACGCGCAGATGACGGCCAACGCCATCCGCTCGATGGGCGACATCGGCCGCGTCGACACGCTGGCCACCGGCACCTCGCTGCCCGACCAGCTCATGCCCAACCATGCGGTGATGGTGCACGGCGAACTCGGCTGGCCGCGCCTCGAAGCGGTGTCGTGCGCTGGCATCTGCCTCTCGGGCGCCGCGGCGCTCAAGCATGCGTGGCTCTCCGTGCGTGCGGGTGAATCGAAGCGCGCGGTGGCCACCGGCTCGGAGCTGGCCTCGCCCATCATGCTGGCGCGCAACTTCGACCCCGAGGTCGAGCACAAGCTGCAGCAGCTCGAAGAGCGCCCCGAGATCGCGTTCGAGAAAGACTTCCTGCGCTGGATGCTGTCCGACGGCGCCGGTGCCGTGCTGCTCGAGACGGCCCCGCGCGGCCCGCTCTCGCTGCGCGTCGACTGGATCGAGCTTTCGTCGGCCGCCCACGAGCTGCCGGTGTGCATGTACGCCGGCGGCGACAAGAACGAAGACGGAACGCTGCGCGGCTGGCTGCGCTTCGGCACCGACGAGTGGCAGGCCAAGTCGATCTTCGCCGTCAAGCAAGACGTTCGCCTGCTCAACGAACACGTCATCCGCGCCACCGTGCGCGAGCCGCTGGCCGAGATCGTCGACAAGCGCCGCCTGGTGGCGAGCGAGATCGACTGGTTCCTGCCGCACGTCTCGTCGGCCTTCTTCAGCGGCCCCGTCGAGCAAGCCATTGGAGAAGCCGGCCTGCCCATCCCGCGCGAGCGCTGGTTCAGCAACCTCGTGACCAAGGGCAACACCGGCTCGGCCTCGCCGTACATCATGCTCGACGAGCTGTTCCGCTCGGGCCGCATTCAGAAGGGGCAGAAGCTCTTGATGTACATCCCGGAAAGCGGCCGTTTCTCGACAGGATTCGTTCACCTCACTGCCGTCTGACACTCACCGTTCGGGCTGAGCCTGTCGAAGCCTGTCCTGAGCCCGACGAAGGGCCCTTCGACAAGCTCAGGGCGAACGGATCGACACCTCCGCCATGGACCTCGACAACGTCCCGCAAGAAGGCAACGCCACCCTCGGCGGCCACCGCAAGGCCGTCTATGCGAAAGACGCCAACGGCCGCATCGTGATCGCCCCCAGCAAGGGCTGGGAAGCCGAAGAGATCGTCACCAGCAACGCCGTCGACACGCTGCATGCGCTGGCCGAAGAAGCGCGGCAGCGGGTGCAGGCCGGCACCGCGTCGACGCTCGAATACTGGATGTGCGCTCGCCGCATGGATATCCCGCTCCTGTCGCAGACCAGCGGCTTCTGGCAATGGCGCGTGAAGCGCCACCTTCGGCCCGAAGTCTTCTCCACGCTCACTGACAAACACCTGCAGCGCTACGCCGACGCACTCGGCCTCTCCATCGCCGAACTGCGCAAGTTGCCCTCATGAACAGCCACGCCGCCACCTTCCAGCATGCCCACGCCGCGCACTGCGAGAGCGGCGTCATCTCCAACCTGCTGCGCCACCACGGCGTGCCGGTGTCGGAGAGCCTGGCCTTCGGCCTCTCGGCCGGCCTCGCCTTCGCCTACCTGCCCTTCATCAAGATCAACGGCCTGCCGCTGATCGCCTACCGCACGCTGCCGCGCGGCATCATCAAGGGCCTCTTGGCGCCGCTGGCCACGCGCTTCCGCTTCGAGACCTTCCGCTCGCCGCAGGCCGGCGCGAAGCGCCTCGACGAGCTGCTCGCCAAGGGTGAGATCGTCGGCCTGCAGACCTCGGTCTACTGGCTGCCCTACATGCCGCCCGACATGCGCTTCCACTTCAATGCGCACAACCTGCTCGTCTACGGCAAAGAGGGCGACGAGTACCTGATCAGCGACCCGGTGTTCGAGCACCCGCAGCGCTGCGCCAGCGCCGACCTGCTGCGCGCCCGCTTCGCCAAGGGCGCGCTCGCGCCCAAAGGCCTGCTGTACTACCCGACGACCATCCCGCAGAAGAAGATCACGCCCGAAGCCGTGCGCGCCGCCATCCGCAAGAACTGCCGCGCCATGCTGCCACCCGTGCCCATCGCCGGCGTGCGAGGCATGCGCTGGCTGGCGAAGCACGTCGACAAACTCCCGGCCGGCGACAAAACAGAAGAGAAGCGCAGCGCCGACTTCATCGGCCAGATCGTGCGCATGCAGGAAGAGATCGGCACCGGCGGCGCCGGCTTCCGCTTCATCTACGCCGCCTTCCTGCAGGAAGCCGCGCAGCTGGCCGAGCGGCCCGTGCTCGCGCAATTCTCCGAGCGGCTCACCGCCATCGGCGACGGCTGGCGCGTGATGGCGCTGAAGGCCGCCCGCATGATCAAGGGCCGCGAGCCGGTGAACCCGTCGGCCATCGCGGCGCTGCTGCGCCAGCAGGCCGATCAGGAAGAAGCCTTCTTCAAGGACCTGCAAGCTGCGGTGAAGTGAGCGCAGCGACAATCGCGGCCCCATGCTGTCGATCGAGCACCTCGGCTACCGCTACCCTCGCACTGAGCAGCCCGCGCTCGAGGGCGTGTCGCTCACGGCCGA
Organism: Rhizobacter sp.; assembly: GCA_019635355.1. Taxonomy (NCBI): domain Bacteria; kingdom Pseudomonadati; phylum Pseudomonadota; class Betaproteobacteria; order Burkholderiales; family Sphaerotilaceae; genus Rhizobacter; species Rhizobacter sp. The sequence goes on along the minus strand of JAHBZQ010000001.1, from coordinate 5,026,117 downwards.
GCGTGGCCATGTGCTGGGCCTGCTTGGCCCCAACGGCGCCGGCAAGACGACGCTGATCTCCCACCTCGCCGGCCTCCTGCCCGTGCAGCAGGGCCAGATCCTCGTCGACGGCCAGCCGCTCGCCACGGTGCGCCACGCAACGCCCACGCGCATCGCCGTCGCGCCACAGGAATACGCGTTCTACCCGATGCTGAGCGTGGCCGAGAACCTCGCCTGCTTCGCCGCCGCCGGCCGCCTGGGCGGCGCGAAGCTTGATGAGCGCATCGCCGCCTGCCTCGCCTTCGCGCAGCTCGAGCGCTACCAGCACACCCGCGCCGAGAAGCTCTCGGGCGGCCTCAAGCGCCGGCTCAACCTCGCCATCGCGCTGCTGCCCGAGCCCGAGCTCGTGCTCTTCGACGAGCCCACCGTCGGTGTCGACCCGCAGTCGCGTGCCTTCATCCTCGACGCGATCAAGTCGCTCGCGAAACACGGCGCGGCGGTCATCTACACCTCGCACTACATGGAAGAGATCGAGGCCATCGCCGACCGCATCGTCATCCTCGACCGTGGCCGCCGGCTGTGCGCCGGCTCGCTGGACGAGCTGCTGGCGCAGCATGAGCCGGTGATGGTGCTCGCAGCCGATGGCCTCGAGCGCGCGGCTCTGCTCGACCTCCTGGCCCAGCACGGCACCGTGCTCGACGGCACCGCCCCCCGAGTCAGCCTGCGCCTGAAAAGCCGCCCGGCCGCCGTCCTGACCGCACTCGACGCCGCAGGTGCCACGGTGCATTCCGCCGAATTCGGCCGCGGCAACCTGGAGCAGCTCTTCATGTCGCTCACCCAACGTTCATTGAGGGACTGATGCTGACCGCCCTCATCAGGAAAGAGCTGCTCGCCCTGGTGCGCGACCCGCACAGCCTGGCCGCGCTCTTCCTGCTGCCGGTGCTCTTCATCGTCATCATGTCGCTGGCGCTGAAGGACTACTACAGCCCGCCGCAGACGAGCCTGCCCTATGCCGTGCAAGCCGAGGACACCGACCCGCTCGCCCGCGCGCTCGTCAAGGCGTGGGAGCGTGGCCACGGCCCCGCGCAGCCCCTGCCGGCCGACTGGCCCCAGCAGCTGCGCGAAGGCCGCCTCAAGTACGTGCTGGTGCTGCAGCCCGGCCTTTCGCGGGAGCTGGAAGACGCTTCGCTGCCCACGCAGTCGTACCTGCGCCTGCTCGCCGAGCCCGGGCTCGACGGCAACCTGCTCAACACGCTGCAGGCGCAGCTTGCCGGCACCGCGGGCGAGCTGAAGGCCCGCGCCGCGCTCGCCCAGAACAACGCCCCCAAGCCCGCGCCCGACGCCTCGATGCTCAAGCTCGTGCAGACCGAGCGCGCCGGCACGAACGGCCCGCGCCCGAGCGCCGTGCAGCAGAACGTGCCGGCCTGGCTCGTCTTCGGCATGTTCTTCGTCGTCGCCTCGCTGGCCGGCCTGGTGGTCGAAGAGCGCAGCAGCGGCACGCTGGCGCGCCTGCAGAGCCTGGGCGTCTCGCGCGCCGCGCTGCTCGCGTCCAAGGGCCTGCCCTATCTCGGCGTGAACGCCGTGCAGGCCGCGCTGATGTTGGCCGTCGGCGTGTGGCTCATGCCCGCGATCGGCGGCGACGCGCTGTCGCTCGCCCACGTGAACTGGCCCGCCCTGCTCTTGGCACTCGCCGCCATCAGCCTCGCCGCGGTCAGCATGGCACTCGCCATCGCCTGCGCCGTGCGCACGCATGCGCAGGCCGCCGCCGTCGGGCCGATCATCAACGTGCTGATGGCCGCCATCGGCGGCATCATGGTGCCCAAGTTCGTGATGCCGCTGTCGATGCAGCGCCTCGCCGAGTGGTCGCCGATGAACTGGGGCCTGGAAGCCCTGCTCAACGTCGTGCTACGCGGCGGCGACATCGCCAGCACCGCGCCCCAGCTCGCACGCCTGTCGCTCTTCGCCGCGCTGATGTTCGCCATCGCGCTCGTGTTGTTTCAACGTTCGCCCCGATAAATGTCCTCCGACCTGATCGCCGACCTCAAGACCCTGGTGCTCGAAGCCGCCGAAAAGACCGAGCCCGAGGGCGGCCTCACCGACGACGAAGTGCTCTTCGGCCCCGACGCCCGCCTCGCGCTCGACTCGCTCGACGCGCTGCAGATCTCGATGGCCATCCAGCAGCGCTACGGTGTGCGCATGCCCGACAGCAAGGACACGCGCCGCGCGCTCACCTCCATCGCGCACCTGGCCGAGCACCTGCGCCAACACGCACCCTCATTGAAGGAATGAACGAGGCCTACCTCGCCGGCCGTGCGCTCGCGTCGGCGCTGGGGCCCGATCTCGCGAACGCCGTGCAGGCCGTGGCGGCCGGCGTCGCGCCTCGCACGGTGACACTGGCCGACGGCTCGTCCTGGCCCTGGTACGCCATCGCCGACGACGAAGCGGACTGGGCCTCGCGCAGTCGGCGACTCGTCCAGCAGTCCGCCCGTGAAGCCGGAGCCGACCCCACCGGCGCACTTTTCATCGCCTCCTCCTCGCTCGACATCGGCCTGATCGAAAGCACCGGCCAACTCCCCCATGACCACCACGCGTTCGCCGAGACCGTGGCGGGCTGGCTCGGGTGGCAAGGCCCGGTCTACACCGTCTCGACCGCCTGCACCTCGGGCCTCAACGCTCTCATGAGCGCACGCACGCTGGTGCGCCACGGCGTCGTGCCGCACGCGCTCGTGCTCGGGCTGGAGTTGCGCAACACGCTAACCCTCGGCGGCTTCGCCGGCATGCAGCTCCTGAGCCCCACCGGCGCCCTGCCCTACGGCGTGGGCCGCAACGGCCTGGTGCTGGGCGAAGCGGTCGCCGCATTGCAGGTTTCAGCGCAGCCCTCGCGCTGGCGCATCGCCGGGGGCGCCAACGTCGTCGACGGGCGCGACCCCGCGGGTTCGATCGAGAGCGCCGAGATCGACATGTGCCACCAGGCGCTGGCCGACAGCGGCCTTTCCGCCGCCGACATCGACCTCGTCAAACCGCAAGCGGCAGGCGGCGCGGCGAGCGATGCCACCGAAGCACGCGCGCTGCACCAGGTGTTCGACCCACTCCCGCCCCTCGTCTCGTTCAAGGCCGCCATCGGCCACACGCTGGGCGCCTCGGGCGTGGCCGAACTCGCCCTGCTCACCGCCTGCCTCGAATCGAACCACTGGCCGCGCGCCGACCACGCGCAAGACCCCGCGTTGCAAGCCCCTCTCGCCAACGTGCCGCCGTCACGCGCCCGTCACGTGCTGGCGAGCATCCTCGGCTTCGGCGGTGGCCACACGGCGGTGGTGCTGGAGGACACGCAGGCATGAGCTTCTTCCTCAAGGCCCACGTCGTGCTCGACCCGCTGCCCGCCGACTGGCGCGACCAGCTCGCGCGCCGCCTCGGCACACGCCCGCGGCGCATCGGCGGCTGGGCCGAGCTGGCGCTCTTCGGCGCGCGCCTGTGCCTCGACGCCGCGCAGGAAGAACAGCTTCCTACTGGCGCACTGCTGCGCGTCGTGGGCGTGCATGGCCCGATGGAGGCCACGCGCGTCGTGGCCGAGCAGGCGACACAAGGCCTGCCGCTCCCCTTCACCTTCATGCAGAGCCAGCCGAGCCAGACGCTGGCCGCGCTCAGCCAGCACCTCGGCTGGCAAGGCGACGCGCGCTACGTGCTGAGCCGCGACACCCACGCCACGCTGCAACTCGCGCAGCTCGAAGCTGGCCCCGCGGGCTTCCTCATCGGCACCGTGGCCGAAGACCACCGCACCGAGTGGTGGCGGTACAGCTCGCGCTGATCCCCCGCTAATCCCCCGCTGATACCCGCGGCGCGCACCCCGCGCGGCACGCAGGTTGCCGAAAGGCGCGCAAGGTCCGAGCCCGTGGCGCCACCAGCGCCAACGCCTGCCAAGCGCAGCGGCTCGCGACCGGAACGATTAACCGGGCAAAAGGGGAAGCTCCATGTCAGACATGCCGATCTTGGACCGAGCAGTTCAGCGTCCAACCGCAGGCGTGCAGCTGAAATCCGCCAAGGTGACCACGGCGCCGGTGCGCCTGTTTCCGGTGGCGCCACCGTCCATCAACACCTTCGTCGCCGCCGTGGCCGAGCCGCTGGCCACACTGCTCACGCTAGGGCTGGCCGCGATGTTCTTCGACGAGCCCATCGACCGCCCCGAGCTCATCCTCGGGATGCTGGTGCTGGTGCTGACCTTCCCCGGCGTCGACCGCTGCAAACAAGACCCATTCCGAGCGGGCGTCAACATCGTGAGCCACTGGATCGCCGTGCTGTCGATCCTCATGCTCTTCGGCTACGCGACCGACAGCTTCCATTTCTTCTCACGCGAGATGCTGCTGTGGTGGGCGGCTTTCACCCCGGCCATGCAATGGGTGCTGGTGACCGCGAGCTGCCGCTGGCTGCGCCGCGTGAGCGAGCGGCCCGAGTACCGGCGCCGTGCGGTGGTGGTGGGCGCCGGCGAGAACGGCGTGCGCATCGCGCAGGCGCTCGACGCCTACACCGGCTGCGTGCACGAGATGGTCGGCTACTTCGACGACCGCGGCCACGACCGTGTGCACGACCACGCCGCGGGCAAGCTGCTTGGCCGGGTGGAAGACGTGGTCGAGCACGTGAAGCGCCACGGCATCCACAACGTCTACATCACCCTGCCGCTCGTGGCCCAGCCGCGCGTGATGGAGCTCATCAGCCGCCTGCAGGACACCACGACCTCGGTGCACTACGTGCCCGACTTCGCCGGCGTCAACGTGATCCAGGGCCAGCTGCAGGACGTGGAAGGCATTCCGGTGGTGAGCCTGCTCGAGTCGCCCATCACGGGCACCAACCACCTGGTCAAGCGCGTGACCGACATCGTGCTCTCGTCGATCATCCTCGTGCTCATCTCGCCCGTGCTGCTGGCAGTAGCGATCGGCGTGAAGATGAGTTCGCCCGGGCCGATCATCTTCAAGCAGCGGCGCACCGGCCTCGACGGCAAGGAGATCCTGGTCTTCAAGTTCCGCTCGATGCGCACGCAGGACAACGGCCCCGTGGTGCGCCAGGCCACCAAGAACGACCCGCGCATCACGCCCTTCGGCGCCTTCATCCGCAAGACCTCGCTCGACGAGCTGCCGCAGCTCTTCAACGTGCTGCTGGGCACCATGAGCCTCGTGGGCCCGCGCCCGCACGCGGTGGCCCACAACGAGGAATACCGCAAGCTCGTGCAGGCCTACATGCTGCGCCACAAGGTGCGCCCCGGCATCACCGGCTGGGCCCAGGTCAACGGCTTCCGTGGCGAGACCGACACCGTCGAGAAGATGGCCGCGCGCGTGCAGTACGACCTCGAGTACCTGCGCAACTGGTCGCTCGCCCTCGACCTCAAGATCATCGCGCGCACGGTGCGCGTGCTGTTCTTCGATCGCAACGCCTATTGAGGACACGCCACGCCGATCGATCTCGATCCCTCCACCCACCACTGCTGCTGCCCACAAACATGAGAACCGCCACCCTGCCCCTGCTGATGGGCTTGATCAGTGCCGTTGCCAGCACCGCGGGCCACGCCCAGGACACCGCCACCAACCCGTCGGTCACGCCGTCGACCCCCGTCCCCACCACGCCCAACACCGTGCCGCCGGCACCGCCCGGTGGCGCAGCTGGCGGCAGCCCGACGGAAGAACCCTCGCCCTTCATCTTCGGCATCCGCCAGGGCCTCACCGGCGAGAGCAACCTCTTCCGCGCCCCGGCCGGCAGCCCGCTCGAGCGGCGTGACCGCATCTGGAGCAGCGGCGTGCACCTCGGGCTCGACAAATCGCTCGGGCGCCAGCACTTCTTCGCCGACCTGCAGGCGAATGCGAACCGCTACAACAAGAACGAGCACATGAACAACACCGACTACAACGCCAACGCGCGTTGGGACTGGGAGACGGTCGGTCGATTGTCGGGCATCCTGAGCGCGCAGCAGCGCCAGAGCCTCTACCGCGACACCCTCAACGGCACGCTCTCGCTCGAGCGCAACCAGGTGCGCAGCACCGCGCTCGGCTTCCAGGCGCGGCTGGGGCTCGTCACGCTGTGGTCCTTCGAAGCCGGCGTGACCGCGAGCGAGAACGACTACCGCGGCGTCGACGTCGACGACCGCGACATGCGCCAGACCTCCGTCAACGCCGGTGTGCGCTACCGCCCGAGCAGCGCGCTCACCACCCGCGTGGGCGTGCGGCGCAGCGAAGGCAAGTACCCTGGCATCGCCCCGACCCCCGACGAGTTCACCCGCGACGACGTCGACTTCATCACCAACTGGAACGCGAGCGGTGCCAGCGTCTTCAACTCGCGCGTGAGCGCCACGCACGAGAAGCACAGCTCGCAAGGCCCGCGCAACAGCCGCGGCTGGACGGGCGCGCTGGGCTGGGTGTGGCGCCCGACCGGCAAGCTCACCACCGACCTCGACCTCACCCACGACCGCAGCGTGGGCCAGGCCGACTTCGACTCCACCCTCACCGGCGGCGAGACCAGCGACAGCCGCGCGTCCGACATCGCCTCGCTCGCCGTCACCTGGGCCGCCACCGCCAAGATCTCGTTCACCCCGCGCGCGAGCTACGCCCGCCGCAAGCTCGACAACAGCTTCGCCAACGGCGGCATCGCCACCGCCACCGGCACCGACACCACCGTGATCGGCGGGCTGTCGATGACCTACACGCCCTTCGACGCGCTCTCGCTCGTGTGCCAGGTGACGCATGAGCGGCGCACCACGGACTCCGCCCTCAGCACGGCCTACAAGGCGACGGTGGCCGGCTGCAACGCCGAGTTCGCCATCCGGTGACGGGAGCGCAGATTGCCCAAAGGCTGCGGGCGTCTCCAGCCGCCCCCGAACAGCCGACACCCACAGGAGTACCCATGAACAAGAAACTCACCGCCTGCATCGCCACCGCCCTCTTGTCGTTGGGCAGCCTCGGCACCGCACACGCGGCGCTGAACAGCTGCGACGACCCCTTGAAGAGCGGCCTCGGCCAACGTTTCTGCTTCGAGAAATTCGAAGACCTCGCCTCGGGCTTCTACACCGTGAGCTTCGAATACCAGGCGGAAAAGTTTGCCGGTAACGCCGACAAGACCCTCAGCTTCGGCTTTCTTTTCGACACCCTCGAAGGCCCGTCGACCCGCGGCCTGCTGAGCGACGTGACCACCTCGCCGGGCTGGAACACCTACTCCTTCACCACCGAAGCCGGCGGCATGGGCGGCCTGCTCTTCGCACTGCGCGGCGTGCCCGGCCCCAACTTCGGCATGCAGCTGCAGAACGTGCAGGTGACGCCCGTCCCCGAGCCCGGCACCTACGCCATGCTGCTGGCCGGCCTGGGCGCACTGGCCTTCGTGGGGCGCCGCCGCAAGCTCTGAATTCCCCACGCGACCCGGCCACCGCGGTGGCCGCCTAAACTCCGGTGCGCCGGCAGAGACGACTCTGCCGGCGCTTTTCTTTTGTCACCGGGGACGACCCCATTCACATGAGGAAAGGGTCGTCATCATGGCCTGGGTCATTCTCTTCATCGCCGGCCTCTTCGAGGTCGCCTGGGCCATCGGGCTCAAGTACACCGACGGGTTCTCGCGGCTGTGGCCGAGCGTGGGCACGGTGGCCGCGATGGTCGCCAGCGTCGTACTGCTCGGCTGGGCGATGCGCACGTTGCCCGTGGGCACCGCCTACGCGGTGTGGACGGGGATCGGTGCGGTGGGCACAGTCGCGCTGGGCATCGTGCTGTTTCAGGAGCCGGCCACGGCAGCGCGGCTGGGCTGCGTGGCGTTGATCGTGGCGGGGATCGTGGGCCTGAAGATCACCGCCTGACGATCAGCTGGCGCACCCGTCGCCGCGGGCGTCGCCCCAGCGGCGATGGGTTTCGTCGTCGCTGATGTAGTTCGTCGTCCCACGGCGGTCCACGCAGTATTGCGGCGAGACGATCATTTCTTCGAACACCTGCTCCGACGAGATGCGGGTGTATTCGAAGAGCACGCTGCGTTTGACCTCGCACCCGCGCTTCAAGTGGCTGCCGGTACCGATCCAGGTGGGGCCTTCGATCTTCACGCCCGGCTCCACGCACACGCTGGAGCCGATGTACACCGGCCCTGTGATCTGCACCTTCTCCCAGGGAATGCGCGTGTTCAAGCCCACCCACACGCCAGGCCGCACTTCCTTGCCGGGCATCTCCATCTCGGCCACCTCGCCCATCAGCACGCGCTGCAGCACGCTCCAGTAGTCGCTCACGCGGCCGATGTCGATCCAGTTGAAGAAGCGGTTCTGCACGTAGAAGGGCAGGCCCTTGGCCGCCATCAGCGGGAAGAGGTCGCTGCCGATGTCGAAGCTCTTGCCGCTCGGCACGAGCTCGAGCACTGCGGGCTCGAAGATGTAGATGCCGGTGGAGGCGAGCGTGCTCTTGGCCGCCTCGGGGGTGGGCTTCTCCTGGAACTCGAGCACGCGGCCCGTCGGGTCGGCGCTCACGATGCCGTAGTTCTGCACCTCCTCGCGCTTCACATCGAGGCCGACCACGCTGGCCAAGGCACCCTTCTGCTTGTGCTCGAAGAGCGCGGCATTGATGTCCAGGTCGACCAGCGCATCGCCGCACAGCACGAGCGTGGTCTCGTCGAAGAAGCCCGAGAAGTCCTGGATCTTCTTCATGCCGCCGGCCGAACCCATGGGTTTGGGCACCACCTCGCCGTGCTCGCGCACACCTTCATACGAGTAGCCGATCTGCACGCCCCAGCGGCTGCCGTCACCGAAGTGGTTCTCGATCTTCCAGTGGTTGAAGGCCACGTTGATCATGATTTCCTTGATGCCGTAGCGCGCCAGATGCTCGATGAGGTACTCGAGCACCGGCTTGCCGAGGATGGGCACCATCGGCTTGGGCATGTTCTTGGTGAGCGGGCGCACGCGGGTCCCTTGGCCCGCGGCGAGGATCATTGCTTTTGCCATGAGGTGAGAAATTCCTTTTGAGAGGTCAACAAGGTCTGCATGCGTTCGGGGTCGAAGCCGGCGTGGGGCAGGCCCCACAGCAGCGCCGCCACCGTCACCGTGCCCAGCGTGGCGGGCAGCGTGGTGCGCATGAACGAGAGGCTGGAAATCGACAGCTGCCGGTGCACCGCAATCTGCATCAGCACGCAGCCGGCCACGCTGCCGAGCGCCACGCCGGCCGCGATGCCTTGCATGCCCCAGCGCGACAAGGCCGCGGCCAGCACCGCGGTGATCACGAGCTGCACCGTCGACAGCTTGAGCACCCGGGCGCTCTGGCGAGTGGCAAACGAGAGGTTCTGCCCCAGCCAGAAGGCCGACTGCGCCACATAGGCCACCGACAGCCAGCCAAAGAGCGACGCCGCCTCGCGCCAGCGTTCGCCGAACGCCAGCACCACCAGCGGCTCGGCCATGAGCGACACGAGCGCATACATCGGCGCCAGCAGCAGCAGCGTCCAGCCGAGCATGCGGCGATAGGCCTGCGCCAGCGCCGCCGGGTCGCCCTGGCGTTGCACGAAGAGGCTCACGCCCACGCGGCTGAGCGACGAGGCCACGACGAGGTAGGCGGCCGACAGCACGCGCTTGGCGAGGTTGTAGAGGCCGGTCGCGGCCGGGCCGAGCAGCACGCTCACGAGCGCTGCGTCGCCATTGCTGTTGGCGTAGTTGACGCACGCATTGAGGCCGATGCGGCGTGTCTCGGCGCGGTGCTCGCGCAAGAGTTCGGCTGACCAGTGCCATCGAGGCCGCCAGTGCCGCCACTCGGCCATGAGCGCCACCGCCAGCGCCACCACGCCCATCACCACCTGCTGCGCCACGAGCGCCATCGCCCCTGCGCCTCGCGCGGCCAGCCACAGTGCCACCGCGCCACCCGCCGTCACCGAGCACAGCGAGCGGATCGCCATCACACTGAACTTGCCTTCGCGCAGCAGCCGGCCGTCATGCGCACGGCCCAGGCCGAAGAGCACCACCGAGAGGCTCATGCCCACCAGCACCAGCGTGAGATCAGGGGCACCGAAGAACTGCGCCATCGGCCAGGCCAACGCCACCATCACGCCCGCCACCAACAGCGAGACGATGGTGCAGACGGTAAAGAGCCAGTCGAAGAGCCGGTCGTCGGCCTGCGGCGCGCGCACCACCGGCATCGCCAGCGCATCGAGCAGCGACATGCGGGTGAAGAGCACCATCAGGTGCGCGATCGCCAAGAGGCCAAACTCGTGCGGCGTGAGCCAGCGCGCGAGGACGGCGAAGATGATGAACGACAGGACCTGTTGAACCAGGTTGTCCAGAATCGACCAAGCTGACTTCGAAGCCAGTTTCATGAGACCTCGAGTTTTGCCGAGCGGCAGATGCGGAAGAACTTGAAGGCATCCACCGTGTAGCGCTTCCACAGCCGCTTGGGCTCCTGAGTGAGCCGGAAGAACCATTCCAGGTGCAGCTTGCGCACCCACACCGGCGCGCGCACCGCGCGCTCGGCGAGGAAGTCGAACAAGGCGCCCACGCCGACGTAGAGCGCCGGCGGCAGCTGCTGCGCATGGTCGAGGATCCACTGCTCCTGCAGCGGGTTGCCGAGCGCCACCAGCACCACGTCGGGCTTGGCGCTGCGGATGCGCTCGCACACCAGCTCGTCTTCCACGCCATAGCCCGAGAGCGCACCCACCACCGTGTGGCCGAAGCGGCTTTCCACCGTGCGCGAGGCCTCACGCACCACGTCGGGCCGGGCGCCGAAGAGGAACACGCGCAGCGGCAGCGGGCTGCCCCCGAGCAGGCGGGGAATGAAGTCGGTGCCGTTGAGGTTCTCCCGGAAGCGCTTGCCATGCATCAGGCGCGCCGCAAGGTCCATGCCGATGCCGTCGTTGACGACGGTGATCGACGGGTCGTCGTTGAAGCGCTCGGCGAAGCCTTGGCAGGTGACGACGAAGTTGGTGTTGGCGAAGAAGAGCTCGGTGCGCCGGCCCAGCGCGAGCTGGCGGTAGATCTGGCTGGCCAGCGCCTGCGCGCCGAACGACTTCACGCGGAACGGCCCGATGCGCAAGGTCTCGGGCAGCTTCGGGCTGGGCAGGGTCGAGGGGGTCATCGAGCAGTCCTCAAGCGTGGTTGGACGATGGAAGGGCATTGCGGGGCACCTGGCCGCTGCGCCAGCCGCTCACGCGTGCGAGCAGGCTGTGCCACTTGAAGCGGGCCTGCGCACGCTGGCCGCTGCACAGGGCGAGCAGCGACCCGGCGAGCGTGCGGCCGCACACCCACGGGAAGTACCAGCCAGGGAAGCCGCCGCGGCGGATCACGCGGCCGAAGCCGGCTTCGTAGCGGCGCTGGCGGGCGATGGCGGCGTCGCCGTAGTCGGCGGTCTTCACCGGGTGGTGCAGCACGAGATCGCGGTCGAACTCCACACGCCCCCCGGCCTTCAGGCCGCGCAGCATGAATTCGGTTTCTTCACCGGCGCCCCAGGGCGTGCCGGCGCCCACGCCGAGGTCTTCGTCGAACTCGCCGATGCGCTCCACCAGGCGGCGGCGCAGGAAGATGCTGAACGAGATGGCCCCGCGCCACACCGAGAAGCGGTTGAGCATCTGCGTGCGCGGCAGCCAGCGGCCTTCGGAGCGGCCCTCGCCGTCGACGAAGCGGCCTGTCAGGCCATCGAGCGAGGGCTCGGCCTGCAGGCGCCCGGCCACGTAAGACAGCAGCCCATCGGGGTACCAGCAGTCGTCGTCGGGGAAGGCGATCACATCGCCCGTGGCATAGCGCAGGCCCACATTGCGGGCGCGCGAAAGACCGGGCGCACTGCGGTAGCGCAGGATGCGGAAGTGCTTCCGGTATTGCTCGATCAGCGGCGCGAGCCGCTCGTCGGGGTTCTGGTCGACGATGAGCAGCTCGAAGTCGCGGTGGTCCTGGCGCTGCAGCGAGGCGAGGAAGTCGCCCACCTCGTCGCGGCGCCCGAGCGTGCCCATGATGAGCGAGAACTTCATGCACCGGCCCCCTGCACCACGAGGCCGGCCGCCGGGCTGTGGTTCACGGCCGGCGTGCGCTCGAAGCTGATCTGCGGCAGGTGGCTCAGCCATGCGTCGTAGACCGCGCCGATCTTTCCGTAGGAGTTGTCGAGGTAGGTCACCTCGCAGCCCATCAGCGCCGCGGCCACGCCGGCGTGCAGGCGGTTGGTGCGCACCGAGATCAGCTGGCCGAAGAAGCGCAGGAAGTCGCGCGTGACGAGATCCGACTCGGCGCGCAGCCGGAACTTCGAGCCATAGAGGTTCGACATGTCCCAGCGCGGGTCGCCCGGCAGCGCGGCGATGGCCTCGGCATCGACGCGGATCACGTCGAGCCGCAGGTGGGCCGGCGGCGCACGCCGCAGCAGCGCCAGGCGCCAGCGCAGGTAGGGCACGAGCCGGTCGTGGTGCGCCATGCGCGCCCAGAAGGCGGCGCCGCGGTACTGCTCGCAGTGCTTGAAAAGGCGCGGCACGTCGATGTAGAGCGCCATGTCGGGCGCGTACAGCACCTGCGCGCCAGTGCCCGTAGCCTGCACACGCGCGATCGAGGCCCGGTCGCGGCACACGAGCGTGAAGCGTTCGTCGAGCCGGGCCAGCAGCGCCTCATGGCCGCGGATGGTGTGCGGCATCACGATCGCCGACTCGACCCCCACCGCCAGGCAGCGCTCGAGGAATCGCGAGCAGCTCTCGTATTCGGGCACCAGGTTGCCGCCACCGGCGTAGATGAGCGTGTCGCCGCGGCGGATGTCGCGCACCCTCGCATAGGCGGGCGCGAGGCCCATGTCGTCGAAGAACTGCCAGCTGCCGGCCGCGATGAGCGCATCACCGGCATTGCCTTCGTTGGGCACGTAGAGCAGCCGCGACGGTCGCCGTGCCTGCAAGGATTGCAGGGCGTCACGAAGGCCGTCCCACGCATGCGGGTCGTTCACCAGCGGTGGCGTGTCGTGTGAAGTGGTCATGGGCGGGTCCGGTCGGGGGTGATGTGGGGCATGAGGCTTGGCTTTGCCGCGGGTTCGAGTCGCTTGAGCCAGGCGGTGAGGCCACGCTTGGTGGCCGCGCACGCCGGGCGTTCGACGAACTTGCTGAAGACGCCGCAGGCGAGCACGGCCACCACCACGCACAGGGTGGAGAGCAATCCGCCCTCCCGCATGAGGCCGGCCTTCACGAAGACGTAGATGATCGGCACGTGCAGCAGGTAGATCGAGAAGCTCCAGTCGCCCAGCCACTGGAAGGGCTTGGCCATGAAGGCCATGTCGATCGGCGTGCGGTCGTGCGAGAAGGCGAACACCACCAGCCCCGCGATGAGTGCCGGCGCCAGGTCGTGCCAGTACTTCTCGGGCAGGTGGATCACCTCCAGCATGAAGATGCCGAGCGCGCCCAGCAGCAGCACCTGCAGCACGGTGAGCGCGCGGGTGCTGATGGGCACGGTGCGCAGCCAGTGGTGCAGGCCGCCCAGCATGGAGCCGAGCAGGAAGTAATGCAGCTTCGAGATCGCGAAGGTGCCGGGCACCTTGTCGCGCGTGCAGATGGCGGCCACCGCCAGCACCATCACGATCACGAGCGCCAGCGTGCGGCCCGACTGCGCCCGCTTGAGCGCCCACCAGAAGCCGATGAAGAGCGCATAGAACTGCACCTCGGGCGGGATGCTCCAGAACACGCTCACGTTGCCCGAGAAGAGGATGTGCCGCAGGAAGTTGTGCGTGCCGATGGCATACGGGAACTTCGGGTCGACGAGCGTGTAGATGAAGAACGAGGCCAGCACCACCATCAGGTAGGGCGGCGCGATGCGCGAGAAGCGGGCGATGGCGTAGCGCGACACCTCGTGCCAGTTGGCCGGCTTGGTGAGGTAGAGGTAGCCCATCAGGAAGCCCGACAGCGTGAAGAACACCATCACGCCGAGCGAGCCCTCGTGGATGGGGCCGAAGTGCAGGCCGGCCTGTTCCGGGAGGTGGGAGACGACGACGAGCAAGGCTGCGATCCCACGGATCGCGTTCAGCGAAAGAATCTGAGAAGACGGTGGATGTGCAGGGTTCGGATTCATGGTTTCCATTCCTCTCGCAACAAGGCGAGCTGGGGCCGCTCGGGCTGGCCGGGGATCGGGTGGATGCCGAAGGGGTACTTCGGCCCCCACCAGCCGCCAGCGGCCCAATAGGCCCAGCCGGCCCAGGCGGGGTCGCGCATCGATTCGAGAAGCGCCTTCAGCGTGTCGAGACACTCGGGCGTCGGGGCGACGCCGAATTCGCCGAGGAACATGCGGTGGCCGTTGGCGCGCGCCCAGTCGGTCACGCGGCCCATGAGCTTTCGCATGCGCTCGGGCGCCATGCAGTCGCCCTTCATGCCGGAGTGATCCTTGTCGGCGTACTGGTGCACTTCGAGCACGCTGCGCTTGAGCGGGTCGCGCAAGCCGGCGAAGGCGTCGGCGTTGGAGAGGCCCTGCCACTTCACCGACCAGTCGTGCGCGCCGCTCCAGCCCGCCCCCGAGACGAAGAGCAGGTGCTGCGAGCCGGCCTCGCGCAGGGCCGTCACCGTGTTTTGCGCAGCCCGTGCCCAGCCGCCGCGCGCCGTGGCGTGCGCCGGCTCGTTCATCAACCCGAAGGCCACGAAGCCGGGCTCGGGGAAAGCCTCGCGCAGGCGCAGCCAGACGTCGGTGAACCGCTCGATCGGCACCTCGGGCGAGCCGAGCTTCTGCTTGGCGTACTGGCCGAAGTTGTGCAGGTCGAGGATCACGCACATGTCGAGGGCGCTCGCCATCTCGACCACCTTGCGCAGCACCTTGACCTCCATCTCGTCGAGCGGCCCGCCGAGCGTGCGCTGCACGCGCTCCCAGCGGAACGGCAGGCGGATCACGTTGGCGCCCTGCTCGGCGAAGTACTTCAGGTCCTTGTCGGTCGGGTAGGTGTAGTCCTTGAACACCTGGCCCGGCATCTTGTTGGTGTTGAACTCGGCGCCGGCCATGTTCACGCCGCGCAGCGGCTTGCCGGAGAGGCAGGCGCCGGACGAGGACGCAGACGGCGCCGCCGCGGCCACGGTGGCGGCCAGGCCCAGGGCCAGACCCAAGAACGGCGTGGCCAGCAGCCGCTTCATGCCGCCAGCCTCGATTCCTGCACCGCGCGCTCGTATTCCTCGACGTAGGCGCCGACCACGTTGCGCCAGCTGTAGCGCTGCACCACCTTCTGCGCCTGCGCGCGAAGTGCGCTATGGCTCACCGCCACGCGGCGGTGCAGCGCCTGCACGGCCTGCGTGGCTTCGGCGGTGTCGTCGGGCACGATCAGCGGCACCATCGTCTCGTCGGCCAGGCGCTCGAAGGGCGGGATCGCGCTCAGGATGGGCACGAGCCCCGCGCTCATGGCCTCGATGGCCGCGAGGCCGAAGCCCTCGTGGCGCGACAGGCACACGCCGTAGCTCGCCTGCCCGATGGCGGTGCGCAGCGTGTCGTTGTCGGGGTTGGGCAGCAGCACCACGGCGTTGGTCACACCGGCCGCTTCGACCATCTGCGCGAGCGTGTGGCGGTTGATGTCGTCGTATTCGCGGCCGGCGATGATGAGGCGCCAGCCCGGGTCGGCGGCGCGCAGCGAGGCGAGCAGTGCGAGCGTGCGGTCGAGGCCTTTGTGCGCCGTCCAGCGACCCACGTAGATCATGGTCTGCGTGAGCGTGGACGAGGCAGCGTTGGCGAACTTGTCGATGTCGACGCCGTTCTCGATCACGCGGATGCGCTCTTCGGGCACGACCTGCTTGAACATCTCGCCGTCGTTCGCGGAGCTCGCGAGGATGCGGTGGTAGCCGCGTGCGGTGCAGCGCGTGACGCTGTGGAAGAAGATCTTCTTCGCCCGCTGCGCGAAGCTCGTGTGGAAGAAGCCGCCGTGCGTGCACGCCACCAGCGGCTTCTTGTGCACGAAGCGCGTGAGCGAGAGGTAGTCAAAGGCGAAGTCGATGCCGTGCACGTGCACCACGTCGGCATCGGTCACCTCGCGCAGCACACCCGGGAACAGCGGGTAGCGCTCCGAGCCGCTGTACGACATGCGGTGCACCGGAATGCCTTCGATCACCTCGTCGGTGGGCAGCACCTCAGGCTGGCGGAACACACGGTCGAGCGTGACGATGCGCGGCGACTGGCCGTGCAGGTCGCGCTGGGTGCGGGCGATGTTGAAGACCACGTCTTCCATGCCACCGCGCGAGGGCAAATACTGGCGCACCACGTGCACCACCTTCAAAGCCATGTCTGTCCTCCGCTAGGGAATTCGTAGGTCAAGTTCGGTCTCCTGCTCGGCCGCGGGCTTGCGCATCGACAGCGCCCCGAGCGCGAACCACATGACGCCCGCCGTCTTGAGCGCGAAGAGCGAGGTGCCGCTCACGCACAGGATCAAGGTCATGTAGGCCGACATGAAGGTGCGAAAGCGCCGCGCGGTCTCGTCGTGCAGCGGCAGCGCGTAGAAGCACACCCACATCAGCCCGGCGCCCAGCAAGCTGAAGCGGCTGAAGACGTAGGCGTAGCCCATGTCGCCGAAGTTGGTGGCGAAGTCGCGCAGGCCGAGCAGGCTCAGGTGGTCGAAGCCGAGCAGGAACTGGCCGCTCACCGTCATGCGGCCGACGAGGTTGTCGCCCGCGCCGGGCAGGTAGGTCGCGAGCACGAGCAGCGCCATCGCGCCGAGCGCGGGGAAGACGATGCCCAAGAGGTGCGCGCGGCCGTGCAGCACCAGGCGCAGCAGCACCATGAGGCCGGTCATGTAGAAGCCGAAGCGCGAGTCGGCGAGCACGATGCACACGAGCGCCGCGCCCACGAACCATGCAGACGTGCGCCACTGCGCGCCCGGCTTCGCGAGGCCCCACCCGAGCAGGATCACCGCGAAGTTGCCGAGCGACACCGGCTCCAGGAACACCGACGACACCCGCTGCGCGCCCAGCACCTGCGGCAGCAGGGTGCGCCCGATGCCTTCGGGCCGCATGCCGTTCAGCGTGACAGCCTGGCCGCTCACCTGCGCCGAGGCGGAGTTGATGCCGCCCAGGCTCACGTAATAGCTGAAGGTGTTGAAGAGGCTGTTGTAGAGGTTGGGGATCACCGCCTGCACCAGGCCGATGAACACCACCACCGCGGCGATGGCCAGCAGCGGCCGGTCGAGCGAGCGGCCGTTCTGGCCGAAGCTGCGCCCGGCCCAGAAGAAGACGAGCGGGATCATCAGGTCGCGCGCCGCCTTGGCATCGAAATAGCCGCCGCGCAGCAGCGCGAAGAGCCCGCAGGCGCCCAGCAGCACGAACACGGTGATGAGCGAGCGCAGCGACAGGCGCGCCAGCAGCAGTGGCACGCAGGCGATGTAGATCACCATCTCGGCCATCGCCACGCGTGCCACCGACACGCTGATGCCCTTGTTGTGCAGCAGGCACAGCAGCCAGTGGTGCATCACCACTGCGAGCAGCAGGAAGCCGGCGTAGACGGTGGAGTCGCTGACGCCGGCGCCCGGCAGGCTGCCGGGTGGGTGATCCACGGGGCGCGCCCAGGCGCTCGGCGCGGCGTGATCGGTCCAGGTGGCGGCCATGCGTCGTTCCCTCAGGCGCCGAAGTAGCGCGGGCGCACGGCCTGCGGCAGCGCCCGTGCGAGGTCTTGCAGGAAACGGTCTTGCGTGGCGTAAGACGCGGGCGACACCTCGGCCCCTGGCTTCACGAGCGTCGACACCCGCACCAGCATGCCGTCGGCCACCTCGCCGTCGAGGCCGTGGCGCAGCTGCTCCAGCTTCCGGCCCACGCCGGGCAGCGTGGCTTCTTCGGCGAGCGTCACCCAATAGCTGATGGGCTCCACGCGGGGCCCCAGCCGCCCCACGAGGCGCTGCACCGTCACCTGCCCGGCCGGCAGGGCGACCTGGCCGAGGCCGGCACCGCGCACGTCGAAGCCCTGGGCGCCGTAGCAGAACTCGGGGCGGTGCACCGCGGTTGCTTCGGAGCTCTGGTCGCGGCCGTAGGCGATGGTGAGCATCACCCGCTCGCCTTGCTCGTTGACGTAGGTGCGGGCGAGCGTCTGGTCGTACAGCGAATCGAGGCGCTGCTGCAGCGAGGGGTCGGGCAGCACCGGGGCGGTGTCGGGGTCGATGCGCCAGCCGGAGAACTCGTCGGGCACCTGCGCCTTGAGGTCGATCGCCGGCAGGCGGTCGGCCATCAGGCGGATGGGCTTCAGGCCCTGGGCGAGGCCGACGGCGATGAGCATCGCGGCGAGCAGCCAGACCGCCCGAAGCAGTGGCATCCGTTGTCTCATGACCGCCCCTCGGCGCGCGGCCGGCGGATGAACGCCTCGGCCACGATCATCATCAGCACCGCCGCGACGAAGAGCACGATGCCCGAGAAGTCATGCGCGAAGCCCTGGCCCGCGGCATCGCCGAAGTGGTAGGTGACGAGCACCAGCACCATCACCCGCACCACGTTGGCCACGAACGAGATGGGCAGGATCGCGAGCGCCAGCGCCGCATCGCGCGCCGGCGTGCTGCGCGGGCGCATGCTCATCCACAGGAAGCCCAGCGCTTCGAGCGTGAACATCGAGTTGAGGCCGGCGCAGGCGTCGGCCACCAGCAGCTGGTACTGGCCGATCACGAGCACCACGCCCATGCGGCCGACCGGGTAGCCCACGAGATGCAGCAGCCACTCGGCGCAGGCCGAGACGGCCACCTTGAGCGGCATGGTCACCGTCTGCACGAAGATGCCCGGCAGCGGCACGGTGAAGGCCATGAAGGCGAGCGGCAAGGCCATCAGCCGCACGCCGGCCAGGCCCTTGAAGCACAGCAGCAGCGCGGTGAGCACGCCGATCTGCGACGCGGCTTCGAGGCCGAGAATGCCTTGCGAGTGGCCCAGCACATAGGCCGCGAGCGAGAGCACGAGCAAGGGCATGCCGAGCCAGCGGTTGGGCGTGTCGGGGAGTGCTGCAAGCTGCTGGCGGCGC
This sequence comes from Rhizobacter sp., assembly GCA_019635355.1. Taxonomy (NCBI): domain Bacteria; kingdom Pseudomonadati; phylum Pseudomonadota; class Betaproteobacteria; order Burkholderiales; family Sphaerotilaceae; genus Rhizobacter; species Rhizobacter sp. The sequence continues at coordinate 5,007,264 of JAHBZQ010000001.1, read as the reverse complement.
TGCCACGCCATCCACGCACACAGCGCGAGGATCAGCGGGCCGTGGCCTTGCTCGGCGGTCGACCACACCTGGTCGATGAGGCGCAGTGCGGTCGGCACATACATCGCGAGCAGCCCGACGAGCAGCACCGCCGCGATGGCGCGGCTCGCCGTGCGCACCGAGACTTCGGGCGGCTCTTCCCAAGTGGTGGTGAGCGACCCGGGGTGATGGGGAACGTGGCCAATCGACGACATGGCGCGCAGCGGGATCAGTATTCGTTGATCACCACGCCGGCGAGCTGTGCCGGGCTGTCCTTCAAGCGGCTGACGAGCTGGTGCAAGGCACCCAGGCGGCTCTGGTGGCGGCGCGCCACCACGAGGGCCGCACCACAGCGCGCCGCGATCACGCCGGCATCGGAGCCGCGCTGCGAGGCCGGCGTGTCGACGATCACGTGGTCGAACTTGCCCAGCAGCTCCGACAGGAGCCGGCTGAACGCGGGCCGCTCCACCAGCTCGAGCGGGTTGGGCGGTGCCACGCCCACGGGCAGCACGAAGAGCGTGTTGAGGTCGGCGATCTGGTGGATCACGTTCGACTGCACACGCCCGCTCAGCACGCCCGAAAGCCCCGCCTTCTCGTCGATGGAGAAGAGCTGGTGGATGCGCGGGCCGCGCAGGTTGGCGTCGATCAAGAGCGTGCGACCGCCGAGCTGCGCCATGGCGATGGCGAGATTGGCGGCGAAGAAGGTCTTGCCGTCGCCCTTCTCGGGGCTCACGATGGCCAGCGCCCGCGGTGCGGTGCCGGGCATGAACATGCGCATCATCAGCTGGCTGCGCAGCGCCCGGAAGGCCTCGGCCTGGTCGCTGAAGGGCTGCATGGCCGCCACCAGCTCGCCCGACAGGTCGCGCCGGGTGTGCGGCGCATACGGGTAGTGGAACTGCTGCGACAGCGCGTACAGCACGTCGTCTTCGGTGATGAGCTTGAGCGCGACGGCCGCCTCGCCGAAGCGGATGCCCTTGCAGCGCTGGTACTCGAGCACCTTGTCGATCTGCCCGGCAGGCAGGCGCTTGGTCTCGGTGAGGATGCCGCCGATGGGCCGGTCGGTGACGACCACGTCGGCCTCGGCACCCCAGATCGACTCGGAGGCGTCGAAACGCGGCTCCTCGGTGCGTGCTTCGATTCTCATGCTTGCTTCCCTCCCACGGCGGCCGCGGCTTCACGCTGCCGCGCCCGCGGCAGCCGCGCCATCACCTGCTGCGGCAGCACCAGACGCTGGCGGCCGAGCAGGGGCTTCTTCATCGGGCCGGGCACATGGCCCAGCACCGGCAGGCCGAGCACCTGCACCGCGTCGTGCACGCTGCGCAGACGCCGGTCGCGCAGCTCGCGCAGCAGCGCAAAGGCCACCGCGAACATCAGGCCGACGAACACGCCGAGCAGCGAGTTCAACGCCAGGTTGGGCGAAGCCGGCCGGCTGGGCGGCGTGGCCGCGGCCAGGAGCGCGGTGTTGGTGAGCTTGGTCTGGCTTTCGAGGCTGCTCTGCGTGAGGCGGGCGGCCACCGCGTCATAGGCGCGCTGGGCGCTTTCCACGTCGCGCTGCAGCACCATCGCCTCGTCGCGCTGCGCCTTCATCTGCTGCACGCGTGCACGCTGGGCCGCGAGCTCGCTGCGCAGCTGGCCTTCGCGAGACTGGTTGATGCTGTTGTCAGTGGAGACGCTGCCGGTCACACGCCGGCTTTCTTCGGCGATGCGGGCACGCAGCTCGCTGATGTTGGCCTTCGCCTCGATCACCGCGGGGTGCGCGTCACCCATGCGCACGCTCATCTCCTTGAACTTCGCTTCGGCGCGGCTCAGGTCGGAGCGCAGGCCCTGCACCACCGGGTTGTTGATGACGTCGCCGAGCGTGGACGAGTTCTTCGCCTGCGCGGCGCGGCTCGACGACTCGGCGGTGATGGCCTGCACGGCCACGAGCTGAGACGACAGCTCGTTGAGCCGCGCGGTCTCCACGTCGTAGCGCTCGTCGGTGGCGATGATCCCGTGCTGCTGCTGGTACTGCGACAGCTTGGCCTGCGCCTTCTCCAGCGCCTCGCGCAGCTCCTTCTGGCGGCTGTCGAAGAAGCTGCTGTATTGCTTGGCCGGGTCGACGCGGAGGTCGAGCGTGGTGTCGAGGTACGACTGCACGAAGGCGTTGGCCAGCGCCGCGCTGAACTTCGGGTCGCGCGAGGTGAAGCTCACGTTGATGACGCTGCTCTCGCGCGAGGGCTTCACGTCGAGGTCGGCCTGCAACGCCTCCGAGAGCCACACCTCGAAGCTGCCGTCGCCGTCGGTTGCGTCCATCCACTGCTGGCGCAGCTGTGGGCTTTCGGTGAGCTTGAGTTCGCGCACCACGCGCTGGGCCACGCGCGGGCTGGTGATGATGTCGGCCTGCGTGGAGATGTAGCTCATGGGCAGGCCGTTGGGCGAGACCTGCCCGGCGATCGGGTCGTTGGAGCGCATGTCGACCAGCACGGCCGCCGTCGCCTTGTACTTGGGCGGCAGCAGCATGCTCACGCCCACCACCAGGGCCACCATGACGAAGAAGGTGACCACCGCGGTGAGCCAGCGCGCTCGGAGAACGGCGAGGAACTGCGTGAAGTTCATGCGCGGCTCCTCAGAACAGGCTTTCGCGCACGTAGATCACGTCGCCGGGCTTGAGCGTGTCGGTCATGCGCAGCTCGACGATCTCGACCTGACCCTTGGCATTGCGGCGGTGCACCTTCATGCCACGCTCGGTGCCGCGCTGGGTGAGGCCGCCGCCACTGGCCAGGGCCTGCATCAGCGTCATGTCCTGCGTGAGGGCGATCGGGCCGGGGCGCTGCACCTCGCCGTAGATGTAGACGGTGGGCAGCTTGTCGATGTAGAGCGTGTCGCCATTGAGGACGATCGGGTCTTCGGCCGAGGCGCTGCCGCCGAAGAGCTGCGACACGTCGACGCGCTGGCGGAAGGGCTTGCCCTCGCGGATGCCGCTCAGCGTGACGATGTCGCTGCCGCCCGCGGCCACGCCGCCTGCGAGCGCGAGCAGCTCCGACAACCGCATGCCCTTCACCTCGATCGGGTAGCGCCCGGGCCGCCCGGCCATGCCCAGCACCGAGGCCTGGTTGCCCCGCACTTGCGTGACGAGCACCGACACCTGCGGCTGCTTGATGAAGTTGCCCTTCTTCAGCCCATCGGCGATGGCCGCCTCGACCTCGCCGACCGAGCGCCCGCCCACCACCACCTGGCCGAGTAGCGGGTACGAGATGACACCGCTCTCGTTGACGCGGGTCTCCAGCGAGAGGTCGGCGTTCTGGTAGACGTTGATGCGCAGCACGTCGCCGGCGCCGACCACGTAGTCGCGACTGCGGTCGGGGCCGCTTGGCGCGCGGTTCGCCGGCTCGGGCGGCGGCGTGGGCACCGGCGCGCGCGCCTGCGCCGCGGGGGCGGCGGCGGAGTCGGCGGGCATCGGGGTGTTGACGCATGCCGCCAAGGACAGCGACACGCACACCGCCATCAGGAGGCGCGGCGGGAGGAAGTGAGAGAGAGCAAGGTCGGCTGGCATGTTGGTCTGGCCTTCACTTGGTGGGGAGGTGGGTCTTGGTCAACGAGTGCGAACGCTCTTCGAGCGCGACGGCATCGTTGGCCGACGAAGCGGCAACAGGCGCTGCAGGCGCCGAAGCCGGTTGGGCGAAGCGGCCCCGGTACTCGATGCGCGCGTTGGCGCGCAGGGCCTTGATCTGCTGCTCGAGCGCGGTGCGGCGGCGCTCGGCGATGAGGAAGTTCTCGATCGCGCCGCGTGCCTCTTCGAGATTGAGCGGTGCGGGCCGCGTCTCGATCACGGTGTAGATGTGCGCATCGCGCGGGCCGCCCACCAGCAGCGACTGGCCTTCGTTGAGCGCCGCCATGGCATCGACCGCATGCAGTGGCAGCGCCTCGGCGCCGAGGGTGGTGCGGCGCGAGCCGAAGCGCACGCCGGCCTGGCGCAGCACGAGGCTCACGTCGGCCGTGCCGCGGGTGGTGGGCATCTGCGCCTCGATGGGCTTTTGCTGCTCGGGCGTGGCCTCGATGGCGGTGTCGACGAGCGTGTAGAGGCGGCGCCGCGCAAAAAGCGCAGGCTTGCTGTCGTAGTACTGCTTCACCTCTTGCGGGGTGGGCGGCGAGACGCTCTGCGCCAGGCGCTCGGCATAGGCACGCGCCAGCAGCTCGCGGCGCGCAGCTTCGAGCGACTGCACCACCATCGGGTCGCGGTCGAGTTTCTGCTCGAGGGCCGCCTGCACGGCGACTTCCTGGTCGACCAGCGCTTCGAGCGTCTGGCGACCTGCGGCGTCGACCTGATCGGGGGCGACGCCGCCCTGGCGCTGCAGGAAGTAGTTGACCTGGTGGACCGAGATCTCTTCGCGGTTCACCTTGGCGGCGATCTGCGTGTTGGCCTCACGAGACTTCCCGCCGCAGGCAGACAAGGCCACGGCAGCCGCGGCGAGGAGCAGCAGCCTGCCCGTGCATCGCCGACGCAACGTGATTCCAAAACGCGTGATTCCCAAGCGGCACCCTCTGTTGGTTGGTGGATGCGAGCCTTGGGCAAACGCGGTGCCACCGGGTTTACGCGAAAGTCGAGGGTTTCGCGCATGCAGCCGGCGTGTTTGGGCACGCTGCTTGCCCAGAAATACCGGATGCTTTCGGGCTTACCCGTAAGAGTTGCAGCGCATCAATGCCAGTGCGGGGCGTTGCCGAGCAAGGGGAAGTGCCCGGGCAGCGGCGGCTCCGTGATCTCGGGTGGCGCCTCTTCCAGCAGAGGCTGCATGGGCGGCATCGGCAACGAGGGCATGGGCGGCACGGGTTGCGGCGTGTTCGCGCCGCCGGCGTGGTGGGAGAAGCTGCAGAGGTTCATCTCGGTACGTCCTCATTCATGGTGGAGCACAGCGGGCGTGCGCTGCAGGTGGGCGAAGAAGGGGCCGTTGGCGGCGAACTGGTCGAGCCGGTCGAGCACGAAAGCGAGATCAAGCGGCTTGGGCCACACCTCGCAGAAGCTCGTGCCTTCGATGCGAAACGCGGGCTCTGCGGTGACGGCCACCGCGGGGATGTCGGCGTAGCCGTCGCGGTGGCGCAGCTCTTCGAGGAGATCGCTGCCGTGGCAGTCGGGCAGGCGCAGGTCCACGAGCAGCAGGCCGGGGCGCAGCTCGTCGGCCAGGCGGCGCGCCTCGCGGCCGTCTTGCGCCACCACGAGCTTGAGATGCGGGCAGCGCTTGAAGAGCGCCTGCATCAGGTGCACGTTGGTCGGGTGGTCCTCAATGTAGAGAACGTCTTGCGGGCCTGCCAGGTGGAGTTCGCGTTGCATGCGGGTCTCGATGTGAGCGGTTGATCGCTCCTCTTGGCGAACGGCGTGCCTGCAGGCGATGCAACGACAGCGAGCGCGTTCCCAAATGAAACAGCCGCCGCATCACGCACTGGCGTGAGCGGCGGCTGGCAGGGTGTGACCGCGCTGCGGACGCTTAGCCCTGCTGACCCACGGTGAGCTGGTTGTCGACCGAGAGCACGCCGTCCACACGCTGGGCGATGGTGGTGGCGCGGTCGCGGGCCGCGTCGTTGGGCGCCGTGCCGCGCAGCACCACGTGGCCGGCGGCGGTGTCGACGTTGATCTTGATCGCGCTCAGGTCGTTGTCGCGCGCCAGCTCGGCGTTGACCTTGGTGGTGATGGCCGCGTCCTTCATCTTGTCGCCGGCCTGGTTGGCTGCGGTGGCGATGTCGGACTTGGCTTCGGCGGTCTCGCGGCGGATGTCGGACTTGGCTTCGTCGGCACGCTGCTCGGCGCTCGCGACGGCGCCGTCCAGGCGTTCGCCGGCGGTGCGCTCGTCGGCGTTGCGGTCGCAGGCCGACAGCGCGAACACGGCGGCCAGCGCAGCGACGGTGGTGGTGGTCTTGAATGCGTTCATGAGGCTTCCTTTCGATTTGTGGAGAGCGGGGCTGACCCCCGTGAACGCAACTCTAGGAACAGCACCGCCCGGCCGACATCGGCCCGAGCCGCCGCCGGGTGTAGGAAATGTCTGTTCGCGGCGCAGGGATGCGCCGCCACGCTTGTGGGAAGCGTGTCAGCGCAAGTCGCCCGCCAGACTCGCCAGCGTCTCGGGCGCGATCTGCACGTGCGCGGGGTAGTTCGTGTGGTCGCAGCCGAGCTTCACCTGCGCACCCGCGCGCACTGCCTCCTTCGCGGCCTGCGGGAATTGGAAGCGCACGAAGTGCACCGCCGAGGTCTTCTCGTCGTTCTCGCGGTCGAGGTCTTCGTCGGCGATGGCGTAGATGCGCGCGTGGCCTTCGACCTCGACGAACATGCGGTCTTCCACACCAATGAGGCGGGCCAGCTCGCGCTTTCGCTCGTGCACGTCGGGGTATTCGATGAGCATGGTCGCCTTCCAGTTGCTGCCGTCGGGCACGAGGGGCAGGTAGGCGTCGATCTCGCCCTGGATGCCCTCTTCCATGAAGATCTTCTCGATGTGCAGCATCTCCTGGATCTGCCGGCGGATGGTGGTCTCGTCTTCGAACTGCAGCGAGATGTGCTCGCCCAGGCGCACGGTGCGGCGCTTGCGGTGGGCGATGATCTCGGGCGCGCTCGACTTGCGGATCTTGGCGTAGGCCTCGAGCGTGAGCAGGCTGTCTCTCGTGATGGTCATGTCGAGATCTTTCTTCAAAGACCGTAGGCGATGCGCACGAGGCTCAGCGGGTGCGCCAGCCTCGCTTCGGGCGAGCCCTGCTGCTGCATGCCTTGCGCGATGTGGTGGCCGGCGAGCTGGCAGTCGGAGCTGATGTAGTCGGGCTCATCCTTCGCCATGCTCTTGAAGACGGGCTTGCCGATCTTCATCGCGACCGGATGCGTGGGCGTCTTCACGCCGTAGGTGCCGGCGTGGCCGGAGCAGCGCTCGACCGTGTTGAGCTGCACGGTGACGGCCGCGCCGATGAGCTTGAACATCTCTTCAGTCTTGCGGCCGATCTTCTGCACACGTCCGTGGCAGGGGATGTGGTAACTCACCTTGCCGAGTGGCTGCTTGAAGTCGGTCTTCAAGAGCCCGTCCTTGTGCCGCGCCATGAAGTACTCGAAGGGGTCGTACATCGCCTCCTGCACCGCAGCCACGTCGGCATCTCCGGGGAACATCAGCGGCAGCTCCTGCTTGTACATCAGCGTGCAGCTCGGGATGGCGGAGAGGATGGCGTAGCCCTCCTTCGCATAACGCGCGAGCACGGGGATGTTGGCCTCCTTGTGCTTGGCCACCTCGTCGAGGTCGCCCAACTCGAGCTTGGGCATGCCGCAGCACGACTCCTTGCTCACGAGCTCATAGGGGATCTCGTTGTGCTCCAGCAGCTTCACGAGGTCATGCCCGATGCCGGGCTCGTTGTAGTTGACGTAGCAGGTGGCATAGACCGCCACCTTGCCCGGCGTGCGTTCGCCGTTCTTCACGTCTTTCGCGTCGCCTCGCTTCTTGGCGCTCCAGCGGAAGCGGCTCGTGGCGAGATCGGGCAGCCACGCATCGGGGTGCACGCCGAGCGCCGAGTCGAGCACCTTGCGCATCGGCTTCGTCTTGTTGAGCGCATTGGCCACCTGCACGACGATGGGAATGCCGGCGAACTGGCCGTGCACGTCGGTCGAGGCGAGCAGCTTCTCGCCGGTCTTCACCTCGCCCTTCTTGAACTTGATGGCCTTGGCCCGCAGCATCGTGTGCGGGAAGTCGAGCTGCCACGGGTGCGGCGGCACGTAGGGGCACTTGGTCATGTAGCAGAGGTCGCACAGGTAGCACTGGTCGACCACCTTCCAGTAGTCGGCCTTGGCCACGCCTTCCACCTCACCGGACTCGGTGGCGTCGACCAGGTCGAAGAGGTTGGGGAAGGATTGGCACAGGCTCACGCAGCGCCTGCAGCCGTGGCAGATGTCGAAGATGCGCTCCATTTCCTGGATGCACTTCGCTTCGTCATAGAACTCCGGGTTTTGCCAGTCGATCGGGTGCCGGGTGGGTGCCTCGAGGTTGCCTTCCCGTGTGCTCATGCGCGCTCCTGTCTTGTGCTTCTTCTCCTGCAAGAACAAGCCGGCCCCGCAAGCGGGGCCGGAACTGCTGGCTCTTGGGCGCGGTGGTCAGTCGACCAGCGCGTCGAGGGCCTTCTGGTAGCGGTTGGCGTGCGAGCGCTCGGCCTTGGCCAGCGTCTCGAACCAATCGGCGATCTCGTCGAAGCCTTCGTCGCGCGCCGTCTTGGCCATGCCCGGGTACATGTCGGTGTACTCGTGCGTCTCGCCGGCCACGGCGGCCTTCAGGTTGTTGCGGCTGGAGCCGATGGGCAGGCCCGTCGCCGGGTCGCCCACGGCTTCGAGGAACTCGAGGTGGCCATGCGCATGGCCAGTCTCGCCTTCGGCGGTGGAGCGGAACAGTGCTGCCACGTCGTTCTGGCCTTCGATGTCGGCCTTGTTCGCGAAATACAGGTATCGGCGGTTGGCCTGCGACTCTCCTGCGAAGGCGTCTTTCAGGTGCTGCTCGGTCTTGGACCCTTTCAAGCTGGCCATCGTTGCTCTCCTAATGAATGGTGAACAGTTGGCATGACGGCACCAACGCAGGCAACCGTACCGCAGCGGGTTTCGCGCCGCCAATACAAAGATTCAATTCGACGCGATAGCAGCGCCCTATTTTTCAGGCGTCTCTCTTTTCAGACGTCCCTCTCAGGGTTAACGCGAGGCAGCCCCATCAGCTCCAGCGCCATGCGGTGCGACCGGCCCTCCGGGTCGGCCAGGTCGTGCAGCACGGTGAAGTGATTGGTGCCCGGCACGGGCTCGTAGCGCGGCACGACCTGCGTGCCCCAGGCCATCTGCAAGAGCTGGCTCTGGCGCAGGAACTCCTCGCTCTCGTCGCCGCCCACGGTGGCGTAGAAGCGCGCCTCGCGCGGCGCCCGAAACCGCGCCGGGCTCAGCCGGTCGACCGCCTCGGGCGTGAGCCGCAGGTCGGGCTTCAGGAAGGGCGTCTGCTGGATGGGCTTCAAGTCGTAGACGCCCGAGATGCCGAGCGCCCGGCTCACCAGTTGCATGGGCAGGCGCTTGTCGACCTCCGTCCACTCGCAGCACAGCATCATCGCGGCGAGGTGCCCGCCCGCCGAGTGGCCCGAGACGACGATGCGCCCGGGGCTGCCGCCATAGAGCGCCGCGTTGCGGTAGATCCAGGCGATGGCCTTCGTCATCTGCAGGGCGATGGTCTCGATGCGGACCGGCGCGTCGTCCGTGCCCGGGCAAAGCGAATAGTTGGGCATCACCACCATCGCCCCGGCCGCGACGAGGCTCGCCGCGAGGAAGGAGTGGTCGGACTTGTCGAGGCTGCGCCACCACCCGCCGTGGATGAACACGAACACCGGCGAGCGCGGCTCGGCGGCGGGGAAGATGTCGAGCGTCTCGTCGGGCCCGGTGCCGTAGGGCACGTCGGTCACGCAGGTCATGCCCTCGCGCACCCGTGCCGACGCGGTGCGCCAGCGATCGAAGATCTGCTGGTACCCCGGCACCCGGGCCCGGTTGTTGTATTGGACGTCGAGCCAGTCGGGGTCGAATGTGGTCATGGCGCGTTTCTAACCCCTTCTGCGCCCAACACCAAGCCCCACGCAATGCCCGCCCGACGCCTTCTTTTGATAGACTCCGGCTCGTTTGTGGGGGGGTAGCTCAGCTGGGAGAGCGTCGCGTTCGCAATGCGAAGGTCGGGAGTTCGATCCTCCTCCTCTCCACCACCAAACACCCATCAAAACCGGCCTCAGTGCCGGTTTTCTCTTTTTCATCCTGGAAACGCCGCCAGCACGTTGACCAGGAAGAACAGCACCATCGCCGCGCCGAACCAGGGCTTGAGGGCCCGTGGCTGCGCCCGCGAGCGGTTGCGCCAGAACTGGCGCAACCCGGCCACCGAAGGCAATAGCGCCAGCCACGGCAGCAGCGCCGCCGCGCCGGCTCCCTGGCGCAGGTGCACGCCACTGGCCAGCGTGCAGGCCGCGAGCCCCGTCAGCATGCAGACCGTCACCGCGCCCCGCACGCCCAGCGCCTGCACGTAGCCGTTGTCACCGGCCTGCGCATGCTGCGGCCACTTGAGCTTGCGGCCGAACTCCATGTGCAGGAACACCGCCATGTGCAGCGCCAGCACCGGCCAGGCCTGCGCCAGCGCAGGGGCGGCGAGGTAGGCCCAGGCGTAGAGGTTGAGCACCGCGCTCACCGGGAAGGTGATGCACAGGTTGAGCAGGATGGATTCGCGGACGCGGCGTGAAGCCCGCTCCAGCATCAGCAGACCAAGGCCATAGGCCAGCTGCAAGGCGGCCAGCACCGCGAGCAGCGGCGACAGCCACAGGCTCAGCCCCAGCACCACGACCGCCACCCCGGTGGCGAGGCATGCCACCTCGGGCTCGGAGATGGCACCACGCACCAACGGCCGGTCGGGGTTGTGCAGCCGGTCGTAGGGCAGGTCCTTGATCTCGTCGATGGCGCGCAGGTAGAGCAGCACCAGGAAGAAGACCACGGCCACCCACGGCGCGCTGGCCGGCAGCGGTGTGTCGGCCAGACCGCTGAGCATCAGCAGGAGGGAAGTCGACCACCCACCCGCCACCAGGGCGTAGACCAGCGGCGGGTGGGTTTCGATGGCGAACACAATCATTCGCCTGGCTCGGCTGCTGAGGGCCACGAGAGGCTGGAAGACCATGTGCTGCCCCCGGCTCAATGCAGCAACTGCACCGCGCCGCTGCCACCGTCGATCTCCATCGCCGCGCCATCGGGGATGCGGCTGCACGCATCGTCGACCCCCACCACGGTGGGGATGCCGAACTTGCGCCCGGTGATCGCGGTGTGCGAGAGCATGCTGCCGCGCTCGACCACGATGCCTTTCGAGGCCAGCATGAGGAAGAGCCAGCCGGGGTCGGTCTCGCGGGCGACGAGGATGGTGTCGGGCGGCAGCTCGTCGACGCTGTGCGGGTCGCGCACCACCCGCGCCTTGCCACGCGCCACGCCCATGCTGGAGCCGAGGCCGCTCAGCTGGCGGTCGGCTTGCGCGGGGTCGAAGGGAGCACGGGTGAGCGGGTTGTTGCGCAACGCGCCGTCGGTGACCAGCGTCTCGGGCACTTCGTTCGCAGCGTAGGCCGCGAGTTGCTCGCGTCGGCGCACCACCGTGGCGTGGAAGGACTCGTCGACACCCGTGCCATCGGTGAAGCCGAGGATCTCGTCGACCGTCAGACAGTAGACCTCGTCGCGCTTCGTGATCGCACCGCGAGCGATGAGGTGCTGCGCCTGCGCATGGAAGATGTCGCGGCAGATGCCGAAGAGTTCGCTGCGGCAGTAGCGCGAGTTCTCGCGGTGGGCGATGACCTCGCGCAGCAGCTGGAGCATCCAGCGCAGCAACGGGCGGCGCAGCGAGATGCGGCCGAGCTTTGCGCTCAACGCCGCCTCGGCCTCGGCACGCTTGCCGAGCTCGGCCTGGCGGCAGGCCTCGGCGTCAAGCTCCGAACGCACGAAGCGGCGGATGCCCTTCAGCAGCACGCTCGGGTCTTCGCGCAGGCTGGCGTTTTCCATCTTCAGCTCTTCCATCGAGCGGTCGCCATAGCGCGCGATGTGGGTGTCGATGAGGGCCATCAGCGCGGGCTCCAGCGTGCGCTCGCGCAGGCGCTGCACGAGCGTGGCGTCATCGCTGCCGAGAAAGGCGTCGGCCACCGCCGGCCGCGCGCGGATGTGCTCGGCGATGCGCAGCACCGAGAGGAAGACCTCCACGCTCTCGACCTTGTCGTCGCCACACAAGAGGTTGCTGAGCAAGGCGGGGTCGTCGTCGAGCTTCCAGCGCTTGAAGAGCGCGTTGACGACCGCGTGCAGCGTGAAGATGTAGGCATCGTTGACGAGTGTCACGCCCCACTGCTGGCCAACGTCGCGCCACAGGCGGTGGAACTCCTCGGCGAGGGCCAGTGCGTCGGGCTTGGCGGCCAGCACGGCCCGCGACTGCAACGCACGCTGCTGCCACCACTGCTTGTAGGAGCGCATGCGTCGCGGCAGCATCACGAACTCGACGCAGAAGGTGCCCATCGCGCGCGCGACCTGCCAACGCTTCGCCCATCGACCTTGCTCGGCAGGCGCTTCGCCGGCGTGCATGAAGTACGAGGTCTTGAGCCCCACCATGTTTTCCCACGCACGCGCCAGCCACGGGAAGATGGGCACGAGCCCATGCAGCAAATAGAAGGCGTTGAGCGAATACTGGATGCGGCCGTTGACGTAGCCGATCATCCGGTCGAGCCGGTGGTGGTGATCGGCGAGCAGCCGGTCGCTCGCGCCGGCACGGCGGTAGATGTCGCGGAAGATCACGCGGTAGAAGAGACGCGCCAGGCTGTAGGTGAGGGGGCTCGACACGCCGGGGTAGCTCTCGGTCACGTTGAGCCCGGTCCACACGCGCTTGGTGGTGAAGTCGATCGACACCGGCCGCGCCTGCAGGATGTGGATCTGGCCGTCGGCGTCGATGGTGCCTTCGATGTCTTGCGGCCAGTCGAAGGCTTTCTCGATGCGCTGGCCGAGGCGGCGCAGTTCAAGAATCTCGTCGTCGGACAGGCAGGCCGCCTTGGCACAGGCCTCATGGACCGTCTGCTCGCACAGCCCCTGGCCGCGAACCTCGTCGAAGACCAGCGCCTTGGTCTTATCGGCGATCACCCGCTCGATCGCCTCGGTCTTGGCGTTGACGAAATAGTGGTCGACCGGCACCGCCTCCTGCACCACACCTTCGCCGATGCCGTGGCCGGCCACGAGCAGCGTGTCACGCGCGGCGGTGTTGGGGTTGCAGGTGAACATCACGAACGAGCGCTCGCCGAACACCATGCGCTGCACGCCGACGGCCACGCTCACGTCGAGTGCATCCATGCCCTGCGAGAGGCGGTAGGTGAGCGCCTTCTCCGACCAGGCCGAGGCCCAGCAGTCGCGCACACGGTCGATCACGGCGGCCCGCGGCACGTAGAGGTGGGTTTCGCTGATGCCGGCGAAGGGGTTGGCGACCGAGTCTTCGCTGTGCTCGGCACGGCTCGCCACCATGCAGGCGCGCACCGAGACCCACTGCGCATCGGGCAAGCGGCGGTCGAACTGGCGCTCGATGTCGTCGCACAAGGCGGCCGGCAGCACGAGATCGCGCACCACGGCCTGCATGGCGTGTGCCGTGCGCGTGATGCTGGCGCGGTCGTCGAGCCGCACCTGTGCGAGAAGGGCCTGCAGCTGCGCACGCTTGGGGCGCACCAGCTCGGCAAAAAGACTGGCTCTGAGCACGAAGAAATCGGGCACCGGCAACCCGAGCTTGCGCAGCGTGGCCTGGTGGGCGAACTTGGCGCCGACCGCCGTGAGGGGCATGCGGCCGTAGTCGGTGAGGATGGGGGAAGTCATGCGAAGGTCTCCTGTGGAGAAGGGATCGCCCACGGCATGGCACGCCGCAGCGCAACGAGCGGGTCGAGTGCCAGCCAGGGAGCAGGAAGTTGGGCGTGCAGGCGCCTCACGTCGAGGTGGTGGTCAAGGCCCATCAACCGCAATCGATGCACCGGCAGCCCGGGCAGCCAGGCCAGTGCGCCGAGCAGCACGGGGTGGACGGGGATGCGCCAGCGGGGTGGTGGCACGCCCAGACGTTCAGCCAAGGCACCCTGGATCTCATGCAAGGCCAACGGTCTCGAATAGCCCACGTTGAAGGCCTCGAAGCCCGGCAGGCTTTGCATCGCTGCCTCGGCCCGCGCGAGCAGGACGCGCGCGAAGTCGTCGACGTCGATCACCGAGAAGCGCTGCTGCCCTCGCCCCACCGTGAGGCCGCGCCGCACCAGGCGCGCGAGGCCGGGCAGCACGTGACGGTCACCCTGCCCCAGCACGAAGCGGGGGCGGAACACCTCGACACGGCAGCGTCCTTGCGCAGCCAGTTGCCCCAAGCGCGCTTCACACGCGGCACGTGATTGCGCGAGCGGCGTGCCGGGGCGCAGCGGCGCGTCTTCGTTCACTCCACGCTGTGCGCCCTCGCCATAGACCGAGCACGAGCTGGCGAAGAGCACGGCGCGTGTCTGCGGCGTGATGGCCCGGCACAGTGCCTCGATGCCGCGCAGGTTGATGCCGAACCCTGTGCCGTCGTGGTCGATCTGCTTGCTGGCGCAATGGATCACCACATGCGACGCATCGGGCCACAGCCCGGCCGGCAGGTCGGTGAGGCTGCCCGGGTGCAGCGTCACCGCCGCCGAGGCGGGTGCCGGCACCGAGCGATGCACCAGCACCTGCGTGCCATGCGCCCTGCCCTCCAGTTGCCGCAGCAACGCACTGCCGACGAAGCCGCTCGCACCCAGCAGCACCAGCTGCAGGGGCGCGCCCATCACCACACCCCAGGCGCGAGCCGGGCGCGTGCCGCGGCGAACTCCGAATAACCGGGCAGGCTCAACAAGTGAGCCTCTTCGACGCGGATGCGCCGCACGAGTGCCGGCAGCAAGGCCAGGCCCAGTGCAAGCAGCACGTACACATTGAAGAACAGCACGGCGATGCCGACATGAGCAAGCAGCATCCCGGTATAGGCCGGATGCCGCAGCACGCGATAAGGCCCGTGCGACACGATGCCCACGCCCTCGGGTGTGCGCACCCGGTGCGAGTAGGCGCGCCCGAGCGTGACGATGGCCCAGCCGCGCAAGCCGATGCCCGCCGCAAACACCGCGAGGCCGATCGGCAGCCACGGCCCGGGGCCTGACCACAGCGCATCGGGCAGGAACGCGGCCAGCATGGTGAGGAACCGCGCGCTGGCGTAGGCTTCGCAGGTGTAGCGGTCGGTACGGGTGTCTTGGCTCTCGGCGGCGGTGGTGATGCGCCACTCCGACAGGACCCACAGCACGTAGGCCACGGCGATGCCCGGCGTGAGCCACTGGAAGACACCCTCGCGCGTGAAGGCCGCGTGGCCTGCCGCGAAGAGCATGGCTGCGATGCCAACGAGCGCGATCGCCTGGGCGAACGGAGAACGGGAAGAGGTGGTGCTCATGGTGTGTACTTGGTGATGGGTTTCAGGCGGCGATGAAATCGCCCGTGGCGAACACACGGCCCAGCTGGCGCGCTTCGACGTGCAGCGTCAGCGGTTCGCCATCGGTGCGATGCGGGTCGAGCGAGGCGACGAGCTGCACCGGCGCGTCGAGCTCGGCGAAGTTCTTGAACCCCACCTCGATGCGCCGCAGGGCTGCCGGCCCGGTGCTGCGCGAGCTGAACTTGCCGACGATGTCGAGTGCCATCGCACGCATGCCTTCGAGCACCAGCATGCCGGGCACGTGGTCGTTGTCGTGGTCGAAGAAGAAGAGGTTGCGCTGGTCGACGTGCAGCGTGGCCACGAAGCGGCTCGCGTTGCTGCTGACCCAGAGGCCGGGCGCCAGCACACCGCGGCGCAGCTGCGCATCGAGGCTCACCCAGAAGCCCGGGCCGAGCGGCGTTGTTTCCGTCGCTTCGCTCATGCGCCGCACGTTGCGGCTGCGGCTGAGTTCGCGCAGGCGCTGGTAGCGGTCTCTCGGCAGGATGCTCCAGTTGCTGGATTGCATGCACACGCAGTCGGTGCCTGACCAGATCTGCCCGTTGGCCCGCGCGCTGCTCAGCTCGCCTTCGGCGTTGTGCACCTGCTGGTCGATGAGGGCCTGGCCCCAGAGCTTGTCGTTGGCCAGCCAGTCGTGGGTGTGCAACGGCGGCAAGGCTTCGAACACCATGGTGTCGAGCACGAAGGTCTGCTGCGGCGCGACGCCCAGGTATTCATGCGAGAGCGCGATGCCGATCTGCCGGCCGATCTCGATGATGGACAGCGTGACGTCACCCGCATGCACCCGCATGTCGTTGATGTAGGCATTCGATTGGGGCACGAACGCACCGAAGATGAATTCGCTGCTCGGCCCTGCGGGGCTGAGCGACGTGACGTAGACGTTCTCGAGCCGGCGCTTGTGCGCGAGGTTGCGCGGAATGGTGTTCTGGTGGTTCACCTGGGGGGCGATCTCCCAGGTGGGCGCAACGGCCGGTGCGGGCCGTTCTACTGCTGCGGCGTTCATCTGTTCTCCCTGCTACAGAGCGATCGAGTGCAACGCACGCCACCGGCCCAGTGGGCCTGCTGGCATGCACGTTTGCTCCTCCTCCGCCTGCGTCGGGGTCGTCAGCTCGCGCCCGGTTGGGCCGCTAGTGGTTCGAATCGAGCCGACAAGTCCATACAAAGCAAACAGCGGGCCAATCTGCACGATCGTGCAAATTAACCCGCTGGTTGGGGGGACACCGATTCAGCGCACGTGAGCCGTGAGCCTCTTCACCATGCCCTTGCTTTGGGACCCTCAGCTGCCCATCAGCATTTCTTCTTCGCTCATCGGCACCTGCGCCAGATCGCGCAGCTCGGCAAGCGCGGGCAGTGCGGCGAGCACCTCGTCGGGGTCGACGCCGAAGTCGATCAGGCAGGCCACCTCGTCGACTTCGATGGCCTTGAGCTTGTCGGTCATGCCCAGGCAGTCGTCGAGCGTGCCCAGCAGCGAACTCGTGGCGTAGTAGCGCTCGAAGGAGAACTCGAGTGCGTCGTTGAGGTCGTCTTGCGTGGTGGGTGCCGGGCTGGCCGCGCACTGCTTCTGGAAGAAGGGCACAGCGGCCGTGTACTGGCCCACGAGGTTGGCGGAGCTGGCCAGGTAGCGCAGCATCGGCGCCTTGACCTTGCGGCGCACCTCGGCCTCGCTCTCGCCGACGAAGGTGTGCAGCATCAAGGTCACGGTACCCTCCCCCGTGTGACCCGCTTCGCGCCAGGCTTCGCGGTAGGCAGCGATCTTCTCGGCCAGTGCTTCGAGCGACTGGCCGAGCAGGTGCGTGAGCACGTTGAGCCCCATCGCACCGGCGCGGCGGAAGGTCTGCGGGTTGCCGGCCGCGGTGATCCAGATCGGCAGATGCGATTGCACCGGGCGCGGCATGGTGCGCAGCTGCACCCGGTCGCCCAGCGCGTTGACGGCCTCGAAGGGCTCGCCGGCCCACAGGCGGCGCAGCTCGTCGACACGCTCGAAGACGATCTCGCTGCGCCGCTCGTAGTTTCCGGGCGCCGCGAGGATGAAATCGTTGGGGAACCAGCCCGAGGCGAGCCCGAGGTCGACCCGGCCACCGGAGAGGAAGTCGACCATCGCCCACTCTTCGGCCACACGCGCCGGGTGATGCAGCGGCACGACGACGCTGCCGGAGCGGATGCGCACGTTCTTCGTTGCTGCGGCGAGCGCCGCGGCCATCACCGAGGGGTTGGGTGACAGGCCGCCAAAAGCATGGAAGTGGCGCTCGGGCGCCCACACGGCGGAGAAGCCGTTGTCGTCGGCAAAGCGTGCGCTCTCGAAGAGCAGCCGGCGGTGAGCGTTGGCCTGCGGCCCGCCTTCGTCACTGCCGAAGTAGTAGAGGCTGAAGGCCAGCGGCCGGTCTTGGTTGGCGTGGAGGTCGATCTGCATGCCGGCATTCGATGGCGGCCGGCGTGCGCGCGGTTTGATCCAGGTTAAACCGGCGTGCCTGCACCCCCTGGCTGCAGGAGGCGCCGGAGCAGGTTGATCAACATCAAACTTTGGCGAGAGGGGCGCGACGACGATGTCGCCATGGAAACCGCCACGCCCGACACCGCTTCGCCGGAAACCGCCTCGCAACTTGCCGTGCGCCTGTCCAAGGCCTCGTGCAGGAAGTTCTACGACGTCTACAACGCCTTCGACTGGCCCGAGCGGCTGCAGGAAGGCGCGTGGTGCATGCCGCCGGAGTTGATCTCGCTCTACGGCACGCCGATCTGGGACACGCTCGACGACGCCACCCGCCACAAGCTGAGCCTGCACGAGGTGGCCAACATGTTCAGCCTCGTGCTGCAAGGCGAGCGCATCCTCGTGCAAGGCCTCGCGCATCGGCTCTACAGCACCAGCAACAACCGCGAGATCACCGAGTACCTGCATCACTTCCTCGATGAAGAGAACAAGCACATGGTGATGTTCGGCGAGTTCTGCCACCGCTACATCGGCAAGGTGTACCCGGAGAAGAAGCTGCCCATCCCGAAGGAGATGGACCGCGGCCAGGAAGAGGTGGTCTTCTTCAGCATGGCGATGGTCGTGGAAGAGCTGGGCGATTTCTACAACGTGCTCATCGGCCGCGACGAACGCTGCGACCCGCTGGTGCGCGAGATCAACAGGGTGCACCACATCGACGAAGCACGGCACCTCGCGTTCGGACGCCTCTACCTCGCGGAGCTCTTCGAGCGCTACAGCCCGGGTTGGTCGCCGGAGAAGCTGGCCTCGTTCCAGGAATGGCTGGCCGCGTTCCTCAAGGCCTGCTGGGCCGACTACTACAACCCGAGCGTGTACCGCGACGCGGGCATCGCCGATGCCTACGAAGTGCGGCAGGCGGCGCTCGCCCACCCGGCCACCGTTGCGCACCGCCAACGCGGGGCCGAGAAGATCGTCAGCTACTTCCTCAAGACGGGTTTGCTGGCCGAGCAGCCCGCGTGGTGAGCAAGCGCCCGCCCGCCCCTGTGCAGGGGATGGCCGATCGGCCGGGCTCGGGCACCATGCAGGCCATGGACACCCCGAAGCAACCCGCCGCGCCCCAGCCCGACCCCAACCTGCAGGCGCGGGTCGCAAAATGGCTGGAGCTGAAGCAGGAGATGGAAGCGCTGCACGCGCAGCTGGAATATGCGCGCTTGATGCTCAAGCTGGGCGCGGTCAAACGCTGATCCTGCGCTGACCCTCTGCTGAATTGCCGCAGCGCCTCAGGCGCTGCCGAGCGTCACCATGCCGGGCCCGCTGTCTTGCGCGGCCCACACCTCGCGATGTGGCCCCTCCGGGTCATCCACCATTCGATCGCGCCGGCCGAACACCAGCGTGGCGCGGCGCGAAGTGTCGAAGGGCCTCCAGCCGTCGTCGGGCCGGCCTTCGCGCACGAAACGGATCCAGTGGCTGCGCAAGCGCGTGGCCAGCGCGCGGCGGCTGCCCCAGAGCGGCCCGCCGCGCAGCATCAGCGGCAGCGGGCCTTTCATGTCCCACAGGTAGAAGAGCTCGATGGCGTGCAGCGCGCCCAGCAGCGGGTGCCCGCGGTCGAACCGGTAGAACCACGTCGGGTGCCGCACCGCATGGCGCTCGGCGAAATGCAGCGTCGGCATGGCAAAGCTCATGTGCGTGCCGAGACGGCGCCGGCCGTCTTTCGACTCGGGGTAGGCGGCCAGCACCTGCGCCGCAAACCCGTCGCCGAGCTGGCGCTGCAACACCGCCTGCATGCGTTCGCGTGACAGGAACACATCGGCCACGCCGCGCCACAGCTCGAAGAAGCGGATCTCGTCGCGGTTGTAGCCGGCCAGCAGCGGGATCTCGGGCGTGGGCGCCCGGCGTGCGTCTTCGAGCGACGCAGGGAGCAGCGCGCCGTCGTACCAGGGCGCCGCGGGGATGGTCTGCGGCACCTGCTGATGCACGGCCTCTTGCGCGGCCTGCAAGGCTTGCACCGGCAAGGCCTGCAGTTCCTCCAGCGTCTTCACGCCGAGGTGGTCGAGGTAGAGCTGGGCCACCTGGCGGCTGGTTTCGCGGTCGTGGATCAGGCTCAGCGCACCGCTTTGCATGATGGCGCGGTGGAAGAGCGGGCGCGCCTCCTGCGCATGCATCAGCAGCGAGACCGACATCGAGCCGGCCGATTCACCGGCGATGGTGACTTGCGCCGGGTCACCGCCAAACGCAGCGATGTGGTCGCGCACCCATTTCAGCGCGAGCATCTGGTCGCGCAGGCCGAGGTTGCTCTCGATGCGATCGTCACCCAGCGCTTCGCCGAAATTCACGAAGCCGAAGACACCGAGCCGGTAGTTGATCGCGACGACGACGATGTCGCCCTGCGCCGCGAGGTGCGCGCCGGTGTAGGCGCGTGCGCTACCGAGCAGGAACGCACCGCCGTGGATCCACACCATCACCGGGCGCTTCCTGCCATCGGCCGCGGGGCTCCAGATGTTGAGCGTGAGGCAGTCTTCGTCGAGCGCGGGCCCGAGCGACTTCATGCTGCCCATCACCTTCTGCGGGCAGGCCGCGCCGAAGCTGGTGGCGTCGCGCACGCCTTGCCACGGCTGCACCGGAGCAGCCGCCTTGAAGCGCCGCGCACCCACCGGCGGCTGCGCATACGGCACGCCGAGCCAGGCGCTCACGCCACCGTCGTGCAGGCCTTGCAGCTCACCGAGCGTAGTGCGAGCGAGGGTCGAAGGGCTGGACATGGATCAGGCACTCCCGAGTTGAACGTGTTGCCCATGCACGGCGGCACCGGCCGGCGTGGCGAGAAAGGCAATGGCCTGCGCGGCCACGTCGAGCGGCACCCAGGCGGAGCGGTCGGCGTCGGGCATGGCAGCGCGGTTCGCCGGTGTGTCGAGCGTGGTGGGGGCCACGCTGTTGACCGCGATGCCTTGCGCCCGCACTTCGTGCGAGAGCGATTCCACCAGCCGCTGCAGCGCGCTCTTGGAGGCAGCGTAGGCGCCCTTCAGGGCCGCGCCTTCGCGGGCCGCGGCCGCCGAGACGGCGACGATGCGGCCTCCGCCCTGGCGCTGCATCACCGGCACCACGGCCTGCGTGAGGGCCACGAACGACCAGGCGTTGAGGTTCATCATGCGGTCCCACGAGGCGCGGGTGATCTGGTGCACACCCTCGCCCATCTCGAAGCCGCCGGCCACGTGCACGAGCGCATCGATGCGGCCGTGGGCCTGCAGCACTTGGGCAATCACCGCGCTCACGCTGTCGGCGGAGGTCACGTCGGCGGCGTGCAGCACCGCACCTGCGGGTGCGCCGAACACGGTGCGCAGGCGCTGCGCGTCAT
This sequence comes from Rhizobacter sp., assembly GCA_019635355.1. Classification (NCBI taxonomy): domain Bacteria; kingdom Pseudomonadati; phylum Pseudomonadota; class Betaproteobacteria; order Burkholderiales; family Sphaerotilaceae; genus Rhizobacter; species Rhizobacter sp. The sequence continues at coordinate 4,986,473 of JAHBZQ010000001.1, read as the reverse complement.
GGTCGAGCAGGCCCAGCTTGTGGCCGGCTGAGAGGAAATGCTGCGCCACCGCCTGGCCCAGCGCACCGGCAGCGCCGGTGATCACGATGCAGCTGTCATTCATGGTCGTTCGATGGGTTGAATGGACGAGCGTGCATTGTCGGTATGTTCACAATGCGGCTTCTCCCCTGTAACCCTATCGAGGCTCAACATGAAAAGAGAAGTCGTGGTCGTGAGCGGTGTGCGCACCGCCATCGGGACGTTTGGCGGCGCGCTGAAAGACGTGACGCCGACGCAGCTGGGCGCCACCGTCACGCGCGAGGCATTGGCCCGCGCGAAGGTCGAAGGCAAGGAAGTGGGCCACGTCGTCTTCGGCCACGTCATCAACACCGAGCCGCGCGACATGTACATGGCGCGCGTGGCCGCCATCGAAGGCGGCATCGGGCAAGACACGCCCGCGCTGACCGTCAACCGCCTCTGCGGCTCGGGCCTGCAGGCGGTGGTCAGCGCGGCGCAAAGCATCCTGCTTGGCGATGCCGAGATCGCGGTGGCAGGCGGTGCCGAATGCATGAGCCGCGGCCCCTATTCGATGCCGCAAGCACGCTTCGGCGCGCGCATGGGCAACGCCACGATGGTCGACATGATGGTCGGCGCGCTGCACGACCCCTTCCACAACGTGCACATGGGCATCACCGCCGAAAACGTGGCCGCCAAGTGGGACATCAGCCGCGGCCAGCAGGATGAAGCGGCACTCGAGAGCCACCGACGCGCGCAGAAGGCCATCGAAGCCGGCTACTTCAAGGAGCAGATCGTTCCCGTGATGCAGGAGAGCCGCAAGGGCCCCGTCACTTTCGACACCGACGAGCATGTGCGCTTCAACGCCAAGCTCGACGACATGGCCAAGCTCAAGCCCGCGTTCAAGAAGGATGGCGGCACGGTGACCGCCGGCAATGCGTCGGGTGTGAACGACGGTGCCGCAGCGCTGGTGCTGATGGAGCGCGCCGAAGCCGAGCGCCGTGGGTGCAAGCCGATGGCGCGGCTGGTGGCCTACGCGCACGCGGGTGTCGACCCGCTGTACATGGGCATCGGCCCAGTGCCGGCCACGCGCAAGGTGCTGGAGAAGGCGGGGCTGAAGGTGTCGGACCTTGACGTCATCGAGGCGAACGAAGCGTTCGCCGCCCAGGCCTGCGCCGTGAGCAAGGACCTCGGCCTCGACCCGGCGAAGGTCAACCCCAACGGCTCAGGCATCTCGCTCGGGCACCCGGTGGGGGCGACTGGCGCGATCATCACCGTGAAGGCGCTGTACGAGCTGCAGCGCACGCAGGGGCGTTATGCGCTGGTGACGATGTGCATTGGTGGTGGGCAGGGCATCGCCGCGATCTTCGAGCGGCTGTAAGCAGACGCGCTGCACGCCCCGAAGTCAAAGCTTGGGGATGTGCAGCGTCTTGCTGACCATGAGCGTGCCGGAGAGCACGTACATCAGCGACAGCGGGTGCAGGACCCACGGGCCGAGCTGCCAAGCGCCTCCCCACAGGTCTTCACCCAGTGCACCCATCCACGCGGCCAACGCCAACACGCCGACCAGCAGCACGCTCGTCGGGATGGGCGTGCCTTCGAAGTAGCGCACCTTCGCATCGTCACCCGACAGCGACTCGGCCGTCACGTTGTAGCGCGCGAGGCGCGAGACGCCGCAGCAGACGAAGTAGACGAGCGCGAGCACATCCCACCCGCCCTGCAGGCCAGCCGCGAAGCCCAGCGCGGCGGGGGCCACACCGAAGGAGACAATGTCGGCAAGCGAATCGAGCTCCCGGCCGAGCGCCGAGTGCGTCTGGCGCCAGCGTGCGATGCGGCCATCGAGCACATCGAACAGCAAGGCCAGTGGTGCCATCACCGCGGCGGCGTAGAACTGCTGCAACGCATGCGAGTTCATGAAGGCCATCGCCAGAAAAACCGATACGGTGCCGCAAGCGGCGTTGCCAAGCGTGACGAAATCGGCGAGGTGGAAGCCGCGCAGCATCGAAAAATGCCGGCGCTCTCGAACGGATTCGGTGTGGGCCATGGTGCTCTCCTCTCGGCTCAATGACGGCTGCGCAGCAGCCTATGCCTCGCAGCGGCTCTGTCTGTCGCCGGAGTGATCCGCGCGTATGTAGGACAACGCCTTCATCGAGCCGCTTTACCAACGATCGGTGGCTCCGCCACCGGCGTAGTCACCCCCGCCTCCGCTTCGGTGGGCCTTGGCATCATCAGATCCGGCCGAGGAGGGAGAGGACATGTCCGTTTCGCGCAGTGGAGGCTCCATGTCCTGACCTGAGCTAGCTTGGCCGGCGGCGACCGTTGGTGACGACTTGCGCCCGAAAAGAATCAGCGACACGACACCCCAGAGGAAGAATGCGCCGAAGAAGAGCGTCAAGCCCAAGAGCGGTTCTACAGAATTCAGGTGATATTGGCGACCGGTGATCACGGCCATCACCGCGGCAACGCAAAGAAAGATGATCGCGATGCCGTGTCCCATCCGGGCAAGTGCCACGCCCATCAGCAGAATGAATGTGGCACCACCCACGATCCCACCAGCCCAGGCAGTCTGGCGCGGATGGGCACTAATGAAGCGCTCCAACTTGCTGGGCGGCTTGCTCACTTGCCCCTTCTCCTCGCTTGCCATCTGGTACAGCAAGGCATCCACGCCTACGTCAATCGCCCCGAGAAGATCACCGTTCTTCAAGGGAGGGATGACGACTTCTGCGAGCACGCGTTTCACCGCAAGATCAGGAAGTGCACCTTCCAGGGCGCGAGACACCTCGACACGCACCTGTCGGTCGTCTCGCGCGACGATCATCAGCACGCCATCGCCAATGCCTTTGCGGCCCAATTTCCAGGTGTTGGCCAAGCGGTTGGCGTAGTCCTCGATCGGCTCGGGCTTGGTGCTCGCCACCACCACCACGGCGACCTGTGCTCCGTAGGTGTCTTCAAACGCGCGGAGCTTGGCCGTGATCGCCTGTTTTTGCGAATCCGCCAGCGCGCCGATTTCGTCGACAACGGGTGCATAGCTCGGCAGTGAAAGGACGTCCTGCGCCGCCAACGATGTGGCAAAGACTGGGAGAAACCCAACTAGCAGCAGGCCTCCGATGCGTGCCGCCACACGAAAAAAACTCAAGCACCGCGAGCGAGCCAGCTGATGCACACGCGCTGCCTCACAGTCCCTCACCAGTTGGTTCCGCGTGTCATTGCCGGGCGCATAAGATGCAATCATCGTTCTTTCTTTCCTTGATGCTCATGCGAATCGCGATCATTGTTGGTGCGCTGGCGGTGGCTTACGCAGCGCCCTTTTGCCGAGCCGAAGCAGTCTCCCCTGCGGCGGCATCTGGGGTCACGACGCCCCAGGTGCGCGCTCTGCTCGACAAGACGCTCAAGAACTTTCGCTTCATCGAAGGTGGGACTTTTCAGATGGGTGACTTCGGCACCATTCACAGCCCTGACAAGTTGCCCTACTCGCCTGCGGCGGACAACAAGCCGCCGCACAAGGTGAGTGTCGACAGCTTCTCGCTGAGTGCCTACAAGACAACCTACGCTGACCATGATGTCTACAGCGCCGCGACCGGCAAGCCTCCGGTCGGCATGGACCGAGTGACGAAGAAGGTTCGCCGCGCCGATGCGGCGGCCGGCTTGGCCTGGCAGGAAGCGCGCGACTATTGCCAATGGTTGGGTCGCCAACTCAAGCTGCCGATGGACCTCCCGACCGAGGCGCAATGGGAGTACGCCGCCCGCAACCGTGGTCAGATGCTGCTGTACGCCACTGACAACGGCAAGATCGAAGGTGGTCGCAACATCTGGAGCCAAGCTCAGATCGAGGCCTACCTCAGCAAGCAAGATCTCGATTTCCCCGGCCCGTCTCTTGCCCTCGGGCAGTTTCCTGCAACACCGCTGGGTCTCCATGACATGGTGACCGACGGCTTCGAGTGGATGGTCGATTGGTACGACCCGAAGTTTTATGCCGCGTCGGTGGAAAAGAACCCCAGCGGCCCCGCAGCAGGTCAGGAAAAGGTGCTGCGCAGCTTCAGCCATCAGGCCGGGGAAGGGTTGGCCGCCGGAGATGGCATGAGCTTCGCTCGCCATCACCGCCATCCCAATCCTCCCAAGGTCAACCCTGTCACCTTCAAGCCTGACCCGGAAACGAACATGACGCCAGACACGGCAGCTCGGTGCGTGGTCAATCACCCATCTCGCGTTTCCGGTGCCCGATAGCGGCGACTCTACAGGCGCCCCTGCACGCAGCAGTTAGTTTGCGCATGACACCTAGCGATCAGCCAACATTCGAGCCAGGATCTCCGAGCATGGCTTCGCCGATTCCGCGGGTGTGAATCTGGCCAAACGCTGAACCACCTCCGTATATCCCGTGTGACACCTGTGCCACGGTGTGGCCTTTCGGGAACAGATCGAGCAGGGCGTTGCGCTTCTTCAGATAGCGGTCGAGGTAAAAGTTCCCTGTCTTGGGTGCTTTGTCCTCGGGGTGTGCCACTGACGCCTGATTCATGGTCGCCATCACTGGAGACAAGTCTGCGAGCGAAATCCCGTTGTTGAGAAAGCGGACCACATCGCCTTCACGCTTGCCGGGATCGGTGACCTTGCTCCCCCGCAAAGACATGTGCTCCATGACGTTGGACCACTCACGCGCCGTCTGCACACCTTCCATGATCTTGCACACGGCCTCCTTGTGATCGGGAAGATAGTGGATCTGCGGATCGAAAAGAGAGCTCTCTTTCGCGGTAGGCAAATCGCGCTGATGGCTGGGTGTGCCATGGCGAGTGATCTGGTACAGCAACATGCCACGCGTTTCCGGGGTCGCGTATACCAGCCAAGGCGGGACGCGGTTGATGTTGTCGACCATCTCGCGGCGAGTCTTTGCCAGTTCCAGCGCATCAATGTAGGTGCGGAAGGCATTGTCGATGTTCGACGCCCATGCCTCGATGGCCTTGGCCTCCGGAGAGCCATGCGCCACGCAAAGTAACAGCAGCCGAGACAGCACCGCAAACGCGGCTTCGGCGAAGTAGACAAGCTTCCTGAAGCCTACGTGCAGAAGCTGGTACGCAACCCATTCAACGAATTGGTCGATCTTGTCAGCATTGACGGTGAAATCGACCGAGCCCTTGGCACCCAAGCCAAAGCACAACTTGGCAGCCACGCGAACGCGGAATTTGCCTTCGGCCATGTAGATATAAAGCTGTGCACCTGCGCCGATGCCGGCATTGCCAGCCAACGTACCGGAGATCTCGGCGAAGCTGACGAAGTCCTTCTGGCGAGGAGGCAACCATTGGATCTTGCCTGCCGGTGTAATGCCTGCCTCCACACCCGCAAAGGCGTCTAGTTCGGCCTTCACCCCGTTGAGGTCCGCAGGCATCTTGGCGTAGGGGCTGTCGGGCTCGAATTTCGGCAGACGGCTCTTGGGATCCATCGCCCCACTCAGACTGTCTTTGCCGTCGTTCTTGATGGCATGCATGACCTGCTTGCCGCCTTCGAGGGTGACACCCACAGTACCGCTCGCCACGACCTTTGCGCCGGCGAATCCATACAACTCGCACTCCAACACGAAGCGCAAGGCACCCAGGTCCTCACCGCCAAAACTCATCATCCAGCCTTTGAGCGATGGCGTGGCCCAACGCGCCGTGGTCTTGCCTTCGCAGAGCACCAGCTTGGCCTGCAGATTGCCTTGCAGCTGAGCCTTCTTCTTTTTCCAGTCGACCTCGCCACTCGCGCCAGCACCGCCCACGAAACGAAGCCACTGCGCCTGCGCATCGACTTCATAGCTCTCGCTCTTGACGAGGGTGTCGGCGTACTCGTTGCCAGCCAAGTCAAGAAGATTGAGCACCTTGGGATCGGTCTTCCACTCCTTGCTCGACTTGATGCTGGTGGTGATCTTTTCGAAAGACTTCTTTAGCGCCTGCACGTCGAGCGATTTCGGCGAGACACTTCCGCTCGCCTTCGTCCCCGCCGGCCCCGAGAACTTGACGGAGAGCTTGTATTCCGTCTTGTTGATGCGCTTGTTCTTCAGCTCAAGGTACTTGTCGGTCTTCAGATAGCGGCGACGAAACCCCATGTCCGTTTCGCCTTTGGTGCCGCTCTTGTTGAACGACTCGAGGGTCACCACCTCCTTCAGGCTGGCGAGCTTCGAAAAGTTCTTGTTGAGCTCCGACTTGACTTTGTCCTCAGCCAACCCTAGAGCCTTCTCAGCTGCAGCGATTTCCGACTTCGTTTGCGATTCGAGGGCCCGGCTCAGATCGAGTTTCGCCAGATGGGCCGCAGCCATGATCTTCTCAAGGCGACCACTCATTTCCTCGAATTCATCGAAGTCGCTCTGCGGAACCATGATGAGCTCGTCATCCGCAGGCGAAATCAGAACAGGCAGGCTCTTCTTGCCAGCCATGTCGACCTGCTTGGCAGGGTCAGGGCCCGTGGTGGCCACGGCTGTTTTGAATGGGAATTCGTAAGTAGGCTGGTCTTGCCCCTTGATCTGCGGCGCCAGCATCTTCGTTTGAACACTGATCTTGCCGCCGGTGTTGGGCAACACGAAGCTGAAGATGGCCTTGCTCGCACAAAAGATGACGCCGGTCTCGCCTTTGCCGTCAGTCGCGCCGGTGATGGGGCTCGACCGATCCAGTTCTCGAGCTACAGCACGCTTGCCGTCTGCATCGAGCGCATGGGCCGTGAACTTGGCACCCGCGATTGGCTTGCGATCGGGGTGCGTGTGGAATCGAATCTTGAAGTACGGCTTGACGCGAAGAATCTTGGTCTTCGCACTCTTGTCAGCCAAATCACCAAGTTCGATCTCGGGCTGATTGTCAGAACCGGCATAGAGGTCGGGCTTGCCCCAGCCTCCTCCGCTCTCGCGCACGGTGAGCACATAAGTACCGGCGCCAGGGGAAGAGGCAAAGACCGCGGTCTCTCCCTGCGAATCAGTGGCACCGGAAGCGACGATCACACCACCTGGCGAAGTAACCTCGTAGTGAACGTTCGCGCAAGGGTGGTCGACGTTGCCGTCTTTGTAGTGAAGCCTGAATTTCCCCGTGGCCATGGCGTGGCGCTCCCTCAGTCCTGCCGGTCCTTTTACGACTGCTCCGAGACGTGGAAGCCTTCGTGCTCTGCGTCCTCAATGAATATGCCGATTCGCTTCGGCCCATCGGTCAACACCTGTTCGGTTCTACCCGAGGCATCAGTCGTACCCGTTCGAGTGGTTCCATCCGGCATCATCATTGCGTAGGCCTTGTTCGCCAGGGGCTTGCCTGAGGCGTCTCGCGCAACAAAGCGCAGGTAGTGCTTCGGGAAAGGGGCGACGCCGAAGTGCAAGCTCGGAACCGACGCGCTTTCGGCAGCCGTCAGCTCTTTCATCGCCGCCTTGAACTGCGCCGGCCCGCTGGTGGTGAACGTGATGCTTCCGCTGGCGATCCGCAAGCTTGCCCCACCCGCTGTCAGCAACACATGCTTGGGCGACCCCATCGTGATCGCGTTGGTCACGCTCGACACGCGCACCGCCCTGTCCGCCGTGAGGTGCAAGGTGTTAGCCTGTGCCTGCACGCTCACATTGCCGCTCGCGGCATGCAGCTGCATGCCGATCTCGGCGTTGGGTTTGTCCTTGTCCTGAGCCTTGCCGTAGGTGAAAAAGGTTAAACCGCATTTCACAGCCAACGCCATATTGCGCTGGCTTTCGAGGTTGATGTCCTGACCTGCGCTCAAGCTCGCGTGGGTGCCGGCGCTCAGCACCGCGTGTGCAGGTGTCGCCGCACCGACGCCGCCCGGTGCGCTGACGAGCAGCTCTGGGCGTGACCAGGCGCTCACGCGGCCTGCACCACCCTTAATGGCAGCGATCTGGGCGTTGCCGTCAGACGAAGCCGCATCGCCGCGGCTGTCGTCGCTTTGAAGGCTCTCGATGCTGGACTGCTGGCCTTTGTGGACCGGCAGATCCTTCGGCTCCGGCTCGCCACTCAGCTTGGCGTTGTGCTTCTGCGCCGTCTCGTTCAGGGTCTGCGTCAGCTCCGCGGCGGACTCCAGCTGCGCCACCGCAGCACGGGCGTCGGCCGGTTGAGCGCCTGCCTGGCTGCCCTGAGCTCGCGCATCGGCACTCAGGTAAAGGCCCGCCCCCGCCCTCACCGCCCCATAGGCGGTAGTGCTGAGGTCGAGCCCATGCCCGCGCTTGGCCAGCCGCTGGTTGTCGTTCTGCTGCAGCAGGTGCCCGATCTGCAGCCAGCTCGAGGCAGTGGTGCTCGACAGCTGCGCTCGCGCCTGGGCCGGCGTGTCATCGAACACCAGTTGGTTGTAGCCCCCGGTGCCGCTCGCACTGGCCTCCAGGCTCTGGCTCTTGAAGCCGGCCAGCACGTGGGGGTGCTGATGCCCTTCCAGCTCGCCCGCTTTCTGGGTGCCAGGGAACCACGCCGCTGCGTTGCCTGTCGCCGTGCCGGCCCCGGCGCTCACCTGGTTGCCCTGCGCATCGGCACTGCCCGCGCCGTTGTAGGCGCTGCCGATCACCACGGGGCGGTCAATGTCGTCTTCGATGAAGCTGACCAGCACCTCCTGGCCCAGGCGCGGAGTGAAATGGCCGCCCCAGTTGGCGCCCGCCCAGGGCTGCGCCACCCGCACCCAGGTGCCGGTGCTGTTGTCACCGGGTGCGTTGCTGCCCGAGGGATGGTCCAGCCGCAGTGCGCTCTGGGTGCCGCGCTGCCAATGGAACTGGATCTTGATGCGGCCGTCGCGATCGGTGTGCACCGGCTCGCCCACGCCCACGACGATGGCCGTCTGCGTTCCGACGACCTTGGGTCGCACGAACGTCAGATCGCCCTGCTCGTTGCGGCACGGCGTGCCGCGCACCGGCAGGCCGGCGTCTTGCGCAAAGAAGCGCGCGAGGTACAGGGGCTCGGCAGTCGCATTGGCCGGGCCTCTGAAGAGGCTGGGCCGCTCGGCGCGCTTGAGCTCCTGCTCGCCCTGCGTTTCACCGAACGCCTGCGGAATCTTGCCGAGGAGGGATTGCAGGCTCGTCGACAGATCGGCGGTGATGTTGTTGCGCGCGCGGTGCTGCACCGTGAGCATGACCCACTGATCGGTGGCCGCCACGCTCGGGTGTTCGGCGAGCGTAAAGGTGGTGCCGCAGGCGGCCTGGCGCAACGCGCCTTCGCCTTGGTACCGACAGGCCGGGGCCTGCACGGCTTCGAGGTGCCGGCGCACCAGGCGCTCGGCCTGGGAGGCTGTCTCGTAGGCGTAGGCGCCTGGCTGGTCGCGCAGTGCCAGGGCCAGGGCCTCGGCAGAGATGCGTTCATCGCCCGCGGCTTCAGCAGCAGGCTGCGAGACGGAGCGATGGTCCCAGCTGGCGGCCGACAGTACCGTGGGCGCCACGCGCCGGGCTTCGTCGAACCGGGTGATGCTGTCTTCCTTGAAACTCGCCGAGGCGCTCTGGGTGTAGCGAACCCGTGATTGCGCGTTGGGCTTGAAGCAGCCGTTGTGGTCGGCAATCACCAGGGTGTGCTGGCCCAGCGTGTCGCCTTCCGAGGCTTCGTGCTCGAACCAGCAGAAGAGCCCTTCCTCGGCCATCAGGCGCTGCACGAACGCGAGGTCGCTCTCGTGGTACTGGATGCACAGGCTGCGGCGGGCGTAGACGCTGGCGTCGGCCAGCTCCCAGCGCCATGCGGGCGCGAGCTTGCCTTGAGCCTGGTAGTCGGCGAAGACCTCATCGAGGATCTCCATCACGGTCTTGTCCTGGAAGACCCAGGCGTCTTGCCGATGCGCGAGCACGCTCAGCCACGGCTCGATGGTGAGCTTGTAGCGTGCCAGACCTCCATCGCTGCCGAGCAGCGCGAAAGCGGTCACGTGGCCGTGGAACGGGCGCAGCGCCGTGAGGCTCTGCCCGGTGAGCAGGTCGATGCGGACGGGTTGGCCGATGAGGTCTTTGAGGCGGAGGTGCGCATTGGTGCTCAGCGCAAGCACGTCGAACTTGAAGCCTGCGGATGGCGTAACGCCAGGCGCACGCGGGCCGATGGTTTCAGTGCCGAGCAGGCGCTCGGCCAGCAGCACGTTGGGGCCGAGCGGCGTGTGCAGCCTCAGCAGCCGCTGGTTCTGGTTGGGCCCCAGGGCCGCCAGCACGGCTTGCACCACGGATTGAACGGCAGACAAGGCAGACATGAGGGAGTTGCGCTACGGACTCTCGGGCACTTATCGCCGGGGGTGAATCATCCCTGCGCCCCACTCGTACAGGCAATCCCTCAGAGGGACGAAGCAACACTCCGGCAGGTAAACATTGGTAACCACCGCACCCTTACTTGACGCTGTACTTGAACTTCCCGTCCTTGCCGGCGCTGACCTTGATGCGGCTGATGGCCTGCCCTTCCGCCATGCGGGCGAGCACGCTCTCGGCGATCTCGGGCAGCAGCGTGCCGTTGAGGATGTGGTCGACCGCGCGGGCGCCGGTGTCGACCTCGGTGCAACGCGCGAGCACCGCGTCGACGAGCCCGTCGTCGTAGTCGAACTGCGCCTTGTGGTTGGTCGACACACGGGTGGCGATGCGGTCGAGCTTGAGGCGGATGATCTGCTCGAGCACGTCGTCGGAGATGGGGTAGTACGGCACCACCTTCATGCGGCCGAGGAACGCCGGCTTGAAGGCCTTGTAGAGCTGCGGGCGCAGGTGCTCGGCCAGGGCGTCGGCATCGGGCAGTTCTTCGGCGGGCTTGTTCAGGCAGGCCTGCATCACGGTCTGCGATCCGACGTTGCTGGTGAGGATGATCACCGCGTTGCGGAAGTCGATCTCGCGGCCCTCGGCGTCGTCCATCACGCCCTTGTCGAAGACCTGGAAGAACATCTCCAGCACGTCGGGGTGGGCCTTCTCCACTTCGTCGAGCAGCACCACGCTGTAAGGGCGACGGCGCACGGCTTCGGTCAGCACGCCGCCTTCGCCGTAGCCCACGTACCCCGGAGGCGAGCCCTTGAGGCCGCTCACGGTGTGCGACTCCTGGTACTCGCTCATGTTGATGGTGATCATGTTGCGCTCGCCGCCGTAGAGCACGTCGGCCAGCGCCAGCGCGGTCTCGGTCTTGCCCACACCCGAGGGGCCAACGAACATGAACACGCCCTTGGGCTTGTTCGGGTCTTCGAGGTTCGCGCGTGCGGTGCGCACACGCTGGGCCACGGCTTCGAGGGCGTGGTCCTGGCCGATGATGCGTTCCTTCAGCGTGGGCAGCAGGCCGAGCACGGTCTTGATCTCGTCCTTGACCATCTTGCCAAGCGGAATGCCCGTCCACGCGGCGACGATCTCGGCCACCACGGTGCCATCGACCTGCATCGGCACCATCGGGCTCTCGCCTTGCAGCTGCTCCAGCTCGGCGAGCTTGGCTTGCAGCGCGGCTTGCTCGGGGGTCGAGGCCTTCGCCGCCTTGGTCGACTTCGCCTTGGGCTTGGGCTCGCCAGCCGCGGCATCGGAGGGCACCGGAGCAGGTGCAGATTCCAGCTGGCTGCGCATCTCGCGGATTTCCGCCACGAGCGCCTTCTCGCGCTCCCAGCGCGACTTGAGCGCGCCAGCCTGGTCGGTGAGTTGCTGGCGCAGGTCGTTCAGCTCGCCCAGGCGCACGGCATGGTCGGCGCCCGCCGCCTGCTCGCGCAGCAGCGCTTCACGTTCCGCGCCGAGGCGCTCGAGCTGGCGCTGGGTGTCTTCGATGATCGACGGCGTGGCGTTCTGGCCCAGCGCCACTTTGGCGCAGGCGGTGTCGAGCACGCTGATCGCCTTGTCGGGCAGCTGGCGGCCACTGATGTAGCGGGCCGAGAGACGCACGGCCTCGGTAATGGCTTCGTCGAAGAGGCGCACGTTGAAGTGCTTCTCCATCAGCGGCGCCATGCCGCGCAGCATGGCGGCAGCGAGCGGCTCGCTGGGCTCTTCGACCTTCACCACCTGAAAGCGGCGGGCGAGCGCCGCATCTTTTTCGAAATACTTCTTGTACTCGCTCCAGGTCGTGGCCGCGACCGTGCGCAACTCGCCGCGGGCGAGCGCGGGCTTGAGCAGGTTGGCCGCGTCGTTCTGGCCGGCCTGGCCGCCGGCGCCGATCATGGTGTGGGCTTCGTCGATGAACAGGATGATGGGGTGCGGGCTCTTCTTCACCTCGTCGATCACGTTCTTCAGGCGGTTCTCGAACTCGCCCTTCACCGATGCGCCGGCCTGCAACAGGCCCATGTCAAGGGTGTGCAACTCCACGCCTTGCAGCGGGGGTGGCACGTCGCCCTGCGCGATGCGCAGCGCGAGCCCCTCCACCACCGCTGTCTTGCCCACACCCGCCTCGCCGGTGAGGATGGGGTTGTTCTGGCGGCGGCGCATCAGGATGTCGATGCACTGGCGGATCTCGGGGTCGCGGCCGATCACCGGGTCGACCTTGCCGTCGCGCGCACGCTGGGTGAGGTTGGTGGTGAACTGATCGAGCGCGGGTGTCTTGCCACCAGGGGCCGCCGCCTGCTCGGCGGCATCGGCTTCGCTGTCGGCTGCCGGTGCATCGGCCGCGCGCACCGACTCGGCCGCTTCCTGCGAGCCTTGGGTCAGCTCGCTCAGCTTGTGCTTGAGTTCGTCGAGCTTGAACTTGACGAAGAGCTTGGAGCCGCGGAACGCCAGCTGGCTCAGGCTCGGCTCGGTCAGCAGCGCAAGCAGCAGGTGCGCCCCGCGGATGCGGCTGGTGTGCGATTCGAGCGAAGCGATCAACCACGCGTGCTCCAGCAGCACGGGCAGGTGTTGAGAAAACACCGGCGTGCGGCCATTGCCCGTCTTGAAGCGGGAGATCTCGTTCTCCAGGTCTCGCTGCAGCTCGGTGGCCGAGATGCCGAAGCGCTTGCACAGGAGCGCCAGGTCGCCTTGCGGGCTCTCGAGCAACGCAAGGAACAGATGCTCGATGTCGACCTCGTAGTTGCCGCGGGCCATGCACAGGCTGGCAGCCCGCTCGGCGGCGCGGCGCGTCGTGTCGTTCAGCTTGGAGATTAGGGTCTTGAGGTTGGTGGACATGGGCAGGGATGACAGCGATGTATGTGATGGTTGTGGCCGTGGCCGCTCAGGCGGCAGCCGCGTGGATGTCGTAGCGCACGTCCGACCGATCGGTGGTGGACGGGCGGGTCTGCAAGTAGGTGTCCCAGCCCAGGCGGCCGGCCAGGGGAGACCGGCCCGAGCCGAGCGAGCTGCTGTGGACCGCGTCGGCACGCAGCACGATCTTGATCTCGTACTCGAGGCTCACGCCGCTCAGCAGCGTGAGCAGCTCACGCAGCGCGGTGGCACCGGGCGCGCCGGGAAGGAAGCGTTGGAACATGCGATGGTCGAGCGGGCCCAGCACGACCCGCACGCGCAGGTCGCGCTGCCACACACGCTCGCCCGACAGCGCGTTGCGCCCCAACTGCCCGCCGCTCAGGCCGAGCACCGTGCGGGCATCGGGTGGCAGCGTGTACCAGCGGCCACAGAACTGCTCGATGCGCACCGCCACCTTGAGGTAGCGCGACAGCAGCTGCTGCAGCTGCTGCGCCGACAGCGTGCGCTGCTGCAAGGCGCCTGCGAAGAAAGCGAGGCCTTCATCGTTCACGCCACCGGCTTCCGGCTTCAACCGATCGTGGAGCGGCGCTTGGCCCAGGCCGGCGAGCGCCAGCACCATCGGGGCGAAGCGGTTGCGGCGGTCGGTTTCGTACTGGAGTTGCAGGCGGCTCTTCTTCCAGGCTTGGTAGAAGAGCGCGAGCACACGGTTGCTGAAGAGGTCGAGAAAGCTTCGCGCGGCGAAGTCCTTCTGGTACAGCTCGCGCTGGGCGATCTGCTCGGTGTAGACATACGGCAGTGCACCGGCCACGCCGAGCAGGCCCATGAAGGCCGGGGTGATGTCGATGCCATCGATCTCGGGCGCTGCGCCGGCCGCCTCGTCTTCCGATTGCTTCCACCGAACTTTCAGCGACTCGATCTCGCTGGCAGGAAACGACAGCGACGACGAGTTGCGAAAGCGCAATTGCGGCGGCAGCAGGTCGGCGCTCGGTCCATGCTGCGCCGTCAGCGTGCGCTCGAGCAGCCTCACCGCCTGGAAAAACTCGAAGCGGTGCGGGTCCTCGAACAGCTGGTCGATCAGACCAGGGCCGTCGCGCCGTTGCGGGGTGGGCATGTGATGAGCGGCTGCCGGGTGCGCGCCGAGATCAGTGTCAGCTTGGTGAAGCTGTTGATGTGCACATACAGCCCGAAGAAGCGGTCGAGCATGCTGGCGAAAAGGTGCAGGCCGGTGCCCACGTAGCTCTCTTCATCGACGACCACCCGCACCTCCGTGCCGCGCACGAAAGTGGCGAAGGGCTCGCCCGTCAGCCACGCGGTGGCCGGCACGAACTCGATCGACGTGACACCGTCGACCTGCCGCCGATTCGCGGCGTCTTGGGGCAGGTCATACAGGCGCAGCATTTCCTTCAAAGCCTCGACACCCCGCCCACTGAGCGACAGGTGGTTGAGCGACAGGTGCGACACCAGCCGCCACAGGCTGCCGCGACCGCGCTCGATACGGTGGGTCGACGTGGGCTTGCGCAGCATGCGGATTTCTCGTGCGACGCTGCCCCCTTCGATGAAGAGATCGCCGCCCGGCGTACCGAAGCTGAGCTGGCTCGGCAGGTCGCGGTTGGTCGCGGTGACCTGAAGCGAGAGTGTGTCGACCTGGGGAGCGGTGGGTTCGAAGTCCACGTCGACGATCGACATCTCGACTTCATAGCCCGGGCTCGCGTCGGCCAGCATCTCGTCGCGCTGCACGTGCCAGTAGCGGCCTGGCGGGCGCTCGCCGAGCTCATCGCCCTCGCCGAGCAGGTCGTCGTGGTACAGCGAGAAGAAGGGGCGGAACTCGTCGACCGACTCGCCGTGCGGCGTCTGCTTGACGCGGAACACGCGATCGACCGAGTAGACCTCGTAGGCAAACGCCTTGCGCGCGTCGACCACCACCGGGTAGCGCGCGGCGGTGTGCGTCACGCGGATGGGATCGGCGTTTTGCTTGAAGAGGTTGACGACCGGCGTGCAGCCGAGCGCAAAACTATCGGCCGAGATGGATTCGAGCAGGCGCGCCTGGTCGGAGTCGCTGCGCAGCCCCGAGAGCACGAGATGCAAGGTGATGCGGCTCGGCCGCGCGGTGACTTCATCGCCGACCGGCAGCAAGCCGGGCACCGACGCCAAGGGCAAGGGCAGGTCGACGAAGTTGAACTTGTCGGGGAATGCGAAGTATTCGGTCAGCAGGCGATAGGCCGGGTGCGAGCGCTCGTCGTAGTCGATCAGCGCTTCGTCGTCACCG
Organism: Rhizobacter sp.; assembly: GCA_019635355.1. Classification (NCBI taxonomy): domain Bacteria; kingdom Pseudomonadati; phylum Pseudomonadota; class Betaproteobacteria; order Burkholderiales; family Sphaerotilaceae; genus Rhizobacter; species Rhizobacter sp. The sequence goes on along the minus strand of JAHBZQ010000001.1, from coordinate 4,971,210 downwards.
AAGCCCACGAGGCTCGGCCGCTCGGACCGGGGGCCCGCCGTCCACGGTCCATGCGGCGTGGCCTGCAGCATCACCGCGACCACCTTCTCGCACAGCGCCTCGCGCAGTGCGCTCACCTGCGACGGCTCGCCGTCGAGGTACACACGCAGCCGCTCGCCCACCACCGCCCAGCTGGCGCGCGGCGAAGTGAGTTCGAGCTGGATCGAGATCACCGACGTGGCCGACGAAGGCACCCGCGTGCCCTCGGGAGCTGCAATCGTGTTGCGATAGCTTGCCGAAGCCACTCGCACCGGTGCCAGCGACAGCGGATAGGCCGTGCGGAACTTGCAGGCCACGCCCCGCACGGCGCGGGTGTTCAGCAAGGTGCCGCGCGGCACGGCAGCCGCGGCGCTCATCTGCCCGGCAGCGGAGCCGAGATCGAACTGCGCAATCGAGCACGACGGAAACGGCCGCAGGTAATGCGGGTAGAGCACGTCGAGCAGCGATTCGGTGACGAGCGGGAAGTCGTCGTCCAAGCGCTTGTGGACGCGTGCTGCGAGCAAGGCAAACGACTGGATCAGCCGCTCGACGTGGGGGTCTTCCGCGATCCCGCTTGCGAGCTGCAGGCGGCCCGCCACCTTGGGGTAACGCGCGGCGAAGCCCTTCACGTCTTCACGCAGGAAGGCGAGTTCTCGTTCGTAGTGCGGGAGAAGTTCGTCCATGCCGAGGTCGGTCTGAAAGCCGGAGCTCAGCGCCCCGAGAGGGCCACGTCGTACTTCTGCGTCATCGGCTGCAGAAAGGCGTCGAAGCTCACCGGCTCATAGGCCGGGTCGAGCACCAGCATGGCTTTCACCGCGAAGTTGAGCAGTTGCAGGTGCTTGTCGGGGTTGTTGAGTTCGACCGACACGTTGCGCAGGCGTGGCTCGTGCCGCTCGATGGTCTGGCTGATCGCCTCGCAGATGGTTTGCTGGTCGAGATGGCTCTCGAAGCTCATGCCGGCGAAATCGCGCAGGCCGAACGTGAGGATGGACGACCTCGCATGCGGGAAGCCGGCGGTCATGTCGGCCTGCACACCAAGACGGCTGTTGAGCAGGGCCTCGAGATCGCGCGCCACGCTCGCCTTCATCTGCTCGATGGTGAGGCCACGCAACAGGTGATCGGCGCCAGACGACGAATGGTCGTCGAACAGGCGCTCGAACAATGACGGGGTAAAGCGCTGCATGGGCATCGCACGCGAACCGGGCGCAAAAAAGGGCGAGCAGTGCTCGCCCTCTTCACACGGCGATTCGCTTTAGGCGAAGGTCGGGGTGTTGTTTTGCAGGTTCCACTGCTTGGTCATCTTGTTGCCTTGGCTGCCATCGACCTTGATTTCGTCGTAGCTCCACTCGATGGCCGAGTACTTCAGGCTGAAGGTCTCGCCCGGCAGGCCTTCGCCGCTGATGACGTTCGCAACCGAAGCAACGATCACGTTCTTCAGCTTGATCGCCCAGTACTTCTTGCGGCTCTGGGTGCCACCTGCGGTGTTGGAGCCGAAGGCGCGGTAGAAGTGGATTTCCACGTCTTTGATCACCGTACCCGAGGAGCAGGCCACGAGCAGCGCCGGCGACGCGAAGTCGATGTCCTTGGTGAAAATCATTTCACCGTGCTCGACACGTTCCGAGGTGTGGCCACCGGCGGTCGACGAGGTCGCCGATTTCGGCTGACGGATCTCGTGGCTGAAGGAAGTGACTTCCACCGTGCCAGCGTGGGTGCTGTCCTTGCTGTCACCCTTGATGCCGCCCGCCTTGAAGTCAACGTAAATGTCTTTCATTTCTTATCCGCTCCTTTTAGATGATCAACCCTTGGCCGATTGCGGAAGCTCCGCAACCAAGCGCAGGGACACTGTCAATTCGTCCAACTGGAAGTGCGGACGAATGAACGACACGGCGCGATAGGTGCCGGGCTTGCCCGGGACCTCCGACACCTCCACACGCGCTTCGCGCAGCGGAAATTGGGCTTTCACGTCCGGCGTTGCCATGTCGTCGGTCGTGATGTATTGCTGGATCCACTTGTTCAGGAAGATCTCGACGTTGTCAGCCGAGGCGAAGCTGCCGATCTTGTCGCGCATCATGGCCTTCAGGTAGTGCGCAATGCGGCACACCGAGAACATGTACTGCAGCTGGGCCGACAACACCGAGTTCGCGTTGGCAGCGGGGCTGTCGTACTTCTTCGGCTTCTGCGCCGACTGGGCGCCGAAGAACGCTGCGTAGTCGGTGTTCTTGCAGTGCACCAGCGGGATGAAACCGAGATCGCTCAGCTCCTTCTCGCGGCGATCGGTGATCGAGATCTCGGTGGGGCACTTGAGGGCCACTTCGCCTTCGTCGGTCTTGAAGGTGTGGGTCGGCAGGTCTTCCACCAGGCCACCACCTTCGACGCCGCGGATCGCTGCGCACCAGCCGTAGGTTTCGAACGCCGCCGTGAGGCGCGCACCGAAGGCGTAGGCGGTGTTGATCCAGAGGTAGCGGCTGTGGTCGGCGCCGGTCACGTCTTCCACGAAGTTGAAGCCTTCGGTTGTGAGGCCATCCTTCGGGTTGAACGGCAGGCGGCCGAGGAAGCGCGGCAGCGTGAGCGCCACGTAGCGGGAGTCTTCGGACTCGCGGAAGGACTTCCACTTGGCGTATTCGACGGTGTCGAACACCTTCGCGAGGTCGCGCGGCTTGCCGAGATCGGTATAGGTCTCGAGGCCGAACAGCTCGGGCGAGGCGGCCGAGATGAACGGCGCATGTGCAGCAGCCGCCACGTGGGCCATCTGCTCGGTGAAATACATGTCTTCGGCTTGGCGGCCGATGTCGAAGTCGCCGATCAGTGCGCCGAACGGTGAGCCACCGAAGGTGCCGAATTCTTCTTCATAGACCTTCTTGAAGAGCGCGCTCTGGTCGAAGTCGATCGCGGTCTTGAAGTCACGCACCAGCTCCTTCTTGGTGGCGTTCAGCACCTTGATCTTGATCTGCTCACCGGTGCTGGTGTGCTTGCACATGTAGTGCAGGCCGCGCCACGAGGATTCGAGCTTCTGGAACTCGGCGGCGTGCATCACCTCGCTGAGCTGGGCCGAGATGAGCTGGTCGAGCTCGGCCACGCGGGCATCGAGTGTGGCAGAGAGGTTCTCCGAGACCACCACCGTGCCTTGCAGCACTTCCTTGACGAGCTCGCCGATGATGTCTTTCGCGCGGGTGTGCTCTGTGCTCGTCTTGGCCACCTTGCTCTGCGAAACGATCTCGTCGAGCAGCCCGGGTGCATCGGCGACCGCGGCCTGCGCCTGGGCTTGTTGTGCTGCTGCGCTCATGGCTTACTCCTGATCCTTGCCGGCTTCCTGACCGAGCTGCTTGAGCTTCTCGGTGTTGCTGAGCACATCGCTCAGCACGTCTTCAAGTTTGTCGTTGCCTGCGAGCTTGTTGCGCAGGTCCGAGAGCTTGGTGCGCGCTTCGAGCAGCTTGCGCAGCGGCTCCACTTGCTGCACCACGGCCTCGGGCGAGAAGTCGTCGAGGGCCTTGAAGTCGAGGTTGACGGCGAACTCGCCACCCTCGGGGCTCAGGCGGTTCTTCACGCGGTAGCTGGCCTTGGGGGCCATGCCTTCCATCACTTCGTCGAAGTTGTCGAGGTCGACATTCACGAACTTGCGGTCGCGCAGCTTGGGCAGCGGCTTGTCGGGGTCTTGCTGGCCGGTGAAGTCGCCGAGCACGCCCATCACGAAGGGAAGTTCCTTGCTCTCGATCGCATCGCCGATCTCGACGTCGTAGGAGAGCTGGACCCGCGGGGGGCGAATGCGTTCAAGACGCTTTTGAACACTGTCTTTCTTGGCCATGTTGTCCTCTCGAAATGGGTCGCCGGGTTCTCAACCCTTGAGGGCGTCGAACGGGTTGCGTTTGGGTTCAGGTGCAGCCGCAGGCATGGGAGCCGCCACAGGCGCGCGCCGTGCCGGCGGTGTGGCGACGTTTGCAGGGCGTGCAGCAGCGGGTTTCTCTGGCGCAGTTGCCGCCACGGGTGGCGCCGGCGGAAGAATCGATTCGCCGAGCGAGTCGCGCATGATGCGTGCGAGCGCCTGGGCCTCTTCGCGGGTGTTGCCACCCACCGCATTGGCCATGCGCAGTTGATCGAGCGCATAGGCCGACACACGCAGGCCGCTCACGGCCATGATGCTCTTGGCCGTCACGTCGCTGGTGTCGCGCAGCAGGACTTCTTGCGACGCAGTAATGGCAGAGCCGTAGTTGCGAGCATCGAACTGTGCTTGGGCGATGCGCACCCATGGCTGCTTCTTGGAGGGGTCGGCCTTGGCAGCCTTCTCGTAGAAGCCCATCGCTTCCACCACACCGCCCTTGCGGTGCGCCTCTTCTGCAGAGGCCATCAGGTCTGCATAGCCGGGCGGGAGCACCGCCTTCACAGGCGCCGGTGTGCTGCCGCAAGCACCGAGGAAGATGAGGCTGCCTGCAAAGGCACAGGCCATCAACGGCCGCTGAAGGCGACTGTCAGAGAACATTTGGAAAACTACTCCCTTGATCACTCGCGATGCGAGTGTGCTTGGCGTTAGGTGGTGTGTGCCCAGCTTCTGCTGGCGCGAATTAAATCGCAAAAATTCGCAATGTCCGCAAGGCTTACGCAGTGTTACCGCATCGATGTTGACGGGCCATCCCTCTCTTGAGGGGCGGCATGCGCAACTGCATGTACGCGCCCTTAAACTGCGCCGCTCGCAGCATTGCGACGACCTACACATGATCACGCGAGACCCATCACGGCACCGACATCTCACGCATGTGATGTTGCTCTTCGCAGCGATAGCGCTGTCAGGTTGCGAGACCGTTCAAGGTGGCGCTCAGAAGTTCGGCGAAGGGCTCGGCAACATGGGAGAAAAGGCGCTCGAGACCATCGGCTTCAAGAAGCCGGAAGTGCCCAAAGCACCCGAGTTGCCCGAGGCCGCAAAGCCGGCTCGGCCGATGACACTCAAGCTCGCGGCGAGCGACTCTCTCAACGTCGACACCGCAGGCCGCTCGCTCTCGCTGGTGGTGCGCGTCTACAAACTGCGAGGCCCCACAGCGTTCCTCAACGCCCCCCAAGAAACCTTCGGTAACAACAAGCTGGAAAAAGACACACTTGGCGATGAGCTGATCGAGAGCCGCGAACTCGTGCTCCTGCCAGGCCAGCAGCAACGCATCAGCGAGCGCTGGGCACGCGAGGCCACACACGTGGGCGTGGTCGCGCTCTTCCGCGCACCGGCACCGCAGCGCTGGCGCTACGCCTTCGAACTCGAGAACGTGCAGCTCGGCGATGGACTCGTGCTCGGCGCCCACGCATGCGCACTGAGCGTGGCCAACGGCCAGCCCATCGGAGTGCCCACCAGCGCCTTGAAGCTCAGCACCTCGATGTGCGCCCTCAACTGAATGACACGCCCGGAAGGTAGAACTTGATTCCGACTCCCAAAGTCCTGTGGGGCGAAGGCCTCTTCTTGCGGCCTCAGCACTTCCAGCAGCAGGACGCCTATCACGAGTGGCGCCTCGCGCAAGCGGTGCGCGGCCTCCACCCTTACGCCTGGGGCGTGCGCAGCATCAAGGTCGACACCGATGCCTTGCAGGCCGGCCGCTTGCGCCTCACCGAGCTGCAGATGGTGCTGCCCGACGGCGAGTTCTACAACGCGCCAGCAGAAGACGAACTTCCGGAGCCACTCGCACTCGACACCGCATTCGCGCAAGGCAATGAAGTGGTGCTGCACGTGGCCGCGGCCCCGCTGCGCACCAACGGCAGCAACTTCGCCTCCACGCGCGACGAAGCCGACACTGCTGCGCGCTACTACCAGGTCCAGAAGGACGTGGAAGACCAGTACACCGACGCAGCAGCCGCGCAGCTGAGCCTGCTCGGCAAATCGGTGAAGCTGATCGCCGAACATGACCCGCGTGGCCGTCTCGTGACGATGCCGGTGCTTCGCGTGCGGCGCAACGCCACCGGCGGCTTCGAGCTCGACCCGCGCTACGTGCCACCCTCGCTCACCATCCAGGCGTCGCCTGTCGTGTTCCTCTACCTGCGCCGTCTGCTCGATGTGCTACAGGCCAAGGTCGACGCGCTGTACGGTTTTCACCGCGAGCCTTCCAAGAACATCATCGAATTCCGTTCCGGTGACGTCGCGTCGTTCTGGCTGCTGCACACCGCAAGCGGCGCCTACGCCTCGCTGGCTCACCTGATGCGCCACCCGGGCCTGCACCCGGAGCGCCTCTTCCAGCGCTTGCTCGAACTGGCCGGTGCGCTGATGACCTTCTCGAAAGGCTTCACGCTGGCCGACCTGCCCGCCTACGACCACGCCAACCCAGGCCCCGCGTTCTTCCGCCTCGACCACATCATCCGCGAGTTGCTCGAAACGGTGATCTCCACGCGCTACTTCGGCATCTCGCTCTCGGAAGTGCGGCCGTCGTTCCACCAGGGCCGCCTCGATGCACAGCAGATCACCGGCGCGACCAACCTCTACCTCGGCGTGAGCGCCTCCATGCCACCCGCCGAGCTGGTCGACGCGGTGCCGCTTCGCTTCAAGATCGGTGCGCCGGAAGACGTCGAGAAGCTCGTGCTCTCGGCCTTGCCGGGCGTGCCGCTGTCTCACTCGGTGCAGGTGCCGGCCGCGATCCCCGTGCGCCCCGGTGCCTACTACTTCGCGCTCGAGCCGCGGGGCGCTCTCTATGAACGCATGATGCAAGCGCAGGCCGTGTCGATCTACGTCCCGGCCGGCATTGCCGACATCAAAATCGAACTCATCGCCATCAACGCATGAACGCACAAGCCACCCAGCCGCCGTCGTTGTTCGGCGGGGCCACGATGCCCGGCCTCTCACCCACCAGCGGCAGCACGCCACGCGAAGCCCGCACGCTGCTGGACCTGATGTACGACGGGTTCTACCTGCTCTTCCTGTTGCGCGCCAAGCAGGGCCCGAGCGACGCGGATGCCTTCCGCTCGCACATCAAGGAATTCCTCACAGGCCTGGAGCGCGGCGCCACCAAGCTCGGCAGCTCGGCGGAAGACGTGCACCTGTGCAAGTACGCCTTCTGCGCGACGGTCGATGAAGCCATCCTCATGTCGCAGTTCAAGGTGCGCGACGCGTGGCAGCGCCAGCCGCTGCAGCTTCAGTTTTTTGGCGAGCAACTCGCGGGCGAGCAGTTCTTCGCCAAGCTGGAAGCCCTGCGGCGCGAAGGTGCGTCACGCGTGCAGATCCTCGAGGTCTTTCACATGTGCCTGCTGATGGGCTTCCAGGGCAAGTACCTGATCGAAGGCAGCGAGAAGCTCAACTACCTGACCGCGCGGCTGGGTGATGAGATCGCCCACCTCAAAGGCTCACGTGCGGCGTTTGCGCCGCATTGGGCGCCACCCGATCAGGTGCGCAACCGGCTGAAGAACGAAGTGCCGCTGTGGGTGATCGGCTCGGTGTTCGCGCTGCTGGGCGTGCTTGCCTTCACCGCGATGCGCTGGCAGCTCGGCCGCAGCACCGAACGCGACCTCGCGGCCTACCAGGAAGTCGTGAAACTCGCGCCACAAGCCGCACACGTGACGATCACGCTGCCATGACGACATAAGACGCACCGCGCGGCACGCCGTGCGCAGACCGCAGAACGTCTGCCGCACAGAAGACAGGGAGAGCACAAGAATGAACCCGAGCACCATGACTTCGGCGCTGACTTCGGCGATGTCCGAAGGCTTGAGTCGCCTGATGACCTTGCTGACGATCGGCCAGCAGAAGCGGCTGCTGCAGATCGAGACCGCTTTGCCGAGCGCCACGCTTGTGGTCGAGCGCGCGCGCTGGCACGAAGACGTGAGCGGCCTCGGCCAAGCTCACGCCACGCTGAGCCCGCTGGTCGCCGAAATCGATTGCCTGAGCACCAGCGCCCAGCTGTCTCTCAAAGCCCTGATCGGTGAGCAGATGAGCCTGCGCCTGATGTGCGCCGACGGCCGCTACCGCACCTGGCACGGCTACGTGGCCGAAGCCGCGCAGCTCGGCGCCGACGGGGGCCTTGCTCGCTATCGGCTGCAGCTCGTCGCCTTCACCCACTTCCTCGGCCTGCGCCACGACACACGCGTGTTCCTCGGCCAGCGCGCCGACGAGATCCTCACCACCGTCTTGCGGGCCTATCCCCAGGCCAACTTCCGCCTCGAGCTGAGCCCCGAAGCGCTGGAGGCCGCCCCTCGCCGAGGCACGACCACCCAGTACCGCGAGAGCGACGCCGAGTTCGTGCAGCGCCTGCTGGCCGAAGAGGGCTGGAACTGGCGCCTCGACCACAGCGACGACGATCGCCCACTCAGCGAAGCCAAGACGGCCAAGCACTGCCTCATCATCAGCGACCCGAGCGCCGCACGCCCCGATCTCGGCGCCCTGCGCTTCGGCAAGCCCGACGTGCGCACGCGCGGCTTCGTCGAAGACACCATCACCGCCATCGCGCTCTCGCGTCAGCTCGCACCCAACGCTGTGACGCTGGGCGCGTGGGACCCTCGCCAGCTCGCCGGCGTGACCGCTCAACAGCAAAGCGCACTCGCGCAAGGCGAGGTACCTGCACTCGAGCAGTACCACGGCCACGGCGAGCGGCGTCACAGCCGGTTCGAGTCTGACGAAGAATCGGCCCACAGCCCGCTGGCCGACCAGCGCAGTGCGCTGGCCCTGGCCCGACACGAGCTCGCCTACAAGACGCTGAGCGGCACCGGCGGCGTGCGCCGCCTCACCCCCGGCGCCAACTTCCAACTCACCGAGCACAGCCGCTATCCCCTGGGCGCAAGCGACAGCCAGTTCGTCGTGCTCGCGGTTCACCACGAAGCGGCCAACAACCTCGGCAGCGAGGCGGCCCAGCTCCTCAAGCGCCCCGACCTCGACGCCGGCAGCTACCAGCAGCACTTCCAGGCAGCGCCGGCCGCAGCGACCCTCGTGCCCGCCGCACGAGCCAAGCCGCAAGCGCCCGGCGTGCAGACCGCCCTCGTCGTCGGCCATGCCGACCAGCCCGTCACCACCGAGCGAGACCTGCGTGTGCGCGTGCAGTTCCCCTGGCAACGTGGCTCAGCACCTCTGGCAGGTGGCTTGCCTGGCCCCATCACCCCGGGCCAAGACGACACCGGCCACGCACCGGGCGATGCGGCCGCCAGCCAGTGGGTCCGCGTCTCACAGCCCAGCGCCGGCGCCAACTGGGGCGCGCTCTTCATTCCCCGCGTGGGCACCGAAGTGCTGGTCGACTTTCTAGAAGGCGACCTCGACCGCCCGATCATCGTCGGGCAGCTGCACAACGGACAGGACGCCCTGCCCTGGCCGGCAGGCGTGGACTCGGGCACCAACCACCCGGGCACCCTCTCGGGCTGGCACAGCCGCACGCTCGACGACGACGGCAGCAACCAGTGGGTGATCGACGACGCCACCGGCCAGCTGCGCATGCGCCTGGCCAGCCAGAGCGCGGGCTCACCGTGGAGCGAGCTGAGCCTCGGCCACATCATCAGCCAGAGTTCTAGCAGCAGCCAACGCGGCGCCTGGCTCGGCTCCGGCTTCTACGCCCACACCGACGGCTGGGCGAGTCTGCGCGCAGGCCAGGGCCTGCTGCTGAGCACCACCGCGCGAGCTGGCAGCTACGGCAGTGCGCAAGGCAATCAGCTCGACGTGCAAGAGGCCGTCGCCCAACTCAAGAGCGCACAGCAACTTGGGCAAGCGCTCAGCCAGGCGGCACAAGGCCAGGGTGCACTCGCCCTCACGAGCCACGACACCCAGGAACAAGCCGCGCTGCAAGGTCTGCTGGAGGCCATCGACATCCAGAAGAGCGGGCAACACCCGAGCGAACGCCAAGGCGCCAACCGCGACGCAAACGACCCGGTGGCGCAGTTCGCCAAGCCCTTCATCGTGCTCGACACCCCCAGCGCCGCCATCACGAGCAGCCCGGCCAGCATCGCGAGCTACTCGGGGCAAGACACGACACTCATCGCCCAAGGCGACATCCACGCCGCTGCCGCGCACACCGCCAGCCTCGTCTCAGGCGAGACCACGAGCCTCTACACGCACGACGGTGACCTGCAGGCAATAGCCGCCAACGGCAAGCTCTCGCTGCGCGCACACACCGATGCGCTGGAGCTGCTGGCTGACAAGGACATCACGGTGATCTCGGTCAATGACGAGATCACGATCACCGCGAAGGAGCGGATCGAGATCGTGGGGGGCGACTCCAAAGTGGTGCTGAACGGGGCCAACATCGAGTTCGCAACTCCGGGCAGCTTCATCGTCAAGGCGGCCAGCCACAGCTGGGCGGGTGGTGGGAGCGGCAGCGCCAATCTCAACGCGCTTCCAACCGGTCAAGCAGGCAAGCCGACCCACTTCGTGGAACTCGACTACCGATACAGCGACATGACTCCGGTTGTCGGAGCCGACTACAAGGTCACCTTTGCGGATGGGTCCAGCCGCACCGGCAAGCTGGACGGAAGCGGGTTCGCTCGCATCGAGGGCGTGCCGAAGGGGACCTACGACGTCACCTACGGCGAAGACACTCGCCAGGCATTCGCGCGAGTTGACCGCGGCAGCAATGCCTTGGTCGGTCAAACCGCCTCGGACGACCAACTGGCCAACTCAGTGATCGCGAAGTATCTCGCTCAGGAAGACGAGTTCCTCAAGGAGAACTTCTTCAACGACGAGATCGCCGCCATGGCGGCCGAAGTGCCGCAATTCGGTGGCAGCAGCGCACCCGACTTCGAGCACCACTACAACGCCTACCTGACAGAGCAAGAACTCAAGGACGTGGCAGCCCAGCCGACCACCTACGCGGAGCGCCATGAGCACACTGAGGGAGAACAAGCGTGAGCGGAGCAACGAGCGCCATCAATGCCCCGAATGCAGGGCGCGCCGCCAAGGCGCTTTCGCAGGCCGATGACGGCATCGGCAAGTGGCTCAAGGACCTGGTGACCGGCCAGGGCAGCTCTCCAGCGCACATCATCATCACCGGCGTCATCGGTGTCGTGCCGGGGCTGGGGCAGGCCTTCGACGTGCGGGACCTGATCCTCGGGATCATTGCGCTATCGGCCAACCCGGCAAATCCTCTGGTTTGGGTCGATCTTCTGATCACCCTCGTGGGTTTCATCCCCGGCCTGGGCGACGCATTCAAGGTGTGTTTCAAGCTGGTTCGCCAAGGCCACGGGGTCGGCCGCGTGCTGGACGCCTTGCGCGCTGTGCTCAAGGGCGATGTCGACAAGTGGCTGCGCAACATCAACTGGAACGCGGTGGGTCAGCAGTCGCGCAACACGCTCGACGGTGCGTTGAAAGCCTTCATCAACGGCTTGGATTCCTGGGCGGTCAAGCTTGTCGCCGGCAAGGGCAATGTTGACCTGCTCATCTCCGAGCTGAAGGGCATTCAGCGCATCGCGCCCCAGCGCCTCGCTGAAGCGCTGGAAGAACTCAAGAAGCTGCACAAGAAGATCCTCGACGACATCGCCCCGGCGAGTACGGCGAAGACCGCGCCGGGCGGGTCTGCCAAAGCGGCGTCCAATGCCGCTGATGCCAAAGCCTTGCCGTCGCCAACCCCGGCGCAGCGCGGTTCAGGCAGCACCCCGAAGAAGCAAGACCAAACCGGCAGGAATCAGGGGGCCCCAGACACTCGCAAGACCGACCAACCACGCGAAGCCAAGAAGAAGCGCGACAACTGGTACAGCGGCGTCCTGCCTGAGCACATTGCCGACTACCACGTCGCCAAGAACCACACCAACTTCAAGAAGATCAATGACCACGGGCGCAAGGTCGAGGAGCGTGATGGCGCTCGCGGGCCGGGCATCGACCACATCTGGCGCGTGACCACGGTCAACCCCACCGTCTTCGCCAGCAGCGGCAAGGGAGGCAAGCCGTATGTGATTGCTGAAACGAAGGGAAGCCTGATTGGTTCGTTTGCCTTTCTGTCTGCGCTCACACCGGATCTACGGCAGCACTTCGATGCGCTGCGTGCCGATGAAGCCAATGGCAATGGCCCGAATGCGTTTGGCAACGAGCAGCGCGACAGCAGCCCGGCCAAGAAGGCCGAGCTTCAGACGGACCAGGGACTTACGAAAGGTGGGCGCGATGAACACGGGAAGCGTCAACAAGGCCTGAACAACGCAAATGAGAAGACCAGCCTTGCCACGCAGATGAGCCATCGATGGATCATCAGGAACGCTTCATCTGACGCCACCCTTCTCCCAAGCGATGCTCCCCGGCTGAGATCGCAGATTCGCGACTTTGTTGACGGCGACATATCGTGTCCTTACCACAGATGGATACTGATGGTGACGGGACGTCAGAAGCATCTCCATGAAACCTCTAAGAAGCAACCTCCGCATACCCACAGCGTTCAGAGACCAATTGTCGTTCTGCCAGACGACCGCGGGTTCTTGTGGGAGTAGTCCTCAATGAAGATGCTTGTACGAACTGCTGCTGAGTTTTCCGCGAAGGTGCGATGCAAGCTGCTCAACTTCATGCGATATGAAGAGGAGGCGGCAGATCTAGAGATACGCATTCCACGAACCACGAAAAGGCTCGCGGACCCAGCTTGGCGCGCCGAAAAGAATGTCGGCGAACTGCAGGCCGCTGCGGGCGCAAGGGCTGAATACGCCTTGAACCTCGCGACGATCAATTACTCAGCGGGAGCATCACCAGAACTCATCGCAAACGACTACCCGGCTCTCGTGACGTATTGGGAAGAGTTTGGGCATCTGCACGAGGCTTTTCACAAGAGCGATATCCATCATGGGGCCGTAGTCCCCCATGCTGCGCTCCCGGGAGGCGACGGCTACTACGACGCTCTTCGCCTGATTTCCTTCGCCTATCTTTTCGGTCACACGAGAGAGGTTCCTCGCGTCAAGACGCTGCTTGACTACGGAAACGTTGAGAAAGACTGCCTCATCGAGCGACTGCTTCAGCCGTTCGGCCTAGCCGTGGATCCACTGCCGGACGATTCCACTCGCGAACTTCCCTATCGCAACACCATCAAGATTTTCGATGCCGCACCCTCCGAGCGCCCGGCTCTGATGAAGCGGTATCTTGAAAAGTGGTACGAGGCCTCTCGACGTGAGTACTACCACGGCACACATGAGGGCAGCGCCGTATTCCTCGGCTATTGGAGCTTCGAGGCAGGCGCCATCACCTACCTACTGGACATCGACGACAGCAGCTACCGCGATCACGAGTTCTACCCGCGCGACCTTGTGGACTACGCGCGTAGTCTCCCCAGACCCGCCGCACTTGGCAGCGACGGCAAGACCTTGGACGTCACTCGCCTGCGCTGCGCCGCCAGCCAACCTTGCCCTCGCAATGGCTTTTGGTTCACCCCCGCTCAAGCCAACAGCCGCCGCTACTTCAAACAGGGTGACTTGATGCCCGACGTCGGCGGTGACTTCGGTGTCACCATCTGGCAACTCGATCAGAACCAGGATCCGCCCAGGCTCTAGCAAAAAGGGGCGGCGCAAGCTGTTCAGACCACCAGCAACCGGCATAACTTGACCAGCAGGAACAGGGCGCACACATCAAGATCAATGGCCACAGGCTCAAAGTCGAAGAGCAAGGCGGTGCTCATGAGCTCGAAATCGATCACGTGTGGTAGTGACCACAGTCAACCCTAACATCGTTCCAACAGAGGCAAGAGCGGCCAGCCGCACGCATCCAGATGCCGACTGTTTTGAGTCCAGGAGTTGTTGTTGTCACGCTAATGAACAACCTAAGCAAGATCGATGCAAAGGCGTTTGCGACAGCCAAGCGTGACCACCTGCTTGACTACGAGCGATATGACTCGGATTCCGCGACGCCGTTCTCTGACGACATTCCCTTCGTCCTCAAGAATCTCTCAGAGCCCGACTACCTGGCCAGTCGGCCGAAAGGCAGGATTTCAATGGCAGCCGATGCGTTGGCCCAAGACGCATTGGACTTTCTGCATGTCAACTTCACCGCGGGCGACTCGATTCCAAACCTTTCAGCGTTCATGCTGTTTGTGGTTGAACGATGGGAAGAAGCTGCTCGCTTTGACCGCGCTTTTCAAGCGAGCGATGAGCACCACGGAGCAGTTGTGGCACATGCTTCCCTTTGGGAAGACGTCGGCTACTTTCGAGCTTTGCGTCTTATTTGCTTTGCATACCTCCTCGGACATTCCGAGCTGATTCCTCGCATCAAAGCCGTTCTCGATTGGGGAAATCCGACCAGAGACTGCCTAATCGAACGCCTGCTTCAACCATTCGGCTTGGCTGTTGCCCCGCTGCCTGACGACTCCACTCGCGAACTCCCCTATCGCAACACTGTCAAGATCTTCAACGCAGCGCCGGCCGATCGCCCAGCGCTAATGAAGCGCTACCTCGAGAAGTGGTACGAAGCATCCCGACGGGAGTACTACCACGGTACTCACGAAGGCAGTGCAGTCTTCCTCGGCTACTGGAGCTTCGAGTCCGGCGCGATCACTTACCTGCTCGATATCGACGACAGCAGCTACCGGGACCACGAGTTCTACCCGCGCGACCTTGTGGACTATGCGCGAAGCCTCCCCAGGCCTGCCGCGCTTGGCAGCGATGGCAAAACCCTGGACATCACACGGCTGCGCTGCGCCGCCAACCAACCTTGCCCTCGCAATGGCTTCTGGTTCACCCCCGCTCAAGCCAACAGCCGCCGCTACTTCAAACAGGGCGACTTGATGCCCGACGTCGGCGGTGATTTCGGTGTCACCATCTGGCAGCTGGATCAAAACCAAGACCCGCCAAAGCTGTAAGCAGCGCGTAGCCGTGTCGACGGCTCCCGGGAGCCGAGGCTCCTAGGCAGAACAACGCCCTCGCTAAGCGAGCTCAAACCACGCTGAAGTCAAAGGCGGCTCAACGACTCACCGCCGACGGACACGCCGCGTCCACCCCTTCGCGCCCGTTGCAGAACTTCACCCGGCAATCCACCGCCGCATCACCATCAAGGTGACCGCAGCGCTTCTCGTAGCCCGGGCTCGTGGGCGCAGTGCCCCTGCGCTTCAGGTGCGGAAGCATCGCGGCGATCAACTCAGCATCGTCGTTGGCAGATTTGGTGGTCGGCTTCGGCGCAGGTGCGGCACCGCGCATCGCCACGGTCGTGTCCTTGGTGGACGGCGGAGCCGTGACGGCCGGCTCCTTGGGCATCACCGGCTTGGCAGCCTTGCGTGGCTCTGGAGCATCTGCGCTGGCCAGCACCTGCTGGATGTTGTTCAGGCTGGCTGCAACATTCGACGCCGCGGGCGTTGCCGCATCAGCAGACGCAGCCACCACCACCGGCATCGCCACCGTTTCGATCGACGCAGCGCCATCGGACGCCGATGCTGCAGACGCCGCCTGCGTCACAGGCACAGCGGCGGCCAGCGGCTCGACGGCCTTGACCACTGGAGCCGGCGCTTGCGCCACCGGAGCAGCCTGCGCGGGCGAGTAAGACGACGCACTCGGCAGCATGCCGAGCTTCACCGCAAAGTAAACCGCCACCACACCCAGCGCCAGCAGCGACATCCACAGCACCCGCTTCAAGGGGGTCGTGTCGCGAGCACGCGCATCACGACGCGGCGTGCCGTCGATGGTGGCTAAGATGCTCGGCCCGAAGTCGGGCTGTCGTGATTTGCCGGGCTGGCTTGCGCTGGGTCCGCCAAACAACTGAGGGCGTGCGCCTCGGGCTGGAACGGGCTTGTCTGGCTGGGTCATGGCAAAAGCCGAAGGCCTGGAAGTCGACGGGCGCGCCTGCGCGCGTATGGGTGCGCGAATTCTAGAGAGGCCATCCCAGGCAGCAACGCCCCGTTGGGGGGACAGCGAAGTGTGCTTGCAACAAGATGATGTGGATTGCGATCGTCGTCGTGTACTTCGTCGGTGCGTGCGCACTGGCGGCGCTGCTCCTGCTGCCATCGTTTCGTGAAGGTGTGGTGCAGCGCATCACGCAATGGGGTCGACGTCTTGCCGGTGCACAGCACAACGCGCAACGTGCTGCCACGCGCAATGCGCGTCAGGGCTACGCCCAGGCCGCCAGCAGCACCCGCTGGGCGCAGCGCAATGCGATTCCCTTGTCGATCGGAGCGGCGCTGCTGATCTTGCCGCCGGTCATCGTCTTCTCGTTGCGGGCCTTGCACACGCTCGATGCCTACGACGACACCACCACCTCGCAACCCGACAGCGTCATCGCCACGCTGCTACAAGGCGAGCAGTTGGTGCCACCCCCACCGCTGCCGCCCGAGGTGTTCACCACCGCCGAAGTGGAGCTGCTGCGCCCGAAGCTCAGCACAGCCGACCGCCGATGGGACGCGCTCGATGCCGACTTCCGCCAGCGCCTGCTGCTCGCCTACCGCCTGATGCGCGAGGAGCACGGCTATGAGATGGCGCTCATCGAGGGCTACCGCAGCCCCGAGCGGCAGACCCTGCTCGCCAGCATGGGCGCGCACGTCACCAACGCAGCGGCGTGGCAGAGCTACCACCAGCACGGGCTCGCCGCCGACAGCGCGTTCATGCGCAACGGCAAGCTCGTCATCAGCGAACGCGACCCGTGGGCCGCGAAGGGTTACGAGTTGTATGGAGAAGTTGCGCAACGTGTCGGCCTGACCTGGGGCGGACGCTGGCAGAACGCCGACCTGGGCCATGTGGAGCTGCGCAAACCCAATGTGCACCGCCCGAAAGTGGGGGCCTGAAAACACGCGCCCGCCGTTAGACTTCAGCGCTCGCATCGAGCCTGCATGCGAGCTGCAAATCACACAGACAAGGGAGAGGTGGAATGGGGCGTCCCTTCATCGTGTTGGGCGACAAGACCGACCACGGCGGCGAGGTCATCGAGGCCTCCGGGGTCACCGACACACACGGCAAGCGCATCGCACGCGTCGGCGACAAGGTCACCTGCCCCAAGAAGGGCCACGGCACCTGTGCGATCGTCACCGGCGACCCGACGATGGTCATCGACGGCAAGGCCGCCGCGCGGCACGACGACCAGACCGCCTGCGGAGCCAAGCTGATCTCCTCGCAGTCGGTCACCAGCGACGAATGCTGACGACCCTGCGCCCGCTCCAACTCCGCTTCGCCCCCCGCTGACACCACCTCGCACGCGCCTTCGCGGCGCCATGCGTTCGCTGTACTCCCCTCATGGCCAAAGTCTGGAAGGTTCTCGCACTGCTGCTGGTGATCACCGCACTGGTGTGGTTGAGCACGCTGTGGCGATGGCAGTCAGCGAACGTGAACCCCGATGCCACGCAGTTGCTGCTGCACCTGGTGGTGTTGCCCTTGGTCCTGACGGCGGCACTCCTCGCCGTGGTGTGGGCGGTGAGGCGGCTGCGCCGCTATGCCGCTGCACCGACCGTGGCCGTAGCAGCTTCGCCTTCCGCCACACCGGCCGCCGCCGCAGCGCCTGCCACTGACGCACGCGCCGTGCCCCACCGCGTGCTGGCCGCCGCGGTGCAAGTGCGCGCGGGTGCGGCCTGGCGAGACGCGCAATCGAGCATCGCCGAAGGCAGCTGCAAAGCCGAACTCGACGCTGCGATGAAAGACGACGATGGCATCGCGATCTTCACCGCGCCGCTCGCCGACATCAGCACCGACGGCGTGGCCACCGCACTCGAAGACATCGGCAACGCACGCAAAGGCCTGCCTGCCGAGTGGCCCGGCCACCTGCCGCAAGCCGAGATGCTGCGGGCCTTGGCCTCGCTCGAAGCCATCGTCGAGCAGATGGCCGGACAGCTCGAGTCGCAGTGGCCTGCACTGTCGGTGCCGTTGCCTTCAGCGCGAGCAACGCCGAACGCCGCTCCGATGCTGCCGCCGATGGTGAGCGTGCGAGTGGGCATTCCGGCGCGTTGGCCGGTGCCTGCGCAACAGCTCGCGAGCGCATGGCTGCACCAGCTCTTCGAGCCTCACGTCGAGGCGGGCCTCAAGGCCGCCGGCCAGTCGCGCGCGATGGCCAGCACGGCGCGCCCTGCGGTGCAACTGCACGTCCACCCGGTCGAGAACGCCGAGGCCCATTGGCTGCTGATGGAGCAGCAGCTCCAGCAGTGGCAGCGTGAGCGCCAGCCCGGCCTGCTGTGGGCGCTGGCGGCCGACAGCCTGGTGGGCGAAGACACGGTCGAGCAGCTCGCACGCCACAACGAGCTCTTCTCAGGCCAGCGCCAGCAGGGCCGCGTACCCGGCGAAGGCGGCGCCGGCGTGTTGCTCGCGTCGCCCACATGGCCCGCGCCCACCGCTGCGCCAGCCCCACTCGCGCTCATGCACAAGGCCAGCTTGATCAAGCGCGACAAGTCGGCCGATGCGAGTGGCCGTGTCACCTCGCAAGCGCTGGTGCAAGCCGTCGACGACCTGCTGCTCGGCACCAGCCAAGACGCCAAGCTGATCCAGCACCTCACGACCGACGCCGACCATCGTGTCTCGCGCACCGTCGAGGTCTATGAAACGCTGCAGGAGCGGCTGCCGCACCTCGACGCGTCGGAACACGCATTGCGCCTCGGCCTCGGCTGCGGCGACCTCGGCATCGCCCGCCTGATCGCCTGTGCCGCGCTGACCGCCGCGCAGGTGCGCGAGTCCGAAGCACCCGCGCTCGTGCTGGGCGCGCAGTCCTCTTTCGACCGCCTGGCCGTGCTCATGGCGCCCGTCACGCCACCGGCCACCGCACCGGCCCCACTGCCCGCAGCAGCACCCGCCGCCGCGGCACAGGCCGCCTGAACACCCGAACGGATATTTCCCATGCAACGAATCTGGTCGTTCCTCCTGGACACACGCACGCTCGCCGTGATCGGCGTGCTGGCGCTGGCCGCCCTGCTCTTCCTCAGTGCCAACGCGCTGAAAGTCGGCGCGCTGTGGGCGGTGGCCATCCTCGTGACGCTGCTCGTCGTGTGGTTCATCGTGTGGGCCGTGCGGCGCTGGCGTGCAGCGCGTGCCTCGAAGAACCTCGAAGCCGCGATGGAGGCCGAAGCCGAGCGCGCCGTGAAGTCCGCGAGCACGAAGGAAAGCCGCGCCGAGATGGAGGCCGTGCGCCAGCGCATGCAAGAGGCGGTCAAGACCATCAAGACCTCCAAGCTCGGCCTGACTTCGGGTTCGGCGGCACTGTACGAGCTGCCCTGGTATGCGGTGATCGGCAACCCGGCCGCCGGCAAGAGCACGGCCATCGTGCGCTCGGGCCTCAACTTCCCCTTCTCCGACAAAACGTCATCGGTGATCCAGGGCATCGGCGGCACACGCAACTGCGACTGGTTCTTCACCACCGAAGGCATCCTGCTCGACACCGCCGGCCGCTACTCGGTGCACCAGGAAGACCGTGACGAATGGCTCGGCTTCCTCTCGCTCTTGAAGCGCAACCGCCCGAAGGCGCCGCTCAACGGGGTGATCATCGCGGCGAGCCTCGCCGAGCTTTCGAACAACAAGCCCGAATTCGCGATCACGCTCGCCAAGCAGCTGCGCCAGCGTGTGCAAGAGCTGACCGAGAAGCTCGAAGTCTTCGCGCCCGTCTACGTGGTCTTCACCAAGGCCGACCTGATCTCGGGCTTTGCCGAATTCTTCGAAGACCGCGACCGCGACGAGCGCGAGCGGGTGTGGGGCGCCACCCTGCCCTACGACACCGCCACCAAGGCCGACGTGGTGGCAAGTTTCGACAAGCACTTCGACGAGTTGAATGACGGCCTGAAGGAAGCCTCGACGGTGCGCATGTCGATGCACCGCGGCGAGAAACTGCCGCCCGGCGTGCTGACCTTCCCGCTCGAGTTCTCGTCGCTGAAGGCGCCGCTGCGCACCTTCATCACCACGCTCTTCGAAGACAACCCGTACCAGTTCCGCCCGATCTTCCGCGGCTTCTATTTCACGAGCGCGGTGCAGGAAGGCCAGTCCACCGGCCGCGCGAGCCAGCGTGTGGCCGAGCGCTTCGGGCTCTCGCCCGCGGTGGGCACCGCACCCACCGCTGCAGTGGTGGCGCAAAACGGTTTCTTCCTGCGCGACCTTTTCTCCAAGGTCGTCTTCGCCGACGCCAACCTCGTCAAGCAGTACACCAGCCGCAACAAGCTGCGCTGGCGTTATGCCGCGTTCTTCGGTGGCGCGCTGCTGCTGGGCGCCATGCTCGCCGGCTGGACGTGGTCGTATGTGGGCAACCGCCAGCTCGTGGCCAACGTGCAGGCCGACCTCAACAAGGCGATCAAGCTGCAGGAAGGCCGCATCGACCTGCAGTCGAGACTCGAAGCGCTCGAGATCGTGCAAGACCGCGTCGACCAGCTGCAGCGCTACCGCGAAGAGCGCCCGTGGACCCTCGCGCTCGGCCTCTACCAGGGCGAGGCGCTCGAAGCCAAGATGCGAGCGGTCTACTTGTCGGGCCTGCAGGAAGTGCTGCTCAAGCCCACCGCAGGGGCGATTGCGGCTTACCTCGGCGAGGTGAACGCCAACGCCGCGCAACTGCAACCGCTCGGCCGCTCAGCCGACAGCAGCAACGCCGCGCGGCCTGCCACCACACCCGAGCCGATGGGCTTCTACTCCGCCGCCTCGAGCACCAACGTCTCCGACGCCTACAACGCACTCAAGACCTACATCATGCTGGGCGACCGCACCCGCATGGAAACCGGCCACCTCGGCGACCAGCTCACCCGCTTCTGGCGCGGCTGGCTCGAAGCCAACCGCGGGTCGATGCCGCGCGAGCAGCTGATCCGCTCGGCCGAACGCATCCTCTCCTTCGCGCTCACGCAGGTCTCGGCACCCGACTTCCCCGCCACGCAGACCAACCTCGCGCTGCTCGACACCACGCGCGAGAACCTGCGCCGCGTCGTCAAGGGCATGCCGGCACGCGAGCGCGTGTACGCCGAAGTGAAGGCGCGAGCCGCCACCCGTTTCCCGCCGATGACGGTGGCCCGCCTGATCGACGAAGCCGACCGCGAGATCGTGGCCGGCAGCTACGCCATCTCGGGGGCCTTCACCCGCGAAGCGTGGGACGGCTTCATCGAAGACGCCTTCAAGGAAGCCTCGCTCAAGGAAACGCGTGCCGACGACTGGGTGCTCAAGACCGCGACGCAAGACGACCTCACGCTCGAAGGCAGCCCTGAGCAGATCCGCAAGGCGCTGGTGCAGCTCTACAAGACCGAATACGTGCAGGAGTGGCAGAAGTTCCTGCAGGGCGTGACGGTGAAGGAGTTCGGCAGCTTCGAGCAGGCGGTGATCCGCATGAACCGCCTGGGCGACCCGGCGGCCTCACCCGTCGGCAAGCTCATCACCGCGCTCTACGACCAGACCTCGTGGGACAACCCGGGCATCCTCAACGACAAGCTGGCCAAGGGGCAGAAGGGCTTCGTCGACTGGTTCAAGCGCTCCATCCTGCGCATGTCGCCGAGCCCGGTGGAAGTGAAGCTCGACGTGACCACCGGCCAGGCGGCCATCCCGATGGGGCCGATCGGCAAGGAGTTCGCCGGTCTCACGCGCCTGATGGTCGAGCGTGACAGCAACCCGGCTTTGATCCGCAACTACCTGCAGTCGCTGTCGAAGGTCCGCACGCGCTTCAACCAGATCAAGAACCAGGGCGACGCCGGCCCGGCCAGCCGCCAGCTGATGCAGCAGACGCTCGAAGGCAGCTCCGAGCTCAGCGAAGCGCTCAAGCTCGTCGACGAGCAGATGCTCGCCGGCCAGACCGATGCCGCCAAGGCCACGCTGCGCCCGCTGCTCGTGCGCCCGCTGATCCAGTCTTACGCGGTCATCGTGCCGGCGGCCGAGAACGAGATCAACCGCATCTGGGCCGCGCAGGTGCACGAGCCGTTCCAGCGCACGCTGGCGGGCAAGTACCCGTTCGACAAGGCTTCGCGCCTGGAGGCCACGGCCGGCGAGATGACCAAGCTCTTCGGGCCCGATGGTGGCGTCGCCAAGTTCAGCGAGCAGGCGCTGGGCGCGCTCGTCGTGCGCCGCGGCGACATCATCACGCCGCGCACCTGGGCTGACATCGGCCTGCGCCTGCGGCCCGAGTTCGCGACTGGCTTCCCGGTGTGGGTGGCGCCGGTCGCTGGCGGCGGGGCTGGCAGCGGCGGTGCGGCAGGGGGTGGCTCGGGCGGCGGCAACGAAGCCCAGACCAATTTCCAGATGCTGCCCACGCCCGTGCCGGGCCTCGCCGAATACACCATCGAGGTCGACGGCCAGCAGCTGCGCTACCGCAACGCCATCGCCAGCTGGACCAACTTCGTCTGGCCCGGCCAGGGCACGCCGGGCGTGAAGATCACCGGTGTCACCACCGATGGCCGCACCGTCGAGTTCCTCAACGAGCCGGGCGGCTACGGTCTCGAGAAGATGATCAACAAGGCGCGCCGCCGCAAGATCGACAGCAACGTCTTCGAACTCTCGTGGCCCAACGCCAACCTGGCCGTGACGGTGCAGCTGCGCCTGATCGCCAGCGCCGCCGTCGGCTCGCCGAATGCGGCCGGCGCGGCCGACACCCCCAGCGCCTCGGGCGGCCTGAAGGGCGTGCAGCTGCCGCCGCTGGTGGCCGGCCTCGCGCCTGCCGTGCCCGCGTCTGCACCCTTGACGGGAGGCCGGCCATGAGCGGAGCCGCCCAGGCGCTCTACTTCGGCAAGCTGCCGTCGCGCGGCGATTTCGTGCGCTCGAGCGCGGGCTCGGCGCTCATCCACAGCATCGACCACTGGATGTCGCAGACGCTCGAGCTGCTGGCCGAAGACACCCGCTGGAAGATCGTCTACGACGCCGCCTCGCCGGTGCACTTCGCCATCCTCGGCACGCAGAGCAATGCCGGCCTGGTGGGGCACATGGTGGCCAGCCAGGATGCCTCAGGCCGCCGCTTCCCCTTCGTGCTGGCCGCGTCGTTCGAAGTCGACGAGCCGCTGCAGTTCCTGCCCTACAGCCCGCAGGCACTCAGCCCGCTGTGGGGCCGGCTCGACACGCAGGTGCGCGTGGCCCAGCAGGCCACCGACTTCGCCGAGGTGCAGGAGCAGCTGCTCGGCCCGCTGGAGCTGGAACGCGAAACCAACGCGCTGCGTCAGTCGTACAAGGCCTTCGCGCAACAGATCACGATCGAGCGCCTCGAAGCGGCACTCATGCCGCCGGGCGCTGCGCCGATCTCGTTCCGCCAAACGGCGCTGGCCCTCGGCCTGCTCCTGCAGCCGGTGCTGTCGCAAGGCCATGCCGACCTCAACAAGGGCCTGCTGCTGCCACTGCCGCGCGACCCGATGCAGCTGCCGCACGTGCTCACGATGTGGGTCGACCTGATCAGCCGCTTCTTTGCGCGCACCTCGGCCGAGACCGCCATCTTCGTCACCATGCATGGCGCGCAGCCGGTGCTGGTGATGGGCTTCCACGGCGCGTCGCCGCTCACGCTGCGCTCGGTGATCGACAGCGAGGCGAGCCGCAACGACAACGTCAGCGTGACGGAAGCCGAGTGGGTGGAAGACTGGATCGGCTCCGACTACGGCCTGCGCAAGCTCTCCAACCACCTGCGCGACCCCTCGCTGTCTCTCGCGGCAGCGGTCGACATGTTCCGCGAAACCTTCCTCGGGGAATGAGCATGAGCCTCCCGTCCTTCATGAAACGCGTGCTGCCCCTGGTGGCCTTGATGGCAGCCGCCATGCCGGCTGCAGCCGAGACCGCTGCGGCACCGAACCAGGTCGTCGTCGCCGGCACCGTGCCCGACGAAGCCACCCGCAACGCCATCCTCGCCCGCGTGCGCGAGATCTACGGTGCCGAGCGTGTGGTCGACCAGCTCGGCGTGGGCCAGGTCGTGGCACCTCCCAACTGGAGTGGCTACGTGCAGAAGATCGTCTCGCCCAACCTCAAGCAGGTGTCGCGCGGCCAGCTCGTGATCAACGGCAACAACATCGAGCTCAAGGGCGAGGTGGGCAACGAAGCACAGCGCCAGCAGCTCGCCGCCGACATGGCCACGGCGCTGAACCCGACCTACGCGGTGCGCAACGCGCTGCGCGTGGCGGCGCAGGAGCAGTCGGTGCTCGACGCGACGCTCGCCAACCGCATCATCGAGTTCGAAGCCGGCAGCAGCGTGCTGCGCCCGGCTGGCCGCACCATCCTCGACGAGATGGCGGCGGCGCTCCTGAAGATGGGCGGCAAGAAGGTCGAGGTGATCGGCCACACCGATTCGCAAGGCGCTCGCGACACCAACATCGTGCTCTCGCTCGCGCGGGCCGATGCGGTGCGCAGCTACCTCGCCGGCAAGGGCGTGCCGCCCTCGCTCATCACCACTTCGGGGTCGGGCCCGGATCGGCCCGTGGCTGCGAACGACACGCCGGAAGGGCGTGCGCGCAACCGGCGCATCGAGTTCCGGGTGAGCCAGTAAGGCTTAAGAGTTCTCGTCCCGGGCCGGCTGCACGCCCAGGAGTTCTTCCACGTGGGCCAGCGCGCCCGCGTCCTTGAGCACGGCGCGCAGCCACAGGTGCAGCGGCATGTCGCCCCACTGCACCGCCTTCTCGGCGAGGTAGGCCACGGGGCTGTGCGGCTCGGTGGCGCGGAAGAAGCTCGCCACCTCGCGCAGTTGTGCCAGCGCCTGCTCGCGCGTGCGCAGGGGCCCGCCGGTGGCAGCGCCCGCAGCAGCCGCGTCGGCGGTGACCTTGGCCGCACCGGCGCCCACATCGGACACCGCAGCGCCCGAGATCGCGCCCGCTTCTCGCGACAGGCGCTGCAGCTCGTGCAGCGCCGAAGCCAACGCCTCGCGCGCCGACACAAAGCTGGGCCCATCGGCCCCGAGCTTTGCGTCGACCAGGCCCTGCAAGCCGTTCAGCAGCTGCTGGCTGGCTTCGAGCGCCGCCAATGAGGCGCGCAGGTCGTCTTTCGGGGTTTCGCGCAAGGCGCGGTTGAACTTGTCGAGCGTCAGCGCTTCAGGCGGCAGCGGCTTCTCGGGCGTGGGCTGCAGCGCACGCGCGGCGAACATCTGCTGCAGCGAGTACACGCCGGTGCGGCCGCGCGTGATCGGCGCCACGGTCGACAGCGCCCCGATGCGCCCGAGGAACCAGCGCAGGTTGCCGATGCGCTGCTCCTGGTCGCCGTCTTCCGGCTGCGGGTAGAAGTCGTCCCAATAGCGCTCGCACAGCCCGCCGCACAGTTCCAGACCCTGTCGCAGCCCGACGTAACCCTGCGTCAAGGTGGCGGCCTCGGCCCACCACATCGCGAGCCGCAGGTCCTTGGACTTGCTGCGCAGCAGCTCGCTGCAGCGGTCGAGCACGCCGGGCCAGTCGGCCATCTTCAGGCTCGTGACCCATTCGCCCTGGTCGAGCGTCGGGTCGTCTTCGCGGCGCATCTCGGCGATCTGGTCGAACTCGGCCGAGAACGACAGGTCTTCGCCACACGGGGCCGAGTCGGAAATCGGCTGCAGGAGCTCGTCGGTGTTCATGGGCAGGCAGTGTAGCGGTGGGCTTTTGCGCGCTGCCTAGAATGAATCATGACCGCCACACCCTCGTTGGGGGGCCCTGCGCCCCACGGCATCCACACCGTCGACACCGGCTTCCACCGCCCGAATTTCGACGCCGCCTACCTGATGGTGGAAGACGGCCGCGCCGCTTTCATCGACACCGGCACCACGCACAGCGTGCCGCGCCTGCTGGCGGCACTGTCGGCCGCGGGCTTGGCGCCGGAAGACGCCGACTGGGTGATCGTCACCCACGTGCACCTCGACCACGCAGGCGGCGCCGGTGCGCTGATGCAAGCGCTGCCCAAGGCCCGGCTCCTCGTGCACCCGCGCGGCGAGCGGCACATGGTCGACCCGAGCGCGCTGATCGCGGGGGCCAGCGAGGTGTACGGTGCCGACGAAGTGACGCGCGCCTACGGCACCATCGCGCCGATCCCGAAGGAGCGGGTCGTCACGAGCCACGACGGCATGGCGGTGCAGTTGGCGGGCCGCACCCTCACGCTGCTCGACACCCCCGGCCACGCGAAGCATCACCACTGCATCTGGGACGAGCGCAGCCAGAGCTTCTTCACCGGCGACACCTTCGGCCTCTCGTACCGCGAGTTCGACACCGCGCGCGGGCCCTGGCTGCTGCCGACGACCACGCCGGTGCACTTCGACCCGCCCGTGCTCAAGGCCTCGGTGCAGCGGCTGCTCTCGTACCAGCCCGAGTCGATGTTCCTCACCCACTATGGCCGCGTGCAAGACGTCGCCGCACTCGGCGCCACCCTGCTGGAGCAGATCGACGAGCTGGTGCAACTGGCGTTGCCGCTGCGCGACGCGCCCGACCGCCATGCGCAGCTGAAGCATGCGCTGAGCGCCACCTACCTGAAGCGCGTGCACGCACACGGTTGCACGCTGGCCGATGACGAGGTGCTGCACCTGCTCGCCAACGACATCGAACTCAACGCCCAGGGCATCGCCGTCTGGCTTGCGGGAGACAAACGATGAACTCACAGGTGAATTTCGCGCTGAACGACCACGTCGTCATCGTCACGGGTGCCTCGCGGGGCATCGGCGCCGCGTGTGCCGAGCGCCTGTCACAAGACGGCGCCGCCATCGCGCTGTGGGACGTGGACGATGCACGCGGCCAGGCCCTCGCCGCCTCGCTCACCGCCCAAGGCCGCCAGGCGCACTACGTGCACTGCAACGTGGCCTCGAAAGCCGAGGTCGACGCGGCCATCGGCAACACGCTCGCGACCTTCGGCCGCATCACCGGCCTCGTCAACAACGCCGGCATCTTCAAGGCCGCCGACTTCCTCGACATCACCGAGGCCGACTGGGACGCCGTGCTCGACGTCAACCTCAAGGGCGCCTTCCTCGTCGGCCAGGCGGCAGCACGCGAGATGGTGAAGACGGGCGGCGGCGCCATCGTCAACATGAGCTCGGTCAACGGCGTGATGGCCATTCCCACCATCGCCAGTTACAACGTGAGCAAGGGCGGCATCAACCAGCTCACGCGCGTGATGGCGCTCTCGCTCGCCGACCGCGGGGTGCGCGTCAACGCCGTCGCCCCCGGCACCATCGCCACCGAGCTGGCACGCAACGCGGTGCTCGGCAGTGAAGAAGCGAAGCAGCGCATCATGAGCCGCACGCCGATGAAGCGCCTCGGCGAGCCGGCCGAGATCGCCGACGTGACCGCCTTCCTGCTCAGCAACGCGTCTAGCTACATGACGGGCGAGATCGTCTTCGTCGACGGTGGACGCATGACGCTCAACTACACCGTTCCCACGGCCTGACCCTTTTCCTGATGACCTTCGAAGCTTTCTGGGTGTCGACCGGCGTCGTCGCCCTCGGCGAGATCGGCGACAAGACCCAGCTCCTCGCCCTGCTGCTTGCGGCCCGCTACCGCAAGCCCGTGCCCATCGTGCTGGGCATCCTCGTCGCGACGCTGGCCAACCATGCGGCCGCCGCCGCGCTCGGCGCGTGGCTGCAAACGCTCGTCAACCCGCAATGGATGCGCTGGGTGCTCGGTGCGTCGTTCCTCGCCGTGGCGGTGTGGATGCTCATTCCCGACAAGGCCGACGACGGCGAGACCGCGAGCGCCGGCCGCTGGGGGGTGTTCGGCGTGACGGTGGTGGCCTTCTTCCTCGCCGAGATGGGCGACAAGACGCAGATCGCCACCGTGATGCTGGCCGCGCGTTTCGACTCGCTGATCTGGGTCACGGCCGGCACCACGCTCGGCATGATGCTGGCCAATGTGCCGGCGGTGCTCTTCGGCGAGCGTGCAGTCAGGTTTGTGCCGATGGCGTGGGTGCACGCCATCGCCGCGCTGGTGTTCGCGGTGATTGGCGTGCTGATCCTGCTCGGCGTGGGAGCCTGAACCTCAGGCCTTCGCCGGCTGCGCGGCCGGCACGGCCGAGGCTTCGCGGATCGGCAGGTGGATGAGCGCCGCGCCCACGGCGAGCACGATGTCGGCATACCACATCCAGTTGTAGCTGCCGGTCCACTCAAACGACTTGCCGCCGAAATACGCGCCCAGGAAGCCGCCGATCTGGTGCGCGAGCATCACCAGCCCGAAGAGCGTGGCCATGTGCGCCGGGCCGAAGAACTTGGCGACGAGACCGGCGGTGGGCGGCACGGTCGACAGGTAGGTGACGCCGATCACCGCCGCGAACACCAGCAGCGTGAACTCGGTCTTCGGTGCCAGCAGGAACACGAGCACCGCCACCGCCCGCGTCGCATACACCAGCGACAACAGCGACTTCATGCGCCAGCGCCCGCCCTGGAACGACACCGCCCAGCCCATTGCCACGCTGCCCACGATGTTGAAGAGGCCGATGATGCCCAGCGCCCAGGCGCCGAGCGATGCCGGCAGCTGGCACGAGGCCACCACGCCCGGGAGGTGCGTCGCGATGAAGGCGACGTGGAAGCCGCAGACGAAGAAACCGGCGCACAGCATCAGGTAGCTCGGGTTGTGCACCGCGCGGCCGATGGCTTCACGGGTCGTCTCCTTCTTGAGCGGCGCGGCACCGGCCGCCGCTGCGGCCTGCTGGGCCGTGCCCCGCAGCACCCACGCCGCAGGCAGCGCCAGCAGCGTGATGAAGGCCAGGCTTTGCAGAGCGACCACCCAGCTCGCCGCCGCGGTGATGGCCTGCGCGAGCGGCGCGAAGAGGAACTGCCCGAACGAGCCCCCCGCGTTCACGATGCCCGAGGCCATGCCGCGCTTCTCGGGCGGCACCAGCCGGGTGGTCGCGGCCATCAGCACCGCGGGGCCGGCCATGCCGGCGCCGCCCGCCGAGAGCACGCCGATCGCGAGGATCAACCCCGCCGTCGTCGTCATGAAGGGCACGAGCGCGGTGCCGATGGCGATCAGCACCACCCCCACCACCAGCACCCGCCCGGCACCCACCCGGTCGGCCACCATGCCGGCAAACGGCTGCGTGAGCCCCCACCACAGCTGGCCGAAGGCAAACGCGAGGCTGATGCTCGCAAGGCCCAGGCCGGTGTGCGTGTTGAGGGTGTTGAGGAAGAGGCCCATCGACTGGCGCGCCCCCATCGTCAACGAGAACGTGCCGGCCGCGGCCAGCAGCACGAGCCACAGCGCCAGGCGGCGGGTGTTCTGTTCATTCGTCATCACTTGCATCCTCTTCATCGGCGCCGAGCAGCGCCAGGCTGTCTTCGATCAACTGGTGCAGCTGCGCCACGCGCTCTGCACCCAGGGTGTCGTTGAGGTTCTGCTGAGCCTGCTTCCACAGGCGCTGCGCTTCGGCACGCTTGGCGCGGCCCGCTTCGGTGAGCGAGACGAGCCGCGTGCGCGCATCGGGCCCCGGGCCAAGCTCGACCCAGCCCTGCGCGACCAGCGGCTGCAGGTTGCGCGAGAGCGTGGAGACGTCGAGGTTCATCTTGGCCGCGAGGTCCGACGGGCGCACTGGCTCCAGCCCACCGATGTGAGAGAGCAGCGAGTACTGCGTGGTTTTGAGGCCGGCCGCGGCCACCGCCGCGTCGTAGCGCCGGCTCACCGTGCGGGTGATCTGGCGCAGCTTGAAGTTGGTGCAGCCGCGTGGGGCCGCGGCTTGTGTCTTGGCTATCATTCAGATCATTGTAGCTACAATATTTGT
Source organism: Rhizobacter sp. (assembly GCA_019635355.1). NCBI lineage: Bacteria > Pseudomonadati > Pseudomonadota > Betaproteobacteria > Burkholderiales > Sphaerotilaceae > Rhizobacter > Rhizobacter sp. The sequence continues at coordinate 4,941,831 of JAHBZQ010000001.1, read as the reverse complement.
ATATGCAACTTCATGGAGGGCCTCATGGCCGACACGCCCACCCCTGAACAGACCCTCGCCGCCTGGGAGGCCGACGAAGCCGCGGTGCGCGCCCGCCGCAGCGCGCTCGGCGTGATCCGCCCCGAGCAGGTGGCGGGCAAGGCCGGCATCGAGGTGTTCAACGCGATGTTCTCGGGCGAGCTGCCGCAGCCGCACATCGGCGAGACGCTCGACTTCCTGCCGGTGTTCGTGGAGCCCGGTCGGGCCATCTTCCAGGGCCGCCCGCGACGTGCGCACTACAACCCGCTGGGCACGGTGCACGGCGGCTGGTTTGCCACGCTGCTCGACTCGTGCGTGGCCTGCGCCATCCACGCCTCACTGCCCGTGGGCAAGACCTACACGACGGTCGAACTGAAGATCAACATCGTGCGGGCACTGACCGAACACGTGCCGCTCGTGCGAGCCGAAGGCCAGGTGATTCACCTCGGGCGCAGCATGGGCACCGCCGAGGGCCGCCTCTACGGCCACGACGGCAAGCTGTACGCTCACGCCTCGACCACCTGTTTCATCATGGACGCCAAGGGCTGAAAATGAATCGACCCCAAGCTCACTTCGTTCGCGGCCCCCAAGGGGCGCGTCAGTCCCTCCGGGCGGCCGAGCAGAACTGACCCATGCGAATCCTCCACACCATGCTGCGCGTCGGCAACCTGCAGCGCTCGATCGACTTCTACACGAAGGTGATGGGCATGCAGCTGCTGCGCACCACTGATCGTCCCGAGCAGCAGTACTCGCTCGCCTTCCTCGGCTACGGCCACAACCCCGAGCACGCCGAGATCGAGCTCACCTACAACTACGGCGTCGAGAAGTACGAGCTCGGCACGGCCTACGGCCACATCGCCATCGAGGTGCCCGATGCCTATGCAGCCTGCGACAAGATCCGCGCGAACGGCGGGGCCGTCACGCGCGAAGCCGGGCCGGTGAAGGGTGGCAACACGGTGATCGCCTTCATCACCGACCCCGATGGCTACAAGGTCGAGTTGATCGAACGCAAGCCCTGAGCGCGGGCTGGATCTCAGGCGCTCTTGCGCTTGAAAAGCTTGGCGATGGCACCGCCGAACAACAGCACGCCCACCGCGAGGATCTTCCAGAACTTGGCGAAGAGCAGCCCGATCGTCGCCAGCAGGCCGACCTTCTTCGCCACGCCGCCCGCCACCAGCGCGGCCAGGCCGTAGGCGGCCACCTTGTCGGTGGAGGCCGAGAAATCTTCGTAGCGCTTGCCCTCGTTGAAGCGGGCGGCCGCCAGCAGCGTGCTTGCATGCGGCTGCGCGGCGGCGAGCGCCTGCGGATCGGTCATCAGGTTCATCTCGATGTAACCCTCGCGGCCCAGCACATAGGTCTTGTAGTTGACCGACTCACCGCGCTGCGCGCCATCCACCGATTCCGCCCGCATGCCCCACGCCAGCTGGTGCTTGGTGGCATCGTAGGTGGGCTTCTGTACCCAGTCGATCACGTGCAGCTCGCCGCCGCCCAGCTTCTTGCGCTCTGCATTCGACGCTTCGGTGCCTTCCTTGACCGACTTGAAGAGTTCGTCCGCGTTCCAGCTCTTCGCGTCTTCGTCCTTGACGTAGCCCTCGGGGCGGAAGCGCAGCGACACGGCCCAGGTTTCCTTCTCGCTCTCGCTGAGCACCATGCCGAGCAGCTCGTGCGGCCCCGGGTTGCCCCAGTAGGTGAGCAAGGCGCCGGCATCGCGCTCGTTGAGGTACACGTAGCCGGCCGGCAGCTTGAGCGTGCCCTGGTCGCCGAGTGTGATGGTCTTGGGACCGTGTTCGGCCTTCAGCTGCGGCGGCTCGGTGGCCTGCGCAGGAGTGGCCGCAACAGCCCAGGCGCACAGCAGCGCCAGCGCGCCAAGCGCGCGATGAATCGACGACATGAATTTCCCCCGTTGGATTTGAAGTAGGTCTGTGCCCGCGGGAGAACTCCGCGGGAACGGTCATCCTAGCGGCCGCACAAGCGGCCGTCTTCGCCCGGCCGGGGGAATCGGAGGATCACGCGGCGCGCAGGGCCTGCGCCTCCCGCGCCAGCTGCGTGATGCGCGCCCAGTCGCGCGCCGCCACGGCGGCAGCCGGCGTGAGCCACGAGCCGCCGCACACGGGCACGTTGGGCAGCGCGAGGAACTGCGGCGCTGTCTCGGGCGTGATGCCGCCGGTCGGGCAGAACCTCACGTCGGCGAAGGGCCCGGCCAGCGCCTTGAGCATCGGGATGCCACCCGCCGCGGTGGCCGGGAAGAACTTGAGAAAGTCGTAGCCGTCGAGGTTGGCCTGCATCACTTCGCTGCCGGTGGCCACGCCGGGCAGGAGCGGCAGGCCGATCTCGCGGCAGGCCTGGCCGACGAGGCTCAGGTAACCCGGGCTCACGGCGAATTTGCAGCCGGCGCTCAGCGCCGCCTTCGCATCACCGACGTTGCGCACCGTGCCGGCACCGACGATGGCCTCGGGCACCTTCTTCGCAATCGCCTCCATCGCGGCCAGCGCGACCGGCGTGCGCAGCGTCACCTCCAGCACCTTCACGCCGCCGGCCACCAGGGCTTCGGCGAGGGGCACGGCGTCTTCCAGACGGTCGATGACGATGACCGGGATCACCGGGCCGTGGGTGGCGAGTTCGAGTGTGTTCATGGTGGGGTGCTGGTGGTCAAAGCCAGTTCAAAGCCAGGTGATGGCGCCTTCTTCGGCGCTGCGCACGTTGCGGCGCATGCCGCCGAAGAGTTCGCGGCCGAGGCCGTGGGCGTTGTCGGCACGGCGCTGCTCGCTCATCGTGGCGAGCTCGCGCTGGGCCCAGGTGGGCGCGTCGACCAATGCCTCGAGCGTGCCGGCCACGGCGTCGAGGCGGATCACGTCACCGTCGCGCACCTTCGCGAGCGGCCCGCCCGCCATCGCTTCCGGGCTCACGTGGATGGCCGCGGGCACCTTGCCCGAGGCCCCGCTCATGCGGCCATCGGTCACGAGCGCCACCTTGAAGCCCTGCCCCTGCAGCACGCCCAGCGGCGGCGTGAGCTTGTGCAGCTCGGGCATGCCGTTGGCCTGCGGCCCCTGGAAGCGCACCACCGCCACGAAGTCGCGCTGCAACGAGCCGGCCTTGAAGGCGGCGAGCAGCGACTCCTGGTCGTCGAACACGATGGCCGGCGCTTCGATCACATGGTTGGCTTCGGGCACGGCCGAGACCTTGATCACCGCGCGGCCCAGGTTGCCGTCGAGCAGCTTGAGGCCGCCCGTGGGGCTGAAGGGGTCGCTCGCGCGGCGCACGATGAGGTCGTCGCCGCTCGCCTCGGGCAGGTCGCGCCACACCAGGCGCTCGCCGTCCATCGCGGGCACGCGGGTGTAGTCGCGCAGGCCGCCGGCGGTGGTGGTCATCACGTCGCCGTGCAGCAGGCCGGCGTCGAGCAGCTCGCGCAGCACGAAACCCGGGCCACCGGCCGCCTGGAACTGGTTCACGTCGGCACTGCCGTTGGGGTACACGCGTGCCAGCAACGGCACCACGTGCGACAGCTCGGAGAAATCGCTCCAGTCGATGAGGATGCCCGCCGCGCGGGCCACCGCCACCCAGTGGATCAGGTGGTTGGTGGAGCCCCCCGTGGCGAGCAGGGCGACGAGCGCGTTGACGATCACCCGCTCGTCGACCACACGGCCGATCGGCGTGCGGCGCTCGCCGCGTGAAATCTCGAGGACCTGCCGCACCGCCTGGCGCGTGAGCTGCTCGCGCAGGCCTTCGTGCGGGTGGATGAAGGCCGTGCCGGGCACGTGCAGACCCATCGCTTCCATCAGCATCTGGTTGCTGTTGGCCGTGCCGTAGAAGGTGCAGGTGCCGGGGCCGTGGTACGCGGCCGATTCGGCCTTGAGCAGCTCCTCGCGGCCCACGAGGCCTTGCGCGAACTGCTCGCGCACCTTGGCCTTGTCGCTGTTCGACAAGCCACTCGTCATCGGCCCCGCCGGCACGAAGACGCACGGCAGGTGCCCGAAGTGCAAGGCGCCGATGAGCAGGCCGGGCACGATCTTGTCGCACACGCCGAGCAGCAGGGCCGCGTCGAACACATCGTGCGTGAGCGACACCGCGGTGCTCATCGCGATGGTGTCGCGCGAGAAGAGGCTCAACTCCATGCCGGGCAGGCCCTGCGTGACACCGTCGCACATGGCGGGCACGCCACCGGCCACCTGCGCGGTGGCGCCGCGGCGATGCGCTTCATCGCGGATCAGGTCGGGGTAGGTGGCCAGCGGCTGGTGCGCCGACAGCATGTCGTTGTAGGCGTTGACGATGCCGATGTTGGGCGCACGCTCGGCCACGATGCGCAGCTTGTCGGAGGCCGGCATGGCGGCGAAGGCGTGGGCGACGTTCGCGCAGCCCATGCGGTCGGCGCCGCGGGGGCGGGAACCCCAGGCCTCCACGCGCTTCAGGTAGGCGGTGCGCAGCGGGGCGCTGCGCTCGCGGATGCGTTGGGTGACGGCGAGGACGGCTGGTTTCATGGGAGCGGACGACTTGTAACCTGGTGCGCGATTATCAGGTAACCAAATTACAAGTCAACGCGGCCGATGCGCGTGCCGTGGTTACTGGCCCTTCTTCTTGTCGGCAGGAGACCGGCCCTCGCGGGCCGCCTCTCGGGCGCGGGCGACGAGCTGGTTGCAGCTGTCGCTGCCGTCGTCTTCGCCCTTGTCGAAAAGCGGCAGCAACGCGGCCACCGGGTTCACCAGCGCCAGCAGCGCGGCGCCGGCCACCCGGCGCGCAAGCGGGGCCTTCTCGATCGACACCTTGGGTGCGTTGAACGCCCCCTTCACCTGCACCGGCGTGCGCAGCGCAAGCGGGCTGAAGTCCTTGGGCGCCACGGTGGCCTTGAGGTCGAGCGCCTCGTCTTTCATCGAGATGCTGCCTTCGGCCCACACGGTCGAGTCGGGTGTGTCGACCACGAAGGTGCGCGTGGTCAGCACGCCCTTCTCGGCCTGGAGGTCGGCGAGCGCGCAGCTCACGGGCAGCGGTTCGTCGCCCTTCACGAACACACCCAGCGCCTGCGCCAGGTCGAGGCCCGCGGCTTCGACGATGAGGTGCGAGACCTGCCCCTGGCGCACAGTGGTGGCCACGCTGCCATCGAGGCTGCCGAGGATCTGCGCCGTCGAGCGCCCCCGCCCTTCGAGCTTGGCGTGCCCGACGAGCTTGCCGCTGACGAAGGGCGGCTTGTCATCGGCGCGCTTCTGCTTGAGCCACTGCTCGAGCTTCACGCCCGACCAGCGCAGGTCGGCGTTCCAGAGGGCCACGTCGCGTGTGCCGTCGAGCGCGACGTTGCCGCGCACGCTGCCGTCGGCGGTGGTGGCCACGAGCTCGTCGAGGCGCAGCTTGCCGTCTTTCAAGGTGAGGTGCGTCTTCAGCGGCTGCAGCGGCAGCGCGAAAAGCGCGCCCAGCTCGACGCGCTCGAAGGCCATCTGCACGTCGGCGTTCATGACGCGCAGCGAGGGCAGGTCAAATTCCTTGTCGGGCAGCACGCGCGCGGCCGGCGGCGCCTTTGTTTTCGCCGGCGGGGCCGGTGCGGCACCGGGCTCGCCGCCGATGGTGGGTGCGAGGTCGGCCAGCAGCAGTCGCGGGCTCGTCACCTTCCCCGACAGCAGCGGCACGCGGGGGTTCATGTCGTAGGTGAAGTCACCCTTGAGCCTGGTGGCGCCCACGGTGGCGTCGTGCGCCGCCACCTTCCAGACCTTGCCGTCCTTGTGAATGCGGCCGGCCAGCACGAAGGCACCGGTGGTCGGCAAGGTGACGCCGAGCGGGTCGCCCGCCGCCGCAAGCGACGGGCCGCTCACGCGGAACGTGCCGGTCAGGTCGGACAGCTTGAAGAGGTCGGTCACCGTGCCGTTGAAGCTCAGGCTCGCCTGGTTGGCCTTGAGCTCCAGCACCACCGGCACCGAGGGCGCACCGGAGTCGCTGCGCAGCAGGGGCGTGACCCCCGCCGTGCGCAGCTTGGCCGAGAGCTTCGCCGGGCCATACGTGCCTTCGGCGCTGGCGATGAGTCCGCGCAGCGCCACCGGCAGGGGTTGCGAGCCTTGTGTTGGAGGCGGCTGCACACCGGCTTCGCCTTCGGCCAGCGCGAGCTTGGCGACGATGTCGGCCTTCAACGGCTCATCGACATACGTGAGCTGCCCTTCGTTGACGCGCAGCTCGCGCACGGTCGGGAAGACCTTGGGCTGCCCCTCCTTTTCCTCCTTGGGCTTTTGCAGGCCACCAAACACCCACGACGCACGCCCATCGGCCCGGCGTTCGGCATGCACCACCAGGTGGTCGGCGCGCAGCAGGTCGATGTCGAGCGGCGCACCCTTCTTCGCGCGCCACAGGTCGCCATACGACAGGTGCATCTGCGCATTGCGCGCCTGCAGGAAAAACGGGCGGTGGCTCCATGCGGGCGCACCGATCTGCAGGTGCGGCACCGCGACCCTGAGGCCGCCGAAGAAGCGCACCGTGGCACGCGAGCTGTCATTGCCGAGCTGCACCTCGCGCTCGAGCGTGCGGCTCAGCGCGCGCTCCACCGGCTTGGCGAGGAAGGGCCAGCCGGCCCATTCGCAGGCGGCCACGCCGACGACGAGCGCGCCCAACACGGCCGCTGCCACGGCCCAGCCTTTGCTGATGCGCCGTGGGGATGAGGTCATCGCGTCGCTCCGGGTGGTGGGTTGCCAGCACCTTAGGCCCGTGGCCTCGCGGGTCGTATCGGCACCGGCCGGCAGTGGCTGTGGGGCATGTCCTACGGGGCGTGCCACGTGCAATGGCACACACCCGCGGTCGCAACGGCGCTAGTAGACTGGCCCGGTCCCGCTGCGAGCACCTGTCGAGCCTCCATGCCCGAACGCGCTGATTCCCCGGCCAGCCCTTCCGCCACGAGCCCATCGCCTTCAGGCGTGCGTTCGCTCGACCTCGCCGCCGTCGGCCTGGACGCACGCGACCGCGCGGTGCTCGTGTCCATGACCCGGCTGCTCGATGGCCAATCCGGCCTGCGCCTGCGCTGGGTGGAAGACGCCAACGACTGCACCACGCTCTTCGTGCCACACGACTGGTCGCAATACGTCGCCCCGCCACGCGTGCTGGTGCGCCTGACGCCACGCGGCACCAAGGCGGCCGACGCGCCGCGCGGCCTGGCGGTGAGCTCGCCCTTGCGTGTGGACGGCATGACCGAAGTGCTCGAAGCCGCCGCCGCGCTGTACGAGCTGTCGCGCGGCGCGGTGCAGCGCGAGCACGCCCGCATGGCCCTGCATGCGCTGCGCGACCTGCTGGTGGGTGCGCTGCTCGCCGGTGAACGCCGTCGCACCCTGCTGGGCGTGGGGGGCGGGCATGGGATGGTGGTCGACTTCCGCACCGGGGAGATCACGAGTTCGCTGCCGCTGGCCGAGCTGCTGCAGCGGCCGCTGCAGCTCGCTGAGCCACAGCGCGCGCCGGACACGACGACGTGGACCGGCGAGCGCCACACGCTGCAGGTCTCGACCCTGCTGTGGGGGCTGACGCACACGCTCGTCGACCAGGGTGTGTCGCCGCGCACGATCAACGGCCGCTACCGGCTCACCAGCGCCCCCGAGCCTGCCGCCCTCACCCGCCCGAGCGCACCGCGGCTGGTGGCCGCGTGGACGCAGCGTGCGATGGGCGTGGGCGAAGCCGCGGCGGCGGCCGGCTTGTCGGCATTCGAGATCCTGTGGTTCCTGAGCACCGCGCTGGCGCTCGGGATCGCCGTGCCTGCGGGCGAAGCCGAGGCCACTGCCACCCGCTGATCCGGCATGAGCCTCGCCCCGCCCCTGCGCCCCCTGTCACCCGAGCGCGAACCGGCTCACCTGCTCGCGCAGGTGCATGCGGCCTGGGGCGGGCAGAGCGACTTGTGGGTGTTCGGCTACGCCTCGCTGATCTGGCGGCCCGAGTTCGAGTCGGTCGAGCAGCGACAGGCTCGGGTGCACGGATGGCACCGGGCGCTAGAGATGCAGTCGCGCATCAACCGCGGCACGCCCGAGCGGCCGGGGCTTGTGTTCGCCCTGGTGGGCGGTGGCTCCTGCCGCGGCATGGTCTACCGCATCGCCCGCGACCGGGTGGAAGACGAGCTGCCGCGCCTGTGGGCCCGCGAGATGCCCAACAGCGTCTACGACCCACGCTGGCTGCCCTGCCAGACGGCCAGCGGCCCGGTCACGGCGCTCGGCTTCACGCTCAGCCGCGAGAGCCCCAACTACACCGGCCCGCTGGACGATGAGCACCTGGTGAAGGTGCTGCGCCACGCCAGCGGCCGATACGGCACCACCCTCGCGTATGTGCTGGAGACGGCGCAGGCGCTGCGGGCGCACGGCATCCGCGACCGGGCCATCGAGCGTGTCGTGGCGCTGGCGCGGACGCACTCACTGGCGTAGTCCGGCGCCGGGCCGCCCCAAGCCGGACGGCGCCCCTCGGGGGCAGGAGCGCAGCGACTGGGGGGCTTGTCAGCGCGCCTCGCGGAACTGCATCTCGCGCTGCGCGACCCGCACACGATCGAGGTCGTCTTCGGTGTCGACGTCGAGCAGCACGCCCGGGTCGTCGACCTCCACCCCCATCGCCGGGTAGCGGGCCAGCAGGCGGCGGGCGCCTTCGTCACCGGTGAGCATCACCAGCTCCGAATACAGCTCGGCGGAAAAGCCCACCGGGTGCCCGCGCAGGCCACGGTGCTGCGCGTAGGCGATCGCATTACCGTCCAGTTCGTCGGCCACCTGGCGCAACGTCGAGGTCTGGATCATCGGCATGTCGGCCGGCAGGATGAGCCAGCCCGAGGCATCGGAGCGCGCCGCCACCCCGGCCGCAATGGAGTAGCCCATGCCCAGCGCCTGAGCGGCGGGCGAGCCGGCCGGCGGCAGCACCACCATGTCGCGCGTGGCCACGTGGCGGCTGACCATCTCGGCGAGCGGCTCGGTGGTGACCACCAGCACCGGCATCTGCGTGGCCAGCGCGTTCGAGATCGTCGTGGCCAGCACGGTCGACGCACCCAGCGTCTGCACGAGCTTGTGGTGCAGGCCGCGAAAACGCGAGCCGCGGCCTGCTGCCAACACCACCACTGCCGGCCGTGACTTCATTCGGCCTACTCCCCGATGTGGCGGCTCCACTGCGGGCCGCCTGTCATCAAGAATCGGATTTCGGGCCTTCAAACGATAGTGGGGGCTTCACTTAAGGCCTTCCCCGTAAGGCATTTTGAGTAAGACCACCACCCTTCAGCAGCCCCATACAAGCCTCATACAAATTCAAACGGCAGTGCACGCATCGGCTTGCCGGTGAGGCGCGCCAGGGCGTTGGCGAACGCCGGTGCCAAAGGCGGCAGGCCGGGCTCGCCCATGCCGGTGGGGGGCTCGGTGCTCGGCACGATGTGCACCGAGATGGCCGGCATCTGCGGCATGCGGGCGACGGTGTAGTCGCCGAAGTTGCTCTGCTGCACGACGCCGTCTTTGAGCGTGATGGCGGCGCCCGGCAGGGTGGTGCCAAGCCCCATCAGCGCGGCGCCCTGCACCTGCGCCTCGATGGCCATCGGGTTGACCGCCGTGCCGCAGGCCACGCCCGCCGTGACCCGGTGCAAGGTAGGCTCGCCGTCGCGCATCGAGGCCTCCACCACGTAGGCGACCACCGAGCCGAAGGACTCGTGTACCGCCACACCGAAAGCATGGCCTTTGGGCAGCGTCTTGTGGCCGTAGCCCGACTTCTCGACCGCCAGCTCCAGCGCCGCCAGGTGGTGCTTGTGCTGGTCGCCCAGCAGCTGGCGGCGGTAGGCCACCGGGTCCTGCGCGGTGATGCGGGCGATCTCGTCGATGAGCGTCTCCATCACGAAGGCCGTGTGCGTGTGCCCCACCGAGCGCCACCAGAGCACCGGCACGTTGACCTTGGGGTGGTGGATCTGCAGCGACAGCGGCAGCTTGTAGGGCGTGTCGGCCACGCCCTCGACCATCACGCCGTCGACACCGTTCTTCACCATGAAGGCTTCGAACGGCGTGCCCATGAGGATCGACTGGCCGACGATGGTGTGGTTCCAGCCCAGCACTTGGCCCTTCTCGTCGAAGCCGATCTCGGCGCGGTGCACATGCGCCGGGCGGTAGTAGCCGCCCTTGATGTCGTCTTCACGGCTCCACACGATCTTGAGCGGGCCCGAGTTGCCCGCGAGCCGCCACGCATCGGCCACGCGTGCGGCCTCCACCAGGTAATCGGAACTCGGCACCGCGCGGCGCCCGAAGCCGCCGCCGGCCATGGCGGTGGTGAGCTGCACGTCTTGCGGCTTCAGCTTGAGCACGGCGGCCACCGCGCCCTGGTCGACGGTCTGGAATTGCGAGCCCGCGGTGATCTTGCAGCTGCGCCCGTCGAAATCGATCAGGCAGTTGAGCGGCTCCATCGGCGCGTGCGCGAGGTAGGGGAAGCTGAAGACCGCATTGATCTTGCGCGGCGCCGAGGCGATCTTCGAGGTGTCGGCCTCGCGCACCTTGATGCCGGGCTTGCCGGCCAGCTCGCGGTACTTCGCCAGCTGCGCCTGCGAATCGACCTTCTCGACCGCCGCACTGTTCCACACCACCTGCAGCGCATCGCGGCCCATCTTGGCGGGCCAGTAGCCTTCGGCGATCACCGCGAGGCCGGTCGCGCCGCGGTCGAGCACCACTTCCAACACCTCGACCACGCCCTTCACCGCACGCGCCTTGCTGGCATCGAAACTCACGAGCTTCGCGCCGAAGACGGGCGGGTGAAGCAGCAGCACGGTCTTCATGCCGGCGAGGTGCGCATCGATGCCGAACGCCTGCTGGCCGGTGGCCTTGGCCCGCGCATCGAGCCGTGGGGTGGGCTTGCCGATGAGCTTGAAGTCCTTCGCGTTCTTGAGCGTGACGGCCTCGGGCACGGGTTGCTTCATCGCGTCGGCCGCGAGCTCGCCGAAGCTGGCACGCTTGCCACCGGCCGACACCACGCCGTTCGACACGCGGCAGGCGGACGGTGCCACGCCGAAGCGTTGCGCCGCGGCGCCCACGAGCATCGCGCGGGTGCGCGCACCGAGCTGGCGGTACTGCTGCCACGAGCTGCGCACGGAGTTGGAGCCGCCGGTCATCTGGATGCCGAAGCCCGGGTCTTTGTAGGCATCGCCTGCGGGAGCCAGCTCGCCGCGCACCTTGGACCAGTCGGCGTCCATCTCCTCGGCCACGAGCATCGGCAGGCTCGTGATCACGCCCTGGCCGAACTCGAGGCGGTTGACGAGCACGGTGACGGTGCCGTCGGTGTCGATGCGCACGAAGGCCGTCGGCTGCTCGCTGGGCTTGAGCGACACCGCCTTGGCAGGCGCCGAGGCGGCCTGGGCCTCGGCCTCGTCGTGCGCGACGAAGAGGCCCAGGGCGAAGCCGGTGCCCGCACCGAGCTTCAGGAAATGGCGCCGGCCCACGGTGGCGGCCTGCTGCGCACCGAGACGCGACATGAGGTGGTCGTAGTTCATCTGTCGTGCCTCCTCACGCCAGCGACTGCGCGGCGTCTTTGATCGCGGCGCGGATGCGCGCATAGGTGCCGCAGCGGCAGATGTTGCCGGCCATCGCCGCGTCGATGTCGGCGTCGCTCGGGCGGCGCTTGGTCTTGAGCAGGCCGATGGCGCTCATGATCTGGCCGCTCTGGCAGTAGCCGCATTGCGCCACGTCGTGCTTGATCCAGGCGGCCTGCACCGCACGGCCGACCTTGTCGTCGGCCATCGCCTCGATGGTGGTGATCTTCTGCGTGCCCACGGCGGAGATCGGCGTCACGCAGCTGCGCGTGGGCTGGCCGTCGATGTGCACCGTGCAGGCGCCGCACAACGCCGCGCCGCAGCCGAACTTGGTGCCGGTGAGCTGCAGGTTGTCGCGCAGCGCCCACAGCACGGGGGTGGAAGGGTCGGCATCGACGTTCACCGTCTTGCCGTTGACGTTCATCGTGGTCATCGCAAGGCTTTCAAAAAACGAAGCGCGAGGGTATACCGCTTTGCGCTGGCCTGTGTTTTTATACTCAACTGCATGAGCACACAGAACATCGCCGACCTGCGAAAGAGCTACGAGCGAGCCGAGCTGGACGAAGCGGCGTCGCGCGAAGACCCGCTGGAGCAATTCGGTCTGTGGCTGCAGCAGGCGCTCGATGCGCAGGTGCCCGAGCCGAACGCGATGACGCTCGCCACCGTGGGCGAAGGCGGCCGGCCCTCGACGCGCATCGTGCTCATCAAGGGCTTCGATGCACGCGGCATCGTCTGGTACACCAACTACGAGAGCCGCAAGGGGCGGGAGCTGGCCTTGCATGCGCAGGCGGCGTTGCAGTTCCATTGGGTCGAGCTCGAGCGCGTGGTGCGCATCGAGGGCCGCGTGGAGAAGACGAGCGCCGAAGAGTCCGACGCGTACTTCAACTCGCGCCCGCTCGACAACCGCCTCGGCGCCTGGGCCTCGCCGCAGAGCCAGGTGATCTCGTCGCGCGCCGTGCTGGTGGCCAATGCGGCCAAGGCGGCGGCGCGCTATGCGCTCTCGCCGCCACGCCCGCCGCATTGGGGCGGCTTCCGGCTGGTGCCCGACACCTGGGAGTTCTGGCAGGGCCGCAAGTCGCGCCTGCACGACCGGCTGCGCTATCGCCTGGAGGGCACGAGCTGGGTGCGGGAGCGGCTCGCGCCCTGAGCCGTCGTCAGTGGGTCAAGTGCGATTGCGCCAGCCGCGTGAGGTTGCGCAGGAACGCATGGAAGTCGATCGGCTTCGTCCAGTAATCGTCGAAGCCCGCCTGCTTCGCCCGGTTCACGTCTTCGGGCATCGCATTGGCCGACAGGGCCACGATGGTCATGTCCGACAGCGTGGGCGCGGCCTTCAGCCGGCGCAGCACCTCGAAGCCGTCGATGTCGGGCAACTGCATGTCGACCAGCACCACATGAGGCACATCGGCCACCGCGCGGCTCACGCCTGACACGCCGTCGACGGCCACGCTCAGGCTCACGTCGGGCCGCAGCGCCACGAGTTCCTGCACGAGCACCACGTTGACGGGGTTGTCTTCGATGTAGAGCACGTTCAGGCGCGTGCTGCCCGCCGCGTCGCCATCGCCCAGGTCGGCGTGGAAGCCGGTGTGCACCTCGCGCTCCAGGGCCTCGGGCGCCCGTTCGGCGGGGAGCGTGACCTGGAATTCGCTGCCGCGGCCGGGCTCGCTCGTCACGGTCAGGTCGCCTCCCATCAGGCGCACGAGATGGTGCACGATGGCCAGGCCGATGCCGGTGCCGGGGATGGTGCCGCGCTCGGCGCCGAGGCGATTGAAGGGCTGGAAGAGCTGCGTGCACTGCTCGGCCGAGAGGCCGCGGCCGGTGTCGCGCACCGCGAGCGTCCACGCGGGCTGGTCGCGGTGGGTGGTGGCATGGCAGGCAATCCACACCTGGCCCTGCGACTTGTTGTACTTGATCGCGTTGCTGACGAGGTTGGACAGGATCTGTCGCACCCGCCTCGGGTCGGCGCGCACCCAACCGCGCATGGGCTGCGCATGGATCTGCACGGCCGCCTGCGAGGCCTGCAGCTGCGTCCACTGCAGCACGTCGTCGAGCGAGGCCTGCAGCGACACGGCCTCATAGGTGAGCGGCAAGGCGTCGGACTCGATGGTGGCGAGGTCGAGCACGTCGTCGATCAGCGCGAGCAGGTGCAGCCCGGCCGAGTGGATGCGGTCGACACGCTGGCGCTGCTGTGCGCTCAGGCGGTCGGCCACATCGTTGCCGAGCAGCTGCGCGAAGCCGAGCACCGCGTTGAGCGGCGTGCGCAGCTCGTGGCTCATGCGCGCGAGGAACTGGCTCTTGGCCGCGCTCGCCTGCACCGCCGCGGCCTTCTCGCGCAGGGCCTGCTCGGCGCGGCGGCGCTCGGTGATGTCCCAGGTCACGCCGAGCATCTTCTCGGGGTCACCGTGCACGTCGCGCTTCACCAGGCCGCGCGTGGCCAGCCAGCGGATGGACCCGTCGGGGAACACCACGCGGAATTCGTTCTCGTAGCTGTCGCCCTCCATCCCCGCCCGCGCCTTGTTGCGGTTGATGTTCTCCAGGTCGTCGGGGTGGTAGGCCGCGTAGCGCATGTCGTCGGGCGGCGTCTCGGGCCCGACGGGCAGGCCGCGCAGGCGGTACATCTGCGCGTCCCATTTGGCGCGGCCGGTGCGCAGGTCACGCTCCCAGGTGCCGATGCCGGCCGACTCGGTGGCCAGGCGCGCGCGCTCCTGCGTCTGCCGCAGCTCGGCCTGGGTGCGCTGCAGGTTGGTGATGTCGAGGTTGACGCCGAAGGCCAGCTCGCGGTTGCCGAGCACCTCGCGGCGCGACCACGAGGCCACCCAGCGCACCGCGCCGTTGGGCCGCACGATGCGGAACTCGGCATGCAGGCCTTGCGGCCCGGTGCCGATGACCGGCCGGTGGTGGCTCGCGATCTCGCGGTCTTCGGGGTGCACCAGCTGGTTGAGCCAGACATCGTTGCCCGGCGGCGGCTGGTCGCGCGGCACGCCGTAGAGCCGGTACATCTGCTCGTTCCACTCGATCTCGCGCGTCTCGAGGTCGACGCTCCAGATGCCCACGCCGGCGGCGTTGGTCACGCGGTCGATGCGCTGGGCGTAGGCCTGGGCCAGCTCGCGCTCGGCGATCTGCTCGGTCATGTCGATGGTCACGCCCGAGAGGCCGACCGCGTGGCCCCGGTCGTCGTACTCCGCCACACGACGGGTGTAGAGGTTGCGGTAGTGGCCGCTGCGATGGCGGTAGCGCGCCTCGACGTCGACCACGCCGCGGGTGCGGATCGCCTCTTCGGCGGCGGCCACCACCGCGGGCCGGTCGTCGGGGTGGATGAGATCGCGCAGCTGCTCGACGGTGAGCTTGTCGTTCGCCGGGTCGAGGCCGAGCATGGTGTAGCCCCAGTCGCTGAAGTAGACGCGCTGGTTGATGAGGTCGAGCCGCCACAGGGCCACGGCGGCGAGGTCGACCGCGCGCACCCACAGCGCCGCCGTGGCCTCGCTGGTGCGCAGGCGGTCGGCGATCTCGGTCTCGTCGATCAGTAGGCCGGTCATGCGCGCGGGCACACCGCGGGGGTCGGTCTCCACCTCGCACAGGGCGCGGATGTCTTTCACCGCGCCGCCTGGCGAGACGATGCGGTAGTGCGTCTCGTAGCGGCCCGCGGCCTGGGCGAAGCGTGTGTATTCGGCTTCGAGGCGCGCGCGGTCGTCGGGGTGCACCAGCTCGAGGTTGGCGTTGCGGGTCGGCATGCCCTGGGCGGGGTCGAGCCCGAGCAGCTCGAACATGTGGGCGTCCCAGCGGCTTTCGCCGGTGGCGAGGTCGTGTTCCCACGAGGCCATGCGGCCGAGGGTCTGCACCATGTCGAGCCGGCGGGTCAGGCGTTCGACGTCGCCCGCGGCCGGCTCCAGCCAGACGAGCCAGCCCGGCGCGAGCGCCACCGCGGTCCAGGTGAACTCGACGCCCGCACGCTCCATCGCCACGCGGCCCTGGCTCTGGCCCGCGTCGAGCCGCGCCCGCAAGGCGCTGGCGAGCGCCGGCCAGTGGTGCTCGGGCAAGCCCCGCTGCGCAGCCCACGCGGTGGCCGCGGGGTTGGGCTGCCAGCCGCCCTCATCGACGCGCTCATCGCCTCGCTCATGCGGCTGCCGCACTGCCGCAAGCCTCAGGGCGAGGCTGGGTGCGCGCCACCACAGTTGTTCAATGCCATCCATGCAAGACGCCGCGGCCGCGCGGGCGAGCGGCCGATCACAAACGGTGTTGGGCAGTCTATCGAGGCTGCCGCGCAATCTTCACAGGAGAAGCACCGGGGGCAGCTGGGCCGCTGCCAAATCGCGCACGCTGCCCCGCGGGCCGTGAACGGCTCAGGCCGCCTTGACCCGGCTGGCGAAGGTCTTGCGGAATTTCTCCACCTTGGGCGCAACCACGAAAGCGCAGTAGCCCTGGTTGGGGTGCTGGGCGAAGTAGTGCTGGTGGTAGTCCTCGGCGCGCGAGTAGTTCGCCAGCGGCAGCACCTCGGTGACGATGGGCGAGCGGTAGGTGCCGCTCGCCGTCATCTCGGCGATCACCTCGCGCGCCACCTTTTCCTGCTCGGGCGAGCTGAAGTAGATGCCCGAGCGGTACTGCGTGCCCACGTCGTTGCCCTGCCGGTTGAGCGAGGTCGGGTCGTGCACGACGAAGAAGATCTCGAGCACCTCGCGCAGGCTGATCTGCTCGGTGTCGAAGCTCACGCGCACGACTTCGTTGTGGCCGGTGTTGCCGGTGCAGACCTGCTCGTAGCTCGGGTCGACCACGTGGCCGTTGGAATAGCCCGATTCGACGGCGGTCACGCCGTTCACACGCTCATAGACCGCCTCGGTGCACCAGAAGCAGCCGCCGCCCAGGGTGATGGTGTCAATGCTCATACCGACTCCGTCGCAGACAAGCGCCGATTCTGACAAGCCGGCCACGACTTGTCAGAAAGCTGGTCAGAAGGCATGGCTTGCGGTCACGGCCAGCAGCCAGTTCCGCGGGAGCCCCGGCTCGAAGAAGCGGCCATTGCCCTCGTTGACGATCACCGAGCCGGCATAGCGGCGGTCGGTCGCGTTGTCGAGGCGCACGAGCTGGGTGAAGCGCCAGCCGCCGAGCGACTGGGCGAAGCCGGCGCGCAGGTTGAGCAGCGTCACGGCGGGGGCGGCGTCGGTGTTGGCATCGTTGACCACCAGCGAGCCGGTGTGCACCACCTCGACGGCGCTGTGGAAGCCGCCCCAGGCCGCCTGGGGCGCCCAGGCCAGCTCGGCGAAAGCGCTGCGCTCGGGCGTGCCGGGCAGGCGGCGGCCGTCGGCGAAACGGGCGCGCAGCAGGTTGAGGCTCAGCGTGCTGCGCAGGCTGTCGGTGAGCTGCGCGACGTGCGTGAGTTCGAGACCGCGGCGCTCGGTGGGGCCGGCGTTGCGAAAGGTGGAGCGGCCGCCGCTGTTGGTGTCGACCACGATCTCGTCTTTGGTGTCGATGTCGTAGAGCGCGGCGTCGAGGCGCTGCACGCCGTCGACCTTCCACTTCGCGCCCAGCTCCAGGTGGCGGCTGCTGGAGGCGCGCAGGTCGGTGTTGAGGCCGGAGCCGACGTTGCGGTAGGCGAGCTCGGTGAAGGTGGGGGTCTCGTAGCCGCGGCCGGCGTTGAAGTAGACGTTGACCGTCTTCGCGGCGTGCCAGGCGAGGCCCAGCACCGGGTTCACGCCGCTGAAGCCGAGGCTGCCGCTGTCGTCGGGGTTGCCCGGCGTTCCAGTGGTGATGAAGCGGTCGTGGGTGCGGAAGCGCACGTCGATGCTGCGGGCGCCGGCGGTCAGCGTCCAGTCGCGGTGCAGGTCGACGCTGGCCTGCAGGTAGGCGTCGCGGTTGTCGACCACGTTGCGCTCGTCGCGCTTGAGGGAGCCCTCGACGCCGGCGTTGTTGATGTAACCCTGGCGGTTCTCGCGCATGCGGTCGTATTCGATGCCGCCGGTCAGGCGCAGCGCGCGGCCTTCGTCGAGCGTGATGCGGTGCGAGAGCTGCGCGCCCAGGCCGCTGTAGTTGCGGTCGAAGCGCACGATGCCGCCGCTGTGGGTATCGGCCAGCTGCGGCGCGAGCGGAATGCCGAGTGCGTTGAAGAGATTGCGCTCGCCGAGGTAGACGCGGCCGGTGAAGAGGGTGGCTTCGCTGAAGCGGTGCTCGATGACGCTGCCGAGCTGGTTCTGGCGCACGGTCTTGCGGGTGTCTTGCGTGAGCGCAGGCGCCGCCACCGAACGGGGGTTGGCCTCCCACTGCGCCCGAGTGAGGCCGAGCGGGTCTTGGGTGTCGGGCTGGTCGAGCGCGTTGACGACCACGCTCACGTGCGTGTCGCGCGTGAGGTCGCGCTGCCAGCGGCCGTTGAACTGTCCGCGGCGGGCGGCGCTGTGCTCGCGGTAGCCGTCGGTGTCGAAGCGCGAGGCGTCGAGGGTGATGCCGTCGCCTTGGGCGGTGGTGGTGCTGTACTTGAGGCCGAGCTTGCGCTGCTCGTAGGGGCCGGCCGCGCCGCTCACGGTGAAGGTGGGGGTGGGCGCGTCGTCTTCGGTGAAGACCTGCACCACGCCGCCGGCCGAGTTGCCGTAGAGCTGGGCCATCGGGCCGCGCAGCACCTCGATGCGGCCGGCAGACGCGAGCGACACGTTGGACGCCTGGCCCTGCCCGTCGGGCATGGTCGCGGGGATGCCGTCAACGATGAGGCGCACGCCCCGCACGCCGAAGGTCGAGCGCGTGCCGAAGCCGCGGATGGAGATCTGCAGGTCTTGTGCGTAGTTCTGGCGGTTGAGCGCCACGATGCCCGGCACGCGGTTGAGCACCTCCGACAGGTTGACCTGCGGGCCACCGTTGTCGATCACCTCGCGGGTGACGGCGCTGATGGCCGTGGGCGAGTCGAAGGCACTTTCACGCACGCGTTGCGCCGTGATGACCACCGGATCGAGCGCGTTGGAGATGCCTTGCGCGCTGGCGGCCTGGAGGGCAGCCAGCATGGGCACGGCGGCCCAGATCACGGTGAGTCGCATGGAAGCAGTTCTCGTTGCAAAGCGAGCGACTGTTCCACGGCGCCCTGGCCGCGGGAACCCCGGGCAATCGAGGAATTTGTCACCGATCGTGCGCCATGTCGGCGCAAACACTGAATGGGCATCGAGGGGCGGCCGGCACAATCCCGCCCGGGCCGAGGGAGGCCCGCCCACTTCCATCAAGAAAGAGAAACGGCATGAACGGCCTGCTGACGCTGCTCGGCATCGAGTCCTGGAAACCCGTGATGGCGGCGCTCGTGCTGCCGCCGCTGCCCTTCTTCCTGCTGCTGCTGATCGGCGCACGGCTGATCCTGCCGCGCCGCGGGCTGGGCTGGTTCGTGATCCTGCTGAGCCTGGCCGGCCTGTGGCTGAGCGCCTGCGTCGGCATGGGGCAGGTGCTGGTGCAGTTCGCACTCAAGCCGCCGGCGGCCCTGAGCACCGAGGCGATGGCTGAGCTGAAAGCGGCCGTGAAGGCCAAGGAGCCGGTGGCCATCGTCGTGCTGGGCGGCGGCGCCGAGCCGCTGGCGCCCGAGTACGGCATCTCGAACCTGGTGCCGGCGTCGCTTGAGCGCCTGCGCTACGGGCTGTGGCTCAGCCGCGAGACCGGCGCGCCGGTGGCGTTCAGCGGCGGGGTGGGCTGGGCGCAGGCGAGCGATGCGAAGCCCGAGGCCGAGGTGGCCGCGCGCATCGCGTCCCGCGAATTCGGCCAGCCGCTCAAGTGGCAGGAAGACCGCTCGCGCGATACCCGCGAGAACGCCGGCCACACGGTGCAGCTGCTCAAGCGCGACGGCGTCACCCGCATCGTGCTCGTCACCCACGGCTGGCACATGCCGCGTGCGCAGAAGATGTTCGAGCAGGCGGCGGGAGGCTCCGTCAAGGTTCAGCCGGCGCCCATGGGGCTGGCTCAGAACACCACGCGCCCGGTGCTGGACTGGATTCCCTCGCCAGCCGGCTACCAGAAGGTCCACCACGCCGTGCGCGAGCTGCTCGCCCTGCTGGTGCGCGCCTGAACAAACGTCGCCCAAAAAGCGAAGCCCCCTTCCAACCTCGCGGCGGAAGGGGGACGGACGGCTGACGCCATCGGTCGGGGCTCTGGAGGAAGTAGGTCCAGGGCTCCTATAGCGCAGTGACTGCGCCAGTGAGGATGCCTGCATGCAGGCTCCCTAAAACTAGATGACGGCCTGCATCAGCGCCAAGTGAGATCGTCTATGACGCGGCGCCGCATCATTGAGACGGCTTCATCAGGCGGTCGAAGAGGCCACTGACGCGCTGCTCCACCTCTGCGTCCATCTTGATGTTGCGCCCCCACTCGCGGCTGGTCTCGCCCGGCCACTTGTTGGTGGCGTCCAGCCCCATCTTGCCGCCCAGGCCGCTCACGGGCGAGGCGAAGTCGAGGTAGTCGATGGGCGTGTGCTCGACGAGCGTGGTGTCGCGCACCGGGTCGACGCGGGTGGTGATGGCCCAGATCACGTCTTGCCAGCTGCGGATGTCGACGTCGTCGTCGGTCACCACGATGAACTTGGTGTACATGAACTGGCGCAGGAAGCTCCAGATGCCGAACATCAACCGCTTGGCGTGGCCGGGGTAGCTCTTCTTGATGCTGACGATCGCCATCCGGTAGCTGCAACCTTCGGGCGGTAGATAGAAGTCGACGATCTCCGGGAATTGCTTCTGGAGGATCGGCACGAAGACTTCGTTCAGGGCGACACCCAGCACGGCCGGCTCGTCGGGCGGCTTGCCGGTGTAGGTGGAGTGGTAGATCGCATCGCGCCGCCGCAGCAGGCGGCTGAGCTCGAACACGGGGAACCAGTCCTGCTCGTTGTAGTAGCCGGTGTGGTCACCGAACGGGCCTTCGAGCGCGTGCAAGTAGCCACCCACCTCTTTGAGCGGCACACCGTGCGGGCTGGTGCCGGTGTAGCCGGGCGCGGCCGGTGGGATGTGGCCTTCGAGCACGATCTCGGCCCCGGCCGGCGCCTGCAGCATCACGCCCTGGTCGCCGACGGCGGTGTCGAACACCTCGGTGCGGCTACCGCGCAGCAGGCCGGCGAACTGGTACTCCGACAGCGTGTCGGGCACGGGGGTCACGGCACCGAGGATGGTCGCCGGGTCGGCCCCCAGCGCCACGGCGATCGGGAACGCCTGGCCAGGCCGGGCCAGGGCGAAGTCCCGGAAATCAAGCGCTCCACCCCGGTGGGTGAGCCAACGCATGATGACCTGGCGCGGGCCGATCACCTGCTGGCGGTAGATGCCCAGGTTCTGCCGCTTGCGGGCGTTGGGCGTGCCTTGCGGCCCGCGGGTGATCACCAGACCCCAGGTGATCAAGGGGGCGACGTCTCCGGGCCAGCAGGTCTGGATGGGCAGTTGGCTGAGGTCGATCTCGTCGCCGGTCAAGACTTCCTCGTGGCAGGCGGCTTTGCCGGTAACGGCGGGCTTCATGTCCCACAAAGCCTTGGCCATCTGTAACAAGCGACCGGTGTCTTTCAGACCTTTCGGCGGCTCCGGCTCCTTCAGGCTGGCCAGCACGCGGCCCACATCCCGCAGCTCGTTTACCTCGGTAGCCCCCATGCCAAGGGCCACTCGTTTCGGGGTACCGAAGAGGTTCGTCAAGGCGGAAAATTTGTAACCACTGGGGTTCTTGAACCACAGCGCCGGACCTCCGGAACGGAGGACCTTGTCACTGAGCGCTGTCATTTCAAGCCGCGCGGAGACTGGCTCGGCGACCTGCCGCAGCTCGCCGAGGCGTTCCAGGCCGGCCATGAAGTCCCGCAGATCGCGATATTTCATGCTTTCCAGTTATGAAAGGTCATTTTTATATCCTTGACCAGTTATGACCCGGTCCAACAGAATCCGCGCCGCACCTGACACAGATCAGGGATAACCCGCGCCGATGACTGGTTCAGCAAAGCCGGAAGTCCGACAGGCGCACGCTGCCTAATCCCGCACGCCACTTGCCGAGGGATTATCACTGTCCACTTTCCCAGCCACGGGCATCCGCTGGCCGGGAGCGAGACAGAGAAGAAAGGAGTGACATGACAGCGCTTCAGAATTTGCTCTCGCACCTGCAATCGGCCCGCACCCGGGCCGCAGGCTCCGCAACCGTTTTTCTCCGCGACGTGGGCCACGGCCTGCTCGAAGTCAGCCACAACACCCTGGCCCTGGTGGGTCTGGTGATCGTCGCCATGCTGGTCTTCCTGTTCAGCCACCGCGACCTGAGCCAGGGTGTCGAACAGAAAGCCCTGAGCTGGCTGCAGGCCCGGCACGAGGCCCGCACGGCCGGCACGCTGGAAGCCCTGGCGGGGCTGAACGAGCCCGACGCCATCACCCGCGCCACCGCCAGCGACCCCCGCGAACTGACCCGCCAGCAGGCGGCCGTCGCCACCTGGCTGTCTCGCCGCTACCGCGTGGCGCCGGAGCCGGTGGCCCGCCTGGTGCAGGAAGCCTGGACGGTCGGCGCCAAGGCGAACCTGGAGCCGACGCTGATCCTCGCCATCATGGCCATCGAGTCGAGCTTCAACCCGTTCGCGCAGAGCCCGGTCGGCGCACAAGGCCTGATGCAGGTGATGACGCGCGTGCATGACGACAAGTACGAGGCCTTCGGTGGCAACCACGCGGCCTTCGACCCGGTGACCAACCTGCGCGTCGGCGTGCAGGTGCTCAAGGAATGCATCTCGCGCGCCGGTGGCCTGGAAGCGGGCCTGCGCTACTACGTCGGCGCGGCCAACCTGGCCGACGATGGCGGCTACGCGGGCAAGGTGCTGGCCGAGCAGGAGCACCTGCGCCAGGTCGCCGCGGGCAAGAGCGTGTCGATCACCGCGCCGTTGATCCTGCCGGCGCCCGTCACGGTACCCGCCACCCTGACCGGACCCGACGCCAAGCCGGCGTCACCGGGTGAGAAGTCGACCACGGACCAGGTGGCCCTGGCCGGCTGACTCCCCCACGTGAACGTGGCAGGCACGACCTGCCGCGCTACACTCCCACCCGCTGCGCAACTGGCGATGGGGCCCCGGTCTGATGACTGCGGAGCCTGAGGTGGTGAACCACTGGGAAGCGCGGCCCGCTCCAGATGTTTGGAGCCGGTTCCGCCGTTCGCCTGGGCAGCCCCGAGATCGCATCTCCCGATGCAGATGGTCGACGGGACACACCTGACCTAGAGAACCGCCACATGTTCGACCGCGCCAAATCCACCATTGCCTCCGTTGACCCCGAACTCTGGGCCGCGATCCAGAGCGAGAACCAACGCCAGGAAGACCACATCGAGCTGATCGCCTCCGAGAACTACACCTCGCCGGCCGTCATGGCTGCACAAGGCAGCCAACTCACCAACAAGTACGCCGAGGGCTACCCCGGCAAGCGCTATTACGGCGGCTGCGAGTACGTCGACATCGTCGAGCAGCTGGCGATCGACCGGCTGAAGCAACTCTTCGGCGCCCAGTTCGCCAACGTGCAGGCCAACTCGGGCTCGCAGGCCAACCAGTCGGTCTTCTTCGGCCTGCTGCAGCCCGGCGACACCATCATGGGCATGAGCCTCGCCGAAGGCGGCCACCTGACACACGGCATGCCGCTCAACATGAGCGGCAAGTGGTTCAAGGTGGTGAGCTACGGCCTCGACAAGAACGAAGCCATCGACTACGACGCGATGGAGCGCCTGGCCCACGAACACAAGCCCAAGCTGATCATTGCCGGCGCCTCGGCCTACGCCCTGCGCATCGACTTCGAGCGCTTCGCCAAGGTCGCCAAGGCCATCGGTGCCTACTTCATGGTCGACATGGCCCACTACGCCGGCCTGATCGCCGCGGGGGTGTACCCGAATCCGGTGCCCTTCGCCGACGTCGTCACCTCCACCACCCACAAGAGCCTGCGCGGCCCGCGCGGCGGCGTGGTGCTGATGAACAACGAAGACATCGCCAAGAAGATCAACAGCGCGATCTTCCCGGGCATCCAGGGCGGCCCGCTGATGCACGTGATCGCCGGCAAGGCCGTCGCCTTCAAGGAAGCGCTGTCGCCCGAATTCAAGGCCTACCAGCAGCAGGTGGTGAAGAACGCCGCCGTGCTGGCCGACACGCTCACGCAGCGCGGCCTGCGCATCGTCTCGGGCCGCACCGAAAGCCACGTGATGCTGGTCGACCTGCGCCCGAAGAACCTGACCGGCAAGGAAGCCGAGGCCATCCTGGGCGCGGCCCACATGACCTGCAACAAGAACGGCATCCCCAACGACCCGCAGAAGCCGATGGTCACGAGCGGCATCCGCCTCGGCTCACCGGCGTTCACCACGCGCGGGTTCAAGGAAGAGCAGGCGCGCATCACCGCCAACCTGATCGCCGACGTGCTGGACAAGCCGCACGATGAGGCAAACATCGCGGCCGTGCGCGCCAAGGTCACCGCGCTGACCCGCGAGTTCCCGGTTTACCGATAAGCCGAGAAGGGGTTGCGCAGCAACCCCGCCCTCGTTTTTGGCGGAGCCGCCGATGCGTTGCCCCTTCTGCTCCCACGAAGACACCCAAGTCGTCGAGACCCGCGAGTCCGACGAGGGTGACGTCGTGCGCCGCCGTCGGCGCTGCCAGAGCTGCGACAAGCGCTTCACCACCTACGAGCGCGCTGAAATCGCGCTGCCCTCGGTCGTCAAGAAAGACGGCACCCGCGCCGAGTTCGACATTGGCAAGGTGCGCGCCTCGATGACGCTTGCGCTGCGCAAGCGCCCGGTCAGCGTCGAACAGATCGACGCGGCGCTCGAGCGCATTCAAGACAAGCTGCTCAACAGCGGCGCGAAGGAAGTGGCGTCGACCAAGGTCGGCGAATTCGTGATGCGCGAGCTCAAGCGCATCGACAAGGTGGCCTACGTGCGCTTCGCCTCGGTCTACCGCAGCTTCGAAGACGTGGACGAGTTCCGGCAGCTGATCCGCGACATCTGATCCTCTCTTTTGCTGACCCCCACCCGGGTGCCCTCACCAGTGGCCCGGGGATTTCCCCCGCGCGGTGGAAGCCACACCGCGGTGCATTTTCTACAGTGCCCTCACACCAAAACAGAGGGAGGGCACCATGCACACCGGGAGCGCCGCAGCACGCGGCTTAACCTTGATCGAGACGATGGCCACGCTCGCCGTGGCCGGCATTGTCACGACGGCCGCGGTGCCGTCGCTTCATGGCTGGGCCGACCAGCAGCGGCTCAAGGGCATCGCAGGCGAACTGTCGAGCGACCTTCAACATGCCCGCACCGAAGCGCTGCTTCGCAACGAAGGCGTGCGCATCACCTTCGCCGGCACCGCCTGCTACATCGTGCACACCGGCGCCAGCGACCGTTGCCATTGCGACGCCGATGGCACGGGCCGCTGCGACGACGGCGCAGCCCCGATCAAGACGGTGGCACTGCCCACGGGCCAGGGCCTCTCGCTCCAGTCCAACGTGCGCTCAGTGCTCTTCGCACCCGAGCACGGCACTGCCAGCCCGACCGCCACGCTGCGCGTGAGCGGCGCCCAGGGCCGCACGGTGCAGCACACCGTCAACCTGATGGGCCGTGTGCGCTCGTGCGCGGCCCACGGCGCGGTCCCGGGCTACAGCGCCTGCTGACCGTGGAGGCCTTGACCATGCAACGCCTCCAGCACGGCTTCACGCTCATCGAGATGATGGTCGTCACCGCCATCGTCGGCATCCTCGCGGGCATCGCCGTCCCGAGCTTCCAGGGCCCGCTCTACAAGGCACGGCGCATCGACGGCGTGAGCGCCCTGCTGCAGCTGCAGTTGAGCCAGGAGCAATGGCGCTCCAGCAACACGCAGTACGCCAGCCTCGCCGAGCTGCGCACGCCGGCCGCCTCGGGGCTGCGCTACTACACGCTCGCCGTGGCGGACACGAGCGCTTCGGGTTATTCGCTCGTCGCCACCGCGACCGGCGCACAAGCCGGCGACCGCCCCTGCCGCGTGTTGCGGATCGTGGTTGCCAACGGCCAGACCACCCGCGCGTCGGGCGAGGACGAGCGCCACACCAACACCGATGCCGACAACCGCCGCTGCTGGGGCCTCTGAGATGACGCGCGCTTACACACAACGCGGCCTCACGCTGGTCGAGCTGATGGTCGGCCTGGCCATCGCCCTGCTGCTCACCGCTGTCGCACTGCTCGCGATGAGCCAGCACCTGCGCGAAAACCACCGCCTGCTGGTCGAGGCACGGCTCACGCAAGACCTGCAGGCCATCGCCGACCTGGTGTCGCGCGACCTGCGCCGCGCCGGCCCACTGGCCGTGCAGGGCGACGGCGTGCGCTTCAGCCCGGCAGGCAGCCCCGAACAGCTCGCCTATCGGCTGCAGGACGGCGTCGTCAGCATGAAGATCGGCGACGGCCACTGGCAGGCGATGAACGATGCCCAGACCTTGCGCGTCTCGTCCTTGCGCTTCGTGCCACGCACGCAGGAGATCGTGCTCGACGGCACCTGCCGCGAAGCCTGCAGCGACGCCACGCCGAACTGCCCGCCCCGCCAGCAGCTGCGCAGCATCGACATCGAACTCACCGCGCAAGCCGTGCACGGCACCCGCTGGACCCGCACCGCCACGCGCCACGTGCAGCTCCGCCACGACGCGCTCACTGGCGCGTGCCCGGCATGAAGCCCACCCAACGCGGCGCGGCCGCCCTGCCCGTCACGCTGATGCTCGCGTTCGCGGTGCTGCTCGCCGTGGCGTTCGCCAACCGCAGCGTGCTGATGCAGGTGCGCAGCTCGGTGCACCAGCTGCACACGGCGCAGGCGCAGGAAGCCGCCCAGGCCGGGCTTGCGTGGGCGCTGGCCCAGCTCAACCGCAGCGCACCCATCGGCGAGGACTGCCGTGCCGCCGACGCCGCCTCCGGCACGGCATGGCACGCACAGGCGCGGCTCGGACCCCTACAAGCCAGCTGTGTCGCCGACGGCGCAGGGTGGGCCTGCCATTGCCCGCGCGGCGGTGAGCCCCGCTCGGTGCAACACGCGTCGGCCCCTGCCTTCCGCGTTCAGCTCACCGCTGATCCGTCACGAGCGGAACGCTGGCAGCTGGTGTCTGTCGGCCAGGGTACCGAAGCCGGACGACGCGTCGAGCTGCGCCAGAGCATCGGCCGTGTGCCGGGGCTCGACACCCTGCCCGCCGCCACCCTTGCCGTGCGGGGCAACGTCAGTTTCACCGGCGACGTCACACTCACCCACACCGATGCCGCATCCGGCGGCGTCACGCTGCATGCCGGCGGCAGCGTGCAGGGCGCCGGCCTGCGGTCGATCAGCACACCCGGCACGCCTTCGCGTGCCTCGATCTTGAGCCAAGAGCCTGGATTGGCCGGCCTCAGCGCACAAGGCCTGCACGCGAGCGTCTTCCGCATGAGCCCCGCCCACTGGCGAGAGCAGCCGGGCGCCACCACGCTGAGCTGCCGCACCGCCTGCGATGCCGCGCTGGCCGAGGCTGCCCGCGAGCACACGCTGATCGCGCTCGACGGTGGCCTGCGCGTCGACACCGCGTTGACCCTGGGCTCACCCGAGCGACCCGTGCTGCTCGTGGTCGACGGGCCAGTCGAACTGAACGCCGCAGTGACCCTCCACGGCCTCGTCTACCTGCGCCACCCGCAGTGGACCGACACCGTGGGCGCCACGGTTCGCGGCGCGGTCATCGCCGAGAACGACCTGCAGGCCCACGGGCCGACCGCCATCCACCACGACGCCGCACTCCTCCAAACCCTGCAACAGCGCAGCGGCACCTTCACCCCCGTCGCCGGCAGCTGGCGCGACCTGTGAGACACCCATGAATGCACGCCGACCTCATCAACACGGGGCCAGCCTGGTCGAGGGCCTGGTGGCGCTGCTCGTGCTGTCGCTGAGCCTCGTCGCCACGGTGCGGCTGCAAGCCTGGCTGCGACAACACAGCGACCTCGCCCGCGAGCGCAGCGAAGCCGTGCAGCAGGCGCAGCGGGCGCTGGAGACCCAACGCGGGGTTCGCGAACTGACGGCCTTCGACCGCGACACGCCGCGCGAGGCCAGCGCCAGCACGCTCACCACCACCTTCCGCCTCGAACACGACACCGCCCTCCACGACGGCCTCAAGACCGCACGTGTCACCGTGCACTGGCAGCCCCGCGCCGGCGACGGGCAGCAACTTCAGCTCACCTCCAGCACGGTGCGGCTCGCCCCGGTCTATTCGGCGCTGCTCGACGTGCCGCCGCAAGACCGCGTGCTCGCGAACCAGCGGGTGTCGAACACCGGCGCGCGCACCGTTTCCGATGGGCGCAGCGTGGTCAAACCCACCGCCGAGAGCCGCATCGCCTGGGTAATCGACAACGCCACCGGCGAGATCCAGCTTCAGTGCACGGTGGCCGCGTCGGCGCAGGCGCGCGACCTGCGTGTCGACGACCTGCCGAACTGCGAGCCGTTCTCGGCCCGGCTGGTGCGTGGGTTCATCCGCTTCGCGCTCTCCACCTCCCCGGACCCATTGCACGCCAACGACGCACCCCTGCAGCTGTCGGTCCAGGCCGGCTCGCAGCGCTGCGATAGCGAAGTCATCGCCACCGACGGCGACCGCTACATCGCCTATGCCTGCGCCGTGGCCTCGACCGACGCCGAGCCCGCGCTGCAGCCCCAAGGCTGGGCCTTCGGGCTCACCGCGGGCACCTTCAAGGCCTGCCGCTATCCGGGCAGCGGCCGTGCGCCTCGCAACTACCTGGTCATCCGCGGTGACCTCGATTGCCCGAGCGCCGTTCCGCCGCACAATGGCGCTCCCGTGGTCACCGTCCAGCATCAGCCTTGAGCGTGGTGGCCCGCACCGGCCACCGATGAAGACACCCGAACACTCCCCCGCCGACGAAGCCTTCATGCGCGAGGCGCTGGCCCTCGCCGCGCAATCCATCGGCCTGTCCGAGCCCAATCCGCGCGTCGGCTGCGTGATCACCACCGCCACCGGCCAGGTGCTCGGCCGGGGCTTCACGCAGGAAGCCGGCGGGCCCCATGCCGAAGTGATGGCCCTGCGCGACGCCGCAGCCAAGGGGCACGATGTGCGCGGTGCTACCGCCTACGTCACGCTCGAACCCTGCTCGCACCACGGTCGCACGCCGCCCTGCTGCGATGCGCTGATCGCCGCGGGCCTGGGCCGTGTGGTGGCCGCCTCGCAAGACCCGAACCCGCTCGTGGCCGGCAAGGGCAGCGAGCGGCTGCGCGCGCACGGCATGGCCGTCACGACCGGCCTGCTGGCCGACGAGTCGCGCGAGCTCAACATCGGCTTCTTCTCGCGCATGTTGCGCAAGCGCCCGTGGGTGCGCCTCAAGTCGGCCATCTCGCTCGACGGCCGCACCGCGCTCGAGAACGGCCAGAGCCAGTGGATCACCGGCGTCGAGGCCCGCACCGATGGCCACGCTTTCCGCAAGCGCGCCGGGGCCATCCTCACCGGCGTGGGCACCGTGCTCGAAGACGACCCGCGGCTCGACGTGCGCCTGGTCGAGACACCCAAGCAGCCGCTGCGCGTGATCGTCGACTCGCGCCTGGAGACGCCGCCCAGCGCGAAGATCCTCCAGCCGCCGGGCCAAGTGCTGCTCTACGCTGCCGTGCACGACAAGAGCCGCGAAGCAGCGCTGAAAGCCCACGGGGCCGAGATCGCGTTCGCTCCTGGCCCGTCGGGCAAGGTCGACCTGCCCAGCATGCTCACCGACCTGGCCCAGCGTGGCGTCAACGAGCTGCACGTCGAAGCCGGCCACAAGCTCTCGGGCTCCTTCGTGCGCGAAGGGCTCGTCGACGAGTTGCTCGTCTACCAGGCGCCCACGCTTGTCGGCCTCGGCCAGGGCCTCGCGAGCTTCGGCCCCTTGGACACGCTGGAAGATGCGCTTGCGCTACGCTTCGTCAGCATCGAGCGCGTGGGCCCCGACCTGCGCCTCATCGCCCGGCCTCCCGGCCGCGAACACTTCTGATCTTCCACCCACCATGTTCACAGGCATCATCACCGGCGTCGGCCGCATCACCGCCGTCAAGGCGCTCGGCACCGACACATCGCACGGCAAGCAGCTCGCCATCGAAACCCCCGCCGGCTACCTCGACGACGTGCAACTCGGCGACAGCATCGCGCTCAACGGCGCCTGCATGACCGTCACCACCTTCGACGCGGCGGCCAAGCGCTTCACCATCGACATCTCGGCCGAAAGCCTCGACAAGACCGCCGGCCTCGACCAGCCCGGCCCCGTCAACCTGGAAAAGGCCCTGCGCGCCCACGACCGCCTGGGCGGCCACATCGTGAGCGGCCACGTCGACGGCATCGGTGAGGTGAGCCACTTCGCCCCGGTCGGCGAATCGTGGGAGTTGCGCATCCAGGCGCCCAAGGCACTGGCCAAGTTCCTGGCGTACAAGGGTTCGATCACCGTCAACGGCGTGAGCCTCACCGTCAACCGCGTGGCCGACCTGCCGGCGGCCTGCGAGTTCAGCATCAACCTGATCCCGCACACCATCGAGAACACGGCGCTCGGCGCA
Source organism: Rhizobacter sp. (assembly GCA_019635355.1). Lineage (NCBI taxonomy): Bacteria > Pseudomonadati > Pseudomonadota > Betaproteobacteria > Burkholderiales > Sphaerotilaceae > Rhizobacter > Rhizobacter sp. The sequence continues at coordinate 4,911,892 of JAHBZQ010000001.1, read as the reverse complement.
CTCAAGGCGGGCTCGAAGGTCAACCTCGAGATCGACCTCATCGCCCGCTACGTCGAGCGCATGCTCACTGTCGAAGGAGCGAGCAAAGCAAGCGACTGATCGAGCAACCCCCACGGAACCGGCTTTGCCGGGCCGTAGGGTGGCGCCCCTTGGGGCAGGAGCGCAGCGACTGAGGGGCCAACTTACAATACGGGATGCCCATTTCACCCGTCCCAGAGCTCATCGCGGAGCTCGCAGCAGGCCGCATGGTCATCCTCGTCGACGAGGAAGATCGCGAAAACGAGGGCGACCTCGTGCTCGCCGCCGACCATGTGACCCCCGAAGCGATCAACTTCATGGCCAAGTACGGCCGTGGCCTGATCTGCCTCACCCTCACCCGCGAACGCTGCGAACGCCTGCGCCTGCCGCCGATGGCCCAGCGCAACGGCACGCAGCACGGCACCGCCTTCACGGTGTCCATCGAAGCGGCCACCGGCGTGACCACCGGCATCTCGGCCGCCGACCGCGCCCGCACCATCGAAGCGGCCGTCGCCAAGGACGCGCAGGCGAGCGACCTGGTGCAGCCCGGCCACATCTTCCCGCTGCAGGCGAAAGATGGCGGCGTGCTCATGCGCGCCGGCCACACCGAAGCCGGCTGCGACCTGGCCGCGATGGCCGGCCTGAGCCCTGCCTCGGTGATCTGCGAGATCATGAAGGACGACGGCACGATGGCCCGCCTGCCCGACCTCGAAGTCTTCGCCAAGGAACACGGCCTCAAGATCGGCACCATCGCCGACCTCATCGGCTACCGCAGCCGCAACGAGAGCCTGATCGAGCGTGTGAGCCAGCGTCAGCTGTCCACGCCGTATGGCACCTTCGATGGCACCGTCTTCCGCGATCGCACCGGCGGCGTGCACCTCACCCTGGCACACGGTGCGATCAACACGGGCGACGAGGTGCTGGTGCGCGTGCACGAGCCGCTGTCGGTGATGGACCTGCTCGACACCGGCAGCTGTGGCCACTCCTGGCCCCTGCCCAAGGCGCTCCAGGCCGTGCAGGCCGCCGGCCGCGGCGTGGCCGTTCTGATGAACTGCTCGGCCGACACCAGCTCGCTGCTCACCCACCTGGGCGCACCACCTGACACGATTGCCCCGCGCGGCCAGATGGACCTGCGCACCTACGGCATCGGCGCACAGATCCTGCGCGAGCTGGGCGTGACCAAGATGAAGCTCCTCGGCAGCCCGCGCCGCATGCCCAGCATGACCGGCTACGGCCTGGAAGTGACCGGCTTCCTCGCCCCCGAACACTGAAAACCGAAAGAACACCACCATGCAAGACGCTGACAAAGGCATCGCTGCCGACCTCGACGGCACCGATCTGCGCATCGGCATCGTGCAGGCGCGTTTCAACGAGCCCCTCACGAGCACGCTGGCCAAGGCCTGCATCGCCGAACTCGAAACCCTGGGCGTCGCGCTCAAGCACATCAAGCACGTGACGGTGCCGGGCGCGCTCGAAGTGCCGGTGGCGCTCAACGCGATGGCGCAGAGCGACCGCTTCGACGCGCTCATCGCGCTCGGCTGCATCATCCGCGGCGAGACCTACCACTTCGAACTCGTGGCCAACGAGAGCGGCCAGGGTGTCACCCGCATCGCGCTCGACCACGAGCTGCCGATCGCCAACGCCATCCTCACCGTCGAGAACGAAGAGCAGGCCTGGGCCCGTGCCGAAGAAAAAGGCCGCGACGCCGCCCGTGTGGCGGTGGAGATGGCCAACCTGCTGGAAGACCTCTCGTGAGCACTGAGCCCAAGAAGGCCGGCCCAGGCAAACCAGGCGGCAAGCCCGCATACAAGCCCAAGGGCGGTGCCGGCAAGGCGGGCGCGCCGAAATCGGCCCGCCGCCGCTCGCGCGAGATCGCCCTGCAAGGCCTCTACGAATGGCTGCTCTCCGGCAGCGACCCTGGTGTGGTCGACGCCCACGTGCGCGAGCAGGAAGGCTTCGACAAATGCGACAGCGCGCACTTCGATGCGCTGCTGCACGGCTGCATCGACGAAGCGGCCGACATCGACGCGGTGCTCGCCCGCCACGTTGACCGCAAGACCACCGAGCTGTCGCCCATCGAGCACGGCGTGCTGATGATCGGCACCTACGAGCTCAAGCACTGCATCGACATCCCCTACAAGGTGGCGATCAACGAAGCGGTGGAGCTGGCCAAGAGCTTCGGCGGCACCGACGGCCACAAGTACGTGAACGGCGTGCTCGACAAGGCGGCGGTCGACCTGCGGCCGGTGGAGGTCGAGGCCTTCCGCGCCTCGCGCCGCTGAGGACGCGACACCCGCCGATGAAGCTCGCCTCACGGCTCGACCACATCGAGCCCTTCTACGTGATGGAGTGCGCCAAGGCGGCCTCCGAACTCGCGGCGAGCCCGCTCTGCGACCCGGCCCAGGGCGGCCGGCCGATGATCTTCCTCAACATCGGCGAGCCCGACTTCACCGCCCCGCCCCTGGTGCAGGCTGCGGCGCAACGCTGCCTCACCCAAGGCCGCACGCAATACACCCCCGCCACCGGCCTGCCGGCGCTGCGCGAGAAGCTGAGCCAGTGGTACCGCGAGCGCTTCGGGCTCGACATCCCGGCCCGTCGCATCGTCATCACCGCGGGCGCGTCGGGCGCCTTGCAGCTGGCCTGCCTCGCGCTCGTCGACCGTGGCGACGAAGTGCTGATGCCCGACCCGAGCTACGCCTGCAACCGCCATTTCGTGGCGGCGGCCGATGGCGTGCCGGTGCTGCTCCCGTCGTCACCCGAGCATCGTTTCCAGCTCGACGCGGCTGGCGTCGAATCCGCATGGACGCCACGCACCCGCGGCGTGCTGCTGGCCTCGCCGTCCAACCCCACCGGCACCTCGATCGCGCACGACGAGATGGGCCGCATCGCCGAGGTGGTGCGCCAGCGCGGCGGCGTGACGATCGTCGACGAGATCTACCTCGGCCTGAGCTTCGACGAGGCCTATGGTCACAGTGCCCTCGCCCACGGCGACGACATCGTCTCGATCAACAGCTTCAGCAAGTACTTCAGCATGACCGGCTGGCGCCTGGGCTGGATGGTGTTGCCTGAGTCGCTGGTGGCGCCGGTCGAGAAGCTGGCCCAGAACCTCTACATCTGTGCGTCCACGGTCTCCCAATACGCCGCACTCGCCTGCTTCGAGCCCGAGTGCCTGGCCGAATACGAACGCCGCCGCGGCGAGTTCAAGGCCCGGCGCGACTTCCTCGTGCCGGCGCTGAACGGCCTCGGCCTCACGGTCCCCGTCATGCCCGACGGCGCCTTCTACGCCTGGGCCGACTGCAGCGCCCACGCCGCCAGCAGCTGGGACTTCGCCTTCGACCTGATGCGCCGGGCGCAAATCGCCGTGACGCCGGGTCGGGATTTCGGCTCCCATGCCGGAGAACGTTATCTGCGCTTTTCCTATGCCAGCAGCATGGACAGCCTCGCCGAGGCTGTGGCGCGCCTGCACCAGTTGCTGCGCGTGACGTGAGAAAGAACACGGCCTTTTGGGTGTCTGGGTGTTACTAGTGCGCGAAGCCGGTGCTTTTTGGTGCCAGCATGGGGCCAGCTTGCACTAAGCTCACATGATGGTGGTTGCTTACTGCCCCGCCGAAAGATGCACCCAAGTCCATCCATGACCGGCCCTGGCCCTGACTCCGAACCGCTCCCGTCCGTCCCGAGCAACCCGCAGTTGCCGCCGGACTCTGCGCCTTGGGTCGACACGGAAGAGATGTCGGTCGACTTCCCGCCTGCCAAGCCGCAGGTCACCCGCACGGTGACGCCCGCCGCCAACGGCAAGGGGCAGGACATGGCGACCATCGGCCACATCGGCCGCTACGCCCTCAAGTACCAGATCGGCGAAGGCGGCCTGGGCCGCGTGTTCGCCGCGCACGACCCGCTCCTGTCGCGCCTGATCGCGATCAAGACCCTGAACCTCGAGATCGCGGCCGAAGAGCGCGAGGCCTTCAACGCGCTCTTCCTGAACGAAGCGCGCGCCGCCGGGGGCCTGAGCCACCCGCACATCGTGACGGTGTTCGACGCCGGCGTGAGCGACCAGGGCGCCTACATCGCGATGGAGCTGCTCAAGGGCCGCGACCTGCGCCAGCTGCGCCTCGAAGGCTGGAAGCCCACGCCGACGCAGGCCGCGCTCATCGTGCGCCGCGTCTCCGACGCCTTGGCCTACGCCCACTCCAAGGGCGTGGTGCACCGGGACATCAAGCCCGCCAACATCTTCATGGTCGGCCGAACCCAGCCGCGCGTGCTCGACTTCGGCATCGCCCGCGTCGCCCACCAGCACGAGAGCGAAGGCGATGTCGCTGGCGGCTCGCCGTACTACATGTCGCCCGAGCAGGTGCAGCACGCGGCCATCGACCGCCGCACCGATGTGTTCTCGCTCGGCGTCGTGCTCTACGAGCTGCTGACCGGCACCCGCCCGTTCCGCGGCAATTCGCTGCAAGAGATCACCGGCGCCGTCGTCTCGCTCGTGCCGCCCAAGGCGCACGAGGTGGACGCGAGCGTGCCCCGCGCCTTGTCCGAGATCACGGCCAAGGCGATGGAGAAGAACCCCGACGACCGTTACCGCTCTGCCCGCGCCCTGTCGCGCGAGCTGCGCCATTGGCTCGAAGAGCACGCCCAGCAGGAAAGCCAGGAAGCGGCCGAAGAAGGGCTCGCGAGTGGCAAGAAGCCGGTCGTGTGGGCCCTGGCGGGCATCGCGGCGCTGGCCGTCGCGGCCACGGCCTGGTGGGCGATGTCCTCGCGCGGGCCTGCTCAGGAAGCAGAGCTCGCCCAGGCCGCCACGCCCGTCGTGGCGCAGGTCGTGACGGCACCGCCCGCCGCCGCCCCGGAAGTGGCCTCCGCGCCCGCGCCGGTCGTGACCGCCACCACGGCGCCGGTCGATGCGGCGGCGTCGGTGGCCCCCACGGCCAGCCTGCCGGCGCCCACCGTGGCAGCGATCACGCCCGCCCCGGTCACGCCCACAGCCGCCCCCACGCCGGCCCCGGCGCCGGTCCAGGTGGCCCAGGTCGACAAGACCGAGCCCGCCCCCGCCAAGCCCGCCGTCGCCGCAACCAAGAAGGAAACCCTCAAAGAACGCCGTGCCCGCGAGGCCCGCGAGCGGGAGGCCAAGCGCGCCTCGGGCGCCGTGGCCGCCACCGGCACGCTGCGCATCGCGGTCAGCCCGTGGGGCAACGTCGAGGTCGACGGCAAGCCGGTGGGCACCACGCCCCCGCTCAACGAGCTGACGCTCAGCGAAGGCCGCCACACCATCACCATCCGCAACGACGAGTTCCCACCGTTCAGCGCCAGCGTCACCATCGTGCCGGGCCAGCCGGTTTCCCTCAAACACCGCTTCGGATCATGAGAACACTCTTCGGCACCTCCTTGGCTGCGCTGGTTCTGGCGGCCCTCACCGGCTGCGTCACGCAGCCCAAGCAGGCCCCGATCGGGCTGCTCGACGTCGTCTCCCGCCCGGCCGAAAAGGCCCTGCAATCCGGCCTGCGCGCCTACGACGACGCGCAGTACGCCGACGCCGAGCGGCAGCTCAACAACGCGCTGAAGGCCGGCCTCGTCTCGCCACGCGACCAGGCCGAAGCGCACAAGGTGCTCGCCTTCATCTACTGCACCAGCAAGCGGCTGGTGGAATGCGAAGCCGAGTTCCGCGCCGCCAAGGCCTCCGACCCGGCCTTCGCGCTCAGCAAGTCGGAGCAGGGCCACCCGCTCTGGGGCCCGGTTTACAAGAAGCTCCCGTAAGGTCTTTGCAAAAGCCGCAGTGATAATCCGCGAGGCGACGGCACCCCAGCCGTCGAACTCGCGTTCATGACCGCTGCAGCCCGCACCTTCGCGCACACCCTGCGCATCTACTGGGAAGACACCGACGCCGGTGGCGTGGTGTTCTACGCCAACTACCTCAAGTTCTTCGAGCGCGCGCGCACCGAGTGGCTGCGCTCGCTCGGCTTCGCACAGGAAGCCTTGCGTGCCGAAACCGGGGCGATCTTCATCGTCTCCGAGACGCGCGTGCGCTACCTGCGCCCGGCCCGCCTCGACGACCAGCTCACCGTGACCGTCGACGTGCAGCACGCCGGCCAGGCCAGCATGACGGTGGCCCAGGTGGCCTGGCGCGGCGACGAGCGCCTGGCCGAGGGCGACATCCGCATCGGCTGCGTCGACGCGCAAAGCTTCCGGCCCCGGCGCATCCCCGAGCCCCTGCTCAAGGTGATGGACGGCTACATGGGCCGCGGAACCTGAGCACGCCGCTTGCCTCTCACCCCATCGTCTGACACAACAACAAGGATCCAGCCTCCATGAACCAAGACTTCTCCATCGTCAGCCTGGTGCTGCACGCGAGCTTCGTGGTGCAACTCGTGATGGCCGGGCTGCTTCTGGTGTCGCTGGCGAGCTGGACGGTCATCTTCGGCAAGCTCTTCGGGCTGAAGAAGGTGCGTGCGGTGAACGAAGAATTCGAACGCGAGTTCTGGGCCGGTAAAAACCTCAATGACCTGTACAACGACGCGGGAAGACGTGCAGAGGGCGCCCCGATGGAGCGCATCTTCGCCTCGGGCATGCGCGAGTTCCTGAAGCTGCGCGAGCGCCGGGTGACCGACGGCGGCCAGCTGCTCGACGGCTCGCGCCGCGCCATGCGCGCGAGCTTCCAGCGCGAGCTCGACGTGGTCGAAGCCAACCTCTCCTTCCTCGCCACCGTGGGCTCGGTGTCACCCTACGTCGGCCTCTTCGGCACGGTGTGGGGGATCATGCATGCCTTCGTGGGCCTGGCGAACCTGCAGCAAGTGTCGCTCGCGACCGTCGCCCCCGGCATCGCCGAGGCGCTGGTGGCCACGGCCATCGGCCTCTTCGCCGCCATCCCGGCCGTGATCGCCTACAACCGCTTCGCCCGCGACATCGACCGCATCGCGATCCAGATGGAGACCTTCATCGAGGAGTTCTCCAACATCCTGCAGCGCAACGCGAGCCAACCGATCGCGCCGCAGGCCACGCAGCCCGCGCCGCTGCGCTGAACGCAAGGAGCACACGATGCCTGCCGTGATGTCTGGAGGCCGCGCCGGTGGGCGCCGCCGCACCATCAACGAAATCAACATGGTGCCTTTCATCGACGTGATGCTGGTGCTGCTCATCATCTTCATGGTGAGCGCGCCCCTCATCACGACGGGCGTGGTCGACCTGCCGAGCGTGGGCAAGAGCAAGCAGCAGCCGAAGAAGGTGATCGAGGTGGTGGTCGCGAAAGACGAGACGCTGCGCCTGCGCGTCGACAACAAGGACGTGAGCACCATGACGCTCAAGAACCTCGCCGACCGCGTGAGCGCCGCGCAAGGTGGCGACGAGAGCGCGCCCGTGGTGATCTCGGCCGACAAGGCGGTCAAGTACGAATCGGTGGTGCGGGTGATGGACCTGCTGCAGAAGGCCGGCGTGCAGCGTGTGGGCCTGTCGGTGAAGAGCAACGGCTGACATGACGGTGTCGACCTTCGACCGCGAAAACCTGATGCCGAAGTCGGCCGACGGCACGAGCCGCGGCATGCTCTTCGCGGTGCTGGTGCACGTGGGCCTGGTGATCGCGCTGACGCTCGGGGTGAGCTGGAAGATGAGCGAGCCCGAAGGCGTGGAGGCCGAGTTGTGGGCCGCCGTGCCGCAGGTGGCCGCGCAACGCGACATCGCCCCCGAGCCGCCGCCCAAGCCCACGCCGAAGGTCGAACCCAAGCCTGAGCCCAAGCCCGAACCGAAGCCCGAGCCCAAGTCGCGGCCCGACCCTCAGATCGCGATCGAGAAGGCCAAGCAGGAAAAGCTGAAGAAGAAGCAGGAAGAAGAGAAGCGCGAGCGCGAAGAGAAGGAGAAGCTCGAGAAGAAGCGCGCCCAGGAAGAGAAGGCCAAGCTCGCCAAGGCCGAGGCCGAACGCCAGAAGAAGCTCGACGAAGCGCGCGACAAGAACCTCGCCCGCATGCGCGAGATGATGGGCGAGAAGGTCGGCTCGACGACGAGCACCGCCTCGCAGACCAAGGGTCCGTCGCCGTCTTACGCTGGCAAGCTGCGCGCCGCCATCTACCCCAACATCACCTTCATCCGCGCCGTGGCCGGCAACCCGACCGCCGACGTGCAGGTGCAGGCCGCACCCGACGGCACGGTGATCGCGCGCCGCCTGGTCAAGAGCAGCGGCATCCCCGAGTGGGACGAGGCCGTGCTCGACGCCATCACCAAGACCGGCAAGCTGCCGCGCGACGAAGACGGCTCGGTGCCCGCCAGCATCACCATCGGGTTCAGGCCGCAGCCCTGAGCGGGCGGTAGCGCGTCAGGCGGCCAGCCGCGGTGCGAGCAGGCTGTCGAGCGACCACTTCCCCGGCCCCCACAACACGAGCGCCAGCAAGAGGCTGCCCCAGAACACGTGCTGCTGCAGCGCAGCCGGCGCGATCTCGGTGAGGCTCAGCACGGCAACCGCGTTGACGACCGAGAGGCCCAGCGCCGCGAAGCGCCCGCCGAGGCCGAGCAGCAGCAGCACCGGCAGCACCAGCTCGCCGGCCGTGCCCATCACGGCCGCCACGGGCGGCGGCAACAGGGGCACTTTGTATTCGTCGGCAAAGAGCGCGAGGGTCGTGTCCCAGTCGTGGATCTTGGTCAGACCCGACATGAAGAACACCTGCGCGACGTAGAGCCGTGCGCCGAGTTGTGCAGCGGGTTGCAGCGCTTCGAGCGCGGCGACGAAGCGGCTCCAGAGTCTGAACAACGGAGCCAGCGCAGCGAGAGTGGTCATGGGGTTCCTCCAAGATGGTGTGGCGTCTTGGTCGTGTGACGCGGCGTGTTCTTGCAGCGGATCACGCCGCGTCGGCGTCGGCCCGCCACAGCCACTGCTGCTGCAGCGCGTGCACCAGCCACGGCTCGAATTCGAAGCCTTCACCGGCCTGTGCGAGCGCTGTCGCGAGCGATTCACCGCGCAGCAGCGCTTGCATCCAGCGTGCGGTCGTCGGGTCGACGATGTCGGCATGCGCGCGCCAGCCCGTTCGCCAGACGACGGCGTGCTCGCCCTGGCCTTGGATGAGCTGTTGTCGAGCGCGCGCGCGATGGTGGGCCGCATCGTCGCCCGGCTGGTGCGCCTTCCACAGGCTCACGATGGGGTAGCCGCTCGCGACGATGGCCACGCCGGGCATCAAAGCCAGGCGCAGGTGCGCCGGGTCGGTGTCGGTGAGCCGTTGCAGCGTCTCGGGTTCGAGCTGTGCGTCGAGCGCGCGCTCGGCTTCGGCGAGCTGCCAGTCGAGCCGCGCCATGTCGGCGAGGTAAGGCACGTCGGCCAGTTGTTCGCTCGCGGCGATGAAGGCGGGCAGGCCGGCCCCGAGCTGCGCCAGGTCTCCCCGCTGGGGCGGCTCGGCATGCCAGAAGGCGCGTGACAGTGCGGCGAAAGATTCGTCACCGACCAGGGCCTGCACGGTCGGGAACACCGCCGCCAGCGCGCGCTCGGCCGAGGCCCCGGCGTTCGCCTGGTAGGCCTGCAGGCCCCGCGCCACACCCGCGGCGCGGGCACCCAACAAGCCTTCGAGCGCGCCGCCATCCCCGCGCTGCAGGATGGCCGCCATCAGCGCCTGCTGGCGTTCGGCTTCGCTCGTCATGCGATCTGCTCGGCCCGTTGCGCTTCGTCGAGCAGCACGTCGAGCGTGGGCAGGTCGGTGTCCCACTCCACCAGCGTGGGGCGCGGGCCGAGCCGCGCGAGGGCGTGGCGGTACACCTGCCACACCGGCTCGTGCACGCGGCTGCCGTGGTCGTCGATCACGATGTCGCCCATGTCAACGTAGCCCGCGAGGTGGATCTCGCCGACCGCGCCCGCGTCGATCGCATCCACCCACGCGCAGGCACTCGCCACGGCATCGCCTGCACGCTCGTTGAGCGCATTCACCACCAGGTTGTTGACGTCGAGCAGCAGGCCGCAGCCGCTGCGGCGCACGAGGGCGTTGAAGAATTCGGGCTCGCTCATGTCCTGCTCGGCCCAGGCGAGGTAGGCCGAGAGGTTCTCGACCAGGATGGGCCGGCGCAGGCGCTCCTGCACCTGCGTCACGTTGCGCACCATGATGTCGAGCGAGGCCTGCGTGAACGCGAGCGGCAGCAGGTCATTGGCGTGCAGCACCGGCCCGCCGGCCCGCTGCGGTGCGCGCGCGAAGCTCGCGTGGTCGGACACCCGATCGGGCTCGATGCGCTCGGCCAGCCGCGCCAGCCGCTCCAGGTGCCAGGGGTCGAGCCCGGCCGCCGAGCCGAGCGACAGGCCCACGCCGTGCAGGCTCACCGGGTAGTGCCCGCGGGCCTCGTGCAGCACCGCGAGCGCCGCGCCGCCGTCGCCGAAGAAGTTCTCGGAATGAACCTCGACGAAGGCGAGCGGCGGCAGGGTGTCGAGCAGCTGCGCGTAATGCGGCTGGCGCAAGCCGATGCCGCAGCGCAGGCTGTCGTTCATCACTTCTTGGCGCCGGCCTTCTTGGCTTCGTCGGCGCTCAGGCCGCCCATGTCCTTGCAAGTGCCCTTGGCGACGTACTTCCACTCGTCGGGCGACTTGTCGGTCTTGGATTGGCCGGCGCACGAGTGCGAGCCCGAGAGGTTGGCGCAGTCGTTCTGGCCGGCCTTGGCGATGCCATAGCACTTCTCCTTGGCCTTGTCTTGCGCGGCGGCGTGGCCGGCGAGGCCGAGGGCGAGCACGGAAGCAAGCGCAGTGGAAGCGATCAGGCGTTGGGTCATGGGGGTTCTCCTTGTGAGGTGGGAAGGGTGTCGCGAACGATGACGACGACCCGCTTCCGTCGAGGACAGCGGCGGCTTCTTACAGCCGCCGCGATCATCGCCCAAAGTCCCCGGTGGACCTACTGCGCCGTCGTCCAGCCCCCACCCAGCGAACGGATCAAGGCCACCGTGCCGTTGGCCCAGCCGCCGCGCAGGCGCACGGCCTCGCGCTCCACCGCATGCAGGTCGCGCTGCGTGTCGAGCAGCTGCAGGTAGCTGTCTTCACCGGCGCGGTAGCGTTTGTCGGCCAGCTCCGCCGCGCGGCGGGCCGAGACGAGCGCCACGTCGACGTGGCGCACCTGCTCGCGCACGGCCTTGAGGTTCGCGAGGTTGTCTTCCACATCGGCGAAGGCCGACAACACCGTGCCGCGGTAGGACGCCACCGCGCCATCGAGCTGGGCCTCGGCCTGCTCGACGGCCGCCTTGTTGCGCCCGCCATCGAGGATGGGCAACGAGAAGACGACGCTCGCGAGCCAGGCGCGGCTGCTCCACTTGAAGAGGTTCTCGAGCTCACTCGACGCATGGCCGCCTTCGGCCGTGAGCGCGAGCGCCGGGAACATCGCCGAGCGGGCCACGCCCACGCGCGCGGTGGCGGCGGCGAGGCTGCGTTGTGCGGCCGTGACATCGGGCCGGCGCTCCAGCAGGGCTGACGGCACACCGGCCGGCACCTCGGGCACCTTCTCGGCGGCGAGCAGCGGCGCCACGTCGAGGCTGAAGCTGGCCGGCGCCTGGCCCAGCAGCAGCGCGAGCGCGTGCTCGGTGCGGGCGCGCTGGCCGGCGAGCGCGGCACGCTCGGCCTGCACGGTGGCGAGCTCGGTGCGCGAGCGCGCCACATCGAACTCCGCCACCGCACCAGCGCTGAAGCGGCGCTCGATGAGGCGGTTGTTCTCGGTGCGCAGGTTGAGGGTGGCATCGAGTTGCGCAAGTTCGGCATCGAGCGTGCGCAATGCAAAGTAGGTTTGCGCCACATCGGCCTGCAGCGCAAGCAGCACCGAGCGGTAGCTCGCTTCCACGCTCTGTGCGTCGGCACGCGCGGCGGCCACGCCGCTGCCCACGCGGTCGAAGAGGTCGATCTCGTAGCGTGCGCCGAGGCCGGCCTGGTAGACGGTGCCCGCCGAGGTGGCCGTGCCATCGGGCAGGCCTAGCGAGGCCGGCGCCGAGCGCGCACGGCTCGCCCCGGCGTTCAGGCCCAGCGTGGGCCAACGGCCGGCTTGTGCACCGCTGAGCGTGGCCCGTGCGGCACGCACCCGTGCCGCGGCGAGCGCGAGCGTCGGGTTGGCCTTCTCGGCCTGCGCTTCGAGGGCATCGAGGCGGGCGTCGCCAAACACGCTCCACCACGCGCCCCGCGCCGCCGCTTCGGCCGGCACGGCCGGCTTCCATTGGCCTTCAGCCGGCGCGGCTTGCTTGAAGGCGACGGGCACGCTGATCTCGGGCTCGGGCACCTTGGGCGCGAGCGAACAACCGGCCAGCAGGAGCGCAGCAGCCAGCGCGGTCAGGGGAAAGAGTCGTTCTTGGAATGTCATGTCAGACCTCGATGGCAGCGCGCGTCACCGAGACACGGCGGCGTTCGATGCGCAGCGCGAGCGTGCGCAACAGCACGTAGAAGAGCGGCGTGAGGAAGAGCCCGAAGAGCGTGACGCCCAGCATGCCGGCGAACACCGCCACGCCCATTGCATGCCGCATCTCGGAGCCCGCGCCCGACGAAAACACGAGCGGCAGCACACCCATGATGAAGGCGATGGAGGTCATGAGGATCGGGCGCAGGCGCAGCTTGCACGCTTCGAGCGCCGCCTCGACCACACCCCGGCCCTGGTGCTCCAGGTCACGGGCGAACTCGACGATCAGGATGGCGTTCTTCGACGCCAGCCCCACCAGCACGAAGAGCGCAATCTGCGTGAAGATGTTGTTGTCGCCCTTCGTCAGCCACACGCCGAGCAACGCACACAGGATGGACGCCGGCACGATGAGGATCACCGCGAGCGGCAGCGTCCAGCTCTCGTACTGCGCGGCCAGCACCAGGAAGACCAGCAGCACGCACAGCGGGAACACGATCACCATGGTGTTGCCGGCCAGGATCTCCTGGTAGGTGAGGTCGGTCCACTCGAAGCCGATGCCGCGTGGCAGCGTCTCCTTGGCGAGCTGTTCCATCACCGCCTGCGCCTGGCCCGACGAAACGCCGGGCGCGGGCCCACCGTTGAAGTCGGCCGCGAAAAAGCTGTTGTAGCGCTCCACGCGGTCGGGCCCGTAGGTGGGCGACACGTTGACGAGGCTGCCGAGCGGCACCATCTCGCCGCCGAGATTGCGCACCTTGAATTGCCCGATGGCCGAGGCGTCGGCGCGGAACGGCGCATCGGCCTGCGCGATCACCTGGTAGGTGCGGCCGAACTTGTTGAAGTCGTTGACGTACAGCGAGCCGAGGTTGATCTGCATGGTGTCGAAGATGTCCGACAGCGGCACGCCCATCTGCTTGGCCTTGGTGCGGTCGACGTCGGCCTTCAGCTGCGGCACGTTGACCTGGTAGCCCGAGAACACGCCCGCGAGCTCGGGCGTCTGCCACGCTTTCATCTGCAGCGCCTGCACGGCCTGGTAGAGCGCGTCTTGGCCGAGGTTGGCTCGGTCTTGCACGTAGAGCTTGAAGCCGCCGATGGCCCCCAGCCCGTCGACCGGCGGCGGCGGGAAGACCATGATGAACGCGTCTTGGATCGCACCGAGTTTCTGGTTCACCTCGGCCGCGATCTCGCCGCTGGTGCGGCCCTTGCGCTCCTTGAAATCATCGAGCGTGTAGAACACGATGCCCGAGTTGGGCGCGTTCATGAAGCCGTGGATCGACAGGCCCGGGAAGGCCACCGACTCCTTCACGCCCGGCACCGATTGCGCGATGTCGCTCATGCGGCGGATCACCGCGTCGGTGCGGTCGAGCGAGGCGGCGTCGGGCAGCTGCGCGAAGCCGACGAGGTACTGCTTGTCTTGCGCCGGCACGAAGCCCGAGGGCACCACGCGGAACATCGCCACCGCCGCCACCACCAGCAGCAGGTAGACGCCCATGGTCGCCGCCTTGTGGCCTAGCACGCCGCGCACGCCGTTGGTGTAGCCATTCGACGAGCGATCGAAGAAGCGGTTGAAGCGCTTGAAGAAGCCGCCGAGCGCCCAGTCCATGCCACGCGACAGACGATCCTTCGGTGCGTCGTGCGGCTTGAGCAGCGCCGCCGCCAGCGCAGGCGACAACGTGAGCGAGTTGAACGCCGAGATCACGGTCGAGATCGCGATGGTCAACGCGAACTGGCGGTAGAACTGGCCCGTCAGGCCCGACACGAAGGCGATGGGCACGAACACCGCGCACAGCACCAGCGCAATGGCGATGATCGGGCCCGACACTTCCTTCATCGCCTGGATCGTGGCCTCGCGCGGCGTGAGGCCGTTGGCGATGTTGCGCTCCACGTTCTCGACCACCACGATCGCGTCGTCGACCACGATGCCGATGGCCAGCACCAGGCCGAAGAGGCTCAGCGTGTTGATCGAGAAGCCGAAGGCCAGCAGCACCGCAAACGTGCCCACCACCGACACCGGCACCGCCAAGAGCGGGATGAGCGACGCCCGCCAGGTCTGCAGGAAGACGATCACCACCAGCACCACGAGGGCCACCGCTTCGAGCAGCGTCTTGATGACCGCGGCGATGGAGTCTTCGACGAAGCGCGTGGGGTCGTAGACGATGTCGTACTTCAGGTCTTCGGGGAAGTCGCGCTGCAGCTCGTCCATCAGCTGGCGCACGTCGCTCGACAACTGCAGCGCGTTCGAGCCCGGCGCCTGGAAGAGGCCGAGCGCCACCGCCGGCTTGTTGTTGAGCAGCGAGCGCAGCGAATACTGCGCAGCACCGAGCTCGATGCGGGCGATGTCGCGCAAGCGCGTGACGCCGACTCCGTTTCCGTTGGAGCCCGTCTTGACGATGATGTCGCCGAACTCTTCTTCGGTCGACAGCCGGCCCTGCGCATTCACCGAGAGCTGGAAGGGTGCGTTCTTGTTGGGTGACGCGCCCACCACGCCGGCGGCGACTTGGACGTTCTGCTCGCGGATGGCGTTGACGACGTCGGGCGCGGTGAGCCCGCGGGCGGCGATCTTCTGCGGGTCGAGCCAGACGCGCATCGAGTAGTCACCCGCACCGAACACCAGCACCTGCCCCATGCCGGGAATGCGCGAGAGGCGGTCCTTGATGTTGAGCACCGCGTAGTTGCTCAGGTAGACCTCGTCGTAGCGCGAGTTCGGCGACACGAGGTGCACCACCATCGTGATGTTGGGCGAGCTCTTGACGGTCGTGACGCCGATCTGGCGCACCTCCTCAGGCAGCCGCGCCAGGGCCCGCTGCACGCGGTTCTGCACCTGGGTCTCGGCCTGCTCGACGTTGGTGCCGACCTTGAAGGTGACGGTGAGGTTCATGCCGCCGTCGCCGGTGGCCTGCGAGCCCATGTACAGCATGTTCTCGACGCCGTTGATCGCCTCTTCGAGCGGCGCGGCGACGGTCTGCGCGATCACGGTGGGGTTGGCACCCGGGAAGCGCGTGCTGACGACCACCGACGGCGGCACGACCGACGGGTACTCGGAAATGGGCAGCCGGCCGATGGCGATCAGGCCTGAGAGAAAGATGAGGATGGACAACACGGCCGCGAAGATGGGCCGGTCCACGAAGAACCTGGAGAAACGCATAGGGTGTCCTGTTCACAGGCCGTTCGCCCTGAGCCTGTCGAAGGGCCTGCGCGAGGCTTCGACAAGCTCAGCCCGAACGGTGGGCGGTGGGGATCTGGGAGTGAATTACTGGCGAACGGGCGCGCTGGCAGCGGCGGTGACCATCGGCACCACCTCCGGCGTGATCGGCGCACCCGGCCGCACACGCTGCAGGCCGTTGACGACGATGCGCTCGCCGGGCTTCAAGCCCGAGCGCGCCACGCGCAGGCCATCGACCAGCGGGCCCAGCGTGACCACGCGGTACTCGGCCTTGTTCTCGGCGCCCACGACGTAGACGTACTTGCGGTTTTGGTCGGTGCCGACGGCGGTGTCGTTGATGAGCAGGGCCTCACCCTTGCCGTCGGTGCCCACCTGCACGCGGACGAAGAGGCCGGGCACGAGCGACGCATCGGCGTTGCGCAGCACCGCGCGCATGCGCACCGTGCCCGAGACGGGGTCAATGCGGTTGTCGACGAAATCGAGCTTGCCCTCGTGCGGGTAGCCGGTCTCGTTGGCGAGACCCGCCTGCACCTTCACGCCGGGGCCGCCCTTGCGGGCCAGCGCGCCGACCTGCAGGAAGGTCGACTCGTCGCCGTCGAAGCTCACGTACACCGGGTCGATGGAGACGATGGAGGTGAGCACCACGCTGCTGTCGACGAGGTTGCCCTCGGTGACCTCGGCCTTGCCGATGCGGCCCGAGATGGGGGCGCGCACCACCGAGAAGTCGAGGTTCAGCTTGGCAGACGCGAGCGCGGCCTCGTCGGCCTTGGCATTCGCCGCGAGCTGGCGGGCGTTGGATGCACGCTCGTCGAAATCGCGTTGCGAGATCGCGTTGTCGGCCTTGAGCAGCTTGGAGCGCTCGAACTCGGCGTTGGCGTGCTCGGCCTTGGCGCGGGCACTGGCCACGGCCGCTTCGAGGCGCGCCACCTCGGCCTGGTAGCTGCGCGGGTCGATGACGAAGAGCACGTCGCCCTTGTTCACCAGCGCGCCGGGCTTGAACTTCACCGCCTCGATGGTGCCGGGCACCCGGGCGCGGATCTGGGCCGACTCCACCGCCTCGATGCGGCCGGAGAACTCCTGCAGCTCCAGCACCTTCTTGGAGACAACTGCTGCCACGCTGACAGGCGGGGCGGGCGGCGCGCCCGCAGGCGCGGCGGCCTGGGCCTCGCCACCGCCCGAACAGCCGGCCAGCGACAGCACCAGGGCCGAGAGCAGCGTCAAGGCCAGGGTGGACAACATCAAGGGGGCGGGACGGACGGTCATGGGAATTCCTCTGGGTTCAAGCTTTTTATTGCGGGTTTTTGCGCATGGTCAAACATGCTGCAATGCACCAACACTTTATTAGCCAGTCAGAACCTAATAAAGTGTCGTTTCAAAGATTGACTGTTCAGGAATCAAGACAATGGACCAGTTGCGCGCGATGCAGGCCTTCGTCGGGGTGGTCGACACGGGTGGCTTCACCAGTGCGGCCGAGCTGCTCAACATGCCCAAGGCCACGCTCTCGGCGGCCGTGGCCGAGCTGGAGGCGCACCTGAAAGTGCGGCTGCTGCACCGGACGACGCGCAAGGTGACCGTCACCGCCGACGGCGCCGCCTACTACGAGCGCTGCGTGCGCATCCTCGAAGACTTGCGTGACGCCGAAGAGTCGCTCTCGTCCAAGCAAGGCTCACCGCACGGCAAGCTGCGGGTGGACGTGAGCACGGCGGTGGCGAGCCGGCTGCTCATCCCCCTGCTGCACACCTTCCTCGAGCGCTACCCCGACATCGAGCTCGAGCTCGGCTGCAGCGACCGCCCGCTCAACCTCTTGAGCGAAGGCATCGATTGCGCCCTGCGCGTGGGTGAGGTGCAGGACCCGTCGGTGGTGGTGCGCCGCGTGGGCACGATGCAGCTCGTGACCTGCGCCACGCCGGCGTATCTCGCCAAGCACGGCCGGCCCGAGCACCCGCACGACCTGAAGAAGCACGTGTGCCTGAACTACTTCTCCATGCGCACCGGCCAGGTGTTCGACTGGGAGTTCAACCGCGACAAGGAGCGCGTGGTGCTCACCGTCGACAGCCCGCTCACGCTCAACGACTCCAACGCCTACATCGACGCTTGCCTGGCCGGCCTGGGTGTCGGCCGCCTGCCGACCTACATGTTCCACCAGTACCCGAGCTGCGGTGCGCTGGAGCTCGTGATGTGCGAATGGCTGTCGGACGACATGCCCTTCCTCGTGGCCTACCCGTCGAACCGGCACCTCTCATCGAAGGTGCGCGTGTTCGTCGACTGGGTGGCCGAGACGCTGGAGCACCACACCGGCATGCAGATGTGCGAGAAGGCCAAAGCCGTGCACGAGAAGAATCAGCAGCGCCAGATGCTGGAACTCGGCGTCATGTCGACGCCCGCCTGATCTCACGCGGGCAGCGGCACGCCCGACAGACTCGCCAGCACCTCGACCGCCGTCTTCACCTTGAACGGCTTGATCATGATGCGCTGCACCTTCAGCGTCTTGAAGACGCCGATCGTGTCGGCATCGAGGCCGAGCGCCATCACGGCGATCGGCACCTCGGGGTCGCACAGCGTGGCGCCGCTGCGCACCTGCTGCACGAGCGTCACGCCGTCGAGCTTCTCGCCCAGGTCGGCGAGCAGGGCGTCGTAGACGTCGCTCTGCAGCATGCGCAGCGCCGCCTCGTAGTGAGTGGCTTCATGGATGTCGGCCAGCCGCAGCTGGCGCGCCACGTTGGCCACGGTGTTGCGCATCACGAAGTGCGGCTCCAGCAACAGCACCCGCTTCATGCCTTGCGCTCCAGCTCGTCCACCACCAGCATGCGCAGCGATTCGAGGATGCTGCGGTCGATGGCGTCGAAGCGGCGCTCCTGGGTGTCGAGCACGCACAGCGTGCCCACCACCGCACCACTCTTGAGCGTCAGCGGCGCCCCGGCGTAGAAGCGCACGCCTGGGTCGCCGACCACGATCGGGTTGTCGTGGAAGCGCAGGTCGCGCAGCGCGTCGGGCACCAGCAGCAGCTCGCGGCTGTGCACCGCATGAGAGCAGAACGACACGTCGCGCGGGGTCTCGCACACCCCCTCGAAACCCACGCGCGACTTGAACCACTGCCGGTCGCTGTCGACCAGGCTGATCATCGCCATCGGCACGTCGAACTCGGTCGCGGCGAACTGCACGATGCGGTCGAAGCGCTCTTCGGGCGGGGTGTCGAGGATGAGCAGTGCGCGCAGCGCGGCCAGGCGCTCGGCTTCGTCTTCGGGCAGGGGCGCGGGGATCATCCAAGGGATATCGGCCGATCGCGCCCGGGCTGAAGGCCTGGCACGTAGAAGCCCGGATGCCACCCGCCAACGGGGCGCTTACCCTCGAGCGTCTCCCCACCCCACAAGACCACCGCCATGCGCCTTCACCTGCCCCTGATCGCCGCCGCCCTGCTCTTGGCCGCCACCACCCACACGACTGCCCAGGCCCAGACCAAATGGGACCTGCCCACCGCCTACCCGGCCAGCAACTTCCACACCGAAAACGTCACACAGTTCGCCAACGACATCGACAAAGCCTCCGGCGGCAAGCTCAAGATCACGGTGCACCCCAACGCCTCGCTCTTCAAGGCGCCCGAGATCAAGCGCGCGGTGCAGGGCGGCCAGGCACAGGCCGGCGAGATCCTGCTCGTGAACTACCAGAACGAGTGGCAGATCTTCGGTGCCGACGGCCTGCCCTTCCTCGCGGACAGCTACGACGAATCGCTCAAGCTCTACAAGGCGCAGCGGCCGGTGCTGGAGAAGAAACTCGCCGAGCAGGGCCTGATGCTGCTCTACGCCGTGGCCTGGCCGCCGCAAGGCATCTTCAGCAAGAAGCCCATCAACTCGGCTGCCGACCTCAAGGGCGTGAAATGGCGCGCCTACAGCCCGGCCACCTCGCGCCTGGCCGAGCTGCTGGGGGCGCAGCCGGTCACGGTGCAGGCCGCTGAACTCTCGCAGGCCATGGCCACCGGCGTGGTCGAGTCGTACATGTCGTCGGGCTCCACCGGCTACGACACCAAGACCTACGAGCACCTGAAGTTCTTCACCGACACCCAGGCCTGGCTGCCGAAAAATGCGGTGCTGGTGAACAAGGCCGCCTTTGATGCGCTCGACAAACCCACGCAGGCCGCCGTGCTCAAGGCCGCCGCCGAGGCCGAGACCCGCGGCTGGGCCACCTCGAAGGCCAAGAACAACGAGTACCTCGAACTCTTGAAGAAGAACGGCATGACCATTGCGCAGCCCTCGTCGCAGCTCAAGGCCGACATGCAGAAGGTCGGCGAGGCGATGCTCAACGAGTGGCTGCAGAAGGCCGGCCCCGAAGGCCAGGCCGTCGTGAACGCCTACCGCAAGTGACGGCCCCTGCGGAGCCCGCCCGCGGCGCGTTGCGGCGCACGCTCGACGGGCTGTACGGCAGCGCCGCGGTGCTCGCGGCGCTGTGCATGGTGGCCCTGCTTGTGATGGTGCTGCTGTCGATCGTGGGCCGCCAGGTCGGCTTCAACATCGCGGGCAGCGACGCCTACGCCGGCTACTTCATGGCCGGCGCCGGCTTCCTCGCGCTCGCGCACACGCTCAAGCGCGGCGAGCACATCCGCGTCACGCTGGTGCTGGGCCGGCTGGGCGAGCCGTGGCGGCGGCGCCTGGAGCTTTTCGCGCTGTCGCTGTCGGCGCTGCTCGCCGCCCTCTTCGCCTACTACGGCTGCCGGCTGGCGTGGGTCTCGTACCAGCTGCACGACATCTCCACCAGCGCCGACGCCACACCGCTCTGGCTGCCGCAGCTTTCGATGGCCGCGGGCACGCTGGTGCTGGCCGTGGCCTGCCTCGACGAACTGGTGCTCGAACTGACGGGCACACGCCCAGCACCCACGACCGGCGAGGAGCCCCTGCGCAATGAATGACCTCGCCATCACCGCCCTGCTGCTGCTCTCGCTCTTCCTCATCCTCGGCAGCGGCGTGTGGATCGGCCTCGCGCTCTCGGGCGTGGCCTGGATCGGCATGCAGGTCTTCAGCTCGCGCCCGGCCGGTGATGCGATGGCCGTCACCATCTGGGGCACCGCATCGAGCTGGACGCTCACCGCCCTGCCGCTCTTCATCTGGATGGGCGAGATCCTCTTTCGCACCCGCGTGAGCCAGGACATGTTCCGCGGCCTCGCGCCGTGGATGCAGACCCTGCCCGGCCGGCTGCTGCACACCAACGTGGCGGGCTGCACGCTCTTCGCCGCGGTCTCGGGCTCGAGTGCCGCCACCTGCGCCACCATCGGCAAGATGAGCCTGCCCGAGCTCGCGCGGCGCGGCTACCCGGAGACGATGGCGCTCGGCTCGCTGGCCGGCGCCGGCACGCTGGGGCTCCTGATCCCGCCGTCGATCATCATGATCGTCTACGGTGTCTCGGCCGACGTGTCGATCTCGCGCCTCTTCATCGCAGGTGTCATCCCGGGCATCCTGCTGGCGCTCATCTTCTCGGGCTACATCGCGCTGTGGTCGTGGCGCCACCCGGGGCTCATCCCGCCGGCCGACCCGCCCATGCCCTGGCGCGAGCGCTGGGCTGCCTCGCGTGGGCTCGTCCCGGTGGTGCTGCTGATCGCGGGCGTGCTGGGCTCCATCTACTCCGGCATCGCCACCGCCACCGAAGCGGCCAGCCTGGGCGTGGTGGGCTCGCTCCTCATCTCGGCCGCGCAGGGCTCGCTCAACTGGCCCACCTTCCGCGACTCGCTGCTCGGCGGCACGCGGCTCTACTGCATGATCGCGCTCATCCTCGCGGGGGCGGCCTTCCTCACGCTGTCGATGGGCTACATCGGCCTGCCACGCCACCTGGCCGAATGGATCGGCGGCCTGCAGCTCAGCCCGCTCGCGCTGCTGGCCGCGCTCACGCTCTTCTACATCGTGCTCGGCTGCTTCCTCGACGGCATCTCGATGGTGGTGCTGACGATGGGCGTGGTGCTGCCCACCATCCAGAAGGCCGGCATCGACCTGCTCTGGTTCGGCGTCTTCATCGTGATCGTGGTCGAGATGGCGCAGGTCACCCCGCCCGTGGGCTTCAACCTCTTCGTGCTGCAGGGCATGACCGGCCGCGGCATCGGCTACATCGCCCGCGCCACGCTGCCCTTCTTCCTGCTGATGGTGCTGATGCTGGTGCTGCTGTACCTGTTTCCGCAGATGGTGAGCTTCCTGCCGACGCAGATGCGCGGCTGAGGCCTTCCGCCAACAAGCGCACGAAAGCGCCGACTCGGGGCGCTTTCACCCCTCATTTCGCCACACCCCCGCAGGCTCAGCGGCCTAGCATGCCTGGGCGGTCGATCCCGCCCTTCGACCCTGCGCGCCCGATTTCCAGCGAGACCCGTATGTCCGACCTCTCCGATTTCGTGAACATGGACTTCACCACCGACGGTGCCCCGGCCTCGCTGCCGCCGCGCGCCGCCGAGCCGGTGGAGAAGGCCCGCCACGCCGCTTTCCTGTGGCCCACGCCGCCGTTTGCCGCCTACCCCGACGCCGACGAGCAGCACCAGGCGCAGGGCTGCGAATTCGTCGGCACCAACGGCAAGGCCGTGGCCGGGCGATTGATCTTCTTCGTGCCCGACGACCAGGTCGCGCACGTGCAGGTGCCGCCGGCGCGCACGACGATGCCGCTGCGCTTCCACCAGTTCCGCTCGCTGCGGGTGATGGAGCCGCTCAAGCCCATCACCACCGCCCTGCTCACCCACGAGAAACACGCCGCGATGCTCGAGCAGCGCCCGCGCAGCAGCTACAAGGTGCTGCTGGCCGACGGTGCGGCCATCGAAGGCACGACCATCGGCCATGTGGAGAGCGAGCACGGCCTCTTCCTCTTCCCGCCGGTCGACGACAAGGGCTCGGTGCAGCGACTCTTCATCCCGAAGGCCGGCTACACCGGCTTCGAGATCGGCCCGCGCATCGGCGAGTTGCTCGTGGAGCAGAAGGCCGCCACGCCGCAGCAGGTGGAGCAGGCGGTCGACCGCCAGCAGCAGATGCGCCACCAGAAGCTCGGCGACATCCTGCTCGAGCGCCAGGTTGTCACCCCACAGCAGCTGATGGCCGCCATCGAGAAGCAGGCCAAGATGCCGATGGTGAAGATCGGCGAGGCGCTCACCTCGCTCGGCATGGTGTCGCAATCACAGCTCGACGACGCGCTCGCCCAGCAGCAGCAAGACCGCAGCGTGCCGCTCGGCGAGCTGCTGGTGAAGATGGGCATCGTCTCGCGCGAAGACCTGCAGACGGCGCTGGCCCGCAAGATGGGCTACCCGCTGGTGAACCTCGACGCCTTCCCCTTCGAGGAAGACGCGTTGCGCAAGCTGCCGTTCTCGGTGGCCATGCGCCTGCAGGTGATGCCGCTGATGCTGCGCGAAGGCCGGCTCGTGATCGCGCTCGACGACCCGGTGCGCCGCCGCGCCATCGTCGACGAGATCGAGTTCATCACGCAGCTGAAGTGCGTGGCGGTGCTCGCGCAATGCGCGCGGCTCGACGACGTGCTCAACACCGCCTACGAGAAGATCGGCGCGGCCATTCCGCTGCGCTTTGCCAGCATCGATTCGGCCGACCCGATTCCCTTCGACCTGCAAGGCACCGACAAGCTCGTCGAAACGCTGGAGCGCGAAGACCTCGAAGCCCTCGCGCCCACCGACGACCGGCAGATCGAGCAGAGCGACAACTCGCTCGTGAAGCTCATCAACAACATGATCATCGAGGCGCACCAGGACGGCGTCTCCGACATCCACGTCGAGAGCTACCCCGGCCGCGACAAGATCAAGATCCGCTTCCGCAAGGACGGCCTCCTGCGCACGCACCTGGAGCTGCCGCCCAACTACCGCAACGCGGTGATCGCGCGCATCAAGATCATGTGCGACCTCGACATCTCCGAGAAGCGCAAGCCGCAAGACGGCAAGATCAACTTCGCCAAGTTCAGCGCGCAGCACAAGATCGAGCTGCGCGTGGCGACGATCCCCACCAACAACGGCCTCGAAGACGTGGTGATGCGCATCCTGGCCTCGGCCAAGCCCATCCCGCTCGACAACCTCGGCCTCGCGCCCTGGAACCTGCAACAGCTCAAAGAGGTGATGGAGCGCCCCTACGGCATGGTGCTGTGCGTGGGCCCCACCGGCTCGGGCAAGACCACCACGCTGCACTCGGCGCTCTCGCACATCAACGTGCCCGAACGCAAGATCTGGACGGCCGAGGACCCGGTCGAAATCACCCAGCCCGGCCTGCGCCAGGTGCAGGTCAACCCGAAGATCGACTGGACGTTTGCGAAAGCCCTGCGCGCCTTCCTGCGCGCCGACCCCGACGTGATCATGGTCGGTGAAATGCGCGACGAAGAGACCGCGCAGATGGCCATCGAAGCCTCGCTCACCGGCCACCTGGTCTTGAGCACGCTGCACACCAACAGCGCCCCCGAGACGGTGACGCGCATGCTCGACATGGGCCTCGACCCCTTCAACTTCGCCGACTCGCTGCTCGGCGTGCTGGCCCAGCGCCTGGTGCGCAAGCTCTGCAACCACTGCCGCACCTCGCGCCCGCTCGGCGACAACGAGGTCAACGAGCTGCTCGACGACTACCTGCACGTGTGCCCGCCCGACCACGACACGCTCAACCGCAAGTCGCTGCTGGCCGACTGGAGCGAGCGCTTCGGCCGCAACGGGCAGCTGATGCACTTCCACAGCCCCGGCTGCGAGCACTGCGGCCACACCGGCTACAAGGGCCGCGCCGGCCTGCACGAGCTGATGGTCGTGAGCCGCGAGCTGCGCCGCCTGGTGCAGACCGGCTCGCGTGCCGAAGAGCTGCAGCGCACCGCCATGGCCGAAGGCATGCGCACGCTGCGGCAAGACGGCATCGAAAAGGTGCTCCAGGGCGTGACCAGCCTGGCCGAAGTGCGCGCCACCAGCAACGCCTGAGGCGGCGTCCAGCAGGGTGCCGGTGGGCCTAGGGTCCACCCGTAGACACCCTTTCCCCTGCGTGACAGACGTTGTACCGAAGAGGCGCAGAATGTGTCGCCCGAGCCGGCGCCCACCCCACTGGCACGCCCCGGCCTCGCTGAGGAGACTTCATGGACCGTCACGCAACGGCATTGGCGCCTGGTGCGAGAACCTTCGATCTGGCCGTCGGGCCGGAGCACGTCCACACCATCCAGCAGTCGCACGACCGATGCCGTGCCCTGGGGCTCACCGAAGACTCGGTACCCGAACTCCACCCGCTCTCGGCCTACGGCACGCGCCTGATGCGTGAGCCGCACCAGCGCCTGCTGGAGCACGCCACGCCGGTGATGGAGATGCTCTTCGAGCAGATCGTGTCGACCAAGAGCGCCGTGGCGCTCACCGACACCGACGGCAGCATCCTGCAGGCCGTGGGCGACGACAGCTTCCTCGAGCGGCTGCAGCAGATCGCCCTCTCGCCCGGGGTGAACTGGTCGGAAGCGTCGAAGGGCACCAACGCGGTGGGCACCGCGCTCTTCACCGAAGCGCCGACGCTCGTGCACGGCAACGAGCACTTCCTCGCGGCCAACCGTTTCCTCACCTGCTCGGCCTCGCCGATCTTCGACCACACCGGCCAGATGATCGGCGTGCTCGACGTGAGCGGGCACCATTCGTCGTACCACCCGCACACGCTGGCGATGGTCACGATGTCGGCGCGCATGATCGAGAACCAGTGGTTCAACGACAAGTTCCGCCACGGCCTGCGCCTGCACTTCCATCCGCAGCAGCGCATGCTCGGCACCATGCGCGAGGCGATGATCGCGCTGGCGCCCGACGGCAGCATCCTCGGCGTCAACCGCGCGGCGCTCGAGCACCTCGGGCTCAACATGGCGGCGCTGCGCCGGCTCGGGCTCGAAGCCATCTTCGGCACCCGCGTGGCCCACATCGCCGACCACTGCCGCCACCGGGCCGACGAGCCGATGACGCTCTTCGTGCAGCACGGCGACCGCGCCGGCACGCCGGTCTACGCACGTGCCCTCTTCAACTGGCCCACGCTCTGGCCCAACGTGTCGCTCGCCACCGGCGTGGCGGTGCCGCGCGAGACGGCCATACCCGAGGCCGTGCCCGAGGCCGTGCCGGCAGAGCCCGCCATCGCGCCGCTGGCCGCCCCGCTCGCGGCACCCGCCGAGCCCAGCGCGGCCCCGACGACGCTGCACGCCCAGGAGATGGCCGCCATCCGCCAGGCGGTCGATGCGGCAGGCGGCAACATCTCGCGCGCCGCGCGCCAGCTCGGCGTGGCCCGCAACACCATCTACCGCAAGCTGCGCGCCGCAGCCGCAGAGACGGCGGGGTGATCGCCCGGCCCGGCTGGGGCCCCGCAAGGGGCGCCGCTAAGATCGCCGGATGACCGAACCCCTGTCGAGCCCCCCCGCCTACGCGCCCCATGCGCCGGCAGCGGCTCGCACCTCGGCAGCACTCGCTGCGCGGCCCGACCTGGTCGTCTGCCACGAGTGCGATGCGGTGCACGAGCGCATCACGCTCGCCCGCGGCACCGTCGCCCGCTGCCAGCGCTGCAACGCCCTGCTCGGCCGCGGCCACGTGATCGGCACCGAGAAGCTGCTGGCCTTCGCCATCGCCTCGCTGCTGCTCATCCTCATCGGCAACAGCGCCCCCATCGTCACGCTCGACTTCCAGGGCGTGGTGAGCCAGGCCACGCTGCCGCAGGCCATCGAGGCCACGTGGACGGCAGGCCAGCCCTTCATCGCCGTGCTCACCGCGGCCACGGCGCTCGTCTTCCCGCTGGTCTTCACCCTCCTGCGCCTGTACCTGCTGGGCTCGCTGGTGCGCGGCATCGTGCCGCGCGGCTTCGTGCCGGCGATGCACATGCTCGTCTTCGTCACGCGCTGGGGCATGCCCGAAGTCTTCATGCTGGGCACGCTGGTCGCGGTGGTGCGCTGCGCCTCGCTCACCAGCGCCACGCCGGGCATCGGGCTCTTCGCCTACGGCGCGGTCACGCTGCTCATCACCGCCATCACCGCAGCCGGCACGCACACCCTGTGGAAGCGCAGCGGCGAGATCGGGGGCATCGCATGAGCGATGCAGCCGTGCAGACCGGGCAGCAGCTCAAGCTCTACGGCTGCCCCACCTGCGGGCGCGTCTCGCAGCTGCTGCACCCGGTGGCCGACAGCACGCCCCTGCTCTGCCCGCGCTGCGCGACGCCGCTGCACCACCGGCGCCCGCGCAGCCTGCAGCGCACCTGGGCCTACCTGATCGCCGCGAGCATCCTCTACGTCCCGGCCAACCTGCTGCCCATCATGTCGACGAGCAACGTCTTCGAGGGCGAGACGCTGCACACCATCCTCGGCGGCATCGAGGAGCTGCGCCACGGTGGCGACTGGATGCTCGCCCTCATCGTCTTCATCGCGAGCATCGCGGTGCCGCTCTTGAAGATCGGCGCGCTGCTGGTGCTCGCCGTCACCGCCCAACGCCGCTCGCGCTGGAAGCAGGTCGAGCGGGCGCAGCTCTACCGCATGATCGAAGCGGTGGGTCACTGGTCGATGCTCGACGTGTTCGTGGTCGTGCTGCTGGTGGGCACCATCCGCTTCGGCGCACTGGGCGGCGTGGCCCCGGAACCCGGTTTGCTGGCGTTCGGTGCGGTGGTGGTGCTCACGATGCTCGCCGCCGGCAGTTTCGACCCCCGATTGATCTGGCCCGAAGAAGAAGACAACAACCGCCCCTCATGAG
Source organism: Rhizobacter sp. (assembly GCA_019635355.1). Classification (NCBI taxonomy): domain Bacteria; kingdom Pseudomonadati; phylum Pseudomonadota; class Betaproteobacteria; order Burkholderiales; family Sphaerotilaceae; genus Rhizobacter; species Rhizobacter sp. The sequence goes on along the minus strand of JAHBZQ010000001.1, from coordinate 4,884,741 downwards.
CGAAGACACCCTCGGCTCCGCCCCTCCGCCGCCCGAACCACCGGTGCGCCCACCCACGCCGGTCACGCGCAAGTGGCACGGGCCGTCGCTCGTGTGGCTGGTGCCCATCGTGGCGCTGGCGGTCGGCGTGGCGCTGCTGATCCGCGCGGTGCTGTCGACCGGCCCACAGGTGACGATCGACTTCCACTCCGCCAACGGCCTGCGCCCCGGCAAGACCGAGGTGCGCTACAAGGAAGTGGTGGTGGGCCGGGTGGAGGCCGTGACACTCAGCGAGAAACGCGACCACGTGCAGGCCACGGTGCGGCTCGACCGCTCGGTGTCGAACATCGCCGTCGAAGACACCCGCTTCTGGGTCGTGCGCCCGCGCATCGACACCGCCGGCGTGAGCGGCATCGAAACACTCTTCTCCGGCGCCTACATCGGCGTCGATGCCGGCGAGTCCACCAAGCAGAAGCGCCACTTCACCGGCCTGGAGAACCCGCCCTTCGTGCTGCGCGGCGAGCCGGGCCGCGGCTTCGTGCTGCGCACCGAAGACCTCGGCTCGCTCGACGTGGGCTCGCCCATCCTCTACAAGCGCAACCGCGTGGGCCGCGTGGTGGGCTACAACCTCGACCCGCTCATCGACGAGCTCTCGGTGCAGATCTTCATCGAGGCGCCCTACGACAAGCTCGTGAACAGCCAGACGCGCTTCTGGAACGCGAGCGGCGTCGAGGTCTCGCTCAACAGCAGCGGCCTCAAGGTCGACACGCAGACCCTGGCCTCGGTGATCTCGGGCGGCATCTCGTTCGAGCGCCCGCAGGGCACGCAGGGCCTGCCGCCTGCCTCCGACGGCAGCCGCTTCAAGCTCTTTGCCGACCGCAAATCGGCGCTCGCCCCACCCGACGGCCCGCCGCTGCGCGTGCGCATGGTGTTCGACCAGTCGGTGCGCGGGCTCGACATCGATGCGCCGGTCGACTTCCTCGGCATCGAGATCGGCGTGATCCGCGCCATCCGGCTCGACTACGACGGCAAGCGCAAGCGCTTCCCCGTGGAAGTGGAAGCCGAGATCTACCCGACGCGGCTCGGCGCGGTGCGCGACTCCATGCGCCAGGAAGGCGACGACGACAAGCGCCGCGACACCACGCTGCTGCAGCGCCTGGTGCAAAACGGCCTGCGCGCGCAGGCCCGCACCGGCAATCTGCTCACCGGCCAGATGTACGTGGCCCTCGACTTCCCCGGCAAGGTGCAGAAGGCCGAGCTCGACACCTCGACCGCCATCCCCGCCATCCCGACCGTGCCGGGCACGCTCGCCGACGTGCAGCCGCAGATCGCCGAGATCGTGGCCAAGGTCAACAAGGTGCCGTTCGACGAGATCGGGCGCAACCTCAACGAAACGCTGGCGCAGGCAAACCAGGCGATCTCGCAGCTTCGGCCGGAGGCGCAAGCGTCGCTGGCCGAGGTGCGGCGGACATTGCAGTCGGTGCAGGAAACGCTGCAACGCGCCGACCGCAGCCTCTTCGACCCGGCCGCGCCGATCCAGCGCAACGCCGAGCAGACGATGCAAGACCTGCAACGCGCCGCCCAGTCGCTGCGCGTGCTGACCGATTACCTGCAACGCCACCCGGAATCGCTGCTGCGCGGCAAGCCCGACGACGCGAAGATTCCCGCCTCTCCTGAGCGACGCTGAACGATGAAGCTTCTTGCACTGGCCCTTTCCGTTGCGCTGCTCGCGGGGTGTTCGTCGACCCCCGCGCCGCGTTTCCACAGCCTGCTGTCGACGCAGGCCGCACCCGTCGACGCCGTGAGCACGGTGCCGCTGCCCCTCGACATCGGCCCGGTGGGCGTGCCGCCCGCCGTCGACCAACAGCAGTGGGTGGTGCGCCTGCCCGACGACAGCCTGCGCATCCTCGAGCAGGAGCAGTGGGTTGCCCCGCTGCGCGACGAGCTGCGCGCCGCGCTCTTCGACCGCCTGGCCAAGCGCTTCGGCGCGGTCGACGTGCGCGCGCTGCACACGCCCGAGTTCGTGCGCCTGAAGGTCGACGTGCAGCGCTTCGAATCGATGGCCGCGCGCGAGGTGTGGATCGAAGCCGTGTGGACGGCCACGCCCACCGCCAAGGGCAACGCGCCGCTCGTGTGCCGCAGCAGCGTGCGCGAGCCGGTGAACGGCGATGCGCAGGCGCTTGCGGCCGCGCACCGCCGCGCCGTCAACGCCTTGGCCGACCTGATGGGCCAGCGCCTGCTCGCCATGTACAACGGCGCCGGCGTGCGCTGCCCGTAGACCACCCTCGTTCGGGGTCCGAAGCGCTTGAAGGCCCTTCGACAAGCTCAGGGCAAACGGTGTCGCGCACAACGCTCCGTTCGGGCTGAGCCTGTCGAAGCCTGCGCGCTGCGGGGCTTCGACAGGCTCAGCCCGAACGGGTGCGCCGCCGCCGCGGACTCTCCGCCTGCAGCGTCTCGAAAGCCTCGTCCATCTTCATCACCGTGCCCGAGCCGTCGGCGCGGTAGCCGGGCAACAGGTTCACCGCCTTCCGGAACTCGGCGCTGCGCAGGATGGCCAGCATCTGCTGCACCACCGGCGTGTCCATCGCCCGCTCGTCGCACAGCAGGAAATAGCGCTCGGTCTGCAGCGGGATGAAATCGAGCTTGAAGCGGCGCGCCGGCGTCTCCACGCCAAAGCCCACGTCGGCCATGCCACTCGCCACATAGGCCGCCACCGCCGCGTGCGTGAACTCGCATTGCTCGTGGCCATGCACGCTCGCCGGCTCCAGGCCCTGCTTGTTCAGCATCAGGTCGAGCAGCAGGCGGGTGCCCGAGCCGGGCTGCCGGTTGATGAAGCGGACGCCGGGGCGCGCGAGGTGCTTCACCTCGTAGAGCTTCTTGGGGTTGCCGGGCGCCACCATCAGCCCCTGCTCGCGGGTGGTGACGTGGATGATGCGCTGCGAGCGCACATCGAACCACCGCGCGTAGTGCGCCACCACCGCAGGCTCGAACTCCCCCAGCGGCACCGCGAAGCCCGCCACCTCGCAGGCCTGGCCATGCAGCGCCGCCACCGCCTCCACGCTGCCGCAGTACTTGAGCTCGTGCGGCACGCTCGCCTGCGCGAGGAAGTGGCGCAAGGTCTCGACCGCGAAGCCGTGGTTCGCGTGGATGCGCAAGAGCGCCTGCGCCGGCCCGCACACTTTCTCGATCTCGGCTTCGAGCTCCGAGGCGAGCGACATGAAGAGCGGCGAGAGCCGCGCGTTGATGCGCCGGTCGGCCCACACCAGCTTCTCACCCAGCTCGGTGAGGCTCGAGCCCTTGCCGCGCTCCATGCTCAGGAGCGGCAGGCCGAGCAGCGCCTCGCCCTGGCGGATCAGTTCCCACGCATGGCGGTACGACATGCCCGAGTGCTTGCAGGCGGCCGAGAGGCTGCCGTGCTCGTGCACGTCGACCAGCACTTCGAGCAGGCGCTGGGCCAGCGCTTCGCCGTCGGGCCGCGCGATCGTCCAGCGCGGGTGGATGCTCACCTTGTGCAAGGGTTGATCCTTATGCTGTGAAACGCCGATGGATTCAGCGTTGGTCGACTTATTGTGCTGCGGCGCAGGTGTTTCATACATTCGGGTTGGCGCGAGCAACTCATATGCCCAGCGCCTCCTATATGGATCAACGCGGGGCCACGACCCCGCCCACACCTGGAGACCACAGCATGTCGTCAGTCGGACTGGGAACGATGGGGGCCGCGCCAGGCGCCGCCCCTGGGTTGTTGGACAAGGAACGCACCATCGCCGGCCCCGGCTTCAACCGATGGCTGGTGCCACCGGCGGCCCTCGCCATCCACCTGTGCATCGGCATGGCCTATGGCTTCTCGGTGTTCTGGCTGCCGCTGTCGAAGGCGCTGGGCATCAAGGAGGCCATCAAGTGCGGCCCCGAGGTCGGCTTCTTCGCCGAGCTCTTCACCACCACCTGCGACTGGAAGATCTCCACGCTGGGCTGGATGTACACGCTCTTCTTCGTCTTCCTCGGCTGCTCGGCGGCGCTCTGGGGCGGCTGGCTTGAGCGCGCCGGCCCGCGCAAGGCCGGCGTGGTGAGCGCGGTGTGCTGGTGCGGCGGCATGCTGATCTCGGCCTTGGGCATCCACCTGCACCAGTTCTGGCTGATGATCCTCGGCTCGGGCGTGATCGGGGGCATTGGCCTCGGGCTCGGCTACATCTCGCCGGTGTCGACGCTCATCAAGTGGTTCCCCGACCGGCGCGGCATGGCCACCGGCATGGCCATCATGGGCTTCGGCGGCGGCGCCATGATCGGCTCGCCGCTCGCGGCCGAGCTGATGAAGACCTTTGCAACGCCCACCGACGTGGGCGTGACGCAGACCTTCATCGTGATGGCGCTCGTCTACTTCGTCTTCATGCTGGGCGGCGCCTTCGGCTACCGCGTGCCGCCCACCGGCTGGAAGCCCGCGGGCTGGGTGCCCAAGGCGGCCGACACCAGCAACGCCATGATCACGCAGCGCCACGTGCACGTGAAGAAGGTCTGGGGCATCCCGCAGTTCTGGCTGGTGTGGATCGTGCTGTGCATGAACGTCTCGGCCGGCATCGGCGTGATCGGCATGGCGAGCCCCATGCTGCAAGAGGTGTTCGGCGGCAGCCTGATCGGCGTGGCCAAGAAATTCGGCGAGCTCGACAAGGCGCAGCTCACCGCGATCGCCGGCGTGGCCGCGGGCTTCACCGCGCTCCTGAGCCTCTTCAACATCGGCGGCCGCTTCTTCTGGGCCAGCCTGTCCGACAAGCTCGGCCGCAAGATGACCTACGTGGTGTTCTTCGTGCTGGGCGGCATCTGCTATGCGTCAATGCCGGGCAGCGCGGCGGCGGGCAGCATGCTGCTCTTCGTGGCGGCGGTCTGCATCATCCTCAGCATGTACGGCGGCGGCTTCGCCACCGTGCCGGCGTATCTCGCCGACCTCTTCGGCACGCAGATGGTGGGCGCCATCCACGGCCGCCTGCTCACGGCGTGGGCCACCGCCGGCATCCTGGGCCCGGTGGTCGTGAACTACATGCGCGACTACCAGCTGGGGCTTGGCATTCCGCGCGAGCAGGTCTACAACCAGACCATGTACATCCTGGTGGGCATGCTGGTGATCGGGCTCATCTGCAACCTCTTGATCCGGCCGGTGGCCGACAAGTGGTTCATGAGCGAGGCGGAGCTCGCGGAAGAGAAACGCCTGGCACATGAGCGCGCCGCGGCGGCCGAGGTCGGCAGCGGCCGAGGCGCGGGCGGCACGACCTCGCCCGTCGTGGTCGCGCTGGCGTGGCTCGCGGTCGGTGTGCCGCTGGCCTGGGGTGTCTACAAGACGCTGATCAGCGCTTCCAAATTCTTCAACTGACCTTGCAACGATGACGACCGTGTCCACCACTGAGACCCTGGCACTCGTCGACGAGGTGCTCACGCGCCGCGCCGCCGAGCCCGGGGCCTTGTTGCCCATCCTGCACGAGCTGCAGGATGCCCTGGGCTTCATCCCCGCCGACGTGGTGCCGCGCGTCGCCGAGGCGCTCAACCTGTCGCGGGCCGAGGTGCACGGCGTCGTCACCTACTACCACCACTTCCGAAGCCAGCCGGCGTCCGGGCGGCTGCTGCAGATCTGCCGCGCCGAGTCGTGCAAGGCCATGGGCGCAGACGAATTGATCGCACACGCCGAGCACAAGCTGGGATGCGCCATGCACGGCCACTCGAAAGACGGCGCCTACACGCTGGAGCCGGTGTATTGCCTCGGCCTGTGCGCCTCGTCGCCTGCGCTGATGCTCGGCGACGAGCTGCACGCCCGCATGACGCCGCAGCGGCTCGACGCCCTACTGGCCCAGGAGGCGCAGCCATGAGCGTCACCGTCTACGTGCCGCGCGACTCCGCAGCGCTCGCGGTCGGCGCCGACCGCGTCGCGCGCCGCATCGCCGACGAAGCCGCACGCCGCGGCCTCGATGTCCAGTTGATCCGCAACGGCTCGCGCGGCCTCTTCTGGCTGGAGCCGCTGGTGGAAGTGCGCACCGAGCGGGGCCGCATCGCCTACGGGCCGGTCACGCCGGACGACGTGCCTTCGCTGTTCGACGCCGGCTTTCTTTCCGGTGGCGCCCACGCGCTGCACCTCGGCCCGACCGAAGAGATCGAGTACCTCAAGAAGCAGGAGCGCCTCACCTTCGCCCGCATGGGCGTGACCGACCCGCTCTCGCTCGACGACTACCGCGCACACGACGGCTTCCGGGGCCTGCGGCACGCGCTGACGCTCAAGCCCGAAGAGATCGTGCAGCAGGTGATCGACTCGGGCCTGCGCGGGCGCGGCGGCGCGGCCTTCCCGGCCGGCATCAAGTGGAAGACGGTGCTCGGTGCGCAAGCCGCGCAGAAGTACATCGTCTGCAATGCCGACGAAGGCGACTCGGGCACCTATTCCGACCGCATGGTGATGGAGGGCGACCCCTTCATGCTGATCGAAGGCATGGTGATCGCCGGGCTCGCCACCGGCGCGACGCAGGGCTACATCTACACCCGCTCCGAGTACCCGCATGCGATCGCCACGCTGAACGAAGCCATCCGCCTCGCGGAGGCTGCCGGCCACCTGGGCGGCTTCAAGCTCGAGGTGCGCAAGGGCGCGGGCTCCTACGTGTGCGGCGAAGAGACCGCGCTGCTCGAAAGCCTGGAAGGCAAGCGCGGCATCGTGCGCGCCAAGCCGCCGGTGCCGGCGCTCGCGGGCCTCTTCGGCCAGCCCACCGTGGTCAACAACGTGATCACGCTGGCCAGCGTGCCCATCATCCTGGCGCGCGGCGCGAGCTACTACCAGGACTTCGGCATGGGCCGCTCGCGCGGCACCCTGCCCATCCAGCTCGCCGGCAACATCAAGCGCGGCGGGCTGGTGGAAAAGGCCTTCGGCGTGACGCTTCGCGAGCTGCTCTACGACTACGGCGGCGGCTCGGCCTCGGGTCGCCCCATCAAGGCCGTGCAGGTGGGCGGGCCGCTGGGCACCTACCTGCCCGAGTCGCAGTGGGACGTGCCGCTCGACTACGAGGCCTACGCTGCGATTGGCGGGGTGCTCGGCCACGGCGGCATCGTGGTGCACGACGACACGGCCGACCTCTCGAAGCTCGCGCGCTACGCGATGGAGTTCTGCGCCATCGAGAGCTGCGGCAAGTGCACGCCCTGCCGCATCGGCTCGACACGCGGCGTGGAGGTCATCGACAAGATCACGCTGAACCTCAACGGGCCGCAGCAGGTGCAACTGCTGCGCGACCTGTGCGACACGATGCTGCACGGCTCGCTGTGCGCGATGGGTGGTATGACGCCGTATCCCGTGCTGTCTGCGCTCAACCATTTCCCCCAAGACTTCGGCATCTCTCCCGTTCGGGCTGAGCCTGTCGAAGCCCTTCGACAAGCTCAGGGCGAACGGCGCGAAGCCACCAGCCGTTCGGGCTGAGCCTGTCGAAGCCTGCTCAGGAATCACCATGCTCGACCACCTCAAAGACACCGACTACGGCACGCCCAAGCGCGAGTCCGACCGTGAAGTCACGCTCACCATCGACGGCGCCGAAGTCACCGTGCCGGCCGGCACCTCGCTGATGCGCGCGGCCGTCGAGGCCGGCATCCACGTGCCCAAGCTCTGCGCCACCGACAGCCTCGAGCCTTTCGGCTCCTGCCGCCTGTGCCTGGTCGAGATCGACGGCCGCAAGGGCTACCCCGCCTCGTGCACCACGCCGGCCGAGCAAGGCATGAACGTGCGCACGCAAAGCCCGAAGCTGCAGGAGCTGCGCAAGGGCGTGATGGAGCTCTACATCAGCGACCACCCGCTCGACTGCCTGACCTGCAGCGCCAACGGCAACTGCGAACTACAAGACATGGCCGGTGTGACGGGCCTGCGCAACGTGCGCTACGGCTTCGACGGCGCCAACCATCTCAAAGACAAGAAGGACGAGTCCAACCCCTACTTCACCTACGACCCCAGCAAGTGCATCGTCTGCAACCGCTGCGTGCGCGCGTGTGAAGAGACCCAGGGCACCTTCGCGTTGACGATCAGCGGCCGTGGCTTCGACTCACGCGTGTCGCCGGGGCAAGACGAGCCCTTCATGCAAAGCGAATGCGTGAGCTGCGGCGCCTGCGTGGAAGCCTGCCCCACCGCCACGCTGCAGGAGAAGAGCGTGATCTGGCTCGGCCAGCCCGAGCACAGCGTGATCACCACCTGTGCCTATTGCGGGGTGGGCTGCGGTTTCAAGGCCGAGATGAAGGGCACCGAGGTCGTGCGCATGGTGCCGTGGAAGGACGGCAAGGCCAACGAAGGCCACTCGTGCGTGAAGGGCCGCTTCGCCTGGGGCTACGCGACGCACAAGGACCGCATCACCACCCCGATGATCCGCAAGAAGATCACCGACCCGTGGCAGGAAGTGAGCTGGGACGAAGCCATCAACTACGCCGCCAGCGAGTTCAAGCGCATCCAGGCCCAGCACGGGCGCGACAGCATCGGCGGCATCACCTCCTCGCGCTGCACCAACGAAGAAACGTATCTCGTGCAGAAGCTCGTGCGCGCCGCCTTCGGCAACAACAACGTCGACACCTGCGCACGGGTGTGCCACTCGCCCACCGGCTACGGCCTCGGCCAGACCTACGGCACCTCGGCCGGCACGCAGACTTTCAAGTCGGTGGAGAAGGCCGACGTGATCATGGTGATCGGCGCCAACCCGACCGACGGGCACCCTGTCTTCGCGTCGCGCCTGAAGAAGCGTTTGCGCGAAGGCGCGCAGCTGATCGTGGCCGACCCGCGTCGCATCGACATCGTGAAGTCGCCGCACGTGAAGGCGGCGCATCACCTGCAACTCAAGCCCGGCACCAACGTCGCGCTCATCAGCGCCCTCGCTCACGTGGTGGTGACCGAAGGGCTGGTCGACGAAGCCTACGTGGCCGAGCGTTGCGACACCAAGTCGTTCAACCAGTGGCGCGCTTTCGTCTCGCTCCCGGAGAACTCGCCCGAGGCGATGGAAGCCGTGACCGGCGTGCCCGCCGCCGAGGTGCGCGCCGCCGCCCGCCTCTATGCGCAGAAGGGCCACAACGCCGCCATCTACTACGGCCTGGGCGTCACCGAGCACAGCCAGGGCTCGACCATGGTGATGGGCATCGCCAACCTCGCCATGGCCACCGGCAACGTGGGCCGAGAAGGCGTGGGCGTGAACCCGCTGCGCGGCCAGAACAACGTGCAGGGCTCGTGCGACATGGGGTCCTTCCCGCACGAACTGCCGGGCTACCGCCACATCTCCGACAGCACCGTGCGCGCGTCGTTCGAAGCCGCCTGGGGCGTGGAGCTGCAGCCCGAGCCCGGCCTGCGCATTCCCAACATGTTCGACGCCGCGCTCACCGGCAGCTTCAAGGGGCTGTACTGCGAGGGCGAAGACATCGTGCAGAGCGACCCCAACACGCAGCACGTGGCCGCGGCGCTCATGGCGATGGAATGCATCGTGGTGCAAGACATCTTCCTCAACGAGACGGCGAAGTACGCACACGTGTTCCTGCCCGGCTCGTCGTTCCTCGAAAAGGACGGCACCTTCACCAACGCCGAGCGCCGCATCTCGCGCGTGCGCAAGGTGATGCCGCCGCTCGCGGGCCTGGCCGACTGGGAGGTGACGGTGAAGCTGGCGAACGCGCTCGGCTACCCGATGCACTACACCCACCCCTCGCAGATCATGGACGAGATCGCCGCGCTCACGCCCACCTTCCGCGGCGTGAGCTTCGACAAGATCGAGAAGATGGGCAGCGTGCAGTGGCCTTGCAACGACGAGGCACCCGACGGCACGCCGACCATGCACATCGACCACTTCGTGCGCGGCAAGGGCCGCTTCATGATCACGAAATACGTGCCCACCGACGAGAAGGTGACACGCAAGTTCCCGCTGCTGCTGACCACCGGGCGCATCCTCTCGCAATACAACGTGGGTGCGCAGACGCGCCGCACGCCGAACGTGGAGTGGCACAGCGAAGACCTGCTGGAAATCCACCCGCACGACGCCGAAGACCGCGGCATCAAGAGCGGCGACTGGGTCGGCATCCAGAGCCGCGCCGGCGACACGGTGCTGCGCGCGGTGATCACCGACCGCGTGGCGCCAGGCGTGGTCTACACCACCTTCCACTTCCCCGAGTCGGGCGCCAACGTGATCACCACCGACAACTCCGACTGGGCCACCAACTGCCCCGAGTACAAGGTGACCGCGGTGCAGGTGATGCCGGTGATGCAGCCCTCGGCCTGGCAGCAGGAGCACTCGCGCTTCAGCCAGGTGCAGGAAGCGTTGCTGCAGCAACGGCACCACACCGTCTCCGCGAAATAAGCCATGCACGTCGACCAGCTCATCAAGATGGCCAACCAGATCGGCGACTTCTTCGAGTCGATGCCCGACCCGGTGGAAGCGCAGGAAGGCATCGCCACGCACATCCGCAAGTTCTGGGAGCCACGCATGCGGCGCGAGCTCATCGCGCACATCGACGCCACCGGCGGCGCCGGCCTGCACCCCGCCGTGCTGCAGGCGATCACGCAGCAGCGCGCCGCCCTCGTCGGAGCGCCGTCATGAACGCCCGACTGCCGCTCGACATGCCACTCAACGAAGGCCTGCACACCTCGCCCACGCGCCACGTCGACGTGCAGCGCCTCTCGCCGCGCGGAGCGAGCAACGACCACGACCTCGTCGCCGCCGAGGTGCCCGTCGCGCTCGTCTTCAACGGCATCTCGCACGCCGTGATGATGGCCACGCCGGCCGACCTCGAAGACTTCGCACTCGGCTTCGCCCTGTCGGAAGGCTTGCTCGCAGACCGCAGCGAGTGCCACGACATCGAGGTGGTGGAAGTGGCCGAAGGCATCGAGGTGCGGCTCGACGTGTCGGCCCGCGCGGCGGCGCACTTGCAGGAGCGCCGCCGCACGCTGGCCGGCCGCACCGGCTGCGGCCTGTGCGGCATCGACAGCCTGAAACAGCTCGACCTGACCCCCGAGCCGATCACCCCACCCGCCTGGGCCGCGCAGATCACGCCCGCCACGCTGCTGCGCGCCTTCGCGCAACTGCCCTCACGTCAGCCGCTCAACGCCCTCACCGGCGCCCACCACGCCGCCGCGTGGGCCACGCCCGAGGGCGAACTCACCGCCGTGATGGAAGACGTTGGCCGCCACAACGCGCTCGACAAGCTGCTGGGCCAGCGCGCGCGGCAGAGGCTGGCCAACGCCGACGGCTTCGTCATCATGTCGAGCCGCGCGAGCTACGAGCTGGTGCGCAAGTGCGCGCGGCTCGGCGTGCCGGTGCTGGCCACCATCTCGGCGCCGACGAGCCTCGCGGTCGACATCGCCCGGCAGGCCGGGATGCAGCTGTATGGGTTTTGCCGGGGGACGCAGGTGGTGCGGTACGGGCCCTGAGCCCACACGCCAGCGATCAGTTCAGCGCCCGCTTGTTGTGCTGCCGCATCTCGCGCGGCGCAGCCGCAGGCTGCGGCACCCCGTGCAGGCCATCGAGCACACGATCGGCATCCAGTGACCGGATCGGGACTGAAGCGTCTCGCGGGATCAGACCCTGAGCGATCAGGTTCTCATAGCGCAGCGCGCACACCCGCAGGAACGACGAGAAGTTGCCCACCGCACCGCGGTCGGCCACCAGCTCGTCGTACAGCTTCTCGATCAGTTGCGCGACCGTCATGCCGTCTCGCCCGGCGATCTCTTCCAGCACCGCCCAGTGCAGGTTCTCGAGCCGCAGGCTCGTGACCACGCCATGTAGCCGCACCGAGCGCGTGCGGCTCTCGTAGCTGGCGGGGTCGGCACTGATGAAGATCTTGCACATGGCGAGGCTCCCTTCGGTGTGGCGTGCGTCGATGCTACGGAAGGATATGCCTACAAGGTGATGCGCGTGCCCAGCACCGTGAGGAACTGGCCGATCCACGCCGGATGCGCGGGCCAGGCCGGCGCAGTGACGAGATTGCCATCGGTCACGGCGCCGTCGATGGCGATGCCCATGTACTCGGCACCGGCCAGCTCCACCTCGATCTGGCACGCCGGATAGGCGCTCACCTTGCGGCCCTTGATCAGGCCGGTGGCCGCCAGCAGCTGCGCGCCATGGCAGATGGCCGCCACCGGCTTGTGGGCCTGCAGGAAGTGCCGCGTGATCTCGACCACGCGCGAGTTCAGGCGCAGGTACTCCGGTGCGCGCCCACCGGGCACGACGAGCGCGTCGTACTTGGCCGGGTCGACCTCGGCAAAGGTCGCGTTGAGCGTGAAGCGATGGCCGGGTTTCTCGCTGTAGGTCTGCTGGCCCTCGAAGTCGTGGATGGCCGTCATCACGTAGTCGCCGCTCTTCTTGTCGGGCGCGACCGCATGCACGGTGTGGCCCACGGCCTGCAACGCCTGGAAGGGCACCATCACTTCGTAGTCTTCGCCGAAGTCGCCGCACAGCATCAGGATCTTGCTCATCTGAGGTCTCCGTCTTGGGGGTGGAGCCACGATTCTTGGGAGCCGACGGCGGCGTGGGTAGTAGCGGCGTATGGGGTGGGTCGTGGTTTACCCGGGGGCCGTCACGAGCCGTCCGGGCTGCCGAGAGAACGACGGGTTCCACCAGCGCAGGCTTCAGACTGGTATGACCTATTCGCTGTAGCAAGCCGGAAAACTGCCTTCGACCCGTTGCAGCCCTTCCCCACCCTGCTTGCAGCGTGAGCGGACATGCCGAGATCGTGAGAATCAGACGGACAAAGGCGCACTGAGGTCGCTAGAGGCCAGATGCGGACATCGGAGCTCGCCCCTCGTAGGCCATCATGATCAATGGCTTCGCAGCGTCCAGATCAGCTTGCGACAACAGCGACAGCTCCAGATCTCCGGTTCCCCAATGCCCCTTCTGGCTGACATCCTGCCCGTTCGGTGGCATCGGCACCACCTTCGACGGATCAAGGTGCAAGTACAACAGCAGGCGGTTCTTCTGTGGCACCAATGTCGCGAAGTTCTTCAACCGCTTGAACGCCACGTAGAGCTTCAGCTCCTTGCGCTGCACGTCGTCACCGAGCGACAGCACATGCCCTTCCAGCGACGCGACCAGCTCGCTCAGGTGCGGTGGCAACAGCGGCAACCAGTCGGCGTATGAGCGGTCACCGCCCGCCGCCAGGGTGTTGGCGGGCGCGGCCAGGGGTGCGGGCGTTGCCTTGGTCGGTTTCACTCCCTTGGTGCTTGTTGACTTGCCGGCCTTGGCACTGGCCGCGTTGGCCAGCTCCAGCAGCAGCAACTCGTCGCCAAAGCGCCGGTAGCGGATCAACTCGATGTTGCGGTTGATCTGCTGAACGGCATGGCCATCGTATTTGGTGAAGTCGGCCGCGATGCACACCAAGCGCGGTTCGGTCCAATCGATGACGTCGGCCGCGGGCTTGCCCAGCTGGTCCATCACCAGCAGCTTGAACTCGGCCTGGTGGTCCATCAGCCAGTCCAGATAGAAGAGGCCCTGGTTGATGACGTTCTCGCCCACCGAGCGCTTGTATTCCAGGATAACGGGGCAGTTGTTCTCGTCCAGCCCCAGCGAGTCGATGCGGCCCGCGTGGGTCTTGCCGGTGGAGTACTCGGTGGCCAGGAAGCGGATGCCGAGCAGGGTGTCAAGGTTGGCTTCGATCAGCGTCTGCAGCGGCTTCTCCAGGTCGGAGGCGTCGCCTTGCAGTTCGATGGCCCGGCCGGATTGGAGGCGGAAGAGTTTGATGTCGCTCATTTGGCGTCAATCCGCAGCAGCGAGGTGCAGCATTTCATCTGCGACGATGAGTCTTCCCAGGAGGTTGGCAGAAAGGCAGGTCCGAGCCACTGCGGCGAACGGACTGGCTGACTTGCTCATAGCGATCAACTCGCCTGCAAGCTCCTGCAACGTCATTGCCTCTTCTGGGGTTCTTTTCCCCTTTGGCTTGGCCGCGATTCGGTTGTACTTGAACACGCGCCTTGTGCAATCGGTCCACACGCGCTTGCGCGCGCGGTTGAGCTGGCTCTGACGCAACCCCAAGCAGTCGATCGCGGTGGTGACGTGCTCCTTTTCCGCCTCGGACAGCTGATCATGTGGCCACACCGTTCCGTCGTCCTTGAACAAAAGCTTGCCCGGATCATCGGGGTCAATCGGGTCCAGCAATATCGGCGACTCGCAACCGCAGTCGCGCGCGGCCAGGCTCGCGCGTTTTGCCGGGTCGAGCAGCGGGAACCAATCCCCTTTGCCCACTGTTTCCTCTGAGTACTCTTTGTTCTGCGTATTGCACAACACGCCCGCCAGCCGAAAGTTCTCGATGTCGAAGGCCAGCCAGGAATAGCCGTCACAGGTATCGCGCAACGCTTGTTTGGCCCGGCCATGCGGTCTGAAGTGGTCAACTTGGTAGCGAGACACACTCTCGGGCGCTTCTGAGTACCAGCACTTGCGGTGAGACATCTGACCCAGGTAGTCGCGCACCGCCGACCACTTGCCTTGGTTTTCCTTGATGTAAGCCTTGCGAGCTTCTGGATCGGCAATGGCATCTAACTCTGCCGCCGCTTGCTTCAAGTCGTTCTTGACTTGCTCTGGAACGAGGTCCCAGTTCCGGTGGACATAGATCATGGTTTCTTCAGCAATTGCTTAATCAACTCACGGGTGGTCTCGTCGCGCTGCGCCAGTTGCTCAGGCGTCAGAGGCTCGACATCGGCAAGTTCCACATCGTCCAGCTTGCGCAGGAACTCGCGGTACAGCTCATCACGTTCTTCGTACATGAAGCCGAGCTTGCGCAGTTCCTGATTGATCACTTCCAGCTGCTGAGCTTGGGCAACACTCAGCTGACGAAGGCGCGCCAGCTTGTTGCGCTCGTCGATCTTTTTCTGGGTGGGCTCATCCAAAGTGCTGGGCATGCCGAAGATGTCTGTGAGCACACCGCTGACACCCAGTCCGCGCGGGTCGACGAAGGGCACTGAAGCCAACACCTGTTGGCTCGCTGGTTCGGTATGCAGCACACGGACTTCATTGCGCTCCAAGCCGGCAATGGTCAGCGGGTTGTGAGATGTCAGCACGATGTGGCTGTTCTCTGCATCAGCCGCCGTTCCCGTCCACCTTTCGATCAACCGCAGATAGCTCAACTGCCAGTGCGGGTTGAGATGGGTGTCGGGTTCATCCAGCAAGAAAAGCACCCGCTTGCCCCGCGAGATGCGCAACAAACCCATCACCATCAGCAACTGTCGCTCGCCATCAGAGAGGTCGGAGAACTCGATGTCTCCGCTGGCATCGTTCTCCCGCGTCACCCAGACATTCAAACTGCGAATCAGGTCTGAGACATCCAATGCCTCCAAGGCATAGAACATGTCCGCGTCATCACTGAAGGTGTCGCGCAAGCGCTGGATGACCGATTGATCGCGCAGAAAAACTGCGAACTGGGCCTCGTCCTGGAGCCTGTCGCGATAGTCGTCAATGTCATTGCCCGTCAGACCGAACGGATGGAAGGCCATCGCCTGTAGCTGCCGGGCCGTTCGCCCTGCCGGCCCATCGGCGCCCCAAAAGTTCGCGGCGTCTTCGCGCTTCTTGCTGCGCCCACCTTTGGCGTACCAGGGCTCGCGGAACAAGGCTAGCGCCGAATGAAAGCCTGTGACGCGGACGATCTCCTCAAGCAGCTTGTCCGCGTCTTCGTCAGGGAACGCGAACTGGGCCAACAAGGCCATCACGCCATGAACATGGCGGCAATAGAACAGCCGGCGGGCCAGCAAGGCCTGGTGGCAGGCGTCCTCGTCGTTGTTGCGCGCAATGGCCTTGTAGTAATTGCTCTGGTGCTTGTCGAACACCCGTTCCAAGCGCCGCCCACTGCCGGAGTAGTAACCCAAGATCAGGTCAGGAAACCATTCGGACTTGTTCCGTTCGAACTCGGCTCGAGAAACTGGCTTGCCATCGACCTGGATGGGCGCTTCGCTGGGCATATTGCTCAATGCCACCCGTGTGAACTCGCCGGGCTTGGCCTTGCGCGCCTGAATGCGGTAGGTCACGCGATAGCTGAATCGCAAAGAGGCACTGCGCAGATCGACGTGGCTGAATACCAGGGCCAGCGCCTCGATGAGGTTGGACTTGCCGGCCCCGTTTTGCCCAATCAAGACGGTGGTCAGCCGGGTTTCATCAAAGTCAACCTCCAGCTGCTTCAAGTTCTTGAAGCCGTCGACGTAGACGCGATCAAGCCGCATGGCGGGCGGGCTCCAGCAGCGGGTCGGCGTCGTTCACATGGCCGTGGGCGATCTCCCAGGCGAGCTGTTTGTAGAAGTCGGCCACCGGCAGTTCCGAGGCCTCAAACAAGGTCTTGGCATCCACCGGCTGACCCAGGTGGCGCAGGTGACCGGCGAGATAGGGCTGGCCTTTCACGTCTTCTTCTTGGCGGCTTTTGGTGGGCATGGCTTGGCTGGGGGATGACGTTGATTGGGGCGACCGCGCGGTGCGCGGGGTGCGCGCTTTGCGGGTTTTGGCTGGCGCGCTGGTTTGGCTTCGTTCGGCGGCGAGGCGCGCCAGCAGGGCGCTGGCGGGCTCGTCATGGGGGTCTTGCGGTAGCAAGTCACCGCGGAACGCTTTAGCCAGGATTTGGGGAGCCAACCTCCTCGTTCGGCTGAGCGTCTTGCTGAAGTTGGCTTCTATACGGTCAGCGACACGAAAGAGGGCAGCGACCCTGCTCACGATTTCGCGCTGTTCGGCAAGCTCCGGCAACCAAAGCTTCAAGGCACGCAGTTCCTCGGCATTGAGATTGTTCACACCGCTTGTGGACTTTGCTGTTTGCTCGATGTAGCGGCGCTGAGCTGAAGCGGACAGGCTCAACTGAATGAACTCAGGGACAGCCAACGCAGTATTCACTCGCAAGCGCATGAGGTAGCCGGCAAACAGAAGACCGACCTCCGCTTTCGTGACCACGCTTGTCTTTCCCACCAGATCCAAGCTTCCGTTGGAACGAACCACCAACAGGTCGCCCTCGTGAAGCGACAGCTTGGCGCGTTCTCCGCTGTCGAACTCAGCGGACTTCAGATCTCTGAGATCAAGGCGCCCATGGTCAGCGATGTTTGGAATGCGAAGTACACCTACGCCTGTCGACACGTAGTCGCATTTCTTCGATGTGCCATACCGCAGGTCTAGCGCAATTGCTGAGATGGTGGTGTTTGCGATCCCCGCGTCAGCCTCCGCGTCCGACGCATTGCCAGCGGTGGATCGCCAGTCCTCTGTCAGAGCGCCAGTCGTCGCGGCATTGATGACCGCTCGTCGAAACCGCTTGAGTAGCCCCGGGATGGCATTGAGGTGATCGTTGCAGGCCTTGATGCGGGCCAGCAAGGTGTCGAGTTGGTCGGCGATGCGGGATTGTTCAGCTCGCGGCGCGATTACGAATGGCGCCGCGCGGCCAGCCTCGGTGCCCAGCCGGGGCATGTTCATGCCGTGGCTCTCTGCCTCGACGTACCTCAGGAAGGCCGGGTGCTTGAGCCAATAGAACAGGAAGCGCGTGTCCAGGTGCGCAGAGCTCTTGATCGGCACGATCTCGGTGGTGCAAAAGCCGGGTTGATCCGCGATCAGTACCTTGTTCAGATAGGGACGCAGCTTGCCGTAGAGCACATCGCCCGTATCGAAACGGTTCTTGGTGCTCTTTGATCGCCGCTCGCCAAAGGTGACGCGCTGTAGAAGACGCGAACTGTCCTTCTCGATGTCCTCCAGCTCCAGCACCCACGCCGAATCGTCGATCTCTTCTGGTTCTGCCTTGTTGGTGCGGCCGTAGTTGACGAGATCGCCCAGCCGTGCGACGGCCCACGTGGGAGGCAGTTGTCGGCCCAAGTTGTCCTGGTCACTCATCGGAGTCCCCCTCCAACAACACCCCCCGCCGCGCCAACCGCTCCCGCGCTTCGACCAGCGCTTGATGCAACCGCTGCTCCAGCTCCGCCTTGGGCGGCAGCTCGGTCCAGTACTCGGCCACGGTGATGCCGTCCCGGTGCATTTGCAGCAGCTCCACCTGCTCGCGGCTGGATTCGGCGCACAGGATCAAGCCGATGGGCGGCTCTTCGCCGGGTTGGCGCTCGTGCCGGTCGAGCCACTTGAGGTAAAGCTCCATCTGGCCCTTGTGCGCAGCCTTGAAGCGGCCGAGCTTGAGCTCAATGGCCACCAGGCGGCGCAGGCGGCGGTGGAAGAAGAGCAGGTCGAGGTAGAAGTCGTCGCCGTCGATGACCATGCGCTTTTGCCGCTCGACGAATGCAAACCCGCGCCCCAGCTCCAAGATGAAGGCTTCGAGCTGGCGCAGGATGGCGGCCTCCAGGTCGGCCTCGTCGTGGCCCTGTCGCAGGCCCAGAAAGTCGAGAAAGTAGGGGTCTTTGAAGACTTGGGCGGGCGCTGCGCCCGGCTCGGGCAGGAGGGCCGCGCCGGCCTGGGCGCTGGCCAGGGCCTGGCGCTCAAAGGCTTTGCGCTCAATCTGGCGCGTGAGCTCACGCACGCTCCAGCCCTCGTGCGCAGCCTGGGCGGCGTAGTACTGCCGGGCCTCCGCCGTCTTGAGCGGCACGATGGCCACAAGGTGGCTCCAGCTCAATTGTGTCGACAGCGTCGACACAATCTCGGCCGCCGGGAAGGCTTGGGCAAAACGAAGCATGCGGCGCAGGTTGCGGGCCTCGAAGCCACGGCCAAACTCGTGCGAGAGCTGCTGGCCGAGCTGGTCGAGCAACTGGGCGCCGTAGCTGGCACGCTCACCGCCCAGCAGCTCGACGTGCAGGCGCTGGCCGACCGTCCAGTACAGGCGGGTGAGCTCGGCGTTGACGGCACCGGCCAGGCGCTGGCGGCTGCCGGCAATCAGCGCCCGCAGCTCGGCGTGCAGGTCGGTGTGCGGGCCGCTGGGTGAAGGCGCCGGAACAGACGGGGTCACGCGTCGGCCCCCTCGCTGGCCTCGTTGCCGGCCTCATCGGGCAACAGCTCTTCGAGCTCGTCTAGCTCGGCATTGGGGTCTTCGCCCAGGGCTTCGAGCAGGGCGCGCAGCTCCAGCACGGCGGCATTCATTTCGCGCATGGCCAGGCGGGCCAGCAGGGCGGGGTCTTCGCGCTGCTGTTGGGCGGTGTCGGCGTTGTCGTCTTTGAGCCAGGCGAGGTCGAGATTGTCGCCACGGTCAGCAATCTGCTGGCGGGTGAACTTGCGCCAGCGGCCGGTGTCGCCGCTGTCTACACGCCGGGCCAGGGCTTCGGGGCCGCCTTGGGGGTCGGGGCCGAAGACGTCTTCGAACTTGTCGCGGGATGTGCCGGCCGGCGCGTCGTCGGGGGTGCGGAAGTAGTCGCGGGTGAAAGGGGTGCGCTTGCCGAACTGGGGCATGTTGGCGCGCATGTCGTAGACCCACACTTCTTTGGTGTTGCCCTTGTCGGTCTTATCGCCCTTGGTGAAGAAGAGCACATTGGTCTTCACGCCCTGGGCGTAAAAGATGCCCGTGGGCAGCCGCAAGATGGTGTGCAGGTTGCACTTGTCCATGAGGTCACGGCGCACGCTGGTGCCGACGTTGCTTTCGAACAAGACGTTGTCGGGCAACACCACGGCGGCACGGCCGCCGGGTGCGAGGTTGCGGTAGATGTGCTGAAGAAAGGCGAACTGCTTGTTGCTGGTCTCGTAGGTGAGGTCTTTGCGCGTCGGCAGGCCGCCACCCTTCTTGGTGCCGAAAGGGGGGTTGGAGAGGATGAGCGTGGCGGCGGGCAAGCGCGTGCCTTCTTCGCCCAGCGTGTCGCCATAGGTCACCCCACCCTCGATGCCATGCAGCAGCATGTTCATGAGCGCCAGGCGGTGGGTGTCTTGCACAAGCTCCATGCCGTAGAAGGTTTCACGCTTGTAGCGGCGCTGGGCTTCTTCGGTGAGGCTGTCGAAATCGTTGTTCGCCCGCAGGTGGTTGTTGGCAGCGATCAAGAAGCCGCAGGTGCCGGCCGCTGGGTCTTGAATGACGTCGCGGAGCTGGGGCTTCATCACGCTGACGATGCTGTCGATCAGGTGCCGTGGGGTGAAGTACTGGCCTGCACCGCTCTTCTTCTCGGTGGCGTTGCGCTCCAGCAGGTCTTCGTACAGGTCGCCCAGGTCGTCGCGCTGCACGCTGTACCAGTCGAGCGCGTCGATGTCGGTGACCAGCTTGCTCAGCGTGGCGGGCTTGGTGATGAAGGTGTTGGCGTTGGCGTAGATTGCTTGCACGGCGCCACGGCCGTGCAGGCCGTAGTCGAGCAGCATTTCCTTGTATGTGTCGAGCCTCTCAGGGGCCGAGGCGCTGAGCAGGTCGTCCCAGCGGGTGCCGGGCTGTTCGACGGGCGGCTCAGACTTCTTGGGGCGCTTCCACACCTTGAGACGGTCTTCTTGCCCCGTCTCTTTCATCATCTTCAAAAACAGCAGGTAGGTCAGCTCGCTGAGGTACTGGTGGTAGGTGACACCGTCATCGCGCAGCACGTGGCACAGCGACCAGAGCTTGGCGCCGATGTCGAGTGCAGCAGTGGGGTTGGACATGGATTCAGGTTCGAGAAGAGTCAGCGGTTGGCAGATTCGGGCGGCAGGGCCCACAGCGCGTCGTTGAAGGCATCGAGCACGGGTTGGAGCTGGCCGTTGAAGACCTTGTCCAGCCGGTTGAAGCCTCCGCCCTCGCGCTTGAAGATCAAGTCGGGGTCGTCAATGGCCGAGCGGTCCACCAGCACATTGGCTTTGGTCTGCGCAGCGATGCGCTTGAGCCAGTCGCGTTGCGGCGTGCTCCAGGGCTTGCCTGCGGGTGGATGCGCCAGCAGATGCTGAAGAGCCCGGTCGACGCGCTCGGCGTAGGGTAGCAGCGCGTCACCAATGGCGGCCTGGCGGATGTAGCCGACGATGCGGGCGGCAATGTCCTGGTTGGTCAGCTCGCGCCAGGCCGAGGCGAGATTGGTTTCGGTGAAGCCCGCCCGGTCCAGTGCCAAGACCAGCTCGCGCAGTTGCGCGCGGGTCAGCTCGCGGGGCCGTGTGAGCACGGTCACCAGCGCTGGGATCTGGTTGCCCTGCGTGTTGATGAACTCGCTGAAAGCGCGGATGTAGTCGTCGGGCTTCTTGCCCTTTCCGTAGCCGCGCTCGGCTCGGTCGAAGGCGTCGGCATGCTCTGACACGAACATTTCGCGCTCGGGGCCGTCACTGCGGCGGTCGAGCAACTCGCCCAGTGTCGGGTTCTGTACGAACCACGCTGCCACATCGGCCAGTGGCATGGCCTTGAGCTTTTGCACGAAGGCCTGCACCGGCATGCCGGCCGTGGCTTCAAAGTCTTGGCGGTTCTTGTCGGTCAGGTGGCGCTTCTTGGCTTGCAGCTTGGTCAGGAACTGGTCGCGCACCAGTTCGGTGGCGGATTCGTCCTTCAACGTGGCCAGCTCCTGCGCCAGTTGGGTGAAGCTGATCTTCGGGTTCACGACCACAGGCTTCATCGCTGTCATGTCGCCGATGGCTTCGAAGATGCGAACCGCATCGAACACGCGGAACGAGTCTTTCACGTCGGTGCCGCCGAAGTCGCAGAGCCGCGTTGCACGACCCAACATCTGGTCGAACAAGATGCGGCTGTTCACTTGGCGCAGGAACACCAGGTTGCAGATTTCGGGAACGTCCACGCCCGTGGTCAGCAAGTCGACGGTGACGGCGACGTTGGGCAGGCGTTCGTTTTTGTAGCGGCGGATCAGCTGCAAGGGTTTGTCGGCCGCGCCAGTGATCTTGATAACGGCGTCGTCTTCGACCGCGCCGTACTGGGCGGCGAAGGCCTGCTTGAGCAACGCCACCACCATGTCGGCGTGGCTGTCACTCACACAGAAGATCAGGGTCTTGCGGCGGGAGGCTGGGTCCAGCTCCTGCGCGAGGTAGGAGCAGACCACCTCGTTGAAGTTGCGCGTGATGACCTTGCGGTTGAACTCGTCGACCTTGAGCTTGATCTCGTCGGGCGTCTTGAACAGCTCGATTTGCTGGCGGCCGGTGTTGTAGACCTTGACCTCTTCGCCAGCTTTCCACGCAATGCCTTGGCCGGAAAGCTGTGTATGCACCTGGATCGGCGGCTCGTAGTCCACCAGGTAGCCGTCAATCACCGCCTCGCGGTAGCCGTAAGTGAAGACGGGCGCGCCAAAGATCTGCGTGGTGTGCAGCGCGGGCGTGGCGGTGAGGCCGATCTTCACTGCATCGAAGTAGTCCAAAACACGGCGGTACTTCGACACGTAGTCGTCGTAGCCACGGAAGCTGAGTTCGGTGTCGGACAGCTCTCGGTCGAGCAGGTAGCCGCGGTGGCATTCGTCGACGACGATGCAGTCGTATTGGTCGATGGGTGGTGGCGCCGTGCCATCGCTGGGGTACAGCACGCGCTGCACCATGCCTTGCACGGTGGCCAAATGCACCGCAGTGTCGTCGTCGGGCGCCTGGTCTTCCAGCTCCTTGAGGCCGAAGATGTCGGCAAAGGTCTGCAGGCGCTCCATGCGCGTGTCTTTGAACGCGTTGGCCGCTTGCTCTCCCAAGGCTGAGCGATCGACGAGAAACAGGATGCGCCGAAACCGCTTGGCCTTGAGCAGGCGGTAGATCAGTGCGATGCAGGTCTTGGTCTTGCCAGTGCCCGTGGCCATGGCCAGCAGGATGGCGCGCTGGCCGTCGCGGATGATGGCTTCGGTGGCCAGGATGGCGCGCTGTTGGTAGGGCCGCAGCGGGAAGCCATAGTCGAAAGGCGAATGGGCCAGCTCGGCATGGGCTCGTGCGTCGTCGCGCTGCAGTAGCGCGCTCAGGCCACCGGGGGTGTACCAGCCATCGAGTGCATGGCCCAGGTTTTCTGGCTGGCGAACGTCGCAAAACCAGACGCCGCTTTGCTCGGCCAACTGCCGCAGGTAAGGGCGGCCGTTGGTGGCGAACACGAAGGGGATGCGGAACTCGCCTTGCGCGCCGAAATTGGTGGCTGGTAGCTCGACTTCGGGTGAGGGGCGAAAGCCACGGCTGTAGCGCTTGGCTTGCTGGAGGGCGCCGGACACGTCGATGTGCTTGCGCTTGGCTTCGACGATGGCCATGGGCACCAGGCCCACGAAGAGTGCGTAGTCGGCGGGCCCGGTCTCCGTCGGCCATTCGGCGATGGCTAGGTTCTGGCCGCGCTGCGGCCTTGTGCCCTTGGTGAAGGTGAGCTGCTCGGAGTCGACCGTCCAGCCGGCAGCGGCGAGTTGCTCATCGATCAGCCTGCGTGTGTCGCGCTCGCTGATCTGGAGGGAGGCTGCTGCCGTGTTGGCCGCCGCCACGAACTTGGCGATGGTCTGTGGCGGTGCTGTCTCGGCCTGGGTCTGAAGGGCTTGCAGGCGTATCAACAGTTCAGCTTTGGCCGCGTCGGCCTCGGCGGCCATCGCCTCCCAGAAGGCGCGGTCTTGTTCCGCTTGCCGGGCCTGGGTGTGCATCTGGTTGAGCGACTGGACGGCGTCCTGGTGGGTCGCTCTGTACTGCGCCAGCTCGCTGCGCAGGCTGTCAAGTTCCGCCTGCAGCTCGCTGCTCTGATCCACAGGCGGTGTGGGGGGCTGGAAAGGACCCGACTTGAAGCCAGCATCCTTGAAGGTGCGGTGGAACCACACGCCCAGTTGCCAGGTAAAGCGAAGCGCAAGGAGGGCCGTTCGATGATCCCCGGCCAAGCGGTGATTGGCGTCATTGCCTGTGCGTCGAACCTCGTGGAAGAGGTTGCCAACCTCGCGCGGCACGATGCCCTGGTCCTGAAGGCGGCGCAGAAGGTCGGCTTGCTTCTCGTCTGGCGAGGTGAAGAGGCCGACATTGGAGGCCACCAGCTGAGCCAACAGTTCGGTCAACTGCCTCAGCTTCAGCAAGCAGGTATTGGGATCGTCGGGAAAGTAGCGCTCGGCCAGCATCCCCAAGCGCACGAGCTGTTCGTCGTGCGTCATCAGGTAGCCGAAGTTTGATGTGCCTGCCTCCCTCATGAAGCTCCTCTCTCGCACGCTCCTGGCAAGCCTTGCAGCTCAGGTTTTGCGGGCAATTCTGCCGGAAGTAACCTTGACGAGCACCTTTGCTCATCAGCCGCGACCAGCGGGTAGCACTGAAGATGCGCAGCACTTCGAGCCCTCCTTCGAACGACGGCAACCCAGTCTGAAGCGGTTATGCGTCTTGACGGCCTGACCGATGGCTAGTAGCCCGATAGGGGGCGCTCGTGAGGCTGCATGGGAGGGCAGCAATCGCTGAACAGCAGCCGGCGATCACTCAGATCTCAAAATGGTCCCGATCCCTGCGGGAGCCAGGCCACTAGCGTGAGCCACGCTCCTGCCGCGCAAGGGTCAGAAGCACGTCCAGGGCTTCCTCACTCAGCCCCTTCAAGGCGCCGAAGTTCGCCTTCGACAGTGGGCTCTGCTCGAAGCTGCGCAGCAGCAAAGCGCGCCGTTGGCGCTCCTCGGCCTCGGCCGCCTGCTCGGGGGTCATGTGCGGGGCGCGTGCGTTCGCGGGCTCTTGCTCACGTGCACCGCCATGCCGCTCGGGCCTTGGCCCGTGCGGGCGCCGCTGTGCACCCGAGCCCACATCGTCGGGCTTGCCGGGCTTGCCGGGGCCTCGTGGTGCGCCAGGTCTTGGCGGCTGAGCGTGCGGTGACGCCTGGCCGCGTTGAGGTGGCCTCGTCGATCGGTCGGGGCGATCAGCAGTGGCGGGCTGCGCCGAGCGCTTGCCACGGGTGGCAGGCCGCTCTCCGGCTGCTTGCGAAGTGGCCTGCGCCCCCTCCGCCTGCTCGGAACGGCGTGGCGGGTGGCTCGGCCCACGCGACGCCCGGGCCGCCTCGCGCTCCGCGCGTTTCCGTTCTTCCACCAGCACACGGCGCCGCTCGAGCTCCACACCGGCAGCATCGCGGTGTTCGGCCGCAATTTCCCCGGCCGGTTGGCCGTCGAGGTCGACGCGTGTCGCGCCCTCCGCAACCAGGGCACGCAGGTAGGCCGTCCGGGTGGTGTGGCGCTGCAGGAAGAACGACAGTGCCTTCTTGGTGAACACCCCTGGCGCACGTTGATGGATGTCGGCCTGGATGCGCAGCTTGATCGGCTTGATCACACCCTCACCAAACAGCGCCGGGAAGTGCGTGGCCAGCAGGCGCCCGGTGTCGGCCACGCTGGGCTCGGGCCGCGGTGCCGGTGCGGCAGCCACCTCGGGAGCGGGGTGCGCCGCCTCGGCGGGCGTGTTCGGCGTCGCATCGGGCGTGGTGCCCAAGGCAGGCTCGGGAATGTTGGGAATGTCAGGCATCGGAACGGAGCGGGTCGGTCACTGGGGCGGCTGTGTCGCCGGGGCACGTATTCTCGGCCCACGGGCGCGGCACCTGCACGCGTTCGCTAGCGTTTGACACGATGAACGGCGCACAGCTTGTGGCCATCGGGGTCTCGCACGTAGGCAAGGTACATCGCCCCGAGCGTGCTCTCACGCAAGCCCGGTGGCTCCTCGATCGACGTGCCGCCATTGGCCACCGCGACGTCGTGGAAGGCTTGCAGTTGCTCAGGCGAGCTGCACTTGAACGCGATGGTGCCGCCGTTGGCCGCGGTGGCTTGCTCGCCGTTGATGGGCTCGGAGACGCAGAAGCTGCTGCCGTCGTGCCGGTAGAACAACCGGGTCTGCCCGGTGGCGTTCACGTTGCGCACGGGCTCGCCGGCACCGAGCACGCCGAGCACGGCGTCGTAGAAGCGCTTCGAGCGCTCGATGTCATTGGTGCCGACCATGATGTGATTGAACAAGCTTGTCTCCTTGTGATGCTGGTGAAAGGGGAAGCGCACATTGTCGGCACGCTGCAATGCCCCGATCTCTCGCCCTGCTACTGCCTGACGAGCGTGGCCCGCAACTCGACGACCGCTTCATTCTTCGCCACCTTGCATTCGACGTCGGTCGGCACCGGCGCGTACTTCTCACCGAGATAGCTGCGGATCCGGATGATCGAATCGAACTTGCCGCCTCGGGCGTTCGAGACCATTTCCGACAGCGTCTTCAGCACGGCCTGCCGGCAGGCTTCTTCACGGGTCAGCGTGCCGAGCGCCACGTCTTCGGAGTAGACCTCGGGCTTCTTGTGCCGGCTGTACTTGGGCGCCTTGAACTCCCAATACGCTTTGACATCGGAGCCCAGGATGGCGCGCGCTTCGGGCGACTCCAGGATGGGGCCGAGGGGCATGAAGAAGGCGTCTTTGGCCGCAGGCCTGGCCGGCATGGGCGCGAAGCCGATGCTGTCGTCGTCGATGCTGGCCAATGACGCCTGCAAGCTGACCGAGAGCTTGCCCATCATCAGTTGCCTCTGGCGGCATTCGGCGTCGGTGATGACGGGCGCATACCGATCGTCGTAGAAGCTTCGCACCTTGATGATGGCGTTGAGGCCGCGTTCCTCGGCGTCTTTCGCCATCGACTTCAGGCTCTCCAGCACGGCCTTCCGGCACGCGCCTTCGTCACCAATGTCTCGGTTGGAAGCAGACTCCGAATAGGAATCGGGGCCGTAGCGCTTGGCGTACTTGGGTGCTGCAATGCCCCAGAAGACATGCATGTCGGGGCCGAGTATTTTTTGCGCTTCGGCAGACGTGAGGATCGGGGCCAGCGGAATGAACCTGCCGTTCTCAGGGGCCTGCCTCGGCGGCGTGCGGGTCGACCGTTCGTCGGCCTCCACCATGCGCTGCACCGCGGCAGGCGTCATCGCGAACTGGCTCCACAGCGCGACCTTGACGCGCCGGTCGCCGGCACATCGAAAGCCTTCCTTGTCGTTCGAGGGCTGGCCATCCACGGCGGCCTGGAGGTTGATGACGGCGTCGTAGCCGCGGCTGCGTGCGTCGCTGATGAGCGTCTTCAGGGTGTCTTCAAACGCCCCCACACAGTACGCCTGCCCGCCCGCGTTGGAGAAGGGCCCGCGCCGGGCATAGACATCGGGCGGGGCGACTTCCGCAAACTCGGGCGTCGGTTGTGTCGCCCAGTAGAGCTTGACGGCGGGGTCGTGAAGGGCCCGGCCGGAGTCTGAGTTCATCAAGTCACTGAACTTGAAGTAGCCCGGCTCGGCGGCCTGCGTGCAGGTGGCCGCGGCGAGCAGCACATGGGCCAGCAGAAGGCGAACGCGCGGAAAGCAGACGAGCAAATGGCGCCCTGGCATGAAGATCTCCCTCGGTTTGTGTCGTTGTGGTGAACGGAAAGCCGGGCGATCTTAGGGGAGAGATCGGCGCCGGGCAGGCGCTGACGCTCAGAGCGAGACGCTGCGAAACCCGCTGAACGCGTCGTCGCGCTCGGGCAGCAGGAAGCGCCGGTGCTTCGCGTTGCGCATGCGCTCGTTCGTGGCAAACGAGCCGCCGCGCAGCACCTTGTGCGAGCCGAAGGCGGCTTGCGAATACTGCGCATCGGGCCCGGGCATGAAGCCTGGGTAGGGGCGGAAGCTCCCCGCCGTCCACTCCCACACCTGACCGAAGCGCACGCCGCGCGAGGCGCCCTGGTGCGCGGCGACTTCCCACTCCAGCTCGGTCGGCAGGCGGCGCTCGGCCCAGCGGCACCAGGCGTCGGCCTCGTACCAGCTCACGTGCATGGCGGGTTGCGACATCGGCACGCGCGTCATCTTGCCGAAGCGCTGCATCAGCACGCTCTGGCGCATCTGGTCGACATGGCGCGGCGTGCGGCGGCCTTCTCGCTGCACCCAGTCCCAGCCTTCGGGTGACCAGTGGCGCTCGTCGTCGTAGCCGCCGTCTTCCACGAACTCGCAGTACTGGCCCCAGGTGACGGGCTGCGCGTCGATCTCGAACTCGGGCACGCTGTGCTCGTGCGCGGGCTGTTCGTTGTCGAACGCGAAGCCGCCGGGTGGCGAGCCGAGCAGCCAGCGCGTGGCCGGGAAGAGCACCGGCTGGCGCGACGCCAGCGTGCCGATCATCGGCAGCAAGCCCGGGTCGAAGCCGAGCGTCTGCGCGAGCTCGGCGAAGGCTTCGAGCTGCGCGTCTTCATGGCAGAGCGCGAGGCGGAAGAAGTACAGCGCGTCGTCGTCTTCCGCCGCGTGGTCGAGCAGCTCGAGCGTGGTCTCGAGCGTGTCGGCCAGGTACTGGCGGATGGCCTGCGGCTCGGGCAGCTCGAGCCGCCAGCGCAGCGAGGGCAACACCACCGAGGGGTCGAACAGCCGGTCGGCCTGGGGCTCGATGGACGCGAGCCGCAGCGCGGTGGGGTCGGCCTGGGTGCCGCGCTGGCGCTGCACGTTTCGCGAGATCCAGTGCTCCTGATACCAGGCCAGGTGGCCGAGCGACCACAGCGGCGGGTTCAGGCCCTCGCGCTGCGGCTCGCTCACCGCGAAGCCGGGCAGCGCCGCTTCGATCGCGCTCATCCAGCGCAGGCTGTGGTTGCGCGTGTCCATCAACGCGAGCGACAGCAATTCCTTGCCGGCGCGGCGCATCTGCGACGACTCGATGGGGGGCGCTTCGAAGTCGAGCATGGTCAGGCGGCAGGCGGCACGTAGCCCTCGGCGTGCCGAGGTGCCTCGTCGCCGATCTCGTACCAGTTGGCCTTGCTGGCCACGTAGGCGTGGAAGCCGATGCTCGAGGCGAGCGGCTCGTTGATGAGCCCGGCGCGGATGCGCAGCACGCCGGGCAGGTTGTCGCGGCGGCTGTAGATGGGCGAGCCGCAACGCTGGCAGAACGCGCGTTTCTTGCCCGGCGTCGATTCGTATTCGGTCATCAGCTCGCGGCCACTGTCGAAGTGCAGCGCCGACTCATCCACCGGGATGTTGGCCGCGAAGGCAGCGCCCTGCGCATGGCGGCATTGCGAGCAGTGGCAGATCTGGATCGGCGCCAGTTCGCCGTCGATGCGAAACGAGATGCCCCGGCAGAGGCATTGGGCGGTGTAGGTCATCGGGGGATGGTAGTGGGCTCGCCTGCCGGAGATAACTGTATGAAAATACAGTCGTGCCTCGCCTGATCGCCCACCTCGACATGGATGCGTTCTACGCCTCCGTGGAGCTGCTGCGCTACCCGGAATTGAAAGGCCTGCCGGTGGTGATCGGCGGCGGCCGGCGGCACCAGCCGGTGATGCGGCCTGACGGCACACGAGAGTTCTCGCTGTTGCGCGACTACACCGGCCGCGGCGTGCTGACGACGAGCACGTATGAAGCACGCAAGCTCGGCGTGTTCTCCGCCATGCCCACGATGAAGGCCGCCAAGCTCGCGCCCGATGCGGTGCTGCTGCCGGTCGACTTCGACGAGTACCGCAAGTACTCGCGCCTCTTCAAGGCCGCGGTGCGCCGCATCGCGCCGCTGGTGGAAGACCGCGGCATCGACGAGATCTACATCGACCTCTCCGAGCTGCCCGGCGTGCACGACGACGGCGGGCGCGCCATCGGCCAGCAGCTGAAAGACGCGGTGGCCGAGGCCACGGGCGGCCTCACCTGCTCGGTGGGCATCACGCCCAACAAGCTGCTCTCCAAGCTCTGCTCCGAGTTCGACAAGCCCGATGGCCTCACGCTGCTGCGGGCCGACGAGATCCCGGCCCGCGTGTGGCCGCTGGCCGCCCGCAAGGTCAACGGCATCGGCCCGAAGGCGAGCGAGAAACTCGCGGCGCATGGCATGCACACCATCGGCGACATCGCCGCGCGCGATGCGGCCTACCTCGTCGAGCATTTCGGCAAGAGCTACGGCGCCTGGCTGCACCGCGCCTCGCACGGCATCGACGACCGCGAGGTGGTGACGCACAGCGAGCCCGTCTCGATGAGCCGCGAGACCACCTTCGAGCGCGACCTGCACGCCGTGCGCGACCGGCGCGTGCTCACGCCCATCTTCACCGACCTGTGCATCGAGCTGGCCGACGACCTCAGCCGCAAGGGCTACGCGGCCAAGACCATCGGCATCAAGCTGCGCTTCGATGATTTCAAGATCGTCACGCGCGACCTCACGCTGCCCGCGCACACGATGGACGCGAAGACCATCCGCCGCGCCGCCGGCGAATGCCTGAAGCGGGTCGACCTCACCCGGCGCCTGCGCCTGCTGGGCGTGCGCGCCGGCAACCTGGCCAAGCTCTCGGAGCTGCTCAACCCTCATGCCATCGACACCCCGGTGGCACAGGAGCCAGTGCCCGCTTACCATGCGCCGCTGCCGCTGTTCGATGCATCCGAAAGCGGATCTGACGCGTAGATGAGTCTGGAGAGGGGACACATTCCATGCCACGACACCATCGTTTCGCACTGGCCGGCGCACTGGCGCTGGCCGTTGCCAGCCCACCGGCGCTTTCATTCGGCGGCAAGCTGCTGCTGACCGGCGGCGTGAGCAGCATCGACGGTGCGGCAGGCGGCGGCCTCACGCCCTGGGCCGTAACCGGCGGCTACGGCAGCGTGGGCGAGATCGGCGGCTCGGCCTTCGCCACACGCGTCAAGACCCAAGACTTCGCGGTCAACGCGGCGGGCGTGGCGCTCGCCTATGGCGACCGCATCGAGGCGTCGTTCGCACAACAGTCGTTCGACACCGGCCCGGTCGGCACGGCTCTCACGCTGCCGGGGCTCAAGCTCAAGCAAGACATCTTCGGCGTCAAGCTGCGCGTGCTGGGCGACGCGGTGCTCGACAGCGACACCTGGGTGCCGCAGGTGGCCGTGGGCGTGCAACACAAGCAGGCCGATGCCGGCGCACTCGAAAGCACGCTCGCCGGCTTCGGCGCGAAAGACCGCGGCACCGATCTCTACCTGAGCGCGACCAAGCTCTTCCTCGCGCAAGGGGTGCTCGTCAACGGCACGCTGCGCGCCACCAAGGCCAACCAGAACGGCCTGCTCGGCTTCGGCGCCACCGGCCACACGAGCTACCGCCTGCAGCCCGAAGTCTCGCTCGCCTGGCTCTTGCGGCGAGACCTCGCCATCGGCGCCGAGTACCGCGCCAAGCCCGACAACTTCCGCGACGTCACCGCGCTGGGCGCAGGCGCGCTGGCTGAAGACGACTGGGCCGACGTGTTCGTCGCGTGGGCGCCGAGCAAGCACTTCTCGCTCACGCTCGCCTATGTGGATGCCGGCAAGATCGTGCCGGGCGTCGTCAACAAGCGGCAGACCGGCGCGTACCTTTCGGCGCAGGTTGCCTTCTAAGGAGCACGACATGCACCGCCTGCTTCAACTCCTGTGCACCGCCCTGCTCGGCCTCGCGTTCACGGCCCACGCGCAACCCGCCGACGATTCGCTCTACCGCCAGCTCGGCGGCCAGCCCGGCCTCACCAAGCTGATGGACGACTTCATGACCCGCCTGCTCGCCGACAAGCGCATGAACCCCTTCTTCAAGGACGTGGACCACCCGCACGTGAAGGCACAACTCGTGGCGCAGTTCTGCGAGGTCTCGGGCGGCCCCTGCAAGCTCAAGGGCCCCGACATGAAGAAGGCCCACGAGGGCATGGACATCACCAAAGGCGACTTCAACGCGCTGGTGGAGGTGCTGCAAGACAGCATGAACGCGCAAGGCATCGCGTTCTCGACACAGAACAAGCTGCTGGCGCGCCTCGCGCCGATGCACCGCGACATCATCAACACGCCGTGAGGGAGACAAACCGATGACACGACACCTGCTGGCCCTGCTGGCCCTTGTTGCAAGCACCGCCCATGCGGGCACCGTGCAACTCACCGTGACCGACAAGGACGGCAAGCCCGCCCCCGACGTGGTGGTGCTGGTGCAGGCCGCCAACAAGGGCACGGTGACGCCGGCCGCCAAGCCCGTGCTCATCGTGCAGGAAGGCTCGCGCTTCGTGCCCTTCCTCACCGTCGTGCCGGTGGGCAGCACGCTGCGCTTCGTCAACAAAGACGCCTACGACCACCACGTGCGCTCCACGCCGAGCGGCCCGCTGGGCGCCATCGCCCCGGCCAAGACCTTCGAGCTGCGGCTCGACGCCGACCCCATCGCCGAAGCCCGCGGCGGCGGCGACGCCTACCCGAGCGGCCCGGCCAAGAAAAAATCGGGCATCTCCAGCGCCGACCTGAAGATGGACGCGGCCGGCCCCATTGGCCTCGGCTGCCACATCCACGGCTCGATGCGCGGGCAGGTCTACGTGGCCGACACACCGTGGTTCGGCAAGACCGACGCCA
The DNA here is from genome assembly GCA_019635355.1 of Rhizobacter sp. Classification (NCBI taxonomy): domain Bacteria; kingdom Pseudomonadati; phylum Pseudomonadota; class Betaproteobacteria; order Burkholderiales; family Sphaerotilaceae; genus Rhizobacter; species Rhizobacter sp. The sequence continues at coordinate 4,852,803 of JAHBZQ010000001.1, read as the reverse complement.
ATGGCGTCGTCACGATCGAGGGCGTGCCCGATGGCCCCGCGCAGCTGACCCTCTGGCACCCCGACCAGCTCCAGGAGCAGGCAGGCGTGCCGGTGCAGGTGAGCGCATCGCCCGTGAAAACGACGACGCAACTGAACTTCGTTCCGCGCCGCCGCAGGGGATAAGCTCTGGGGCTATGACCCCCATCACCTGCATCGAGGACCTTCGCGTCCTCGCCAAGCGCCGCGTGCCGCGCATGTTCTACGACTACGCCGACTCCGGCTCGTGGACCGAAGGCACCTACCGCGCCAACGAGAGCGATTTCCAGAAGATCCTGCTGCGCCAGCGCGTGGCGGTGAACATGGACAACCGCACGCTCGCCACCACCATGGCCGGCACGCCGACCCACATGCCGGTGGCCATCGCGCCCACGGGCCTGACCGGCATGCAGCACGCCGACGGCGAGATCCTCGCGGCCCGTGCGGCCGAGAAGTTCGGCATTCCGTTCACGCTGTCGACGATGAGCATCTGCTCCATCGAAGACATCCGCGCGCACACCAAGTCGCCGTTCTGGTTCCAGCTCTACTGGATGCGCGACCGCGACTTCATGGAACGGCTCATGGACCGCGCCAAGGCCGCCGGCTGCTCGGCGCTGATGTTGACGCTCGACCTGCAGGTGCTCGGCCAGCGCCACAAGGACATCAAGAACGGCCTCACCACGCCGCCCAAGCCGACCATCGCCAACATCCTCAACCTCATGACCAAGCCGCGCTGGTGCCTGGGCATGCTCGGCACGAAGCGCCACAGCTTCGGCAACCTGATCGGCCATGCCAAGGGCGTGAGCGACGTCACCTCGCTCAGCACCTGGACGCGCGAGCAGTTCGACCCCAAGCTCGACTGGAACGACGTCGAGTGGATCAAGAAGCGCTGGGGCGGCAAGCTGATTTTGAAGGGCATCATGGACGTGGAAGACGCGCGCTATGCGGCCGGCAGCGGCGCCGATGCGCTGATCGTCTCCAACCACGGCGGCCGGCAGCTCGATGGCGCGCCCTCGTCGATTGCCGCGCTGCCCGAGATCGCCCGCGAGGTGGGCTCGAAGATCGAGGTGTGGATGGACGGCGGCATCCGCTCGGGGCAAGACGTCTTGAAGGCGGTGGCCCTCGGCGCCCGCGGCACGCTCATCGGCCGCTCGTTCCTCTACGGCCTCGGCGCCCTGGGTGAAGAGGGCGTCACCAAGTGCCTGGAGATCATCTACAAGGAACTCGACGTGAGCATGGCCTTCTGCGGCCACACCGACATCCGCAACGTCGACCGGCGCATCCTCGTGCCGGGCACTGCGCCCGGGCACTGAGGGCCCTCACACCCGCGTGCCCGGCGTGGCCGCAAAGTACGCCCGCATCGCCTCGATGGCATGGCGCACCTTGGCTGGCTGGTTCTCGCGCTGAGGCGTGACGGCCCACACCGGGCCCGGCGCGAGCTGCCACTGCGGCAGCACGCGCTTCAGCCGGCCCGCCTGCAGGGCCTCGTGCACGTCGGGGTGGGTCAGCATGCCCACGCCGAGGCCAGCCAGGCACATCTGCTCCAGGCTCAGCTGGTTGTTGCTGGCGATGCGTGCGTCGACGCGCAGAGGCGCGCGCTCGCCCTGCGGCCCGATGAGCTCGATCTGCAGGCCCGAGCCGTCGCGTGAGCCCACCAGCCACTGGTGCTGCGCCAGCTCGGCCGGCGTGGCGGGCTCGCCGTGGCGGCGCAGGTAGTCGGGCGAGGCGCAAAGGATCCAGTCGAAGTCGCACAGGCGCTGTGCCACCCAGCTCGAATCGGGCAGGCGGCCGGCGCGCAGGGCGAGGTCGATGCGCGCGTCGACGAGGTTGATGAGGGCGTCGTCCACCAGCAGCCGCAGCGTGAGCCCCGGGTGGGCCGCCAGCAGCGGCCCGAGGCCCGGTGCGATGTGCCGCGCAAAGCCCACCGGCGCCGACATGCGCAGCTCGCCGCTCGGGGCGTCGTGCGCCAGCGCGAGCTGCGCGTTCGCCTGGGCCGCAGCGCTCACCATCGCGTGGCAGTGCTCGGCGAAACGCGCACCGGTGTCGGTCAACGAGAGCTTGCGGGTGGAGCGGTGCAGCAGCGTCACGCCACTGCCCTGCTCCAGCAGGCGCACCTGCTGGCTCACCGCCGAAGTGCTCATGCGCAGCGCCCGGGCGGCGGCGCTCATCGAGCCGTGCTGCACCACCGCAGCAAAGACGGCCATGCGCCGGAGATCGTCCATTGTGAAGCTGGGCTTAAAGAAGTTCTTCGATTTGAACGACTTCCTAGCCGATTGTGAAGCCCATATCGTCACATCCATTGCAACGGATTGGAGAAACACACATGAAGATCGCCCTCATCGGAGGCACCGGGTTCGTCGGCGCGGCCCTGCTGGAAGAGCTGCTGCGCCGTGGCCACCAGGTCACGGCGCTGGCGCGCAATCCGTCGAAATTCACCACCCGGCCGGGCCTCACGGTCGTGGCAGCCGATGCGCTGCAGAGCGCGCAGGTGGCCCACGCGGTGGAAGGTGTCGACGCCGTGATCAGCGCCTACAACCCGGGCTGGAAAGAGCCACGCATCCACGACCTTTTCCTGCAGGGCACGCAGGCCATCGTCGACGGCGTGAAGCGCAGTGGCGTGAAGCGGCTGCTGGTCGTGGGCGGCGCGGGCAGCCTCTACGTGGCGCCTGGGGTGCAGCTCGTGGACACGCCGGAATTCCCGGCCGAGTGGAAGCAAGGTGCGCTCGCCGCCCGCGAGGCGCTGAACCGCATCCGCCACGAGACCTCGCTCGATTGGACCTTCGTCTCACCGGCCGTGATGCTCGCGCCCGGCGAGCGGCGCGGCGGCTTCCGCCTCGGCGGTGACGAGGTGCTGGTCGACGCCAACGGCGCCCCGGCCGGCCTCTCGGTGGCCGACCTGGCGGTGGCCATCGTCGACGAGATCGAGACGCCGCGGCACGTGCAGCGCCGCTTCACCGCGGCGTACTGAACCGCGGAACGTCGCGCCCACGCCACTGACCGCCGAGGCCGCCCCACCGCCCGGCGGCGCCATGCTGCCGACCATCGGCGGCCGGGCTTGAACCCTCAAGGGGCTGTCGCATACTCGCCGGATGGCCATCGACCACCTGATCTACCTCTACGACCCGTTGTGCGGCTGGTGCTACGGCGCCATGCCCGCCATCCACGGGCTGGCGGATCTGGGCGGTTGCATCGTCGAGCCGGTGCCCAGCGGCCTCTTCGTCGCCCCGGGCAAGACGCTCGACGCCGAGATGGCTCGCCACATCGAGCAGGCCGATGCGCGCATCGCCGCGATGAGCGGCCAGCGCTTCAGCGAGCTCTACAAACGCAAGGTGCTGGCCAACCCCGAGCTGCCCTTCGACAGCACCGCCGCCACCGAAGCGCTGACCGCCGTGTCGCAGTGGAACGTGCGCCGTGAGCTCGACGCCCTGCACGCCCTGCAACGCGAGCGCTTCGTCGCCGGCCGCGACATCAGCGACCGCAGCGTGATCACGCAGGCGCTGTCCAAGTCACTCGGTGACGATGCCGAGACCTGGGAGCAGCGCCTCGCCAACCCGGCCCTGCCCGGCCTCACGGACAAACGTGTCGCCCGCGCGAAGAAGGTGATGAAGGCGGTCGGCATGCACGGCGTGCCCGCGCTCGTGTGGCCCAGCGAGCAGGGCATGCGCCTGCTGCCGGGCCAGTGGCTTTTCGGCGAGAAGACGCTCTCGGAGCAGCTGGCGCTGCTGGCCTGAGCCGCTTGTCTGAGCGGGCCCGAGGGGCTTGCGGCCGAGGGGGTTTTCACGCTGCGCAGATGGTTCTACGCTGAAGGCCGCGCGCTCGTCGGGAGAGCCCCATGACCCTGCAGCAGCTTCACGCCATCAAGCTCTGGCAGCTGGCCCACAAGCCGGAGCACCCGCTCGAGTACCACGCCTGGGACGGCGTGCTCACCGCGTGGATGTTCGGCTGGATGGGCGAGCCCGCGGCACTGATCCTGTGGTGGCCCGGCATGGCGCTGGGCTGCGCGCTGCTCTTCCTCACGCCCACGCTCTACGTGGCCCTGCGGCGCGCGTTGCACCGGCGGGGCCGCCTGCGCTGCGACTGGCTTGGCACGCTGGAGCTGCCGCCCCCGAGGCGTTGATCAGATCTGGCGCGCCTCGAAGGTGTTGCACTGGTTCACGCTGCCGGTCTGCAGGCCCTTCTTGAACCACGTCACCCGCTGGGCGCTCGTGCCGTGGGTGAAGGTCTCGGGCTGCACCGTGCCGCGCGACTTGCGCTGCAGCGCGTCGTCGCCGATCTGTGACGCGGCGTTGAGCGCTTCTTCCACATCGCCCTGCTCCAGGATCTGGCGTGCGTTGTTGGCGTGGTGCGCCCACACGCCGGCGAAGCAGTCGGCCTGCAGCTCGAGGCGCACCGAGAGCGCGTTCTGCTGCGCCTCGGAGACGCGGCCGCGCATGCTGTCGACCTTGCCGCTGATGCCGAGCAGGTTCTGCACGTGGTGGCCCACCTCGTGCGCGATCACGTAGGCCTGGGCGAAGTCGCCGGGGGCGCCGAGGCGTGTGCGCATGGTCTCGTAGAAGCTGAGGTCGATGTAGACCTTCTGGTCGCCGGGGCAGTAGAACGGCCCCATCGCCGCTTGGCCCATGCCGCAGGCCGTGGCCTCGCTGCCGCGGAAGAGGCGCAGCTTCGGGTCGCGGTAGGTGGCACCCATCTGCTGGAACTGCTCGCGCCACACGTCTTCGGTGTCGGCCAGCACCACCGAGACGAAGCGCGCCATCGGGTCGTCGGCTGGCGGCTTGCCGGCGGGCGCCTGCTGCACCTGCGGCGCCTGGCCGCCACCGCTCATGAGGCCGAGGATGGTGAGCGGGTTGATGCCGAAGATCCAGCCGGCCACGAGCGCGATCACCACGCTGCCGAGGCCGATGCCGCGGCCACCGCCGAAGGAGAACCCGCCACCACCGCCGCCCGAGCGGGCGTCCTCGACGTTGTCGCTCTCGCGATTGCCTTCCCACTTCATGCTGCGCTCCCGGTGTTGGCCGAAGGGGCATGGTAGCGAAGGCCGGAAAGCGAAAAGGGCCGCCTCGCGGCAGCCCCTGATGCGGAGTCGACGGCGCGCTCAGTGCGCCGCAGCGTCGTCTTGCGAGTACTGTGCGAAGAGCTGCAGGGCCAGGCGCTGCAGCGACTCATCGGCGCTGCTGTGCGCGAGCGCGATGCGGTCGAAGGCATAGGGCCGGTCGTACATCATGCGGGCCACGTTGACGCTCAGGGCCTGCTGCGCCATCTTGCTGCGAAAGCGGCCGAGCGCCTTCAGGTCTTCGATCAGCGCGACCGGGCGGTGGGTGCCGGCGGCGGGGGCAGCGTGCGACAAGGTCGTCATGGCGGGCTCCATGTGTAGCGTGTGGCCACACGATAGCCCTGCACCCTGCCGGGGAATCGGGGGAACTGGGGGCCGGCGAGCGCCCAGTTCGCGCCCCGTGACGATGTGCCGTTAAGTTTTTGGCAGGGTGACCCCGCGCTGACCCTGGTACTTGCCGCCGCGGTCTTTGTAGCTCGTCTCGCAGACCTCGTCGCTCTCGAAGAAGAGCACCTGCGCGCAGCCTTCGCCAGCGTAGATCTTGGCGGGCAGCGGCGTGGTGTTGCTGAACTCGAGCGTCACGTAGCCTTCCCATTCGGGCTCGAAGGGGGTGACGTTGACGATGATCCCGCAACGCGCATAGGTGCTCTTGCCGAGGCAGATCGTGAGCACGCTGCGCGGGATGCGGAAGTACTCCACCGTGCGCGCCAGCGCGAAGCTGTTGGGCGGGATGATGCAGACGTCGGCCTCGATGTCGACGAAGCTCTTCTCGTCGAAGTTCTTCGGGTCGACCACCGTGCTGTGGATGTTGGTGAAGACCTTGAACTCGGGCGCGCAGCGGATGTCGTAGCCGTAGCTGCTGGTGCCGTAGCTCACGATCTTGTGGCCGTCGGCCGCGTGGCGCACCTGGCCGGGCTCGAAGGGCTCGATCATGCCGTGCTGCTCGGCCATGCGGCGGATCCACTTGTCGCTCTTGATGCTCATGCCGGTCTCGCGCTTTTCAGAGGGGGCTCGATTGTGGCCTATCGCACCGCAGCATCGAGCCGGCCCGCCAGTTCGGCGAGCTTGGGTTTGATGGCCTCGCCCACCTGAATCTGCGGGTTGGAATAGCCGTCGGTCTTGCCAGCCTCCTTCTCGCGCCGGGCGATCACCTCGCGCGCCGCCGCATGCGCGGCTTCGAACGAGCGGGTGCCGCGCAACTGCTCGGCATACATCGCACGGCCGAAGTAGGTGAGCTCGGAGCCGCGCCCGCAGCCGTAGGAGGTGTGCGTGGCGTCGGCCGCGGTCATGGTCAGCGTGCTCGGGTCGGCGAGCGTGGGCAGCCACGAGCCCGAGTAGCAGGCCGAGATCGACAGCACGCGCCAGCGCACGCCGGCTTCGTCGAGCCAGGCACGCAGCTTGTCGGGCGTGAGCTCGTCGACTTCCAGCGGGTCGAACTGCGCGGCCAGCCGGCCGTTGCGCGCCCCGTGCGAGGTGAGGTGGATGAAGAGGATGTCTTCCTCCCGGTCCATCAGGTTCGCCACCTGCTGGATGGCGCGGCGCAGGTTGAGCCCGGTGGCCCAGGGCAGCTCGCGCGCCGTCTCGGCATGGTTGATGAGCGAGAGCGTGCGGCCGCGCGCATCGAAGCGGTCCTGCATCAGCTCGCTGACGAGCCGGCTCTCGCGGCGGAACACCTCTTCACCGGCATAGGGCGCGAAGGTGATGGCGTAGACGTCGGCCACGCCGGGCCGCTGCGGCTCCAAGGCATGCAGGGTCGACACGACGGTGGCCGACTGGGCTTCGAGCACCTCCTGGGTGAGCTGCAGGCGCTGCTCTTCGGGCTCGCCCGCAGCCGCAGCCGTCACGTCGGGGTACCAGTACGCGCCGCGGGGCAGGTAGAGGCTGGCCAGCGCCGCGGCGGCCACCACGATGACCACCGCCACCCGCAGCGCCGCCCGGTCGGCATGGTGCGCGAGCAGCACGGCGGCCGCGAGCGCCATCCAGCCCATCAACACCCAGGGCAGCACCTGCATCACCTCCGCCGCCAGCGCCGCCGCGCCAGGCGGCAGCCCACGCTGCAGCACGAGGTAGGCACCCCAGATCGGCCAGGAGATCAGCATCTGCTGCAGCCAGAGCAGCGCCAGCAGCACTGCACCGCCCTCACCCTCCGGCGTACCCCGCGCGGCCATCCAGCAGGCCAGCACGAGCAACAGCGTGGCCATCCAGCCGCTGCCCACCGCCTGCCAGTAGAACTGCACCGGCCCCGGCCAATAGAAGAGCCGCTGCAAGGCGGCTCCGCCGGCCACCAGCAGCACCGTCAGCAGCACCAGACCCACTGGCCCGATATGCAGGCCCGACAGCCCCGGCCGCATGAAGACCGCACTGCGGCACGCCGCGCCCGCCCAGCGCGCCAATGTGTTCATGTTGGTGCGGTTTTGCTCAAGCACGCCCTGCATTCGTTCCTTCCCGTGACACCATCGGTCTCTGTGTAACTACCATGTTCCCAAGGGCTGCAGCCCGGCCCAGAATGTGACCCAACGCCCGCCATGCGGAGACCCGTCATGAACGCACATCGCAGCACCCTGGACCTTCTGGTGCACTACGCCCAGTACCACCGAGACCAGCGCAACATCGTCACCCATTTTGTGGGCATCCCGCTGATCATCTTCGGCATTGGCGTGCTGCTGGCCCGCCTGCACCTCACCCTGCCCCAGCTCGACGTGACCGCCGCCTGGGTGGCCTTCTGCTTCGCGGGCGCCTGGTACCTGAGCCGCCGCGGGCCGCTCACGCTGAGCCTGGCCGTCACGCTGGCGGTCGGCGGCATCGTCGCCCTGGCGCATGGCGTGGCTGGCGGGGGCATGGCGAGCTGGTTGGCCTGGGGGGCCGGCACCTTCTTCATCGGCTGGGCGATGCAGTTCCTCGGGCACTACTACGAGGGCCGCAAGCCGGCGTTCGTCGACGATGTCTTCGGCCTGCTGGTCGGACCGATGTTCGTGACGGCCGAGGCGCTGTTCTCGATGGGCTGGAACAAGCCGCTGCTCGCCGAGATCGAGCGCCGCGCCGGCCCCACGCACCTGCGCGACCTGGCCCACCCGGCCTGAGCCCGCAAGCCCCTCAGGCGAGGCCCGCGGCGCGGGCGAGCACCGCCACATCGATGAGTTCGATGGCGCCGTAGCGCAGCTTCAGCACGCCTTTGTCTTCCAGCGCCCGCAGCGCCTTGTTGGCGCTCTGCCGGCTCACGCCGAGCATCAGGGCCAGCTGCTCCTGCGGCAGCCGCAACTGGCGGCGCGGCGCATCGGGGCGTGTGCCATTGCCGTGCGCCACGAGCCACAGGCGCTTCGCCAGGCGCTGCTCGAGCGGCAGGTGGGCGATGTCTTCCAGCATGGTGAACGCGAGGCGCAGCTTGGTGCAGGCCAGGCGTGCCACGTCGCGCCAATGGGCCGGGTTCGCGTCGAGCCAAACCCTCAGCTCCGGCTGCGGCACCTGCCAGACGGTGGTGTCGACATCGGCCACGGCGTCGTGCGTGCGCGGCAGGCCGTCGAGCAGCGAGATTTCGCCGAACCACTGGTAGGGCTCCACGTAGCCGAGCAGGGTCTCGCTGCCGTCGGGTTGCAGCGCGCCCACCCGCAGCGCCCCGGCCGTCACGCAGCACAGGCCTTCGGCCGAGGCGCCCCGTGTGAAGAGGCGCTCACCCGCGGCCAGTTGCCCGGCGCGACCCAGGCCGAGCAGGGCCTCCTGCAGGGCCGGCGCGCAGCTGCCGAACCAGGCATCGGTGCGCAGGGCGGCCTGCAAGGCCGGGGTGGCGGAGGTCGTGGAGGGCGACATGTGAATGTCTGAATTTTGACAGTCGCTTTTCACTCCAACGCACTAGCATCCGCCCCACAACACCCCGATGGAGACAGCCATGCGCAACGCCACCGAGATGATGGTCCAGTACGCCGCGTACCACCGTGACCGCCGCAACATCGCCACCCACTTCGTCGGCATCCCGCTGATCGTGTTCTCGATCGGCGTGCTGCTCTCGCGACCCGAGCTTTTCAGCCTCGGAGGCTTTCCGATCACGCCGGCCTGGCTGCTGTGGCTCGCCTCGACCGCCTGGTACCTGACCCGCGGCAACCTCGCGCTCGGGGTGGGCGTGAGCGTCACCAACGGCGTGCTCATCCTGCTGGCTCACAGCCTCGCGCTCGGCGGCACCGCCGCCTGGCTCGGCTGGGGCATCGGCAGCTTCGTGGTCGGCTGGGTGATCCAGTTCATCGGCCACTACTACGAAGGCCGCAAGCCGGCGTTCGTCGACGACCTGATCGGCCTGCTCGTCGGGCCGATGTTCGTGACCGGCGAAGGCATGTTCGCGCTGGGCTGGGGCAAGCCGCTGCTGGCCGAGATCGAGCGCCGCGTGGGCCCGACCGTGCTACGCGACCTGTCGGCCCCGGCCCACCGGTGACCGGCCGCCTGCTGAAACGGGCCGCCCTCGCGCTGCTGGCGGCGCTCGTGCTGCTGGCCGCGTGGGCGGTGGTGCAGTTCAACCGCCGGCCCTCGCTCGCGCCGTACCAGTCGCTCACGCTGCCCGCCGCGCCGCAGGCCAGCGGCGTGCGCGTGCGCTTCGCCGGGGTGGCCACGCTCGTCTTCGACGATGGCGAGACCGCCTGGGCCATCGACGGCTTCTTCTCGCGGCCCTCGGCGCTGCGCACCTTCTTCGGCACCATCGGCCCCGATGCCGCGGTGGTCGAGGCATCGCTGCGGCGGCTGGGCGTCACCCGGCTTGCCGCCGTGGTGCCGGTGCATTCGCACTACGACCACGCGATGGATGCACCGCTCGTCGCGCAGCGCACCGGCGCGCTGCTGGTGGGCGGCGAGTCGACCTTGCAGATCGGCCGTGGCTTCGGCCTCGCCGACACGCAGATGCGCGCCGTGAAGCACGGCGACACGCTGCAGCTCGGCCAGTTCACCCTGCGCTTCATCACGAGCCGCCACAGCCCCACGCCCTTCAGCAGCGGCGAGGGCGGCGAACTCATCACCTCGCCTCTCAAGCCGCCGGCCCACGCCACCCGCTGGCGCGAAGGCGACGTGTGGTCGATCGCGGTGAGCCACGGCTCGGGCCGGCGCTTTCTCGTGCAAGGCAGTGCCGGCATCGTGCCGGGTGCGCTCTCGGGCGTGCGCGCCGACACCGTCTTCCTCGGCACCGGCACCCTGGGCAAGAAAGACGAGGCCTACCGCGCCGCCTACTGGCACGAGACGGTCAAGCTCACCAGCGCGAAACGCGTGATCCCGATCCACTGGGACGACTTCATGCAGCCGATGCTCGACGCACCGCTCGTGGCCTCGCCGTATCTGGTCGACGACTTCGACGTGGTGATGGCCGACCTGCAGCAGCGCGGGCAGCAAGACGGCATCGAGGTGCGGCTGCCGCCGCTCTTCGAGCCCTTCGCGCCCTGAGTCCGCCCCTCAGGTGTTCTTCGAGACGGTGATCGTCGGGAACTTCGACGAGAAGTCTTTCGAGCGCTGCGCGATCTTCACCGCCACCTGGCGGGCCATCGCCTTGTAGAGGCTCGTGATCTCGCTGTCGGGCTCGGCCACCACCGTCGGCGCGCCCGAGTCGGCCTGCAGGCGGATGTTTTTCGACAGCGGCATCGCGCCCAGGTAGTCGATCTTGAACTCGGCCGCCATTTGCTTGCCGCCGTCGGCGCCGAAGATGTGCTCCACGTGACCGCAGTTGGAGCACACGTGCATGGCCATGTTCTCCACCAGCCCGAGGATGGGCACGCCCACCTTCTCGAACATGCGCACGCCGCGCTTGGCATCGATGAGGGCGATGTCCTGCGGCGTGGTCACGATCACGGCGCCGGTGAGGGGCACACGCTGCGCGAGCGTCAAGGCGATGTCGCCAGTGCCCGGGGGCATGTCGACGATGAGGTAGTCGAGGTCGCGCCAGTTGGTCTGGCGCAGCAGCTGGTCGAGCGCCTGGGTGGCCATCGGGCCGCGCCAGATCATCGCGTTGTCGGGCTCGACGAGGAAGCCGATCGACATGACCTGCACGCCGTGGTTTTCCTTCGGCTCCATGGTCTTGCCGTCGGCGCTCTCGGGGCGGCCTTCCACGCCGAGCATGGTGGGCTGGCTGGGGCCGTAGATGTCGGCATCGAGCACGCCCACACTCGCGCCTTCGGCGGCGAGTGCGAGCGCGAGGTTGACGGCCGTGGTGCTCTTGCCCACGCCGCCCTTGCCGGACGCGACGGCCACGATGTTCTTCACGTTGGGCAGCAGTTGCACGCCCCGCTGCACTGCATGCGCCACCACCTTGGAGCTGATGCTGGGCGTGACCGTGTCGACGCCGGGCACGCCGCGTGCCGCCAGCGTGAGCGCCTGCGCGAGACCCTCGAACTGGCTCTTCGCCGGGTAGCCCAGCTCCACGTCGAAGCTCACGTGGCCCCCCGCAATCTGCAGGTTCTTCACCTGCTTGGTGCTGACGAAGTCTCGGCCGGTGTTGGGGTCGATGACGGATTTCAGCGCGTCGAGGATCGCGGCTTCAGTGGCAGACATGGCGGGCGGGAAAAGATGAGGACAGGGAACGGCGAAGTCTAGGGCCTGTGCCCGCCACATGGTTTTGCGCATCGCCGGGCACGGGATCACAATGGTCCGGCCCTGCCCGGCAGACGACGATGAGCGCACCTGACACCTTCCCCCCAGCGCCGCGGCCCCTCGCCGGAGGCCGCCCGGTCGATGCCGAGTGGCAGCAATGGGTCGCCGAGAACCGGCTGCGCAACTGCACCGCCGAGTCCATGCTCGAGACGATGACCGCGGCCGGCATCGATGCGGGGGCGGCGCAGGTGGCCATCGCCAAGGTCGACACCGACCCGGCGTTCCTCGCCGCCCGCAAGATCCAGCAGCTGCAGCGCAAGCTCGAGTCGGTGATGGCCAACCAGCAGCGGCTGTGGGAGCTGGACCCGCACTACGCCCAGGTCGAAAAACGCAGCCACGTGGGCGCGGCCGAATTCGTGGACCGCTACGTCGTCGGCTGCCGCCCGGTGGTGCTGACCGGCGTGGCCGACGACTGGCCGGCCAAGGCACGCTGGTCACCTCAGGACCTGAAAGCCCGCTTCGGCCACCTTGACGTGCAGATCCAGGCCGAGCGCAACGCCGACCCGAAGTACGAGATCAACAAGCTGAACCTGCAGCGCCAGGTGCGGCTCGCCGATTTCGTCGACCAGGTGATGGCGGGCGGCGAGACCAACGACTACTACCTCACCGCCAACAACGAGGCGCTGCGCCGGCCGGAGTTCGCGCCGCTGCTCGACGACATCGGCAGCCTGCCGCCCATCTGCGACCGGGCGCGGCTGGCCGAGCGCGCGTCGTTCTGGTTCGGGCCCGCGGGCACGGTGACGCCGCTGCACCACGACACGCTGATGCTCTTCCACACCCAGATCGTGGGCCGCAAGCGCTGGCGCTTCATCTCGCCGCTGCAGACGCCGCGGCTGTACAACCACTACGACGTCTACAGCCCCATCGACCTCGACGCGCCCGACCTCGCCCGCTACCCCGACTTCGAGGGCGTGACGGTGCTCGAAGTGGTGGCCGAGCCGGGCGACACCGTCTTCCTGCCGCTCGGCTGGTGGCACCAGGTGCGCTCGCTCGACGTGAGCCTGTCCTTCTCGTACTCGAACCTCGCGGTGCCGAACCAGTACAGCTACGTCAACCCGACCATCCACAACTGGTGAGGCCCAGGCCGCGGGACTCCTAGAATCGACCGCTCCGCGCCGTCGTGGCGCGGCTCTCGCACCCGGACACCCATGACCCGCAAGCTCTTCGTCACCACCGCCCTGCCCTACGCCAATGCGCCCTTCCACATCGGGCACATGATGGAGTACATCCAGGCCGACATCTGGGTGCGGGCGCAGCGCATGCTGGGCAACGAAGTGCACTTCGTCTGCGCCGACGACGCGCACGGCGCGCCGATCATGATCGCGGCCGAAAAGGCGGGCAAGACGCCACAGCAGTTCGTGGCCGAGATCGCCGCGGGGCGCAAGCAGTACCTCGACGGCTTCCACATCGGCTTCGACAACTGGCACTCGACCGACGGCCCCGAGAACCACGCCCTCGCGCAAGACATCTACCGCGCGCTGCGCAAGCAGGGCCTGATCGCCGAGCGGGTGATCGAGCAGTTCTTCGACCCGGTGAAGAGCATGTTCCTGCCCGACCGCTACATCAAGGGCGAGTGCCCGAAGTGCGGCGCGAAAGACCAGTACGGCGACAACTGCGAGGTGTGCGGCGCGGTGTATGCACCCACCGAGCTCAAGAACCCGTACTCGGCGCTGAGCGGCGCGACGCCGGTGCTCAAGAGCAGCTCGCACTATTTCTTCCAACTCTCGTCCGACCGCTGCATCGAGTTCCTGAAGGACTGGACGACGACCGCCGGCCGCCTGCAGCCCGAGGTGCTCAACAAGATCAAGGAATGGTTCACCGTCGACGAGCACGGCCACGTGGGGCTGGCCGACTGGGACATCAGCCGCGACGCGCCCTACTTCGGCATCGAGATCCCCGACGCGCCGGGCAAGTATTTCTACGTCTGGCTCGACGCGCCCGTAGGCTACCTGGCCTCGCTGAAGAACCTCTTCGACAAGACCGGCCGCGACTTTGACGCCTTCATGGCCGACCCGGATGTGGAGCAGGTGCACTTCATCGGCAAGGACATCATCACCTTCCACACGCTCTTCTGGCCGGCGATGCTGCACTTCAGCGGCCGCAAGACGCCGAACCACATCAACGTGCACGGCTTCCTCTCGCTCGGCGGCGAGAAGATGAGCAAGAGCCGCGGCACGGGCCTCTCGCCGCTCAAGTACCTGCAGCTGGGCATGAACGCCGAATGGCTGCGCTACTACCTCGCGGCCAAGCTCAATGCGCGCGTGGAAGACGTGGAGTTCAACCCGGAAGACTTCGTCGCCCGCGTGAACAGCGATCTCGTCGGCAAGTACATCAACATCGCGAGCCGCGCCGCGGGCTTCCTCACCAAGCGCTTCGAGGGCCGGCTGTCGAGCGACGTGGGCGTCGAAGGCCGCACGCTGCTCGACGGGCTGCGCGCGCACCGCGCCACCGTCGTCGAGCTGTACAACGAGCGCGAGCTCGGCAAGGCGCTGCGCGAGATCATGCTGCTCGCCGACCGCGTGAACGAATACGTCGACCAGCACAAGCCGTGGGAGCTGGCCAAGCAGGCCGGGCAGGACCAGGTGCTGCAAGACGTGTGCACCGTCTGCATCGAAGCCTTCCGCGTGCTCACGATCTACCTGAAGCCGGTGCTGCCGGCGCTGGCCGCGCAGGTCGAGAGCTTCCTGCGCGTGGAGCCGCTGGGCTTCGCCGACGCGCAGCGTTCCCTCGGCGCACACACCATCGGCGAGTACAAGCACCTGATGCAGCGTGTCGACCCCAAGCTGCTCGACGCCCTCTTCGAAGCGCCCGCCCCGGCCGCACCGCCTGCCCCTGGGGGCGAGCCGCTCGCCGCCGAGATCGGGATCGACGATTTCACCAAGGTCGACCTGCGCATCGCGAAGATCGTGAAGGCCGAGCATGTGGAAGGCTCCGACAAGCTGCTGCGCCTTACGCTCGACGTCGGCGAAGGCAAGACGCGGAATGTGTTCAGCGGCATCAAGTCGGCCTACCAGCCCGAGCAGCTGGAAGGCAAGTTCACCGTGATGGTGGCCAACCTCGCGCCGCGCAAGATGAAGTTCGGCGTGAGCGAGGGCATGGTTCTTGCGGCATCGCATGCCGACGAAAAGAAGAACCCTGGCCTCTACGTGCTCGAACCCTGGCCCGGCGCCACGCCGGGGCTGAGGGTGCGCTGACCCGGACGACACCAACCCCCACCCATGCTGCCCTTCATCCGAGGCTGGACCGATGTGCAGCGCACGCCGCGGACCAACCGACGGCTGGGGGCGACACTGGCGTTCGTGGCCGGTGCGGCCAATGCCGGCGGGTTCCTCGCCGTCGGCCAGTACACCTCGCACATGACCGGCGTGATGTCGTCGCTGGCCGACCACCTGGCGCTCGGCCAATTCCTCCTGGCCGGCGCTGCGCTGGCCGCACTGCTCACCTTCACCGCGGGCGCCATGAGCACGGCCCTGCTCGTCAACTGGGCGCAGCGCCGCCAGCTGCACAGCAGCTACAGCCTGCCGCTATTGCTCGAGGCCAGCTTGCTGATGATCTTCGGCGTGATGGGCGCAAGCCTCGGCCTGCACTCGGCCCTGCTGCTGCCGGCCACCGTGCTGCTGCTCTGCTTCACGATGGGGCTGCAGAACGCCGTCATCACCAAGATCTCGCGCGCCGAGATCCGCACCACCCACGTGACGGGCCTCGTCACCGACCTCGGCATCGAACTCGGCAAGCTCGTCTACGTGAACCGCAACGCCCAACTCGGGCAGGTGCGCGCCAACCGCGAACGGCTGCGCACGCACGGGCTGCTGGTGGCCTGCTTCTTCGTCGGCGGTGTGCTGGGCGCGCTCGGCTTCAAGTGGGTGGGCTACGTCACCACCGTGCCGCTTGCCGCGCTGCTCGTGCTCCTGAGCCTGCGCCCGCTGTGGCGTGACGTGCAGGCCCGCCTGGCGCCCCCCGGGAACGCCGCACCGTGAAGCGCCCCGGCATCGACCTCGCCGCCTTCCGGCCCCGGATCGTCGATGCCTTGAAGGGCTACGACCGCCGCCGCTTCCTCGGCGACGTGGGGGCGGGCGTGACGGTGGGCGTGGTCGCGCTGCCGCTCGCGATGGCGTTTGCCATCGCCTCCGGCGTGAAGCCCGAGCAGGGCCTCTTCACCGCCATCATCGGCGGCCTGCTCGTGGCAGCGCTCGGTGGCTCGAGCGTGCAGATCGGCGGGCCGGCCGGCGCGTTCATCGTGATCGTCTACGGCATCGTGCAGCGCTATGGCCTCACCAACCTGCTGATCGCGACCGCGCTCGCCGGCGTGCTGATGTTCACGCTCGGGCTCTTCAAGCTCGGGGCGCTGGTGCGCTACATCCCGGTCACCATCGTCATCGGCTTCACCAACGGCATCGCGGTGCTGATCGCCTTCTCGCAGATCAAGGACCTGCTCGGCCTCTCGGTCGCCAAGCTGCCGAGCGACTTCTTCTCGCAGGTCCACCTGCTGGCCACCCACCTGCACACGCTGAACCTGCACGCGCTCGGGCTGGGCGCGGCCACCGTGGCCATGCTCTTCTTCTGGCCTCGGCTCTTCAGCCCTGGGTCGCTGCTGCCCTCTCACTTGCTGGAAGGGCACACGCTGCGCAGCGCCTCGCGCGTGCCGGGGCCCATCGTCGCGCTGGTGGTACTGTCGGCGCTCGCGTGGTGGCTCCAGATGCCGGTGGAGACCATCGGCTCGCGCTTCGGCGGTATTCCGCAAAGCCTGCCGTCGCTGGAGCTGCCGCCCTTCAGCTGGCAGAGCGCCAAGGAACTCGTCATTCCCACCCTCACCATCGCGCTGTTGGGGGGCGTGGAGTCGCTGCTGTGTGCGCGCATCGCCGACAACCTCACCGACCCGCCACGCCACGATCCCAACCAGGAGCTGATGGCCCAGGGCGTCGCCAACTTCGTCGTGCCCTTCTTCGGCGGCATCCCGGTCACCGGCACCATCGCCCGCACCGTCACCAACATCCGCGCCGGTGCCAGGACGCCCATCGCCGGCATCGTGCACTCGCTCACGCTGCTGCTGATCGTGCTGCTGGCGGCGCCGCTCGCGATGAACGTGCCGCTCGCGGTGCTGGCGGGCATCGTGCTCTTCGCCGCCTGGAACATGGGCGAGTGGCACGAGTTCGCGCGCCTGCGCCGCTTCAGCGTGCCCTACCGCACGGTGTTGCTGGGCACCTTCCTGCTGACGGTGATCTTCGACCTCACGGTGGCGGTACAGGTGGGCCTGATCATGGCCTGCGGCTTCTTCATCTACCGCATGAGCAGCCTCTTCCGCACCGACCTGGCCCCCGACAGTCCGCCGGGCGTGCAGGTCTACCGCCTGTACGGCACGCTCTTCTTCGGCGCCGTCGGCAAGATCGAGACGATCGCCCAGCAGCTGCCGCCCGGCACGCACGCCGTGGTGCTGGAGATGCACCAGCTCGTGTCCATCGACAACTCCGGCCTCGACGCCCTGATGCAGCTGCACAAGGCACTGGCGCGGCAAGGCGTGCGCCTCATCCTGTGCGACCTGAACGAGCAGCCACGCGAACTGGTGCGCCGAGCCGGATTCGACGCCGAGCTGGGGCTGGAGAACATCACCACCCACCTTGGGGGGGCCCTGTCACGCGCCATGCCACCGGGTCGCTGAGCTATCCTGCCCGGCCGGGAGAAAGCAGCACCATCATGAGTTTCCTGAACGACCTCAAGCGCCAGGCCGACGCGCTCAAGACACAAAGCACCGAAGACGCCGCCCTGCTCGCACGCAACGCCACGCTGGTGGAAGCGGCGTGCAAGACCGTCTGGCAATACTGGCTCGACCTCGCCCAGCAGCTCAACGTGCTGCAACCCACGCCCCCCATCCGCTTTTCGCTGGACAAGGTGACCGCACTCGACAACCTCAAGCGATGCGATTTCCAGGTCGACGCCCGGCGCAAGCAGCACCGCGACCAGGAGGTCTACGACCACCTCGTGATCCACGCCGTGCAGAAGACCGGCCGCACGCTGACCATGAGGAAAGACTTCCCGCCCGAGATCGAACGCCTGGAATCGCGCCTGCGCCAAGCCGGCATCACGCCCGACACGAAGTGGGTGCGCAACGAAGCCAACGGCCGGCTCGAAGAAGTGATCTTCAACTTCAAGGCCGATCTCACCTTCATGGCCCGCGTCCTGCCCGACCATGACCAAGGTGTGCTGCGCTTCCAGCTCAACAACTTCGACAGCCTGGAGACGGTGACGGCCGAGTTCCCGGCACGCGAGGTTGGCTCCGATCTGCTTGACCAGCTCGCCCGCTGGATGGTGGGGCATTCCAACGACTTCCTGCGGCGCGCGAGCCAGGTCAAGCGGGTGGAAGCCTGACCGCCGGCCGGCTCATCCCGAGCGCTTAAAATCCCGGCTTCACTCCGGCGCCGCCCTGGCGCCCCGACCGCCATGCCGCTGTTCTGGAAGCCGTACAAGTCCGAGATCACCTCGTTCATCGAGGAACTGAAGGCCAAGCGCCCGACGCTCGAAGAGGAGCAGCGCCGCGGCCGCGCCCTGCTGTGGGACAAGCCCATCGACCGCGAGGCGCAGGCCGAGTACCGCGACGCCCGCGTGCCGCAGCAGCCCTACGTGTACCAGAACAACACGAAGCGCTAAGGATGACGGCCCCCGCGTCGCTCCGCTCCTGCCCCCCGAGGGGGCGCAGCCCGGCTTCGGGCGGCCGGGCGCCGGGCTGAGGCGTTCATCGCATGGATTCCGAGGTGATGGCGCCCGACGAGGCGCCTGATGCAGCAGCGGTTCCGCAGGTGGTGGACCACATCGCCGTGGCGCGCCTGTACGGCGAGCCGCTCTTCCAGCTGCCGCAGGACCTCTACATCCCGCCCGATGCGCTGGAGGTCTTCCTCGAAGCCTTCGAAGGCCCGCTCGACCTGCTGCTGTACCTGATCCGCAAACAGAACTTCAACATCCTCGACATCCCGCTGGCCAGCGTCACGCGCCAGTACCTCGCCTACGTCGACCAGATCCGCAAGACCAACCTCGAGCTGGCCAGCGAATACCTGCTGATGGCGGCGATGCTCATCGAGATCAAGTCGCGCATGCTGCTGCCGCCGAAGAAGGTGGCCGAAGGCGAAGAACCCGAAGACCCGCGTGCCGAGCTGGTGCGCCGCCTGCTCGAGTACGAGCAGATCAAGCTCGCCGCCGCACGGCTCGACGCGCTGCCGGTGCTGGGCCGCGATTTCCTGCGGGCGCAGGTGGTGATCGAGCAGTCGCTCACGCCGCGCTTCCCCGACGTCAACGCCGACGAGCTGCGCGCCGCCTGGCAAGACATACTGAAGCGCGCCAAGCTCAACCAGCACCACACCATCACCCGCGAGCAGCTCTCGGTGCGCGAGCACATGAGCATCGTGCTGCGCCGCCTGCAAGGCCGCCGTTTCGCCCTCTTCGAAGACCTCTTCGAGCTGAACCGCGGGCCACAGGTGCTGGTGGTCACCTTCATCGCCATGCTCGAACTGGCACGCGAGCACCTGCTCGAAGTCACCCAGGCCGAAGCCTTCGCGCCCATCTACGTCCGCCTGGCCTACCAGCCTGCCTGACCGCGGCTGCTGCACAGCACCATCTGCTGGACGCATCTGGTTAGACTGCCCGCCGTATTCATCTCTCGGGAACCCTCGCATGCAAGAAACCGCTGTCCGCGTCCACCCTCGCAAGCCGGCTGAATCGGCAACCGCTCCCGCGGCTGCCAGCCGCTGGTCCGTGGCCGAGATCGAGGCGCTCTTCAACCTGCCCTTCACCGAGCTGATGCACCGCGCGCAGACGGTTCACCGCGAGCATTTCGACCCCACCGAGGTGCAGCTGTCCACCCTGCTGTCGATCAAGACCGGCGGCTGCCCCGAAGACTGCAGCTACTGCCCCCAGGCCGCACGCTATGACACCGGCGTCGAAGCCAGCAAGGTCATGGATTGCGACGCGGTGCTCGACGCGGCCAAGCGCGCCCAAGCGGCCGGCGCCACCCGTTTCTGCATGGGCGCCGCCTGGCGCTCGCCGAAAGACCGCGACATCGAGAAAGTGGCCGAGCTCGTGAGCGCCGTGAAGTCGCTGGGCCTGGAGACCTGCGCCACGCTCGGCATGCTGGAAGACGGCCACGCCGAGACGCTGCAACAGGCCGGCCTCGACTACTACAACCACAACATCGACACCGCCCCCGACAAGTACGGCGACATCATCAGCACCCGCCAGTTCCAGGACCGGCTCGACACCCTGCAGCGCGTGCGCGGCGCCGGCGTGAAGGTGTGCTGCGGCGGCATCGTCGGCATGGGCGAGACGCGCACCCAGCGCGCCGCGCTCGTCGCCGAGTTGGCCAACATGGACCCTTACCCCGAGTCGGTGCCCATCAACAACCTCGTGCAGGTGCCCGGCACGCCGCTCCACGGCAGCGAGAAGCTCGACCCGCTCGAATTCGTGCGCACGATCGCGGTCGCGCGCATCACCATGCCGCAGTCGCGCGTGCGCCTGTCGGCCGGCCGCCAACAGCTCGGCGAAGCGGTGCAGGCGCTGTGCTTCCTGGCCGGTGCCAATTCCATCTTCTACGGCGACAAGCTCCTGACCACCGGCAACCCCGACGTGCAGGCCGACCAGGAACTGCTCGCCAAGCTTGGGATGACCACCTCATGACCACGGCCGAGCAGTCGCTTTACGGGGGAGGTGGATCTGGCAACAGCGCGCCGAAAGAGCGCAAGCCCGTCACGCTGCACCGCATTCGCGAGATGCAGGCTGCCGGTGAACCAATCACCATGCTCACCTGCTACGACGCAAGCTTCGCCAAGCTGCTCGACGCCGCGGGGGTCGACACCCTGCTGATCGGCGACTCGCTCGGCATGGTCCTGCAGGGCCGCAGCAGCACGCTGCCGGTGACGCTGGAAGAGACCGCGTACCACATCCGCAGCGTGCAGGCGGGCAACCGCAACGCCTTCGTGCTGGGCGATATGCCCTTCGGCAGCTACCAGGAGTCGAAAGAGCAGGCCATGCGCAGCGCCACCGTGCTGATGCAGGCGGGCGCGCAGATGGTCAAGCTCGAAGGCGGCGGCTGGACGGCCGAGACCGTGCGCTTCCTCGTCGAGCGTGGCGTGCCGGTGTGTGCGCACCTGGGCCTCACGCCGCAGTCGGTGCACGCGATCGGCGGCTACCGCATCCAGGGCAAGAGCGCCGATGGTGCCGCCACGCTGAAGCAGCACGCCAAGGAACTGTCGGACGCCGGGGCTGCGATGTGCGTGCTCGAACTCGTGCCGGCCGCCCTCGCGAAAGAGATCACCCAGAGCGTCGCGATGGCCACCATCGGCATCGGCGCCAGCAACGCCTGCTCGGGCCAGGTGCTGGTGCTGCACGACATGCTCAACGTCACGCAAGGCAAGCTGCCACGCTTCGTGCGCAACTTCATGGACGGCGCCCCAAGCATCAAGGCCGCCATCGAAGCCTACGTGGCGGCGGTGAAGTCGCGCACCTTCCCCGACGACACCGTGCACGGGTACTGAACGCACACCAACGGACACGCCATGAAGGTTCTCCACACCATCGCCGAGCTGCGCGCCGCGCTGCCGGGCCCGCAAGCGTGCGCTTTCGTGCCCACCATGGGCAACCTGCACGACGGCCACCTCGCGCTCGTGCGCCAGGCCAAGGCCCACGGCCTGCCGGTGGTCGCGAGCATCTTCGTCAACCGGCTGCAGTTCGCACCGCACGAAGACTTCGACCGCTACCCACGCACGCTGCAACGCGACGCCGAGTTGCTGAACGGCGCCGGTTGCGACCTCGTCTTCGCCCCCGACGAACGCGAGATGTACCCGCAGCCGCAGACCTTCAAGGTCCACCCCGACCCGGCGCTGGCCGACATCCTCGAAGGCCATTTCCGCCCCGGCTTCTTCGTCGGTGTGGCCACGGTGGTGATGAAGCTCTTCACCATCGTGCAGCCCAAGGTGGCCGTCTTCGGCAAGAAGGACTACCAGCAGCTGATGGTGATCCGCCGCATGGTGGATCAGTTTGCGTTGCCCATCACCATCGAAGGCGGCGAGACGCGCCGCTCCGACCATGGCCTCGCACTGTCGTCGCGCAACGGCTACCTGAGCGCCTCTGAGTTGAACGAAGCACTCGCCCTGTCGCAAGCGCTGAAGCAACTGGCCGCGGGCTACCGCGCCAACCCCGGCGCCCTTGCATCGCTGGAAGCCGACGCCAGCCGCCAACTCGCCGAACGCGGCTGGGCGCCCGACTACCTCACCGTGCGCCGGCGCAATGACTTGCAAGTGCCCACTGCCACAGACGCGCAGGGCCCGCTGGTCGTGCTGGGCGCCGCCAAGCTGGGCAGCACGCGCCTGATCGACAACCTGGAGTTCTGATCTCGGCGTTCTCCCGAACGGCAATCTTTCGTCGGTGCGCATAGAGTCGCGCGCAAACGAAGCCATGCCGCACGGGAGGGACACATGCCGGCGCTGATCGAGAGCTGCCCCAATCTGTGCCCCACCCCACTCGTGCCGTCGGGCCTGGTGGTGCCGG
Source organism: Rhizobacter sp. (assembly GCA_019635355.1). Lineage (NCBI taxonomy): Bacteria > Pseudomonadati > Pseudomonadota > Betaproteobacteria > Burkholderiales > Sphaerotilaceae > Rhizobacter > Rhizobacter sp. Next base: position 4,830,597 of record JAHBZQ010000001.1, on the reverse strand, counting down.
GGGGCGAGTTGAACCATTGCCAGGGCTGCGGCCAGCTGGTATCGGCCTGCGACGCGACCCACCTCCACGAGGCCAACAAGGAGTGGGACCGCTACGAGGGCACCTGGCCGTCCCCCAAGGACTACGCCCGTTTCCTGCGCCGCCGCAAGCGCGACTTCAAGCTCATCTCGAAAATGGTCGGCAAACCTTTCGCCGACATGCAGCTGCTCGACGTCGGCTGCTCCAACGGCGCGGTGGTCGCAGCCGCCCAGGACGTCGGCTTCAAGGCTGAGGGTGTGGACACTGCCCCGCTGGCCATCGCCGATGGCCAGAAGCGCGGCCTCAAGCTGCATTGCGGCTTCCTCGCCGACATCCAGTTCGAAGACGCCCGCTTCGATGCCATCACCCTCTACGAGGTGATCGAGCACGTGCCCGACTCCTACGCGCTCGTCGCCGAATGCGCCCGGCTGCTGAAGCCCGGTGGCGTGCTGCTCATCGGCACGGGCAACGCCGACAGCTGGACACGGGTGATCCGCAAGGGCCGATGGGACTTTCTCAACAGCCACGTGGGCCACGTGAATTTCTTTTCGCCCGGCTCGTTGAAGGTACTGGCACCGCGCGTGGGCCTGGGCGTCGCCCGTGTCGATACGCACTCGGTCAAGCTCAAGGAACAGGGCGAAACCCACAAGCTCGCCTACCGTCTCATCAAGCTCGGCACCGAGATGCTGAACCTGCCGGCCAGCCTGCTCAACAAGGGACACCAGATGGAGGTGTACCTGCAGAAGACCCGGTCAGCCGCGCGCTGACATCAGCGCCACGCCCTTCACCTGCGCCCACAGCGCATCGCCGGCCTCCAGCGCCAGCGCATCGCAACTCTTGTGCGTGATGCGCGCCAGCAGGTAAGCCGGCGCATCGTGGTGTGACTGCGCCGCCAGGCGCAGCCGCAGCATCACCGTGCCGCCATCGGCGTGCATCGACTCCAGCGTGACCGGCAACACATTGAGGATGCTGGTCTGCTGCGCTGGCTCACGTGTGACGCTCACGTCTCGCGCGAGGACGGCGGCACGCACGCTCTCGCCGAGCGCCGCGTGCGAGCCGCCGACCCACAGCGAAGCCCCCGCCACGCCCATGCGCATCATCTGGTAGCGGTCGTCGTGCTCCTCCACACGTGCATCAAGCACCACGCCCGCGTCGTCGCGCCGGGCCAGCGGCAGGTCGGCGCGTGACAGCAGCTCGTGGGTGGGCCCCGTCGCCAGCGCTCGCCCTTCGCGCAGCAGCACCAAGTGGTCGGCGAGGCGGGCCACTTCGTCCATCGCGTGGGTCACGTAGACGATGGGCATCGCGAGCTGGGTGTGCAGGCGTTCGAGGTAGGGGAGGATGTCGGCCTTGCGCTCGGCATCGAGCGCGGCCAGCGGCTCGTCCATCAGCAGCAGGCGTGGCTGGGTGGCCAGTGCGCGCGCGATCGCAACACGCTGGCGCTCGCCGCCCGACAGGGTGGCGGTGCCGCGCGCCATGAGCGCACCGATGCCCAGCAGGTCGACGGCCTGCTCGAGCGCCTCGTGCGAGCCGGCCTGGGCGCTGCGGCGCAGGCCGTAGTCGAGATTGCCCCGCACGCTGAGGTGCGGGAAAAGCGCCGCCTCCTGGATCACGTAGCCGATGGGGCGCCGGTGCGTGGGCACGAAGAGGCCGCGGCGGTCGTCTTGCCAGGGCTCGTCGCCGACCGTCACATGGCCGGCGGCGCGCTCCAGGCCCGCCAGCGCGCGAAGCAGCGTCGTCTTGCCGCAGCCCGAGGGGCCGAACACGGCGCTCACGCCGCGCGACGGCAGCTGCAGCGACACGTCGAGCGAAAAACCGACGCGGGCGAGGCGGAGCGAGAGGTCGATCACCGCGCCGCTCCCGCCTCGGCACGGCGCGGCCGGTTCACCCAGTAGAGCGTCACCAGCACGGTGAGCGCGAAGGCCACCATGGCGGCGGCCAGCCGGTGCGCGTCGGCGTACTCGGCCGCTTCCACGTGGTCGTAGATGGCGACCGACATCACCCGCGTCTGGCCCGGGATGTTGCCGCCCATCATCAGCACCACGCCGAACTCGCCCACCGTGTGCGCGAAACCCAGCACACTGGCGGTGATGAAGCCCGGTCTTGCGAGCGGCAAGGCCACGGTGAAGAAACGATCCCAGGGCCCCGCGCGCAGCGTGGCCGCGGCTTCGAGCGCACGCTCCGGCACCGCCTCGAAGGCCTGTTGCAGCGGCTGCACGACGAAGGGCATCGAGTACAGCACCGAGGCCACCACCAGCCCGGCAAAGGTGAAGGGCAGGCGGCCCAGGCCCAGTGCTTGTGTGAACTGCCCGACCGGCCCCTGCGGGCCCATCAACAGCAGCAGGTAGAAGCCCAGCACCGACGGCGGCAGCACGAGCGGCATCGCCACCAGCGCGGCCCACACCGGCTTGCTGCGCGAGCGTGTGCGCGCGAGCCACCATGCCACCGGCGTGCCCAGCACGAGCAACAGCAGCGTGGTGACGGCGGCCAGCTCGGCCGTCAGCCGGATCGCGCTCCAGTCGGCCGCGGTCATCGGTAGCCGTAGCCCTGGATCAACGCCTTGGCTTCGGCGCTGCGCAGGTAGGCGAGCAGGGCCTGCGCGGCAGCGCTGTCCTTGGCGCGATTGAGCAGCACGGCGTCCTGCCGGATCTCGCCATGCAGCGACGGCGGCACGAGCCAATACGAGCCCTGCACCGGCTTGCCCGGCACCTTCACCTGCGACCACGCCACGAAGCCGATCTCGGCGTTGCCGCTCACCACGAACTGGTAGGCCTGCGCGATGCTTTCGGCGGTGACGATGCGGCCCGCGACGGCCTCGCGCACACCCTGCGCCGCCAAGGTCTCAAGGGCCGCCTTGCCATAGGGCGCGAGCTTCGGGTTGGCGAGGGCCAGGTGCTTGTAGCGCGCCGTCTTCAACACCGCGCCCTGCTCGTCCACCACGCCGGGCTGTGCACTCCACAGCACCAGCTGCCCGACGGCATACGTGAACCGAGTGCCCGCCACCGCATGGCCCTCGTTCACGAGACGGCGCGGCGTTTCATCGTCGGCGGCCAGCAGCACATCGAAGGGCGCGCCCGCCACGATCTGGCTGTAGAACTTGCCCGTGGCGCCGCTCGTGAGCTTGAGCGTGTGGCCGGTGCGGGCGCTGAACCCTTCGGCAAGCTTCGCCATCGGGCCGGAAAAGTTGGCGGCCACCGCGACCGTCACCTCGCCGGCGTTCGCCGCCGATGGCAGCACGCACGCCAGGAGCATCGCGAGACGCCAGGTCACCTTCTTCATCCGCCGCGCCCCTTCAATCGATCACCGCCAGGATCACGCTCGACACCTTGAACACCGCCGCGGCACGCGCCCCTTCGCTCAGCCCCATCGTGCGCACCGACTCGGCCGTGACGACCGCCACGGCGCTGCGGCCTTGGCCGAGATCGAGCGTCACCTCGGCATTCACCGGCCCGTCGACGATGCGCGAGACCGTGCCCCAGAAACAATTGCGGGCGCTGAGGCGCAGGCTGTCGTCCGCCACCAGCATCACCGACGAAGCCTTGACCATCGCCACCACCTCGCATCCGACGGCGAGGCCCAGCAACTCGGCGGACTCCTGGGTCACGACGGCGGCGAGCTCCAGGCGGTCGTCGAGGCGGATCAGCACCTCCACATCCACCGGGCCGCAGCGCAGTGCGCTCACGCTGCCAGCGAACTGGTTGCGGGCGCTGCAGCGCAGCGCGAGGCGTCGCAGCAGGCGCTCGAAAGAGGCGGCATCGCCATCGGGTAACTGCGCGAGGAGCGTCGAAGCCCGGTCGAGCCCGCGCTGCGATTCGGCCTGCATCGCCCGGTAGAGCGCGACCACGCGCCGCCCGTGTTCGGTGAGGCGTGTGCCACCGCCCGCCTTGCCGCCGGTGCTGCGCTCGACCAGGGGCCGCTCGGCGAGGTTGTTCATCGCGTCGACCGCGTCCCACGCGGCCTTGTACGACAGCGGCACCTGCTTGGCGGCTTGGCTGATGGAGCCGTGTTCACCGATGGCTTCGAGCAGGCGCACCCGCGTGTCGCCCAGGTAGGCGCCTGCGTCGGTGCGGATGTCGAGCTGGCCGGTGAGGCGCGTTGGGGCGGGTGGGCGTGTCACGGGAGCGGGTCGTTATATACTCGCGAATATAGCGCTATGGCGCTACCGAAATCCCCGACCGGGTCAGCCGCCCGCGCGCACGCCCAGCTTGAACCCGATCATCGCCCGCAGCTTGTTGGGCACCACCGGCTTGATGAGCAGGTGGAAGTCATGCTCGGCCGCTTCGCCGTCGTGCTGGGTCATGGTCGAACCGGTGACCATGATGGCGGGCATGGCCTGGCCGAAGCGCGCGCGCAGGGCCTGGATCACCTCGATGCCCGTGTGACCCTGCTCCAGGCGGTAGTCGACGATCAGCAGGTCGGGGCGCTCGGTGACGGGGTCGGCGTGGAGCGCCCAGGCGCGGCTTTCCTGTGCCGTCTCGAACGAGGCCACGCGCGCACCCCAGCCGCGCAGCAGGACTTCCAGCCCACCGCGCACCGCCGGCTCGTCTTCCACCACCACGATGAAGCGGTGGTCGAGCGTGAGGCCGATGGGCAGCTTGCTGCGCACGTCGCTCGGCTCGCGCGCCCGCGGCGCCTTGCCCGGCGGCAGCGCGAACGAGAACACCGAGCCACGCCCCGGCACCGAGCGCAGCGTGAGCGGCGACTGCATGAGCGCGGCCAGGCGCTTCACGATCGCGAGACCCAGGCCCAGGCCTTTGCGCTGCTGCGGCGTGAGCGACTCGCTGTAGGGCACCTGGTAGAACTCTTCGAAGATGTGCTCCTGCTCACGCTCGCGGATGCCCACGCCGGTGTCCCACACCTGCAGCAGCAGCTGGCCGTTGCGGCGCCGGCAGCTCACGAGCACGGTGCCGTCGTTGGTGTAGCGGATGGCGTTGGAAACGAGGTTGCGCAGGATGCGCTCCACCAGCACCGGGTCGGCATAGAGGTTGTGCTGCGCCCCGCGGAAACGCAGCGCCAGGCCCTTCTCGAAAGCCACCGGCTCGAAGTGCAGGCGGAGCTTCCGGAAGATGTCGCCCACGTTGAAATGCTCGGGCGTGACGTCGACGCCGCCGGTGTCGATGCGGGTGATGTCGAGCAGTTCGGAGAAGAGGCCTTCGAGTGCATCGACCGAGCCGTTGATGCTGGCGACGAGCTGGGTCACCTCTTCGTCGTGGCTGCGCTGGCGCAAGGCCTCGGCGAAGAGGCCCATCGCATGCAGCGGCTGGCGCAGGTCGTGGCTGGCCGCAGCGAAGAACTGGGTCTTCGCGCGGTTGGCCACTTCGGCCTCCTGGCGTGCAGCCTCGGCCGCGGCCTTCTCGGCCCGCAGCTGCACCGTGAGCTGGTCGAGGCGCACCTTGATCTGCACCAGGCCCTCGTTGTTCTTGCGGTACAGGCGCGCCAGCATGATCGTGATGCCGAAGATCACGACCAGGTAGGCGGCCAGCATGAGATTGGGGGTGTCGCCCGGCAGCGCCACCCGCACCACCAGCGGCGTGAGGCACAAGGCGCAGAACTCGAAGAAGGTGTTGTGCTGCGGCGAGAGGATCTGCATGCCCGCCATGCAGTAGCTGTAGATGGTGAGGATGAGCGTCAGCTGCTCGGCCGCACCGCCATAGGGGTAGAAGAACCAGGCCGCCATGCCCCACAGGCAGCCGGCCACGAGCGTGGTGGCACGCCAGGCCTGGTACCAGCGCAGCAGGGCTTCACGGTCGTTACCGCGGCGCTTCTTGAAGCCGCGGTACATGTACGAACGCGCCGCGCCCAGCGCCGCGAGCCCGATGAGCCAGGCCACCATGCCGGCCCTCGGCACGAGCGACCAGTACTGCGCGACGGTGACGAACACCCCGACGACCATCGCCACGGTGGTGATGGGCAGGTAAGCGTAGATGTCGCTTACCCGCTCGGCCGAGGCCAGGTCGTCGAGCATGGCGCGTGTCGCGGGGTCGAACCCCGCACCACCCGCCTGCGCATCGCCCATCGGCGCGGACTTTTCCGGGCTCGGGGCGAGTGGCATCTCAGTGGCGCCCGGCCGGCCTCAGGTGGTCTGGCCGTTGCGCAGCACGGAGAAGTCGCCGTGCTGCTGGATCATCTGGCTCACGGCCAGCACGGCCTGGGTGCGCGAGCTCACGTTGAGCGCCCGCAGCACCGCCGCGACGTGGTCTTTCACCGTCTCGACCGAGAGGCCCAGCTCGCGGGCGATCAGCTTGTTGGGGTGGCCCTTGAGCAGCAGGGCCAGCACGTCGGTCTGGCGGGGGGTGAGCCCGAGCGAGGCGAGGCTCGGTTGCTTCTGGAAGCTGCCGTCGCTCGCCTCCTTGTTGACCACGTGCAGCGGGCCCGGGGCGGTGGGTGCGGCGTCGGTGCTGCGCCGGCCGGTGACGGCCGCCTCGCTCGACATGCTCATCGTCGGCACGTAGATGCCACCCGACATCACCACGTGCAGCGCCTCGAACAAAGTCTCGTTGGTCGCGCGCTTGGGCACGAAACCCATGGCGCCAAGGTCGATGGAGCGGATCACGTCGCTCACACGGTCGGAGGCCGAGACCACCACCACCGGCAGCGCCGGGTAGCCGGAGCGGAACTCGGTGAGAAGGTCGAAGCCGTTTTCGTCGCCCAGCTGCAGGTCGAGCAGCACGAGGTCGAAATCGTCGTCTCGCTGCAGCGCTTCACGCGCCGCGCGGCCACTGCCGGCCCCCACCACGTTGACGTGGTCGCCCAGGCCCTTGATGACCGTTTGCAGCGCCGACAGGATCAGCGGGTGGTCATCGACCAGCAGCACCTTCATGGTTCCCCCCCGGGAGTTTTTTGCAGCCGGCATCGTATGCGAGCGGTGGGGGGCGCCCACACCCTCAGAATGGGGACAACATGGGCCACGGCCTGGGCGGAGTGGCCGCTTCAGGCCAAAAGTTCACGCATAACGCCGGGCCAGGGACTCGGCCACGCAGACCGGCTTGTCGGAGCCTTCGCGCTCCATCGTGCATTCGACCGTCATCTGCGCGCCGCCTTCGAGCGGGATGTACTCGATCAGCTTGAAGCGACCGCGCACCTTGCTGCCGGCCGGCACGGGCGACGGGAAGCGCACCTTGTTGAGGCCGTAGTTGACGCCCATGCGCGTCTCGGTCACGCGAAAGGCCTTGGCCGTCATCTCGGGCAAGAGGCTCAGCGTGAGGAAGCCGTGGGCAATCGTCGTGCCGAAGGGGCCGCTCTTGGCGCGCTCGGGGTCGATGTGGATCCACTGGTGGTCGCCGGTCGCTTCGGCGAACTTGTTGATCTGCTCCTGCGTGATCGTCATCCACTCGCTCACGCCCAGCTCCTGGCCGACGAGGGGTTGCAGGTCAGAGATCTTGTCGAACGTTCTCATGCATTGATCCAGGTGATGAGGGGTTGCCATTGCGCCAGGTCGCGCTCGACCCGGCTGGGCGCCACGTCCCACAGCGTGAGGCCACGTGCGGCGAGGTGGACGTAGTTTTGAGTGTCGCGCAGGAAGGTGACGACGGGCGTCTCCAAGGTGCCAAGGAAGCTGCGCAGCTGGTCGGCCGAGATCGTGCCCTCGCGGATGCGCATGCCGACCACGCCCACGTCGACCTTGTCGCTGCGGCGGTTCTTCAGCAGCTCGCGGATGAAGTCGTGCGTGGCGTGGATGTCGAAGATGCTGGGCTGCAGCGGCACGATCACCTTGTCGGCGATCTTCATCACCTGCTCCAGCCGCTTGCCGTGAAGGCCGGCCGGCGTGTCGAGCACCACGTGCGTCGTGCCCTTGGGCGGGCGCACGATCTCGTCTTGCGCCACGTCCCAGCCCGTGATCTGGGGCAAACCCTCGGGCCTCAGCTTGAGCCAGGTGCGGGCCGACTGCTGCCGGTCCACGTCGCCCAGCATCACCGCATGCCCCTGGTGGGCCAGCAGCCCCGCGATGTTGGTGGACAAGGTGCTCTTGCCTACACCGCCCTTCGGATTGGCGACCACGATCACCGGCATGCGCTTTCCCCTTGATGTGCCCTTGGCGAGCCCTTGATGGTGGCGCGGAACCTGCAGCCCCGCACCGCAGACGCTGTTTGCGGTTATGTTAACGGGCGCTTCCTTGCGCCCTTCTCAAGACTTACCCACCATTTCATGGCCGATGCGACAGACATCCTCGTGATCAGCGCCCACCCACAGATGGAGCTGTCGCGCGTGAACCGGCGCCTGCACGAGGCCGCCGGCACTGCCCAACGCGCCCATGTGCGCGACCTCTACGCGCTCTACCCCGACTACCTCATCGACGTGGCCGCCGAACAGGCCGCGCTCGCCGCCGCGCAGCTCGTGGTGTGGCTCCACCCCATCCATTGGTACCACATGCCGCCGCTCATGAAGCTCTGGGTCGACGAGGTCTTCGCCTACGGCTGGGCCTACGGGCCGGGCGGCACGGCGCTGCAGGGCAAGGACCTCTGGCTCGTCACGAGCACCGGCGGGCCGGAAGACTCTTACCACCCGACCGGCTACAACCGCTACCACTTCGACGCCTTCCTGCCGCCCTACGAGCAGACCGCCTCGCTGTGCGGCATGCGCTTCCTGCCCCCCATGGTGCTGCACGGCGCACACCGCACCAGCCCCGGCGAGCTGGACCACCAGGCCGACACGCTCGTCGACCGCCTCGCGAGCTACCCGAACTGGCCCGAACTCGAAGGGCTGGAGCAATGCCTCGCCTGCGAGGTGCCGCCCTCGGCACGCCCCGCGAGCGTGGCGCCGCAGCCGGTGGAGGCTGCCTGATGGAACACGGCGGTTGGCTCACCGGCAGCCTGATCTACCTCGCGGCCGCAGTGCTGGCCGTGCCCATCGCGAAGAAGCTCGGGCTCGGCTCCATCATCGGCTACCTCGCTGCGGGCATCGCGATCGGGCCCTGGGGCTTGCGCCTCGTGACCGACCCGCAGGACATGCTGCACTTCGCCGAGTTTGGCGTGGTGCTGATGCTCTTCCTCGTCGGCCTGGAGCTGGAGCCGCGCCGGCTCTGGTCGCTGCGCAAGCCCATCTTCGGCTGGGGCAGCGTGCAGCTCTTCGGCTCGGCCGCGCTCTTGTTCGCCGTGGCCGCGGCCGCCGGCGTCACGTGGCAGATCGCACTGGTGGCCGCGCTGGGCCTGGGCATGTCCTCGACCGCCATCGGCCTGGGCGTGCTGGCCGAGCGCAACCTCATGGCCACCACCGGCGGGCAAAGCCTCCTGAGCGTGGCGCTGCTGCAAGACATCGCGGCCATCCCCATCCTCGCGCTCGTGCCCTTGCTGGCGGCCAGCACCGGCCACACCGATGGCAACGCCTGGCTCGGCGCGCTCAAGGCCGTGGGCGTGATCGCCACCATCGTGCTCGGCGGCCGTTTGCTGCTGCGCCCCGCCCTGCGCTGGATCGCCCGCAGCGACACCCCCGAGATCTTCACCGCCGCGTCGTTGCTGCTCGTGGTGGCCACCGCTGCGCTGATGCAGGTGGTGGGCTTGTCGATGGCCCTCGGCGCCTTCCTGGCCGGTGTGCTGTTGGCCGAGAGCGAATACCGCCGCGAGTTGGAGACCGACATCGAGCCCTTCAAGGGCCTGCTGCTCGGGCTCTTTTTCATCGCGGTGGGCATGAGCATCGACTTCATGGTCGTGATGCAGCAGCCGTTCTTGATCGCCGCCATCGTGCTCGCGTTCCTGGTGCTGAAGGCAGGCGTGCTCTGGGGCATGGGGCGTGCGATGCCACTGCCCAAACCGGAGCGGCCGGTGTTCATCATCCTGCTGGCGCAGGGTGGCGAGTTCGGCTTCGTGGTGTTCCAGACGGCCGCGCAAGCCAAGGTCATCGATGACCCGACCTCCTCGCTGCTCGTCGCCGCGGTAGCCATCTCGATGCTGCTCACGCCACTGCTGCTGGTGGCTGCCGACAAGTGGTGGATTCCACTGCTCGCCAAGCACAAACAGCAGGCGCAGATGGACGAGATCCACGAGCCTCAACACGCGCCGGTGATCATCGCGGGCTTCGGCCGCTACGGGCAGATCGTCGGCCGGCTCATCTTCGCCAACGGCATCTCGGCCACCGTGCTCGACCACGACGCCGAGCAGGTCGAAGGCGTGCGCCGCTTCGGCTGGCCGGCCTTCTATGGCGACGCGACCCGGCTCGACCTGATGCGCACCGCCGGGGCCGACCAGGCCCACGTGCTGGTGGTCGCCATCGACGACGTGGAGCAGAGCCTCAAGGTCGTCGACATGGCTCGGGAGCATTTCCCGCACCTGCACATCGTGGCCCGCGCGCGCAACGTGACGCACTACTACGGCCTGCGTGAGCGCGGCGTGACGCTGATCGAACGCGAGACGCTCGACTCGGCGCTGATGAGCGGGCGCAGCGTGCTCGAACTCCTCGGCTGGCAGCCGCACCAGGCGCGCAACCTCGCACTGCGTTTCCGCAAGCACAGCATCGAGCTGCTCGAAGAGATGCGCCAGCACCGCGAGAACGAAGACCAGCTCATCGCCGTGGCCAAACAGGGGCGCCAACAATTGGAGCAACTCTGGGCCAAGGAGCGCGAAGAAGCGCAGACGCGCAAGCGCACCGGCAGCTGGAGCCCGGACGCGTCGACGACGCCCGGCGAAGGAATCACCCCATGAACCAGAACACCCTGCGCACCCACAGCTTCCGCGCGCTGCAACCCGGCAAGCGCCTGATCGTGCTCGGCGCCGTGCACGGCAACGAAACCTGCGGCACCCGCGCCATCGAGCGCATCCTGCCCGAGTTCGACAGCGGCACGCTGAAGCTCGTGCGCGGCAGCGTCACCTTCGTGCCCGTCACCAACCCGCTCGCCTACTCGAAGGGCCAGCGTGCCGGCGACCGCAACCTCAACCGCAACCTGCGCCCCAACGCGCAGCCGCAGGACTACGAAGACCGCATCGCCAACGCGCTGTGCCCGCTGCTCGCCGAGCACGAGGTGCTGCTGGACCTGCACTCCTTCCACACCGGCGGCGAGCCCTTCGCGATGATCGGCCCGGCCGACAACAGCGGCCCGCTCGAACCCTTCTCGCACGCCGCCGAAGAAGAAGCGTTGGCGCTGCGCCTCGGCCCACGCCGCATCGTCGAAGGCTGGCTCGACACCTATGCCGCGGGCGTGAAGAACCGCCTGCAGCGCAGCGCCCCGAGCGAGCGGGCGCAGATGCTCAGCACCGACCCGAGCTACGGCGTGGGCACCACCGAATACATGCGCACGCAGGGCGGCTACGCGATCACGCTCGAATGCGGGCAACACCAGGACCCGAAGGCGCCCGAGGTGGGCTACCGCGCGATCCGCGCCACGCTCGCGCAGCTCGGCCTGGTCGACGAAGCGCCGCCACCGGCGCGCACCGACATCGAGTTCCTGCGCTTGGCCGAGGTGACCGACCTGCACGACCCGGCCGATCGTTTCGCCAAGGCCTGGGCCAGCTACGACCCGCTGCGCGCTGGCGAGCTGATCGGCACACGGGCCGACAGCACCGAGGTGCGCGCGCCGGCCGATGGCTTCATCGTGTTCCCGAACCCCGCGGCCCTCCCGGGCAACGAGTGGTTCTATTTCGCGCAGCGGAGCACACGCCCGCTGCGCCCATAGGCCTCAATAGGCTGCTTCGAAGATCGCTTCGATTTCGGGCTGCGTGAACTTGCGCGGGTTGGTCGCGCCCGAGCCGTCCTTCATCGCGTTCACAGCCATCAGCGCAAAGTCTTCGCGCTTCACGCCCAGCTCCGACAGCTTGGCCGGAATGCCAACCGCACGCGCCAGATCGTGCATCGCCTTCACCGCCGCATGGGCGGCGGCCTCGACGCTCATGTCGATGGTGTTGACCCCAAGTGCGCGGCCTACCTCGGCCAGGCGCGGCGCGCAGGCGCTCACGTTGGCGGCTTCCACGTGCGGCAGCAGCAGCGCGTTGCACACACCGTGCGGCAGGTTGTACTGGCCACCCAGCTGGTGCGCCATCGCGTGCACGTAGCCGAGGAAGGCGTTGTTGAAGGCCATGCCGGCGAGGAACTGCGCCGCGGTCATGTTCTCGCGGGCTTCGATGTCTTCCTTGCCATTCGACACTGCACGCGGCAGGTACTGGCCGATCAGCTTGATGGCGTGCAGCGCGCAGGCATCGGTCACCGGCGTGGCGAGCTTCGACACATAGGCTTCGACGGCGTGCGTCAGCGCGTCCATGCCAGTGGCGGCCGTCAGCGAGGGCGGCATGCCGCGCATCAGCTCGGGGTCGTTGACCGAGATCAGCGGGGCAAGCTGGCGGTCGACGATGTTCATCTTGAGATGCTTGGTCTCTTCGGTGATCACCGCGAAGCGCGTGATCTCGCTGGCGGTGCCGGCGGTGGTGTTGATCGCGATCAGCGCGAGCGGCGCCTTCTTCACCTTGTCGGCGCCGCGGTAGTCCATCACCTCGCCGCCGTTGGTGGCCAGCACGGCGATCACCTTCGCGCAGTCGTGCGGCGAGCCGCCGCCGAGCGAGATGATGCAGTCGGCCCCGGCCTGCTGCTGCGCGGCGAGGCCCGCGTTCACGTTCGACACCGTCGGGTTGGGCTGCACGCCGTCGAACACCGTCACCGCCACGCCCCGCTCGCGCAGCAGCGAGGCCACCTTCTCGGTGACGCCGAGGGCGGTGAGCGGCGCGTCGGTGACGATCAGCGCGTGCTTGTAGCCGCGCGATTGCACGAGGCTCATCGCGTCGGGCAGGCAGCCGGCGCCCATGATGTTTTCGGCGGTCATGAGGAATTGGCGGGTGGGCATGGGGGTTCCTTGTGTTTTGAGGGAAGGCGGGAGAGCGAAGCCCACCATTTTCCCTGAAAGTGCACGATCGTGCGAATACCCGATTGCAGGGGACGCGTGACAATCCCCCGCATGTTTGCGCCCTCTCAACACGACGTGCGCCGCTTCTTCTGCGAAGCCTTTCGCAAGCGGCGCGAGCAGCTCCCCCTGACCCCGATGGAAACGGTGGCGGCCGACTGGATAGCCCAGCACCCCGAGTACCACGCCGAACTCGACAACGTGGAAGAAGCGGTGGCCCGCAACTACGCGGTGGAGAGCGGCCGCACCAACCCCTTCCTGCACCTGTCGATGCACCTGTCGATCAGCGAGCAGGTGAGCATCGACCAGCCGCACGGCATCAAGCAGGCCTACGAGCTGCTCGCTGCCAGGCTCGGCTCGGCGCACGACGCGCAGCACGAGGTGATGGAATGCCTGGGCAAGATGATGTGGGAGTCGCAGCGCAGCGGCCGGCCGCCCGACGGGCATGCCTACATCGACTGCGTGCGCCGGCGCGCAACGCGCTGAGGCCGCTCAGCGCAAACCGTCGTACAGCAGCTTCGCGCCCGCGAGGAACATGCCGGTGTAGGCCAGCCGGTAAAACCACGCCGGGTCGATGCGCCGCGTGAGCGCCACGCCCAGCCACACGCCGAGGGGGGCGAGCGGCATCAGCACCAGCGAAGTCGCGAGGTTGCGCGTGTCGAAGAGGCCCAGCCACGCATACGGCACGCACTTCGTCAGGTTCACCACCGCGAAGAAGACGGCCACCGTGGCCGCCATCGTGATCGGCGGCAGCCGCAGGGGCAGCACGTAAGCGCTGATCGGCGGGCCGCCTGCGTGGGAGACGAAGCTCGTGAAGCCCGAGGCCATGCCGAGCAGGAAGCCCAAGGGCTTCGACGGCACCGCCGCTTCGGCCTTGGGTGGGAAGAAGAGCCGCTGCGCCAGGAAGAGCAGCGTCAGCGCGCCCACCACCGCCGACACCGTCTTGCCCGAGAGCACGCCGAAGAGCGCGGTGCCCACGCCAATGCCGATCAGGCCCGCGGGCAGCAGCAGCCGCAGCAGCGCGCGGTCTTGCTGGCGCCACAGCTGCTGCAGGCCGGTCGCGTCCATCACCAGCAGCAAGGGCAGCATGATGGCCGCCGCCTGCGGCACAGGCACCGAGAGCGCCATGAGCGGCACGGCCAGCGCACCGAAGCCGCTCAGGAAGCCGCTCTTGGCCAGGCCCGTGAGCAGCACCGCCGGGATCGCGACCAGGTAGAAGCCGGGGTCGGTGATGAGGTCGAGGCTCACGGTCGTGTCGGGTTGGGGGTGAGGCTAGAGATAGCGGGCCCACATCGCATTGCTGAGCTTGCCGGCCGGGTCGACACGGCGCTTGAGCGCACGCAGTTGCGCCGCCTCGGGGTAGGCGCGGTCGAACTGCGCCTGGCTCGCATGCAGCTGGTAGGGCAGGTAGTAGCGGCCATCGTGGGCGAGCGCGAGGTCGATCAGCTCGCGCGTCCAGCGGCCCACGGCCTCTTGCGCGGTGGCATGGGTGCGCTGCTTGTAATAGAGCACGAAGGAGAACACCTCTTCGCGCGCCCAGGGCAGCAGCGAGAGCGCATCGGCGGGCGAGTGGCGCACCGAGATGTTGAGCGCCATCACGTCGTGCCGTTGCAGCACCTGCGCCATGCTGCGCGCGAAGGCCACGAAGTGGCGGGGCGGGACGAAGTACTCCTGCAGCACGTAGGTCGAGAGGCTGCGCGTGCGCGGCTCGAGTTCGGCCACGTCGAGGCTGGCCTCGTGGTTGCGCCACTTCACCGCGGGGCTCGCCGTCAACAGCGGGTGCAGGATGGATTGGCGCACCTTGGCGCCGCCGGGCAGCTCGGTCAGCGCCCACACGACGTTCTGCTCCAGCGCGTAACGCTGGCCGCGGGGCACGAGGCGCGCGGCTTCGGTGAGCGGCTCGTCGGTCTCGCGCCAGGTCACGGCCACCGGCAGGTCGAAGTGGGGCGGCATCAGGTCGGCGTTGTGCATCACGCTGGTCGCGTCACCCGCGACCGCGTGTTGAAAGAACTCGGGGTAGGCCTCGAGCGGCACCTTCTGCACCACGCGCTTGATGCGCCCGTTGGGCACGAGATCGAGTTCGACTTCGGTGATCGCCCCCACCACCCCATAGCCGCCGATCGCCGCACGGAAGAGTTCAGCGTGCTGCTCCCGGGTGGCCTCGACGAGGCTGCCGTCGGCCAACACCAGCTGCAAGGCCCGCACCGAGTGGCCGACACCGCCGTGGCCCACGTAGCGGCCGTGTGCGTTCACCGACACCGCCCCACCCACCGTGAAGTTGGCGTAGCTCTGCATGGTCTTCACCGCAAGGCCCAGCGGGTCGATCAGGTCCTGCAGGTCACGCCAGCGCATGCCGGCCTGCACACGCGCCCGTCGTTTGTCG
Organism: Rhizobacter sp.; assembly: GCA_019635355.1. NCBI lineage: Bacteria > Pseudomonadati > Pseudomonadota > Betaproteobacteria > Burkholderiales > Sphaerotilaceae > Rhizobacter > Rhizobacter sp. The sequence continues at coordinate 4,815,382 of JAHBZQ010000001.1, read as the reverse complement.
GGATCGAGCCAGACGAGTTGGTTCATCTGGCGCAGGTCGAGGTGCAGGCCGCCGGCGATCGCGACCTGGCCGCCCATGCTGTAGCGCCCGCCGCCGATCGACACCTGGCCGGGCCAGGCTCGCAGCAGGCCCGAGATCTCAGCCGCGCTGCGCGGCACTTCGATGCGCGCCACCTTCACCGTGTAGAGCCCGGTGACGTTGGGCACCAGCAGCTCGCGGGGCGCTTCGGCCCGGCCGGGCCGCGCGGTGAGCACACCGGCGCTCGCCAGCGCCTGGCAGAGCCGGCGCCGGGTCAGCGCAGGCGAGGTCACTTCACCGTGATCCAGCGCCACTCCAGCCAGTTGTCGGGGCGGTGCACCGCCTCTACGTTGGCACGCGCCGCCCACGGGATCACCTGGCGGTGCAGCGGGATGTTGAGCACGAGTTCGTTGTGGCGGGCGAGTGCGGCCTTCACCAGCTGCTCGCGCTTCTTCGGGTCGGCTTCCTTGCTGGAGGCGGCGGCCAGCTCTTCGAGCTTCGCGTCTTTGGCGTTGCCGAAGTTCCAGGCGCCCACACCGCCTTCGCCCCGGGCGCGCAGCACGGGCGTGAAGGTGGTCTCGGCGTCGGTGATGGCGCCGCCCCAGCCCAGCATGTACATCGAGGTGTCGAGCTTCTGGATCTTGGGGAAGTAGGTGACGCGCGGCATCGCGTTGACGCGCACCTTCACACCGAGCCGCGCCCACATCGAGGCGAGCGTCTGGCAGATCTCTTCGTCGTTGATGTAGCGGTTGTTGGGGCAGTCGAGCGTGACCTCGAAGCCTTGCGGGTAGCCGGCGTCGGCCATCAGCTTCTTCGCGCCGTCCAGGTCGTAGGGCAGGCGCTTCTCGAGCGCCGGGTCGTTGTAGGTGCCGAGCGGCGAGGGGGTGATGGCGCCGGTGGGCACCGACTGACCCCGCATCAGCTTGGTCTTGATGGTCTCGATGTCGATGGCCTGGTAAAGCGCCTTGCGCACACGCACGTCCTTGAACGGGTTCTTGCCCTTCACGCTGCTGTAGAGCAGCTCGTCGCGGTGCTGGTCCATGCCGATGAAGACGATGCGGTTCTCGGGGCCGTCGACCACCTTCACGCCGGCCGTGTTGCGCAGGCGCGGCAGGTCTTGCGGCGCGGGGTCGAGCACGAAGTCGATCTCACCCGAGATGAGTGCGGCCACACGCGTGGCATCGCTCTTGATCGGGGTGTAGACCACCTCCTGCACGTTGCCGTCGAACTTGCCCCACCAGTTGGGGTTGCGCTTGTAGACGGTCTTCACGTCGGGCTGGCGCGAGACGAGCATGAACGGGCCGGTGCCGTTGGTGTGGAAGGAGGCATAGCCCTCTTCCTTGTTCTTGAAGTCGATCGGCTTGGTGGCCTTGTGCTTCTCGGCCCACACCTTGCTCATGATGGGCAGGAGGCTGATGTGCTGCAGGAAGATCGGGTTCACCGTCGCCAGGTTGAACTCGACGGTGAGGTTGTCGATCTTCTTCGGCACGCCCACCGCGTTGGCATAGGCGCTGATGTCGGAGCTGGCCTCGCGCCCGCGCAGCACCGAGAACACCACGTCGTCGGCGGTGAAGGGCGTGCCGTCGTGGAACTTGACGTTGGGCCGCAGCTTGAAGCGCCACTGCAGCGGGCTCACCTGCGTCCACTCGGTGGCGAGCACCGGCTCGAGCGCCATTTTCTTGTCGCGGTTGACCAGCATCTCGTAGACCTGGCCGTTCATCGCGTTGGTGAGCAGCTCGTTCTGCGAATACGGGTCCATGGTCTGCGCATCACCTTGTGATGCCCAGCGCAGGGTCTGCGCCGATGTGGCGGTGGCGGCCACCAGCAAGCAAAGCGTCAACAGGCTGCGTTTCATTCGCGCTCCCACGTGCAAGAGGAAGCGGCGAGTTTAGGAGGCTTTGGCGGCGCGACGCCGGCGAAGGGTCAGGCCGTCACGCCGTGTCGCTTGAGGCTTTCGGGGCCGGCCCAGAGCTCGTCGAGGTGGGTGAATTTCCACTGCGCATTCGACTCGCGCGCCGCGATGCGGTCGCTGCAGGCGCTGCTCGAGAGGTCGAGCAGCTCGGGCGGAATGTGCAGCTGCGAGCGTGTCGAGAAGAAGACCTTCACCTTGGGCGACACGAGCGATTCGGGGTTCTGCTCGCACACCACCGCCAGCCGCCCGGACTGCATGCGCACCAGCGAGCCCACCGGGTAGATGCCCAGGCTGCGCACGAAGGCCTGGAACACGGTGTCGTCGAAATGCCCGCCGCGCCATTCGGCCATCTTGCGGATGGACTCGGCCGGGTCCCAGCCGTTCTTGTAGGGGCGGTTGGAGGTGATGGCGTCATACACGTCGCACACCGCGCCCATCTTGGCGAGCAGCGAGATCTGCTCGCCGCGCAGGCCGTGCGGGTAGCCGCTGCCGTCGATCTTCTCGTGGTGGTGCAGGCAGACGTCGAGCGCCCCTTCGGTGGCGGTGCCGCCTTCGCGCAGCATCTCGTAGCCGCGCAGAGGGTGGGCCTTCATGATCTTGAATTCGTCGTCGGTGAGCTTGCCGGGCTTGTTGAGCACGTCGGTGGGCATCACCGCCTTGCCCATGTCGTGCAGCAGGCCGGCGAGGCCCGCATCGCGCGTGGCCCCGTCGTCCATGCCGAGCTGGCGAGCCAGCGACACCATCAGCGCGCACACCGCCACCGAGTGCATGTACGAGTAGTCGTCGTGTGTCTTGAGGCGCGCGAGGCTGATCATCGCGCTCGGGTTGCGGTAGACGGAACTGGCGATCTCGTCGACCAGCGGCAGGCAGCGCTCGGCGTCGACGGCATTGCCGAGCCGGGCGTCGTTGAAGAGCGCCGTCACCGCCTGCTTGGATTTCGCGACCAGCACGGCCGCCCGCTTGACCTCGTGCGACAGGCTGGTGGCCTGGGTGAGCACGGCCGGGGCGGCCGGCTTGGCCGCTGGGGCTTGCGCGGCCGGGGCGGGCGCGGGCGCCGCCCGGGCCACCTCGGGCTCGACGTCGCGCCCTTTGCTGCTGTCGATCCAGCACGCCTGCACGCCCGAGGCGACGAGCTTGTCGAGATCGCCCTGCTCCCGCAGCACGAACTTCGTCTTCCAGAAGGGATGGTCCAGCCACGAGCCTTCCAGCGCGTGGAGGTGCATGCCAAGGCGGAGCTGTTCGATTGGAATTTTCTTCAGCATGGGGCAGCGAGCGAGCCGGCTGTCCGTTGCTATCGGCGGCGCCCGCCAAAACTTGACCGCCGTTGCGACACACACCCCGGAAAAGAAAAACGCCGCTGTTCCCAGCGGCGTTTTCTGTGACGGAAGTCCGCTTCAGCGGAAGCGCGACTGCGGCACCGTGTGCAGGTCGGTCGGCAGCGTGGACAGGTACTGCGCGATCTGCTTCAGCTGCGCCGGGGTGAAGGGCGCGGCCATGCCGGCCATGATGGCGTTGCCACGGCCCACGTTCGGGTTGTTGGCGGTCTTGTAGGCCTTCAGGGCCACGAAGAGGTAGTCGGCATGCTGGCCGGCGATCTTGGGGTACGTGCCGTCGATCGGGGTGCTGTAGTTGGCGCCGTGGCAGCTGTTGCAGTTGCCTTGGGTCAGCAGCTTGGCCACTTCGGGGCTGGGCTGCGGCAGGGCCTTGGTGTCGGCTGCCGCCGGGGCGGTCTTGCCTTGCTGTTCGTAGAAGGCCGACAGGTCGGCGATGTCCTGGTCGGTCAGGCTGCCGGCGATGGAGCGCATGGTCGGGTGCTTGCGCTCGCCCTTCTTGTAGGCATTCAGCGCGGAAGCGATGTACTTGGCACCCTGGCCCGAGATCATCGGCACCTTGTGGATCTCCGGGAAGCTGGCCTGGTAACCCGGGATGTTGTGGCAGCCGATGCACATGGCGGCCTTCTTCTGGCCCGCTTCGGGGCTGGCCTTGACGTCTTGCGCCTGGGCGCCAGCGGCGGTGAAAGCGGCCAGGGCAACGATCGAGGAAAGCAGTTTCTTCATGGTTCGGCGTGGCTGAGGGTCTTCAAGGTGACCGCGGATTATAGGGAGGCGCCACGGTGCTTCTGCCTCAGCGCAAGCGGCCGGCGGGTGTCATGTGGTAGACAGCGGCACGCCAAAGGCGGCTTATATACTGGTCCGTCACCCCTTTTTTACCGGCTGCGCCCCATGAAATTCCAAGGTTCCGAGAACTACGTCGCCACCGACGACCTGATGCTGGCCGTCAACGCAGCGGCCACCCTCAAGCGGCCTTTGCTCATCAAGGGCGAGCCCGGCACCGGCAAGACGATGCTGGCCGAAGAGGTGGCGCAGTCGCTCAACATGCCGTTGCTGCAGTGGCACATCAAGAGCACCACCAAGGCGCAGCAGGGCCTGTACGAGTACGACGCAGTGAGCCGCCTGCGCGACTCGCAGCTGGGTGACGAGAAGGTCAAGGACATCCAGAACTACATCGTCAAGGGCGTGCTCTGGCAGGCCTTCACCGCCGACCAGCCGGTCGTGCTGCTGATCGACGAGATCGACAAGGCCGACATCGAATTCCCGAACGACCTGCTGCGCGAGATCGACCGCATGGAGTTCTACGTCTACGAGACGCGCGAACTCATCAAGGCCAAGCACCGCCCGCTGGTGTTCATCACCTCCAACAACGAGAAGGAGCTGCCCGACGCCTTCCTGCGCCGCTGCTTCTTCCACTACATCAAGTTTCCCGACGCGGCCACGATGGGCAAGATCGTCGACGTGCACTTCCCCAAGCTGCGCAAGGAGCTGCTGGCCGCGGCCCTCAAGAACTTCTACGACGTGCGCAACCTGCCCGGCCTGAAGAAGAAACCGTCGACTTCCGAGTTGCTGGATTGGCTGAAGCTGCTGGTGGCCGAAGACATCCCGCTCGAAGTGCTGCAGAGCAAGGACGAAAAGGTCTCGGTGCCGCCGCTGGTGGGCGCGCTCTTGAAGAACGAGCAGGACGTGTCGCTCTTCGAGAAGCTCGTCTTCATGCAGCGACACAACCGCTGATGACATTTGCCACCCCGGTCACGCTGAAAGGCCAGCACGCCACGCTGGAGCCGCTGTCGCTGGCCCACGAGGCCGAGGCGATCGAGGCCGTGAAAGATGGTGAACTCTGGCAGCTCTGGTACACGAACATCCCGGAGCCGGGCCGCATGCGTGCCGAGATCGAGCGCCGTATCGGCCTGCAGGAAAAAGGCTCGATGCTGCCCTTCGCCGTCCGCGATGCCTCGGGGCGCCTGGTCGGCATGACCACCTACATGAACATCGACGCGGTGCACCAGCGCGTCGAGATCGGCTCCACCTGGACGGCCAAGAGCGCCCAGCGCGGCCCGCTCAACACCGAGTGCAAGCTGATGCTGCTCACGCATGCCTTCGAGCAGCTCGATTGCATCGCGGTCGAGTTCCGCACGCACTTCTTCAACCAGCAAAGCCGCCGCGCGATCGAGCGCCTGGGCGCCAAGCTCGACGGCATCCTGCGCAGCCACCAGCGCACGCCCAATGGCGCGCTGCGCGACACCTGCGTCTACAGCATCGTCGCCAGCGAATGGCCAGCGGTGAAAGCGCACCTGCGCTTCCAACTCGACAAGCCACGCTGAACGCTACAACGGCAGGCTGAGCGAGAGCCCCACCCGCGGGTCGACCCAGCCCGGCACGTCGGGCAGGCGGCGTGCGCCAAGGTCGATCGACAAGCGACGCGGCACGATCCACCAGCGGCCACCGACCCGGTGCGCTTCGGTGCCCAGTTCTGACCCCGCCCACTCGGCGAAGAGCACGCCCAGCTTGCTCGGCTGCCACACGCTGCTGATGGTGGCGCGGCTGCGCTGCACGCCGGTGTTCTCGAGGCCCACGCTCGTCTGCACGGCAAGCTGCTCGTGCAGGCGCAGCAGCCCGCCCACCGCGAAGGCCGCCCGCTCGGCCTTGGGGTTGCCCGCCGCTTCGCTGCCGCGCAGGCCCGACCAATCCAGGCGGAACGCCGCCAACAAGGAAGAGACACGCACGCCGGTCAGCGAGGTGAACTCGGCTTTCATCACGCTCGGGCCGACGTCGGACGGCTTGGCCCGGGGCGCTTCGACCTTCCAGCGCGTGCTTTCGGCCTGGCAGCGGCCGGACAGGCCGGCTTCGAACTGCACCGGCGAGGCCTCGCCGAAGGGGGTGACGGGACAGTCCGGCGCAGCCCACGCCGACCCGCAGGCGGTGAGCGCCAGCATCGTGAGGAGTCGGGAGCACAGCACGACCATGATGGTGGGGATGATGCGAAATCACCCCGGCGCTGTCATGCGCACCTGGTCGGAACTCCGTGATTGATTTCGCGAAAGCCCCGCCTCAGGTGCCGAGTTCGAAGCGGTCGCGGCCCAGCGCCTTGGCGCGGTAGAGCGCCGCATCGGCCCGTTTGAGCAGCGCAGTCACCTCGTCCTGCGGCCCGCGCCAGGCCGCCACGCCGATGCTCACCGTGAGGCTCATGCTCTCGCCCTGCCAGGCCCAGGGGCGGCGCAGCAGCGCGTCGCGCAGCCGCTCCGCGGCGTTGAGCGCCTCGGTCGAGGCGGTGCCGGGCAGCAGCACCACGAACTCCTCCCCGCCGAAGCGGCCGATGCGGTCCACGTCGCGCATCTGCGCCTTCATGATCCGGGCCAGGTGCCGCAGGGCGTCGTCTCCAGCGGCGTGGCCGAAGCGGTCGTTGATGTCCTTGAAGTAGTCGGCGTCGATCATGAGCACCGAAAACGGGCGCGGGCTGCGGCCCGTGCGCCGGGCCTCGTCGTGCAGCTGCTCCTCGATGGCGCGGCGGTTGAAGACTTCGGTGAGGCCGTCGAGCCGCGAGAGCCGGCGCAGCTCGGCCGTCACCCGCACGCCCACCAGCGCCACCAGGGCAAGATGGAACACCAAGGCCGTGACGAGGAAGATCACGGCCGAGCCGATGTTGAGCGAGCTGTTGCCGGCCATCTCGGCCGCCACCGTGTATGGCGACACCACGGCCCGTGCGCTGCGGTTGGCGAACACCATGGCCCCCAGCAGCAGCGGCAGCGCCAGCCAGTGGCCGAAGCTGAGCCCGAGGTCACGGCGGGCGTAGACGTAGATGTTCCAGGCGGTCAGCCCACACAGCAGGGCCACCAGGCCCGACACGGCGGCCACCCGCAGCGCCCCGTAGCGCGGCGTCAGGCCCAGCCACGACAGCGCCGCCACCCCGGCGATCAGCAAGGCGTAGATCCACCACGGTGCTGGTCGCCCGGTGAACTGGCGCACGCCGCGCTCCATGAGCAGGATGCCGGCGGCCACGCAAACGTTGGCCACCGCCCGCAGCTCTTCGCTCCGGGTCTGGCTGGCGCCGATGAAGATCACCACCGAAGCGCCCGTCAACAGGGCGTAACACGCCCACTGCAGGGCCGAGCGGCGGTCGATCGGCACCACGGCGGCGCCGATCGCCCAGCCAAGCGCCAGCACGGCCTGCTGGCACGCCACCATCAGAAAGGCGATCTCGGTAGCGGACAAGGTGGGCATGAAGCGTCGGGGACAGCCGGCGGGCGGCGATCCTTATAGCATTGGGCGTTCCAAACCGGTAAGGTGGGTTTGCGCCCGCCGTCGGCCACTTGCCCTGAGAATGCCGCCATGCTGATCGACTTCTTCTACACCCTGCGCGCCGCCAAGCTGAAGGTCACCGTGCCCGAGTACCTGACGCTGCTCGAAGCCATCAAGGCCGGTGTGATCGATGACGACACCGGGCCGACGGTCGACAAGTTCTACCACCTGTCGCGCGCCACGCTGGTGAAGGACGAAGCCCAGTACGACAAGTTCGACCGCGCCTTCGCCGCCTACTTCAAGGGCGTGGAGCTGCTGGCCGACTTCAGCCAGGACATCCCCCTCGACTGGCTGCGCAAGAAGATGGAGCTCGAGCTCAGCCCCGAAGACAAGGCCGCCATCGAGAAGATGGGGTGGGACGAACTCATGGAAACGCTCAAGAAGCGCTTCGAGGAACAGAAAGAACGCCACGAAGGCGGCAACAAGATGATCGGCACCGGCGGCACCTCGCCCTTCGGCGCCTACGGCTACAACCCGCAGGGCATCCGCATCGGGCAGGACAAGAGCCGCAACAAGAGCGCGGTGAAGGTCTGGGACCAGCGCCAGTTCAAGGACTACGACGACACGCTCGAACTCGGCACGCGCAACATCAAGGTCGCGCTGCGCCGCCTGCGCCGCTTCGCGCGCGAGGGCAACGAGCTCGAGCTCGACCTTGACGACACCATCCACAGCACCGCGGCCAATGCCGGCATGCTCGACATCAAGATGATCCCCGAGCGGCACAACAAGGTGAAGGTGCTGCTGCTGATGGACGTGGGCGGCACGATGGACGAGCACATCCACCGCGTCGAAGAGCTGTTCTCAGCCACCAAGAGCGAGTTCAAGCACCTCGAGTTCTATTACTTCCACAACTGCGTCTACGACTTCATGTGGAAGAACAACCGCCGCCGCTACAGCGAGAAGTTCTCCACCTGGGACGTGATCCGCAAGTACAACAAGGACTACAAGCTGATCTTCGTGGGCGACGCGACCATGAGCCCCTACGAGATCCTGCAGCCCGGCGGCAGCGTCGAATACAACAACGAGGAGCCGGGTGCCGAATGGCTGCAGCGGCTCACCAACGCCTTTCCCAAGTTCGCCTGGATCAACCCCGAGCCGCAAGGCGTGTGGAGCTACCGCCAGAGCATCTCGGTGATCCAGCAGCTGATGAACAACCGCATGTTCCCGCTGACCCTGCAGGGGCTCGAAGGGGCGATGCGTCTCTTGAGCAAGTGACCCCGGGCCCGTCGACGCAGCGCACATGACCCTTCGTTCGCTGGCCCGCCTGGGCCTGGGCTTGCTGATGGCGGCAGGCCTCTGGGGCTGCGCGAACCTGGCCCAGGACGGCCCCACGCCGCCCCCCGAAAACACCCCGCAAGCGCAAGCTGCCGAGCCGGCGGCGCCGGCCGCCAGCGCCGCCTCGGCCCCGGCCACCGTGGCCTACCGCGTCGAGGTGCAGGCCCCGCCCAACCTGCGCCAGCTGCTGCTGACCTACCTCGACCTCGCACGCTTCCAGAATGCGCCGCAGGCCGAAGGCATCACCAACGCCGAACTCGTGCGCCTGACCGCGGCTTCGCCCTCGCAGGCGCGCAGCCTGCTCGAGACCGAGGGCTACTTCAACGCGACCATCGCCGTCACGCGCGTCGACCCGCCGGATGAGACGCCGCTCATCACCCTCAACGTCGGCCCCGGCCCGCGCACGGTCATTGGCGCCTGGGAGCTGACCGTGACGGGAGAGTTGAAGGCCCGCATCGACGCCGGCGACAAGGACGCTCTCGAATTGATCGAGCGCCTGCGCAAGCGTTGGCCGCTCGACGAAGGCAAACCCTTCAGCCAGTCGGCCTGGAACAGCGCCAAGAACGGCACCCTGGCGCAATTGCGCGCCGAGGGCTACGCCGCCGCCAAGGCGGGCGAGACCACCGCCCACATCGACGCCAAGGCCAACGAAGCCACGCTCGCCGTCGAGCTGCAGAGCGGCCCGCTCTTCATCCTGGGCGATCTGCACATCGAAGGCCTCAAGCGCTACAACGAAGAAGGCATCCGCCACGTGGCCGACTTCGGCCCCGGCACGCCCTACAGCGAAAAGCGCCTGTACGACTACCAGGAGCGGCTGCTCAAGCTCAACCTCTTCAACAGCGTGGCGGTGAGCATCGAGCCCGACGAAGCGCACGCCAAGGCCGTGCCAGTGATGGTGCGCGTGACCGAACAATCGCTGCAGCAGGCCGTGGCCGGCATCGGCTTTTCCGACAACACCCGCGAGCGCCTGACGCTCGAACATCGCCACCTGCGGCCCTTCGGCTTCCAGGTGCAGATGCGCAACAAGTTCGAACTCGGCCGCACCCAGCGCACCTGGGAAGGCGAGCTGCTCAGCGACCCCGGCGACGCGCAGTACCGCAAGCTGCTGGCCGGTGGCGTGAGCCGCCTCGACACCGACAACGACACCACCTTCTCCTGGAAGACACGCGTGGGCCGCACGCTCTACACCGAGCGCATCGAGCGGCTCATCTTCGCGGAGCTGCTCAACGCGACCGTGACCAACGGCCTCGGCGAATTCACGAGCCGCGCGCTGTCCGGCAACTACCACTGGACCTGGCGCGACGTCGACGACATCATCCTGCCGACCCGCGGCCTCACCACCGTGATCCAGGGCGGTGCTGGGTATGCGTTGTCCGAGAGCCAGCAGGACGGCCCCTTCGCCCGCATCTACACCCGCAACACGCTTTACTGGCCACTGCCGTGGTCGTGGTACACGCAGACCCGCCTCGAAGTGGCCGAGGTGTTCGCGAAAGCGGCCGTAGGCATCCCCGACACCCTGCTCTTCCGCGCCGGTGGCGACGAGTCGGTGCGCGGCTACGGCTACCGCGACCTCGGCCCGGTGGTCAACGGTGTGCTCACGAGCGGCCGCCAACTGCTCACCGCCAGCTTCGAGATCGCACGCCCCTTCTCGGTGAATCGGCCGGCGCTGTGGTGGGCGGTCTTCATCGACGCCGGCAATGCGGTGAACCAGTGGTCCGACTACGAGCCCGCCCTCGGCTACGGCCTGGGCGTGCGCTGGCGCAGCCCCGTGGGCCCCTTGCGCATCGACTGGGCCTACGGTGAAGAAGTGCGCAAGGGTCGCTTGCATTTCAGCGTGGGCATTGCGTTCTGATGGTGGTCTGATGGACACGAACGAAACCCCCACCGCACCGCCACCGCGCGCGGCCAAACCGCGCAGCTGGCGCCGCCTGTGGTGGAGCCTCGCCATCGTGTTCGCCCTGTGCGCGCTGCTCGCAGGCCTCGTGTCGAGCCTCTACTGGGCCACCGGCACGACCGGCGGCAGCCAGTGGCTGCTGGCGCGGCTGGCGCTCGTCGGCGTGCAGGTGCAGGTGACGGAACCCGAAGGCAGCCTGCGCGGCGACTTCAAGGCGCAGCAGGTCGTCGTCACCGTGGGCCACACGCGTGTCGTCGTCGACCGGCCGGCGTGGCGCACGCTGCGCCTCGACTACCCCTACGCGCAAGGCGTGTGGGCCCGCATCCACGTGGCCTCGCTCGTGGCCGAGCGGGTGATCGTCACGGTGGAGTCGAGCGGCGAGAGCACGCCCTTCACGCTGCCGCGCAACCTGCACCTGCCGGTCGAGCTGCAGATCGACGACGTGCAGGCCGGCGAGCTGCAGGTGCCAGGCCTCGGCAGCGGCCACCCGTTGCGCGACGTGCGCGGCAGCGTGCATTTGGGCCACGACCGGGGCCGCGCCCACCGCTTCGAGAAGCTGAGTGCCCGCCTCGACCCGCTGCACCTCACCGGCCACGCGCGCATCGACACGCTGGGCCCGATGGCGATGGACGTCGCCCTCCAAGCCACCCAGAGCGCACAAGGCCAGGCCGCGCTGCCTGCCTGGGCCAAGGCCCTGCGCACCGACTGGCAGGCCGAAGCGCAGTCGACCGGGCCACTCGCGAAGTTCGAGCTGCGTGCGAAGCTGCGCGCACAAGGCCAGTCGCTCGATGCGAGTGCACAGGTGGAGCCCGAAGCCCGCTGGGCACTCACGCGGCTCGACGCCCAGACCCAGGGCCTCGACCTCTCGGCGCTGCTGCCGCAAGCGCCGCTCACCGCGCTCAACGGCACGCTGCGCATCACGCCCGAAAGCGGCGGTCCAGCCAACACGCTCGCGCTCGCGGCCAACCTGGAAAACACCCAACCCGGCCGCTGGGACCGGCAACAGCTGCCCGTGCGCAGCCTCGTGGCCGACGCCCGCTGGCGCAGCGACCAGGCCGATGAGCTGAGCCTGCAGCGCTTCGAGGCCAAGCTCTTCGACGAGCAGCGCGCCGCCGGCACGCTGCAGGGCACCGCGAGCTGGAAGGGGCGCGACTTCGCCGTCGACGCCACGCTCACGAAAGTGCAGCCAAGCGCGCTCGACAACCGCCTGATGGCGATGACCCTGAGCGGCCCCGTCAAGCTGTCGGGCACCCTCGCCCCGCGCACGCCCACCGGCGCGCCCGCCCCGCCGCGCTTCACCGCGCTGGCCGACCTCAGCGGCCAACTCGTCGACCCACCACGCCCGGTGCAGCTCAAGCTCGACGCCACCGGCTCCGAAGAGCGCATCGAGCTGCGCGAGCTGCGGGCCCGCGCCGACGGCGCCAGCGCCGAACTCAAGGGCACCGCCGAGCGCAGCGGTGACGCGTGGCAGCTCCAGGCCCGCGCCGCGCTCGTCGACTTCGACCCCAAGCCCTGGTTCCCCGCCGGCCCGCGCGGCGGCTGGCGCGCCGGCACGCACCGCTTCAACCTGCAAGGCGACACCCAGCTCACCATCGCCGACAGCGTGCGCACGAGCAGCCCCGCCGACAAGCGCGTGCTGATGGAGCGCCTGGCCGGGCTGCGCGGCGAAGCGCGTGTCACGCTCGCCGACAGCAGCGTGGCCAACGTGCCGCTGGCTGGCCAGCTGCAGTGGCGCCACACCGGCCGCGACGCCATGCAGGCCCAGGGCAAGCTCGACGTTGGCGGCAACCATGTCGAAGTCGACGGCCAGCTCGCCACCGACGCCCGCGGCCAGCAAGACCGCTGGTCGCTCCAGGCCCGCGCGCCTGCCCTCGCCCGCCTCGCCCCGCTGCTGCGCGCCCTGATGCCGAGCGAGCAGGCCTCGCAGGTGGCCGACACCCTCGCCGGCTCGCTGACCGCCGACGCGCAGGTGCGTGGCCGCTGGCCCGACCTCAGCACCCAGGGCCAGGCCGCGCTCGAGGGCGTGAAAGCTGGCGCCTGGACGGTGGGCCAGGGCCAGGCCCGCTGGCAGGCCAGCAGCGACCTCGACGCCCCGCTCGACGTGCAGGTCGACATCGGCCAGGCCGCTTGGTCCGACCGCAAGATCGACGACACCCGGCTCAAGCTCAGCGGCAGCGGGCGCAACCACCAGTTCACGCTCGCCAGCCAGCTGCGCGTAGCCCCTCCGGTGTGGGCCGAGACGCTGCAAGGCGGGCGCAGCCCCGTGCCCGCCGACCAGCGTGCCCCCGTGCGCACGCTCGTCAGCGCCGCGGCACAGGGCAGCCTGGCCGGCGCCGTGTGGCACACCCGCCAGCCGGGCGACACCACGCCGCCGTGGTCGTGGAAGGGCCTGCTGCAGCGCTTCGAGCTGCGCACCACGCAGGCCGGTGCGGCGCCGCTGCTCGTCACACGCGACATCACGCTCGAGCTGCAAGGCGGCCCGCCGCTGCACGCCACCGTGGGCGCCGGCCGCGCCGACATCCTCGGCGCCGCCCTCAAGTGGAGCCGCCTCGACTGGGAAGCCGGCCGCGGCCTCGTCGGCCAGCAGCTCGACATGCAGGCCGAACTCGAGCCGCTGGCGGTGGCCCCGCTGCTCAAGCGCGTGCACCCCAACTTCGGCTGGGGCGGTGACCTGATGGTGGGCGGCCATGTCTACGTCAAGCAGACCGACCGTTTTAGCGCCGACATCGTCTTCGAGCGCATCAAGGGCGACCTCACCGTCACCGAAGAAAGCGGCACGCAGGCGCTCGGCCTGACCGACCTGCGCATCGGCCTCGACGCGAAAGACGGCGTGTGGAACCTCACCGCCGGCCTGGCGGGCGAGCAGCTCGGCGTGCTCGGCGGCGCCGTGGTCATCCGCACCTCGCCGCAAGTGGCCACGCCGCCGCCCGATGCGCCCATCCAGGGCGTGCTCGAAGCGCAGGTGGCCAACCTCGGCACCTGGGGCCCCTGGGTGCCGGCCGGCTGGCGGCTCGACGGGCGACTCAACGTCAGCGCCAGCATCGGCGGGCATCTCAACGCACCCGAATACACCGGCAAGATGATCGGCACCGGCATCGGCGTGCGCAACATGGTCGAAGGCGTCAACGTCACCGACGGCGAAGTCGACATCTCGCTCGACGGCAACACCGCCCGCATCAACAAATTCAGCGCCCGCGGCGGCAACGGCAGCGTGCGCATCGAGGGCGACGCCAGGCTCGAAGACACCTGGCGCTCGCGCCTGAAGCTCGTGGCCGACAAGTTCCAGCTGCTCGGGCGCGTCGACTTGAAGGTCGTCACGAGCGGCGAGGCCAACGTCGCCATCGACGGCGAGTCGGTGAAGGGCGACGGCCGCTTCACCGTCGACGAAGGCCTCATCGACTTCACCCGCCTGAGCTCGCCCGGCCTCGGCGACGACGTGATCGTGACCGGCCGCGCCAACGACCCGCGCGAAGCCGCACCGACCACGCCAAACGCGCCCAGCGGCAACCGCATCTCGCTCGACCTGCTCGTCAACCTTGGCGACAAGCTGCGCATGCGTGGCCTGGGCATCGACACCCGGCTGCGCGGCGAGTTGCGCGTGTCGCGCCCGGCCGGCAAGTGGGCGCTGGTCGGCCGCGTGAGCGCAGTCGACGGCACCTTCGCCAACTACGGCCAGAAGCTCGAGATCGACCGCGGCGACATCGTCTTCAACGGCGCCCCAAGCGACATGCGGCTCGACATCGAGGCCACCCGCCCCAACCTCGACGTGCGCGTGGGCGTGCAGGTCACCGGCCCGCTGCAGAACCTGCGCGTGAAGCTCTTCTCCAACCCCGACATGACCAACAACGAGAAACTCTCGTGGCTCATGCTTGGCCGCGCGAGCGACGGCCTCGGCAAGACCGACACCGCCCTTGTGCAACGCGCCGCCTTCGCCCTGCTCGCCGGCGAAGGCGATGGCGGCCCCGGCGCCATCACCAAGGCCTTCGGCATCGACGACGTCGGCCTGCGCCAGACCGAAGGCGACAGCCGCGAGACGGTCGTGTCGGTGGGCAAGCAGTTGTCGAAGCGCGTGTACGTGGCCTACGAGCAGAACCTCGCCACCAGCGCCGGCAGCTTCCAGGTCACCTACCGCATCGCGCAGCGGTTCGTGATGCGCCTGCAATCCGGCCTCGACCGCTCCATCGACCTCATCGGCACCTGGCGCTGGGAATGACGGCCCCCCAGTCGCTTCGCTCCTGCCCCCAAGGGGCGCCACCCCAGGGGCCCGGCAAAGCCGGTTCCCCGGGGCGTGGCTCGATGGGCACTGCGCTTCGCTCGTGCAAGTGCGCGCACCCCAGCGAGCGCAGCGAAGCGTGACAGAGCCACGCCCGCGGATCCGGCTCTGCCGGTCCGCCAGGCGGCGCCCCTCGGGGGCAGGAGCGCAGCGACTGGGGGGCCATAATCCAGCCGCTCTCGCCGTAGTTCAATGGATAGAACGGCCGCCTCCTAAGCGGCAAATACAGGTTCGATTCCTGTCGGCGGGACCAACTCTGATTTCGCGCAAGGTCTGCTGCGTTCGCAGCGCCTAAGGTGGTGGCATCGACTCAGCCGAGGACCACACCATGCGCACCCTCCCACTTCTCATCGGGCTCGCCGGCCTGATCGTTTCGTCGTCTGCCGTCATGGCGCAGCCGGGGCCCGGGGCGGGCCGTCCGTGTGTCGCCGCTTCTGCCGCCAGCGGCCCGGGCGCCGCCAACTGCATGGGCCCGCGCGAAGGCATGCGCGGTGGCATGGGCCCCCGCGCGCGCTGGGGCCGCGACTTCACGCCCGGCTGGGGAATGATGTCGCGCGAAGAGCAACAGCAGCACCGCGACAAGATGCTCTCGTTCAGCGACTACGAGCAGTGCCGCGTCTACATGGAGCAGCACCACGGGCAGATGGCCGATCGGGCCAAGGAGCGTGGCCGCACGATGCCCGACAAGCCGCGGCGCGATGCCTGCGCGGGCCTGAAAGCCCCTGCGCCGAAGGCGAAGTAACAGTGTGAAAGATCACCTCGCGGCCAGACCTTCCGTGAGGCTCCGGTACTCCGGGCATTCGCTGGTGCTCGCCTCCGGCTCTCGGTAGATTCGTCCCCTTGCGCTCGCGCGCAATTCCTTTCATCCAAGCCGTACCGGAGGAATGCGAATGGCCCGCCACAAGGCCCCGACCAAGACGAAGCGCCTGGTCTGGCGAATCTCTGACCACGCGCCGTTGGGCGAGTGGGTCGACCCGAACCTGCCACCCTCACCCAAGCCCGAACACACCGACGCCCCCGACGAAGTGCCCGGGGGCTGGCGCCGCTCGACCTACGACCTGCTCGCAGGCGTGGAGATCGACGACAACCCCAACACCGTGCCCGACGATCTGTTCGACGAGCTGTTCGGCCCGAGCAAGAGCGAACCGAAAAGCCCGCGCAAGTAGAGCCGGGTTACCTCACTTCGCCACGCCCGCGCCCAGGTCCACCATCAGGCGCGAGGCGAGGTACAGGCGCGGCACGATCGAGTCGATCTCGATGTACTCGTCGCGTGCGTGATAGCCGAAGCCGGCGAGGCCCAGGCTCTCGAGCACCACGGCCTTGCCGGAGCGCGCGGCAAACGCCGCGTCCGTGCCGCCGCCCGTCATCGGGATCAGCGACAGCGGCCGGCCGTCGAGTTCGGCATAGATCTTCTGCGCATGCTGCGCCAGCGCACGGCCCCGCTCGCCTGCGTTGAACGCAGGGCGGTTCACCTGCATCTTGATGGTGGTGGTGGTGTCGGGCACGAGGCGGTTGGCATCGACCTTCTCCTGCAGCGCGGCGCGCAGCTTCTCGGCGCCATCGCTCACCTGCAGGCGCACATCGCCATGTGCGCTCGCCTTCTCGGGGATCTGGTTGCCCACCGAGCCGGCCGAGGCGAGCGTCCAGTTGAGCTGCGTGCCGGGGATGCCCTTGGCCACGTCTTTCGTCTGCACGATCTGGTGCGAGAGTTCCACCAGCGCGTTGCGGCCGGCGTCGGGCGCGGCGCCGGCATGCGATGAGCGGCCCTGCACCTCCATCGTCGCAAACGCGATGCCCGAGGTGCCCAGCAGCACCCCTTCGGTCTTGGCCACCGCCTTGGCCGCGGTCGGCTCGAACGACAGCACCGCATCGTGCTCGCTGCCAAGCGTGGCGATCAGTTCGCTCGATCCGCCCGAGCCGCCTTCTTCATCAGGATTGAAGAGCACGGTGAGCTGCGCGTAGTTCTTCCAGCCGGCATCGTTGAGCAGCTTGAGCGAATGCAGGATGACGGCGATGCCGCCCTTGTCGTCGGCGATGCCGGGGCCATAGAGCTTGTTGCCGTCGCGCTTGTAGGGCTGGGTGGCGAGCGTGTTGGGGCCGTACACCGTGTCCATGTGCGCGATCAGCAGGATGCGCTGCATGCCGGTGCCGCTGAAGCTTCCCTTCACGATGCTGCCGTGGCCCTTGGTGGCCTTGATGCGCTCGGTCTTCGCGCCGAGCGCCTTCAGGCGGCCTTCGCAGTACTCGGCGATCTTCGCAATGCCTTCCACGTTGGCCGTGCCCGACTCGATGTGCACCAGCTCGCGCAGGGTCTCGATCACCTCGGGCTCGGCCTTCTGGCTGGCGGCCAGGAGCCGGGCATCGGGTGCGGCCATGGCGGCGAACGACGCGGCAAGGCTCGCGCACAAGGAGAGAAGGCGAAGGTGTCGAAGCATGAGAGGCATGGCGTGCGCCAGGAAATGAACGTGAAAAAAGTCTAGGCGCGCGGGCGGAAAATGGGGCGAGCCGATTCCGCCATTTGAGTTGCCGATTTCGCCATGCGCCTTTCATGCGTCGCCGAAGACACCACCGCCGAGACCAGCCGGCGCACCCCGTTGCATGTGCGCCTGCTGTGGCTGCCGCAGGCACTGCCCGGCACCCTCTTCGCCGCGCTCGACGTGCTGCGCGTGGCCGCGCAGGTGGCGGCACTGCAGCGGCCCGGGTCGCCGCGCGAGCTGAGCTGGCAGATCGTCTCGGCCGGTGGCCGCGCGATGCCGTCGCCGTTTTCGCCACCCCGCGGCACGAAGCCCGAGGGTCGCCGCGTACCACGGCGCCCACCGGCGCAGAGCCTGCTGCTCATCCCGGCCCTGGCCGCCGACAACGCGCCGCATCTCGGCGAGACGGTCGCACGTGCCACCACCGCGCTGCGCCTCGTCGAGCGCCACGCGCAGGCGGGCGGCTGGGTGGCCGCCTGTGGTGGCGGCATCGTGGTGCCCGCCGAGCTGGGCCTGCTCGACGGCCACCGTGTGGCCGCGCCGTGGGTCTACCAGAGCTGGATGGGGCGCCGCTACCCACGCTGCGACTTCAGCGCCGACGACAGCATGGGCACCGCCGGGCGTGTGTTCACCTGCGTGGCCCCGGCCTCGATGACCGAGTTCATGCTGCGCGTGCTCGGCCACCTGCACGACCCCGACCTCGCCCAGGCCTCGTCGCAGGTGCTGCTGCACCAGCCGCTGCGCCAGCAGCTCACGCCCACGCTCGTGGCGAGCCAGTGGATCACCAAGACCTCCGACAGCCCTGTCTACCGCGCGATGCAATGGCTGCAGGCCAACGTCGACAAGCCCTATCGCCTGGCACCCGTGGCCGCCGCAGCCGCCGCGAGCGAGCGCACCCTGCTGCGCCACTTCCGCCAGGTGACGGGCATGACACCGCTCGACTACCTGCACCACCTGCGCATCGAGCGCGCCAAGATGCTGCTCGAGGTGACGCTGCACGGCGTGCACGGCATCGCCGAAGCCTGCGGCTACAGCGACACCGCTTCGTTCCGGCGGCTCTTCCTGCGCGAGACGGGCATGTCGCTGTCGGAGTACCGCAGCCGCTACACGCTGCGGGCGCGGCGCCCGCACTGGCGCGTGGAGCGCCAGCCCGTGCCCAGCGCCGGCGTCACGCCGCGCGGCGCAGCGGCACCGCCGGAAAGTCCACCGGCACCGCGAAGGCCACGTTCACGTAGTTCGTGAAGAGGTTGAGCGCCACGTGCGCGAGGACCTCCACGATCTCGGCATCGTTGAAGCCGGCCGCGCGCAGGGCCTGCACGTCGCCATCGCCCACCTGCCCACGCTGATCGACGAGCCGCAGCGCGAAGCGCAGCGCCGCAGCGGTGCGGGCATCGCTCGCCTCGCCCATCTGCGCCGCGGCCATCTCGCCGGCGCTCGCGCCGGCCTTGCGGCCCAGCGCCATGTGCGCGGCCAGGCAGTACTCGCAGGCGTTGCGCTCGGCCACCGCGACGGCGATCTTCTCGGTGAGCTTCGGCTCGAGCACCCCTTGGCCAAAGGCGGCGAACGAGCCCCACATGCTCTTCAGCGCGGCCGGCGAGTTCGCCACGGCCTTGAACATGTTGGGCGTGGCGCCGAAGGCACCGTGAATCTGGCTGAGCAGGGCCTTGCTGTCGGGCGAGGCGGTGTGGGCATCGAGCAGGGGAACGCGGGGCATGTTGATTCCTTTCTTCGGTTGCACTGGCAAGTTCCAGTGCAGTCAGTGTGGCGTGGCAACCTGTATCATCGGTATCGTTTTATCCACGATACATACCAATTCGTCCAGACATGAACGAGAGTGTCGATCGGCTGTCCTCCTTGCTGGAGCGTTTCCGGGTGCGCGCCCACCTGTTCCACCACGGGCCCCTGTGCGGGGTGACGCACTACGCCGCCGAGCCCGGGCGCGGCTTCCTGCACGTGATGCGCCACGGCGAGATGACTCTCACGCACCGTGCGCGCAGCGGCGCGCCCAAGAAGCTGCACGTCACCGAGCCCACGCTGCTCTTCTACCCCCGCCCGCTCGCACACGACTTCCACAATGCACCGGCCGAAGGCTGCGACTTCACCTGTGCCGCGGTCGAGTTCGAAGGCGGCGACGAGCACCCGCTCGCGCGCGCCCTGCCGCCGGTGGTGGTGCTGCCGCTGGCGCAGCTGCCCACGCTGGAGCACACCCTCACGCTGCTCTTTGCCGAGACGGAGCAGGTGCGCTGCGGGCACCGCCTGCTGGCCAACCGGCTCTTCGAGGTGCTGCTGCTGCAGCTGCTGCGCTGGCTGCTCGACCATCCCGAGGAAAGCGGCGTTCCCGCCGGGCTCTTGAACGGGCTGTCTCACCCGCAACTCGCCAAGGCGCTGGTCGCACTGCATGAAGCGCCGGGTGATGCATGGACGCTGCCACGCATGGCCGAACGTGCGGGCATGTCGCGCAGCGCTTTCGCCGCGGCCTTCAAGTCGCACGTGGGCGAAGGCCCCGCTGAATACCTCGCACAGTGGCGGCTGTCGATCGCGCAGACCCGGCTGCGCCAGGGGTCGGCGCTCAAGACCATCGCCGAAGAACTGGGCTATAGCAGTGCGTCGGCGCTGTCGCGCGTCTTCGCGCAGAAGGTCGGGCAGTCACCCCGCGACTGGCTTCGCCATGACACGCTCCTGCCATAGCGCCTTGGCGGCACCGAGAGCGGCGAAGATCGCAGCTCTACGCAGGAGCATCCCATGTACGGACTCATCGGCCAGTTCAGATCGCACCCCGGCCAGCGCGACGCGCTGGTCGCCATCCTGCTGGAGAACGTCGAAGGCATGCCCGGTTGCATCAGCTACGTGGTCGCGGTCGACCCGAAGGACGCCGAGGCGATCTGGATCACCGAAGTCTGGGCCGACGAAGCCAGCCACAAGGCCTCGCTCCAGCTGCCGTCGGTGAAAGACGCGATCTCGCGCGCGATGCCGCTGATTGCCGGTTTCGGTATGCACCAGCCCACGCTGCCCATCGGCGGCACGGGCATCGCCGCCGGGCGTTGAACTTTTTTTGCAGGCCGCCGAATCCTTTTGGCGCAAGTACCCCTCCTCACCTGCGATGCCCCCGTGTCGGGCAGCCAAGGTGACGTGATGTTCTATCGCAAGAATGTGGGATCGAAGGAAAGCATCGTGCGGGTGGTCGGCGGCGTGCTGATGGCGGCAGGTTCGCTGGCGCTCATCGGCACCACGCCGCTTGGCTGGGTGCTGGCGGCCAGCGGCGCGAGCATGGTGCTCACCGGCCTCTTCGGCTACTGCCCAGCCTGCGCGATGGTGGGTCGCAAGCCCGTGGAGCCCGGCTCGTGATGCAGCTCGACGGCGCGCTCTTCGCCGCCGCCCAGGCCGGCCACCCGGCCGCGCTGGAGCGCCTGCTGCGCGAGCTGCAGCCCGACATCCGCCGTTACGCGCGGCGCCAGTGCCACCGCAGCTCGTCGATCGAGGACGTGGTGCAGGAAGCGCTGATCGTGCTCTACCGGCGCGTGGGCTCGGTGCGCGACCCGATGGCGCTGCCCGGCTGGGTGCTGCGGGTGGTCACGCGACTGTGCATGCTGCCGGTGCTCGGCGTGCTGCGTGGCACCGAGCAGCTGGCCGAACGCGACGAAGCCGCGCACTTCGCCCGCATGCCGATCGACGAACTGCGGCTCGACCTGGTGCGTGCGCTCGAGTCGCTGCCCGCGATGTACCGCGAGATCGTGCTGTTGCGCGACATGGAGCAGCTGACCATCGGGGAAGCCGCCGAGCGCCTCGGGCTGACGCGCGAAGCGACGAAGAGCCGGCTGCACCGAGCGCGCGCACTGCTGCGCGAGTACCTGCAGCCGGAGGCGTCTAGAACCCGACTTTGAGCGTGAGCCGCACGGTGCGCGGCTCGGCCGGGTGCACGTGGCGATCGAACTGCGCGGCCTGCCCCGCCGGCTGCGACTCGTAGTAGTACTGGATGTCGTACACGTCGCGGTCGAAGAGGTTGAAGACGTCGAGCGTCAGCTCCGCGTCTTTCCAGAGCTTGCGGCTCACGCGCAGGTTGGTGGTGGCCGAGGAATACGAGCGCACGCTGTTGTCTTCGACCAGCGCGCCACTGCCGAGGTAGCGCCACTGCACACTGGCGGACCAGCCGGCGAGGTCTTTCAGGCTGACCGCCACCGAGGCCACCTTGTCGACGGCGTTGGGGATGCGGTCGCCCGCCGGGTCGTCACCCTTGAAGCGCGCGTGGCTCCAGGCGAGGTCGGCGTCGACCAGCAACCAGGGTTTCGGCGCCCAGCGGTTGTTCCACTCCACGCCGTGGCGCTTGCTCGGGCGCGCCGCCTCGGTGTTGCCGGCATCGCCCACGTAGACGAGTTCGGAATCGAAGTCGAGCTTCCACAGCGCGAGCGAACTCTGCAGGCCGGGTACCCACTCGGTGCGTGCACCGAGTTCCATGCCGCGCGAGGTGGCGAGGCCCGGTGCCGGGTCGGTGGCCGCGGTCGCGCCGCGCGCATCGTTGCTGTGGAAGCCGCGGCCCGCGTTGAAGAAGAGCTCGGTCTTGGCCCAGGGCCCGGCGACGAGCGAGAACTTCGGTGACAGATGCTGGTCGCCATCGGTGGCGGAGCCTGGCACCACCTGATTGTCGACCGTGAAGCGCACGCTGTCGGCGCGCAGGCCGACCACGCTGCGCAACCACGAGTTCAGCTCCAGGCTCGTCTGGCCGTAGACGCCGAGCAGCGTTTCGCGCACCTTGTCGTCACGCACCGCCGCGCCCAGCACGCGGGCCGACGATTCGAAGAGCCCGACACGCGCGCGGTCGTGCCGCAGTTGCACACCCACCTCGCTGCGCGCCGCAAGCGAGCCCAGCGCATGGTCGACGCTGTGGCTCGCGGCCAGGCCGTAGACGGTGCGTTTGTCCTGCTGCGAGAACTGGTCGTCGGCGCTGTCGAGTGCATAGGTGAAGTTGGAGTAGAGCGACAGCCGGTAGTCGATGGCATACGCCGAGAAGCGCGTCGCGCGGTCGTCGCCGATGTCGCGCCATTCGGTCGACAGGCTGGTGCGGCGTGTCTTGCCGCCGGTGGTCGGGTCGAGCGTGTCGAAGCGGCTGAAGGGCTGGCCGTTGTAGCCCTCGGAGATCAGGCGCTCGGGGATCTGGTCGGTGGCCGTCCAGCTCGCGTCGTAGGCCATGAGGCTGGCGCTCCAGCCCTTGTTCTTGCTGCCGCCGCCGAGCTTGAGCACGCCGTTGGCGCGCTTCAAGTCTTCGGGCACCGTCCACGGGCCGTCGTTGTGCTGCAGCTCCAAGGCGCCGAGCAGGGCGTGGTCGCCACCGAGCGTCGTCGAGCCGCCGACGAGGCCGCGCCGGTAGCCGCGCTGGCCCACGCCGAGCGAGGCAAACGGGGCGTCGAAGGTGCTGCGATAGGCGATGTCGGCAGAGCCGGCCGACGAGAAGTCGCCGCTCTTCGCGAAATACGGGCCCTTGCGGTACTCGATGCGGTCGACCAGCTCGGGGATCAGGAAGTTGAGGTCGGTGTAACCCTGGCCGTGGCCGTGCGAAGGCATGTTGACCGGGATGCCGTTGATGGACGTTGCGAAGTCAGTGCCGTGGTCGAGGTTGAAGCCGCGCAGGAAATACTGGTTGGCCTTGCCGTCGCCGGAGTGCTGCGTGACGATCACGCCGGGCACGAACTCGAGCACTTCACCGGGGCGCAGCGCGGGGCGGCTCTTCATCAGCTCGGCGCGGATCACGCCTTGCGAGGCGGCGTCCGACGTGCCCACGGCGTTGTCGTAGTGGCGGCCGGTGATCTCGACGGGCTCCAGGTGCACGGCGGCCACCTGGGCGGGTGTGTTTTTTTCCTTGGGCGTGGTGTCGGTGGACTGGGCGAACGTGGGGCCACACAGGGCCAGCACGCCCAGGGCGATGGGGTGGAAACGGGGTTTCATGACGACGATGTCCGAAGAGCCGCCGCGGTGTTGCGACAGCCGGTGGGGTGAACGCCTGCAGGTGCAGGCGGCTTCGGCGGGGCAGCGTCAGGCCCGAGGGGGCCGCTCGGGGAAGGGCGCGGTGTGGGTGAGGCAGCTCCAGGCAGGCGAGGCGCACATCACATGGCCCACGTCGACGCTGCGCACGCCATCGCGCACCGTGTCGAGCGCCACCATCGCCGACAGCACGAGTCCCGCGACAGCGCTCAGGTCTTGCGCCTCGTCGCCCAGCATGCGGTCGTGAGCAGGCTCGGCGTGAACATGCCGGGCCCAGCCACCGTGCTCGTGGTGCGCCGCCTCATGCGCGGCATCGGCATGGACGAACGCTGCCGCGGCGTTGGCGTGCACATGGCGCGGCCCCTGCACCATGCCGAGCGCCGCCGCCATCGCCTGCACGAAGACGATCACCGCCAGCCAGCCGGCGAGCAGGCGGGCGAGGTCACGGGCGAAGAGCGAGGAAGCGAGAAGACTCATGGGTGGGCGGCCAAGTATCGCGCCGCCCGTTGAGTACGCTGTGAACGCCTCGCTGGATGCAGCGGGACTTCAGAACTTGATCAGCACCCCGAACGACACCAGCAGCGGCAGCTGCGTCACCGGCTTGCGCTCGCTGTAGTCGGCGTTGTAGCTGTAGCCCGAGAGGTTCTT
This sequence comes from Rhizobacter sp., assembly GCA_019635355.1. Lineage (NCBI taxonomy): Bacteria > Pseudomonadati > Pseudomonadota > Betaproteobacteria > Burkholderiales > Sphaerotilaceae > Rhizobacter > Rhizobacter sp. The sequence goes on along the minus strand of JAHBZQ010000001.1, from coordinate 4,791,285 downwards.
GCGCGCATAGGCGTTGATCAGCTCGCCGTAGAAGCTGTAGCGCGGCGAGAGCTTCCAGTCGGCGCGCAGGTCGAGGCGGTGATAAGCCGGGAGTCGCTCGCCGTTGAGTTCGCCGTAGGTCGGGCGGGTGCGGCCGTCGGTGTCGACGTAGCTGCCGGTGATGGGCGTATAGGGCGAGCCGGTGTGGTAACTCCACTTCGCGCCGTACATCCAGCGCTCGCTTTGGCGGTACTGCATCACCAGGTGGGCGATCACCGGCTGGTCGAAGTCGAAGGGAAACTCACGCCCGGTGAGGTCGTTCTGGCGACGAGCCTTCGACAGGCTCAGCGCGAGCCAGCCCGACAGCTTGCCGCCCGATTTCGGGTCCTTCTTGATCAGCAACTCGGCGCCATGCGAGCGGCCGCTGCCGCCGTTGACGTAGTTGACCGTGGGGTCGGCCACCACGAAGTCGCTGAACTTCTTCTGGTAGGCCTCGAGCTTCCACGACCAGCCGGCATCGAGCGTCTGTGCCACACCCAGCACGCTGTGCGTGGCGCGCAGGTGCCACAGGCCGGTGTTGCCGAAGCCCGGGATCACCTGCTCGCCTGCGGGGAACTGGTTGTGCCGGCCCCAGGCCGCGGTGAAGGTGGTGCTGGGTGTCGCCTTCCATTCGAGGCCCACGCGCGGCTCGGTGTAGCGGCGGCCAAGGTAGCCATCGCGGGTGTGGTGCGCGCCCAGGCTCAGGCCCCACGCGTCGGTGGCCTGCCAGCGGTGGCTCAGGTAGGCATTGCCGAACTTCGCGCTCAGGGTGTCGCGCGCCTGCGTGCGCGGGGCGCTGGTGTAGTCGCACTCGGGGTCGAACTCGGTGCAGCGGGCGTTCTGCGCATCGATGTCGTAGTCGATCTTCATTGACTCGACCGAGCCGCCCACGGAGGTGTCGTGCCCCGCCGCCGGCTTGAAGCGCAGCTGCTCGCGCAGGAACACGGTGCTCGCCCGCGAGGTGGCGCGCAAGGCGGTGCCCACGCTGCTGGTGTTGCGGTCGATCGTGCGGCCGAAGGCGAGCTTGTTGTTCACGCCACCGCCGAAGTCACCATCCCACACCAGCGCCTGCGTGGCGTAGCCGGTGTTGAGGGCGCTGTCGCCGGCCAGCACCGGCTCCTGCGTGGCGAGGGTGGAGCCGGCGGGCACTCGGAATTCGAGCTTGTCGGCCGCACCCGTGGCGTGGAAGCTCAGCTGGTGGTCGGCGTTGAGGTTCCAGAGGTACTTGCCCTGGTAATCCCAGTAGCGCGGCACGCTGATGATGACGCCGGAGTCGTCGTCTTCCACGGTGTCGAGCAGCAGGTCGATGTAGCTGCGTTTCACCGCGAAGTAGAACGACTGCGTCTCGTTGACCGGGCCCTCGATCAGCGCGTCGGCGCCGAGCAGGCTCACGTTGAGCACGCCGCCCAGGCGGTCGGTGCGCGGGTTGCGCAAGGTGACGTCGAGCACCGCGCCGATGGCGTCGCCGTACTCGGGGCCGAAGGCCGCGCTGTAGAGCTCGAACTGGCGCACGAGGTCGCTGTGCACCGTGCTCACGAGGCCGCCCATGTGGAAGAGGTAGCCCACCGGCAGGAAGTCGACGTAGTACAGGTTGTCGTCGGGCCGCGAGCCGCGCACCGCGGGCGCGGCGCTGCTGTCGTCGGCCACCGCGACGCCGGGCAGCGCCTGCAGCGCCTTCATCGTGTCGCCAGCCGTGCCGGGCACGGTGCGCAGTTCGTCGCCGCTCATCACGCTGCGGCTGGTGGGGGCGCGCTCGCTCCGGTTGGTGATCACCACGCGTGGCAGGGCAGGCTGCTCGGGCGCCGAGGCGGCGCTGGTGGGCGGCGGGGCGCCGTCTTGGGCCTGCGCGGCGCAGGTGGCTGCTGCGCAGGCAGCAGCGATGGCGAGGATGCGTGCCGTGGTGTGCGGCATGAGGCGTCTCCTGGGCGTGGGCACGCCCGAGAGACTCAGGCGGTGCCGAATTTGGTGTCGAACCGGATGCCCACCTTGCGCAGCAGCTCGGTGGGCAACTGGCCGCCCGCGCAGACGATGACGACATCGTTGCGCAGGCTGCGTTCACGGCCTTCGTGTTCGATGCGAACACTGCGGGCCTCGATCGATTTGACCACCGACCCGAGCAATACCTGCAAACGCCCTGCTTCGCGTTGCTGGTCGAGCAGCTGGCGGTTCTTGGTCTTGATGCGGGAGAAGGCCTCGCCGCGGTAGGAGAGCGTGACCTGCGTGCCCGGCTCCTGCGACAGCGCCACCGCGGCCTCGACCGCGCTGTCGCCGCCGCCCACCACGAGCACCGCCTGGCCGCGGTACTGCGCAGCATCCACGAGGCGGTACACGACCTTCGACGACTCCTCGCCCGGCACCTCGAGCTTGCGCGGCGTGCCGCGCCGGCCCATCGTCAGCAGCACGGTGCGGGTGGTGTAGCGCTCGCCGCTGCGGGTGTGCACCACGAAGCCGTTGTCGCGCGGGTCGATGCCGGCAAGCTCCTGGCGGAACGAGATCTTGAGGCCGGTCTGCTGCACGGTGCTGTTCCAGAAGTCGAGCAGCTCTTCTTTCTGCACCTCGCCGAACTTGACCTTGCCGACCAGCGCCAGCTCCACCGGCGCCGTCATCGCGATCTTGTGGCGCGGGTAGTGGAAGACGGCGCCGCCGAGCGAGGCCTCCTGCTCCAGCAGCTTGTAGCGCAGGCCGTGCTGGATGGCCGCAAGCCCTGCCGACAGCCCAGCCGGGCCGCAGCCGACGATCACCACGTCGAAGTCGTGCTGGCCGCCGCGGCGCTGGCGGATGGCGCCGATGGCCTGCCGCCCCTGCTCGGCCGCCTTGCGGATGAGCCCCATGCCGCCCAGTTCGCCGGCGATGAAGATGCCGGGCACGTTGGTCTCGAAATCGGGGCTCACGTGCGGGATCTCCACGCCACGCCGCTCGGTGCCGAAGACGAGCTGGATGCCTTCGACCGGGCACGCGCTCAGGCAGGCGCCGTGGCCGATGCAGGCCGAGGCGTTGGTCAGCACGGCCTTGCCGTTGACGATGCCGATCGCCTGCTCGGGGCAGGCCTTCACGCACGACCCCGAGCCGATGCAGCGCGCCGGGTCGATCACTGGGTGCAGCGAGGCCGGCTCCACCATGCCGGCCTCGACCGACTGCTGCAACGCCGCCACGTGCTCGCGCTGGCGGCGTGAGTGCCGGCGCAGGTAGACCACGAGCACCACCGCGAACACCGCGCCATAGAGCCACAGGTAGTTCATCGCGGCCTCGCGGTGTGCGCCACTTCAGCCGTGCTCAGGCCGCCTCGTCGTCGTGCGGGAGCGCCGCCGTGCGCCGGGCGGCGGCATGGCGCCGCAGGGCGAGCACCGGCTCGGCCAGCATCAGCACCAGCGTCACCGCATAGGCGCCCCACACATAGAGGCCGTAGCCCCCCATCGCGAAGAACTCCGATGCACTGCCCCAGTTCATGCGCGTTCTCCTTTCAGCTGCTTGGCCACCCACTCGGCGTCTCGCTCGCGCTCCAGCACGATGGCGCGCGTGCGCATGAAGACCACCGCGAAGGCATAGGCCCAGAACGCGAAGGTCATGATGAGCATGGCGGTGAGCATGGTGTGCGCCATCTTCGGTGCGGCCGTCATGCTGACCGTGGCGCCCTGGTGCAGCGTGTTCCACCACTTCACCGAGAAATAGATGATGGGCACGTTGACCGCGCCCACGAGCGCGACGAGGGCGCCGGCGTTGTCGGCACGGCGCGTGTCGTCGATCGCCTCGGTGAGCGCGATGTAGCCGAGGTAGAGGAAGAGCAGGATCAGGTACGAGGTGAGCCGCGCATCCCACACCCACCAGGTGCCCCAGGTCGGCTTGCCCCAGAAGGCGCCGGTCCACAGCGCGATGAAGGTGAAGAGCGCGCCGGTGGGCGCGATGGCACGCGCCACCATCGACGACAGGCGCGTCTTGAAGGCCCAGCCGATGCCGGCCCAGAAGGCCATCGCGAGGTAGAGCACCATCGAGATCCATGCGGCCGGCACGTGGATGAAGATGATGCGGTACGACTCGCCTTGCGTCGCGTCGGTGGGCGCGACGAAGAAGCCGATGTACAGGCCGATGGCGGCGAGCACGATGGCCGCCGCCCACAGCCAGGGGATGGCCCAGCCCGCGAGCTGATAGAAGCGCGAGGGTGCGGCGAAGGTGTAGAAGCTCATGATGTGGATCGTCGCGAAGGGTTCATTCGGTGGAGATGCGCAGGGCCGCCGCCGTGGCCCAGGGGGCGAGCAGCAGGGTGACGATGAGCAGCGCGCCCAGCAGCGAATAGTGTCCCTGAGCCGAGACGCCCGACTCCACCGCCCCCACCGCGCCGGCGCCGAAGATGAGCGCCGGAATGCACAGCGGCAGGATCAAGAGGATCAGCAGCACCCCGCCGCTGCGCAGGCCGAGCGTGAGCGCCGCGCCCACGCCACCCAGGAGACTGAGGATGGGCGTGCCCAGCAGCAGGCCGAAGGTGAGTGCGGCGATGGCCTCGCCGCGCATGTCGAACATCAGACCGAAGAGCGGCGCGAAGAGGATCAGCGGCAGCCCCGTCAGCAGCCAGTGCGCCAGCGCCTTGGCCGCGGCGATCAGCACCGGCGACTCACCGCACAGCAGCATCTGCTCGAGCGAGCCGTCGGCATGGTCGGTGGCGTAGAGCTGGGTGACCGAGAGCATGGCGGCGAGCAGCGCGCACACCCACACCACGCCGGGGGCGATGACGCGCAGGGTCTGCGCCTCGGGGCCCACGCCGAAGGGGAAGAGGCTCACCGCAACGGTGAAGAAGGCGACCGGCAGCAAGGCTTCCACGCGACGGCGGGCCGCCAATCGCAGGTCACGGGCGAGGACCGCCGAGAACGCGCTCATCGCGCCACCTCGTCGAGCTGGATCTCGTGCGGCGCCGGCTCGGTGAGTGTCAGCGCCTGGTGGCTCGTGAGCACCACGCCGCCGCCGGCCTGCGCATGGCGCGAGAGCAGGCCATTGAGCGTGGCGATGCCGTCGACGTCGAGCGCATCGAAGGGCTCGTCGAGCACCCACACCGGCGTCTGCGGCGCAAGCGCCAGCCGCGACAACGCCACGCGCCTACGCTGACCCTGCGAGAGCGTGCGCACCGGCGCATCGCGGCGCGAGGCCATGCCGAATAGGCGCAGCGCCTCGATGAGCGAGGTGTCGGCGGTGTCGCGGCCCTGCAGCCGCGCGAGGAAGCGAAGCGACTCCAGCACCGTGAGGTCTTCCTTCAGCGCGTTGGCGTGCGCCACGTAGAGCAGGCCCTGGCGCCGCTCGACCGTGCCGGCCTCCGGGGTGGAGAGACCGGCCAGCAGGCGCAGCAGGCTCGTCTTGCCGCGGCCGTTGGCGCCGCGCAGCCACAGCACCTGGCCGGGCAGGAGGGTGAGGTCGAGTCCCTTGAAGAGAATCCGGTCGCCACGCCGGCAGGCCAGTGCGTTTGCCGCCAGCAGCGGCGCCGAAGCATCAGAAGTCGTAGCGGGCGCCGAGGTAGTAATAGACACGGTTGGACGATTCGTTGCGTGCCGGTGACGTGGTCTTGCTGAATTCCGACGTCAGCTCCGATTCGGTCGTGAGCTGCTTGCCGAGCCGGTGGCTCAGGCGCAGGCCGGGGGTCCAGCGGGTGGTCTTGAGGCCCGCATTGTCGCTTTGCCGGTAGAACTTGATCGAAGGCTCGAGCGTCAGGGCTTCCCGGATCAACGAAGAGTTGTTGTAGGTCAGGAGCACGGCAGTGTAGGTGGAGTCCCGGAAGGTCGAATTGGCCGGGTCCACCGGGTCGGGCACGTCGACCAGCTGGGTCGCACCACGCAGCCAGGTGAGGCCGATCACGTGCGTGTCGCGCGGCGAGTAGAGGTTGCTGCCGATGAGCTGCGAGCCGAGGCTGAAGACGCGGGTGGGCTTCTGGCCGTAGGGCAGCAGGTTGGCCACGGGGGCGATCTCGCCGATCTGCGTGGAGCGGATGTCGCCGCCGATCTGCCAGCGCGCCGACAGCGGCGTGGTCACGCCCAGCACCGACTGCGTGGTGTAGGAGTTGAGGCCCTTCACCTGCGCCCGCAGGTCGCCCACGGTGGCGCCACTCGCCAGCAGCTCGCGCACGCTCTGCGCCGGCGGGCTCGCGGTCTGGAAGAAGAGCGCATTGCCGAGCGAGAGCATCGGCGTGGCCCGGCGGTCGACGAGCAGGTTGACGACGGTGTTGTCGGCGCGCTGCCAGGTGGCTTGCAGCATGGCGATGTTGACGCCCTTCAGCACCTGGTCGTAGTCGAGCAGGCCGAAGGCCGAGGTGGCGCCGCTGAAGTAGCGCAGCTCGCTGCCAAGCGCGCGGCGATCGACCTCGCCGTCGATGGTCTGCTGGATCGCGTAGACGCTGCCGCTGAGCTCCGGGGTCAGCGATTCGGCATCGACCGAGCTGCCGTAGAACTGGCGCCGGCTGTCGAGCAGCTTGTCGGCCGGCCTGCCGGCCACGGCATTGACGCGCCACTTCGGCGCCACGAGCACCCCGCCCTGCACGCCGTCGAAGCGGCCGAGCACGCCGGCACCCGTGCCCGACTGGCGGCCCACGCGCAGGTTGGTGCCGAGGCTCGTGGAGCGGTGGTCGAAGTAGAGCGCCGAGAGGCGGTTCTTGCTGCGCTGGCTGTCGAGCAGGTCCGCCGAGTAGCTGTCGCGGAAGACGAAGCGCATGTCACGCTCGGCATCGCGGTGGCGCCAGTTGAGGTCGACGCTGCTCACCGACTGCTTCTGGTCGGTGCCGGAGAAGGTGTTGTCGGATTGCAGCTCGGGCAGGCCGCTGATGGGCGACTCCTGGAACTCCTGCGTGCGCACCTTGCTCTGGCCGCCGTAGTAGAACTGCGAGACCGAGCCGACGAGCGTGGTCGTGGGCGTGATGGGCGCACGGATGCGCGGGCGCGGGGGTGGCAGTGGTGCAGGCTCGACGGCGGGGGCCGGCGGTGGCGGTGGCGGTGGCGGTGGCGGTGGCGGTGGCGGTGGCGGTGGCGGTGGCGGTGGCGTTGCGGGCGCGGCTGGCTCCGGCACGGGGGCCGGCACCGCGGCAGCCACCCGCGTGGGCGGCACTTCGGGTTCGGGCTCGCGCGGCTTGTTGAGGTCGACCACCATCGCCTGCGGAAAGCGCTCGGCCAGCAGCCCGCGCGCGCGTTCGGCCTGGGCACGGGTGTCGAAGTAGCCGAGGTTGATCTCGTAGACGACACGGGCGCCCACCTGGCGCTTCTCGGTGAAGACGGTGTAGTCCTGCAGCGAGCGCGGCACGGGCGCATCGCCCTGCTCGCCCGGCGCGGTGACGGCCTTGAGCACGACCACGTAGCGCTCGGGCGGTGCGACGGCCGAAGCGGACGGCGTGGGCACGACGGCCACGGGTGGCGCTTCAGCCGGCGCCGAAGCCGCCGGCAGCGTCGGCGGCAGGACAGGGGCCGGTGCGGGCGCCGATGCAGGCGAAGCTGCAGGCAAAGGTGCCGGCGCACGCGCCCCCATCGCCGTGAGCACGAACTCGATGCTGCGGTTACCGCGCCCCGCACGCACGCGGGCCCGCTGCGGTTCGGCGAAGCGCACCACCAGCTTGCGCGCGATGCCGGCCCGGTCGGTGGCCTCGTCGGTGATGGTCACGCGGGGCAGGCGGTCACCGCCGATCACGCGCCGCTGGCCCGAATCGAAGTTGAGCCCGTCGTGCGGCGGCAGCACTTCGTAGAAGGCCTGCACGAAATCGCCCGAGGGCATGAGTACCGCACGCCGGTATTGCACCGGCGCGGTGAAGCGCACCTGCACCACGGCATCGCTGCCCTCGGGGCGGATGGTCACGTCGTCGATGAGCTGGGCCTGCGCCCACGGGGCCAGCACCGCGGTCAGCAGCGCCAGGGCGAATCGGTAGAAGGTCTTCAAGCGCGCACGGCCTCGTTGGTTCAGTCCCACTTGGAATAAGCCGCGCCCTTGTTGCCCAGCGGGCGGTGGCAGCCGGATTGGGAGCAGTCGGTCGGGGCCGGCGTTCGCTGCTGGTGGGTCAGCGATTTCTTCTCCATGCTCCCGAGGAACGACGTGCCCGTGGCATGGCAGCCCTTGCACCAGCCGGCGCCGTTGCCGAGGCTCGCGTTGTGGTTCATGCGCATCGACGCCCAGCTCGTGGTGCTGGTGTGGCACGCGTTGCAGTCCAGCGCGCCGCCGTTGAGCAGCTGCGTGGCCTCGGGGATGTGGTTGGCCGGCTTGGCGAGGGCGCCGGTCACGCCTTCGGAGAGGTAGCTGCCGTTGTGGCAGGTCTTGCAGGCGGTGGTGGTGACCACGCTGTGGTTCATCGTCACCGCGGTCGCGAAGCTCGACTGCGAGCGGTGGCACGAATCGCAGCGCGCCACGCCGGTCGTCACCGGCACGTGCGTGGGCGACTTGCCCCGGGCGACGCTGCCGTTGTGGCAGGTGTCGCAGGTGCCCGTGCCCACCGCGTTGGCCGGCGAGTGCGCGAAGGTCACGGTGAGCCAGCTGGTGGTGGAGCGGTGGCAGCCTTCGCAGGCGGTCACGCCCACGTGCGTGCTGGTGTTGGGCTTGCCCACCGCCGGCGAGAAGCTGCCGGTGTGGCAGGTGGCGCACTGGCTCGACACCGTGACGCTGCTGTGGAAGCGGGCCGGTGTCCACGCCGCGTAGCCGCTGCGATGGCAGGTGTCGCAGTTGGTGATGGGCGTGCCGGTCACGAGCTGGTAGGGGATGTGGCTCGGCGAGCGGCCGTCGGCCGGTGGGTAGGCGCCGCTGTGGCAGGTGGCGCACTGGTTGGTGACCGGCACCTGCGTGTGGTTCCAGCTCGATGGGCGCCAGCGCGTGGTGGCGTGGCAGGCATCGCACGACTGCGTGCCCACCGGCATGTGCATGGCCGGCTTGCCCACGGCGCGGCTGCCGTTGTGGCAGGTGGCGCAGGTGCCGGGCGTCACGCTCGCATGGTCGAAGCCCGTCGCCGGCACCCACGCGGCGGTGCGGTGGCAGCTGTCGCACGAGGCCTGCGTCTGCAGGTGCCCAGCCGGCTTGCCGGTGGCGAAGCTGCCGTTGTGGCAGCTCTGGCAGCTGCCGGGCAGCACGCCACCGTGGGTGAAGCGGGCGCCGGTGAAGGTCTGCGTGTTGTGGCAGGCATCGCAGGCCTGGGTGGTGGGGAAGTGGCGCAAGGGCTTGACGATGTTGGTGCGCGAGAGCAGCGAGCCAGCGGCGTGGCAGGTGGCGCAGTCGCGTGGCGTGCCCTTGAAGACGCCGTTCACATGGCAACTCTCGCAGCGCTCCTTGGCGTGTGCGCCGGTGAGCGGGAAGCCGGTCTTCACGTGGTCGAAATCGCGCACCGGCACCTGGGCGATGCCCCAGGCGGCCAGCGCGGCGAGCGCCACAGCGGCGAACAGCCGGATCAGGTTCTTCGTTGTCGTCTGGGTCGTCATTGGAGCCACCTCGGGCGTTGCAGGCTGCCGGTGCGCAGGTTGGTCACGCGCTTCCACGACTGCGGCACGTGGCACTGCTCGCAACGCGGGCCGAACTGGCCGTCGTGCACGTCGTCGTTGCGGTGGCAGGCGCTGCAGTGGGTGCCGACGGGCGCGATGTCTTTCCCGCGCGGTGCTTCACGCGTGTGGCACGACTCGCAGGCCACCTTGGCGTGGGCGCCGTCCAGTCGATAGCGCGTGCGCTGGTCGTGGTCGAAGCGCCAGGTCTTCCAGTCGCGCGTGGTGTGGCAGGTGTCGCAGCGCGGGCCGAAGCGCAACTGGTGCTTGTCATCCTTGCGGTGGCAGGAGTGGCACTCGGCCTTCGCATCCTTGAAGCGCGGCGTGAGGTGGCAGGCCTTGCAGTTGGCGATGAGGTGCCCACCGGTGAGCGGGAAACGTGTCTTCGCGTGGTCGAAGCCGGGCACGCGCCAGTTCAGGTCGGTGTGGCACTGGCTGCACTGCGTACCGAGCTGGCCGTCGTGGCGGTCGTCCTTGCGGTGGCAGGCCACGCAGTCGGTCGAGGCGGTGCGGAAGACGAGGCGCGGGCCGCTCATCTCGAGGTGGCAGGCCGCGCATGGAATGGTGGTGCGCGCGTGGGCGTTGCGCAGCACGAAGCGGGTCTTGTCGTGGTCGAAGCGGCCGGCGGTCGTCTTCCAGTTCTTCTCGGCGTGGCAGCTCTCGCACTTCTCGCCCAGCGTGCCCTGGTGGCGGTCATCCTTGCGGTGGCAGCCGATGCAGTCCTTCGGGGCCTCTTTGAAGAGCGCGCTCTTGTGGCAGGCCTTGCACTCGGCATCGGCATGGCGGCCGAGCAGCGGGAAGGCGGTCTTGCCGTGGTCGAACTTCGCGCGCTCCTTCCAGTCGCGCTCGGTGTGGCAGCTCGCGCACTCGCGGCCAAGCGAGCCGTGGTGCTTGTCGTCCTGGCGGTGGCAGCCGTAACAGTCGCTTGCGGTTTTTTGCCGGTAGAGCGGCCCGGTGTGGCAATTCGTGCACGCCAACAGGCGGTGTTTGCCGCGCAATGCGTAGCGGGTGTCGGTGTCGTGGTTGAAGAGGCTGCCCTTCCACGACTTGGTGCCGTGGCAGCTCTCGCAGCGCTCGCCGAACTGGCCCTTGTGCCCGCGCTGCTCGTCCACCCGCTTGTGGCAGCCGATGCAGGTGCGCGGGGTCTCGCGGTACTGCGTGTCCTTGTGGCAGCTGGCGCAGGGCGTGTCGGCGTGCTTGCCGGTGAGCGCGAAGCGGGTCTTGTCGTGGTCGAGCTTCGCTTCCTTCCAGCTAGTCTCGGTGTGGCACTCGTGGCACTTGGGGCCGAGGCTGCCCTTGTGGGTGTCGTCCTTGCGGTGGCAGGCCAGGCAGTCCTTCGGCGCCTCGCGGTACTTCTGGGCGGGCAGGTGGCAGGCGCTGCACGGGGCCTTCAGGTGACGGCCGCGCAGCGGGTAGTCGGTCTGCATGTGGTCGAAGTGCTGGCGGTCGAACTCGGCCAGGCGCATGCCGCGGCCCTTGTGCTCGGTGTGGCAGCTGCGGCAGGCCTGGGGCTTCTGGCGGCCGTGGAAGCCGGCGCGCTCGCGAAGGTCGTGGCCCACGTCCTTATGGCAGCTGGTGCACAGGCCGTCCTGCGCGTTGCGGTCGAAGCGCACGTGGCATTGCTTGCAGTCGTCGTCCCATTTGGCGTGGGCGTCGCTGAGCTTGCCCGGCGCCAGCACCGACTCCAGGCTCTGCGCCCCCACCGGCAGTGCCAGGGCCAGCAACGCAGAGAGGCAAGAGGCCCGGGCCCATGCGCGCCAGCCCATCGCGGTCAGTACGCGTGCACCGCGAACACATGGAACGCGGCACTCAGGATCAACAGGTAGACGAAGGGCACGTGTGCCACATGCCACAGCGCGAACACCCGCTCGTAGGCGGTGAACTGGGCCACCCGCACCACGTTGCCCAGGTAGCGGTCGACGAGCTTGCGGGCCTGGCGCTCGCGCCTGGCGCGCTCGGCGGCGTCCCACTCGCGCTTGTGGGCCACACGGTCGATGGCCTGGTGCAGATCCGACAGGCATTGCCGGTAGGCGTGCCAGCGTTGCCAGCGCAGCCACAACACCTGGCGCAGGTAGGTGCCCCAGCGCGGCGGCGCCTTGAGTTCGCGTGCCTCGAACGCGAGCAGTCGCGCCTCGACCGCAGGCGCGAAGTGCAGACGCGAGCGTGTCTCGCTCTGGTCGAGCCCCGCGCGCACCTGCAGCTCGCGCAGGGTGGTCTGCTCGCCGTGCAGGCCGCGGTTCACCCGCATGTAGATGAAGCGCCCCACCACGCCGCTCAGCGCCACGATCACCATGCTCCACAGCGCCACGCCCGCATTGAGCGAGCCGATGTGGAAGGTGGAATGCACGAGGATCAAGAGCGGCCCGGCGATGCCCAGCACCATGTGCATCACGAGCCACCACTTGACCTTTCCGAGCCGGTGCATGAAGCGGAAGTGCTTGCGCAGCGGGTAGGTGAAGAGCGTGAGCATCATCAGCCCGCCCGCCACACCGAGCCAGTAGCCCACGTCGTCGCCGGCCTTGAAGTAGCCGCGCCGGCTGATGGCCCAGGCCAGCAGCACCAGCAGGGCGAGCGTGGCGTACAGCAGCCCGTCGCCAAGGGCGGTGCTGGATCGGGGCGCGCTCGGGAGGGCCGCGTCGCGGCGGTCTGGAACGGCGCTCATGGGGTCTCGTGGCTGGCAGACATCGGCTGGCTGGAGTGGAGAACGCAGGCTAGAGAGCTTTCCTTAAGGCCCGCTGAACTGCCGTCCCAAGCTGTAACCGCGTTTTTCCACAAGCCGGGTACGATGACCCACACTCCTGGAGCCCGTGATGAACAAAGACCTGCTGCAACCTACGGCCACGATCACGGCGGCTCTGATCACCAACCCGTCGCCCGGGGTGTCCCGCTCCAAGCTGGCCGACGTGGCAGCGCTCTTCGCGTCGGTCTACCTCGAGCTGGAGAAAGCCCAGGCCATCGTCGACAAGGCACGCGAGCAGCCGGCCAAGCCACCGGCCTCGCTGCTGTAGCAGCACCCTCACCGGCGTGCATCTGGCGCCTTGAAGCAGTACGTCGTTGCCGTTCGCGCGTTGTGCGAGTTCACCGCCAAGGCGGGCGATCTCGACCTGCGCTTCACTCCCGCACCCACGGCGCTCGAAGGCCAGGCCGGCCATGCGACGGTGGCCGCGCGGCGGCAACGCAGCGGTTATGAATCCGAAGTGAGCGTGAGCGGCACGTACAAGGTGCTCACCGTGCGCGGCCGCGCCGACGGCTACGACCGCCACACCCGCACGCTGGAGGAAGTGAAGACCTTCCGCGGCGACCTCGCGCGCCAGCCGGCCAACCACCGTGCGCTGCACCTGGCGCAGGCCAAGGTGTACGGCTGGCTGATGTGCGAGCAGGAGCAGCTCGACGAGATGAACGTCTCGCTCGTCTACTTCGACATCGTCACGCAGCGCGAGACGGTGTTCACCGACACCTACAGCGCCGAAGCGCTGCGCACGCACTTCGAGCAGCAGTGCGAACGCTTTCTCGCCTGGGCCGAACAGGAGCTCGCGCACCGCACGCAGCGCGACGCGGCGCTCGTCTCGTTGCCCTTCCCGCATGCGCAGTTCCGCACCGGCCAGCGCGAGCTGGCCGAGGCGGTGTACCGCGCCACGGTGCAGGGGCGCGTGCTGCTCGCGCAGGCGCCCACCGGCATCGGCAAGACGGTGGGCACGCTCTACCCCATGCTGAAGGCGATGCCGGGGCAGCAGCTTGACCATGTGTTTTTCCTCACCGCCAAGGGCTCGGGTCGGCAGCTGGCGCTCGAAGCGTCTGAGCGGGTGCAGGCAGGGCAACCGCTGCTGCGCACGCTGGAACTCGTGGCCCGCGACAAGGCCTGCGAGCACCCCGAGCTCGCCTGCCACGGCGACTCGTGTCCGCTCGCCAAGGGCTTCTACGACCGCTTGGCCGCCGCCCGCGCCGAGGCGCTCACGCGCCCGATGCTCGACAAGGCAGGCGTGCGCGAGGTGGCGCTCGCCCACCAGGTCTGCCCCTACTACCTGAGCCAGGAACTTGCGCGCTGGGCCGACGTGATCGTGGGCGACTACAACTACCTGCTCGACCTCGGCGGCCTGCTGATGGGCCTCACGCTCGCGCGCGGCAGCCGCATCGGCGTGCTGATCGACGAGGCGCACAACCTAGTCGAGCGTGGTCGGATGATGTACAGCGCCGACCTCGACCAGGCCACGCTGAAGTTCGTGCGTCGCAATGCACCCGCCTCGCTGAAGACCCCGCTCACCAAGCTCAACAAGGCCTGGAACGCGATCGCGAAAGCGCAGGCCGTGCCCTACCAGGTGCACCCCGGCGTGCCCGAAGACTTCAGCCAGGCGCTGCAGAAGGCCACGGCCACGATCACCGACCATTTCACCGAGCACCCCACCGCAGCCGTCGACGGCGAACTGCAGCGCTTCTACTTCGACGCCCTGCACTTCTCGCGCGTGCACGAGCTGGCCGACGAGAACTGGCTCTTCGACGTGACCCTCAACGGGCCGCGCAAGCCCACCGCCTTGCTCACGCTGCGCAACGTGGTGCCCGCCCCGCAGCTCGGGCCCCGGCTCGCCGTGGCCCATTCGGTGACGCTCTTCTCGGCCACGCTCACGCCGCACGAGTTCCATGCCAACCTGCTGGGCCTGCCCGACGACACCGTCTGGCTCGACGTGCCCACGCCCTTCTCGCCCGAGCAGCTCGAAGTGCGCGTGGCGCGCCACATCTCCACCCGCTACCAGCACCGCAGCGCCTCGGTCGACCCCATTGCCGGGCTGATCGCGCGCCAGTTCGCCGCGCGCCCGGGCAACTACCTCGCCTTCTTCAGCAGCTTCGACTACCTGCGGCAGGTGCTGGCCGCCTTCCGCGCGCTCGCGCCCGAGGTGCCGGTGTGGGAGCAGTCGCGCGGCATGAGCGAGCCCGAGCGCGAGGCCTTTCTCGCGCGCTTCACCCCCGAAGGCCAGGGCATCGGCTTCGCGGTGCTGGGCGGATCCTTCGGCGAAGGCATCGACCTGCCCGGCCGGCTGCTCATCGGCGCCTTCATCGCCACCCTCGGCCTGCCGCAGCTCAACCCGGTCAACGAAGAGATGAAGAAGCGCCTCGACCAGCGCTTCGGCGCCGAGCGCGGCTACGACTACGCCTACCTCTACCCCGGCCTGCAGAAGGTGGTGCAGGCGGCCGGCCGCGTGATCCGCACGCCACACGACGTTGGCGTGATCCACCTCATCGACGACCGTTTCGCCGGCCCCCGGGTGCGCCGGCTGCTCCCGGATTGGTGGACCATCCAGCGAAGTGAGCCCCAAATTCCCGGCTGATCCCCGCCGTAACAAAATGCGCTTGGGCTAAGGTGCCCGATCATCGGGGTACGTTCGTTCTCGCATCTCTCTTCTCGCATCTCAACAGGTCCTCGCAAGGAGACTCCCGTGGTATCGCTCTTCGCCTTCATGGTGACCGCCTACGGCATGAACCCGTACCTGGTCGCGACGTTCAACTCGAACCTCGCCTGCGAGACGGCCCGCTCGGCCCTGCTGTCCACCGCGCTCGAGCAGAACGTGGCCGGCACCAGCACCTACGCGATGGCGCCCCGCAGCCTGCGCTGCATCAACACGCCCGGCATCGTGCCCGGCAGCTCCGGGCGGCCGCCCGAGGCCAGCCCGCCCGCGCGCAAACCCGCGAAGAAGTGACGCCGCACCAGTTGCCCACCGCGGCCAAGCCCTACTCCCGGCTCATCGCCTGGGGGCCGTTCGTCGCAGTCGCCTTGCTGCTGGCGATCCTGTGGGGGCTGGTGCTGGGTTTTGCCGTCGCACAAGAGCGGCGCATGGCAGCCAACGCGCACAAGCAGCTGCGCCTCATCAACAACGCCGCGGCCCAGCAGACGCGCGACCTGCTGCGTGTCACCGAAGGCCGGCTCGCGGTGGTGCAGCAGTGGCTGCACCGCTCGCCCGAACTCGATGCCGGTCTCGGCGAGCTGCTGCAGACCTTCAGCCGCCAGTCCGAAGACTTGGTGCAGCTCAGCCTGGTCGATGCGGCCGGCAAGGGCATCGCGGTGCCGGGCGCGCCGGCCTGGGCCGAGGCGATGCCGCCCGTCGAATTCGCCGCCAGCGCCGACGGCATGCACGTGGGCAACCCGATGCGCGGCAGCACCACCGAGCCGTGGCGCTGGCCGATGACGCGCCGCCTGGCGACACCCGTCGGCAATGCCGCCGGCGTGGTGGCCTGGGTCAACCTGCCCAAGCTCAGCGCCATCCATGAGCGCCTGCGCGAGAAGCCGGCCGGCGGCATCTCGCTGACCACCTCGAATGGGATCGTGGTGGTGCGTGCGCCCTACTCCGACACCCTGATCGGCCAGAACGTGCTCGCCAACCGCCCGCGCCCCGCGGCGGCCGGCGTCGTGCAAGGGGCTTTCGAGCATGACGGCAGCCTGACCGGCGGCCAGCCGCGCCTGGCCACCTTCGAGCGCCTGGTCGACTACCCGGTCACGGTGCTCGTCTCGCAGGAGCGCGACGAGCTGCTCGCCGCCTTCTACACCCGGCGCAACCTCGGCATCGGCGTGCTGGTGCTGCTCACCGTGGGCGGGGCGGTGTTCTCCTGGGTCCTGGCGCGCACCCAGCGGGCGGCCCGGCACAGCCAGGCGCAGTTCGACGCGGTCAGCAACGCCTTCCCGCTCGGCCTCTTCATGACCGACACGCGGGGCGAGACCACCTACGCCAACGACGCCTATTTCCAGAAGTTCGGCCTGCCGCGCGAGCGCATGGCCTGGGGCTGGAGCGACCTGGTCGCCCCCACGCAGCGCCAGGAGCTCATGACCGTCTGGCGCGAGGCCACAGCCAGCCTCGAGCCGGTGCGCAACACCCTCTACGTGACCAAGCCCGATGGCGAGCCGGCCATGCTCTCGGTGCGCACCGCGCCGCTCACGGTCGACGGCCGGCTCATCGGCCACGTGGGCTCCATCGAAGACGTGACCGAGCGCGCCCAGCAGCAGCGCGCGCAGCGGATGCTCACCGCCATCTTCGAGCGCAGCACCGACATCGTGGCCCAGGTCAGCGCCCAGGGCCAGATGCTCTACCTCAACCCGGCCGGCCGGGCGATGCTCGACCTCAAGCCCGACGACCCGATCCAGCACCTGCGCTTCGACGACTTCCTGCCCGCGCACCGCGAGCCCCAGGTGCGCGACATCATCATGCCGGCCGCGCTGGCCACCGGCCTCTGGCTGGGCGAGACCTCCGTGCTGCGCGGCGACGGCCGCGAGATCGACGTCAGCGAGATGCTCATCGTGCACCGCGACGAGCGCCAGGAGGTCGAGACCTACTCCATCGTGATGCGCGACATCTCGCACGAGATCCGGAGCCGCACCGAGCTGCAGCGCAGCGAATCCATCCTCAAGGTGGTGGCGGCCACGCTGCCGGTGCTGGTGGCCGTGGCCGACAAGCACCAGCGCTATCTCTTCACCAACGACGCCTTCGACCAGTGGGTGGGCCACCCGCGCGGCCGCATCGCCGGCCAGCATGCGCGCGAGGTGCTGGGCGAGACGGAATACGAGCGCCGCCGCCCGTTCATCGAGGCGGCGCTCTCGGGCCAGCGGGTGATGTTCGAGTCGGGCACCGCGGGCCACCAGTACTTCGAGACCACCTACATCCCCTTCCGCGACGCCGAGGGTCAGGTGGCCGGGCTGGTGGCGCTTTCGCAAGACATCACGAGCCACAAGCGCCAGCACCAGATCCTGCTCGACGCCTCGCAGACCGACCCCCTCACCGGCACGCTCAACCGCGCCGGCTTCGACCTGCGGGTGGGCGAAGCCCTGCTGCGCGCCCAGGAAGACCACCACCCCCTCGCCTTGCTGATGGTTGACCTCGACCGCTTCAAGCCGGTGAACGACGAACACGGCCATGCCACCGGCGATGCACTGCTCGTGGCCGTGGCCCAGCGGCTGCAGAAGGTGCTGCGCCCGACCGACCTGCTCGCGCGACTGGGCGGCGACGAATTCGCCGTGGTGCTGCCCGACGTCAAAGACGCCGCGGCGGCCGCCACCGTCGCCCGCAAGATCGTCGGTGCGCTGGGCGAGACCTTCGCCCTCGAAGGCAAGCAGCTGTCGATCGGCGCCAGCGTGGGCCTGGCCGTGGCGCGCCACGGCGAAGACTCGGTGCAGTCGCTCGCACAGCGCGCCGACGTCGCGCTCTACCAGGCCAAACGCGCCGGGCGCGGGCGCTTCGAAATGGCCGCGGCCGAGGGTTGAAAACCCCGCCGCCGACCCCACGCACACGATGCCCTTTTGCGCCCTGCGTGTTTGTTTGCACACCCTTCGCCACTGCGTGCGGCGCCGCGGGAAAATGCCGTGAAACTTAGTGCTACCACGCCCCTCCAAGCGGGGTCGCAGTTTTATACTGAATTCGCGTGAAATCTCCGTCTTTTGCAGGAAGCAGGTCATATATGGGCGCCAAACTCAAGGTCGCTGGCTGGGTTGTCGTAGGGGCCTTGGCCGGGGGTCTGACCACCATGCAACTGCAGGCCACGGCCCGCAGCAATCCCGTCAACCAGCTTCCCCTCGAAGAGCTGCAGCAGCTGGCCGAGGTCTTCAATGTGGTGAAGACCTCCTACGTCGACCCGGTCGACGAGAAGAAGCTGATCCGCGACGCCATCGGCGGCATGGTCTCCGGCCTTGACCCGCATTCCCAATACCTCGAAGGCAAGAACTTCACCGAGTTCCGCGAGAGCGTCTCGGGCAAGTTCGTCGGCGTGGGCATCGAGATCGGCATGGAAGACGGCCTGGTGAAGGTCGTCTCGCCCATCGAAGGCTCGCCCGCCTTCAAGGCCGGCATCAAGTCGGGTGACCTCATCACCAAGATCGACGACACCGCCGTGCGCGGCCTCACGATGGACCAGGCCGTCAAGCGCATGCGCGGCGAGCGTGACACCAAGGTCATCCTCACCATCTTCCGCAAGGCCGAGAGCCGCACCTTCCCGGTGACCATCACCCGCTCCGAGATCAACGTGCAGAGCGTGAGCGCCAAGATGATCGAGCCCGGCTACGGCTGGGTGCGCGTGCGCCAGTTCCAGGAGCCCACCGTCATCGACTTCGTGCGCAAGGTCAACGACCTGTACACGCAAGATCCCAACCTCAAGGGCCTGGTGCTCGACCTGCGCAACGACCCGGGCGGCCTGCTCGACGCGGCCGTCGCCATCTCGGCCGCCTTCCTGCCGCAAGGTGTGACGGTGGTGTCGATGAATGGGCAGATCCCGCAGTCGCGCGCCGAGTTCAAGGCGGTGCAGCGCGACTACAGCCGCCGCTCCGGCTTCGACCCGCTCAAGGGCCTGCCCGAAGCCATGAAGACGGTGCCGGTGGTGGTGCTCGTCAACGAAGGCTCGGCCTCGGCCAGCGAGATCGTGGCCGGCGCCCTGCAAGACCACAAGCGCGCCACCATCATGGGCGCGCAGACCTTCGGCAAGGGCTCGGTGCAGACCGAGATCCGCCAGCTGCCGGTGGCCAACACCTCGGTGAAGATCACCACGGCCCGCTACTACACGCCGAGCGGCAAGTCGATCCAGGCGCGCGGCATCGTGCCCGACGTGATGCTCGACGAGACCGCCGAAGGCAATGTCTTCGCCGCGCTGCGCATGCGCGAGGCCGACCTCGACAAGCACCTCAACAGCGGCCAGGGCCCCGAGGTGAAAGACACCGCCCGTGAGAAGGCCCGCGAAGAGCAGCGCAAGAAGCTGGAAGAAGAAGCCGCCAAGAACACGGCTGCCCCGAAGCCGCTGCCCGAGTTCGGCAGCGCCGAAGACTTCCAGCTCGCCCAGGCGCTCAACCGCCTGAAAGGCAAGCCGGTGCTGGTGTCCAAGAGCGCGGTGGAACGCAAGCCCGAGGCCTCGACGACCAACTGATCACCCGGCTCCCCGCGACAACGCCCGCTGCCTGCGGGCGTTTGTCTTTCTGCGCCATCATTGCCCCATGAACGACGACCAGCTCCTGCGCTACTCGCGCCACATCCTGCTCGACGAGCTGGGCATCGAAGGCCAGCGCAAGCTGCTCGACTCGCATGCGCTGGTGATCGGCGCAGGGGGCCTGGGCTCGCCGGTGGCGCTGTACCTCGGCACGGCCGGCGTGGGCCGCATCACCCTCGTCGACCACGACACGGTCGACCTCACCAACCTGCAGCGCCAGATCGCGCACGACATGAGCCGCGTGGGCCGGCCCAAGGCCGAATCGGCCGCGCAGTCGATCGGCGAGATCAACCCCGAGGTGCAGGTCGTGGCCCTCACCGAGCGTGCCGGCCCCGAGCGGCTGGATGAACTGGTGGCCGGCGCCGACGTGGTGATCGACTGCACCGACAACTTCACCACCCGCCACGCGGTGAACGCCGCCTGTGTGAGACACAAGAAGCCGCTGGTCTCGGGCGCGGCCATCGGCTTCGATGCGCAGATCTCCGTTTACGACACCCGCCAGCCCGACGCGCCCTGCTACGCCTGCCTCTTCCCGCCAGACGCCGCCTTCGAAGAGGTGCGCTGCGCCACGATGGGCGTCTTCGCACCGCTGGTGGGCATCGTCGGCAGCATGCAGGCGGCCGAGGCGCTGAAGCTGCTTGCCGGCACGGGCGAGTCGCTCGCCGGGCGCTTGCAGATGCTCGATGCCCGCAGCATGGAGTGGACGGAAATCAAGACCGCGCGCGCCCCTGATTGCGTCGTGTGCAAGGAACGCTCATTGCTGTGAACCGGGGGTAAGCTGCACCCCATGGACAAGCGCACAGAACTCACCGCCCGCAACATCCTCCCGGCCAAGAAGGAAGCCGAGCTGCAAGGCCCGCCGCCTTCGCTCTACGACGGCCCGGAGAGCTCATACCGCCTCGCCTTCACCGACGAGAAATTCCTGCTGCGCGACGAGCTGCGCCCGGTGCGCATGCAGCTCGAGCTGCTCAAGCCCGAGATGGTGCAGAAGGAACAGGCCATCGAGTCGACCATCGTGATCTTCGGCAGCGCCCGCATCGTGCCCCCCGACGTGGCTCAGCGCCTGCTGGCCGATGCGACCAGCGCCAACAACGAGACCGCGATCCGCATCGCCGAGAACCACGTGCGCATGTCGCGCTACTACGACGAGGCCCGCCGCTTCGGCGCACTCGTGACGCAGAAATCGCGCGAGCTCGCCGCACCGATCTACGTGGTGACCGGCGGCGGCCCCGGCATCATGGAAGCCGGCAACCGCGGTGCGCACGAAGTGGGCGGCAAGAGCATCGGCTTGAACATCGTGCTGCCGCACGAGCAGGCGCCCAACCCCTACATCACGCCGGAGCTGTGCTTCCAGTTCCACTACTTCGGCCTGCGCAAGATGCACTTCCTGATGCGCTCGATCGGGTTGGTGTGCTTCCCCGGCGGCTTCGGCACGCTCGATGAGATGTTCGAGGTGCTCACGCTGATCCAGACCGGCAAGTGCCGCCGCCGCCCCATCCTGCTCTTCGGCCGCGAGTTCTGGACCAAGCTCGTCAACTTCGAGCACCTGGTCGAGACCGGCATGATCAGCGAGGTCGACCTGCAGCTCTTCAAGTTCGTCGAGTCGGCGGAAGAAGCGTGGGAAGCGCTGGAGGCTGAATACGGCTTCGACCTGCCCGCCACCGAGATCGGCGACCTCGGAAGCTTCGACATGGAAGACTGACGCCAATGAACGCCGCGCAAACCGTCAGCATCATCGGAGCCCCGACCGACATCGGCGCTGGCGATCGCGGCGCGAGCATGGGCCCCGAGGCACTGCGGGTGGCCAACATCGTGACCACCCTCCAAGGCCAGGGCCTCGAAGTCATCGACCGCGGCAACCTCTCAGGCCCGGCCAACCCCTGGCAACCGCCGGTCGACGGCTACCGCCACCTCGCAGAAGTCGTGACCTGGAACCGCCTCGTGCACGACGCCGTGCACACCGAGCTGGCGCAGGGCCGCTTCCCCATCCTGCTGGGGGGTGACCACTGCCTCGGCCTGGGCAGCATCAGCGCGGTGGCGCGCCACTGCCGAGAAGCGAAGAAGAAGCTGCGCATCCTCTGGCTCGATGCGCACGCCGACTTCAACACCAACATCCTCACCCCGAGCGGCAACCTGCATGGCATGCCGGTGGCCTGCCTGTGCGGCAAAGGTCCGAAGGAGCTGATCGAGATCGGCGGCCACGTGCCGGCGATCAGCCCGAAGTGGATCCGCCAGATCGGCATCCGCAGCGTCGACGCGGGCGAGAAGCGCTTCGTGCACGAGATGGACCTTGAAGTCTTCGACATGCGCTACATCGACGAGATGGGCATGCGCCACGCGATGGAGCTGGCGCTCGCCACGCTCGACGTCAACACCCACCTGCACGTGAGCTTCGACGTCGACTTCCTCGACCCCGACTACGCGCCCGGCGTGGGCACTACTGTCATGGGTGGGCCCACCTACCGCGAAGCGCAGCTGTGCATGGAGATGATCGCCGACACCGGCCGCATGGGCTCGCTCGACGTGATGGAACTCAACCCCGCGCTCGACGTGCGCAACCGCACCGCCGAAGTGGCGGTCGACCTGATCGGCAGCCTCTTCGGCAAGAGCACGCTGATGCGGAAGTAGTCAGAAGCGATAGCCGACCGCAAGGATGCCCGTCACGGGGTTGCGCTCGCGCACGATCACGCTGTCTCTCGCGTCGCCCTGCAGCGATGTGGCGCTCACGATGAACGAGGCGCTCCAGTCGTGGTTGATGAAGTAGATGAGCGAGGTGCTCAGCTTCACATCGCGCACGCCCGCGCCGACCGTTGACACCGCATAGCCACTGCGGGCGCTCTGCTCGGGCGTGATGCCGAAGTACGACTGCATCCACGCGCGGTTGACCCAGGTGGCCCCGAGACCCAGGCCCAGGCGCCAGCGCGGCGCAATCTGGGTGCCGGTGTTGAGGCCCACATCGACGACCAAGCCGTCACGGTCTTCGCCCGAGCCATAACGCAGCGAGCTGTGGAAGGCGAGTGCGCGCGCCGCATGCCAGTTGAGGAAGACACCCGCCTGCGGCCTGCGCGGGATGTCGCCCAAGCCCCGCAGCACCTCGGAGCGGCTCTCCTTGCGGCCGAAGTCGGCGGCCAGGCGCACCCCGTACTGCCACTGCGGGCTCGCGCTCTTGAAGCGGTAGCCCACGCCGTTGCCCACACCCGCAAACCAGCCGTTGGCCCAGCGGTAGTCGACGGTCGGGAAGAGCATGTAGCGCTCCTCGTCGGAGCCCAGGTAGCGGTGGCCAGCAATCGCCGCCAGGCCGATGCGGCCCTGCCCTTCGCCCTCGGGCCCGTCCAGGCGCACCGTGTCGAAAGCCTGTGCCCCCGCGACACCGGCACCCAGCGCCAGCCCACACGCCACCACCCCTCTTGCGATCAGCTTCATCAGGACATCCCTGCAGTCAAGAAATCAAACATCGTCACTCGCAAGGCCCATGCGCCTTGCGGAACTGCCGCGGCTCGATCGCCGCGGGTGCTGCGAACAGGCCACGCAGCAATCGCCGTGCCTCGGCCTCCTCGGCCGCATACGGGCCGGGGCTCCGGCGGTAACGCTGGCTCCACGCGTGGCCTTCGCGCACCATCCACGCGGCCACGTCGTGACCGTCGAGTGCCACGGTGCCGATGGTGCGGTGGTAGGCATCCTTCGCGCGCGTGCGCACCTCCACCTGCCGGTGCAGCACACGCGCCGCCAGCGCGTCGCGCGCCTGCGGCCCCCAGGCCTGGCAGCGCTCGGGTGCGTCGATGCCCTGCACCCGCACCTTCACCGGCGCGCCGCCCTCGGGGCGCACCCAGAGCGTGTCGCCGTCGGTCACGTGCGTGACCACGCCGCTCAGCGCATGCGCCGAGGCACACGCGAGCAGGGCCAGCAAGGCGACGAGCCGCCTCATGCGCCGAAGAGGCTCACGAGCCACCACACGAAGAGGCCCATCAGCACCAACCACACGAGCACGATCAAGGCCGCGCCCCACCACAGCCGGGGCAGCTTGTCGCGCGAAGCCTCGGCCTCCTTCAGCAGCGATTCCCACAGCGGCTTGGGCGTGAGGCGCACGACGAGCGCGATGCCCAGCGGCACCAGCGCCACTTCGTCGAGCAGGCCCAGCACCGGAATGAAATCGGGGATCAGGTCGATCGGGCTCAGCACATACGCGAGCACCGCGATGGCGGTGACCTTGGCGGCGCGTGGCGTCTGCGGGTGCTTGAAGAGCTTCCACAGCGCGATGAGGTAGGTGGCCAGCCGCGCCTTGTTGGCGGCCCGCACGAGCTTGCCCACTTTGAACACCATCAGGTCCTCGTCGTCTGTGCCGCGGTCGGTTGCAGCGTCACGCCCACGCTGGCGATCACCTCGCCCTGCATCGCGTGCACCTCGAAACGGGCGCCGTGCCAGTCGACACCGTCGCCCACCCCATGCCCGCGCGCCAGCGTGTCGGTCATCCAGTCGCGCAAGCTCGGGCCAGCCGTTTCAGGTGGGGGCAGCTTGAAGAATTCAAACACCTCGTCGAGCGGCAGCGCCGCATCGAGCAGCAGCCGGCCCACCACCGGCCCCTCGCCGGGCGGCGGCTCGGGTGGCGGCAGGGCCACGCCCGTCCAGCGGGCCGCACGGGCGAGCGTCGTGCCTTGCAGCAGCAGCGAGGCCAGCACCACGGCAAACGCGACGTTGAAGAAGCGGTAGCTGTCGGGCACACGCGCGAGCAGCGGGAAGAGCGCCAGCACGATGGGCACCGCGCCACGCAGCCCCACCCAGCTGATGAATGCGATCTCGCCGCGCCTGAAGCGCAGCGGCGCGAGGCACAGGCCCACCGCCAATGGCCGCGCGACGAACATCAGCGCCGCCGCGATCGCCAGCGTGGGCCCGGCGCTCGCCAGCAGCTGATGTGGCGCCACCAGCAGGCCCAGCAGGAGGAACATGCTCGCCTGAGCCGCCCAGGCGAAGCCGTCGAGTGCCGACGAGGCGGCATGCGCGGCCACGTCGGCCCGCTCGCGCACCATCAGCCCGAAGAGGTACACCGCGAGAAAGCCCGAGCCTTCGAGCAGGCCGGCCACCGCGAACACCACCACACCCGCCGACACGATGATGAGCGCCAGCATGCCGCTGTGCGCCGCGGTGAGCTCGAGCCGGCGCGCCACGCGGCGCAGCAGCCACGCCACACCGAGCCCGCCGAGCAGGCCGCACGCTGCGCCAAAGCCACCCTGGCGCAGCAGCAGCATCGCCACTTCGCCCGGCCCGGCCTCGGCGCGGATCACGTCGATGAGCGCCAGCACCAGGCACACCGCCATCGGGTCGTTGAGGCCCGACTCCATCTCGAGCGTGGCCGCCACCCGCTCGCTCAGGTGCACGCCGCTCTGGCGCAGTTGCGAAAAGACGGCCGCCGCGTCGGTGGAGCCAACGATGGCGCCGAGCAGCAGGCCGTAGCGCCAGTCGATCCCCATCGCGAGCATCGCGGCCACGCCCACCGCGCCGGCGGTCACGAGCACCCCCACCGTGGCCAGCAGCACCGCGGGCTTGATGCCGGCACGGAAGGTCTTGATGGGCGTGCTCACGCCGCCTTCGAGCAGGATGATGGCGAGCGCCGCATGGCCCACCCAGGCCGACAGCAGCGAGTTGTCGAAGCGCACGCCACCGGGCCCGTCGACGCCCACCAGCATGCCGGCCACCAGAAACACCAGCAGAAAGGGCAGCCCCGCGCGTGCCGACGCCACACCGACCAGCAGGCTCACGAAGACGAGCAGCCCACCCGCGAGGAGAACGAGGTTGAAACTGTGCACGCGGCAGACGGTAGCAGACGGCTCCCTAACGTTGGGGACACGGTGCTTCTCGGTCTCTCCTATAACGCCGGCATGAGCTTCGCGCGCCTTCGCCCCCTCGCCGCCCGGCTGCTCGCGGGCTGCGGCGCCGCGCTGCTGTCGGCTTGCACGACCCTCTTCACCCACACCAACCAGCCGCTGCCCGCCTCGCCCCCGGCGAGCGCGGCGGCCCCGTCACGCGCGAGCTTCGCCATCGACGGCGCGCGCGGCAACCCGAAGGTGCTGATGTTCCTCGCGCTCTCGGGCGGCGGCTCGCGGGCGGCCTACCTGTCGGCCGCGACCATGCTCCGGCTGCAGACGCTCTACCCCGAGCTCGACCTGCTGGATGAAGTCGACGTGCTCTCGTCGGTGTCGGGTGGCTCGATCACCGCCGCGCTCTACGCCGCCTCGCGCGACGTGTCGCTCAACTCACCGGCGCTCGCCGCCGCCCTGCCACCGCTGATGGCCGGCACGCCGCTCGCGCAGCAGGTCAAGCTCGATGCCACCCACCACACGCTGCAGTGCAACGCCCCGCTGAGCACCAACGACCTTGCCCTGCTGCACACGAGGCTGCCCACGCACACGCAGGCGCTGCGCCGCCTCGACACCCTGTGCCGCCAGGCCCCGCTCAAGCAGCTGCGCGACTGGCAGCCCGAGAGCGTGCTCGACCTCACCCGCCGCAACTACCTGCTGCGCTGGTTCGGCAACTGGCTGTGGCCGCAGAACATCGCCCGCTACTGGTTCACCGCCTACGACCGCGGCGACATCATGGCGCAGACCCTCGGCGACAACCTCTACGGCACGCGCCTCCTCGGCGGCGACCTGCGCTTCGACGAGCTCAACCCCACGCGGCCCTTCCTGCTCGTCAACGCCACCACCGCCACCGATCAGAGCGGCCCCGGCCTCGCCGTCGACGAATACGCCTTCGGCAGCGTCTTCACCTTCACCGAGCAGGACTTCCGCGACCGCCTCAACGCCGACCTCGGCCGCTATTCGGTGGCCCGCGCGGTGATGGCCTCGTCATCGTTCCCGCTCGTCTTCCCGAGCCACACGCTGCAGGACTACCGGCCCGGCGCGCTCGACACCTATTGCGCGAAGAACCGCGACGACGAACTCAAGTGCACCGACCGGCAGTACCTGCACGTGTTCGACGGCGGCAACTCCGACAACCTCGGGCTCAAGTCGGTGAAGCGCGCGCTCTTCCAACTCGAGGCCCAGGGCCGCCTCGACGACTACGACCGCGTCGTCGTCATGCTGGTCGACGCCTTCACCCGCCCACGCGGCGCGAGCCGGCTCGACCCCGACCCACGCGGCACGCTCGGCCTGCTGCTCGACGCCAACGTGAGCGACGCGGTCGACGCACTGCTGCAAAACAACCGCGGCCGGCTGATCGGTGAATTCAACGGTGCCCGCCTGCGCTGGAACGACGGCAGCTGCGAACCCGAGACCCGCGAGCTGCCGAGCGCGCTGTGCCGTGCCCTGAACGAGCGCAACCGCCCCATGCTCGACCTGAGCGAGCGCCTGGTCTTCTATCACTTCGGCTTCGACGACCTGGAGGCGGTGGACCGCGCGCACGCCGGCCTCAAGCGCAAGCTCGACACCATCCCCACCTCGTTCAAGCTGGCCGACGGCGACGCGCGGCTGCTCGACGAAGCGGTCGACATCGTCATCTCGCCCGCCAACCCGTGCCTGCAGCAGATCCGCAACCTCGTGACGGCGCCGAGCGTGGCACTCGAGGCCGTGGCCCACGCACGGCAGGTGTGCCGCCGCATCGAAGGGCCCGAGGTGCAGAGCCGCTGACGGCAGCGCCGAGGGCGCCACGTCACTCGCGCAGGGCCTGTGCGAATCGGCGAACGGTGGGCCCGATCAGCGGACGGTACAGCCAGCGCAGCAGCCAGCCGGGTACGCCCTGGCCGCGCTCCTCCAGCGCCACGCGGGCACGGTCATGCGCCATGAAGCGCGGGCCGACCGGCCGGTAGCCCGCGCTGCTGCGGCGGAACTCGATGCGGTCGAGGTGCTTCACGTTCTTGTAGCCATAGTGGGCCGGCGCCACCAGGCGCAGCGGCGCGCCGTGGGCGATGGGCAGCGGCTTGCCGTCGAGCGTGTCGGCCAGCAGCACGTCGTCGGCGAGCAGGTCTTGCAGCGGCAGGCTGGAGCGATAGCCGTCTTGTGCACGCATCACCACGAAGGTGGCGTCGGGTGCAGCGCCTGCGAGCGGCAGCACCACGTGCTGGTAGACGTCGGCGAAGCGCACGCCGCCCCACCTGAGGCCGCGGTGCGACCAGGTCGTCACGCAATGGAAATCGGCGCAGACCTCGGTGCGCGGCAGCTGCGCCCAGGCCTGCTCCAGCGTGAGGGGTGTGCGCACGTCGCCACCGATGTGCACACGCACGCGATCGGCATGCGCCGGGAAGCGCTCGGCGTAGGGCGTGGCGCCGAAGCGCGGGAAGTCGTCGCGTGCGCGCTGGCCGGGCGGCAACGGGGTGCGGGGTGTGCTCATGCGGCTCTCACGTGGCCCTCATGCGGGCGCTGGCCGGGGCACGCGCTGCCACGGGCTTGGCCACGCTTGCCGGTGCGGCCAGCCAGAGCAGCGTGAGCAGCGCGAGCACCGGCAGGTTCTTCACCAGCGGGCCGCAGTGGTCGATGGTCAGCTCGGGCATGTTGAGCGCGGCGGTCGTGGTGTAGCCGATCACGGCGATCACCTGCAGGGCCATCGCCCACGGCACCGGCCGGCGCAGCGCGAGCACGCCCAGCACCGTGTTGAGGCTGCACGAGAACACCAGCGCGGCGATGCCCCACTCGCCCTCGAAGCCGCAACGCGCCATCAGCGCGAGCACGCCCGACTCCTGCGGCAGCCAGGCGCTGATGAGCGAGGTGTAGAGCCACATGAAGGCGAGCGAACCGCGTGCGAGCCACTGCGCCGCAGGGCTGAGCTGCACGCGCAGGTCGACGAGCGGCTGCGGCGCCGTCACCGCGAGGCCTTGCGCCATCGTCGTCGGGCGGCGGCCGAGCAGCACGGGCAGCGCGTTGTGCTCCGTGGTGTTGCCGCGCTCCAGCAGGCGCAGCGTGTCGCGGCAGTACACCTGCTGCGGCAGGGCCTCGGCGGCGAGCGCCAGCAGCTTCATGAGCGGCATGGGCACCGGAAGCCACAGCGCATCGCCCAGGCCTTGCGCACGGCGGTACTCCGCGAGCATGTCTCGGTAGGTGATGGGTGCCGGGCCGGCGAGTTCATGCACCTCGCGCAGCACACCGGGTTGCTCGACCAGCCGCGCCATCGCTTCGGCCAGCTCGTACACGTGCAGCGGCTGCACCTGCTGCCAGCCCTGCCTGGGCAGCGAGATCACCGGCAGGCTCGCCAGCGTGGCGAACAAGGCCGCACTCTGGCTGCGCGGGCCGTAGACCAGCGAAGGCCGCAGCACCGCCCACTCGAGCGGCAGCGAGGCGAGCGCATCGTCGGCCATCAGCTTGCTGCGCAGGTAGGGTGTGGCGAGCGCCTCGGCATCGTCGCCCACGCCGAGCGCCGACACCTGCAGCACCCGGTGCACCCCGGCCAGCGCCGCACCGCGGAAGAGTTCGATCGGCCCCTCGGTGTGCACCCGCTCGAAGCTCTGCCCCCGGGCCGGCATGAGGATGCCCACGCAGTTGACGACCACCTCGATGCGCTCGCGCCGCAGCGCCTCGCCCCAGGCCTCGGGGCTGCGCGGCTGCATGTAGTCGACGTGCAACGTGTGCCGCCCGTCGGCCGCACCGCGCGAGCCTTCCACCACCGCATGGCCGCGCGCGCGCAGCGCATGCACCACGGCTGCGCCCACGCAGCCGGTCGCTCCCGTTACCAGAACTCTCATGTTGTCCTCCCTTCGTCTTGATCCACCGAGCAGGCACCGCCGGCGCACTGCTGCATCCGCCGCGCCATCTGCCGGGCCCGCAGCGCGCGCACGGCGTCGATCAGCGGCGCCGCGGCACGAGAAATCGTGCGGCGGTTCCGGGCGAACACGCGGTAGGCCACATCGGCCGGGCCGCGCAGCGGGCCCCAGCCGGCCGGGCGCATCACCCAGCCCAGGCCCACCGCCTCGTAGGCCAGGCGCAGCACCTGCACACCCTTCATCAACTCGCCATCGGCGCGCACGGCGTGGATCTCGGCATTCATCGCGTCGAGGCTCGCACCGTAAGGCGTGGGGTCGAAGCCGGGTGTGCTGATGTCGACGAACACGAGGCGGCCGGCATCGTTGCGCGCGCGCAGGTGGTCCATCTCGAGGGCACACACCGGGCAGGCGGCGTCGTACAGCAGGGTCAGCGGGTAGATCGTGTTCATGCTCCCTCCAGTAATTTCAGTCAAAACAGAAATGACGGCCCAAAAAAATTTTGATCAAGGCCCGAGCAGGTGGGCCGGGGTCACCACCGGGGCGTCTGCGGCCGGGGTTTCGGGTGCGGCCTCGTCGCCACGCCCGAGCAGCTTCTTCACGCGGGCACCGAGCTTGAGCACCTTGGCCAGGGTGTCGGTGTCGAGGCGCAGCATCTCGTCGCTCCAGGCGGTGAGCGTCTGCAGGAAATCGAGCGTCTCGCGGATGCGCCGCTTGGCCTCGGCCGGGTCGCGGCTGATGGCGGGGTCGTCGAGCAGCTCGGTGAGCACGGCGATGGTGGGCGCGATCTCACGGCGCTGGCGCTCGCGGATGATGGTACGCGCCAACTCCCACACCGAGATCGAGGTTTCGAAGTGGTCGCGCCGGTCACCGGCGATGTGCACGAGGCGCACCAGGTTCCAGCTCTGCAGCTCGCGGATGCTGTTGCTCACGTTGGAGCGGGCCACGCCCAGCGTCTCGGTGATCTCCTCGGCGTGCATCGGCCGGCCGTTGATGTAGAGCAGCGCATGGATCTGGGCCACCGTGCGGTTCACGCCCCAGCGGGCGCCCATCTCGCCCCAGTGCAGGACGAAGCGTTCGAGGGTGGGCGACAGGTTCATGAGGCCACTCTAGGCATGCCAGTTATTTCTGTCAACACAGAAATTCAAGCCGCCAAATCAGCCCAGCCGCTTGGGTGGCGTGAAACCCGGCCCAAGCGTCGAGTGCGTCACGGACGACGCCGGTTTGCGGTTCAAGAAGCCAGCAACCCCAACCGATAGACCGGGCAGACCGTGCGGGGCGGCATTGCGCCCGCGTGGAACAAGCCGTGGTTTGCACTGTTGTTCGAAAGAGCGCCAGCGCCCGGGCCACGGACGATCGAAGGCATGTACGGACCGAGCACCCCCATGAAGGGCATCACGCTGATCGAACTGAGTGTTGCGCTGAGCATCCTGGCCATCCTGGCCGCGGTGATGCTGCCGCGCATCGCCCAGCTGCAGCGCAGCGCCCGCATCGGCGAGCTGCGTTATCTGCACGGCATCGTGAGCACCCGCGTGACGCTCGTGAACATCGCCGCGCGCCTGCGCCAGGGCGCCCCCGACCCGACGCCCTGCGCCGGTGGTCGCACGGCCGACAACCACCTCCAGGGCGCCGGCACGGTGTGCACCGAGCACGGCCTCGTCGCCACGCAGCACGGCTACCCCGCAGCCGGCCCCGCGCAGACCTTCGGCCTCACCGCCGCCGAGATGCCGGCCGCGCGCTACCGCGTGCGTCACGAGGGCGGCAAGACCGTCTTCATGCGCGCCGACGCGACTGACCCCGAAGCCTGCAGCTTCACCTATTCCCAAGCCCTGGACGCCACGACGGCGGCGGCCATTTCCGTTCCCGTGACATCCGGATGCTGAGCCGTTGCATCCCTCGCTCTTTCTCTAGGAGATCTCTCATGAACAAGCAACGTGGTTTCACCCTGATCGAACTGGTGGTCGTGATCATCATCCTGGGCGTGCTGGCCGCCGTGGCCGTGCCGCGCTTCACCGACCTGTCGGGCGATGCACGCACCGCCGCCGGCAAGGGCGTGGCCGGCGCGATCTCGTCGGGCACGTCGATCAACTACGCTGCCCGCCAGGCCGGCAACTCGAACGCCGTCGTGCTGAACGCGGCCAACGTGTGCACCGCCGCGCTGATGGGCAACTTCGTCTCCGGCGTCACGCTGGTGGCGGCGGCCCCGGCGAACGACAACGAGTTCCAGGTCAGCGGCACGGGCGACTGCTCGGGCGCCGCGACCAGCGTCTCGTGCACCGTGACGCCGCGCGGCACCGGCGTCACCGCCTCGACCGCCAGCGTCTTCTGCGCCCGCTGAGCGCGCGCAAGCCGGGCCCGCGCGGCCTGGCGACGAGCAAGCTCATGCGCAAGCAAGCCGGCTTCACGCTGGCCGAGTTGGTCATCGTGATGATGGTGATCGGCATCCTCGCGGTGGTCGCCGTGCCCCGCATGTTCGACATGGACCAGTTCTCGGCCCGCGGCACCCGCGATTTCGTGGGGGCCGCGTTGCGCTATGCGCAGAAGTCGGCCATTGCGATGCGGCGCAACGTGTGCGTGACGGTCGGCGCCACGCAGCTCACCGTCACCTATGCCGGCAGCGCCGGGGCCGACCAGTCGTGCGCCGCCGGCAACGCCGTGCTCAACCCCGGCAACAACCTCGCCTACAGCCACGCCGACAACGCCCTGCCCAGCAAGGCGCCGGTGTCCACGCCCACGAGCGTGATCTTCGATGCGCTGGGCCGGCCGATGTCGGCCCCCTCGACGCCCCGTACCACCGCCCTCACGATCTCGGTGACCGGAAATGCCACGCCCCTCACCATCGAGCCTGAAACCGGCATCGTGCGCTGAAGCACGCACCGGCCAGCGCGGCTTGTCGCTGATCGAGCTGGTGCTGGCCATCATGATCATCAGCGTCTCGGTGGCAGGCGTGCTGATGGTCTACAACAACAGCGTGCGCAACAGCGCCGACCCGATGGTGCGCAAGCAGGCGGTCGCCATCGCCGAGGCCATGCTCAATGAGGTGCTCGCGCAGCCCTTCACCTACTGCGACCCGCAAGACACCGCCAACGAAGGCGCCACGCCGCCGAGCAGCACCGCCGGGTGCACGGGCGGTGCCGGCGGCTCGCAAGACAAGGGCGGCGGCACGCTCGGGCCCCAGCCGGCCACCGAAGGCCGCTTCAACGCGACCAACCCGTTCGACAACGTGGCCGACTACCACGGCTACGCCAGCAACGGCGTCATCTACGGCATGGACGACGGCAGCAACCGCATCGTCGCGCTCGACGGCTACTCGGTGTCGGTGAGCGTCACGCGCGCCGGGGCGGGCTTCGGCCTCGCGGCCGATGCGGCGCTGCGGGTCGACGTGCAGGTGACCGGCAAGGGCGAGACGATCACGCTCACCGGCTATCGTTTTCGCTACGCGCCCAACAGCATCGGCTGACCATGCGGCGCACCTCACCCTTTCACCACGCACGGGGCTTTACCCTGCTGGAGGCGGTGCTCGTGATCATGCTCACGGGCATCGTCGGCGTGATGGTGTCGACCTTCGTGCGCCAGCCCATCGATGCGTATGTCGACCTCGGCCGCCGCACCGAGCTCACCGACGCGGCCGACCTGGCCTTGCGCCGCATGGCGCGCGAGCTGCGCACCGCCCTGCCCAACAGCGTGCGGGTCGATGCGAGCGGCACCTTCATCGAATTCCTGCCGGTGCGCTCGGCCGGGCGCTACCGCGCGGCGCTGAGCGCCACCAACACCGGCAACGTGCTCGACTTCGGCTCCACCAGCGACAACAGCTTCGACGTGCTCGGCCCCACCGTCACCGCCGTGGCCGGCGACCAGCTGGTGGTGCACAACCTCGGCCTGCCCGGCGCCGATGCCTACGAAGGCACGAGCCGGCGTGCGCTCACGACCTTCGGCAGCGCCTTGTCGACCCTCGGCTACACGGTGGGTGGCACGCAGTTCCCCTACGCCTCGCCCAACCAGCGCTTCCACATCGTCGGCACGCCGGTGAGCTTCGGCTGCTCGCCGGTGCCCGGTGGCGCCGGCAGCCTGCGCCGCTACGCGGGCTACGCCATCCAGAACGTGCAGCCCACGTCGGCGCTCGCGAGCCAGACCGGCGCCAACAACGCACTCGTCACCGGCTGGGTCGCCGCCTGCTCGTTCACCTACAGCGCGAGCGCCACCACGCGCAACGCGGTGGTGACGCTGCGCCTCACGCTCACGAGCGGCGGCGAAAGCATCCACCTGTTGCAGCAGGTGCAGGTGGAGGGCTCGCCATGAGAGCGCTTCACCGCAACCACGGCTTCGCGATGGTGTCGGCCATCTTCCTGATGGTGGTGCTGGCGCTGCTCGGCGGGCTGATGGTCTCGATGTCGAACTCGCAGCAGATCAGCGCCGTGCGCGACACGCTCGGCGCACGCGCCTACTACGCCGCGCGCGCGGGCATGGAATGGGGCGCCTACCAGGCCCTCGTCAACGGCAGCTGCTCGGGTTCGGCCGCCCTGCCCGGCGCCGTGGCCGCCACCGGCTTCTCGGTGCAGGTGGCCTGCAACGCAAGCAGCGGGCTCAACGAGGGCGGTACCGACTACACCGTCTACCAGATCACCGCCACGGCCACCGCCGGCACGCTCGGCCAGCACGACTACGCCGAGCGCCAGCTGCAAGCCGTGGTGACCAACCGCTGAATGCACCGCACGCCATGACGCTGATCCGCCACGTCTTCGCCCTGCTGCTCCTGCTGAGCAGCCTGCCGGCACTGGCCGTGAACTACACGTTCCCCGGCAACATGCCCACCGGCTGCACCGGCAGCAACGGCAACTACACCTGCCCCGGCGGCAGCCTGGCCTACAACGACACCGTCACCATCGCCGGGGTCGTGCCCGCCACCATCACCGTCAATGGCAACCTCAACACCAGCAACGCCCGCATCAACCAGGGCGGCTCGGCCAGCAACCTCACGATCCGCGTGAACGGCACGCTCACGACCGACTACCAGGCGGTGATCAACGCCAACGTGCAGGCCACGGTGGTCAACAGCACCGACACGCAGGTGACGTTTGGCGGCAGCATCACCACGACCACCGGCGCCATCACGCTGGGCTATGACAACACCGTGGCCGGCAACATCACGAGCACGAGCGGCGCCATCACCATCGGCGGCATCACGCAGGTGGCCGGCAACGTGAGCTGCAACTGCGCACTGCAACTCGAGTACGACGCCCGCATCTCCGGCAACATCAGCGCCGCCACGCTCACGACCAACGGCCGTGCGTTCCTGCAGGGCAGCAGCATCACCACCACCGGCAACGTCGACATCGGCTACGGCGCCACGCTCGCCGCCTCGGTCACGGCGGGCGGCAGCATCCGCCTGCGCGGCAACATCCAGGCCTCGCAATGTCTGCGCACCACCGGCTCGGCCAACCTGCGCCTCGACTGGGCCGACCGCGCCAACGGCGGCGTGTGCTGCGGCGCGCTCGGCTCGTGCAGCACGAGCTGCGTGACCAACGGCAGCGGCGCGGCCATGCCGGCGCTGTGCAGCGGCACGCCGCCCACCACGCCACCCGCGCGCTTCAATGCCTTCGAGACGAGCACCGCCGCGGGCAGCACGAGTGGCGTCATCCGCACCAAGGTCTCGGGCACCGCCTTCAGCGTGGCGGTGGTCGCGGTCAACACGGCCGGCACCGGCGTGGAGACCAGCTTCACCGGCAACGTGCGGGTCGAAGTGCTCGACGCGAGCAGCACCGCCGGCACGGTCAACGCCAGCACCGGCTGCAACCCGAACTGGACGGTCGCGAGCGGCACCTCGGCCGTGACGCTCAACTTCGCCGCGTCCGACGCCGGCCGCAAGAACGTGAGCCTCACCGTGGCCGAGGCCTTCCCCAACGCGCGCATCCGCGTGAGCTACCCCGACACCGGCACGGCCACCGTCACCGGCTGCAGCACCGACAACTTCGCGATCCGACCGGCGAGCTTCGCGAGCTTCTCCGTCACCGACGCCACGAGCAGCACCGCGGGCACCACCCGCTCGCTCACCAGCACGGCCGCGCCCCTCAGCACGGCCCTGTCGGGCAACTTCGTGCACAAGGCGGGCCGGCCCTTCACCGTGCGTGCCACCGCGGTCAACAGTGCCGGCACCACCACGGCCCTCTACACCGGCACACCCACCACCAGCCTCAGCCACTGCGGCACCCCATCGTCAGCCTGTGGCGGCACGCTGGGCGCGATGGCCTACAGCCCCACCACCTCGGCCGGTTTGGTCAGCACCAACAGCGCGACCTACTCGGAAGCTGGCGCGTTCAACCTCCAGCTGGTCGACAGCAGCTTCGCCAACGTCGATGCGGCCGACGGCTCGACCGCCGCCGAGCGCAACATCACGTCGGGCACGCTCACCGTCGGCCGCTTCGTGCCCGACCGTTTTGCGATCACCGTCACCACGAC
This sequence comes from Rhizobacter sp., assembly GCA_019635355.1. NCBI lineage: Bacteria > Pseudomonadati > Pseudomonadota > Betaproteobacteria > Burkholderiales > Sphaerotilaceae > Rhizobacter > Rhizobacter sp. Next base: position 4,755,717 of record JAHBZQ010000001.1, on the reverse strand, counting down.
GCCGCTCTTGCGCACTTTCGGCAGCACCTGCGCCGCGCGCAGCTTCACCTACTTCGGCCAACCCTTCGGCTACGCGGTGCTGCCGCGGGCCAACGTCACCGCGCAAAACGCCTCGGGCACCGCCACGCTCAACTACCCAAGCACCAAGTTCGCCACCTTGCAGCCGGGCACCGCCTACGCCACCACACCCACGAGCCTCGGCCTCACGACCTCAGGCGCGATGAGCACGCTCACGGCCAGCTACCTCGGCAACGCCGTGGCCGACGTCCAGGTGACCGCCTCGACCGAGTCGCTCTCGCTCACCCGATCGGCCACCACCCCGCAAAGCCCGCTGCTGGCCAGCGCCTACAGCATCGACACGACCTGGTCGCTCACCGACACGTCGGAAACCACCGGCGGCATCGCCACCAACGAGAGCATCACCGGCAGCGTCACCTTCGCCGACATGGCCTTCGACGCGGGCGGCGAATTCCGCTACGGCCAACTCAAGCTCGGCAGCGCCTATGGCAGCGAGCTCGTCGCACTCGCCGTGCCGGTGGAAACGCAATACTGGAACGGCACCGGCTTCGTCACCAACACGGCCGACCAGTGCACCACGCTGCCCACGAGCAGCCTGTCGCTCGCCAACTTCCGCGGCAGCCTCGCGGCCTGCGAAACGGCGCCGACCGCCAGCAGCACAAGCGTCAGCAGTGGCCGCGCGGTCATGCGGCTCGCCGCACCGGGCAACGGCAACAAGGGCAGCGTCGACGGCACCGTGCAGCTCGGCGCCTCCATCACGGCTGGCGCGGTGCGTTGCAGCGCGGTCGGCGCGGCCACCTCCGCCGCCGTGCCGGCCAACCTGCCCTGGCTGCAGAGCCGAGCCCCCGGCGGCAGCACCTACGACCAGAACCCGAGCGCGCGCTTCAGCTTCGGCCAGTACAAGTCACCGCTGATCCAGTTGCGCGAGATGTACTGACGCTGCGCGCCGCTCAGTGCGGCCGCGGCTCGATGCACGAAAGCTCGACGCACGAAGGCGAGGGAATGGGGTCGATGAAGATCTCGTCGCCCGCGAACGCCCGCTGCGGCGCGAACCCGTAGTGCACCTTCCACATCTTGGAGAAATGCGCCAGGTCGGCGAAGCCGGCCATCGCCGCCACTTCGGTGAGGCTCACGCCGCTCTTCAGGTACGCGGCGGCGAGCTGCAGGCGCAGCGTGCGCTCGTACTGGCGCAGGGTGATGCCCACCTCGCGGTGGAAGAGGTGCACGAGCCATGACTCCGACAGCCCCACCGCCGCCGCCAGCTCGCAGGTCGGCGAGTCGAGGTCTCGCCGCAGCAGCCGCATCACCTCGCGCACACGCTCATCGGTCGGCCTGATCGCCGGGGTGCGGTCGATCGCGAGCTCGGCCAGCCAGGTGTAGAGCTCGTCGGCCTGCGCGTGGGTGAGGCGGCCCTCGCCAAACGCCGTGAGCGCCCGCAAGGCCACCTTGAAGTGCCCCGCCGGCCACGCCTGCGCGCTGAAGCCGGCCCGCGCGAGCCGGCTGAAATGGCGATGCGTGGCCCCGATGTCGATGCAGGCCACCGGCCCCGCGCCGCCCACGACCCGGTTGCGCACGCCCGGGCTCAGCACGGCCGCCCGCGCAGCCAGCCTCGCTTGCGGCAGGTGGATCTCGAAGTCTTCGTCGGTCAGCGCGAGGTAGAGCACCACCGAGTGCCGCTGGGTCGTCACCTCGTCGATGGTGCCGGCGTAGAGGAAACCGTCGCGAACCACATGCAGGCGCCGGTCGTGCACGCACGCAGCCGACAGGGCGGCGGGCTGGGCAGAACTCATCAACTGAGGGTTCACCATGAGAGGGCATCCGTTCGCAACAGATGCCGATCATTCGGGGCCTCGGGCCGGGCCGCTTGTATGAAATAGCCGCTCAGCCCCCGGGAATTACCCTCGCGGCCCAGGGCCTGCCCCCACGGCGGTCGCGATCCAGCCTTCCAGCGGGTCGGCATCGGCCGGCATGCCGTGGCCCGGCTGCGTGCTCGCCCACGCGGCCTGCACGAGGCACAGCACGGCGTCGAGTGCGTCGCCCGAGGCATCGGCCACCAGCGCGTCGCGCTGCGCGTGCGACAGGCGCAAGCGCACACCGAGCCGGCTGCGGCCCTGCTCCAGCGCGTCGACCAGGTCCTTGCGGGCGATCAGGCGGTCGGGCGTCTGCTTGGCCTTGTCGTCGCTCTTGTACGAGCGCCGCGCGATCAGCTCGCGGGCGAGCAGGCCCGGGTAACCCTCCACCGCCACACGCTGCGGGTCGCCCGCATGCAGGCCCGGCAGGTGCACGCCCGCTTCGAGCAGCAGTGGCACGCCCGCATGCATCATGTAGGCGACCGGCGGGTTGACCCACTTCATCGACGGCGACGAGCCCGCGGGCACGTCGCAGGCGCGGTGGGCGAACTTGGCGCCCACCGGGCGTGCATCGCAGAAGGTGGCGAAGGTGTCGCGGATCTCCTCGCGCGAGAGCGATGCGTAGTGCTGCATCAAGGGCCGCCACTCGGTGGGCCAGCCGAGCGCCAGCACCAGCTCGCGCGGCAGGCCGAAGGGGAAGTCGCAAGCGGCGAGCCACGGCCCTGGGCTGTGCAGCCACAGCGAGAGCGCCTCGAAGCGCTCGTGCAGGTCGAGGCGGGTGAGCTTCACCACGCCATGCTGCAGCTCGCCCAGCGCCACCGTGACGGGCTTGCGCTTCGTCGGGCGGCTGGTGAAGTCGATGCCGGCGAGTTGCATGGTGTTCATCCCAGCGCGAGGCCGGCGACGCCCAGGCCGATGCACAGCGCGCCGGCGATGCGCAGGCCACGGTCGCTTTCGCCGAGCAGCTTGCCGCCGAGCAGCGCCGCAAAGAGCATCGACATCTCGCGCGCCGGCGCCACGTGCGACACCGGTGCCATCTGCACCGCATACAGCACCAGCAAATAGGCGAGCGGCGCCATCACCGCGATCAGCAGCGCATGCCGCCATTGCGCGCGCGCCGCTTCGAAGAACGCCGGCCGGTCGCGCAGCGCCGCGGGCATGTGCATCGGCAGCCGCACCACGTTGCAGAGAAAGATGAAGAGCACCGGCTGGATCGTCAGCACCTTGATCGCATAGCCGTCGATGAGCGTGTAGGCGGCGATGCACAGCCCGGTGGCCGCGCCCCAGCCCACACCTGCGAACACACGGCGGCGCTGCGCCACATCCTGCGCCTTCGTCCACACCGCCGTGCCACCGGCCACGAGGAAGATGCCGCCGATCACGAGCAACAGGCCGAGGGCACCGAGCCAGCCCATCGATTCGTCGAGCAGCACGAGCGCGCCCAGCGAGGCCAGCAACGGGCCGGTGCCGCGCGCCACCGGGTACACCACCGTGAGATCGCTCTGCGCATACCCGCGCAGCAGGGTGTGGAAGTACACGAGGTTGGCGAACGCGCTCGCCACCACGGCGCACCACTCGGCCACGCCCCAGCGCGGCACGGCCTCCCAGCCCACCCACAGGCCCAGCGGCGACCACAGCAGCACCTGGAAGCCCGTGAGCAGCAGCGAGAAGCGCGCATCGCCACCGGCCTTCTTCGCGACCACGTTCCACAGCGCATGCAGCAGCGCTGCGGCGATCACGAGGCTCAAGGCAGCGAGCGACATGCCGCGTCAGCCCAGCGCCAGCCCGGCCACGCCGAGCCCGATGCACAGCGCCCCGGCGATGCGCAGCCCGCGGTCGCCCTCGCCCAGCAGCCGCCCGCCGAAGAGCGCCGCAAAGAGCATCGACACCTCGCGGGCCGGCGCCACGTGCGACAGCGGCGCGAGCGTCACCGCATACAGCACCAGCACGTAGGCCAAGGGGCTGATGGTGGCCACCACCAGCGCATGTTTCCACTGCGCGCGCCACGCCTCCTTCACCGCCGCGGGGTTGCGCAGCGCCATCGGCAGCATGAAGGGAATGCGCGCGAAGTTGCCGAAGTAGTCGATGAGGATGGGCGAGATCAGCCACACCTTCACCGCATAACCGTCGATCAGGGTGTAGCCGGAGATGAGCAGGCCGGTGGCGCCACCCCAGCGCAGGCCCGCCATCACCCGCGCGCGCTGCGCCGGGTCGTGCGCCTTGGCCCAGAGGCCGGGGCCGCCGGCGATGAGGAAGACGCCGCCGGTGACGGCCAGCACCCCGATCGCCCCGAGCGTGCTCAGCGATTCACCGAGCAGCAGCACCGCCCCGAGCGAGGCCACGAGCGGCGCCGTGCCGCGCGCCACCGGGTAGACCACGGTGAGGTCGCTCGCCGCATAACCCCGCAGCAGCACATGGAAGTACGCCAGGTGCGTGACGCCGCTGGCCACGATGAGCGCCCACTCGGGGAAGCCCCAGCGCGGCACCGCGTCCCAGCCGGCCCAGAGCCCCACCGGCGCCCACACCACCACGATGAAGCACGCCACGATGAGCGCGAAGCGGCCGTCGCCCCCGGCCTTCTTGGCCACCACGTTCCACAGGGCATGCAGGAGCGCGGCAACGAGGACGAGGGCAAGCGCGGGGGCGGACATGAAGCACGGGATTGTGCCCGCGCCCCACGCCTCATGCCCGGCTGGGGCGCCGAGCGATGGGCGCGGCCCGCAGCAGCGCGGATGCCGCCCGGCTCACGGCGCGGCGCAGGCCGAGCCAGGCGGCGTCGAGCGCTTCGTCGCGCAGGGCTTGGGCGCGCTGCATGGCGGCGAGCTGGAGAAGTTGACGGTCGAAACGGCGATCGAGGTCCGGCATGGCAGGTCTCCCAGAGGTGAAATGACTCTAGGCACGCGCCCTCGTCGGCGACAGCCCACGCGGCGGAAATCCGCTTTGCAGCGGCTGCAACACCGTGGCCCCTACCATCGCCCGATGGACGGCCTGACCTTCGACGACCTGAAGCTCTTCGCCCGCGTGGCCTCGCTCGGCACGCTCTCGGCCGTGGCGCGCGAGCGCGACGTGCCGGTGAGCCAGGTCTCGCGCACCGTGGCGCGCATCGAAAAGACCACCGGCGTGAAGCTGATGCACCGCTCCACCCACGCGCTGGCCCTCACGCCCGAAGGCGAGACCTTCCTCGACTATTGCCACCGCATCACCGGCTCGCTCGACGAACTCGAAGGCGAGTTCAGCGCCAAGTCGCGCGAGGCGAGCGGCCTGGTGCGCGTGGCGGCGAGCACGGTGATGGCGCAGTACCGCGTGCTGCCCAGCCTGCCCGGCCTGCATGCACGCCACCCGCGCGTGCAGGTGGAGCTGGAGGTGAGCGACCGGCTGGCCGACATCACCCGCGACGGCATCGACATCGCCCTGCGCACCACCAGCGGCCCGCTGCCCGACACCGTGGTGGCCCGGCAGATCGGCACGCACGGCCGCGCGCTCTACGCCACGCCCGCCTACCTCGCCCAGGCCGGCACGCCGCGGCACCCCGACGAGCTGCAGCAGCACAAGCTCATCACCAACTCCGCCGCCACCAACCTCAACCTGTGGCCCTTCGTCGTCGACGGCCAGGCGATGAACCTGCCGGCGCGCGGCTTCTGGCGCGCCAACGACACGGCGGTGGCGGCCAACCTCGTGCTGATGGGCTTGGGCATCGGCCGGCTCTCGACCATCGCTGCCGAGCCGCTGGTGACGGACGGCCGGCTCGTGCCGGTGATGCCGGAGTTCGTGGACCGGCAGCCGAGCCCCGTCTACGCCGTGACCGCGGGCACACGCCACCGGCTGCCCAAGATCAAGGCCTGCGTCGACTACTGGGTGGAGTGGTTCGCGAGCTGAGAGCCCGCCGCGCCTGCTTGTCGGCCTGCTTGTCGACCTACTTGCCCGCCTTCTTGTCGCCCTTCTTCACCAGCTGCCACGGCTTGGGCTTGGGCACGGTGAGCGAGCGGGTGTGGCAGGCGTTGCAGTAGAAGCTCTTGGCGCCTTTCTCGCGCGCCGAGAGCGTGCGCCGCGAGTGGGTGAACTGGCCGGCGCAACCAGCACAGGTGTAGCGCAGGTTGGTCGGGGTGGGGGCGTCTCGCCGGCCCTTGTGGGCCACGTTGCGTGTCTTCGGGCCGCGCCGGCGCACCCACAGCAGGCCGCCGAGGAAGGCGGCGCCGGCGATGGCCGTGGCGAAGAGAAGCTCCGGAGACATGCGCCGATTGTGTCCCCGATCAGGGCTGGTCGGCCTCCACCACCCGCAGCACCTCGCGCATGGTGACGAACTCCTCGGCGCCCGTCGGGTGGATGCCGAGCGTGCGGTCGAACACCGCCTTGGTGAGCCCACCCTGCATCGCCACCGCAAAGCCCTGCACCACTTCGCCCGCGTCGTGGCCGACCATGTGCAGGCCCACGACCTTGTCGCTCGCATCGTCGACCAGCAGCTTCATCAGCGTGCGCTCGGTGCTCTCGCTGAGCGTGTGCTGCAGCGCCTTGAACTCGGCGCGGTACACGCGCAATCTCGGGTAGGCGCGGCGGGCGGCCTCTTCGCTCAGGCCGACGGTGCCCACGTTGGGGTGGGTGAAGACGGCGGTCGGCACGAGGTCGTAGTCGATCGGCTGGCGCACGAGCTTGCCCGTCACCGGGCCGAAGAGGCGGTCGACGAGGTACATCGCCTCGGCCAGCGCCACCGGCGTGAGCGCCTTGCGGCCCACCAGGTCGCCGAGGGCATGCACCGAGGGCACGTTCGTCTGCAGGCGGTCGTCGACGGGCACGGTGCCGTCCTTGTTGACGGGGATGCCCAGCGCTTCCAGGCCGAGGCCCTCGGTGCGGGCGCGGCGGCCGGTGGCGTGCAGCACGGTGTCGGCCTCGATCGACTCGCCGTTGCTGAGGCGCAGGCGCTGCACCGCGCCGTGCTGCGTGGCCTCGGTGATGGTCGTCTCCAGGCAGACCTTCACGCCCTTCTTGCGCATCTCGCCGGTGAGAAAGACCGCCATTTCCTGGTCGAAGCCGCGCAGCAGGTGCGTGCCGCGGTGCACCAGCGTCACCTCGGCACCCAGGCCCCGGAAGATGGACGCGAACTCGCAGGCGATGTAGCCACCGCCCACCACCACCAGGCGCTTGGGGAAGGGGTCGAGGTCGAACATGTCGTCGGAGCTCTTCGCCCATTCGTCACCCGGCAGGCCACTCTTCACCGGCGCGCCGCCGGTGGCCAGCAGGATGTGCTGCGCACGGATGCGCTGCTCGCCGCCGGCGCAATCGACGGCCACGGTGTGCTCGTCGATCACCCGCGCCCAGCCGCGCAGCAGCTGCACACCCGCGCCGCTCAGCAAGCCTTCGTACACGCCGTTGAGCCGCTTGATTTCGGCCGCGCGGCGCTGCTTGAGCACCGCCCAGTCGAAGCGCGGGGCCTCGCCCACCCAGCCGAAGCCGTGCGATTGTTCGGCCCACTCGCCGAAGTGCGCGGCGTAGCTGTAGAGCTTCTTCGGGATGCAGCCGACGTTGACGCAGGTGCCACCCAGCGCGCCGGCTTCGGCCACCACCACGCGAGCGCCGCGTTGTGCGGCCATGCGGCTGGCGCGCACGCCGCCGCTGCCGGCGCCGATGACGAAGAGATCGCAGTCGTAAGAGAGCATGGTGGTCCTTTTCGGAAGGGCTTCGACAGGCTCAGCCCGAACGGAAGGTTTGCACACCCCGCCCGTTCGGGCTGAGCCTGTCGAAGCCCCTCAGTCGCTGTGGCTCATCAAAGCTTGCAGTGTCGCCAATGTGTCGGCCTCGTGCAGCGGCTTGTCGGAACGGATGCGCAGCATGCGGGGGAATCGCACCGCGATGCCGCTCTTGTGGCGGGAACTGTGGTTGATGCCCTCGAAGCCGAGCTCGAAGACCATCGTCGGCCTGACGCTGCGCACCGGGCCGAATTTCTCGAGCGTGGTGGCGCGGATCACGCGGTCGACGTCGCGGAACTCCTCGTCCGTGAGGCCCGAGTAGGCCTTGGCGAAGGGCACGAGCTGAAGGCCGTCGGGCTGCGCCGGCTCGCGGCGCTCGATGGCGTCGAGCACGGCTTTCGCCTCCTCGGCATCGACCGGCTGGCGGTTCCACACCGCGAAGGTGTAGTCGGTGTAGACGCTCGCGCGGCGGCCGTGGCCGGCCTGGGCGTAGATGAGCACGCAGTCGACGGAGAGCGGCGCGATCTTCCATTTCCACCAGGTGCCGGCGGCCAAACCTTCCTGTTTCTTGCGGCCGCTGCCGTAGCGCGCGTCGCGGTGCTTGAGCATGAAGCCCTCGACGCCTCTCGCACGCGACTCCTGCCTCACCGCTTCGAGTTCCGCCCAGCTGTTGCCCTCGACGGTGGGCGACACCATCAGCCCCGGCAACGCCAGCAAGCCTTCGCGGCGCCGGTGCTGCGGCCAGGCGCGGATGTCTTCGCCCTGCCATTCGAGCAGGTCGTAGGCCATGAAGCTCACGGGCGCGTCGGCCAGGATCTTCTTGCCCAAGAGCTTGCGGCCGATGCGTTGCTGCAAGAGGTTGAAGGGCGCCGGTTTGCCGTCTTTCCACACGAGGATCTCGCCGTCGACCACCGTGCCATCCGGCCACTGGCCGGCGATCGCGATCACTTCGGGGAAGCGCTCGGTCACGAGCTCTTCGCCGCGCGACCAGACCCAGATGTTGCCGGCGCGGCGCACCACCTGCGCGCGGATGCCGTCGTACTTCCACTCGACCAGCCAGTCGCTGGTTGGCCCGAGCTTCGTGTCGAACTCGGCAAGCGGCTGCTCGAGCGCGTGGGCGAGGAAGAAGGGATACGGCTGGCCCGAATCGGCCGCCGTCTGCACCGAGGCCGGTGCGAGCAGCGAGCGATAGCCCGCGGCATCGGGCCGCGCGGTCTTGTCGGTGTAGCCCATCATGCGTTGCGCCACGAGCTTGGCGTCGAGCCCGGCATGCGCGGCGAGCGCACGCTGCACCAGCAGCTTGCTCACGCCCACGCGAAATCCGCCGCCGATGAGCTTGGTGAGCAGGAAGCGGCCGGTCGCATCCAGCTCGCCCCAGTAGCCGGCGATGCGCTCGGCCTGCTGCTCGGGCATGGCCGCACGCAAGGGCAGCAGGCGCTGCTCGACCCATTCGGCCAGGCCCACGTCGCTCGTGTGCTCGGCGGTCGGCAGCACGTGGGCGATGGTCTCGGCGAGGTCGCCCACCGCCTGGTAGCACTCGTCGAAGAGCCAGGGCTCGATGCCGGCGATGCGGCGCGCGAGTTCGCTCAGCACGCCGCTGCCGACGACTTGGCGCGGCTTGCCGCCTGAGAGGAAATACACCGCCCAGGCGGCGTCGGCGTCGGGCGCCTCGTCGAAGTAGCGCTTCAGCGCGTCGACCTTCGCGTTGGTGGCCGTGCTCGCGTCGAGTTCGTTGAAGAGTTGGGCGAATCTCTTCATTCGTTGCTCTCGACGTCGCCGGCCGGCTTCTCGGCGTCGACCCGTTCGTCGTCGTATTCGGTTTCAAACGCTTCCGCCTGCAGCCCCTGCTCTTGCAGCCAGCGGACCATGATCGCTTCGTAGCCGTGCGTGACGATCACCCGCTCGGCCCCCGTCTCGCGGATGGCTCGCTGCAGTCCCGGCCAATCGGCGTGGTCGCTGAGCACGAAGCCGCGGTCGACCGCGCGGCGGCGGCGTGCGCCACGCAGCTGCATCCAGCCGCTCGCGAAGGCATCGCTCGCGTCACCGAAGCGGCGCGCCCAGGCCGAGCCCTGCACCGAGGGTGGCGCCACCACGAGCGCGCGTGACAGCGCCGCCTTGTCGAGATCGGTGACACGGTGCGTGGCCGGCAAGGCCACGCCCGCCGCACGGTAGGCCTCGTTCAACGGGTCGACCGCACCGTGCGTGACGATGGGCCCGACGCTCGCATCGACCCCCGCCAGGATGCGCTGCGCCTTGCCGAAGCTGTAGCCCATCAAGAGGCTCGCGCGGCCCGCCTCGGCATTGCGCTGCCACCAGCGGTTGATGTCGCCGAACACCTCGCGCTGCGGCTGCCAGCGGTAGATCGGCAGGCCGAAGGTCGACTCGGTGATGAAGCAATGGCAGCGCACCGGCTCGAAAGGCTCGCAGGCGGTGTTGTGGTCGTCGGCCCCCGAGACGAAATAGTCGCCCGAGGCCACCCACACCTGGCCGCCGTGTTCGAGCCGCACCTGCGCCGAGCCGAGCACGTGGCCGGCCGGGTGCAGGCTCAGGCGCACGCCATGGTGGTCGACGGTGTCGCCGTAGGAGAGTGTCTGCAGGTGGATGTCGGCCCCGAGCCGCGAGCGCAGCACGCCTTCGGACTTCTGCGACGCGAGGTAGTGCCCATTGCCCATGCGCGCATGGTCGCCATGCGCATGCGTGATGACGGCCCGCGGCACCGGCCGCCACGGGTCGATGAAGAAGTCGCCAGGCGGGCAGTAGAGGCCTTCGGGGCGCTGGACGATGAGGTCGGCAGGCATCATGAAGCCATATCAGCAAATGGCAGGCCGCGCCGACGGACCTCCCCCGTTCGCCCTGAGCCTGTCGAAGGGCAGCGATGGAGCACCGCGTGGCCCTTCGACAGGCTCAGGGCGAACGGGAGTGTTCTCAATACCTGCCCGTGATGCCGGCGACACGGAGATAGACATGCGCCACCCACGCCACGAAGCCTCGCCGCAACACGCCGCGCAGGCTCGCCCGCCGCGCATGCGCCGGGTCGATCTCGCGTGACGCCGACACCGCGTTGTCGAACTCCTGGGCCAGCGTGTTGACGAAGTCCGCATCGCGGATCACGACGTTGGCCTCGAGGTTGAGCAGCAGCGACAGCGGGTCGATGTTGGAGCTGCCGACGGTGGCCCATTCGTCGTCGACGAGGCCGACCTTGGCGTGCAGGAAGGCCGGGGTGTACTCGTACACCTTCACGCCGCTGCTGAGCAGCTGGTCGTAGAGGGCCTGCGCCGCCACCGCGGCGATGCGGTAGTCGACCTTGCCCTGCAGGAGCAGGCGCACCTGCACGCCGCGCCGCGCCGCGTTGATGAGCACCCGCATGAAGGCACGGCCGGGGTAGAAGTAGGGCGAGATGAGGTCGACGCGCGTCTTGGCCTTGCGGATGGCGTGGATGTAGCTGCGCTCGATGGCACGGCGCTGGCGCAGGTTGTCGCGCATCACGAAGGCGGCGCGCACCGGCGGCAGGTCGCCCACCTCTTCGCCGGCCCGCGCCCCCTTGGGCATGCGCAGTCGGCGCAACAGGCGGCGGGCACGCGCCACCGGCTCGGCGCTGCGCGCGAGGGCCGCCATCTCCTTGGCGAAGTTGCGGCCGACGTTGGCGCGCGTCCACAAGGCCCGCACGGCCTGCTCGATGGGCGCGACGACGGGCCCGGCGAGTTCGACGGCGAAGTCGAGCCGCGGCTGGTCGCTCCAGCCGTGCACCTGGTCATAACAGTCGTCGAGCAGGTTGATGCCGCCCACGAAGGCCACCCGCCCGTCGACCACGCAGATCTTCTGGTGCAGGCGGCGCAGCTGGCTTGGCTGCAGCCAGGCCCACCAGCGGTCCATCGGGCGGAAGACGGTGAGCTGCACGCCGGCCTCGCTCAGCGCACGCCGCAGCTCGGGCAGGTTGGCGCGCGAGCCGAAGCCGTCGACGACGAGCTTCACGTGCACGCCGCGCTCGGCGGCCTCGGCCAGCGCCTGCGTGAGCGCGGTGACGCTCGCCACGTTGTCGTAGATGTAGGTGGCAACCCAGACCTCATGCCGGGCCTGCTCGATGGCACGCACCATCGCCGGGAACAGCGCATCACCGCCGCGCAGCAGCCGCGCATGGTTACCGCCGCTGTAGACCGTCGGGTTGGTCACCCGCATCAGCGCGGCACGCCGGGTACGGGTCTCCTCGGTCATCAGGCCAGTTCGAGCTCGGCCACGAGCGGCAGGTGGTCGGACATGCGCGCCCACACGTTGCCGCGCGGCACGAAGGTCGCGGCACAGCGGAAGCCGCGGGTGTAGATGCGGTCGAGCGAGAAGAGCGGCACGCGCGACGGGAAGGTGCGTTGCGGCGTGCCCTGCTCGGCGCGCTGCAGGCCCATCTCGCGCACGGGCACGTCGAGCTTCTCGCCCCAGTCGTTGAAGTCGCCGGCCAGCACCACCGGCTCGTGGTGGGGGATCTGGTTGGCGATGAAGGCGGCGATGCGCTCGATCTGGCGCACACGGCTCGAATGCATGAGCCCGAGGTGGGCCACGATGCCGTGCACCACCTGGCCGTGCCAGTCGATCTTCACGTGCAGCAGGCCGCGCTGCTCGAAGCGGTGGTCCGACACGTCGTGGTGGCCGATGTCTTCGTCGAGCGGCCAGCGCGAGAGCAAGGCGTTGCCGTGCTCGCCATCGGCGGTGTAGGCGTTGGTGCGGTAGGCCACGTCGTAGCCTTCGGGCGCGAGGTGGTCGGCCTGCGGCACGCGCGGCCAGCCGAAATGCGTGTCGGGGAAGCGCCGCGCTTCGGCGTTGTTGAAACTGCGCACTTCCTGCAGGAAGACGAGATCGGCATCGAGCGCTTCGATGCCCAGGCCGATGTTGTGGATCTCGAGCCGCTTGCGCGGGCCGATGCCACGCACGCCCTTGTGGATGTTGTAGGTGGCCACCCGCAGGATGTGGCTCGGGTGCTGGGTGATGGAGCTGGCGCCTCGTGTCATGTGGTCGTCACGTCAGATGAACTGTGGCAGCTGCAGGATGGCCTCGGCGTTGGACGGCGAGAAGCACCGATCGGCGGCCTCGCGCCAGTCCAGCCACTGGTAGCGTAGGTGTTCACGGGGTGCGAGGGCAACGGGTGTTCCACCGGGCACGCGCAGGCCGAACACATGCTCGGTGTTGTGCGTGACCCCCGGCGCATAGCGGTGCCGCCACACGGGGTAGATCTCGTAGACGTTGCTGAGTTGCCAGTCGCGCAGATTGGAAAGAGGCACCTCGGGCGAACCGATCACGATGCCGGTTTCTTCGCCGACCTCGCGGATGGCCGTCTCCTGCAGCGGCTCGTCGACACGGTCTTTCGAGCCGGTCACGCTTTGCCAGAAACCGGGGCGGTCGGCCCGCTCCAGCAGCAGGACTTGCCGGTCGTCGGTGTGGATGACGACCAGCACCGATTCAGGGATCTTCGGGGGCTTGGGTGGCGCGCTCGCGGGCATGCGTCGACTGTAGCCGCCTCACACCGCATCGAGCTCCTGCGACAGCGCCGGCACCAGGGTGCGTGGCAGGGTGTGCCGGCCCACGCGCGCAGGCAGGTCGGTGCCCGGCACCGAGAACGCAAACGCGCTGTCGTCGTCGACCAGCTCGACCACACGCAGCCGCGGCTGCATCGCGCGCAGCGCCTCGATGAGCGACTGGCAGGCGGGGTCGTGCGCGGGCACGCCGGTCAACAGCAGGTCGGGCAGGCGGGTCTGCAGCGAGGTGCCGAGCAGGCCCTGCGCCTGATCGATGCGCGCCGCCACGTCGACGCGCATGCCGGCCGCGCCCAGCAGCTGCTCGGCTTGCACGCGGCTCGCTTCCTGCGGCTCGACGAGCAACACGCGCCGGCCCACCGCCACCGGCGTGGTGGGCAGCAGCGCCGGGCTCGGTGCGGTAGGCGCGCCCTCGGCCACCAGGGCCAATCGCAACTGCACCCGCTCGCCCAGGAGCAGGCGCTGCGGCGACATGCCGCTCGCCCGCGCCAGCGTGACGAAGAGCAGCCACTGCAGGTCGTCGATGTCGTTGGCTTGGTCGGCGCCGTGGTGCCGGGCGCTGCGCTGGATGTCGAACCAGAGCGCGGGCTGCGGCGGGTGGCCGTCGACCGCCGCGCGCAGCTCGACGCGCTGGCCGATGTGCAGGGCGTACTCGAGGCCCAGCTCGAGCAGTTGCTCGATCACGGGCGCGTTGACCTCGGCCGGCGCGCGGCCCTCCTGCACCTGAAGCGCCACGCCGCGGCGCTGGGCCGCCGGCGCCCATGACGACGCCACCTTGCGCGCCGCCTCGCCGAGGTCGAGCCGCTCGGTGACCCAGCGGCCCTCGCCGGCCAGCACGCGGGCGATCTCCTGGATCTGCAGGCCCAGGCGCTCCAGGCGCGACACCTCGGCGAGCGCGGCCTGCACCTGCGCTGCGTCGGGCGTGCCGGCGAGTTGCGATTGAAGCCGCGACAACGCCACCGCATAGGTCTCGCCCACCTTGTGCAGCAGGTCCGGCCGCAGGTGGCCGACGGTGAGGTGGGGCATGCCGCCCACGGCGGGCGCGGCCTGCGGGGCATCGGGGTGGCGGGCGTCATAGCTCATGGTGTTCTCCGGGGTTCGTTCATTCACTGGTGGCGGCCAGCACTTCGGGCAGGTCGGTGAGGCCGGCCAGCACCTTGGCGATGCCGTCCTGCCGCAGGGTCTTCATGCCCGAGGCCTTGGCGTCGGCCTGCAGCACGGCGGCGCTCTCGCGGCGGCGGATGTGCGCGCGCACCGTCTCGCCCGAGAGCATCAGCTCGTGGATGCCCATGCGGCCGTGGTAGCCGTGGCCATCGCAGTGGTCGCAGCCGCGGCTGCGGTAGAGCAGCACACGGCCATCGGTGTCGGCATGCTCGTCGTGCCACTGCGCCACGAGCGCCTGGCGCCCGTGGGCCTCGGCCCCTGCGCTCGCGCCGAGGTAGAGGCCCGCGAGGTGCTCGAGCTCTTCGGGGCTGGCGGTGCGCGGCTCGCGGCAGTGCACGCACAGCCGGCGCACCAGCCGCTGCGCGAGGATGGCGAGCAGCGAATCGGAGAAGTTGAACGGGTCGAGCCCGATCTCCAGCAGCCGCGTGATGCTCTCGGGCGCCGAGTTGGTGTGCAGCGTCGAGAGCACCAGGTGGCCGGTGAGCGAGGCTTCGATGGCAATGCGCGCGGTCTCTTCGTCGCGCATCTCGCCGATCATGATGACGTCGGGGTCGGCGCGCAGGAAGGTGCGCATCGCGTTCGCGAAGGTCCAGCCGATGCGCGGGTTCATCTGCACCTGGCGCAGGCCGTCCTGCGTGATCTCGATCGGGTCTTCGGCCGTCCAGATCTTGCGGCCCTCGGTGTTGAGGTCGCGCAGCACCGAGTGCAGCGTCGTCGTCTTGCCGCAGCCGGTGGGGCCGCAGATGAGGATGAGGCCGTAGGGCTTCTTCGCCACCTCGCGCAGCGCCTGCAGGTTGGCGGTGGAGAGGCCCACGTCGTCGAGCGGCATGGGCTTCAAGCCGCTCAGCAGGCGCAGCACCACGTCTTCGAGGCCGCGCGAGGTGGGCACGGTGACCATGCGCAGCTCGACGTGCGGGCCGCCGAAGCGGGCGAAGTCGATCTTGCCGTCTTGCGGCTTGCGGTGCTCGGCGATGTCGAGGTCGGCCATGATCTTCAGGCGCGCCACGACCGCGAAGCGCAGCTTGGGCGGCAGCTCGACGAGCGGCACCAGGTCACCGTCGATGCGCAGGCGCACGCGCACCTGGCGCGGGGCATCGGCGGTCTCGATGTGGATGTCGGACGCGCGCCGGTGGATGGCCTCCTGGATGATGGTGTTGATCATGCGCACCAGCGTGTTGTCGGACTCGGAGACGACGTCGGTGTCGTGCGTGTCGCTGGCTTCGGCGGCGTCGCGCAGCTCGCTCGCGAGTGCGTCGACGGTGACGGCCCGCGTCTCGGCCGACGGTGGCAGGGCCGCCAGGCGCAGTGCGGCATAGGCGCGGTGCACGGCGGGCATCAGCGTGCCGGGCACCGCCATCACCACCACCACACGGCGCTGCGTCACGAAACGCAGCTGGTCGAGCAGGGTCGTGTCCCACGGGTCGGCGAGCAGCACCACGAGTGCGTCGTCGCGCAGCATCAGCGGCAGCACCGCCTCGCGCTCGGCGAGCGCGCGCGAGACAAGCTTGAGCGCCTCGGGCTCGGGCGTGAAGTCGCGCGGGTCGATCACCCGCACACCCAGCCACTGCGCGAGTGCCATGCGCAGCTGCACTTCCGACAAGGCGCCTTGCTCAACGAGGATGCGGCCGAGCAGCCGGTGCACGCCGGGGCGACTTTGCAATTCGAGCGCGCGGTGCAGCGTGCCCTGGTCGATCAGCCCGGCCAGGCGCAGGGCCTCGCCCAGGCGGG
Source organism: Rhizobacter sp. (assembly GCA_019635355.1). Classification (NCBI taxonomy): domain Bacteria; kingdom Pseudomonadati; phylum Pseudomonadota; class Betaproteobacteria; order Burkholderiales; family Sphaerotilaceae; genus Rhizobacter; species Rhizobacter sp. The sequence goes on along the minus strand of JAHBZQ010000001.1, from coordinate 4,739,757 downwards.
CCGCCTTCTCGACCTCGGGGCGGGCCGCGCGCAGCAGGGCCCAGAGCTCCTCCGCGGTGGCGGGGCGTTGCTGCGGGCGCCGGCCCTCGCGTTCGGGCAAGACGTGCAGGCCGTCGGGGACGGTGTCGAGGTCAGCTGGGGGCAGCAAGGTCATGGAGACCATGCTGGCCGCGCCGGTACCGCCGCGCCTTAACCAGGATCAAGCGGGGGGCAGGCCACCGGCCCGACACCCCGTGAAGTGAGAACTACGTCTTCAAGCCACCGCCTGCGGGTTGCGCAGACGGATGTGCAGCTCGCGCAGCTGCTTCTCGTCGACCGGGCTCGGCGCATGGGTGAGCAGGTCTTGCGCGCGCTGGGTTTTCGGGAAGGCGATCACGTCGCGGATCGACTCGGCCTTGGTCATCAGCGTGACCAGGCGGTCGAGGCCGAACGCGAGGCCACCGTGCGGCGGGGCGCCGTACTGCAGCGCGTCGAGCAGGAAGCCGAACTTTGCTTGCGCTTCCTCGGGCCCGATCTTGAGCGCGCTGAAGACCTTGCTCTGCACCTCGGCGCGGTGGATACGGATCGAGCCGCCGCCCAGTTCCCAGCCGTTGAGCACCATGTCGTAGGCCTTGGCGATGCACTTGCCCGGGTCGGTGTCCATGTAGTCCTCATGGCCGTCCTTCGGCGAGGTGAACGGGTGGTGCACCGCGTTCCAACGCTCGCCTTCGTCGTCGTACTCGAACATCGGGAAGTCGACCACCCACAGCGGCGCCCACTTGTCCTCGAAGAGGCCGTTCTTCTTGCCGAACTCGCTGTGGCCGACCTTGATGCGCAGGCCGCCGATGGCGTCGTTCACCACCTTGGCCTTGTCGGCACCGAAGAAGATCAGGTCGCCGTTGCGCGCGCCGGTGCGCGCGATGATCTCGGCGATGGCGGCGTCGTGGATGTTCTTCACGATCGGCGATTGCAGGCCCTCGCGGCCCTTGCCGGCGTCGTTGACCTTGATCCAGGCCAGGCCCTTGGCGCCGTAGATCTTCACGAACTCGGTGTAGGCGTCGATCTCGCCGCGGCTCATCTCGCCGCCACCCGGCACGCGCAGGGCGACCACGCGGCCGTCCTTCGCGTTGGCAGGGCCGGAGAAGACCTTGAAGTCGACATCCTTCATCACGTCGGTGAGCTCGGTGAACTCGAGCTTCACACGCAGGTCGGGCTTGTCGGAGCCGAAGCGGTACATCGCATCGGCATAGGTCATCACCGGGTAGCCCGGCAGGTCGACACCGATGGTGCTGCGGAAGACCGTGCGGATCATGCCTTCGAACATGCCGCGGATCTCTTCCTCGTTGAGGAAGCTGGTCTCGATATCGATCTGGGTGAACTCGGGCTGGCGGTCGGCACGCAGGTCTTCGTCGCGGAAGCACTTGGTGATCTGGTAGTAGCGGTCAAAGCCGGCCACCATCAGCAGCTGCTTGAAGAGCTGCGGCGACTGCGGCAGCGCGAAGAACATGCCTTCGTTCACGCGGCTGGGCACGAGGTAGTCACGCGCGCCTTCGGGCGTGCTCTTGGTGAGCATCGGCGTCTCGATGTCGATGAAGCCGTTGGCATCGAGGAACTTGCGCACCTCCATCGCCACGCGGTAGCGCAGGATCATGTTCTTCTGCATGACCGGGCGGCGCAGGTCGAGCACGCGGTGCGTGAGGCGCGTGGTCTCCGACAGGTTGTCGTCGTCGAGCTGGAACGGCGGCGTGATGCTCGGGTTCAGCACCTCGAGCTCGTGACAGAGGATCTCGACCTTGCCGCTCGTGAGGTTGGCGTTTTCGGTGCCGGCCGGGCGCGGGCGCACCTTGCCGACCATCTTCAGGCAGAACTCGTTGCGCACGCCTTCGGCGACCTTGAAGGTCTCGGCACGGTCGGGGTCGCAGACGATCTGCACCAGGCCTTCGCGGTCGCGCAGGTCGATGAAGATCACGCCGCCATGGTCGCGGCGGCGGTGGGCCCAGCCCATCAGGGTGACGGTCTGGCCGAGGAGCGCTTCGCTGACCAGGCCGCAGTAGGTTGTTCTCATGTTCTTGCTCCGAAAAAGGGGATTGTGCGACGCCCGCCGGGGCGCGCAACGGTGTAGGCGCTAGGGGCGAATGGGCTAGCCGGGTGCCGGGCCGACTAGCCCGGCAGGTTTCGCGCCGGCTCCGGCGCGGCCACCGGCAGCGGCGGCGCCACCACGCCCATGGAAATGACGTACTTCAGCGCCTCGTCGACGCTCATGTTGAGCACGATCACATCACTGCGCGGCACCATGAGGAAGAAGCCGGAGGTCGGGTTCGGCGTGGTCGGCACGTACACGCTGAGGTAGTCGCCCGACAGGTGGATGGCCGCCTCGCCGCCCGGCTTGCCGGTGACGAAGGCGATGGTCCACGCCCCGTGGCGCGGGTACTGCACCAGCACCGCTTCGCGGAAGGCATTGCCGCTGCTGGAAAAGAGGGTGTCCGACACCTGCTTCACCGAGCTGTAGATCGACTTGACGATGGGGATCTTGATCAGCAGCAGGTTGGCCCGCGTGAGCGCCCACTGGCCGAACATGTTGGCCGCGAAGACGCCGGTGAGCAGCAGGCCGGCGATCATCACCACCACGCCCAGGCCGGGGATCCGGCGCAGCGCTTCCAGCGACTCGTGCGCCGCGGCCGGCAGCACCGCCTGCGTGCCCGAGATGAGCGCGCCGAACACGTCGTCCATCAGGCCGAGCACCGAATGCAAGACCCAGATCGTGATGGCCAGCGGCAGCCAGACCAGCAGGCCCGCGATCAGGTATTTCTTCACATGATTCCTTGGAGGGGTCTGGCGCTTCAGGGGGTGTCGCTGGAGGGACTGGCTGCTGGGGCGGGGGCCGGGGCCGGCGCGGCCGCTTCGGCCTTGGGCGCATCAGCCGGCTTGGCGTCGCCACTGGCGGCCGGGGCGCTGGCGGCGCCGTTGTTGCCGCCGCGGAAGTCGGTCACGTACCAACCCGAGCCCTTGAGCTGAAAGCCGGCCGCGGTCACTTGTTTCTTGAAGGCCGACGCCCCGCAGGACGGGCAGGTGCTGAGCACGGGGTCGGAGATCTTCTGCAGCACGTCCTTGGCGTGGCCGCAGGCCTCACACCGATAGGCGTAGATGGGCATGGCTAAACCCTTGATTCAAAACAGGAAATTATAGGTGGCGCACGCCGGCGGGCGACGTGCGGTGCCTATGTAGGGTCGCGTTTCAGTGCTTCAAGCCACGGCCTGGCGGGCTTCGTGACGGTTCTTGAGAACCTGCGGCGCCAACGAGCCGACGACCATGCCCACGATGGCGGCCAGCAAGCCCGCCAGCTGGCCGGGGAAGGCTTCGCCGAAGGTCGAAATCTGCGGGAAGAAGACGATCCACACCGCGATGCCGGCGGCCACCGAGCTGATCGCGCCCTGGGTGGTGGCGCGCTTCCAGTAGAGGCCGAACACCAGTGGCACGAAGGCGCCCACCAGCGTGACCTGGTAGGCCGCCGAGACGAGGTCATAGATCGGCGTGCCCTTCATCGCGATGGCATAGGCCAGCACCAGGCCGGCGAAGGCAACGATGGTGGCGCGCATGGCGAAGAGCTGTTCCTTGTCGCTCATGCCGGGGCGCAGGTTCTTCAGGATGTTCTCGACGAAGCTCGTGCTCGGCGCGAGCAGCGTGGCCGACGAGGTGCTCTTGATGGCCGACAGCAGCGCCCCGAAGAAGATGATCTGCATGATCAGCGGCATCTTCGTCAGCACGAAGGTGGGCAGGAGGCGCTGGTAGTCGTTCTTCGCCATCTCGAGGGCGCTGTCGCCCATCACCACCACGGCGCTCAGCACGATGAACATCGGCACGAAGGCGAAGAGGATGTAGCTGAAGCCGCCGATCATGGCGCCGTTGCGCGCGGTGTTGGCGTCCTTGGCCGACATCACGCGCTGGAAGACGTCTTGCTGCGGAATGCTCCCGAGCATCATCGTGAGCCCGGCGCCCACGAACATTGCGATCTCGGTGAAGGTGGGCGGCGGCAGGAAGTTCCACAGCTCCTTCTGGCTGGCCAGGGCCAGCACCTTGTCGGAGCCGCCGGCGAGGTCGCTCGCGAAGATGGCGATGATCGAGAGGCCGATCACGAGCACGATCATCTGGATGAAGTCGGTCCAGGCGACCGCGAGGAAGCCACCGACCACCACGTAGATCAGCACTGCGAGGGTGCCGACGATCATGCCGGCCGTCTCGCCCATCGCACCGTTGGTGAGCACCGTGAACACCAGGCCGAGCGCGGTGATCTGCGCGGCCACCCACCCGAGGTAGCTCAGGATGATCGCCACCGAGCAGAAGACCTCGATGCCCTTGCCGTAGCGCTGGCGGTAGAAGTCGCCGATGGTGAGCAGGTTCTGCTTGTAGAGCTTGGCGGCGAAGAAGATGCCCACGAGGATCAGGCAGGTGCCGGCGCCGAACGGGTCTTCGACGATCGCGCCCAGGCCGCTTTGCACGAACTTGGCCGGGATGCCCATCACCGTCTCGGCACCGAACCAGGTGGCGAAGGTGGTGGTGACCACCATGATCAGCGGCAGGCTGCGGCCGGCGATGGCGAAGTCGGTGGTGTTCTTGATGCGGGTGCCGGCCCAGACGCCGAGCGCCAGGGTGCCCAGGAGGTACAGCACGACAAAGGAAATGAGGGTGGTGTTCATTCGACCTTGGCTCGCGGATCGTGTTGACTGAAAGGCGGCGCCCGCCCTGGGCGACCGGCGTGCATTATCTGTTCCAGCGACGCGAACCGCGCCCGGTCAGCCGACCGACCAGCGCACTGCCACCGTCGCAATCACGCCGACGGCAAACCCCAGCCCGCCGTAGATCAGCACCCGCAGCAGGTGGTTGGTGTGGCGCTGTTCGGCCAGCAGAGTTTCGACCAGGCGCGCATCGGCGCCCTGCCCGCGCTGCTGCAAGGCATGGTGCACCAGCCGCGGCAGCTCAGGAACGATCTGCGCCCAGTGCGGTGCTTCCTTCTTGAGGCGCTCGACCAGGCCGCGCCAGCCAATCTGCTCGTTCATCCAGCGCTCGAGGAAGGGCTTGGCGGTGCTCCAGAGGTCGAGCTCGGGGTCGAGCTGGCGGCCCAGGCCTTCGATGTTGAGCAGCGTCTTCTGCAGGAGCACCAGCTGCGGCTGGATCTCGACGTTGAAGCGGCGCGAGGTCTGGAACAAGCGCAAGAGCACCTGGCCGAGCGAGATGTCTTTCAGCGGCCGGTCGAAGTGCGGCTCGCAGACGGCACGGATCGCGCCTTCGAGCTCGTCGACGCGCGTGCCCGGCGGCACCCAGCCCGATTCCAGGTGCAGCTCGGCCACGCGCTTGTAGTCGCGGCGGAAGAAGGCGATGAAGTTCTGCGCCAGGTAGTCCTTGTCGACCTCGGTCAGCGTGCCCACGATGCCGAAATCGAGCGCGATGTAGCGGCCGAAGGTGGCCCGGTCGACGCTCACCTGGATATTGCCCGGGTGCATGTCGGCGTGGAAGAAGCCGTCGCGGAACACCTGCGTGAAGAAGATCGTGACACCGTCGCGCGCGAGCTTCTTGATGTCGACGCCGGCTTCGCGCAGGCGCTGCGTCTGGCTGATGGGCACGCCGTACATGCGCTCCATCACGATCACGCCCGACGTGCACAAGTCCCACACCATCTCGGGCACGAGCACGAGGTCGAGGCCCTCCATGTTGCGGCGAAGCTGCGCCGCGTTGGCCGCCTCGCGCACGAGGTCGAGCTCGTCGTGCAGGTACTTGTCGAATTCGGCCACCACCTCGCGGGGCTTCAGACGCTTGCCGTCGGCCGACAGCCGCTCGACCCAGCGTGCCAGCGTGCGCAGGAGCGACAGGTCGTCGTCGATCACCGCCAGCATGCCGGGGCGCAGCACCTTCACCGCCACTTCGCGGCCGTCTTTCAGGGTGGCGAAGTGCACCTGGGCGATGGACGCACTGGCCACCGGCTCCGCCTCGAAGCTCGCAAAGACCGATTCGATCGGACGGCCATAGGCCTTCTCGACCAGCGCTCGCGCCACCGGCGCCGGAAACGGCGGCACCCGGTCCTGCAGGCGGGCGAGCTCGTCGGCCACCTCGGGCGGCAGCAGGTCTCGCCGCGTCGACAGCACCTGCCCGAACTTCACGAAGATCGGCCCCAGCCGCTCGAGCGCCTCGCGCAGGCGGCGGCCGGGCGGCGCGTCGAGGCGACGGCCGAGCGTCATCACCCGCACCAGCGCACGCACCCAGCGTTGCTTGAAGCCCGACAGCGCCAGCTCGTCCAGGCCGAAGCGCAGGACGGTGAAGACGATGAAGACCAGCCGGAAAAGATGCCTCATCGGGGCGTGCGCGACACAAACCCTTGCAGCACGCGCACTGCCTCGCGGAAGCCGGCCGAAATGGCCGAGGCCGCACGCGAAAGCTCATGTGCGGGCGCCTGGCCGATCACGCGGGCGACGTCGTCCTCGATGTCCCAGCGCAGGTTGTCGATGAGCCAGTTGACGTCGGACGCAAGGGCCGAGTCGCCCTCGATCACGACCTGCGGGCGTTCGCCCGTCAGCCACAGGCTCGCGAGCTTCAGCGGGTTCGACGCGTCGATGCTGATCCGCAAGTCGGGCTGCGCGGGCACCTGCTCGCCGCACCACTCGAACAGCCCCGCGGGCGTGATGGTGAAGGCCACCACGGGCGGCGGCGGCAGCAGCTGCGGCCAGCCCGTCCACGCCAGTTGCAGGCTGCGACCGCTGTGGGCTTTCAGCCGCTCGGTCGCCACGGTCTCGGCCGCGACCACGTGGTTGAGCAGCAAGGTGATGCGCTCCATCGCGGCTGAGCCCAGCAACGCGGAAAAGCGCGCCCCGAGAGGGGTGTCGAAGGGGGTAGGCATCGGGGAATTGTAGGGGCGGGGTTCTGTCACACCGACGGCGCAACTTGGTCATCCAAGGTGGCTTTGCAGCACCCCGATTCGTGACGCATTCAACGCATGGACCCCTCCCTAAAACGAATGTCCCCCCACACTTGCGGGTCCGGTCTGTCACAGGTCTTGGGTGAGAATTCCTGCGGTCAAAACCCCTCGGTCGCGACACCTGGATGGAGGCCCCGCCTCGTGGACCAACCCGTAGCAATGTTTGAAGACCGACCGTACAAGCGAACGTTCTACAGCGCTCCGCAATCGGTGACCTCGCTCGCGGCTGCGTTCCTCGAGCCGACGATCACCGTCCTCACCTTCCTCGGTGCCAACCTCTACCTCGACGCGTTCATCGGGCGGCCCGAACTCGTGCTGTGCCTGCTCGTCTTCGCGCTGACCTTCCCCGGCCACAACCGCTTCCGCCAGAACCTGATCGCCGCCGGTGTCGACATCGTGTCGTCATGGGTGGTGCTGATGGGTGTGCTGCTGTTGTGCGGCTACGTGACCCGCAGCCTCAGCTACTTCGAGCAGCAGGCGCTCGTGATCTGGGTCGTGGCCACGCCCATCGTGCAGTGGCTGGGTGTGTGGGCCGGCCGCCGCGTGGTGCTGCACCAACTCTCACAACCGGAAGCACGCCGCCGCGCCATCGTGATCGGCGCCGGGCCGCAAGGCGTCAAGGTCATGCGTGCCCTGACGCTGAGCGAAGACAAGGGTGTCGACTTCCTCGGCTACTTCGACGACCGCGCCGATGCGCGTGTCGACGGCCTGGCCATGGACCAGGTCAAGGGCGGCCTGAAAGACGTGGCCGACTTCATCCGCCGCCAGGGCATCCACGAGGTCTTCATCACGCTGCCGCTCGGCTCGCAGCCGCGCATCGTCGAGCTGCTCGAGCAGATGCAGGACACCACCGCCTCGCTCTTCTTCGTGCCCGACATCTTCGGCATCAGCATCATCCAGGGCCGCCTGCAGGACATGAACGGCCTGCCGATCGTCGGCATCTGCGAGACGCCCTTCACCGGCACCAACGAACTCGTCAAGCGGGTGAGCGACGTGGTGCTGGCGTCGATCATCCTGGTGCTGATCTCGCCCATCCTGCTGGCGATCGCCATCGGCGTGAAGCTGAGTTCGCCCGGCCCGGTGATCTTCAAGCAGCGGCGCACCGGCCTCGATGGCGAAGACATCATGGTCTACAAGTTCCGCTCGATGACCACGCAAGACAACGGCGCGGTCGTCAAGCAGGCCACCAAGGGCGACTCGCGCATCACGCCATTCGGCGCGTTCATCCGCAAGACCTCGCTCGACGAGCTGCCGCAGTTCTTCAACGTGCTGCAAGGCCGCATGAGCATCGTCGGGCCGCGGCCGCACGCGATCGCGCACAACGAGGAATACCGCCGCATCGTCAAGGCCTACATGGTTCGCCACAAGGTGAAGCCCGGCATCACCGGCTGGGCGCAGGTGAACGGCCAGCGCGGCGAAACCGACACGGTCGACAAGATGCAGGCCCGCGTCGAGTACGACCTCGAGTACCTGCGCAACTGGTCGCTGGCGCTCGACCTGCAGATCATTGTGCGTACCATCCGGCTCGTCTTCTTCGACCGCAACGCGTACTGACGCTGACGTGCCCGCCCGCCACGGCGCGCGTCACAGCCATCGAGCCTCGCATGACCAACATCTCAAGAACTCGTCGTGACGCCGTCCTGAAACTTGTGCTGCCGCTGTCGGGCCTGGCGGTGTCGGCCGCGGCCCTCGGGCAGACGACGGCACCCGAGGAAAGCCCGTACTACATCGGGGCCACCGTGGGCATCTCGCATGACTCCAACGTCCACAGGCGGCCCACTGGCGAAACCGCTGACACCATCTGGACCGGCGGCGTCATCGGAGGCTTCAACCTGCGCTTCGGCCGGCAGCGTGTGTTCGCCGATGCCGACGCGGAGGTGCACCGCTACAACAAGGTCTCGGGTCTCGACAACAAGAGCTACGCCGTGCGCGGCGGGCTCGACTGGGAGACGATCGAGACGCTCTCCGGCAGCCTGCGCTACGACGCCCGCAACAACCTCAACAACTTCACCGCCGCCGACGGGTCGACCTTCCTGAGCGACCAGCAGACGCAGCAGTTCAGCGCCAATGCGCGCTACGGCCTGCCTTCCCAGGTCGTGTTCGACCTCGGCTACGACCACCGCACCTTGGAGATCGCCTCCGCTGGCGCCCGCAACTACTCGCAAGACATGGTCAGCGCCGGCCTGCGCTGGGCGGTGGGCGGCAGGCTCACGCTCGGGGCTGGCGTGCGGGCCACACGCGGCGAGCAGGAGACGCAGCCGGTCGTCGACGAAACCAAGCGGCGCGACATCGACCTCACGGCCACCTGGGTCACGGGCGGCTTCAGCACTTTCAACGCCCGCGTGAGCGCCACGAAGGAAACGCATTCGGTGGGCGTCAACCCCGACCTGTCCGAAACGACCGGCGCCCTGAGCTGGAGCTACCGGCCGACTGGCCGGCTCAGCTTCACCGCCTCGGCCACGCGCGACACCGGCAAGGAAACCACCTTCAGCACCACCGCCGGCGGCGAAGGCGGCGGTGCCCTGCCCGTCGACAACACCCGCGTGGGCACCACCTTTGCCGTGGATTCCCAGTACGAACTCACCGGCAAAATTTCCCTGAATGGCAACCTGCGCCAGCGCAAAGGTACGCTCAGCAACTCGCAAAGCGAAGCCGTCAAGGGCTACGGGCTGGGCTTCACCTACCTGCCCGCCCGCAGCCTGGCTTTGCGCTGCAGCGCGAGCCGCGAGAATCGCACCGTTGCCGGGGCCACGGCCTACGAGGTCACCATCACCGGGTGCACCGGCGAAATCACACTCCGGTAAAGCGCTGCGGCGAAGATCCACCCTCCGCCGCCCAGGCCTGCACCCAGAACATTCATGGTTTCAACCTCCTCTGCTCCCATCGCCGTCCAGCCCGTCATCATGGCGGGCGGCAGCGGCACGCGGCTCTGGCCGCTGTCGCGCGCCCTGTACCCGAAGCAGTTCCTCGTGCTGCATGGCAACCGCAGCCTCTTCCAGCAGGCGGCCAGCCGGCTGGCCGGGCTCGCCACCGACGGGTTGGCCGTCGCCCCGCCCTGCGTGGTGGGCAACGAGGAACATCGCTTCCTGGTGCTCGACCAGCTGCGCGAACTCCAGTTGCCGCCCGCCACCGTCCTGCTCGAACCGATGGGCCGCAACACCGCCCCGGCGATGACCCTGGCCGCCCTGCAAGCGACCTCCTCCGGCCAGGACCCGGTGCTTGTGGTCACCCCGGCCGACCAGACGGTGGTCGACGAGGCCGCCTTCACCACGGCGCTGCGCCAGGCCGTGCGCGAGGCCGCCAAGGGCACCTTCGTGATCCTCGGCGTCACACCCGACCGCGCCGAGACCGGCTACGGCTACATCCGCGCCGATGGCCCCAAGGTCGCGCAGTTCGTCGAGAAGCCCGACGCCGCCACCGCCGAGCGCTATCTGGCCGCGGGCGGCTACTTCTGGAACAGCGGCATGTTCGTCGTGCGGGCGTCGGTGTGGCTCAAGGCCCTGGAGCGCTTCCGCCCCGACATCGCAAGCAGCACCCGCGCCGCGTGGGCCGCGCACAAGGTCGATGCGAGCTTCGTGCGGCCGGGCAAGGCAGAGTTCGCCGCCATCCCCAGCGAGTCGGTCGACTACGCGGTGATGGAGAAGTGCCCCGGCTCCGGAGAATTCGACATCGGCATGGTGCCGCTGTCGGCCGGCTGGTCCGACCTGGGCGCCTGGGACGCCGTCTGGCAGGTGGGCGACAAGGACGCCGACGACAACGTCGCCATCGGTGACGCCATGCTGCGCGACAGCCACCACACGCTCGTGCACGCCACGAGCCGGCTCGTCAGCGTGGTCGGCCTCGACAACGTGGTCGTGGTCGAGACGCCCGATGCGGTGCTGGTGGCCGACCGCAGCCGCAGCCAGGACGTCAAGCACATCGTCAACCGCCTGCAGACCGACGGCCGCAGCGAGCAGACCCTGCACCGCCAGGTGCACCGCCCCTGGGGCTGGTACGACAGCATCGATGCCGGCCCGCGCTTCCAAGTCAAGCGCATCATGGTCAAGCCGGGCGCGAGCCTCAGCCTGCAGATGCACCACCACCGCGCCGAACACTGGATCGTGGTGAGCGGCACCGCCGAGGTCACCAACGGCGACAAGGTGATCCTGCTCGGCGAGAACCAGAGCACCTACATCCCGCTCGGCCAGACCCACCGGCTGGCCAACCCCGGCAAAGTGCCGCTCGAGATCATCGAGGTGCAGTCGGGCAGCTACCTGGGCGAAGACGACATCGTCCGCTTCGAAGACACCTACGGGCGCGGCTGAAGCCGCACCTATCAGCATTCATGGACAAGAACGCCAAGATCTACGTGGCCGGGCATCGCGGCATGGTGGGCAGCGCCCTCGTGCGCCGCCTGCAGGCCGGCGGCTACCGCAACATCGTGACGCGCACGCATGCCGAGCTCGACCTGCTCGACCAGCAGGCCGTGCATGCCTTCCTCTCGGCCGAGAAACCCGACTACAGCTTCATCGCCGCGGCCAAGGTGGGCGGCATCCAGGCCAACAACATCTACCGCGCCGACTTCCTCTATCAAAACCTCATGATCGAGGCCAACCTCGTGCACGGCGCCCACCTCGCGGGCATCCAGCGCATGATGTTCCTCGGCTCGAGCTGCATCTACCCGCGCGACTGCCCGCAGCCGATCAAGGAAGACTACCTGCTGACTGGCCCGCTGGAGCAGACCAACGAGCCGTATGCGATCGCCAAGATCACCGGCATCAAGCTCTGCGACGCCTACAACGCGCAATACGGCCGCCAGTACGTGAGCGTGATGCCCACCAACCTTTACGGCCCGAACGACAACTACGACCTCGCCACCAGCCACGTGCTGCCGGCCCTGCTGCGCAAGGCGCATGAAGCACGCGAACGCGGCGACGGTGAATACGTGGTCTGGGGCAGCGGCACTCCCAAGCGCGAATTCCTCTACGTCGACGACCTGGCCGACGCCTGCGTGCACCTGGCCGAGCAGGGTTACGACGGCCCGCTGGTCAACATCGGCACAGGCGAAGACGTGACCATCCGCGAGCTGGCCGAGTCCGTCATGAAGACCGTGGGCTTCGAAGGCCGCATCGTCTTCGACAGCAGCAAGCCCGACGGCACGCCACGCAAGCTGCTCGACGTGAGCCGCCTCGCCTCGCTCGGCTGGCGCGCCAAGACCAGCCTGCAAGAGGGCCTGCGCCTCACCTACGAGACCGCGCCGTTCCGCCAGTAAATTCCAAGACCATCCTCACCGAGATCGATCATGTCCCACAAGAAAGTTGCCCTCATCACCGGCGTGACCGGCCAGGATGGTGCGTACCTGTCCGAACTGCTGCTGAAGAAGGGCTACGAAGTCCACGGCATCAAGCGCCGCTCGAGCCTTTTCAACACCGACCGCATCGACCACCTCTACCAGGATCCGCACGTCGACAACAAGAACTTCATCCTGCACTACGGTGACCTGACGGACAGCACCAACCTGATCCGCATCATCCAGCAGGTGCAGCCCGACGAGATCTACAACCTCGCCGCGATGAGCCACGTGGCGGTGAGCTTCGAGACGCCCGAGTACACGGCGAATGCCGACGGCATCGGCACGCTGCGCATCCTGGAGGCCATCCGCATCCTCGGCCTCGAGAAGAAGACCCGCTTCTACCAGGCCAGCACCTCCGAGCTGTACGGCCTGGTGCAGGAAATTCCGCAGAAGGAGACCACGCCCTTCTACCCGCGCAGCCCCTACGCGGTGGCGAAGATGTACGCCTACTGGATCACCGTCAACTACCGCGAGGCCTACGGCCTCTACGCGTGCAACGGCATCCTCTTCAACCACGAGAGCCCGCTGCGTGGCGAGACCTTCGTGACGCGCAAGATCACGCGTGCCATCGCCCGCATCGCGCTCGGCCTGCAAGACTGCCTGCACCTGGGCAACATGAGCGCCCTGCGCGACTGGGGCCATGCGCGCGACTACGTCGAGATGCAGTGGCTGATGCTGCAGCAAGACAAGCCCGAAGACTTCGTCATCGCGACCGGCGTGCAGTACAGCGTGCGCCAGTTCGTCGAGTTCGCCGCCAAGGAGCTGGGCGTGACCGTCACCTTCACCGGCGAAGGCGTGAACGAGATCGGCACCGTCACCAAGGTCGAAGGCGACAAGGCCAAGTGCAAGGTGGGCGACGTGATCGTGCGCGTCGACCCGCGCTACTTCCGCCCCACCGAAGTGGAAACGCTGCTGGGTGACCCCACCAAGGCCAAGCAGAAGCTCGGCTGGGTGCCCACCACCTCGCTGCCCGAGCTGGTGAAGGAAATGGTCGAGGCCGACTACAACTCGGCGCGCCGCGACAGCCTGGTCAAGATGGCTGGCTTCCAGGCCTACGACTACCACGAGTAAGCGGGGCATCTGCATGGGCCGCCCTGCCCTGTTCCTCGACCGCGATGGCGTGATCAACATCGATCACGCCCACGTGCACAGAAAAGAAGACTTCGATTTCGTCGACGGCATCTTCGACCTCGTGCGCACGGCACGCGAGCGCGGCTACCTCGTCTTCGTGATCACCAACCAAGCGGGCATCGGGCGCGGCAAGTACACCGAGGCCGACTTCCACCTGCTCACCGAGTGGATGTGCGGTGAGTTCGCCTCGCGCAGCGCGCCCATCGACAAGGTCTACTTCTGCCCGTACCACGCCGAGCATGGCATCGGGCACTACAAGGCCGAGTCGCCGTTCCGCAAGCCCAACCCCGGGATGATCCTGCAGGCGGCGCAGGAGTTCGACGTCGACCTCGCGGCCTCGGTGCTGCTGGGCGACATGGAAACCGACATCCAGGCGGGCGCCCGCGCGGGCGTGGGCAGCACGCTACTCTTCCGCCCGGCCGGCCACCCGCAGCCGGAGACGACGCAGGCCCACGCCGTTGTCGCCGCACACGCCGACGTGCAGGCCTTCCTGCCGCAACACGTCCCCGCCTGATCTGCCACGCTTCATGAAAAAACGGCGCCTTGCAAGGCGCCGTTTTGCTTTGAGCGAAAGCGACTCAGCGCTTGGCCTTCACCTTGTCGGCGTAGCCGCGCGGGTACTTCTGGTGCCAGGCCCAGGCCGTCTCGACGGTGCGCTTGATGTCGTAGAACTCGGGCTTCCAGCCGAGCTGCGTCTTGAGCTTGGTCGGGTCGGCCACGAGCGCGGGGGCATCGCCGGGGCGGCGGGCGGTGATCTGCAGCGGGATCTTCTTGCCGGTCACTTCTTCGCAGGCGCGGTGCACTTCCTTCACCGACTGGCCGTTGCCGGTGCCGATGTTGAACACCTCGGCCGTGGTCGGCGTGGTCGCCATGATGGCGAGCATGTGCGCTTGCGCCAGGTCGTCGGTGTGCACGTAGTCGCGGATGCAGGTGCCGTCGGGCGTGGGGTAGTCGTCGCCGTAGAGCATGAGCTTGTCGCGCTGGCCGAGGGCCACCTGCAGCAGCAGCGGGATCAGGTGCGTCTCGGGGTCGTGCGCTTCGCCGAACTCGCCATCACGGTCGGCGCCCGACGCGTTGAAGTAGCGCAGCAGCGTGAAGCCCAGGCCATAGGCATGCGCGAAGTCGCGGATCATCCATTCGACCGCGAGCTTGGTGCGCGCATACGGGCTGCAGGGGATCTGCGCGGCCGTCTCGTTCATCGGCACCACCGGGTTGTCGCCGTAGGTGGCGCAGGTGCTCGAGAACAGCATGCGGTTGACGTTAGCCTGGCGCATCGCGCGCAGGAGGCTCAGCGTCCCGGCGATGTTGTTGTTGTAGTGGTGGTCGGGGTTCGTCACCGACTCACCCACATACGTGGCGGCGGCGAAGTGCATCACCGCCTCGCTGCCGTGGTCCTTCATCACCTTGGCCAGCGCGGCCGTGTCGGCGATGTCGCCCTTGACCAGCTTGCCGGCCGGCACCGCCGCCTCATAACCCTCGGAGAGGTTGTCGAACGCGATGGCGTCGTGGCCTTCGGCCAGCAACTTGCGCAGGCACGCGCTGCCCACATACCCCGCTCCGCCCGTCACCAGCACTTTCATGTCGTGTCCTCTTGTCTTTGATCAGTTGAATCGCCCCGCGAACACACGCGGTGCATCGGCACGCGCAGCTTCCAGCGCATCGAGGTTGCCGATGTCGCGGTGGTAGCCCTCGTGCACATGGCCTTGCATGCGGCCGACGAATTTCGGCAGCACGTCGAAGCCGAGGTCGAAGGCCTTCGCATCGGCCATCTCGCGCCAGGCCTCCGCGGTCACCGCATACACGCCGGCGTTCGCCAGGTCCGACTTCGGTTCGGCCGGCTTCTCGACGAAATCGACGATGCGCCCGGTCGCGTCGACCTCGGCGATGCCGCAGGCCTTCGGGTTCGGCGCGTGGAACAGCAGCATGGTCATCAGCAAGCCGTGTGCCCGGTGGCTGGCCATGAAGGCCGGCACATCGAGGCTCGACAGGTTGTCGGCGTAGATGATCAGCACGTCGTCGGCGTCGTCGGCCCAAGCGCGGTTGTGCGCCACGGTGCCCGCCGAGCCGAGCAGCACCGGCTCGTAAGCCTCGACGGCATTGAAGCCTTCGTGGCGCTTGTCATCGAGGAACGCCCGCACCGCATCGGGCAGGTGGTGGTTGTTGACCAGCACATCGGTGATGCCGGCAGCGCGCAACGCCTGGAACCAGTAATCCAGCAAGGGCCGGCCGGCAATTTCGACCAGGCACTTGGGGACGGTGTTCGTGAGCGGGCGCAGGCGCGTGCCGAGGCCGCCCGCGAGCAGCACCGCCTTGGTTTTGCGCTGGCCTGTGCTCACGCCTTGTTCACGTCGCGCACCACATTGAGCGCGGCCATCTGCTGGTTGCAGTAGTCGAGGATCTGCGCCGCGTTGTCGGCCGTCGAGAGCCAGGCCTTGTAAGCCTCGACGCTCTCGTGCACCGTGCGTGTCGGCTTCCAACCGAGTGCCTTCAGCTTGCTCACGTCGGAGCAGATGTGGCGCGTGTCGCCGAAGCGGAACTTGCCGCAGGGCTCGGCCTGGTAGCCCTTGGCACCGAAGACTTCGGCCACGACCGTCGCGAACGACGAAACCGTGTGCGCCTTGTCGCCGCCGACGTTGAACATCTCGTAGTTCGCACGCTCGTCGCGCAGCACGAGCAGGTTGGCGTCGACCACGTCCTGCACGTTCACGAAGTCGCGCACCTGCTGGCCGTCTTCGTAGATCATCGGCTCGCGGCCGAGGTGGAAGCTCAAGCAGAACACGCGGCACGCACCGCTGTACGCGTTGTAGAAACTCTGGCGCGGGCCTTGCACGATGGAGTAGCGCATGGCCACGCTCGGGATGCCGTAGCGCTTGCCGAGCGACAGCGCCACGCGCTCTTCGGCGATCTTCGACAGGCCGTATTGGTTCTGCGGGTTGGCGACCGTCTCGTCGGTGCGCTGCCATTGCAGCGGGCCGGTAAAGCCCTTCGGCGCCTGCACCTCCCACACGCCGCGCTCGAGCTGTTCGGTTGGGCGGATGTCAGGCAGCACGGGCTTGCCGTTGGCGTCGTGATAGAGGCCTTCCCCGAGCGCGGCCTGGCTGGAGGCCACGATCACCTTCTTCACCGGCAGCTTCTCGCGCACGATCAATTCATAGATCAGCGCGGTGCTGGTCACGTTGACGTCGAAGAAGCGGCTGAAGGTGGGCAGGTAGTCCTGGAACGCGGCCAGGTGGTAGACGTAGTCGCTGCCGCGCAGCGCGTCCAGCAGCACGGCTTCGTGGCGCACGTCGCCTTTGATGAACTCGATGCGCGGGTCGAGATAGGCCGGCTTCGCATGGCCGGGGTGCACCGGCTCTTCGAGCGAGTCGAGCACGCGCACCTGGTAGCCCTCGCGCAGCAGCGCGTCGGCGGTGTGGGAACCGATGAAGCCGGCGCCGCCGGTGATGAGCACTCTCATGGGTGGGTCTTTACTGGTTGTGCAGCAGACGCTGATGGTCGCTGATGAAGATGACACGGCCACCGCGGCGGTCGATGTCGAGCGTCAGCTCGCGCGGGTTGCCGAGTGCATCGCGGATCAGGTTGTGGCGCTCCTTCGGTGCAATCAGCAGCAGGAAGCCGCCACCACCCGCGCCCAGCAGCTTGCCGCCTTGCGCACCCAGCTTGCGGGCCTGCTCGTACCAGGCATCGACACGTTCCATGCTGATGCCGAAGCCCAGCGAGCGCTTGAGCTCCCAGCCCTGGTGCAGCAGCTTCGCGAACTCGTCGAGGCCATTGGCGCCGGTGATCGCAACCCGCATCTCCTGCGCCAGGTCGCGCATCGCGCGCAGCACCGGCATGCGGTCTTTCGTGCCTTCGCTCTGGCGCTTCAAGATGCCGTCGGCGTCGCGCTGCTGCTCGGTGTAGAGCAGCATCATGCGGCTCGACAGCTCCTTCATCGTCTCGGCCGGCGCCGGCACCGGCTCCACGTCGACGGTGTCGTCTGGGTTGAAGCGGATGTAGTTGAGGTTGCCGAAGGCCGCGGCGTACTGGTCCTGCTTGCCGATCGGCTTGCCGAGGATGTCGATCTCGATCTGGCAGGCCTGCTCGGCCACGTTCTTCGCGCTCACGATCTGTCCCTTGTAGGCGTACAGCGCCTGCAGGAGGCCCACGGTCAGCGAGCTTGACGAGCCCATGCCGGTGCCGGCCGGCACGTCGCCCACGGTCGTGATCTCGATGTGGCGGCCGAGGCCGGTGATGCGCAGCGCCTCGCGCACCAGCTCGTGCTGGATGTCGTTGATCGATTCGGCGATCTCCACCTTCGTATAGGCCACCCGCGCCGTCTTCTCGAAACGCGGGCTGACCGTGACGTACATGTGCTTGTCGATCGCCATCGACAGCACCGCGCCGTATTCCTGGCGGTAGAAGGCGGGCAGGTCGGTGCCGCCGCCGGCGAAGCTCACCCGATACGGGGTTTGCGAAATGATCATGTCGTCACTCTGGTGGGTGTTGCCGGGCCGGTGCTGCGCTGCCCAGGGGCAGCGGCAGCCAGGCTCTGGCGGAATTTCTCGATCAAGGGCTCGAGGCAGTGGTTCAGGTCGAAGGTCTTCTTGAGCAGCTGCTGGCCGTTGGCAGACAGGCGTGCCGCCAGCGCCGGGTCATGCATCAAGCGGGCCATCGCATCGGCCAGCTGCGCCGGCTGGTTGGGCTCGACGAGCAGGCCGGTGTCTTCATGCTGCAGCAGATCGGGAATGCCAACGAGGCGTGTCGAAATGGCCGGCAAGCCGCTCGCCATCGCTTCCATGATCATCTGCGGCAGGCCATCGACGTCGCCATCGCTCGCCCACACGCACGGCAGCACGTAGACGTCGCCTTCGTGCATGAAGTCGACGATCTTCTCTTGCAGCAAGGCCTTGCCGGTCACGCTGATACGGTCGGCGAGGTTGAGGCGCTTGATCTGCGCATTGAGCTCGGCTTCGAGCGGGCCACTGCCGCCGATCACGCATTCGAATTTCTCGCCGCGGTCGACGAGGATCTTGCAGGCGTCGATCAGGTCGGAGAAGCCCTTCTTCTCCACGAGACGGCCCGACGAGACGATGCGGTAGACCTTGTTCGGGTCACGTGCCACCGTCGGCGGGTAGAACCACGAGAGGTCGATGCCGCAGTAGGTGATCACCAGTTGCTCGGGCCGCGCACCGTGCTTCAGGTAGAAGTCGCGGTGGAAGGTCGAGATGCAGATGATGAAGTTGGCTCGTTCGATCTTGTCGAGCAGCGCACTGCGATTGCGGAAGAGATCGGTCGCATGACCCGTCCAGCTGAACGGTGCGTCGAGCAGCCAGGCGCCATACATCGCGATCGTGCCGCAGGAGTTGATCCACTGCGAGTGGATCTGCGAGACCTTGCGGCCGCTCTTGCGGATGCCGGTCGCCCAGTGCACCGCCACCGCGAGGTGCGCGATGCCGGCGAGCCGCGCGCGGAGGTGTTCGCGCCGGCCGAAGAAGGCATTCCACAACGCTGCGAAGAAACGCCCGCGGAAGCGGAAGGGCGCCGCCAGCAGCGAGAAGAACATCGCCACCAGCGGCAGCGGGTACATGAGCTCGGTGCGGCGATTCATCGCCACCGCCCAGTCGGAGTCGTGCAGCAGCTTGTCGGGCGCACGCATTGCGTGCAGCGCCACCGGGATGCCGGCCGCTTCGACGCGGCTCAGCTCGTTGGCAACCCAGGCGTTGCCGATCCCGTTTTGCGTGACGTAGTGGATCACCGCAGCATCACTTGCGCTGCTTCAGGTAGAACGCGAGGATCGATCCCGCGGCCATGTGCATGTCTTCGATCACGCCGTACTGGTCGCTCTCGACGTGGAAGCAGATGTCGACTTCCTTGCGCAGCTTGCCGCCGGTGAAGCCGGTGAGGCCCACCGTGGTGGCGCCCACGCTCTTCGCGTAGTCGTTGGCCTTCAGCACGCTCGGCGAATTGCCCGAGCCGGAGATGATGACCACCAGGTCACCCTTGCCGCACAGGTTGCGCAGTTGGCGCGCAAAGATCTCGTCGTAGCCGAGGTCGTTGCCGATGGCCGTCATGAAGGCGGTGTTGTCGTTGAGCGAGACGCAGCGGATGAGCGGCTTGTTCACACGCTCGGCCGTCTTCGACCAGTCGGTCGCGACGTGCGACGCGGTGGCGGCCGAGCCGCCGTTGCCCATCACGAAGATGGTCTTGCCCGACTTCTCGACCTTCTCGATGGCCTTCGCGATCTTCTCGAGCGCGGCGTAGTCGAAACGCTCCCACTGCTCGAGTTCACGGTCGCGGTACCACTCGGCGAAGGCCCGCACCGACAGGCCGCCAGGGCCTGTGCCCGTCATGTTGGAAGCCGCGAGGCCCGGTGTCTTTTTCTCCTGGATCTTCGGGGCTTTGGACTTGGCGTTCGCCTGCTTGCTCATGACGTTCTTTCGCTTCGGTATGTGGATCGGGAAAGCTCGAAAGATTGTATTGGCGGGATCTCTCGTAACCCTCTGTCCACAGCACTCGCGGGCCCCCCTAGGTGAGCGGGGACCAACAGTCAAGCCGCGACATTCCGCACACGCCGGGCGCGATGCGCCGCGTGTCACGACGCTTTCATGAAACGCGCGAAGAGGTCGGCCTGCCGCTCGATCCACAGCGGGTCGAAGTGGCTCTCGTCGTAGTAGATGGGCCGCTTCAACGCGTCGTCGTACACGCGGCACGAGGTCTCGTTGCACAGCCGGCCCCGCAGGCTCACGCGGTGGAAGCCCGGCGTCGACGCGAGCCCCTCGAACAAGGGTTCCATCCAGCCGGTCTGCGCGCGCAGGGCGGCGGCCGGCAGGCTCAGGCGCACCTGGCCGTACCAGAACTGCTCGCGCGCCACCCGGTCGGCCACGCGCAGGGTGGATTCGGGCGCACTGTCGACCAGCACGACGGTCTTGCCCCGGGCCAGCGTGGCCATCACGGCGGTGCGCAGCTCGTCGAGCACCACGCGCTGCTTGGCCGACAGGGTGGGCGGCTCCACGCAGCGACCGTCGCCCGACGCATGGCAATACGGCGCCCCGGCCAAGCCCACGGTGGCCCATCGCGCCGCCACGACCACGGTGTCGTAGGGCTCGGCCTGTGCCTTGCGCCAGGCTTCGGCCGCGTACTCGGCGCAGTGGTAGCCGGGTTGCGTGCGCCGCAGGTTCGGCACCGGCGGGCACTCGGCGGCGGTGTAGAAATCGACCGAGCCCGGGCTGTGCGCCACGAACCACGCGTAGAAATGCTCGGCATGCGAGTCGCCGATCACGAGCACGCGGGCGGGCGTGTGCTTCTCGATGCGGCAGGGCTTGATCTCCTGCAAGGGCTTCTTGTAGTTGCTGCAGGCATCGGGGAAATAGCGCGAGCTCACCGAGGCCCAGTAGCCGTCGTAGAAATCGCCGCGGCCCGGTTTGCGAGACGGCAGGCCCGCGGTGGCCAGCACGGCGAACACCACCGCGCCGGCCGCCAACATCGTCGCCAGCGGCGCCGCCACGGTGCGCAGGCGCCCCGCCCGGCGCTGCATCAGCGGGCGCTCGACGAAGGTGTATGAAGCCCAGCCCAGCAGCACCGATGCGCACGCGATCGCCGCGGTGCAGGCCCACGGGTGGGCCTGCGGCAGGTCGGTCAGGCGCAAACCGATGATGAGCGGCCAATGCCAGAGGTAGATGGAGTACGACCACCGGCCCAGGCCTTGCAGCACCGGGTTGCGCAGCACGCGGTTGTCGGCATCGGCCCACAAGACCATCGCCGTGCCGAGCACCGGCAGCACGAGCCACGCTCCTGCACCGACGGTGCGCACCCGCGCAGCAGCGATCAGGAGTGCGCCGACCAGCACCAGCGCCAGGCCGAGATGGCTGCCCCAGGCTCGCCAGCGCCCGCCAGCAGACGGCTGCGCGAGCAGCGCCACCAGTGCGCCGGCCAGCAGCTCCCACATGCGTGCGAGCAACAGGAAGAAGCCGCTCTCTGCGGCGCGACGCGACAGCCACAGGTGCCACGCCAGGGACAGCAGCAGCAACAGCGCCACGCCAGCCACGGCGACTGCCTTGCGGCGTGCCCGCGGCGACCAGCGCGTGAGCACGATCAGCAGCAGCGGGTAGAGCAGGTAGAACTGCCACTCGACCGACAGCGACCAGGTGTGCAGCAGCCACAGCGAATCGCCCGCATGCGTGATGTAGCCGCTGTGCGCGAGGAAGTAGTGGTTCGAGACGAACACCAGCGCACGCACGCCCTGCTCGGCCAGGCGTTGCATGTCGAAGGGCGGCAGCCACGCCGCACCGGCCACGAGCAGCAGCAACACCAGCGCAGCGAGCGCCGGCCAGATGCGCGCGGCACGGCGCACCAGATAGTCGGCATAGCTGAAGCGACCGGCGTCGAGCCGGCGCCACACCATCTGCGTCATCAGGTAGCCCGACAGCACGAAGAACACGTCGACGCCGATGAAGCCGCCGGCCGCCCCCTTGAGCTGCAGATGGAAGGCGACGACGAGTGCGACCGCCAGGCCGCGCAGCCCGTTGAGGTCGACCCGGTAGTCGTCTCGTGCGGCGCTCATGCGGCGCGCGAGACGGGCACCAGCCGGTCGAGCAGCGCCACCAGCCGTTCGCGCGCTTCGAGGCGGGTGAAGGTGTGGTCGGCGTCGGGCACGAAGTCGAGCGATGCGAGCTGGCGTTCGACCAACCGGTCGATCGCACTCCCGCCCTGCTTGCGCAACAGGTCGTAGCCGGGGGCGCGCGCCGCGAAGACGAAGCGCAGCCGGATGCCCTGGCGCACCGCACGCGACAACTCGCCAGCCAGGTCATCGCGCAGCGGAATGCGCAGGCGGCGCGCCAGCCGCAGCAGGTAGGGTTCGATGTGCCCCCAGGTGCGCCGCAGGCCGACCTGCGCGATCACGCGCGCATCGAGCTGGCCGCGCAGCAGCTTGAGCCAGGGCTCGCGGGTGAAGACCTTGTCGCGGTAGCGCGAGGTGAGTTCGGCCAGCTCGTAGTCCTTCACGTCGCGCAGTGTGTCGCCGTCGTGCCAGAAATAGGTGAGCGGGTTGATCACGGTCGACGACACCACCGGCTGCCCCGCCACCGCCGCCTTGAACGCGTGGTAACCGCCCGAGCACAGGCCCAGCAGGTGGCACTCGTCGGCGCCCAGCTCGCCGCGCAGGTAGGCCAGCGCGTCGGTCACGTCCTGCATGGCATGCGCGGAGTAGACGACGTTCTCCGGCGCGCCGGGGCGTGCGGGGCTGTCGCCCACGCCCGACAGATCGATGCGCAGCACCGTGACCCCGCGCGCCGCCCATTGGCGTGCGAGCCGCGTCCAGAGGCGGTTGGGGCCGATGTGATGCACCGCGCCGGAGTTGAGCATCAGCACCGCCGGCCGGCCGCGCTGCGAGGCCACGCCACCCTCGGGCTCGGTGAGCACGCCGAAGATCGCCGACGCCGAACTGGTGGCGATGTGGACCGGCCGCTCCGTCACCGCGGCAGACAGGTGCAGCACGGCATCGCCGGCAGACGGCACCGGCACGACGGGGCACAGCGCGAGCGCGTCGTCCCACGCCTGCATGCGGCGGACCACGCCCTCGATCATGGCTTGCGGCGCGACGCTGCGCTGCGGGTCCTGCACCATGTCGGCGTAGCCCGGCAAACGCTCGACCTGCACGTCGGCGCCCAGGGCCTTGAGCGAGGTCTGCCAGTCGACGCCGTCTTCGAGATCGTCGCGCGGAATGATGAGCACACGGGGCGCGGGGGCCTGCGGCAGGCGGCGCAGGTCGAGCTGCGAGAGGTGCTCTTCCGTCGCCCGCGCCATCACGAACCCGGCCGACTCGAGCACATCGGCCTGCGACGCCGCGGCCGCACTGCCCCCTTGCCCGAGCATCGTGAGTTCGCGGATGTAGCCGCGCCCGCGCACCACCGGCGCGATGCTCACGAGGCCCGCCACGTCGTCGCGCCCCATGCCTGCGAGCGCCGCGAGCGTGGCGCCGAGGCGCACACCGAGCAGCACCACCTGCTGCACGCCACCGGCCGCCTTCAGGGTGTCGATGGCGGCGTTCACGCCAGCCAGCCAGCGGGCCGGCACGTCGGGCTCGAACTCGTCGCCTTCGGAATCGCCACAGCCGGCATGGTCGAAGCGCAGGCTGGGCCAGCCCGCCGCGCTGAGGGCCATCGCGAACTGGCGCAGGCTGCGGTGTGCGCAGACCTCCTCGAAGCCGAAGGGATTGCAGACCACCACACCGACGCCTCGCCGGGCCTCCGGCGCGGGCAAGTGCAGCCAGCCGAACAGCCGCGCGCCTTCGGCACCGAAGTACAGGGGCCGTGCCGGCAGCGGCTTCATGTCGGCACCACGATGGGCACGGGGCGGCTGGCGTTCAACGCCCACACCCAGCCCTTCAAAGGGCGGCCCGTGGCAGCGCCGGTGCGCTGCAGCGCCAGCGAGCGTGTGGCACCGGGCGCGAGGTGGAAGTCGTTGTCGACGGGCAGGTGCTCGTCGACCTGCACGTGCACATGCTGCGCGGCGCGCGTGGTCGTCAGCACCAGCTCGCCGCGGCCCGGCTCGTAGCGCGCGCTCAGGCCCAGGTCGTCGTGCACCGGCTGCGACAGGCCGGCCGGGAAGTGGAAGGCCTCGCCGACGACACGGCCGTCGGGCGCCTTCAGTTGTGCATGCACCAGCGTCACGGGCGGCGGCCCGAACCGGTAGGCATACGACACGTCGGTGAACCCGCCCAGGTGCTGCGCCAGGGCGATGCTGGTGTCGCCGCGTGCGGCCACGGTGACGGGCAGGCTGGCCTCGTCGACCCGCGCATCGCCGCTGCCGTAGAGGCACAAGGTCAGTTCGCCCACGAGGGGCTCGGCGCGCTCGTTGACAAGGTGCACGGCCACGCCATTCACCCCTTCGTCGGTGATCAGCACGGCCACCGGCTGCAGCACGCGGCGCAGCGCATGGAAGCAGGCCTTGGGCAGGCCGGTGTCGTCGACCAGGCCCCAGCCGGCGCCGGCCCACAGGTCGCGCAGGAACCACACGAGCGCCCCGCCGCAGCGCGAGCCGGGGCGCCGCCATTCGGTGAAGGCCGAGGCCATCACCTCGCCCGTCACGATGCGGCTGAGCGCGAGGTAACGCTCGTGGTCCACCGAGCGCAGCTGCACCGGGTCGACCTGGAAGAGCGAGGCGAGGTAATGGTCGCGCACGTCTTCGAAGTCCCAGCCGGCGTTGAGGTCGCGCGGCGTGCGCTCCTTCCAGCCGGGGTGGTGCACCCGCAGGCCCAGGCCGCCGGGCATGCGGGCCACGGTGCGCTCGTCGGGCACGTTGGCGAAGGCCAGGCACTCGGTGGCGAAGCTCAGCTCCGAGCGGCGCGCATCGTCGAGCGGCCGCAGGTAGGCCCCCACGCCGTAGTACGACGCGGTGCCGGCGTTGGCCTGGTGCGGAAACGCGCCGCCATGGGCGCTCGATGGCCAGTAGGGCACCCCCGGCAGCGCCGCTTCCACCGCCTCGCGCAGGGTGGTGTGGAAGAGCGCCGGCGCCCACAGCTCGCGTGGCGCGCCCCACATCGCTGCCTGCTGCTCGCCCTCGCTGTTGCCGCAGACGACGGCCACACACGCACGGCCTTGCCAGCGCGCCGTCTGCTGCGCCACCTCGGCGCGCACGCTCGCGAGGAAGGCCTCGTCGTGCTCGGGGTAGTCCATGTTGGCGAACATGAACTCTTGCCACACCAGCACGCCGAGCGCATCGCAGGCGTCGAAGAAGGCATCGCCCTCGTAGACCATGGTGCCGCCGACACGCAGCATGTTCATGCCGGCATCGCGGGCCTGCTGAACGGCGGTGTGCAGCGCTTCGGGGCTGCTCGTGAGCGAGACCACGTCGAGCGGTGTCCAGCAGGCGCCACGGCAGAAGACGGGCACGCCGTTGACCTTCAGGCCGAAGCGGCCTGCGGTGGTGTCGGCGTCGACGCGCCGGAAGCCGAAGGGGCGCAGGTGCTGCGTGGTCGGGCCTGGCGCATCACGCCGCTGCGTGATGAGGCGGGCCTCGTAGAGCGCAGGCTCGCCGTGGGTATGGGGCCACCACAACGCCGGCCGCGCCACGGTGAGCGTGCCCTCGTATCGCCCATCGGCGATGGCGAGCGGCGTGCGCCACACCTCGTCGCCGCGGCGAAGCTCGAGTTCGATGCGCTCGATGCTGGCGCGGGCCGCGTCACTGAGCGTGCCATGCACCTGCACCCGGCCGCGGCCCTCGGCGTCGACGCTTGAATGCAATTGCGGGCGCAGCGGGTCGAGTGCGCCACGCCGCTCCCACCAGATCGCGCCCACCGGCCCGACCGGCGCGGCCGGCGGCGACCAGCCCGGCGTGCGCCCGAGCAAGGTGGTGCGGTGCCAGCGCAGCTGCTGCTGCGGGACCATCGGCACGCGCCAGCGGGGGCGTGGGCGCTTGGCGGCCAGCAGCGCGTCGAGCGCATGGAAGCGGATGTCGAGCTGGTTCTCCCCCGGCACCAGCAGCGACGCGACCTCGCATTCGTGCGAGAGGAACATGTTGTCGCTGTGCAGGATGAGGTGGCCGTTGAGCCACACGTCGGCCAACGTGGCCAAGCCGTCGAACCCGAGCCAGAGCGCCTCACCCGCATCGAGCAAGGGCGGCGTGAAGCGGGTGCGGTACCACCAGTCTTCGGCGTCGAAGCGGCGGGCCGGTCCGTCGAGCGACCAGCGGCCGGCGCTGCGCAAAAGGGCAGCGGCCGTGCCGGCGTGGGGGGACGTGAGCCACTCGCCGGGAGCGAGTGCATCGAGCTGCGTCGGGGAAGTACAGCGCCCTGGCGCGGTGGCGCAGATCTGCCACATCCCGCCCAGCACGACCCGTTGCGGGGTGTCCTGGGCTGCGGGCGTCATGTCACGGGTCAAGCGTGCGTGAGTTCGGCAACGGCGTCGCGGATGGAAGCCACGCTGGTGAAGACACTGCGCTTGAGCATGTGGTCGGCGAATTCGATGTCGAACGCGCCTTCGAGCGCCAGCATCACGTTGACGCTGGCATGCGAGGTCATGCCGGCCTGGTAGAGATCGGTCGTGAGTTCGATCTGGTCGACGGGCTTGCTCAGGCGCGCATGGTCGCGGAGCACTTCCCGGATCTTGTCTTCTATTTCTTCAGCCGTGTTCATGTCGTACCTCAAAGAATATGTGTTGTAGTAATTCGTGAAGGCGTGTCCAGCAGGGCCGTCACCACGGCGGCGGCGAAATCGCCATCGTGGCTCAGGCTCAGGGCGATCTCGCTGACGCCCAGGCGCTCAACCTCGGTGGCCGCGCGGCCATGCAGCGCCAGGCAGCACGCACCATTGGGCAATTTGCGGACCTCGATGTCTCGCCAGGCCACACCCGCTTCGGCCAGGTCGAACGCCTTGATCGCCGCCTCTTTCGCCGCGAAGCGCGCGGCCAGCCGCTCAGCGGCCTGGCCTTCGCCCGACGATGCATAGGCGATCTCGTCTTCGCTGAACAGACGTTGAGCGAAGCGAGGGCCAAACCGTTCCATCGATTCGCTGACACGCCGGATGTCGACCACGTCGAGCCCGACACGCATCCGCGCCGCTGCGGGCGCGGCGACATCGAGTCGGGAGATGGCGTTGGACATGGCGAAAACGATCCTGCAGGAAGCTGCTGTTGCTTAGCATGGGCGATCCTGCCCGGTCATGAAATCCCCTTCATGGAGGGGGCCATCGGCCTTGGGGGTAGCAAGTTCTGATGAGGCCGTGACGTACTGCACGCAAGCTTTACCGGAGCAGCCATCATCTGCGGGATGCGCCGGTGCGATACGCGGCGCTATCCTTGATTGATGACGCCGACGAAGGCCATACCGCCGCTTCCATGACTGCACCGACACCCCGCTTCGAGACCCTGCTCAACGCCACGCGCGAGGTCAGCAACACTGTGGCGGCACGGCATGCGGCAGACGTCGATGCGCAGGCGCGCTTCCCGGCGGAAACCGTGGCCGCATTGCGCAGCGCTGGCGTGCTGAGTGCGCCCGTGCCGCAGCCCTTGGGCGGTGCCGGCTGCACGATGCAGGAGCTGGCCCAGTTGTGCGCGACCCTGTCGCAAGGCTGCGGCGCGAGCGGCATGGTGCTTGCCATGCACTACATCCAGGTGGCCTGCCTGGCACGCCACGGCGCCGACGATCCGTATTTCGCCCAATACCTGCGTGATCTGGTCAAGTTTCAACCGCTGCTGGCTTCGATGACCTCCGAGGTGGGCACCTTCGGCGACACCCGCTCCAGCATCTGCGCCGTCGAACGTCACGGCGACCGTTTCGTGCTCGCGAAAGACGCGACCACTGGCTCGTACTGCGCGAACGCCGACGCCATCCTCGTGACCTGCCGACGCGATTCGCAAGCCCCGAGCAGCGACCAGGTGCTGGTGCTCGTGAAGCGCGAAGACGCGAGCAAGCTCGAGCAGACCACCACGTGGGACACCCTCGGCATGCGCGGCACCTGCAGCCCGGGCTTCCGGCTCGAATCGTCCGGGCCCATCGAGCAGATCGTGCCCGGTTCCTTCGCCGACATCGCCGCCGACACGATGGTGCCGTACTCGCACATCCTGTGGTCCGCGCTATGGTGGGGCATCGCCGCCGATGCGGTGAACCGTGCCGCCACCTACGTGCGCGGCGAAGCGCGCAAGAAGCCCGGCACCGTGCCGCCGACGGCCACGCGCCTGGCCGAGGTGTCAGCGCAACTGCAGGGCATGCGCCAGCAATGGCAGGCCTCGGCCCAGGCGTTCGATCAGGCAAGCGTTGAGGAGCTGCTCGACATGGCCTGGGCGCTGCGCCTCAACAACCTGAAGATCGCGTGCTCGGAAGCCGCGCCGCAGATCGTGCACCGTGCCCTGCAGATCGTGGGCGTGCTCGGCTACAAGAACGACTCGCCCTTCTCGCTCGGCCGCCACTACCGCGACGTGCTGTCGGCGTCGCTCATGATCTCGAACGAACGCATCGCCGCCAAGAGCGCCTCGATGCTGCTCGTGCACAAAGACACTCTGGGCATCTGACGACGTGATCTACGACATCGAAACCTTCTACCAGGGGCTGGTCGAACACGGCCTCATCCTTCCGACCGGCATCCGCGGTGGCTACGGGCGCGGCCCGGTGTTCGAGAAGATCCTGCGTGGCTTCAACGAACTCGTGTCGCGCACCGCGGCCGATGACGGCGCGGAAGAGCTGATGTTCCCGCCCATCGTGGCGCGCCAGCTGATCGAGAAGGTCGGCTACATGAACAGCTTCCCGCAGCTCGCGGGCTCGGTGCACAGCTT
Source organism: Rhizobacter sp. (assembly GCA_019635355.1). NCBI lineage: Bacteria > Pseudomonadati > Pseudomonadota > Betaproteobacteria > Burkholderiales > Sphaerotilaceae > Rhizobacter > Rhizobacter sp. Next base: position 4,711,106 of record JAHBZQ010000001.1, on the reverse strand, counting down.
CTTCGGCAACGAATCGCAGGCCCGGGAGATCACGGCCCGCACCCAGGCCGGCGAACGCTGGGAAGACCTGCTCGACATCACCGAGGTGATGCTCACCCCCGCGGCCTGCTACCCCGTCTACCCGATCTTCAGCGGCCTGCTACCGCAAGGCGGGCGGCTCGTGACGGTGCTGAACTGGGTCTACCGGCACGAGCCCTCGGACGAGCCCACGCGCCTGCAATCGTTCCGCATGCGCGAGTTCATCCGCGTGGCCAGCAACGACGACGTGGTGCAGTGGCGCAACGACTGGCTGCAGCGCTCGCTCGACCTGCTGCGCGGCCTCGGGCTCGATGCGAACAGCGACGTCGCGTCCGACCCCTTCTTCGGCCGCGCCGGCAAGATGATGGCGGCCAACCAGGTCGACCAGAAGCTCAAGTTCGAGATCCTGGTGCCGGTGATCTCAAAAGAGAAGCCCACCGCCATCTGCTCGTTCAACTGGCACCAGGACCACTTCTCCGGCAAGTTCGGCATCCGCAATGCCGACGACACCCTGGCCAGCACCGCCTGCCTCGGCTTCGGGCTGGAGCGGGTGACGCTGGCACTCATCAAGACGCACGGCTTCGACCCCTCGCAGTGGCCCGAGGCGGTGCGCCAGCAACTGGCGCTGTGACCATGCCGCGTGCCTGCGCCCTGCCGGGCCTGTCGCCCGAGGCCTACCCGCGCCACGCGCTGCACGGCGAGACCTGCGTGTGGGTCGAGAAGAACTGCTACGCCGATGTGTGGATCGAGCTGCTCCACACCCTGAAGCTCGAACCGCTCGCGCTGATGCCCTTCACCCTGGCCGCCGACTTCGAAGGCGACCACTGGACCTTCTTCAAGCCACCGTTGCCCGACCTGCAGAAGCTCTACGGCATCGACGTGCAGGAGCTCAACGTCTGGCGCCCGCTGATCGAGCATGCGGCCGAGCACCTGGCCGCCGGCAAGCTCATCAGCACCGAGGCCGACGCCTTCTGGCTGCCCGACACCGCCGGCACCGACTACCGCCAGCAGCACGTGAAGACCACCATCGTGCTCAACGACCTCGACGTGGCCCACGAGCGCCTCGGGTACTTCCACAACGCGGGCTACTTCCAGCTCGAAGGGGAAGACTTCCGGCGCACCTTCCGGCTCGACGAAAACGCTGCGCAAACCCTGCCGCTCTATGCAGAGCTGGTGCGGCTCGACCGCCTCCAGCGGCGCTCACCCGAGGCGCTGGCCGGCCTGTCATGGCAGTTGCTCCAGGAGCACTTCGCGTGGCGCCCGGCCAGCAACCCCGTTGAGCGTTTCGCGGCTCGCTTCGCAAGCGACCTGCCCCAGTTGCACGAGCAAGGCCTCGTGCACTACCACGCCTGGGCCTTCACGACGATCCGCCAGCTGGGCGCTGCCTTCGAGCTCGCCGCCGCCTGCCTGCGCTGGTTGCAGCCGCACCGGCCCGACGCACCGTTGAGCGCCGCAGCCGAGCAGTTCGGCGTGATCGCACAGGAGAGCAAGGCCCTCATCCTGAAGGGCGCGCGCGTGGTCAACGCCCGGCGCGCGTTCAACGCCGCCGAGGCCCTTGCGCCAGCCGCCCAAGCCTGGGCGAGCGGCATGGCCTTGCTCGAACCCGCCCTCGCCCAGCCAGGGCGTTAAGGCTTCTTCAGCGCCGACAGCACCGCTTCGGCGATCACCTTGTGGCCGAGCGAGGTCGGGTGGCCGTCGGACGTCGGCGGGTAGATCTGCACGTGGTTGCGCACCTGCGCTTCCATCGCCGCCGTCGGGTCGACGTAGGCGATGCCCTTGGCCTGGAAAGCCTGCACCAGCTCGGTCTTGTTCGCCTCTTCCAGGTCGCACAGCTTCACGTGAGCGGGCGGCAAAGTCGCGTTGGTGGACTTGAGGTAGGCGCAGTAGATGCGCTCACGCGTGGGGATCAGCACCACACGCAGCGGGATGCCCTGCTTGTCGGCTTCGTCCTTGAGCGCCGCGAACGCACGCTTGGTGATCTGCATGCCCTCGCGCATGTGGGGCTGCGACGGGTCCTGGGCCGACGTGCGCTGCTGCGCGGTGAACACGGTCTTGATGTCGGGCGCGGCCGGGTCGGACCAGCTCATGCGCTCGTCGGGCGTCATCTTGTCGGCCATCTTCTTCTGCTCGGCCACTGCGAAGGGCGCGAGCACCGTGGTGCGCAGCAGGCCGTAGAGCACGCTGTGGCGCGACAGCCAGTCGCGCAGCGCACCGCCGCGCTTGGTCGGCTTGGGGGCTGCTTCCGACGGGGCCATCGCTGGCGTGGGCGCCGGTGCCGAGGCGGCGCCGCTCTCCTTCCAGCCGGCCCAGCGCGGCAAGTTCTGCGGCAGCATGTAGGCGTCGACGAAATCGTTGCCGAAATAGAAGCTCACGAGCAGCTGCTTCGGCTTGAACTGCTTGGCCTGGTGGCCCGCGAGGTGCAGGTACTGCAGCGGGCCGTAACCCCCCAGGCCCATGTTGTAGACGCTCTGGCCGCTCAAGGCGGCGAGCTGCTGCGGCCAGGCCCCGTCACGCGGTGCGCCAGAGCCGTAGGTCATCGAGTCACCGATGGCCACGATGTCGGCCTGCGCGGGCACCGCGCGGTTGCGAAAGCCGAGGTCGTCATGGCCACCGGCGCCGGGCGCGAGCTTGTGGCCGAGGAACTCGTCGGCCACCGGGTCGACGTTGAGGAAGTCGGCCGCATCGACCACCAGCCGCGAGACACCTTCGGCCAGCACCAGCGAGACACCGATCGCCACGGCGGCCAGCCCGATGGACTGCAGCTTGCTCTTGAGGGAACTCATCTTCGTGCTTTCCAATGAAAAAGGGCGGCCGCGTGGGCCGCCCTGCTCGCCTCGAAGCTCAGTCGAGTTCGAAGGCGGTTTCGTAGTTCTGCTTCAGCGACGGGTCCTGCTGCTCCTTGCGCAGGTAGCAGTTGCCGACCGCCAGCACGTCGAGGTCGGTGCCCATGAAGCAGCGGAACGCGTCTTCCGGCGTGCCGACGATCGGCTCGCCACGCACGTTGAAGCTGGTGTTGACCAGCACCGGGCAACCCGTCTTGCGCTCGAAGGCCGACAGCAGGCCGTGGTAGCGGGGGTTGACGTGCTTCTCGACCGTCTGGATGCGCGCCGAGTAATCGACGTGCGTGACGGCCGGGATGTCGGATCGCGGCACGTTGAGCTTCTCGATGCCGAAGAGCTTCTGCTGCTCGGGCGTCATCTCGAGCCGGCGCGACTTGACCACGTCGGCCACCATCAGCATGTAGGGGCTGTCGCCGTCGAGTTCGAACCACTCGGCCACCTTCTCGCGCAGCACCGAAGGGGCGAACGGGCGGAAGGACTCGCGGTACTTGACCTTGAGGTTGAGCGTCTTCTGCATCGAGGGCGAACGCGGGTCGCCGATGATGGAGCGATTGCCGAGCGCACGCGGGCCGAACTCCATGCGGCCCTGGAACCAGCCCATCGCCTTGCCTTCGGCGAGGTCGGCGGCCGAGGTCTCGAGCAGTGCTTCGTCGGAGAGCGTCTCGAACTTCGCACCCGCGGCCTTCAGGCGGGCCTCGATGTCGGCCTGCTCGAATTGCGGGCCGAGGTAGGAGCCACGCATCTTGTCGCCATCGACCGTGCGCGGCTGGTCCAGCTGCATGTGGTAGCCCACGAGCGCGGCGCCGAGCGCGCCGCCCGCGTCGCCCGCCGCCGGCTGCACGTAGACGTTCTTGAAGCGTGCGTCGCGCAGCACCTTGCCGTTGGCCACGCAGTTGAGCGCCACACCACCGGCGAGGCACAGGTTCTCGATGCCCGTCTCTTCACGCAACGAGCGGGTGAGCTTGAGCACGATGTCTTCGGTCACCGCCTGCAGCGAAGCGGCGAGGTCCATGTGGTGCTGCGTCAGCGGCTCGCTCGACTTGCGCGCCGGCCCGCCGAAGACCTTGGCGAACTTGTCGTTCGTCATCGTGAGGCCGGTGGCGTAGTTGAAGTAGCTCATGTCCATGCGGAACGAGCCATCGGGCTTCACGTCGATCAGGTGCTTGTAGATGAGGTCGACGTACTTCGGCACGCCGTAGGGCGCGAGGCCCATCACCTTGTACTCGCCCGAGTTCACCTTGAAGCCGGTGTAGTACGTCATCGCCGAGTACAGCAGCCCGAGCGAATGCGGGAAGTGGATCTCCTTGCGCACCTCGAGCTTGTGGCCGCGGCCGATGGCCACCGAGGTGGTGGCCCATTCGCCCACGCCGTCCATCGTGAGCACGACGGCTTCTTCGAAGGGCGACGGGAAGAACGCGCTGGCTGCGTGGCTCAGGTGGTGCTCGCTGAAGAGCAGCTCGCCGTTCCACTTCTTGTCGGTGTCGATCTTCTGGAAGGCCTTTTGCAGCAGGTCTTTCAGGAAGAGCTTCTCGCGCAGCCACAGCGGGATGGACATGCGGAACGACTTGAAGCCCAGCGGCGCAAACGCGAGATAGGTCTCCAGCAGCCGCTCGAACTTCAGGAAGGGCTTGTCGTAGAACACCACGCGGTCGATGCCTTCGAGGCCGACACCGGCGCGCTTCAGGCAGTAGTCGATCGCGTGCGTGGGGAAGCGCGCGTCGTGCTTCTTGCGGGTGAAGCGCTCTTCCTGTGCTGCCGCGACGATGACGCCGTCTTCCACCAGCGCCGCAGCGCTGTCGTGGTAGTAGGCCGAGATCCCGAGAATGCGCATCGTCGGCTCAGAACAGGGTGTAGATGAACGGCGCCACGGCCGAGCCCTTGGCCAGCACGATCAGCACGCCCAGGAGCGCCATCATTCCGAAGATCGGCCACAGCCACACCTTCTTGCGGGCACGCATGAAGGCCCAGAGTTCCTTGATCATCGACATCGTGTGTCTCCCTAAATTCAGAACTGGTTGGTCATCGACTGGGGCGGCGGGCCGGGGGGCTCACGATCAATCCAGTACGACTTGGCATTCGGGTCGGCCTTGAGGCGCATCGGGTCCTTGCCCGAGAGGCGCATGAGCAGGCCGATGGGCGTGAACACCAGATAGAAGAGGATGCCCAGCGCGATCGGGCTCACGATCTTCGCGAGCAGCAGGCCGAACTTCATCCACAGGCGATTGGGCACCGCGAGGATGCTCGGCACGGTGAAGGCGACCACTGCGAACGCGGCCGACACACCCACCGACCACCAGCGCACCGCACCCGCATGCAGCAGCGGGAACAACGCGATGATGAGGAACACGACCGCAAACACGACGCCGAACGAGCGATCGGAAGAGCCTTCGACCTCTTCTTCGCGGGTCAGGTCTTCATGGGACATGCAAGCACTCCTGGAGGTCTGTTTTGAGCGCAGCGAGTGTATCCCGCTACCTCTGAAAAGCTGGTTGCAGCGCAGGTCGAAACGAGGGGGTTCCCCCCCGAATACGGGCCCGCACGGCATGCGAAAAATCACGCATCGGCGCAGTGCATCGGCACCGCCTTCTGCACCGCTTTGAACTACTTGTATTCGATCAATCGGGCCGTTTGACCCGAGAGACGCAAGCGCAGGAACTTGAGCTGCCCTGCCATTTCGGCGAACTTGCCGAGCACCATGAAGAAAGCGCGTGCGGCACGACCTCGCGTCGAGCCAGCCGAGGCCACATACACACGCAGCACCTGCGCCGGGTAGAGCAAGAGCAGCGCAAGCAGCCAGGGGCTTACGAGCACCGCACCCAGCACGGCCACAAGCGGGATCACGAGACCCCAGATCCAGGTGCGGCGCGATTCGACCACGCGGTGCCGCTCGGGCGGCTTGCCGTGCATGTGCACCCCTTCGGCGAAGGTGTAGCCGGCGCGCATGGAGCGCTTCCACCACTGGCTGAAATGGAACATCGCCGCGTCGTGCAAGGTCATCTCGGCCGCGAGGCGCCAGACCTTCCAGCCCTTGGCACGCATGCGCACGCACAGCTCGGGCTCTTCGCCGGCGATCAGCTTGGGGTTGTAGCCATCGACGGCCACGAGCGCCGCGGCGCGGATCATCACGTCGCCGCCGCAAGCCTTGGTCTGGCCCGCCGCGGCCGAGCCCCACTCCTGGTCGCACAGCAGGTTGTAGATGGAGCGCTCGGGGTAGCGCTCGCGGCGGCGGCCACACACCGCGGCCACGTCGGCGTGGCTCTTCAGGAATTCTTCCGCTGTCGAGAGCCACGCGGGATCGACCGCACAGTCCCCATCGACGAACTGGATGAATTGGATGTGCGGCGCGAGTTCGAGCACCCTGCGCCAGCCGGCGTTGCGCGCGAGCGCTGCGGTGAAGACGACATCCTTGGGCAGCGTCACGACCTCGACACCCTTGGACTGCGCCATGACGACCGAATCGTCGGTCGAGCCGGAGTCCACATACACGACGACCTCGGCCGTGCCGACCACGGAGCTCAAGCAGGCGCGCAGACGCTCGCCTTCGTTGCGCCCGATGGCGACAACCGCGACACCCGGAAGGCTCATGACTGCGCCTGCTCGGCCGCCGCCGGGCGTTGCAGTTTCCAGAGCGTGTCGTCGACGAGCTTCCAGCCGTCCATGCCGCCGCGACACAGCAGCTTGAACATCCACAAGGCGTCGCCACCTTCGACCTTCACCCGCGGCAGGCGTGCGAGCCGCGCACCGCGGCGCAGCACGCCGTGCTGGGCGATGAAGATGCTGTCGTAGCCGCACTCGCCCAACACGCGCTCGGTCATCGTGCTTTCGTCGGTACGCATGCCGAAGGGGTAGGCGAAGCTGCGAACCGGCGCGCCGATGCATTGCTCGAGCAACTGCTTCGACCGGATGCCTTCTTCGCGCACCTGCTCGACACCGAGCTTGGCAATCGAGCAGTGATGGTGCGCATGCGACCCGATGGTGATGCCCGGCACCTTGGCGAGCTGGGCCACTTCGTCCCAGGTGAGGTAGGGCTCGCCGGAGACACTCGTCGTGCCCATGAAGCTCGTGGTCATGTAGGCGACCGCGGGGATGCGATGGCGCTGCAAGATGGGTGCGGCGACGTGCAGCCAGCTGCTGAAGCCGTCGTCCATCGTGACGAGCACGGCGCCATCGGGCAGGTCGATCTCGCCACGCGCGAAGCGCTCGACCTGGTCGAGTGAGACGGCGAGCTTGCTTTCGGCCAGCCAGCGCATCTGCTCTTCGAAGGCGGCCGCGCTCACGCACCACGGGTCGCGCACGGCGTCGCCGAAGCGGTGGTAGGTGATCACGCGGACGGTCGTGGCGCCTCCGCCGGCGAGGCGCCGCAGCGCGAGGGATCCACTGATGAAACTGCCCAGCACCATGGCGGTCCGGGCAGTTTTCTTGACGATCCAGCGAAGCGTGGAAATGGTCATGCGCGTCGTTGGCGGTCGTGGCGCTTGTCGTGACGGAGAAGCCAGCTGCGCACGATGCGGGCGAGGAATTTCGGGTTGCCGATCAGGTAGCGGCCAGCCTTGTGGGGCTGGCGGGTCATCAGGTGCAGCCACTCGTAGCCGAGCTTGCGCACCCACCTGGGCGCACGCACGAGGTCACCGACCCAGTAGTCGAAGAGCCCACCCGTCGCCAGGCACAGCGGCACGATGAGCTGGTCGAGGTGATCGTGGATCCACTGCTCCTGCTTGGGGTTGCCCATGCCGACGAGCATCAGGTCGGCGCCCGAGGCGTTGATCTTCTCGATCACCTTGGCGTGGTCGTCGGGGCCGAGGTAGCCGGTGTGGTAGCCCGCGAGTGTCCAGCCCGGGAACATCTCCTGTGCACGCCTGGCCGCGATCTCGATGCGTTCGGGCGTGTTGCCGAGCAGGAAGTAGCGCAGCCCCTGGTTCGCCCAGCGCTGGAACATCAGCGGCACGAGGTCGGTGCCATTGACGTTGTCCTTCAAGGTCACGCCATGCAGGATGCGCGAGGCCCAGCGCACGCCGGTACCGTCGCCGAACACACGGTCGGCCGACTGCAGCACCGCGCGGTAGGCCGGGTTGTCGCAGGCGTTGTTGAGCGTGTGCGTGTTGACGAAGTACACCGAATGCGCGCGGCGCGGCTGCTCGTAGAGCATGTTCTGCAGCAGGCCGAGCGCATGCTCCATCGTCACGTCGGTCACTGGCACGCCCAGCACCGGCAGGATGCTGCTCTCGGCCGGCGGCGGGGCCGGCACGAAGACCGGTGCCAGCGCACCGGGCACCGTGGCGATGTCGTTGGGGCTCATCGGGTTCATGCGACGGCGGCCGGTTGTGCGAGCGATGCCAGCAGCGCCTTGCGGTCGACCTTGCCGTTCGCGTTGAGGGGGAATTCGGAGACGAGGCGCAACTCGCTCGGGTGCATGTAGGGCGGCAGGCGCGAGATCACACGCTGGCGGATGGCATCGACGTCAGCCGCGTCCGCCCCCAGGAAGCCGACGATGCCGTCGGCGCCACTGGCACTCACCGGCCAGCCGATCGCGATGGCCACGTCGACGCCAGCCTCCTGCCGCATCACCGCCTCGATCTCGCCCAGTTCCACGCGGTAGCCCTGGATCTTGATCTGGTTGTCGATGCGGCCGAAGTAGACGAGCGGCTGGCCCGGCTGCGGGCGGCGCACACGGTCGCCGGTGCGGTAATAGACCTCGCTCTGGCCCGGGGGCACGACGAAGGCGGCGGCCGTGCGATCGGCGTCCTTGTAGTAGCCGAGCGTGAGCTGCGGGCCGGTCATCAACAGTTCGCCAGCCTCGCCGACTGGCACTTCGTGCAGTTGCTCGTCGGCCACCAGCACCTTCATGCCCGGGTACGGCTCGCCGATGGGCACGACGCCCATCTCGGCTTGTGCCGGCGAGGTCTCGTTGTTCCAGCGGTAAAGCGTGCAGGCGATGGTCAGCTCGGTCGGGCCATAGAGGTTCTCGATGATCGACTGCGGCGCGGCCTCGGCCCACTTCTGCACGATCTCGACCGGCAGCGCCTCGCCGCAGAAGAGGCTGTAGCGCAAGCCCGGGTACTTGCCGGGCTTGAGCATCTTGAGCTTGTTCATCAGCACCGCGGTCGACGGCACCGAGAACCACATGGTGATGCCGCAGTCGGTGATGTACTTGCCGGGGAACATCTTCTGGCCGTTCGTCGGCGCGCACAGGCAGGCGCCACGCTCCCAGCAGACGAACATGTCGTGCACCGAGAGGTCGAAGGTCAGGTCGAAGGTCTGGGAGAAGCGGTCGTGCTCGGTGACGCCATAGCGCTCGACCATCGCATCGACATACGGCACCGCGTTGCGGTGCGCCACCATCACACCCTTGGGCTGGCCGGTGCTGCCCGAGGTGAAGAGCAGATACGCAATGCCGCTCGGGTCGACCGGGCCTTCGGTCCAGCCGCTGCCGTCGACGAGGTCGGCCTTGCCGAGGAAGCAGTGCTGCGGCCACAGGGCGGCGAGCGCCGTCACGTCGTCATGGTCGGGCAGCAGCAGCACCAGCGGGCGCTCCACGCCTTGCAGCACTTCGCCGAGCTGCGCCGCGCCGTGGGCGTCGACGATCAGGCTCTGGCACTCCGAGCGGATCAGCATGCCGCGCGTGCGGTCGGTCGGGAAGCCGGGGTTGAGCGGCACGTAGCCGTGGCCACGAAACAGGCCGCCCAGCACGCCGGCATAGGCCGTGATCGAGCGGTGCGCGAACACGGCCGTCAACGCGGGCTCGCCGGCCGGCGCGTGCTGCTGCAGCGTCTGCGCGAACGAGGCCGCACGAACCCGCAGCTCGCCGTAGCTCAGCACCACCCCGTCAAGCTGCAGCGCCGGCCGATCGCCGTGCCGTGCTGCCGACTGGAGGAAGCCGCTGCGAAGGCTGCGTGCGTCGTGGGGCATCAGGCCACCTGGGTGAAGAACGCCGTGTACAGCGTGTTGATGCTGGTGAAGACCGCGGGCTCGATGTCGTCGGTGTCGATGTCTTCGCCGCGCAGGCTTTCGATGAAGAGCACGAACTCGACGATGTCGAGCGAGGACAGGATGCCCTCTTCGAGAATCTTGGTGTCGTCGCTGAAGTTCGCCTTGCCCGGGGCCTTGGAGTGCTTGACGATCCAGTCGCGGAGCTTGGCCCTGATCTCTTGTTCTTGCATGTGTTTGGAGTCCGTGGAGGTGGCCCGCCGCTCAGAGCGCGGGCTCCTCGACCAGCAGGCCGGTCTTGATGAAGTAGTTGACGACCTTGGACGAGGCGCGCTTGCGGAACTCGGCGCACACCGGGTGGCTCATGGCCATCTGGCGCAGCTCGTAGGAGTCGGCGAGGCCCGCGTCGCGGTACATGGTCGGGTTGTAGTAGTCGCCCCAGGAGGCGCGCAGGTAGTCGCCCAGCCACTGGCGGAAGCCGGCCAGCGTCTCGGCCGACCAGCCGGGTGCGAACTTGTTGAAGAGCTCGGCCAGCTGCACGCGGCCGAAGGCCAGGTGGCGCGCTTCGTCGATGTGGTGCACCTTGTTGACCTCGCGCACCAGCGCGTCGCAGCGCTCGTCTTTCTCGATCGCGAGGTTGTAGAAGTCGCCCAGTTCCTCGACGACCATCACCTTGCAATAGAAGGCCACCTCTTCCTCGCCCTTGGCGTATTCGCGCGGCAGGATGATCTTTTTCTCGGGGTACACCTTGCCGACGTAGCGGTTGCAGAACTCGCCGAACATCACCATGTGCTTGTTCTCTTCGTCGACGAAATGGTGCAGGTACTCGTTGACGGAGGTGGTGTTGCCCTTGGCGTAGAGGCGGTCGACGAGACCGGCGACCAGTGGGCGTTCGCCTTGCAGCACGAGGCTGAAAAAATTACCGAGTTCGTAGAGGCTCAGGCGTTTTTGCTGCTCTTCGGTCAACGCGTCCCAGGCGGGCGTGCCGTAGAGCGAGATCAGCTCGGGCGGCATGTACCAGGCGTTGGCGTCGAGCGCCTCGGGCCATTCGAAGGTGTTGTAGACGTCCCAGTGCTTCTTGCGCGAAGCCTTGGTCAGGCGGACGGCGAGTTCAGATGCGGTTTCCATGACGGCGTCCCGGGTAACAGGTTTTTTCGAGCCGAAAGTATCGGCACGAAGTCAAGTCAAAAGCAATCCCGCGAAGCCAGGGCACTAGAGGGCCATGGGGCCGTGACCGTCCATATTTGTCAGGTGCAGGCCTTTTGACACTTCGGTGAAGGGCGCCAGCGCTTCCTGCAGCTGCGGCGACATGGCGAAGAGCCGCTTGTTCGGTAGGACCGCGTAGCCGTTTTGCGCAAAACCCTGGGCCCAGTCAGGGTGAGCCTGGTTGGAGACGACGATGTCCACCCCCTTGGCCACCAGGTGCCGGGTCGCGGCATGCACCACCTCGCCCGCCTGCGATGGCAGGGCCAGGGTGTCGACGATGGAGCCCACGTGCAGGTCACCGAAACGGTGCTCGCCTTTCATGTGCGTGTCCATCACCAGCGCCCAGCCGATGACCTGGCCGTCGCGCTCGATCTTGAGGCGGGTGACCGGCGGCCAAGCCCCTTCGGGGGCCAGCGCGTTCATCGAGGCCGCATCGCGCACCGCAATGGCGCGGTAGCTGCTCTTGCAACGCTCCCACAGGGCATCGGCCCAGGGGCCGAAGTTGGGCACTTCCATCGCACGGGCCTTGAAGCCGCCGCCCTTGGCCTTGAGCTTGGCGCCGAGGTGCAGCGCCTTGAGGCCCAGCCAGCCAAGGCCGGTGAATGCCCCCAGATCGAGCAAGGCCCGGCGCGCCGGCGTCTGGCGCAGCAAGGCGTTGAGCCGCAGGAAGCGGAAGGGCTTGACCACCAGCAGGCAGAACGGCGTCGGGTGCAGGAGCCAGTTCATCTTGCGCAGCATCTGCACCACCGGCTGGTCGTCGCCGCCGTGGCCCCAGCTGTAGAGCAGGGGGCGCTTCTTGAGCATGTCGCGGATCATGCGCAGGCCCAGCATGCCGTGGCGGGTGTCGATCACACCTTCGGAGAACGGGCCCTGCCAGTCGGTCACGACCTGGATCTGGCCGTTGATGAGCCAGTCTTGCGGCTTGAGCGCGAAGCAGCCGCGCACCGCTTCGCCGTCTTCCACCGCGAGGTGGTACTCGCGCCAGACGTTCTGGCCATCGCGCGGCGGGATCCAGTCGGGCACCGGGTCGACGTAGAAGCTCCAGCCGGAGCCGCCGGCACGCATGCGCTCGTTGAAGGCCTGCACGGCCTCGCGCCATTCAGCGCTGTGGGGAACGATCTGGATGGCCATGGTCAGGAGACGGCGAAACGGCTGCGTTGCCCGGCAGGCCGCGGTGGAACATTGCGGAGTGGCGCAGGAAGTCGCCAAGGAAGTGCGGAGGGTACTCGCCCGACTTGCGCTGCACGACGCTTCTCAGCTTGTAGGTGAGGAAGGCCAGCACCCAGAGGAGATCGGTGGCAGCCGCATACAGCCAGCCGTGGTTCTTGACCCAGTAACGGCGGCGCGACTCAAACCAGTACGCCGGTCGCCGGTTCTTCGCCGCGTGGTGGCCGCTGACCTGCGTGCTCTGGCCGACCAGGTGCAGCACCACGCTTTGCGGGACGTGCCACGTTTGCCAGCCGGCGCGGCGGGCGGCGAGGCAGAAGTCGGTTTCTTCGAAATAAAGGAAATAGCCCTCGTCCATGAGGCCGATGGTCTGGAAGACCTCGCGGCGCACGAGCAGGCTGGCCCCGGGAAGCCAGTCGGCCTCGGCGGGCTCCTCGCCCATCGGCCGCAGGCCCGCGCGGTGTTTCAGCAAGCGGGCGACCAGGCTCAGCCGCAGGCCCCCGGCGAGTTCGCTCCAGATGCTGGGGAAATGGAAGGCGTAAGGCCAGGGCTCGCCGCTTTCCAGCAGGAACCGGCTGCCGGCGATGCCGGCCTTGGGGTGCGCGTCGAGGAAGTCCACGAGGGTGCGCAGGGCACCCGGCTTGATGCGCGTGTCGGGGTTCAGCAGCCAGTAGTAGGCCGGGCCGTTCGGGTCGGCGAGTGTGGGCCGCACGGCGAAGTTGTTGCCATACGAGAAGCCACCGTTGACCGGGGCCGGGAGCAGCCGAGCCCACGACGACCACCCTTCGGCTTCGATCGCCCGGCCGATCACGTCGACCGAATCGTCACCCGAGCGGTTGTCGACCACGGTCACGACGGTGCCCGGCACCGCGGCCACTTCCTCGACCAGCGACCGCAGGCAATCGACCGCGAGCCGGCCGGTCTTGTAGTTGACGATGACGACCTGCACCCGCGCGGGCTGCATCGTCATGTTTCCGCGCGCCGCAGCTGCAGCGGGCCGGGCTCTCCGCGCAGCACCGCGCTGTGGCGCACGAAGTCGCCGATGAAATGCGGCGCGTGGCGGTTCGGCTTGCGGCGCAGCGCATCGAGCAGCCGGCCGACCGGGTAGGCCAGCACGACGCCGATGTCGGCCAGCGCGGTGTACAGGCGCCCGTGGTGCAGCACGAAGTAGCGCCGGCGAGAGTCGAACCAATAACCGGGCACCCGCTTCTTCGGCGCGTTGCGCACGGTCACGCCGCTCGACTGGCCCACCAGGTGCACGATGCGCGCCTGCGGCACGTGCCACACCTCCCAGCCGGCGAGCTTGGCGCGGCGGGTGTAGTCGGTCTCTTCGAAATAGAGGAAGTAGGTCTCGTCCATCAGGCCGATCTGGTCGATCACGGCCTTGCGGATCAGCATGAACGCACCCGACACCCAGTCGACCGGCACCGGTTGCTGTGGGATGCCGACGCGCGTGAGGCGCTTCGCGAACAGGCGGTCGAGGAGGCCGATGCCCAGGTAGCCCAGCACCTCGTTCACTGCATTCGGGAAACGGAAACAGCACATCTGCGGCGTGGCGTCGAGGTCTTCGCTGCGGCCACCGGCGATGCCGACCTGGGGGTGGGCTTCGATGAAGTCGAGCAGCGTGCGCAAGGCGCCGGGCCGCACGATCGTGTCGGGGTTGAGCAGCAGCACGTGGTCGGCGTCCTGCCGCTCGCGGATCGCGATGTTGTTGCCGGCGGCGAAGCCGTGGTTGCCGGGCGCGCGGATCAGCGTGGCCCAGGTGCCCCAGCCGTGCTCGTCGATGGCCTGCTGGACCTTGTCGGCCGCACCATCGGGCGACGCGTTGTCGACCACGATGACCCGCACGCCGGGCACCGACGGCAACTCCGGCTCGATGGAGCGCAGGCAGTCGATGGTGAGATCGGCGCCTTTGTAGGCGACGATCGACACCAAGAGCTTCGGCGTGTCGACTGCCCCGGTCATGCCCGCGCGTTGACCCGGATCGCCAGGTTGCCCGACGGGTGGGTGTTGGTGTGCAGCAGCTGGTGCGCCTTGCCCACTTCGTCGAACTCGTAGACGCCGGCCAGCGCCGGGTCGACCAGGCCGTCGATCACCAGGTCGTTCAGCGCCTTGCACTGCTCGGTGTTGGCGAAGTGCGAGCCCTGCAGGCGCTTCTGGCGCATCCACAGGTAGCGCAGGTCCACGTCGGCGTTGTAGCCGGTGGTGCCTGCGCAGATCACCACCATGCCGGCGTTGTCGCACACCAGAATGGACGTCGGGATGGTCGACTCGCCCGGGTGCTCGAGCACGATGCGCGGGCCCTGGCGCGAGCCCAGCACTTCCGACCACTTCTTGCGGAAGGCGTTGGCGCCCTTCATCCACTCGGCATACGCCGCGGCGTCGGCGGTGTCGGGCAGGCGGCCCCAGTGGGTGAAGGCGGGGTCGGTGCGGTTGATCACGCCGTGCGCGCCGAGCTTGCGGCAGTGCTCCATGCGGCTTTCCGACGAGACCACGGCGATCGGGATGCCGCCCTTGGCCTTGACGATCTGGATGGCCATCGAGCCGAGGCCACCCGAGCCACCCCAGATCAGCACCGGGTCGCCTGGCTTCACGGTGTGCGGCTCCCAGCCCATCAGCTGGCGGTAGGCGGTGGCGCCCACGAGCATGTAGGCGGCCGCGGCCTCCCACGAAAGCTTCGGAGGCTTCTTGAAACACTGGTACTCGTCGACGCGGGTGAACTGCGCGAACGAACCCCAGTTCTCTTCGTAGCCCCAGATCTTGCAGCTGGTCGACGTGATGGGGTCGGCACCGGCCTGGATGTCGGCGGCGTTCTCGTCCCACATGGCGCACGAGAGCACGACCTCGTCACCCACCTTCACCTGGCTCACGCCCTCGCCCACCGCCCACACGATGCCCGAGGCATCGGAGCCGCCGATGTGGAAGGCTTCGGCCGCTGGGTTCTGCTTGCGGCGCGCGGCAACCACGTCGACGGGCGTGCCGAGCGCGGCCCACACGTTGTTGTAGTTGATGCCTGCGGCCATGACGTAGACCAGCACCTGCTTCGGGCCGGGCTTCGGCGTGTCGACCACCTCGACCTGGAACGCCTGCTCCGGCTCGCCATAACGCTCGGGGCGGATCAGGCTCGCATACATCTTCGCCGGCACATGGCCGAGCGGCGGCATCTCGCCGAGTTCGTACAGGTCTTTGGTGCTCATGCAGCTACTCCCTTTTTCGTTTCTTGGTTGGAGCCTTTGCTCAGGCCCTCGATCACCCGCCGCAACAGCGACACCAGCACCCGCACGTTGGGCTCGAGCACCATGTTGTCGTGGTTGCCCGGCACCTCGAACACCTGCAGGTGGCCGACGTGCGGCGTCCAGAAGTTGTCTTCACGGACGTAGTTGCGGTAGGAATCCACCAGCCGTCCCCCCGACAGCCGGAACTTCACGTCCAGCTTGGGGCGGAACACCGCCACCTTCACCGGCACCTTCGGAATCTTGTACTTGGCCAGCGCACGCAGGAAGGCGTCGCCGATACGGCGCGACTGGAAGTTGGCGGTGTTCGCCTCGGCCGCGGCGTTGCCGTTGTTCGCGGCGCGCTCCTCCTGGCGACGGCGCTTTTCCTTCTCCCACTCGATGCGTGCGGCGATCTTCTTGCCGACGATGCCCAGGCCTTCGCGCTGCGCGCTTTGCACCAGCATCGCGAGCTTGTCGCCGAGGCTGAAGTTGGGAATCTCGCGCGCCGGGGTGTCGAGCATCAGCACACCCTGCACCTCTTCGCCCTTGGCCATCAGCTGGCGCGCCATCTCGTAGGCGATCAGGCCGCCACCCGAGAAGCCACCCAGCAGGTACGGGCCCTGCGGCTGGATCTGCACGATCTCGGCGATGTAGTCGGCCGCGGCCTCCTCGAAGCTCTCGTGCGGCTCCACATCGCCATACAGGCCACGCGCCTGCAGCGCGTAGAACGGCCGGTCTTCGCCCAGCAGGTGTGCCAGGTGGCTGAGGTTGAGCACGTTGCCGTACATGCCCGCCACCACGAAGAGCGGCGTGCGGCCAGCCACCGGGCCGGTGTGCATCGGCACCACGTGGCGGAAGCGCAGCTCGGCCTTCTGGCGCGGCGCGGCGCTGGCGCCACTCTCGCCTTCGGCCGCAGCAGCCTCTTCGCTGTAGACGTCACCGCGCACCAGCGTCGCCAGCCCTTCGATGGTGGGCGACTGCATCAGCACCGACATCGGCAGGTCGACCTCGAACTTGTCGGCGATGTCGTTGAAGAGACGCACCGCGATCAGCGAATGGCCGCCGAGGTCGAAGAAGCTGTCGTGGATGCCCACGCCTTCCACGCCGAGCAGCCTGCCCCACAGTTCGGCCAGGCCCTTTTCGAAACTGTCGCGCGGCGGCGCGAAATCGCTGTCGAGCTCGGGGCGCGAGAAGCGCGCTTCGCCGGTGCTGAGCGCGGCGCGGCTGAGCGACTCGGCCTGCGCGATCAGCTCGTCGATCTTCATCGAGCTGACGATCACCTCAGACGGCATGTCGCCGCGCAGGATGCGGTCGAGCGCCTTCAGGCCATCGGCCGGGGCGATGCCCTGGCTCACGTTGTGGCGCAGCGCGATCTCGCCGGGTGACAGCGTCTTGGCGCGTGCGGCCGGCTCGGTGGCGCCCTCGCCCGCCGAGTCGACACCCGCTTCGGGCTTGGGTGCGTGCCACGGGCCGTCGAGGCGGCGCAGAGTCAGGCGGTCGACTTCGGCGAGCACATTGCCCTGCGCATCGGTGAGCGTCACGTCGAAGGCGGCGAAGTCGCTCGTCACCGATCCCTCGCTCGCCAGGCGCACCCAGCTGTGGATCTCGCCGGTGAGCGGCGCGATGAAACGCAGGCCGCGGTAGGAGATCGGCGCCCAGAGGTTCTGCACCACGTCCTGGTCGGCATAACCGGGGATGAGGTCCATCGCATAGCCGGTCGCGATGTCGAGCAGGCCCGGGTGCAGGCCGTTGGTCGCCAGGTCACCGTGGAATTCGGCCGGCAGCTGCAGCAGCGCGATCGCTTCCTTCTGGCCGAGCTGCAGGCGCTTCAGCACACGCCAGCGCGGGCCGAACCGGATGTGGCTTTCCTGCCGGGTGCGCAGCGCACCGGAGCCGGCAGCGACTTCGCTCTTGCCGGTGCAGCGGGCTTCGATGGCGGCGATGTCGACCTTCGCAGGCGCATCGGCCTTGGACAGCGTGACACGCGCTGTCGCGCAGCGCACGAAGCGGCCTTCGCGGTCGCCGGCGGCGAGGATCTCCACGTCCCAGCGCTGCTCATCGCCGCGCAGGCGCACACGGAAGGCACGCTCGCCGCCGTCGTCGACGAAGAGCGGGTTCTCGAACACGAGGTTGCTCAGCTGCCAGCCGCTGGTCTGGCCCAGCTCGGCGAGTGCAGCGCGCACGAGTTCGAGGTAGCCGGTGCCAGGCAGCAGCGCTTCGCCGCTGCCGAGGCGGTGCTCGTCGATCACCCAGTCGGTGCTCTTCAGCACGCCGGTGAAGAGTTCCAGCTGGGCGAGGCCGTCGCGGGCGGAGAAGCGTTTGTCGAAATGCGGGTTGTGGACCGGCAGCGGCTCACCTTGGGTGATGCCGGCGTCGTCTTTTGCCGCATCGGCAGGCGCCCCGAGCTGGCCCACCATGCCGACGTCTTTCCAGATGCCCCAGGCGATGGACGTCACCGGGTACGGCCGCGCACCGCGGCACGATTCGGCGAAGGCGTTGACGAAGGCGCTCGCGCCCACGTAGTCGATCTGGCCGCTCGGCGCGATGTACGCGCTGGTCGACGAGAAGAGCACCATGAAGTCGAGCGGCCTCTCTGTCGAGGTGCTGCGGAAGATCTCGTCGAGCACCAAGGTGCCATAGACCTTGGCGGAAAACACGTCTTCGATGTCGCGCGGGCTCTTCACCTGGATCAGGCTGTCGCGGATCGTGCCGGCCGCGTGGAACACGCCGTGGATCTGCTTGAACGCGGCGCGCGCCTCGTCCACCACTTCCTTCATGCGGTCGGCCACGGCCACGTCGGCCGACAGCGGCAGCACGGTGGCGCCCAGCGATTCGAGCTGGCGCACCTTGCGGATGCCTTGCGCGATGGAATCGTCGGCCTCGTGCTCGGCCAGCCACGCATCCCACTCGCCCCGCTCGGGCAGCGGCGTGCGGCCCAGCAACACGAGCTTGGCTTTGTATTCACGCGCCAACCACTCGGCCATCAAGCCACCGATACCGCCGAGGCCGCCGGTGATCATGTAGACACCGCCTTGGCGCAGCTTGGTCGCGGGCAATTCGCCGGCCGGCGACTTGACGTTGCTGAGATGGCGCTCCCAGCGCACGCCGTTGCGCCAAGCGATCACACGCGTGCCGGGGTCGGCCAGCAGCTCGCCGCTCACGTCGGCCGCCATCTTGGCGAGCGCGAGGTCGTTCTGCGACGTGCGCTTCGTGCCCGCACGCGGGGCACCGAGGTCGACATCGACGAAGGCACAGGTGACGTTCGGGAACTCGCGCGGGATCACGGCACACGGGCCGAGCGCGGTCGCCTTGTCGGGGAAGAGCAGCGCTTCGTCGCCCACGCGCAGCGCGCCGTTGGAGACGACCGTCATGTGCACGCCACGGTCGGCGAGGCCAGCCTTGGCGAGCGCCCGCGCCAGGTGGAACAGCGAATAGAAGCCGTGTTCCTGGTTGCGGTGGAAGAAGGTCGAGCCGGGGCGGAAGTTGCGGTCGAGCGTGACGAGCCAGGTGTGCAGCACGCGGTCGGGCACGATGCCGCGCGCTTCCAGCGACTCCATCAGCTCGGGGTAGCCCACGCCGCCCGCCTCGGCGGCGATCGTGTAGGTGGTGTCGTCGACCTGGGCGTAGGTGTCGCCCGGCAGCACCGAGATCACGGTGTGGCCGTCTTCACGCAGACCCGAGACCATCGCCAGCGACAACGGCTCGCGGCCGTGGAAGGCCAGCCAGGTCTTCGGCTCTTCGTTCGATTCGAGGATGCCCTGCTGCACCCAGCGCGGCTTCTTGAACCAGTCGCCCATCTCGGCCTGGCGCAGCGGGCGCTCGGCATCGGCGCGGCCGGCGCCGAGCTTGCCGGTGCCCGGCTCGATCCAGTAGTGGCCGTGCTGGAAGGCGTAGCTCGGCAGCGTGACGCGGTGGCGGTTCTTGCCCCACAGGCGCGTCACATCGAAATCGACGCCCAGCGCCCACAGGCGGCCCATCACGGTGCGGAAGTACACGTGGTCGGGCAACGGGTCGTTCGGGTGGCGCATCGACGACAGCACGCGCTGCGTCGGCGAGCGCGGGTTCTGGCGCACGAAGGAGCCGAGCATGTTGCCCGGGCCCACTTCGAGGAACACGAGGTTTTCGTTCTCGAGCAGCGTGTCCACGCCGTCGGCGAAGAGGATGGAATTGCGGAAGTGCTGCACCCAGTATTCCGGGTCGCGCGCCTTGCCGGGCTCCAGCCACTGGCCGGTGAAGTTGGAGACAAGCTTGAGCTTCGGCTCGTGGAGCTGGATGCTCTGCAGGTACTGGCGGAAGCGCGGCAGGATGCCGTCGAGCAGGCGCGAGTGGCCAGCCACGTCGACCTTCACGCGCTGCGTGTCGATGCCCTGCTCCTTGAGCTTGGCGGCGAGCGCTTCGAGCGGGGGCAGCGGGCCCGACATCACCGAGAGCTGCGGGCTGTTGGCCGAAGCGAGGTCGAGTTCGTTGCCCAGCAGCGGGCGCAGCTCCTTGGCGGCCATCGGCACGCTGATCATCGAACCGCGAGGCGTCTGTTCGACCAGTTGGCCGCGCAGCAGCAGGAGACCCAGGCCGTCTTCGAACGAGAACACCCCGGCGATGCAGGCCGCCGCGTTCTCGCCCATGCTGTGGCCGATCACCATGTCGGGCTTGACGCCGTAGGACTCCCACAGCTTGGTGAGCGCGATCTCGACCAGGAAGGTCAGCGGCAGCTGCGCCGAGGGCTTGGCGATGGCGTCATTCAGCTCGGGCGTGACCTCTTTCGCCAGCAGCACCGGCGCGAGGTCGGCGTTGAAGCGGTTCTTGAGAATCGCGAGGCCTTTGTCGATCCACTCGCGGAAGACGGGTTCTTTCTCGTAGAGCCCGGCGCCCATGCGCACGTATTGCGCACCACCGCCCGGGAACATGAACACCACCTGCGGGTGCTCCAGCTCCTTGGTGTGGTTGAACACGCGCTTGGCGTCGTTGATTTCCAGCAGCGCGATGGCTTCCTCGCGGCTGGTGGCGGCGAGCACGCGGCGCTGTTCGAAGCCACGGCGGCCCACCCGCAGCGTGTAGGCCACGTCGGCCAGCGGCTGCTCGGGATGCTCTCGCAGCCAGGCGGCCAGGCGCTTGGCGTTGTCGTCGAGCGCCTTGCGGTTGCGGCCCGACAAGACCAGCAGCTGCGTGCTCTCGTCGATGGCGCTCGGCTTGCGGGCCGGCGCTTCCTGCAGCACGACGAAGGCGTTGGTGCCGCCCACGCCCAGCGAGTTGACGCCGGCGCGGCGCGGGCCACCGTCGGTCGTCCAGTCGGCGAGCTTCGAGGCCACGGTGAACGGGCTGCCCTCGAAGCCGATGCGCGGGTTGGGCGCTTCGAAATTCAGCGAAGGCGGGATCTGCTTGTGTTCGAGGGCGAGCGTGGCCTTGATGAGGCTCGCCACACCGGCCGCGGTGTCGAGGTGGCCGATGTTGGTCTTGACCGAGCCGACCTTGCAGTAGCCGACCTTGTCGGTGGTGTCGCGGAAGGCTTGCGTGAGCGCCGCGATCTCGATCGGGTCGCCGACCGGCGTGGCCGTGCCGTGGCATTCGATGTAGCTCAGCGTGTCGGCCGTCACGTCGGACACGGCCAGCGCTTCGGTGATGCAGGCCGCCTGGCCATCCACGCTGGGTGCGAGGTAGCCGACCTTGCGTGCGCCGTCGTTGTTGACCGCACTGCCCTTGATGACCGCATGCACGTGGTCGCCATCGCGCAGCGCGTCTTCCAGGCGGCGCAGCACCACCACACCGGCGCCGCTGCCGAACACCGTGCCCTTGGAGCGGTGGTCGAAGGTGCGGCAATGGCCGTCGGGCGAGAGCACCTCGCCTTCCTTGTAGTGGTAGCCCACGCCGTGCGGCATTTCGATGGTCACGCCACCGGCGAGCGCCATGTCGCACTCGCGCGAGAGCAGGCTCTGCACCGCCATGTGGGTGGCGACGAGCGAGGTCGAGCACGCCGTCTGCACGTTGACGCAGGGGCCGTGCAGGTTGAAGGCGTAGGAAACGCGCGTCGACAGGAAGTCCTTGTCGTTGCCGGTGTGGCGCAACAGGAAGAGGCCCACCGAATCGACCAGCTCCGGGTTGGAGAGCAGGTTGAAGGTGAAGTACGCGCCCATGCCGCAGCCGGCGAAGAGGCCGACGGCGCCCTCGAAGGTCTCGGGCGGGTGGCCGGCGCGTTCGAGCGCTTCCCAGCAGACTTCGTAGAACTGGCGGTGCTGCGGGTCGAGGATCGCCGCTTCCTTCTGGCTGAAGCCGAAGAACTCGGGGTCGAAGGCGTCGAGGTCCTGCAGCTGGATGCCGGCCTTCACGTAGTTGGGGTCAGCCAGCGTGCTCTGCGACACGCCCTTGGCGAGCAACTCTTCGTCGGTGTACGGCCGCGTGGCTTCCACGCCGTTGCGCAGGTTGGCCCAGAACTCTTCGGGGTTCGAAGCCCCCGGTACACGGATCGCCATCCCAACGATGGCGATGTCAGTCTCGTTCACCTCGTCGGTCATGCGGTGTTTCCCTGCGGGCAGCCTGCCTCTGTCGAGCGGTTCATCGGTGTTCTGTGTTTGGAAATGTCAGACGCCAGGCTCAGACGCGAGACGCCTGGCGGCGCTGCTGCATCACCGCGCGGCGGCCCTGCGCGCGGGCATTGCCGGCCTTCGCACCCGCGTCGTCCACGCCGCCCTCGCCCAGGAAGGCGGAGAGGCTCTGGATGGTGGGGAAGCGGAAGATGTCGGTGATGGAGATGTCGCGCTGCAGCGCGTCCCGCAGGCGGCGGTGCGCCTGCACGGCCAGCAGCGAGTGGCCGCCGAGGTCGAAGAAGTTGTCGCGCGAGCCGACCTGCGGCAGCTTGAGCACGTCTTTCCAGATGGCGGCGATCTGCTCTTCGAGATCGTTGGCGGGAGCGACGAAACTTTCAGCGGCGAGCGGCGCCTTGCTGGCTTCGGGCGCAGGCAACTGCTTGCGGTCGATCTTGCCGTTGGGCGTCTGCGGCAGCGCATCGAGCGTCACGAAGTGCGCCGGCACCATGAAGTCGGGCATGCGGGTGCGCAGGTGCTCCTTCAGCTCGGCCGCGGGGGCGCTGTCTTTGGCCGACGGCACGATGTAGGCCACGAGGCGCACGTCGCCCGGCGTGTCTTCACGCGCGACGACGACCGTCTCGCGCACGCCGGTGTGGCTCAGGAGCGAGGCCTCGATCTCGCCGAGCTCGATGCGGTAGCCGCGCACCTTCACCTGGTGGTCGAAGCGGCCGAGGAATTCGAGCGAGCCATCGTCACGCAGGCGCGCCAAGTCGCCGGTGCGGTAGACACGGCCGCCCGCCGCGCCCTTGATCGGGTGCGGCAGGAAGCGCTCGGCGGTGAGTTCGGGGCGGTGCAGGTAACCGCGCACCACGCCCTTGCCGCCGATCACGAGTTCGCCCGGCACGCCGACGGGTGTGGGCTGCTGGCGGGTGTCGAGGATGTAGATCGCCTGGTTGGCGAGCGGCTTGCCGAGCGGCACGATGCCGTCGACCGTGTCGACCCGGTGCACCGACGACCAGATCGTCGTCTCGGTCGGGCCGTACATGTTCATCAGGTGGCCGCTTGCGCTGATGGCGCCCTTCAGCTCGCGGGCGAGCGGCGCCTGCAGCGCTTCGCCGCCGACCATCATGCGCTTGAGGCCGCGCAGGCCGTCGGCCGCGGCCGGGTCGAGCAGCAGCATGCGCGCCATCGACGGCGTGCATTGCAGATGCGTGGCCTGGTGGCGCTTGAGCAGCGTGGGGATGGAGTAGTCGGTGTTGGCGCTGGCGGCCGTGCGGCGCGGCGTGGCGTTCTTGCGCAGCTCGTTCAGGTATTCGAGGTGGGCCAGCACCGAGGGCGAGTCGACGCCGAAGTCGATCAGGCAGGCCACTTCGTCGACGCCGATCGCCTTGATCGCGTCGACCTGCTTCAGGCAGCTCTCGGGCGTGCCAAAGAGGCCGCTGGTCTCGTAGTAGCGGTTGAACGAGTGCTCCATCAGGCCTTGCATCTCCTCGTCGTTGAGGCTTTGCAGATCGAGGCTGGCGGTGGAGTTGGGGCCGTCCATGCCCTCGCGCTTCTTGAACGCGGGGAAGGACCAGGCGTATTGCTTGACGAGGTTGAGCGAGGTCTTGAGGTAGTCGATCAGCGGCTGCTTGACCTTGGCGCGCACCTCGGCTTCGTCGGGGCCGACGAAGGTGTGCAGCATCAGGGTCACGTAGCCCTCACCCGGGTGGCCCGCATCCTTCCAGGCCTTGCGGTAGGCCGCGAGCTTGCCGTCGAGTTCTTCCACCGTCTGGCCCAGCAGGTGCGTCAGCACGTTGGCGCCGAGCTTGCCAGCGGCGATGAAGGTCTCGGGGTTGCCGGCCGACGTGACCCAGTACGGCAGGTCCTTCTGCACCGGGCGCGGCAGGATGCCGACCTCAACCTCGTTGCCGGTGGCACCGGGGAAACTGCACTTCTCACCGCGCCACAGCTTGCGCACGGTCTCGATGTTGCGCAGCATGATGTTCTTGTTGTCGGCGAAGTTCTCGGGCTTGAGCACGAAGTCGTTCGGCTGCCAGCCGGAAGCGAACGAGATGCCGACACGGCCCTTGGAGATGTTGTCGACGACCGACCACTCCTCGGCCACCCGCAGCGGGTGGTGGAGCGGCAGCACCACGCTGCCGGCCCGGATCTTGATGCGCTCGGTGACGGCGGCGATGGCGGCGCCAGCCACCGCCGGGTTCGGGTACAGG
Source organism: Rhizobacter sp. (assembly GCA_019635355.1). Taxonomy (NCBI): domain Bacteria; kingdom Pseudomonadati; phylum Pseudomonadota; class Betaproteobacteria; order Burkholderiales; family Sphaerotilaceae; genus Rhizobacter; species Rhizobacter sp. The sequence goes on along the minus strand of JAHBZQ010000001.1, from coordinate 4,687,005 downwards.
CCGCCGAAGGCGTGGAAGTGGCGCTCGGGCGTCCACACCGCCGAGAAGCCGTGCTGGTCGCCGTACTTGGCGCCTTCCAGCAGCAGCTTGTACTTGTCGTGCTTCTCCTGGCCTTCGCCTTCGGCCTCGTTGGCCGAGAAGTAGAAGAGGCTGAAGTCGAGCGGGCGGGCCGCAGCCGCGCCACGCGGGGCGGCGCCGGAGCGCTCTTCGCCGGTGGCGATGACGACGTGGAAGCCGCGGGTGAGCGTCCAGCAGAGTTCGAGCACCGAGATGTCGAAGCTGAGGCTCGTCACGGCGACCCAGGTACCGGGGCCATCCTCGCCGAGATGGTGGTCCATCCCGGCGAAGAAGTTGACGACGTTGCGGTGCTCGACCATCACGCCCTTGGGCTTGCCGGTGGAGCCCGAGGTGTAGATCACGTAGGCCAGGTGCTGCGGCTCAGCGCCGCCGTCGAAAGGCTCGGCCGATTCGGTGGCGATCGAGGCCCAGTCGGTGTCGAGCTTGATGACCTTGGCGCTGTGCTTGGGCAACTCCACGCGGTCCTGCGTCAGCAGCACCGGCACCTTGGAGTCTTCGACCATGTAGGCGATGCGATCCTTCGGGTAGCTCGGGTCGAGCGGCACATACGCGCCACCCGCCTTGTGGATGGCGATCAGGCCCACCATCATCTCCACCGAACGCTCGGCGCACAGGCCCACCAGCACGTCGGGGCCGACGCCCAGCGACTTGAGGCGGCGCGCCAGCTGGTTGGCGCGACGGTTGAGTTCGTCGTAGCTGAGCGACTGGTCTTCGCAGGTCACGGCCGTCGCGTTCGGCGTGCGGGCGGCCTGCTCTTCGAAGAGGCGGTGCACGCAGGCATCGGTGCGCGCAGGCGCGTCGGTGGCGTTCCACTGGTCGAGCACGCGGCTGCGCTCGGCGGCGTCCCACAAGGGCAGCTCGGCGAGGGCGCGGGTGGCGTTGGCCTCGGCGGCCTTCAGGAGTTCGGCGGCCTGCTGCTGCATCGCAGCCACGGTCGTGCGCGAGAGCTTGGAAGCGTCGAAAACCCAACGGCTGTGCGCACCATCGGCGGTGACGGCGATGGTGAGCTCGCTGCCGGGCAAGGCGGCGGCGTCACCGAGCGAGTCGACGATCAGCAGCGCCACCGGCTGCACGCGCGGGTCTTTCTGGGCCGCGGCGGCGCGCAGCTCGGGCGAGCGGGCGACGATGTCGCTGGCATAGCCGACACGCTTGCGCAGCGTGGCGAGTTCGTCGGCAACGGAAGCGCGCAACGCATCGAAGCCGCGCGAGAAATCGAGTGAGACGCGCAGCTGCACCTGTTGCGCGAACCAGGCGGGGGCAGCGCCAACAACGCGGCGCAGCGCGGGGTCGGCGAAGCCGAGGTCGAAGCCGTCTTTGTCCGTGAGGCGTGCGAGGTAGCCCACGAGTGCGGCGATGCGCGCGTCGGCGTCGCCGGCCGGCAGGGCAGCGTCGAGCTGCTGCCACTGCGTGGCCACCGGCGCGGCGCTGCGGTCGATGTAGGGCAGCTCGAGCGGCGTCTGCGTTTCCAGGCGGCGCAGCCAGAAGGTCTCGTGCGCCGACAGCGAGGCGTTGATGGCGCTGAGCTGGTCGGCCGTGGCGGCATCGAGCACGTCGAAGCGGGCACCGGTGCGCAGGTTGAGCACCGGGCAATTGAGGAAGCGCGGCTTGCCGTCGAGCGTTTCGAGGCGCTTGAACTCGACGTCGACGTCGGCCGTCGCGACGACGACCGCATGTTCGTTCGCCGAGACGATGGTGCCGGCCGGTTGCGTGGAGGCGGTCTCCGTCACCCGCAGCTCGGGCACGATCACCAGTTGGCCGTTGTACAGCGCCTTGGCCGCACCGATCGGGTTGGCATAGGTGCCGAAATCGAGCGCACGCACGAGCGTGGCGATCTTCGACGCGGGCTCGTCCCAGCGGATGGCACAGGCCGCGGCGGGGCGATCCTTGCGGCCGAAATACTTCTGCACGCCTTCGGTCTGCGGGCGGCCTTGCAGCGTGCCGTCGGAGAGGCCCCTCACCAGCTCCTCGAAGCTCTCCATGCCGGCTTCGAAGCACTTGGTGTTGAGCGTGAGCGCGGTCTCGCCTTCGGACAGGTCAAAGCGGCGTTGCACCAGGATGTCGCCCTGGTCGACGGCGCTCGTCATCATGTGCCAGGTGATGCCATGGCGGCCTTCGCCGTTGAGCATGGCCCACACGGGCGTGTTGAGGCCGGCGTATTCGGGCAGCGGACCGTCGTGGAAGTTGATCGCGGCGCGCGTGGGCATCGCGATCACCTCGGGCGACAACACCGAGAGGTTGGTGATCGAGAAGAGGTAGTCGAAGGGGCGGATGTCTTGCGCGGCGAGCAGCGCGGCCGAGTCGGCCAGCACGCGGATGCCCTTCTCGGCAGCCCATCGGCGGATCGCGACGCGCGTCGTGACCACGGCCACGATCTGGTGGCCTGCCTGCTCGAGAACCTGCCCGCACTGGATCAGCAGGGACTCCGAACCGATGAGGACGCTACGCACTGAGTTCGCCATGTTTTCTCTTGTTCAATCGCCGGTCGGCAAGGGCCTGGGTCGTGACACGATGCACATCGTGCGTGGCCGAAAAAACAAGCCGATGACGGGCCCAAACTACGCAAAAACCCGCGGAATTATGTGCGGCATTACCGGGGGTCCAGACCCCCTAGTTGAGCGTAAGACCGTGGGGCCAAACGAGAAGGATTTGGGCCGCGAGTGAAATAATCCGCAGCCTTCAGATCGATTCGCGCCGTGACCCACACGCCCGCTCAACCCGAGCGCCCCGCACGCCGGAAATTCCTCGCCGTCACCACCCTCGCGGGCAGCGGGCTCATGCTCGGTCTCGCGCTGCGCTCCTCGGGTCACGCGAGCGCCGCCGCCCGATCGCAAGCCCTCCTGCATTCGCAGGAGGTCTTCAAGCCCAACGTCTTCATCCGCATCGCACCCGATGGCGTGGTGACCCTCATCGCCAAGCAGATGGAAGTGGGCCAGGGTGTGAAGACCTCGCTGCCGATGGTGCTGGCCGAAGAACTCGAGGTCGACTGGAAAGACGTGGTCGTCGAACAAGGCGATCTCGACGAGGCCTACGGCAACCAGTTCAGCGGCGCGAGCAGCTCCACGCCGAAGAACTACCAGGCCTTCCGCGTGCTCGGTGCCACCGCGCGCACCTTGCTTGTGCAGGCGGCGGCCAAGGCGTGGGGCGTGCCGGTGCGTGAATGCCACGCCGCGCTCAGCGCCGTGCACCACCGCGCCTCGGGCCGCTCGCTGCGCTACGGTGAACTGGCCGCGAGCGCCGCGGCCCTGCCCGTGCCCACTGGGCGTGCGGTCAAGCTCAAGTCTCCGCGCGACTTCAAGCTGCTGGGCACACGCATCGGCGGTGTCGACAACGACAAGCTCGTGCGCGGCGCGCCGCTCTTCGGCATCGACGTGCGCTTGCCCGGCATGCGCTACGCGATCTACGAGAAATGCCCGGTCTTCGGCAGCGCGGTGCAGAGCGCCAACCTCGACGAGGTGAAGGCCCTGCCCGGTGTGCACGATGCCTTTGTCGTGGCCGGCATCGGCGGCGTGCTCGGCCTGCGCCCGGGTGTCGCGATCGTGGCCGACTCGACCTGGGCTGCGCTCAGCGCACGCAAGAAGCTCAAGGTGCAGTGGGCCGAGAGCCCGGTGGGGCAGCAAGGCTTCAGCACCTTCGCCGAGCAGGCGGCCCGCATCGCCCGCCTGCCCGGCGCCAATGTCTCGCGCCAGGAGGGCAACGTGGCCAAGGCACTGGCCTCGGCTGCGCAACGCGTCGAAGCGTTCTACACCTACCCGTTCATCGCCCACGCGGCGATGGAGCCGCTCAACTGCACCGCCTCGTTCCAGGACGGCACGCTACAGCTCTGGACGGCCTCGCAGGCGCCGGCCTGGGCGCGCGACCACGTGAGCAAGAGCCTGGGCGTGCCGCCCGCCGCGATCCGCCTGCACATCGTGCGCGGTGGCGGCGCCTTCGGGCGGCGGCTCTCCAGCGACTACGTGGTCGAGGCCGCCGCCATCGCGATGCGCTCGAAAGTGCCGGTGCAGCTCGTGTGGTCGCGCGAAGACGACCTGCAGCACGACCACTTCCGCGCCGGCGGTTTTCACCTGCTGCGAGGGGGTCTCGACCGGGCCGGCGCGGTCGTGGCCTGGCATGACCACTTCGTCGGCTTCGGCCGAGGCGGCCCCATCGATCCGCAGCTGGGGCAGGAATTCCCGGCGCCCTGGGTGAGCGATTGCCGGGTGGAGCAGAGCGCCATCGACTGCGGCATCCCGATGGGCGCGTGGCGGGCCCCGCATGCCAACGTGAGCGCGTGGGTGGTGCAGAGCTTCGTCGACGAGCTGGCCCATGCAGCGAAGCAAGACCCGTTGGCCTTCCGGCTCGCGCTGCTCGGCGACCGCCAGGCCATGCGGCCGGCCGGCTTCTTCTCGCGCCAGGGCGTCTACCAGGTGGCCCGCATGCGCCACGTGCTGCAGGCGGTGGCCGAGAAGAGCCAGTGGGGCCGCGGCCTGCCGCGCGGCCAGGCGCAGGGCATCGCCTTCCACGCGAGCTACGGCGGCTATGTGGCGCAGGTAGCCGAGGTGGCGGTGTCACCCGAGGGGCAGCTGCGGGTGACGCGCGTGGTCTGCGTGTGCGACGTGGGCGAGCAGATCGTCAACCTGAGCGGCGCCGAAGCCCAGGTGCAAGGCGCCATCCTCGACGGCCTGAGCGCCGCCTGGCTGCAGGTGGTCGACATCGAAGGCGGCCGGGCGAAGCAGAGCAACTTCCACGACTACCCGCTGCTGCGCATGGCCGATGCGCCGGCGATCGAGGTGCACTTCCTGCGTTCCGACAACCCCATCGGCGGCCTCGGCGAGCCGGCCCTGCCGCCGGTGGCACCCGCCGTGTGCAACGCCATCTTCCGCGCCACCGGCCACCGGGTGCGCGAGCTGCCGATCCGCCGCGCGAAGCTCGGCTGGGCGTGACGTGCATCACGCGATGGCATCACGCTGAAATCGGCCCCCGATTGAGTGGGTTTCCGACTCGCCGGCAGCGGCAACAATCTGCCGCTGCACGATGGCAGGGCCAGTCCACACCATGAAAGATTCCAAGCGGGTTGTCATCCTCATCACGGTGCACCAACCCACCTTCACGCCGCTGGAAGAGATCTCGCTGCGGCAGTGCTTCAAGGTGCTGGGGCACTACCCGATCCGGCTCGTCTGCCCCGAAGGCATGGACACGAGCGCCTACCGCGCCGTCATTCCGCAGATCGAGGTCGACCACATCCCGCCGCACTGGCAGTCGAGCTACGCGAACTTCACGCTGATGAAGATCGAGCCCTTCCTGTACCGCCGCTATGCGCAGTACGAGTACGTGCTCTTCTACGAACTCGATGCCTTCGTCTTCCGCGATGACCTCGCCGCCTGGTGCGACCGCGGGCTCGACTACATCGGTGCGCCCTGGTTCGAAGGCATGGTGGCGGCCAAGGAGAACGCCGCAGTGCACGGCGTCGGCAACGGCGGCTTCTCGCTGCGCAAGGTGTCGTCGATGCTGCGCGGCCGCCTCTCGAAGCGGCTGTGGCTGCGCCTGCTCGCCACCGAGGCGCGCCGCAAGCCTTTGCAGGCGCTGCGCCGCGCGCTCACCGACCTGCCGCGCATGCTCGTCGGCGGCGACACCACCCTCGACTACGCCCGCGGCGAAGACAGCTTCTGGGGCCTGGTGGTCAACCGCCACCTGCCGTGGTTCAAGGTGGCCTCGTTCGACGAGGCGCGCCAGTTCTCCTTCGAGACCCTGCCGCGCCGGCTCTTCAAGCTCAATGGCGAACGGCTGCCCTTCGGCTGCCACGCCTGGACGCGCTACGACCTCGAGTTTTTCCGCCCGCACGTGGAAGCCTGCGGCTACAACCTGGAAGGCCTGGTGCCGCGCTCCACATTCCACACGCTGGAGAAGGTCGGCTGAGCCCGGCCCGGCCAGAGCGCGGAATTACACTGCCTGTCCCTCGCCCTCGCGGCCCGTCTGCTGTACCGGAGAAGCCGGTTGCCTGAGCATCTAAGAGCCCTCATCTTCATCCTGCCGATCGCGTGGCTGGTGTTCTTCTTCGCGAAGAAGGCGATGACGGTCGGCGGGCCGTGCGCGCCGGAAGACTTCGACCGGCGGCGCAAGCTCTGGTTTGCCTTGACGCTCGCGGCGTTCCTCGCGCACAACTTCTGGCTCTTCGCCGCGCTGGCCACGATTGCGATCATCTTCCTCGCACGCGACGAGCCCAACAAGTGCGCATTGCACCTGGCCGTGCTGGTCTGCCTGCCGCGCCTGACCGCCTCGATCTCGGGCGGGGGGATCGTGAAGGAGCTGTTCGCGATCGACCCGCTGCGCCTGCTCGCGCTCTTCATCCTCGTGCCGGTGTGGTGGCAGCTGCGCAAGCGCCCCGACGTCGAGCCCTTCGGCAAGCTGCTGTGCGACAAGATCATGATCGCGATGTTTGCGCTGGAGATCGTGCTCACGCTGCCCGAGCGCACCGTGCCGAGCGTGCTGCGCGACAGCGTCTTCTACGCTTTCACCAACGTCTTCCTGCTGTATTACGTGGGCAGCCGGTCCCTGCGCTCGATGCAGCACTTCCGCGACGCGCTGGGCGCGCTCACCGTGGGCCTGTGGGTCTTCTGTGCGCTGGTGGCCTTCGAGTTCCTGCGACGGTGGCTGCTCTATTCGTCGGTGGAGCGGGCACTCGGGGTGAGCCTGGGCGATCGCGGCTATCTCATTCGCTCGGGCATGCTGCGCGCCGAGGGCACCGCCGGTCAGTCGATCATCGCCGGCTACACCGCTGCGGTCGGCATCGGCATCTACCTGTACGTGGGCACCCTGATCCAGAACAAGTGGCTGCGGCGCCTCGGCATGGCCCTCATGTTCGCCGGCATCATCGGCGCATTCGCGCGCGGGCCGTGGGTGGGGGGCGTGGCGATCATCGCGGTCTTCGTGCTGCTCGGCCCGTCGCCGCTCGGCACGCTGGGCAAGATCGTGGGCGTGATCCTGCTGTCGCTGCCGCTGCTGCTCAGCACCGAGGCCGGCCTGACGATCATCGACCACCTGCCCTGGATCGGCACGGTGGACTCACGCAACGTCGACTTCCGCGAGAACCTTTTCGACGTGGCGGTGCGGGTGATCATGCAGTACCCGTTCTTCGGCAACTTCGACTTCGCGCTGATCCCCGAGATCGAAGCCCTGCGCGGCAACGACGGCATCATCGACGTGGTCAACACCTACATCATGATCGCGCTCAAGGGCGGCCTGGTCTCGCTCGCGCTGTTCGCAAGCCTGGTGCTGGTGGCGATGTGGGGCGTGTTCACCACCCTGCTGAAGCTCGACAAGACCGAGGAGCGCCACGTGCTCGGCCGGGCCCTGCTGGCCACGATGGTGGGCGTGCTGGTCACCATCGCCACGGTGAGCCCGATCTTCTTCGTCTACCCGATCTACTGGGTGCTGGTCGGCCTCATGGTGGGCTTCACGCAGCTGGTGGCGCGTGGCGAACCGGTGGCCCGACGCGCCGGCGCCACCGCTGCAGCGGCCAAACCAGGCGCCCAGCAGCCCGCGCGTGGCATCCCCGGCCGCGCCAATTGGCGCTGAAGGGTCGTGTAGCAGGCCCTAACGGGCGCAGACGCCGCGGGTCGCGGCAACGCCGGAGAGTTCGGCGTTCTGGCTGACGATCGCGCCCGGCGACGCCAGGCGCAGCGCCACTTGGCTGGAGGCGCCCGACGGGAAACACGCCACGTTGCCGCGCACCACCGCGTCGCGGTCGGCCGCGTCGCCCGGGCCGCGGTTGCCGTTGGCAATCATCACCGCCACGTGCGCGGCCTTCTGGTCGTTGAAGACGCGGTTGTTCTCGACCACGATGCCCGGCGCGGCGTTGATGCAGATCGCGCACTCGCCGACGTTGACGACCGTGTTGTTGCGGATCACGAAGTTGCGGAACCACTCGGCCGTCTTGTAGCCGCTCGTGATCGAAAAGCCCCAGCAGCTGCGCGCCGACGCACGCTGCTCGATGGTGTTGCCTTCGATGAGCATGCCGTCCATCTGGCCGTGCATGGTGACGTTGCCACCCTTGCAGACGCCATCGACCACCGAGTTGTGGCGAAAGACGTTGTGGCGCACGACGTTGCGGCGCCCACCGACCTCGTTGCCCGAGAGGTAGATGGCGTGGTCGTAGTCGCTGCCCGAGAAGTTGTTGCCCTCGAAGAGGTTGTCTTCGATCACGCTGTCGCTGAACTGGCCGAGGATGCCCATGCCCCGGTTGCGGCTGATCACGTTGCGGCGGATCGTCACCTGGTTCACGCCGTGCGGCGCCCTCGCCTGTGAGTGGATACCGATGTGGAAGCCCGTGATCTCGCTGTCCTCGATCGTCACATGGTGGAGGTTGTGGATGAGGAAGAGCCCCCACTGCGCGGTGCCCATGCCATCGAGCTTCAGGTTGCGCAGCGTGTAGCCGCCGTCGTAGCTCGTATTGTTGTACTTGCCGAACATGAAGACGGCGTTCTTCACGCCGGGCGCCTGCAGCCAGGGGCGCTCGCCCTCGCCGTAGGCGTCGATCACGAGCGGCGCCTCGGCGGTCACGTGCGGGTTGTCGATGATCATCATCGGCAGCACCCACACGCCACCACGGGCGAGCAGCAGCTTGCTGCCCGCCGGCAGGGCGCTCAGGTCGACGCTCTCGAGCCGGCGCTTGGGGCTGCGCGGGCTCTTGCCGTCGTTGGCATCGTCGCCTTGCACGCAGCCCTTGGCAGCGCCCGGCTGGCAGTCGGAGAAGTAATAGGTGGCCGCCTCGGCCGGCGCCATCATCACGGCGGCGCCCGCCAGCGCCACGAGGGCGCTCAGCGCGCGCACACGCCGGTCTTGGCTGCGGCGCCGGAAAGCACCACGTTGTTGTCGACCTTGCTGTTGGCCGCGAGCACGCGCGCCGCGGTGCCGCCGCTGGCCGACTGGAAGCACGCGGTGTTGTTGCGCACGACCGCATCGCCGTCGCCCACGTCGCCGTTCGGGTAGTCGCGATTGCCCGCCACCGCGATGGCCGTTTGCGGGGTGGCCTGCGTGTTGATGAAGACGTTGCCCTCGATCACGATGCCCGGCGCCGACTGCACCGCCATGCCGGTGTTGCCGAGGTTGATGAACTTGTTGTTGCGCACCACGAAGTTGCGGAACCACTCGGGCGTGTTGTAGCCCTGCGTGATCGACATGCCCCAGCACTGCGGCGCCGCGCTGTCTTGCTCGATGGTGTTGCCCTCGATCAGCACCCCGTCCATCTGGCCGTGGAAGGTCATGTTGCCGCCCTTGCACTGTCCGTTGACGGTGGAGTTGCGGATGAAGCGGTTGTTGCGCAGGGTGACGTTCTTGCCGCTGTAGGGGTCGGTGCCCGACAGGTAGGTGCCGTGGTCGAAGGTGCTGCCGCTGAAGTTGTTGGCCTCGAAGAGGTTGCCCTCGATCAGGCTGTCGCTGAACTGGCCGAGGATGCCCATGCCCTTGTTGCGGCTGATGCTGTTGTTGCGGATCACCACGTGCGTCACGCCTTTGGGGCCGCGCGCCTGCGAGTGGATGCCGATGTGAAAACCCGTGATCTCGCTGTCTTCGATCGTCACGTGATGCAGGTTGTGCACGAGGAAGAAGCCCCAGTCGGAGCTGCCCATGCCGTCGATCTTCAGGTTGCGCAGCGTGTAGCCGCCGTCGTAGGAGGTGTTGTTGTAGCCACCGAAGAGAAAGGCGCCGTTCTTCGTGTTGGGAACCTGGATCCAGGGCTTGTCGCCCTTGCCGTAGGCATCGATCACGATCGGCTCTTCGGCGGTGGCGCGCGGGTTGTCGAGCAGCGTGATGCCCTGCACCCACACCCCGCCGCGCGCGAGCAGCAGCTTGCTGCCGGCCGGCAGCGCGTTGATGTCGACGCTCGACAGCGTGCGCTTGGGCGAGCGCTCGCTGGTGCCGTTGTTGCCGTCGCTGCCGGGCACGCAGTCCTTGGCGGCGCCGGGTTGGCAGTCGGAAAAGTAGTAGGTACGGCCGACCGCAGAGGCCGAGGTCGCGCAGCCGGCGCTGACGCTCGCCGCCAAGGCGGCGACGGCCACCGTTCGCCAAGGCACCACTTGCTTGTACATCCCCATCTGCTCTCTCCGCTGCGCAATTTCGGGCGCAACAAGAATACACGGGGGCCATGAAAAAAGGCCCCGCAGCACGCTGCGGGGCCTTTGCCGGAAGAACCGGAGGGTGCTGTCGCTCAGCCGATCAGCGAGCGCAGACGCCGGTGGTCGCAGCCGAGCCGGTGACGGCCAGGTTGTTGGTGACAGTCGACCCCGGGGAGTTGACGTTCACCACCGAGCCCGTGGCGCTGGCGTTGGCACGGCAGGCCGTGTTGTTGCGCACCACCGCACCGGAGTCGGCGAGGTCGCCGTCGGCGTAGGGGCCGGAGCCGCTGCCGATCGCAAAGCTGGTTTGCGAGGTGGCTTGCGTGTTGATCGCCACGTTGCCTTCCACCAGCACGCCAGGCGCCGACTGCACGGCCATCACGGTGTTGCCGCCGTTGATGAGCTTGTTGTTGCGCACCACGAAGTTGCGGAAGCCTTCAGCCGAGCTGTAGCCCTGGGTGATCGACATCAGCCAGCAGCTGGCCGTGGCGGCGTCTTGCTCGATGGTGTTGCCTTCGATGAGCGCACCGTCGATCTGGCCGTGGAAGGTCATGTTGCCGCCGGTGCAGACACCGTTCACCGCCGAGTTGCGCAGGTAGCGGTTGTTGCGGATGGTGATGTTCGCGCCGCCACCGATGTAGGTGCCGTGGTCGAAGGTGCTGCCGCCGAAATTGTTGGCCTCGAAGGTGTTGCCCTCGATCAGCATGTCGTGGTAGTGGCCGAGCAGGCCCATCGCACGGTTGCGGTGGATGTTGTTGTTGATCAGGTTGATGTGCGAGACACCGTAAGGCGCGCCGTCGTTCGAGTTGATGGCGATGCGGAAACCGGTGATCTCGTTGCTCTCGAAGGTCACGTCATGCACGTTCTGGATGAACCACACGCCCCATTCGGCGGTGTTCATGCCGTCCATCTTCAGGTTGCGGATCACATAGCCACCGTCGTTGGTGGTGTTGCCCCAGCCGCCGCCGATGTTGAACATGTTGCCCGAGGCGATGCGCATCAGCGGAGCCGAGCCGGTGCCCCAGGCGTCGAAGGTCAGCGGGTTCGCGGCCGAGGTGTTGGGGTTGTCCAGCGACACGGCGAAGTTCGCCCAGGCGCCACCACGCTTGAACAGCAGGCGGGTGCCGGCCGGCAGCGCGTTCACGTTGATGCCCGACAGGTTCTGCTTGGGCAGGGCCTGGGTGCCGGGGTTGCCATTGCTGCCGGGGATGCAACCCGTGGCGGCGCCAGCTTGGCAGTCGGAGAAGTAGTAGGTCGGGGCGCCAGACGGGGCGGGTGCCGGTGCCGGTGCCGGTGCCGGTGCCGGTGCCGGTGCCGGTGCCGGTGCCGGTGCCGGAGCCGGAGCGGGTGCGGGTGCGGGTGCAGGTGCCGGAGCCGGAGCCGGTGCCGGTGCGGGCGCCGGAGCGGGCGCAGGTGCCGGAGCCGGAGCCGGAGCCGGAGCCGGAGCCGGAGCCGGAGCCGGAGCCGGAGCCGGTGCCGGTGCCGGTGCGGGAGCCGGTGCAGGTGCGGGAGCCGGTGCCGGTGCCGTTGTGGGCATCGCGTAGCAGGCCTTCGCATACTGCGGGCGCGGGTCACGGCGGAAGAGGGCGTTGTTGCAGGTGTACGTCCCGGCAGCAAGGGTGCGCTGGACGTAGAGGGTGCCCGAGCCGTAGCGCAAGGTGGTGGTGGTGGTGAGGGTGAAACTCTGACCCTCGTTGGCCACGCGCGCCCAGCCGATCGGTGCGGGAACCAGGGACACCACGGTGCCGAGGGCGCTTTCGGTCTGGGTTTCAGATTCGGCCTGGGCACCTTCGGTGGTGGAGGTGTCGCTGCCGCCGCAGGCCGCGAGGGCCATGCACAGGGCAGACAGGGGGATCAGCTTGAACCTGGTTTCGATCGAGAAAGACAACATTTCAAATTCCGGTAAGTTGACGCCCGTTTCGGGGCTGCTTCGGGCGTCGCACAAGGGGTTTGCAACACGCTTCAATTGAGGACTACCAACCTGAGCGGCTGCCACCATTTCGGTGCATCACCATCACGCAGAGACCTCGGCCTAGCCAGCCTGAGCCCCGATTCATTCGTTCCGGGACTGCAGATTTGGTATGAGCAGTTTCGGCGCGGCCGGCCTAGGCGCTGTAAGTCGAACTGTCAACACGTATCCGCCGGGGTTTTCTCTAGAAGGCAACGGAACACCCCCTCCACCCCCATAACTAGGGGGTTTGCGAGCACTGGCCCTCCGAGGCGGTGTTTCGGAAAACTTACAAACCAGAACCGTCGTAACAGCCAGGCACAGGCAACCCATCCCGGAGACGCGGGAGATGGCCGGTATTTCCACCGCATTTGTCGGGGTTCGGCCATGCGTGCACCCACGGACATCCCCACTGCGGGGCAGAATCCGCCCGGGCCGTCGCCCGAGGAAGTTCGTTCATGGTGTCCAGGCTTCGAATCGCCGCGGTGCTGGCCACGCTGATGTGCTCAGCGTCGGTCATCCTGGCCTTCGCCCCTCAGCCGAAGGCGCTGGCAGACAGAAGAGAAGCGCCCAGCATCCTGCTGGAGCAGGCGATCCCCCGGCAGTTCGGCGAGTGGCGCCTCGACCCGGCGCAGGCCGTGCTCGTGGTCAATCCACAGACGCAGCAACTCCTCGACAAGCTGTACGGTCAGGTGCTCACCCGCACCTACGTGAACCCCAACGGTTACCGCATCATGTTGTCGGTGGCCTACGGCAACCACCAGCGTGGTGCGATGCAGGCCCACAAGCCCGAAGTCTGCTACCCCGCTCAGGGCTTCAACCTGCTCCACAGCGAAAGCGCCGAGATCGGCACACCCTACGGCGCCATCCCCGGGCGGCGCATGAGCACGAACAAGGGCAGCCACTTCGAGCCGGTCACCTATTGGTTCACGCTGGGCGAGCAGGCCGTGCGCTCGCGCTTCGAGCAGCGCATGGGGGAGATCCGCGCCACGCTCACCGGTCAGATCCCTGATGGCCTGCTGTTTCGCGTCTCGTCGATCGACACGGACACGAAGCGCGCCTACTCGGAGCACGATCGTTTCGTGACCGATCTCTTGGGTGCCACCGCGACGGCGGATCGTGTGCGCCTGAGCGGCCTGTCGGGTCCGAGCGCGCAAGCCAAAACCATGTGATCCGCTTCACGCGCAGTGAACATTTCACACCTCTGACATCGGCTCCATTTCGCCCCCTCAATCCGGGTGCGGGACGGAACATCCTCAGCCGCTACACTCAAAAACTTCAGGGTCTCAGCGCGCGCCTGCGAGCACTCAGGCCCGCTTCCGATGCAACGCGATCCCCTTGACGACCCAGTCCGGAGACAGCCTGAATGAACCCGCAGCGACAACCCGGCAAGCAACCCACATGGCCTGCCGTCGCTGCGAGTGTCATCGTGATCTGCGGCGCATTTCTCGCGGGCTGCAGCAAGTCCGATGACAAGCCGGCCTCGCAAGTCGTCGCGAAGGTCAACAAGCAAGAGATCACGATCCACCAGGTCAACTTCCTGCTCGAGCAGCAACGCGGCCTCCGCCCCGAGCAGGCCGACGCCGCGCGCAAGCAAGCGCTCGAACGCCTGATCGACCAGGAGCTTGCGATCCAGAAGCTCAGCGAAATCAAGCTCGACCGCGACCCGCGCGTGATGCAACAGCTCGAAGCCGCGCGCCGCGAGGTGCTGTCCCGTGCCTACTACGAACGTGTGGGCGAAGGCGCCAGCAAGCCGAGCGAAGCGCAGATCTTCAAGTACTTCAATGACAACCCCGCGCTCTTCGCGGAGCGGCGCGTCTATCGCCTGCAAGAGTGGCTGATCGAAGCCACGCCGGCGCAACTCGACGCCGTGCGCGAGAAAGCGCAGTCGGGCAAGGCGATCAACGAGTTGACCGACCACCTGCGCGCGCACAGCATCAAGTTCGATTTCAACCAGGCCGTGCGCCCGGCGGAGCAACTCCCGCTCGACAGCCTCGCATCCTTCTCCAAGATGAAAGATGGCGAGACGCTCCTCATCGACAAGCCCAACGGCCTGCTGGTGATCGCGGTCGCGAACTCGCGCCTGGAGCCGGTGGAGCTGGCCCGCGCGAAGCCCGCCATCGAGCAGTTCCTCCTCAACGAGCAGAAGCGTCGGATCATCGCCGACGACATCAAGGCCCTGCGCGCGGCCTCTGCCATCCGCTACCTCGGCAGCTTCGCCCAACAGGCAGAGGCCGCCGCATCGCAGCCGTCACCTGCTAGCGCAGTGAACGGTGCGGCTTCCGTTAACAGCGAGAGCCCGAAATGAGAATCTTCCGTCGCCTGACCCGCCACTTCGCCTGCGCAGCCGCGCTGCTGGCGGGCCTGTCGTTGCTCGGCGCCGCATCGCCCGCGTCCGCCCAGACCGGGGGCACGGCCAACGCGCAGTACCGGCTCGCCACCGGCGACGTGATCCGTGTCACCGTCTTCCAGAACCCCGACCTCACGCTGGAAGCCCGCGTGAGCGAGACGGGTGTGATCTCCTACCCCCTGCTCGGCTCGGTCTCGATCGGCAACCTCACCTTGCTGCAGGCCGAGAAGAAGATCGCCGACGGCCTGAAGGACGGCAACTTCGTCAAGCAGCCGCAGGTTTCCATCCTGGTCACGCAGGTGCGTGGCCACCAGGTGTCGGTGCTGGGCCAGGTGGGCCGCCCGGGGCGCTTCCCGCTCGAGCTGGCCGACACCAAACTGACCGACATCCTGGCCACGGCCGGCGGCATCGCCGCGGGCGGCGCCGACACGGTGGTGCTGGTCGGGCGCCGCAACGGCCAGCCGTATCGGGTCGAGATCGACCTGCCGGGCATCTTCGGCCCGGGCCGCCGCGGTGAAGACGTGGTGCTCCAGAACGGCGACGTGATCTGGGTCGAGCGCGCGCCTGTGGTCTACATGTATGGCGAAATCGCCCGCCCCGGGGCGCTGCGCCTGGAGCGCGGCATGAGCCTGGTGCAGGCCCTGGCTGGCGCCGGCGGCATCACCCAGCGCGGCACGGCGCGTGGCCTCAAGGTGCACCGCCGCGACGCGAACGGCAACATCCAGATCCTCGACGTGCAGATGAACGACACGCTGCGCGCCGACGACGTGGTCTACGTCCGCGAATCCGTTTTCTGATCGCCCTGCCATGAACGGCCTCAACCTCCGCCAGATCCTGCTGATCCTGCGCCTGCGCTGGCCGCTGGTGCTGGCGCTCTTCGTGCTTGTGATGGCCGTCGCCTTCGTCGTCTCGCTGCGGATGCCGAAGAAGTTCACCGCCGAGACCTCGCTGCTGCTCGACGTCCGCGCCGACCCGCTGGTGGCCACGCTGATGCCCTCGATCGCCTCGCGCGAGTTCCTGGGCACGCAGGTCGAGATCATTCAGAGCGAGCGGCTGGCCGGCCGCGTCGCCAAGATGCTGGGCATGACCGAAGGCCCGGCCGCGGTGGAGCAGTGGCGTCAGGCCACGCAGGGTCGGGTGCCCATCGAGACGTATTACGGCTCCATCCTGCGCAACGGCTTGAGCGTCGTGCCGGCCCGCAACACCAACCTGATCGACATCGGCTTCACCGGTGGCGACCCGCGCTTCGTGGCCGCTGCCGCCAACGCCTTCGCCAAGGCGTACATCGAATTCAGCGTCGAGCTGCGCATCGAGCCCTCGCGGCAGTACGGCACCTTCTTCGACGAGCGCCTCAAGGTGCTGCGCACGCAGCTCGAAGAAGCACAGCGCAAGCTGTCGACCTTCCAGCGCGAGCGTGGCATCGTTGCCACGGATCGTGTCGAGCTCGAAAGCTCGCGCCTGGCCACCACGATGGCGCAGCTGGCCACCGCCCAGGCCGAGATGGCCGAAGCCAACAGCCGCCAGCGCAACACCGGCACCGAAACCTCGCTCGACGTGCAGCAGAGCACCGTGGTGCAGGGCTTGAAGTCGGAGCTGGCGCGTGCGGAAACCCGGCTCGGCGAGATCAGCGCCATCGTCGGCTCCAACCACCCGCAACGTGTGCAGCTCGAGGCCCAGATCGCCGGCCTGAAGCAGCAGATCGCGTCCGAGATGCGCCGCGTGTCGGGTGTCACAGCCACCGCCAACCGCGTCACCGGCCAGAAGATCGCCGAACTCTCCGCCTTGGCCGAGGCACAGAAACGCACGGTGCTCAGCATGCGGGCCCAGCTCGACGAGATGGCGCTGTTGCAACGCGACGTCGAAACCGCACAGCGTGCCCACGATGCCGTGGCCAACCGCCGCAGCCAGGTCTCGCTCGAGAGCCAGGCTGACCAGGCCAGCGCCCGCGTGCTGACACCGGCCGCCGAGCCGTTGGCGCCGTCGAGCCCGAAGATCGCGAAGAACATGGCCGCCGCGGCTGCGCTCGGCCTGGCGCTGGCGATCGCCGCCGCCCTCGGCTGGGAAATGCTCGACCGGCGCGTGCGCAGCCCGGCCGACCTCGACTTCGTCGAAGGCGTGCCGGTTCTCGGTGTGGTGTCGCCGTGGGCCGACGCCCACCGCCGCTGGCCACACCGCCCACGCGGGCCTCAGGGCCTGCCACCGGCGGACAAGAACTTCCCGCCACAACTCACCTTGGAAGAGGGCACCTGATGGCGACGATGTCCTCGGGCAAGGCGCGAGAGGCAGACCGATCAATTGGGGCGATTCTGGTGAGTTCAGGGCGTCTGGCGATCGAAGACGTCGAACGCATCATCAATTTCCAGAAGGAACGGGAGCTGCGCTTCGGCGATGCGGGCATGCAGCTCGGGCTGCTGACCGAAGCCGACATCTTCTACGCGCTGTCGCTGCAGTTCGACTACCCGTACCTGAGCGGCCCCGGCCACCCGGTGAGCGATGAAGTGGTGGTGGCCTACCGCCCCTTCAGCGCCGAAGGCGAACGCCTGCGCTCGCTGCGCAGCCAGCTCCAGCTGCGCTGGTTCCGCGAAGGCGCCTCGCGGGTGGCGCTGGCGGTGATCGGCACCCGCCCTGGCGAAGGGCGCAGCCTGCTGGCGGCCAATCTCGCGGTCACCTTCGCGCAGGCCAAGGAGCGCACGCTGCTGATCGACGGCGACCTGCGCAACCCGCGGCAGAACTCGCTCTTCCGCGTCGAGAACCAGACCGGCCTGTCCAACCTGCTCACGGGCCGCATGCACGAGCAGGTGATCAAGCTCGTGCCCGGCATCCCGGGTCTGGCGGTGCTGCCCTCCGGGCCGATTCCGCCCAACCCCGAAGAGCTGCTGGGCCGGGCGTCGTTCGCCCGCATCCTCGAGCAGAGCATGTCGGCCTTCGACGTGATCATCATCGACACCCCCGCCATCACCTGCGGCGCCGACGTGACGCTGCTGGCGCGGTTCGCGGGTGCCGCGCTCGTGGTCGCGCGCAACAACATGACCCGCACATCCGAACTTCGTGACCTCGTCGCGCACATGCAGGACGCCGGGGTCAAGGTCGTCGGTTCCGTGCTCGTGGACGCTCCCTTCACGAAGCCTTCCACCAAGCTCAAGAAGCAAGGTGAGGCCGGTGAGCGCTGAGCCCATTCGCGCAATGGGGGAGGTGCGCCCGCTGTCCCCGTGGTGGTTGCTGGTGGCCGGCCTGGCCGCCATGTATGCCCCCGTCTACTGGGCGGCCAGCCAGACGCTCTGGCAAAGCGAAGAGATGGGCCACGGCCCGATCATCCTGGCGCTCGTGCTCTGGCTCTTCTGGCGTGCGCGCGAGAACATCGCTTCGCAGTCCACCGCGCCCGTCCACGCGCTCGGCTGGCCACTCTTCGCATTCGGTGTCGTGCTCTACGCCTTCGGGCGCACCTTCTCGGTGGCGAGCATCGAGTTCCTCTCGCAGATCTTCGTGCTCGCCAGCGGCCTGGCCCTGCTGGGTGGCCGCGGGGCCTTGAAGGCGGCCTGGTTCCCGCTGCTGTACCTGCTGTTCCTGGTGCCGCTGCCGGCCAGCGTCATCGACGCGATTACCGGCTCGCTCAAGGGCTGGGTGTCGGTGCTGGTGGTCGACCTCCTCTACGCCCTGGGTTACCCCATCGCCCGCACCGGCGTGATGATCTCCATCGGCCCCTACCAGCTGCTGGTGGCCGATGCCTGCTCGGGCCTGAACTCGATGTTCAGCCTCACCGCCATCGGCGCGCTCTTCATCTATTTCAAGCACCGCGCACAGCGCTTGCATAACCTGATCATGATTGCCTCGATCCTTCCGATCGCCTTCATGGCCAACATCGTGCGCGTGACGATCCTCTCGCTCATCACCTATCACTTCGGTGACGAGGCCGGCGCCGGCTTCCTGCACAGCGCCGCGGGCTTCGTGCTGATGGCCGTGGCGGTCGGCTTGCTGTTCGGGCTCGACACCCTGCTGGCGGCGACCCTCGGCAAGCGAGCCCGCCCTGCCCCGGAGGCCTCGGCACCATGAGCGAGGCCATCACGGAAACCCACGATCGGTTCGGCCGGCGCGGCGTCGCCAAGGCCGCCCTCTGGACGCTCGCCGGCTACGCCATCTCGATCGTGCTCCGGCTGGGCAGCAACCTCGTGATGACGCGCCTGCTGGCGCCGGAGATGTTCGGCCTGATGGCCTTGTCGATGGCGATCATCCAGGGCCTCGCGATGGTCTCCGACCTCGGGCTGCAGCAGCTGGCGGTGAGTTCCAAGAACTTCGAGAACCGCGAGTTCCGGCAGACCCTCTGGACGGTGCAGGTCGCACGCGGCTGCATCATCTTCGTCTCCATGCTGCTCGTGGCCTGCGGGCTGCTGGCCCTGGGCGAGGTGCACAGCACGTCGGAGAGCGTCTACCTCGACCCGCTCTTCCCCTACGTGCTGATGGCGCTGGCGGTGGCGCCCCTGCTCACCTCACTCGAGCCGACCGGCATGCTGGGGCTGGCGCGCCAGATGAACGTGCGCGTGACGGTCAAGCTGGAGCTGTCGGTCCAGATCGTGACGCTGCTGTGCATGGTCACCGCGGCACGCATCACGCCGACGGTCTGGGCGCTGGTCATCGGCACCCTGTGCGGCAACGTCTTCCGCCTCATCGTGGCCTACGTCATGTTCCCGACGCGGCCGACCTTGCACATCGCCAAAGGGCCCTTCGCCGAGGTCTTCCGCTTCGGCAAATGGCTCACCATCGCCTCGGCGCTGGGCTTCACCGCGCTGAGCGGCGACCGCCTGCTGCTGGGCACGCTGGTGCCCGCCAACCTGCTCGGCCTCTACGCCATCGCCCACCTGCTGGTGATGGCGATCGAGCAGGGCCTGAACAAGGTCATCAACGCCGTCGCCTTCCCGGTGCTCAGCAACACCTTCCGCACCAAGCCGGAGGAGCTGCCCCGGGTGTACTACCGCCTGCTGGTGCCCATCGCGGCACTGGTGTGGTTCACCGCCTTCTTCCTGTTCGAGACCGCGCCGGTCGTCGTCGACCTGCTGTACGACCACCGCTACGCCAAGGCCGCCGACGTGTTCGCATGGCTGTCGCTGCTGTTGCTGTCGATCCCGGCGCGGCTGGCCTTGCAGGCGTTGATGACCACCGGCGACGTGAAGTCGACCGCCCTCGCCGCGGCGGTGCGCACGGTGGTGTCGCTCGGTTCCATCTGGCTGCTGTACCCCTTGATGGGCTTGTCGGGTGCCGCCATCGGCGCCGTGCTCGGCTCGCTAATCGTGTTTCCCATCGTCTACAAGCGACTGCTGGCGGGGGGCATCCTCAGCCTGAAGCTCGAGCTCTGCGCCCTGCCCGCCGGTTTCGTGGGCTACTTCCTGGGCTGGCTGGTGCTGCGCGCCTTCAACTGACGCATCGCGAACATACCGTTTTCAGAGTGAGGAGGACGACTTGAACTACACCAAACCCCGTTCGATCAAGTACCGGGTGAGCAGCACCGCCAAGAGGGTGCTCGCCGACCTGACCGCCCGCATCCTCAAGCAGACCGGCAAGTCGGACTACCGCCGCTGGCGCGAGGTCGACAACCTGAGCCCGCTGTGGGACGCACGCACGCAGAAGATCGCCGACATGATCCCGGCGCACAAGGCCGTGCTCGAATTCGGTGCCGGCCGTATGGTGCTCGCCAAGATGCTCAAGCAGCCCGCGCGCTACACGCCGAGCGACCTGGTGGACCGTGGCCCCGGCACCATCGTGTGCGACCTGAACGCGCGGCCCCTGCCCGACTTCCCGACGCACGACGTTGTCGTGTTCAGCGGCGTGCTCGAGTACGTCAACGACGTGCCCTCGTTCCTGCGGCACCTCGCCCCGCGCACGACCGAGATCATTGCTTCCTATGCCGTGCTTGAGAAGAACACCACCGGCCGCCGCGCCGGCGGGTGGGTCAACGACTACACCGCGGCCGAGTTCCTGCGCGTGTTTGAAGAAGCCGGGTTCAAGGCCGCGGAGTCCCTCGACTGGGAAAACCAGGTCATCCACCGCTTCGTCAAGCGCGCCACCTCCTGACACCCCGGGTTCACGTTCGTGCTCATGAAATCTGACCAGATCGCGGTCTGCGGATCGTTCGGCTTCGGCAACGCGGGCGACGAAGCCGTGCCGCTGGCCATCGAAGACATGCTGCAGGAGCTGGGGCTGAAGCACCGCCTGTCGGTTGTGTCGCGCTTTCGCTCCGGCACCCTCGACTCCATCGTCTACATGGGCCCGCAGGACACCCAGCGCCGCAAGGCGCTCGCAGGCCTGCCGATGCTGGTGTGCGGCGGTGGCGTGATCGAGCCGAACCCGGGTGCTGTGCTCTACCGCGCGCGGCCGCTGCTGCGCTCCGCGGCAAAGGGCCAGGCCGCGGTGCTCGGCTCGTCGGTCGAACCCGGTGTGCGCTACGGGTTGAGGGCGCGTCTGCGGCTGCTGCGCTCGCTGATGGGCCTGGGCACCGTCTACACGCGAGACAAGCTCTCGGAACGCTCGCTCAACAAGATCGCCCCCTGGGTCAAGACCGAAACCATCGGCGACCTCGTGCTGTGGATGAAGCCGCAGCACGACACGCCCCTGCTGTCGAAGCTCGCCCTGCCCTCGCGCTACATCTCGGTGGTGCTGGCCCCGCGCTGGAGCGAAGACGCCGGCTGGACGCAATGGATCACCAACGATCTGGCGGCACTCGCGCGCAAGCTCGATGCCGCGATCGTGTTCGTGCCGATGTCTTCGCTGCACGACGACGACCGCGTCGAGCACAAGCGCATCGCCGCCAAGCTCGCCGAGCACCACCCCGACGTGCAGGTCGTCGACGTGCAAGAGGCGCTCGAGCCACGCGAGGTGTGCTCGCTGCTCGCACGCTCCATCCTCACCACCTCGATGCGCCTGCACGGTTGCGTGATGGCCTATGCCCAGCGCGTGCCCATCGTGTGCATCGCCTATCACCCCAAGCTGCTCGGCTTCTCGGAAACGGTGGACTGCCTGAAGGCCACCCTGCCGCACGCGCCGCCCGACCAGCAGACCACCGGCTTCTACGGCTACGACTTCCCCGACCTTCGCCTGAAGCCCGGCGATCTGGTGGCGGTGGCCGAGGTGGCGATGCAATCGCCGCAGCACGCACGGCTCGACGAGCTCAAGACGAAATCGCTCAACGCCTTGAGGCAGTTCCTCACGCGCTGAGCGCGGCAGTGAAGAACGTGGTCCGTGGCTTGCTTGAGATGACCCGCACGCAAGAAAGGACCGCATGACCCACACCATTGCCATCGTCGGCGGAGGACTGAGCGGCACGCTCACCGCCGTGCACCTCATGCGCCGCGCCGTCGAAGCCGACCTCAAGATCGTGCTGATCAACCGCTCGGGCCTGCTGGCCCGCGGCGTGGCCTACGGCACGCGCAGCGCCGACCACGTGCTCAACGTGCCCGCCGCGCGCATGAGCGCGTTCGAAGACGACGAAGGCCACTTCCTGCGGTACGCGCAGTCGCAGGAGCCGGGCGTGCAAGGCGGCACCTTCGTGCGCCGCGAACTCTACGGCGACTACCTCGAGTGGACGCTGCAGCAGGCGCACGCACAACTGTCCGAGCCGGAGCGTTTCGAACACCGCTGCGAGCACGTCGAATCGCTCGAACTCACCGATCACGGCACCGTGCTGCACTTCGGCCAGGGCGCCTCGCTGGAGGCCGACCGCACCGTGCTCGCGCTCGGCCACTTCGCGCCCGCCGACCCGCGGCTCGACGACAACACCGTGCTGGCCAGCACCCGCTACGTGCGCGACCCCTGGCGTGCCGACGCGCTGGCCCGCATCGGGCATGACGAGCCCGTGCTGCTGCTGGGCACCGGCCTCACGATGGTCGACATCGCACTCGCCCTCGAAGCACGCGGCCACAAGGGCCCCATGATCGCCCTCTCGCGCCGCGGCCTGCTGCCGCAGCCGCACCGCACGGGCGGCGCACCGCCCATCGGCATCACCCTCCCCGACGAGCTGCTGGCCGGCCCGCCCGACCTCAAGCACTGGCTGCGGATGATCCGCACGCAGTGCGACACGCTCGCCGGTCAGGGCATCGACTGGCGGGAAACGCTCGCGTCATTGCGCAACGCCACGCCCGACCTGTGGCAGCGCCTCGATCAGCGCCAGCGCGCGCAGTTCCTGCGGCACGTGCAGGCCTACTGGGACGTGCACCGCCATCGCCTCGCGCCGCCGCTCAACGATCGCCTGCAGGCCCTGCTCAAGAGCGGCCGCTTGCAGGTGCGCGCCGGGCGGCTGCAGTCCTTGCAGAGCGGCGCGGCCGGTGGTCTCACGGCCATCTACCGCCCACGCGGCGCATACCTCGCGGCCTCGCTGCGGGTGGCCCACGTGATCAACTGCACCGGCCCGAGCACCGACCTGAAACGCGCGCGCGAGCCGCTGATGCAGTCCCTGCTGGCCTGCGGCCAGGCCACGCCCGACAGCCTCGGCCTGGGCCTTGCCACCGGCGACCACTACGCCTTGCTCGACGCCAAGGGCCGGCCGTCTCCGGTGCTGCGCTACCTCGGCCCGTTCCTTCGGGCGCAGTACTGGGAGTGCACCGCGGTGCCCGAGCTGCGCCGCCACGCCAAGGCCCTGGCCGAGGTGCTGTGCACCGAGTGCCTGGGCGCCGCGGTGCACTGACGCCCCCGCAGCGCCGCTGGCCTCAGGCGGCGCTCGCCACGAAGTGCGGGTTGTCGAAACCGGGCTTGCCGTAGCGCAGCGCCTCGCCGGCCAGCGTTTCCACCTTGCCACC
Source organism: Rhizobacter sp. (assembly GCA_019635355.1). Lineage (NCBI taxonomy): Bacteria > Pseudomonadati > Pseudomonadota > Betaproteobacteria > Burkholderiales > Sphaerotilaceae > Rhizobacter > Rhizobacter sp. The sequence continues at coordinate 4,663,761 of JAHBZQ010000001.1, read as the reverse complement.
CGCCGCGGCCAGGACGGCGTGGCCAGCCGCGATGTCCCACTCCATCGTGCGCCCCAGGCGCGGGTACAGGTCGGCCTCGCCGGCGGCGACCAGGCACAGCTTGAGCGACGAGCCGGCATTGGCCAGCGCGGCCACCTTGCGACCCGCCAGGAACTGGTCAAGCGCCGCCGCGTCGCCATGCGAACGGCTGGCCACGACGGTCAGGCCTTCGGCCGGCACCGCGCGGCATCGGATCTCGCGGCGGCCCTGGTCGTCTTCCACGTAGGCCCCGGCACCGGCGCGCCCGGCGAACAGGCGCTTGAGCGCAGGCGCCAGCACCACGCCCAGCGTCGGCTTGCCGTCTTCGATGAGCGCGATGTTGACGGTGAACTCACCGTTGCGGTTGATGAACTCCTTGGTGCCGTCGAGCGGGTCGACCAGCCAGAAGCGATTGCCCACCTGCGGGATCTTGCCAGCCGACACGGCCTCTTCCGCCACGATGGGAATGTCGGGCGTGAGCGCGGCGAGGGCGGCGGTGATGACCACCTCGGCACGTTCGTCGGCCTCGGTCACCGGCGAGGCATCGGCCTTCCCACGGGTGCTGAAGTCGGTGGCGTACACCGCGAGGATCACGTCACCGGCGTCGCGGGCGATCTTCACGATGGCGTCGAGCAGGGCGCCGGCCGACGGGGCCGCTGAATTGAGGGGGAGGGTCACAAATTTCCTTTGTAGTAGTAAGTTATTCGAATAAGGTGCACGAAGTCTTTCATGCATCCATCCCTGAATCTTTAAATTTTAAGCGTCGCAATGAATTCCGAGACCGTTGCCAACCTCCAGCAGTGGAACGCCCGTCGCAAACGGGCGGTGGAACTGCGGGTGGCCGGCAAGTCGTTGCCCGACATCCGCCGCGAGACCGGCCTCAGCGCGCCCACCGTGATCGCCGCGCACAAGGCCTATCTCGCGGGCGGCTGGGATGCCGTCCCCCTCGAAGGCCGTGGCCGCAAGCTCGGCGTGGGCCGGGTGCTGGATGCCGCGCAGGAGCATGCGACGCACGCGGCACTGCTACAAGCCCCTGAAACGGTAGGTACCGGCGGCGGCGTGTGGACTTTGTCAACTACCGCACAGTGGGTACAGCAGCAGTTCGGCGTGGCCATCGAGGAACGCACCCTCGCGCGCTACCTCGTGCGCTGGGGCCTCGCACTCGCGCCGTGGCGCAAGGTGGCGAGCACGAGCGAGACCGGCGTGCAGTGGTGGAACACGCGCCTGCCGGATCTCGTCAAGACAGCCCGCTCGCGTGGCGCACAGGTGGCGTGGTGTTGTGTGTCCGCCGCGCCCGGCAGCGAGGGCACCCTGCTTCGCGCCCAGACGCTCAAGGGCCGCATCGCCTGGCGGGTCGTACCCGACGCTGCCGACACCGCGCTCCTGTCGCGCTTTCTCGCGCAGCTCTCGGAAGCACTCGACGTGCCGCTGTGCATCGCATTGCACGCGCCAGCGCTGCCACAGGCAAGCTGGCCCGAGGGAGCATGGCCGTGCCCCATCGGGCCCGACCCGCAGGTGCCGAGTGCCGCGCCCACCGCGGGCCCTGTCGCCTTCTCGAACCCACAACCCGCGCCCGCCACCGTGCAGCCCCGCGCCCCCGTCAACGTGTCTGCGCCTCTTCCCGAGGCCTTTGCCGCCATGAACCAGAAGCTGACCCACCTGCAACGCCTCGAGGCCGAGAGCATCCACATCCTGCGCGAGGTGGTGGCCGAGTGCGAGAACCCGGTGATGCTGTACTCCATCGGCAAGGACAGCTCGGTGATGCTGCACCTCGCGCGCAAGGCCTTCTACCCCGCGCCGCCGCCCTTTCCGCTGCTGCACGTCGACACGACGTGGAAATTCCGCGAGATGTACGCGATGCGCGAGCGCATGGCGAAGGAGCTCGACATGAAGCTCATCGTGCACCAGAACCCCGAAGCCGTGGCGCTCGGCATCAACCCCTTCATGCACGGCTCTCAGATCCACACCGACCTGTGGAAAACGCAGGGCCTGAAGCAGGCGCTCGACCTGTACAAGTTCGACGCCGCCTTCGGTGGCGCACGGCGCGACGAAGAGAAATCGCGCGCCAAGGAGCGCATCTTCTCCTTCCGTTCGGCACAGCACCGCTGGGACCCGAAGAACCAGCGCCCCGAACTCTGGAACCTCTACAACGCGCGCATGCACAAGGGCGAATCGATGCGCGTGTTTCCGATCTCCAATTGGACCGAGCTCGACGTCTGGCAATACATCTACCTGGAGAACATCCCCATCGTGCCGCTCTACTTCTCCGCGGCGCGGCCGGTGGTGGAGCGCGACGGCACGCTGATCATGGTCGACGACGACCGCATGCCGCTCAAGCCCGGCGAGACGCCGCAGATGCGCCACGTGCGCTTCCGCACGCTGGGCTGCTACCCGCTCACCGGCGCGGTGGAGTCGAACGCGCAGACGCTGCCCGAGATCATCCAGGAGATGCTCCTCACCCGCACCTCGGAGCGGCAAGGCCGCATGATCGACCACGATGCGTCGGCGTCGATGGAAAAGAAAAAACAAGAAGGCTACTTCTAAGAGGATCACGACATGGCCCACGTTTCAGACCTCATCGCCACCGACATCGACCAGTACCTGCGCAAGCACGAGCACAAGAGCCTCTTGCGCTTCATCACCTGCGGCAGCGTCGACGACGGCAAGAGCACACTCATCGGCCGGCTGCTGTACGAGTCGAAGATGCTGTTCGACGACCAGCTCGCAGCCATCGAAGCCGACTCCAAAAAATGGGGCACGCAGGGCGGCGAGATCGACTTCGCGCTGCTCGTCGACGGCCTGGCGGCCGAGCGCGAGCAAGGCATCACCATCGACGTCGCCTACCGCTTCTTCTCGACCGACCGGCGCAAGTTCATCGTGGCCGACACCCCCGGCCACGAGCAATACACCCGCAACATGATCACCGGCGCGTCGACCGCCGACGTGGCGGTGATCCTGGTCGATGCGCGCCGCGGCTTGCTCACGCAGACGCGCCGCCACAGCTACCTCGTCTCGCTGATGGGCATTCGCAAGGTGGTGCTGGCCATCAACAAGATGGACCTCATCGACTACTCGGAGAAGACCTTCCGCAGCATCGTCGAGGAATACCGCAACTTCGCTTCGCAGTTCGGCCTGGAAGACATCACCGCGATCCCGATGTCGGCGCTGCGCGGCGACAACATCATCGAACACAGCGCCCGCATGCCCTGGTACCACGGCTCCACGCTGATGGGCTACCTGGAGACGGTGAGCGTCGGCCCGAATGGTGGTGACGGACAGCAACAGAGCAGCGCCTTCCGCCTGCCGGTGCAGTGGGTCAACCGGCCCCACCTCGACTTCCGCGGCTTCTGCGGCACCGTGGCCAGCGGGACGATCAAGCCCGGCGATCGTGTCCGCGTTCAACCCTCGGGGCGCGAGAGCCGCGTGGCCCGCATCGTCACCGCCGCGGGCGACCTGCCGATGGCCGTGGCCGGCCAGGCCATCACGCTCACCCTCACCGACGAGGTCGACGTCTCGCGCGGCGACATGATCTCCATCGCCACCAGCCCGGCCGAAGTGGCCGACCAGTTCGAGACCACACTCGTGTGGATGTCGGAGGAGGCCATGCTGCCCGGCCGCCCCTACCTGCTCAAGATCGGCACGCGCACGCTGAGCGCCACCATCACCGAGCCCAAGTACAAGATCAACGTCAACACGATGGAGCACCTGGCCGCCAAGAAGCTGGAGCTCAACGAGATCGGCGTGTGCAACATCGCGCTCGACCGCCCGATCGCCTTCGACCCCTACAAGGACAACCGCGACACCGGCGCCTTCATCCTCATCAACCGGATGACCAACAACACGGTCGGCGCCGGCATGCTGCACTTCGCGCTGCGCCGCGCGCACAACGTGCACCTCCAGCCGGTCGACCTGGACAAGGCCGCACGCGCGCGCAGCATGGGCCAGCGGCCGACGGTGCTCTGGTTCACCGGCCTTTCCGGCGCGGGCAAATCGACCATCGCCAACATCGTCGACAAGAAGCTGCACGCGTCGGGTCGGCACACCTACCTGCTCGATGGCGACAACCTGCGCCACGGCCTCAACAAGGACCTCGGCTTCACCGATGCCGACCGCGTGGAGAACATCCGCCGCGTGGCCGAGGTGGCGCACCTCTTCGTCGATGCGGGCGTGATCGTGCTTACCGCTTTCATTTCGCCCTTCCGCGCCGAACGGGCCATGGCGCGAGGCCTCTTCGAGCAGGGCGAGTTCATCGAGGTACACGTCGACACGCCACTCGACGTGGCCGAGGCTCGCGATGTGAAGGGCCTCTACCGCAAGGCGCGGCGCGGCGAGCTGCGCAACTTCACCGGGGTCGATTCGCCCTACGAGCCGCCCGAGTCACCGGAGATCCGCGTGAACACCGAGCATCAGACGGCCGAGCAGGCGGCCGACCAGGTGATCTCGAAACTGCGGGAGATGGGCCTGCTCGACTGAAGGCGCGAGGCTCGCGCGGCGAGCGATCCACGATTGGCGGCGCTGCGGCGCCGCCCGCTTCACTTGAGCGTCTTGGCCTTGATGGGGAACATCCTCAGGCGGGCAGCGCGTACCACGCTGCGCAGGCCGAGGTGACGGGCGACGACGTCTTGCATCCAGTTGCCGACGCCATAGGTGCGCAGGCCAACACGGTGGCGCTCCACGGTGTTCTGCACCTTGAGCGAGAGGAGCGTCCAGAGGCTCAAACGGGGCTGCGAGGGGTGCACCAGGTCGTAGCCACGCGCTGCCATCATCGGGCCGACGCGCGCTTCGATGAGTTTCACGTCGCGCGGGGCCATGCTGCGGCGCCACTGGTTGGCGAAGCGGGGAGACGGTGGCTCGTAGGTGGTGCCGCTCAGGTCCATCATCTGCGGCTCGAATTCGAGGCCGAGGAATTCGCAGATCTGCGTCAGCACCTTCTTCGGCTCCGACACCAGCTCTTCGTAACGAACCTCGATGTACTGCTCGGGCTTGAGGCGAGGCAGCAGGCGATCCCAGCTTTCCTCCGAGTTCATCCAGGGTTCGAGCCCGTGGTAGACGTTGCCGGAGAAAGACGCTGCGACGGCCGACTTGGCGCAATCGCGTGCGTCTCGCAGCAGATGGATGAAACGGGCCTGCGGGAAGATCTCGTGCGCACTGACGAAGTTGCGGTGGATCGACAGCGCGAGACACGGCACGCCCTGCGCGTAGCGGCTCACCAGTTCATGCAGCCGATCGGGCACCGGCGCGGCAGGGCCGAGCTTGTAAGGTGAGCACAGGAAGCCGCGATGGTCGCTGAAGAAGTCGTCGAGCTCCTCGGAACTCATCGCCTGGGCTTGCGCCAGACCACCATCGACGCCGAAGGCATCGAAGAGGAAGTCGAACTCCCCGGGATTCTTGAGCGACGAATGCCTGTCCAGCATCAAGGTCAGCAAGGTCGACCCGGAGCGAAGCGGCCCCGCCACGAAGACCAACGAGCAAGGCAGGCGATGAGGTGCCTGATCTTGCATCAATGGGTCTCGAGCTCCGCGGCTGAGAGGGCTGGGCAGAACGTTCATCGATCTGGTTGGCTGGATCATCGGCGCGTCAGATGCGCCACTGTCACCGCAAGCAAATACCAAAAACTCATTTGCTTCGACGGAAATTGTAAGACAAGGGGTCCTTGCAGACCCCCTCTATCCAAGCGTCCATCGCCCGGAATCCACACGTTTGCGACACCAGAAGCGGCACTGCGTCACACATCGGTCACGGCGCACCTCCGCTTGCCGGAGGCCCGCCGTACCGCACAGCTCGCTCCACGCTGCCACGACGGACTTGCCCTCCACTTCCTTCGAGTAGTGAGTCCGCAGGAACTCGGCGTAGGCGCTTGCCTGCTGCCGCAGACGCTGCGGGTCGCGCGCGAACTCGGCGAGCACGGCCTCCAGCGTCTGTGCAAAAGCGAGCACGTCGCCTTGCGCGATGGGGTAGCAGTATTGCGGCAGCATGAACTCGCGCGCCGCATAGCCTGTGTAGCCCACGACGATGCACCCGCTGGCGCCGGCCTCCAGTGGCGGCAGGCCGAAGCCTTCGTCGTGGCAGGTCGACAGGAAGATCGCCGACTCCCGCAGCGCCTGGGCCACGTCGGCTTCGCTCATGCCGTCGATGGGGCACAAGGCCCAGCCGTCCAGCGCACCGCGCCCGCGCAGCATCTGCAGCACCTGCACGATGCTGCCGGGCAGTTTGCGGGGCATGAAGGCGATCTGCTTCTTCTGCTCACCGGGCGAAGGGAAGAACCGGGTCCCGTCGACGCCATTCGGCGTCAGGAGCACGGGCAGATCGCGAAAAGCGAACTTGAGGTAGTCGCAGATGTGCTGCGAGACGCCTAATGCTCCAAGCACGTGGCCGCGGTAGACGAAGCCGTTCAGGTCATCCGAGTGAGAGAACCCGGTAAACGTGTAGTGCGCGTTCTGGTTGAACACCACGAGCTTCGACCCGAAGCCGCAGGGCTTCAGCGCTTTTCCGAAGTACTCGGGCAGGACGATGATGTCGCCCGCGCCGAGGCGCCGCTCCAGTGGAGACAGGCCGGGCCGTGAGATTTCGATCTCCGGGCCGACCGGCGCGGTGAGCCATGGAATCTGGTTCTTCCGCCGCGCGGAACGGCGCAGGTCCCAGAAGGGCCGGCGCACCCGGACCCTGGCCACCGCGGCCGACGAGTCGAACCATGAAGGCATCTTGGTTTCGAGCGCCAGCACGTAGGCATCGAACCCGGCCGCATTCAGCGCCTCGACGTGGCGGAATATCTGCTTGATGCCTCCGGTCGGCTTCGGTGACCAAGGGCAGACATAGAAGATGGTCAATTCGCGTCCAGTCGCTGAAATCGATGGGAATCCGTGTCGCAGTTCGCAGGGCGCTGCGCGCCGATGCCCGAGTATGCGCATGTTCTGCATGCGTGCAGCTGACCGGGCCGCTGGCCGGAGCGCGCCGCGAAGTGTGGACTTCACACGCAAGCCTTGTGCACCCCCCAACAACAGGGTTTTCCAGGCCTCAGGCCACGGCCATACTCCGCCCGGGCTGAAGCGCCGACCCTGGGTCGCCGCTGCGGCTCGGCAACTGCGGTCATGACGCAAGCCATGCATCCGCACGCAGCCGCTGCACACGCACACGGCCTGTGCCCGTCGCGCTGACAAACCAAGCCAACGCCCCTGCACATCGGCCATGAATTTCGCCTCCCTCGAGTTCACCTACTTCCTGCTCATCGGTTTCGGCCTCTACGCGCTGATCCGCAACCACGAAGTCCAGAACCTGCTGCTGCTGGCCGGCAGCTATTACTTCTACGCCTGCTGGGACCCGCGCTTCCTGATCCTGATCTGGGTGGTGACCGGGGCGAGCTTCATCACCGGCCGCGCCATCGGGCAGACGGAAGACCACGGCAAGCGCATCCGCTACATCGTGATCTACACGGTGTTCGCGCTGACCATCCTCGGCTACTTCAAGTACTTCAACTTCTTCATCGACTCGGCGCAGACGGCGCTGCAGGCACTCGGCTTCAAGGTCCATCGCACGGTCCTCGACATCGTGCTGCCCCCGGCGATCTCGTTCTACATCTTCGAGTCGCTGAGCTACGTGATCGAGATCCACCAGCGGCACATGCCAGCGACCACGAAGCTGCGGCACTACGCGCTCTTCATCGCCTACTTCCCCAAGCTCGTGGCGGGCCCGATCGAGCGCCCGGCCGTGCTCATCCCGCAGATCGAGAAGCCGCGCACCATCACCGAAGAGTTCATCACCCGTGGGTGCTTCCTGATCCTGCTCGGCCTCTTCAAGAAGGTGGTGGTCGCCGATGGCTTGTCACCCACCGTCGACTCGGTGTTCAACAGCGTCGAGACGCCGAACGCCGCGGCCATCGTGCTGGGCACCTATGCCTTCGCGCTGCAGATCTACTGCGACTTCTCCGGCTACACCGACATCGCGCGCGGCGTGTCCAAGCTTTTCGGCATCGAGCTCAGCCAGAACTTCCGCTTCCCGTATTTCTCGTCCAACCCGAGCGAGTTCTGGCGGCGCTGGCACATCTCTCTCTCGTCGTGGCTGCGCGACTACCTCTACATCCCGCTGGGCGGCAATCGCGTCAACGCGGTGCGCACCAAGGTCAACCTGATGATCACGATGCTGCTTGGCGGCCTCTGGCACGGGGCCGCCTGGAACTACATCCTCTGGGGCGGCTACCAGGGCGCCCTGCTCATCGTGAACGACCTCATCAAGACGCCGCTGCTCACGGGATGGAAAGCGCTGGTCGCGCGCGTACTCGCCACGGTCGTCTTCTTCCAGTTCGTCTGCTACGGCTGGCTGCTGTTTCGCGCCAAGTCCTTCGAGCAGATCAAGGCCTTCACGGTGGAGCTGGTGACGCTCTCGCAGCCGCTGGCGGCCACGGTCGCGCGGCCGCCGCTGGCCGCGCTGCTGGGCGTGGCGCTGCTGTGCTTCTACGACCTCGCCGCCTACCGAAGCGGGCGCGCCACCTTCTACCGCGCGATGCCGGTGCCCGTGCGGGCGGCCTTCTACGCGGCGCTCGTGTTCCTCACGCTCATGGGCATGGCCAATGCCCGCAGCGCGTTCATCTACTTCCAGTTCTGACCATGGGCCTTCTGAAGACCATTCTGCTGGGGCGCAGTGCCAGGATCGTGCTGTGGGTCGTCGTGTGGCTGGTGCTGGCAGACGTCGCCGTCAACCTCGCCTTCGGCTCGCGTGCCGCCAAGGACACCACGCTCGGCCGCTACTTCGAATATGGCCGCTCGGTGGAAGGCAAGCTGGCGCAGGCCCTGACCGAGGAGCGGAAGAAGGGCTCGCTCCTGAGCGCCGGCTGGATCGACCCCGAGCTCCTGAAATCGGTCTCGTCCGAGCGCAAGGAAGGCACCGACCTGACGGTGGCGGTGTATGGCCAGTCGTTCTCGATGCAGGCGGCCAACGCCGCCGTGGCGCTCGACGGCAAGATCACCTTGCGCGGCTTCGGCGGCCCGGGCGCCCCGCCCAATCATTCGTATGCAGGCTACAAGGCCGACACGCCGTTCCGCAAGGCCGACGTGGTGGTGTTCGGCGTGCTCTCGTCGAGCGTGCCCGACATGGGTTCGATGTCAGGCTTGCTCTGGCAATTCGAGAGCCCCGCTCCGTTCACCTTCCCGCGCTACCACCTGGTGGGCGATCGGTTGACCGAGGACGAGCCCCTGATCCGCAGCGAAGCGCAGTTCCGCCAGGCCTTTGGAAAGCCGGAGTGGAGCCGGTTCAAGGCGCAGTTGGCGGCCAGTGATCGCGGCTACGACTGGTTCGTCTTCGACAAGTCGCCGCTCGACCGCTCGGCGATCGTGCGCCTCGTGCGCCGCGGCTGGGTCGCCCACCATGAAGCCTATGACGAAGGGGTGTACGACTCGCACGCAGGCTTCAACCCGAAGGCGGAAGAGGTGCAGGTGCTGAAGGCAATGCTGGCCGACCTGTCGCGCCGCACACAAGAACGCGGCGAGCGCCTGGTCGTGCTGCTGCTGCACACGCGTGGCCAGTCCGACCACCTTTACCGGGCAATCGGACCGGCGCTCGATGCGGCGAAGATCGACTACATCAGCACCCACACGCTGTTCTCCGCCAACGACCCGACCAACTTCCTCCCTGACGGACACTACGTGCCGGCCTCGAACCAGAAGCTGGCCAAGGCCCTGCTGCAGAAGATCCGCAGCCGCACTGCCCCCTGATCGCCAGCCCCTACGCGCCTCACATCACCATGCCGACATCCGCGCCCCAAATGCTCTACATCGCACCCGGCGACCCGTGGGACCGCTGGACCAACTCCGGCACCACGATCGCGCTGATCGACGGGCTGAAGCAACACGGCCGGCTGTACGGCGCGCTGAGCCGCTTCGACACCGACCTCAAGGAACTGCATGGCCGCAGTGCCACGCGGCATTTCATTCGCCGCCTGCAACGCAAGATGGGCCGCCCGCATCAGCCAACCGACGACTCGCTCGCCACCGACGAGCGAAGCCCGCTGCTCGCGCCGCTGCTGCGCAAGCTGCCCGAGGGCAGCTGGGTGATGTACCACTACGCCATTCCGAAGATCGACCGTTCGCTGCCGATCAAGCGCGTGCTGTTCCAGGACATGACGGTCGACGACGCGGTGCGTGCCGGCGGCTTCGGCTGGGGCTCGCGCAGCCAGGAGCAGATCGACGCCAGCCGTGCCGAGATCATCCAGGCCAACCGCGATGCCGACGCCATCGTGTCGTTCGGCAGCTTCGTGGCCGACACCATGCACGCGCAGTACGGCATCCCGAAGAGCAAGGTCTTCGCGCTGGGGGGCGGCCCCATCCGCCGCTGGGATCGCCCGGTGCCGGCAGACCTCGAGCGCTACAAGAAGCGCCAGATCCTGTTTTGCGGGCGGGCCTGGGAACGCAAGGGTGGGCCGGTGTTGATCGAGGCGTTCCGCAAGGTCCGCCGCGAGCTGCCCGATGCCACGTTGACGGTGGTGAGCGCTGGAGCACCGCCCCTCAACGAACCCGGTGTCGAGCAGTTCGGACACGCCAGCGACGAGAAGCTGCACGAGCTGTACGCCACGGCCTCTCTCTTCTGCATGCCCAGCATCTGCGAGTCATGGGGGCTGGTGTACGTCGAAGCGGCTGCCCACGGCCTGCCCACGGCCAACTGGAGCAACTGGGCCTTGCCCGACATCGTCGACCACAACGTGACGGGCGTGCTGAGCGATCGGCACGACGTCGACGGCCTGGCCGAAGCCATCGTCGAAGCGCTGCGTGACCCGAAGCACCTGATGGACATGGGCCAGAACGCCGTCAAACGCGTGCGCGACGTCCTCGACTGGCCCCACTGCGTCGACCGCCTGCTGGCGGCCACGATGCCCGACGCGCTGCAAGGGCGCGAAGCGGTCTGGATGCGGCCTCGCTGAAACCTGCGCACGAACGAAAACGGCCGGATCGCTCCGGCCGTTTTTCACTTTCCGAGAATTGATCAGCGGGCGCAAACCCCGGTGGTCGCCGCCGTGCCGGTCACCGCCACGTTGTTGCTCACCGTGGAACCCGGTGAGTTGACGCTGGCGATGTAGCCGCCGGCCGTGCTGAGCACGCGGCACACGGTGTTGTTGCGCACGACCGCGTTCGAATCGTTCACGTCGCCATTCGAGTAGCTGCCGCCGCCGATCATGAAGCTGTTCAGCGAGGCCACGCGGGTGTTGATCGAGACGTTGTCTTCGACCACGATGCCCGGCGCCGACTGAGCCGTGATGCCATTGCCACCGTTCACGAGCGTGTTGTTGCGCACGATCACGTTGCGGAACCACTCGGGCGTTGCGTAGCCCTGGGTGATGGACATGAGCCAGCAGCTGGGCGCCGAATCATCCTGCTCGATGGTGTTGCCTTCAATCAGCAGGCCGTCGATCTGGCCGTGGAAGGTCATGTTGCCGCCGAGGCAGACGCCGCCGACCGTCGAGTTGCGGATGTAGCGGTTGTTGCGCACCGTGATGTTGTTGCCGCCACCGATGTAGGTGCCGTGGTCGAAGGTGCTGCCGCTGAAGTTGTTGGCCTCGAAGGTGTTGCCTTCGATCAGGATGTTGCTGTAGTGGCCGAGCATGCCCATCGCGCGGTTGCGATGAACGTTGTTGTTGCGCAGCGTGATGCCGGTGACCGTGTGGTTGTCAGTGTCGTTCGAATTGATGCCGATGCGGAAGCCGGTGATCTCGGTGTTTTCGATCGTCACGTCGCGCACGGTCTGGATGAACCAGAAGCCCCATTCGGCGGTGCCCATGCCGTCGAGCTTGAGGTTGCGGATCACGTAGCCGCCGTCATTGCTGGTGTTGCCCCAACCACCACCGAGGTTGAACATGTTGTTCGCAGCGATGCGCATCAAAGGCGCAGCACCCGTGCCGTAGGCGTCGAAGGTCAGCGGGGAAGCTGCCGTGGTGTTGGGGTTCTCCAGCATCACGGAGAAATTCGCCCAGGCCCCGCCGCGGTTGAACAGAAGGCGGGTACCGGCCGGCAGCGCGTTGACGTTCATGCCCGACAGGTTCTGCTTCGGAGCAGCCTGGGTGCCGGGGTTGCTGTTGCTGCCCGGGACGCAGCCTGCGGCAGCGCCGGCCTGGCAGTCGGAGAAATAGTAGGTCGGCGCTGCGCCAGGGGCCGGAGCCGGAGCCGGAGCGGGGCTCGGGGCCGGTGCAGGACTCGGGGCGGGTGCCGGGCTTGGTGCGGGCGCAGGACTCGGAGCCGGGCTCGGCGCAGGGGATGGACTCGGCGCAGGCGCAGGCGCCGGTGCTGGGCTGGGAGCAGGCGCCGGGGCTGGCGCAGGCGGCGTCGGCGACGTCACCGGGGGAATCGGGGTCCCACTCGTCTCGTTGACATCACCACCGGCACCACAGCCAGCCAGCGAGGCCAGAGCAGCAACCGAGAACCAGAGCGTGGTCGTCTTGAGCGCCGTTTTGCGTGCAGTCATATTCTGTGTTTCTCGCAGCCGTCTCGATGTCGGACGACGTTGCAGATTGCATGCCGGCGGTTTCAGCCTCGAATCTTGACCAGTTTGGTCATGACTCTCAGAGAGGTCGCCAGCCCTAGGCTGATGGGCTGACATTATTCGGGCGGACAGTGCTGCCCACGCGGCGCAATTGTCGCAAGAGGTAAACAGCCTCAAGCGGCCCCGCGCGCGGCCGATAGCCGGCCCTCACATCGCGGGTTAGTGCGGCGCTACGAGAGAGAGGCTCTCCCAGGCATCGGCGTCTGCGCGCATTCTTCGGCCGCTCGCTTCTTGCCCACGAGCAAAGCACGGCGCTGATACGCCCGCAGGAAAACCCGGAACTCCGGGTCCTGGTAGCGGGGCTTGCCTTGCAGGAAGCTGTAGATCCAGCCCCAGAGGATGGTCAGCTGGCCCAGCACGTAGGGCTTCTGGTTCAGGCGCGACACCACGCTGGCCGTGAGGAAGAGCAGCCCGGTGCCCATGTAGTACTGGCCGTAGCCCTGGCGGTAGCGGCCGGTGTAGATGCCCTTGTGGCTGGCGCCCATGGTGCGCAGGTGCACGAAACGCAGCTCGGGCTCGTCCCAGCTGATGGCCGTCCAGCCTTTCATGCGGCACTTGTGGCCGTCGATGCCGTCCCAGCCGACTTCGCGCACGAAGCCGCCGATGTCCTTGAAGCACGAGACCCGGTAGAACTTGGTCATGCCCAGCGAGTTTTCGTCACCGTGGCGCTCGCTGATGAGCTGGCCGTTGTCTTCGAGGTAGGCCTTGCCGCTGCAGGTGCCCAGGCGCGGATTGGCGGCCATGCGGTCCACGAGGATCTCGAAGTAGCGCGGCGGCAGGCGCAGGTCAAGGTCGAGCTTGCAGACGAAGTCGTAGTCGTCGGGAATGATGGCCGCGTAGCCGCTGTAGAACGCATCGACCACGCCGGGACCGACCGCACGATGGCCGCGGTCGGCACGCGTCACGATCTCGATCCACTCGTGCTTGCTCGCGTACTCCTTCAGGATCTCCGGCGTCTCGTCGGTCGAGCCATCGTCGACGATCACCCACTTGGTCGGACGCAGCGACTGCGCGACCACCGTGTCGAGCGTCTGCCGCATGTAGTCGGCTTCATTGCGACACGGCGAAATCAACACGTACTTGGCGGGCTTCTCACGCATGGCGGCTTTCAAGGGTGATCATGTGCACTTCGATCCCCCTGTACACAGGGGGAAGTCACAGCAAGGGCTTGCTGGCAACATGCCGCATCGCCTGCGACAGTCAGTGCCTCGAAATTGTAGACAGCGCAGGCTGTGCGACACCCCCGCAACTCGGGCGGTCCACGCACCTACAACCCGCGAGAAACAGTGACTTCGCGCACGACAATCGCACCCCAACACCAGCGGAGTAGAACGAGTGAAAGTAACGATCATCGGGACGGGCTATGTGGGTCTCGTCACGGGCGCCTGCTTGTCGGAAATGGGCAACCACGTGGTGTGCCTCGACGTCGACGCGAAGAAGATCCAGGTGCTCAACGATGGCGGCATCCCGATCTACGAGCCGGGCCTGAAAGAGGTCGTTCAACGCAACGTCAACGCAGGCCGCCTGCAGTTCACGACCGACGTGCAACTCGCCGTCAACCACGGCACGCTGCAGTTCATCGGCGTGGGCACGCCGCCCGATGAAGACGGCTCGGCCGACCTGCAATACGTGCTGGCCGCAGCGCGCAACATCGGCCGCTACATGACCGACTACAAGGTCGTGGTCGACAAGAGCACGGTGCCCGTCGGCACGGCCGACAAGGTGCGCGCCGTCATTGCCGAAGAGCTGGCCAAGCGCGACAAGCAGGTCGACTTCGCCGTCGTCTCCAACCCCGAATTCCTGAAGGAAGGCGCAGCCGTCGAAGACTTCATGCGCCCCGACCGCATCGTGGTGGGCGCCGACGACGAGCGCTCCATCCTGCTGATGCGTGCCCTGTACGCTCCCTACATCCGCAGCCACGAGCGCCTGCTGGTGATGGACGTGCGCAGCGCCGAATTCACCAAGTACGCCGCCAACTCGATGCTCGCCACGCGCATCAGCTTCATGAACGAGCTGGCGCTCCTGGCCGAGAAGGTCGGCGCCGACATCGAGCTCGTGCGCAAGGGCATCGGCAGCGACCCACGCATCGGCTACCAGTTCCTCTACGCCGGTACCGGCTACGGCGGCTCCTGCTTCCCGAAGGACGTGAACGCTCTCATGCGCACGGGCAAGGAATACGGCATCGACCTGAAGGTGCTCAACGCCGTCGACCGTGCCAACCAGCACCAGAAGACGGTGCTCGTCGACAAGGTCGTCGCCCGCTTCGGCAGCGACCTCACCGGCCGCCGCTTCGCGATGTGGGGCCTGGCCTTCAAACCCAACACCGACGACATGCGCGACGCCCCGAGCCGCGACGTGATCCAGGCCCTGGCCGAGCGCGGCGCCACCATCGTGGCCTACGACCCGGTCGCGGCCCACGAAGCTGAGCGTGTGCTGAACCATGTGAAGTCGCTGCAGATCGTCGACAACGTGGCCGCCACGCTCGAAGGCGCCGATGCGCTCTTGATCCTCACCGAATGGCGCGAGTTCAAGAGCCCCGATTTCGACCAGATCAAGCGCCTGCTCAAGCAGCCCATCATCTTCGACGGCCGCAACCTCTACGAGCCAGCGCTGATGCGCGACCTGGGCTTCGACTACCAGGGCATCGGCCGCGGCACTGCCCAGCTCAAGCCGGGCGCGTAAACCTCGTCAGCACTTGATGCCGACGTGCAGCGCCACCACCCCGGCGCTGAGGTTGTGCACGTCGACGTGGCCGAAACCGGCCGTCTTCATCATGGCCTTCAATTCCTGTTGGCCCGGGTGCATGCGGATCGACTCGGCCAGGTAGCGGTAGCTGTCGGCATCTCCCGCGATCAACTTGCCGAGCATCGGCAGCACCTTGAACGAGTACCAGTCGTAGGGCTTTTGCAGTGGCTCGGCGACCTTCGAGAACTCGAGCACCAGCAGGCGGCCACCGGGCCGCAACACACGGCACATCTCGGCGAGCGCCCGGTCCTTGTGGGTCATGTTGCGCAAACCGAAGGCGACGCTCACGAGATCGAAGCTGCCGGTGGCAAACGGCAATGACTCGGCATCGCAGATCGACGTCGGCAGCGCCAGGCCCTTGTCGAGCAGGCGGTCACGCCCCTGGCGCAGCATGGCTTCGTTGATGTCGGTGTGCACCACGGTGCCGCGCTCGCCCACCTTCTTGGCGAAGGCCTTCGCCAGATCACCCGTGCCGCCGGCGATGTCGAGCACCTTGTCGCCTTCGCGCAGCGCCGCCACGGCCACCGTGTACGCCTTCCAGGCGCGGTGCAGGCCGAGCGACATCATGTCGTTCATCACGTCGTAGCGCGACGCCACCGAGTCGAACACACCGCGCACCTTGCCGGCTTTCTCGGCCTCGTCGACGGTCTGGTAGCCGAAATGCGTGCTGCTCATGGTCGAACTCCAATCAATGGTGATGGCCGCAACCGGGGGCCGGAGGCGCCGGCATGGCGTCATCGCGGCTGGCGCCGGCCTGGCGCAGGCGCTCTTCATAGTCGCGCCAGAGCTGTGTCTCTTGCGAGCCGAGGAAGTACAGGTACTCCCACGAAAAGATGCCGGTGTTGTGGCCGTCTGAAAACGTGGGCTGCACGGCGTAGTTGCCCACCGGCTCCAGCGACACCAGCCCCACCAGGCGCTTGCCGGTCTGCAGCGTCTCCTGCCCCGGGCCATGGCCCTTGACCTCGGCCGAAGGCGAATACACCCGCATCAGCTCGAACGGGATGCGGAACTGCTGCCCATCGGCAAAACCCACCTCCAGCACGCGCGACTGCTGGTGCACGGTGATCGAGGTCGGCTGAGGGGCAGGCATGGGCACGTGAACGGGTGGTAGGAGGGGCAGTGTAGACCAGCGCACCTCTCGCATGTGCTATAAGGTGTGCACCTTATATTTCATGTTCATCCGCAGGACCCGCCATGACCGCCGCCACCGATTTCCAACCCATTCACGCTGCCATGAAACGCTATGTCGACGGCAACCTGCTGGCCGGCGTCTCGTGCGCCGTGCTGCGCGGCCAAGACCTGCTCGACGTGCACCACGTGGGCCTGGCCGACAAGGAAAACGGCGTGCCGATGCGCGACGACACCATCTTCCGCGCGTTCTCCAACACCAAGCTCATCGCCACGATCGCCGCGCTGCAGCTGCATGAAGCGGGCAAGTTCCAGCTCGACGACCCGATCGAGCGTTTCATCCCCGCGCTGGGCAACCGCCAGGTGCTGCGCGAGGGCGCCACCTCGCTCGCCGACACCGAGCCGGCCACACGCCCCATCACCATCCGCCAGCTGATGAGCCACAGCTCCGGCCTGAGCTACGGCCTGCTCGACCCCGGCACGCTGCTCTACAAGGCCTACGCCGAACGGCAGGTGCTGTCGCCGCTCCTGAGCCTCTCGCACATGATGGAAGCCCTGTCGGGCCTGCCGCTGTCGAGCCAGCCCGGCACGCGTTGGGAATACTCGGTGGCGAGCGACGTGCTGGCCCGGCTCGTCGAGGTGGTGAGCCGGCAGCGGTTTGGTGACTACCTCCAGGCCCACATCCTCGAACCGCTGGGCATGGTCGACACGAAATTCGTCGTGCCCGCACATGACCTACCGCGGCTGGCGGCCATGTATGCGGGTGCGGCACCCACCAACCCGATGGCCCCGGGCCTCACCCGCGCCGACGACTGGCCCTATCCCAAGGCCTTCACGGTGCCCGTGCCCAGCCAGTCCGGCGGCGGCGGCCTGGTGACCACCCTGCCCGACATGGTCGCGCTGATGCGCAGCCTCATGCCCGGCGGCAAGGCCCTGCTCAAGCCCGAGACGCTCGCGCTGATGATGAGCAACCAGCTGCCCGAAGGCGTGTCGATCCGCTTCCCGACCGTCGGCCCGGTGCCGGGCAAGGTTTTCGGCCTCGGGGGTGCCATCACCGTCAAGCCGAGCGCCTACGACCCATCCGGCGGCCTGGGCGAGTTCGAATGGGGCGGCATCGGTGGCACGCACTGGTGGATCAACCCGCGCCACAACATCGCAGGCCTGGCGATGACGCAGCGCCAGCAAGGCTTCTGGCACCCCTTCTCGTTCGAGTTCAAGCGCCTCGCCTACGCAGCGCTCGGGCACTGATCAGGCGGCGCCCGCCGCCCCATCCAGTGCCGCCACCACCGCTTCGTCCAAGGCCTGGAGCGTCACCGCCAGCCGGGCCACCGCCGGCGGCGTGACCTCACGCTGCTTGGCGCCCCAGATCGGCTGGGGGAAGTGGCTGTCCCAGTCGAAGCGGGCCACCACGTGCCAGTGCAGGTGCGGGACCATGTTCCCGAAGGCCGCCAGGTTGACCTTGGTCGGCCGCAGCCGGCCCAGCAGCACCTCTTCGACCGCCGCCACCAGCTGCATGCAACGCTGCCGCTCCGGCCCCGGCAGTTGCGAAAACTCGCCCACGTGCCGCCGGTAGATCACCCGGTAGAAGGCCGGGAAGGCCTCGTCGTCCACTCGGATGACACGCCAGTCGCCGTGCTGCCAAAGCAGTCGACCCCCGGCGTTATGACAAAGCTCGCACGCGGGTGGTGCATCGGGAAGGGGCTGGAAAACGTGGGTCATGGGCACATTGTTGAGGGGATTGTCAGGCGGCCAAAACGGCATGACAGTCGACGCGACCGCACGCAAGCCGGCCGCGATGCGATCAGAAGAAGCACGACATGAATCGGCCGCACTGGAGGGATTCCTTGAGTACCGCAATTTCACACGACTTGATCTTCGACGTCGGCACCCACCGGGGAGAAGACACCGAGTTCTACCTGAAGCTGGGCTACCGCGTGGTGGGCATCGAAGCCAACCCCGAGCTGGCCTCCGAGTTGAAGAGCCGCTACCGCCAGGAAATCGAACGCGGCACCTTCGCCGTCGTCGACAAGGCCATCAGCGAGACGCCCGGCACGATCAGCTTCTGGGTCAACAAGAAGCTTTCGGTCTGGGGCACCGCCGACCCCGAGTGGGCCAAGCGCAACCAGGGCATGGGCGCCGACTCGGAAGAGATCAAGGTCGAGAGCATCCGTTTCTCCAAGGTGATCGAGCAGCATGGCTGCCCGCACTACCTGAAGATCGACGTCGAAGGCGCCGACATGCTCTGCGTGCACGGGCTCGAGGGCATGAGCTGCCGCCCGGCCTACATCTCGGTCGAATCGAACAAGACCTCGTGGCGCGGCCTGATGGACGAGTTCGACACCTTCGAGCGCCTCGGGTACCGCCGCTTCAAGGTGGTCGACCAGCGCCTGCACCGTGACGGCCAGTACAAGGCGCGCGACGGCAGCATGGTCCATCACAAGTTCGTCGGCGGCACCACCGGCCCCTTCGGCGAAGATCTCGAAGGCCCGTGGCTGACCCGTCAGCAGGCGATCCGCGCCTACATTCCGATCTTCATCCTCTACAAGACGCTGGGCGACAACACGCTGCTGCGTCGCCTGCTGAAGAACGTGCCCGTCCTGCGCCGCCTGGTCGACAAGGTGAGCTGGTACGACACGCACGCCAAGCACGGCTGAGGCCCCTTGCGGCGCAGGCGCTCGATAAGATGGCCCACTCCATCTCCCTCGAGCGCATCCCATGACCGCACCCCTCCTGAACCGACGCCTGCTCGGCCTCGCCCTTGCAGGCGCTCTCGCCGCCCCTGGCCTCGCCTTTGCCGACACCTGGCCCAGCAAACCCGTGCGCTGGGTCGTGGCCTACCCGGCCGGCGGTGGTTCCGACTTCCTGGCGCGCCAGCTCGCACCTCAACTCGGCAAGCAACTCGGCCAGACCATCGTGATCGACAACCGCCCGGGTGCGGCCGGCATCATCGGCACCGACAACGCGGCCAAATCCGCACCCGATGGCTACACGATCGTCACCGGCGACAACGGCGCGATGGTGTTCCACAGCGCGATGTACAAGAAGCTGCCCTACGACCCGAAGGACCTGGCCCCCGTGGGCTTCATGGCGCGCTTCCCGCTGATCCTCGCCGTCAACCCCGGGGCCGGCTTCACGAGCGGCCGGCAGCTGCTCGATGAGCTGAAGAAAAACCCCGGCAAGTACAGCTACGCCTCGCCCGGCATCGGCAGCCCTCACCACCTGGCGATGGAGCTGCTGAAAGACCGCACCAAGAGCTTCGTCGTGCACGTGCCCTACCGCGGCACGGCGCTCGCGGTACAAGACGTGATCTCCGGCCAGGTGCCGATGATGGTGCTCGACACCGCCGCCGGCCTGCCACAGATTCGCAGCGGCAAAGTCAAGGCGCTGGCGGTGATGTCGAAGAAGCGCATCCCTTCGCTGCCCGACGTGCCCACCCTCGACGAGCTCGGCGTGAAGGACTTCGAGGTCACCGCCTGGCAAGGCCTCTTCGTGCCCAAGGGCACGCCGGCCGAGATCACCACGCGCCTCACGGCCGAGATGAACAAGGCAATCGCCACGCCGGAGGTGAAGGCCAAGCTCGAAGACTTCGGCCTGGAAGTGACACCGTCCGACGGGCCCGCGCTCGCGAGCTTCCTGCAGAAGGAGACCGCCTTCTGGCACGCGCTCATCAAGGAGCGCGGCCTCTCAGCCGAGTAACTAGACCAGCACCCGCTCGATGCCGCCGTCGTTGGCGCGTTCCACGTACTCGGGCATCCAGTCGGGCCCGAGGATCTGGTTGGCCATCTCGACGACGATGTAGTCGGCCTCCAGCAGGCCGTTCTGAAGGTCGTTGCCGTAGCGGCTCAGGCCCTGCAGGCAGCTCGGGCACGAGGTGAGGATCTTCACGTCGGCCTTCTCGGCCACCGCACCCGTCGCCCGCAGCGCGGCCTCGCCCTTGCGCAGCTCTTCTTCCTTGCGGAAGCGCACCTGGGTCGAGATGTCGGGCCGCGTCACGCCCAGCGTGCCGCTCTCGCCGCAACAGCGCTCGTTCTTCAGCACGTTGTCGCCGACAAGCGCCTTCACCGTCTTCATCGGATCCTGCAGCTTCATCGGGCTGTGGCAGGGGTCGTGGTAGAGATAGCCGCCACCGCCCTGCAGCGTGATGCCCTTCTCCAGCAGGTACTCGTGGATGTCGATGATGCGGCTGCCGGGGAAGATCTTGTCGAACTGGTAGCCCTGCAGCTGGTCGTAGCAGGTGCCGCAGCTCACCACCACGGTCTTGATGTCGAGGTAGTTGAGCGTGTTGGCCACACGGTGGAAGAGCACCCGGTTGTCGGTGATCATCTTCTCGGCCTTGTCGAACTGGCCCGAGCCGCGCTGCGGGTAGCCACAGCAGAGGTATCCCGGCGGCAGCACCGTCTGCACGCCGGCGTGCCAGAGCATCGCCTGCGTGGCGAGGCCGACCTGCGAGAAGAGTCGCTCAGAGCCGCAGCCCGGGAAGTAGAAGACCGCCTCGGTGTCGGCGCTCGTCTTCTTCGGGTCGCGGATGATCGGGACGTAGTTCTTGTCCTCGATGTCGAGCAGCGCACGCGCCGTCTTCTTCGGCAGCCCGCCCGGCAGCTTCTTGTTGATGAAGTGGATCACCTGCTCCTTGATCGGCGCGGTGCCCACCGTCGACTTCGGCGCAGCCGTCTGCTTCTTCGCGAGGCCGCGCAGCAGGTTGTTGGCGGCACGCTGGGCCTTGAAGCCCACGTCGACCATGCCGGCGCGCAGGAGCTTGATCGTCTCGGGGTTGGTGGCGTTGAGCATCAGCATCGCCATCTTGTTGCCCGGGCGGAAGCTCTTCTTGCCCATCTTGCGCAGCAGGTTGCGCATGTTCATCGACACGTCGCCGAAGTCGATGTTGACCGGGCACGGCGTCAGGCACTTGTGGCAGACGGTGCAGTGGTCGGCCACGTCTTCGAACTCGGCCCAGTGCTTGATGCTCACGCCGCGGCGCGTCTGCTCTTCGTAGAGGAAGGCTTCGACCAACAACGAGGTCGCGAGGATCTTGTTGCGCGGGCTGTAGAGCAGGTTGGCGCGCGGCACGTGCGTGGCGCACACCGGCTTGCACTTGCCGCAGCGCAGGCAGTCCTTCATCGAGGCTGCGATGTCGCCGATGTCGCTCTGCTGCATGATCAGCGACTCGTGCCCCATCAGGCCGAAGCTTGGCGTGTAGGCGTTGGTCAGGTCGGCCTTCAGCGCCGGGTCTCGCAAGAGCTTGCCCTTGTTGAAGCGCCCTTCGGGGTCCACACGCTGCTTGTAGGCGGTGAAGTCGGCGATCTCCTCGTCAGTGAGGAACTCGAGCTTCGTGATGCCGATGCCGTGCTCGCCCGAGATCACGCCGTTCAATGAACGTGCGAGCTTCATGATGCGCGCCACGGCTTCGTGCGCCGTTTGCAGCATCTCGTAGTTGTCGCTGTTCACCGGGATGTTGGTGTGCACGTTGCCGTCGCCGGCATGCATGTGCAACGCCACCCACACACGTCCGCGCAGCACCTCCTTGTGGATGCGCTGGGCTTCGTCGACGATGGGCTTCAAGGCCGAGCCGGCGAAGATGGCCTGCAGCTTGGCGCGGATCTGCGTCTTCCACGATGCGCGCAGCGAATGGTCCTGAAGGTCGGCGAAGAACGTGCGGCCGCTTTGGGGGTGCGTGTCGTCGAGGTGGTGCAGCCAATGGCTCCACAACTCGCGCACCTCGCGCAGCAGCGAGAGGGCCTGCTGCACGCGGTCTTCGAGCAGCTCGGCGCTTGCGATCTCGCCTGCGTCGTCGCTCTTGCCCAAGGGCAGGTTGCCACGCTGGAAGAAGGCTTCCAGCGCATCGACCAGCGCCAGCTTGTTGCGCAAGGAGAGCTCGATGTTGATGCGCTCGATGCCGTTGGTGTACTCGCCCATGCGCGGCAGCGGGATCACCACGTCTTCGTTGACCTTGAAGGCGTTGGTGTGGCGGCTGATGGCCGCGGTGCGCTTGCGGTCGAGCCAGAACTTCTTGCGCGCATCGGCGCTCACCGCCACAAAGCCTTCGCCGGCGCGGCCGTTGGCCATGCGCACCACCTCGCTGGTGGCGCGGGCCACTGCATCGGGGTCGTCGCCGGCGATGTCGCCGATCAGCACCATCTTCGGCAGGCCGCCGCGCTTGCTCTTGGTCGCATAACCCACGGCCTTGAGGTAGCGGTCATCCAGGTGCTCCAGGCCGGCGAGGATCGCGCCGCCGGGCTTCTTCTGCTCGGCGAACATGAAGTCCTTGATCTCGACGATCGAAGGCACCGCATCGTGCGCGTTGCCGAAGAACTCCAGGCACACCGTGCGCGTGTGTGCCGGCATCTTGTGCACCACCCAGCGGGCGCTGGTGATGAGGCCGTCGCAGCCTTCCTTCTGGATGCCGGGCAGGCCGGCGAGGAACTTGTCGGTGACGTCCTTGCCGAGGCCTTCCTTGCGGAAGGTGCGGCCGGGGATCTTGAGCGTCTCGGTGCGCTCCAGCGTCTTGCCGCTGGCATCGAAGTAGCGCAGCTCGAAGGTCGCGAACTCGACGTCGTGGATCTTGCCGAGGTTGTGGTCCAGGCGCACCACCTCCAGCCACTTCGCGTCAGGCGTGACCATGCGCCAGGAGGCGAGGTTGTCGAGCGCGGTGCCCCACAGCACGGCCTTCTTGCCGCCGGCGTTCATCGCGATGTTGCCGCCGATGCACGAGGCTTCGGCAGACGTCGGGTCCACGGCGAACACATGGCCGCCACGCTCGGCCGCATCGGCCACGCGCTGCGTGACCACGCCGGCTTCGGTCCAGATGGTCGCCACCTCGCGGTCGAGACCGGGCAGCTTGACCATTTCGACCTCGGTCATCGCCTCGAGCTTCTCGGTGTTGATGACCGCGCTGTTCCAGGTCAGCGGCACGGCGCCGCCGGTGTAGCCGGTGCCACCCCCACGCGGGATGATGGTGAGGCCGAGCTCGATGCAATCCTTCACCAGCGCCGCCATCTCGGCCTCGCTGTCAGGCGTGAGCACGACGAAGGGGTATTCCACGCGCCAGTCGGTCGCATCGGTCACGTGCGACACACGCGACAGGCCGTCGAACTTGATGTTGTCTTTCGCCGTGTGGCGGCCCAGCACCTTGGTCGCTCGGCGGCGCAGCTCGGCGGTCTTGTCGAAGAGATCGGCAAACGACTTCACCGCCGCGTGCGCCAGCGTCAGCAGCTCGCCGACCGAGGCGTCGCGCGAGCCCGCGCTGTCGTCATGCCCCTCGGGCTTGCGGCGCGCCTGCACCTCGCCCAGGCGGTGGTTCAGTGCATCGATCAGCTGCTTGCGGCGGCGCGGGTTGTCCAGCAGGTCGTCTTGAAGATACGGGTTGCGCTGCACCACCCAGATGTCGCCCAGCACCTCGTACAGCATGCGGGCCGAGCGGCCGGTCTGGCGCTCGTCGCGAAGCTTGTTCAAAAGCTCCCAGGCCCGCGAGCCCAGCAGCCGGATGACGATCTCGCGGTCTGAGAAGGAGGTGTAGTTGTAGGGAATTTCGCGCAGGCGCGGCGCGTGGGGCGCGGCATGGGCCGCGGCAATCTGGTCGAGCGGAATGGGTGCGTTCATGGACTTCAGGCGACCCTCTCGCCTGCTAGCACTTGGACGCGAATGATACCGCCCACCTCCCGGGCGCCCGGGGCGCTCACCCCATGGCCCTGTCGGCGGGTTATCCCCGTTGATCGGCCTGCCCGCGCACGACATAAACACGCCTGTCACGAGCTCGACTCACACTGTCGGGCTGGCCAAAAGCCAGACCTGACCCATCCCCGGAGACCCCATGAAAAAAATCGTCCGCTTTGCCCTCGCCGCCCCCGCACTCGCCATCGCCCTGGCCGCACCCGCCCAGGCCCAGGTCGAGATCCAGTGGTGGCACTCCATGACCGGCGGCCTCAACGACTGGGTGGTCGACCTGGCCAACGGCTTCAACGCCAGCCAGAAGGACTACAAGGTCGTCCCCACCTATAAGGGGCAGTACGAAGAATCCATGACCGCGGCCATCGCCGCCTACCGCGCCGGCAACGCACCGCACATCGCGCAGGTGTTCGAGGTGGGCACCGCCACCATGATGTCGAGCAAGGGCGCCATCGTGCCGGCCGGCAAGGTGCTGGCCGACGCCGGCTACAAGTTCGACCCCAAGGGCTACATCTCGGCCGTGGTCGGTTACTACACCGCACCGAATGGCCAGATGCTGAGCTACCCGCTCAACAGCTCCACCACCGTCCTCAACTACAACAAGGACGCCTTCCGCAAGGCCGGCCTCGACCCCAACAAGCCGCCCGCCACCTGGCCCGAGCTCGTGTCCGCCGCGGCCAAGCTCAAGGCCTCGGGCATCACCTGCCCCTTCACCACCAGCTGGCAGGGCTGGACGCAGCTCGAAAGCTTCTCGACCTGGCACAACACGCTCTTCGCCAGCCAGAACAACGGCTTCGGCGGCAACAGCGCCCGCCTGCAGTTCAACAGCCCGCTGCACGTGCGCCACATCGAGAACCTGGCCAACATGGCCAAGCAGGGGCTCTTCGTCTACCGCGGCCGCGGAAACCTGCCCGACGCGCCCTTCTACTCGGGTGAGTGCGCGATGGCCACGGCCTCGTCGTCCACCTATGCGAGCATCAAGAAGAACGCCAAGTTCGACTTCGGCATCGCTCCCCTGCCCTACTACCCCGACGTGCCCGGCACGCCGCAGAACACCGTGATCGGCGGCGCTTCGCTGTGGGTGATGGCAGGCAAGAAGCCGGCCGAATACAAGGGCGTGGCCGCCTTCTTCAACTACCTGAGCGACCCCGAAGTCCAGGCCAAGAGCCACCAGCGCACGGGCTACCTGCCGGTCACGATGGCCGCCTTCCAGGTCACCGAGAAGTCGGGCTTCTACAAGCAGAACCCCGGCACCGACACCGCGGTGAACCAGATGATCCGCAAGACGACCGACAAGTCGCGCGGCGTGCGCCTTGGCAACATGCTGCAGATCCGCGCCATCGTGGATGAAGAGCTCGAGCAGGTGTGGGCCGGCAAGAAGGGCGCGAAGGAGGCCCTGGACAGTGCAGTGAAGCGAGGCAACGAGCTGCTGGAGCGCTTCGAGAAGTCCAACAAATAAGCCCCCGTGGCCTCCGAAAAGCGAGTCGTCTTCCGCTCCGCCTGGCTGCCTTGGGTGCTGGTCGCACCCCAGGCGGCCGTGATCGGTGCGTTCTTCTTCTGGCCGGCGGCGCAGGCGCTGCTGCAGTCGTTCCAGCAGTCCGACGCCTTCGGCACCTCCACCGAGTGGGTGGGGCTGGAAAACTTCGCCCGCCTCTTCGCCGACGACACCTACGTCGCGAGCTTCAAGACCACGGCGATCTTCTCGGTGCTGGTGGCCGGGCTGGGCCTCGGCCTCTCGCTGCTGCTCGCGGTGTTTGCCGACCGCGTGGTGCGCGGCGCGCTGGTCTACCGCACGCTGCTCATCTGGCCCTATGCCGTGGCGCCGGCAGTGGCCGGGGTGCTGTGGCTCTTCATGTTCGCGCCCTCGATCGGCATCGTGTCGTATGCGCTGCGCGCCTTCGGCATCGACTGGAACCACCTGCTCAACAGCGAACATGCGATGACGCTCATCGTGCTGGCCGCGGTGTGGAAGCAGATCTCGTACAACTTCCTCTTCTTCCTCGCGGGCCTGCAGAGCATTCCGCGCTCGCTGATCGAAGCGGCGGCCATCGACGGGGCGCGCCCGTGGCGCCGGTTCTGGACCATCCAGTTTCCGCTGCTCTCGCCCACCACCTTCTTCCTCTTCGTGATCAACGTGGTGTATGCCTTCTTCGACACCTTCGCCATCGTCGACGCCGCCACGCAGGGCGGCCCGGGGAAAGACACCGCCATCCTCGTCTACAAGGTCTACTACGACGGCTTCAAGGCGCTCGACCTCGGCGGCTCGGCGGCGCAGTCGGTGGTGCTGATGGGGATCGTCATCGCGCTCACCGTCATCCAGTTCCGGTTTGTTGAAAAGAAGGTGAGCTACTGAGATGGTCGAACGCCGCCCCACCCTCGGCATCCTCGCCCACGTCGTGCTCGTCCTCGGCGTGCTCATCGTCGCCTTCCCGCTCTACGTGACCTTCGTGGCGTCGACGCAAACCGCCGACGAGATCCTGCAGGCGCCGATGTCGCTCGTGCCCGGCTCGCACCTCGTCGAGAACTACATCGCCGCGCTCAAGGGCACGGGCATGGGCGCGGCTTCCAATGCGCCGGTTGGCCGCATGATGTTCATCAGCCTCGTCACGGCGCTCGTGATCGCCTTCGGCAAGATCGCGATCTCGCTGCTGTCGGCCTTTGCCATCGTGTACTTCCGCTTCCCGTTCCGCATGGCTGTGTTCTGGGGCATCTTCGTCACGCTGATGCTGCCGGTGGAAGTGCGCATCGGGCCCACCTACCAGGTGGTGTCCGACTTCGGCCTGCTCAACAGCTACGCCGGCCTCACGGTGCCGCTGATCGCCTCGGCCACCGCCACCTTCCTCTTCCGCCAGTTCTTCCTCACCGTGCCCGATGAACTCGCCGAAGCCGCCCGCATCGACGGCGCCGGCCCGATGCGCTTCTTCCTCGACGTGCTGGTGCCCTTGTCGGCCACCAGCTGCGCGGCGCTCTTCGTCATCCAGTTCATCTACGGCTGGAACCAATACCTCTGGCCCTTGCTCGTGACCACCGACGAAAGCATGTACCCGGTGGTGATTGGCATCAAACGCATGATCAGCGGCGGTGACGCCGCCACCGACTGGAACATCGTGATGGCCACCGCCGTGCTCGCCATGCTGCCGCCCGCGGCGGTGGTGCTGCTCATGCAGCGCTGGTTCGTCAAGGGCCTGGTGGATACCGAAAAATAGCGACCGAGAAACAAAACATGGGCGCCATCTCACTCCGCAAGGTCATCAAGCAATACGGCAAGGGGCCGAAGGCCAACCCCGTCATCCACGGCGTCGACGCCGAGATCGCCGATGGCGAGTTCGTGGTCATCGTGGGCCCGTCGGGCTGCGGCAAGAGCACGCTGCTGCGCATGGTCGCGGGTCTGGAAGAGATCTCCGGCGGCGAGATCGCCATCGGCGGGCGTGTCGTCAACGACGTCGAGCCCTCGGAGCGCGACATCGCGATGGTGTTCCAGAACTACGCGCTCTACCCGCACATGACCGTGTTCGAGAACATGGCCTATGGCCTGAAGATCGCCAAGGTGCCGAAGGACGAGATCAAGCAGCGTGTCGACAAGGCCGCCGCCATCCTGCAACTGGCGCCCTTCCTCGCCCGCAAGCCGCGCGAGCTGTCGGGCGGCCAGCGCCAGCGGGTGGCGATGGGCCGTGCCATCGTGCGCCAGCCGCAGGTGTTTCTCTTCGACGAGCCGCTCTCCAACCTCGACGCGAAGCTGCGCTCGCAGACGCGCATCGAGATCCGTAAGCTGCACGCCGACCTGGGCGTGACCTCGCTCTTCGTCACGCACGATCAGGTCGAGGCGATGACGCTTGCCCAGCGCATGATGGTGATGAACGCCGGCCGCATGGAGCAGTTCGGCACGCCGGAAGAGGTGTATGCCCGACCGGCCACCACGTTCGTTGCGGGCTTCATCGGCTCGCCGCCGATGAACCTCATCCCCGGCCGGGTGGAAGGCCAGAGCTTCCTGCTCGACGGGCTGAGCCTGCCACTGCCGGCCCCCGCGCCGCGCCAGGGCGAACTCATCCTTGGCCTGCGCCCCGAACACGCGAGCGCGGCCACGAGCGGCTGGCCGCTCAAGGTAGAGCTGGTCGAGATGCTCGGTGCCGAGCGGCTGGTGCACGGCCTGCTGGGGCACCACCCGTTCACGCTGCGGCTGGAGGGCACGGCGGCGGCGCCTGAGACGGGCAGCACCGTGCCGCTGCACGTGCCGGCCTCGCAGCTGCACTGGTTCGACCCGGCCACGCAGCGGCGGGTGGACGCAGCATGAACGTCTGGCCTTATCCGAAGTGGATCGCCCACCGCGGCGCGGGCAAGCTCGCGCCTGAGAACACGCTGGCCGCCTTCCGGCTCGGCGCCTCGCACGGCTACCGCGCCTTCGAATGCGATGTGAAGCTGTCCGCCGACGGCGTGCCCTTCCTGCTGCATGACGCGACCCTGCAGCGCACCACCCCGGAAGAAGGCGTGGCCGCCGATCGCAGCTGGTCTGCGCTCTCTCAACTCGACGCCGGCGGCTGGCACAGCCGCGCCTACGCCGGCGAGCCCTTGCCCACGCTCGACGCCATTGCCACCTACTGCATCCGCAACCGCTTTGCGCTCAACATCGAGATCAAGCCGACCCCGGGCCACAACGAAGCCACGGGGCGGGTGGTGGCCGAGCGTGCCGCCACGCTGTGGGCCGACGAAGCGGTGAAGCCTCTGCTCAGTTCCTTCCAGCCAGACGCCCTCGCCGCCGCACGCGCGGTACGCCCCGAGCTGCCGCGCGCGCTGCTGCTCGACAGCCTGCGCGACGGCTGGCTCACCGAAGCGCTGGCGCTCGACTGCGTGGCCATCGTGGCCAACCACCGCGTGCTCGATGCCCAGTCGATCGCCCAGGCGCATGGCCGAGGGCTGCGGGTGCTGAGCTACACCGTCAACGAAACGGAAGACGCGCAGCGCCTGCTCGACGCCAGCATCGACGGGCTGATCACCGACGCGGTGGACCGCTTCCCGCCTTTCTAGAATCGGCGGGCCGGCTCGAAGAAGCCGGTAGGAATCAACAGAGGGAGGAAACCATGAACAAGTCTCGCGCCCGCCTGTGGGCGCTGTGCAGTGCTGTGCTGCTCGTCAGCGCATGCGGTGGTGGTGGCAACGATGGCGGCAGCAACGCCCCCGGCACGCCGCCCCCTCCGCCGCCCCCACCTCCCGCGCAGGAAGAGCTGCTGGTAGCAGGCTTCGGCCCCACCGGCCAGGCCGAAACCCTGGTGGTGGTCGACCCGGCACAGCCGACGCCCTTGCGGCTCTCGACGCTCGTCGACCAGTACCTCGAGGTGTCGCACCTCAGCTTCGACACCACCGGCCGCCGCCTGACGCTGGGCAGCAGCACCGCGGTGTACTACGTGCGCAACGGGCGCCTGTTCCAGGTCAGCCTGCGCAAGAACCAGAACACCCAGCCACGGCAGATCTCGTCGGTGGCCGACGCGTGCTCTGTCGACGATTGGCACCCGTTCTCATACAGCAGCGGCGATGACGGCTGGGTCGAAGTCACCACCTCGGGCGCCGACGGCAGCTGCTTCGCCGGCCCTGACAACCGCACGGTGTTCGTCCGCCACGGCACGCCGGCCACCGATCTCCCGACCTCGCTGCCCGACGGCGTGCGCATCACGAGCGCGCTGCCGGACCCGGCCAGCGCTGCGCTGCTCGGCTTCATCGCCTACGACAGCCGCACGGTTCCCGCCAAGCTGGCGCTCTACAGCCCCACCCTCGCCTACGTGAGCGACGTCGTCGGTGGCGCGGGACGACTGCCGCTCGAACTGCTGGCCTTCCGGCCGGGCGGGCCGCTCACCACGAGCGCCTACGCGAGATCGGGCACCTCGGTCGTCCGCCTCGACTGGTCTGCCGGCTCGGCCACGCTCTCCTCGCCGTCCACGCCTTTCTCGATCACCGTCAGCAGCAATGGCGATGCCGAATGCGTGAGCGACGACATCGCGATGTACTGCATCAGCGGGTTCCTGCTGCGCCGCATCGACGCGAGCGGCACGGTGAGCAACCTCGCCACGATGGCCAGTGCGGATGGCAGCAGCGTGACCCTGCGCGGGATGACCAACGGCCACGTCGTCGTCCAACAGGGCGCCGACACCAGCGTCGGCCAGGTGTTCTCCGTGCCCAAGCTGGGCGGCACGCCACTGGCGCTGGCCACCGCCTTCGGCTCGAAGTACGTGGTCGGCGTCCATGGCAACGACGTGGTGTACAGCAACCTGGGCTCGTCGCGGGTGATGCGCCGCATCGGCATCGATGGCAGCAACGACCGGCTGATCACCGCCCTCAACAGCGGCTACCCGATGCCGGTGAGCAACCCGGCGGTGCAGAACATGTCCATCGGCAACCTCGACACCGTGATGTGGTGCGACGTGCCAAGCGCAGGCCACTGCACCAACGGCACGATCAGGTCGCACGACCTCCAGTCCGGCAGCACCACGGCACTGGGCACGCTCTCGTACAACAGCGCCGATATCTTCAGCCTCTACGTCAGCGGCTGGGGCTTCAGCGGCCGGCCGACTGTGCTCGCCGCCACCGCTGCGCTCTTGTCGACACCCGGCTTCGTGACGGACTTCTACCTGGCCCGCCCCGGCACGGCCAACTCGCTGGTGCGCCTCACGACCCACATCCCCTGACACCCGTCACGTGCGCTCCAGCACCGAGGCCGGCGACACGCTGGCCTCGGCCCCCACCCAGTCTTCGGCCAGCTCCGCCTTCGGCAGCGTCTTCACCTCCGCGATCGCCGAGTAGCGCCACGCCGCCACCGCGAGCAGCAGCGCCGTGGCACCGGCAAAGCCCATCGCCGCCTGCAGCCCGACGGTCTGGCCCAGCAGGCCGCCGAGCAGCGCCCCCGGTCCCGCGGGCATCAGCGTGAACCAGCGCATTGCACTCGTCATGCGGCCCAGCGGCGGCTCGGGCGTCACCGCCTGTCGCATCGCGAGGAAATTGATGAAGACGAGCACCGCACCCGCGCTGAAGAGCACCAGCATCGCGGCGAACGCCGCCACGCCCCAGCGGTTGGCCGGCGCCACCGCGAGCAGCAGCCAGCCCGCGCCACACACCGCAAAGCCGATCAGGAGGCTCGGCCCCGGGCCCACACGCCGGCTGATGCGGTTGCCGAACACGCTCGCGACGATGGTGCCCACGCCCATGCCCACGTAGCTCAGGCCGACCTGCTGCTCGCTCAGCCCGAGCGTGCGCGTGGCCACCAGGATCTGCACCACGATGGCCGCGTGGTGGCACATCTGCCAGAGGCCCATCGTCACCGCGAGCGACACCAGCAAGGGCGTGCCGAGCACGAAGCGCACGCCGGTCTTGAGGTCACGCCAGAAGTCGGCGTCTCGCAGCGCTCGGCGGTCTTCCTTGATCTCGATGCCGCGCAGGATCAGGGCCGACACCACCAGCAGCACCGCATCGGCCAGCAGGGCGAGCGGCGCCCCCACGAGCTTGATGAGCGCGCCGGCCACGCCGGGGCCGGCCACCTCGGCGCCTGAGGTGGCCAGCGCATTCTTCGCATGCGCTTCGACCAGGCGGTCGCGCGTGACCACCTGCGTCAGCACGATCTGCGCAGCGGAGCCGGCCACGGTGTACACCGAGCCGATGATGAAGCCGACGAGGTAGAGCCAGGTCATCGTCAGCCAACCGAGCCACCACGCGAGCGTGACGCTTGCCACCACCAGCGCCAGCAGGCACTCGCCGAAGGCATAGACCGGTAGCTTGCGCACGCGGTCGAGCCACACGCCGGCCGGCAGCGAGAAGAGCACGAAGGGCACGATCTCCGTCGCGGTGAGCAGCCCCATCTGCATCGGCGTGGCATGCAGCAGCACCGCCGCCGTGAGCGGCAAGGCGAGCATCGTCACCTGTCCGCCGAAGGAGCTGATGAGGATCGAGCTCCACAGGCGCCGATACGCCGCGTCGCGCAGCAGGTCGTGGGGCGGCAGCGCCAGCCAGCGCTGCCGGTGCCTCCACAGGCTCGCCAGCCGTTTCAACATCGAGGGTCTCCTCATTCTTCTGTGGCACGCGTGTGGCAAGCGTCACACGTTGCAATGTGGGAAATGTGCATGCTGTCGAAGACCTGCAACAAACTAGGGGCTCGTCCCATGGCAGCCACCGCGGTGGCTCGGCGTGATACCGCGGGTGCGAGGCCCTCGTACCCGGCGCACCGGCGCTTGGCAGCACCGGCTCGGGCGCTCACGATGGCGAGGTCTTCACCTGCGCCACGCCATGCCCGCTCACCTCCAATCCGCTTCCCGGCACAGTCTCGTGCTGCTGTGGCTGGCCCTGCTGGCCATCACGGGCCTCGCCCTGCATGGCCCTCTCGTGCAATGGCCCGACTACCACCACTTCGCCGATGCGCGCGCCCTGGGTGTCGTGCCCCACGCATGGAACGTGCTGAGCAACCTGCCCTTCGCGCTGGCT
This sequence comes from Rhizobacter sp., assembly GCA_019635355.1. Lineage (NCBI taxonomy): Bacteria > Pseudomonadati > Pseudomonadota > Betaproteobacteria > Burkholderiales > Sphaerotilaceae > Rhizobacter > Rhizobacter sp. The sequence goes on along the minus strand of JAHBZQ010000001.1, from coordinate 4,631,232 downwards.
GCGGGCTGGGCCTGGCCGCGCCTGCGCGGCGCGGGTGCGGCTTGGCAAGCGTTCTGCATGGCCATTGGCGCGACCGCCCTCGGGTCGTCGGTCTACCACTGGCAACCGAACGACCTCTCACTGCTGATCGATCGTTTGCCCATCGCCTGGGCCTGTGCCGCGCTGTTGTGTGCCTTCCTCGCCGAGCGTGTGCACGCCCGCTGGCAGTCACCCGCCGTGGTCGGCATCGCGCTGGTGAGCGGCACGGCCGCGGTGGCCTGGTGGGGCATCGGCAATGCCCTCGGCGCCGGTGACCTGCGGCCTTACGTGCTGGTGCAATTCATGCCGATGCTGCTGATCCCGGCGGCGCTGCTGCTGCGCCTGCGCGCACTCACCACGGCGGCAGTGCCCGCATCGGCATGGTGGACGGCGCTCGCGCTCTACGCTTTCGCCAAAGCGCTGGAGGTGGCCGATGCCGCCGTGCTGGGCATCACACTGCACACCGTGAGCGGCCACACGCTCAAGCACCTGATGGCCGCACTCGCCGCGGGCGTGCTGCTGCACGCCAGCGGCCACACGCACCGCGCTCAGCTGCGGTAGTCGGCGTTGATCTTGACGTAGTCGTAGCTGAGGTCGCAGGTCCACACCGTGGCCTGGGCGCTGCCACGCTTGAGGTCGACCCGCACCGTGATCTCGGCCTGCTTCATCACCCGCGCGCCGTCGGCTTCCTGGTAGCTCGGCTTGCGCCCGCCACTCGTCACCACGTGCACGTCGTCGAGGAAGAGTTCGATGCGCGACTGGTCGAGGTCGGCAATACCGGCGTAGCCGACCGCGGCAAGGATGCGGCCAAGGTTGGGGTCGCTGGCAAAGAACGCCGTCTTCACCAGCGGCGAGTGCGCGATGGCGTAGGCCACCTGCTTGCACTCGGCCTCGGTCTTGCCGCCGTCGACCTGCACGGTGATGAACTTGGTGGCGCCTTCGCCGTCGCGCACGATGGCCTGTGCGAGCTCGGTCGCCACGGCGAAGACGGCGTCGCGCAGGAGCGCGCCGTCGCCGCTGTCGAGCTGGGTGATGGGCGCGTTGCCGGCAGCACCCGTGGCGACGACCACGAACGAATCGTTGGTCGACGTGTCACCGTCGATCGTGATGCGGTTGAACGAACGGTCGGCAGCCTGTTGTGTGAGGCCCTGCATCAGCGCAGGCGCGATGGCGGCATCGGTGGCGAGGAAGCTGAGCATCGTCGCCATGTTGGGGCGGATCATGCCGGCACCCTTGCTGATGCCGGTGATGGTGACCGTCTTGCCACCGAGGCTGATGCGGCGCGACGCGGCCTTGGGCAGCGTGTCGGTGGTCATGATGCCTTCGGCTGCGGTCGCCCAGTTGTCTTCCTTCAGGTCGGCGATGGCGGCGGGCAGCCCGGCCTCGATGCGGTCGACCGGCAGCGGCTCCATGATCACGCCGGTGGAGAACGGCAGCACCTGCTCAGGGGTGAGCTTCAGCTGCTTCGCCAGCGCCACGCAAGTGGCGCGCGCACGGGCCAAGCCGTCTTCGCCGGTGCCGGCGTTGGCATTGCCGGTGTTGATGACCATCGCGCGCAACGCAGCGCCACCGGCGAGGTGCTGGCGGCACAGCTGCACCGGCGCCGCGCAATAGCGGTTGCTGGTGAAGACGCCGGCCACCTGGGAGCCTTCGGCCAGCGTGATGACGGTCAGGTCGCGGCGATTCGCCTTGCGCACACCCGCCATGGTGATGCCCAGCTTGACGCCGGAAACGGGGAAGAGCGCCTTGGGGTCAGGCGCGTTCAGGTTCACAGGCATGCAAGGCTCCTGGTCGAGGGGCCGAGAAACTCAGGCGAGTTTCCCGTGGCATTGTTTGTACTTCTTGCCGCTGCCGCACGGGCAGGGGTCGTTGCGACCGACCTTGCCGAGGTACTGGTCGGCCACGGCCTGCGCGGCATCGGTCTCCTGCGACACGCTGCCGTCTTCGTTCGGGTGCGTGTAGGTGACGTTGGAGATGGCCTCGGCACGCTGCTCGATGGCCTCGGCCGCTTCGGCCACCTGCTCCTGGGTCTGGATGCGCACGGTCATCAGCACGCGCGTCACGTCCATCTTCACCACGTCGAGCAGCTGGCTGAAGAGCTCGAAGGCCTCACGCTTGTATTCCTGCTTCGGGTTCTTCTGCGCATAGCCGCGCAGGTGAATGCCCTGGCGCAAGTAGTCGAGCGCGGCCAGGTGCTCGCGCCAGTGCTGGTCGATCGACTGCAAGAGGATCATGCGTTCGAAGGGCATGAACTGCTCGGTGCCCACGCGGTCGAGCTTTTCCTGGAAGGCGTCGTTGCCGGCCTTCACGACCATCTCGACAATGTCCTCGGCCGACACGGCGGCGCTCTTCTCCACGTGCGCCTTGAGCGCCAGCTCCAGCTGCCACTCTTCGCGCAGCGTCTTCTCGAGGCTGTCGAGGTCCCACTGTTCTTCCACGCTCTCGGGCGGCACGTAGGTGTGCACCACGTCGGTCAGCGTGCTTTCGCGCAGGTTGGTGATCTGGGCCGTGAGATCGGCCGCTTCGAGGATCTCGTTGCGCTGCTGGTAGATGACCTTGCGCTGGTCGTTGGAGACGTCGTCGTACTCCAGCAGCTGCTTGCGCATGTCGAAGTTGCGAGCCTCGACCTTGCGCTGCGCACCTTCGATGCTGCGCGTGACGATGCCGGCTTCGATGGCCTCGCCTTCGGGCATCTTCAGGCGGTCCATGATGGCGCGCACGCGGTCGCCGGCGAAGATGCGCATCAGCGGGTCTTCGAGCGACAGGTAGAAGCGCGAGGAGCCCGGGTCACCTTGCCGGCCGGATCGGCCACGCAGCTGGTTGTCGATGCGGCGGGATTCGTGGCGCTCGGTCGCGATGATGCGCAGGCCACCAGCGGCCTTCACCTTCTCGTGCAGGCCTTGCCATTCGTCGTGCAGCTGCTTGATGCGCGCGGCCTTGTCGGCTTCGGGAATGGACTCGTCGGCCTCGATCAGCTGCACCTGCTTCTCGACGTTGCCGCCCAACACGATGTCGGTGCCGCGGCCGGCCATGTTGGTGGCGATGGTGATCACGCCCGGGCGGCCGGCCTGGGCCACGATCTCGGCTTCCTTCGCATGCTGCTTGGCGTTGAGCACCTGGTGCGGCAGCTTGGCGGCCTTGAGCTTCTCGGAGATCAGCTCCGAGTTCTCGATCGAGGTCGTGCCCACCAACACCGGCTGGCCACGCTCGTGGCAGCTGCGGATGTCTTCGATGACCGCGTTGAACTTCTCCTTGTTCGTCTTGTAGACGAGGTCGAGTTCGTCCTTGCGGGCGGTCGGCTTGTTGGGCGGGATGACCACGGTCTCGAGGCCGTAGATCTCCTGGAATTCATAGGCCTCGGTGTCGGCCGTGCCGGTCATGCCCGACAGCTTGCCGTACATGCGGAAGTAGTTCTGGAAGGTGATCGAGGCGAGCGTCTGGTTCTCGCTCTGGATCTGCACGCCTTCCTTGGCTTCGACGGCCTGGTGCAGGCCATCGGACCAGCGGCGGCCCGTCATCAGGCGGCCGGTGAATTCGTCGACGATGATCACTTCACCGTCTTGCACCACGTAGTGCTGGTCGCGGTGGTAGAGGTGCTTGGCCCGCAGCGCGGCGTACACGTGGTGCATCAGCGTGATGTTCTGCGGGTCGTAAAGGCTCGCGCCCTCGACCAGCAGGCCGGCTTCGGCCAGCACACGCTCGGCGTTCTCGTGGCCTTCTTCGGTGAGGAAGACCTGGTGCGACTTCTCGTCGACGGTGAAGTCGCCCGGCTCGATCACGCCTTCGCCGGTGCGCGGGTCGGCTTCGCCGATCTGCTTCTTGAGCTTGGGCACCACGGCGTTGATGCGCACGTAGAGCTCGGTGTGGTCTTCGGCCTGGCCGCTGATGATGAGCGGCGTGCGGGCTTCGTCGATCAGGATCGAGTCGACCTCGTCGACGATGGCGTAGCTCAGGCCCCGCTGCACACGATCGGCGGTCTCGTGGACCATGTTGTCGCGCAGGTAGTCGAAGCCGTACTCGTTGTTGGTGCCGTAGGTGACGTCTGCGGCGTAGGCGGCCTGCTTCTCCTCGCGCGGCATCTGCGGCATGTTCACGCCAACAGTGAGGCCGAGGAAGGTGTAGAGGCGCCCCATCCATTCGGCGTCGCGGCGGGCCAGGTAGTCGTTCACCGTCACCACGTGAACACCCTTGCCGGTGATCGCGTTCAGGTAGACGGGCAAGGTGGCCATCAGCGTCTTGCCTTCGCCGGTGCGCATTTCGGCGATCTTGCCGTTGTGCAGCGCCATGCCGCCGATGAGCTGCACGTCGAAGTGGCGCATCTTCAGCACGCGCTTGCTGCCTTCGCGCACGACGGCGAAGGCTTCCGGCAGCAGCTTGTCGAGCGACTCGCCTGCGGCCGCACGCTTGCGGAACTCGTCGGTCTTGGCTTTCAGCGCCGCATCGTCGAGCTTCTCGAACTGCGTCTCCAGCGCATTGATCTGCTGCACCACTGCCCGGTACTGCTTGAGCAGGCGGTCGTTGCGGCTACCGAATATCGAAGTCAGGACTTTGGGCAACATGCAGCGTCAGGGGATTTGGAGCGAGGGACTGCAAGCCCTGGACGCACGCGCGCACAGAGCCCGCGCAGCGCGGGAAAAGCCGCGAATCTTACACCGCGGGTTTGACCCCGCCGGGTGGGTCAGCGGGGTGCCTGCACCGTGGCTGGGGCTGCTGTGTTGGCAGTGGCGGCGGCCGTGCGCGGCAGGGCGGGCGGCGCCTTCCCCGAGAGGAACTTGGCGGGGTTTTGCAGCACGCCTTCCACGCTCACCTCGAAGTGCAGATGCGGCCCGGTCGAGCGCCCGGTGGTGCCGACCTGAGCCACGACCTGACCACGCTTCACGAGGTCCCCTGGTTTCACGAGGATCTTGGAGGTGTGGGCGTAGCGGGTCGCCAGGCCATTGCCGTGATCGATCTCGAGCAGGTTGCCGTAGGCCGGATGGAAGTCGGTCGAACGCACCACGCCACCCGCGGCCGCCATGATGGGCGTGCCCACGTCGGCGGGAAAGTCGAGGCCGGTGTGCAGCGCCGGCCGGCCCGAGAACGGGTCGGAGCGGAAGCCGAAGCCGGAGCCGACACCGCCGTTGATCGGCGGGCTGTTGGGCACCATCAGCGCTTCGAGGCGCTTTTCGAACAGGCGCGACTCGATCATCGTGAAGAGGTCGGCGCTCTGCTCGGCCGACTCGTCGAGCGAGTCCATCATGCCGTTGAGCTGCTCCAGCGACGGCTTGCGGGCCGGCACGAACGGGCCACCCTGTCCACCGCGACGCAAGGCCGGGGCGATCTGCTTGAGTTCGTCCGGCTTCACGCCGGCCAGGCCCGAGACCCGTTCGCCGATGGCTTCGAGCTTGATGAGCTTGGCCTGCATCTCGCCGACCTTCTGCGCCATGGCATCGAGGTTCTCGCGCATGAAGCGGTCGCGCTGGGCGAACTCGTCACGCACCACGAGGCGCACGATCTGGCTCACCACCGGCCAGCCTTCGCGGGCGGCCTTGAGGAAGATGACGTGGTAGATGGTGCCCGACAAGGCCAAGAGCCCGATCAGGAAACCGATGGCGAGGGCGATCAGCTGCAGGCGGTTGAAGTGCAGGACGCGCGTGCGCGCCATGTTGCCGTGGGTGATCATGATCTGCATCGCTAAACTCCTTGCGGTGAACCCGAAGCAGCCCCCGGTCACCCCCAACGCCATGCGCATGCAGGAAGCCATGGCCTCGAGCCCCCCTCTTGCGCGCCTGCAACAGCTGATGCGGGAATCGAACGACCGCTTCGACGCTGTGCGCCCTGTCTTGCCGGCGGCTCTGGCCGCTCACGTGAAACCCGGACCCGTGGATGGCGACGGGTGGTCGTTGCTGGCGGCGAACGCCGCCGTGGCAGCCAAGCTGCGCCAGCTTCAACCTCGGCTCGAGGATGCACTCAAGCAACGGGGATGGCAGGTTACTTCAATCAGGATCAAGGTTCAATCGGCGTAAGGCCACGCAAACGCCGAGCTGATACGAGACGTATCAGTGCCGCTGAGAAGAACTCGAAGAGATGGTGCCCCCGACAGGATTCGAACCCGTGACCTTCGGTTTACAAAACCGCTGCTCTACCAGCTGAGCTACAAGGGCAAACGCAAAACGCTTGTGATTCTAGGACTTGCGTCCGTTCACGATGGTTACTTGATGCGCTTGAGCGCAGGCCGTCCGCCACCCGCGGGAGGCTCGGGCGGCTCGCCGTCATCGGTGGGCTTGCCGGCAGGCGCGTCGGTGGCCGGCAAGGCGTCGCCGGTGGCGAGACGCAGGCCTCCCGGCTGCGTCGGCCGATCCGCGACGGGTGCGGGCTCGGGTGACGCCACCGTGGCCGGCTCGCTGGGCACCGGGAAGGCCATGCCCTGCCCGTTCTCACGTGCGTAGATCGCGATCACGTGATCGACCGGCACGGCGATGTCGCGCGACACACCGCCGAAGCGTGCCTTGAACTCGATCAGCTCATTGCCGAGCTTGAGCGAGGTGGTGGCCTCGAAGCCGACGTTGAGCACGATCTCGTTGTTCTTCACATACTCGAACGGCACCTGCACGCTGGCATCGACGTACACCGCCAGATACGGCGTGAAGCCGTTGTCCGTGCACCAGTCATGCAGGGCACGGATCAGGTAAGGCCGGGTGGATGTCCCGGCATTGCCCGGTGTCGTCGGGATCAGGCTCATGCGAGTGCGCTTACTTGCGCATCACCTTCTCGGAAGGCGTCAGCGCTTCGATGTAGGCGGGGCGCGAGAAGATGCGCTCGGCGTACTTCAGCAGCGGCACGGCGTTCTTCGACATGTCGATGCCGTAGTAGTCGAGGCGCCACAGCAGCGGGGCGATGGCCACGTCGAGCATCGAGAAGTCGTCGCCCAGCATGAACTTGTTCTTCAGGAAGATCGGCGCGAGCTGCGTCAGACGGTCGCGGATCTGCGAGCGAGCCTTCTCGAGCTGCTTGTCGTTCGGCTTGGCACCGGTGCTGCGCCCCTCGAGCACGTTGACGTGGGCGAAGAGCTCCTTCTCGAAATTGAGCAGGAACAGGCGCACGCGCGCACGGGCCACCGGGTCACCCGGCATCAGTTGCGGATGCGGGAAACGCTCGTCGATGTACTCGTTGATGATGTGCGACTCGTACAGGATGAGGTCGCGCTCCACCAGGATGGGGACCTCGTTGTACGGGTTCATCAACGCGATGTCTTCGGGCTTAGCGAAGAGGTCGACGTCGCGGATCTCGAAGTCCATGCCCTTCTCGAACAGGACGAAGCGGCAGCGGTGCGAGTAGGGGCAGGTGGTTCCGGAGTAAAGCACCATCATGATGGCGGCTCCTTTGAGCAGATGAGGTCTTGCAAAACACAAACGGAGTGGGCGGGCCAGGGTGGCAGCGCTCCACTCCGCAGACGGTCAGCGGCCGGGGATCCCGGCCGCCTCGCGTTCGCTTATTTCACGTCTTTCCAGAAGGCGGCGTTCAGGCGCCACGCAATGAACGTGAAGAGGGCCAGGAAAAGCAGCACGAAGACGCCGAGCCTGACGCGGTCGTGCTGGGCGGGCTCGCCCATCCACTGCAGGAAGGCCACCAGGTCGCCCACGGCTTCGTCGTAGTCGTTCTGGCTCAGCGTGCCCGGGGTGAGCTGCGTGTAGCCGACGAAGCGGTGCACGGTCTTGCCTTCGTGGTGCGGGTCCTTCTCCTCGACGTACTTCGGCGCGCGCTGGCCCTGCAACTCCCAAAGCACGTGCGGCATGCCCACGCTCGGGAAGACGAGGTTGTTCCAGCCGGTCGCCTTGGTGTCGTCGCGGTAGTAGCTGCGCAGGTAGGTGTAGAGGTAGTCGGCGCCAGAACCCTTGCCGATGTCGGCGCGCGAACGGGCGATCACGGTCAGGTCGGGCGGCACGCCGCCGAACCATTCCTTGGCCTGCTTCGGGTCCAGAGTGGTCTTCATCGTGTCGCCGACCTTGTCGGTGGCGAACATGAGGTTCTTCTTGATCTGGTCTTCCGACAGGCCAATGTCGCGCAGGCGGTTGTAGCGCATGAACGAGGCCGAGTGGCAGTTCAGGCAGTAGTTGACGAAGAGCTTGGCGCCGTTTTGCAGCGATGCCACGTCGGTCGTCTTCGCAACGGGGAAACGGTCCCAGGCGATGCCACCTTCGGCCGCCACGGCGCCCGCGGTGAAGCCGAACGACGCCAGCAGGATGAGGATGAGTTTCTTCATGGTGTGTGATTCCGGCTTGCGTCTCGTCAGTGGGCGCTGAAGGTCACGCGGTCAGGCACCGGCTTGGATTGGCCGATGCGGCTCCACCAGGGCATGAGCAGGAAGAAGCCGAAGTAGAAGAGCGTGCCGACCTGCGACACCCTTTCGCCGGTGGGCGACGGTGGCTGCACCCCGAGGTAGCCCAGCACCGCGAACACGACGACGAAGATGCCGTACATCACCTTGTGCCAGCTCGGGCGGTAGCGGATGGACTTGGCTTCGGCGCGGTCCAGCCAGGGCAGGAAGAACATGATGATGACGGCACCGCCCATCACGACCACGCCCCAGAACTTGGCCTCGAAGGTCAGCAGCAGGCCGGCGGCGACAAGCGCACCGATCGCAATGGCCAGCTTGCCCAGACCCGAGAAGCCACCGCGCACGATGGCCAGCACGGCACCCAGGCCGACCAGCGCGACGAGCACGTAGACCATCTGATCGGTCGTGGCCCGCAGCATCGAGTAGTACGGCGTGAAGTACCAGACCGGAGCGATGTGCGCCGGGGTCTTCAGCGGGTCGGCCGGGATGAAGTTGTTGTACTCGAGGAAGTAGCCACCGAACTCGGGCGCGAAGAACACCACCGCCGCGAAGAAGAACAGGAAGATGCTCGTCGCGTAGATGTCGTGCACCGTGTAGTACGGGTGGAACGGCACGCCGTCGAGCGGGATGCCGGCCGCGTTCTTCTTGGCCTTGATCTCCACGCCGTCGGGGTTGTTGGAGCCCACTTCGTGCAGCGCGATGATGTGCGCGACAACGAGGCCCAGCAGCACCAGCGGCACGGCGATCACGTGGAAGCTGAAGAAGCGGTTCAGCGTCGCATCAGACACGACGTAGTCGCCGCGGATCAGCAGCGCCAGGTCGGGGCCGACGAAGGGCACGGCCGCGAACAAGTTCACGATCACCTGGGCGCCCCAGTACGACATCTGGCCCCAGGGCAGCAGGTAGCCCATGAAGGCTTCGGCCATCAGGCACAGGAAGATCGCACAGCCGAAGATCCACACCAGCTCGCGCGGCTTGCGGTAGCTGCCGTAGATCATCCCGCGGAACATGTGCAGGTAGACCACGATGAAGAAGGCGCTGGCGCCGGTGGAGTGCATGTAGCGCACCAGCCAGCCCCAGGGCACGTCGCGCATGATGTACTCGACCGAGGCGAACGCCAGGTTCGCGTCGGGCTTGTAGTGCATCACGAGGAAGATGCCGGTGACGATCTGGATCACCAGCACCAGCAGCGCGAGCGAGCCGAAGACGTACCAGAAGTTGAAGTTCTTCGGAGCGTAGTACTCGCTCATGTGCTCTTTGTAGAGCTTGCTCGCGGGGAAACGGTTGTCCACCCACGTCATCAGCTTCTCGCCGATCGGGGCATTGGGGCTGACTTGCTTGAACTCGGCCATATTGTTCTCCTGAATTGCCTCTGCGCCTGGGGTCAGGCCTTCTTGTCTTCGCCGATCAGCAGGCGGGTCTCAGACAGGTACATGTGCGGAGGCACTTCGAGGTTGTCAGGGGCGGGCTTGTTCTTGAACACGCGGCCAGCCATGTCGAAGGTGGAACCATGGCACGGGCAGAGGAAGCCGCCGGCCCAGTCGTCGGGCAGCGAAGGCTGCGCGCCGGGTTGGAACTTGTCGGAGGGCGAGCAGCCGAGGTGGGAGCAAATGCCCACGGCGACCAGGATCTCGGGCTTGATCGAGCGGTGCTCGTTGCGGGCGTATTCGGGGGTGAGTTCGTCGGGCTTGCGGGTCGACTTCGGGTCGGCCAGCTGGGCGTCGATCTTGGGCAGCGCGGCCAGTTGCTCGGGGGTGCGCTTGATGATCCACACCGGCTTGCCACGCCATTCGACGGTGACCTTTTCGCCCGGCTTCAGCGAGCTGATGTCGACTTCGACAGCCGCGCCAGCCGCACGGGCCCGCTCAGAGGGTTGGAAGGTGCTGACAAAGGGCACGGCGGTGGCGACACCACCGACTGCGCCTGCACCACAGGCGATGGCAACCCACGTGCGGCGGCCTTGATCGACTTGCTGGTCACTCATGGAGGTCCTCGGAATACGTCTTCTTTACAGAAGAAAGCTTCTAATCAGGGGGCAACCGACGATTCTAGCGGACGTGTCAAGCCCATCGGCCGCTGCCTCGTGCCGCGCGGCGAGCAGGCCACAGGCCGCCGGCGCGCCTTGACATCCCGGGGGGCTCGGCAATACTGTGCCGCACCCATTTTCAGGAGGAACCCATGGGATTCGCCACCGAGTTCAAGGAATTCGCGATGAAGGGCAATGTCGTCGACCTGGCGGTCGGCGTCATCATCGGCGCGGCCTTCGGCAAGATCGTCGACTCGATCGTCAAGGACCTCGTGATGCCCGTCATCGGCAAGATCATCGGCGGGCTGGACTTCTCCAGCTACTTCATCATGCTGTCGGCTCCGCCGGCCGATTTCAAAGGCCCGATGACCTACGAGGCGCTCACCAAGGCCGGCGTGCCGCTCTTCGCCTATGGCAACTTCATCACCGTGGCGCTCAACTTCGTGATCCTCGCCTTCATCATCTTCATGATGGTCAAGCAGATCAACCGCCTGAAGAAAGAGGCACCACCCGCCCCGCCAGCCGCCACGCCGGAAGACGTGGTGCTGCTGCGCGAGATCCGCGACGCGCTCAAGAAGTAGGCAGGCCGCCGGCACGGGCGGTTGATTTGCGGCCCCAGGCGGCCCGTCGCCGCGGGGCAACGCCGTGGCGGCCGCCGTCGGTTTGGCCCCATACTTGCAGGACGTGCGCTCAAAAGGCGAGACATGAGCGCGTCCCGGCCGGCCGAGCTCGGCACCGTTCGAGATGAATCAGACCGACCCACGCGCCCAGGCTGCGTTCGACGCAGCCATGCATCACATCAAGACGACCACGGCCACGGTCGCGGATCGTGTGAGCGACCATCTGGGCGTGCTGGCCTCGGCCGCCACGCGCATCTTCGACCGTGACGCGCTGATCAACACCCAGCTTGACCTGCGGCGCCACATGAGCACCTTCGTGCTCGTGTTCGCCGATACCCTCGCCAAGCGCGTCACGCGCGAGCTCAGCCCCAACCGCGAAACCGGCCGCAGCCTGGCCGAAACCGACTGGCAGTCGCTCAGCCTCGTCGACGACAACGAAGTCGAAGAGCAGATGCACGCCGACCGCATCGGCCAGGCCATCAGCCATGGCTGCGAATGGGAGTTGCGCGAGATCGCCTCGTACACCGGCCAGTTGCTCGGCATCGGCCGTGCCGAACATGAGCGCAACCCCTTGCGCGGGGAGGTGCTGGGCGAAGCCATGTACCGCGCGATCACTTCGGTCAGCAACGACCGCGATTGCCGCAAGATCCTGGCCCGCGAGCTGGCGATCGGCATGTCTCGCGTCATGCCGCAGTGCTATGCCGACATCCTGAAAGACTTCCGCGCCCGCGGGATCCAGCCGGTGGGCCTCACCGTGCGCGGCGTTGAAGGGCCTGGCAACGAGATCGCGCGCGACCACGTGATTTCCGGCTACGACAAGCTGCGCCGCGAGCACGACCAGTCCACCGGAGGCGGACATTTCAGCGGAAGTGCTCACGCCAGCTTCGAAGACACCAATGCTGGCACACCGAGCCGGTCCGGGCCGGCCACGGGACGTGGAGGTGGCGTGGGTGTCGGGCCGGGACTCGCGGGCTTGGGAGGAGGCCACGGTGCCGGCGGATCCGGGCCCGGCGTCGCTGGACAAGGGGGTGGCTACGCGGGCGTGCCTAGTCAACCGGCCTCCTATGGCGGTCGGCCGCCCGGGGCCACCGCGTCCCAGGCCAGCCCCACCAGCACGAGCCGCAGCGCAGCCGAGGGCGCAGGGCGCGGTGGCCTGGGCGGCCGCGCCGGACCATCCGGTACCGGCGCCCCGGGGGGCCAGGCCGACGCGGAGATGATGGCGCTGATCCGCCGCCTGACGTTCCTCGCCACACGTCCAGCCGATCTCGGAGGACCGACCGCACCCTCTGGCCTGGGCGGCACGAGCGGCTTCGGCAGCGCGCGATCCGCCGGCGGCGCGGTGACAAGCGGCAGCGGCTACGGCGACCTCGCCTCCGGCCTGATGGCCGCCAACCTCATCCGTGCGCACCGCGACGAGCTGCGCCAGGCGTCCACCGGCGCCCTCGATCACATGGTGATCGACGTGGTCGGCAGCCTCTTCGACCAGATCCTCTCCGACCCGCGCGTGCCGCCGCAGATGGCGCGCCAGATCGCCCGCCTGCAGCTGCCGGTGCTGCGCGTGGCGCTGCAGGACAACAGCTTCTTCTCGTCGCGCAAGCACCCGGTGCGCCGCTTCGTCAACCGCATGGCCTCGCTGGCGGCGGCCTTCGAAGACCTCGACGAAGGCACCGGCAAGCAGTTCATGGCGCGGGTGCGCGAGCTGGTGCAGGAGATCGTCCAGGGCGACTTCGACCAGATCGAGCTGTACTCGAGCAAGCTCACCGCGCTCGAGAATTTCGTCGCCCAGCAGGCCAAGGCCGAGGTCGAGGAAACGGCCAAGGCCGTCTCGGTGCTCGACGGCAAGGAGTCCGACCTGCGGGTGCAGCAGCGCTACATGCTGCAGCTGCGCACCGCGCTCGGCCCTCTGTCGCTGCCCGACTATCTGCGCGACTTCCTGGCCCAGGTGTGGAGCCAGACCATCGCGCTCGCCACGCGCCGCGAAGGCGCCCAGTCCGAGACGGTGCAGCGCCTGAAGCGCGCCGGCCGCGACCTCGTCATGAGCGTGCAGCCCAAGGGCTCGCCCGCGCTGCGCAAGAAGTTCCTCATGCAGCTGCCGCCGCTGATGAAGGACCTGAACGAGGGCATGAAGCTCGTCGGCTGGCCCGAGGCAGCGCAGAAAGACTTCTTCGGCAAGCTACTGCCCGCGCACGCCGACTCGCTCAAGGCTCCACCGCTCAGCGAGCTCGACTACAACCTGCTGGCCAAGCAGGTCGAAGGCGTGTTCAACACGCCAGTGCCCGAGCCCGACGCGCTGCTGCGCGACGTGCCGATCACGAGCACTGCCGGCGGCGCCGCTGCCGCCGCCCTCGAGCCGCAGTTCTCCGATACCGAGGCCCAACAGATCGGCCTCGTCAGCGAGACGGCGGTCGACTGGTCGAAGGACGTCGACATCGACCTCACCGCCGTCGAGGCCGAGCCCGAGCCCGTCAACAGCGCGCCCGACACCTCGCCGGTCGACCTCAACCTCGACCTTGCCGCCACGCTCGACATCAACCTCGACGCCTCGGCCGAGCCCGCGGAGCCGACGCAGGGCGTGCAGCTGATGGACCACGTGAAGCTCGGCTTCGCGTACCGCATGCACTTGAACGACCAGTGGCAGAAGGTACGCCTGAGCTACGTGAGCCCGGGGCGCGCCTTCTTCGTCTTCACCCGTGGCAAGCGCCACACCGAGACGGTGTCGCTCACCGCGCGCATGCTCTCGCGCATGTGCGAGACCGGGCGCTTCAAGGCGTTCGAAAGCTCCTATCTGATCGAGCGGGCGACCGCACGCGCCCGCAAGCAGCTCGCGGCGCTCACGGCCAACAGCAAGTAGCTACGCCGACAGCCGCCGCGCCATGCGCAAGGCGGCGATCAGGCTCGACGCATCGGCACGGCCCGTGCCCGCGATGTCGAACGCGGTGCCGTGGTCAGGGCTCGTGCGCACGAAGGGCAAACCGAGCGTCACGTTCACCCCCTGCTCCACGCCGAGGTACTTCACCGGGATGAGGCCGTGGTCGTGCGTCATCGCCACCACCACGTCGAACTCACCCGGGTGGCCGGGCGCATGGCGGGCGCGCATGAAGACGGTGTCGGGTGCGAACGGCCCGGTGGCGTCGATGCCTTCGGCCCGTGCGGCCGCGATCGCGGGCGCGATGATCCGCAGCTCTTCATCGCCGAACAACCCGCCCTCGCCCGCATGCGGGTTGAGCCCCGCCACCGCGACGCGCGGCGCCGCGATGCCGACGCGGCGCATGGCGCGATCGGTGATGCGCAGGGTCTCGAGCACCGCGTCGAAGGTCACCGCATCGATCGCCTTGCGCAGCGACATGTGGATGGTCACGAGCACGGTGCGCAGTTCCTCGTTGGCCAGCATCATGCGCACCGGCGGCAGCGCCTCGCCCGGGACGGCAGCCAGCGCCTGCAGCATCTCGGTGTGGCCCGGGAAGCCGACGCCGGCCGCCGACAACGCCTCCTTGTGGATGGGCGCGGTCACGATGCCCCGCGCCCGCCCGGCCCGCACCAGGCCTACAGCCTGTTCGATGCAAGCGGCAGCGGCCGCACCGGCGCGGGCATCCACGCGCCCCACACCCGCCTTCAGCAGATCGGCCGGCAATCCACTGGCCTGCAGCAAGGGCACGCACCGCGGCGGGCAGTCGTCTGCATCGCCTGGCCGCTCGATCGTGGCGACAGCCAGGCCCTGCCCCGATTGCGCCACCGCGCGGCGCATCACCGCCACGTCGCCCAGGACGAACGCGCCTTGTGCCTGACCCGAGGCAAACGCCTTGGCGATGATCTCGGGCCCGATGCCGCAGGCATCGCCCATCGTGATGACCAGCGGCGCGGTGCTCACGTCAGGCCGGGTTGTCGATCTCGATGAACTGGTGCTCGAGGCCGAACTTCTCGGCCACGTGCGCCCCGAGGGCCGGCGCACCGTAGCGCTCGGTCGCATGGTGGCCGCAGGCGAAGAAGGCCACGCCCGTCTCGCGCGCCAGATGGGCCTGCGGCTCCGAGATCTCGCCGGTGATGTAGGCCTCGGCGCCGGCGGCGATCGCGGACTCGAAGTACCCCTGGGCGCCGCCGGTGCACCACGCGATGCGCTGCAAGGTCACACCGGGGCGGCCCTCGACCATCACCGGCTCGCGGCCAAGCCGGTAGGTCAGCATGGCCTTCAGCGCGGCGGTGGTCAGCGGCTGCGCCGGTGCTCCGACGAAGCCGATGTCCTGCTCGCCGAAGCGCCCGTCGGGCACGAGCTTGAGCTTGACGCCGAGCTGCGCGTTGTTGCCGTACTCGGGGTGGGCGTCGAGGGGCAGGTGGTAGGCGTAGAGATTGATGCCGTGCGCCATCAGCAGCTCGACCCGCGCCTTCAGCCAGCCGGTGAGACGGCCGTCGTGGCCGCGCCAGAAAAGGCCGTGGTGCACGAGGATGGCATCCGCCTGCTGCTCGATCGCCGCCTCGATGAACGCACGGCTCGCGGTCACCCCCGAGACGAGCTTCTTCACCTCGGGCTTGCCCTCGACCTGCAAACCGTTCGGCCCATAATCCCGGAACTTCCCCACGTCGAGCAAGGCGCCGAGGTACGTCTCGATGTCAGAGCGTGTGGCCATGAAGATTTCAGGATCGGGTTGATGCGCAGGACGTGGCTCATTTTCTCCCAAGCCGTCACGGTGGCGGTGGCCTTGTGGTTCGTGATCGCGACCCTCAAGCCCGAGTGGATCCGCCGTGACACCGTCTCCGGCCTTCCCGCCGCGGTGTCCATCCTCCAGGCCCCGGCCCTGCCCGCGTCAGCGGTCGGCATCGGCAACGTGCCCAGTTACTCGGCCGCCGCCAAGCGCGCCACGCCGGCCGTGGTGAGCATCACCGCCAGCAAAACGCCGCAGCGCAACCCGCACACCGAAGACCCGTGGTTCCGCTTCTTCTTCGGCGACCAGCCACAGCGGCAGCAGCAACCCCAGATCGGCCTGGGCTCGGGCGTGATCGTCTCGGCCGACGGCTACCTGCTGACCAACAACCACGTGATCGAAGGCGCCGACGACATCGAAGTGCAGCTCTCCGACGGCCGCCAGGCACGCGCCAAGGTGGTCGGTGCCGACCCCGAGACCGATGTGGCGGTGCTCAAGATCTCGCTCGACAAACTGCCGGTCATCGCCTTCGGCAGCGTCGAGTCGGCACAGGTGGGCGACGTGGTGCTGGCCATCGGCAACCCCTTCGGCGTGGGCCAGACCGTGACCTCGGGCATCGTGAGCGCGCTCGGCCGCAACCAGCTCGGCATCAACACCTTCGAGAACTTCATCCAGACCGATGCAGCCATCAACCCCGGCAACTCAGGCGGGGCGCTGGTCGACGCGCAAGGCAACCTGCTCGGCATCAACACTGCCATCTACTCGCGTTCGGGCGGCAGCATGGGCATCGGCTTCGCCATCCCCGCGAACACGGCACGGCTGGTGATGGAAGGTCTCATCCGCGATGGCCAGGTCACCCGGGGCTGGATCGGCGTGGAGCCACGCGACCTCACGCCCGAGATTGCCGAGACCTTCAACCTGCCGATCAAGCAAGGCGTGCTGATCACCGGCGTGCTGCAGAACGGCCCGGCCGCCGCGGGCGGCGTGCGCCCGGGCGACGTGGTGGTGAAAGTGGCCGACACGCCCGTGGCCAACACGGTGCAGCTGCTCGCGGCAGTGGCGGCGCTCAAGCCGCAGACCGCGGCAACACTGTCGGTGCAGCGCGGTGACCGCACGCTCGAACTCAAGGTGGTGGTGGCCCAGCGGCCCCGATCCGGCCCGCCGCGCGAGCGCTGAGTCAAAAAAAACGGCGCCCGAGGCGCCGTTTCTTCTTCAAGTGGTCGTCTTCTCTTCCGGTGCCTTGGTGTGCTTGATGAAGAGCACCGAGGCCCAGATGCCGAGCTCGTACAAGATGCACATCGGGATCGCCAGCGCCAGCTGCGAGATCACGTCGGGCGGCGTGACCACCGCGGCGATGATGAACGCCAGCACAATGAAGTAGCCGCGAAAGCCCTTCAGCCGCTCGATCGACACGATGCCCAGCCGCGCCAGCACGATCACGACGATCGGCACCTCGAAGGCGAGGCCGAAGACGATGAAGAGCGTGAGCACGAAGCCGAAATACTGCTCGATGTCTGGCGCGGCAGTGATGCTGGTGGGCGCGAAGTTCTGGATGAACTGCGCCATCGCCGGCAACACGAGGAAGTAGCAGAAGGCCACGCCCACGAAGAAGAGGATGGTGCTCGACACCACCAGCGGCAGCACCAGGCGCTTCTCGTGCGTGTAGAGGCCCGGCGCGACAAAGGCCCAGGTCTGGTACAGCACATAGGGCAGCGCCACCAGGAAGCCCGACATCAGCGTGATCTTGAGCGGCACCAGGATCGGCGAGATCACGTTGGTCGCGATCAGCGTGGCGCCCTTGGGCAGGTGAGACACCAGAGGCGCGGCGAGCAAGTCATACAGCGCACCCGAGCCCGGCCACACCATCAGGACGCCGAAGCACACCAGGATCGCGATCGTGGCGCGGATCAGCCGATCACGCAGTTCGACGAGGTGGGCGACAAAAGGCTGTTCGGTTCCGGCGAGTTCGTCGGGTTTTTCTTCTGTGCTCATGCCGAAGATCCGCTACGAGGCGGACGGAAACGCGCCACCCGCGCCGCGCCCGACTGGGCCTTGGCGCGGATGCCGGTGCGCTGCTTGTACCAAAGCGGCATCGCACTGCGCTTGACGCGCCACTTCTTGCGCGGGTGCTTGTAGACGGGCACGGCGTCGTGCATGCCGCCGGTGAACGGGGCCGGCTCGGCGTCGGCCCAGGCGTTCTCGAGCGCGGCGGTGGCCTGGTTGACTTCGCTCGTCACGCTCTGCTCGACGTCGCGCGCCGCGTCCTCGAACTGGCCCTTCATCTTCTTGAGCTCTTCCAGTTCGATGGAGCGGTTGACCTCCGCCTTCACGTCGGCCACATAACGCTGCGCCTTGCCCAGCAGGTGGCCCACCGTGCGGGCGACACGCGGCAGCTTCTCGGGCCCGATGACGATGAGCGCCACCGCGCCGATCAGCGCGAGTTTGTCGAAGCCGAAATCAATCAAGGATCAGGACTTCGTCTTGGCGTCGACGTCGACGGTGTTGGGGTCCTGGGCCTTGTTGGCCGTGACTTGCTGGTTGGCAGCGGGGGGAGCGTCGTTGCCCGCGGAGCCGTCTTTCATGCCGTCCTTGAAACCCTTGACGGCGCCGCCGAGGTCGCTGCCGATGTTCTTGAGTTTCTTGGTGCCGAACACCAGGACGACGATGGCCAAGACGATGAGCCAGTGCCAGATGCTGAATGAACCCATGTGGATCTCCTGAAGGGAATATGGAAGTTTAGGTGACGCTCACGCGCCAGGGTTCAACCCTTGGCCCAGGGGCGCGGGCCGCCCATGGCATGAAGGTGCAAATGCGGCACTTCTTGGCGCCCGTCGGGGCCGTTGTTGACCAGCACGCGGAAGCCCCCGGTCACGCCGAGCTGCTTCATCAGCACCGGCGCCAGCGCCAGCATGCGGCCGAGCAGCGCCTGGTGTTTCTCGGGCGTGGTGTCGTAGAGCGATTCGATGTGCTCCTTGGGGATGACCAGCACGTGCTGGGGCGCCCACGGGGCGATGTCGTGGAAGGCGAGCAGGTCGTCGTCTTCGTACACCTTGCGGCTCGGGATCTGCCCGGCGACGATCTTGCAGAAGATGCAGTTGGGGTCGTGTGTCATGTTGATCTCAAAAACGCAACATCAGTCGGGCATGGGGGTGTGGTTGTTGAGGTTCACCCATCCACGCACCACGCGGTAGAGGAACCAGACGGAGATGATCGCCCACGCGATCCACCCCGGCACCAGGACGAGCAGCCACAGGGGGCTCGTCACGAGATACAAGCCCCCGGCCCACAGCACCGAGCGAATGCGCCAGCGGAAGTGCGACTCCTGCCAACTGCCGGCCGCCTCGTCCTTCTTCACGAGGTCGAGCACGAAGGCGATGACCAGCAACACCACGCTGGCCTGCACACCGGGCAGCACGGCGCCCACCGCGACCACGGTGTGCAGCGCATAGCTGATGTGGCCCACCGTCTTGAGCGAGCGCTCCTTTTCACCGATGTCGATCGTGTCGTTCATATGCCGTCTACCTCGCGTCCCTTGACCTTGCGGGCCGCAAATTCCTCCAGGCCCGACAGGCCCTCGCGCCGCTCCAGTTCCGCCAGCACATCAGCAGGTTTCAGGCCAAAGGCCGCCAGCGCGATCATCGAGTGGAACCAGAGGTCGGCCACCTCGTAGACGACCTTCTGCGCGTCGCCGTCCTTGGCGGCCATCACGGTCTCGGTGGCTTCTTCTCCGATCTTCTTCAGGATGGCGTCGTTCCCCTTGTGGAAGAGGCGGGCCACGTAGCTCTTGTCGGGGTCGCCGCCACGGCGCGACTCGATGACCTCGGCCAGCCGCGCAAGCGTGTCGTTGCCACTCATTTGTAGATGCTCTCCGGGTCTTTCAGCACAGGCTCGACCGCCTTCCACACGCCATCTTCCAGCTTCTGGAAGAAGCAGCTGTGACGGCCGGTGTGGCAGGCGATGCCCGGTTCGTGCCCGAGCTGCGTGACCTTGAGCAGCAGCACGTCGTTGTCGCAATCGAGGCGCATCTCGTGCACCTTCTGGAGGTGGCCCGACTCTTCGCCCTTGTGCCACAGGCGCTTGCGCGAGCGGCTCCAGTACACAGCCTCGCCTCGCTTGACGGTCTCTTGCACCGCCTCGCGGTTCATGAAGGCGAACATGAGCACGTCTTGCGTCGTGGCCTCCTGGGCGATCACGGGCACCAGGCCGTCGGCATCCCACTTGATGGCGTCGAGAAAATCCATGCGGCAGTTTACCTATCGGGGTGGCACCGCTTCGTGCGTAGGACCGCTGAAACCACGCTCGGTGGCAAACCAATCCAGCACCGGCACGGTGCCCGGGAGCACGGGTTTCACCGCCACCGGCAGCGTCTGCCACGCCATGCTCTGGCGCTCGCGCATCTCGAATTCACCCTGCCACGCGTAGACCTTGCAGAAGTGCAGGCGCACGCGGGCATGTTCGTAGTCGACGATCTCCACCTTCCACGGGTGGGCGTCGCCAATGGTGATGCCCAGCTCTTCATGCAGCTCGCGCCGCAGCGCCTGCTCGACGGTCTCGCCAGCCTCGAGCTTGCCGCCCGGGAACTCCCAATAGCCGGCGTACACCTTCCCCTCGGGGCGCGAGGTCAAGAGGAAGCGTCCTTCCGCGTCGACCAGCACCCCCACCGCCACGTCGACGGGCGTTCTTTCGCCAGCGGTGCTGCTCATGCCGCGTGCCGCCCGGCGTAGTCCTGCGCGAACTGGAAGGCCACCCGGCCCGAGCGCGAGCCGCGCTCCAGCGCCCACACCAGGCTTTCCTGGCGGGCGGCGGTGATCGCCGCCTCGGGCACACCGTGGTTGCGCAGCCATTGGCCGACGATGGCAAGGTATTCGTCCTGCGTGAACGGGTAGAAGCTCACCCACAGGCCGAAGCGCTCGCTGAGCGAGATCTTTTCTTCCACCACCTCGCCCGGGTGCACCTCGCCGTCTTCGGTGTGCTGGTAGGTGAGGTTTTCCTTCATGTACTCGGGCAGCAGGTGGCGGCGGTTGCTGGTGGCATAGATCAGCACGTTGTCGGATGCCTGCGAGACCGAGCCGTCGAGGATGGATTTCAGCGCCTTGTAGCCCGGCTCACCCTCGTCGAAGCTGAGGTCGTCGCAGAACACGATGAAGCGCTCCGGCCGGCCCGCCACGAGGTCGACGATGTCGGGCAGGTCCACCAGATCGGCCTTGTCGATCTCGATCAGCCGCAAACCCCGGTCGGAAAACTCATTGAGGCAAGCCTTCACTAGCGAACTTTTCCCCGTACCGCGGGCCCCTGTGAGCAGAACATTGTTTGCTGCACGGTGATCCACAAATTGTGCGGTATTGCGCAGGAGTCGCTCTTTTTGGGGCGCCACCTCGACCAGCGACCCGAGCCGGATGGTGGCCACGTGGCGCACCGGCTCCAGCACCGTGCGGTTGTGGCGGCGGCGGTAGCGGAAGGCGGTCGAGGCCGACCAGTCGGGGGCCTGCAAACCCTGTGGCAGCGCGGCTTCCAGCCGGGTGATGAGGGTTTCGGCGCGTGCAATGAGGTGCGTCAGCGAGTCGGTCAACATAGCCATTCAATCAAAGCGGAAAAATGCCACGGGCCCGTGACAGTAAGGAGTTGCCATCCACGGGTTTTCCAGAGCGGGGAAAACGAGACGACCTAAAACTAAACAGGCGTCCACAATTAGCTTGCCTCTTGGTAGTTTGTTTGGGGTGCAGCGCCTGCAAGGGCCCACGGCGTCAGCACCTCCGGCAACGAGTGGCAAACCGGAAGCAGGCGGACGCGCCCGTCTCCGGGTTCTTCCAACCATTGCAGGAGACCCTACCAAATGAAACGCACCGCCATTCTCGCGAGTGTCGCACTCGCCTCCGTGCTGGCCTGCGGCCAGGCTGCCGCCCAGACGGAACCCATCGTGTTCGTGCACGGCTACAGCGGCAATTCGGGCAACTGGTCGACCATGATCAGCCGCTTCACCGCCAGCGGCTACCCGTCGAACAAGCTGTACGGCTTCAACTACAACTCGTTCCTCAGCTCCGACACCGCCAGCGGCGCCCAGCTCGCGAGCTACGTCAACACCGTGCGCGCCCGCCACGGTGGCGAAAAGATCAGCATCGTCGCCCACTCCAACGGCGGCCTCGTGTCGCGCGCCTACCGCGTGTTCAACGGGGGCTCGTCGCAGATGCGCCGCTTCGTGACCCTGGGCACGCCCCACCTGGGCACCACCTCGGCCTACGCCTGCGTGAGCCCGGCCTGCTACGACATGTGGCCCGGCTCGCTCTTCCTCCTGCGCCTGGCCGGCCGTGGCTGCGACCGCTCGCTGTGGTCGGCGCTCGACGGTGTGATCATCCCCGCCACCAACGCCATGTGCGGCAACAGCACCCAGGTGGCGCCGATCAACCACCTGGCCCTGCTGACCGACGGCAGCGTGTACAACGCGGTGCGCGCAGCGCTGCGCTGAGCCGCCCACTGAGCGTTCATCCGCTGTACTCCGCCGGGCGGCACCCGCTGCCCGGCGGGCCTGATGCAACATGTCCATGATCCGATCGAGCATTTCAACCCTCGCCCTGGCCGTGCTGCCCGGCCTCGCTGTGCTGAGCGCGTGCAAGCCCACCACGCCCGACACGGCCGCAAGCGCCCCGACCCCCGCCAAGCCCGATGCCGTGGCCCTGCTCGACGGCGAGCCGCTCACCCGATCGCTCCTCGACGAGATCGCCCGCCAGTACGCCGGCTCGGCCAACCCCTACGACGCCCCCACGGCAGCCGCCAGCGCCGCCTCTGCGGCGAGCGCCCCCAGCCTGGGCCGCCAGCGCCTGCTCGATGAACTCGTCGACATCGAACTGCTCGCCCGCAAGGCACGCGAGCACGGTGTCGACAAACAGCCCGCCTTCATCGCCGAAAGCGAACTGCAGGCCAAGACCATCCTGGCCCAGGCCATGGTGCGCGAGCAGATCGCAGGCTTCCAGGTGACCGACGCCGAGCTGGCGCAGGCCTACGACGAGCGTGTGCCGCCGTACCAGTTCAAGCTGGCGCACATCCTGGTCGCCGAGCAGGCCACGGCGCAGGCCGTGCTCGAGCAGCTCAAGCAAGGCCGGCCGTTTGCCGAGCTGGCCAAGCGTTATTCCATCGACGCCGACAACCGCCTGCGTGGCGGCAGCCTCGGCGTCATGCTGATGGACCAGATGCCCACCGAGATGGGCGCGGCCGTGCGCTACCTGAAGCCAGGCGAGCACGCCGCCCAGCCGGTGCAGACGCCGCAAGGCTGGCACGTGATGCGCCTCGAAGGCCTGGAGCCGCTGGCGCAGCGCCCCACCCTCGACACCGCCCGCGTCTGGCTGCACCCGCAGATCGTGCACGCCAAGGTCGAGGCGCAGCAAAAACAATGGCGGCGCGAAGCCAAGGTCCAGTTGGCCGAATCGCCATGAGCCCGCGCGCCTTCCGCCTCGTGCTGATCGCCGCCTCGCTGGGCGCGGTGGGCATCGGCTCGTGGCTCGCCACCTCCGGCAGCACCGACCCCGTCGCGGCGCAGGCCACCGCCGCCGCGACGCCAGCGGGCGACCTTGCCCGCTCCGGCACCGCACCACGCGCCGGGCTCACCGACAGCATGCCGCGCACCATCGAAGAGGCGTCCCGCCTGCTCGAACTCGGTGCCGCCGGCGACCTCACCGTCGACATGAACACCCGCGCTGCGCTCGACGTGCTGCTCGGCCTGCTCGGGCCCGAGGCCACGCCGGCCGACTTCCAGCGGCTCGAAGACGCGCTGCGCCGCTCGATGCCCGGCGAGGCCGCGACCCAGGCCATCGCCCTCGTGCGCAACTACGACGCCTACCAACGTGCCGCCACCACCCAGGCCGCCGAGCAGCAAGCTCCCGGCACCCCCGAGGAGCTGAAGGCACTGCTCGACAAGACCGTGGCCCTGCGCCGCCAGCATTTCGACGAGAACACGGCGCGCGCCCTCTTCGGCGCCGAAGAAGAGCTCACCCGGCTCGACTTGGCGATGAACGCCATCCAGGCCGACCCCAAGCTCTCGGCACAGGAAAAGGCCGCACAGATCAGCGCCCTGCGCGAGCGTATGCCGCGCGACCTGCCGGGCCTGCAAGCACCGGTGTCGGCCTCGCTCGGCGAGATGGACACCCAGGTGGCGACCCTGCGTCAGCAGGGGGCCACCCCTGCACAGGTCGAGCAGCTGCGCCGGCGCTACCTCGGCGAAGACGCGGCCAAGGCCATCACCGACATGGAAGCCCAGCGCGACCAGTGGGAGTCGCGCTACCAGGCCTACGCCCAGCAGAAGAAAGCCATCGTCGCCAGCGCATCGCCCGACATGGCCGCCCAGCTCGACGCCGCGCTGCGCCAGCACTTCAAGGAAGAAGAACTGGCCGCCGCCCGCGCCTACGACCGCAACCGCAGCACCGCACCATGAGAGCCTTCGCCCTCCTCCTGATCTGCTCCAGCTTCACGGCACCGGCCGCCTGGGCCGCCGACCCCGCCTTGCCGCCAGACGCCGCCGCGCTCGTCAACGGCCAGCCCCTCAGCCGCGCCATGCTCGACGAGTTGGCGCGGTCGCGTGCCGCCGGGGGCGCGCCGCCCGAGATGCAAGAGCGCCGCCGCATGCTCGACGACCTCGTCGACATGGAACTGCTGAGCCAGCGCGCCAAGTCGACCGGTGTGGCCTCACGCGCGCAGACACGCGCCGAACTCGAACTCGCCCACAAGACGCTGCTCGGCCAACGCTTCCTGCAGCAGAAGGCCGACGAGATGCAAATCGCCGAGGCCGACATCCAGGAGCGTTACCGCACCCTGCAGCTCGACGTGCAGATCGATGCCAGCCACATCCTCGTGAAAGACGAGAAGACCGCGCGCGACCTGATCGCCCAGCTCGACCGCGGCGCGTCATTTGCGGCGCTCGCGCGCAAGCACACGCTCGACACCGAGACCGTGCCGCGCGGTGGCGCGCTGGGCAGCATGTCGGTGAGCCAGCTCGTGCCGCCCTTCGCCGCAGCGGCGCAAGCGCTGAAGCCCGGGCAATACACGAAGCAACCCGTGCAGACGGAATTCGGCTGGCACGTGATTCGCCTCACATCGATCCAGACGCAGCCGAAGCCGCCTTACGAGAGGGTGAAGGCCGAGATGCGCAAGCAGATCGCTATGGAGCGCCTGCAGGCGCAGGTGGCTCAGTGGCGCAAGGAAGCGAAGCTGACGGTGTTGCAGGCGCCCTGAGCGGCCGGAGCCCTCGGCGCCCGCGCCCCGCTCAGGCGGGGACGAGCAGCGCGAGCGCGCCGTCGAGGTGTTCGGTGGGCATGCGCTTGAAGCCCGAGCGGGCATAACGCTGCAGGCGGCCGACGGCAAAACCCGTCAGCACCGACGACTGCGCATTCGCATCGACGGTCGGCGTCTGCGAGCCGGCCGATTCAGCGGCCAGGCGCAGGCTCTGGCGCAGCTGCGACTCGATGCGGTCGAAGAACTGGTTCATGCGCGAGACGAGGCGCTCGTTTTCGAACACCAGCGCATCGCCCACCATCACGCGGGTCATGCCGGGGTTCTTTTCGCCGAACTGCAGCAGCACCGACAGGATCTTCTGCGCCTGCACCTGGCCGCTGGTCTCGCGTTCGCTGATCTGGTTGACGAGCGTGAACACGCTCTGCTCGATGAATTCGATGAGGCCTTCGAACATCTGCGCCTTGCTCGCGAAATGGCGGTACAGCGCCGCTTCCGAGACTTCGAGCTTGGCGGCCAACGCGGCCGTGGTGATGCGTTCGGCGCCCGGCTGTTCGAGCATGCTGGCCAGCGTGTGCAGGATCTGCACGCGGCGTTCGCCAGGTTTGGGTCGCTTGCGACCGGGTTCGGCCACGGCGGTGGCGGATGGCGCGTTCGCTTCTTCAGGCAGGGTGGCGTCGGTCATCTCGTCGTTCGAACCTTGTTTAGTCACAAGGCAAGCAGGGTCTTGAGCGAACGAATTCTTGCATAGACATAGGAGGGCGCAGGGCATGGGTGAACGCCAACTTGCATGCCGTTGTTCACACTCTTCCGGGCTGCGTGAAGGTAGCGCCGCATCCAGATGCCCTTCATCCCGATGCCGTGTGCCGCCTTCTGGTGCTGCAGCGTGTCTTCCACCAAAACGCAGCGGCTGGGCGGCACTTTCAGTTGCGCTGCAACATGGCGCAGCATGCGCGCGTCGGGCTTCGGCCGCAGGTGGCCGAACATCTGCATCTCGTCGATGGTGATCACGCCGTCGAAGAAGTCGATGAGCTTGAGCGCGTTCAACACCCGCAGCGCATAGGCACGCGGCGCATTGGTCAGGATGTATTTGCGGCCCGGCAGGCGCTTGAGCACCGCGCGGTCATGGGCGCTCATGCGCAGCTGCGCCTCGAGGCCGGGCAGCTGGTGCGTCTCTTCGAGGAAGTGGCTGGCCTTCACGCCGTGGTGGCGGATGAGGCCGAGCAGCGTGGCGCCATAACGCCGCCAGTACTGGGCACGCAGCGCCGAGGCGTCTTCAAACGAAAGCTCGAGGTACTTGGCGACGTAGTCCGTCATCCCTCGGTTGATGCCCGGCATCGACGCATGGCTCGCGTCGTGCAGGGTGTCATCCAGGTCGAAGAGCCAGACACGCTGGCGAGCGTGCAAGCTCAATGCGATCTGATCATCGTGCCGTAGGCCTGCTCGGTGAGGATCTCGAGCAGCATGGCGTGCGGCACACGCCCGTCGATGATGTGCACCGAGTTCACGCCGTTCTTCGCCGCGTCGAGCGCCGACTGGATCTTGGGCAGCATGCCGCCGCTGATCGTGCCGTCGGCAAACAGCTCGTCGATCTCGCGCGCCGAGAGGTTGGTGAGCAGCTTGCCGTTCTTGTCGAGCACGCCGGGGATGTTGGTCAGCATGATGAGCTTTTCGGCCTTCAGCACCTCGGCCAGCTTGCCCGCCACCACGTCGGCGTTGATGTTGTAGTTCTCGTTCTCCGCGCCGAAGCCGAGCGGCGAGATGACGGGGATGAACTGGTCGTCCTGCAGCGCCTTCACCACCGATGGGTCGATCGATTCGATCTCGCCCACCTGGCCCACGTCGTGCACCTTGCTCGGGTCCTTGTGGTCGACCATCTTCAGTTTGCGTGCGCGGATGAGGCCACCGTCGCGCCCGGTCAGGCCCACCGCCTTGCCGCCGGCCACGTTGATGAGGCCGACGATGTCTTGCTGCACCTGGCCGGCCAGCACCCACTCGACGACTTCCATCGTCTCCTCATCCGTGACGCGCATGCCCTGGATGAAGGTGCCCTTCTTGCCGATCTTCGCCAGCGCGTCTTCGATCTGCGGGCCGCCGCCGTGCACCACCACCGGGTTCAGGCCCACCAGCTTCAAGAGCACCACGTCTTCCGCGAAGTCCTGCTGCAGCTCGGGGTCAGTCATCGCGTTGCCGCCGTACTTGATGACGATGGTCTTGCCGTGGAACTTGCGGATGTACGGCAGGGCCTGCGCGAGGATCTCCGCCTTGTCGCGCGGCGCGATGTTGGCCAGCTCGGCGGTGTGGGCGGGGGCAGCGGTGCTCATGGGCGGCGCGGTGAGGAGAGTTGGATGCGGCAAATTGTAGGGGTCGACCGTTTCGCTGCGGCCGGCGCGCGACGTCCTCCTACAGATGAAAAGGGCGACCACTGCGACACTGCGCGCCATGTTCATGCTCCGATCCGCCCCACGCGCACTCGTCCTGGCCCTCGCTGCAGGGCTGTGTGCCTTGGCGGCGGCGCAAGAGCCAGCCCCAGCCGCTCCCCCCGTGCCGCCCTCCCCGGCGGAGCCTGCGGCCTCGGCCCCCACGCTGCCGGCCGACTCGACCACTCCCGAATCGGTGCCCGAAAGCGAAACCGGCCCGGTCGACAAGCTCAAGCAGCGCGTGGAAGACACGCTCGACTCCTGGGAGGAGTTCCTCAACGAGCTGCTGGTCGACGCCCTCGGCCCCAACTACGAGCGGCGCTACCGCGTCTTCGGCCAGAAGAAGACGGTGGACCTCGGCAAGCGCTGGATGCTCTCGCTCGACGAACGCCAGACCGGCCTGCTCAACAACGCCGGCACCGGCATCCCGGCCGCGGGGCGGCCCTCGCGCACCTACGAGCTGACGCACGCCGGCAAGATCAACGACGTGCGCTTCTACAACCAGCACGACGGCACCGGCCTCGAGAACGGCGGCTCCATCGGCACCACGCTCGGCCACGGCTTTTCGCTGCAGACGAGCGGCCGGCACCTGCATGACGACACCCTCAACGTCGCCCGCACCGATGCGCAACTCGGCCTGCGCTACGGCCCGCGCGACCTGTGGGTGGAAGGCTTCGTGCACCACGCCGAACTGGAAGACCGGGGCCTGCGCGAGCCGTGGTCCGACCGCCAACCGAAGGCCAACTTCGGTGGCGTGCAGGCCCAGTGGGAAGCCGCCCCCGGCCTCGCGTTCAGCGCTCAGCACCAGCGCGCCATCAAGCCCGAGATGGCGCCGGGCGACGAGCGACTGGCCGACGCGCGCACCGAGTTCGGCGCCGATTACCGCCCCGGTGGCGCTTGGAGCGGCTCGCGCGTGTACTGGCGCGAAGCGCCGCAGCTCGGGCTGCTGTCGTCTACCGGGGTCGACGAGCGCACCACCTACAAGCGGGTGATCGGCGGCGAGATCCCCGAAGGCTCGAAAGACGGCATGGTCTACGCGCAGGTGCGCCACCAGAGCCTGGCGTCGGACGACGACGCGCTGCTCGTGGTCGGCTGGCGCCACACCCACACGCTGGCGCCGAAGTGGGAATCGCAGTCGCTCATCGAATCGGGCATTCCGGTCGCGGGCGACGCACTGCGCTCGACGCTTTTCGACCTGCGCATCCAGCACAACGACTTCCCCCACCGCGCACTCGGCACCGAGTTGCAGGCCGTGCGCACGCCGGTGCGCAACAGCGACTTCGCCAGCGCCGACTACACGCAGCGCGTGGGGGAGAACATGCTCTTCGTCACCCGCGCCAGCGCGACCGAGCTGAAGTCGACGGTGGCGGGCGAGATTCCGGTCGTCTCCGGTGACGCCAGCATGGGCCTGGGCTGGCAGGAACCCGAAGAGCGCAAGCTCAGCACCTTCTGGCGCTTCACCGTGCTGGCGCGCGAGCCGCAGCAGGACGGTGTGACGACAGCGGGTGCCGCAAAGCGCCGCGCCCGCATCGCCTTCGGTGAATTCGAATACCAGCCGACCGACAAGATCGACCTGCTGCTGCGCGGCTCACGCCGCTGGGACCGCGACGAGTCGTTCCAGGCGGGCGCGCAGCGCATCACCGACCTCTACGTGCTGCGCCCCACCTACCAGCTCGACAGGCGCTGGCGCTTCGGCTTCCACGTCGCGCACTGGAAAGACGAGTTCTACGGCGTGCAGCGCGGCTACGGGGCCGAGCTGTCCGTGCAGATGAAGCGCAAGATCGTGCTCGCGCTCGGCTACAACGCGAAGGGCATCGACGACGGCGAACTCGCCGCCGACGACCGCCTCGGCAAAGGCTTCAAGCTGCGCCTCTACATCCCGACCGAGGCCACCCTGAAGTACTGGCTGCGCTCGGCACGCGGCGACGAAAAGCCCGCCAACGTGCGCTGAGCGCGCGTGCTCTCAGCCCCTGCTCACAGCCCCTTCTGCGGCGTGATCAGGTACTTGGTGCCCGTCGCCTGCTTGCCGTAGGCGTTGATCGCCTCCAGCGACAGCGCTTCGGCCAGCGACACCTCGCGGGTGTAGTGGCTGGCGAAGGTCGTCTTGAGT
This sequence comes from Rhizobacter sp., assembly GCA_019635355.1. Classification (NCBI taxonomy): domain Bacteria; kingdom Pseudomonadati; phylum Pseudomonadota; class Betaproteobacteria; order Burkholderiales; family Sphaerotilaceae; genus Rhizobacter; species Rhizobacter sp. The sequence goes on along the minus strand of JAHBZQ010000001.1, from coordinate 4,601,868 downwards.
TCAGCGGCCACACGCTCGCGCAGCTTCTGCGCGTCGGCGAAGCCGATCTTCTGCAGGAAGGGCGTCAAGAGCCAGCCGCCCACGCCCCACTGCATGCCGAAGCTGCGGGTCAGCTCCGTCGGGCCGCGGTCCAGGCCGCCGTAGATGTAGACCTGCTTGTGCACGTTGGAGCCGTAGCGGCTGTATTCCTTGGCGTTGGCGTTGGCCGCCGCTTCCATCGCCGTGAGCACCTGGCTGGCGAGCTTGCCGCCGCCGATGGCATCGAAGCACAGGGTGGCGCCGGTCTCGATGAGCGCCTTGGTGAGGTCTTCCATGAAGCTCGGGCTGCTCGAGTCGACGATGTACTTGGCGCCGATCTTCTTCAGGATCTCGGCCTGCTCGGGCTTGCGCACGATGTTGACGAGCGCGATGCCGTCTTTCATGCAGATCTTGTTGAGCATCTGGCCGAGGTTCGACGCCGCGGCGGTGTGCACCAGCGCCTTGTGGCCTTCACGGCGCATCACTTCGGTCATCGACAGCGAGGTGAGCGGGTTGACGAAGCACGACGCGCCTTCGGCCGCGGTGGTGCCGGCCGGCAGCAGCAGGGCCTGCTTGGCCTTCACGGCGCGGTATTGCCCGTACATCGCGCCGCCGAGGATGGCGACCGTCTTGCCGACCAGCGCCTGCGCTTCCGGCGACGAGCCGGCCTTCACCACCGTGCCGGCGCCTTCGTTGCCGACGGGCATCGACTCATCCAGTCGGGCAGCGAGGCCACGCATCATCTTCTCGGGCACCTGGGCGGTGATCACCGGGTTGGCGGCGGTGCCGGACGCCTTGGCGGTCGACATGTCGGCCAGGCCGAAGAGCAGCGCCAGGTCCGACGGGTTGATCGGCGTGGCTTCCACGCGCACCAGCACCTCGTCGTCGGCCGGCTGTGGCACGGGCACGCTTTGCAGCGAGAGTTCGAGTTCGCCGCTCTTCTTGACGAGCGAGCGCAGTTGCAGCGCGGTGGCGGGGATGGTGGGGGTGCTCATGCAGGTCTCCTCTGTGGCCCAAATGGGATGGGAAAGAGGCGCAGTGTAGGAAGCGCGATCCGGCGAGGCTGTCGCCAACATGCCACCCACCGGAAGGGCTATTTGATGCGCTGCTTTTCCAGCTTGCGGGCGAGGGTGCGCCGGTGCATGCCCAGCCGTCGGGCCGTCTCCGAGATGTTGAAGCCGGTCTCGGCGAGGGTCTCGTGGATGCGCTCCCACTCCAGGGTCTTGATGGAGGTGGTGCGCTCGGTCAGCTCGACCCCGGCGTCGCCCTGCTCGCGTTCGAAGGCAGCTTCGATGTCGTCGGTGTTGGCCGGCTTGGCGAGGTAGTGGCGAGCGCCGAGCTTGATGGCCTCGACCGCGGTGGCGATGCTCGCGTAGCCGGTGAGCACCACGATCACGGTGGTCGGGTCGTGCTCGTGCAGCACCTGCACGCACGCGAGCCCCGAGGCGCCCCCGGCGAGCCGCAGGTCGACCACGGCGAACTCGGGCGTCTGTTCGGCCAGCAGCGCGCGCACGTCGTCGAGGCTGGTCGCGCGCAGCACCTGGTAGCCGCGCCGCTCGAACGAGCGCACCAGCGTGCGCGCAAACGCATCGTCGTCTTCGACGATGAGCAGCAGCGGGTCGGGCACGTTGTCTTCAGTGCTCATCGGGCGCATTGTCCTCAGCGGGGGCCAAGGCCGCGAGCGGCAGGCGGATCTCCACTTCGGCGCCAACCTCGATCCGGTTGCGCGCACTGATGCGCCCGCCCAGCGAGCGGGCCACGTTCACCGACAGGAAGAGCCCGAGCCCGCCCCCTGCCCGCCCCTTGCTCGACTGGTAGGGCTTGCCGAAGCGCTCGAGCATGCCGGGCGCGAAGCCGGGGCCTTCGTCCTGCACGCGCAGCACCAGCTCGTCGTGCTCGCACTGCGCGATGAGCCGTGGCGCGGCGTGAGGCGCCGCTTCGAGGGCGTTGTCGAGCACGTTGTCGATCATCTGGCGCAGCGCGAAGTCGGAAATCATCGGCAGGTCGGGCACGTCGATGCGCTCATGGTGCAGGCCCTCCGCGGCGCGCGTGCGGCGCCAGTGCGACACGAGGTCGTCGAGGAAGGCGTGCAGCGTGGTCTGCACCGGTGCCTCGCCGCGCGCCTCGCCCGCTGACATCAGGATGCCGCTCACGATGGTCTTGCAGCGCTGGATCTGGATCTGCATCTCCTCGATCTCCTCGCGCAGCTCGGGCTCGGCGGCAAACGGCGCCATGCGCGACCAGTCGCCGAGGATCACCGACAGCGTGGCGAGCGGCGTGCCCAGCTCGTGCGCCGCGCCCGAGGCGAGCAGGCCCATGCGCACGATGTGCTCTTCTTCGGCGGCGCGCTGGCGCAGGTCAGCCAGGCGGGCATCGCGCCGGCGCAGGTTGCGCTCGATGCGCACGATGAAGACCACCAGCAGCCCCGCGTTGAGCAGAAAGCACAGCAGCAGGCCGCCGATGTAGGGCGCCGACAGGGCCGCGGCGTCGAGCCCGGTGAGCTTGAGCGGCTGGTACCACTGCGTGAGCGCGACGAAGCACCCGCTCGTCACGCCGACGATGGTCCACGCGTAGCTCGGCCGCAGCATCACCGAGGCCACGGCCACCTGCAGCAAGTACAGGAAGATGAACGGGTTGGTGACGCCGCCCGCGTAATACAGCTGGGCGCTCAGGATGGAGACGTCGACCAGCAGCCCGCCGAGCAACTCGGTGTCGCTCACCCGCGGTGCGGTGCGGCTGCGCAGCCAGCACGCGAGGTTGAAGGCGGCGAGCGCGCCCAGCAGCGAGAGCATCTCGGGCAGCGGCAGCGTGATGCCGAGCGCGAAGTGCACCACCAGGATGGTGGCGAGCTGGCCCGCCACCGCGAGCCAGCGCAGCTGGATCAGCTGCAGGAGGTTGTTGCGGCCCGCGAGTTTCTCGGGGGCCTGGCCGGCGTCCTGCGCCGGCGTGGCGTGTGCGGCCTCAGGCACCCTGCTGCGCAGCGGCACGGCGGCGCGAGGCACGGATCTCCGCCACCGCCGCAAAGGCGATCGCGGCCGCCACCATGCCCGCGAGCACGAACCACGTCAGTGCATACATCAGGTGATTGTTGCTGAAGTGCAGCACGGTGAGGCCGGGGCGCGGCCAGTCGAGCGGCGCGTCGTTGGCCGCGGCCACGTCGACGAAATACGGGGCCACCGACTTCGCATCGCCCACGCCGCGCGCGGCGGCGATGGCGGCCACGTCACGCGAGTACCAGCGGTTGGCGGCAGCGTCGTTGTCCTGCAGCACACGGCCGCGCGGCTCCGACATGCGCAGCAGCCCTTCCACCGACTGCACCGCATCGCCCGTGGCGACGGGCCGGGTGGCCGGGTCGCGCTTGTCGGGCGGCACGAAGCCGCGGTTGACCAGCACCACGAAACCCTGCTCGGTGCGCATCGGCGTGAGCACCCAATAGCCGCTGCCGAGTGCCGTCATCGCCTGCACCAGCGTCTCTTGCTCATGCACATAACGGCCACGCAGCGTGACGCGGCGGTACTCGGCGCTGGCCTCGCTCAACCCGGCCCATTCGGCGGGGCCGGGTGCGGCCACCGGCGCGGCCTTCACGCGCTGGTCGACGCGCTCGATCAGCTCGGTCTTCCAGTTGAGGCGGTTGACCTGCCACATGCCGAGGGCCACGAAGCCGGCCAGCGCGAAGAGGCCGGCGAGCAGCAGCGTCACCCACAACACCGGGCGGGCCGAGGCGGTGCTGGCGTCGAAGTCTTCGTTGTCGTCGCTGTGGTCGACGGGCGTCTGGAGGGAAGTGGTCGTCATGGCATGTTCCGCATGTCGTGCACCGGCATCATGTTGGTGTTCAGGTGGTACATCACCCAGATCGAACCGGCCAGCATGATGAGCACCAGCGCCCCGGTGAAGATCAGCGCGAGCATCGACCAGCCGCCTTCGATCTTCGAGTTCATGTGCAGGAAATACACCATGTGCACCACGATCTGCACCGCCGCGAAGCCGAGGATCACCGCGGCCGTGAGGCCCGGTGAGGGCAGCACCTTGCCCATCACCAGCCAGAACGGGATGGCCGTCAGCACCACCGCCAGCAGGAAGCCGATCACGTAGCCTTTGACGCTGAAGTGGTAGCCCTCGTCGCCGTGTGCATGGTCTTCACTGTGACCCGCGTCGTGCGCGCCGTGCGCCAGTTCCTCGTGAGTGCCTGCGTGTGTGCCGCTCATGGCATCACTCCCATCAGATAGACGAAGGTGAAGACGCCGATCCAGACGACGTCGAGGAAGTGCCAAAACATCGACAGGCACATCAGCCGGCGCTGGTTCTCGGGGATGAGGCCGTGCTTGCCCACCTGCACCATCAGCGTCACGAGCCAGATGCAGCCGAAGGTGACGTGCAGGCCGTGCGTGCCGACCAGCGTGAAGAAAGCCGACAGGAAGGCGCTGCGCTGCGGGCCCGCCCCTTGGTGGATGAGGTGCGCGAACTCATACAACTCGATGCCGAGGAAGCCCAGGCCCAGCAGGCCGGTGATCGCGAGCCAGCCCAGCACCTGGCCTTTGCGCTTGTGCTGCGCACCGATCATCGCGAAGCCATAGGTGATGGACGACAGCAGCAGCAGGCCGGTGTTGATGGCGACCAGGTTCAGGTCGAACAGGTCGGCACCCGACGGGCCGGCCGCATACGAGCGACCCAGCACGGCGTAGGTGGCGAAGAGCACGGCGAAGATGAGGCAGTCGCTCATCAGGTAGAGCCAGAAGCCGAGCAGCGTGCCCTGCTGCGGGTGGTGGTCGCCGTTGTCGTAGAAGACCGGCGCGTCCTGGGCGCCAGCCGTGGCGAGAGCGGGTTGAAGCATCGTCATGGTGGGGTCGCCCTCAAGCCCGCGCGGTGGCCAGCGCGAGCGTGCGTTGGTCTTCGCTGCGGGTCACTTCATCCGCCGGGATGTAGTAGTCGCGCTTGTAGTTGAAGGTGTGGAAGATCGTGGCGCCGATGGTGGCCACGAAGAGCAGCGCGGCCGGAATCCACATGTGCCAGATGAGCGCGAAGCCGAGCGCGGTCGACAGGCCGGCGATCACGATGCCCGCGGCTGTGTTGGCCGGCATGTGGATGGGCTTGAAGCCGGAGGTCGGGCGCTGCGCACCGCGGCGCTTCATGTCGTGCCAGGCGTCGTTGTCGTGCACGACGGGCGTGAAGGCGAAGTTGTAGGCCGGCGGCGGCGAGGAGGTCGACCATTCCAGGGTGCGGCCGTCCCACGGGTCGCCGGTCACGTCGCGCAGTTGGTCGCGGCGCATGTAGCTCACCACCAGCTGGATCAGGAAGGCGGCGATGCCAAGCGCGATCAGCACGGCGCCGAAGGCGGCGACGATGAACCAGATCTGCAGCGAAGGGTCGTCGAAGTGGCTCATGCGGCGCGTCACACCCATCAGGCCCAGCACGTAGAGCGGCATGAAGGCGAAGAAGAAGCCGATCTGCCAGAACCAGAACGAGCACTTGCCCCAGAACGGGTCGAGCTTGTAGCCGAAGGCCTTGGGGAACCAGAACACGATGCCGGCGAAGAGACCGAAGAGCACGCCGCCGATGATCACGTTGTGGAAGTGCGCGATCAGGAAGAGGCTGTTGTGCAGCACGAAGTCGGCCGGCGGCACCGCGAGCAGCACGCCCGTCATGCCCCCGATCACGAAGGTGACCATGAAGCCCACCGTCCACAGCATCGGCACGTCGAACTGGATGCGACCGCGGTACATGGTGAAGAGCCAGTTGAAGATCTTCGCGCCCGTGGGGATCGAGATGATCATCGTCGTGATGCCGAAGAACGAGTTCACACTCGCACCCGAGCCCATCGTGAAGAAGTGGTGCAGCCACACCAGGTACGACAGGATGGTGATCACGACGGTCGCGTAGACCATCGACGCATAGCCGAAGAGGCGCTTGCGGCTGAAGGTCGACACCACTTCCGAGAAGATGCCGAAGCACGGGAGGATCAGGATGTAGACCTCGGGGTGGCCCCAGATCCAGATCAGGTTCACGTACATCATGGCGTTGCCGCCGAGGTCGTTCGTGAAGAAGTTCGTGCCGACGTAACGGTCGAGCGAGAGCAGCGCCAGCACCGCGGTCAGCACCGGGAAGGCGGCGACGATCAGGATGTTGGTGCAGAGCGAAGTCCAGGTGAACACCGGCATCTTCATCATCGTCATGCCGGGGGCACGCATCTTGATGATGGTGGCGATCAAGTTGATGCCGGAAAGCGTGGTGCCCACACCCGCCACCTGTAGCGACCACAGGTAGTAGTCGACCCCGACTCCCGGGCTCTGCAGGATGCCCGACAGCGGCGGGTACGCCAGCCAGCCGGTGCGCGCGAACTCGCCGACGAAGAGCGAGACCATCGTGAGCCCGGCGCCGCCGGCCGTCATCCAGAAGCTGAAGTTGTTGAGGAAGGGGAAGGCCACGTCGCGTGCGCCGATCTGCAGCGGCACCACGTAATTCATGAAGCCGGTGACCAGCGGCATCGCCACGAAGAAGATCATGATCACGCCGTGCGCCGTGAAGATCTGGTCGTAGTGGTGCGGCGGCAGGTAGCCCAGGTTGTCGCCGAAGGCGATCGACTGCTGGAGCCGCATCATCAGCGCGTCGGCGAAGCCGCGCAGCAGCATCACCAGGCCCAGCACGATGTACATGATGCCGATCTTCTTGTGGTCGATGCTGGTGAGCCAGTCGCGCCACAGCGGGCCCCACACGCGGTAGCGCGTCATCAGGGCCAGGAGCGCGGTGCCGCCGAGCGCCACCACGGCGAAGGTGGCCCAGATGATCGGGTCGTGCGGGATCGCGTCGGGGCCGAGGCGGCCGAAGACGAGGGTTTGCAGGTCGAGGGAAGCGGAAGACATCGTGAAGCTCTCAGCGGCGTGCCAGGGCAGGCTGGCTGTCCGCGAGGAGCGGCGAGCCGGTCGGGTTGTCGGGGGTGCACAGGGCGGTGGCGACGTAGGCGCGTTCGCCGTCGCGCCAGGGCTTGCGTTCCAGGTAGGCGAGGCCTTGTTTGCCCATGCCGCCGGCGGCATCGATGGCCATCATCTCGTTCATGCACATCTTGGCGGTGTCGACGCAGCGGTTGAGCACCGCGTCGAAGAGCTTCGGGTCGACGCGGCCATAGCGCCGCACCGGCTCACGCGCGCTCGGTTGCTCGAGCGTCAGGTAGACGGCGCGGGTCAGCTCGTCTTTCGAGGCCTTGTGGCTCTCGACCCAGCGCGCGAAGCCGGCGTCCGACAGGCCGTGGAACTTGAAGCGCATGTGCGAGAAACCGTCACCGCTGAAGTTGGCGGAGAAACCGTCGTACACGCCGGCGCGGTTGATCACGGCGTGCAGCTTGGTTTCCATGCCCGGCATGGCGTAGATCTGGCCGGCGAGCGCCGGCACATAGAAGGAGTTCATCACCGTCGACGAGGTGATGCGGAACTGGATCGGCCGGTCGACCGGCGCGGCCAGCTCGTTGACGGTGGCGATGCCCTGCTCGGGGTAGACGAAGAGCCACTTCCAGTCGAGCGCGACGACCTGCACCACCAGCGGCTTGGTCTTCGGGTCTTGCGGGTTGATGGGGCGCTGCGCGTCGATGCGCTGCAGCGGGCGCCACGGGTCGAGCTTGTGGGTGCTGATCCAGGTGAGCGCACCAAGGGCGATGATGATCAGGAGCGGCGCGCCCCAGATCACCAGTTCCAGCTTGGTGGAGTGGTCCCACTCGGGGTCGTAGGTGGCCTCGGTGTTGCTCTCGCGGTAGCGCCACGCGAAGACCAGCGTGAGCACGATCACCGGCACGATGATCAGGAGCATCAGCACGGTGGACGAGACGATGAGGTCGGCCTGCTGCGAGGCGATGTCGCCCGAGGGGTTCATCACCACGGTGTCGCAGCCGGCCAGCAGCGTGGGCAAAAGCGCGGCAGGCACCAGGCCGCCGAGGGCACGGCCCCAGCGCGGCAGGCGGTTCGTGAAGGAGAGCACAGGGTTCGAGGGCACGGTGTCGTAGGGGCTCGTGAGGCGCAGGGGAAACCACACTTGCGCATGAGGCCGCAATGTAGACAGGTTGACCCAGATCAACCATTGGACAATTTGTCCCACCCCTCTGGCGAGAGTTACACCTCTGCCGTCCCGGTCTTGGGTGGCGTATCCTCATCCGCACCCTGCCCCCACCCTGTCCCGCCTCTGCCCCGTAAACCGATGTCGAGCACCGCCACCCCCGCCTTCCCCGCCCACCGGACCAGCAGCATCCACCACGCCCCCGGCAGCTCGCAGCACGAGCGCGTGGCCCCGGGAGACATCGCCGTCGGCGTGGTGATCGGGCGGGCTTCCGAATACTTCGACTTCTTCGTCTACGGCATCGCTTCGGCGCTCGTCTTCCCGGCGGTGTTCTTTCCGTTCGCGGGGCGGCTCGAAGGCATCCTCTACGCGTTTGCGCTGTTCGCCTTCGCCTTCGTCGTGCGCCCCATCGGCACGCTGGCCGGCATGGAAATCCAGCGCCGCTTCGGCCGCAGCACCAAGCTGACCATCGCCCTCTTCCTGCTCGGCACCTCCACCGTGAGCATGGCGCTGCTCCCGGGTTACGACACCTGGGGCGAGCTCTCGATCGTGCTGCTGGCCGTCTGTCGCATCGGCCAGGGCCTGGCGATGGGCGCCTCGTGGGACGGCCTTCCCTCGCTGCTGGCGCTCAACGCGCCGAAGCACCGCCGCGGCTGGTACGCGATGCTCGCGCAGCTGGGCGCGCCGCTCGGCTTCCTGATCGCCTGCAGCCTCTTCGCCTACCTGTGGAAGAACCTCGACGCCGCCGACTTCCTCACCTGGGGCTGGCGCTACCCGTTCTACGCCGCCTTCGCGATCAACGTGGTGGCGCTCTTCGCGCGGCTGCGGCTCGTCGTCACCCACGAGTACGAGCGCGACCTGCATGCCCGTGAGCTCGAGCCGTGCAACGAGCGCGAGCTGTTCCGCAAGCAGGGCCGGCACATCGTGATTGGCGCGTTTGCCGCGCTGGCGAGCTACGCGCTCTTTCACATCGTGACGGTGTTTCCGCTGTCGTGGATCCTGCTGTACTCCGACCAGGTGACCGGCGAGTTCCTCGCGGTGCAGGTCGTCGGCGCGGTGCTCGCCGCCGCCGCCATGCCCGTGTCGGGCCTGATCGCCGACCGCATCGGCCGCCGCCGCACGCTCGCGCTGCTGGCGGTGTTGATTGCCGTGTTCAGCCTCTTCGCGCCGCTGCTGCTCGACGGCGGCACGCTGGGGCAAGACCTCTTCATCCTCGTCGGCTTCGTGCTGATGGGCCTGTCGTATGGCCAGGCAGCCGGCACGGTGACGGCCAACTTCGCCTCGAAGTTCCGCTACACCGGCGCGGCGCTCACCTCCGACTTCGCGTGGCTGATCGGCGCGGCGTTTGCACCGCTGGTGGCGCTGGGCCTGTCGGCCCGCTTCGGGCTGATCGCGCTCACCGTCTACCTGCTGTCGGGTTGCGTGTGCACGCTGCTCGCACTGCGGGCCAGCCGCTCGCTGGCGGCACGGGGCTGAGGTTTTAGCTCGCGACCGGGCGCAGCGGCACGACGCGCCGCGCCCTTGGTGCGACCGGCTCTTCCGTCGCGCTGATTCGGGCGCGCAGCTGGCCGCAGCCGCCGTCGACGTCCTGACCCGCCGAATGGCGCAGCTTGGTCAGCACGCCGCGCTGGTGAAGGCGGCGGGCGATCGAAGCGGCCTTCTCCCACGAGGGCCGCTGGTAGGGCAGCCCGTCGATCTGGTTGTACGGGATCATGTTCATCACCGCGTACTTGCCCTTGAGCAGGCGCACGATGCCGTCGAGTTCGTCGTCGCCGTCGTTGATGCCGTCGAGCAGAGTCCACTGGTACTGGATCGGGTAGTGCGTGAGGCGGGCGTAGCGCTCGCCCTCTTCCACCAGGTCGGCCGGATCGATGCGCGGGGCGCGCGGCAGCAGTTCGGCGCGCAGCTCAGGCTTCGTGGAATGTAAGGACAGCGCGAGCGCCGGCTTCACGGTCTGCAGCGGCAGTTGCTCGAAGACACGCGCGTCGCCAACGGTGGAGAACACCAGCTCCTTGTGGCCGATGTTGCCGCCAGTGCCGAGCAGGTCGATGGCTTCAAGCACGTTGTCGAGGTTGTGAGCGGGCTCGCCCATGCCCATGAAGACGACCTTCTTCACCACGCGTTTCGTGCGGGCGAGGGCGACCTGGGCGACGATCTCGGCGCTGCCGAGCTGGCGCAGGAGGCCGCTCTGGCCCGTCATGCAGAAGACGCAGCCGACGGCACAGCCGACTTGCGTGGAGACGCACAGGCCGTCGCGGGGGAGTAGCACGCTTTCGACGGTCTGGCCGTCGGCCAGCTCGACGAGGAGGCGGGAGGAGCCGTCTTCGCCGATGTGCTCGGCGCGCAGTGTGGCCAGGGCTTGCAGCTCTGCGCTGAGCGTGGGGAGGGCTTCGCGCACGCCCTGCGGCATGAAGTCTTCGAGGCGGCGCTTGCCGCTGTCTTGGGGCATCGCTTGCGACCAGAGGCGGAGCACACGGGCGGTGTGCTTGGGGCCGGCGCCGAGGGCGGCGAGTCGCTGACGGATGTCGTGGATGCGCATGGCGCGATTGTCGTCTTTGCCTCTGGCGGGTGGGGCACTGCGTGGCTGCTTGCCGGGTCTCGGCCCGGCGGCCGAATTACTTTCTTTGCTTCGCCAAAGAAAGTAATCAAAGAAAGGCGACCCGACGGTGGCGGTCCGGCCGGAGGCCGGACTGCTCTGCGGTGCTCGGTCTTGAGGGGCCGCGCCGAACTCACTTCGCGCCCGTAGGGCGCTACGTTCAGACAGGCGGCGCGAAGTCAGTTGACGATGCGCGCTGACGCGCGCGCCCCTCAAGCCTTGCGCTCCTCGACGCCACCCACGGGAAGCTGTGCGACTCGGCTCGCTTCGCATCGCCTCATTCCCCATCGCTCCCGTTCGCCCTGAGCTTGTCGAAGGGCCGGTGCCATGCGCTGGCTTCGACAGGCTCAGCCCGAACGGAGTGGAGATCCAGCACGAGGCGAAGCGAGTCGAGAGTGTGATGCCCGCGAAGCGGGCGGCGGTTTCCCGGGGCCCTTGAGAGCCGTCGAGCAGCGCAGGGCTTTGTGGGGCGCGCGCAAGCGCGCTTCGTCCTCTAGCTTCGGGCAGCTGTCTGAACGCAGCGAGCGAAGCTCGCGTAGTGAGTTCTGCCCGACCCACAAAGACCGAGCAGCGCAGAGCAGTCCGCCCTAGGCGGACCGGCGAACGGGGTCGCCTTTTCTTTGCCTACTTTCTTTTGGCGAAGCAAAAGAAAGTAGGTCGCCCGCCGGGGCGAAATCCCGGCAAGCCACCACGCAGTGCTCAGAAGTGAATCCCCCTCATCATCTGCTGCATCGCCATCGCCTCCGGAGAAAGAGAGGGCTTCCCACTCTTGTCCCCCTTCGCCGCAGAGCTGTCCGGAAACATCCGGAAGCTCGTATTCATCACGATCTGCGCCACCCGCGGCAAGAGCGCATGCAACACCTCCCCGGTGACGCCGAGCCGGGTGGCAATCCGCACCGGCTTGTCCACACACGCCTCCGCGATCATGTCGGCGGCTTCCTCGGGCGCGAGCGTCGGCACGTTGTTGTAGATCTTGGTGGGCGCAATCATCGGCGTGCGCACCAGCGGCATGTTGATGGTCGTGAACGTGATGCCGGTGTCGGCGTACTCGCTCGACGCGCAGCGCGTCCACGCATCCAGCGCCGCCTTGCTCGCCACATACGCCGAGAAGCGCGGCGCGTTCGTCAGCACACCGATCGAGCTGATGTTGACGATGTGCCCCTTCTTCTTCGCCACCATGCCCGGCAGCAAACCCATCGTCACGCGCAGGCAGCCGAAGTAGTTGAGCTGCATCGTGCGCTCGAAATCGTGGAAGCGGTCGTAGCTGCTTTCGATGGCGCGGCGGATCGAACGACCCGCGTTGTTGATGAGGAAGTCGACCCCGCCGTAGGTCTCGGTCAGCCAGGCGATGAGCCCGGCGCAGCTGGCCTCGTCGGCAATGTCGGCCGAGTAGGTCGCCACGTTCGCGCCCTTGCCGGCGGCGGCCATGATCTCCTTCTTCGCCTCGGCGAGCTTGGCTTCGTCGCGCGCGCAGATGATGGTGATCGCGCCCGCCTCGGCAAACTTGATCGCCGCCGCCAGGCCGATGCCCGAGGAGCCGCCCGTCACCAGCACCACCTTGCCGCCCACCGTGCCGCGCAGGCTGCGGTCGACGAAGAGCGCCGGGTCGAGGTTGCGCTCCCAGTAGTCCCACAGGCGCCAGGCGTAGTTGGGGAGCTTGGGGCAGGCGATGCCGCTGCCCTTCAGCGCCGCGGTGGTCTCGCGGCAATCGAAGCGCGTGGGGTAGTTGACGAAGGTGAGGATGTCTTCCGGCAGGCCCAGGTCCTTCATCACCGCGTGGCGCACGCGGCGCACCGGGGCCAGGGCCATGAGACCCTTCTTGATGCCCTTGGGGATGAAGCCGAGCAGCGCGGCGTTGATGAAGAGATTCATCTTCGGCGCGTGCGCGGCCTTGCTGAAGACGTCGAGCACGTCGCCCACGCGGTAGCCCTCGGGGTCGACGAGGTGGAAGCACTTCTTGTTCAGATCGGTCTTCTGGTGGCTGATGTGGTCGAGCGCGCTCACCACGAAGTCGACCGGCACGATGTTGATGCGCCCGCCTTCCAGGCCGATGCTGGGCATCCACGGCGGCAGCAGCTGCCGCATGCGCTGGATGAGCTTGAAGAAGTAGTACGGCCCGTCGACCTTGTCCATCTCGCCGGTCTGCGAGTCGCCCACCACGAGCGCGGGGCGGTAGACCGTCCACGGCACCTTGCTTTCGGTGCGCACGATCTTCTCGCTCTCGTGCTTGGTCATGAAGTAGGGGTGGTCGAGGTTCTCGGCCTCGTCAAACATGTCTTCGCGGAACACGCCCTCGTAAAGGCCGGCGGCGGCAATGCTGCTCACGTGGTGCAGATGCCCGGCGTCGATGGCCTTCGCGAACTCGACGAGGTTGCGCGTGCCTTCCACGTTCACATGCACCTGCGACTCTTCGTCGGCCTTCAGGTCGTACACCGCGGCCAGGTGGTAAACGTGGTCGATGTGGCCTTTGAGCTTCTTGACCGCCTCGGCCGAGACGCCCAGCTTCTTGGCCGTCAGGTCGCCGTAGACCGGCACGGCACGGCGCGCGTCGACGCCCCAGTACTCCAGCAGTGCCGGCAGCTTGCCCTCGCTGCCCTCGCGCAGCAGAAAGTGCACGGTCGCACCGCGACGCTGCAGCAAGGTCTTGACGAGGCGTTTGCCGATGAAGCCGGTGGCTCCGGTCACGAAATACTGCATGCGTTCCTCCTGTGGATGACCGGCGCATTCTTCTCCAAAGGCAAGGGCGTGCCCTGCGAAGTTTCCCGAGCCCTTGGGGGCTCTCACTAGAGAAAGCGGGTGCGATGCGCGCCGCACGCTCCTATAGTGGCGCCTCGTGCCGCGACGGCGCGCCGTCTTTCATCCACCACTCACAGGAACGAGACCATGGTCAAGAAACTCAAGCAGATGGCCGACAAGAAGGCCGCGTCGCCCGCAAGCCTGCTCGACAGCCAGTTCGCCGCCACGGTGAAGGACTCGGCCCAGCAGATCTGGCTCGCCGGCCTGGGCGCGTTTTCCAAGGCGCAGGAAGAAGGTGGCAAGGTCTTCGAAGCGCTGGTGAAGGAAGGCGTGACGCTGCAGAAGAAGACGCAGAGCGTGGCCGAAGGCAAGCTCAACGAGATGGCCAGCAAGATGACCGGCATGGCCGGTGACGTGACCAGCAAGGCCGGCCAGCACTGGGACAAGCTGGAGTCGATCTTCGAAGAGCGCACCGCCAAGGCGCTGGCGAAGCTGGGCGTGCCGAGCGCGAAGGACGTGGCCGCCCTGCACAAGCGCATCGACGAGCTGAGCGCTCAGCTCGGCAAGGCCAGCAAGTCGCCGGCGCCGCGCGCCACGGCCAGGACGGCCGCAAAGACCGCGGCCAAGCCTGCCGCCAAGAAGGCCGCGCGCAAGACCGCCTGAGCGGTTTCGGCGGCACATGAGAAAAGGGCGCCTCGGCGCCCTTTTGCATTCCCGCGCCGCTGGTCAGCGGCCGCCGGTGAGCGAGGTCTCCCAGCGCGCCTGGGCGTCCATGAAGACGGAGACGCTGGCTTCGTTCACCTGCATGCGGCTGTTGTCGAAATCGGTCGATTGCTTGGCCGGGCGACCACCGCGCGGCACGTCGATGCGCCCGGGCTTGGCCATCGCGGCCTTGATCTGCGCCCGCAGCGCCGCAATACCGGCCTCGGACCAGTCCGACACCAGCATCTCGAGTTGCGACAAGGCCTTGCCGAGCACGTCGGCCGGCACGTCTTCCAGGGCCTGCAAGCCACCGTGCCCGAGCGCCTGCTCGACCACGCTCAGGTGGGCGAGCACCGCGCGCGACGCGCCATGCCGGTCGAGCACGAGCTTCAGCGCCTTCAGCATGTGGGCCACGTTGGTGGAGCTTTTGCCACCACTCTTGCCGACCTTGGCGCTGCGGCGTGAGCCGGCCTTGGCAAGCACGTGGTTCAGGCTGGGCGGCGTCGCCTCAGGCTTCTGGAACAGGCTCTTGAGCCGGTCAAACCAGTTGATGCGCCTGGCGCGAGGCTTCTGAGACTTGCTGGACATGGGCACCTCGCGGTCGGGACGACGATCGTTTCATCGTGCCATGCACCACGCATGCTGCCGCAACAGCACCGGCCCGAAGCGTCGACTTTCTGACAGATTGCCGGCCGCCGAACCCTCGGCCGGGCCGCAAGCTCAGCCGCCGTACTGCCCCGGCCACAGCCACAGCAGCACCGCCGTCATCACGAGGTAGCGGCCAAACTTGCCGATCGCCATGTAGAGCACGCAGGGCCAGAAGGGCAGCCGCATCCAACCGGCCACACCGCACAGCGGGTCGCCGAGGATGGGCAACCACGACATCAAGCAGGCCCGGGGCCCGAACTGGCGCAGCCACGTGAGCACTCGCGCCTCGTGCGGTGCGTGATGCGCGACTTTTTCATAGGCCCGCTCGGCGCCATAGCCCATCCAGTAGGTCACGGCACCGCCGAGCGTGTTGCCGGCGGTGGCCACGAGCACTGCGGGCCAGAAGAGCTCGGGGTTGAGCTTGACGAGGCCGAACACCGCGGGTTCGGAGCCCAGAGGCAGCAGCGTGGCCGAGATGAAGGCGACGACGAAGACGGTGCTCAGCCCGAACTTCGGGAGGGCGAGAAGCGCGAGCAACGATTCGATCCATTCCTGCATCGGGCGGCATTATCCGCAGCAGGTTTTGCACACAAGACCTGTAGGTTTCAGGGCTTATACTCTGCCTCCTTTTTGAGCAGCCCGGCCGATTCTTCCCCCTTCTCACCATGCAGATCGGCCACATCTCCCTCGCGAACAATCTGTTCGCCGCGCCGATGGCCGGCGTGACCGACCGGCCGTTCCGGCAGCTGTGCAAACGGCTGGGTGCGGGCTACGCGGTGAGCGAGATGGTGACCTCGCGCAAAGACTTGTGGAACAGCCTCAAGACCTCGCGCCGCGCCAACCATGACGGCGAAGTGGCGCCGATTGCGGTGCAGATCGCCGGCACCGAGCCGCAGATGATGGCCGAGGCCGCCGCCTACAACATCGACCGCGGCGCCCAGATCATCGACATCAACATGGGCTGCCCGGCCAAGAAGGTGTGCACCAAATGGGCCGGCTCGGCGCTGATGCAGGACGAGCCGCTCGCCACCGCGATCATCGACGCCGTGGTCGCGGCCTGTGCCCCGCACAAGGTGCCCGTCACGCTGAAGATGCGCACCGGGTGGTGCCAGGCCGAGCGCAATGCGGTGCGGCTGGCGCGCGTGGCCGAATCGGTGGGCGTCGCGATGGTCACGGTGCACGGCCGCACCCGCGAGCAAGGCTACGGCGGCCACGCCGAGTACGACACCATCGCCGCCGTGAAGGCAGCGCTGAGCATCCCGGTCGTCGCCAACGGCGACATCGACAGCCCCGAGAAAGCGCGCGAGGTGCTCGCCGCCACCGGCGCCGACGCCATCATGATCGGCCGCGCCGCCCAAGGCCGGCCATGGATCTTCCGCGAGATCGCGCACTTCCTCGCCACCGGCGAGCACCTGCCCGCCCCCGAGGTGCAGCAGGCCAAGCAGTGGCTGCTCGAGCACCTGCACGAGCACTACGACCTGTACGGTGAATACACGGGCGTGCGCACCGCCCGCAAGCACATTGGCTGGGCCGTGCGCGCCTTGCCAGGCGGCGAAGACTTCCGCGCCTTCATGAACAAGCTGGAAACCTGCGACACGCAGGTCCGCGCCGTGACCGACTGGTTCGACCAGTTGGCCGACACCCATCAGCGACTGCCAGCCACGAGCCACGCAGCAGACGACATCCTCATCGAACAAGAAGCATGAGCTACAAGAAGACAAACAACATTCGGGCCGCAGCGCCGGGCCGCCCCAAGCAAGGCCCGACCCTCTCGGAGGGTCGCTCGACGTATTCGGCGAGCGGGGTGCTGTCATGAGCAAGAAGCACATAGAAGAATGCGTGCGCGACAGCCTGGAGGCCTATTTCAAGGACCTGCGCGGCGTGGAGCCCACCGCCATGTACGACATGATCCTCAAGGTGGTTGAAAAGCCGCTGCTCGACGTGGTGATGAAGCACGCCGACGGCAACCAGAGCCGCGCCGCCGAATGGCTGGGCATCAACCGCAACACGCTGCGGCGCAAGCTGCTCGACCACAAGCTCGTTAAATAAAAGAGACCGTTCTCATGCAAGCCCTGATTTCCGTTTCCGACAAGACCGGCGTGCTCGACTTCGCACGCGAGCTGAACGCGCTCGGCGTGAAGCTGCTCTCGACCGGCGGCACCGCCAAGCTGCTGGCCGACGCCGGCCTGCCCGTGACCGAGGTGGCCGACCACACCGGCTTCCCCGAGATGCTCGACGGCCGCGTGAAGACGCTGCACCCCACCATCCACGGCGGCCTGCTCGCACGCCGCGACCTGCCCGAGCACGTGGCCGCGATCCAGAAGCACAACATCGCGCCGATCGACATCCTCTGCGTGAACCTTTACCCCTTCGAGGCAACTGTCGCCAAGCCCGGCTGCACGCTCGAAGACGCGATCGAGAACATCGACATCGGCGGCCCGGCGATGGTGCGATCGGCGGCGAAGAACTGGAAGGACGTGGCAGTGCTGACCGACGCGTCGCAATACGCGCAGGTGGTCGCCGAGCTGAAGGCGAACAAGAGCGTGAGCAAGGAAACCAAGTTCGCGCTGTCGGTCGCTGCATTCAACCGCATCTCGAACTACGACGCGGCCATCAGCGACTACCTCTCCTCGCTGCAGGCCGACGGCTCGCGCGCCGAATACCCGGCGCAGAGCAACGGCCGCTTCGTCAAGCTGCAGGACCTGCGCTACGGCGAGAACCCGCACCAGACGGCCGCGTACTACCGCGACCTGCACCCGGCCCCCGGCTCGCTCGTCACCGGCAAGCAGCTGCAGGGCAAGGAGCTCTCGTACAACAACATCGCCGACGCTGATGCGGCATGGGAGTGCGTGAAAAGCTTCGACACACCCGCCTGCGTGATCGTCAAGCACGCGAACCCCTGCGGCGTGGCCCTCGGTGCCAACGCGGCCGAGGCCTACGCCAAGGCCTTGAAGACCGATCCGACCTCGGCCTTCGGCGGCATCATTGCCTTCAATACGGAGGTGGATGCATCGACCGCTGAGCACGCCACCAAGTTGTTCATGGAAGTGCTGATCGCCCCGTCATTCACGAGCGATGCGCTGGCCATCTTCGCCGCCAAGAAAAACGTGCGCGTGCTGCAGATCGCACTGCCCAAGGGCGGCGCCACCGCCTGGGAACAAGGCCGCAACGCGCAAGACGTGAAGCGCATCGGCTCGGGCCTCCTGATCCAGAGCGCCGACAACCATGAGCTGAAGCTGTCGGACCTGAAGGTCGTGACGAAGGCGCAGCCGACGAAGCAGCAGCTCGAAGACATGCTCTTCGCCTGGACGGTGGCCAAGTACGTGAAGAGCAACGCCATCGTCTTCTGCGCCGGCGGCATGACGCTCGGCGTGGGTGCCGGCCAGATGAGCCGCCTCGACTCGGCGCGCATCGCGGGCATCAAGGCCGAAGCCGCGGGCCTGTCGCTGAAGGGCTCGGCCGTGGCAAGCGATGCCTTCTTCCCGTTCCGCGACACGCTCGACGAGCTGGTGAAGGCCGGGGCCACCAGCGTGATCCATCCGGGGGGCAGCGTGCGCGATGAAGAGGTGATCGGTGCGGCGAACGAACATGGCATCGCCATGGTGTTGACTGGCGTCCGCCACTTCAGACACTGAAGATGACGCTGCCCGAACTGGCAGGCCTCGTTCTCGCCTTCCTTGCGCGCCTCATCACCGGCGCGCAAGGCCACTGGTACGGCAGCCCGCCCAAGGCCGAGCAGCGCATCTACTTCGCCAACCACCAGAGCCACTTCGACTGGGTGCTGATCTGGGCCTCGTTGCCGCGCGACCTGCGCGCCGTCACCCGGCCCATCGCCGCCCGTGACTACTGGACCTCGTCGAAGCTGAAGCACTGGATCACCCGCGAGATCTTCAACGCGGTCTACGTGAGCCGCGTGCGCACCGCCGACGAAGACCCGCTGGAGCCGCTGGTCGAGGCGCTCAAGAACGGCGACTCGCTGGTGATCTTTCCCGAGGGCACCCGCGGCAACAAGGGCGAGCCGCAGGCGTTCAAGGCGGGGCTCTTCCACCTCGCGGAGCAGTTCCCCGACGTGCAGCTGATCCCGACCTGGATCGACAACGTGCAGCGTGTCATGCCCAAGGGCGAAGTGGTGCCGGTGCCCATCCTCTGCTCGGTGACCTTCGGTGCGCCGATCCAGCTGCAGCCAGGTGAGGACAAGCGGGCCTTTCTCGCTCGCGCGCGCGACGCGGTGATCGCCCTCGACAAGGTGGCCTGATGAAAGAAGTCGGCCACTGGCTGCAAAGCCTCACCATCTCGCAGCAGATCGGGCTGTTGTTCGTGCTGATCTTCGGCGTGCTGTCGCTGGCCACGGCGGCCGCGTTCATGAAGTCGCTGCAGGCCACGCCCGAGAAGCAGGACGCCACCGACGCCATGTGGTGGGACCTGCGCGCCCTGTGGATCGGCACCGTCCTCTTCTGGATCTCGTGGGCGACCGGCGCCGTCGTCTCGACGCTGCTGTTCGCGATCATCTCGTTCCTGGCGCTACGCGAGTTCATCACCCTCACCCACACCCGCCGCGGCGACCACCGCGCGCTGCTGATGGCCTTCTTCTTCGTGCTGCCGGTGCAGTATTGGCTGGCGGGCGGTCGCTACTTCGATCTCTTCAGCGTCTTCATCCCGGTCTATGCGTTCGCGGCGCTGCCCATCCTCGCGGTGTTCGGCAACGATGCGACGCGCTTTCTCGAGCGCACCGCCAAGATCCAGTGGGGCACGATGGTGTGCGTGTACGGCATGAGCCACGCGCCGGCCCTGCTGCTGCTCGAGTTCCCGAACTACGAAGACCGCGGCGCGTTCCTGGTGCTCTACCTGGTGGTGGTGGTGGTCACGGCGCAGATCGCGCAGCACGCCGTCAAGCGCCGCATCCGCACGCTGCCGGCCGCGCGCCACATCAGCCGCAGCTTCTCGTGGCGTGCGTGGGCGCTGGGCGCACTGGCCGCGGGGCTGGTGGGTGGGCTGCTGTTCTGGATCACGCCCTTCAAGGCGCCGCAGGCCATCTTCATCGGCTTCGTGGCCGGGGGCTGCGGCACGCTCGGCGAGCTGGTGATGCAGGCGCTCAAGCGCGATGCAGGCGTGCGGCACTGGGGTGGCCGCGCCACGGTGACGGGTGCCGTCGGGCTGCTGGACCGTGTGGCACCTCTTTGTTTTGCGGCCCCGGTGTTCTTCCACTCCCTGCGCTGGTATTTCGGCGCATAAAGGGCGCATGCGAATCCTCGGCATCGACCCCGCCCTGCGCACCACCGGCTTCGGCGTGATCGATGTCGAGGGCAGCGCGCTGCACTACGTGGCCAGCGGCACCATCAAGACCGATGCCGCGGCCGTGGGCGACCTCCCCGGCCGCCTCAAGATCATCTATGAGGGCGTGCGCGAGGTGGCGGCGCGCTACGAGCCGACCTGCGCATCGATAGAGATCGTGTTCGTCAACGTCAACCCGCAGAGCACGCTGCTGCTCGGGCAGGCGCGCGGCGCGGCGATCACCGGGCTGGTGTCTTCCAACATCGAGGTGTCGGAGTACACCGCGCTTCAGATGAAGAAGGCCATCGTCGGCGCCGGCCACGCGCGCAAGGAGCAGATCCAGGAGATGGTGAAGCGCCTGCTCAAGCTGCCCGGCCTGCCCGGCAAGGACGCGGCCGATGCGCTCGGCCTCGCGGTGTGCCATGCGCATGCGGCCCGCTCGTTCGCCGCGATCGAGAAGGCCACATCGCGGACACGCACGACCAAGGCGCAGTTCAAGGGCGGGCGGAGCTACTGAGCGGGGCTTCGATACCTCAGCCTGAGCGGCCTCAGCGTTGCTTGAACTCAGGCTTGCGCTTGTTGACGAAGGCGTCCATGCCTTCCTTCTGGTCCTCGGTGGCGAAGAGCGAATGGAAGACCCGGCGCTCGAACATCACGCCGTCGGACAGCGGTGATTCGTAGGCGCGGTTCACGCACTCCTTGGCCATCATCACGCTCGGGCCGCTGAATTCGCAGATGTTCTGCGCGGCGGCGAACGCCACGTCGAGCAGCTCGGCCGCGGGCACGACGCGTGACACGAGCCCGGCGCGCTCGGCTTCGGCCGCGTCCATCATGCGGCCGGTGAGCACGAGGTCCATCGCCTTGGCCTTGCCCACCGCGCGCGGCAGGCGCTGGGTACCGCCGGCACCGGGAATGATGCCGAGCTTGATCTCGGGCTGGCCGAACTTGGCGCTGTCGGCCGCGATGACGATGTCGCACATCATCGCCAGCTCGCAGCCGCCGCCGAGCGCGAAGCCGGCCACCGCGGCGATCACCGGCTTCCGGATGCTGCGGATCGTCTCCCAGTTGCGGGTGATGTAGTCGGACTTGTAGACGTCCATGTAGCCCCACTTCGCCATCGCGCCGATGTCGGCGCCCGCGGCGAAGGCCTTCTCGCTGCCGGTGATGACGATGCAGCCCACGCCGTCGTCGGCGTCATAGGCCTTGAGCGCGGCGCCCAGCTCGTCCATCAGGGTGTCGTTGAGCGCGTTGAGCTGCTTGGGGCGGTGCAGCGTGATGAGGCCGGTGCGCAGCGGGCCGGTGCCGCGCGTTTCGGTGAGGATGTTTTGGTAAGTCATGGCGGGGTGCGGGTGGAGGGGTCGGAGGCGGCCAGCTCGGGTCGCCGATCGAGCATCAGGTCGACGAAGTTCTCGGCGTCCTGGCGGATCACAAAGCGTATCGGCAAATGCCGCAGTTGCGGCGCAATCCAGAGCTCGGTGACGAGGTCACCGCCGGCCCGCGGCTCGCGGCGCGGCTTCAAGTGGTAGGACGGCACTTCGCCGAAGGGCGTGTAGAGCAGCTCCTCCTTCACCACGTCGTACACCCACACCGACACGTTGCGCGGCATCGCGAGCAGCACCTCGACCGTGGCGCCCACGCGCAGCCGCTCGGGCTCGCGGTCGAAGAGGTAGGCGAGCTGCACGAACTGGCTGGCGGTGTCTTGCACGCCCGGCGGGTGGTCGACGAGGGTGCCGTTGGCCAGCCACACGCGGCCGCCGTCGAAGCGCAGCGTCGCGCGGTAGGGGTGGTCGAACGCGAGCCGCGTCTCCTGCTCGTAGCGGCGCGGCAGCAGGCCGTCGGGTGTGAGCTCGCCTTCGCTGCTCATGCGGCGCGTGGCGAGTGGCGCGAAGCTCGGGCCGACCTGCACGTCGAGGTGCACCTGGTAGCGCGGGCCGGCGCGGATCCACTCGACCTGCGCCTGGCCATGCACCTCGCCGCGCACGTTGCCAGTGAGCAGGTAGCGCAGGCGGGTGGAGACCGGCCATTCGAAGCCAACGGGGGCGCTGGCGACCGGCTCCGGGGCCGAGGCGACGGCCTGCGCCTGCGGCACGCCCTCCTCTGGCACGGCGGCCACCGGCGCCGGCTCTGGCTCGGCAGGTGTCTCGGGGGCCGAGGCGGCAGGTGCCGGTGCCTCGGGCGCCGGGCTGCGCCGCTTCACCGCTGCCGGCTTGGCGACAGGGCGGGCGGCGGGTGCAGTGAACGCCATCTCGCGCACGTAAGCCACCTCGATGCGCTGCATCGCGGGCGACGCGGCCTCGAACGCGACGAGCTGCTCGCCGATCCAGTCGGCCACGCCGATGTGGACCGACATCACCAGCAGCACCAGCCCCAGCGCCGCCCACGCACGGGGCGCGGCGAGCCAGCGTGTCAGGTGGTGAGCCATGCGCGCCGCAGCGCCATGGCAGCCGGCGGGGTCTTGTCGGCGCCGGCCAGGGTGAGCGAGACCGCACCGGCCTCAGGTGCCGGGGGCAACGAAAGCGCGAGCGTGCGCAGGCGCTGGTCGCGCGAGATCAGGAGTTGCATGGCACCGCACTCGGGCAGGAGGCGTGGCAGCTCGTCGAGGCGGCGCACGCGCCAGCCGCCGACCCCCAGCACCTCGTCGCCAGCCGCGAGGCCCGCCGCTTCGCCGGCACCACCTCGCAGCACATGCGTGACCTTGATGCCGGTGAGCGCACTCTCCGACACGCGCAGGCCCAGGCGCTGCGCCACGGTGGGTGCCTGCTGGCCCCACTCGACGGCGGCACGGGCCAGCTGCAGGCGCCACGGCGGGTCGTCGGTGCCGTGCACCCAGGCGTTCAGTTCCTTCTCATACGAACGGCCGCCCACCTCGGCCAGCGCGGCGGCGATGTCGCCCTCGCTCACCGGGCCGCCGCCGCTGCGGGCCCACAGCAGGCGCATCACGTCGTCGAGCGAGCCGCGGCCTTCATGGCGCAGGGTGAGGTCGAGCGAGAGCGCGACCAGCGACCCCTTGGTGTAGTAGCTGATGGTGCTGTTGGGCGTGTTCTCGTCGGCGCGGTAGTACTTCACCCAGGCGTCGAAACTCGCCTGCGCCACGCTCTGCACGTGGCGGCCGGGCATGCCCAGCACGCCCGAGAGCGTCTTGGCCACGAGCTTGAGGTAGCGCGGCTCGTCGATCAGGCCGGCGCGCAGCAGCAGCAGGTCGTCGTAGTAGGAGGTGAAGCCTTCGAAGAACCACAGCAGCTCGGTGTAGTTCTCCTGCGTGTAGTCGTAGCGGGTGAACTCGCTCGGCCGCAGGCGCTTCACGTTCCAGGTGTGGAAGTACTCGTGGCTGATGAGGCCGAGCAGCGTGACGTAGCCGTCGGAGAGATCCCGCGCTTCGCGGCGGCTGCGCTGCGGCAGGTCGCGGCGGGCGGCGATGAGCGCGGTGCTGGCGCGGTGCTCGAGGCCGCCATAACCGTCGTCCACCGCGTTGAGCAGGAAGACGTAGCGCTTGAGGAAGGTCTTCTTCTTGCCATGCCAGAAGGCGATGGCCGCCTCGCAGATGCGGCGTGCATCCGCAAGCAATCGCTCGCCGTCGAAATCGGGCAAGGCCCCGGCGACGACGAACTCGTGCGGCACGCCCGCCGCCTTGAACTCGCCACGCCAGAAATCACCCAGCTCGACCGGGTGGTCGACCAGCTCGTCGTAGTCGGCTGCTTCATACGTGCCTTGGCCCCGCGCATCGACCTTCACGCTCGGCAGCGCGGTGGCCGCCTTCCAGCCCTTCGGCAAAGCCTTGAGTTCGAGGCGCTGTGGCTCGGCCTCGCGGCCATGCACGCGCACGAAGACGCCGGTGCCGTTGAAGAACACGCGCTGCGCATCGAGGTAGGCCGCCCGCACCGAGGGGTCGAAGGCGTAGACCTTGTATGTCAGCGTGAGCGCCCCACGGCCGGTGCAGCGGGCGACCCAGGTCGCCTTGTCGAGCTGCTGCAAGGGCAGCTCACGGCCACCCTGCCGCGCCGACACCGCCGAGAGGTGCCGCGCGAACTCACGCACCAGGTAGCTGCCCGGGATCCACGCCGGCAGGCTGAAGCGCTGCTCGGGCGCCGGCTGCGGCACGGTGACGGTGACGGCGAAGAGGTGGGCGTGCGCGTCGGCGATCTCGATGCGGTAGGTGACCATCGAGCGGTGATCAGTTGCTCGAACGTGTGGTCGACGCGCCGGGCATGGTGGTCAGGCCCGGCTTGGTGGCCGCAGCGCTGGCCACCAGTTGCTTCTCGATCTGCTCGGCGCCGATCGCGCCGGGAATGCGCGTGCCATCGCTGAAGATGATGGCCGGCGTGCCGTTGATGCGGTACTTGCGCGAGAACTCGAGGTTGCGCTCCATCGGCGTGGCGCACTGGCCGATGTTGCGCTGCGGCGCCTTGCCTTCGAGCATCCACGCCAGCCAGGCCTTGGCCTGGTCTTTCGAGCACCAGATGGCTTCCGACTTCTGCGGCGAATCGCCACCCAGCACGGGCAGCAGGAAGGTGTAGACGGTGACGTCCTTGATCTTCTGCAGGTCCTGCTCGAACCGCTTGCAGTAGCCGCAATTGGGGTCGGCGAAGACGGCCATCTTGCGGGCGCCGGTGCCGTTCTTCCAGACGATGGCGTCTTTCAGCGGCAGCTGCGCGAAGTCGATGGCGGTGAGCTTGTTGACGCGCGCTTCGGTGAGGCTGGTGCGCGTCTTGGTGTCGATCAGGTTGCCCTGGAAGACGTGGTTGCCGTTTTCGTCGGCGTAGACGATCTCGGTGCCGATGCGCACCTCGTAGATGCCGGGGATCGCGGTCTTGCTGACCTCGTCGATGGCAGGCAGGTTGGGTAGGCGCTCGGCAAGGTTCTTGCGAATGGCGGCTTCGTCGGCCAGGGCGGCGTGCGACAGGAGGGCGCCCAGGGCCAGCGCGGCGGTGGTACGGGACAGGTGGCGGATCGACATACGAATCTCTTTCAGGAACCCAGCGCACGCGAGGCGAGCCAGCGTTTCAGCGGTGGTAGGTGGTTGACGAGAGTCATGCCACGGTTGCGGAGTTCCCGCAGGGCCGGCTGCTCGTGTGAAAACAAGCGCAACAAGCCATCGGTGAGCTGGCCCATTGCGATCGTGGGCGCCTGGCGCTGCCGCTCGTAGCGGCGCAACAGACGCGCATCGCCCAGCTCGCGCCAGGCTTCGCGTTGTGAGATGACGGTGGCGAGCGCGGCCACGTCGGCCAGGCCCAGGTTGAGGCCCTGCCCGGCCAGCGGGTGCACCACGTGGGCGGCATCGCCCAGCAGCACCCAGCCGGGGCCACACCAGCTGCGCGCCCGCGCCAGCATCAGCGGCCAGGCCGCGCGCTCGCTGGCCAGGTGCAGCGTGCCGCAGGCACCGCCGGTGGCTTCATTCAAGGCGTGCTCGAAGGCCGGGCCGTCGAGGGCCATCAATTCCTGCGCACGCGCCTCGGGCATCGACCACACCAGCGCATGCGAGTGGCCGGGCTGCGGGGTGTCGAAAGGCAGCAGGGCCAGCACGTCGGGCTGGCGGAACCATTGGCGCGCGGTGTTGCCATGCGGTGCATCGCCACGCAGGCGCGCGGCGATGGCGGTGTGGCCGTAGTCGTGGCGATCCCAGCCCACGCCGAGCGCCTCGCGCGCGGCCGAGGCCTTGCCTTCGCACAGCGCAGTGAGCGTGGCCTCGACCTTCTCGGAGACGAGCGTCACATGGGGCGCATAGCGCACAGCGGCGGCCATCGACTGCTCGAGCACCGGTGCATCGACGATCCACGCCAGCTCGCCGAAGCGCTGCTGCCAGGCCGAGAACTCGAGCAGGCCCGAGGCCGCATCGCCTTCGATGTGCATGTCGTACACCGGCGTTGCCGCATGCGGCGGCAATGCATCCCACACCTTCAGCGAGCGCAGCAGCTCGACCGAGGCGGCGTTGAGCGCATAGGCCCGCACGTCGACGCGCGAGGCCTCGGCCGGCGCCGACACCAGCGCCACCTGGAAGCCCTGGCGCGCCAGCGACAGCGCCAAGCTCTGGCCCACCACACCGGCACCCAGCACGCAGACATCGAAGCGTTTCATGGCGTTTCATTGTAGAGACGCGAACGTGGCAGGAGTCCCGAGGCAGAATCAGTTTCTTCCCCCATCTCCCCCTGGCTTTCCAAGGCCTTTGGGACTTTTCCCACGATCCCCACAAGGGACGCCACGACGCATGACTTCTCCCTGGATGCGCAAGCTGCTGATCGGCGCAGGCGTGTTCGTGCTGCTGATCGCAGCCGTGCTGACCTACCTCGTCGCCACCTTCGACCCCAATGCCTACAAGGGCCTGGCTGTCGACTGGATGAAAACCCATCGACAGCGCACGCTGGCCATCGGCGGGCCGATCAAGCTGGCGGTGTTTCCGCGGCTGGCGGTGCAGGTGTCGGGCGTGACGCTGTCCGAGAAGAACCGGCCCGACGACTTCCTGAAGCTCGACGAAGCGGCGCTGTCGGTGGCGGTGCTGCCGCTGCTGCGCCAGCAGGTGGTGGTCGACAGCGTGCGTGCCCGCGGCCTGCGTCTCACCTACCACCGCGACGCCAAAGGCGGCTCCAACATCGACGACTTCATGCAGGGCGAACCGAAGCCCGAGCCCGCCGACGACAAGAGCAGCTCGCCGCTGCGCTTCGACGTGAGCAGCATCCAGCTCGAAGACCTGCAACTGAGCCTGCGCGACGAGCAGGGCCAGCTCGCAGGCGAGGTCTCGCTCGCCTCGCTGACCACCGGCCGGCTGGCCGACGGCGTGGAGTCGCCCGTCAAGCTCAAGGCCCGCCTCGGCCTCACCGCGCCGGCCGTGCAAGGCGAGCTCGACGGCAGCACGCAGCTCAAGCTCGACCTGGCCAAGAAAGGCGTGACGCTGTCGAACATGGCACTGGCCTGGAAAGGCAAGCTGCCCGGCGCCGAAGCGGTCGACGCCACGTTGCGCGGCACGCTCGCCTTCGACACCGCCCACGGCACGCTGCGCGCCGAGAAGGTCGAACTGGCCGGTGATGCGGGCCTGGGCACGCTGCGGCTCGTCAAGTCGTCGCTCACCGTTGAGGCGTTTGCCTACGACCCGAGCAACCAGGCCCTGCAGCTCGGCAAGTTGCGCATCAAGCTCGGCGGCACCAGCAGCGGCCACCCGATGAACCTCAACCTCGACTGGCCCGAGCTGGTGGTGCAGCGCGACTCGCTCACCGGCAGCCCGCTCAGCGGCCAGCTCAGCCTGGCCGGGCCGACCTCGATCGACGCGAGCTTCAAGACCGCCGCGCCGAGCGGCAGCTTCGAGCGCATCGTGGTGCCCAACGTCGAGAGCACGCTCAAGGGCCGCAGCGGCCCGCGCAATGTGGAAGGCAGCGTGCGCGCCACCTTGCTGCTGCAGCCGGCCAAGGGCGCGGTGGCCCTCGAAAGCCTCAACACCCAGCTGCAGCTGCACGAGCCTTCGCTGCAGCCGCTGGCCATCACCGTGCAAGGTGCGGCCGACGCGTCGGCCCAGCAGGCCCACTGGGCGCTCAAGGGCCAGATCAACGGCAACCCGTACACGAGCGAAGGCAAGGCCATCCTCGCGACCACGCCGATGACGCTCAACGCAGCAGCCCGCTTCGACTCGCTCGACCTCAACCGGCTGCTGCCGCCCTCGGCCACCGCGCCGGCCGCGTCGGGCCCGTCATCGGGCGGCAGCACGGCGGCCGACACGCCGGTCGACCTCTCGGCGCTTCGCTCGCTGCAGGGCAAGTTCGACCTCAAGATCGGCCAGTTCGCCTACCAGACCTACCGCCTCAGCGACCTGGTGTTCGCCGCCACGCTCGAAGGCGGCATGCTGCGGGTGAGCCAGCTCTCGGGCAAGGGCTGGGGCGGCAGCTTCGTGGCCAACGCGTTTGCCGATGCGCGCGCGAGCCGCGTGGCGCTCGCCGGCAACGCGAGCGGCGTGAACGTGAATGCGCTGCTGAAAGACGTGGCGCAGAAAGACATCCTCGAAGGCACGGGGCGTGTGGTGGTCGACGTCGACAGCGCGGGCCGCAGCGTCAACGAACTCAAGTCGCGCCTGCAGGGCAAGGCCGCGCTGCAATTGCGTGACGGTGCCATCAAGGGCGTGAACCTCGCCAAGAGCCTGCGCCAGGCCCGCGCCACGCTCGGCCTCAAGGGCGGCGACGAGGTGCAGAAAGCCAACCGCACCGAGAAGACCGACTTCTCCGAGCTGAGCGCCACATTCGCCATCCGCGAAGGCGTGGCGAGCAACAACGACCTCGACATGAAGAGCCCCTTCCTGCGCCTGGGCGGCGACGGCGTGCTCGACATCGGCAAGGGCCGCATCGACTACACCGCACGCGCCACCGTCACCGGCACGTCGAAGGGGCAGGACGGCGCCGACCTCGCCG
Organism: Rhizobacter sp.; assembly: GCA_019635355.1. Taxonomy (NCBI): domain Bacteria; kingdom Pseudomonadati; phylum Pseudomonadota; class Betaproteobacteria; order Burkholderiales; family Sphaerotilaceae; genus Rhizobacter; species Rhizobacter sp. The sequence continues at coordinate 4,573,476 of JAHBZQ010000001.1, read as the reverse complement.
CGCTCAAGGGCCTCACGATCCCGGTGCACCTCACCGGCCCGTTCGAGGCGATGGACTGGCGCATCCGCTGGTCGGCGATCGCAGCTCAGGCGCTCAAGACCGAAGTGGGTGGCAAGCTCGAGCAGCAGGCCAAGGATCGATTGCGCGACAAGCTCGGCCTGCCCTCGGCCGCCAGCGCAGCCAGCGGTGCGGCCAGCAGCCAGCGCCTGGAAGACGTGGCCAAAGACAAGCTCAAGGACAAGCTGAAAGGGATCTTCAAGTGAGCGACCTGAACCTGGCGATCTCGGCGCTGTACCTGCACCCGATCAAGAGCTGCGCCGGCATCGCCGTGCGCGAGGCGCTGCTGATCGAGACCGGCCTGGAGTTCGACCGCGCGTGGATGGTGGTCGATGCCCAGGGGCGCTTCCTCACGCAACGCGAGCTGCCGCGCATGGCGCTCATCGTGCCCACGCTCAAGCACACCGAACTCGTGCTGCGCGCCCCCGGCATGCTGGCGCTGCACCTCGCGCTCGACGCGGTGGAAGCACCGACACGTGTGACGGTCTGGAAAGACGAAGTCGCCGCCTACGACATGGGCGACCTGGCCGCGCAGTGGTTCAGCGATTTCCTCGGGCAGAAATGCCGGCTTGCGCGTTTCGACCCCGAGCAGAAGCGGCTGTCGAACAAGCGATGGACCGGCGACATCGATGCGGAAAACGCGTTCAGCGACGGGTATCCGGTGCTCGTGACCTCCGACGCGTCGCTCGCCGACCTCAACGAGCGGCTCGCCAAGCGCGGCGCCGCACCGGTCGGCATGAACCGCTTCCGGCCCAACCTCGTGCTCTCAGGGCTCGACGCTTACGGCGAAGACCACCTCGACGAGATCCGCTTCGACACGCCAGAAGGCGAGGTGGTGCTGAAGCTCGTGAAGCCGTGCTCGCGCTGCACCATCCCAAGCGTCGACCCGGCGTCCGGCGAGCAAGGCCACGAGCCGAGCGATACGCTCGCCACCTACCGCGCCGACGCGCGCCTCGACGGCGCCATCACCTTCGCGATGAACGCGGTGATCGTGAAGGGCATCGAGTGCGGGCTGCGTGTGGGGCAGACGGGCACGGCCAGCTACCGCTTCGACTGAGCGCTGCCGCATGCAGCGCCTGCCGGTTTCGTTGCTCTTCACCATCTGCGTGCTCGTGTGGAGCACGACCTGGTACGCCATCACCTTCCAGATCGGCGGCAGCACACCGGAACTCGGCGTGGCCCTGCGCTTCATGCTGGCCGGCGTGTGCGTGCTGGCCTGGCGCGCCATGCGTGGTGACACGCTGCGCTTCGGCCGCCGGGCACATGCGTGGTTCGCGCTACAGGGGGTGTTTCTCTACGGCGTGTCGTACATCTGCGTGTACCACGCCGAGCGTTACCTGCCTTCGGGGGTTGTGGCCGTGGGCTATTCGGCCTCGCCGCTGGCGGGCGGCATCGGCGCGGCGTGGTGCTTCGGCACGCCGCTCACCCGCCGCTTCCTGCTTGGCGCCGTGCTGGGGCTGGCCGGCGTGGCGCTGATCTTCTGGCCGGAGTTCGGCAAGACGCACGTGGGCGGCGACACCGCGCTCGGCGTGCTCTTCACCGCCGGCTCGGTGCTGCTGTCGACGGTGGGCAGCCTGCTCGCCAGCCGCAACGGCGAGCGCGGCCTGTCGATGTGGCCGAGCCTCGGCTTCGGCATGCTCTACGGCGGCGGCGCGGTGCTGCTCATCGCGCTCGCGAGCGGGCAGTCGGTCACGCTGCCGGGCACCACCTCGTGGTGGATCGCCCTCCTCTACCTGGCGCTTGCCGGCTCGGTGCTGTCGTTCGCGTGCTACCTCACGCTGCTGTCGCGGCTGGGCGCGGGCCCGGCCGGCACCATCGGCGTGATGACGCCGATCCTCGCGCTCGTGATCTCGACGCTCTTCGAGGGCTACCGGCCCGACGCGCTGGCCGGCCTGGGCGTGCTGCTCGCGGTGGCCGGCAACGTGCTCATCCTGCGCAAGCCGGCAGCGATCAAGGGCGCTTCTCCGGCAAGGGAATGAACTCGGTTTCGCCGGGCACCTGAGGGAATCGTTGCGCCGCCCAGTCGTCGGCGGCCTGCAGGATGCGCTCCTTGCGGCTGGAGACGAAGTTCCACCACATGTGGCGGTGGCCGAGCGGCTCGCCCCCGACCATCACCACGCGCGTGCCTTGGGTGGCGGCGAGCGTGGGCGTGGCCCCTTCGGGCAGCACCACCATCGTGGCGGGCGGCACCGGCTCGCCGTCGAGCACGAAGCCGTTGTCGACGCCGTAGAGCGCCCGTTCTCGCGCGGCGGCGGGCACCTGCATCGAGGCGCCGGCCGCGAGCTGAAGATCGACGTAGAGCGTGAGCGACAGCGTGGGCACCGGCGAGCGCAGGCCGAAGGCCTCGCCGATCATCACGCGCAGGCTCACGCCGGGCAGCGTGGCCGACGGAATGGCCGACGCAGGTGTGTGCGAGAACGAGGGCTCGTCTTCCTCGTGCTCGGCCGGAATCGCGCACCACAGCTGCAGGCCGTGGCTGCGGCGGTCCACGCCACGCAGGTCGTCGGGCGTGCGCTCTGAGTGCACGATGCCGCGACCGGCCGTCATCCAGTTGATCGCGCCGGGCTCGATGCGCTGCACGACGCCGGTGCTGTCGCGGTGCATCATCGCGCCCTCGAAGAGGTAGGTCACGGTCGCGAGGCCGATGTGCGGATGGGGACGCACGTCGTGGTTGTCGCTCGGGTGCGCCGTCATCGGTCCGAAGTGGTCGAAGAACAGGAAGGGGCCGACGGCCTGGCGCTGGGCAGCGGGCAGCACGCGGCGCACGGTGAAGCCGCCACCCAGGTCTTTGGTGTGCGGCGTGAGTCGGAGCAGGTCCATGGGTCGTGATTCCTTGGCGTGGCTTGTACTGGAACGGCAGGCGACCTTGATAATAGGCCGCACCACCTGCCCTTTGCCGCGCCTGCCATGCGCAAGGACCCTCTCCTGGCCCCCGACCCCTCCGCCACGCGCTTGCCCAGGCCCACGCCCACCATCACGCTGGTCGCGCGGGGCACGGCGCTGTGGCTCTTCGTTCTCATCGCCGCGAGCATCGCGGTCGTGTGGTGGACCGAAGCAGTGCTCGGCCAGATCTCGCAGCAGGACCGCTACGCCTACCCGCTCTTGATCGTCTGCCTGCTCGGCCTGGCCGCGCTGGTGCGCTGGCGCGGCCGCCATCTCGTGCTGGCGCAGGGGCTGGGCTCGCTCACGCTGAGCCTCTACTTCATCGGCAGCGTGGGCTACATGCTGCTGGTGGCGCAGAACTTCAGCACCTACGCCGCCGCGTCGATGTCGTACTGGCTGGTGGGCGTGCACCTGCTGGTCTACGCCACCTGGTCGTTGTGGCGCGCGCTCTTCCTCTGCCTCGCCGTGCTCACGCTCACCGCACTGCCGGCCGTGATCGTGCACCTGCGCGGCGGCAATCCACCGGAATGGAACCACACCATCTGGCCGCTGGTGGTGAACGGCTTCTTCGCGCAGCTCTTCGTGATCGGCGCGCTCTTCGGCATTGCGCGCCAGCTGCGCAAGCTGTCGGTGCTGGCCCCCGCGGCCGACTCGAACGTCGACGACCCGGTGAGCCAGCCGCTGACGGTCGACGACGTGGTGACCCGCCGCATGCGCGACCTCGAATCCGCCCGCGACCAGGCCGAGCAGGCCTCGCAAGCCAAGTCGCGCTTCCTCGCGGTGATGAGCCACGAGCTGCGCACGCCGCTGCACGGCGTGCTGGGCGCGGCCGACCTGCTGCGCGACCCGTCGCTGCCGGAAGCCAACCGGCGCGAGCTGGTGGAGACGGTGCGCCGCGGTGGCACCCACCTGCTGCACCTCATCAACGACGTGCTCGACCTCTCGCGCATTGAGGCCGGCCGACTGGAGCTGCTCAACCAGCCCTTCGAGCTGCGCGCCTGCATCGGGCGCGTGATGGAGACGATCGAGCCGCAGGCCGCGGCCAAGTCGCTGCAGTGCCGGCTGGCGGTGGAAGACAGCGTGCCGGCCTGGCTGCGCGGCGATGAATTCCGCCTGAAGCAGATCCTCATCAACCTGCTGGGCAATGCGGTGAAGTTCACCGACAGCGGCCACGTGAGCCTCGCGCTGCGCTACGAGCCGATCGTGAAGCAGCTGCACATCCACATCGAAGACACCGGCATCGGCATCGAGCGCTCGCACCAACCGCTGGTGTTCGACGCCTTCCACCAGGCCGACAGCGGCGACACCCGTCGCCACGCCGGCAGCGGCCTGGGCCTGGCCATCACGCGGCAGCTCGTCGGCCTCATGCACGGCACGCTGGCGCTGCAAAGCGAGCCCGGCATCGGCACCCGCGTCACGCTGCGGCTGCCGCTCGCCCCGTGCGAGGCGCCCGTGCTGCCGCCGGCGACGAACTCGGCGATGGCACCGCTCTCGGTCGGCCTGGCCGGCCTGCGCGTGCTGCTGGTCGACGACGACGCCGTCAACACCATGATCGCCACGCAGATGCTGGAGACGGCCGACATCGAGGTCCACACCGCGAGCTCGGGCGTGGAAGCGCTGCACCAGCTCGCCCGTGGCGGCTTCGACCTCGTGCTGATGGACTGGCGCATGCCCGACATGGACGGCCTGGAAGCCACCCGCCGCCTGCGCGCCGGCGAAGCGGGCGAGGCCGCACGCCAGCTGCCGGTGGTGGGGCTCACCGCCAACGCCTACGCGGAAGACCGCGCCGCCTGCCTGGAAGCGGGCATGGACGAGGTGCTGGTCAAGCCTGTGGGCCGCATGCGGCTCCTGCAGACGGTGCAGCAGGCGCTGGAAGCCCGGGCCGCCTCTGCCCAGAACTAGCCGGAAACTGGCCGGGAACTAAAATCCCGCCCCTGCTCCGCGCCCCTCGTGCGGGGCCCCACTTTTCGCCCTGCACACCATGAGCCTCAAATGCGGCATCGTGGGCCTGCCCAACGTCGGCAAGTCCACCCTCTTCAACGCGCTGACCAAAGCCGGCATTGCGGCCGAGAACTACCCCTTCTGCACCATCGAGCCCAACGTGGGCGTGGTCGAGCTGCCAGACCCGCGTCTGAGCAAACTCTCCGAGATCGTGAAGCCCGAGCGCATCGTGCCGGCGATCGTGGAGTTCGTCGACATCGCGGGCCTGGTGGCCGGCGCCTCCAAGGGCGAAGGCCTGGGCAACCAGTTCCTCGCGCACATCCGCGAGACCGACGCCATCGTCAACGTGGTGCGCTGCTTCGATGACGAAAACGTGATCCACGTGGCGGGCCGCGTCGACCCGATCGCCGACATCGAGGTCATCCAGACCGAGCTGTGCCTGGCCGACCTGGGCACGGTGGAAAAGACGCTGCAGCGCTCGATCAAGGCCGCCAAGTCGGGCAACGACAAGGAAGCCGCCAAGCTGGTGGCCGTGCTGCAGAAGTGCCAGGCCGCGCTCGACGAGGCCAAGCCGGTGCGCAGCATCGCCTTCAGCAAGGAAGAGCTGGTGGTATTGAAGCCACTGTGCCTCATCACCGCCAAGCCGGCCATGTTCGTCGGCAACGTCGACGAGCACGGCTTCGAGAACAACCCCTACCTCGACCGCCTGCGCGCCTACGCCGAGAGCCAGAAGGCGCCGGTGGTGGCAATCTGCGCCAAGACCGAAGCCGAGATGGCCGAGATGAGCGATGAAGACAAGGAGATCTTCCTCGCCGACATGGGCCAGAGCGAGCCGGGCCTGAACCGGCTCATCCGCGCCGGCTTCTCGCTCCTGGGCCTGCAGACCTACTTCACCGCTGGCGTGAAGGAGGTGCGCGCCTGGACCATCCACGTCGGCGACACCGCCCCCCAGGCGGCCGGCGTGATCCACACCGACTTCGAGCGTGGCTTCATCCGGGCGCAGACCATTTCCTTCGACGACTTCGTCGCCTACAAGGGCGAACAGGGCGCGAAGGACGCCGGCAAGATGCGCGCGGAAGGCAAGGAATACGTCGTCAAGGATGGCGACGTGATGAACTTCCTCTTCAACGTCTGACCGGCGTCAGGCGGCGTTCACTGAAGGTTCGCCCTCTCGCTTGCCGCCTGCCGGCGCGAGGCTTCGGGTGGTAGGCTCCGCCGCAACGTGCCCCGCGGCGCCCCGCGTGCCGCACCCCCCACGCCAGTGACCGCCCGATGACGCCTGCCGCGCCTTTTCGACAAACGCCCCACTGGCTGATCGCGCTGGTCGGCACGGCGCTGGCGTATGGCATCACCGGCTGGGCCTCGCTCTGGCTGGCCATCCCGCCCGGCTACGCCTCCCCGCTCTACCCTGCCGCCGGCATCGCGCTGGCCTGCGTGCTCACCTTCGGCTGGCGCATGCTGCCGGGCGTGGCGCTCGGGGCCTTTGCCGTCAATGCGCTGACCGCGCTCGACCACGGCGCGGTGGCGCTGGGCACCACCGTCTTGCTGCCCGCCAGCGTGGCGCTTGGCGCCACGCTGCAGGCGTGGGTGGGCGCGCTGCTGGTGCGGCGTTTTGCGAACCAGCCGCTCACGCTCAGCGAGCCACACGACATCGTGGTGTTCTTCGGGCTGGGCGGGGTGGCGTCGTGCCTGATCAGCGCCACCGTCGGCACCGCCGCGCTCCACGGGCTGCGCGGCCCGCTGCCCGACTCGCTCTGGTTCACCTGGACCGTCTGGGCCTCGGGCGACACCCTCGGCGTGCTGGTTGCGGCACCGATGGTGCTCACGCTCATCGGCCAGCCGCGCAGCGAGTGGGCGGCTCGCCGCCTCAACGTCGGCCTGACGCTCGCCGTGGCCACCGTGCTCATGGCGCTCGGCGTGCGGCAGGTCGCGCACTGGGCCGAGGTGCGGCTGCTGGCCGGCTTCGACCGCGATGCGGTGAACGCATCGTCGAACCTCGCCGCGCGCATGCAGTACCCGCTGCACGCGCTCGAGGCCGTGCGGGGCGCGTACCTCGCCTCGGATGAGGTGACGCGCAACGAGATGCGGCGTGCCACCCAGTCCTGGCTCACCCCGGGCAGCCAGTTGCAGGCAATGGGCTACGGCGAGTTCTTGTCGCGCGCGGAGGTGCCGGCCTACGAGGCGCGCGTGCGTGCGACCGACTTCCCGAGCTTCAGCGTCTTCGACCGGGCCGACTCACCGCTGCCGCAGCAGCCCGACGACCGGCTCGCGGTGATGCGCTACATCGAACCCTTCGATGCCAACACGGGCGCGCTCGGCGTCAACATCCGGTCGATCCCCGAAGCCCGCGCCGCGGTGGACGCCAGCGTGCGCACCGACAGCCCGGCCGCCACTGCGGGCTTCCGCGCGACCCAGCACCTCGGCGACGAGACCATCGTCGTCATCTACCAGGCGCTCTACCAGGGCGCCCCCACGACGGTGAGCGAGCGCCTGGTGAGTGCACGCGGCGTCGTCTTCGTCACGCTGCGCATGGACGCGGCGCTCGCCGCCTTCCGCGCCAGCCTGCCGCACTACCTCACGGTGTGCGTGGTCGATACCGACCCCCTCGCCACGCGCCGCCGCCTGGCCGGCCCGGCCGGCTGCGATGCGCAAACCTACGACCTCACGCACGTGCGCCCGCTCGCGTTCGCCGGCCGCCAGTGGGACCTGCGCATCTCGGCCCAGCGCAGCGACATGCCCGATGCCCACGAGCGCGACGCCCTGCTCTTCTCGCTGGTGGGCCTGCTGGCCACCGCGATGCTCGGCGCGCTGCTGCTCACGGTGACGGGCCGCACCCGCCGCATCGAGGCCGCCGTGCAAGACCGCACCGCCGCGCTGCAACGCGAGATCGCCGAGCGCGAGCGCACCGAGGTCGACCTGCGCGAGAGCGAGCAGCGCTTCCGCAACATCCTCAACAACGTGCCCATCGGCGTGGTCTACACCGACCTGCAAGGCCACGTGCAGCAGGTCAACCCCCGCTTCTGCGAACTCACCGGCTACAGCGCCGACGCGCTGATGGGCGTGGACCTCGGCACCCTCACCCACCCCGAAGACCGGGCCCAGAACGCCGAGCTCTCGGCACAACTCGTGCGCGGCGACATCCCGATGTACCGCCGGCAGAGCCGCTTCCTCACGCGCGACAAGCGCATGGTGTGGGCGCAGGCGGTGGTGACGCTGCTGCGCGACGTGCAGGGCGCACCGCACCGCATCGTCGGCGTGGTGGAAGACATCACCGAGCACCTGCGCCTGGCCGAAGCCGAGCGCGCGCGCGAGATCGCCGAAGCGGCCAACCTGGCCAAGAGCGAGTTCCTCTCGCGCATGAGCCATGAGCTGCGCACGCCGCTCAACGCGATGCTGGGCTTCGCGCAACTGCTCGAACTCGACCAGAACCACCCGCTGCCCGCGGCGCAGCGGCCGTGGGTGGCGCAGATCCAGGGGGCAGGCTGGCACCTGCTCGACATGATCAACGACGTGCTCGACCTGTCGCGCATCGAGTCGGGCACGCTCAACCTGCAGCCCGACCCGCTGGACCTGCGCGAGCTCATCGCCGCCGCCCTGCCCTTGCTCGAGCAGGAAGCCCGGCGCCGCCACCTGCAGGTCACGCAAGACGTGCCGGACGACGCCGCCCGGGTGATCGGCGACGCGACGCGCGTGAAGCAGATCCTCATCAACCTGCTGTCCAACGCCGTCAAATACAACAGCGAGGGCGGGCGCATCCACGTCACCGCGCGCTGCATCCAGCCCGACGCGGTGGAGCTGGTGGTGTCGGACACCGGCCTGGGCATGACGGCCCAGCAGCTCGAACAGCTCTTCCAGCCCTTCAACCGCCTCGGCCGCGAGCGCTCCGCGCTGGAAGGCACCGGCATCGGCCTCGTCATCAGCCAGCGCCTGGCCGAACTCATGGGGGGGTCGCTGCGGGCGCGCAGCACGGCCGGCGCCGGCTCGTCGTTCATCCTCACCCTGCCACGCGCCGAACGGCCCGACACCGCACCCGGGCCACTCGATGCACTCAACGAAGGATCCAGCCAGTACCACCAGCGCCGGGTGCACTACGTCGAAGACAACGAGACCAACGTCGAGGTGATGCGGGGCATCCTGCTGCGGCGTCCGCAGGTGCAGTTCGACGTGTCGATCACCGGGCTCGACGGGCTGGCAGCCATCCGCGCCCAGCAGCCCGACCTGGTGCTGCTCGACATGCACCTGCCTGACATCGACGGCCTGGAGCTGCTGCGCCACCTGAAATCCGACCCGACGACCGAACACATCCCGGTGGTGGTGGTGTCAGCCGATGCCCTGGCCTCGCAGATCGAGGCGGCCATGCAGGCCGGTGCCTTCCACTACCTCACCAAGCCGGTCAGCGTGGCGGAGCTGCTCTCGGTCGTCGATACCGTGCTGGAAGGCGCCGAGACCAAATTCGGCTGATTCCGACAGAACTTTCACGAGAGTATTCGCTCACATTCAGATCATCCTGACCCGCGATCAGCACTCTCGATCCACGAGTGCTAATATTTGCGGAACGAACTCCACTGGAGGGTGTCTGAGATGTCCATGAACGCTACCGCTTCTGCCTTGACCGTCCGTGACCCGTGGTCGCTGGTGCCGTCGCTCGGCAACCTCGACGCCTACATTTCGGCCGTCAATCGCGTCCCCCTGCTCACCCAGGAGGAAGAGGTCAACTTCGCCCGCCGCCTGCGCGAGCACGGCGACGTCGAGTCTGCCGGGAAGCTGGTGCTGTCGCACCTGCGCCTGGTGGTGTCGATCTCGCGCCAGTACCTCGGCTACGGCCTGCCGCACGGCGACCTGATCCAGGAAGGCAACGTCGGCCTGATGAAGGCCGTCAAGCGCTTCGACCCCGACCAGGGTGTGCGCCTGGTGAGCTACGCCATGCACTGGATCAAGGCCGAGATCCACGAGTACATCCTCAAGAACTGGCGCATGGTGAAGGTGGCCACCACCAAGGCCCAGCGCAAGCTCTTCTTCAACCTCCGCTCGATGAAGCAGAGCCTGAAGGAAGACTCGGCCGACGGCGCCACGCACCGCAGCACGCTCACCCAAGGCGAGGTCGACACCGTCGCCGAGCGCCTGAACGTGAAGCGCGAGGAAGTGCTGGAAATGGAAACCCGCATGTCGGGCGGTGACGTGGCGCTGGAGCCGCAGACCGACGACGGCGAAGAGAGCTACGCCCCGATCGCCTACCTGGCCGACGACAGCACCGAGCCCACACGGGTGATCGAAGCGCATCGCCGCGACTGGCTGGCCGGTGACGGCATCGCCCAGGCACTCGACGCGCTCGACGCGCGCAGCCGCCGCATCGTCGAAGAGCGCTGGCTCAAGGTGAACGACGACAGCTCCGGCGGCATGACGCTGCACGACCTGGCGAGCGAATACGGCGTGAGCGCCGAGCGCATTCGCCAGATCGAAGTGGCGGCGATGAAGAAGATGCGCAAGGCGCTGGCGCAGGACGCCTGAGCCGCTGCGGCACGCCCCATGCAAAACGGCCCCTCGGGGCCGTTTTTCTTTATCAGGCGTTGGCGATCAGGCGTTGGCGAGGAGGGCCTTGATGTCGGCGGTCAGGTTGGCCGCACCGTCCTTCTCGCCATAGCGCGTGAAGAGCCTCAAGCGGCCGGTGGTGTCGAAGATGTACGAGCCGGCGGTGTGGTCCATCGTGTAGCTGCCTTCGGTCTTGCCGGGCACCTTCGAGTAGTACACGCGGAAGTCCTTGGCCGTGGCGGCCGTCTGCTCGGGCGTGCCGCGCAGCGCGACGAAGCTCGGGTCGAAGCCTTGCATGTAGGCCTTCAGGCGCTCGGGTGTGTCGCGCTCGGGGTCGACTGAGATGAACACGCCCTGCACCTTGTCGCCATCGGCGCCGAGCGCCTTCTTGACCTGAGCCAGCTCTCCCATCGTGATGGGGCACACGTCAGGGCACTGCGTGTAGCCGAAGAAGACCACGATCACCTTGCCCTTGAAGTCGGCCAGGGTGCGGACCTTGCCGTCCTGGTCGGGCAGCGAGAGCGCCTTGCCGTAGTCGGCGCCGGTGATGTCGATGGCCTTGAAGCTGGGCTTGCCACCCGCGAGCTTGTCGCAGCCGGCGAGCAGCGCAGCCAGCGCGATGAGGGTGTGGCGGCGTGTGGTCACAGCAGGGGCATCAGGTAGTGATCGAGCAGCAGCGCGGCGAACAGCAGCGACAGGTGCAGGATCGAGAAACGGAAGGTGCTGCGCGCCAACGCATCGGAGTAGTGGCGCCAGAGCCGCCAGGCATAGCCGATGAAACCGCCGCCCAGCAGCACCGCCGACACGAGGTAGATCACCCCGCTCATGCCAAAGATGAACGGGAGCAGCGTCGCGGCGAAGAGCACGAAGGTGTAGAGCAGCACCTGCAGGCGGGTGAACTCGTTGCCATGGGTCACGGGCAGCATCGGCAGGCCGGCACGGCGGTAGTCTTCGACGCGGTAGAGCGCGAGCGCCCAGAAGTGCGGTGGCGTCCACAGGAAGATGATGAGGCACAACATCAGCGCCTCGGGGCCCACCTCGCCGCGCATCGCGGCCCAGCCGAGCACCGGCGGCATGGCGCCCGACGCACCGCCGATCACGATGTTCTGCGGCGTCATGGGCTTGAGCACCACGGTGTAGATGACGGCGTAGCCGACGAAGGTGGCGAAGGTCAGCCACATCGTCAGCGGGTTCACGAGCCAGTACAGCAGCGCGCTGCCGATCGCGCACAGCACGGCCGAGAAGACGAGCGTCTGCGTGTTGGTCAGCTCGCCCTTGGCGGTGGGCCGCCAGGCGGTGCGGGCCATCTTGGCGTCGATGTGCTGCTCGACCAGGCAGTTGAACGCCGCCGCCGCCGCGGCCACCAGCCAGACGCCGGCGGTGGCGGGCAGCACCACGCGCCAGTCGGGCACGCCCGGCACGGCCAGCAGCATGCCGATCACGGCACAGAAGACGATGAGCTGCACCACGCGCGGCTTGGTCAGCGCGTAGAACTGGCGGACCACCGACGCCTGTGCGGCGGCCGGTGCGGGGGAGCTGAGGGTTTCGGGCATGGCAGGAGGGGAATTCGCGATTTTACGAGGCGAGGCTCGCCTGCCGGGCGCGCACCACCACCACCGAAATCACGGTGATGAGCGCGGCGGCACCCGCGGTGTGCGCCAACGCCGCGACGAGCGGCCAGCCGAGCACGACGTTGCTCAGGCCGCTCATGAATTGCCACACCGCGATCGCCAGCAAGGCGCCCGCAAAGCGGCGATGGGCGAGGCCACCGGCCTGGCGCAGGCCCCAGGCGACGAGCAGCATCAGGCTGAGCACGATCAACGCGCCCAGGCGGTGCGTCACATGGATGGCCGTCAGCGCGGCAAACGGCAGGTAGCCGCCGTCCTTTCCGGCCCCGAGCTCGCGCAGCACGGCAAAGCCGTGCTCGAAGTCCATCGGCGGCCACCACTCGCCTTGGCAGGTGGGGAAGTCGCGGCACGCCAACACGGCGTAATTGGTGCTGACCCAGCCGCCGAGTGCGATCTGCAAGACGCTCAACAGGGCAAGCGCCCAGACACCGGCCTTCAAGGCAGGCGACAGCCGCAGCGGCTTGCGTTCGTAGGCTTCACCCTGCACCGCCAGCAGCACGAGCAGCCCCATGCCACCGAGCAGGTGCAGGGTCACGATGGCGGGGTAGAGCTTCATCGTCACCGTGAGGGCCCCAAAGGCGCCCTGCAGGCACACCCACACCAGCGTCACCGTGGCCCACCAAGGCGACAGCGCCGCATCGCCCCGCCGATGTGCACGCCAGCTGCCCGCGGCCAACGCGATGATCAGCACGCCGACGCCGGTTGCGAGGTAGCGGTGCACCATCTCGACCCAGGCCTTGCCGTGCGTGACGGGGCCGGTGGGCATCGCCGTTTGCGCGGCCTGGATGTCGGCATGCGCACCCAGTGGGCTGGCGCTGCCGTAGCAGCCGGGCCAGTCGGGGCAGCCGAGACCGGAATCGGTGAGGCGCGTGAAGGCGCCGAAGATCACCAGGTCGAAGGTGAGGAAGAGCGTGAGCCAGGTCAGGGCGCGCAGTCGCACGGCCGGCGTCGCATGACGATGCCGCCACCAGTTCCAGGCGAGCGCGCCGCCCCCGAGCAGCAGGCCCACGCCGGCCAGCCACAACACGGGGTCGAGGTTGTAGAGCGGTTGCGGCGACACGGCGCTCAACGACCCGCGTTGTCCCACGACGCCGAGGCGCGCAGCAGCTTCTCGAGGTCACGCTTGAGCTTGGCGGCGTCGGGGTTCGGCGGCACGCGCATCATCCAGTTGCCGAGCGGGTCGACGATGTAGAAGTGATCTTCCAGCCGCTGGCCCGCGGCCGGTTCCAGCCACTTCGAGAGCGCCTCGGCAGGCACGGCCAACACCGTGGCGGCGCCGGCGGCCTGCATCGCCTGCACGGTCTGCGCACGCGGTGGCACACCGTCGGGCACGAGCCAGACCTTGTCGAGCCGGTCTTTCTCGCGGCCGAGCGCTTCGCGCAGCTGGCGCTGCAACCACAGCCGCTTCTCGCAGGCGTCGTCGCATGCGCCACCGGCCACCGTCACGAGCAGCCACTGCCCTTTCAGCGAGGCCGGCAAGACCGCCTTGCCCTGCGCGTCGGTCAAGGGCAGATCGGCCGGGATGGAACGTTGCGGCTGGATGAGCTCGCTGTAGTTGGTGCGGCCCTCGGGGCGGATCACGAAATAGGTGAAGTACGACGCGATCACCGGCGCCGCACACACCAGCAGCACCAGCAGCATCTTGAGCCGGCCGCTCGACGTGCGCTTCTCGTCGAGCGAGGGCGTGGGCATCGAGTGCACGGTGAAGCTGAAGGCTTCACCGGCGTCGCTGGAAGCGGGGGCGGAGGAGTTGGAACCAGACATACAAACCTGCCATCAAGGCGCACAGACAGAACCACTGGAAGGCGTAGCCGTAGTGCTTGTGAACATCGGCCGCGGGCCGCGGCCATTGGCGCAAGAGGCCGTCGCTCGGGGATGCGCCCTCGCCGCTCTGCAAGACCGTCCAGGGACGCAGCGTCACGCCGATCTCGCGCGAGTGATCGGCGAGCACGAGATTTTGCCGGATCGGCCCCGAGGCCGGCGCCCCAGGGGCAAAGTCGAAGAGACGGCCCGGCGCCGGGGCGAGCCAACCGTTGAGCTCGACCGGGCCGGGCGGCGTGGGCACCGCCGGGACCTTGGTACGGTCCTTCACATCGCGGGGCACCCAGCCTCGCTGCACGAGCACCGCATCGCCCGGCGCGAGCAGCAGCGGCGTCATCACGAAGAAGCCGGGCCGGCCGTTCATCTGGCGGTTGTCGAGGAAGACGGTCGCTTGGGGCAGCCACTCGCCACGCAGCGCCACGGGCCGATGCAGCGCGGCCTCGACCTGCACATCGCTTTGCGGCAGCGAGTCCACGCGCAAGGGCGGCAGCGTGCCGCGTGTGTCGAGCGAGGCCTGCAGCGCTTCCTTCTGCGATGCACGGCTCAACTGCCACACACCCAGGCGCGCCGTCACGGCCATGCCGACCAGCGTGGCCACCAGCACGATCGCCGCGCGGCGTCGGGGGTCAGCCAGCCATCGGGCCATCGCCGCAGCACCGGGTGGAATAATCGTCGACCATGAAGTACTTCATTGCGGCAGCCCTGGTGTTCATCGTCGCTGCGCTCGCATCAGCGGGCGTGTTCATGATGCGCGACGGGCGGGATGGCAAACCCAAGACCTCGAACATGATGCGCGCGCTGGCGGTGCGTGTCGGGCTCTCGGTCCTGCTGTTCCTGTGCATCCTGCTCGCCTACAAGATGGGCTGGATCAAGCCCACCGGCATTCCGATCGAACGCTGAGCGCTTCGGTTCCAGACAAAGCAAAAGAGCGCCGCGAGGCGCTCTTTTCGCATCGGGATGGACTCTGGGCTCAGAGCCAGTACACCACGATGTACAGGCCGAGCCACACCACGTCCACGAAGTGCCAGTACCACGCGGCGCCTTCGAAGCCGAAGTGGCGCTGCGGCGTGAAGTGCCCCTTGTGCAGGCGCAGTGTGATGAAGAGCAGCATCAGGGCACCCACGCACACGTGGAAGCCGTGGAAGCCAGTCAGCATGTAGAAGGTCGAACCGTAGACGCCCGAGTTGAGCTTGAGGTTCAGGTCCTTGTACGCGTGCATGTACTCGTAGGCCTGGAAGCCGAGGAAGGTGGCGCCCAGGAGCACGGTGATCCACATCCACACGATGGTCTTGCCACGGTTGCCGGCGATCAGCGCGTGGTGCGCGATCGTAAGCGTGACACCCGAGGTCAGCAGCAGCGCGGTGTTGATCGTCGGGATCGGCCACGGGCCCATCACCGAGAAGGGTTCGACCGTGCCGGCCGGCGCCGCGGTGGCACCCGCCACGCTGCTCGGCCAGAAGGCCTTGAAGTCAGGCCACAGCAGCGCGTTCTCGAGGCTGCCCAGGCTCGGCACCGAGTGGATTCGGGCCCAGTACAGCGCGCCGAAGAAGGCGCCGAAGAACATCACTTCCGAGAAGATGAACCAGCTCATGCTCCAGCGGTACGACACGTCGATGCGGTCGCTGTAGAGGCCGCCTTCGCTTTCGCGGATGGCGTCACCGAACCACTGCTTGAGCACGAAGGCCCACCACAGCAAGCCGAACAGCAGCACGTAGGCAGCCCAGCCGTGGCCGTTGATCCACTGGCCCGCGCCGAGGATCACCATGAACAGGCCGATCGAGGCCATCACGGGGTGCCGCGAGGGGGCGGGAACGAAGTAGTGAGGGGCTTGCCCGGGGGTTGTCGCTGCCGACATGTTTTCTCCTACGGATCGGATCTCTTGTGAATCTTGACTCTTCTTGAGCACGGCGCCGACTAGGCAGCGACCCCGCTCGACAGCACCCAACGCACGATCAACACCAGTGCCACGATGAACACCACCGCGGCGATCACGCCCGCGATGATGACGTGCACTGGGTTCAACTGCGCCATGTCCTTCTCATGCTCGGCGGACTTGCGAACGCCGAAAAACGACCAGCCCACCGCACGCAGCGTCTGGCCGAACGAACCTTTTCGCTTGACCGCGTCTTTCAGTCCGTCGGACGTCATGACTGCGGCTCCTTCGCTTGTGCCTTCACCTGCCCCGCCACCTTGCCGCCGACCTCGAAGAAGGTGTACGACAAGGTGATGGTCTTCACGTCCTTCGGCAGCTTCGGGTCGATCACGAACACCACTGGCCACTGGCGCGACTCGCCCGGCTTGAGGGTGTATTCGTTGAAGCAGAAGCACTCGAGCTTGTTGAAGTGCGGCGTGGCCTGCTTGGGCGCATAGCTCGGGATGGCCTGCGCCGCCATCGTGCGGTTCTGGATGTTCTTGAACTCGTACATCACGGTGGTCAATTCACCGGGGTGCACATCCACATAACGCTTGGCGGGCTTGAAGTCCCAGGGGCCACGCGCGTTGGCATCGAACTCGACCGTGACGGTGCGCGAGGTGTCGACCTGCGTGTTGGCCGGCGTGGCCTTCGAGTTGCCGGGCACGGCCTTCTCGCTGACCGACAGCACGTTGATGCCGAGCGCTGTGCAGATCGCGCGGTACATCGGCACCAGCGCATAGCCGAAGCCGAACATCAGCACCGCGACCACGGCCAGCTTGCCCACCATGCGGCGGTTGTCGAGCAGCAGCGAAGCGCGGCGGCCGTGGCTCATCTCAATGGCCCAGGAAGACCATGCGCGCCATGAAACCGAGAAAGAACACGAGCACCACCGAGGCCAGGATCAGACCCAGCTTGCGGTTGCTCTTCTTCTGCTCTGGCGTCATGGCGGAGGACTCAGCTCAACAACGCGGTGGCGATCAGCCGATCACCTTGGTGGCCGACGCGTTCAGCTTCGGGGGCGTCTCGAAGGTATGGAAGGGGGCCGGCGACGGCACTTCCCACTCCAGGCCTTCAGCGGCTTCCCACGGCTTCTGCGGGGCCTTCTCGCCCTTGCCGCGCATGGCCGGCAGCACGACGAAGAGCAGGAAGTACACCTGCATCAGACCGAAGCCGAAGGCACCCACGGTCGCCAAGGCGTTGAAGTCGGCGAACTGCATCGGGTAGTCGGCATAACGACGCGGCATGCCGGCCAGGCCGAGGAAGTGCATCGGGAAGAAGGTGACGTTGAAGAAGATCAACGAGCCCCAGAAGTGGATCTTGCCGCGCGTCTCGGAATACATCACGCCTGTCCACTTGGGCGCCCAGTAGTAGTAGCCGGCGAACATGGCGTACAGCGAGCCGGCCACCAGCACGTAGTGGAAGTGCGCCACGACGTAATAGGTGTCTTGCAGCTGGATGTCGATCGGCGCCACCGAGAGGATCAGGCCGGTGAAGCCACCCATCGTGAACACGAAGATGAAGCCGACCGCGAAGAGCATCGGCGTCTCGAAGGTCATCGAGCCGCGCCACATGGTCGCGATCCAGTTGAACACCTTCACGCCCGTCGGGATCGCGATCAGCATCGTCGCGTACATGAAGAAGAGCTGGCCCGTCACCGGCATGCCGGTCGTGAACATGTGGTGGGCCCACACGATGAACGACAGGATGGCGATCGACGAGGTGGCGTACACCATCGAGGTGTAGCCGAAGAGGCGCTTGCGGGCGAAGGCCGGCACGATGTGGCTCACGATGCCGAAGGCCGGCAGGATCATGATGTACACCTCGGGGTGACCGAAGAACCAGAAGATGTGCTGGTACATGATCGGGTCGCCGCCGCCTGCGGGGTTGAAGAAGGCGGTGCCGAAGTGGCGGTCGGTCAGCGTCATCGTGATGGCGCCAGCGAGCACCGGCATCACGGCGATCAGCAGGTAGGCCGTGATCAGCCAGGTCCAGCAGAACATCGGCATCTTCATCAGCGTCATGCCGGGGGCGCGCATGTTGAGGATGGTCACGATGATGTTGATCGAGCCCATGATCGACGAGGCGCCGAGGATGTGCATCGCGAAGATGCCGGCGTCCATCGATGGGCCCATCTGCAGCGTGAGCGGCGCATACAACGTCCAGCCGGCGGCGGGGGCGCCACCAGGCATGAAGAACGAGGCCACGAGCATGATGCCGGCGGGGATGAGCAGCCAGAAGCTCAGGTTGTTCATCCGCGCGAAGGCCATGTCGGCGGCGCCGATCTGCAGCGGGATCATCCAGTTCGCGAAGCCGACGAAGGCCGGCATGATCGCGCCGAACACCATGATCAGGCCGTGCATGGTGGTCAGCTGGTTGAACAGCTGCGGGTTCACGATCTGCAGGCCAGGCTGGAACAGCTCGGCTCGGATCAGCAGTGCGAGCACGCCACCGAACAGGAACATCGTGAAGCTGAACAGCAGGTACAGCGTGCCGATGTCCTTGTGGTTGGTGGCAAACACCCAGCGACGCCAGCCATGCGGGTGGTGGTCGTCATGCGCGTGGTCATGGCCGTGGTCGCCGGCCGCGTGGCCGTGGGGATCGAGTACAGCACTCATGTGTGTTCCTTTGGGGCGCGGTGTTCTGGGAATTACTTGCGGGCGGCGGCGATGTCAGCCGGCTGCACGAGCTGGCCGGTCTTGTTGGACCAGGCGTTCTTCGTGTAGGTGATGACCGCGGCGATCTCGGTGTCGCTGAGCTGCTTCCACGCGGGCATGGCGCCGTTGGCCGCACCGTTCAGCAGGATGGCGACCTGCTTGCCTTTGTCGGCGTCGAGCACGATGGGCGAACCGTCGAGCTTCTTGCCTGCGCCACCCTGCCCTTGGGCACCGTGGCAGGCCACGCAGTTGGCGGCGTAGACCTTCTCGCCGCGCGCGGCCAGTTCGGGCTGAGCCCAGACCTTGGTCGGATCGTCGGCCTTGGCGGCCATTTCCTTCTGCTTGCCTTCGACCCACTTGGTGTAGTCGGCCTGCGACAGCACCTTCACGTGGATCGGCATGTAGGCGTGTTCCTTGCC
Organism: Rhizobacter sp.; assembly: GCA_019635355.1. Classification (NCBI taxonomy): domain Bacteria; kingdom Pseudomonadati; phylum Pseudomonadota; class Betaproteobacteria; order Burkholderiales; family Sphaerotilaceae; genus Rhizobacter; species Rhizobacter sp. The sequence continues at coordinate 4,554,629 of JAHBZQ010000001.1, read as the reverse complement.
GCACAGCTCGGCGCACTGGCCGTAGAAGTCGCCGGTCTTCTCGGCACGGAACCAGGTGTCGCGCACGAAACCGGGGATCGCGTCCTGCTTGATGCCGAAGGCCGGCACCATGAAGGCGTGGATCACGTCGGAAGCGGTCGTGATGATGCGGATCTTCTTGTCGACCGGCACCACGAGCGGGTTGTCGACCTTGAGCAGGTAGTCGTCGCCGGAGGGCTTGCCGGAGTCGGACATCTCGCGCTGGGCGACGTCGAGCGTGGAGAGGAAGCCGATGCCCTCGCCTTCGCCCTTCAGGTAGTCGTAGCCCCACTTCCACTGGATGCCGGTGGCCTTGATGGTGATGTCGGCGGAGCTGGTGTCCTTCATGGCGACCACGGCTTTGGTGGCGGGCAGCGCCATCAGGATCACGATGATGAAGGGCACCACCGTCCAGGCAATCTCGACCTTCACGCTTTCATGGAAGTTCGAGGCCTTGGCACCCTTGGACTTGCGGTGCTTGAAGATGGAATAGAACATGACGCCGAAGACGGCGACGAAGATCACCAGGCAGACGATCAGCATGAAGTTGTGCAACCACTGCTGTTCGGCGGCGATCTTGGTGACCGGGGGATGCAGGTCCAGCTGGTTCACCGCCGGGCCACCCGGCAGGCTGTTGACGGCCATCGCGGCCGTGCCGGCCAGCGCGGTGCACGCCGCCACACAGGTCTGCCCCGCCCTCCGGGCAAAAGACTGCCACAGTGATTTCGTCGTCTTCATCATGGTCGTTTCAGTTTTCAAGAATCACATCGAGCCATCGCATCGACGACTTGCCTGGGTCGTCGAGGCATCGCATGGGGTGGAAGTCGAAACGGGCCGTTGTCCCCGTTTCCGTGAGACCCCGAGCGACCTACGACACGCAAGCACCCCCGGGCGGACCTGCATTTTTCAAGCCCACAAGTTTAGCGCACCCGATTGAGGTGCCTCAAACCGGGCTCACCCTCTGGGCGGCCTGTTGCGCACCATGGCACGCATGTCGTCGACCGAGACGCGGGTCTCGGCCGCCAGCGGCGCGCGCGGCGTGGCCTTGAAGGCATGCCCGTAGGCGATCTCGAAGTCGAGGTGGATGCGGCCGTCGGGTCGAGCCAGGCTTTCGAGTTCCGCCAGGAGGCATTGGCGCCAACGCGGCGTGCGCAGCCCGGCGAAGCGCTGCGGCGACGCGTTCGGACCCAGGGTGCGCAGCTCCTTCAAGAGTGCCTCGGCGCTGTCCCAGCTCAGGGTGAGGACCTCCTGGTCCATCACCGGGTCGGCAAAGCCCGCCTGCACCAGCATGTCGCCCAGGTCGTGCATGTCGACGAAGTCGGCCAGCGGCGCACCCCAGCCCATGCGGGCGTAGATCTCGTTCAGCGCTCGCAGGCTGCCAGGCCCGAGACCCGAGAACATGACGAAGCCATCGACCGCGAGCAACTGCTGCCACTGGGCCACCAGCCGGGCGGGGTCGACCACTGCGTGCAGCATCATGTTGGCCCAGAGCAGGTGCACGCTGGCCGGCGCCACCGCCTCGGGCGCCATCACGGAGACCGGCGCCCCGCGCCAGCGACGGGGTGACCACCACGGCGCCGCCATCGCCTGCTGGCTGCGTGCCTGCAAGGCCTGGGTCGGTTCCACCGCCAGATGGCGCGCCTGCGGGTAGGTCTTCAGCAACAGCTCCGTGCTGGCGCCGCCGAACGCCCACCAGTCCAGCACGACCTGCGGCTGCACACGGATGAACGCGAGCCGATCGGCCATGCGCCTCGCCACTTCGGCATGCAGCCAGGGCGCTTCGGGCGCGCGTGCCAAGCGGCGCAACCAGGCTTGCACGCTCGCCGGGTCGAGTTGTCGAGCGGTCGATGCAGAGGGCGTGCTCATGAGGTGGGGCAGTATATTGAGCCGATGTTGTTCAGCCGTCTGCTTCAGCCCTTGCCCAGCCTCTGCGCCGTGTGCCGGGGGTGGGGAGACGGCGCGCTGTGCGGCCATTGCCAGCAGCGCTACGCGAGCGTGGTGCCACGTTGCGAACGCTGCGCCTTGCAGGTACCGGAAGGGGTGGCGGTCTGCGGGCAGTGCCTGACGCACCCGCCCGATTTCGATGCCGCACGCACCGGACTCGACTACGCCTACCCCTGGTCCACACTCATCGCCCGCTTCAAGTTTCGTGACGCGCTGGAACTCGCCGATGCGCTGGTCGCGCCGCTTCGCACCGCGCTTCAACACGACAGCGCCCCCCCGCCCGACCTGCTGGTGCCGGTTCCGCTGAGCCGCGAGCGACTGCGCGAACGTGGCTACAACCAGGCTTGGGAGGCCGCCCGCCGGCTCGCGCGCGATTTGGCGATCCGCTGCGACGCCTACCTGCTGCTGCGCGTGAAGGACAGCCCCCACCAGCTCGACCTGCCGCCCGAGGAGCGCGCCGCCAACGTGCGCGGCGTCTTCGCCGTCGAGCCCTTGCGCCGCGCACAGCTGCAGGGTTTGCACGTAGCCGTGATCGACGACGTGATGACCACCGGCGCCACCTGCGCCGAACTCGCCCGCGTGCTCAAGCAGGCGGGCGCGACACGCGTGTCGGCCTGGGCCCTGGCCCGCACGCCGCGCGACGCCTCCTGACCCCCTTCGCCATGTTCAACATCGTCCTCGTGCAGCCGGAGATTCCCCCCAACACCGGCAACGTGATCCGCCTCGCGGCCAACACCGGCTGCGCCTTGCACCTCATCGAGCCGCTCGGCTTCTCGATGGACGACCGCCTGCTGCGGCGCGCGGGCCTCGACTACCACGAGTACGCGCCCGTTCAGCGCCATACGTCGTGGCAGGCCTTTCTCGACACGGCGCGCCCTGCCCCGCAGCGGCTCTTCGCCTTCACCACACGCGGCAGCCAGCCCTTTTCGCAGGTGTCGTGGCAGCCAGGAGACTGGTTTGTCTTCGGGTCGGAAACGGCAGGCCTCGCACCCGAGCTGCGCGAAAGCTTTCCGCTCCCCCAGCGGGTGCGGCTGCCCATGAAGCCCGAACAGCGCAGCCTCAACCTGAGCAATGCCGTGGCGGTCACCGTCTTCGAAGCCTGGCGGCAGAACGGCTACCAGGGCGGCGCCTGATCCGGGTCAGGCGCCTTCGCGCCGCGCGTCGCGCGACATCAGTTCCTGGATCGCCTGCGGCGGCTGCAGACGGCCTTCGAGCACCCGCACCACCGCCTCGGTGATCGGCATGTCGACCCCACTTGCCTGCGCACGCTTGAGCACCGTGGCCGCACAGGCCACGCCTTCGGCCACATGGCCCAGCTCCTGCAGGATGCGCGGCAACGGCAGGCCCTGGGCCAGCAACAGCCCCACCTTGCGGTTGCGCGACAGGTCGCCGGTGGCGGTGAGCACCAGATCGCCAAGCCCGCTCAAGCCCATGAAGGTTTCGACGCGTGCGCCGAGCGCCAGGCCCAGGCGCGTCATTTCGGCCAGGCCGCGCGTGATGAGCGCGGCGCGCGCGTTGAGGCCGAGCTGCAGGCCATCGGCGATGCCGGTGGCGATCGCCATCACGTTCTTCACCGCACCGCCGACCTCCACACCCACCGGGTCGTTCGACGCGTAGATGCGCATCGCGTCGGAATGGAAGGCGTCGACGGCGCGACGGCACAGCGCGTCGTCCTGGCTGGCGACGACGAGCGCCACCGGCTGGCCGCGCGCCACTTCGAGCGCGAAGCTTGGGCCGGAGAGAATGCCGACCTGCACCGCGTCCGGCCGCACGGCCCGCGCGATCTCGTGGCCCAGGAGGCCCGTGCCTTCTTCGAAACCCTTGCACAGCCACAGCACGCCGGGTGCATCGGCCGGCAGGCGCTGCAGCATCTCGCGCAGGCCGGCCATCGGCGTGGCCAGCACGATCAGGCCGTCGCCACGCGCGTGCGCCAGCGCGGCATCGAAGTCGTCGGTCAGCGCCAGCGCGGCGGGCAGCGGCACGCCGGGCAGGTAGCGCAGGTTCTCGCGCGCGGCCTGCATCTGCCGGCACTGCGCGGCGTCGCGTGCCCACAGCACCGTGCTGTGCCGCGCGGCCGTGCTCGCGGCCACGGCCGTGCCCCACGCCCCTGCGCCGAGCACGGTCAGGTTCATCGTGGTCGACGAACGATCAGTTGAGGTTGGCACCGCCGGCAGCCTGCTGTTGCTGCTGGGCTTCGTACATCGCCTGGAAGTTCACCTCGGCCAGCACCACCGGCGGGAAGCCCGCGCGTGTGCAGACGTCGGAGACGATGGCGCGCAGGTAGGGGTAGACGATCTGCGGGCAGGCGATGCCGATGATGGGCTGCAGCTGCTCGTCGGGGATGTTGCGGATCTCGAAGATGCCGGCCTGCTTGGCCTCGACCAGGAACAGGGTCTTGTCGTTGACCTTGGTGGTCACGGTGGCGGTGACCGAGACTTCGTAGACACCGTCGGCCACCGGCTGGGCGGCGAGGTTGAGGTTGATGTCGACCTGCGGCTGCGCCTGCTCGAGCAGGATCTGCGGCGAGTTCGGTTGCTCGAGCGACAAGTCCTTCAGGTACACGCGCTGGATCTGGAACACGGGAGCGTTGTTGTCGTCGGCCATGGAAGTCTCGCTGATGGAAGAAGAAAGAAGGCCCGCCACCTCGAGTGGTGCGGGCCGGGGATTATGTGCCAGTGACGATGACGGTTTTCAGCTGCCCTGCAGCAAGGGCATGAGCCCGCCGCGCTGGTCGAGCGCGATCAGGTCGTCGCAGCCGCCCACGTGCGTGTCGCCAATGAAGATCTGCGGCACCGTGCGGCGGCCGGTGATCTCCATCATCGTGGTGCGTTGCGACGGGTCGAGGTCGACCCGCACTTCATCGATGTCGTTCACCCCGCGCTGCTTGAGCAGGGCCTTGGCGCGAATGCAAAACGGGCACACCAGGGTCGTGTACATCTTGACCGGCTGCATGAACGGAACCTCCTGTCGTCAGGCGGATTTCTCGACCGGCAGGTTGGCCTCGCGCCATGCGCGCAGGCCCCCGGCGAGTGGCCGGGCCTTCTCGAAACCCAGCTTGCGCAAGATACCCGCTGCGCGCGAGGCGCGTGCGCCGCTCGGGCACACCACCACCACCGGCAAGGCCTTGTTCTTCGGCAGGTCGGTGCTCGTTTCCAGGCTGCCGAAGGGGATGTTCTTCGAGCCGCCGGCATGGCCGGCCGCGAACTCGGCAGGCTCGCTCACGTCGACCAGCACGGCACGCTCGCGGTTGATGAGCTGCACCGCTTCGGCGGCGGTCACGGCGCCGTTGCCACCGCCACCTCGCAAGCGCGGCCAGACCAGCAGGCCGCCGGAGACGATCGCCATCGCGATCAGGAGCAGGTTTTCGGGGTTGGTGAAGAAGTTCACGGGGTGTGTGCGGGCCGAAGGCCCGGCTGGGGAAGGCAAACGCGAATTATAGAATTCGACCCTTTGCCGACCGGCCCCACTTCTTCATCCCCTCTGCTCGCGCCATGTACAAACTCGTGCTCATCCGCCACGGCGAATCGACCTGGAACCTGGAAAACCGCTTCACCGGATGGGTCGACGTGGACCTCACCCCCACGGGCGTGGCGCAGGCACAGCAAGCCGGCCGCACGCTGAAGGCCCACGGCTACGACTTCGACGTGGCCTACACCTCGGTGCTCAAGCGCGCCATCTGGACGCTCTGGCACACGCTCGACCAGATGGACCGCACCTGGCTGCCGGTGGTGCACCAGTGGCGCCTCAACGAGCGCCACTACGGCGGCCTGCAAGGCCTCAACAAGGCCGAGACCGCCAAGCAATATGGCGACGAGCAGGTGCTGATCTGGCGCCGCAGCTACGACACGCCGCCGCCGCCGCTGGCCGCCGACGCGCCGCTGAGCCAGCGCAACGACATCCGCTACGCCAAGCTCAAGCCGGAAGACATCCCGCTGACCGAGTGCCTGAAGGACACCGTGGCCCGCGTGCTGCCGGCGTGGAACGACACCATCGCACCGGCCATCAAGTCGGGCAAGCGCGTGGTGATCGCGGCGCATGGCAACAGCATCCGCGCGCTCGTGAAGTACCTGAGCAACATCGGCGACGATGAGATCGTGGGCGTCAACATCCCCAACGGCACGCCGCTCGTGTACGAGCTCGACGCCGACCTCAAGCCGATCAAGCCGTACTACTACCTCGAAGAGAAGAAGGCCTGACCGGCTCAGCCGGGCAGGCCGTAGAGCCGCTCCGGCGGCACGCGGTCGAGCAGCGACTTGTCGGCCACGAAGCCGACGATGGCGTGCTCGGGGCGGCTGGTGTCGCGGCGCACGATGTTGAGCACCGGCACGCCGGTGCGGTCGGTGATGCTCGCGGCCATCGGCGTGCTGGCACTCGCGGTACGGCGGATCACCACCGCCAGCTCGCCGGTCTTGAGCTTCACCAGCTCGCCCGGCGGGTAGATGCCGAACTCCTTGATGATCGCCATCGCCATCGGCCCGCCGCCGTCGGTCTTGAAGAGGTCTCGGGCGGCCTCTTGCGCATGCAGCGGCTTGCGGATCGCCTTGGGGCTGATCTTGGCCATGAAGTTGTCGGCGTATTTCAGGGCCTTGGCCATCTCGCTCATCTCGGTGAGCCCGCGCGGATAGCCTTTGCCGTCGGTCCATTCGTGGTGCTGTTCCACTGCGGTGAGCCACTCTTCATCGGTGACGCCGGCTTCGCGCAGCATGCGGGCGCTCTCCAGCGGGTGCTCGTGCAGCACCACGCGTTGCTCGGCCAGCATGGGCACGCCCTGCGCGGCGAGCCGGCCCTGCAGCTCGAAGACCGACATGTTCATCGTCAGCGCCGCCTTCACGAGCGTGAGGCAACGCTCGCGCGGCCAGCCCATGCGCTGCGCCATCAGGAAGCAGATCATCCCGGTGTAGACGGCGTGGCTCAGGCCGTAGATCGAGAGCTTGCGGGTGTCTTGCCGCACGGCGAGGAAGATGCCCACGTCGGCGTCTTTCTCGGTGAGCAGGACCAAGTGCTGGGCCAGCTCGTCGATGCGGGCGGCGAAATGCGCCGGGTCGTCGGCCAGGCCCTTGACGATGCGCTCCAGGCGCCAGCGCAGTTGGTCCCACAGGCCGAAGACGCTGGTCGGGCGGGTTTCAGGCTCAGGAGCGCGGCCACCGTTTTGCGCGGCGAGCACGGCCTTGGCTTCGTCGGACTCGACCATCGCGCCATGCGCAAGCAAGGCGCCGAGCTGCTCGTCGTTTTCGACGATGGCGCCCTTGGCGAGCAGGAGGTGCCCCTCGGCATCTCGCACCTCCAGCGGAGAGGGCACGCCGAACTGCACCAGATGTCGATCCATCTTGACCCAGGCCATGACGAACCTCCGCAGCTTCAATGGCCCAATGTAAGCCGAGCCCGGCGGGGTGCACAGTGCAAAAGGAGCGTTTTTCTGCCTATTTTTTCAGCAGATCAACCGAGCAGGCGATGGCGTGTCCATGCCGTGCCGCGCATGCGCTTGCGGAAGAGGATGTTGCGCACGATCCAGTCGGCAAACATGCCCAGCCACACGCCGATCACGCCCAGCCCGCACACGATGCCGAGCAGGTAGCCCGCGCCGATGCGCAGCCCCCACATGGTGGAGCTGCCGACCACCAGGCCGTAGCGGGTGTCGCCGGCTCCGCGCAGGCCGGCCGGCAGCACCCACGAGCCCGCCCAGGCCGGCATGAAGACGCAGCTGAGCGCGATCAGCCAGGCGGCCTGCGCCGTCACCTCGGCGTTGTTGCCGAAGAGCCCGGCCAGCCACCACGAGAACGGCAGCACGATGGCCGCCATCGTCGACAGCGACCAGTTGGCGCTGCGGATCACCCGCCGCAGCACGAGTTGCGCTGCCTTCACCCGCCCGGCCCCGAGGCGCATGCCCACGAGGGTGGTGGCCGCCACGCCGAGCGCCGTGCCCGGGGTGTTGACGAAGTTGCTGACGTAGAACGCGATGAAGTTCGCCGCCATCGCGGTGGTGCCCAGGCCCACCACGATGGTCTGCGTGACGATCTTGCCGAGGTGGAAGAACGACGATTCGAGCGCCGCCGGCCAACCCACCTTGAGGATGGATTGCATGAAGGCCTTGCGCACCGGCCAGCCGCCCGCGTGCTCCACCCCTTGCCGCAGCGTGGGCCACAGCGCCAGCAGCACGAGCGCCACACCACCACAGCGCGCCAGCAGCAGCGCCGCGCCGGCGCCGTTGACGCTACCGTCCGCGCCGCGCATGAAGATGGCCGCCATGACGATCTGCGACACCGCCATCACCACTTGCACCCGCATGGCGGTGTCGGTGCGCGCCATGCCGCGCAGCACGCCGCAGCTGGTGAGCACGATCGAGGTGGCCATGCCGGCCACGATCACCCAGCGGAAGTAGCGGTCGGCCTGCACCTTCACCGCCTCTTCGGCGCCGGGTAGGACCATCGCGATCCAGAGGCCGCGGGTGTTCCACAGCAGCAGCGCCACCAGCACACCGGCACACAGCGCGAGCGCCAGGGCGCTGAAGGCCACGGAACGCAGGTCGTCGCGCCGGCCGGCGCCCACGCAATGCGCCACCGTCACCGTGGCACCGATGGCCAGGCCGCCGTAGATCGCGATCAGCAGGAAGTTGAGCGCGTCCATCATGCCGATGGCCGCCACGGAGGCCGGACCCAGGTGGCTGGCCATCGCCATCACCACCGTGCCGGTGAGCACCAGCGCAAACTCCTGCAGCAGCACCGGCCCGGCCAGCGACCACACCCCGCGCGGCCGCGCAAAGCGGCGCCGCACCTGGAAGCGGATCCAGCGCCAACGGTGGCTGGTGGAAATGGAGGAGAGGCTCAAAGGGCTGACACGACCTGTGCACAAGCACCATAGCGCCGCACCGATGACAGCGCTGTCACCTGGGGGATGCGAACCGTGCGGAACGCCCCGCGAGCTGTGACACACTGCACGCCGCCATGAAAACCTCTGCCTGCCGCCGCGGCTTCACGCTCATCGAGGTCCTGGTCGTGATGGCCATCCTCGCCATCCTGGCCCTGATGGCCGTCCCCAGTCTGCAGGGCAAGTACATCCGCGAGAACATCGCCGAAGGCGTGACGCTCGCCAAGCTGGCCAAGGACCACGTGGCCGCCGTGTGGGCCACCACCAAGGCCCTGCCGGCCGACAACGCCGAAGCGGGCCTGCCCGCACCCGAGAAGATCGTCAACAACGTGGTCAAGTCGATCACCGTCGAAGGCGGCGCCATCCACATCGTGTTCGGCAACCGGGCCAACGGCGCCCTGCAAGGCAAGACCCTCACGCTGCGCCCCGCCGTGGTGGAAGACGCGCCTGTGGTGCCCGTGGCCTGGGTCTGCGCCTTCGCCAAGGCGCCCGATCAGATGAAGCCCTTCGGTGCCAACCGCACCGACATCGAGCGCCAGCATCTCCCGGTGAATTGCCTCTAGCCGAGGGCGTTCAGTGCCCGGCCTCGAGCGCCGACACCTCGATCCCCAGCGCAGCGCCGATCTGGCCACGCACCCTTGACGCCAGTTCCCGGCGGTCCTGTTCAGCCGACGCCACCGTGGCCAGCTGGGTGACCCGCACCCGCAGGCCGCGCGCCGTGGCCACCTTCCACAGCGACTCGGCGAGCGTCGAGTTGCCGACCCACACCACCGCCTGGCTGGGCGAGCCGTCGTCGTCGGCATAGCGCAGCGCGATGGGCTGCAGCAGGGCATCGGTCGAGATCGCCGCCTGCATCAGGTTGGCGTGGAAGGGCAGCAGCGTGCTGCCGTCGCCGGTGGTGCCTTCGGGAAACATCGCGATGGTGTCGCCCTGCTTCAGCGCCGCGGCGATCTGGTGCACCACGCGCAGCGCATCGCGCTTGCGCTCGCGCTCGATGAAGAGCGTGCCGCCGCTGCCGACCATCCAGCCCAGCACCGGCCAGTGCTTCACGTCGGCCTTGGAGACGAAGCGCGCCGGGTGGACGGCGTTGATGGCCAGGATGTCGAGCCAGGAGATGTGGTTGGCGACCAGCAAGGCCGGGCCGTCATGCGAGCGGCCTTCGCTTTCGATCGCAACGCCCAGCGCGCGTGCCACCCGGCCGCACCAGCGACCGGTCTGCTGCAGGCGCTTCGCCGGGGTGATGAACGGGAAGATGAACGCGCAGCGCAGCAGACCCGCGACGATCAGCCAGCCCACGCAGGCCAGCCGCCACAACGCGATGAGGCTGCGCACGCTGCTCGAATCCGTTTCAGGCTGCTTCGTGGGCGACGTTGCCGGCCACGAGCGTGTACTTCACGGTGCCCGGCACTTCGTAGCCCGCGAACGGCGAGTGCTTGCCCTGGCTCTTGAGCGCCTGCGGCCGCACCGTCCAGTGGGTGGTCGGGTCGAAGATGCAGACGTCGGCCACGCCGCCTTCCACGAGGCGCCCCGCACTCGACGCCAGCGAGCCCAAAGCCTCGCCCAGCACGCGCACCGGCTCGCAGGTCACCTTGGCGAGCGACTGCGCCAGCCCGAGCTTGTGTTCGGTGCCCCACTTGAGCGCGAGGCTCAAGAGCAGCTCCAGCCCGGTCGCCCCCGGTTCGGCTTCTGCGAAGGGCAGGTTCTTCGCGTCTTCGTCGACCGGCGTGTGGTCGCTGACGAGCGCGTCGATGGTCCCGTCGGCCAGACCGGCACGGATCGCATCGCGGTCGCGCTGCTGGCGCAGCGGCGGCGTGAGGCGCATGGCGGCGTTGAAGTAGCCGATGTCGACGTCGATGAGGTGCAGGTGGTTCACGCTCACGTCACAAGTGACCGGCAGGCCCTCGGCCTTCGCGGTGCGCACGAGCGCGATGCCGGCCGCGCTGCTCAGGCGGCACAGGTGCACCCGTGCGCCCGTCACGCGCATCAGCTCGAAGATGGTGTGCAGCGCGATGGTCTCGGCGATCACCGGCACGCCCGACAGGCCCAGGCGCGTGGCCAGCGGGCCGCTGGCGGCCACGCCCTTGCCGAGGTAGGCGTCTTGCGGGCGCAGCCACACGCAGTAGCCGAAGGTCGACGCGTATTGCAGCGCGCGCTGCAGCACCATGGTGTCGGCGAGCGCCACGTCGGCCTGCGAGAAACCCACGCAGCCGGCTTCGGTCAGCTCGGCCATTTCGGTCAGCACCTCGCCGGCCAGGCCGCGGGTGAGTGCGCCCAGCGGGTAGAGGTGCGACTGGTTGAGGTTGCGCGCGCGGAACTTGAGCATCTCGACGAGACCCGGCTCGTCGAGCGCGGGGTCGGTGTCGGGCGGGCAGACGAGGCTCGTCACGCCCCCGGCCACCGCGGCGGCCATCTCCGACTCGAGCATGCCTTCGTGCTCGTGGCCCGGCTCGCGCAGGCGTGCGGCGAGGTCGACCAGACCCGGCACCACGATGAGCCCCTGCGCATCGATCGTGCGCGAGGGCTTGAAGTCGGGGTTCACCTTCCCGAGGGTCACGATGCGGCCGGCGGCGATGGCCACGTCGGCCACTTCATCGCGGCCGGAAGCCGGGTCGATCAACCGTCCGTTCTTGATCAGCAGTTTCATGAGGGTCTCTGGCTCCGGTCAGGCGTTGTTGCCGGCGATGGTCGACATCACCGCCATGCGCACCGCAATGCCGAACGTGACCTGCGGCAGGATCACGCTCTGCTTGCCATCGGCCACCGACGAGTCGATCTCCACGCCGCGGTTGATCGGCCCCGGGTGCATCACGATCGCATCGGGCTTGGCGTGGGCCAGCTTCTCAAGCGTGAGGCCGTAGTTCTTGAAGAACTCGCCGGCGCTCGGCAGCATGGCGCCGCTCATGCGCTCGTTCTGCAGGCGCAACATGATGATCACGTCGGCGCCGCGGATCCCCTCGATCATGTCGTGGCACACGCGCACGCCCATCTCCTTCAGGTCGCCGGGCACCAGCGTCTTCGGGCCGACGGCTCGGATGTCGGGCACGCCCAGCGTGGCGAGTGCCGTGATGTCGGAGCGGGCCACGCGCGAATGCACGATGTCGCCGACGATGGCCACGCTCAGGTTCGTGAAGTCGTGCTTGAAGTGGCGGATGGTGTACATGTCGAGCAGGCCCTGCGTCGGGTGCGCATGCCGGCCGTCGCCCGCGTTGACCACGTGCACGTGCGGCGCGCAGTGCTGGGCGATGAGGTACGGCGCCCCGCTCTCGCTGTGGCGCACCACGAACATGTCGGCGTGCATGGCCGAGAGGTTGGCGATGGTGTCGAGCAGGCTCTCGCCCTTGGCGGCGCTCGACTTCGCGATGTCGAGGTTGATCACGTCGGCGCTCAGGCGCTTGGCCGCGATCTCGAAGGTGGTGCGGGTGCGCGTGCTGTTCTCGAAGAAGAGGTTGAACACGCTCTTGCCGCGCAGGAGCGGCACCTTCTTCACCTCGCGGTCGTTCACGCTCAGGAAGGTCCCAGCCGTGTCGAGGATGTGGTGGATCACCGCGCGCGGCAGGCCCTCGATGGAGAGCAGGTGGATCAGCTCGCCGTGCTTGTTGAGTTGGGGGTTTCGTGTCACGAACCCTCTCCTTTTTCTTGGATGTCGAAACTGAAGCGGCCATCGTCGCCACGCGCGAGGCGCAGGCGGGACGCCTTGGGCAGGGTGATGCGTGCAGCCGCATAGGCCGGCTGGATCGGCAGCTCGCGCCCGCCGCGGTCGACCAGCACCGCGAGCGTCACGCTCCCAGGGCGGCCGAAGTCGAAGAGTTCGTTGATCACGGCGCGCGTGGTGCGGCCGGTGTAGAGCACGTCGTCGACCAGCACGATGTGCGAGCCTTCGATCTCGAAGGGCAGCTTCGTGGGGTCGGCGGACGACATGCCGCGCGAGGAGAAGTCGTCGCGGTGCAGCGCGCTCGAAATCACGCCGTGCTCGCCGGCGAGCTTCAGGTCACGCTGCAGGCGCTCGGCCAGCCACGCGCCGCCCGACCAGATGCCGACCAGCACGGATTCAGGTCGCAGCAAGCTGCGCACGCCACTCAGCAGGTCGGTGTACAGCGCTTCAGCGTCGAGGTGCAGCGTGCTCATGGCAATGCTTTCAAGAATTGCTCCAGGATGATCGCGGCCGAGGCCGCATCGACGTCAGACGCGCCATGTGAATGGGCTTCGGTGGTCGTGTAGCGCTCGTCCACCTCGTGCACCGGCAACCCGAAGCGGCCGTGCAGCTGGCGGGCGAATCGCTGTGCGCGGGCCGTATTGTCGTGCGGGGCGCCGTCGGGGTGATAGGGCACGCCCACCACCAGGGCTTCGGGCTGCCACTCTTTGATGAGCACACCCAGCGCGGCAAAACGCGCGTCGCCTTCGGCGGCGATGGTTTTCAGGGGCGTGGCCGTGCGCGTGAGGGTGTTGCCGCTGGCCACACCCACGCGCTTGGTTCCGAAATCGAATGCGAGGAAGGAGCGAGGGGAATTGGGCGGCAGAGCCGACAGGCTCATGCGTGCCCCGCCTCTTGGCTCAGCATGCGCGGATCGATGCCCAAGAGCGACAGCGCCTTGTCGTAGCGCTGCTCGACCGGCGTGTCGAAGATGATGCCGGGCTCGGCGCTGACGGTGATCCAGCCATTGCGGCCGATCTCTTCTTCGAGCTGGCCGGCGCTCCAGCCGCTGTAGCCGAGCGTGACCAGGATCTTCTTCGGGCCGGCGCCGTGGGAGAGCGCTTCCAGCACGTCCTTGCTGGTGGTCATCTCCAGTCCGCCGGGGATCTGCAGCGAGGAGTTGTAGTGCCCGCCTTCGCCACCCTCCCCGCTGCCCAGCCGCTCGTGCAGCACGAAGCCGCGTTCGGTCTGCACCGGGCCGCCGAAATACACCGGCTCGTCGGCGAGGTCGGCCCGGTCGAGCGTGAGCTCGACCTTCTCGAAGAGGTTCTTGAGCTTGATGTCGATGGGCTTGTTGATGACCAGGCCCAACGCGCCCTTGTCGGTGTGCTCGCACATGTAGACCACCGCGCCCGCAAAGGTCTCGTCGGCCATGCCGGGCATGGCGATGAGGAACTGGTTGGTGAGGTCGATGGACGAGCCGGGCATGGGCGCGATTTTATTCCTGCGGCACACTCGCGCCGATGGAAAAGGTCTTGGACACCGCCCTCGTCTGGTTTCGCCGCGACTTGCGCAGCAGCGACCATGCCGCGCTCTTCCACGCGCTCAAAGCCGCCCGCAAGGTGTGGTGCGTGTTCGTCTTCGACACCGCCATCCTCGACCCGCTGCCCCGCGCGGATCGGCGGGTGGAGTTCATCCGCGACAGCCTGCAGGGGCTCGACGAGGCCTTGCGGCAATGGCAGCCGCACGGTGGCCTGATCGTGCGCCACGGCCTGGCGGTGGACGAGTTGCCCCGCCTCGCCGACCGGCTGCGCGTGCAGGCGGTGTACGCCAACCACGACGACGAGCCCGCCGCCCTGGCCCGCGATGCACGCGTGCGCGGTGCGCTCGCCGACCTCGGCATCTCGCTGCACACCAGCAAGGACCACGTGGTCTTCGAGCGCCAGGAAGTCCTCACCGGCAGCGGCTCGCCCTACAGCGTGTTCACCCCGTACAAGAACGCATGGCTCAAGAAGGTCGAGCCCTTTTACGTGAGCGCCTACCCCGTCGAAAGATATGCCGACAGCCTGGCACTACTGCCCGAGGGCATCGAGGCCGGCGTGCCCTCGCTCCGGCAGATCGGCTTCGAGCCGACCAACCTGCACGAGATGAAGCTGGGCGTGGGCGAGACCGGCGCGCAGGCGATGCTGGCCGACTTCCTGCCGCGCATGGACCGCTACGACACCACGCGCGACTTCCCTGCTGTGAAAGGGCCGAGCTACCTGTCGACGCACCTGCGCTTCGGCACCGTGTCGATCCGCCAGCTGGCGCGTGAAGCGGCAAGCCGCATGCACCACGGCTCGCGCGGCGCGGCGGTGTGGCTCTCGGAGCTGATCTGGCGCGACTTCTACCACCAGGTGCTGCACCACCACCCGCACGTCGTCGGCGCGAGCTTCAAGCCCGAGTACGACGCCATCAAGTGGGAGCACGGCAAGCACGCCGATGCCCTCTTCACCGCCTGGTGCGAAGGCCGCACCGGCTACCCGCTGGTCGACGCCGCGATGGCGCAGATCAACCAGACCGGCTACATGCACAACCGCCTGCGCATGGTGGTGGCGAGCTTCCTGGTGAAGGACCTCGGCATCGACTGGCGCTGGGGCGAGCGCTACTTTGCCGAGAAGCTCATCGACTTCGACCTCGCCGCCAACAACGGCGGCTGGCAATGGGCGGCGTCGACCGGCTGCGATGCGCAGCCCTACTTCCGCATCTTCAACCCGGTGAGCCAGAGCGAGAAGTTCGACGCCGAGGGCAAGTTCATCCGGCGCTACCTGCCGACGCTTGCGAAGCTCTCGGACAAGGCGATCCATGCGCCGTGGCTGACGAGGCCCATCGAGCTGGCAGAAGCGGGTGTGCGGCTGGGTGACCACTACCCCGAGCCCATCGTGATGCACGACGAGGCGCGTGCGAAGACGCTGGAACGCTATGCAGTGGTGAAAGCGAAGAGCCGCTAGAACAGCTCGACGTCGCCGATCTTGGATTCGTCTTCCAAGTCGCCGCGCGCCACCAACTCAGCGTGGCTCTGCACCTGGTTGCGGCCGTGGCTCTTGGCGAAATACACCGCCTTGTCGGCACGCTCGAACGCGGCGCTCGGCGTGTCGCCGGGCTTCACTTCGGTGAAGCCGATGCTGATGGTGATCTGCCCCACCTGCGGGAAGGGGTAACTCGCCGTGTTGCTGCGCATGCGCTCCAGCGCGAGCGCCGCATCCTGCTCGTTGGCGCAGCGCATCAGCACCACGAACTCCTCGCCACCGAAGCGATAGAGCCGGTCGTGGAAACGGAAGCTGCTGCGCATCAGGCGCGACAGCAGCAGCAGCACTTCGTCGCCGATCAGGTGACCGTAGTTGTCGTTGACCGACTTGAAATGGTCGATGTCGATCACGCCCAGCCAATGGCGGTGGCTCGCGGTCGGGAGCCGCCGGCCGTCCGCGGCCATCGGGATGCCGGTGGACTCGTTCGTCGCCTTGAGGAAGCTCTCGTCGAAGGTCTTGCGGTTGAGCAGGCCGGTGAGCGTGTCGCGCTCGCTGTAGTCGAGCAGCGCCTGGAAGTTGCGGTAGATGCGCAGGATGCTGCCCACCAGCCGGCGAGACTCGTCGGAGAGCGGGTCGAGCGTCTCGATCTCCATCACGCCCACGACTTCGCGGTCGGTGCTGACGGGGAAGAGGCTCAGGGAATGTCGGCCCGGCACGGTGACCACCGTGGCCTGGCCCTTCATCGCCTGCAGGCGCTCGGGGTAGAGCGCCAGGGGCGGCAAGCTTTCGACGTCGGCCCAGGCGGGGTCGGCGGTCGCCACGGCGTCGTTTTCGCCGAGGCGGGCACGGGTGATCCAGCGCTCGTTGCCGGCATCGCCCACCGCGCGGTAGATGGTCACCACCCGAGGACGCAGCAGGTCGCGCAAGGCGCCCACCAGCGTCACATCGAGGATGTCGCGGTCACGAAAGCCGGTGAGCTCTGCGAGGTGGTCGACCAGTTCCGACATGGCGACTTGAGAGACTCACCGGAGCCGGCTCACACCGGCGCAGGCATGGCCGTGTAGCGGCCGATCAGGGCGAGCAGGTCTTCTTCCGAATACGGCTTGCCGAGGTAGTGGTCGACGCCCAGCTCCGCGGCGTAGTCGCGGTGCTTCTGCGCGATGCGCGAGGTGATCATGATTACCGGCAACGCGCGCAGGCGGGTGTCGCCGCGGATGTTGCGCACGAGGTCGAAGCCGTCCATGCGCGGCATTTCGATGTCGCTCAGCACCACCTGCGGCAGCTCGTCGGCCAGGCATTCGAGGGCTTCGATGCCGTCCTTCGCGAGCGTCACGCGGTAGCCTTCGCGCACCAGCAAGCGCTGCGTCACGCGGCGCACGGTGAGCGAGTCGTCGACCACCAGCACGAGCGGTGCGGCTTGTGCGGCAGCCTCTTCCACCGTCGGGGCGACGGGCTGGTTCGGCGAGCGCAGCGCGGCGACCGTCGCGGCACGTGCGCTTTCGCCGTACAGCGTGGCGAGCGCCACCGGGTTGTAGATCAGCGCCACCGCGCCCGAGGCCAGCAGCGTCATGCCGGCAAGACCCGGCAGGCGCGACAACTGCGGCCCGAGGTTCTTCACCACCACTTCCTGCGTGCCCAGCACTTCGTCGACGTGCAGTGCGATGCGCTGCTGTGCCGAGCGCACCACCACCACCGGGCGGGTGCGGCCCACCGGCTCCTGGCTGAGCGCGCTTTCCTGCAGCAACGAGCCGAACCAGAAGAAGAGCAGCGAACGCTCGCCGAGGGTGTAGCTACCGCTCGCGTAGGCTTCTTCAAGCTCCTTGGCGCTGGCACGACGCACGATCTCGATCAGCGTGGCCGGCAGGGCCACGACGGTGGAGCCGCTGCGCACCATCACCACCTGCGTCACGGCGGTGGTCAACGGCAGCACCAGCTTGAAGCTCGTGCCTTGGCCCGCGGCGGTGGCCGTCTCGATGCGGCCGCCCATCGCGTTCACTTCGGAGCGCACCACGTCCATGCCGACGCCGCGGCCGGCGAGTTCGGTCACCGTCTCGGCGGTCGAGAAGCCCGGCGTGAAGATCAGGTTGGCGAGGTCGCCAGCGCTGTGCTCTTCGCCCGGGTTGAGCAGGCCCATCGCCACACCCTTGTCGCGGATGCGGGCGAGGTTGAGGCCGGCGCCGTCGTCACGGAACTCCACCGCCACTTCGTTGCCTTCCTGGTGAAGGGCCACGACGATGTTGCCGGTCGCGTCCTTGCCGGCGGCAGCGCGCGCCTCAGGCGATTCGATGCCGTGCGTCACGCAGTTGCGCAGCAGGTGCTCGAAGGCGGGCGTCATGCGGTCCAGCACGCCTCGGTCGATTTCGATCGAGCCGCCGACGATGTCGAGACGCACCTGCTTGCCGGTTTCCTTGGCGGCCTGGCGCACCACGCGGTAGAGACGGTCGGACGACGATTCGAACTCCACCATACGAGTGCGGAGCAGGTCGTCTTGCAGGTCGCGCGTCAGGCGGGCCTGCGAAGCCAGCTCGTCTTCGGTCGTTTCCAGCGTGCGGGTCAGCGTGCGCTGCACCGTGGCCACGTCGTTCACCGACTCGGCCATCATGCGGGTCAGTTCCTGGAAGCGGGTGAAGCGGTCGGACTCGAGTGGGTCGAAGGTTTCGTGCGCGGCCTTGGCGGCTTCCTGGCGCGAGATCATCTGCGTCTCGGCCTGGAACTCGATGTCGCGCAGCTGAACGCGCAGGCGCTCCAGGTTGTCGGTCAGGTCGTTGAGCGAGCCGCGCATGTTGCCGACTTCCGACTCGATCCGCGAACGCGTGATGGAGACCTCACCGGCCTGGTTCACGAGACGTTCGAGCAGCGGGCCGCGCACACGCACGGCCGCGTTGGACGCAGCCACGTTGCGGTCGCCGGTGGGGGTGGCCGTCGCGTCGGTTTCGGCGGCGCCGAAGAAACGCGACCAGTCCACATCGCGTGCCGGTGCGGCCGCTTCGGCAGCAGGCGCGGCGCGGGGGGTCACTGGCGCTGGTGCCGCGGCGACGGGTGCCACCACAGGCGCCGGCGCCACCGGCTCGACAGCCTGCACCGGCGTTTCGATCACGGCCACGGGGGGCAACACGGCGGGTGCCACCACCGGCTGCACCAGCGGGGCGACGACGGGCGCGGCGACCGGCTCGTCGGACAAGGCCGCATGCAGCGAGTCTTCGGCTTCGGCGTAGGCCTGCGCATCGCGCGAGCGCAGCGCTTCGAAGACGGTCGACAGCGCGTCGGAGCGGGCATGCAGCGACTCGACGTCGGCCGGCGTGACGGCGCTTTGTGCCAGCAGGTGCTCGATGGCCGTTTCCAGCCGGTGCGCCATTTCGCCAAGGCGCATGGCGCCCGCGAGGCGAGCACCGCCCTTGAGCGTGTGCAGCGTGCGCATGCAGGCAGCGGCCGGGCCGTTGTCGGTCGGGCGGCGGGCCCATTCGCGCAGCTTGCTGTCGAGCTGCGGCAGCAGTTCTTCGGCTTCTTCTTCGAAGATCGGGAAGAGTTCGGCGTCGACCGCGTCGACGGCGTCGATGTCGTCTTCGCCGTCGAGCGCGTCGGCACGCACCGGCGCCGCACGGGCGGTGTCTTCCACCGGCAGCGGCGCCAGCGTCTTGAACTCGGCCTGTCCGAGCGAGCCGACGTTGGTGTCGAGGCCACCGAAGCTGCTGTCGACGTGGGCGACGAGCGCATCGTCACCATGCTCCAGCGGCACAGGGCGCGACGAGCGCGGCGCGGGCGGCGGCTCGGCAGGTTCTTGCAGCAGCACCGGCGGCGCTTCCACCGGAGCCACGGGTTCCACGATCTCCGCCGCGTTGGCCGCTTCGAGGCGGCGTGCGGAGCTGATCTCATGATCGGCCAGACGCTGCAGCAGCTCCGGCGCCACGGGCTTCAGGAAGCCAGCGGCGAACTGGTGCAGCAGGCGACGGACTTCTTCCGACGCGTCCACGAAGAGGCGTGCCTCCTCGGGTGTGCCCGAGCCGATGGCCTGCGAGCGCATGAGGGCGTGTTCGACCAGGCGCGCGAGGTGCGACAGGTCGGCAAACCCCACCGTGGCGGAGTTGCCCGCCAGCGAGTGCGCGAGCGCGATCGGCACTTCGCCCACCGGGCGGTGCAGCTCCATCGCCCACTCGGCCACTTCGGTGGTGAGGCGGCGCGACAGCTCGTCGGCTTCGTTCAGGTAGATGTTGAAGAGCGGAATGCTGATGCGCAGGTCGCCCACGACCTTCACCTGGTCGTCGTCGGACGGCGCCGCAGCCGGCTCTTCGACCGGCGCAGGCTCACGTGTCTCGGCGACGGTCACTTCCGGCAGGCTCACCACCGGCACGGTGACTTCGGGCAGCGCCACTTCGGGCGCAGCTTCCGGGGCGAACGACGCGGGAGCATCGGCCGCGAACAGCTTGTCGTCCAGCTCCAACTCGATCATTTCGACCGACTCGGCAGCCGGCAAGGGCTCGGCGGCCGGTGCGGGCTCGATGACGGTCTGCTCGTCGAAGCTGTCCGGCAGCTCCAGCGAGCGAAGCTCAATGCCAGGCGCCGGAGTCGCGGCCTCAGCGGCCGCGAGGGGTTTTGGGTCGTCGAACGATCCCAGGTCGAGGTCGAACGACACCTCGGGCAGCGCCGGGGCGGCCACGGGTGCTGCGGCCGGCACCGGGGCCGGTGCTGCCTTGAGTTCGAGGTCGTTCGCGCTCGGCAGGTCGGCGGGGAACGAGAGCGACACCATCTCCAGGTCGTTGGCGGGCGAGGCCGCCACGGCCGGGATCGGCTCACCACGGCTCAGCGCATCGGCAGCCGCCTTGACCGGCGCCGACGTGAAGCCTGCGGGCTGCTGGCGTGCGATGGCTTCGACCCAGTCGGCGAAGTAGTCGAGCGTGTTGCCGGTGAAGCCCAAGAGGCTCGGGTCCGCCGCCTTCTGCTCGGCCAGCCAGCTGTTGTAGACCTGCTCGCAGGCCCAGCCGGCTTCGCCGAATTCCTTCAGGCCCACCATGCGCGAGCTGCCCTTCAGCGTGTGGAAGGCGCGGCGCACGGTCGTGAGCTGCTCGATGTTGGCGGGCGAATGCTCCAGCGCACCGAGTGCGGTGCGTGCGGTGTCGATGACCTCGCGCGCTTCCTCGAGGAAGATCTCGCGCATCTCGGGGTCGTCGCCGAGATCGGTCGCCATGCTGGTGGGCGTGGGCGACAGGGGCGGCGGAGGCGGAGCCTTCGCGATGATGACGGGAGCTTCGTCGAGCGGAATCGGGCCGCTGGCGGTGTGCACGAAATCGGCCAGCTTGTCGGACAGCTCTTCGCGCACCGCCGCCACTTCCTCGGGGCTGGCGGCGTGCTCGATGGCTTCCTTGGCTTCTTCGACGGTGGCCAGCAGCTCAGGCTGGTCAGCCGCCTTGGCTTCCTGCGACAGGTGATCCAGGTCGCGCGCCACTTCGTCGAGCGGCACACGGTCGCTCACGGCGGCAAAGGCCAGCGACTGGGCCTGCTCGATGAGGCGCGGCTCCACCGGCGCGGCGGCCGGCACGACGAGGTTGGTGGCTTGGCGCGCCGCGGCGCTGCGGCCCATCAGCGGGCTCAGAGTGCCGGCTTGCGCGTCGAACACGAACAGCGACTTGGCCACCTGCGGCTGCACGCTGAGCATGTCGATCAGGAAGCCGAGAGCGCCGAGGTTGCTCGCCAGGCGATCGAAGGTGCCCGACTGCACGACCTGCTGCGGGTCGACTTCGGTGGCGAGCAGGCCATCGACGTCGTCGCGCATGCGCAGCACCGCATGTGCGGCCTGGTCCATGCCGAGCACCGACAGCACGCCACGCATCGACGACAGCAGCGACGGCACCGGCGCGAGCGCCGGGCGATCGGCCGGGTTGCGGAAGAACTGGTCGATGTGCTTTTCAGCTTCCGACAGGGAGGCGCGCAGTTCCTGCACCACGCTGCCCATGGTCTGGCGGTCGGAGACGCGGCGGTACAGCTCCTCCATCCACGCTTCGAGCGGGTCGGGGGTGTGGCCGGCGCGGACCGAGGCGATGCGCTGGGCCAGGCGGCTCACACGCTTGCCTTCGTCGGGGTTGTCGAAGTCGCCATCTTCCAGCGAGGCTTCGAGGTAGAGCACGCTGGTGGCGACTTCCATCGCGAGCGGCGGCTGCGGCGCGGCGCCCGACTGCTGGGTCTGGGCAATGGCGTTCGACAACTCGTCGGCGAGCTGCTCGCCGTTGGGGTACAGGCGCTTGAGCGAATCACCGACCAGCGAGAACTGCTCGGAGAGGCCGCCCATGCGGTGCATTTCGCCACCCGCCACGCCCGACCACGCATCCTTGGCGCTCGAGACACGCTTGCGCGCCTGCGCGATCAGCGCCGGGTCGAAACGGCCGAGCCGGTTGACTTCGTAGTCGGCCGGCACGTGCTGCGCAAGGCCGTAGGCCTGGCGCGCCGCGGCCAGGCGCGGGGCCTTGCGGCCATCGCCGGGCGAGGCGCTCTGGGCGCAGAAGAAGAGCATGTCTTGCGACAGGCGCTCCGACACGTCGGCACCGCCACGCTCGAAGGCGCGCAGCTGGGCCAGCAGGCGCGAGGCCACGCGCTTGCTGTAGAGGTCAGGCTTCAAGAGGCCGGTGGCCTGGCTTTCGAAGAAGGCCGCGGCCAGCTTCCACTGCGTGGCGGCCGGCAGGTTGGTGGCGCCCAGGCCCAGGCCGGCACACAGGTCACTCAGCGCGCTGGCGGCCTTGGGGTTGTTGCCGCGCAGGAGCGGCAGCAGTTGTTTCTCGAAGTCATCGTGCGCCTGCTGGTCGAGCGCACGAGGCGCGGCGCTCGTGTCCTTGCCCAGGTCGAGCCAGCGCCAGTCGTGGCTCCACAGGTCGGCGGGGTGGATGCGCTCGGCACCGGCCAGCGCCTGCACCGCCTGGTAGCGCGGGAAGAGCGCGAGCGAGGAGACGGGCTTGCCCGACAGCATGCGCTGCAGGTAGTCGAGCAGCGCGAACGAGGCCAGCTCGATGGCATCGACATCGGCTTCGGTGATCTTCTCGGGCTTGGCGACGAAGCGCTGCACCGCGGCTTCGCTGGCGCGCAGCACCACGGCCACCGAGGGCAGGCCGACGAGTTCGAGGGCGCCGACGCCCTGGTGGATCTGCTGGCGTGCGGTGCGCAGCACGGCAGGGTCGACCGCGTCGACGTCGGAGCCGCTCATCGACTCCGATTCCTTGACGAACCGACGCAGGGCCTTGTGGGCGTTGTCGAGGGAGCGCCGAAGCTCCTCGTGCACCCACGCCAAGGCACTCAGGTCGTCGGTCATCTCGCTCATGGTCTCGCTCATCGTCGCGTGGCTTTCCGTCGTGCCTAGTGTCGAGTCGGGTGCCGCGGCTTGCACCACGGCGCTGTCTTCGTTGCGATCAGCTGATCTTGAACCGTGCCACCGACTGCTTCAGTTCTTCAGCAGTACGGGACAACTCACGCACCATCTGGGCGGTGGAGCGGGTACCTTCACCGGTCTGCTCCGTCACCGCGAAGATGTGCTGGATGTTGGCAGCCACCACGTTCGCAGATTCGGCTTCCCGAGACGCCTGTGAGGAAATCTGCTGAATCAGCTCGGCGAGCTGGCGTGACACGCGGTCGATGTCGCCCAGTGCGTTACCGGCCGCGTCGGACAGTCGGGTACCTTCCACCACACCCTGCGTGGAACGTTCCATGGCGCCCACCGCGTCTTGGGTGTCGGTCTGAATGGTCTTCACCAGGGCCGCGATCTGGCGGGTTGCGTCGCCGGAGCGTTCTGCGAGTCGCTGCACTTCTTCCGCCACCACCGAGAAGCCTCGGCCGGCTTCACCGGCGGACGCTGCCTGAATGGCGGCGTTCAGTGCCAGCACGTTCGTCTGTTCCGTAATGTCGGAAATCAGTTCGGTGATTTCACCGATCTCCTGCGACGACTCGCCGAGTCGCTTGATCCGCTTGGAGGTTTCCTGGATCTGGTCGCGGATGGAGTTCATACCGCCGATCGTGTTTTGCACCGCGGTCAGACCGGTTTCGGCAGCTTGCAGCGACTGGCGCGCCACCTGGGCGGTCTGCTGGGCTTGTGCCGACACTTCGTTGATTCGGTTTGCCATCTGGAGCACCGACTCGCCGGTTTCGCGAATCTCGCGCAGCTGTTCGTCGGAAGCGGCCAGCAGTTCGGTCGACGTGGCTTCCACCTGCTGCGTCGTTTCGGTCACCCGGCCCACCGTGCCCTGCACCTGCGACACCAGGGTTCGAAGTTCTTCCACCGTGTAGTTCACCGAGTCCGCGATAGCGCCGGTGATGTCCTCGGTCACGGTGGCTTGCTGGGTCAAGTCACCTTCAGCAACCGTCTGCAGTTCGTTCATCAATCGCAGAATGGCGGCCTGGTTGGCGTCGTTCACGCGCTTGGCTTCCTGCTCCTGGCGTTCGGCTTCCATCTGCTGCGCCTTCGCGACCTGGGCTCGTTGCGCCTGATCGTTCACGTACAAGCGCACCAAGCCGTAACCGCCGATGGCAATCATTGCGGCGAAGAGGCCGATCACCACCACGGCGATGGCGCTGAAGCCGGTCACGACGCCGAGGCGGTCCTGCACGGTTTCCAGGCCCTTACGCAGCGGTTCGCTGTCTTGAATGATCGAGGCCTGCGCTTCACGCGCCGAGACCAGACCCTGCAGGTTGCCCAGAATCGAGCCGGCTTCCGCACGGGTCTCTTCGTATTGCTTCAGCAGGGCCTGCAGGCGCTCCTTGGTCTGCGGGTCTTTCGTGCCCGGCAGGCGCAGCTCCTGGTTGCCGTTGAGCAGGCCGTCGGCGATTTCACGGAAGGAGTT
The DNA here is from genome assembly GCA_019635355.1 of Rhizobacter sp. Classification (NCBI taxonomy): domain Bacteria; kingdom Pseudomonadati; phylum Pseudomonadota; class Betaproteobacteria; order Burkholderiales; family Sphaerotilaceae; genus Rhizobacter; species Rhizobacter sp. The sequence continues at coordinate 4,530,351 of JAHBZQ010000001.1, read as the reverse complement.
CAAGTCCTTGCCCAGCAGGAACACGGCTTCCGGCGACACGCCTTCCATGGTCAGGAATTCGTTGGCCGACTTGCCGATGCGCTGCGTCAACATCACGAGCTGGCCGACGGCCGACAGCTCGGCCGGCGAGGCTTCCTGCTGCAGCTTGAGCGACGACACCGTTTCGGCGATTTCCAGCAGGTCGGACGACTGGCGGTTGATGGTGCGAAGCGCCTTGCCCACCTGCGTCAGGATCTTCTGCTGACCCATCACGGTGTTGGCGTTCTTTTCGGCGCGGTCGACCAGCGGCACCATCGGCGCGAGCGCTTCCTGCACCGACGACGGCGCGGCATCGAGGCCGCCTTCGCCCTTGGCCAGGCCACGCACGCTCTTGGCCAGCACTTCGGTCGACTCCTTCACCTCGGGGAAGGCCGCCGCCGAGCCGATCAGTGCCTGCGACACCGACTTCGCAAGACGCTGCGACTGCATCAGCGCCTGGCCAGACGCGGCCACCTGCGCTGAGCCCTTGGCCGCGGAGTTGAACGAGTACAGCGTCATGCCGACCAGGCCCAGCAGACCGACCGCCACCAGGCCCAGCAGCACACGCTGCTGCGTCGCGACGGGCTGCTTGCCGATGATCGGCAGGCCCGTGGCGTTGGCCTCCTCGCCCATGCCGGCGGGCAGGCGGGTCTCGGAGAAGTCGGCGATCTCGGACGGGGCCGCTTCGGTGATGATGGACGAGTCCATGTGGGCCGTGCGGGTGGGCGCCTCGGTGGCGGTGGCCGTGCTGGCACCGTCCATCGACGACCGATCCAGTGTCATGACGTCATCGAGAGGAATGACCGGGTTGTCATCCAACGCGTTGGAATCGCGGCCCTTGCCAAAGCTTTTGATCTTGTCCAGGAAGCTCATATGTTCCTCGTTCCGTCGTGTCTCAAAGTGACTGTCAGAAGGTCGAAGCGCCCAACACGCTTCAGCCCGCGATTCTCAAAAATGCCGACTCGTTCGCCAGCGCCGCGAGGTTCAGCTCGCGCCACAGGCGGTTGTTCTCGTCTCGGTACGGTTTGCCCACGAACGCCGGCTTGGCCTGGCCGTCGTCGGCCTCGGGCTTGAGCTGCTCCATGCTGCGCAGGCCGGAGAGCCGGTCCACCATCAGCGCGGAGTTGATGTTCAGGTCGTTGTTGAAGGCGACAAACCAGGACTGGTCGCGCGCGGCCTCGTTGCCGCGGATGCCCAGGAAGCCTGCCAGGTCGACCACGCCGTGCAGCTTGCCGCGCAGGTTGGCCACACCGAGGAACCAGCGGCTGGTGTAGGGCACGGGCACCGCCGGCGCGAACGGGAAGATTTCGCCCGCCTCCTGCAGCGGGAACAGGAACCCGTGGCCCGCACACTCCACGGCCAGCCAGGATCTCCCGCGCTCTTGCGACTGAGCCGCCTTCAACCTTTCGGCGAGGCGGCTTTGCAGTTCGCGTAGTGCTTCCTTATTGGCCATTCACACCTGCCTGCATGACGTGGGGTTGGGGAGACTCAGTCGAACGCCTTGATCTTGGCCACCAGCTCGTCGGCGTCGACGGGCTTCACGATGTAGTCGCGTGCACCCTGGCGCATGCCCCAGACCTTGTCGGTCTCCTGGTTCTTGCTCGTGCACATGATCACCGGCACGTCGGTGAAGCGCGGGTCGCGTGTGATGGCGCGGGTGAGCTGGAAGCCGTTCTGGCCGGGCATCACCACGTCCATCAGGATGAGGTCGGGCTTGTCTTCGCCGAGGCGGCGCATCGCGTCTTCGCCGTCTTCAGCGGTGCGCACCGAGTAGCCGCGCTTCGTCAGCAGCTCGGAGAGGAAATGCAACTCGGTCTTCGAGTCGTCCACCAACAGAATTTTCTTGATCGCCATGCTCGCTACTCCATCTCGGCCGGCGCCCTGATGCGCCCGCCATCACTCATGCTCATTCGGACCTGCGGTGCTGCTCTACCGCCTGCAGCAGCTGGTCTTTCGTGAAGGGTTTGGTCAGGTAGGCCTCGGAGCCCACCATGCGGCCGCGGGCCTTGTCGAACAGGCCGTCCTTGGACGACAGCATGATCACCGGCACCGCTGAAAACTTGGGGTTGCGCTTGATGATGGCGCAGGTCTGGTAGCCATCGAGCCGCGGCATCAGGATGTCGCAGAAGACGAGATCGGGCGCGTGGTCGTTCACCTTGGACAGGGCATCGAAACCATCCTCAGCCAGCAGGACCTGATAGCCACCCTGCTTCAGGAAAATCTCTGCGCTGCGGCGGATGGTGTTGCTGTCGTCGATGACCAGCACCTTCATGCCAGCAGGGGCGTCATTGCTCACCGGGTTGTCTCCTCAACGGCTTCGGGTCGACACTGTCAGATCATCCCAACGCGGTCCGGAACCTCAGATCTGGACCATCTCGAAATCTTCCTTGCGGGCGCCACACTCCGGACACGTCCAGTTCATGGGCACTGACTCCCAGGGGGTTCCTGGGGCAATCCCGTGATCAGGATCTCCAGCCGCTTCGTCGTAGATCCAACCGCAAATCAGACACATCCAAGTACGTGTCGCGCTGGCGTCTTTGCTCACGTTAGTTCTTAATCGCTCACTACAATGAAAATTGATTGTAGCCACGCAAAATGCCAAAAAGGCGTTAGTTTGTGGGCACATACGCCACATTCCTCACATATTTCTAGAAGTGCTGGCATACCCTGAATTCCGGATGAACGCCCCATGACGACGAACGACGCGACCGCCGCGGACACCAGCACCGACAACCCCCACGACGCGCCCGCACCGGCCTGTGTGATGAGCTTCAACGCCAGCGACCCCAGCGGGGCCGGAGGCTTGGCGGGTGACGTCGTCACCATCGCCGCCATGGGCGCCCATGCACTGCCGGTGGTGACCGCAGTCGTTTTGCGGGATACAGCCGAAGTGTTCGATCACACAGCACTCGACCCCGACGTCCTGGTCGAGCAGGCGCGCAGCATCCTGGAAGACGTGACCATCGCCGCCTGGAAGGTGGGCTTCCTCGGCACGGCCGAAAGCGTGAGCGCGGTGGCCGAAGTGCTGTCCGACTACCCCGAGGTGCCCCTCGTCGCCTACATGCCCAACCTGTCGTGGGTGGACGAAGACGCGCAGGTCGCCTACCTCGACGCCTTTCGCGAGCTGGTGCTGCCGCAGACCGAAGTGCTGGTGGGCAGCCACCAGACGCTGACCGACTTCCTCCTGCCCGAGTGGAGCGGCGACCGCCCGGCCTCGCCGCGCGAGCTGGCCGTGGCCGCGTCGCAGCATGGCGCCCGCTTCGTGCTGGTGACGAGCGTGCCGCTGCCCGACCAGTTCCTCGACAACGTGCTCGCCTCGCCCCAGGGCGCGATCACCGGCGAGAAGTTCGAGCGCTTCGAAGTGAGCTTCGTCGGCGCGGGGGACACCCTCTCCGCCGCCCTCGCCGCCCTGCTGGCCTCTGGCAGCGAGTTGCACGCCGCGGTCGGTGAATCGCTCGCCTTCCTCGACCAGGCGCTCGACGCCGGCTTCCGCCCCGGCATGGGCAACGTGATCCCCGACCGCTTCTTCTGGGCGCTGCCGCCCGCCGAAGAAGGCGCCGACGGCGCAGCCCCCGAGGGCGACGAAGGTGACCAGGCCCCGAAGGACCCGCGCCATGTCCACTAACGCGCAGCTCTTCGAACGCGCCCAGCGCGTCATCCCGGGCGGCGTCAATTCGCCGGTGCGCGCCTTCCGCGCCGTGGGCGGCACGCCGCGCTTCATCAGCCGTGCCCAGGGCGCCTACATCTTCGACGCCGAAGGCAAGCGCTACATCGACTACATCGGCTCCTGGGGCCCGATGATCCTCGGCCACAGCCACCCCGAGGTGCTCGAGGCCGTGCAGAAGGCGGCGCTCGAAGGTTTCTCCTTCGGCGCGCCGACCGAGCGCGAAATCGAGCTGGCCGAAGAGATCCTGAAGCTCGTGCCGAGCATGGAGCAGGTGCGGCTCGTGAGCTCCGGCACCGAAGCGGCGATGAGCGCCATCCGCCTCGCCCGCGGCGCCACCGGCCGGCACAAGCTGATCAAGTTCGAAGGCTGCTACCACGGGCATGCCGACGCGCTGCTGGTCAAGGCCGGCTCGGGCTTGGCCACCTTCGGCAACCCGACGAGTGCCGGCGTGCCGCCCGAGGTGGTGCAGCACACGCTGGTGCTCGAATACAACAACGTCGCCGAACTCGAACAAGCCTTCGATTTGCATGGCGCCGACCTCGCCTGCGTGATGATCGAGCCGATCGCCGGCAACATGAACTTCGTGCGCGCGAGCGTGCCCTTCATGACCCGCCTGCGCGAGCTGTGCACGAAGCATGGCACGCTGCTGGTGTTCGACGAGGTGATGACCGGCTTCCGCGTGGCCCTCGGCAGCGCCCAGAGCCTCTACGCGAAGGCCATCCCCGGCTTCGCGCCCGACATGAGCGTCTTCGGCAAGGTCATCGGTGGCGGCATGCCGCTCGCGGCCTTCGGCGGCAAGCGCGCGGTGATGGAAAAGCTCGCGCCTCTGGGCCCGGTCTACCAGGCCGGCACGCTCTCGGGCAACCCGGTCGCGACCGCCTGCGGCCTCGCCACGCTCAAACAGATCCAGAAGCCTGGCTTCTTCGACGCACTCTCGGCCAGCACGCGCACGCTGGTCAATGGCTTGAACGCCGCCGCGAAAGCAGCTGGCGTGCCCTTCGTCGTCGACAGCGAAGGCGGTATGTTCGGCTTCTTCTTCGGCGCCACCCTGCCGCAGAACTACCCGGCCGTGATGGCGACCGACAAGGAGCGCTTCAACCGCTTCTTCCACGCCATGCTCGACCGTGGTGTGTACCTGGCGCCCGCGCTCTACGAAGCCGGCTTCGTGAGTTCGGCGCACAGCGCCGCCGACATCGCGGCCACCGTCGAGGCGGCCCGCGAAGCCCTCAAGGCCTGACGCCGTTCAGGCCGGCGACGACCGCAAGGCGTAGGCCTTGCCGTCGACGAAGAGGTACTCCACCCGCGCGATGGCTTCGCCCTTCTCACCCGGGAAGGTGTAGGCCACCACCGAGAGCGGCGTGCCGGGTTTGATCTCGGCCACCTGCCAGGCCTGCATGCGCGACAAGGGCGCCAGTTCCAGCTCCCAGCGCTTGTCGCGCCGCGTGGGCAGGACCGTCTTCGCGAGGATGGCCGCTGCGTCGACCGCGGCCGACTGCGGGGGAACCGGCCGCTTCGCGAGATCGGACGGCAGCGTCAGCGGCGACGCCAACTCCAACTCCACTTCAGCATGCGGGTTGCGCCACGCCACCTTGGCCGCCTTGCCTTCGAGATAGATCGGCCGCTCGGCATCGAAGTTGCTCCACCCGTGATGGGCCCACACCGGCATGACGCAGACACCGGCGCCGGCCACCAGGATCAGACGTCGTTGCATGGAGGTCTCCACATGTCAGACATAGGCGATGAACCGGCCGCAGGCTACGACAAGCAGCCAAAGCCCCATCGACAGCGCGGTCTGCACGCGGGCCACGAGGTCGAGCTTGTCGAGCCCGCCGCGCAGATGAAACGCCGCGGCGTTCGCCCCTGCCACGATCACCAGCGCCGCCTTCAGCCACAGCGCGCGGTTCGCCTGCAGCTCGGCCCATTGACTGGCCAGCATCACCGTGCCCGTCACGGCGGCCAGCGCGAAGCCGGCGAGCGCCGCACCCAACGCGAGCCTCGCGAGTGGCCGCACCGCCAGGCTCGGTTGTGCGCCCCACACCCGCATCTCGAACAGCACCAGGTTGCCCAGCAGCAGCGCCACGCCGATGAGGTGCAGCGTCTCCAGCGCGGGGTACGCCCAGGGGTGGGTGGCGATCCAGTTCATGCCCGGGGATTGTGAGGTCGACGTGACCCCGACTCCTAGAATCGCGCCCATGCACATTCACATCCTCGGCATCTGCGGCACCTTCATGGGCGGACTCGCCGCCCTCGCGCGCGAAGCCGGCCACACCGTCACCGGCTGCGATGCCGGCGTGTACCCCCCGATGAGCGACCAGCTGCGCGCGCTCGGCATCGAACTCATCGAAGGCTACGGCGCCGACCAGCTCAAGCTCAACCCCGACCTCTACGTGATCGGCAATGTGGTCTCGCGCGGCAACCCGCTCGTCGAAGCCATCCTCGATGCCGGCGCGCGCTACACGAGCGGCCCGCAATGGCTGTCGGACAACGTGCTGCAGGGCCGCCACGTGCTGGCCGTGGCCGGCACGCACGGCAAGACCACCACCACCTCGATGCTCGCGTGGATGCTGGAGAAGGCCGGCCTCGAACCCGGTTTCCTCGTCGGTGGCGTGCCGCAGAACTTCGGCGTCTCAGCGCGACTCGGCACAGGCAAGACCTTCGTCATCGAAGCCGACGAATACGACACCGCCTTCTTCGACAAGCGCAGCAAGTTCGTGCACTACCGGCCGCGCACCGCCATCCTCAACAACCTCGAGTACGACCACGCCGACATCTTCCCCGACGTGGCCGCCATCGAGACCCAGTTCCACCACCTCGTGCGCACCGTGCCGCCCTCGGGCCGGCTCGTCGTCAACGCGCGCGAAGAGTCGCTGCAGCGTGTGCTGGAGCGGGGATGCTGGAGCGAGGTAGTGCGCTTCGGCACTCGCAAGGAAACGCCGGGCGCGCTGCGTGCTCGCGGTGAGCCGCACGCCTTCGACGTGCTGCGCGGCAGCCTGAAGATCGCGCGTGTCGACTGGCAGCTGCTCGGCGAGCACAACCAGCTCAACGCGCTGGCCGCCATCGCCGCCGCCGAACACGTGGGCGTGTCACCCGAAGTGGCGGGCGCTGCGCTCGCCAGCTTCGAGAACGTGCGCCGCCGCCTCGAGCTTCGCGGGGAAGCTGGCGGCGTGAAGGTCTACGACGACTTCGCCCACCACCCGACAGCCATCCGCACCACCATCAATGGCCTGCGCCGCAAGGTGGGCGTGGACCGCATCCTCGCCGTCTTCGAGCCGCGCTCGAACACCATGAAACTCGGTGCGATGAAGGCGCAGCTGCCTTGGGCGCTGGAAGAGGCCGACCTCTCCTTCTGCCACCAGGCCAACCTCGGCTGGGACGCACGCGAAGCCCTCGCGCCGATGGGCGACAAGGCCATCGTGGCCGACACCATCGACGCGCTCGTCACCGCCGTGCGGCGTGCCGCGAAGCCCGGCGACCACGTGCTGTGCATGAGCAACGGCGGCTTCGGCGGCATCCACCAGAAACTGCTGACCGCGCTCGCGTCCTGACGATCAACTCCGGATCATCGAGGCACGCAGCGCTTCGGTGAGTTGCGACAACGAATCCTGCAGGTGAGCCCGGCTCTCGACTGACAGCCTGCCGTTGCCCGACGCGCGCTTGAGCTGCGCCTGCAGCTCCACCGCCTGCATGCGCAAGAGGCTCAGCGCATCGGGCGGCAGCGAGGCCGAGCCGCGCACCAGCAGGTTCTGCACACGCTTCAGGTGCTCGCGCTGCAGATTGCGGCGCAGGCGGTCGATCTCGCGACCGGTCTTGAGCTCGCTCCACACCGCGCCTTGCAAGGTGTCGTACACCTCGGCGAGCGAAATGATGTTGCGCTTGTTGGCATTCGGCACGTAGGACGGCAGGTCGAGCAGGCGCGAGGCCGTGCCCGGGTTGAGCAGGCGGTCCATCGCGACCGTCTGCACCTGCAGCACCGCCGCGGGGATGTTCACCGGACCGCCGCGGTCCCACTCGTTGTAGTCGGGCGAGAGGCTCGCCACGAACTCGGGCTTGAAGCGGAAGCTGTCGGCGTTGAACACCCCGTCGGCCAGGAACTTGAGCGCCTCGCGCTGCTTGGCCGGCTCCACCGGCACGTAGGCCGCACGCCGCGTGGTGCCCGGCAGGTCGCGCACGGTGTACATGCCACCCACGTACTTGCCGACGAGTTCGCTCGCCCGGCTCAGCTGGCGGAAGCCGCTCAGAAGGATGCGCCGCTGGCGCAAGGCTTCGTCGCCCGGCTGCGCGCCGCGCTCCTGCACACGCTCCCACAACTCGCGCGAGAGCTGCAGCCGCCGCACGTAGTATGCGAGCGGGTCGTCGCCGAGGTCGAAGCGGTTGACCAGCGGGTCGATGCCATCGTTGCCCGGCAGGCCGCCGGCATCGGCGTCGTCGGCATAGGCGAGCAGCGGGTCGGTGCTGCGCGAGGCGATGCGGGCCAGCTCGGCCGCTTCGTCGGCCGGTGCGATCGGCTTGTAGGCGTATTCGATCGCCCAGTAGTCGTAGGGCCCGAGCGTGGTGTTGTTGAGCGCACCCTGCTTCTCGCCGCGCAGCGCCACGTTGTAGGCGTTGTAGTCCATCACCGAGCCCGAGATGCCGTTCTTCTCGGTGAAGTCCTTGTCTTGCAGCTTCTCGCGCGGCACGACCGTCGAGCCCTTGAAGTTGTGCTTGAGGCCGAGCGTGTGGCCCACCTCGTGCATCACGGTGTCCTTGATGACGGCCTGCACGAAGGCTTCGGCCTCGGGGCTGTCGGGTGCGATGTCGCCGCGCGCTTCGAGCACGTCGAGCGCGAAATTCATCTCGGCCGCGCTCTCGCGGGCGTAGTTGCAATAGGCGTCGTGCTGGTGAACCGGCGCGGCGCTCGTGCCCACGTCTTCGACGACGAAGCGCCGCGCGCTGCGGCCGAACACGTCGCTCATGCCGATGTCGGCGTCGATGATCTCGCCGGTGCGCGGGTCGGCGTGGTGCGGCCCGACGGCAAAGCCCACGTCGGCACCAACGAACCAGCGGATGGACGCATGCCGCGCGTCCATGTTGTCCCACTCCGCATCGTCGGGCTGGTGGCGCACGACGATGGCGTCCTTGAAGCCGATCTTCTCGAAGGCCTTGTTCCACTCGAGCACGCCGGCTTCGACGGCCTTGCGGTACTGGGGCGGGATGTTCTTGTCGAGCCAGTAGACGATGGGCTGCTTGGGCTCCGACAGCGCGGCATTCGGGTCGCGCTTTTCGAGGCGCCAGCGGCTCAGGTGGTGCACCCGCGGGTTGGCCTTCAGGTCGGTGCCGAGGTCGGTGACGCCAGTGAAGAAATGGCCCAGGCGCGGGTCGGTCTTGCGGGCCGGCATCGGGTCTTGCGGCAGCTTGGTGAAGCTGTAGACGAAGGCCACGAACATGCTGCGCGCGTCGGGCACGGTCGACGGCGGGGTGGGCCCAGGCGTGGGGCTGGGCACCGCGGGCGGCGCCGGAATGCGCGGGGTGGCGAAATGCACGCGGGCGTTGACCGTCGTCATCTCGTCGCTCACGCGCGTCTTCTCGAAGAAGGAATTGCCGCGGTCGAGCGAATACGGCAGGCGGAACGCCGCCTCGATGCGCGTCGAGTAACCGGGGATGTCGGTGAGCAGGAAGCCGGCGTCGATCAGCACCGACTTGCGCTGCGGGTGCGGGGCGCTCGCGATGGCCGCCGAGCCGAGCAGGCTGTGCGAGAAGCCCTGCTCCACCGCCGGCTTCAGGGCGGTGGTGCTGCTGACGAAGGCGGTGTTGAGCGCGATCAGCTGCATCTGGCTGGTGCCGATCTTGCGGAAGGTGGCCAGCCATGACGGGCCCATCTGGCTCGCATACAAGCCACGCTCGCCGACCGAGCCGGCCACGTTCACCGAGAGCAGGAAGGGCTGGTCGAGCCGCTCGGCGGGAATCTCGAGCCAGATCTTGTCGTCCTTGCGCCAGATGGGCACGAAGCCCGACTGTTGCGTGGCGCCCTTGATCACCTCGTCGAAGGGCTTGGGCGCGCCGGGCTCGGGCCGTGCGGCCGGTGCGCCGGCCACGCCGGAGGCGGCCCCCGAGGCGGCCGCCGCGGCGGCTTGGGCCACGGGTGCCGCGCCGGCCACGGGCGCCGGCACGGCACGGGTGTTGGCCTTCTCCGGCGGCGTGGGCTTGCCGGTGCCGTTGGTCGTGGGGGCAGGCGTGGCGCAGGCCTGCAGCATCAATGAAATCGCGAGAACGAGCCCGAGCGGGCGAACGGCAAGACCAGCGGGAGAAACGTTCACGAAGAATCCTTGCGAAACGAAGTCGGGAAGCGAAATCGGGAAAGGGCATCCAGCAAAGGGCAGGCGCGGGCCAGTTTAGGCGTGCCAAGCACCCGCGGCACCGGGTGAGATTGCGGAGTCGGGCACACTGCGGGGCCCCTTCTTGTGTCCGTCGTCTCACCCGCGCGACTCGCTTCGAGCAGCCCGGCGTGGCCCGGTTCCCATGACCCCGACCCATCTGTTGTATCTGCACGGTTTCCGCTCGTCGCCGCAGTCGGCCAAGGCCACGCGCATGGCCGCCTGGGTGCGCGAACACGCCCCACGCCTGACCTGGTGGTGCCCGCAGTTGCCGCCCTCGCCGCGCGAGGCGGTGCGCATGCTCGAGCACGGCGTGAGCCGGTGGCCGCGCGAGCGCATGGCCGTCGTCGGTAGTTCGCTCGGCGGCTTCTACGCGACGGTGATGGCCGAGCGCCTGGGCTGCAAGGCCGTGCTCCTCAACCCCGCGGTCGACCCGGCACGCGACCTCGCCCGCCACATCGGCGAAACCACCGCCTGGCACAGCGACGATCGCTTCTTCTTCCGGCCGGAATACGTCGACGAGTTGCGAGACATGACCCCCGGCCGGCTCGCCGACCCCGCGCGCTATTTCGCCGTCATCGCCACCGGCGACGAGGTGCTGAGCTGGCGCGAGATGAGCGAGCGTTACCGCGGCGGCCACCTGCGCATCGTCGAGGGCAGCGACCATGCGCTGTCGGACTTCGACGAGCACCTGCCGCACCTGCTGCACTTCCTGGAACTCGGGCCTTCTCCCTGAAGGACAATCCCGCCCCATGTACGCATTGTTTGATGACGCCGGGAAGTTCCACGCCGGCCGCGTGATGTCCGAAGCCGACACCTCGATGCAGATCGAGCTCGACTCCGGCAAGCGCGTGAAAGTGAAATCCGCCAACGTGCTGCTCAAGTTCGAGCAGCCGTCTCCGTCCGAGCTGCTGGCCGAAGGGCAACGCCTCGCGCAGGACATCGACCTCGACCTCGCCTGGGAATTCGCGCCCGACAGCGACTTCGGTTTCGCCGACCTGGCCCGCGACTACTTCAACGACAAGGCGAGCGCTGCGCAGCAGGCCGCGGCGCTCTTCCGCCTGTTCGAAGCGCCGCACTACTTCCGCCGCCTCGGCAAGGGCCAGTTCAAGAAGGCACCGGAAGAGATCGTGAAAGCCGCGCTGCTCGGCATCGAGCGCAAGAAGCAGCTGGCTGCACAGATCGATGCCTGGGCCCAAGAGCTCGTGGCCGGCCAGTGCCCGGCGCCGGTGCGCGAGCAGCTCTACAAGATCCTCTTCAAGCCCGACAAGAACGCCGCCGAGTACAAGGCGGTGGTCGAAGCCGCGAAGCTCTCGCACACCGCCCCGCTCGACCTGCTGAAGGCCGCGGGCGCCATCGACTCGCCCTACCAGTTCCACTGGAAGCGTTTCCTCTTCGAGAACTTCCCGAAGGGCACCGCCTTCCCCGCGCTCAGCGCGCCCGAGATCAAGGACAAGCTGCCCGTGGCCGACGTGCAGGCCTTCTCGATCGACGACTCGCAGACCACCGAGATCGACGATGCCCTCTCGGTGCAGGGCCTGGGCACCGGCACCGTGGTGTTCGGCATCCACATCGCCGCGCCGGGCCTCGCGATCACGCCCGAAGGCGCGGTCGACAAGGTGGCGCGCGATCGCCTGTCGACGGTCTACATGCCGGGCTACAAGCTGACCATGCTGCCCGACGACGTGGTGCAGGCCTACACACTGCTCGAAGGGCGCGAGTGCCCGGCCGTGTCGCTCTACGTGAGCTACGACGAAGCCACGCTCGAGGTGAAGGGCAGCGAGACGAAGCTGGAACGCGTGCCCATCGTGAGCAACCTGCGCCACGACCAGCTCGACGCGGTGATCACCGAAGCCTCGCTCACCGGCGCAGCACCCGCCGACTACCCGCACGCGGCGGAGCTGGCCTTCGCCTTCCGCCTCGCGCGGCACCTGAAGGCCGCCCGCGAAGTGGTGCGTGGCAAGCCTGAAAACTTCAACCGCCCCGACTACAACTTCCGCCTCGAAGGAAACGAGGGCCGCGAGCCGCAGGGCGACGAAACAGTGCTGATCAGCACCCGCACCCGCGGTGCCCCGCTCGACCTGATCGTGGCCGAGGCCATGATCCTCGCCAACAGCACCTGGGGCGGCTGGCTCAACGACCTGGGCGTGCCCGGCATCTACCGCAGCCAGGCCAGCATGGCGCCGGGTGTGAAGGTGCGCATGGGCACCAAGGCCGCGCCGCATGCGGGCATGGGCGTCGCGCAATACACCTGGGCCACGTCGCCGCTGCGCCGTTACGTCGACCTCGTCAACCAGTGGCAGATCATCGCCTGCGCACGCCACGGCCGCACCGCCGCGCTGGCCGCGCCGTTCAAGCCGAAGGATGCTGCGCTGTTCTCGATCATCTCGAGCTTCGACGCCGCCTACACCGCGTACAACGGCTTCCAGTCGGGCCTCGAACGCTACTGGACGCTGCGCTACCTGGCCCAGCACGATTTGCAGGATCTCGACGCGGCGGTGATGAAAGACGGCCTCGTGCGCGCCGAGACGCTGCCGCTCGTCTTCAAGGCCGTGGGCGCCGAGCGGCTGCCGCGCGGTGCACTCGTGCGCGTGCGCATCACCGGCACCGACCTCTTGACGCTCGACGTGCACGCCAGCGTGCTGCAGCGCCTCGACGACCCGTCGACCACGGCCGATGACGCGGTGGTCGAAGACGCCGAGATCGAAGAGGCCGAAGCCGCCGGACCGCTCACCCTCGCGATCGATGTGCAAGGGGATGCAACCGAGGAAGCCGCCGGCGCCAGCGCGGTAGCATCGTCGCCCTCGGTTTAACGGTTCTTCATGGCCAAGTTTTCGGTCCTGCAGGTTTCTCTCACCGTCTCGGTCGTCGTGCACGTCGGGTTGCTGGCGTGGCCGGCGGTCGACCCGGAAGGTTTCACCCGCGCGTTTCAAGACACCCCGCTGGAGGTGATCCTCGTCAACTCGCGCTCGACCGAAGCGCCGACCAAGGCACAGGCCCTCGCGCAGCGCAACCTGGCCGGTGGTGGCGACGTGGACCGTGGCCGTGCCACCTCGCCGCTGCCGAGCGCCGCCGTGACCGAGATCGGCGATGCCGCCGAAGACACCCGCAAGCAGATCGAGCAGCTGCAGGAAGAGCAGCAGCAGCGCCTGGCGATGGTGCGGCGTGAGCTGGCCTCGCTGCCCCAGCCCGACCCCCGGCGCGCCGGCAGCCCGCAGGAGCGCGCGCAGGAAGAGCACCGCAAGCAGCTGCTGCAGCTGCTGGCCGAGATCGAAAAGCGCATCAACGAAGAGAACGCCCGGCCGAGAAAGCGCTACATCAGCCCCTCGACGCGCGAAGAGGTCTACGCGATCTACTACGACCAGCTGCGCCGCAAGATCGAAGACCGCGGCACGCGCAACTTCCCCGAGTACCAGGGCAAGAAGCTGTATGGCGAGCTGGTGATGATCATCACCGTCGACGCCGCCGGCCGCATCGTCGAGACCGAGGTCGTGCGCAGCTCGCAGAACAAGCTGCTCGACAAGCGCGCCATCTCCATCGTGCAGGCCGCCGCACCCTTCGGCTCCTTCACGACCGCGATGAAGAAGCAGGCCGACCAGCTGGTCGTCCACACGCGCTTCCGCTTCTCGCGCGAAGACGGCTTCGAAACCTCGGTCGCCGCCCCCGTCAAGCCGTGAACCTTCCCGATCGTTACGTCGTCGCCGGCAACCCGGTCGAGCACAGCCAGTCACCCTTCATCCACGCCCAGTTCGCGCAGGCCACCGGGCAGGCCGTGGCCTACGACCGGCTGCTGTGCCCGCTCGATGGCTTCGAGGCCACGGTACGCGCCTTCGCCGAAGGCGGCGGTCGTGGCTGCAACGTGACGGTGCCGTTCAAGATCGACGCCTACCGCCTGGCCACGCGCCGAAGCCCGCGTGCCACGCTGGCCCAGGCCGCCAACGTGCTGCGCTTCGACGCCGACGGCTGGTACGCCGACAACAGCGACGGCATCGGCCTCGTGCGCGACATCGAGCGCAACGCCGGCATCGTCTTGAAAGGCCGGCGTGTGCTGCTGGTCGGCGCCGGTGGTGCGGCAGCCGGCGCGCTGGGGCCGCTGATCGAAGCCGGCCCGCAAGAGATCGTGGTCGCCAACCGCAGCCTCGACAAGGCCGAGGCGCTGGTGCGGCGGCATGCCGAGCTGGCGTATGCGCATGGCGTGACGCTGTCCGCCCGTCGCCTGCAGGCGGCCGGCAAGGCCTTCGATGCGGTCGTCAACGCCACCGCCACCAGCCTGCAGGGCGCGGCCATTCCGGTTCATGCCAGCGTGCTGAAGCCCGGCGGCCTGGCGCTCGACATGATGTACGGCCCCGCGGCCCAGGGCTTCCTGCAATGGGCCGTGCAGCACGGCGCCGCGGCACGCGACGGCCTGGGCATGCTGGTGGAGCAGGCGGCCGAAGCCTTCCAACTCTGGCGCGGCGTGGCACCCGAGACGGCACCGGTGCTTGCGGCGCTGCGCGCCCGGCTGGCATCCACATGAGCGGCGCGTTGCGGCATCTGCTGCGGGTGCTCGGCCTGGTGCTGGTGTGCGGCGTGTCGCTGCAGGTCTATTTCCTCGCCCGCATCGGGATGATGAGCGTCGTCGACCCGCAGTCCACCACCTTCCAGCGCTCGGAAATGCGCCGCATCGTCGCCGCCCAGCACCAGCTGCTGTGGAGCCAGAGATGGGTGGACGACGAGCGCATCTCCGACCACCTGAAGCGCGCGGTGATCGCCTCGGAAGACGCGGGCTTCACCGAGCACAGCGGCGTCGAATGGGAGGCCCTGGAAAAGGCGTGGGAGAAGAACCTGCGCGCCGAAGCGCAGGCCGAGCGTGTCAACGAACGCCAGGCGAAGCAGGCCGCGCGCAGCAACCGCCCACCGCCCGAGAAGCCCAAGGCCACACCCAAGATCGTCGGCGGCTCCACCATCACCCAGCAGCTGGCGAAGAACCTCTTCCTCAGCGGCGAGCGCAATTTCCTGCGCAAGGGCCAGGAGTTCGTCATCACCTTCATGCTCGAAGGCATGCTCTCCAAGCGGCGCATCCTCGAGATCTACCTCAACAACGTGGAGTGGGGCGAAGGCCTCTTCGGCGCGCAGGCCGCGGCGCGCCACTACTTCCACGTCGATGCCGACAAGCTCGGCGCCTACCCCGCCGCCCGGCTGGCGGTGATGCTGCCGGCGCCCAAGCGCTTCGAGAAGCGGCCCAACTCGGCCTACGTGATGGGCCGGGCCAGCACCGTGGTCGCCCGCATGGGCGCCGTGGAATTGCCCTGAGCCCGCGGGCGCCGGCTTCCTAGAATCCCGCACATGGGTACCCCACTCAGCGCCGAAGTGGCCAGCACGGCCGCACGCCTCATCGTCGAAGAAGGCATGGAGTACGGCCCGGCCAAACGCCGCGCGGCCAAGCTGCTCGGCCGAGGCAGCGTGCGATCGGTTGACCTGCCAAACAACGACGAGGTGGAAGACGAGGTGCGCTCGTACATCGACCTCTTCTGCGCCGACACCCAGCCGGGTGAGCTGCTCGCGCTGCGCAAGGTGGCGCTCTTGTGGATGGAGCGCCTGCAGGACATGCGACCGCACCTCACCGGCGCCGTCTGGCGTGGCACGGCGACCCGGCTTTCCAGTGTGCACCTGCAGCTCTATTGCGACGACTCCAAGCAGGCCGAGCTGACGCTGATCGACAAGCGTGTCGACTACGACGTGGGCACGCTCAGCGGCCCGCGCGGCGAGCCGATCGACGTGCTGACCGTCAGCAGCGTGAGCCCCGAGTTGGGCGAAGCGGTGACGGTGCACATGAGCATCCTCGACCATGACGACGTGCGCGGTGCGCTGAAGCCCGATGCGCGGGGCCAGTCCGAACGGGGTGACCTCGCGGCGCTGCGCCGGCTGCTGGACGGGAGCGCCCCATGAACCGCCGCCACGCACTCTTGACCGGCGGTGTGGCCCTGGCCGGCGCGGCAGCCGGTGCCGGCTGGGCCTGGTGGCGCCACCGCGAGACCGAGGGCGCCGCCGGTGCCGAGCAAGCCTTCTGGCAAGAGCGCTTCGACCGACCGGAGGGCGGCGAGCTGGTGATGTCGACCCTGCGCGGCCAGCCCCTGGTGCTGAATTTCTGGGCCACCTGGTGCGCGCCGTGCGTCAAGGAGATGCCGCTGCTCGACGCCTTCTATAAAGAACACAAGGCCAAAGGCTGGCAGGTGGTGGGCCTCGCCGTCGACAGCCCGACCCCTGTGCGGGAGTTTCTGGGCAAGCTGCCGATCAGCTTTCCGATCGGCCTGGCCGGGCTGACCGGTGTCGACCTGAACCGCGCCTTGGGCAACCCGAGTGGCGCCCTGCCCTTCAGTGTGGCGTTCGACGCCCGAGGAAACGCCATCTTCCGCAAACTGGGCCTGCTCAAGCCTGAAGACCTCGCCCAATGGGCTGAAAAGTTCGCCTCCGGGCAATAAATTGCCTTCATGCGCGGATCAGCACTCAAAAACGCGTAAAGTTCGGCCTTCGCTTTTGAAGCGAGTCCAGCTTCATGCAAATCCTCGTCCTTCACGGCCCCAACCTCAACCTGCTCGGCACACGCGAGCCGGCGGTCTATGGCTCGACGACTTTGGATCAGATCAACGCAGAACTTGCGAAGATCGCCGCCGATGCTGGCGCCAAGCTGGACAGCTTCCAAAGCAACCATGAAGGCGCGCTGATCGACCGGGTGCACGCCGCGCGAACGGATGGCACCGACTTCGTGATCATCAACCCCGGCGCTTTCACGCACACCAGCGTGGCGCTGCGCGACGCGTTCGCGGGAGTGGCGATCCCGTTCATCGAAGTGCACCTGTCGAATGTGCACCGCCGCGAGCCCTTCCGCCACCATTCTTATTTTTCCGATCTCGCCGAAGGCGTGATCGTCGGGCTGGGCGCCGATGGATACCGCCTGGCCCTGGGCCATGCGCTCAAGCGCGGCCCGAAGAAGGCCTAGAGCCCAGGCCGACACCGGCACGTCGCCCTCGACGGCGACCGACGCCGCCCCATAACGACAGGAGTTGGAGAACACATGGACCTGCGCAAACTGAAGACGCTGATCGACTTGGTGTCTGAATCGAACATCTCCGAGCTTGAGATCACCGAAGCCGACGGCAAGGTGCGCATCGTCAAGAGCGACCCGGCCGCCGCCGTGGTCGCCACCCAGCCGGTGGTCTACCAGGCCGCGCCGCCGCAAGTGGCCGCCGCGCCGGTTGCCGCTGTGGCAGCCCCGGTGGCCGCCGCCGCGCCTGAAGCCCCGGCTGCCCCGACCGGGCACGTCGTCAAGTCGCCGATGGTCGGCACCTTCTATGGCGCCGCGAGCCCGGGCGCCAAGCCCTTCGCCACGGTTGGCACGGTGGTCAAGGAAGGCGACCCGATCTGCATCATCGAAGCGATGAAGATCATGAACGAGATCGAGGCCGACAAGGCCGGCACGGTGACGCAGGTCCTCGCGCAGAACGGCCAGGCCGTGGAATTCGGGCAGCCCTTGTTCGTCATCGAATAAGGCGCGGGCCATGTTCAAGAAAATCCTCATCGCCAACCGCGGCGAGATCGCACTGCGCATCCAACGCGCCTGCCGCGAGATGGGCGTCAAGTCGGTGGTCGTCTATTCCGAGGCCGACCGCGACGCCAAGTACGTGAAGCTCGCCGATGAGGCCGTGTGCATCGGCCCGGCCGCCTCATCGCAGAGCTACCTCAACATGCCGGCGATCATCTCGACCGCCGAGGTGACCGACGCCGAAGCCATCCACCCCGGCTACGGCTTCCTCTCGGAGAACGCCGACTTCGCCGAGCGTGTGGAGCAAAGCGGCTTCACCTTCATCGGCCCGACGCCCGAGTCGATCCGCATCATGGGCGACAAGGTCTCGGCCAAGCAGGCCATGATCAAGTCGGGCGTGCCCTGCGTGCCGGGCTCCGAAGGCGCCCTGCCCGATGACCCGAAGGAGATCGTCAAGATCGGCCGGGCCGTCGGTTACCCGGTGATCATCAAGGCCGCCGGCGGCGGCGGTGGTCGCGGCATGCGCGTGGTGCACACCGAAGCCGCGCTGCTGCACGCGGTGCAGACCACCAGGGCCGAAGCGGGTGCCGCGTTCGGCAACCCGGCGGTCTACATGGAGAAGTTCCTCGAGAACCCGCGCCACATCGAGATCCAGGTGCTGGCCGACGAGCACAAGAATGCCGTCTGGCTGGGCGAGCGCGATTGCTCCATGCAGCGCCGCCACCAGAAGATCATCGAGGAAGCGCCGGCGCCGGGCATCCCGCGCCGCGTGATCGAACGCATCGGCGAGCGCTGCGCCGCCGCGTGCAAGAAGATTGGCTACCGCGGTGCCGGCACCTTCGAGTTCCTCTACGAGAACGGCGAGTTCTACTTCATCGAGATGAACACCCGCGTGCAGGTGGAGCACCCGGTGACCGAGCTCGTGACCGGCGTCGACATCGTGCAGATGCAGATCCGCGTGGCGGCCGGCGAGAAGCTGCCCTTCACGCAGCGCCAGATCGAGATGCGCGGCCACGCCATCGAGTGCCGCGTGAACGCCGAAGACCCGTACAAGTTCACCCCGTCGCCCGGCCGCATCACGACCTGGCACGCGCCGGGCGGGCCTGGTGTGCGTGTCGACTCGCATGCGTACACCAACTACTTCGTGCCGCCCAACTACGACTCGATGATCGGCAAGATCATCACGCACGGCGACACGCGCGACCAGGCGCTGGCGCGCATGCGCATCGCGCTGTCGGAGACGGTGGTCGAAGGCATCTTGACCAACATCCCGCTGCACCGCGAGTTGATGGCCGATGCGAAGTTCGTCGAGGGTGGAACGAGCATCCACTACCTCGAGGGCTGGATGGCCCAGCACAAGCGCTGAGCCATGCTGGAACTGCTGCTCGTCGTGCCCGAAGCGCTGGTGGAGCCCGTCTCCGATGCGCTGATGGACGAACTGGAGGCGCTGTCGGTCTCGGTGGAAGACGCCGACGCTGACACCGCCCACGAGCAGGCACTCTTCGGCGAGCCCGGCATGCCGGCGCCGCGTGGGGGCTGGCAACGCTCGGTGGTGAAGGCGCTGTTCGAGCACGAAGAGACCGCCACCGAAGCGGCCACGCTGCTGCTCGCGCAGGAGTGGGCGCAAGACGTGCACGTGCAATCGCTGCAGGCGGTACCTGATCAAGACTGGGTGCGGCTCACGCAATCGCAATTCGCTCCCGTCCCGATCACGCCGGACTTCTGGATCGTGCCGAGCTGGCACGAGCCGCCCGCGCAGGCGAAGACACTCATCCGCCTCGACCCCGGCCTCGCCTTCGGCACCGGCACGCACCCCACCACCCGCATGTGCCTGCGCTGGACCGCGCAGCACGCCGCGCCCTGGCCGCGCGTGCTCGACTACGGCTGCGGCTCGGGCATCCTCGCCATCGGCGCCGCGCTTCACGGCGCGCAGCAGATCGACGCGGTCGACATCGACCCGGCCGCCGTGGTGTCGACGCAGGCCAACGCCAGCGCCAACGGCGTGAGCGTGAACGCCGGCCTGCCCGAAGCGGCGGGCGGTGAGTACGACCTCGTGCTCGCCAACATCCTCGCCACACCCCTGAAGCTCCTGGCCCCGTTGTTGTGTGGCCATGTGCGGCCGGGCGGTCACCTCGTGCTGGCGGGCATCCTCGAGCGGCAGGCTGACGAGTTGAAGGAGGCCTATGCCCCCTGGTGCGCACTCGAGGTCAGCGACACCGAGGATGGGTGGATCCTGATGACGGCACAACGGCGCGTGTGATGCGGCATGGCATGATTTCGCCATGAGCCTGGCCACGCGTTGCATCTCCTGCGGCACCGTCTTTAGAGTCGTTCAAGACCAGCTCAAGGTTTCCGAAGGCTGGGTGCGCTGCGGCCGCTGCAACGAGGTCTTCAACGCGATCGAAGGCCTGTTCGACCTGGAGCGTGACGCGCCGCCCAACTGGAAGCCGCCCCCGGCTCCACCCGCACCGCCGGCCGCATCGGTCGCCGCCTCGTATGACCCGCAGTCCGAGCCGCCCGATGACGATGACGTCTTCCAGCTGAGCGACAACGACCGCATCCACTCACGCTTCTTCCAGCCCGAGCAGGCCGACGTCGACCAGACCCCGGCGCAGGCGGTCAAGACCCGCGACAAGCGCGACTTCGCCGAGGCACGCTTCAACGAGGCCCTGCTCGACGAGCAGCCGCTCGAGTCCGAGACACGGCGCAAGGGCGGTGGCGGCACCGGTATTCCTCGTTCGTCGGTGAAGGCCGCGCGTGCACAGATCGAGGCCGCACGACGCGGGCCCGGCTTCGTGCAACAGGCCAAGCAGCGCGAGCGCTGGCGCAGCCCGGGCATGCGGGTGCTGCTGAGCCTGCTGTTCTTGTTGCTGGCCGCCTCGCTGGTCGGCCAGGCCGGCTACCACTTCCGCGATCTGTGGGCGGCCCGCTGGCCGGCCACCCGTCCCGCACTGGCGCTCGGCTGCGAATGGCTCGGGTGCCAATTGCAGCCGCCGCGCCGGATCGACGACGTCGTGGTCGAGAGCAGCACCTTGTCGCCAGCCCCGGGCGGCAACGGCTACCGGCTGTCGCTCGTGCTGCGCAACCGCGGCTCGATGATGCTCGCCATGCCGTCGATCGACCTCAAGCTCACCGACTCGACGGAGCAGCTGCTCGCGCGCAGAGCGCTTGCGCCGAGCGACTTCCGCGTCAACCCGCCGGTGCTGGCACCGGGCAGCGAGTCCAACCTGCAGCTGATCTTTTCATCATCCGACCCGCGCCGCGTCAACGGCTACACCGTCGAAGCCTTCTACCCCTGAAGGCGACCGGCCCCGCTTCATCCCTTCCACGGAGTTCTTCCATGTCTGCACTCATCTGCGGTTCGCTCGCCTTCGACACCATCACCACCTTCCCGGGGCGCTTTGCCGAGCAGATCCTGCCGGAGCAGGTGCACATCCTGAACGTATCCTTCCTCGTGCCCACGTTGCGTCGCGAGTTCGGCGGCTGTGCCGGCAACATCGCCTACACGCTGCGCCAGCTCGGCGGTGAGCCGCTCGTGATGGCCGCCGTGGGCGCCGACGGGCAGGACTACCTGGCCCGCTTCAAGACCTGGGGAGCGAGCACGGAGTTCGTGCGCACGGTGACGGAGACCTACACCGCGCAGGCCATCATCATCACCGACCAGGACAACAACCAGATCACCGCGTTCCACCCGGGCGCGATGCAGTCGGCCCATCTCACCGCGGTGCCGTCCGGGCGCAAGGACATCGCCATCGGCATCGTCGCCCCCGACGGGCGCGACGCGATGCTGCAGCACGCCGAGCAGTTCTCGAAGGCCGGCGTGCCCTTCATCTTCGACCCGGGCCAGGGCCTGCCGATGTTCAATGGCGACGAGCTCAACGCCTTCGTACAGCAGGCAACCTGGGTGGCGGTCAACGACTACGAAGGCCGCATGCTGTGCGAGCGCACCGGCAAGTCGCTCGAGGCGCTGTCGAATTCACACCTGAAGGGTGTGATCGTGACCCTGGGCGCCGACGGTTGCGAGGTATGGCAAAAGGGCCAGCGCACGCACGTGGCCGGCGTGAAGGCGGCCGAGGTCGTCGACCCGACGGGCTGTGGCGACGCCTTCCGCGGCGCACTGCTCTACGGCCTGGAACGCGGCTGGGAACTCACCCGCTGCGTCGAACTGGGCAACCGCATCGGCGCCCTGAAGATCGCCTGCCGCGGCGGGCAGAACCACGTCATCGACCGCGCAGCGCTGGGACTTTAAGCGCGAGCAAAGACAGCGCAAGCGCAGCGAAGCGCTTATCGAGCAACACCCGCGGAGCCGGCTTCGCCGGGCCGCTGGGTGGCGCCCCTCGGGGGCAGGAGCGCAGCGACTGGGGGGCACAAAAAAACCCGGCCGAAGCCGGGTTTCGTCGAGAGACCTAAACGCCTCAGGGCTTGGCGCCCGTCGGGAAAGGCCATGCAGCAGCGGGGCTGAGCGCAGTCTTGGCCGCCGGTGCTGCAGCGGGCTTCGCAGCAGCAGGGGCAGCAGGTGCGGCAGCGGCCTTCTTGGCAGCAGGCTTCTTCGCAGCCTTTTTCGCAGCGGGCTTCTTGGCAGCCGGCTTCTTCGCAGCCTTCTTCGCAGCAGGCTTCTTGGCAGCGGCCTTCTTGGCAGCCGGCTTCTTCGCAGCAGCCTTCTTGGCTGCCGGCTTCTTCGCAGCAGCCTTCTTGGCTGCCGGCTTCTTCGCAGCAGCCTTCTTGGCTGCCGGCTTCTTCGCGGCGACCTTCTTGGCTGCCGGCTTCTTAGCCGCGGCCTTCTTGGCTGCCGGCTTCTTGGCGGCGGCCTTCTTCGCTGCCGGCTTCTTCGCTGCGGCCTTCTTCGCCGCGGGCTTCTTCGCTGCGGCCTTCTTGGCGGCAGGTTTCTTTGCAGTTGCCATTACATTTCTCCTTGATCAAGTTGAAAAAGCACTGCGTTGCCCCGACGACGTGTCGACACTCCGCAGCTATTCACCGTCCGAAAGTCTGCCCAGGAGGGGCGCCCCGATCCGGTGAATGGGGTTGCGACGCACTGCTCACTGCTTCTGTGTCGGTGAATCGAATGCATCGCGAATCTTGATCTGCCACTACGACCTGCCGCGCTTGCTGCTACCGGTAGAACGTCAATCCCACGAGAGCGCGCCACCCGATTGGTACTCGATGACGCGCGTCTCGAAGAAGTTGCGTTCCTTCTTCAGGTCAATCATTTCGCTCATCCATGGGAACGGGTTTTCCTCGTTCGGGAAGAGCTCTTCCAAACCGATCTGCGTGGCACGCCGGTTGGCGATGTAGCGCAGATAACCTTTGAACATCGACGCGTTGAGGCCCAGCACACCACGCGGCATGGTGTCCTCAGCGTATCGATATTCCAACTCGACTGCTTTCATGAAAAGAGCCCGGATTTCGGCCTTGAATTCGGCCGTCCACAAATGCGGGTTCTCAAGCTTGATCTGGTTGATGAGGTCGATGCCGAAGTTGCAGTGCATCGACTCGTCTCGGAGGATGTACTGGTACTGCTCGGCAGCACCGGTCATCTTGTTCTGGCGGCCGAGCGCGAGGATCTGCGTGAAGCCGACGTAGAAGAACAGGCCTTCCATCAGGCAAGCGAAGACGATCAGCGACTTGAGCAGCGTCTGGTCGTTTTGCGGCGTGCCGGTGTGGAAGTTGGCGTCCATGATCGCGTTGATGAACGGGATCAGGAACTCGTCCTTGTCGCGGATCGACTTGACTTCGTTGTAGGCGTTGAAGATCTCGCTCTCGTCGAGACCGAGCGACTCCACGATGTACTGATAGGCGTGCGTGTGGATCGCTTCTTCGAAGGCCTGGCGCAGCAGGAACTGGCGGCACTCGGGCGCGGTGATGTGCCGGTAGGTGCCGAGCACGATGTTGTTGGCAGCCAGCGAATCGGCGGTGACGAAGAAGCCGAGGTTGCGCTTGATGATGCGGCGCTCGTCTTCGGTCAGGCCGTTGGGGTCTTTCCACGTCGCGATGTCGCGCGACATGTTCACTTCCTGCGGCATCCAGTGGTTGGCGCAGGTGGCGAGGTACTTCTCCCAGGCCCACTTGTACTTGAAGGGGACGAGCTGGTTGACGTCGGTCTTGCCGTTGATGATGCGCTTGTCGGCCGCCTTCACGCGGTGCGTGTCGGTGGTGTTCACCGAAGCGCTGGCAGAAGAAGAGACGGAAGCGACAGGGGCGATGGACTCTTCGAAGACCGGAGACGACACGGCCGCACGCGCTTGAACGGGGAGGCTCTGCGCGGGGTTCGTCTTGTGATTGCTCGAGGGCTTAAGGTCTTCTTCCCAAACCAACATGGTGGATTTCCTGTGCGGTTGAATTATCGGAGTGTTGTGTCTAAACACCAAGCACTTATTGACATTGCGGCCGCTTCGCTGTTGCTGTGTCGCATCGAAATTCGATGCTGCACAGCAACTCGCAAAGCCTCGATGAGTGCGACGCGACACGCGTCGCGTCACTCATCAATTCACTGACAGGCCTCGCACGTCGGGTCGTCGATCGCGCAGAACTTCACGTCGGTCGCGGGCTCAGCATCGACGCTCAATGCAGCCGGCAAGGCCGACGCAACAGAGGCGACCGGCGCGGCCATCATCGAGGAAGAAGCACCACTCGACACTGCGTTCAGCTGGCCTGCTTTGACCGTCGACTTCTCGGTCTGCGACGCGCTGATCGTGCGCAGGTAGTAGGTGGTCTTGAGGCCACGCAGCCACGCGAGCTTGTAGGTCTCGTCGAGCTTCTTGCCCGAGGCACCGGCCATGTAGATGTTGAGCGACTGGGCCTGGTCGATCCACTTCTGGCGGCGTGCGGCGGCTTCCACCAGCCACTGCGTCTCGATCTCGAAGGCGGTGGCGTAGAGGTCCTTCAGGTCTTCGGGCACGCGGTCGATGCGGCGCAGCGAGCCGTCGAAGTGCTTGAGGTCCATGACCATCACGTCGTCCCAGAGGTTGAGCTTCTTCAGGTCGCGCACGAGGTACTCGTTGACGACGGTGAACTCACCCGACAGGTTCGACTTGACCGAGAGGTTGCCGAAGCTCGGCTCGATCGAGGCGCTGACGCCGATGATGTTGGAGATGGTCGCGGTCGGGGCGATGGCCACGCAGTTGGAGTTGCGCATGCCGTGCTCGCTGATGCGGCCACGCAGCAGGCTCCAGTCGAGGCTGGTGCTGCGGTCGACGTCGACGAAGCCGCCACGCTGCTCGGCCAGAAGCTCCAGCGAATCGATCGGCAGGATGCCGCGGTCCCACAGCGAGCCGCGGTAGCTGGAGTAGCGGCCACGCTCTTGCGCCAGCTCGGTCGAGGCCCAGTAGGCGTAGTAGCAGACGGCTTCCATCGAGCGGTCGGCGAACTCCACCGCCTCTTGCGACGCGTAGGGCGTGCGCAGCTCGTACAGCGCGTCCTGGAAGCCCATGATGCCCAGGCCCACCGGGCGGTGGCGCAGGTTGGAATCGCGGGCCTTCTTGACGGCGTAGTAGTTGATGTCGATCACGTTGTCGAGCATGCGCATCGCGGTGGCGACGGTCTTCTTCAACTTGGCGTGGTCGATGACCTTGCGGCCGTCCGGGCCGTCCTTCAGGTGATGGACGAGATTGACCGAGCCCAGGTTGCACACCGCGATCTCGCTCTCGTTGGTGTTGAGCGTGATCTCGGTGCAGAGGTTGCTGCTGTGCACCACGCCAACGTGCTGCTGCGGCGAGCGCACGTTGCAGGCGTCCTTGAACGTGATCCAGGGGTGGCCGGTCTCGAACAGCATCGAGAGCATGCGGCGCCACAGGTCCTTGGCCGGCATCTTCTTGAAGAGCTTGATCTCGCCGCGGGCCGCCTTGGTTTCGTAAGCGGTGTAGGCCTCTTCGAAGGCCTTGCCGAACTTGTCGTGCAGGTCGGGGCAGGTGGACGGCGAGAAGAGCGTCCAGTCGCCACCTTCCATCACGCGGCGCATGAACAGGTCGGGAATCCAGTTCGCCGTGTTCATGTCGTGGGTGCGGCGGCGGTCGTCGCCGGTGTTCTTGCGCAGCTCCAGGAACTCTTCGATGTCGAGGTGCCAGCTTTCGAGATACGCGCAGACGGCGCCCTTGCGCTTGCCGCCCTGGTTCACGGCCACGGCCGTGTCGTTCACCACCTTCAGGAAGGGCACGACACCCTGGCTCTTGCCGTTGGTGCCCTTGATGTGCGAGCCGAGCGCGCGCACGTTGGTCCAATCGTTGCCCAGGCCGCCGGCGAACTTGGACAACAGCGCGTTCTCTTTCAGCGCTTCATAGATGCCGTCGAGGTCGTCGGCCACGGTGGTCAGGTAGCAGCTGGACAGCTGCGAGCGGTGCGTGCCCGAGTTGAAGAGCGTCGGCGTGCTCGACATGAAGTCGAAGGTCGACAGCACTTCATAGAACTCGATGGCGCGGGCTTCGCGGTCGATCTCGTTCAGCGCCAGGCCCATCGCGACGCGCATGTAGAAGGCCTGCGGCATCTCGATGCGCACGTCGTTCACGTGCAGGAAGTAGCGGTCGTACAGGGTCTGCAGGCCGAGGTAGTCGAACTGCAGGTCGCGGTCGGCCTTGAGCGCAGCGCCCAGCTTGGCCAGGTCGTACTGCATCAGCTTCTCGTCGAGCAGCTCGGCTTGCACGCCCTTCTTGATGAAGGTCGGGAAGTACTCGGCGTAGCGGGTCTGCATCTCGGACTGCAGCAGCTCCTCGCCGATGATTTCCTTGCGGATGGTGTGCAGCAGCAGGCGGGCGGTGGCGCGGGTGTAGCCCGGGTCCTTCTCGATCAGGGTGCGCGCGGCCAGGATGGCGGCCTTGTGCACTTCATCCATCGGCACGCCGTCGTACAGGTTGCGCTTGGTCTCGGCGAGGATGGGGTCGGGCTTCACGTCGGCGCCGAGGCCTTCGCAGGCCGACTCGACCAGCGTCTGCAGGCGACCCATGTCGAGCGGCACACGCTGGCCGCCGTCGGTCACGAAAAGCGCAGGCTCGGCCGCGACGGCGGGCACGCCCTGCTTCGCGCGCTCTTGCGCACGGCGCTCGCGGTAGAGCACGTAGGCGCGCGCCACTTCGTGGTGGCCGCCGCGCATCAGCCCGAGCTCGACGTGGTCTTGCACGTCTTCGATGTGGAAGGTGCCACCACCCGGACGCGAGCGCAGCAGCGCACGCACCACCGACTCGGTCAGGCCGTCAACCGTCTCGCGCACGCTGGCCGAGGCAGCGCCCTGCGTGCCGTGCACCGCCAGGAAGGCCTTCATCAGCGCGACCGCAATCTTGTTGGGCTCGAACGAGACGACAGCGCCGTTGCGGCGAATGATCTGGTAGCCCTGGTAGGCCGACACCGGCGCGCCTGCGGGCGCGGCGCCGGTGCGGGGAGCCGAAGGCGTGCTGGCCGAAGTGGTGGGAACGGTTTGCATGGTGTTTCCTGTCGTCATGTCGGTGTTATGGGGTTCGATCTCGTTCGTGCGCTCGGCGCAGGCTTGTGGCCTCAGCAGCAAAAGCTGCGGCCGACCTCGTGGAGACGGGGGCGCGGGAACGTGGAACGAGAAGAGCAGGTAAGAACGAGGTGCGCTACGTCGAGCGCCTTGCATGGCTGGCCCGTGCACTCCGCCGATCGTTGTGCGCTGCTGCGTTGCGCAGCAGGCCCTGAAAACGGGGCGATGGTGGTGAGCATGAGCGTGTGTTTCTGGAACAGAAGGATAACACGAAGGGACACTATATCTAGGGCTCCAGCCACCTTCAAGCACTAGGGATAGCGTCTAACCCTAAGAGGGGAAACACAGCTGTGCAACACCTTCGGCGGGCCTTGCGCTGGCCTCGCGCGCAAGCGCCGATGACTGCGCCACCTGTGATCGCACATCACGCATTGATGCGGCATGCAGGCGTGTTTGGCCGCGCATGGCGCACAGCGCAAGGCTGCGCTTCACGCCGCTCGCAAGCGCCTCCTCAAAATGCAGGAGACGTGTTGTCGGGAAAGTACCGAGCGGACCAGCCGAGCTGCGACTTCAAACGCGCCCAGTCGAAACCGGGCCCCGGATCCTGCTTGCGGCCGGGCGCCACATGCTCGTGGCCAACCACCCACTGCAGCGGGTAGTCGCACGCCAGGCGCTGCAGCAGCACGGTGAGCGCGTCGTACTGCGCCGGTTCGAACTGCTCGCCTTCCAGGCCTTCGAGCTCGATGCCGATGGAATAGTCGTTGCAGTTCTCGCGCCCCCGCCAGACCGAGCGGCCGGCATGCCAGGCGCGGTCTTCGCACGAGACGAACTGCAGCAGCTCGCCATCGCGCCGCAGCACGAAATGCGACGACACCTCCAGCCCGCGGATCTGCTGGAAGTACGGGTGGGCCTCCCAGTCGAGCCGGTTGGTGAAGAGGCGCTCGATCTCGTCACCGCCATAGATGCCGGGCGGCAAGCTGATCGAATGGATCAACGCCAGGTCGATGTCGACGCCGGTCGGCCGTGGGCCGAAGTTGGGGGACGGGCACGCCCGGGCCTCGTCGAGCCAGCCCTTGCGGGCCGACTGCGAGGGCGTCGTCATGTGTCGTCGCCGCGCTCGGTCTCGGGCGCTTCGGGCTCACCACCCACATGCACGCCGAGGCGCGCCATGCGATAGCGCATCTGCCGCAGGGACAGGCCGAGGCTCGCCCCCGCCGCAGTGCGGTTGTAGCGGTACCGCTCGAGCGCGCGTTCGAGCACGTCGCGCTCCACCTCGTCGAGGTAGGCTGCCAGGTCGGTGGGAAGCGGCGCAGGTGCCGGCGCCTGCGCGGGCACCGGGGCGGCGGGCGCAGCCGCCACCGACGCGATCGCAGACGACGACACCGCATCCGGCATGTCCAGAGCAAGGTCCAGCACGTCGAGATCGGAGACGTCGATGTCTTCACCACCCGAGAAGGCAACGGCACGGTGCAGCAGGTTTTCAAGCTCCCGCACGTTGCCGGGGAAGCTGTATCGCGAGAGGTGGGCGAGTGCCTCGCGCGTGAGCCGCGGCGGTGGCCACACGCCGGCATCGCGCGAGATGCGTTCGAGCACACGCTCGCAGATGGCGGGCAGGTCTTCCAAGCGCTCCCGCAACGGCGGCACCCGGATCTGGATCACGTTGAGGCGGTAATAAAGATCCTGCCGGAAGCGGCCCGCCTGCACCTCGGCACCCAGGTCTTTGTGGGTGGCGCTCAAAAGGCGCACGTTGACCGCCTGCTCGCTCACCGCGCCGACGGGGCGCACCGAGCGCTCCTGAATGGCACGCAGGAGCTTGCTCTGCATCGCCAGCGGCAGGTCACCGATTTCGTCGAGGAACAGCGTGCCACCGTTGGCGGCCTGGAAGAAGCCTTCGCGGTCGTCGGCCGCACCGGTGAAGGCGCCCTTGCGGTAGCCGAAGAACTCGGCTTCGAGCAGATGCTCGGGGATGGCGCTGCAGTTCACCGCGATGAACGGTTGCCCTGCCCGCGGGCTCACCTCGTGGATGGATCGTGCCACCAGTTCCTTGCCCGTGCCCGACTCGCCATTGACCAGCACCGGCGCCATGCTGCGGGCCACCTTGTCGACCAGTGCGCGCACCTGTTGCATGGCCGGCGACTGGCCGGCCATGCGGTTCATGGCCTGGCTCGTGGGGATGGCCGGCGGTGCGGCTTCGAGGGCTGCGGCGCGCGGCGCGCCGGCCGGTGCAGCGCCGTGGCTCGAGGGCAGGCTCGACGGCACCACGGTGGGCGACGCCGCCGGTGCACGCCCGAGCGCCGAGGCCACGACGGCGCGGAACTGCTTCAGGTCGACGGGCTTCGTGAGGTAGTCGTAGGCGCCCGCCTTCAGCGCCTCGACCGCGTTCTCGGCGGATCCGTAGGCGGTGATGACGATGGCCTTCTCGCGCCGGCCAGCCTCTTCGAGCCGGCGCAGGAGATCGAGCCCGGTGCCATCGGGCAGACGCATGTCGGTGATGACGGCGCTGTAGGTGCGGTCCTTCAGGTGCAGCCAGGCGTCTTCGACGGTTCCCGCCGTCTCGACGTCGTACCCCTCCCGCAGCAAGGTCAGCTCGTACAGCGTGCGCAGGTCCGGTTCGTCGTCGACGACCAGCAGGCTGAAATGCGAAGGGGATGACGTCATGAGGACAATTGCAATCGTGCTTCGGCGGCAACGTTCTCTGGCAGGGCCTGGCGGCGCATCGCGACCGAGAACTCGTTGCGGTTGCTTTCGACGGCGCTGCGCAGCCGGTAGTCGATGCGGGCGCCGTAGCGCTCGCAAAGTTCGCGGCAAATATACAAGCCCAGCCCCGTGCCCCGGCTTCGTGTGGAGAAGAAGGGTTCGAAGAGGTAGCGCTCCACTTCCGGCGGGATGGGGTCACCGTCGCTGGCGACACTCAAGACGGCATGGGTTTCGTCGCGCACATACAGCCGCAGCATCACCGCGCCCGGCCGCTTGGTGGCGTGCCGGCAGCCGTTGTCGAGCAGGTTGACGAGCACGCGCCGCAGGTGGTCGGCGTCGAACACCACGCCGACGGGCTCGTCGGGCAGCTTGACCTGCAGCACGCTCTGGTCGCCCAGCACCACGCCGTTCGTGCGCGCCCATTCGGAGCACACCGAAGCGATCAGCGACACAGCATCGATCGGGCCGGTGGCGCGCACGTCGCTCGGCGCCACTTCCATCACGTCGTCGACGATGCGTTTGAGCCGCTCGACGTTGTCGGACACCATGCGCGTGAGCTGTCGCTGCGACGGCGTGGTGGCGTCTTCGGCCATCAAGGCATTGGCTTGCGAAATGGCCGCCAAGGGGTTGCGGATCTCGTGGGCGATGCCGGCGGAAATGCGGCCCATCGCGGCGAGCTTTTCCTGCCGGGTGCGGGCCTGCATGCTGCGCACGTCTTCGAGGAACAGCACGCACAGCTCTTCGCTGGCCTGTGGCTCGCGGCGACGCGTGAAGCGCATGCGCACGCGCAGGGTGCGCGCGAGCGCACTTTCGAAGGCGAGCACCACATCGCGGCCGGCTTCCGGCCAGGCGGCCTCGGCAAAGGCGCGCTCGACGGCCGCGACCAGGCTGCGCCAGGCCTCGACGTTGCGCAGCTGGAACGGCGCCTCGCGGCACATTCCCTCGGGGGCCAGCAAGACCCGGGCGGCGGGGTTGGCCGCGCGCACGCGCCCGCGGCGGTCGACCACCAGCACGCCTTCCTGCATCTCCTCGATCACCAGGCGGTTGAGCTGCGCCTGCTGGCGGGCGAGCTCGAGGCTGCCCTTGGCGGTCAACTCTTCGCGTGCCAGGCGGCCCGCCAGCTCGCCCGCGAGCAAGGTGATGACGAAGAAGCCGCTGCCGGCCAGGCCGGCTTGCGTCATCAGCAGCGTGACCTCGCCGCCCGACACCACGCCCCACCCGGCAATGCCGAGCAGCGCCAGCGTCACGATCGCCGCCGTGGCCAGCGCCATCGTTCGTGGCGTGAGCACGCCCGCCATCAGCACCGGCAACACGAGCAGGGCGACGTAGTTGAGCGTGGCTGCGGGCGACAGCACGTGCAGCGCGATGAAGCACACGATGTCGACACCGATGGTCGCGAGCCACTGCGGGCTGCCCATCTTCGACAGGGCCTTGGGTGCCGCAGACCGCCGCAGCCGCGGCAGCAACCACGTCGACACCGACAAGGCCGCGTAGAGGACGCTCACCACCAGCACGGCCAGCGATGGCCGCACCGCAAAGAAGCCCGCAACCGCCACCGTCGCGATCAGCGCCAGGCCCAGGGCGGCCCGCGCCGCGATGAACGCGCCATAGATGCGCTGGAAGGCCGTCTGGCCCGAGCCGATGATGCGGCGGGCCTGGCGGGTCAGGAAGCGGGAATCACCTTCGTTGCCGCGCATCGCGGCCCAGTTGCCGTCGTAGCGAGATTCATCGTCGGCCGACGGCACCTCGCCGCGCAGCTGGGTGTCGCCATCGACACCGAGCGCGCCGAACCACGACTCGTCCACCGGCCTCGGCTTGGGCGTGCTCGCCATGCGGCGGCGCTCGGCCGCACGCCGTTCGCCACTGCGCGAGGGGTTGGCCATCAGTCGCCCCGTGAGCGCTCGAAGAGGCTGCGGTGGGCCTCGCTGCAAAACACGCCACCGCGCCCGGGCAGCGACTCGCTGCGCGGCAGGTGCACGCCGCACTGTGCGCAGCTGACCATGTCTTCAGGGATGGCGGGGGGCGGCGGGGCGGCATCGGGCCGCGGTGGCAGCTTCGGCTTGCGCAGAGAGCGCATCAACCAGATGGTTCCGAGCACCACGGCCAGCAGCAGGATGAATTTCATGGGCGCCTCAGGCGACAGGCCGTTTCAAGAGGACTTCCAACACGAAGCGCGACCCGGCGTAAGCGAGCAGCAGCAGCACCACGCCGGCATACAGCCCCCGCACCGCACGGCGCCCACGCCAGCCAAACGCCTGCCGCCCCGTCAGCAGGCCGGCGAACACGAGCCAGGCGAGCACCGAGAACACCGATTTATGGTCCCAACGCCAGGGGCTCGAGAACCACCAGCCGAGCACCAAGGTGGCCGTGAGCAGCGCAAAGCCCGCCGTGACGAACTGGAAGGTGAGGCGCTCCAGGCGCAGCAGTGGCATGCCCGCACCGGCCACGGTCTTGAGCCGCAACTGCCGCTCGGCCCGGTCGAGCATCGCCGCATGCAGCACCGCCGCGCCGAAAAGGCCATACGAGGCGATGCCCAGCACCCAGTGCAAAGGCGCCCAGTTCGACGCCGCCTGCGGCCGGAATTCCCCCGGAAACACCATCGCCAGCGCCACCGCGATCAGGCCGAGGCCGGCAAGCGTGCGCCGCACACCAGGCAGCGGCACCCATCGGCTCTCGACCGCGTAGACCGCCACCACGAGCCAGAGCGTAGCCGACAACGCCGGCGCAAAACCGAAGCGCGCGCCCGACACCGTGCTGCCGATCCCGGCCATGTCGACGGCGGTCGCCATACCGTGCGCCAGCCAACCCACGAACAGCAGGCGGTGCGCCCACGGGCCGGTCGACTCGTCGCGCCACAGCACTGCGGCGGCGTAAGCCGCGAGGGCCAAGACACTCGGCACCCACAACACGAACATGGCTGGAACGTTGGCCGCTTCCGAGGAGCCCGACGATAAAATCATCGGCACAGTGTACTTTCGGGTGCCCGGTTCTCGCGTACCCAACTCCCCCATGGCATCAGCCCTCACCGACCGTCTGAGTCGTCTCGTCAAGACGATGCGCGGCCAGGCCCGCATCACCGAAAGCAACGTGCAGGA
This sequence comes from Rhizobacter sp., assembly GCA_019635355.1. Lineage (NCBI taxonomy): Bacteria > Pseudomonadati > Pseudomonadota > Betaproteobacteria > Burkholderiales > Sphaerotilaceae > Rhizobacter > Rhizobacter sp. The sequence goes on along the minus strand of JAHBZQ010000001.1, from coordinate 4,497,578 downwards.
CATGCTGCGCGAAGTGCGCATGGCCCTGCTCGAGGCCGACGTCGCCCTGCCGGTGGTGCGAGATTTCATCGCCCGTGTGAAGGAGAAGGCGCTCGGTGCCGAGGTCGTGGGCTCGCTCACGCCGGGCCAGGCGCTGGTGGGCATCGTCAACAAGGAACTCGCCGCCACGATGGGCGAGGTCGACCCGGCGACGGGCGCGGTGAAGCCCCCGGCTGACATCAACCTCGCGGCCCAGCCGCCGGCGGTGATCCTGATGGCCGGCCTGCAAGGTGCGGGCAAGACCACCACCACGGCCAAGCTCGCGAAGCACCTGATCGAGAAGCGCAAGAAGAAGGTGCTGACGGTCTCGGCCGACGTGTACCGCCCTGCCGCCATCGAGCAGCTCAAGACGGTGAGCAAGCAGGCCGGCGCGGAGTGGTTCCCCTCCACCGCCACCGACAAGCCGGTGGCCATCGCCACCGCCGCACTCAACCACGCACGCCGGCATTACTTCGACGTGCTGCTGGTCGACACCGCCGGCCGCCTGGCGATCGACGAAGCGCTGATGAAGGAGATCGCCGAGCTGCACGCCGCGGTGAAGCCGGTCGAGACGCTCTTTGTCGTCGACGCCATGCAGGGCCAGGACGCGATCAACACGGCCAAGGCCTTCAAGGAAGCCCTGCCGCTCACCGGCATCGTGCTCACCAAGACCGATGGCGACTCGCGCGGCGGCGCGGCCCTCTCGGTGCGGCAGATCACGGGGGCGCCGATCAAGTTCGCCGGGGTCAGCGAGAAGATCGACGGCCTCGAAGTCTTCGACGCACAGCGCCACGCCGGCCGCGTGCTCGGCATGGGCGACATCGTGGCCCTGGTCGAAGAAGTGCAGAAGGGCGTCGACGTTGCCGCCGCGCAGAAGCTCGCCGACAAGCTCAAGTCGGGCGACAACTTCGACCTCAATGACTTTCTCGCCCAGATCAGCCAGATGAAGAAGATGGGCGGCCTCTCCGGCCTCATGGACAAGCTGCCCACCCAGATGACGGGCGGCAAGGCCGCGAACATCGGCCAGGCCGACATGGACCGTGCCGAGCGCGACGTGCGCCGCATGGAAGGCATCATCAATTCGATGACACCGCTCGAGCGCCGCAAGCCCGAGCTGCTCAAGGCCACCCGCAAGCGCCGCATCGCCGCCGGTGCCGGCGTACAGGTGCAAGACGTCAACCGTCTGCTCAATCAGTTCGACCAGATGCAGGGGATGATGAAGAAGATGAAAGGCGGCGGCCTGATGAAGATGATGAAGCGCATGGGCGGCATGAAGGGCATGGGCGGCCCCGGCGGCCTGCGCTGATCCCTCGCGGACCGTGGCTGCGCTGGTGCGGCGCAGCATGGGCGAGTTGACCGCTCCCGGCCGGCCAGATATGGTCAGTGTTCGCGAACACGGGTTAGTGATGACATGGACATGCTGTTGATCGTCGGCGGGCTGCTGTTGCTGGCAGCGCTGGGGTGGGTGTTGTGGCAGAAGCGCGCCAAGCGTGCTGACGACAGCAAATCCCGCCGCAACAACAAGGTGCGCTCGATGGAAGGCCTGGACACGCTGATGTCTTGGCACCCGCAGGCCACACGCGTGATGACCACCCCCGAACGCAAGGCCTATGCGGCGCTCCGGGCCGGGTTGCCGGAGCACATCATCCTGGCGCAGGTGCCGCTGGCGCGCTTCCTCAAAGTGCCCACACGCCACTCATATTCGGAATGGCTGCGCCGCGTGGGCGTGCTGTGCGGCGACCTCGTGGTGTGCGACAGCGTCTCGCAGGTGATCGCGATCGTCGACATCCGCGCCCCCGAAGCCCAGGAAAACGAAAGCACCCGGCAACGCCACGCGCGCATGGACCGTGTGTTGAAGGCCGCCGAGATTCCGCTGCACGTGTGGCGTGAAGATGCGATCCCCAACGCGACCGGGGCTCGCAACGCGATCCTCGGCATGCCGGTGGAAGCCCCCGCCACTGCGCCAGCGGCCACGGCGGCGATGCGGCCCGTGGCCGTGGCCCCGAGCCGCGCACCGGCCGTCGAGCGCATCCCGGCTGCGGCGGTCGTCGACGACGACGGCATGGAGCAACACGATCCGCCATCGTCGACCTGGTTTGACGAAATGGACAGCGCAGCGGCACCGCTGCCACCCATACCGCAGCGCGGCGGCGGCCCCTCGATCCGCTGATCAGCTCAACAGAGCCTGCGCGAACTCACGCGCATCGAAGGTCTGCAGGTCTTCGAGCTTCTCGCCCACACCGATGAAGTAGACCGGGATCGGCCGCTCGCGCGCAATTGCGGCGAGCACACCCCCCTTGGCCGTGCCGTCGAGCTTGGTGACGATGAGGCCGGTGAGTTGCAAGGCGTCGTCGAAGGCCTTCACCTGCGAAAGGGCGTTCTGGCCGGTGTTGCCGTCGACCACCAGCAACACCTCGTGCGGCGCATCGCCTTGCGCCTTGCCGATCACGCGCTTGATCTTCTTCAGCTCGTCCATCAGGTGAGCCTGGGTGGTGAGGCGGCCGGCCGTGTCGGCGATCACCACGTCGCAGCCGCGTGACTTGCCGGCGACGACCGCATCGAAACTCACAGCCGCCGGGTCGCCACTCTCCTGGCTCACGATGTCGACCGCCTGCCGCGTACCGGGCCGGTCGGCGCGCTCGGCCCACACGGCCAGCTGCTCGCGCGCCGCGGCGCGGAAGGTGTCGGCCGCCGCCAGCAGCACCTTCTGCCCGCTGTCGGCCAGGTGACGCGTGAGCTTGCCGATGCTGGTGGTTTTGCCGGCGCCGTTCACGCCCACGACCATCATCACCGTGGGCTGATGGCGACCGACCTCGAGGCTTTTCTCCAGTGGCTTGAGCACGTCGGCGATGGCATCGGCCAGCAGCCCCTTGACCGCGGCCGGGTCGGTGGCGCGTGCGTCTTTCACGCGGCGCTTGAGGTCGTTCAACAGGAACTCGGTCGCCTTGACGCCGGCATCGGACATCAGCAGCGCTTCTTCAAGATCCTCGTACAGCGCATCGTCGATCTGCGTGCCGGTGAAGACGCGGGTGATGCTCGTGCCTGTCTTGCGCAAGCCGCCGCGCAGCTTGTCGAGCCAGCTGGCGCGCTCTTCCGGCGCAGGCACGGCAGGCGCTTCCGCGGCGACGACCGGCGACTCGGCCAAGGGCGCTGGTGCGGGGGCTGCGCCGCGCAGCCTGTCGAGCCAGCTCGCGCGTTCCGGTGGAGGAGGCGGCTCGACCGCGGGTGCGGCGGGTGCGGGCGGCGGCGCCTCCGCAGCCGGCGGCTTTTTCTTGAAGAAGCTGAACATGGGTGGGAGTGTGCGCAGGTGACAGAGGCCCTGCGAGTGATGGCTATAATGCGCGGCTCAGGCGCTTTAGCTCAGTCGGTTAGAGCGACGGAATCATAATCCGCAGGTCCGGGGTTCGAATCCCTGAAGCGCCACCAAATCAGTTCTACCCTGCGGCTCCCGGTCATCACGGCCCGGAGCCGTTGTCTTTGGTGGGCCTGCCTCCCACAATCCACCTCTTCACAGCCACTGGATCAACACCATGTACCGCTGTCTTGCCGTTGCCACTGCTGCAATCGCCTTCGCCCTGCCCGCTGCCGCGCAAGTGCAGCGCAACTTCCCGCAAAACGCCCTGCGCGGCGTCATCACCTTCGGCGCACCGCCGCAGGTCCTGCTCAATGGCAAGCCAGCCCAGCTGGCACCGGGTGCGCGCATCCGCGGCCTCAACAACATGCTGGTCATGTCGGGCGAGGCGGTGAACGTGAAGGCGACGGTCAACTACACCTTCGAGAACACCACCGGCCTCATCAAGGACGTGTGGCTGCTGCGCCCGGAAGAAATCGCGCGCAAGCCCTGGCCCGAGACGCTGGCCGAGGCGCAAGCATGGCAGTTCGACCCGGCCGCGCAGGCCTGGGTCAAGCCCTGAGGAGGCTCGTCATGCAGGGCCCGACCCCGAAGAAGGTCTTCATCAAGACCTTCGGCTGCCAGATGAACGAGTACGACTCGGACAAGATGGCCGACGTGCTGCACGCCGCCGAAGGCTACGAGTCGACGGACGACGTCGAGCAAGCCGACCTGATCCTCTTCAACACCTGCTCGGTGCGCGAGAAGGCGCAGGAGAAGGTGTTCAGCGACCTCGGCCGCGTGAAGCACCTGAAGGCCAAGGGCACGCTGATCGGCGTGGGCGGCTGTGTGGCCAGCCAGGAAGGCGCGGCCATCATCGAGCGCGCGCCGTATGTCGATGTGGTGTTCGGCCCGCAGACGCTGCACCGCCTGCCGCAGATGCTGGCGCAGCGCCGGCACGAGCGCCGCCCGCAGGTCGACATCAGCTTTCCGGAGATCGAGAAGTTCGACAACCTGCCACCGGCGCGCGTCGAAGGCGCCACCGCCTTCGTGTCGATCATGGAAGGCTGCTCCAAGTACTGCAGCTACTGCGTCGTGCCCTACACCCGCGGCGAAGAGGTCTCGCGCCCCTTCGACGACGTGCTGGTCGAAGTGGCCGGCCTCGCCGACCAGGGCGTGAAGGAAGTGACGCTGCTCGGCCAGAACGTCAACGCCTACCGCGGCAAGATGGGTGACACCAGCGAGATCGCCGACTTCGCGCTCCTCATCGAGTACGTGGCCGAGATCCCCGGCATCGAGCGCATCCGCTACACCACGAGCCACCCCAACGAGTTCTCGCAGCGCCTGATCGATGCCTACGGCCGTGTGCCTCAGCTCGTGAACCATGTGCACCTGCCGGTGCAGCACGGCAGCGACCGCATCCTGATGGCGATGAAGCGCGGCTACACCGCGATGGAGTTCAAGAGCACGGTGCGCAAGCTGCGCGCGGTGCGGCCCAACATCAGCCTCTCGAGCGACTTCATCGTCGGCTTCCCCGGCGAGACGGAAGACGACTTCGCGAAGATGATGAAGCTGATCGACGACATCGGCTTCGACAGCAGCTTCAGCTTCGTCTTCAGCCCGCGACCCGGCACGCCGGCTGCCGCGCTGCATGACGACACGCCGCAAGAGGTGAAGTTGAAGCGCCTTCAGCACCTGCAGGCGGTGATCGAGGCCAATCAGCGCCGCATCGGCCAGGCGATGGTCGGCACGGTGCAGAAGATCCTGGTCGAAGGCCCGTCACGCAAGGACGCGAACGAGCTGATGGGCCGCACCGAGTGCAACCGCATCGTCAACTTCGCAGGCCAGCCGCGCCTGATCGGCCAGCTGATCGACGTGACCATCACCGAGGCCTACCCGCACTCGCTGCGGGCCGAAGTGGCGACGCGTGAAAGCGCGGCACTGGCCGAGGCTTGAAGCGGCGGCCTAACGGCGCTCCTTCCAGCCGGCCCACCACAGGGCCAGGGCGCAGACGATCACCATCGCACCGTAGGTGCTCATCTTCCCATCCTGCCCATGCCACAGCAGGCCGGCGATGAGCACCAGTGCGGACGCCGGCACCGCCCACGCCGCCATGCGCCAGCCGGACACGCCCTTGAGCTCACGCCACCAGAACACCTTCGCGGCCCATGCCGCCACGACACCCACCCCGGCGGCCGGCGCGAGGAAATTCAAGAAATGCCACAGCGCATCCAAGGCGCCCATTGCGTCACGCTCCAGGTCTGACGGGCGACAAACCCGCAAAATTGCTTGGAATTTTATAATTCGAAAACATGAGCGTTTTCACCCTCGGCCTGAACCACACCACGGCCCCGCTGGATCTGCGGGGCCGGTTTGCGTTCACGCTCGAGCAGCTCGCGCCCACGCTGCAGGAATTCCGCCAGCGTGTGACCGGCAAAACCGGCGGCCCCGAGGTCGCCCTGCTCTCCACCTGCAACCGCACCGAGCTGTACTGCGCGGCCGAGAACGGCCTCGTCACGTCGGCGGTGGACTGGTTGGCTGCCCGCGGCGGCGTGGCCAGCCATGAGCTGATGCACCACGCCTACGTGCTCGAAGGCGGCGCCGCCGCGCGCCATGCCTTCCGCGTGGCGAGCGGCCTCGACTCGATGGTGCTGGGCGAGCCGCAGATACTCGGCCAGATGAAGCAGGCGGTGCGTGAGGCCAGCACGGCCGGCACCTTGGGCACCACGCTGCACCAGATGTTCCAGCGCTCCTTCGCCGTCGCGAAGGACGTGCGCACCTCGACCGAGATCGGCGCCCACTCCATCAGCATGGCCGCCGCGGCGGTGCGACTGGCCTCGCAACTGTTCGAAGACCTGCGCGACACGAAGGTCCTCTTCGTGGGCGCAGGCGAAATGATCGAACTCGTGGCCACGCATTTCGCCGCGCGCCAGCCCAAGGCGATGGCCGTCGCCAACCGCACACTCGAGCGCGGCGAAAAGCTCGCCGGCCGCTTCGGCGCCGAAGCGCTGCGCTTGGCCGACCTGCCCTCGCGCTTGGCGGAGTTCGATGCCGTGATCTCGTGCACCGCGAGCTCGCTGCCCATCATCGGCCTGGGTGCCGTCGAACGCGCGCTGAAGGCCCGCAAGCACCGCCCGATGTTCATGGTCGACCTGGCCGTGCCGCGCGACGTGGAGCCCGAGGTCTCGCGCCTGTCCGACGTCTACCTCTACACCGTCGACGACCTGTCGGCGCTCGTGCAGAGCGCGGGCGAGAAACGCCAGGCCGCCGTGCAGCAGGCCGAGGCCATCATCGAAAGCGGTGTGCAGAGCTTCGTGCACTGGCTGGGCCAGCGCGATGCCGTGCCGCTGATCCAGGCCCTCAACGCGCAGGCCAACGACTGGCGTGCCGCCGAGATCGCCCGCGCGCGCAAACTGCTCGCCAAGGGCGAAGACATCGACGCGGTGCTGGAAGCGCTCTCGCGCGGCCTCACGCAGAAGATGTTGCACGGCGCGCTGGCCGAGCTGCATGCCGCCGACGACGTGCATCGCCCGGCGCTCGCGCAGACGGTGTCGCGTCTCTTCCTGCGCGGCAGCGTGCACGACCCGCTGGACGACAAGCCGCTCGACCCCAAGCGTTAGCGACGCTGCGCCCACCGCCCTGGTGGAGCGCCCGGCTGCCCGCACATGGCGGGCGCACCCGCTCCGACCGCCCCCGTTTCCGGAGCCTCCATGAAAGACACCCTGCGCCAGCAATTCGAACGCCTCGCGATGCGGCTGGCAGAGCTGAACGCCACGCTAGCCGACCCGACGATCGCCAGCGACATGAACCGCTTCCGCAGCCTCACGCGCGAGCACGCCGAGGTCGAATCGCTGGTGCAACGGTTCCGCCACTACGAGCAGCGCGAGCGCGATCTCGCTTCGGCGCGCGAGATGCTCGCCGACCCTGAGATGGCCGAGATGGCGCAGGAAGAAATCGCCAGCGCCGAAGCCGACCTGGCCCGCCTGCACGGCGAGCTGCAGACGGCGCTGCTGCCACGCGATCCGGACGACGGCCGCAACGCGTTCATCGAAATCCGCGCCGGCACCGGCGGCGACGAGTCGGCGCTCTTCGCGGCCGATCTGCTGCGCATGTACCTGCGCTACGCCGAGCGCCAAGGCTGGCGCAGCGAGGTGATGTCGCAGAACACCTCCGACCTCGGTGGCTACAAGGAAGTGGTGCTGCGCATGGAGGGCGACGACGTCTATGCCAGGCTCAAGTTCGAATCGGGTGGGCACCGCGTGCAGCGCGTGCCGGCCACCGAGGCGCAAGGCCGCATCCACACCAGTGCCTGCACGGTTGCCGTGATGCCCGAGCCTGACGAGGCGGAAGAGATCCAGCTCAACCCGGCCGACCTGCGCATCGACACCTTCCGCGCGAGCGGCGCCGGCGGCCAGCACGTGAACAAGACCGACAGCGCCATCCGCGTGACCCACCTGCCCACCGGCATCGTCGCCGAATGCCAGGACGACCGCTCGCAGCACCGCAACAAGGCCAAGGCCCTGGCCGTGCTCGCCGCGCGCCTGCGCGAGAAGGACCGCAGTGAACGCGCCGCCAAGGAAGCCGCCACCCGCAAGGGCCTGATCGGCAGCGGCGACCGCAGCGACCGCATCCGCACCTACAACTTCCCGCAAGGCCGGCTCACCGACCACCGCATCAACCTCACGCTCTACAAGCTCGGGGCCATCATGGAAGGCGAGCTCGACGACGTGATCGGCGCGTTGCAGGCCGCGCGGGCCGCCGAGCAATTGGCCGAGCTGGAAGGGCGGGGGCTGTGAGCAGCATCGCCGTCGCGCTGACCCGGGCCCGCGAGATGGGGGTCGATCGCCTCGACGCGCAGCTGCTCGTCGGGCAGGTCCTGCAACGCCCGCGCAGCTGGCTGCTGGCGCACGACGACACCCTCTTGACCGAGCCGGAGCGCCAGCAGGTCGAGCACTTGATGCAGCGCCGCGCAGCCGGCGAGCCACTGGCCTACCTGACGGGCGAGAAGGAGTTCCACGGCCTGACGCTGCAGGTCACCCCTGCTGTGCTGATCCCACGGCCCGACACCGAAACCCTGGTGGACTGGGCACTGTCGCTCTTGCAGTCAGGCCCGCACGCGCCTCGCGTGCTCGATCTCGGCACGGGCAGCGGCGCGATCGCACTCGCGCTCAAGCACCGTCACCCGGCGGCCATCGTCACCGCCGTCGATGCCAGCGGGGCCGCGCTGCAGGTGGCCGCGGGCAACGCACAACGCCTGGGTTTCGACATCCGCTTTCGGCTCGGCGACTGGTGGCAGGGCCTCGAAGGCGAGCGTTTCGACCTGGTCGTGAGCAACCCGCCCTACATCGCGCTTGGCGACGAGCACCTGCCGGCGCTGCGCCACGAGCCCACGCTGGCGCTCACCTCGGGAGCCGACGGCCTCGACGCGCTGCGCACGATCGTCGCGGGCGCCCCGTCCCGCCTGTCCAGCGCCGGCTGGCTGCTGCTGGAGCACGGCCACGACCAGGCGAAGCCCGTCTGCGACCTGCTGAGCGCTGCCGGCTTTGGCAGCGTCGAGACCCGCTGCGACCTCGCCGGGATCGGCCGTTGCAGCGGTGGACAGTGGTCCTAAGGAGACAGTCGGCTGGCCACTGTTGCGGCATTGCTGCACACCCCCCAGCCTGAGCCTCCACCAAATGGCGTAAGAGGCTACCAAGCCCCCGGCAACGGGCGTAGCATGACTTTCATTCCAGCCCGTTCGTCTCTCGCCGCCATGCGCTCGCCCTTCTTCCACTGGCTCACCATGTTGACCCTGTGTCTCGGGGCAGCAGGCGCGCACGCCAGTGACGCGACGCCGCAAAGCCAGGCGCAAGCCTGGGAAGGGCTCAAGGCCCGATTGGCCATCGGCACCACCGCGCCTGCACGCGGCGACCCGAGCGTCGGCGACGCCGAGCCGCACAAGGTCAACACCCTCAGCCTGATGGGCGACTACTACCTGAGCCGCCCCTGGCTCGGCAAATCCGGCGGCTGGCGCGCGACCAGCGGGGTCTTGCTCGGCGCGCGCAGCTCCGTCTGGAGCAGCCCCTCGCTGCTCGACCGGCGCATCGCCGGTGACGGCAGCGACGCCGGCACCCAGCCCTACCTGGGCCTGGGCTACACCGGTTGGTCGAGCAAGGGCGGCTGGGGCCTGTCGGCCGACGTGGGCCTGATGGGCCTGTCGCGCTCGACCACCCGCTTCGGCAAATCAGCCCCCTCATCGAGCCTCGACGACACCGTGCGCGACCTGCGGTTTGCGCCGCTCCTGCAACTCGGCGTCTCCTATTCGTTCTGAGTCGCGTGGGCTTGTGGCGCGGCAGGCTCCGGCCTGGTCGGTTTGCCGTATAACCTCGCCTATCCCCATTTGATTTCGCTGGCCGCCGGCCGGCTCACCACCACCATGAGCGACGTTCAACAACGCATCGACGACCTCGTCAAGTCCAACCGCGTGGTGCTCTTCATGAAGGGCACGGCGCAATTTCCCCAGTGCGGTTTCTCGGGCCGAGCGGTGCAGATCCTCAAGTCCTGCGGCGTCAGCGACCTCAAGACCTTCAACGTGCTGGAAGACGAAGGCGTGCGCCAAGGCATCAAGGAATACGCCAACTGGCCGACCATCCCGCAGCTGTACGTCAACGGCGAATTCGTCGGTGGCTCCGACATCATGATGGAGATGTACCAGGCCGGCGAACTGCAGCAGGTCCTGGGCACCCAGGCCTGAGCTTGGCCACCGCTCCTGCGCCCGGCCGCGTGGTCGTCGCCATCACCGGCGCCACCGGCGCGGTGTACGGGCAGCGGCTCCTGCAGCGCCTGAAGGCCGCCGGCCGCGAGACACACCTCGTCATCAGCCCGGCCGGTGTGTTGAACGCCCACCACGAGCTGGGTTTGGACCGCAAGGCGCTGGAGGCCCTGGCCCACACGGCCTACAACCCGGCCGACGTGGGCGCTGCGATTGCGAGTGGGTCGTTCCCGGTCGAGAGCATGGTGGTGGCACCTTGCTCGATGAAGACGCTCGCGTCGATCGCCCACGGCCTGTCGGACAACCTCATCAGCCGCGCCGCCGACGTCACGCTCAAGGAGCGGCGCCGCCTGGTGCTGCTGGCCCGCGAGACACCGTACAACCTGGCGCACCTGCGCAACATGACGGCCGTGACCGAGATGGGCGGCATCGTGTTCCCGCCGCTGCCGGCGTTCTATCACCGGCCTTCAACGCTCGATGACGTGGTCGACGACTCGGTGGAGCGCGTGCTGTCCCTGCTCGGCGTCACCGAAGCGCACCCCAAGCCGTGGGCCGGGCTTTGAACGGCAGGTTCAGGCCGGCTTGAAGGCCCAGGCCTTGCGCGCACCGAACACGAGGTTCGGATACTCCGGTCGCCCACGGCTGCCGTTGTAGCGACCGAGCGCCATGTAGAGGTCACCACGCTCGCGGTCGAGGTAGTGGCGCAGGATCACGCAGCCGAAGCGCAGGTTTGTCTGCATGTGGAAGAGGCGCGCCGCATCGCCATCGCCGATCAGCCGCGCCCAGAAGGGCATCACCTGCATGTAGCCCCGCGCGCCGACACGGCTGATCGCGTACTTGCGAAAGCCGCTTTCCACCTGGATCACCCCGAGCACCAGCGATGCCTCGAGCCCCGCGCGGATGCTCTCGTACCAGACCGTCTCGAGGAACTCGACGCGCGCCACATGCTCTGCCTTGCGCTTCTTCAGCCGGTTGCTCATCTCGCCGAGCCACTTCAGGTAGGCGAGGCGCTCTTCGATGTTGTCGAACACCGGCTTCGGTGGCGCGCTGTTGGCAATCGCCGCCGACAAGGCAGAGCGCACCGCATCCGCCATCGGCTCCTCAACCTGTGCGCCGGCCCGGGCCACGGGAGGCACGAGCGCCAGGGCCGGCCAGGCTGCTGCGGCGAGCAGCTGCCGCCGGCACAGCCCGCGCGTCACGCTCATGCCGCGAGCCGGCCTTTCAGGAAGGCACCCACATCGGCGGCGGCAACGGCAGTGGCCTGCGCGTCGCGACGCCCTTGGTATTCCACCTTGCCTTCCTTCAGGCCACGGTCGGACAGCACCACGCGGTGCGGCACGCCGATCAACTCCCAGTCGGCAAACATGGCGCCCGGGCGCTCGCCGCGGTCGTCGAGCATCACATCGACCCCCTGCGCCTGCAGTTCGTCGTGCAGACGGTCGGCAGCAGCCTTGACCTCGGCGGAGCGGTCGTAGCCGATCGGGCACAGCACGACGCTGAAGGGAGCCATCGAGACCGGCCAGATGATGCCGCGCTCATCGTGGCTTTGCTCGATGGCCGCACCCAGCAGGCGCGTGACACCGATGCCGTAGCAGCCCATCTCGAGCAGCTGCGGCTTGCCGTTCTCGTCAAGGTAGCTGGCATTCATCGCCTTCGAATACTTGGTGCCGAGGTAGAACACATGTCCAACCTCGATGCCGCGCTGCATGGCGAGCTTGCCCTTGCCGTCGGGAGAAGGGTCGCCTTCAACCACATTGCGGATGTCGGCCACCAGGTCAGGCTCAGGCAGGTCACGGCCCCAGTTGGCGCCGGTGTAGTGGAAGTCGGCGTCGTTGGCTCCGCAGACGAAATCGCTCATCGCCGCCACCGTGCGATCGGCGATGACGCGCACCGGCTTCTTCAGGCCGATCGGCCCGAGGTAGCCGGGCTTGCAGCCAAAGTGATCGTCGATCTCGGCGGCGGTCGCGAAGCGATAGCCTTCCTTCAATCCATCGATCTTGCCGGCCTTCACCTCGTTGAGGCTGTGGTCCCCGCGCACGAGCAAGAGCCAGACGGTGGTCTTCAGCGTTTCGCCGTGTTCGTTCTTCTCGTCGGTGGCGAGCACCAGCGACTTCACTGTCTGCGACAGCGGCAGCTTGAGCAGCTCTGCCACGTCTTCGCAGGTGCTCTTGCCCGGCGTCGGCGTCTTGGCCAGCGCCTGCGTTGCCGCACCGCGCTGAGCAATCAGGGGCAAGGCCTCGGCCAGCTCGACGTTGGCGGCGTAGTCGGAGTCCGGACAGTAGGCGATGGCGTCTTCGCCGGTGTCGGCAATCACCTGGAACTCATGCGAACGGTCTCCACCGATCGCGCCCGTGTCAGCGGCCACCGCACGGAACACCAGCCCCATGCGCTCGAAGATGCGCACGTAGGCAGCGTACATGGCGTCATAGCTCTTGCCCGCGGCTTCGACGTCGCGGTCGAACGAGTACGCATCCTTCATCGTGAACTCGCGCCCGCGCATCACACCGAAGCGCGGGCGGCGCTCGTCACGGAACTTCGTTTGGATGTGATAGAAATTTTTCGGCAGCATGCGGTAGCTGCGCAGCTCCTGGCGGGCGATGTCGGTGATCACCTCTTCCGAGGTCGGCTGGATGATGAAGTCGCGCTCATGCCGGTCTTTCACGCGCAGCAACTCGGGCCCCATCTTCTGGAAGCGACCGGTTTCTTCCCACAGCTCGGCCGGTTGCACCACCGGCATCAGAAGCTCGACGGCGCCGGCCCGGTTCATTTCCTCGCGGATGATGTTTTCGACTTTGCGGATCACCCGCAAACCCATCGGCATGTAGTTGTAGATACCCGCGCCGAGCCGTTTGATCAGGCCGGCACGCATCATCAACTTGTGGCTCGTGACCTCGGCGTCGGCGGGCGCTTCCTTGAGCGTGGAAATGAAAAACTGAGAAGCTTTCATGAGCGGGAAACCGGGGCAAGAAACGGGGGAAAAGCGGAGGTTTGCACGGCAGGGCTGGGGAAACCCGCGGGGACACTTCCCGCAAAGCCGGTGCAATAATGAATTCAATTAAAGAATTTGAGGTTGATTATGCTCGACCGAGAAGGGTTCAGACCCAACGTCGGCATCATCCTGCTCAATACGAAGAACCAGGTTTTCTGGGGCAAGCGCATCCGCACCCACTCCTGGCAGTTCCCGCAAGGGGGCATCAAATACGGCGAAACGCCTGAGCAGGCGATGTTCCGCGAGCTCCACGAGGAAGTGGGGCTGACGCCCGAGCACGTTCGCATCGTTGCACGCACCCGCGATTGGCTGCGCTACGAAGTTCCGGAGCACTTCATTCGACGTGATGCCCGCGGGCACTACCGTGGGCAGAAGCAGATCTGGTTTTTGTTGCAGCTGATGGGTCGCGACAGCGACATGAACTTGCGCGCCACCGACCACCCCGAGTTCGACGCTTGGCGTTGGAACGACTACTGGGTGCCACTCGACCTGGTGATCGAGTTCAAGCGCGACGTGTACCAGATGGCACTGACGGAGCTTGCGCGCTTCCTGCCGCGCAACAACCACCACAACCGCTACCTGCGCTCCGGCATGCGGCCGCACCATCGAGACGATGCCGGCAACACCAACACGGCGCCGCTCGACGAAAACGGGCCGCCGGAGCCGGCGTCGTCCTGACCGTCAGGCGAGGACGAGGTTGTCGCGGTGGATCATCTCGGGTTCACCAGTGAACCCGAGGAGACGCTCGAACTCGCTCGACGGCTTGCGAGCGATCAGGCGGGCCTCTGAGCTGGCGTAGTTCGCCAAGCCACGTGCGATCTCGTGGCCCGACTTGTCGCGCACAGCGATCACGTCGCCCCGCACGAACTCGCCTTGCACCTCGACCATGCCGATGGGTAGAAGGCTCTTGCCTTCATCGCGCAGCTTGGCGACCGCGCCGTCGTCGATCACGACGGCACCGCGAAGCTGCAGGTGATCGGCCATCCACTGCTTGCGCGCGGCCAGCTTGGCGGTCGAGGCCGTGAGCGCAGTGCCGATGGCTTCACCGGCGGCGAGGCGCAGCAGCACATCGGGCTCACGCCCCCAGGCAATCACGGTCGACGCGCCACTGCTCGCGGCGCGCTTGGCGGCGAGCACCTTCGTGATCATGCCGCCACGCCCGATGCTCGAACCCGCGCCTCCAGCCATCCGCTCCAGCTCCGGCGTGCCAGCTTCGGCCTCATGGATGAAGCGCGCGTTAGGGTCCTTGCGCGGGTCGGCTGAATACAGGCCCTTCTGGTCGGTGAGGATGATCAATGCATCGGCCTCCACGAGGTTGGCCACCAAGGCACCCAGGGTGTCGTTGTCGCCGAACTTGATCTCGTCATTGACGACCGTGTCGTTCTCGTTGATGACTGGCACGACCTTCAGGCGCAGCAGGGTCAAGAGCGTCGAGCGCGCATTGAGATAGCGCTCGCGATCGGCCAGGTCGGCATGCGTGAGCAACACCTGCGCGCTGCCCATGTCGTAGTGGCGCAGCTGGGTTTCGTAAATCTGGGCCAACCCCATCTGCCCCACGGCCGCCGCTGCCTGCAGCTCATGGATCTCCTTGGGGCGTGCAGCCCAGCCGAGGCGTTTCATGCCTTCGGCAACCGCCCCGCTGGACACCATCACGACCTCGCGACCCTGCCCCGCGAGCGCGGCCATCTGGCGGCACCAATTGCCGATGGCCTGCGCATCCAGACCGCGGCCTTCATTGGTCACCAGGCTGGAGCCAACCTTGATGACGATGCGTTTGGCATTCTTCAGGGCGTCTGTCATGGCAAGGGCTCGAGGTCACGCGTGGGATCGGCAAAGCGTGGATCGGGATCGTCGGGCACCACGTTCTTCAGCTTGGACACATGCTGATAGACGGCCTGCACCAGGTGCTCACAACCTTCCCGCGTCAATGCGGAGATCTGGAACACCGGGCCCTTCCACTTGAAGCGCTTCACGAAGTCTTTCACCCGCTGCTCGCGCTCCTCGGTCGGCACCATGTCGAGCTTGTTGAGCACCAGCCAGCGCGGCTTCTCGTAGAGCGCCTGGTCGTACTTCTTGAGTTCGGCCACGATGCTCTTGGCCTGCGCCACCGGGTCGATGTTGTCGTCAAACGGTGCCATGTCGACCACGTGCAGCAGCAGGTGTGTGCGCTGCAGATGGCGCAGGAACAGATGGCCGAGACCCGCGCCTTCCGAGGCCCCTTCGATCAGCCCCGGTACGTCGGCCACCACGAAGCTCTGCTCGGCAGCCACCCGCACGACGCCGAGATTCGGGTGCAGGGTTGTGAACGGGTAGTCCGCGATCTTGGGCCGTGCGTTGGAGACCGCCGCAATCAGCGTCGACTTGCCGGCATTTGGCATACCCAGGAGGCCCACGTCGGCCAACACCCGCAGCTCCAGCTTGAGCTTGCGATGCTCGCCGGGCCAGCCCGGCGTCTTTTGTCGCGGCGCGCGGTTGGTGCTCGTCTTGAAGTGAAGATTGCCAAACCCGCCGTCGCCGCCCTTGGCCAACAACACCTTTTCGTCGGGCACCAGCAGCTCGGCGATAACGTTCCCGGTGTCGAGGTCGGTGATGATGGTGCCCATCGGCATGCGCAACACGATGTCGTCGGCTGCGGCACCGTATTGGTCGGATCCACGACCGTTTTCGCCGTTGCGAGCCTCATGCCGGCGCGCGTAGCGAAAATCGATCAGCGTATTGAGATTGCGATCACCGACAGCGAACACGCTGCCGCCCCGCCCGCCGTCACCGCCATTGGGCCCGCCGAAGGGCAAAAACTTTTCCCGGCGGAAGCTCATGCAGCCATTGCCGCCATTGCCGGCCGCCACATCGATGGTGGCTTCGTCAACGAATTTCATGACTGAACGATCTCGGTCTTACACAGGCGCCTAAGGTAACGGAGCGCTGCGACGGGCGCAAAGGTGCGCAAAAACAAAAGCCCCGGCGAACCGGGGCTCATGTGAGCCTAACCTGACGAAGAGGCTTCAGCCCAGCTCTTTCACGCTCACCGTCTGGCGGTTGCGCGGGCCCTTGACGGCGAAGCTGACCTCACCATCGACCAGCGCGAAGAGCGTGTGGTCCTTGCCGGTGCCAACGTTGGCACCCGCGTGGAACTTGGTGCCGCGCTGGCGCACGATGATGGAGCCGGCCGGAACTGCCTGGCCGCCGAACACCTTCACGCCAAGCATCTTTGGTTGGGAATCACGGCCGTTCCGGGTGGAACCACCGCCTTTTTTCTGTGCCATGGTTTGACTCCTTTCAGGCGTTCACTGCACTGATCTCAAGCTCGGTAAAGGTCTGGCGATGACCTTGCCGCTTTTGATAGTGCTTGCGGCGACGCATCTTGAAGATGCGCACCTTGTCGTGCTTGCCTTGTGCCACAACGGTGGCCTTGACGCTCGCGCCGGAAACCAAGGGAGTCCCGACCTTCAGATCTGCGCCGCTGCCGACTGCCAGAACTTGGTCGATCGTGATCTCTTGGCCAACATCCGCAGCAATCTGTTCTACCTTGATCTTTTCGCCAGCAGCAACCTTGTATTGTTTGCCGCCGGTTTTTATGACCGCGTACATATCAGCCCTTTCATGAATTGCCCAGCAAGAAGCGCCAGACACCCCACGCAAAACGTGAAGCCCGTCAGTATACCACGCGCGCCGGGTGCCGTCGAACCAACGCAAGCCGGAGGTTGGTGAGGCAGCGGCTCGCAAGCGTGCCGCAGAGCGACAAAGCGCTCTTTCTATAATTGCCGCCACATTCTGAGCGCCGCTGTGCAACCCAATCTTTTAACTGCCTCGACTCCGGACACCGATCCCATCCGCCTGATGGCGCCCGAGATGAAGGAGGTCGATGCGGTCATCCAGCGCCGGCTGGCCTCGGACGTTGTGCTCGTCAACCAGATCTCGCACTACATCGTCAGCGCCGGCGGAAAGCGCATCCGCCCCATGCTCGTGTTGCTCTTTGCCAACGCATTGGGGTTTGGAGGAAGGGAGCGGTTTGAGCTGGCGGCAGTTGTGGAATTCATCCACACCGCGACCCTGTTGCATGACGATGTGGTCGACGAGTCCGCCCTTCGCCGGGGGCGCGCAACCGCCAACGCATTGTTCGGCAACGCTGCCAGCGTGCTGGTCGGCGACTTCTTGTACTCGAGAGCGTTCCAGATGATGGTGTCGGTCGATCGCCTGCGCGTCCTGGATGTCCTGGCAGACGCCACCAACGTCATTGCAGAGGGAGAAGTGCTGCAACTGATGAACATGCACGACCCCGATCTTGCAGTGGATGACTACCTCAAGGTGATTCGCTTCAAGACGGCCAAGTTGTTCGAGGCCAGTGCGCGGCTGGGAGCCGTGCTCGCAGACGCAGATCAGGTGACCGAAGAAGCCTGCGCCGCGTATGGGCGCCATCTCGGCACTGCATTCCAATTGGTGGACGATCTGCTCGACTACGAGGGATCCACCAGCGAACTTGGCAAAAACGTGGGCGACGACCTGCGCGAAGGCAAGCCGACGCTCCCGCTGCTGATTGCCATGGAGCGCGCCTCTGATTCAGACCGACTGATGATCCGCCACTCCATCGAGCAAGGAGAGGTCAGCCGCTTGCAGGACATCGTGGCCATCGTTCGCTCAACAGGCGCACTCGACGCGACGCGCGATGCCGCACGTTCAGAAGCAGAAAAAGCGCGCCTCAACTTGGCGTCACTCCCACGAACGAACTATCGAGAAGCTCTGCTAGAATTTTGCGCTCGGTCGGTTGAGCGTTCGTCTTGATCCGATCGAACCAAGCGGGCCTTCTCGAGGCCCCTTTTCTTCGGGGTGTAGCTTAGCCTGGTAGAGCGCTACGTTCGGGACGTAGAGGCCGGAGGTTCGAATCCTCTCACCCCGACCAGATTCCTAGACTCGGAAGCAAATTGTTGCAGCGCTCATCGCGCGACTCGTGACTTCTTGCCGCTGCTTCGTAGCACTCAGGTTTACAGCCCCAGGTAGATCGGCGATCATCAATTGATGTTGCCGTCGTGACGTAACGCACACCTCTACCTGTGGACACCCTTGCCGAAGCCCCTCAATCCGCACTGTCTGGCGTCGCGCGGGTTCTTGTGCATGCGGGCAAGCTGAATGCCAAGGCAGCCGAAGACCTCGTCAAGTCTTCCAAAGAGAAAAAGTCCAGCTTCCTGTCAGCCGTCTTGGCTGCAGGTGCGCTGACCCCCGCTGAGCTGGCACACACCCTTTCCAGCGCACTGGCACTGCCGCTATTGGATCTCAATGCCGTTGACCCACAGCGACTTCCGCGCGCGATCATCGACGCAAAGTTGGCGGCCCAGTATCAGATCGTGGTCCTGGGAAAGCGCGGCAACCGCCTCTTCATTGGCGGCGCCGACCCAACGGATCAAGAGGCCGGTGAGCGCATCAAATTCGCCACCCAACTGTCGCCTGAGTGGGTCATCGTCGAGCACGACAAGCTTTCGAAGATCCTGGAAAGCGCAGGGGTCAGCGCCGCAGAATCCCTCGACAACATCGTCGGTGGCGACTTCGAGTTTGACGTATCCGACGACGACACCACTGCAAGCACCGAAACACAAGAGGTCACGGCGGATGTCGAAGACGCACCTGTTGTGCGCTTCTTGCAGAAGATGCTGATCGATGCGATCAACGCCCGTGCGTCAGACCTTCATTTCGAGCCCTACGAGTACCACTACCGCGTTCGTTTTCGGATCGACGGCGAGCTGCGTGAAATCACCCAACCCCCGATCGCCATCAAGGACAAGTTGGCGTCTCGCATCAAGGTGATCTCGAGGCTCGACATTGCAGAAAAGCGCGTCCCCCAAGACGGGCGCATGAAACTGAAATTCGGCAACAAGGCGATCGACTTTCGCGTCAGCACCTTGCCCACCCTGTTTGGCGAGAAGATCGTCATCCGTATCCTGGACCCGTCCAGCGCGAAGCTGGGCATCGAAGCCCTGGGTTACGAAAAGATCGAGAAGGAACGGCTGTTGGCGTGCATTGCGCGCCCTTACGGAATGATTCTTGTGACGGGACCGACGGGCAGCGGCAAGACCGTTTCGCTCTATACCTGCCTGAACATCCTGAATCAGCCCGGCGTCAATATTTCGACCGTCGAAGATCCCGCGGAAATCAACCTGCCTGGCATCAACCAGGTGAACGTCAACGACAAGGCCGGCTTGACCTTCTCGGCGGCCCTGAAGTCCTTCCTGCGCCAGGATCCGGACATCATCATGGTCGGTGAGATCCGCGACCTCGAGACTGCCGACATCGCCATCAAGGCTGCACAGACCGGCCACATGGTGATGTCGACGCTGCACACCAACGATGCCCCGACCACCCTGACCCGTTTGCTGAATATGGGTGTGGCGCCGTTCAACATTGCGTCCAGCGTGCTTTTGATCACCGCGCAGCGCCTGGCGAGACGCCTGTGCGAGGCTTGCAAGGCACCGGCCGAGTACCCACGCGAAGCATTGCTGAAGGCTGGCTACACCGAAGATGCGTTGGACGGCACTTGGCGGCCGTATCGCGCCGTGGGATGTTCAGCCTGTAGCAACGGCTACAAGGGTCGGGTCGGTATTTACCAAGTGATGCCGGTCAGCGAGGAAATTCAGCGCATCATCCTGTCCGAAGGAACCGCGATGGACATTGCGCAACAGGCCGCGAGTGACGGCGTTCGCGATCTGCGACAGTCCGGCCTCGTCAAGGTGCGCGCAGGCTTCACGACACTCGAAGAGGTCATCTCGGTGACCAACGAATAAGCCGCACGCGCCACGCTTTCGGCAACCGATCACTTATCAAAGGGACGAGGACGGAAGTCTCCTCGCAAGAACCATGGCAACTGCAGCAGCAACCGCGGCACGCAACGTCAAGGAATTTGTCTTCGAATGGGAAGGCAAGGACAAAAACGGCAAAGTGGTCCGCGGGGAGATCCGCGCGGGCGGCGAGGCCATGGTCAGCGCGAGCCTGCGCCGGCAGGGCATCCTGATCACCAAGGTCAAGAAGCGTCGCACCACCGGCGGCAAGGCGATCAAGCAGAAAGACATCGCCATCTTCACGCGCCAGTTGTCGACCATGATGCGCGCGGGTGTGCCGCTGCTGCAGGCATTTGACATCGTCGCCCGGGGCAGCACCAACGCGAAGTTGACCAAGCTGCTCATCGACATCCGAAGCGACGTCGAGACCGGCACGAGCCTCTCGTCGGCGTTCCGCAAGCACCCCCTCTATTTCGACGCGCTCTATTGCAACCTGGTCGAAGCGGGTGAGGCGGGCGGTATTCTCGATACCTTGCTGGATCGTCTGGCCATTTACCAAGAAAAGACGATGGCCATCAAGAACAAGATCAAGTCCGCCTTGATCTACCCCGTGGCCGTGATGGTCGTGGCGTTCGTGGTGCTGGCAATCATCATGCTGTTCGTGATTCCGGTGTTCAAGGACGTCTTCAAGTCCTTTGGCGCAGATCTTCCCGCTCCGACGCTGTTTGTGATCGGCATGTCGGAGATATTCACCAAGTACTGGTGGGCCATCTTCGGCTTCCTGGGCGGCGGCATCTATTTCTTCCTGGAGTCCTGGAAGCGTTCCGAAAACATGCAACGCACCATGGATCGTTTGCTGCTCAAGGTGCCGGTGTTCGGCGACCTGGTCAATAAATCATCCGTGGCCCGTTGGACCCGAACGCTGTCCACGATGTTCGCGGCGGGTGTTCCGCTGGTCGAGGCGCTGGATTCCGTGGGCGGGGCCTCCGGCAATGCCGTCTTCAAGGATGCTACAGACCAGATCCAGAAAGATGTGTCGACCGGCGCCAGCCTGACGGCATCCATGCAAACCACCGGCGTATTTCCCACGATGGTGATCCAGATGTGCGCCATCGGCGAGGAATCCGGCTCGCTCGACGCCATGCTGGGCAAAGCTGCCGAGTTCTACGAAGACGAAGTCGATGAAGCTGTCAAGGGCCTGTCGTCGCTGATGGAGCCGTTCATCATCGTCATTCTGGGCGTCCTGATCGGCGGGATCGTGGTGTCCATGTACCTGCCGATCTTCAAGCTGGGTGCAGTGGTCTGACGAGGTGACCGCAGCCTTCGACTCCGAAATTTGGCTGTCGCCGTGGGTGCTCGGGCTCCTGGGCCTTTGCATCGGCAGCTTTTTGAACGTCGTCATCCACCGGCTGCCGATCATGCTGGATCGAAGCTGGTGGCGCGACATCGCCGACCAGCTCGTCGACACGGAGGCCTACAGCAGGGTCTTTGGAACGAAGCCTCGCCGTGAAAACGAACATCTCGGCAAGTCACTGACCGAGGCGCTTGCAGCCCAGCCGGCCCTCAAGCTGACCCACCCCCGCTCCCGTTGCCCGGCATGCAGTCATCAGATCGCCTGGTACGAGAACCTGCCCGTCCTGAGCTACCTCGCCTTGAAAGGCCGCTGCGCCGCCTGCAAGACGAGCATCTCCCCACGCTATCCCTTCGTCGAATGCCTCACCGCAGCGCTCTTCGCGGCGGTCGCCTGGCGATTCGGCCCGACGCTCACAGCCCTCGCGTGGTGTGCTGCGGTGGCGGTGCTCGTCGCCTTGTCCGGCATCGACTGGGACACGACGCTGCTGCCCGACGTCCTCACCTACCCTCTGTTGTGGGCCGGGCTGCTGTGCAGCCTGCTGGGCCTGACCGTCCCGCTGCCGCATGCCGTGTGGGGTGCCATCGTGGGCTACCTCTCGCTGTGGTCCGTCTACTGGCTCTTCAAGCTCACCACCGGCAAGGAAGGCATGGGCTACGGGGATTTCAAACTGCTTGCGGCCCTGGGAGCCTGGCTGGGTTGGCAGATGATCCTGCCCATCGTGCTCAGCGCTTCGGTCATAGGCGCCATCGTCGGCATCGGGATGAAACTCTCGAGCGGCCTGCGCGAGGGGCGCTATGTGCCGTTCGGGCCCTTTCTGGCGGGTGGCGGCATCGCGGTGATGCTGGCCGGCCCGCAGCGGGTGCTCGGATGGCTGGGGTGGGCGTGACCCTCCCGGCCCACGGCAGACACGAGCGATGCGGACCGGGCGCGGCTTGCACATCGGCCTGACGGGCGGCATCGGCAGCGGCAAGAGCACCGTCGCCCGAGCGCTCGTGGAGCGCGGCGCCGTGCTGATCGACACCGACGCCATCGCACGCTCGCTGGCGTCGCCAGGGGGTGCCGCCATCGAGGCCATTCGCGCCGAGTTCGGCGCCAGCGCGATCGATGCATCCGGTGGACTCGACCGCGCCCGCATGCGAGAGCGGGTCTTCGCCGATGCCCAAGCCAAGGGCCGCCTCGAAGCCATCCTGCACCCGATGATCGGCCTGGAGTGCAATCGTCAGGCCCTAGCCGCCGCAGGGAAAACCACCGTGTTCGACGTCCCCCTCCTCGTCGAGTCATCGCACTGGCGCACCCGTGTCGACCGTGTGCTGGTCGTCGACTGCGCGGTTGAAACGCAGGTCATGCGTGTCATGACCCGCTCCGGCTGGTCACGCGACGCGGTGCTCGCTGTCATCGCCCAGCAGGCCAGCCGCGAACGGCGCCGAGCCTGCGCCGATGCGGTCATCCACAACGACGGCCTCACCCTCGACGAGCTTGCCACGCAAGTGGACTTGCTGCTGGCGCAGTGGAGCCCTGTGGAACAATCCCGCGGGTCAAGCGGAGCACGTCCAACTTGATCCTCTACGAGTACCCCTTCAACGAAAGCATCCGCACCATGCTGCGGCTCGAACACCTGTTCGACCGCCTCGGTCGCCTGATGCCGCGTGACGAGACCGTCGACCACCACTACGCGCTGGCCACGCTGTTCGAGATCATGGACGTCGCCTCGCGCGCCGATCTCAAGTCCGATCTGCTGAAGGACCTCGAGCGCCAGAAGAGCCAGCTCAACAGCTTCCGCGGCAATCCGTCGGTGTCCGACGCCACGCTCGACCAGGTCATCGCCACCATCGACCACGCCTTCAACGGCCTCAACCAGTTGCCCGGCAAGGCCGGCCACGCGCTGACCAGCAACGAGTGGTTGATGAGCGTGCGCAGCCGCATCAGCATTCCCGGTGGCACCTGCGAGTTCGATCTGCCCGCTTATTACGCCTGGCAGCAGCAGGAACCGGCCCGGCGCCGCGCCGACCTCAAGCAATGGGTCACGACGTTGATGCCGCTCGCGGAAGCCCTCAAGGTGCTGCTGAGCCTGTTACGCGACGCAGGCACGCCGCACAAGGTGGTGACGCAAGGCGGCCAGTTCCAGCAAAGCCTCCCGGCGGGACGCGTGTTCAACCTGCTGCGCCTGCGCATCGATCCGGCACCCCAGCTGATTCCCGAGATCAGTGGCCATCGCCTGATGGTGCTGGTGCGCCTGATGCGGCAAGACGCCGAAGGCCGCTTGAAGCCCGCCGGGGTCGACACCAGTTTCGAACTCACCCTTTGCTCCTGAGCTTCGAGATGAGTTCTGCCCCGACGCCCTCTCCGGCAAAACGCCGCATCGTGACCTGCCCGACCTGCGGCGGCGAAAGTGTTTATGCCCCCGAGAACGCCTTCAGGCCGTTTTGCAGCGAGCGCTGCAAGAACGTCGACTTCGGCGCCTGGGCCAGCGAAAGCTACCGCGTACCTGCCAAGCCGCCCGCGCCGGGTGAATCGGCCGGCGACGCGTCGGACGACGGGCACTGAAGGCGGCGCCACCCTCTTGAAAGCGCTTGGCGCACCCCTATAATTCCGCTGCTAGCACTCGGCGGCGCTGAGTGCTAACCAGATTGCCGGCCCGTTCGCGGCATGGCTTTCGGCAAAGTACATGAGCACAAACTTGCGTGCTCATCCCATTCAGAACTCGGCTTTGAGTCCTCAAGGAGATGCTATGAAACTTCGTCCGTTGCACGATCGCGTGATCGTCAAGCGCCTGGAAAACGAAACCAAGACCGCCTCGGGCATCGTGATCCCCGACAACGCCGCCGAGAAGCCCGACCAGGGCGAAGTGCTGGCCGTCGGCCCCGGCAAGCGCAACGAGAAGGGCGACTTCGTGGCCCTGAACATCAAGGTGGGCGACCGCGTCCTGTTCGGCAAGTACAGCGGCCAGACCGTCAAGGTCGACGGCGACGAGCTCCTGGTGATGCGCGAAGAAGACCTCTTCGCCGTGGTCGAGAAGTAATCCTTCTCCCCGCACCTTCCAACCCAACTGAATTCGGAGAGATACAAACATGGCAGCAAAAGACGTGGTCTTCGGCGGTGAAGCCCGTGCCCGCATGGTCGAAGGCGTGAACATCCTCGCCAACGCCGTCAAGGTGACCCTGGGCCCCAAGGGCCGCAACGTGGTGCTCGAGCGCTCGTTCGGCGCCCCCACCGTGACCAAGGACGGTGTCTCGGTCGCCAAGGAGATCGAGCTCAAGGACAAGCTCCAGAACATGGGCGCGCAGATGGTCAAGGAAGTCGCTTCCAAGACCAGCGACAACGCCGGTGACGGCACCACCACCGCCACCGTGCTGGCCCAGGCCATCGTGCGCGAAGGCATGAAGTACGTGGCGGCCGGCATGAACCCGATGGACCTGAAGCGTGGCATCGACAAGGCGGTCACCGCCCTGGTCGAGCAGCTGAAGAAGGCGTCGAAGGCCACCACCACCAGCAAGGAAATCGCACAAGTCGGCTCGATCTCGGCCAACAGCGACGAGTCGATCGGCAAGATCATTGCCGACGCGATGGACAAGGTCGGCAAGGAAGGCGTGATCACCGTCGAAGACGGCAAGTCGCTCGACAGCGAACTCGAAGTCGTCGAAGGCATGCAGTTCGACCGCGGCTACCTGTCGCCCTACTTCATCAACAACCCCGAGAAGCAGGCTGCACTGCTCGACAACCCCTTCGTCCTGCTCTACGACAAGAAGGTCAGCAACATCCGTGACCTGCTGCCCACGCTGGAGCAAGTTGCCAAGGCTGGCCGTCCGCTGCTGATCATTGCGGAAGAAGTCGAAGGCGAAGCGCTGGCCACCCTCGTGGTCAACACCATCCGCGGCATCCTGAAGGTCGTGGCCGTGAAGGCCCCTGGCTTCGGCGACCGCCGCAAGGCCATGCTGGAAGACATCGCCATCCTGACCGGCGGCAAGGTCATCGCCGAAGAAGTGGGCCTGACGCTCGAGAAGGTCACGCTGGCCGACCTCGGCCAAGCCAAGCGCGTCGAAGTGGGCAAGGAAAACACCACCATCATCGACGGCGCCGGTGCCGCTGGCGACATCGAAGCCCGCGTCAAGCAGATCCGCGTGCAGATCGAAGAAGCCACCAGCGACTACGACCGCGAGAAGCTGCAAGAGCGCGTGGCCAAGCTGGCCGGCGGTGTGG
The DNA here is from genome assembly GCA_019635355.1 of Rhizobacter sp. NCBI lineage: Bacteria > Pseudomonadati > Pseudomonadota > Betaproteobacteria > Burkholderiales > Sphaerotilaceae > Rhizobacter > Rhizobacter sp. Next base: position 4,472,174 of record JAHBZQ010000001.1, on the reverse strand, counting down.
CCGTCATCAAGGTTGGTGCTGCCACCGAAGTCGAGATGAAGGAAAAGAAGGCCCGCGTGGAAGACGCCCTGCACGCCACGCGCGCTGCGGTGGAAGAAGGCATCGTCGCCGGTGGTGGCGTGGCCCTGCTGCGTGCTCGCCAAGCGGCCGGCACCATCAAGGGTGACAACGCCGACCAGGAAGCCGGCGTCAAGCTGATCCTGAAGGCCATCGAAGCCCCGCTGCGCGAGATCGTCGCCAACGCCGGTGGCGAGCCAAGCGTGGTGATCAACGCCGTGCTGAACGGCAAGGGCAACTACGGCTTCAACGCCGCCAACGACACCTACGGCGACATGATCGAGATGGGCATTCTCGACCCGACCAAGGTGACCCGCACCGCGCTGCAAAACGCCGCGTCGGTCGCTTCGCTGATGCTGACCACCGAGTGCATGGTCGCCGAGTCCCCGAAGGACGACGCTCCGGCCGCCGGTGGTGGCATGGGCGGCATGGGTGGCATGGGCGGCATGGGCATGGACATGTAAGACGTCCAGGCTCGGCTGCTGCTCTGATCAAGAGCAACGCCTCCTGCAAAGGGCTGCTTCGGCAGCCCTTTTTTGTTCGCGCTCGGGTGCCGGCACGGGCTGCAAGCGCGGGCGCAGCGCGGGCATCGCGCAGGCTTCCAGCGGCACACACAGGTCGATGCGGCGCAGGTTGGCCACCCGGTCGTAGGGCGCGGTTTCGAAGCAGGGCGCACAGCCCGGCGCACTGGCTTGCACCAGCAGATCCGGCGAGACTCCGCCACGCGACTGCCGGAAGCGGAAGAGATAGCGCCCCTGCCCGTCGGTGATCGCGTGGCCCAGTTGCTCGCGCAGCCCCGTGCCCCGATAGGCGCCCCCGGCCGCTTCGCTCGCGCTGCGGTGGTAGCGCTCGAACCGCAGCATCAACGACGCGGCAGGGACGGTGTCGCACGGCTGCCGCATCAGCTGGTCGCGCAAGTGGGCGATGGCACCGAACTCGGCCTGCGTCAGGATGGTCGCGCCCGCTTCCATCGCATGGGCCTGGAAGGGCACGCGTCCGACCGACGCCTGCAGCATCCGGACCGCCGTGTCCTGATCGGCGCCACAGCCATCGGCTTCGTCGAGCCGGGACTCGAAGCGCAAGCCCACTGCGGCTGTGGGCAGCCCGTTGGGCAACACCAGCGGGGTGAGGTCGCCGTGCATCCCCGCCGTCGTCCGCCAGCGCTGGGGGTAGAGCTTGCCGAGCACCGCCTCCAGCGCCGGGTGACGCGCACACACCGCCGGCACGTCGACCGGCGCGTCGATCACCAGGTAGTCGTCGCGGCGCGGGTTGAAGGGGGTGGCCGCGTCATGGGCCGTCACTTCGCCGTACACCACGTGCTCGCAGCGGGCGATGGGCAGGGAGCAGTCGAGCACGAGGTCGTCATACGCCTCGTCGAGCCCGCCATCGTTGGAGCCGATCTCCACCCGCAGCAGCCCCGATTCCACACTGGGCAGGCCCAGCCGCAATGTCGAGTCGCGCCACGCCTGACGCGTCGGCCGGTGCTGCACGTGCAGCGTCCAGTGCGCGCCCTTCACATACAAGCGCTGGCCCACGAGGCCGTCGTGCACGCCGTTGCCCTCGTCCGCGCCGTCGATGACGACACGCTGCGCATAGGCCGCGTTGCGGGCACGCACCTGCACCGTCCAGCTGCCTTGCATGGTGATGGCCATGTGCGAGTCCTCCTGAAGTGGGCTGATGACCCGGGCCGCGCCCCGGGCCACCGCCATGTTCCGGGCACCGCACGGGCGTGTCCTTGAAGCGGCCTGAAACATCCTGAATCCGGGTCCCGGGGAACAGCCCGGTTTGACAAGCCCCCCCCGGGCCGCAAAATGAGCCATGTCCGTCCCCCCGCTTCTCCAGCGCTTCGTCGACGACGAACTCCACCGCTCTGCGGACCTCATCTCCAGAACCTGCAGCGCCACGCTGGAGCAGCTGCGCCAGCCGCGCGACCACCTGCTCACCAGCAGCGAGCGGCAGCACTATTTCGAGCTGGTGCAGGTGTTGCAGCAACAGCAGGGCGTCTACCAGAAGGCGTTTGTCGAGGCCCTGCGCCGCCTGGTGCTCGCCGAGATGGCCCCGGCCGCGCAGGCCGGCGCGGGCAGCTTCCGCATCAGCGGGCTGCAGCTGATGGACGAGACCCGGGTCGAGTCCGACATCGAGATCTCGCGCGCCATCCAGCAGATCGACAACGCGGCCGAGTGGGAGCTGCGCGAATTGCAGACCTTCACCTCCACACTGCGCGGGCAAGGCCACGTGACGGCCGAGTCCAACCCGCTGCGACCGCAATCGTTCGCGCGAGCCCTGTGGGAGGCCGGCACGGCCCTGCCCATCACCGCGGTGCAGCAGGCCATCCTGCTGCGGGTGTCGGCCACGGTGATCGGCGGGTTGCTGCGCACCGCCTTCGCCGCGGCCAGCACCCGGCTCGAATCGCAAGGCATCGAGCCCGGCATCTACCGCACCGTGGTGATCGCCCCCGGCGCCGGCCGCGATGCCCCGCCCGAGATGGACGTGACACGCCCCGGCGCGCTCGATGGCCTGATGCGCAGCATGCCCGGTGGCGGCGCCGACACCGGCAGCGGCCCCACGACCGGCGGTGAAACCAAGCGGCGCTCCTTGCCCACCACCACCCCGGCGCTCGAGCAGGCCCTGGCGCGCGTCGAAGAACTGCTGCGCCGCATGCCCACCGGCGACGCCGCCGCGGCTGCCGCAACACCGCCGCCCCTGCGCCTAGCCCACCACCGCGCCGCGCTGATGGCCACCGCGGGCGAGACGGTCGACCGGCAGATCATCGAGCTGCTGTCGCGCCTGTTCGAGACCATCCTCTCCGACCGCAGCCTCTCCACGCCGCTACAGGGCGTGATCGCGCGCCTGCAGGTGTCGGCCCTGCGCATCGCGCTGCTCGACCCGAGCATGCTCGACGCCTACGACCACCCGGTGTGGCAACTGCTCGACCGCATCGTCACCGCCGCGAGCGCCTACCCGCACCCCTACGACACCCGCCTGATCGCGTTGCAGGAGTTCTGCGACAAGCTCGTGCAGCAGATGAGCGCCGCGCCGCAGCAAGACAGCGCCCTCTACCGCCACAGCCTCGGCCGGCTCGATGCCTTCCTCGCCGACCAGCTGCGCCGCCAGCAGCGCGAGGCCGAGCCCAGCGTCGAGACCCTGGTGCGTGCCGAGCAGGCCGAAGCGCTGCAGCGCACGCTCGCCGGGCGTCTGGTCGAGCAGATGGCCCACGTGCCGGCCAGCCCGCTGCTGCGCCGCTTCATCACCGGCACCTGGTCTCACGTGCTCACGCAATCGGTGCAGCAGCATGGCGACCAGAGCGAGCAGACCACCGGCTACCTCAAGACCGTCGACGAGCTGCTGTGGAGCCTGAAGCTGCCCGACCATCCCAAGAGCCGCCAGCGCCTGCTGGAGCTGCTGCCCGGCCTGCTGCAGCGCCTGCGCGACGGCATGGCCCTGGTGCAGCTGCCGCCGGCCGAGCAGCAGGCGGTGTTCGACGAGCTGATGAAGGTGCACTCCGACGCCCTGCGGCCGGGGGCGCGCATCGCGGCGGTCGACCGCAAGCCCGACGACCAGCTCACGCCGGAAGAGATCGTGCAGCGCATGCGCGACGAAGAGCACCCAGAGGCCCTGCCCGAGCCCGACCCGCTCGACGGTTCGGCCTTCAGCGATTCGCTGATCGACCTCGCCTCGATGGAGACCGTGCCCGCCGCCCTGATGGACAGCGCCGAGCCCGGTTCATCCGCCGACGAAGCCAAGCAGTGGGTGCAGCGCATGGCGCCGGGCGAGCGCTACCGGATCTTCCTGCACGGCGCGTGGGCCTGCGTGCAGCTGCTGTGGCGCAGCGACCAGGGGCACTTCTTCCTCTTCGCCGGTGAGCTGCCGCAGCAGACGCATTCGGTGAGCCTGCGGGCGCTGGAGCGGCTGCGTGCCGAGAAGCTGCTGAAGCCGCTGCACGAGCAGCCGCTGATCCAGCGCGCGGTCGACGGCCTGCTGCTCAACCTCGCGCGGCCGGTCGGGTGAGGTTCAGGCGGCGTGCACCCAGTCGTGCAGAACGCAGGCCGCATCGCCCACGCCCGATTTCTTGAGCGCCGAGAAGAGCGACATGCTCACGTCGGCCTCGTCGGTCGACACCTCGCCCAGCACTGCCTGCGCCGCTTCCAGGGCCTCGTTCGCCTCGCTTCGATTGAGCTTGTCGGCCTTGGTCAGGAGCACCAGCAACTTGACCGAGCCGTTGCCCACCCGCGAGGCCACGAACTCCAGCAGCTGGCGGTCGAGGTCGGTGAAACCCAGGCGCGAATCGACCATCAGCACCACGCCGGTGAGGCTGCGGCGCAGCTCCAGGTAGTCGGCCATGACCTTTTGCCAGCGCCGCTTGGCGTCCTTGGCCACGGCTGCGTAACCGTAGCCCGGCAGGTCGGCGAACAAGGCGTCGGGCGCCGTTTTCGGGCCGAGCTCGAAGAGGTTGATGTGCTGCGTGCGGCCCGGCGTCTTGGAGGCGAAGGCGAGCCGTTTCTGCTGCGTGAGCGTGTTGATCGCCGTCGATTTGCCGGCGTTCGAGCGGCCGACGAAAGCGATCTCGGGCAGCTCGGTGGCGGGCAGCTGGTGCAGCTGGCTTGCGGTGGTGAGGAAGCGCGCGGTGTGCGTCCAGGCCAGGGCGGCGCGCTCGGCGTCCTCGGGTGCGTCGACCGAAGGGTTGGAATTGTTTTGTTCGGTCATGGAGAGGCCCAAAGCCCGGCATTGTAAAATCCCCGGGTTTTGCATCAAAAGACCGAGCCCATGAAGCCCTTCGCCACCTTGTCCTCCTTGCTGATTGCTTGTGCTGCGGGTGCCTTCTTCGCACCTGCGATGGCCGCCACCCCGGCCGCCCCCGCCAAGCCCGATCCCGCCAAGGGCCAGGAGCTGTCCACCAAGGTCTGTGGCGCCTGCCACACCGCCGACGGCTCGCGCGGCGCTCCCGCCAACCCCATCCTCCAGGGCCAGCACCCCGAATACATCGTCAAGCAGTTGGCCGAGTTCAAGGAAGGCAAGCGCGCCAACCCGGTCATGCAAGGCATGGCCGCGCCGCTCTCCGACGCCGACATGAAGAACGTGGCCGCCTTCTACGCCGGCGTGCAGCCCAAGCCCGGCTTTGCCAAGAGCAAGGACACCGTCGCCCTGGGCGAGAAGATCTACCGCGGTGGCATCGCCGAGCGCAACGTGCCGGCCTGTTCGGGCTGCCACGGCCCCACGGGCTCGGGCTTGCCCTCGCAGTACCCGCGCCTGCGCGGCCAGCATGCCGACTACACCGAAGCCCAGCTCAAGGCCTTCCGCGACGGTGGCCGCAAGAACAGCCCGCAGATGACCGGCGTGGTCGCCAAGATGAACGACAAGGAGCTGAAGGCCGTGTCGGACTACATCGCCGGCATGCGCTGAACGCCGCAACCGCACAAATACGAGGCCGGTCACTGACCGGCCTTTTTGTTTGCCGCGCCGCAGCACCTGTGCCTATAGTGTGGCCACCGACACTCCTGTCTGCGCCATGCCCTACATCCGCCGCGGCCCCGACGGTTCCATCGAAAGCCTGCACCGCCACGACCACGGCGGCATGGAGTTCCTGCCCGAAGGCCACAGCGACCTGATGGCTTTCGTGGGGCACAACATGCAGACCAACAGCGAGTTCGGCCGGCTCGACGCCGACTTCGTGCGCGTGATCGAAGACGTGATCGACACGCTCATCGTCAAGAACATCATCAACATCACCGACCTGCCGGGCGAAGCCCAGGCCAAGCTCTTCGCCCGCAAGAGCTTCCGCGAGCGGGTGTCGCGCAACTCGCTGCGGCTCTTCTCCGACACCCAGTTCGGCACCGTCATCGACGACACCAACTTCAGCGATCTCTGAGCAAGCCCGCTCGCCAGCACCTGATGTGAACCAGTTGTAAGCTCCGCCGCTCCAAAAGCGACCGAGCGGTATCTGCACAGGAGCTGTCATGCATTTCCACCCCGACCGAGGCTTTCACCACAAGGTCGCCTCCGAGATCACCCCTCGCGAGGTCTACGAGCGCCGCCGCGAACTGCTCAAGCTGATCGCCGTCGGCGGTGGCGGCATGGCGCTCGCCGCCTGGGCCGCGCGCGACGCCCATGCCCAGACCGCCCGCCCCGGCAAGCTGGCCGCCCTGCCCGCCACGCGCAGCGGAATCGCCGGCGGCGTGACGATGGACAAGCTCACGCCCTACAGCGACGTCATCAGCTACAACAACTTCTACGAATTCGGCACCGGCAAAGGCGACCCGGTGCAAAACGCCGGCAAGCTCAAGACCCGCCCGTGGACGGTGGCCGTCGAAGGCGAGGTGAAGAAGCCCAAGGTCTACGACATCGACGAGCTGCTCAAGCTCGCGCCGATGGAAGAGCGCATCTACCGCCTGCGCTGCGTCGAAGGCTGGTCGATGGTGATCCCTTGGGTGGGCTATTCGCTGTCGGAGCTCATCAAGCGCGTGGAGCCCACCGGCAACGCCAAGTTCGTCGAGTTCACGACGCTCGCCGACGACCGGCAGATGCCCGGCGTCGGCTCGCGCGTGCTCGACTGGCCGTATGTGGAAGGCCTGCGCCTGGATGAGGCGATGAACCCGCTCACGCTGATGGCCTTCGGCCTCTACGGCGAGGTGCTGCCCAGCCAGAACGGCGCGCCGCTGCGCATCGCCGTGCCCTGGAAATACGGCTTCAAGAGCGGCAAGTCGATCGTCAAGATCCGCTTCACCGAGAAGCAGCCCAACACCTCGTGGAACTTGGCTGCGGCGCAGGAGTACGGTTTCTATTCCAACGTCAACCCAAAGGTCGACCACCCGCGCTGGAGCCAGGCCACCGAGCGGCGCATCGGCGAAGACGGTGTCTTCGCGAAGAAGCGGCCCACGCTGATGTTCAACGGCTACGAGCCGCAGGTGGGGCAGCTCTACGCCGGCATGAACCTGGTCAAGAACTACTGACCCACGCATGCCACCAGGTCGTTCCCCCTGGCTGCACCCTGCAGCCAAGCCGCTGCTGTTCGTCGTTTGCGCCCTGCCCTTCGCGTGGTTGCTCTATGGCGCGTTCGCCGACACGCTGGGCCCCAACCCGGCCGAGGCGCTGATCCGCGGCACCGGCGACTGGACGCTGCGCTTCCTGTGCATCACGCTCGCCGTCACGCCTTTGCGCGTGATGACGAAGCAGCCGGCGCTCGCACGCTTTCGCCGCATGCTCGGGCTCTTCGCCTTCTTCTACGCGGTGCTGCACTTCCTGTCGTATGGCTGGCTCGACATGGGCTTCGACCTCGACGCCATCGTGCGCGACATTCCCAAGCGCCCGTTTGCGCTCGTCGGCTTCCTCGCGCTGCTGCTGATGGTGCCGCTGGCCGCCACCTCGTTCAACCGCGCGATCAAGGCGCTGGGCGCGAAACGCTGGCAGATGCTGCACAAGCTCGTCTATGCCGTCGTGCTGCTCGGGCTCCTGCACTTCTTCTGGATGCGTGCGTCGAAGAACAACCTGGCCGAGGTCGGCGTCTACGCAGTGGTCATCGCGCTGCTGCTCGGCTGGCGCGTCGTGCACGCGTTGAGGCGCAAAAAAGCGGGCTGACCGCGCGCCAGCCCGCAACCGCGCACCTCTCTCGCTTGCTCAGTACTTCCGGTTCGGGAATTCCTTGGCCGCCACCTCGGCGGGGAAGACTCCCTCGATCGTCTTGATCCAGCGCGGCAGCGGTTCGCCGGCCGCGGCCTTCTTCGATGCGTCCATGAGCTGCGGCCCGAGCAGCGGACTGCACTCCACGCTCACGTTCATCTTGCCGGCGATCATGGCTTCGAAGGCACCCTTCACTGCATCGACGCCGATGACGAGGATGTCCTTGCCCGGCTTGAGCCCGGCTTCCTCGATGGCCTGGATGGCGCCGATGGCCATGTCGTCGTTGTGCGCGTAGAGCACGTTGATCTTCTTCGCGTCGGCCTTGAGGAAGGCTTCCATCACCTCCTTGCCCTTGGCACGGGTGAAGTCGCCGGTCTGCGAGCGGATGATCTTGTAGCGCGGGTTGGTCTTGATGACCTCCTCGAAGCCCTTCTTGCGGTCGTTGGCCGGGTCGGAGCCCACCGTGCCCTGCAGCTCGACGATGTTGACGTCGCCCTGCGTCGACTTGGTGTGATCGAGCAGCCAGCGCGCCGCACGCCGCCCTTCCTCCACGAAGTCGGAGCCGACGAAGGTGGTCCAGGTCGAGGTGTCCTTCACCTCCACGTTGCGGCTTTCCAGGATCACCGGGATCTTGGCGCGCTTCGCTTCCATCAGCACCGTGTCCCAGCCGGTGGTCACGAGCGGCGCGAGGATGATCACGTCGACCTTCTGCGCAATGAAGCTTCGGATGGCCTTGATCTGGTTCTCCTGCTTCTGCTGCGCATCCGAGAACTTGAGCTCCACGCCAGCGTCCTTGGCCGCCTGCTTGATGGACTCGGTGTTGGCCGTGCGCCACTCGCTTTCGGCGCCGGTCTGCGCAAAGCCGATCACGAGTTTCTTGGCCGCGAGCGACACGCCATGCGCGCCCAGGGCCAGGGTGGCCGCCATCGCCAGCAGCGTGCGGCGATTCGGTTTCAATGTCTCCATTCCAGTCTCCTTCTGTCGTCTTGGGGATGAACACCTCATCCGGGGTACCACACCACGCGCGGGTCGTCGGGTGAACGTTCATACGACCAGGCCGCCTCGACCATGCGCGCGAGGTCATATCGCGGCCGCCAGTCGAGCAGCAGCCGCGCCTTGCGGTTGTCGAGCCAGGTCGAGTGGTAGGGCGTGCGGATGGGCACGAGCGGCAGGCCGCGCGTGCGCGCCAGGTAGTCACCGAGCTCGCCGTAGTCGACGGGTTCGTCCATGCACACATGCAGGAGCTGCTGGTGCACGCGCGGGTTGTCGAGCGCGAGCAGCAGGGCCGACACCAGATCGTCCACGTGCACGAAGTTGCGCTTCACCGGCCGGCCTTCGGCGTCGAGCATCACCGGCACCGCGCCGGTCTGCCGGTGGCGCTCGGCTTCTTCCTTGCTCACGAGATCACACCAGCGCGGCCCGCCGAACACGTCGTCGCCAAAGGAGAGCTGGCACTTGAAGTCGTCCTTCTCCATGATCCACGGCGCACGCAGGCAGCAGCCGTTGAGCCCGTACTGGATCTGGTACTGCTCGAGCATCACCTCCTCCAGCACTTTCGAAAGCGCATAACAGCCGGGGTAGGCGCTGTGCGGTATCTCCTCGGTGACGGGGGCGCTGCGGGGGTAGAAGAAGTGGCCGATGGCCGCATCGCCACCCACCAGCACGAACTGCTTCAGGCTCGCACTCGTCCGCGCCGCCTCCAGCAGCCAGAACATGCCCTTCACCGCCACGTCCATCACCTCGTCGGGTGTTTCCTTCGAGGTGGCGAGGTGCAGCACGTGGGTCACGCCCTCCATCGCGCGGTCGACGTCCGCGCGGTCCTGCATCGCGCCTTTCACCACCTCCAGCCGGGGCTTCGGCGGCAGCGTGCGCTTGTGGCACAAGGCGCGCACGCGAAAGTGCGTGAAGCCCGGGTCGGCCAGCAGGCGCGCGATGAAGGCCTGGCCGACCTTGCCGGCCGCGCCAGTGACGAGCAGAAGAGATTCGGTGTGTGTCATGGCTCAGATCCTGTCGCCGGTCACGGGGTCAAACACGCTCGCCCGCGCGGTGTCGACCACCATGCGCACCGTGTCGCCCGGCAACACCGGCGAGTTGGGGTGTGTGCGCGCCACCATGCGCACGCCGGCCCAGTCGAAGAAGAGCATGGTGTCGGTGCCGGTGGGCTCGACCACGTCGACGCGGCACGCGAACTGCGCCGCATCGCCTTGCCCGGCCTCGGCGGGCGCCAGGTGCTCGGGCCGCAGGCCCAGCACCACCTCGCCACCCAGCCGGTCGGCATGGCGGCCGTTGGCACGCGGCAGTGGGAAGAAGGCCCGCTCGCCGCCCTGCTCGCCCACGTGCACGCCCAGCACGTCGCCCTGCTGGATGAGCGTGGCCGGCAGGAAGTTCATGGCCGGCGAGCCGATGAAGTCGGCCACGAACATGTTGGCTGGCGTGTCGTACACCGTCTTCGGATCGGCACACTGCTGCAGCACGCCGTCGCGCATCACCGCGATGCGGCTCGCGAGCGTCATCGCCTCGATCTGGTCGTGCGTGACGTACACCGCCGAGGTGCCCAGGCGCTGGTGCAGGCGCTTGATCTCGGTGCGCATCTCCAGGCGCAGCTTGGCGTCGAGGTTCGACAGCGGCTCGTCGAAGAGGAAGATCGACGGGTCGCGCACCATCGCGCGGCCCATCGCCACGCGCTGGCGCTGGCCGCCCGAGAGCTGGCCGGGCTTGCGGTCGAGCAGCTGCTCGATCTGCAGCAGCGAGGCCACGCGTTTCAAGGCCGCATCGCGCTCGGCTTTCGCGGCGCCGCGCATCTTCAAGCCGAAGGTGATGTTGCGCTCGACCGTCATGTTCGGGTAGAGCGCATACGACTGGAACACCATCGCGATGTCGCGGTCCTTCGGGTGCACGTCGTTGACGCTCTTGCGGTCGATGCGGATCTCGCCTTCGGTGATGGGCTCGAGGCCGGCGATGAGGTTGAGCAGCGTCGACTTGCCGCAGCCCGAGGGGCCGACCAGCACGAGGAATTCGCCATCCTCGACGGAGAGCGACACGTCCTTCACGATGGGCTGGCGCCCGAAGGACTTCGACACGTTCACGAGTTCCAGAGAAGCCACGTTCAACCCTTCACGGCGCCCGCGGTCAGGCCGCGGACGAAATACTTGCCAGCCAGGAAATAGACCACCAGCGTCGGCAGCCCGGTGATGACCGCCGCGGCCATGTCGACGTCGTATCGCTTGGTGGCCTGCGAGGTCTTCACGAGGTTGTTGAGGGCGACGGTGATGGTCTGGCCCGGCCCGTCGGTCAGCGTGGCGGCGAAGAGGAAGTCGTTCCAGATCTGCGTGAACTGCCAGATCACCGTCACCACGAAGATGGGCGCCGAGATCGGCAGCAGGATGTGCCAGAACACACCGAAGAAGCCCGCGCCGTCGATGGTGGCGGCCTTCACCAGCTCGCGTGGCAGCGTCACGTAGTAGTTGCGGAAGAAGAGCGTGGTGAAGCCGAGGCCGTAGACGATGTAGGCCGTCATCACGCCCCAGCCGGTGCTGCTGCCCATGCCCAGCGCGCCCAGCAGTTGCGCCAGCGGCAGGATCACCGCCTGGAACGGAATGAAGCAGCTGAAGAGCAAGAGGCCGAAGAGCAGGTTGGCGCCACGGAACGGCCACATGGTGAGCGCATAGCCGTTGATGGCACCGATGAGCGTGGAGATCACCACCGCCGGCAGCACCACCGCGAGCGAGTTGGCGAAGTAGGGCTTCATGCCGCCGCAATTGACGCTGATGCAGACCTCGCTCCAGGTCATGCGCCAGGTGTCCCAGCTCAGGAAGCGAGGCAACGCGAAGAGCGAGCTCTCGCGCATTTCGTCGGGCGGCTTGAACGAGGTGGCGAGCATCACGTAGAGCGGCGCCAGGTAGTAGGCGGCGAAGAGCAGCAGCAACGCATAGAGGCCGTAGCGCCCCAGACGCGCGCCCGGTGTCGCCGAGTACGCCGAGCGGAACTCAGTCATGTCGCCTCCCCGGCCGCAGCTCCGAGTAGAGGTAGGGCACCACGATCGCCATCACCGTGCACAGCATCATCACGGCCGTGGCCGAGCCCACCGCGATGTTGTTGCGCTGGAAACTCATCGCGTACATGAAGATCGACGGCAGGTCGGTCGCATAGCCCGGGCCACCGTTGGTCATGGCGATCACGAGGTCGAAGCTCTTCACCGCCAAGTGGGCGAGCACCACGATGGCCGAGAAGAACGCCGGCCGGATCGACGGGATGATGATCCCCCAGTAGATCTGCGGCATGGAGGCGCCGTCCATGTAGGCGGCCTTCACCACGTCCTGGTCGACGCCGCGCAGCGCCGCGAGGAACATCGCCATGATGAGCCCCGAGGTCTGCCACACGCCGGCGATCACGATGGTGTAGATCGCGTAGTCGGGGTCGATGATCCAGTCGAACTTGAAGCCCGTGAAGCCCAGCAGGTGCACCGAGCGCTCGAGCCCGAGGCCCGGGTTGAGCATCCACTTCCACACCGTGCCGGTGACGATGAAACTCAGCGCCATCGGGTACAGGAAGATCGCGCGCAGCGTGCCCTCGAAGCGGATGCGCTGGTCGAGCAGCACCGCGAGCAAGAGGCCGAGCGCCAGGTTGAGCACCATGAAGAGCCCGCCGAAGACCAGCAGGTTGCGGATCGAGACGCCCCAGCGCTCCATCTGCCACAGCCGCGTGTAGGCATCGAAGCCGATCAGCTCGTAGACCGGCATCATGCGCGAGCCGGTGAAGGACATGTAGACCGTCCACGCGATGAAGCCGTAGACGAAGACGAGCGTCACCGCGGCGGTGGGCGCCATGATCAGCGCCGACAGGTTGTGCTGCAGCCAGCGGCGGGCGGTGGCCGCTGCGGGCCGCTGCCGAGCGCCGCCCGCAGCCAGGGGCCGGTGCCGGCTCACGCTCCACGGGGGTGTCGACACGGCGCGTATCACTCCCGCGCCAGCTTGACCGCATCGGCCAGTCGCTTCGCCGCTTCAGCCGAACTCATGTCGGAGTTGAAGTGCTTGGTGACCACGTCGGTCATCGCGCCCTTCACCGCCATCGGCACCGCCATGTCGTGGATGGCCGAGGGCGCGAAGCCGCCCGACTTCACCGTCTTGGCCATGTGTTCGCTGGCCGCGAGCGCGCAGCTGTCGAACTTGTCGAGCTTCATGTCAGTGCGCACCGGGATCGAACCCTTGGCGAGGTTGAAGTTCTCCTGGAAGCGCGGCTCCATCAGGAGCTTGGCGAAGAGCTTCTGCCCGGCCAGGCGGTCGGCGTCCTTGCTCTTGAACATCGCGAAGCTGTCGACGATGAAGAGGAACGCGTTGTCGGTGCCCGGCGGGTTGGCGCAGACGTAGTCGCGGCCCGCCTGCTTGCCCGCCGCGCTCATGTCGCCTTTCACCCAGTCGCCCATGATCTGGAACCCGGCGCTGCCGTTCATGATCATCGCGGTGGCGAGGTTCCAGTCGCGGCCCGAGAAGTTGGGGTCGACGTAGCCACGCAGCTTGCGCATGCGGTCGAACACCTTCTGCATCGTCTCGCCGCCGAGCGCCTTCGGGTCGAGCTCGACCAGCGCCTTCTGGTGGAAGGCCGGCCCGCCTACGCTGATGACGATCACCTCCCAGAGCGAGGCGTCCTGCCAGGCCTGCCCGCCGTGGGCGAGCGGCGTGATGCCCGCCGCCTTGAGCTTGGCCGCGGCGGTGTCGAACTGCTCCCAGGTGGCGGGCATCGTGATGCCCACCTTCTTCAGCACCGCCGGGTTGGCGTACATCCAGTCGAGCCGGTGCACGTTGACCGGCGCGGCCACCCACTGGCCCTTGTACTTCATGGTCGCGGCCACCGATTTCGGCAGCGCCTGCTCCCACTTGCCGGCGGCGGCCACGTCGTCGATGGGCTGCAGCACACCGAGCGCGCCCCACTCCTGGATCAGCGGGCCCTTGAGCTGCACCGACGACGGCGCGTCGCCACCGAGCACACGCGCACGCAGCTTGGTGAGCGCCTCTTCGCTGCTGCCGCCGCCCACCGGCGTGTCGATCCATTTGCCGCCCTGCGATTCCATGTCGTCCTTGAGCGACTTCATCGCCTTGGCCTGGCCGCCGGAGGTCATCCAGTGCAGCACCTCCACCGTGGGCGCGGCCGATACGGCGGTGCCGCTCAGGCACAGGCCCACGGCGCACGCCGCACCCCTGAGCAGATTGCTTGCTTGCCTCATCGTGTTGTCTCCTCGCGCTTGTTGACGCGTCCAGTGCCTGGACTTAATGTGCGCGGCGCCGATGGTGCATTCGCATGGCGGCGGTGTGAGGGTGGCGATGTAACGCCACCGGCGCTCCGGCCCGCGTTGCTACCCAGCGTTACAAAACCACGACGAGACGAGACAAGCCCGATGGAGCGCACGCCCCACATCCTGGTCGTCGACGACGACGTCGAGATCCAGAAGCTCACCAAGCGGCACCTGCAGGAGTTCGGCTTCCTCGTCACGGTGGCGGGCAACGGGCGCGAGATGTTCAAGGCGCTGAAGGAATGGCGCATCGACCTCGTCGTGCTGGACGTGCTCATGCCCGGGCAGGACGGCTTCGCGCTCTGCCGCGAGCTGCGCACCACCACGCAGCTGCCGGTGATCATGGTGACGGCGCTGCGCGACGAGGCCGACCGTGTGATCGGCCTCGAGCTCGGGGCCGACGACTACCTCGTCAAGCCCTTCGGCCCGCGCGAGCTGATGGCGCGCATCAAGGCCGTTCTGCGCCGCACACAAAGCCCCGGCAAGAGCGCCAACCACGCCGACGCGGCCATCGTCGCCTACAGCTTCGCCGGCTGGCGCCTCAACATGGTCGAGCGCGAGCTGCAATCGCGCGATGGCACGGTGGTGCCGCTGTCCACGCGCGAGTTCGCACTCCTCACCACCTTCGTCGAGCACCCGCAGCGCCCGCTGAGCCGCGAGCAGCTGGCCGACCTGGTGGCTGGCCGCGACAGCGGCCCCTTCGACCGCAGCATCGACATCCTCGTTTCGCGCCTGCGCCGCAAGGTGGAAGACGGCGGCAAGGAGCCCACGCTCATCAAGACCGTGCGCGGCGAGGGCTACCAGCTCTGCGCCGAGGTGCAGCGCCACCACCGCCATGGCCAACCCGACACGGCGCTGGGCTGATCTGCTGCCCAGCTCACTGGGCGGGCGCATCCTCGCGCTGCAGCTCGCCGGCGCGGCGACGATCCTCGGCGTGGGCGCGCTGTGCGCCGCCGAATGGAGCGAGCGCGAACGCGATGCCGCACGCGCCGACCTCGCCGGCTGGGCGGTGCACGACGCGATGATGCAGGCCCTCGACGGCCGCGCGCCCTCGGGCGAATTCGGCAGCTCCACGGTGGTGGTGCGGCACGGCCCCGGCCCGTTGCCCGCCGGCTTCACGGTGCAGCAGCGCCTGCCGGCGCCGCCCTCGCCACCGGCCACGCTCGTGCCGAGCGAGGTGACGCTGTGGCTCCAGGCCGGCGGCCTCGCCGAACGCACGCACGCGGCGCTCGAAGCAGCGCCCACCGCACGCACCTACTTCACGCTGCTCTCGCGCGAGCTGGCCGCGCTCAACCGCGAGAGCCAGCTCGTGGTGACGCTCCCGCAAGGCCCGGGCGTGCTGCGCCGCGAGGTGTCGACCCTGCGCTTCGAGAGCCCCTCGCTGTGGCGCGACCGCATGCCGCCGGTGAGCGTGCTGCTGAGCGCGCTGGCGGCGCTTGGCGCGGTGTTCGTCGCACTCGGCGTGGCTTCGCGCGCGCTGGCGCAGCCCATCCACACGCTCGCAAGCTCCATCGACGCGCGTGGCGAAGAGGTGCAGGTGCCGCCGCTGCCCGAGACGGGCCCGGTGGAAGCGCGCGCGATGGCACGTGCCGACAACCGCCTGCGCACGCGCCTGGCTTCGGTGCTGGCCGACCAGACGCGCATGCTCGCGGCCGTCTCGCACGACTTGCGCACGCCCAGCACCCGTCTGCGCCTGCGCGCCGAGCTGGTGGCCGAGGGCGAGCTGCGCGAGGCGCTGCTGCGCGACCTCGACGAGATGGACGAGATGCTCACCGAGGTGCTGGAGTTCCTGTCGCACGAGGTGCGCGAGGAGGCGGTGAAATCGGTCGACCTCACCGCGCTGCTGCAATCGGTGTGCGACGACTATGCCGACCTCGGGCGGCCGGTCACCTTCTCCGAGCCGCCGCCGCTCACCTTCCATGGCGTGCCCACGCTCTTCGCATCGACCCAGCAGACGCACGTGTTCCAGCACGCGCGCAAGGTGCGCCAGAGCTGCCGGCCCAACGCGCTGCGGCGTGCGCTGTGCAACCTGATCGACAACGCGCTCAAGTACGGCCACCGCGCCGACGTGCAGCTCGACGCCGGCGGCGACGCGGTGCGCATCGCAGTGCACGACGCCGGCCCCGGCATTCCCGAGGACGAGATGGAGAAGGTCTTCCTGCCGCTGTACCGGCTGGAGTCGTCTCGGCAGCGCAGCACGGGTGGCATCGGCCTGGGCCTGGCGATCGTCAAGGCGGTGGTCGCAGCGCACCACGGGCGCATCGAGCTGCGCAACCGGCCCGAGGGCGGGCTGGTCGTGAGCATGGAGCTGCCGCGGTCGCTGGCCTGAGGCGCCGCCTCAGACGCCTTCCCAGGCGCCGGATTTTTCCGAGCGGAACATCGCATCGATGATGCGCATGTTCTGCACCGCATCGTCCACGCCATAGGGCAGCGCCAACTCACCGCGGATCACCTTCGAGAACGCATCGCCCTGCAGCGCGTACTGGTCGCAGGGCGGCAGCGTCTCGGCCTGTGCCGAGGCGTCGGCGAGCCGGCTGCCGTCGTCGAGGAAGATCTGCACCGGCTCGCCTTGTGGCGCGTTGAACGGGATGCGCAGCTCCAGGCGCTTCTTCGAGCCGAAGAGCTGCAGGCGCTGGAAGGGCACGCTCTGCGTCGAGACCGAGAAGCTGAGCTGGCGCCCCGCGCCGAAGTCGGCCAGCGCGCTCACGCTGCGGTCGACGCCGAAGCGCGGATCGCGGTCGACGAGCGCCATCACACGCACCGGCTCGGCCTCGAAGAAGAAGCGCCCCGCCACGATCGGGTAGCAGCCGATGTCGAGCAGCGCACCGCCGCCGATGTCGGGCAGGTTGCGGATGTTGGCCGGGTCTTCGTTGAAGTACGAGAACGCGCCCTGCACCGAGCGCAGCTCGCCCAGCAGGCCGCTCCTCACGATCTCGCGCGCCCGCAGCCACTGCAGGTGGAAGCGCACCATGAAGGCTTCCATCACGTGCACACGCCCCGCCACCTCGCGCAGCTGCGCGGCCTCGTCGGCGGTGATGGCGATGGGCTTCTCGCACAGCACGTGCTTGCCGGCCCGCGCCGCGGCCAGCGTGAGCGGCACGTGCAGGTGGTTGGGCAAGGGGTTGTAGACGGCCTCGATCGACGGGTCTTCGAGCAGCGCTTCGTAGCGGCCATAAGCGAGCGGGATGCCCAGCTCGTTGGCCGCCGCGCGCGCCGTGGCGTCGCTGCGCGAGGCAATGGCGCGCACCTCGCACCACTCGCTTTTCTGAAGGCCGGGGATCACCTTGGCGGTGCCGATGCGTGCCGTGCTGAGCACACCCCATTGGACTTTCTTCATGCGCCGGTCTCCGTCTGTGTTCGCGACGGCGCGCAGTATGCGCCCCGGCCGGTTTCAGGCCGGGTACGAAATCGGGGAGATCAGCGGCGGCGGCCGCGGGCGGCGGCCCGCACGCTCGGCCGTGGCACCGCGGGCAGCGGCGTCATCGCCTCGGCGTTCATCTGCCACTCGGGCAGCAGGTGCTCGAGGCTGCGCGCCACGCGGGCACTGGCTTCCACCAGCAGCATGTCGGGCGCGTCGTCGATCACCTTGGCCCCGGCGCGCACCACCACCTCGGCCGTGTCCACCCCCGACTCGGCATGGCGAGGCGTGGTGCCGGCGTAACGCAAGACGTAGCGGCTCATGGGGGTGGAGATGGGGGCGTGGGGACGAAAGAAAACAGCGTGCTCATGATACGCGCCGGCCCTTTCCGCAGCATGACGCAGGGCAAGGCGGCGCGTCGACTATTGCGCAAGCCCCGCCCCCTGCGCGAGCGGCGGCAAGCCCATGTCGCGCGCCGCGGCCAGGGCCAGCTTGACGATCGCGTCCGCCCGGTCGGCATCGCGCGGCATCGCCAGCGTCGCTGCATCGGCGGCCAGCCGGCGAGCGAGCGCTCCCGTCACCGCCGGGCAGGCCATCGAGGTGCCGTCCATCACGCCGAAGCGGTCATGCGGGATGCACGAGATCACGCCCACGCCCGGCCCGGCGAGGTCGATCTCGGGACCGGTGTTGGAGAAGTCGGCGATGAAGCTCTGCTCCTTGCCGATGGGCTCGGTGACGGTCTGCACCTGCATCGCGCCGGCCGGCCAGGCGCCCTTGAAGCCGAGCGCCGAGATCGACACCGCCAGCGGGTGCCGCGCCGGCCAGGCCACCGGCCCGCCCTCGTTGCCCGAGGCGATCACGCAGACCACGCCCTTGGCGCGCGCCGCCTTGATCGCCTCGCTCGTGGTCGGGTCGTCGGGGCCGCCACCCAGGCTCAGGTTGAGCAGGTCGCAGCCATCAGCCACCGCGCGGTCGATGGCCTTGGCGATGGCGAAGCTCGACGCGCCCTCGGCACCCTTGCCGAACACCCGGTACGCCCGCAGCGTGACCGCGGGCGACACGCCGAGAAAGCCGCCCGCGTTGCCGTTGGCCGCGATGATCCCGGCCACGTGCGTGCCGTGCACATGGCTGTCGGACCAGTCGGCCGGGTCCTCGCCCGTCACCGCGTTCATGCCGCCCGCCACCGTGAGCGAGGCATGCGGGCCGACGCCCGTGTCGATCACGCCCACCGTCACGCCACGGCCATCGGCCGGCGCGCGCCGGGGGTAGGCCTTGGCCCGAGAGTCGATGAAGTCGAGCGCGATGGCCGGCACCTCGATCGTGCCGGCGCGCAGCGGCCAGTTGCGCAGCAGCACCGGCCAAGCGCTGTGGGCCGGGTACACGTAGACACGCTCCAGCACCTTCACCGAGCGCGGGAACTCCAGGTTCACCTGCCCCCGCGCAGTGGTCGTGCCCTGCCCGCCCCTGCCGGCCGCGAAGTCGCTGAAGGCGATCACGTCGACGTCGCGCAGCGCCTGCCCGGTCTCCTTCAGCACGACCTTGAGCGTGTGCCGCTCCAGCACCGTGCGCGTGCCGAACATCTGGATGCTCTCGATGATGCGCGGCCGTGGCGCGCGCGCCTTGCGGTAGAACACCTCGGGCACCACACGCAGCCCGGGCTGCTCGCGCTTCAGGCGCATCAGCGCCACGTCGGACATCGCCACCAGCTTCGCGCCATTGGCGTGGATCGAATCGAGCACCGTGAAGCGGGCCACCCTCGGCGGCGGTGGCACCTCGAGGCGCCGTGGCCCGTGCTCGGCCATCGTGGTGAGGAAGGTCTCGATGGCCGCGGTGTTGTGCGGCTCATCGGTCGTGAAGCCGCGCGTGGGCAACAAGACAAAACGCAGCATCAGGCTCATCCCTGCTCCTTGAACTGCAGGCCCTCGGCCGCCATCCATTCCTCGGCGGCACGAAACGCGGCCGACGTCACCGGCACGCCGGCATACGGCGCCACGTGCAGCAGCACCTCGCGCAGCTCGGCGAGCGTGGCGCCGTTGTTCAACGCGCCGCGCAGGTGGCCCTTGAGTTCATGCGTGTGGCCGAGCGCGGCGAGCATGGCCACGGTGCAGAGGCTGCGCTCCTTGAGCGTGAGGCCGTCGCGCAGCCAGGTCGAGCCCCAGGCCTGGTCGTTGACGTGGTCTTGCAGCGGCCGCGTGAAGGCGGAAGCCTGCGAGAGCGCGCGGTCGACGAACGCGTCGCCCATCACTTCGCGGCGGCGCTGCTCGCCAGGCGATCGGGTCGAAGAGTGCATGAGTGGGTCCCTGTGCAGTGTGCGAATGGCGGCATTGTGATCGCGCTTGTCATCCTCACGATGGACAAGCGAATGCGAAGGCGCGGCCTAGCATGGGTTTCACCCTGCCGAGCATGCGCAGGGGTCCTCACAAGCGTCACAGGAGACTCGCCGTGTACCCACACCGTCATTCAAGTTCGCGGGCGTCGCTCGCGCTGCCCTTCGTCCTGCCGGTCGCCATTGCCGTGCTCGCCGCCTGCGGTGGCGGCGGTGACGACCCCGTCCCAACCGCGCAGGAGCGTTGCGACGCCGTCGGCCGCACCGCGCTCACCGCCACCACCCTCACCACGGCCTATCGCGTGAGCGGTGCCGCGTCGGCCGGCAGCATCGGGCTGCCGGCGCACTGCGTGGTCACGGGCAGCACCAACGCGCGCGTCGGCGTCGACGGCAAGAACTACGCGATCGGCTACCGC
Source organism: Rhizobacter sp. (assembly GCA_019635355.1). NCBI lineage: Bacteria > Pseudomonadati > Pseudomonadota > Betaproteobacteria > Burkholderiales > Sphaerotilaceae > Rhizobacter > Rhizobacter sp. The sequence goes on along the minus strand of JAHBZQ010000001.1, from coordinate 4,452,117 downwards.
CTCACCCTGCCCGACGACTGGAACGGCCGCTTCCTCTTCATGGGCGGCGGCGGCAACGACGGCTCCATCGGCGCGGCCACCGGCACCAACGTCGGCCCGCTGAACGACCTGCGCCCGGCCCTCGCCCGCGGCTACGCGGTGGTCAACACCGACGGCGGCCACACCGGCGGCTCGGCGGCCGACTTCGCCACCGACCCGCTGGCCAAGATCGACCACGCCTACAACGCCTTCGACAAGACCGCCGTCAACGCCAAGGCGCTGATCGCCGCGCGCTACGGCCGCACCCCCGACAAGTCGTACTTCGTCGGCTGCTCCGGCGGCGGCCGGCAGGGGATGATGTTCACGCAGCGCTTCCCGAGCTACTTCGACGGCGTGGTGGTGCATGCACCGGCGATGCGCGTGTCGAGCGGCGCCACCGTCGCCGCGATGTGGAACAACCAGCAGCTCACCGCCATCGCCCCCATCGAAGGCGGCTCGCCCATCCTCAGCAAGGCCTTCAGCTCGGCCGACATGGCGCTGGTGTCGAACGCCATCCTCGCGCAGTGCGATGCACTCGACGACGCCGCCGACGGCATGGTCGCCAATTGGAAGGCCTGCAACTTCAACCCCACAGTGCTGCAATGCCCGGGCGCGAAAGACGCCACCTGCCTCTCGGCCCCGCAGGTGACGGCGCTGCAGCGCCTCTTCGACGGCCCGCGCAACAGCGCCAACGTGAAGCTCTACGCCGGCCAGGTGGCCGACCCCGCGGTCGACCAGCCCGGCTGGCGCGCCTGGACGCTCGGCAGCTCGACCACTGCCGTGCCCAACTCGGCCTACAACACGCTGATGGCCGACGCGCTGCGCTGGGAGTTCTTCACCCCGTCGGACCCGACCTTCGTCGCGCTCAACTTCAACATCGACACCGACCCGCTGCGCATGGCGGCCTTCTCGTCGATCTACGACACCTACGCCGACGACCGCCTCACCGCCTACCAGGCACGCGGCGGCAAGCTGATGTTCGTACACGGCCTGGCCGACCCGATCTTCAGCGCGCACGACACGGCCGACTACTTCGAGCGGCTCGCCGCCAACCACGGTGGCCTCACCGGCGTGCAGTCGTTCTCGCGCTTCTTCCCGGTGCCGGGCGAGAACCACTGCGCCGGCGGCCGCGCCACCGACCAGTTCGACGTGCTCACGCCGATGGTCAACTGGGTGGAGAACGGCGTCGCGCCCGAGTCGATCGCTGCACGCGCCGCCGCGACCAACGCCTACTTCCCCAACCGCACCCGCCCGCTGTGCCCGTATCCGAAGTTCGCCAAGTACAGCGGCAGCGGCAGCCTCGAAGACGCCGCCAACTTCAGCTGCGCAGACTCGTGAGCCAGCGGGTCACGAGGGCGAGCGTGTAGCGGCTCGCCACCTCGGCCACGAAGCGGTTGAAGTCCACGTGCGCGCTGTCGTCGGCCCGGTCCGACACGGTGCGCACCACGGCGAAGGGCACGCCGAAGTCGTGGCACACCTGCGCGAGCGCAGCCCCTTCCATCTCGACGGCGAGCGCGTCGGGCAGGCGGGCACACAGCGCGTCGTTCTCGGCGCGCTCGGAGACGAAGCGGTCGCCGCTCACGACGAGGCCCCGGTGCACCCGGGCCTTTGCGGCGCCAAGGCCATCGAGCGCCGCGCGCGAGGCTTCGGCGAGTTGGTGCGACATGGCGGCATCGGTCTCGAAACGCGCGCGCCCGTACAGTGGCACCTCGTGGCGCGGGAAGAGCGGCGAGGCGTCCATGTCGTGCTGGAGCAGCGTGTCGGCCACCACCACGTCGCCCACGTTCACGCCCGGCGCAAGCCCACCGGCCGTGCCGGTGAAGACGAGGCGCGACACCGCGAACTCGCTCAGCAGCAGCGTGGCCGTGGTGGCCGCCGCCACCTTGCCGATGCGCGAGAGCACCACCACCACCTCATGGCCCGCCAGGTGCCCGACCCAGAACTCGCGGCCCGCGCGCAGCACCGGCTGCTCGTCGGGCATCGCATCGAGCAAGGCCCGGAGTTCCTCGTGCATGGCACCGACGATCGCGATTCGTGTCATGCAGCCATTGTCTGACACGCGTGTCGGAGAGCGCCTGCCCGCAAAGAAGCATTCGCCCGCTTAACGCTGCACGCCACGACGCCGAGCATGGATTCCAACTTCAGGAGCTTTCCATGCCGCATGAAAAATCTCTCTGGATCCAGCGCTTCGCGATGCGCCTGCTGGTGCTCGAGCCAACGGTGCAGACGGGGCAGCTGCCCGAGATCGCCGAGACCTTCTGGTACTACCAACGGCATCGTGAGCCGGAGGAATGTGCGCAGGCGCGCGCCGAAGGCCGCCTGCGCATGCCGGGCCGCCGCGAAGCGTGGGTCGAAGCCTGCGCCGCCGCCATCCGCGGCCTCGACCCCGAACTGAATTCGCAAGACACCTCGGCCCTCGCCGAGAGCCTGTGGGAAGAAGACTGGGCCCGCACCGTCGACCCCTACCTCATGGCGCAGGCGCTGTGGGAGCAGGCCTTGCTGCTCGCGAGCCAGAGCGAGGGCGAAACGCCCCCCAGCCTACACGCCGTGTTCCGCAACCCCGACCTGTGAGCACCATGCGCGCCCCCTTGCTCGCGCACGACGTGCCGCCCGACCCGCCCGTCGCGCCACCCCCACCGCCGCCTCCACCACTGGCCGACCCGCCCGTGATCGACCCGCCCGCGCCCGGCCAGCAATCGCCGGTGATCGACCCGCCCAAGACGATCCAGTGACAATGCCCCATCGCCGCAGCTTGCGGCCGTGGAGTGCACACGATGAGCATCGTCGTCTTCTGGCTCGAACCCGATGGCCGACCGGCGCACCAGGAATTCCCCGCCAACGACCTGCTCGCCGCCCTCAAGCACAGCGAAGCGCGCCGCCGGGAAGGCAAGCGCCACGTGTGCATCTCCACCGCCCTGCCCGACAGCGTGGGCCAGGGTGGCGTGAACTCGGTCGAAGGCGGCAAGCTGCCCGATGGCCATGTGTACGACTTCAACAAGTCGCATCGCGGCGCAGGGCCGAAGCCCTCGACGTGAACATCGGGCGGGTTGACGCCGCCGACACGATGCGCCCACAATCCGCCCCGCTCCGGGGTGTGCCGGGCCGCAAGGCCGAAGGCGCTGAGATGGAAAGCCAAACCCGAGAACTTGATCCGGTTCATACCGGCGTAAGAAGAGCGTAGACGAGCGGCCCGCGATGGGCGCGCAGGCCCGAGCGGCCGCCCCCATCGCACCCGGCCGCCCGCGGACCCTCCGGAGCACGACGTTTTTTGTTGCTGCTGCCACCGGAGAGACCGCGATGACCACCACGCCCCCCACCGACCTTCACGCGAGACTCGCGCTCGCGCGTGAGCCGTTTGCCAGCTCGCGCAAGGTGCACCTCGAAGGCCCGCTCACCGGCGTGCGCGTGCCCATGCGCGAAATCGCGCTCAGCAACGGCGAGCGGGTGATCGTGCACGACACCTCCGGCCCCTGCACCGACCCGACCATTCCCTACGACGTGCGCCAGGGCCTGCCCGCGCTGCGCACCGCGTGGATCGAATCGCGCGGCGACACCGAGCCCTACGACGGCCGCTCGTACTCCGCCCGCGACGACGGCCAGCGCCAGGGTCACGCCGACCCGCAACTTGCCCGCCTGCACGCCGAAGCCGCCGGCCTGCAGCGCACACCGCGCCGCGCCAAAAGCGGCGCCAACGTCACGCAGATGCACTACGCGCGGCATGGCATCGTGACGCCCGAGATGGAGTTCGTCGCCATCCGCGAGAACGACCGCCGCGAGTGGACGCGCGAATACCTCGCGGATGACGCAAGAGAACACCGCCTGATGGGCAACGCCCTCGGCACCCGCATGCCGGCCGAGATCACGCCCGAGTTCGTGCGCGACGAAGTGGCCCGCGGCCGCGCCATCATCCCCGCCAACATCAACCACCCCGAGCTGGAGCCGACCATCCTCGGCCGCCACTTCAAGGTCAAGGTCAACGCCAACATCGGCAACTCGGCCGTCACCTCGAGCATCGAAGAGGAAGTGGAAAAACTCGTGTGGTCGACCCGCTGGGGTGCCGACACGGTGATGGATCTCTCCACGGGGAAGAACATCCACACCACGCGCGACTGGATCCTGCGCAACTCGCCGGTGCCCATCGGCACCGTGCCGCTGTACCAGGCGCTCGAGAAAGTGGGCGGCGTGGCCGAAGAACTGTCGTGGGCCATCTTCCGCGACACGCTCATCGAGCAGGCCGAGCAAGGCGTCGACTACTTCACCATCCACGCCGGCCTGCGCCTGCCCTTCATCCACCTCACGACGAAACGGCGCACCGGCATCGTCTCGCGCGGCGGTTCCATCCTCGCCAAGTGGTGCATCACGCACCACCAGGAAAACTTCCTCTACACGCACTTCGACGAGATCTGCGAAATCATGAAGGCCTACGACGTGAGCTTCTCGCTCGGCGACGGCCTGCGCCCCGGCAGCGGTGCCGATGCGAACGACGAAGCTCAGTTCGCCGAGCTGCGCACGCTCGGCGAACTGACACAGGTCGCCTGGAAGCACGACGTGCAGACCATGATCGAAGGCCCGGGCCATGTGCCGATGCACCTCATCCAGGCCAACATGGACGAGCAGTTGAAGCACTGTGCGGAAGCGCCCTTCTACACGCTGGGCCCGCTCACCATCGACATCGCGCCCGGCTACGACCACATCGCGAGTGCCATCGGCGCCGCGATGATCGGCTGGATGGGCACTTCGATGCTCTGCTACGTGACGCCGAAGGAGCACCTCGGCCTGCCCGACCGCGACGACGTGAAGCAAGGCCTCATGGCCTACAAGATCGCCGCCCACGCGGCCGACGTGGCCAAGGGCCACCCGGGTGCCCGCGCACGCGACGACGCGATGAGCAAGGCCCGTTTCGAATTCCGCTGGAACGACCAGTTTGCGCTCGGCCTCGACCCCGACACCGCCCGCGAGTACCACGACGAGACGCTGCCGAAGGACTCTTCGAAGCACGCGCACTTCTGCTCCATGTGCGGGCCGAAGTTCTGCTCGATGAAGATCACGCAGGACGTGCGCGACTACGCCGCGGCGCGCGGCCTCGATGACAGCGCCGCGCTCACGCAAGGCCTGGCCGAGAAGTCGGCCGAGTTCAAGGCCCGTGGCGGCGAGATCTACATCCCGGTGCACCCCGTATGAGCAGCCTGCGCATCGCCATCGCCGGCGCGGGCGTGCTCGGCCGCCTGCTCGCGTGGCGGCTCGCACGCATGGGCCACACCGTGCAGGTGGTCGACCCGGCCGCAGGGCCGAACGCACCTGCCCTCGGTGCGACGCTGTCGCAGCCGGTGGCGGCGGGCTACACCGCCGCCGGCTTGCTCAGCCCGCTGGCCGAACTCGACCACGCCGAGCCCGAACTCGCCGCCCTCGGCTGGCGTTCCATCGTGATGTGGCGCGACGTGGCTTCGGCCCTCGCCCCCCACGCCCCGCAAACGCTGCTGCGGGTGCAGGGCAGCCTGCTCGTCGCGCACAACGCCGACATGGGCTCGGCGCTGCGTGTGATGGTGAAGCTGCGCAGCGCATGCGAGGCCGACCCCAGCGCCTGGCCCGCGCCCGAGATCGTGCCGGCGAGCGAGCTGCGCGTGATGGAGCCCGAGCTGCTGCCGGGCCTGAGTGCGTGGTGGCTCCCCGGCGAAGGCCAGCTCGAACCGCGCCTGCTGCTCGACGCGCTGGCCGCCCAGGCGACCGGCGTGCAATGGCACTGGGGCCAGCGGGTGGCGCATGTGCACGCGGGCAGCCTGCAACTCGACGACGGCCAACACATCGCCTGCGACCTCGCCATCGACACGCGCGGCCTCGGCGCACGCGACGACGTGCCGGGCCTGCGCGGCGTGCGTGGCGAACTCGTCTGGCTGCACGCCCCCGGCGTGCACCTGCGGCACCCGGTGCGTCTGCTGCACCCGCGACACCGCGTCTACATCGTGCCGCGCGCCGGCCAGCACATCGTGGTCGGGGCGAGCGAGATCGAGAGCGAAGACCGCTCTCCCGTCAGCCTTCGCAGCGCGGTCGAGCTGATGGCCGCGGCGCACAGCGTCCTGCCCGGCCTCGCAGAAGCGCGCATCGTGCACCTCGACACCAACCTGCGCCCCGCCTGGCCCGATCACCAGCCGCGCATCGAGGCGTCACCCGGCCTCCTGCGCATCACCGGCCTCTACCGCCACGGCTGGCTGCTCGCGCCCGCACTGGTCGACGATGCCTTGCAGCAGGTGCTGCCGGAGCCCGCGCATGCCTGATCTCGTGTACCTCAACGGCGATCCCAAGCCCTGGCAACCCGGGCTCAACCTGCTCGCGCTGTTGAAGGCCGAACCAGCCGCGGAGACGCGCAAGGTCGCCACGGCGCTCAACGGCGAGTTCGTGCCGCAGACGCTGCGCGCGCACACGCTGCTGCAGCCGGGCGATCAGGTGACCGTCTTCACCGCCATCGTCGGAGGCTGATGCGATGAACACAAAGCCCTGGTCGGTCTACGACACCCCACTCACCAGCCGCTTTTTTCTCGGCTCCTCCGGCTACCCCTCGCCGGCCGTGTTGCGCCAGTGCATCGAGGCCTCGGGCACGCAGGTCGTGACCGTCGGCCTGCGCCGAACACTCGCCAATGTCAGCGGAGGGGGCGGCGACAACGGCTTCGTCGCCGAAATCGTCTCCGCCCTGCGCGAACGCGGCGGCCACCTGTTGCCCAACACCGCCGGCTGCCGCACCGCGCACGAAGCGATCCACCTCGCCCGCATGGCGCGTGAGCTCTACGACACCCCGTGGATCAAGCTCGAAGTGGTGGGCGACGAGCACACGCTGCAGCCCGACCCGTGGGAGCTGCTGCACGCCGCCGAGGTGCTGGCCAAGGAAGGCTTCTGCGTGTTCCCCTACTGCACCGACGACCTCGTGAGCTGCCGCCGCCTGCTCGACGCCGGCTGCCGCGTGCTGATGCCCTGGGGCGCGCCCATCGGCTCGGGCCAGGGCCTGCTCAACCCGCAGGCGCTGCGCACGCTGCGCGAGCGGCTGCCCGAGGTGCCGCTGATCGTCGACGCCGGCCTCGGCACGCCGTCGCACGCGGTGCTCGCGCTCGAACTCGGCCTCGACGGTGTGCTGCTCAACTCGGCCGTGTCGCAATCGGGCGACCCGGTGCGCATGGCCGCGGCCTTCGCCCACGCGGTGCAGGCCGGTCGCCTCGCGCGCGAAGCCGGCGCGATGGCGACCCAAGCGATGGCCGTGGCCACGACCCCTGTCACCGGTCGGCCCTTCCTGATCGACTGAGCCTTCATGACAACACCCATCGTCTGGAGCATCTCGGGCCAAGACAGCGGCGGCGGCGCCGGCTTGAGCGCCGACCAGCGCGCCGCCGATGCCTCCGAGGTGCACCTGTGTCCCGTCGTCGCGGCGCTCACCGCGCAGAGCAGCGTGGCCGTCGAGAGCGTGCACCCGGTGCCGCCCGAGCAGCTGCATGCGCAGCTCGAAGCGATGGCCAACGACCTGACGCCGCGTGCCATCAAGACCGGCCTGCTCGGCAGCGTGGCCAATGTGCGCGTGGTCTCGCAGTGGGTCGACCGCCTGCGCCAGCGCGGCCCGCTCGCACTCGTCGTCGACCCGGTGCTGCGGGCGAGCACGGGCGAGAGTTTTGCCAACGTCGCGCTCGTCGAGGCCTACCGCCGTGAGCTGCTGCCACGCGCCACGGTCGTGACGCCCAACCGGCGCGAAGCCGCACGGCTGCTGCTCCGCCACGACCACGACGTGCCCGACCAGGCGCGTGCGCTGCGTGCCCTCGGCACCGAAGCCGTGTGCATCACCGGCGGCGATGCGGACGAGTCCACCGCCCGCGACCACTGGCACAGCACGCACGCGACCGGCTGGCTCGCCCTGCCCCGCCGCGTCGCTGTCAACACCCACGGCACCGGCTGCACCTTCGCCACCGCGCTCGCCGCCGCGCTTGCGCGTGGCTTCGTGCCGGCCGATGCCGCCGTCATCGCCAAGATGCTCACCACCTCGGGCCTGCACGCCGATGCGTCGAACCCCGGCCGCGGCGCCGGCCCGGTGCGCCCGCGCCACGGCTTCATCACCGACCGCACGCTCTTGCCCACGCTCGACGACGGCGAGTTGCCGACACTCGCGCCGAGCAGCGCACCGCCCGTGCAGGGTCTCTATGCCATCACCGACGACGCGGTGCATCTGCGCGCATTGGCCGAACACGGCGTGCGCACGGTGCAGCTGCGCCTCAAGCGCGCCAACGGCGAGGCCGAGGCGCCCTGGCAGGCCCGCCTGCTCGACCAGATCAGCCGCTCACGCGCCGCCGCTCAAGAGCACGGCGCCACCCTCATCGTCAACGACCACTGGCAACAGGCGGCCGCGCTCGGCGTCGACTTCGTGCACCTCGGCCAGGAAGACCTGCTCGCCCTCGGCGCCGAAGCACGCGAGCAGCTGGCACGCGCCCGCGCCAACGGCCTGCGCCTGGGCCTCAGCTCACACAGCCTGTGGGAGCTGGCCCGCGCCACGGCGTGGCAGCCCGACTACATCGCCTGCGGTCCGGTCTGGCCCACGCTCACCAAGGCGATGCCGTGGCGCCCGCAGGGGCTGCACAACCTCGCGTGGTGGGCGGCCATGTCACCGGCGCCGGTGGTGGCGATCGGCGGCATCCTCGCGCCGGAGCAGCTGGCTGACGCGGCGGCGTGTGGCGCGCAGGCCGGCTGTGTCGTGCGCGGGCTGCAGGCCGACGCACCGCACACGGTGCACGACTGGCTTGCAGCCTGGCGCGCAGGCGCCGCACGGCACACGCAGCAGTCGCCCACCTGGCCGTTGCCGTCGTTGACGGGACTCAGCTGAGCGCCATGCGCACCGGGATGCGCCGACGACCGAAGCCTCGCTCGAAGCGCCCCGCAAAACGGCCTGCGATGGCGGTGGCGCAGTGGGGGCAGGTGCCCTCAGGTGTGAGCTCGTAACGCGTGATCGCATGCCAGTCGCGCTCGATCAGCGCGGCCTCGCAGGTCGGGCAGCGCGTGGTGCCACCCTCGGCATCGTGCACGTTGCCGGTGTAGACGTGGTGCAGGCCGTTGGCGAGTGCAATCTCGCGCGAGCGGGTCAGCGTCGCCTTCGGCGTGGGGCCGATGTCGCCCATCTTGTAGTCGGGGTGGAAGGCGGTGAAGTGCAGCGGCACGTCGGGCCCGAGGTGCTCGCCGATCCAGCGCGTCATCTGCTCGATCTCTTGCGGGCTGTCGTTGAGGCCGGGGATCAGCAGCGTGGTGATCTCCAGCCAACAATCGGTCTCGTGGTGGATGTGCTGCAGCGTGTCGAGCACCGGCGCGAGATGCGAGCCGGTCTGCTGCTGGTAGAAGGTTTCGGTGAACGCCTTCAGGTCGACGTTGGCCGCGTCCATCTTGGCGTAGAACTCGCGGCGCGGCTCGGCGTGCATGTAGCCCGCCGTCACCGCCACCGTCTTCACGCCTTGCGCGTGGCAGGCGTCGGCGGTGTCCATCGCGTACTCGGCAAAGATCACCGGGTCGTTGTAGGTGAAGGCCACGCTCTGCGCGCCGCTGTCTTTCGCCGCGGCGGCGATGCGCTCGGGCGAGGCTTCGTCCATCAGGCGGTCCATCTCGCGGCTCTTGGAGATGTCCCAGTTCTGGCAGAACTTGCAGGCGAGGTTGCAGCCCGCGGTGCCGAACGAGAGCACGCTCGAGCCGGGGTAGAAATGGTTGAGCGGTTTCTTCTCGATCGGGTCGATACAGAAGCCGGAGCTGCGGCCATAGGTGGTGAGGCGCATCTCGTCGCCCTCGCGCTGGCGCACGAAGCACAGGCCGCGCTGGCCTTCGTGCAGCTTGCAGTCGCGCGGGCAGAGGTCGCACTGGATGCGGCCGTCTGCGAGCGCATGCCACCAGCGGCCAGGCACGTTGCTGGGGTCGTTCATCGGGGCGTTCATCGGGTCTCCTCGAACTTGCGCACGCGGTAGCGCGACAGCTTCACGTCGGGCGCCCAGAAATCGGCGGCGAGACCCGCTTTTCGCTTGAGCGAGGCGAGGAAGCTGCGTGCATCGGGCAGCTGCTCCCACACCTGCGGCAGGTAGGTGGCGCGGTGGCCTTGCCACTCGAAGATCACGCCGTCGTCGCCGGGCTTGAGGGCGGCAAGCGCTTCGGCTTCGGTGTGCACGTCGATCGGCTCGGGCCGTTCGAGCAATGAGACCTCGACCTGCAGGCCGGGCCATTCTTCGGCGCGCAAGGGCGGGAAGCGCGGGTCGTGGAACGCGGCGGCGACGGCGTTGGCGCGCACGTCGTCGAGCAGCGGTCGCACCGCTTCGAGCCGGCCGATGCAGCCGCGCAGTTCGCCGTCACGGTCATGCAGGGTCACGAAGGTCGCACCCGGCTGGGCAAGCGCGGCGAGGTCGGGCAGGGGCGATGCGGGCAGCTCGACGCCCAGCGCCTCGGCGATGGCACGGCGCGCGTGCGCCAGCAGCGCCGGCCCCAGCGGATCGACATGCGCCTCCGGCAGGTCGAACGCCACGGCGCCGTAGCCGACCACCCGATCACGCCCGGCCAGGCCCGCCTTGGCATCGCCCGAGTTGCGCACGCCCAGCAGGCGCGGCACCAGGCCCTTGGCGCGCGCGAGCCGCAAGGCGCCGTTGAGCGGCGCAGCACCGCAGGCTTCGTCGCCTTCGAGGTCGGTGGCGAAATGCAGGATGCGATCGACCGTGGCGCCGTCGCGCGCCTGGGCCTGCGCATACGGCAGGTAGTGCGACAGGTCGGAGCTGATGACGATGAGCGTCTCGTCGCCGCCCCACAGGCGCTCGAGCACCTGCGCCACCTCGGCCGGGCTCGCGTCGCCCACCGCCAGCGGCACCAGGCGGAAGCCCTCGCCCAGCACCTGCTGCAGGAAGGGCAGCTGCACTTCGAGCGAATGCTCCATCGCATGCGGCCGGTCGGCCAACACCACCTGGGGCAGCTCGCGCAGCGAGGCGATGGCCTCGCGGTCGAGCGGCACGCGGCCGAGAGGCGTGTCGAACGCGTCGACGCTCGGCGCCGCCAGGCCGCGCACCGGCACCCGGTGCACCGGCCCGAGCAGCACCACCCGCTGGATCCGCTCGCGCCAGGGCGCGACTTCGGCATAGCCGAGCGCCGCCACATCGCCCGAATACACATAGCCGGCATGCGGCACCACGAGCAGCTTGGGCGGGCGTGCCGACACGGGCTTGCGCGCCTGGCGAAGGTGCTCGGCCAGCGCCGCGCGCAGCGTCGCCGGGTCGCCGGGGTAGAAGCTGCCGGCGACGGCAGCGGGGCGGGTGATGCTGGGCATGACGGGGTTCTCCAAACGTTGCAACTGGGGCCGACATCCCCACGATCAACCCTCGCCCGCCGGTTCGCAAACGGTAACCCTTGCCCCGATGCGGGCAGGGTTGAAATGGGTAAAGTCACGCTAAATGTGCAGAATGCACATTTATAGAACAGACAGCCAGGAGTACCCATGAAAACTTGGACCCGACATTTCCGCATCGCCGCGCTGGCGGTGGCGGCCACCGTCATCGGCGCCTGTGGTGGCGGCAGCGACAGCGGCGGCACCGGCGCCGGCAGCGGCACCCTGCGCGTGGCGCTGACCGACGCGCCCGCCTGCGGCTACGACCATGTGTACGTCACCGTCGACCGCGTGCGCGTGCACCAGAGCAGCACCGCTTCCGACGCCGATGCCGGCTGGGCCGAAGTCGTGCTGCCCACGCCGCGCCGCATCGACCTGCTGAGCCTCACCAACGGCGTGCTCGACGAACTCGGCCAGACGCCCCTGCCCGCCGGCCGCTACACCCAGCTGCGCCTCGTGCTCGCGCCCAACGGCCATGGCAACGCCGCGCCGATCGCCAACGCCATCCGCCTCACGGGCGACACGGACGACACCCCGCTCGTCACCCCGAGCGGCCAGCAGAGCGGCCTGAAGATGAACGTCAACATCGACGTGGCGGCCAACCAGATGGTCGACGCGGTGCTCGACTTCGACGCCTGCAAGTCCATCGTGCGCGCCGGCAACTCGGGCCGCTGGCTGCTCAAGCCGGTGATCCGCGTGATCCCGCGCTACGTCTCGGGCGTGCTGGGCCATGTGGAGCTGGCGCTGGTCGGCCCCGGCACCACGGTCTCGCTGCAACAGGGCGGCGTGGTGATCCGCTCGACCGTGCCCGATGCCACCGGCCGCTTCCTGCTGCAACCCGTCGCCCCCGGCACCTACGACCTGGTGCTGAGCGCGCCCGGCCGCACCACCACCGTCATCACCGGCGTGCCCGTCACCGCCGACACGGTGCTCAACCTCGACACCGCGGTGGCGGCCCTGGCCTCGGCCAGCTCGCCCAACGGCGTGGCGAGCGGCGCCATCACCGTCACCCCGGCCGGCCCGCTCGATGCCAACGTGCGTGCCCTGCAGGCCGCCGGTACCACCACCGTCGAAGTGGCCAGCACCCTGGCCGACGAGAGCACCGGTCTCTACAGCCTGACGCTGCCGACCGCCGCCCCGCTGGTGACGAGCTACGCCGTGCCGCTGCCACCCGCCACACCGGCCAGCGGCTCGGCCGCCCGCTACACGCTGCAGGCCACGCTCGGCAGCATGACGAAGACGACGGCCGCGCCCGTCACCGTCTCGGCCAGCGCGCCGGTGGTGATCGGCTTCTCGTTCCCGTAAACACACGGCGTCGTTGGGGCCGCGGGCCGGCCCGGATCGGCAGCACCGAATTTTTCGGCAGCATGTCGATCCGGGGCCGGCCCGTTCGTCATGACAGGGTCCGCCACTTCCCTTTCATGGAGACCCGCATGTCCAAGGTCAGAGTTGCCGCGTTCACCTTGTCCGTCGACGGCTTCGGTGCCGGCCCGCGGCAGAGCCTCGAACACCCCCTCGGCGAGGGCGGCGAATCGCTGCACCAGTGGTTCCACCGCACCCGTGTCTTCACGGAGATGACGGGCCAGGGCGAGGTCGTCGAAGACCTCAACGACCGCTTCGCCACCCGCAGCTTCGAGAACGTGGGCGCCTGGGTGCTCGGCCGCAACATGTTCGGCCCGGTGCGCGGCCCCTGGCCCGATGGCAACTGGAAAGGCTGGTGGGGCGACAACCCGCCGTACCACGTGCCCACCTTCGTGCTCACGCACCACGCGCGCGAGCCGCTGGTGATGGAAGGCGGCACCACCTTCCACTTCGTGACCGGCGGCATCCACGAAGCGCTCGCCCGCGCCCGCGACGCCGCGCAGGGTCAAGACGTGCGCATCGGCGGCGGTGTCTCCACCGTGCGACAGTACCTGGAAGCCGGCCTGATCGACGAGATGCACCTCGCGATCTCGCCCACGCTGCTCGGCCGCGGCGAAGCTTTCTTCGCCGGCATTGACCTGCTGAAGCTGGGCTTTCGCTGCACCGAGCAGGTGACCGCACCGCATGCGTTGCATGTGGTGCTGAGCAAGGGATGACGATGCACTTCGTGCCCCTGCAGGCCGAGCACCTGCCGCTGCTGCACACCTGGCTCGCACGACCGCATGCCGCGCAGTGGTGGCAGCCCACGCCCAGCGTCGACGAGCTGCACGCCGACTACATCGCGCCGCCAGCCGAGCCGAACGCAACGCGCGCCTACCTCGCCCACGAGGGCGACGAGCCTGTCGGCTTCATCCAGAGCTACGTCGTGATGGGCTCGGGCGGCGGCTGGTGGGAAGACGAGACCGACCCCGGCGCACGCGGCATCGACCAGTTCCTCGCCGACGAAGCGCGCCTCGGCCAGGGCCTCGGCCGCCGCATGATCCGCGCCTTCGTCGGGCAGCTCTTCGCCGACCCGGCCGTGACCGTGGTGCAGACCGACCCGGCGCCGCACAACCTGCGCGCCATCCGCTGCTACCGCGCCGCGGGCTTCAGCGACGTCGGCGAGGTGATGACGCCCGACGGCCCGGCGTGGCTGATGCGCTGGCGCCGGCTTGGCTGACACGAGGCGGCTCAGGCCGCGGGCAGCGCCCTCACCGCATCGCCCACGCGGATCGCACCGCCGGTGAGGACGCGCGCCGTCATGCCGCCGTGCCCGCGCATCGCGGCATAGGCGCCGGGGCCCACTTCCTCTTCCATGCGCGAACACGGCGCGCACGGCCCGACGATCTGCAGCACCGCCTCGCCCACCTGCAGCCTCGCGTTCTTGAGCGCGAGCAGGTTGATGCCCGAGACCACGAGGTTGCGGCGCGGCGTCACCGGGTCGACCTCGGCCACGCGCGCCAGCTGCGCGATCACCGGCAGGTGCTCCTGCTGGATCAGCGTGACCTGCCGCGTGGAGAGCTCGGCCTCGCCACGCTGGCCCAGGCGGTCGTCGGCGAGGCCGATGCCGGCCAGCGCCTGCGTCGCCTCGATGCGGCGTGCCGGCGCCCGCGGGTGGCCGCGCACGACGATGGCTTCGATGCGGCCTTCGACGTGCGGCGGGGCGTTCAGGTCGCGGATGGTCTTCATGGCGGGGCATTGTCATGGCCTGGCCGGAACCTCGTGCCCGCGAGGACACTCCGATGCACATGGCCACCACCCCGCACCTCACCCGCCGCCGCTGCCTGCGCCAGCTCACCGGCGCCGCGAGCGCCCTGGCTCTGCCGTCGCTCGCACTGGCCGCGCTGCCGCCGATGACCGAAGGCCCCTTCTACCCCTCGGCCGCATGGCGTGCACGCCAGCTCGACTGGGACGCCGACCTCACCCGCGTCACCCGCTCGACTTCGGCCGACGCGCCGCGCGCCGCGGGCGAGTGGCTCGACTTCGGTGGCGCCGTGGTCGACACGAAAGGCCGGCCCCTCGACGGCGCCGAGGTCGAGATCTGGCAGTGCGACGTGCACGGCAGCTACCGCCACCCGCATGGCGCTGGCGACAAGGTCGACGAAGCCTTCCAGGGCTTCGGCAGCACCCGCAGCGATGCACGTGGGCTCTACCGCTTCCGCACCATCAAGCCGGTGCCCTACCCCGGCCGCACGCCGCACATCCATGTGCGGCTGCGCCACCGCAGCTTCGGCGAGCTGACCTCGCAGCTCTTCCTTGCGGGCGAGCCGGCCAATGCGCGCGACTTCCTCTACCGCCGCCTGTCGGACGCCGAGCGCGCCGACGTCGAGCTGCGGCTGGCGCGCGCCCCGGCCGGCGCGGCGACGCAGTGGGTCGCCGAGCGTGCGCTGGTGGTGGGCGGGTGAACCCCGCCCGACGCGTCAGGCGCGGCTTCCCTTGCCCGACGCACGGCCCAGGTTCGCGGCGACGAGCGCCGCCGCCAGCGTGACGAGCCACGACACGTACACCCACAGCAGGAACGCCGGCAGCACCGCGAAGGCGCCGTACACCGCCTTGTAGGTGGGCAGCTTGAGCAGGTAGGCGGCGAAGCCACGCTTGGCCAGCTCGATGGCGGCGCTGCCGAGCACCCCGCCCACCAGCGCCTGCACCCATCCCACCCGGGTGTTGGGCACGATGCGGAACAGCACGGCCAGCGCCAGAGCACCCAGCACCGCCGGCGTGAAGTTCACCAGCACGTGCACCGCCGGCGGCAGCGTGGCGATCCAGCCCATCGACAGGGCGAGCAGGGTCGACGAGGCCCACAGGCTCACGCCCAGCACCGGCGGCCCGATGGCCAGCATCACGAGGTAGAGGCCCAGCCGCTTGAAGAACGGCCGGTTGCGCTTCACGCCCCAGATCTGGTTGAGCGCGTTTTCCACCGTGAGCATCAGCGCGAGCGAGGTGCCCAGCAGGAAGAGCGAGCCCACCCAGGTGAGGCCGCCCGCGTTGGCGGCAAACTGGTGCAGGTGGCGCAGCACCGGCTGCGCGAGGTCGGCCGGCAGCAGGTTTTTCAGCAGCAGCGCATCGATCGCCTGCTGGAAGGGCCGCAAGAGCGACGGGTAGCGGGTGAAGAGCGCAAAGCAGACGGCGAGGAAGGGCACCACCGACAGCACCGTGGTGAAGGTGAGGCTTCCGGCGATCTGCGGCAGGCGCTCCTTGCGGGCGCGCTGGAAGGTCTGGCGAAAGAACTGCAGCATCAGCGTGGGGCGGTCAACGTGCGTAGGCCTTGCGCGAGCCGTCTTCGAACACGGCGTCGTCACGCTCCACCTGGCCGTTCGCGTCGAGCTCGCGCTCGCGGTTGATGCGGCCTCGCTCGTCGTAGAAGCGCTCCGCGCGCAGCTTGCCCGCCGCGTCGAAGCTCTTGTGCACACCTTGGGGCCGCTCGTCATAGCGGCCGGCGATGAGCCAGCGCCCCTCGGACGAGACCTGCCCGTTGTCGTGGAAGCTGGTGTCGTGGCGCACCAGCCGCTCGCCACTGCGCTCGTAGGCGTGCTTCGAGCGCGGCTGGCCATTGAGGTACCAGTGCTGCTCCAGCACGAGGTCGTTGTTGCGGCCACTCAGCTTCCATTGCCGCTCGCGCGTGAGCGCGCCGCTCTCGTGGTACTCGCGCTCCAGCGCGGTGACGCTGCGCTTTTCCTGCAGCCCCCAGTGGCGCTCGCGCCGAAGCACGCCGCTCGCGTAGAAGCTGCGCTCCACGCCCCCGTCTCCGGTGACTTCCATCTGCGAGACCGGCTTGCCGCTGGGCCCGAGGTCTTCCATGCGCCGAAACTCTCCGCGCTCGTACACCCGGCTGCCGACCACGCGGCCATCGTCGGCGTGGAGCGTCACGGTGCCGGGGCCGCCCTTGTGGCCACACCACGTGGCGTCGTCGGCATACGGTGCCAGTCTCGGCTCCGCGGCGCAGCGCAGCTGGCTCAGCAAGCCACGCGAGGTGAACTCGGCGTAGGCCTGCTCGCGGCCGTCGTCGCCGTAGAAGGTCACGCGCAGCAGCGTGCCTTTTGCATCCCAGCGGCGCGAGAGGCCGGCGTTGCTGCCGTTGCGCAGGTTCTCTTCCAGCACGAGCTGTGTGCCGTCGTACTCGCGCACCACGCCATCGCGGTTGCCGCGCTCGTTGAGACGGTGCTCGCGCCGGAGCTCGCCCTTGTCGTCGTAGAAGCGCACGAGGCCTTCGAACTTGCCATTGCGAAGCTCCTCCTCGCGCACCAGCAGGCCGGTGTCGCGGTCGCGGCAACGCATGAGGCCGGTCTTGCCGGCGGTGGTGTGGCCGTTGCTCGGGTTGACGGATTCGCCGTTGAGATCGCAGGCTTCGAGGCGGGCCTGGGCCAGGGTCGGCAGCGCGCACAGCGCCAGGAGGAGGAAACGTCGCATGGGCGAATGCTACGCAAGCCCTCGCTCCCTATAGTGCGGCTTTCATCACGACAAAGGGGGAGCCACGCCATGCCAGCCATCGATGCGGACCTGCAAGCCGCCTATGTCTACACCTTCCCCTACTACGAGATGGCGCGCACGCGCCACGTCACCACCGACCTGCCGCGCCTGCCGGTCAACACGCTGAACCACCGGCGCGCCCTGGCGGACCACACCGCCCGCGCGGTGACCACGCCCAACAACGACACGCTCTACTCAAGCGCCTGGCTCGACCTGTCAGCCGGGCCGCTCGAACTCACGGTGCCCCGCATGCCTGCGGGCCGCTACTGGTCGATCCAGTTCATGGACGCGAGCACCAGCACCGTGGCGCTGCTGGGCTCGCGCAGCGAGGGCGAAGGCGGCTTCACGCTGTGGATCGCCCGCGACGGCGACACGATCGACGCCCCGGCTGGCGTGCGCGTGCTGCGCCTGGCCACGCGCGACGCCTGGATGCTCGGCCGCATCGTCGTCGACGGCCCGCACGACCTGCCCGCGGTGCAGGCGCTGCAAGACGGCATGGCGCTGCGCCCGGTGAAGGCCGGCGCGACGCCGGCCGGCCCGGTGGCGCCAAGCGCACCACGTGGCTCGCCCACCGACGGCGCCAACTACCTCGCGGTGGTCAACGACATGCTGCAACGCAGTGGCGTGCCCGCGGCCGACCGCGAGAAGCTCAAGCGCTGGTCGGCCTTCGGCTTCGCCACCAGCACCGCGAGCGCCGAGCAAGGCGCCGCGCTGACCGCAGCGCTGCCCGAACTCAACGCCACCTTGCGCACCGGCGCACCGCGCGCGATGGCCGCCCGGCAAGTGCAGCGCTGGACCTACCCGAACCCGGCGGTCGGCACCTTTGGCGACGACTTCGCGCTGCGCGCCACCGTGGCCCTGGTCGGCCTGGGCGCCCTGCCGCCGAGCGAGGCGATCTACCTCGGCGCGCTCGGCGACCACACCGGCAAGCCCTTGCACGGCAGCCAGCGCTACCGCGTGCGTGTGCCGGCACAAGGCATCGACGCGCAGGCCTTCTGGTCGATGTCGATGTACCAGGTCGAGCCCGACGGCCGGCTCTTCTTCATCGACAACCCGATCCGGCGCTACGCGGTGGGCAACCGAACGCCCGGCCTCGTGAAGAACGCCGACGGCTCGCTCGACCTCTTCGTGCAGCAGCAGGCGCCCGAAGACGCGATGCAAAAGGCCAACTGGCTGCCTGCGCCGGCCGGGCCCTTCCGCCTCACGTTGCGCGCTTACCAGCCCTCGCCGGCTCTGCTGGAGGGCCGGGCCGCGTTGCCGGTGGTGGAAGCGCTGCCCTGATCCGCCCTTATTGGACGGCTGCGGCCACGCCGGTGCGCACGGTGGCCGTCGGCGTCGGGCCCACTTCGACGAAGGTGTCGTTGGCCACCGTGTACGCCGGCCAGGTGAGGCCGGTGGTGCTGGGGTTGCCGGTGCGGGCGAAGTTGGTCCACATCGTCATCAGCAAGTCGACGGTCGTCGTGTCGGCCGCGCCCCACTGCATCGAGGTGTAGACGTCCGCCGCATCGCCGGCGGTGCCCGTGATGCCGTTGCCGTTCAGGTCGCCGATGGGCGGCTTGGTGCCGTCGGGCAGCAGCACGAGGTTCAGGCTGTAGTTGCTCACGTGGCCCATCGGGAAGTTGAAGAGGTAGGGCAACTCGCCGCCGTGCGCGCTGAAGAGCCCCATCGCGCTCCAGCCATCGGGCACGCGGCTGAACTTGTAGACGTACTGCGGCGCGCTGTAGTTCGGGCGCTGCGTGAGGAAGAGCGGCAGCGCGCCCCGCAAGGTGGTGTAGTCGCCCGAGGTCACGCCCACCATCAGCGGCACTTCGCTCGGCAGGCCGTCGGCCACGTTCTGCGCGTAGGTCTTGGTCAGGTAGCGGTAGTCGACGTTGGGGCGATAGATCTCGCGCGGGATGCCGTTGTCGATGTCGGCCTGCACGATCGCCTGCCAGGGCAGCGCACGCGCCTGCTCCAGCGTGGTGACGTTGTTGCGTGCGAAGAGCGCGGTGCCGATGGCTTCGTTCGCGGCGAGCGACGAGGCCGGGGTGCCGGTGGCCGGAATCGGCGAGGCGCCGCTCTGCACCACCGCCTTGTGGAAGAGGCCGGTGGCCATCGGCGAGTTCATCAGCGAGTAGGTCTTCCCGCCGCCGCCGGATTGCCCAAAGATCGTCACGTTGCCCGGGTTGCCGCCGAATGCCGCGATGTTGTCGCGCACCCATTGCAGCGCCATCACCAGGTCCATCTGGCCGTAGTTGCCCGAGCCGTTGTAGCCGCTCTCGGCGGTGAGCAGCGGGTGCGACAGGTAGCCGAAGGCGCCGAGGCGGTGGTTCACCGTCACCAGCACCACGCCCTTGGTGGTGAGGCTGTCGGGGTTGTTGTACTGCTTGGAGTTGCCGGTGAGGATGGCAAACGCCCCGCCGTGGAACCACACCATCACCGGCAGGTTGGCCGCGTTCTTCGGTGCGGTGATGTTGAGGTAGAGCGAGTCTTCGCTCATGCCGCCTTCGCCGATGGATTCGAGCCGCAGGTCTTGCGCCGACTGGTCGCGCCAGGCGGTGGCGTCGCGCACGCCGCTCCAGGGCTGTGCCGCCTGCGGCGGGCGCCAGCGCAAGTCACCCACCGGCGGGCGGGCGTAGGGGATGCCGAGGTACTGCCAGGTGTTGGCATTCGCCTCGAAGCCGCTCAACTGGCCGCCGGTGGTCGTGACCACGTGGCGCGCGCTGGTGGAGCGGGTGAAGTGCTCGAGCGCGGCGGTGGTGGTGCGCGCGGTGCGCGGGCGCGGGTCGAGGTCGGTGAAGACGTTGGCGCCGTTGAGCGCGGTGAGCAGCGGCGCGAGGCTCGTGCGGAAGGTGGTGCTCGCCTGGTCGAAGTTGATCGACGCGGCCTGGGCCGACACCACGCTGCGGATCGCGTCGGTGATCTGGATGCCGTTGTTCAGGTCGCCGTCGGCATCGAGCGTCTGCAGGAGGATGAGCTTGTTGGCCACGCGCCGGTCGGTGGCGGCCGTGGCCCCGCTCGTGATGGACAGTGGCGTGAGCGTGGCCGCACCGGTCGCCGAGCCGAGCGCGAGGTTGCCGATCGAGAAGCTGAGCGTCTCGCCCGCCTGGTAGCTGAAGCGGCCTTGCGCATCGGTGCTGCGCGCGCCGAGCGCGGAGCCCTGCACGTTGAGGCCGGCCACCGGGCTGTCGACGAAGGTGCCGGTCTGGGTGGGGGTGCCGTCGTCGCCGGAGCCGCAGGCCGCCATCGACATCATCGTCACCACCGTGGCGGCGAGCGTGCGTTTGCTGAACATGTTCATCTCCTCGTGTGTTCTCTCAGGGGAATACGGTGGACAAGCCGCTGCGCACCACGGGCGTGGCGGCGAGCTCGGCGAAGCTGTCGTTCGCGGTCGTGTACGCCGGCCAGGCGAAGGCGGCCGTGCTCGGGTTGCCGGTGCGGGCGAAGTTGGCCCACATCGTCATCGTGGTGTCGATGACGGTGGCGTCGGTGGCGTCGAAGCCAGCCGAGGCGAAGACGTCGGCGCCGTCGCCGGCGGTGCCGGTCACGCCATTGCCGTTCAGGTCACCCACCACCAGCCGCACGCCGGTGGCCGGGTCGATCACCAGGTTGAGCAGGAAATGCGTGACCACGCTCTCGGGCGCGTTGAAGACATAGGTGAGCTCGCCGCCGTGGTAGGTCGTCACGCCCCGTGCGCGCCAGCCGGCGGGCATGTGGGTGAAGAGTGCGGCGTAGTGGTTCGCGTCGCTGTGCGTCTTCATCCAGGGGAAGACCGTCTTCACCGTCTGGATCGGGTCGACGGTGTCGTTGGCGTTGACGACGATGAGAAACGGCACGTCGTTGTGCTGCCGCGACTCGAAGCTCACCCGCTCGGTGGTGGGCAGGTAGCGGTTATCGACGTTGGTGTACGGCGTGAGCGCCGCCGCGGCGGTGACCACCTCCGTCCACGGGCGGGCGCGCATCTCGGCCAGCGTCGGGGCATTGAGGTTGGTGGCCAGCTGCGTGCCGATGGCCTCGGCCGAGGCGAGGCTGCGTGTGTCGGGGTAGAGCGTGCCGCTCTGGCTGATGGCCTTGTGGAAGAGGCCGCGCGCCTGGGGCGACGCCATCAGCGACAGCACCTTCCGCCCGCCGCCCGACTCGCCGAAGATCGTCACGTTGTTCGGGTCGCCGCCGAATTGCGCGATGTTGTCGCGCACCCATTGCAGCGCGGCGATCAGGTCCATCTGGCCGTAGTTGCCCGAGCCGCCGTAGCCGCTCTCGGCGCTGAGCGCTGGGTGCGCGATGTAGCCGAAGGGGCCGAGCCGGTGGTTGACCGAGACCTGCACCACGCCCTTGGTGACCAGGGCCTGCGCATTGTTGAAGGGCTTGGTGTTGCTGGTGAGCGAGGTGAAGCCACCCCCGTGGAACCACACCATCACCGGCAGGTTGCTCGCCGCCTTCGGCGCGGTGACGTTGAGGTAGAGGCAGTCTTCGCTCATGCCACCTTCGCCGAAGCGCTCGAGCGCGGTCGTCTGCGCGGCCTGGTCGGCCCAGGCGACGGCGTGGCGCACACCGCTCCACGGCTGCGGCGCCTGCGGCGGGCGCCAGCGCAGGTCACCGACCGGCGGCCGGGCGTAGGGGATGCCGAGGTACTGCCACACGTTCGCGCTGGCCTCGTAGCCGCTCAGCTGGCCGCCGGTGGTGGTGACGACGTGGCGCGGCCGCGTCCAGCGGACGTGGTGTTCGAGCGCCGCGGTCGCGCTGCGGGCCGTGCGCGGGCGCGGGTCGAGGTCGGTGAACGCATTGGCCCCGTTCAGCGCGGCCAGGAGCGGGGCCAGGCTCGTGCGGAAGGTGGTGGTGCTCTGGTCGAAGTTGATCGACGCCGCCTGCGCGATCACCGTGCTGCGGATCGCGGCGGTGATCTGGATGCCGTTGTTGAGGTCGCCATCGGCATCGAGCGTCTGCAGCAGCACGAGGCGGTTGTTCATCGCCGGTTCGGCCGCGGCCGTGGCGCTCAGGCCGCCGACCGTGGCCACGAGCGTGTCGACGAAGTCGGGCGGTGGCGCAGGCTCGTCGTTGCCAGAGCCGCAGGCGGCACCGGCGAGCGACATGAGCAGGGCAAGCGGCCAGTGGCCGCGGGTTCGTCGAAGCGGGAAGGAAGTCATCGGGTCGTCCGGAAAGATGTCTGTTTTTTTTGAAGAAAAAGCGCCCCGCCCTGCGTCGGGGCGAGGCGCTGCACGATCAACGCGGGATGGGCGCCGTGCTCGCCTGCTGCAAGGCCTTCGCGTGGTCGGCCGGCAGCAGGTAGCCCGCCGCCAGCGCGCGGTCAGCCGCGGCCTTGTACTTGTTGTAGTAGTCGGCGTTCGTCGGGTAGAGCGTGCTCAGCCGCGAGGCGGTGAAGGGCGTGGTGCTGCCCGAGGTGGTGCAGGCGAAGAGGTCGAGGAACTCCCAGGAGCCGGTGGTCGAGTTGTCGATGCCGTAGGTGGCGATGGGCACGTCGATCTCGGGCAGGCGCAGGCCGCCGAGGGCATTGCCGTAGCTGTCGCGCTGGATGCGGTTGAGCAGCGAGCTGCGCGTGATGCGCGGCGCGGTGGGCGGCAGCGTGCCCTGCTTCATCCACTTCACCAGATGGCTGTAGACGGCGTTCTGCACGCGGTAGAAGGGCATGCGGTTGGCCGGCTTCTCGCACGAGGCGGGCGGGCGCGTGCTCACCGAGTACACACCTTCGAGCATGTACTGGTCGGAGTGCGACGAGCCGGCCACTTCCCAGTAGCGGATCTTGGCGCTGTCGGTGGCCTTGGAGGTGTCGGACTGCGAGTTCACGTCCATCTCCGACTGCAGCTGGAACACCGGGTGCGAGGCATCGGAGCGGATCACCGTGCTCGACGGCGTGCCGCGCAGGTCACCCGACGAGAGCTTGAGGCCCGAGTTGCCGCGGCCGTGGATCACGAAGCCGTCGAACACCCGCTCCAGCGGCTGGATGGCGTTGACATACGTGGTGAGCCGCAGCGCCGATTGCGAGTGGCCGGTAGCCACGATCTTCTGCGGCACCAGGCCACCGAGCAGCACCTGGTACTGGTCGCGCACGGCCTTGGCGGTCTGCGAGAGGATGTCGTAGGAGATGTCGTCGTTGGGCAGGTTGCCCGCGGCGTAGCGCGTGGGGTTCTTCTCCTTCGAACCTTCAAGGCCGGTCTTCTGGTTGGTGAGGCCGACGTAGGCGTAGCCCTGGCGCAGGAATTCCTCCTTGGCCATGATCCAGTCGATGTCGAGCACGTAGCCCGAGCTGACGTTGAGCCACTCGACGATCACGACGCCGTTGAACTTCGACGGGTCGGCCGGGCGGCGCACCAGGAGCGGCGTGTTGTACGGCGTGTTGCTGGAGTAGACGTAGGCGCTCCACTTGCCGTCGGAGCGCAGCGTGCTCGACGCGCGGTAGGTGCGCGCCAGGCCCGAGATGAAGAACTCGCGGTCGGTGTAGCCGGCCGCCGAGATCTGCGCGCTGCGGTCGAGGAAGTGGCCGCCGATGGGCGCGGCCTGGATGGCGGCCTGCGGCACGGCGGCCCACGCCGCAACGGCGCCGATCGCGAGCAAGGCCGCGGTCGCGGCCGACTTCAGGTGCCGGGCGAGCGCGAATGCGCGCCGCGCACCCGGGGCTTGGGTGAGGTGGGTCATGAGAGTCTCCTTGGGTTTTTGAGATCGAAGGCGGGAGGCCCGCCACACGCTTTTCGCGGTGGCGGCAGCGCTTGTGCACACGCGTTCGAAATAGTCTAGGACGCAGGTCCCGACCCTGTTGCGCCCATCTGCGCGTTTGCCGGGATAGTCGCTAGGCAATCGGTACAAGACCCCGATGCCGCAGCGCTCACGCGCCCGCCGTCAGGCGTGCAGCGGCCGTGCGGGCATCGGGTCGACCGTCACATACTCGTGGCCCGAGAACATGCGGTTGGGCGGCAGCCCGTAGTGCTGCTTCCACATCTTCGAGAAGTGCGCCGAGTCGGCGAAGCCGGCGATGGCCGCCACCTGCGTCATGCTCACGCCGCGGTTCACGAACGCCGCGGCGGCGTGCAGCTTGACCGTCTGCTCGTACTTGCGCAGCGAGATGCCGGCCTCGCGCTGGAAGAGATGCACCAGCCAGTCTTTCGACAAGCAGACCGACGCGGCCAGCTCGTCGAGCGAGCGGCGGCGGTTCTCGTGCAGCAGCGCCATCACCTGGCGCACCCGCGGGTCGACCGGCTTGGTGGGCGGCAGCCGCTGCTCGGCCAGCGCCACCGCCTTCGCGTAGAGCCGGTCGGCCTCGGCCGGGCTCATGCGGCCGGCGCGGAACGCCTGCAGCGCCGGCATCAGCGGCGCGAAGTGCTCGCGCGGCCACACCTGCACCGAGGCGTTCGCCTGGGCGAAGGCGGGGTAGCTCGGGTGCACCGGTGAGATGTCGACGCAGGCCACGTCGGGCCGGCCCAGCACACGCTTGCGCACGCCGGGGCCAAGCAGCGCCGCGGTGAGGCTCACCGACTGGCCGGCGGCTTCAAGGGTGAAGGGCGTGTCGCTCAGGGCGACGTACAGCAGCACCGAATGCCGCTGGCTCGGGATCTCGGCCACCATGCCCGCGTAGAGGAAGCCCTCGCGCTGCATGTGCATGCGGCCGTAGGAGGAGGCGGTCGACGGAGACGAGGGTGGGCGCCCGGCATGGGGCTCGAACTGCAAGTCCATGGATGCGGGGCGGCCTGCAACAGACCGGCGAATCAGGCAAAGGGTTGCCGATGATTCGACAGCCCGGCCGCTCGGTCTTGTATGGAATGGTCGCCTTGGCCCGGGTTAACCCGGCACCGGCAGCCCGCGCAGGAAGTCGAGCAGCAAGGCGTTGACCTCGTGGGCGCGCTCGCGCTGGATCCAGTGCCCGGCGCCGGGCAGGATGTGGCAGCCGCGCAGGCCGGGCAGCGTCTTCGGGTAGGCCTCGACCTGGGCCTTCGACGCCGGGAAGCGCAGCACGCCGTCGCGCTCGCCCGCGATGAAGAGCGAAGGCTGGCGGATGGGGCAGCCGCGCCAGGGCATGGTCAGCTCCCAGTTGCGGCGCAGGTTGCGGTACCAGTTGAGGCCACCGCGAAAACCGGCGCGGGTGAACTCGGCGGTGTAGTGGTCGAGGTCGGCCTCGGTGAGCCAGGGCAGCGGCGCATCGGGCGGCACGGTGTTGTCGAGCAGGCCCTTGCCCGGCGCGAGCACCGAGAAGCCCTTGCCCTCGGGGCCGTCGCCCGAGGCGCTGTAGTACACGCGGCGCAGCGAGTCGCGCACGTCGCGCTCCAGCTCGGCTTCGGCCACACCGGGCGCCTGGAAATACTGCATGTAGAAAGTCTTGATGCCGCCCTTGTCGAGGGAGGTCAGGAGGTCGGTGCGGCCGGGCGGTGCGTAGGGCACGCTCATCGCCGCCACCGCGCGGAACATGTCGGGCCGCAGCAGCGCGCAGTGCCACGCCACCACCGCGCCCCAGTCGTGGCCGACGACCACCGCCTGCTTCTCGCCGAGGGCCAGCACCAGCTCGGTGATGTCGCCCACCAGGTGGTGGATGGTGTACTGGTCAACCTCCGCTGGCGCTTCGGTGTCGCCATAGCCGCGCATGTCGGGCGCCACGGCGCGAAAGCCCGCGGCCGCCAGCGCCTCGATCTGGTGGCGCCACGAGTACCAGCTCTCCGGCCAGCCGTGGGTGAAGACCACCAGCGGCCCGCTGC
Source organism: Rhizobacter sp. (assembly GCA_019635355.1). Lineage (NCBI taxonomy): Bacteria > Pseudomonadati > Pseudomonadota > Betaproteobacteria > Burkholderiales > Sphaerotilaceae > Rhizobacter > Rhizobacter sp. The sequence goes on along the minus strand of JAHBZQ010000001.1, from coordinate 4,426,194 downwards.
CCTTTTCGGCCACGCGCATGCGGATGCCGTTGATCTGGTGGTGAGAGAAGGCGATCGTCATGCGCGGCTCCTGAAGGGTTGCGCGCACTCTAGAGGAACGCAGGAGCCCCTTTTGTCACCTTGGCGGCTGCCCGGCCTTCACTGCGCGCCGCCGGCAAAGCCGAACAGCTCGGCCATCGCCTGCCGGTACTGCGCCTGCCCCACCGCGTTGGTGTTGTGGTGCGAGCCGCCTTCCACCAGCACGAAGCGCTTGGGCTCGCGCGCCTTGTCGTAGAGGGTCTGGCCGAGCTTCGACGGGATCAGCGAATCCTGGCTGCCATGCACGACGAGCAGCGGCGAGCCCACCTCGGCCACCCGCGCGGCCGAATCGAAGCGCTGCGTGATGAAGGGCGACACCGGCAGCCAGCCCCAGCGGAAGGTGCTCACCACGTCGGCGATGGAGGTGAAGCTGCCTTCGACGATGAGACCGGCTTCGTCGTGCACCTCGGCCGCGAGCTGCACGCCGATCGCACCGCCCAGCGAGTGGCCGAAGATGAAGCGGCGCGCCTGCGGGTGCTGCCGGGCGAGCCAGTCCCACGCGGCCCGCGCGTCTTCGGCGGCCTTCTCTTCCGACGGCAGGCCTGGGCTGCTGCGGCCGAAGCCGCGGTAGTCGACCCCCAGCACCGAGAAGCCGAGTTCGTGCATGCGGCGCATGCGCGGGGCGCTGCCACGCACGTCGTAGCGGGCGCCGTGCAAGTAGAGCAGCACGGGGGCATTGGCATCGTCTTGCGGCAGCCACAGGCCGTGCAGCTTGACCGGCTGGCCCGCGTCGTCGACCTTGGCGTTGAACGAGATCCACACGTCGTGCATGCCCTCGGCCGCCGCCAGGCCACCGGCCCAGGTGCGCTCGCTCGGCTGGAAGATCCAGCCGCGCTGGCGCTCATCGAGCGTGGCGCAGCCCATCTGCAGGCCGAGGGCGAGGAGCACGACCGAAGCCAGGGCGGCCCCGCGGCGGAAGGAGAAACGTGCAGGCATGGCGAGATGGTGTCACGGCGACGAAAACCCGGGCAGCGATCGGACATCGCCGGCCGCAGGCGAGTTCCACACCGGGCGCGCGGATCAGGGCAATTTCCACACACCGCCGTCGGCGACGACGAACACCTGCTGCCCGTCAGCACGCCCCACCTCCCAGCCGCCGGTGAACTCGCCGAAGGCCGGCAGCAGCAACTGCTGCGCGTCGAGCACGAAGCACGGCAGGCGCAGCCGGTCGCGGCCCCGGCCGTGAAGGCGCACGACCGGGTGCAGGTGACCGGCCAGCGCCAGCGCCCCGGGCACTGGCTGCGGGTGGTGGCAGGCGGCCAGTGGGCCGAGCGGCCAGGGCTCGTCGACCGCCACGATGCCGGCCGCGGCGGGCGGGTCACCGGCACGGCGGTCGTGGTTGCCGCGCACGAGCGTGAGGCGCAACGTGGGGAACTCGGCGCACCAGGCGGCGAGTGCGGACTGCACCGACGGTGTCAGTGCCTCGGTTGCGTGGAGGAAGTCACCGAGCACCACCAGCGCGTCGGGCTCGTGCCGGTTCAGCAGCCCGCTGAGCCGGTCGAGGTTGCCCTGCGTCGTGCCGGCCGGCACCGGGTGGCCGTGGGCGCGGAAGGTGGCAGCCTTGCCGAGGTGCAGGTCGGCGATGAAGAGCGTGCGCCGCGCGGGCCACCACAGCGCGCGCTCGGGCAGCAGCCAGAGCGTTTCGCCCGCGCACTCGAGGCTCAGGTGCGAGCTCATCGCCGCCCCCGCCGACGCGCCCGGGGCGCCGCCTTCTCGGGGGCCGCCGCGCCGAAGGCCAAGCGCTCGCGCACCTCGTCGGCCGGCGCCGCCTCGGCCCCGCCGGCCGCCTTCTCCAGCTGCGCCACCATGCGCGAGATGCGGTCGGCCACGCTCTCGTTCGACAGCTGCTCGCGAAAGCGCTCCACCATCAGCGGAAAGGCAAACGGCGTGGGCCGCGCCGGGTGCTTCAACACCAGCCGCTGCGTGGCCATGCGCGCGAGGCTCGCGCCGAGGCGGCCGATCTCCAGTTCCTGCGCCAGCACCTCGGCCTCGGCCTGCTGCAGCAGCCGGTTGGCCGGGTCGTACTTGCGGAACACCTCCCAGAAGAGCGACGACGAGGCCTGCAGCTGCTTGGCGCTGCGCTTCTCGCCGGGGTAGCTCTGGTAGATGAGGCCCGACACCCGCGCGATCTCGCGGAAGCGGCGGCGCGCGAGTTCGCTGGCGTTGAGGCTCGCCAGCACCTCGTGCAGCAGAGCCGCGTCGTCATCGGCGGGCCGCAGCACCTGGGGCAGCAAGGTGTCCCACGCCACTTCGTCGGCGCACAGCAGCTCAAGCCCGTAGTCGTTGAACGCCATCGAGAAGGTGCGCGGGTGGTGCTGCGCCACGCGCCAGGCGATGAGGCTCGCCAGGCCCAGGTGCACATGCCGACCGGCGAAGGGGTAGAGGAAGAGGTGCGTGCCTTCGCGCGTGGCAATGCGCTCGGCCAGCAGCGTGGCCGGCGTGGGCAGCGCCGACCAGGCGTGTTGCAGATCGAGCAGCGGTTTCGCGCATTGCAGCTCGGGGCTGTCGAAACGGCCGGCGTCGGCGAGCGCGAGTTGCTGCACCACCGCGTCGGCGAGCGTGGTCGAGAGTGGCATGCGGCCACCGTTCCAGCGCGGCACCGCCGGCTTTCGGCCGGTGGCGCGGCGCACGAAGGCGGTCATCTCGTGGGTGCGCACGAGCTCGAGCTGGCGGCCGGCGAAGAGGAACACATCGCCGGGTTTGAGACGTGCGACGAAGCTCTCTTCCACACTGCCGAGCTTGGCGCCGCCGAGGTACTGCACCGTCATGCTGGCGTCGCTGACGATGGTGCCGATGTTGGCGCGGTGGCGCCGCGCGAGGCGCGCATCGGGCACGCGCCAGACGCCTTCGTCATCGGGCACCGCACGACGGTAATCGGGATAGGCGGTGAGCGACGGCCCGCCCTGCTGCACGAAGGCGAGGCACCAGGCCCAGCTCTCGGGCGAGAGCTGCGCGTAGGCCGCGGTGCTGCGCACTTCGGCGTACAGCTCGTCGGCAACGAAGCCCCCGCCGAGCGCCACCGTCACGAGGTGCTGCACCAGCACGTCGAGCGGCTGCTGCGGCGAGTGGCGCGCCTCGATGTGCCCGGCCGCCACCGCCGCGCGTGCGGCAGCACCCTCCACCAGCTCGATGCTGTGCGTGGGCACGAGCGTCACCCGCGAGGCCCGCCCCGGCGCATGGCCCGAGCGGCCGGCACGCTGCAGCAGCCGCGCCACGCCTTTCGGCGAGCCGATCTGCAGCACCCGCTCGACCGGCAGGAAGTCCACGCCGAGGTCGAGGCTCGCGGTGCACACCACCGCACGCAGCTCGCCGTTCTTCAGGCCCAGCTCGACCCAATCGCGCACCTCGCGGTCGAGCGAGCCGTGGTGCAGCGCGATGAGACCAGCCCACTCGGGCCGCGCCTCCAGGATCGCGTGGTACCAGATCTCGGCCTGCGAGCGGGTGTTGGTGAAGACGAGCGTGCTGCCGCTGGCCGCGATCTCGTCAACCACTTGCGGCAGCATCGTGAGGCCGAGGTGCCCGGCCCAGGGGAAGCGGTCGGCACGCGGCGGCAGCAGCGAGTCGATGGCGAGCGGCTTGTCGACTCGGCCCTGCACGAGCCGGCCCTGCCCATGTCCGAGCAGCGTGTGCATCGCCTCGCCCAGGTTGCCGAGCGTGGCCGACATGCCCCACACGCTCAAGCCGGGTGACCACCGCCTCAGGCGCGCGAGCGCGAGCTGCACCTGCACACCGCGCTTGTTGCCGAGCAGCTCGTGCCACTCGTCGACCACCACCATGCGCACGCTGCCGAGCACGTCACGCGCATCGGCGCGCGCGAGCAGCAGCGAGAGGCTCTCGGGCGTGGTGACGAGCGCGGTGGGCAGGCGCCGGTTCTGCGCGCTGCGCTCGCCGGCCGAGGTGTCGCCGCTGCGGGCGCCGACGGTCCACGGCGCGATCTCGCCGAGCGCGGCCAGCGGCTGCGCCAGCGAGCGCAGCGTGTCGGCCGCCAGCGCGCGCATCGGCGTGATCCACAGCACCGTCAGCGGCTCGGCCTTCTTCGATGGCCGCAGGTACGCCATCAGCGCCCCGAGCCACACCGCGTAAGTTTTACCGGCCCCCGTGGTGGCGTGGAGCAGGCCCGACTCGCCAGCCGCCACCGCGCGCCACACCTCACGCTGGAAGTCGAACGGCACCCAGCCGCGCGCGGCCATCCACGCCAGCAGCGTGTCTGTCGTCACCGGGTGGGGCGCGCCGTCGTCCTGCATCTCTTGCACGCGGGGCACGGGCAAGCGTCACGCCCGGGGCCGTCAGGCAGACGGGCGAGGCGCGCGCTCCTGCACGGCGCGCTGCAGCGCGTCGAGCAGGTCATCGAGGCCATAGGGCTTGCGCAGCTCCTGCACGTCGGCGCGCGTCTGGCGCGAGTTGTAGCCGGTGGCGACCACGGCCGCCATCGCCGGCACATGGGCGCGGCACCAGTCCACGAGGTCGAGGCCCGAGAGCGTGCCGGGCATGACGACGTCGGTGAAGAGCACGTCGAAATCGGTGCGGGTGCCCAGCACTTCTTTCGCCTGGTCGGCCGACGCGCAGTGCGTGACCTCGTGTCCGCCCTCGCGCAACGCGGGCACCACCACCGACGACACCAGCGAGTCGTCTTCGATCATCAAGATGCGCAGCCCGCGCCCGGCCTCGGCCTGCCCCCGTGGAGGCTCGGCGGCCACTTCGGCGAGGTGCGTGACCGGCAGCAGCAGCGTCACACGCGTGCCCACGCCGGCGGTGCTCTCCAGGCGGGCGTCGCCATTCGACTGGCGTGCGAAGGCCAGCACCTGCGCGAGCCCGAGGCCGGTGCCGGCCCCGACCGGTTTGGTGGTGAAGTAGGGGTCGAAGGCGCGCTCGAGCGTCTCGGGGCTCATGCCGGCGCCGTTGTCGCTGACCTGCAGGCATACGTGCTGGTCACCGCCAAGCGGAGCGCTTTCCTCGGGCGTGGCCACACGCGCGGTGATGCGGATGGCGCCGCCCTCGGGCATCGCATCGCGGGCGTTGAAGATGAGGTTGAGCAGGGCCAGCTCGAGCTGCGCCGGGTCGACCAGCACGGTCGGCAGCCCTGGCTCGATCTCGGCCGTGAGCTGCACCCGCTCACCCACCGCCTTGCGCGTGAGCTCCTGCGTCTGCAGCACGAAATCGGGCAGGCTCACCGGCCGCGGCTTGAGCGGCTGCGCCCGCCCGAAGGTCATCATCTGCTTCACGAGATCGGCCGCCTTGCCGGTGGCGCGCATCGCCGCTTCCAGGAAACGGCGGTGCGGCACATCGGCCGCGGTCTGGCGGTCGACGACGTGCAGGCCGGTGCTGATGGTCTGCAGCAGGTTGTTGAAATCGTGCGCCAGACCGCCGGTGAGGCGGCCAATCGCCTCGCGCTTCTGGCCTTCGAGCAGCGCGGCCTGGGCGGCGCGCGCGTCGTTCACCGCCAGCTGCACTTCCTTCTGCAGCGTGAGCGTGGCCTCGTGCGAGCGCCGGCCGGCGAGTTCGAGCGCGCGGCTCACCTCGTCGAGCTCGATCACGCCGGTGGAGAGCGCGGGCGGCACTTCGTCGCGCCCGAGTTGCACGGCCGACTCGCGCAGCGTGACGATGGGCTGGCCGATCTTGCGCGCCACGACGATCGCCAGGCCCAGGCCGATGAGCAACAGCGCCCCGGCGGCGGCCAGCGTCTGCACGGTGAGGCGACGGGCCGACTGCGTGAGGGCCTCCTGCGGCAGCGCGAGCACCACGTTCCAGCCGTGGCGGTTGGCGGGCGACACATAGGTGAGCGAGGGCACGCCGTCGAGCGTGACCGTTTCGCCGAAGCTGCCCACACCCGCCTGCGCGCGGCGCTGGATCTCCTCGCCGGCCTGGCGCCCCAGCCACTTCAGCGGGTCGCGGTTGCGCGCGATGATGAGGTGCTGGTCGTTGATGACCGAGGCGAGGCTGTTGAGCGGCGTGGCCTTCTCGATCAGGTTCTGCACCACCTCGGGCGAGAACGACACGCCCACGTTGTAGCGGGCCGGCGAGCCTTCCAATGACGGTGCATACGCCACCAACACCGGCTCCTGCGTCACGAGGCCGCGCGGCGAGAAGAACACCTTCGGCGCCCCGGTCACGAACGGCGCCTCGGCCCGCGTGCGCGGCTCGAAACCCTGGAACGGCGCACGCGTGTTGAGGCGCTGCCGCTGGCGGTCGACCAGCACCACCCAGTTGCCGCTGCCCTGGACGGCGGCGCTCGCCTCGTCGTGGAAACGCGCGAGCTGGTCGTCCTGCAGCGTGCGCGAGGCGCTCAGCGTGGTGGCGATGGCCACGCGCTTGTCGAGCTGGCCTTCCACCAGCGAATTGAGGCTCTGGGCGAAACGCTCGATGTCCTGGCGCACGTCTTCCGCCTCGCGCAGGTAGGTGGAGCGTGCGAGCAGGGCGAAGCCCGCCACCGCCGGCAACCAGACCGCGAGCACCAACAACAGGAGAAACGTGCGAATGCTCAAGCGACGACGGCGGGCGGGTGACGGGAGCCCGAGACGCTATCAGAGTTTTCGACGCCCATCGGCCCGAGGGGCACCGGGCCGGTGTCAACGCTTCCCGGCACACCACGCCGCCACCGTGTCGGCGAGCGAGGCCAGCACCTGCGCATCGGTGCGGCCGCTGCGCAAGCGCACATGGAAGGCGTGGTCGGCATCGTCTTCCAGCGCCAGCGTCGTGTGCTGCAGCGGCGCCAGCACCTCGCGCAGCAGCGCGAGGTCGGCCAGCGCATCGCGCGTGCCCTGCAGGAAGAGCATCGGCACCTGCACCTGCACCAGGTGCGCGGCACGCGTCACGCCCGGCTTGCCGGCGAGGTGCAGCGGGAAGCCAACGAAGATGAGGCCGCGCACGTCCGGCAGCGGCGATGCGGCCTGGGTCTGCGACGTCATGCGGCCCCCGAAGGATTTGCCACCCGCGAAGAGCGGCAGCGACGGCCACAGACGGCGCGCTTCGGCCACGGCCGCGCGCACCGCGGCCTGCGCCACGGCGGGGCTGTCGGGCCGCTTGCTGCCCTGCTCCATGTACGGGAACTGGAAGCGCAGGTTGGCGACCCGGCGCTGCGCCAGCTCGCCGGACAGGGCCGACATGAAGGGGTGGTCCATGCCGGCCCCCGCGCCATGCGCGAACACGTAGCCGGCGATCGCATCGGCCGGCGTCGTGCACAGGGCGGCCACCTTGCCGCTGTCGGGCACCTCGACGCTCAGGGGTTGGGGCACGGTCATGCGGCGAGCATCGCACGCAGACAAGACCCCGGTGCGGCATCGGACGCGACAGCGCCGATACCCTGCGCTCCGGCAGGCACCCGTGCCGGCTGCAGGAACGACCGATGCAACGACGAGCACTCCTGATCGCCACCAGCGCCTGGCCCTGGGCCGCGCACGCCGACGACGCGGTCGCGGCGCGGCTGGCGGCCGGCGGCGTGGTGATCGCCTTCCGCCACGCGCTCGCGCCCGGCACCTTCGACCCGCCGGGCTTTCGCCTCGACGACTGCAGCACGCAGCGCAACCTCAGCGACGAAGGCCGCGCACACGCGCAGCGCATCGGCGCCTGGTTCCGCCAACGCAAGCTCGCCCCGGCAGCAGTGCGCAGCAGCCCGTGGTGCCGCTGCGTCGACACCGCACGCCTCGCCTTCGACAGGGCCGAGGCCTGGCCCGCGCTCGGCTCGCCCCGCGCGGGCAGCGAGTCGGTCAACGACGCAGCGCTCGGCGAGTTGCGTGCGGCGCTGGCGACAGTGGCGCAGCAACGCGGCCGCTTCGAGGTATGGGTGACGCACCAGTTCGTGTTGACGGCGCTGGTCGGTGGCGGCGTGGCCTCCGGCGAAGGGCTGCTGCTGCAAGCAGGCGCCGAACGGAGGCCCACGCTGGTCGCGCGGCTCGCGGTCGCGTAAGGGCTCAGCCCAGCAGCTTGTAGAGATAGGAGCGAGAGATGCCGAGCTGCTCGGCCGCGCGCTTCTTGTTGCCGCCGCATTCGTCGAGCACCCGACGGGCGGCGGCGCGTTCGTGGTCCTTGAGGCGCGGTGCCTCGGGCGGGGCCTGCAGGGGCTTGGGAGACGTGCGCACCGGCAGGTGCACCTCGCCGCGGGCCGCATCGTTGCGGGTGAAGGCGTCGAGCGTCAGCAACTCGTGCGACGAGAACACCAGCGCTTCTTCGATGCGGTGGCGCAGCTGCCGCAGGTTGCCGGGCCAGGGCTGGTCGGCGAGGTAGCGCGCCACACCCGGCTCCACCTTCGGCACCGGCAGACCGTTGCGGTTGCAGAAGGCCTTGACGAAATGCGCCAGCAGCGCGGGGATGTCTTCGAGCCGCTGGCGCAACGGCGGCACGCGCAGCGTCACGCCGCTGATGCGGTAGAAGAGGTCGTGGCGGAAGGCGCCGCTTGCGATCAGCTCGTCGATGTCGCGGTGCGTGGCCGAGACGAGACGGAAGGTCATGCGCTTGCCGGCGTGGCTGCCGAGGCGTTCGACCACCCGCTCTTCGAGCACGCGCAGGAGCTTGATCTGCACGTCCATCGGGATGTCGCCCACCTCGTCGAGGAAAAGCGTGCCGTCGTTGGCCATCTCGAACTTGCCGGCGCGGCCCTGCTTGGCGCTGCCGGTGAAGGCGCCGGCGGTGTGGCCGAAGAGTTCCGACTCGATGAGGCTCGACGGCAGCGCCGCGAGGTTCAGGCTCACCATCTCGTGCGCACCGCGGCCGAGCTTGTGGATCGCGCGTGCGACGAGCTCCTTGCCGGTGCCGCTCTCGCCGAGGATGAGCACCGGCACGTCGAGCCTTGCCACGGTGGCCACTTCATGCCGCAGGCGCTGCATGGCCTGGCTGTCGCCCACGAGTTCAGCCGTGGCCTCGCGCGTCTCGCGCAGGCCGTCGAGCTCGCGGCGATAGAACTCCAGCTGCGAGCGCAGCTGGTTCATCTCGGCGGCCATCTTCGACACCGCCTCGGCGTCGCGAAACATCACCTGCCCCACCGCGCCGACGATGCGCCCGTCCTTGCGGATGGGCCTTCGGTTCACCACGCGGGTCACGCCTTCGCCAAAGCTTTGCGGCTTGCCGATCTCGGCCTTGCCCGACTCGATCACCGCGCGCAACCGCGAATTCGGGATCGCCTCTTCCGCCGGCTTGCCGATGCCGCCGCCATACGAGAGCCCGAGGAATTTCTCGTGCACCGGGCTGATGTAGCGGATGGTGCCGTGGTGGTCGGCCACCGTGATGCCCTGGTACGGGTCGTTGAGGATCTGTTCGAGGATGTCGAAGGCGAAGGGCACGGCGACCACGAAGTCGAGCAGCGTGCTGCCTTCGGTGCCCACGGGCCGCACGACCGCGATCTCGGTGTCTTGCGCGTGGATCGCCACGCCGACCACCGGGCCGGTGGGCAGATGCGCTTCGAAGAGGCTGCGATCCGGCGCGAGGTGCAGGGCCGACACCAGGGCCTCGCGCGCCGCCTCGTCGGCAGCGAGCCCGAGGGCGGCCACCACCTCGCCGCCACGGCGGGCCAGCACACCCAAAGGCCCATCCAGCCCCGCAAAGTGTTGTTCAGACATACACAACGACAGCCCCAAAGACACCGAGTGTAGTCACCGGCAACAAATGGAGGCCCGCCGCCCGGCAATTCGCTTGGCACGGTCGGTGCACTAACACCGGCCATGAGCACCGCCCTCCCACCCGGCCTCGGCCCCTACTTCGGCATCGACGTGCCGTTCATGGAACACATCGGCCTCAAGCCGCTGTCGCTGGACGAGACCTGCTGCAAGACGCAGCTCGCGTGGAACCCGCAGCTCGTGAACAGCCGCGGCGACATCCACGGCGGCACGCTCATGAGTGCCTTCGACTTCACGCTGAGCGCCGCCGCACGGGCCCACGACCCGCTGCGCGTGGGCGCGATCACCGTCGACCTCACCACGCATTTCCTCGAAGCCTCGCGCAGCGAGCTCACGGTGATCGGCCGCTGCACCAAGCGGGGCAAGTCGATGGCCTTCTGCGAAGGCGAGATCGTGAAGCCCGACGGCACCGTGGTGGCGGTGGCGCGCGGCGTGTTCAAGCTGATCGCGAGGGAGAACCCATGACCCAAGGGCGACAGACAAGCCCCATCGCCGGCTCCATCGTGAGCCGACACGACGACACCGGAGACATCTCTTGAAGAAGCTGTTGATCGCCAACCGAGGCGAGATCGCCCTGCGTGTGCAGCGGGCGGCCCGCGACCTCGGCATCGCCACCGTCGCGGTGTATTCGCAAGACGACGCGAACTCGCGCCACCGCCTGCTCGCCGACGAAGCCCACGCGCTCGATGCGAGCGGCCCCGCCGCCTACATCGACATCGCCGCCGTGATCGCCGCCGCAAAAGCCACCGGCTGCGACGCGGTGCACCCCGGCTATGGCTTCCTGAGCGAGCGCGCCGATTTCGCGCAGGCCTGCGCCGAGGCGGGCATCACCTTCGTCGGCCCGACGGTCGAGCAGCTCGCGCTCTTCGGCGACAAGGGCCGTGCGCTCAAGCTCGCGATCGAGTGCCAGGTGCCGGTGATGCCGTCGACGCCGGGCGAAGCCTCGCTCGACACGATCACGCGCTTCTTCGATGAGCAAGGCGAGGCCGGCATCGTCATCAAGGCGGTCGGCGGCGGTGGCGGCCGCGGCATGCGCGTGGTGCGCCAGCGCAGTGACCTCGCCGAGGCCTATGCGCGTTGCCGCTCCGAGGCGGCGAGCGCCTTCGGCGTGGATGCGGTGTACGCCGAGCGCCTGGTCGCCCGCGCCCGCCACATCGAAGTGCAGATCGCCGGCGACGGCCAGCACGTCATCGCGCTGGGCGAACGCGACTGCACGCTGCAGCGCCGTTTCCAGAAGCTGGTGGAGATCGCGCCCAGCCCGCTGCTCAGCACCGATCTGCGCGACCGCATCATCGCGAGCGCCCGCAAGCTGGCGCAGAAGGTCCACTACCAGAGTCTCGGCACCTTCGAATTCCTCGTCGAAGAAACCGCCAGCGGCGAGCAGAAGGACTTCGTCTTCATCGAAGCCAACCCGCGCCTGCAGGTCGAGCACACCATCACCGAGCAGGTGACGGGCGTCGACCTCGTGGCGCTGCAACTCGGCCTGGCCACCGGCCGCGACCTGCAAGACCTCGGCCTCGACCCGGCCTGGCCGCCACCCGTGCGCGGCTTTGCGATCCAGTTGCGCATCAACGGTGAGTCGATGGATGCGAGCGGCCTCGCCCGCCCCGCGCACGGCCGCCTCGAACGCTTCGACCCGCCCACCGGCCCCGACGTGCGGGTCGACACCCACGGCTACACCGGCTACGCCCCCTCGCCCAACTTCGACACCCTGCTCGCCAAGCTGATCGTCACCAGCACCACGCCGCGCTTCGGCGATGCGGTGCGCCGGCTGCAGCGTGCGCTCGCCGAGTTCCGCATCGTCGGCGTGCCGACCAACCTCGATGTGCTGCGCGCCCTCGTGCAGCGTGACGACTTCGCGGTACAAGACGTGCACACCCGCCACTTCGAGACCATCGTGCCGGCGCTCGTGGCGGCCGCGGCCGAGATCGGCGCCGCCGAACACGCCCGCGACGCCCTGCTCGGCGACTCGGTGCGCCACTCGGTGCCGCAGGCCCCGCGTGCGGCCGACCTCGACGAGACGGTGGGCGAAGGCGCGGTGGCCGTGCGCACGCCGCTCGCCGGCCGGCTGGTCGAACTCTCGGTGCAGGTCGACGACCTGGTGCAGCCCGGCCAGACGATCGCCGTGCTCGACTCGATGAAGATGGAGCACACCATCTCCGCCGAACAAGGCGGGCGGGTCATCGACCTGCGCCTCGCGGCCGGCGAGCAGGTGCAGGAGAACCAGATCCTCATCGTGCTCGAGCCGGCCGACGGCGACGCCGCCACGCAGAGCGCCGCGCAGTCGCACGACCCCGACGCGATCCGCCCCGACCTGCAGCGCGTGCTCGACCGCCAGGCGTACCTCTACGACGAGAACCGGCCCGACGCCGTGGCACGCCGCCATGCGCGTGGCCAGCGCACCGCACGCGAGAACGTGGCCGACCTGTGCGACGCCGGCACCTTCGTCGAATACGGCGGCCTCGCCATCGCCGCGCAGGCCAGCCGCCGCAGCCTCGACGACCTGATCGCCAACACGCCCGCCGACGGCCTCGTGACCGGCATCGGCGACATCAACGGCGCGCTCGTCGGCAAGGCGCAGGCGCGCAGCGCCGTGATGGCCTACGACGCGACCGTGCTCGCCGGCACGCAGGGCAAGCGCAACCATGTGAAGACTGACCGCATCGTCGACGTGGCGCTGCGCGACGAGCTGCCGCTGGTGCTCTTCGCCGAAGGCGGGGGTGGGCGGCCGGGCGATGTCGACATCCCGTCGATCTCGGGCCTGATCCAGCCCTCGTTCGCGGCCTTCGCCGAATTGAGCGGCGAGGTGCCGGTGGTGGGCATCGTCTCGGGCCGCTGCTTCGCCGGCAACGCGGCCTTCCTCGGCTGCTGCGACGTGATCATTTCCGACAAGAGCAGCAACATCGGCATGGCCGGCCCCGCGATGATCGAAGGCGGCGGGCTCGGCGTCTTCCGCCCCGAAGACGTGGGCCCGGCGGCGGTGCAGTACGCCAACGGCGTGATCGACATCCTGGTCGACAACGAGGCGCAGGCGGTGCAGGCCGCCAAGCACTACCTGTCGATGTTCCAGGGCCCGGTGAGCGAGTGGACGGCGCCCGACGTGCGCGCGCTGCGCCACGTGGTGCCCGAGAACCGGCTGCGTGTGTACGACACCCGCAAAGCCATCGAAGGCATTGCCGACGTCGGCAGCGTGCTCATGCTGCGCGGCGGCTTCGGCGCCGGCATCCACACCGCGCTCGCGCGCATCGAAGGCCGGCCGGTGGGCATCATGGCCAACAACCCGCACCACCTCGGCGGCGCCATCGATGCCGATGCGGCCGACAAGGCCGCCCGCTTCATGCAGCTGTGCGATGCGCATGCGCTGCCCATCGTCTCGCTGATCGACACCCCGGGCTTCATGGTCGGCCCCGAGGTCGAAGCGAAGGCGCAGGTGCGGCACGTCTCGCGCATGTTCCTCGCCGGCGCCAAGCTGCGTGTGTCGCTGCACGCGGTGGCGCTGCGCAAGGGCTACGGCCTGGGCGCGATGGCGATGGCCGGCGGCGGCTTCCGCTCGGCCGACTTCAGCATCTCATGGCCCACGGGCGAATTCGGCCCGATGGGGCTGGAAGGCGCGGTGCGGCTGGGCTTCAAGAAGGAACTCGAGGCGCTGCCAGACGGCCCCGAGCGGCGCGCGCTGTACGACAAGCTCGTCGCCGAGTCGTACCAACGCGGCCACGCCATCAGCGTGGGCCATGCGGCCGAGGTCGACGCGGTGATCGACCCGGCGCAGACGCGCCAGTGGATCGCCCAGGGCATCACCGCCAGCGCCTTGCGCGCGCAACGGCCGCGCCGCGGCTTCGTGGACGCCTGGTGATGACGCGCCCCGACCTGCAACAACTCGCCTTGCACGGCCTGCGCGTGCTCGAGGTCGGCACCGGCCCCGCGCTCGCCTACGCCGGCAAGCTCTTTGCCGATTTCGGCGCCGAGGTGATCAAGGCCGAAGCCCCCGAAGGCGACGCCTGGCGGCAGATGCCACCGCGGGTGGGCGGCGAAAGCGCGCTCTTCGCCTGGCTCAACACGAACAAGCGCAGCATCGTGTGCCGCCCGAGCGCCATCGACGGCGCCTGGCTCGCGCGGCTCGCCCGCGGCTGCGACGTGGTGCTCGATGCGCGCGCGCTCGCCGAGGGCGTGGGCGTGCTCGCGCAGCCGGTGTGGGCTGCGGTGCCCGGCGAGCACACGCCGGTCTCGGTCGACATCACCTGGTTCGGCGAGAGTGGCCCCTATGCCCACCTGCACGGCAGCGAAGCCGTGTGCCGCGCCCTCTCGGGTGCGGCGCACGCGAGCGGCCCGCTCGAAGGCCCACCCCACCTGCCGCACGACGTGCAGACCGGCCTCGTGGGCGGGCTCATCGCCTTCTCGGCTGCCGTGGGCGCGCTCCTCGGCGCGAAGGACGGCAGCCGCCGCTATGCCGTGAGCCTGCATGAAGCCGCTTTCGGCACGGTGGAGATGGAAGCCGGCATCGTGCAAGACAAGCGCCACCCCGGCCGCCTGGGCGTGAACCGCTTCTGCGCCACCCACCCCACCGGCATCTTCGAGACAGCCGACGGCTGGATCGGCATCTTCAGCCACACGCTGCCGCAGTGGGCCACGCTCTGCGAGACGCTCGGCCGCCCCGAGTGGGCGTGCGACCCGCGCTTCGCCAACGGCCAGCTGCGCATGGCACGGGCCGACGAGATCGACGCCTGGCTGGTCGAAGCCTTCCGCACCCAGACCTCGGCGCACTGGTTCCAGGTGCTCGGCGCGCAGAAGTTCCCGGCCGTCTTCGTGCCGACGATGGAAGAGCTGCTCCAGCAGGCGGTGCACCGCGAACGCGGAGCCTTCGTGCCGGTGCAGATCGGCGAGCGCACGGTGGAAGGCCCGGTCGTGCCACTGCGGCTCGACAGCGCCGGCCCGCTGCCCGGCGGCCGTGCGCCATCGCTCGGCGAACACACCGCGCACTACCGCGACGACCCACGCGCACCGACCGAAACGCTGCGCCCCGCCCCGAAACACCGCCTGCCGCTCGACGGCATCCGCATCGTCGACCTCACGATGGGCTGGGCCGGCCCGCTCGCCTCGCGCACCGCGGCCGACCTCGGCGCCGAAGTGATCAAGGTCGAAAGCACCGGCTACCCCGACTGGTGGCGCGGCGCCAACTTCACCGAGGAGTTCTACCGCGAGCGCCTGTACGAGAAGAACTCGAACTTCAACCTGATGAACCGCAACAAGCTCGGCATCACGCTCGACTTGACGCAGCCTCAGGGCAAGTCGCTGCTGCTGCAGCTCGTGGCGGGTGCCGACGCAGTGATCGAGAACTACTCGGCCGAAGTGCTGCCCAAGCTCGGGCTCGACTACGCCGCACTGAAGCAGGTGAACGAGCGCCTGGTGATGGTGTCGATGCCCGCCTTCGGTTTGCACAACGACTGGAGCGACACCCGCGCCTACGGCGGCACGCTGGAACAGGCGAGCGGCCTGCCGCTCTACACCGGCCACCCCGACGGCCCGCCCGCGATGACGTCCTATGCCTACGGCGACCCGACCGGCGGCTTCAACGCCGGCGCGGCGCTGCTGCTCGCGCTGTATGCACAGCAGCGCACCGGCCAGGGCCGGCACCTCAACCTCTCGCAGGTGGAGGCCATGCTGCCCAACACCGCGCCCTTCCTGCTGGAGCAGTCGGCCACCGGCCGCGTGGCGCCGCGTGCGGGCAACCGCCACCCGGTGCACGCCCCGCACGGCGTGTACCGCTGCGCGGGCGACGACGCCTGGCTGCTGGTGAGCGTGACGAGCGATGCGCAATGGCAGGCCCTGTGCCGTGCCCTCGCGCGCGCCGACCTCGCGGCCGATGCCCGCTTCGATCACGTGGCTGGTCGCCGTGAACACCACGCCGCGCTCGACGAGGCCCTCGCCGCCTGGACACGCACCCGCGACGCCGACGATGCGATGCACACGCTGCAGCACGCCGGTGTGTGTGCCGGTGTCGTGAAGCCGATGGCCGAGGTGCTGCACGACCCGCACCTGCGCGCGCGCGGCTTCTTCCAGCCGGTGCAGCGCGACTGGGTCGGCGAGTACCTCGCCACCACGCCCTACTTCCGCCAGGGCCTGGGGCCCACCCCGCTGCGCCGCGTGTCGCCCACGCTCGGCGAGCACACGCGCGAGGTGTTGGGCCGCACGCTCGGCCTCACCGGCGAGCAGATCAACGCACTCGAACAACAAGGCATCAGCGGCACCGCCGCCAGACCGAAGTCTTCCACCCCCCGACCCGAGAAGGAACAGAGATGAGACAAACCACTTCCCTTTCCCGCAACACCACCCGCCGTGCCGCCCTCGCCCTGTCGCTCGCGCTGGGCGCCTGCGTCGCGGCGCCCGCCCTGGCGCAGGAGGCCCCGTGGCCCAGCAAGCCGATCAAGATCATCGTGCCCTTCCCCGCGGGCTCGTTCACCGACACGGTGGCGCGCGTGATCTCCGACCACATGGGCAAGGCCACCAACCAGACGGTGATCGTGGAGAACCTGGCCGGCGCCAATGGCGTGCTGGGCCTGTCGACTGCCGCGCGCCTGCCGGGCGATGGCTACACCTTCGTCATCACCAACTCCAGCAGCATCACCATCAACCCGCAGATCTACAAGAAGATCTCGTACAAGACCAGCGACTTCACGCCGGTGACGATGGTGCTCGACGCGCCCTTCATCGTCATGACCAACCCCGAGTGGGCCCAGAAGAACGGCGTGCAGTCGCTGAAGGACGTGGTGGCCTACGCCAAGAAGAACCCCGGCAAGCTCAGCTACGGCTCGGCAGGCCCCGGCAACATCGGCCACCTGTCGATGGCCATGCTCTCCAACAAGGCGGATGTGAAGACGACGCACATTCCCTACAAGAGCGCG
The DNA here is from genome assembly GCA_019635355.1 of Rhizobacter sp. Classification (NCBI taxonomy): domain Bacteria; kingdom Pseudomonadati; phylum Pseudomonadota; class Betaproteobacteria; order Burkholderiales; family Sphaerotilaceae; genus Rhizobacter; species Rhizobacter sp. The sequence continues at coordinate 4,409,612 of JAHBZQ010000001.1, read as the reverse complement.
GCGGCAGCACAGCTGGCCACGATGAGCGGCGAGATCGACGTGCTCTTCGACACCTGGGCGGGCGTGCCCCACGTCAAGGCCGGCAAGCTCAAGCCCCTGGCGGTCACCGCCACCAAGCGCATGGCGCAGCTGCCCGAGGTGCCCACCGTGGTGGAAGCCGGTTATGCCGACGTGGTGGTCACCTTCTGGACCGGCATGCTGGCCCCTGCCGGCACGCCGCCGCAGATCGTGAAGAAGGTGCACGCCATCGCGCAGGCGGTGCTGAAAGACGAGAAGGCGATGGCGGTGCTGGCCGCGAGCGGCGACCCGCTGATGTCGGACCCCGCCACCTTCGGCAAGCGCATCGAGCGCGAAGTGGCCTCCTGGGGAGCGGTCATCCAGCGCGAGGCCGTCTCGCTCGAGTGAGCCGGCCTCGCGCCGCCGCTGCCATCAGCCCAGCGGGTTGATGACGCCGGCCGCGGGGATGTTGCCCTGGCCCTTCTTCGCTTCGATGAAGTTGAAGATGTCGGCCATCTTGAAGCTGCCGTCGGCCGAGGAGAACTCGGCCGTCGGCGCGCTCAGCACCGATTCCGGGTCGGCCCGCAGCAGGCCCACGATGACCTCGGCCACGATGCTGCCGCCCACCGTGCCCAGGTGCCGGCCGCCCGTCTCGATCTCGGCTTCGCGCAGCAGGTAGTACCAGAGCGGCGTCTCGGTGCCGATGTTGAACTTCTTCACCACGTCGCCGCCCGTGCCCTCCTGCAGCTGCGCGGCGCTGAGCGGCGTGACGCCCATGCGCCGCGCAATGGCCTGGCCCGAGGGCAGCCGGTAGTGCAGGCTGCCGCGCAGCAGGTTGAGCTTGGCGAGCGGCGTGCCCGCGGGCGGGATCACGAGCTCGGGTGCCAGCGAGGCGTCGATCGCCATCGCCATCTGCGGCGTGGCCCCCAGGCCGGCGAAGAACTGGCGCCAGTCGAGCAGCCAGTTGCTCGGGTAGCGCGGCAGGCCGAAGAAGCCGCCGTTTCCGGTGAAGGTGAACGCAAACGAGAAGGTCGTGCCCGGCGGGAACACGCGGTTGAAGTGGTACTTGGACCGCACCATGCTGTGCCCGAAACGATAGGCCGCGCCCGAGAACTCGAGGGGCAGGAAGGGGTCGGTCGCCAGCTCGCCGGGGCCGATGCGGTAGTGCTTGAGCTCGGCCAGTGCATCGCTCACGGCCGCCGGCCCGGCCACCGCGGGCAGGAACTCGTTGAGCACAACCCGCTGGTAGTGGTGAATCACGAGTTTGCGCACGTCGGCGAACGATTTCTCCGGGTGGTGCAGGCAGATCGCGTTGTGGAAGTGCAGCATCGTGCGGTGCAGCTGCGCGACGATGAGGTTCTCGTCGTTGCGGCTGTCACCGAGCAGCGCGGTGCGTTCGTCGGTGCCGCTGGCGGCGCGCGGCAGGTCGTAAGTCGCGCCGTCGAAGCCCGCGACTGTGGGGTCGTTGCCACCCGGCGCCGCAGCGCCCGGCTGCACCACGGGGCCGATCAGGAACTGCGCCGCCGCGGTGCCGGGGTTGCGCCGGTACAGGAAGGGCTGGTCGCGCGGCCCCGAGCCGTAGAGCGAATCGAGGTCGAGCGCCGGGGTGCGGAAGTTGACGAGGTCGTCCACGTCGACCGCGTTCTCGCCCATGCTGGTGGGGTCGAAGGTGATGTCGTGGTCGACGAACTGGCCGAAGTAGGTGAAGCCGGCCGGGATGTTGCCGGCGTTCTGCGGGCCGGCGTGCATGGCGGTGGCCAGCTCGTCGGCCACCTGCGCATCGGTGGCGGCGCTGCCGGTCGTCCAGGGCGTGCTCGCCAGCTCGGGGAACAGCAGGCCGAAGCGCCCGGGCTTGACGAGGTTGCTGCGCACCGGGGTGGCCGGTGCGGTGCTGTAGCCGTGGTTGGTGGGAGGGGAAGCTTGCATCGCGGTCTCCAGGGTTGAACGATGAGAGCGACACTGTGCGAAGGCCCCCCTTCGCCTGCATCCGCAAGCGGTAGGACGCGACGCCCCAACCCCCTAACTTGCAAGCCTTCGGAGCCGGCATGAAACGCATCACCTTGCCCTGCGGCGAGACCGTCGCGGCCCTCGGCCAGGGCACTTGGAACCTCGGCGACGACCCCAAGCACCGGCGAGACGAGATCGACAGCCTGCGCCGCGGGCTCGACCTGGGCCTCTCGTTGATCGACACCGCCGAGATGTATGGCGACGGCCGCTCCGAAAGCCTCGTCGGCGAGGCCATCCGCGGCCGGCGCGACGAGGTCTTCGTCGTGAGCAAGGTCTACCCGCACAACGCCTCGAAGTGGGCGATGCACGCCTCGTGCGACGCGAGCCTCAAGCGCCTGGGCACCGACCGGCTCGACCTCTACCTGCTGCATTGGCCCGGCAGCGTGCCGCTGGCCGAGACGGTGCAGGCCTTCGAGGCGCTGCAACGCGAGGGCAAGATCCGCCACTGGGGCGTGAGCAACTTCGACACGAAGAAGATGCAAGCGCTGCACGCGCTCGCCGGCGGCGCGGCGGTGCAGACCAACCAGGTGCTCTACCACCTGGGCGAGCGCGGCATCGAATGGGCGCTCGCACCCTGGCAGCGCGAGCGCCACATTCCGGTGATGGCCTACTCGCCCACCGATCAGGGCCGGCTCTTGCGCGACCCGGGGCTTGCCGCGTTTGCGCTGCGCACCGGCCGCACGCCGGCGCAGGTGGCGCTCGCGTGGCTGCTGGCGCGAGACGCGATCGTGATCCCCAAGACCGGCCACGCGGCGCGGGTGCAGGAGAACGCCGCCGCGCTCGACAAGCCGCTCACGGCCGACGAGCTGCACGAGCTCGACGCGCTCTTCCCGCCGCCCGCGGGGCCGAGCGCGCTCGCGATGCTCTAGTTACTGCAGCGTGATCTCGAGGTAGCCCGCCGCGGGTGCCGAGTTCGCGCCCACCACCACGGCCAGCGGGTTCGCTTGCATGACGAACAGGGCGCCGTTGTCGCTGATCCGCACGCCGGCGCGGATGCCGGCCGGCTGGTTCGCACCGAGGGCGGACAAGGCGGCGAAGTCGGCGAAGTTGTTGCCGTTGGCGCGCAGGCCGGCGATGTCGTAGCTCGTGTCGATCAGCGTCGTCGTCGCCCAGTTGCCCAGCGTGCTCGCGCCGATGAAGGTGCCACCGGCCAGGCCGTTGGTCTCGGGCAGGCCGATGCGGAAGCTGGGCACGCCACCCGTGGGCGTTTCGGCGCGCAGGTAGATGAGCAGGTTGCCCGAGCGCGCCACGCGGAAGCGGATGGTGTCGCTGTGGGCCGCGTCCACGCCGGTGAACTCGCTGCCATTGAGGCTCAGCGTGTAGGTGTACACCGAGGCCGTGGGACAGGTGGCGATGGTGTAGATGAAGCTGTCGGTGCAGGTCTGCAGGCTGCCCGACGAGAAGCGAGACGAGAAGATGCGCGACGCATTCGGCGTGGCGTTGGGCTGGGTGCTGCTGAGGTTGACGCCGAAGCCGTTGAAGGTGTGCGTGAGTTCGGCCACCGAAGTGACGAAGCGCCGCGCCGCCACGAAGCTCGTGATGCCATTGCCGAAGTTGAAGCCGCCCACCACCAGGTCGGCAGCGGTGCGGAAGCGCACATTGCCGGTGATGGCGTAGGTGCCACTCGCACCGCCGGTGAAGATGCCCTGCACGTCGAGCCCGTTGCCCTGCATGCGGTAGGTGCCGCTGTCGAAGTTGACGCTGAACTCATACACCCGCCCGTTGGTGGCATAGGCCTGGTAGGTGCCGTTGCGAGGGTCGCCGAAGCCGGGGCCGCCACTCGACCCACCATCGCCACCGCCACAGCCGGCCAGCGCCAGCAGCACACACGCCCCCACCCATTTCATCCACTTCAGCACGCTCGACCCCCGGTGTTTGACGACAGGTCGCAGAGTCTACGGGCACGGCGTTGGCCGGCCTTCTACAGCTTCGGCCACGGCGTCGGGCCAGGAGGCGCGGCCGGTGACGCCCTAGGATCCCGGTAGCTCGAACACGGGCTCGGAGCCAAACCGGATCGACACCGTCGCCTTGTTGAGCGACTTGCCGTCGGCATAGCCCGTCTCGCGCACGCTGCCGATCTGCAGCCAGGCATGGTCGCCCATGCCCTTGAGCTTGAACTCGGCGCCGAGCCCGAACTGCTTCAGCCTCTCCTTGGTGGTTTGCGCGAGTTCAAGCCGACGCTGCCCGAGGTCGAGGTACGCGCGCCAATCGTCGCGCCCGGCCTTGAGTCGCCCCAGGGCCAGCGTCGCATCCTGGCGCACGAGCAGCGCGGAGTTGTTCGGGTCTTCGACGCGGTCATCGGTCTTGCGGCTGGCGTGCAGCTGGAACAGCAGCTTGAGGGAGCCGGCGCCGCGGTCCCACCCCTGCGAGTAGGTCGCCCACCACATGGTCATGGCCGGCGCGGTGTCGGTCAGCTTGCCGCTCTTCGAGTACCACGCGCGGCCGTAGCCCACGTAGAGGGCCGGCTGCGTCCACAGCGGCTTCACCGGCAAGTCCTTCCGGCAAGCCTCGAGCTCGGCGTCGGCAGCCTTGGTGGCGGCGTCGGACGGCGGATCGAGATTGCGGCCACCTGGGAGGTCGGCCGGCTTCGTGGCCTTGAGGCACTTCACGAGGCCGTCATAGTCGCGGCCCGGGTCACCCAAGTCGATGACACCCGTGCGTATGCCCCACGCGAACTTGGACGCGTCGCCGCCCTTCTCGTCGGGCGTGCTGGCGATGGACACCGTGGTGCGGGTCGCGGCCTGCAGGAAGAGGTTGCGCTCGTAGCTGTCGCCTCCCCGGATGAGCTGCGGCGCGGCCAAGGGCAGCGGCGCGAAATCGACGGCCAGCCCGGCCTTGGCCCGACCGTTCTCGTCCACCCCGCGCAGCAATGAGGCCGCCAGCGCACGCACGGTGCCGGGCCGCTGCACGTCGGACGGCGAGATGCCGAGCACGGCAAACGCCGGGCTGCCGGGCACGGCCAGGTCGATGGCACTGCGCTCGCGCAGCACGGCGAACACGTCGGTCTTCTTTTTTTCCACCGCCTCGGCCTGTTGTTTCAGCGCCTCGGCCTGTTTCTCCTCCGCGGTCTTCTCGGCGGCCACCGCACACGGGAACTGCGTGGCTGCGGCGGCGCACCACAGCACAGGCGCCACACGGCGCATGACGGCGTTCACGCCCGAGCCCCCACCGGCATCGAGGCCGGCTGCTTCTCGACGATGACGTTCACGCCGTCGAAGATGAAATCGTCGAACGACTTGCCTTCGGGGATCTCCGCCCCGAAGCGGCCGGCCACCAGCTCGTTGCCGTTCTCGTCGCGGACCTTGCCGGTGACGCTGTAGGCGCGCAGACCGGCCGCGCTCACCGCGGCCTGTACGCCCCACTTGATGTAGGCGGCCCCCGCCGGCACCGTGAAGAGCCAATCGGCCACCCCGCCGTTTTCAGAGGTGAGCGGCTGCCCCAGGCCGTGGGTGCCGATGCCGGTGAGCAAGCGATCTTCGTCGTCGAACACGCCAACCTGCAGGCGGATGATCGGCCCGCCGAAGACGGCAGCGCTCACGATCGCAGCCGAGCCGCGGAGCTTGATGGTCTCCTTGAACGCAATGCGCTTGTCAGGATCGGGAATGGACATGGGATGCTCCTTCGGAGGTGTTGAGAAAAGGCCGTGCACGCCGTCGATCAGCCGAGACCGCGGCCCGCGGGAACGTCGCCGCCTTGCGCAACCGGCGACGCCGGAAGGCCTGGCTTACGTGCCACGTCGGGCACCCCACTGCCGGGCGGCGAAGCGGCCTCCCGTGAAGAGAGTTCCTGCGCCACGGCGCCCTCGGTCATCTGCTTGCCCATGGTCAGCGCCGCACCGCTGACGCCGAGAAACGCGAGCCAGCTGGCCTCGAACTGCGGGTAGCGCAACTCGTGGACCACCTCCGCCAGCCCCACGCTCAGCAGAAGCACGTTGACCACGACCGCCTGGAAGCGGTGCAGCTGCTGCTTGTCATCGGGCCCGGTCAGGATGTCGTGCATCAAGCCTTGCGACGGGGCGTAACGACCCATCCCCATCGACGTGTCGACCGCATACGACGCCAGGGCCGTGGCCGCACTCAGCGTCACCAGCCCCACCATGCTGGCCGGCAACTCAGGCAGCGCGCCGTAGACGATCCGCAGGAACACGGCCGTGGCCACCGCAAAGAGAAACCACGCGCCCACCTGTACGCGGCCCAGGCTGTAGGTCGCCCGCACGGGCCGCCAGCGGCGGCGAAGCAGCGCCAGGCCCAGCACCGCGTGAGTCGTCTCATCCGGGGTCAACACGTTGCCATCGAGCGCCCGCTCCGCCGCCTCCCGGTAGCGGCCCGAAGCCACCTCTTCCGGTTTGAACACGCTGCCAAAGGCAGAGGCCCGCAGGGTGCGCTCAACGATCTCCTGGTCGGTCGCACGCTCACGAGCGCCATGGCGCCGGTTGACGAACAGCTCCCAGCGCAGCCGGCGCCGCAGCTGCAATGCGTCCCTCCAGAACGGCGCGGCCCGCGCATCGCGGAAGGTGTCGGTCCGCAGCAGCGTCCACAGCGAGCCCAGCAGCAGCACCGCGATCCAGGCTACCGCCACGAGCACCGAGCCGGTGTCGCTGATGCGGATGGTGTAGAGCCGCGCGAGATACGCCGGCGCCTGGCCGGAGACGGCACGCTCCGATGACCAGCCCAGCGCCACGCGCAGCGGCGCTTCTGCCATCAGGCCCTGGGTCTCGTAGAGCGCCGTCCAGAGGTTCTTGTCCTCAGCCCCGCGCCGCACGCGAAAGCGCAGCGCGATGCGGTCGTCTCGCACCGGCTCCCAGCTGACCAGCGCGCCATCGGCCCCGAGGTCGAAGCCGTTGAGGTTTAGCCGAAGCTCCTGGCCGTCGGCCCGCGCGGCTTCGCTCGCAACGCGGTACGAGCCCTGGCTGACGAAGACCGTCACGGCGCCGGCGCCGGTCAGCACCGCCGAAGTCTGGGCCCCGTCCTCGCAAGCCTTGAGTAGCTCGACCGCGGCCTTGGCATGCGACTCGCGCCTCTTGAGGGCGTCTTCATCATCGAGCCAGTCCCATTGCCGGCCGTCGTCGATGCGGACGCAGGCGATCGACAGGGCCAGTTGGTCGCGCCGCTTCTGTTCCTTCTCGCTGACGACCTGGCCGTTGTCTGCAAGGACTGGCAGCGCGAGGCCGGCGCACAACGCTGCCAACGCAGCACCTCGATACCGCAGGTTCCTCGCCCCCGTGCGCTGGTGCATCGACGCTCTCCCTGAACGTGCGGGGGCAGAGCGCCCCGCTTCAACGAGCAGGCATCGTCTCCGCCATGCCGGCGGGCGGCATCCTCAAGGTTGCGTATCTCCGGGAGGAAAGTGGGAGCGGCTACGCGCGGGCACTCGGCCGCGCCGACACCCGCGCATGCCACGCGTGCAGGTGCGGCGTGTCGGCCGGCATGTCGAGGCCGATGAACTTCGCGAAGTCGACGGTCACGAGGCCGATGATGTCGGCCATCGTGTAGCTGCCGCCCACCACGAACTCGCGGCCTTCGAGTTCGCGGTCGAACCACTGCAGCGCCTTCGCATAGCGCTCGCGGTTCGACTCGCCGTAGTCCTTGTACTGCGTGCCCAGGCGCGAGGTGAGGGGGTGCGTGTGCACCCAGACGGCGCCCACCGGCGTCATCACCGTCATCTCGATGCGGCGGATCCACATGTCGACGTTCGCCCGCTCGAGCGCCGTGCGGCCGAAGAGTGGGGGCGTGGGGTGCAGCTCTTCCAGGTAGCGGCAGATCGCCACGCTCTCGCTCAGGTGCGTGCCATCGTCGAGCGCCAGCACCGGCAGCTGGCCGAGGCTGTTCTTCTGCTTGAACTCGGGCGCCTTGTGCGCGCGGTCGCGGAGCGACACGTCTTCGAGCGGCACGCTCACGCCCTTCTCGGCGAGGAAGATGCGCACGCGGCGCGGGTTGGGGGCGGGGATGGGGGCGTTGTAGAGCTTCAAGTTGTCTCCCGTGGTGGTTGGCTGGATGCAGGCCGGGGCATGCTTGCAGCAAGCCCGCGTGCCCGCTGTCGCCGAGGCGATGCGCGGCCCCCGGGGAAGCGCCTGTTGACAAAGCCGGCCTACAAACGAAACACACCGCACCCGGCCGCGAAACGGCGACGAAACCGCTGCGGCCGAGACTGCCGGGCATGTCTGCTTCCCTTTCGCCAACGCTGCCCGTGCGCCGACTGGGCCTGGTGTGCTGCGCCTACCTCACGCTCTTCGCCGGCGCCGTGTTGGCGTGGCGTGCATTCACCGGCACGCGCCTCGATGCCGAAGCCCTCGGCGCCTGCGCGCTCGTGCCGCTGGCCGGCCTCGCGCTGCTGTGGCGCGACCTCCACGACGCCCGCCGCTACACCCTGCACATGCTCGCGGCCACGCTGGCCGGCCCCATCGTGCTGCTCTTCTGGGCCGGCTCGCTCGACCCCCACCCCGAGGCCCCGCGGCCCGAGCGCCCGGTGCTCGATGCCCAGCGGCTTGTGCGCGGCGCCGCCGACGTGCAGGACACGCCGCTCCCGGCCGCCGGCATCGTGCTCATGCGCTCGGCGCGTTTCCACGATGGCACCGAGCTGCGCCTCACCCGCTTCGGCAACGCCGACGCCGCCGCACGCCACCTCTCGATGCTCACGCACGCCATGCCCACCGAGCCCTTCGCCGATGCCGGCCGCCGCGGCCGGCGCCTCGTGGGCACCGGCGGCACCTTCGTGATGCTCGAACTGCACGGCCCCGACCTGCTGGACCTGCGCTCGCGCGACGTGGCGAGCGGCCTGGCCCGCCTGGCGGCGCAGCAGGTGCCCGCCCCCAGCCTCCATCACACCCCCACACCCGCCGAGCCCGCGCCGCGCTGGCCCTTCTTCACCGCGATGGCAACGGCACACGCGCTCGTGTTCCTCATGCTCGTCGCCTGGGGCAGCGTGCACACCACCCGCGTGCCCGCCCAGCGCGGCGCGGCGGTGGCCACCTTGGAGCAGCTGCAGGCCCGCCTGCTCTCGCTCGGCCGCCCCGGCGGGCCGTTCGAGATCCACGACGTGACGGTGGCCGAGGGTGCCCCGGCGCTGCGGGTCGACGCCTCGCCCGACCCCCACCGCACGCACGAGATCACCCTGCGGCTCGACGCCACCCGCGGCTGCGTGCATGTGCACGAGAAACTGCGCGTGAACGGCGACGCACCACGCGACGACGACGAAGCCCGCATGGCCCCCATCGGCGGCGCTGCGGGCGGGTGGCACAGCGCCACCGGCCCCGACGCGCAGTACGTGTGGACGTCGACCTGGCAGGCCACCCTGATCGAACCGCAGCGCTTGGGCGCCGTGCCGCTGATGCTGCATGCGCAGCACGCCGAGCTGCCACGCCGCCACGCGGCCACGCTCGACGGCGAAGGTATGCTCACCGTGCTGTGCGCGCTCGTCACCCGCTCGGGCTGGCACTGGCAGCCGCGGCTGTGGGGCCGCGCCGCCTGATCGGGACGATCACGCGGCCGGGTCGCCGAAGGCCGCCACGAACGCTTCCACGAAACGCGGCGAGCCGGTCAGCGTGAGCGTCACGCTGTGCCACGCACTGCCCTCGCGGCCGGGCTCCACCTGCACCTGCAGGTCGTGGTCCCAGTCCATGCCGTCGTCGGCCGCGCCGTGCGTGTGCGGGAACTCGCGCCATGCCCAGTCGAGCACCTGCTGCACCTCGGCCATCACGGCGGCGTGCTGCGCGGGCGCGGTCGAGGCCAGCGCTTCGAGCGTGGTGACGCCCTCGTCGTTGTCGCTGATGTCGAAGCTCAGGTAGTGCATGGTGCGGAACGGGTGGCAGGACAAGCTCGATTGCAGCAGAACCGGAACTGCGGCATCGTCGATGCTCTCACCATGAACCCGACCGTGCCTCCCGACCTGCCGCGCGATGACGCGCTGCGCGCCCGCATCGAACGCCATTTGCGCGCCTTCGAGGTGCAGGCAGCGCCGACGGGCGGCACGCTGCCCACCGCGGCGGTGGCGCTCGCCATCGTCGACGAAGGGCTCGGCGCCGACCTGCGCGGCCTGCGCAAGCCCGCCGCGTGGAGCACGCAGGCCGCCCTCTTGCTCACCCGCCGCTCGGCCCAGCTGCGCCGCCACGCCGGCCAGTGGGCGCTGCCCGGCGGCCGGCTCGACCCGGGCGAAACCCCCGAGCAGGCCGCGCTGCGCGAGATGGCCGAAGAGGTGAACCTGGCGCTTGACGAGAGTGCCGTGCTGGGCCGGCTCGACGACTTCGTCACCCGCTCGGGCTTCGTGATCACGCCGGTGGTGGTGTGGGCCGGTGCGGCGCGCGAGCTGGAGCCCAACCCGGCCGAGGTGGCGAGCGTGCACCGCATCGCGGCGGCCGAGTTCCTGCGGGCCGATGCGCCCTTGCTCGACCGCATCGAAGAGAGCGAGCACGCCGTGCTGCGCATGCCAGTGGGCGACGACTGGATCGCCGCGCCCACGGCCGCGCTGCTCTACCAGTTCCGCGAGGTGTGCCTGGAAGGCCGCGCCACGCGGGTGGCGCATTTCGAGCAGCCGCTGTTTGCTTGGAAATAGCCCCCTGGAATTAGCGCCTCAGACCTGCATCGGCGGCTGCATCAGGTCGGCGTCGAAGTTCATCAGCACGCTGGCCAGCTCGAGCCGGCGCCACAGCGCCGGGCGCATCTGCATGATGGCTTCGGGCGTCTTGGCCTGCGCCACCCAGGCGCTGATCTCGGCGTGCTGGTCGGCCGTGAGCAGGTGCAGGGCCAACATCTCGTCCAGTGTCTGCATGGGTCCACCTCCTGAATCGTGTGCAGCAAATCTCGCGCCTGACGCATTCTGAGGTCGGGCGTGAAGCGGTGCAGATGGCCCGCTATTCCGCGCATCGTGCCGCAGCCGGCGCGTGAAGATGCACAGCACGGGGTTCCCCGCCCCGCAGACCACCGGAGATGTGCAGTGTTCCGCGAACAAACCCGACTTCGTGACCAGATCGTGTTCCTGGAAGTCGCCGACGGCCACCACGTCGAGATGAACGCCTGGCGCTACCTGTGGGCCGCGCGCACGGCCCGCACGATCGTCGAACGCGAGCTGGGTGAAGTCCGCATGAGCGAGTTCGCGCTGCCGCAGCTGCCCACGCTGCAGACCACCGCCGAGAACATCTACTTCGAGAGCTATGGCTGCTTTGCCGACCTCGATGGCAGCGGCCACGCCGCGCTCGCGCAGCAGCTGGCCGACCAGCTGATCGAGCGCGCCCGCACGCCGGCCTGAGGGCCGATCAGCGCTGCGCCAGCAGCGCGCGGATGACGCTTTCCGTGCGCTCGTATTCGCCCTCGCCGAAGCGCTTGTAGCGGATGCGCCCCTGCGCATCGACGAGATAGAAGGCCGGCCAGTACTGGTTGCCATAGGCCTTCCAGGTGGCCCAGTCGTTGTCTTGCGCCACCGGGTGGCGGATGCCCTGGCGCTTCATCGCCGAGACCAGGTTGTCGACCGAGCGCTCGAGGGGGAACTCGGGCGTGTGCACGCCGACGACGGTCAGGCCCTGCGGGGTGTAGCGCTCGGCCCACGCGTTCACGTAGGGCATGGTGCGCTGGCAATTGATGCAGCCGAAGGTCCAGAAGTCGACCATCACCACACGCCCCCGCAAGCCGCCCAGGGTGAGGGGCTCCGAATTGAGCCAGCGCTCGATGCCCCTGAACTCGGGCGCAGCGCCGAAGTCGGGCAGCTGCTGCGACGAGACCCCGGCGCGCACCGGCAGCGCCGCCGCGGCCAGCGTGTGGAGCAGGTGGCGGCGAGAGAGTCGAGGGGCCATGGCGTGTTCCTTTTGTGCCGGAGCGGACCTCGTTTGTCGTGGCGGCGGCACGCGCCTTACACGGCCCGCAGCGAAAGGTTGCCACGAGGGCAATCGGCGTTCCACGACGCGCGCATAGGCATGGCTGGGTCGAGCTGGACCCGCGGGCTATAAACAACCGGCCCCATCACTTCGGAGACCGTCATGCCCACACCTTCCGCATCGTCCAAGCTGCGGCAAGTCACCGCGCCGCACGCGCCCTCGTCACCCGTCGTGCGCGCCATCGACGTGGGCTTCGGGCTGGTGAAGCTCACGGTGAACGACGACGATGGCGTGAACATCATCCACTTCCCGTCGATGGCCATCCCGGCCGACGCGAGCGCCGTGCGCAGCCTCGGCACGCGCCGCCGCGACACCTTCGACGTGCCGGTCAACGGCGCGCTCTACGAAGTGGGCCGCGACGTGGGCCTCGCGCAGGCCGGTGGCAGCTTCGGCCGCGACGTGACCGACGAGTTCTACCGCGGCACCATCTACGAAGCGCTCACCAAGGGCGCGTTGCGCTACATGGCCGATGCGGGCGACACCCATATTGACCTGCTCGTGCTCGGCCTGCCCGTCAACCAATACAACGACGCCAACCGCCGCGACTACCTGCGCGCGCACTACGAGGGCGAGCTTGACGTGGGCGGCGGCAAGAAGGTCACGGTGGACAAGGTGATCGTGCAGGCCCAACCGATGGGAGGCTACGCCGCCATCGGCGAAGAACTCGACGAGCTCAACGCCGTCATCCAGCAGACCGGCGGCGCGCTCGAGCCGCTCGCAAGCGCTGACGACCTCGACGACCTCTCGGTGCTGATGGTCGACCCCGGCGAGCACACGCTCGACTGGCTGCTGATCCAGCAGGGCTCGATCAACCCGCGGGCGAGCGGCGCCGCGTCCGACGCCGGCCGGCACCGCGTGGTGCGCGCGGTGCAGGAGTCGCTCGCCGCCGACGTGGGCCGCCCGCTCGGGCCCGCGGTGATGCCGCGCATCAACGACGCGCTGCGCGCCGGCAAGCCCGTCAAGCTCTCGGGCACCGCGCACGCGCTCGACCGCTTCGAGCCGGTGGTGATGAGCGTGGTGGAAGACTCCATCAACCGCATGGTCGACGGGCTGCGCGATGCGCACGAGATCATCGACCTCGTGGTGCTCGTGGGCGGCCACCCCGAGCGTTACCGCGACGTGCTGCAGAAGCGCTTCCCGGCGATCCCGGTGTTCGTGATGCCCGAGCCGATGGCGGCCAACGTGCGTGGCTTCCAGATGATCGGTGAAGCGCTCGCCGAGAGCTGAGCCGGCCCATGCGACTGGACATCGACATCGACAGCGAGGTCTACCCCGAGCTCCACGCCGCCCTCTCCGCCCTCAAGAGCACCCGCGCCCGCGCGGAGCGACTGCGCCAGCTGGCCGCCACCGGGCTGGTGGGGGAGAAGGTGCGGCTGCACGGCAGCGCCGCGATGGCCGCCCCTGCGGGGGACACACGCGCCGACATCGTGACGCGCGCCGACGTCAAGCCGCTCGCGCCGCCAGAGCCCGCGCCGCGCCCCACCGAGCGCCGCCGCAAGCGGCCCAGCCGTGCAGACATGGAGCAGGTGATGCGCGAACTGCCGGTACTGATGGACGTGGTGGCCGACGTGATGCCCCTGCCCTCGCCGCACGACGACGAGCCGCACCACCTGGATCCTCACGACGAGCCCGCGCCCTGGGCCGCGATGAACGCCTATCCCGACGACCTTTCCTCCTCGGACGACGACGATGCCCACGACGACAGTGCGCCGCTCCCCGATGCCACGCTGCACGTCACCGCCTTGTCGCACAAGCCGGCCACCCGCTCGCGCCTGATGCGCATGAAGGAACGCGGGCTCTTCAAGAACGGCTGAGCCGCCCCGTGTGGGCGAAGGCTGACAGGCACGAGTCCGCATGCCCTTCACGACGACGGGCCCCACGGCGATGGAGCGCCGACACCTGCACTCCTAACCTTGTGGCTCGTTCAATGCACTGAAGGAGATGTCCCATGTTGAACTCGAACACCCCTGATAAGAAGTCCCATCCCGCCGCGACCGGCACTGGCGCGGTGATCGGCGGCGTGGCCGGTGGTGTGGCCGGCGGTGCAGCCGCCGGTGCCGCGATCGGCGGCATGACCGGCCCGGTGGGCGCGGCCGTGGGTGCCGCTGCCGGCGCCGTGGTGGGCGCGCTCTCGGGCAAGGCCGTTGCACGTGCCGTCGACCCGGCCGCCGAAGACACCTACTGGCGCGACAACTACGCCGACCGCCCCTACGTCGACCGTGCCCTGGGCTACGACGACTACCAGCCGGCCTACGGCTACGGCGTCGACGCGTACAGCCGCTACCCGGGCCGCACCTTCGACGAAGTGGAGCCCGAACTCAGCCGCGGCTGGAGCGCCCGCCGCGGCAGCTCGGGCCTGGAATGGGACAACGCCAAGCACGCCTCGCGCGACGCCTGGCACCGCCTCAGCAACACGGTGGAAAACGTGATCCCGGGCGACTCGGACCGCGACGGCCACTGAGTCCAAACCCACTTTCTCCACGAGGGCGCTTCGGCGCCCTTTTTTCATGGGCCGGATTCCGGCAGGCGCACTCGGCTGTTCACTGCGCGACAGCGGCCCAGGGCATTTGTGGTCATCATGGGTTTGGCCCCTTCATCAACGTTCTGCCAGAGGCAACACCCATGACTTCTTCGAACCGACAGGCCGTCATCGTCTCCTATGCCCGCACGGGCCTTGCGAAGGCCGCACGCGGCGGCTTCAACATCACGCCAAGCATGACGATGCTGGGCCACGCGATCAAGCATGCGGTCGACCGCTCGAAGGTCGACCCCAAGGAAGTGGAAGACGTGATCGCCGGCCAGGTGGCCGCCTCGGGCAACGTGGCGCGCAGCGCGGGCCTGCTCGCCGGCCTGCCGGTCACCACCAGCGGCATGACGCTCAACCGCGCCTGCTCGTCGGGCTTGAACGCGATTGCGGTGGCGGCCAACTACATCCTCAACGACGGCGCCAACATCATGGTCGCCGGCGGCGTGGACTCGATCAGCCACCAGGGCGGCGGTGGTGGCGGGCAAGACCCGACGCTCACCGACCTGCACCCCGCGATCTGGATGCCGATGATCGACACCGCCGACATCGTGGCGCAGCGCTACGGCATCAGCCGTGAGTATCAAGACGAGTATTCGCTGCGCTCGCAGCAGCTGATGGCCGCCGCGCAGAAGGCCGGCAAGTTCAAGGACGAGATCATCTCGGTGAAAACGAAGATGAAGCTCGTCGACAAGGTCACCAAGGCCGAGACCATCGTCGATGCCGTGGTCGACCGCGACGAGTGCAACCGCCCCGACACCACGCTCGAAGGCCTGGCCAAGCTGGAGCCGGTGCGCGGGCCCGGCAAGTTCGTCACCGCGGGCAATGCGAGCCAGCTCAGCGACGGCGCCGCGGCGGTGGTGCTGATGGAAGCGAAGGAAGCCGAGAAGCGCGGCCTGCAGCCGCTGGGCGCCTTCAAGGGTTGGGCCGTCGCCGGCTGCGAGCCCGACGAGATGGGCATCGGCCCGGTCTTCGCCATCCCGCGCCTGCTGGAGCGCCACGGCCTGAAGATCCAGGACATCGACCTCTGGGAGCTGAACGAAGCCTTCGCGAGCCAGTGCCTCTACAGCCGCGACAAGCTCGGCATCAACCCCGACATCTACAACGTCAACGGCGGCTCCATCGCCATCGGCCACCCCTTCGGCATGACGGGTGCGCGCCTCACCGGCCATGTGCTGATGGAAGGCAAGCGCCGTGGTGCAAAGCACGTGGTGGTGTCGATGTGCATCGGCGGCGGCATGGGCGGCGCGGGGCTGTTCGAAGTGTTCTGAGCGAAGGGGCTCCCCCGCGTCCGTTCGGGCTGAGCCTGTCGAAGCCAGCGCAGTGCCACACGCGCCCTTCGACAAGCTCAGGGCGAACGGAGTTTTATTTCCACAGGAGACAAGACAAATGACGATCACCAACAACGGCGCCGTCAGCGAGACCAGCGGCGCCGGCACCTTCACCGTCGAAGGCGACATCGGCATCCTCACCATCGACTACCCACCGGTGAACGCGCTCTCGCAGGCCACGCGGCAAGGCATCGTCGCCGGCATGCAGGCCGCAGCGGCCCACCCCGACGTGAAGGCCGTGGTGCTGATCTGCGCCGGCCGCACCTTCCTCGCCGGTGCCGACATCACCGAGTTCGGCAAGCCGCCGAAGGCCCCTGGCCTGCGCGAGGCGCAAGACCTCATCGAGAACTCGCCCAAGCCGGTGATCGCCGCCATCCACGGCACCGCACTCGGCGGTGGGCTCGAAGTGGCGATGTGCTGCCACTACCGCGTGGCCGTGCCCAGCGCGAAATGCGGCCTGCCCGAGGTGCTGATCGGCGTGCTGCCGGGCGCCGGTGGCACGCAACGCCTGCCGCGCATCGTGGGCGTGGAGAAAGGCCTCGACATGATCGTCAACGGCACGCACGTGCCGGCGAAAGAGTGCTTCGAGATGGGCCTGCTCGACGCGCTGGTGCCCGAAGGTGAGCTGCGGGCGAGCGCCATTGCGTTCGCCCGCAAGGTGATCGACGAGAAGCGCCCGCTGCGCAAGGTGCGCGACCTCGACGACAGGATCGCCGCCGCGCGTGGCAAGCCCGAGATCTTCGCGGCGGTGCGCAAGGCCAACGCGAAGAAGTTCCGCGGGCTACCGGCGCCGGAGGCCTGCATCCAGTGTGTGGAAGCGGCCGTCAACGGCTCCTTCGAGGATGGCCTCGCCACCGAACGGCGTCTCTTCCAGCAGCTCGTGGCCGGCACCGAATCGATCGCGCAGCGCTACGCCTTCTTCGCGCAGCGCGAGGCGGCGAAGATTCCCGGCATCGCGGCCGACACGCCGATCGTCGACGTGAAGCACGTGGGCATCATCGGCGCCGGCACGATGGGCGGCGGCATCGCGATGAACTTTGCGAACGTCGGCATCAAGATCACCCTCGTCGAAACCGCGCAGGCCGCGCTCGACCGGGGCTTGGGCGTCATCCGCAAGAACTACGAGAACTCGGCCAAGAAGGGCCGCTTCACGCAAGACGAGGTGGAGAAGCGCATGGCGCTCATCACCGGCACGCTCGACATGGAGAAGCTCGCCGACTGCGACCTGGTGATCGAAGCCGTGTTTGAGAACATGGCGGTGAAGAAAGAGATCTTCGGCAAGCTCGACCGCATCGTGAAGCAGGGTGCGGTGCTCGCCACCAACACCTCGGCACTCGACGTCAACGAGATCGCCTCGGCAGCCACCTCGCGGCCTGAGGCGGTGGTCGGCATGCACTTCTTCTCGCCGGCCAACGTGATGAAGCTGCTGGAAGTGGTGCGCGGCGCCAAGACCTCCGACACGGCGCTCGCCACTGCGATGCAGGTGGGCAAGAAGATCGGCAAGGTGGCCGCGATCTCCGGCGTGTGCCCCGGCTTCATCGGCAACCGCATCCTCGGTGCGCGCGGCGCGCAGGCACACGCCATGCTGATGGAAGGCGCGATGCCGTGGGACATCGACCAGGTGCTCTACGACTTCGGCATGCCGATGGGCCCGTATGCGATGAGCGACCTGGCCGGCCTCGACCTCGGCTGGAACAAGGAAAAGAGCAAGAGCTCCACCATCCGCGAAGTGCTGTGCGAGATGGACCGCCGCGGCCAGAAGACCGGCGCCGGCTACTACGACTACGACGAAAACCGCAACGCCAAACCCAGCGAGATCACGAAGAGGGTCATCCTCGACTTCATGGCGAAGGAAGGCCGCACGCCGCGCGAGATCGGCAAGGCGGAGATCCTCGAACGCTGCATCTACGCGATGGTCAACGAGGGCGCCAAGATCCTGGAAGAAGGCATTGCGCTTCGGGCTTCCGACATCGACGTGGTGTGGCTCAACGGCTATGGTTGGCCGGTGTACCGAGGTGGCCCGATGTTCTATGCCGACACCGTCGGGCTCGACACCGTGGTCGCGAAGCTGAAGGAATACGGCCCGCGCATGGGCGCCAATTTCAAGATTTCGCCGCTGCTCGAAAAAATGGCCGCCGAAGGCAAGAAATTCGTGCGCACGAACTGAGAACACCAGGAGACAAGCACATGGACCTGAGCTATTCCCCCGAAGAGCTGGCCTTCCGCGACGAAGTGCGCAGCTGGCTCGACACCAACCTGCCCGAAGACATCCGCACCAAGGTGCGCGAGCACCGCGAGCTGAGCAAGGACGACGTCATGCGCTGGCACCGCATCCTCGCGAAGAAGGGCTGGTCGGTGCCGCACTGGCCCGAAGAATGGGGCGGCACCGGCTGGAACATCACCCAGCGCTACCTCTATCAAGAGCAGTTCGGCCTCTCGGGCGCGCCCGGCCTGCCGGCCTTCGGCCCCAACATGTGCGCCTCGGTGCTGATGCGCTTCGGCACGCCCGGGCAGAAGGATCACTTCCTGCCGCGCATCCGCGATGGCGTCGACTTCTGGGTGCAGGGCTATTCCGAGCCCGGCGCCGGCTCCGACCTCGCCGCCGTGAAGACCCGCGCCGAACGCAAGGGCGACCACTACGTCGTCAACGGCCAGAAGATCTGGACGACGCTCGGCCACTGGGGCGACTGGATCTTCTGCCTGGTGCGCACCGACCCCACCGCCGAGAAGCGCCAAGAAGGCATCAGCTTCCTGCTGATCGACATGAAGACGCCGGGCATCACCGTGCGCCCGCTGATCCTGATGGACGGCGGCCACGAGGTGAACGAAGTCTTCTTCGACGAGGTGAAGGTGCCGGTCGAAAACCTCGTCTTCGAAGAGAACAAGGGCTGGACGGTCGCGAAATACCTGCTGGGCCACGAGCGCATGGGCTCGGGCAACGTGGGCGGCAGCAAGCGCATGCTGGCCGAGCTGAAGGAGATCGCGAAGACCGAACTCAAGAACGGCAAGCCCCTCCTCGACGACCTGCGCTTCCGCGACAAGCTGAGCCGCATCGAGATCGACATCCAGGCGCTGGAACTCACCTCGATGCGCTTTCTCGACAAGATGCGCCGCAGCGGCCAGCCGCCGGGGGCCGATGTGTCGATGCTGAAGATCCGCGGCACCGAGATCGCGCAGGCCATCACGCTGCTCACCTCCGAAGCGCTGGGCCCCAACGCGCAGCCGTTCCGCGCGATCGACGGCGAGGAACTCGACCCCATCGCGACCAGCGTCACACCGCGCTACTTCAACTACCGCAAGGTCAGCATCTACGCCGGCTCGAACGAAGTGCAACGCAACATCATCGCCAAGGCCACGCTGGGCCTGTGACCTTCTGCCGTTCGGGCCGAGCCCCATCACCGTTCGGGCTGAGCCTGTCGAAGCCCTGGAGCAAGACATGAACTTCGAACTTACCGACGAACAACAGCAGCTCGCCGACTCGCTGCGCAAGTACCTCACCAACGCCTACGACTTCGAGAAGCGCAAGGCCATCCTCAACTCCCCCACCGGCGTGAATGAGAAGGTGTGGGCCACCTTCGCCGAACTCGGCCTCACCGCGATGACGCTGCCCGAGGCCGACGGCGGCTTCGGCGGCGGTGCCGTCGACCTGATGGCCGTGATGCAGGCCTGCGGCGAAGCGCTGGTGGTCGAGCCCCTGCTCGACAACATCGGCCTCGCCGGCCGCCTGCTCGCCCGCGCCGGCAACGACGCACAGCGCAGCGCCTGGCTGCCGGGCCTGGCCGATGGCTCGGTGCAGCTCGCCTTCGCGAGCAGCGAGCCCGGCCACCGCTACGAGCTGGCGCCGCAGACCACCACCGCCACGAGCAACGCCGACGGCTGGCTGCTCAACGGCGAGAAGACCGTGGTGATCGGCGCACCGACGGCCACGCGCCTCATCGTGTCGGCGAGCAATGGCAATGGCGCGAGCCTCTTCCTCGTCGACCCGAAGGCCGCAGGCGTTTCGCTCAAGGCCTATCGCACGGTCGACGGCATGCGCGCTGCCGACGTGAGCTTCAGCCACGTGAAGCTGGGCGCCGACGCACTGCTCGGCACGGCCGGCGAAGCCCTGCCGCTGATCGAGGAAGCGGTCGACTTCGCGACCGCCCTGCTCTGCGCCGAGGCCGTCGGCGCGATGCAGTTCGCCTGCGACGCCACGCTCGAGTACCTCAAGACGCGCAAGCAGTTCGGCGTGGCGATCGGCTCGTTCCAGGCCTTGCAGCACCGCATGGTCGACATGGTGGTGGCCACCGAAGAAGCCCGCTCGATGGCCATCCTCGCGGCGGCGAAGGTCGACGACGGCGGCCTCACGCCGACCGAGCGTGCCCGCGCGGTGTCATCGGCCAAGGTGAAGATCGCCGAAGCCGCGAAGCTGGTGCGCGAGGAATCTGTGCAGCTGCACGGCGGCATGGGCATGACCGAGGAGCTGAAGGTGTCGCACACCTTCCGCCGGCTCACGATGGCCTCGCAGCGCTTCGGCGATGTCGACCACCACCTGGAGCGCTATGCGGCCCTCGCATGACGTTCCGGCGCAAAGCCATTCGGGCCCCCGGCGGATGGGCGATGCCTGTACGATGGGTCGGCACGTGATGTGAAGTCCTGACCGTCCTGACGACGCTTGTTCGTTGAGCACCGACAACCGCGGCCTGGGTCCGCGGTTTTTTTCTTCTGGGGGCCCCAATGAAGAACATGCAAGAAGCAAGCGAGAAGATCTGCGAACTCAAGGGCAACCTGGTCGCACTCGAAGCCCTGGTGACGGCCATGATGAAGGTCATGCCGCCCGAGGCGCAGGAAGAGCTCAAGGGTGTGTTCGAGCAGCATGCGGAGGTCGCGCGCACCGTGCTGCTGCACGTGCCGATCTCGGAGCACTCGATCACCGCCTTCGAGGCCGACGTGGGCCGCACCGGGCGCTTCATCGACCGCACCGAGGCCGCAGCGCATGCCGACTCGCCGGCCGGCTGCGACACGGTGCTGCTCACCGTGGCACGTGTGCACACCTTCGAAGGCGCCAGGCCGCTGACAGCCGCCACCGGCTTCTTCTTCGAAGCGGCCGGCCGCCTCTACCTCGTGACCTGCCGGCACGTCTTCATCGACGCGGCCAGCGGCCACCACCCCGACCGCCTGGAGATCGAGTTGCACACCGACCGCTCGAACCTCACGCAGGTGGCGCAGCTCTCGATGCCGCTCTACCGCAACGGCACCGCCACCTGGCGCGAAACGCACGACAGCGCCGGCATGGTCGACGTGGCGGTGCTCGAGATCGACCCGAGCACGCTGCCGGCCAACTGTGTGCTGCAGGCCTGGACGCCGGCGCACATCGAGGCCAAGCCGTCGAACGTGCCGGTGGGCGCTTCGCTCGTGGTGATGGGGTTCCCGCTCGGCTTTCACGACACGCTGCACCACCTGCCGGTGATCCGCCAGGGGCAGGTCGCGTCATCGTTCGGCTTGCGCTTCCAGGGGCAGGGTTACTTCCTGACGGACGCACGAACGCACCGGGGCACCAGTGGTGCGCCAGTGTTGAGTCACCAGCACGGGAACTGGAAGCTGTTGGGAATTCACGCTGCGCGGCTCGACATGTCGGCCCGCAGCGTCAGCGACGATGAGTCGCTCGGGTTGAACTCGGCGTGGTACGCCGACGTGCTGGCCCGCCTGACGACGCACTGAGCGTGCGCCGCGGGGGTGGTCAGTCCATCCCCGCCGCCAACTGTTTGCACATGTTGAGCCCCACCTCCGTCAAGCGGAGGCTGCCGCCATTCCACTCCAGCCAGTTCAAGGCGACATAGTCTTCGATGTCGCCGTCGGGCACCTCGGCCGCCCGGCACCTGCGCAGCAGGTCCACGGTGGCGGGCAAGGTGTCTCTCAGGGCTTCACGGCGTGAGGGCGAGGGCAGCGCACGAGGAGCGTCCACGATGGCGTCCGGTCGGCGGGGCGGGGGTGGGCAGGGTCAGATGCCGCGGATGCGCGAGGCTTGCGGGCCCTTCTGGCCTTGGGTCACTTCGAACTCAACGCGCTGGTTCTCCAGCAGCGTCTTGAAGCCGGTGCCCTGGATTTCCTTGAAGTGGGCAAAGAGGTCTTTGCCGCCGTTGTCGGGGGCGATGAAGCCAAAGCCCTTGCTTTCGTTGAACCATTTCACGGTGCCGGTTTCGGTGGTCATGTCGTATTCCTTCAATGGGGGAGAAAAGAGGCGCCAGCTGGTGCTGGTGCGCGAGAGCAGAGTCTGGATCTGGGCGCTGAATTCTTGAGTCGTCATTCAGCCCGATCAGCGGCGCCCGAAGCGGGCTGCGCCAGCGCCAGCGCCGGGAGGGGGTGCGCCCCGACGGTCGAGGTGCCGGAACGTGATGCGGCCCTTGCTCAGGTCATAAGGCGACATTTCCAGCGACACGCTGTCGCCCGCGAGGATGCGGATGTGATGCTTGCGCATCTTGCCGCCGGTGTAGGCGATGAGTTGGTGCCCGTTTTCGAGCGTCACGCGGAACCGCGAGTCCGGGAGGATCTCGTTGACGGTGCCATTCATTTCAATCAGTTCTTCCTTGGCCATGTATTCCCTGTGCAAGGTTTCGAAGTGGTCGCACCACGGGCGTTGCCGCCGCGGTGCATCGGGGGAGTGGCATGCCCTCGAAGCGAGGACGGCCGGTAGTGGAGGGGAGCGTGCCAGGCACGCCAGCGGCGGGTGAACTCGATCCCGCGGGTGGTTGGCAGGGGTAGATGCTGCGAACCAGGGCTGCCAGAGGAGCCGAGATTGCGCTGGGCAATCGGTCTGGCCAAGGAGGGAGATCACTCGGATCTCAGCGCTGCCCAGAGAACTCTTGGGGGGAGGTGCCTGGGCGCGTCGAGCCCGCATGTTACTCCGTATGGCCCCGCAGCGGGTTGGCGGGTCTTCCCGAGCGTGACGTTTCCCCGATCAGTAGTCCCAATCCTCATGCCGAACGGGCAGACGGTTGAGCGCTGCCCGCAGGTGCTGCCAGTTCGGCAAGAAGAGATCCATCAGGGATGTGAATCGCGCGTTGTGCGTCGGCTCGATCAAGTGGGCCATCTCGTGCACGACGATGTACTCCAGGCACTCGGGCGGCTTCTTCGCCAGGTCGGTATTCAGGCGCATGGATCGACTCGCCGGGTTGCAACTGCCCCACTTCGTCTTCATGCGCTGCACATAGACCGGCCCAACCTTCACCCCCATCACCGGCTCCCACTTGGCCACGAGTCGGGGGACAGCCTCGCGCACCTGCTCGCGGTACCACGCATCCAACAAGGCAGCGCACCGCGTCTCGGCAGTACCGGGGCGCACCTGCAGCAACAGCCGATTGCGCTTCAGCACCACGCGCGGTGCCTCGTCTTTCTCCACCCGGTCCATCAGGCAGCGGCGCCCCCAGACGTGATGGGTTTCGCGGGTGAGGTAGAGCCGCGGCGTCTCGCGCTCTTGCGCCTGCATCTTGCGCTGCTGCGACTTGATCCACACCAGCCGAGAGACCACGAACACACGGATGGTGTCGAGCTTCATGTGCTGCGGCGCGGCCACACGCACTCTGCCCTGCGGCGGCAAGACGCTCAGGTGCACATGCTTGATGTCCTTGCGTACCACCTCGACAGGCATGCCACCGAGGTCGAGCTGCGCAACGGCCATCAATACTCCTTCTGCGCAAACACGATCGGGAACAGACGCTCCACTTCGTTGATGTCGTGCAGCACGCCATACATCGCCATCTTGACGAGTTGCTCCTTGGCCCGCTCTCCACGCCAGTCGTCGGGGCAGTCGCGCCGGATGGCGGCGTCGAGCCGCAGCGCGAGCGCCACCAGCGGATCGGCTTCGCCATACGGCGCGTCGGGCTCGGCTGCCTGGTTTTCGGGCCGATGTTTCTTCAGATCGTTGTAAAGCGCCAGACGACCCTTGGTGTCCAGGGCAGCCGGTACGGTGTCGTCTCGGCCCACCTGCACCCGCCGCGCCAGATCGGCGATGCGGCGCAGGTACTCCTCGTACTCGATGGCCTTCTGCTTGCGCAGGTGGATGATCTCGTCCAGCAGGGCCGACATCTTCTCGAAGTAGGCCGGGTCCGTGAGGTGCTCCTTCAGGATCTTGCTGCGCACGTTGTTCTCGATGCTCTCGGCCACCGCTTCACGGTTGCCCTGGCGGTTGCCGAACTCGTGCGCAATCGCTTCGGCGATGCCGGTCTTGACGATCAGTTCCAGCAGGCCCACGCCGTCAAACGGCGAAATCTTGCGCGGTGCCGACGCCTCGATGTAGGTGTCGATCAAGTGGCGCATGTCGGCCTCGAAGGGCTTCAGGTCCAGCGTCTCGACCGCAGCCTTGCGGACCCATTCGCGCAAGTCGGTGTAGTGCTTGAGCTGCTGCTGGAGGCGCGTGATGTCGGCCGGGCTGTAGCCCGCCGCCGCCAGGTCGTCAGCCACGTTGGCATAAGCCCTCAACAACGCCACCACCCCCTTGTAGAGCGCCACGCGCTGCGGCTCATGTTCCTTCAGGTCGGTGGCGATCTCGGTGTTGCCGCAGAAGTAGTGCAGGTAATCGAGGTCGCTCCGGGGCAGCGGCACGGGCTCGCACAGCAGCGCCAGCGCTTCGAGTGCACCGTCGAGGCGCTCACGCGCCAGGCTCAGGCGGTCGTGCATCAGCACCTGCGGGTCGGCCCTGCCCGCGCTGTGGTCCAGCTCGGCGGTGTAGACGGCAATCGCCTTCTCGACCTTCTTGAACAGGTCTTTGTAATCGACGATGTAGCCGAAATCCTTGTCGTCACCATCAAGCCGGTTGGTGCGGCAGATGGCCTGGAACAGGCCGTGGTCCTGCATCGACTTGTCGATGTAGAGGTAGGTGCAAGGCGGTGCGTCGAAGCCGGTCAGCAGCTTGTCCACCACCACCAGCAGCTTCATCTGGGCCGGCGCCTTGATGAACAAGGCCTTGGCCTGGTCTTCGTAGGTCTCGGTCTTGCTGCGGCCGGGCTGGGCCTCCACCTCCTTCAGCAGCTCGGTGTAGGTGTTGTAGATGAACTGCTTGTCGGTCTCGGTGTTGGCGCCAGTCTCTTCGAGCGTCACGTCGCGGGCCTGCGGGTTGTAGGAGGTCACCACCGCACAGCGGCCCTTGAACGGCGTCTTCTGGAACAGCGTGAAGTACTTGCAGGCTTCGTAGATGCTCGCCGCCACCAGGATGGCGTTGCCACGCTCGTTCGACAGTCGTGGCTTGGTGGCGAAGTCGAACACGATGTCGGCCACCACCCTCTCCATGCGCGAGCGCGAGCTGAGCACGTTCTGCATCGTGCCCCAGTGCTTCTTCAGCTCGTCGCGCTGCCACTCGTTCAAGCCGCGGGTCTTGACCTCGAACCACTGGTCGATCTGCGCCGAAGGGCCGAGCTTCTGGTCGATGTCGCGCGCCTCGTACACCAGGTCGAGCACCACACCGTCTTCCACCGCCTCGCTGAACTTGTAGGTGTGGATGTAGTCGCCAAACACCTCCAGGCTGGTCGCCTTGTCTTGCTTCAGGAGCGGCGTGCCGGTAAAGCCGATGAACACCGCGTTGGGCATCATCGCCTTCATGGTGCGGTTGAGGCGGCCGTTCTGCGTGCGGTGACATTCGTCGACGAACACGAAAACCTCGCCCACCGTGGGGCTGGGGGCGGCGCGCAGCTCCTCGATGAACTTGTCGAACGCCGCGTCGTCCTTGCCACGGCCCGCGAGGCCGAACTTGTGCACCAGCGAACACAGCAGGCGTGGGCTGGGCTGGGCCAGCTGCTGCATCAGGTCGCGCCCGCTGCCGGTGCGGTAGATGGTTTCGCCCGCATCGCTGAACACACGCTCGATCTGTTTGTCGAGTTCGTCGCGGTCGGTCACGATGGCCACCCGCGCACGCGGGTTGTTCTCCAGAATCCAGCGCGCCAGCAACACCATCAAGATGCTTTTGCCTGCGCCTTGGGTGTGCCAGATGATGCCGCCCTGGCGCCTGCGCACATGCTCCTGCGCCGCCTTGATGCCGAAGTACTGGTGCACCCGCGGCAGCTTCTTCACGCCGCCATCGAACAGCACGAAGTCGTGCACCAGCTCCAGCAGGCGCCGCTTCTCGCACAGCTTGAGCAGGTACTTGTCGAGCTTGTAGCGGCTGTTGTCAGCTTCGTCTTCCTTCCAGGTCAGGAAGTACTTGTCTGGCGTGCCCACCGTGCCGTAGCGCAGGCCTTCCGAGTCGTTGCCCGCCATCACCAGCTGCACCGTGCTGAAAAACCATGCGTTGAACTCGGGCCGCTGGTTCGAGAGGCTCTGGCGGATACCCTCGCCGATGTCGACGCGGCTGTTCTTCAGCTCCAGCACGCCGATGGCGATGCCGTTGAGGTAAAGCACGATGTCGGGCCGGCGCTCGTGGCCGCCGTGCAGCGTCACTTCTTCGGCAAACGCGAAGTCGTTCTTCTCGGGCTCGGCCCAGTTCACCAGGTGCACCGTCTCGTGCGGCTTGCCCGCCTCGGCCTGCACCGGCACGCCGTAGCGCAGCAGGCCATGCACCGCCTGGTTGTTGGCGTAGAGCAAGCGGCTGGGGTGACGGGCTTCGGTGCGCAGCTTGTGCAGCGCCATCGCCATCTGCGCGGCGCTGTAGCCGCGGCCCGTGAGGTGCTGGGTGAGCAGCGCCTCTTCGATGTGGCTGTTGCCGCTGCGATCCGTCCAGTCGCCCAGCGCCCGGTAGCCCAGCTCGTCGCGCAAAAGCGCGGCCACCCGGTCTTGTGTGGCCCGCTCGGGTTTGCTGACACTGCTCATGGGCCTCCCTCCCGTGGGTGCGACTGTCGGTGTGCCTATTCGTCTTCGAGCTGCAGCGCGCCCTGCGGGGCACTGGGCGGCCACTGCCCGGCTTCGGCCAGGGTTTCGTGCCAGCGGTGCATGGCGGCATCTTCCACCGCGTATTCGCCACGGGCCGATTTCCAGACCAGTGCGGGGGTGCGCTGCCGCAAGGCTTCGAGTGCCTTCTGTGCCTGCGCCACGCTCACCGCACGGCCCACCTTCTCGCGGTAGAACTTCAGCGCCTCTGCGTCATACGGGCGAAAGCGCGGGCCCTGCTCCAGCATGCGCCACAGCACCGCCTGCTCGGTGGGCTTCAAGCCCACGTAGTCAGACTCCATCTGCGCTTCGTCGTCATGCTGGCGCTGCTTGGCGGCCTCCAGCATGGCCGGCTCAAAGCGGCCCGGCAACACGGCCAGCGGGCTCAGCTTCTGGCCCAGCGCCTCCATGAAGAACTGCGGGCGGTTGCCGAAGCCCTCAAACGCCGCGAGCAGCATCTGCGCATCCACCGGCCGCAGGTCGGGCCGCTGGGCTTCGATCAATTGCACGATGTGGGCGATGAAGTCGGCATCGAGCGGCGGCATGCGCTGGATCTGCGAACCATAGAAAGGCGAACCGCTGGTGTTGACCAGGCGCAGCAGCTTGTCGCGATCGGAGCCCGACATCACCAGCATCAGGTTCACCTCCCCCGGCCGGTTGAGCTGGTCGCGTGCCGACTTGAGCGCCGACATCGCGTTTTCACCGGCCTCGCTGGTGAGGGCGTGCTGCGCCTCGTCGATGATCAGCGCCACCGGCTTGCCTGCAGCCTCATGCAATACGCGCAAGGCATCGGCCAGGGTGAGGCCATCGACACGGCCGATCTTGGTGACGTCGATCTGCAGCCAGTTGCCCAAGCCCAGCTTGTCGAGCGCGGCCTTCTTGGCCGTCTTGGCCAGCAGGCCCAGGTGGGGCTGCAAGGCGCGGGCGATGGCCTCGGCGATCAGCGCCGCCGGGTCGCGCGCCATGTGGGCCCACAGGTCCACGTACACGACCACGGCTCCCGCACGCTCCAGCGCCGGGCTCAGGTCGCCGCGCAAGAAGGTCGTCTTGCCCGTGCGGCGCGGGGCGGCGAGGAAGAGACCGTTGTGTGCGTCGCCGAAGGTGGCCCGGCCCTGCAGGGCCACCACCAGTTCATCGGCCAAGGCGGTGCGGGGGTGGGCGAACATGGGTTTATCGGAAATTATCTGAATTCAGATAATTTATCTGTTTGCAGATAAAAAGCAATAGTGGGCCGCCGCACGGCTCACACCAGCCGGATGCGCCCGGTCAGCAGCGCCTGGGCCATGCCCTGCTTGAGCGCGCGGGCCTTGGCGAGGCGGGCTTCGAGGGCGGTGAGTTCGGCGTCCATGTCGGAGAGGGTTTGGGCGATGGCGGCTTGTTCTCGCAGGCAAGGCATCGGCACAGGCATTTCGGAAAACTGCTGGCCATTGACGCCGGGTTGCCCACTACGCATCGACATAAGGCGTATCCAATCCCAGTACGGCCCCGTTTGCGCGAAATACAAAAAGAAAGCCGGCACAAGTTTCGTTGGATCGACTCGCACACGAATCAGAAAGCCAGCAAACACGAGAGGACCGTCCGACTCCCGATAGAGATACGACTTTCCAACACTGGCACCAGTCCGTGCAAAAACAGCATCCCCGTCACCGAGGTAATAGCGCTCAGCATTCACACGTTGAACGGACACACGAGACCACGCCGCGAACCTTCCATCCTCGGTGATGTCTGTAATTCGCAAATAAGTCGGTAGCCGATCTGAGAAGGGCACGGCAGGTGCATTGATACCGTAGTCGGGAGCAGCAAATAAGTTCTCGCGAAGCGGCACCACAGGCCACTTGCCGCCGCGGTAAGGAGCAAACAATTCCTGCATCGCACCTTGCTTGATCTGGCGCTTCTTGGCGATCAGTTGCTCCAGTGATTCGATCAGGACGTCGGCATCGCTCAGGGCTTTGGCGATGGCTTCTTGCTCATCAGGATCCGGGAGTGGCACCTTGATTGTTGCGAGATCAGCTTGCCCAACATTCGCTCGCACTGCACCTTGCCCACGCGCGATGATCTGCGCCCTTACTGCGGGTGATCTGAGGACGTAAGACGCAAAGTTTGGCTTCAGACGGCTGTTGCGAGGAATGCCTCGAATCACGAAGCCACCAAACACAGTCGCAGCATCCCCTGCAAAAACTGAAGCCAGACCTACTTCTTCTTGAGTCTCGGAAGTGCGGTTGAATAGCACATCGCCGAAGCGCAAGGCAAAGTTGGCCAGAACAGACTCTGGCAATTCAACACGCCCTGGGATACGGGAATCCAGCAGTCTTCCATGCGTGATGACTTCGAGAACATTCACAAAAGGAACGCCCTTTCCATACGCAGTTCGATCCGCATTGACCCCGTTCTGGAAACGATAAAACTCCGTCAGCGGAACGATGGCCCAGTCATCTGGAAAAACACCCAACTCCGTCTGGCGCAGCTTGGGCAGCGCGCGGCACCGCACACTCGGCTCCCTCACTTCCATGAGAACCCCATCGCCGCCAAGTGCTTCGCCACTTTGGCGTCGAACTCGTCCACACGCTCCACCATCTGCGGCAACGCCGTGCCATACCGATCCGCCAGCTCCTTGACACGCTGCGTCAGCGCCTGACTCACCCGATCCATCTCGCCATGCACCGCCGCATCGAGCGCCGCCATCCATTTGTCATCCACCACCAGCACCTTCACCTCGGCTTCGCTGAGCGTCGGGTAGCGCGCATAGACCGCGTCATCCAGTGCCGTCTCACGCTCGGCCAGTTGCTTCTTCAGCTTCGCCGCCCGCGCCGCCAGCCGCTGCCATTCGGCGAGCACACGCACCTCCTCGGCAGCGTCAGCGTCATCGCCGATCTCGCGCAACCGCTCTTTCACGCTGGCGGCGTTGACCTTGTCGAAGCTTGAAAACACCGCCTCCTCACCACCGTGCTCTTCTTCCAGCTCGGTGATCTGCGCAAGCACCGCTTCCAGCTCGGCGCTCAGGCCATCGATGGCGGCCTGCTCGGCCGCGAAGTAGCGCGCCACGAGGTAGCGCTTGGGCACGAGGTCACAGGCCCAGCCCTTGTCGATCTGCTTGCCGGGCTTGCCATCCTTGCCCTTCTTCACCTCGATCACGCGGTGCGTCTCGGCGCGCCAGCCCTCGGCGGCGATGAGGTAGCAGTCGTCCTGCATGGTCTCGGCCCAGTGGTCCATCACGTGCTGGTAGACGGCATAGGGGTCGATCAGCGGCCGGTCCCAGTAGCAGCTGAGCGCGCTTTCCGACATGCGCACGATCAGCTCCTTGGGGTGAAAGCCGGGCTGCAGCGTCTTGAGCACGGCCGCGGTCTGATCGCGCCACGCGGCAAAGTGGGTGTTCATCTGCGCGATGAAGGCCTTGAACTCCGGGTGCTCGTGGATGGTCGGCTTGATGGCGGCCGGCGCCACGGCGAGGTCGACATAACCCTCGCGGTTGGGGCGGAAGAGCGTGGCCCGGAGCTGCGGGCACACGGCCCAGTAGCGACCGAGGGCCTCCACATCCGCCACGGGAATGCCGCCGCGCAGGTGGCCTTCGATGTCTTGCCGGTCCTCGGCCTGGGCGCTGTCGATGTAGCGCGGCAGGTTGAGGTTGAAATCGTGGCGCTCGATCTCGTCGAAGCCCACCAGGCGGGCGTAGCGCGGGTCGCTCTCGTCCTGCCGGGCGAAGGTGTCGACGATGCGGTGGATGTCGCGCTCGCGCAGGCGGTTCTTGGGGCCGTCCTTGAGGTAGCCCTGGCTGGCGTCGATCATGAAGATGGCGCGTCGCGAGGCCGCAGCGCTCTTGTCGATGACGACGATGACGGCCGGGATGCCGGTGCCGTAGAAAAGGTTGGCCGGCAGGCCGATCAGGCCCTTGATGAGCCCACGGCGCACGAGGTTCCGGCGGATGTCGGCCTCGGCGTTGCCGCGGAACAGCACGCCGTGCGGCAGGATGCAGGCCGCCGTGCCGCTGCTTTTGAGCGAGCGCACGATGTGCAGCAGGTAGGCGTAGTCGCCCTGCTTGGCGGGCGGTACACCGTAGGTCGTGAAGCGCTCGAAACGCTCGGTGAGCGGATCGGTGATGCCGGTGCTCCAGCGCTTGTCTGAAAACGGCGGGTTGGCCACCACGTAGTCGAAGGTCTTGAGGCCCTCACCGTCGAGGAACTTGGGGTCGGTGAGGGTGTTGCCTTGCTCGATCCTGGCGCCGGGCTTGTTGTGCAAGACCATGTTCATCTGCGCCAGGCCGCTGGTGGCTTCGTCTTTCTCTTGGCCGTAGAGCGTGACGTTGGCGCTGGCCGCCTCACCCACCTTGAGCAAGAGCGACCCCGAGCCACAGGTCGGGTCGTAGACGGTGGTTTTGTTGGTGGTGTTGGCGCCTGCGATGCCCAACACGCTGGCCACCACGCGGCTCACTTCGGCTGGCGTGTAGAACTGCCCTTTGCTCTTGCCGCTCTCGGTGGCGAAGTGGCGCATGAGGTACTCATACGCATCACCCAAGATGTCGTCACCCTCCGCACGGTTCTTGCTGAAGTCGAGCGCCGGGTTCTCGAAAATGGCAATCAGGTTGCCCAGCCGTTCGACCATCTCCTTGCCCTGGCCAAGCAGGGCCGGGTCGTTGAAGTTGGCCTTGATGCGGATGCGGTTCTCCGTCTCCAGCGGCTGGACGATCTGCTTGTTGATCAGGTCGCCGATGTCGGGGCGGCCTTTCAGGGCCACCATGTCGTTGAAGCTCGCGCCCTTGGGGATGGTGATGGGCGAGATGGGCGCGTGGGCGTACTTGTCGCTGATGTACTTGATGAACAGCAGGGCCAGCACGTAATCCTTGTACTGGCTGGCGTCCATGCCGCCACGCAGCTCGTCGCAAGAGGCCCAAAGGGAAGAGTACAGCTCGGATTTCTTGATGGCCATGGAGAGCAGATCGTCGGGAAGAGGGGCTCGCGGGGGCGAATCCTAAGCTGCTGCGCAAAACTGCTCGGGCGGAACGCCGTTTGCTCGCCGAGTTCTACAACCAGGAGTCACACATGCTCAAGTGGGCCATCATCTTCTTCATCATCTCCCTCGTCGCCGGCCTCTTCGGCTTCACGGGCGTCGCGTCGGGCTCGCGCAAGATCGCGAAGGTGCTCTTCGCGATCGCGCTGGTGATCTTCCTGATCGTGCTGATCTTCGGGGTCTTGCTGGGCACGCTGGTCTTCTGAGCGCACCCTCGGCTGCGTCTCGACGGCGGCCCCGCGGCCGTAACCGCCAGTACCCGAGTGGCCGCCTCAAGAATGCGGCGCAGCCCGACCTGCTGCCACCGCGCGCCACGGTGTGCCCCTGGGCGCTGACCATCGACCAGCGGCTCCCTCGGTAGAAGCTTGATGCGACACATCTGCCGGCCCGGCACCCAACCGCTGACGGGTTAGCTTCGCATTCTCTGCGTTGTCGGCCCCGCCAGGCTGCTGTGGGAAGTACGAATGGTGTGCCGGCCATCTCCCCGTGAAATGAGCCTCAACGCACGAGTTCATTCACTACGCGGAGGCCCCAAATGGGACGCAACATCGCCAGGTTCATTCTGTTGTGTGCTTTTTCAGCCACCCTCGCCGGCTGCGGCGGGTCGGAGCTGGAAGGTGTGTCGGAGCGGCGGCTGACGGCCGAAGAGCTGGGGGTGACGCAAACCATCCAGAAGCCGCTCGGTTTTCTGGTCAGCACGAGCCGCACGGTCGAGAAGCAAGCGCGGGGCGCCGCGGAAGCGCGGGCGGTGGCGCGCCACCTCGAGTCGGAGCTGGCCGCCACGCAGCAGAAGGCGAGCCTGGCGAGAGCGTGGGGGCGCCACGCCGAGGCCGACGCGCTGGCGCAGAGCGCCAAGGCCCTTGCCGTGCGCTCACGCGAGAAGGCCGACGAATCGACTCGCCTCGAACAGCAGCGCACGCAGAAGCTGAGCGACACCGCCGGCTTCCTGATCAAGGCGGTGCGCGAGGCGCAGGCCAAGGGCACTCCTCAGCTGCTCTACCCCGACAGCATGGCCACGCTGCGCGACGCGGTGCGCGACTTCGTCGGCCTGTACCGCCCGCTGGCGCTGTCTCAGCAGTCGGGCGGCTTCACGGCGCAAGACCTGCAAGCGGTGGAGGCCCGGCTGGCCGCCATCCGCGCGGCAGACTTCGCCCTGGCGCGCGAGCTGCATCACCGCGCCCCGTCGGAAGACGGCCGCACGCTCAAGACGACCACGCACGTCGAGTTCGCCGGGCTGCTGCTGGCGGTCGACATCTCCAGCGGTGACGTGAAGCTGAAGTGGAGCAACGGCTTCGGGCCGATCAAGTGGACGGTCGCCGGCGGCGCGGGCAGCAGCGAGGGCATCAAGACGCTGGTCCTGCGCAGCGGCAACACGCAACGGGTGTATGCGGTGGCCGGGCGCAAGATCTTCCTGCACATCCCGCAGTCGACGCTCCAGACCGAGGGCGACCGGATGGTCATCACCACGCTGTGAGCGTGCGGCTGCGCCTCACAGCAGGTCGTAGCGGTCGAGGTTCATCACCTTGACCCAGGCGCGCGCGAAATCGCGCACCAGCACCTGCTGGCCGTCGTCGGCCGACGCGTAGACCTCCGACAGCGCGCGCAGCTGCGCGTTGGAGCCGAACACGAGGTCGACGGCGGTGGCCGTCCACTTGAGCTGGCCGGTCTTGCGGTCGCGGCCTTCGAGCACGCCCTCGCTGCCCTCGGCGCGCGCCCACTGGGTGCGCATGTCGAGCAGGTTGACGAAGAAGTCGTTGCTCAAGGTGTCGGCCTGGGCAGTGAAGACGCCGTGCTTCGACTGCCCGTGGTTGGCCCCGAGCATGCGCAGCCCACCCACGAGCGCCGTCATCTCGGGGGCGCTCAGGGTGAGCAGCTGGGCCTTGTCGATCAGCAGCTCGGCCACCGAGGCTTCGAGGCCATGGCCCTTCTTCACGTAGTTGCGAAAGCCATCGGCGATGGGCTCGAGGTACTGCATCGAGTCGACGTCGGTCTGCTCTTGCGACGCATCGGTGCGGCCGGGTGTGAAGGGCACGGTGATGTCGACACCGGCCTTCTTCGCGGCGGCTTCGACGGCCGCGGTGCCGGCGAGCACGATGAGGTCGGCGAGCGAGATCTTCTTGCCGCCTTTCTGAGAATCGTTGAACGCCTTGCGCACGGCTTCGAGCTTGGCGAGCACCTCGCCGAGTTCGGCGGGCTGGTTCGCCTCCCACTCCTTCTGCGGCGCGAGGCGGATGCGCGCACCGTTGGCACCGCCGCGCTTGTCGCCGCCGCGGAAGGTGGAGGCCGAGGCCCAGGCGGTCGTCACGAGCTGCGAGACGCTCAGGCCCGAGGCGAGCACCTGGGCCTTGAGGGCGGCCACGTCCTGGTCGTCGACCAGCGGGTGGTCGACCTCGGGCACCGGGTCTTGCCACAACAGCACTTCCTTCGGCACGAGCTTGCCGAGGTAGCGCGAGCGCGGGCCCATGTCGCGGTGGGTGAGCTTGTACCAGGCGCGGGCGAAGGCGTCGGCGAGCTGGTCGGGGTGCTGCAAGAAGCGACGCGAGATCTTCTCGTAGGCGGGGTCGACGCGCAGCGCGAGGTCGGCGGTGGTCATCATCGGCGCGTGGCGCTTGCTGGGGTCGTGCGCATCGGGCACGGTGCCAGCCCCGGCGCCGCCCTTGGGGCGCCACTGGTGGGCACCGGCAGGGCTCTTGGTCAGCTCCCACTCGTAGCCGAAGAGGGTCTCGAAGTAGCTGTTGTCCCACTTGGTGGGCGTGGGCGTCCACGCGCCTTCGATGCCGCTCGTGATGGTGTAGACGCCCATGCCGTTGCCGAAAGTGTTCTTCCAGCCGAGGCCCTGGTCTTCGACGGCGCCGCCTTCGGGGTCGCAGCCCACGTGCTTGGCGTCGCCCGCGCCGTGGGCCTTGCCGAAGGTGTGGCCGCCAGCCACGAGGGCGACGGTCTCTTCGTCGTTCATCGCCATGCGTTTGAAGGTCTCGCGGATGTCGCGCGCCGACGCGAGCGGGTCGGGCTTGCCGTTGGGGCCTTCGGGGTTGACGTAGATGAGGCCCATCTGCACGGCGGCCAGCGGGTTGGCGAGATCGCGGTCGCCGGCGTAGCGCTCGTCACCGAGCCAGGTGGTCTCGGGGCCCCAGTAGATGTCGGTCTCGGGCTCCCAGATGTCGGCGCGGCCGCCGGCGAAGCCGAAGGTCTTGAAGCCCATCGACTCCAGCGCCACGTTGCCGGCGAGGATCATCAGGTCGGCCCACGAGAGTTTCTTGCCGTACTTCTGCTTGATGGGCCACAGCAGGCGGCGGGCCTTGTCGAGGTTGCCGTTGTCGGGCCAGCTGTTGAGCGGCGCGAAGCGCTGCGCGCCGGTGCCGGCGCCGCCGCGGCCGTCTTGCACGCGGTAGGTGCCGGCCGAGTGCCAGGCCATGCGGATGAAGAAGGGGCCGTAGTGGCCGTAGTCGGCGGGCCACCAGTCCTGCGAGTCGGTCATCAGGGCGTGGAGGTCCTGGACGACGGCGTCGAGGTCGAGGGTCTTGAATGCCTCGGCGTACTTGAACTGCTCGCCCATCGGGTTGGCCTTCGCCGAGTGCAGGTGAAGGATGGCGAGGTTGAGCTGGTCGGGCCACCAGTCGCGGTTGCCCTTGGCACCGGCGGCGGTGTGCTTGCGTTGCGGTGGCTGTTGTGGAGCGCCCGAGAACGGGCATTTGGCTTCGGTGGACATGCTGGCCTCCTGTGTGACGACGACTGCGGGGGTGAGGCGCTCATGGTCGCGCTCACCGCCGCAGCCGGTCAATTTGAGGCCGGCAATGGCTTCAATAGGGAAGCTGCCAATGGCCCCGATAGGGGCACCGCGCCATCAGCGGGTGGCCAGCGGCCACTCCACCGTCCAGGTGGCACCTTCGTCGGAGGTGCTGAGCAGCTGCGCGCCGGTGTAGACGAGCGGGCGCTTGTCGGCCGTCAGGGCGAGCTGCATCGGCGTGCCGTTGCCGCCGGAGTCGAAGGGCTTGCCCACGTCGACCCAGGTCTTGCCGCCGTCGGTGGTCTTGCTGAGGCTGAAGGTCGAAGACTTCATGCCCATCGACTTGAACGACAGGCCGTAGCCGGTGCTGCGCGTGGCGAACTTCGCCATCGAGCCGTTGGCATGCTCGGTGAGCTGCCAGGTGGCGCCGTTGTCGGTCGACGCATCGCTGTAGAGCGACATGCCGTTCATGCGGTCGCGCAGCAGCACGTTGTCGGGCACGCGGTAGAAGCGGCTCGTCCAGTGCGACTGTTTCTCCACACGCGGCTGCGCAGCGACGGGGTCGATGCGGTAGAGGTCGGCGGTGCGGGTGATGCCCACGTGGTTGAAGACGACGACGAGGTCCTTGCCGTCGAAGAACATGGGCACCGCGCCCATCGCCGGGAAGCCTTCGAGCACCAGCACTTCGCGCGGCGCAGGCTCGGCGGCGGCGAGGTCGCGCACGAAAAGCACGCGCAGCTTCGACTGCGCGCCGAGCTGCACGCCGTTGCCGAGCAGCAGCGCAAAGCCGCCCGCGCCCA
The DNA here is from genome assembly GCA_019635355.1 of Rhizobacter sp. Classification (NCBI taxonomy): domain Bacteria; kingdom Pseudomonadati; phylum Pseudomonadota; class Betaproteobacteria; order Burkholderiales; family Sphaerotilaceae; genus Rhizobacter; species Rhizobacter sp. The sequence continues at coordinate 4,373,530 of JAHBZQ010000001.1, read as the reverse complement.
TCGGCTCGATCTGCAGGATGCGGCCTTCGTCGGCCACGCGGCGCGACGACCAGCTGCGCGTGGCCGGGTCGAAGAGGTGATAACGGCCGCTCTGCGTGCCGGCCACGATGCGCCCGTCGGGCAGCTCGCGCACGTAGCCCAGGGTGTCGAAGCTGCCGGTCGACAGCGTGCTCCAGCGGCCCGCGGTGTCGCGCACGTGCAGCAGGCCCATCGCGGTGCCGAGCAGCACACGCCCGTCGGCCGTGACGTCGAGCGGCGACACGTAGCTCGCCCGCGTGCGCACGATCTCCAGCGCCAGGTCGAGCTGCTTCGGGTCGGGCGCCTTGTCCCAGCTGCGGGTGCGCAGCGCCTGGGTGTTGCGGCGCGAGGCGGCGTCGAGGTCGGCGCTCACCGCCGATTGCGCGCGCTCGTCGGCCACCACCGCCATGGGCATCTGCTTCTCGTTGTCACGCGGCGGCGCGGCGACGATCAGGCCGAGGTTGGTCACGCTGCCGGGTTCGACGGTGAAGCTGCCCAGGCCCTGGTTGGGGCCGTGCTGGTCAGACGTCATCGCCTGGATGATCACGGCACCGAGGATGCCGAAGGTCGCGGGTGCAACGCCGGGCGCATCGAGCGACTTGACGGTGTAGGTGCCGGCTGGCAGCGGCTGCGCGAAGAGCGAGTGCTGGGCATCGATGGGTGCGGTGTCGACGAGCTCCGTCGCGAGGCCAGACTTCTGCTCGACGACGGTCATGCGCGTCCACTTGCCGTTGGTCGCGCCCAGGCGTTGCACGCTCTGCAGCTTGAGCACGACGGCGCCGGCCGTGGGTTCGAGCTTTTCCGGAATGCCCTGGTTGACGGTGGCGCAGCCTGAGGCGATGGCGAGCAGCGACGCCACCACGACCCAGCGGCCGATGGTCTTGAACAACATGATTTCTCCCTCTTGGATGACTCTGTTGGTATGTGGAAACACGCCGGCCACTCACACGGCGCGACGCGGCGGGAAGGATAAGCGGCCGGTGTAGGCTTGCGCGCCATGCAGCCCACCCGCTTTCACCAATTCCTGCTCACCGGTCTTCTGGCCATGCTCGCGGGCACGGCCACGGCGGCCGAGCCGCCCGCCCGTTTTGCCGGCCTGTGGGAAGACTGCACGAGCTTCCCCGGCACCTGCTATGGCTACCGCCTGGCGCAGGACGGCACACGCGTCTGCGGCTCGCTGACGGAAGCGCCTGCCACCGGCAACGGGCCGCGCAAGCACGGCCACATCCGCGGCGTGGTGCAGGGCAACCTGCTCACGCAGGTGGCGGTGTGCGGCGTCGAATCGCGCAGCGCCTGCCCCACGGTGCTCGTCGCCAACCGGCGCGGCCTGCTGCGTTGCGGCGAAGGCCTGGCCGAGACGGGCGGGCGGCGCTACACGTGCGAGGAATGGGCCGGCCTCAAGCAGCCGAGTACCTACCGGCCGGTGAGTGCCGAGGCGTTCGACCAGCGCTTCGGTGCACCGCCACCTTCGCTGTGCGAGGTGCCGGTGACACCGGAGGCCAGCGCGCCACCACCGTCGAAGCAGTGAGCGGCGCAGGGCCCGCTCAGGGGCTGGGCGCGGCGGCGGCCAGGGCTTCGTCGAGCAACTCGAGCGCGGCCATCGCAAAGCTCAGCATGTTGGCGGCGCGTGCGTCGCTGCCGGTGCGCAGCAGCCGGTCGAGGGGGACCGGGCCATCGACGGCCAGGCAGCTGTGGCCGGCCGGGTCGCCGTAGGGGTTGCCCTCGGGGCCGGCCGCGCCGGTTTCGGCGAGGCCCCAGCTGGCGCGGAAGCGCTCGCGCTGGTGGTGCGCCATGAGTTTGGCGTAGGGCACGGTGGATGAGCGCAGCCCGGCCATGTCGTCCGCCGTCAGCGTGGTGAAGCGGCGGAAGGCGCGGCGCGTGTAGACCACCGCGCCGCCGAGGTAGTAGCCGGAGGCACCGGCCCGCGACAGCAGCGCCGCGGAGATGAGCCCACCCGCCGACGACTCGGCGATGGCGATGGTCTCGCCGCGGGCGATGAGCCGGTCGCCGATGCGTTCGCCCAGGGCGAAGAGCTCGGGAAGGCCCATCGTGCGCCGTCGGTTTTTACTTCGAGGCGGCAGAGGCTGCAGGTGCCGCAGCGGCCGGAGCCGACGCCGCAGAGGCCAGCTCGATCTTGGCTGCGGCCTTGAGCGCGTCGATCTGCTTGCGCATGTTCTGCTGCTGAAGCTGCTGGCTGAGCTGGGGCTTGACCGTCTCGAGCGCAGGCGGCGCGATGGCACGCGAGTCGTCGAGCTGGATCACGTGGTAGCCGAACTGCGTCTTCACCGGCTCTTCCGTGATCTTGCCCTTCTCGAGCTTGGCCAGCGCGGCGCTGAACTCGGGCACCATCTGCTGCGCGTTGAACCAGCCGAGGTCACCGCCGGTGGCCTTGGAGCCGGTGTCCTTGCTCTTCTCCTTGGCGAGCTTCTCGAAAGCGGCGGGCGTCTTCTTGAGCGTGGCGATGATGGCCTTGGCATCGGCCTCCTTCTCGACCAGGATGTGGCGTGCCTTGTATTCGGTGCCGGCGGCCGAGGCCTTGAGGCGGTCGTACTCGGCCTTCAGGGCTTCGTCGGTGACGGGGTTCTTCTTGATCCAGTCTTCGACGTAGGCGTTGGCCAGGGCCGACTGGCGCACGGTTTCCATCTGGTTCAGGTACTCGGGCGATTTGTCGAGGCCCTGCTTCACCGCCTCTTGCGCCACCACGGCCTGCAGCACGAGGCTGTCGACCAGCGCCTTGCGGGCTTCGGGCGGCACGGGCTGGCCGTTGGCGCGCTGCTTGATGACCTGGTCGACCTGCCCTTGCGAGATGGCGACGCCGTTGACGGTGGCTTCGGCCGGGCCGGTGTTGGCGGCAGCGGGCTTGTCGTCCTTGCCGGCGTTGCAGGCGCCGAGCGCCAGCAGGGAAGCGGCGCCGATCAGCAGGAGGCCGGATTTGAGGTTACGCATGGAAATGTCTCGGGTCGTTGTGATGACCGCGGAGTATCGCAACTGTTGAAGGCAGCGGTTTTGGCGGGCCGGGCGGAACTCGCTTTCGGGTTTTCCGTCTGAAACGTGTCACGCTTCGGCACTTCGTCCGTTCACCCCACCACCATGAGAACCCCCATGAAACATTTCCTGCTGAGCACGTTGATCGCGGTGTCGGGCCTCGGCCTCGTGGCCGAAGGTGTCGAGGCCAAGCGGCTGGGCGGCGGCTCGACCTCCGGCTTCAAGCGGCAGACGCCCCCTCCGCAGCAGCCGAACCCCGCGACACCCGCCACACCCGCCACACCCGCTGCCACGCCCAACGCCACCGCACCGGCCGCTGCGGCAGGCCCGGCCGCCGCCGCTGCTGCCGCCCCCAAGCGCTCGTGGATGGGCCCGATCGCCGGGCTGGCCGCCGGCCTCGGCCTGGCCGCGCTCTTCAGCCACCTCGGCCTCGGCGCCGAGATGGCCAACTTCCTCATGATCGCCTTGCTGGCGGTCGCGGCCTTCTTCCTCATCCGCGTGCTGATGCGCCGCTTCGGGCCGGCCCCGGCGCGCACGCCGGCTCTCGCCACGCCGGGCGGCATGCAGTTCGCCGGCCACGGCGCGCCCGCGTTCGGCTCCGGCTCGGCTGCCGGTTCGACCAGCCCGGTGGTGACGCCGCAGCCGGTGGCGGGCCGCGTGCCGGCCGGGTTCGACGCCGATGCCTTCGTGCGCGTCGCCAAGCTGATCTTCATCCGCATGCAGGCGGCCAACGACGCGGCCAACCTCGACGACCTGCGCCAGTTCTCCACGCCGGAAATGTTTGCGGTGTTCCGCCTCGAGCTGCAAGACCGCAAGGGCGCCGCACAGAAGACCGACGTGGTGCAGCTCGACGCCGAGGTGGTCGACTACGCCGAAGAGCGCGACCAGTACATCGTGAGCGTGCGTTTCCACGGCCTGATCCGCGAAGAGTCGGAGCAGGCGGCCGAGCCCTTCGACGAGGTCTGGCACCTCGTCAAGCCGACCGACGGCAGCCGCGAGTGGGCCATCGCGGGCATCGCGCAACGCGAAGCCTCGGCCTGACCGGGGCGAGGCGCGCCCGCATGACGACGCGCGCGCTCCCGGGGCTGCTGGCGGCCCCGCTCCTCGTGGCCTCGGCTTGGGCGCAGGCGGCTCCTGCCGGCTGTGCGCCGCTCGAAACCCGCAGCGCCAACGCCACGTCGCAGCGCCCGGCCTTCGCCGGGCAGACCCGCGCCTGCGCCGCGCCGCGCAGCGCGCCGGTGAAGGTCACCGTGCTGGCCACCGGGCTGGTCAAGCCCTGGGCGGTGGAGCCGCTGCCCGACGGCAACCTGCTCGTCACCGAAAAGCCCGGCCGCATGCGCATCGTCTCGGCCAGCGGCCAACTCGGCGCGCCCCTCGCGGGCCTGCCCGCCGTCGACGCACGCGGGCAAGGCGGCCTGCTCGACGTGGCGCTCAGCCCCACGTTCGCCAGCGACCGCACCGTCTACTGGAGCTACTCGGAACCCCGCAGCGGCGGCAACGGCACCAGCGTGGCCCGCGGGGTGCTGTCGGCCGACCGCACGCGGCTGGAGCAGGTGCGCGTGATCCTGCGCACCCTGCCCACCTATGACGGCGACAAGCATTTCGGCTCGCGCCTCGCCTTCGGCCCCGACGGCATGCTCTACGTGACGATGGGCGAACGCTCCGACCGCGCCACGCGCCCGCAAGCGCAGGCAGTGGACAGCCACCTCGGCAAGATCCTGCGCATCAAGCCCGACGGCAGCGTGCCGCCCGACAATCCCTTCGTCGACCGCGCCGGCGCACGGCCCGAGATCTGGTCGCTCGGGCACCGCAACGTGCAGGCCGCGGCCTTCGATCCGCAGGGGCACTTCTGGGTCGTCGAGATGGGTGCGCGCGGCGGCGACGAACTCAACCGCATCGAGAAGGGCAAGAACTACGGCTGGCCGCTCATCGCCTATGGCGAGGAATATTCCGGCCTCTCGATCGGCTCGGGTGCCACTGCGCGCGAGGGCCTCGAACAACCCGTCTACTACTGGGACCCGGTCATCGCGCCTTCGGGCGCGCAGTGGTACACCGGCGAGGCCTTCCCGGCGTGGAAGGGCAACCTCTTCGTCGGCGGCATGAAAGACCGCAAGCTCGTGCGCCTCGTCCTCGACGGCCAGCGCGTGGTGGCCGAAGAGTGGCTGCTGGCCGAGCGCGGCAAGCGCGTGCGCGACGTGCGGCAAGACGCAGCCGGCGCGCTCTTCATCGTGACGGACGAAGACGACGGCGAGGTCTGGAAGCTCACGCCGGGGCCTTGAGCCAGCGCCTTACCTCGCCAGCACCGGCCGCAGCGCCGCGCCCGTGTGGCTGGCCTTCAGCTTGACGAGCGCGGCCGGGTCCGTCGCCGCTACCACCGTCCCGCCTGCGGACCCACCCTCGGGGCCCATGTCGATCACCCAGTCGGCCTCGGCGATGACGTCGAGGTCGTGCTCGATGACGACAACGCTGTGGCCGCCGTCGACCAGGCGGTGCAGCACGCGGATCAGCTTCTCGACGTCGGCCATGTGCAGGCCCACCGTCGGCTCGTCGAGCACGTAAAGCGTGTGCGGCGCCTTCTGGCCGCGGCGCGTCACGTCGTCGCGCACTTTCGTCAGCTCGGTGACGAGCTTGATGCGCTGCGCTTCGCCGCCGCTCAAGGTCGGTGACGGCTGGCCGAGCGTGAGGTAGCCGAGACCCACGTCTTTCATCAGTTGCAGCGGGTGCGCGATGTTGGGCATCGACGCGAAGAACTCCACAGCTTCGTCGATCTCCATCTGCAGCACGTCGCCGATGCTCTTGCCGCGCCACGTGACGGCCAGCGTCTCGGGGTTGAAGCGGGCGCCGTGGCACACGTCGCACGGCACCTTCACATCGGGCAGGAAGCTCATCTCGATGGTGCGCATGCCCTGCCCCTCGCAGGCCGGGCAGCGGCCTTCGCCAGTGTTGAAGCTGAAACGGTTGGGCGCGTAACCACGCGCACGCGATTCGAGCGTGTCGGCGAAGAGCTTGCGGATCACGTCCCAGAAGCCGATGTAAGTCGCGGGGCAGGAGCGCGGGGTCTTGCCGATGGGCGTCTGGTCGACTTCGAGCACACGGTCGATCTGCTGCCAGCCGTCGATGCCGTCGCAGCCTTGCCATTTCGGCTTGGCGCCTCGGGTGTTGATGAACTGCAGGTTGGCGAGCAGCACGTCGCGCGCGAGCGTGCTCTTGCCGCTGCCGCTCACGCCCGTCACCGCCACGAGGCGGTGCAGCGGGAACGGCACGTCGACCTGCTGCAGGTTGTGCAGGCTCGCGCCGCGCAGCAGCAGCTGCGGTTGGTCGGCGGCGATCTCGCGGCGCGGCTGCAGCGGGTGCAGCAGCGGCTTGGCGAGGAAGCGGCCGGTGATCGAGTCGGCATGCGAGGCCAGCTCGGTCACGGTGCCTTGTGCGACCAGACGGCCACCGCGTTTGCCGGCGCTGGGGCCGATGTCGATGATGTGGTCGGCACGGCGGATGGTGTCTTCGTCGTGCTCCACCACGACGAGCGTGTTGCCCTTGTCGCCGAGCTTGTGCAGGGCGTTGAGCAGCACCTGGTTGTCGCGCGGGTGCAGGCCGATGGTGGGCTCGTCGAGCACGTAGCACACGCCCTGCAGGTTGCTGCCGAGCTGCGCGGCGAGGCGGATGCGTTGCGCTTCGCCACCGCTCAGCGTGGGCGCGGCGCGGTCGAGCGTGAGGTAGCCGAGGCCCACCTCTTCGAGGAATTCGAGGCGGTTCTTGATCTCGATGACGACGTCGCGGGCGATCTCGGCATCGCGCCCCGTGAGCTTCAGCGATTCGATCCATTCGCGGCACTGGCTCACCGACCACTGGGCGATCCACGCGATGGAGTGCTCGTCGAAGGTCACGGCACGTGAGACCGGGTTCAAGCGCGTGCCGGCGCACACGCTGCACGGCTCGTCGACCACGCCGTCCACCTCCGCCTCTTCGGCCGGGAAGCTCTGCTCGCGGCCCTGCTCGTCGCGCTCGATCACCGAATCGTCGTAAGCCTTGCGTTGCTCCTTGGTCAGCGCGAGGCCGGTGCCCACGCAGCCGGGGCACCAGCCGTGCTTGCTGTTGTAGCTGAACATGCGCGGGTCGAGCTCGGGGTAGCTGGCGCCGCAGGTCGGGCAGGCGCGCTTGGTGGAGAAGACCTTCACGTTGCCGATGCGCTTGGTGCTGCTGCCCGCCATCAGCGCGCCCTTCAGGCCGTCGAGCGGCGTGAGCAGATGCATGACGCCTTTGCCAAGGTCGAGGGCTTGCGTGAGCAGCGCGCGCAGTTCGGCTTCGTTGTTTGCGCTCACCACGAGGTCGCCAACCGGCAGCTCCAGCGTGTGCTCCTTGAAACGGTCGAGGCGCGGGAACGGGTCGACCGGCAGGAACTCGCCGTCGACACGCAGGTGCGTGTGGCCACGCTGCTTGGCCCACTTCGCGAGGTCGGTGTAGACGCCCTTGCGGTTGACGACCAGCGGCGCCAGCAGGCCCACGTGCTGGCCCTTGTGGTCGCGCACGATCTGCGCGGCGATGCTCTCGGCGCTTTGCGGCTTGACCGGCGAGCCGTCTTTCACGCAATGCTGGATGCCGAGCTTCACGTACAAGAGGCGCAGGAAGTGCCACACCTCGGTAGTCGTCGCCACGGTGCTCTTGCGGCCACCGCGGCTCAGGCGCTGCTCGATGGCGACGGTGGGCGGAATGCCGTAGACCGCATCCACCTCGGGCCGGCCCGCGGGCTGCACGATGCTGCGCGCATAGGCGTTGAGCGATTCGAGGTAGCGCCGCTGGCCTTCGTTGAAGAGGATGTCGAAGGCGAGCGTGCTCTTGCCGCTGCCGCTCACGCCGGTGATCACGCTGAACTTGCCGCGGGGGATGCTGACGTCCATCGACTTCAGGTTGTGCTCGCGCGCGTTGACGATGCGGATGGACTCGTCGATGGGCTGGCGCAGCACGGTCTGCAATGGGCGGCCTTCTTCCGCACGCAGTTGGCCGTTGAGGCCCAGCGCCCGGTCGTAGGCGGCGAGGGCCTTGCCGGTGTGCGAGGTCGGGTGCTGCTTCACGTCGTCGGGCGAGCCGACGCAGACCACTTCGCCGCCGGCCTCGCCGCCTTCGGGGCCGAGGTCGATCAGCCAGTCGCTCGCGCGGATCACGTCGAGGTTGTGCTCGATGACGATCAGCGAGTGGCCGGCTTCGAGCAGCTTGCGGAAGGCGCGCATCAGCTTCGCGATGTCGTCGAAGTGCAGGCCGGTGGTCGGTTCGTCGAACATGAAGAGCGTGCCCTTCTTGGCCACGGCCTGCTTGCTTGCGGTGGAACTCTGAGCCGCTTCGGCGAGGAAGCCGGCGAGCTTCAGGCGCTGCGCCTCGCCGCCCGAGAGCGTGGGCACCGGCTGGCCGAGCTTCACGTATTCGAGGCCCACGTCGAGGATGGGCTGCAGCACGCGCAGCACCTCGCGGTCCTGCGCGAAGAGCTGCACCGCTTCGCTCACCGTGAGCTCCAGCACGTCGGCCACGCTCAGTTCGCGCATCGCCTCGCCCGGCAGGCGGCGGTCGATCTTCACCTCCAGCGTCTCGGCGCGGTAGCGCGTGCCGTCGCAGTCGGGGCAGCGCAGGTAGATGTCGGAGAGGAACTGCATCTCCACATGCTCGAAGCCCGAGCCGCCGCAGGTGGGGCAGCGACCATCGCCCGCGTTGAAGCTGAACATCGCCGCGGTGTAGCCGCGCTGCTGTGCGAGCGGCGATTGCGCGAAGAGCTTGCGGATCTCGTCGAAGGCACCGACGTAGCTCGCGGGGTTCGACCGCGCCGTCTTGCCGATGGGTGACTGGTCGACGAAGACGGCATCGCTGAGCCAATCGCCACCGAGCAGGCGGTCGTGCTCGCCCGGCGTTTCGGTCGCCTTGCCGAAGTGGCGGGCGAGCGCGGGGTAGAGCACGTCCTGCATCAGCGTGCTCTTGCCGGAGCCGGACACGCCCGTCACGCACACCAGGCGCTGCAGCGGGAACTCGACCGTCACGTTCTTCAGGTTGTGATCGCGTGCGCCTTCGAGGATGAGCCGCGGCGTGCTGTCGGTGACGAGACGCTTGAGCCCCATGCCCACCTGCTTGCGCGCGCCGAGGTAGGCGCCAGTCAGCGTGTCGGCGTCGCGGATCGCTTCCGGTGTGCCGTCGAAGACGATCTGCCCACCGCGCTCGCCGGGGCCCGGGCCCATGTCGATCAGGCGGTCGGCCGCGAGCATCACCGCCGGGTCGTGCTCGACGACGACGAGCGTGTTGCCCGCATTGCGCAGCCGGTGCATCGCCTCGACGATGCGGTCCATGTCGCGCGGGTGCAGGCCGATGCTGGGCTCGTCGAGCACGAACATGGTGTTGACGAGCGAGGTGCCGAGCGCGGTGGTGAGGTTGATGCGCTGCACCTCGCCGCCCGAGAGCGTGCGGCTCTGGCGGTCGAGCGTGAGGTAGCCGAGGCCCACGTCGCAGAGGTACTTGAGGCGTGTGCGGATCTCGTCGAGCAGCAGCTTGAGCGCGTCGTCGAGCATGCTGCTGGGCAACGAGATGCCGTCGAAGAAGCGCCGGATGCGGTCGATGGGCATCAGCATCAGGTCATGCACCGTGAGGCCGGGCAGCGCTTCGAGCTGCTCGCGCGACCAGTCCACCCCCTGCGGCAGGAAACGCTTCGCGGGCGGCAGCACGCCGTCGGCATCGGCCTGGGTGCCCATGCGCCACAGCAGCGCTTCGGTCTTCAGGCGCGCGCCGTTGCAGGTCGGGCAGGTGGTGTAGCTGCGGTACTTCGACAGGAGCACGCGGATGTGCATCTTGTAGGCCTTCGATTCGAGGTACTCGAAGAAGCGCTTGATGCCGTACCACTGCTTGTTCCACTGGCCCTTCCAATTCGGCGAGCCGTTGATGACCCAGTCCCGCTGCGCCTCGGTGAGCTGCGACCACGCGGTGTCGCGCGGGATGCCCGCTTCGGCGGCGTGGCGCAACAAGTCGTCCTGCGACTCCTTCCAGGCTGGCGTCTGGATGGTCTTGATCGCACCGGCGCGCAGGGTCTTGCGGTGGTCGGGGATCACGAGGCCCCAGTCGACGCCGATCACGCGGCCGAAGCCGCGGCAGGCCTCGCAGGCGCCCATCGCACTGTTGAAGGAGAAGAGCGCGGGCTGCGGGTCGGCGTAGCGGATGTCGCTGTCGGGGCAGTGCAGGCCGGTGGAGTAGCGCCACAGCTCTTCTTTCCGTTCGGGCTGAGCCTGTCGAAGCCTTTCTTGCGCCGGGCCACTCGGCCCTTCGACAGGCTCAGGGTGAACGGAGTCCTGCTGAGGCTCGGTTCGGAGCGCATACACATTCACCCGCCCGCTGCCGCGCTTGAGCGCCATCTCGATCGCCTCGATCGCGCGAACCTTCTCCACGCCCTGGATGCGGAATCGATCGGCCACCACGTCGAGCACCTTGCGCGGCCCCGTGGGCGACGCCACCTCGCGCTCGGCCTGCACCCGCGTGAAGCCACTCGCGGCCAGCCATTGCTCGATCTCGGCCGGCGTGGTGTTGGCCGGCAGCTCGACCGGGAAGGTGACGACCAGGCGCGGGTCATCCGATTGCGTGCGCGCCATCAGCTCGGCATAGATCGTCTCGGGCGAGTCGTGCCGCACCAGCTGCGCCGTCTTCCTGTCGAACAGCTCCGACGCGCGTGCGAACAGCAGCTTCAGGTGGTCGTTCAGCTCCGTCATCGTGCCCACCGTCGAGCGCGAGGTGCGCACCGGGTTGGTCTGGTCGATGGCGATGGCCGGCGGCACGCCGTCGACACGCTCCACCGCCGGCCGGTCCATGCGGTCGAGGAACTGGCGCGCGTAGGCGCTGAAGGTCTCGACGTAACGCCGCTGCCCTTCCGCGTACAGCGTGTCGAACACGAGGCTCGACTTGCCCGAGCCGCTGGGGCCGGTCACCACCGTCATTTCGCCGGTGCGGATGTCGAGGTCGAGGTTCTTGAGGTTGTGCTGGCGGGCGCCACGGATGCGGATGAGGCCTGAGGTCATGGGAGGTACGGGCGCACGCAGACGAGGAGGGGCGGAAATTCTAGGAGCCGGTGCTCACACGCTCCTGCCACAGGGCTTTGGCAGTTGGTCGGCAGCAGCACCGGACTCCCCCGCTTGGGGGAACAAGGCGCACACCCGTGCACTTCTGGGAGGTGCGCCGATAGACTCGGCCGGCTGCGCGCCCAGAGGGGGCCGCAACACCACAACATGTCTCGATCGAGGGAGGATTCCATGAGACTTTCCAAGTCAACGATTGCGTGCGCCAGCTCGGCGCTGGTGCTGGCCCTGCTGGCCGGCTGCGGCGGCGGTGGCAAGGGCCACGGCCACGGCCCCTGCAACGCCGCAGGCGGTTGCGGCAACAACGGTGGCGGCAACGGCGGCCCCAACGCCACCACCATCTCGGCCCAGCCGCAGAACCAGTCGGTGCTCACCGGCGCCACCGCCACCTTCACGGTCACGGCCACCGGCACCGACCTGCAATACCAATGGCTGCGCAATGGCGCCGTGATCGCGGGCGCCAACGCCGCCAGCTACACCACCCCGCCTGCGACCTACCTCGACAACGCCACGCAGTACAGCGTGGTCGTCGCCGGCAAGCACGGCACGGTGTCGAGCAACGCGGCCTCGCTCACGCTCACGCTGAGCGCCGACCAGCAGATCCTCGAAGAGACCCTGCTGGCGACGGACGATTCGTCGTACCGCGTCCGCTGGAACCTCAACTACTCCGGCCCGCAGAACGTCGGCGTCAACTTCGCCTACTCGGAGCAGAGCAACGTCAGCGCCTCGCCCCTCACCGCCGGGCCGCAGGTCGCCACGCCGACCCTGCCGTTCAACATGACCGCCACCCTGCCGGTGGTCAATGCACGCCCGACGCGCATCCTGAAAGACGGCGTCGTGCTGGTCGTGCCGGGTGTGCAGGAAGCGCGTCGCTACACCTACGTGGGCAGCGGCATCCGCACCGAAAGCCTCGCCAGCGATGGCAGCACAGTCGCCTACTCGTACATGCTGAGCGACTTCTCCAAGGTGGCGCTGAGCGGTGCGGTGGCGTCCACGCCGGCCGAGATGGCGCAATGGTTCAACTCGTTCTGGTCCAACCCTGCCATCCTGACCCCCGGCGCGCAATACCTGGCCGGCGCCACGTACACCAAGTACACCGCCACCAATGAAGGCGACCGCTACGACGCGTTCGACTGCGCTGCCGCGACCGTGACGGCCAACATCACCCCCTGCATCAGCGGCACCACGCTGCAAGCGGCGCTGACCTCGGGCATGCCGTCGACGAGCGACGCCCGCACCTACTACCTGACCGATGGCGTGCTGACCACGGTCGGCGGTGTGCCGGTGTGGGTGGCGAACGCGCCGCGCCCGATTGCGGCCACGCTGACGTCCACGGTCACGTACCGCATCTACTTCGAGTTGAACGGCAACGTCTACACCGGCGCGCTCACGCGTGACGGCGCGGTCGTGGGGGGCACGTACTACGTCGCCAACCCGACGGCACCGGCCGTGGAAGACCGCCTGGTGTTCTTCCCGTACCAGATCCGCCTCAACAAGGCGGCTCACGACAGCCTGAAGAACGCGCTCGCGCTCTGATGACCGTCTGCCCGGCCGGCGCCCACGGGGGCCGGCCGGGCGTATCAGGGAATCCACTTCCCTGACGCGTGATGCAGGGCACCCGCCGCCGCCCACAATACGGCTCGATTTGAACCATCGTGCCCAGCGGCCCCGCGGAACATGCCCGACACCCTGCAGCAACTGCTTTCCACCGGCGCCGATGGCGCCATCGCCATCTCGGCCCCGGGCCGCCCTGCCCTCCGCTACCGCGACCTGCGCGCCCTCGTGCAGACGACGCTCGCGAGCCTCAACGCCCTCGGCGTGGGCCGCAACGACCGGGTGGGCATCGTGCTCAACAACGGCCCCGAGATGGCCACCTGCTACATGGCCTGTGCCTCCGGCACGACCAGCGCGCCGCTCAACCCGGCCTACCGCGCCGACGAGTTCGAGTTCTACCTCTCCGACCTGAACGCCCGCGCCCTGATCGTCGAGCAAGGCAGCACCTCGCCCGCGATCGACGTGGCCAGGAAGCTCGGCGTGCGCGTGCTCGACCTGGTGGTGCCGGCCGGCGCACCGGCGGGCCAGTTCACGCTGCAGCCACGCGAGGCCGGCACGGCCACGCCCACCACGAACGGCGGCTTCAGCCAGCCGGAAGACGTGGGCATGGTGCTGCACACCTCGGGCACCACCTCGCGGCCGAAGATCGTGCCCCTGTCGGTGGCCAACCTGTGCGCCTCGGCGAAGAACATCCGCACCACGCTGCAGTTCACCCCGAACGACGTGGGCCTGAACATCATGCCGCTCTTCCACATCCACGGCCTCATCGCCGGGGTGCTGGCGCCGCTGTCGGCCGGCTCTCAGGTCTTCTGCACACCGGGCTTCAACGCGCTCAAGTTCTTCGCGTGGATGGATGAGGCCAAACCCACCTGGTACACCGCGGTGCCCACCATGCACCAGGCCATCATCGGCCGTGCCAAGGGCAACCTCGACGTGATCGCGCGCCACCCGCTGCGCTTCCTGCGCTCGAGTTCGTCGTCGATGCCGCCTCAGGTGATCAAGGAGCTGGAAGAGATCTTCAAGGCTCCGCTGATCGAGGCCTACGGCATGACCGAGGCCACGCACCAGATGGCCTCCAACCCGCTGCCGCCGCTGCCGCGCAAGCCCGGCAGCGTGGGCCTGCCGGCGGGCCCCGAGGTGCAGATCATGGGTGAAGACGGGAAGCTGCTCGGCGCGGGTGAGATCGGCGAGATCGTCATCAAGGGCCCCAACGTGACGCTCGGCTACGAGAACAACCCCAAGGCGAATGCCGAGGGTTACCTCAATGGCTGGTTCCGCACCGGCGACCAGGGCACGAAAGACGCCGAGGGCTACATCAGCCTCACGGGCCGCCTGAAGGAGATCATCAACCGCGGCGGCGAGAAGGTGAGCCCGCGCGAGGTCGACGAGATCCTGATGGACCACCCGGCCGTCAACCAGGTGGTGTGCTTCGGCATGCCCCACCCCAAGCTCGGCGAAGAAGTGGCCGCGGTGGTGGTGCTGAAGGAAGGCCAGACCGCCACCGAACGTGAACTGCAGGACTTCGTGGGCACACGCGCTGCGGAGTTCAAGGTGCCGAAGAAGATCCTCTTCATGGAAGAAATTCCCAAGGGGGCGACCGGCAAGCTGCAACGGATCGGCCTGGCCCAGAAGCTCGGCCTTTGATGCCCAAGCCCGCCGCAGAGCGGGCAGCCGCAGCAGGTGCCCGCAAGCGCGGGCGGGACGACGACATATCGCAACGACACATCGAAGAGGAAACGCTGTGAAGAAACTTTGCCTGTCTGTTTTGACCTCCGCTGCCCTGGCCCTCACGGCACACGCCGCGCACGCCTGGGAACCGACCAAGCCCATCGAATTCGTGGTGCCCGCCGGCACCGGCGGTGGCGCCGACCAGATGGCGCGCTTCATCCAGGGCGTGGCCGCCAAGAACAAGCTCACCGCGCAGCCGATCGTCGTCGTCAACAAGGCCGGTGGCGCGGGGGCCGAAGGCTTTCTCGACGTGAAGGGCGACAAGGGCAACGCGCACAAGATCGTCATCACGCTGTCGAACCTCTTCACCACGCCGCTGGCCACCGGCGTGCCCTTCAACTGGCGCGACCTCACGCCGGTGTCGATGCTGGCACTCGACAACTTCATCCTGTGGGTCCACGCCGAGTCGCCTTACAAGACGCCGAAGGAGTACCTCGCCGCGGTGAAGGCGCAGCCCGACAAGACCTTCAAGATGGGCGGCACCGGCTCCAAGCAGGAAGACCAGATCATCACCGTGCTGATGGAGAAGACCGCCGGCAAGAAGATGACCTACATCCCGCTCAAGGGCGGCGGCGACGTGGCCGTGCAGCTCGTGGGCAAACACATCGACTCCACCGTCAACAACCCCATCGAAGCCGAATCGCACTGGCGCTCGGGCGCGCTGCGCCCGCTGTGCGTGATGGACAAGAAGCCGCTCGCCTACCCCGCCAAGGTGACCGCCACCCAGTCGTGGCAAGACGTGCCCACCTGCACCTCGGCCGGCCTGCCGGTCGACTACCTGATGCTGCGCGGGGTGTTCATGCCGCCGGGCGTCACGCCCGACCAGGTGAAGTACTACGTCGACCTCTTCCAGAAGGTGCGCGCTCTGCCAGAGTGGAAGACCTTCATGGAAAAGGGCGCGTTCACACAGACCGTCATGTCCGGCCCCGAGTTCGTCGACTGGCTGGGCAAGAACGAGCAGCTGCACCGTGTGCTGATGAAGGAAGCCGGGTTCCTGGCCACGAACTGATCGCAAGTGCCAGCCGGCCTGGGCGGAAGGGAGAGAAGGAACATGGATCCAGAACACCACCAACCCGGCCCCAGCACCCGCGGCCCCGAGCTCGCGCTGGCGGGCTTCCTGATGGTGCTGGCCGGCTTCGTCATCGTCGACAGCCTCCGCACCGGCATCGGCTGGGGCGACGACGGGCCGAAGTCGGGCTACTTCCCGTTCCGCATCGGCCTCCTGCTGCTGGGCGCGAGCGGCTGGGTGTTCGCGACCACGCTGCTCAAGTGGCGCGAGGCGCACCCGCTCTTCGCCGAGCGCTCGCAGCTCGCCACCGTGTTCGCGATGCTGATCCCGATGGTGGTGTACGTGGGGGGCATCGCCTTCCTCGGGCTCTACGTGTCGTCGCTGGTGCTCATCGCCTACTTCATGCGCCGCTACGGCAAGTTCGGCTGGCCGCTCACCGCGGCGGTGTCGGTGGGCGTGCCGCTGGCCTTCTTCCTCGTCTTCGAACGCTGGTTCCTGGTGCCGCTGCCCAAGGGCCCGATCGAACGCCTGTTGGGGTTCTGATGGAAGAGATCTCGAACCTGCTCAACGGCTTCGCGGTCGCGATGACCGTGCCCAACCTCGGCTACATGCTGATCGGCATCACGCTCGGCGTACTGATCGGCGTGCTGCCCGGCCTGGGCGGTGCCAACGGCATCGCCATCCTGCTGCCGCTCACCTTCAGCATGAACCCCACGTCGGCCATCATCATGCTGTCGTGCATCTACTGGGGCGCGCTCTTCGGCGGGGCGATCACCTCCATCCTCTTCAACATCCCCGGCGAGCCCTGGTCGGTGGCCACCACCTTCGACGGCTACCCGATGGCGCAGAAGGGCCAGGCGGCGCAGGCGCTCACCGCGGCCTTCACCTCGTCGTTCGTCGGCGCGCTCTTCGCGGTGCTGCTCATCACCTTCCTCGCGCCGCTGCTCGCGAAGTTCGCGCTCAAGTTCGGCCCGGCCGAGTTCTTCGCGGTACAGCTGCTCACCTTCTGCAGCTTCGTCGGCATGAGCAAGGAGCCACCCGCGAAAGTGATCGCGGCCATGATGCTCGGCTTCGCGCTCGCCGCCGTCGGCATGGACACCGTGACCGGCCAATTGCGCATGACCTACGGCCAGCCCGAGCTGCTCAAGGGCTTCGACTTCCTCATCGCGGTGATCGGCCTCTTCGGCATCGGCGAGATCCTGCTCACAATGGAAGAAGGCCTCGCCTTCAAGGGCAAGACGGCGCGCATCAACCTCAAGGTCGTGTTCGAGACCTGGGCGTCGCTGCCCAGATACTGGCTGACCTTCCTGCGCTCCACGGCCATCGGCTGCTGGATGGGCATCACGCCGGGCGGCGCCACGCCGGCCTCGTTCATGAGCTACGGCATGGCGCGGCGCATGTCGAAAGACGCGCAGGGCTTCGGCAAGGGCAACGTCGAAGGCGTGATCGCGCCCGAGACCGCAGCGCACGCGGCCGGCACCTCGGCGCTCTTGCCCATGCTCACGCTCGGCATCCCCGGCTCGCCCACCGCGGCGGTGCTGCTCGGCGGCCTGATGATCTGGGGCCTGCAGCCCGGGCCCATGCTCTTCGTCGAGCACAAGGACTTCGTCTGGGGCCTGATCGCCTCGATGTACACCGGCAACATCGTCGGCTTGCTGGTGGTGCTCACCACCGTGCCCTTCTGGGCCGGCTTCCTGCGCATCCCGTTCTCCGTCATCGCGCCGGTGATCGTGGTCATCTGCGCGATCGGCGCCTACACGGTGCACAGTGCCATGTTTGACGTGATCATGATGATGGTGTTCGGCGTGCTCGGTTATCTCTTCAAGAAACTCAAATACCCGCTGGCCCCGCTGGTGCTGGCGCTGGTGCTCGGCGACATGGCGGAAGCCAGCTTCCGCCAGGCGATGCTGCTGTCGCAAGGCAGCCTGTCGATCTTCTGGGCCAACCCGCTGGTCGGCAGCATCGCGGGCCTCGCGGTCGCGCTGCTGCTGTGGCCGCTGCTCGGCTCGGCGCGCGGCTACTTCAAGCCCAAGGAGGCCGTGGCATGAAGATCGCCATCGTCGGCGCCGGCGCCATCGGCGGCTACCTCGGCGCAAAGCTCTCGCTGGCCGGTGAAGACGTCACCTTCATCGCGCGCAACAAGAACCTCGCGGCGATCAATGCCAACGGCTTCAGGCTGATCACCGAAGACGGCAGCGAGCAGCACGCCATGCAGGTGCGCGCCGTGCAGGCGATGGCCGACGCCGGCCCGCAAGATGCGGTGCTGCTCACCGTGAAGGCGCACCAGGTGAAAGACCTGCTGCCCGAGCTGCGCGCGCTCTTCGGGCCCGAGACGATGGTCGTCACCATGATCAACGGCTTGCCGTGGTGGTACTTCCACAAGCTCGCCGGCCCCTACGAAGGCCGCCAACTGGAAAGCGTCGACCCGGGCGGCGTGATCGCGCGCCACATCGAGCCCGAGCGGGTGATCGGCAGCGTGGTCTACCCCGCGGCCGAGCTGGTGGCGCCGGGCGTGGTGAAGGTGATCGAGGGCAACCGCTTCACCCTCGGCGAGCCCGACGGCAGCCGCAGCCCGCGCATCGAGGCGCTGTCGCAGGCGTTGATGAAGGCCGGTTTCAAGGCGCCGGTCAGCAAGGACATCCGCGGCGAGATCTGGGTGAAGCTCTGGGGCAACCTGAGCTTCAACCCGATCAGCGCGCTGACGCATGCGACGCTGCAGGACATCTGCCGCGATGCTGGCACGCGGGAGCTGGCGGCCAACATGATGCGCGAGGCGCAGGCGCTCGGCGAGAAGCTCGGGGTCGAGTTCAAGATCTCGCTCGACAAGCGCATCGCCGGGGCCGAGGCTGTGGGT
The DNA here is from genome assembly GCA_019635355.1 of Rhizobacter sp. Lineage (NCBI taxonomy): Bacteria > Pseudomonadati > Pseudomonadota > Betaproteobacteria > Burkholderiales > Sphaerotilaceae > Rhizobacter > Rhizobacter sp. Next base: position 4,355,292 of record JAHBZQ010000001.1, on the reverse strand, counting down.
GCGCACAAGACCTCGATGCTGCAAGACGTGGAGGCGGGGCGGGCGCTCGAACTCGAGGCGCTGGTGGGCAGCGTGCGGGAGCTCGGGCGGATCACCGGGACGCCGACGCCGACGATTGATGCGGTGTATGCGCTGGCCGGTCTTTTGGGCAAGACGCTGGCTGAGGCGAAGGGCAGGTTGGCTGTGCAGGCTGTGGGCTGACACTGCGTGGCGGGTTGCCGGGTCTCGGCCCGGCGGCCGAGTTACTTCTTTTGCTTCGCCAAAAGAAGTAACCAAGAAAAGGCGACCCGACGGTGGCGGTCCGGCCAGAGGCCGGACTGCTCTGCGGTGCTCGGTCTTGAGGGGCCGCGCCGAACTCACTTCGCGCCCGCAGGGCGCTACGTTCAGACAGGCGGCGCGAAGTCAGTGGTTGATGCGCGCTGACGCGCGCGCCCCTCAAGCCCTGCGCTCCTCGACGCCACCCACGGGACGCGGTGCGATACGGCTCGCTTCGCATCGCCTCCTTTTTCCGTTCGCCCTGAGCTTGTCGAAGGGCCGTGCCATGCGCTGGCTTCGACAGGCTCAGCCCGAACGGTGGGGGTGGGGGTGGGGGTGGGGGTGGACGTGGGGGCACAAACCCAAACCCAGCACGAGGCGAAGCGAGCCGAGAGTGTGATGCCCGCGAAGCGGGCGGCGGTATCCCGGGGCCCTTGAGAGCCGTCGAGCAGCGCAGGGCTTGGGGTGGCGTGCGAAGCACGCTTCGTCATCTGACTTCGGGCAGCTGTTTGAGCGCAGCGCTCGCAGAGCGCGTAGCGAGTTCTGCCCGACACCCCAAGTCCGAGCAGCGCAGAGCAGTCGCCCCTAGGGCGACCGGCGAACGGGGTGCCCTTTCTTTTGGTTCCTTTTCTTTGGGCAAGCAAAGAAAAGGGACTGCGCCGCCGGGCGCACATCCCGGCAACAGCACTCCGCAGGAGTGCACGCCCGTCCACCCCACAACCTGTACGTAGTTGCACTGTCAATAACCCCCCCAGGCTGCCTAACATCCCCTCCTCTCTTACCGGAGGGTCCGACATGAACAAACAGTGGCTGACAGCCTTGTGGATGGTGGTAACGGCGCTGGGCATCACCCCGCCGACGTGGGCGCAGATCAGGATCGGCCAGACGGCCGGCTTCAGTGGGGCGGTGGCCGCCTCGGTGAAGGAAGCCACCGACGGCGCCAAGCTCTATTTCGACGCGGTGAACGCGCGCGGTGGCATCAACGGCCAGCCGATCGAGCTGATCTCGCTCGACGACAAGTTCGACCCCAAGCTCGCCGCCGCCAATGCGAAGGAGCTGATCGACAAGGGCGTGGTCGCCCTCTTCCTCAACCGCGGCACGCCCCACACGCAGGCGATCATGCCGCTGCTCAACGAGCACAAGATCCCGCTGATCGGCCCGTCGACCGGCGCGATGGTGCTGCACCAGCCGGTGCACCCGTGGCTCTTCAACGTGCGCGCCACCTACCAGCGCGAGGCCGAGCGCGCGATCTCGCACCTGAGCCTGATCGGCGTCGACCGCATCGCCATCGTGCAGGTCGACGACAGCTTCGGTGCCGACGCGGTGCAGGGCGCGCTCAAGGGCCTGAAGTCGGTCAACAAGGAACCGCTGATCCTGGAGAAGTACGACCGCGCCAAGCCCGACTACAGCGCCATCGTGCCGCGCGTGGTGGCCAGGGAGCCGCAGGCGGTGATGCTCATCGGCTCGGGCACCGCCATCGTCGACGGCATGAAGGCGCTGCGCGCCGCGGGCTCGAAGGCGCAGCTCGTCACCCTGTCGAACAACGCCTCGACGGGCTTCGTGAAGGAGCTCGGCCCCATCGCGCACGGCGTAGTGGTGAGCCAGGTCTTCCCCTATGAGCGCTCGATCGCCTCACCCGTGGTGAAAGAGGCGATGGAGCTCGCCAAGGCGAAGGGCATGGAGCTCTCGCCCATCACGCTGGAGGGCTTCGTGTCGGCCAAGGTGGTGGTCGAAGGCCTGCGCCGCGCCGGCGCCGGGCCCACGCGCGACAAGCTGCGCCGCGCGCTCGAAGGCTTCAACCGCTTCGACCTGGGCGGGCTGGAGCTGAGCTACTCGCCCACCGACCACAGCGGCCTGGACTACGCCGACCTCTCCATCATCGGCCCCGATGGTCGATTCCGACGCTAATCAGGCCGCGAAGAAACGCTCGACCAGCGCGAATTGCTCCGGCACGTTGAGCGCCGGGGCGTGCCCGCAGCCGGCGATGGTGGCCACCACCGCGCGGGGTCCGCGCTGGCGCATCTGTTCGGCCACCTCGGCCGAGAGCAGGTCGGAGCTTTCGCCGCGCAGGCACAGCACGGGGAGGTCGAGGCTGTCCCAGGCTTCCCACTGCGTGTAGTCGTCGGGGTAGTGCTCGAACTGCTTCGCCATCGCGGGGTCGTAGTGCGGGGTCACGCGGCCATCGGGCAGGCGGCGCACCGAGGTTTCGGTGAGGCGGCGCCATTGCGCGTCGCTCAGCCAGCCATAGGGCTTGTAGATGGTGCGGAAGTAGGCCTCGAGTTCGCTCACGGTGTCGAACGCCGAGGGCGACCCGGCATACGAGCGGATGCGCTCGCTCGACACGCGCGTGATCTCGGGCCCCATGTCGTTGAGCACCAGGCGCCGCAGCCGGCCGCGCAGGCTGGTGGCGGCCACGCGCAGGCCGATGGCCCCGCCCATCGAGGTGCCGAGCCAGTGGAAGCGCTCCACGCCGAGCTGGTTGACGAGCGAGGTGGCCAGGCGCGCGTAGAACGCGAGGCAATACTCTTCCTTGGGGCTCGGGCTCCACTGGCTGAGGCCACGCCCGATCGTGTCGGGGCAGATCACGCGGTAGCGCTGCGAGAGGTGCGCGGCGATGTCGTCCATGTCGCGCCCGGTGCGCGCGAGGCCGTGCCAGGCGATCACCGTCTCGTCGTGCCCCGCCCCCCACTCGGTGTAATGAAGCTCGCGGCCTTCGCAGATGAGGTAGCGGGAAGTGAATGCAGAAGAGAGGCTCATGGTCGACGGCCCTTGGATCGCAGCGCCCTCAGCCGCCCCACCACGCCGGTGGGGAAGTGGTAGACCGAGAGCACGAAAAGCAGGCCCAACCACAACAGCCAGCGGTCGGGCGAAACGAGTTGCGACGCGACGGGCACACCCTCGACCGCGCTCGCGCCGAGCTTGAGCAGGTCTTGCAGGTAGTTCTGCGCGATGACGAAGAGCACGCTGCCCACCACCGCGCCATACACCGTGCCCATGCCGCCGATCACGACGATGAGCAGGATGTCGAGCATGATCTCGAAGCTGAGCGAGGTGTCGGGCCCGTTGTAGCGCAGCCAGATCGCGAGCAGGCAGCCGGCCAGCGTGGCGAAGAGCGCCGACAGCACGTTGCTGAGCGTGCGGTACACCACCACCCGGTAGCCGATGGCCTCGGCGCGGAAGTCGTTCTCGCGGATGGCCTGCAGCACGCGGCCGAAGGGCGAGTTGACGATGCGCAGCATCACGAGCACCAGCGCCACCGCGGCGACGAAGAGCAGGTAGTAGCTGAGGAAGCGGCCATCGATGCTCGCGCCGAAGAAGGGCTCTTCGAAGTACTGCGTACCGGGCTGCAGGGCCTCGGGCACCTTGAAGTTGAGGCCGTCTTCGCCGCCGGTGAATTCCGAGAGTTGCGAGGCGAGCGAGAGAAATGCCGACGCCACGGCGAGCGTGATCATCGCGAAGAAGATCGCTTTGACCCGCAAGCTGAAGAGCCCGATCACCAGCGAGAGCACGAGGGCCACCACCAGCGCCACGCCCACGCCGAGCGCAAGCGCACCCCAGCCCGGGCCGAGCCGGGTGCTTGCAATGGCCACGCCATAGGCCCCGATGCCGAAGAACATGGTGTGCGCGAAGCTCACGATGCCGGTGTAGCCCAGCAGCAGGTCGAAGCTCGCCACGAGCACGATGAAGACGAGGATCTTCGCGCCCACGTTGAGCGCCTTGGTGCTCGGGAAGAGAAACGGCGTGAGCGCGAGGCCCAGCACGATCACGATGAGGATGGCCGCGAGCCAGCGGTTGCGCGGCAGGTCGTGGGAGAGGAGACGGCTCAGCATGCACAGACTCCGTTCGCCCTGGGCCTGTCGAAGGGCCTGGTGGCGGTGCGAGGGGGCTTCGACAGGCTCAGCCCGAACGGTTGTAGGAGGTTCATCGGTTCGCCACCGGATAGAGGCCCTGCGGACGCCACAGCAGGATGGCGACCATGAGGCCGATGTTGGAAAACATCGCCGCCTTGGGCGCGAGGAAGCCCACGTAGTTGGCGAGCAGACCCACCAGCAGCGCCCCCACGAAACACCCGAAGGTGGAGCCGAGGCCGCCGATGATGATCACGATGAAGATCAGCGTGTTGACCTGCGCACCGATCTGCGGGATCACGCTCTGCTGGTACAGCCCCCACAGCACGCCGCCGAGACCGGCGAGCGCCGAGCCGGCGACAAACACGCCGACGAAGAGGCGGCGGATGCGGTAGCCCAGGCTCTCGACCATCTCGCGGTCCTGCACGCCGGCGCGGATGAGCAGGCCGAGCTTGGTGCGGTTGAGGGTGAAGAGCATTGCGAGCAGCACCCCCGCGCCGATGACCACCGCGACGAGCCGGTACTTCTCGACCACCGCGTCGCCAAAGATGAACGAGCCGCGCAGCGTGGTGGGCAGCGGCAGCGGGACCTGCTGCGGGCCCCACACGACCTTGATCAGCTCTTCGCCGATGATCATGCCGCCCATCGTCACGAGGATCTGCTTCAGGTGCTGGCCGTAGACCGGCCGCACCATCACCCGCTCGAAGCCCCAGCCGATGGCCGCGGTGACGCTCATCGCCGCCAGCATGGCGAGGAAGACGACCGCGAGGTTCTTCAGCAGGCTGTCGGCGTCCGACCAGCCGGTCATCGCACCGAAGATGCTGGTGGCCACGAAAGCACCGAACGCGATGAAGACACCGTGGCCGAAGTTCAGCACGTCCATCAGGCCGAAGACGAGCGTGAGGCCCGAGGCGATGATGAAGACGATCATGCCCATTGCGAGGCCCGCGACCGTGAGCGTGAGCCACGACGAGGGCGAGCCGATGGCCGGCAGTGCGAGCAGCGCGAGCAGCGGCACGAGCGCCAGCGGGATCCAGTCGAACGCGGCCTTCGGGATGGCGTCGGCCTGCGCGGGCGGGGCCGCGGTGGTGGTGGTCGTCGTGTTCATTGGTGGGCTCCCAGCGAGAGGCCGAGCAGCCGGTGTTGAAGGTCTTCGTCGTCGGCCAGGGCCTGCATCGCGCCGTGGTGCACCACGCGGCCGTCGTCCATGACGGCCACCCGGTCGCCGAGCGCCTTGGCCATGGCGAAGTTCTGCTCGACGAGCAGCACGGTGGTCTGCGTGCGCTTGAGTTCGCGTAAAGCCTGGATGAGGTTCTGCACGATGGCAGGCGCGAGGCCCTTGCTGGGCTCGTCGATGAGAAGCAGGCGGCGCGGCTCGACCATCGCGCGGGCGATGGCCAGCATCTGCTTCTGCCCGCCGGAGAGTTTTCCGGCCGGGTAGAGCCAGAACTTCTTCACCGCGGGGAAGAGGCTGAAGAGCCACTCCAGGCGCTGCGTGTCCATCTGGTCGGCGGTGCGGGCGCTGCGTGCGGCGAGCAGCAGGTTCTCCTTCACCGAGAGGTCGCTGAAGATGCCCATGTTTTCGGGCACGTAGGCAATGCCGAGTTGCGCGATGTCGGGCGTGGGCCGGCCGGCGATGGCCTGGCCGTCGAAGGTGATCGTGCCTTGCGAGGCGGCCCACAGGCCCATGATCGTGCGCAGCGTGGTGGTCTTGCCGGCGCCGTTGCGGCCGAGCAGCATGGTCACCTGGCCGGTGGGCACCTCGACGTCGACACCGTGGAGTATGTGGTACTGGCCGATGTGCGTGTGCACGTCTTGGAGCTTGAGCAACGTCGTCATGCGGCCTCCTTCGCGGCCATGCCGAGGTAGGCCTGCTGCACGACGGGCGAGGCGATCACCGTCGCCGGGTCGCCGTCGGCCACCAGCTGGCCGTTGTGCAGCACGATGATGCGGTCGGCCAGCTCGCGCACCACGTCCATCTTGTGCTCGACGAGCAGGATGGTCGCGTCGCGCCGCGCCTTCAGCATGCGGATGAGGTCGAGGATCACCGGCACCTCGTCGACGCTCATGCCCGCCGTGGGCTCGTCGAACATGAAGACCTGCGGGTCGAGCGCCATCAGCATCGCCACCTCGAGCTTGCGCTGGTCGCCGTGCGGCAGGCTGCTCGCGATGGCCTCGGCCTTGTCGCCGAGCTGCACCTGCCGCACGAGCTCGTGCGCACGGGCCAGCGTCTCCTTGCGGTCGAGCCACACCGACCACAGGTTGAGCCCCTCGCGGCGCCGCGACTGCACCACCAGGCGCACGTTCTCCACCACCGTGAGGTTGGGAAAGAGCTGCGTGAGCTGGAACGCGCGGCCGAGGCCGCGGTGCGTGCGGGTCGACGCCGGCTCGGCGGTGATGTCGTGGCCGCCCAGCAGCACCTGGCCCTCGGTCGCGCGCAGCTGGCCGGAGATCAGGTTGAAGTAGGTGGTCTTGCCGGCGCCGTTGGGGCCGACGATGGCCGTGAGCGTGCCGGGCTGGAAGGCACAGCTCACGTGGTCCACCGCCACGTGTCCGCCGAAGCGGACCGTGAGGTTGCGGGTCTCGAGCATGTCGTGTCGGTGCGCGCTCAGCGCTTGTTGCGGATCGGCACGTTCATCTCTTCCGGCTTGATCTCGCGCACCAGCTCCGGCACGCCCCAGGTGAAGGCCGGGTCCACCTTGATCTTGAAGTGGTACATCGACTGCATGGCCTGGTGGTCTTCCTTGCGGAAGGTCATCTTGCCCTTGGGCGTCTCGAAGCTCATGCCTTCCATCGTGGTGATGAGCTTGTCGGTGTTGGTGTTGCCCTGGGTCTTCTTCAAGGCCTCGACCAGCGCGATGCCGGCGCTCATGCCGCCCGCGGTGAAGAAGTCGGGTGGCGTCTGGAACTTCTTGTAGTGGTTGGCCACGAGCCACTCGTTGGCCGGGTTCTTCGGGATGCCGAAGTAGTAGTAGGCCGCGCCTTCCATGCCGGGGAACTGCTTGTAGGCGGTCATCGCCGGAAGGATGTTGCCGCCGGTGGCGATCTCGATGTTGTAGCGCTTCAAGTCGAGGTCGGCGATCTTGAACGGGTTGCCCGCGCCGGCCCAGATGATGAAGATGACCTTGCGGCCGGGCGCGTCCTTCAGCTTGTCGATGATGCGCTGCGCGCCGGCGGTGAAGTCGGTGGTGGCGGCGGGCAGGTATTCCTCGTGGACGATCTTCGCGGTCTTGAGCGCGTCCTTGAAGGCCTTCACACCGTCGCGGCCGAAGGCGTAGTCCTGTGCGAGGGTGGCGATGCTCACGCCGGCCTTGTCGAGCGCCACGGCGTTGGCGATGGCGTCCTGCGAGCTGTTGCGGCCGGTGCGGAAGATGTACTTGTTCCATTTGTCGCCGGTGATCGAGTCGGCCACGGCGGGCTCGACCAGCAGGATCTTCTTGTACTCCTCGGCCACCGGCAGCATGGCGAGCGCCACGCCCGAGCCGGTGGTGCCCACCGCGATGTCGGCCTTGTCGTCACCGTAGGCGGTGGCCAGCAGGTTCTTGCCCACGTCGGGCTTGCCCTGGTCGTCTTTCTCGATCACCACGAGCTTCTTGCCGGCCACCGTCATCGTGCCACCAGTGGCGTATTCGAGGCCCATCATCAGGCCGGTGTGCGTCTGCTTGGCGTAGGCCTCGAGCGGGCCGGTCTTGCCGTAGACGTGGGCGATGCGGACCTCGTTCTTGGATTGGGCCTGGACGAGCGGCGCGGCCAGCGTGAGCGCAGCGGCGGCGGTGGCAACGGCAGTGAGGGCAACGCGGCGGGTGGCGAAGTGCATGGTGTCTCCTGGGTTCTCAGGCGGCGCAGTTGCCGCCCGTGCGGGGCTCTCTTGCGCAAAGCCTGTGCCCAAAAGCACCAGATCAGGGCAAACACTAGGTTTACCTGGGACGCTGAGTGCCGCGTTGCCGGGCTCTCGCCCAAATGCCGGACACGCCAGGTGAGCACCGTGTCTTGCGCTTGGACAGTGCCCGAAACTCAGGCAAACCTAGAGCTTCATTTCCAGACGCACCTGCCAGCTGATGGAGGAGTCGGTGTCGGTCTCGCTGGTCTCGCGGACATTGCCACCTTCGAAGCGACTGCCGGTGAGGTAGTCGCGTGCCGCGAGGTTGCTGCCCGACACCCGCAGCTGCATGCCCGGGCGCAGGGTGTAGAGCACGAACGCATCGGCCACCGTCTTCTTGCCCTGCACGACCCACTGCGTCTCGCTGAGGCGGGTGGTGTAGCCGGGCTGCCAGCTCAAGTTGCCGCCGAGCGTGAGGCCGGTGCCGCGCAGGCGGTAGTCGGCGCCCAGGTTGACGACGCCCGAGGCCTGCTGGTCGATGCGGTTGTCGGGCCCCGGCGTGCCCTTCACCTTCGAGCGGAAGACGCTGCCATTGGCGCGCAGCTCGACGCCGGGCGCGTCGGCCACGAGGTCGCTGAGGCGGAACTTGGCTTCGAGTTCGACACCCTGGGTGGTGGCGTCGCCGACGTTCTGCATGCGCGACACGTAGCGTGTGCCCTCCAGCGACGTCACGGTGCGGATGTACTGGCTGATCTCTCGGTGGAAAACATTGGCGCTCAGGATGCCGCTGCCGGGGAGGTAGCGCTCGATCGCCACGTCGAGGCCGGTGGCCAGCTCGGGCTTCAGGTCGGGGTTGCCGGCGCGGTCGGGGCGGGTCTCGGAGTTGTCGCTCGACAAGCGGGTGTACGGGATCAGGTTCTGCAGCGTCGGCGAGCGGTAGCTGCGGGTGAGGCTCAGGCGCACCTGGTCGCGGCTCTTGGGGTCGAACTTCCACACGGTGTGCAGGAGCGGCGTCCACACGCTGCTGCGGTTGTCGAATGCCTGCGTGGCGCCGTTCGCATCGCCTTGCGTGCGGATGCCCTCCCAGCGCAGGCCGGCGTGCACGGCCCATTGCGGCGTGAGGTTCCATTCGTCCTGTGCGTAGGCGGCCAGACGCAGCGAGCGGGCGGAGAAGTCGTCACCCGAGACGTCGGCCTCGCTGTGCTGCTCGCCCCGGCGGTTGTGCTCGAATTCGGCGCCGGTCACCAGCGCGTGGTCGTTGGGCAGCAGGGCGGTGAGCTTGGTGCCGAGCGTGGCGTTGGTGTCGCGGGCGGTGTTCACGTCATCGAAGTCGCTCGGCTGGGCACGCGTGGGCGAAGCGTCGTCGTTGCGCAGAGTTCGCTCAGCACGGCCGCTCCAGCGGCCCTGGCCGAGGCCACCCTTGACTTCGAGCCGGCCGAGGCCGTCCAGCCCACGGTTGAATTGCCCGTTCAGGCGCAGCAGCGTGTAGTGCCCGGTGTTGTGGCCGGTGCTGGTGTCGTAAGGCTGCTCGGCCAGCGGGCCGGTGAAGGTGCTGCTGTAGGCGACACGCGAGCTGCGCCGGCTGTCGGACTCGTTGTAGATCAGCAAGGGCATCAGCACGAGCGACGTGCCCTTGTCACCGCGCCATTGCAGCCGGCCCGTTGCATGCAGGCCGGTGCGCTTGTCGCTCGACTGCGTGGTCTCCACGCTCTCGCTGTGGCCGCCCGTCAACGGCGTGCTGTCGTCGCGCACGGTGGTGGTCGTGCTGTGGGTGTCGCGCTCGCCGTGATAGGCCGAGAGCGAGAGGTTGTAGATCAGGTTGTCGACGCTGTCGTTGCGCGTCCAGGAGAAGCCGGGGTTCACGTGCCCGTTCTCCACCCCGAAGCCCACGCGCAAATCGTTCAGCCGCTTCTTGAAGCCTTCTCGCGTGACGATGTTGATGGTGCCGGCAATCGCCCGCGCGCCGGTCTCGGCGGTGGGCGCGCGCAGGATCTCGATGCGCTCGATCTGCTCGGGCGTGAGCGTGTCGATGGTGAGGCCCGGTGGCACACGCTCGCCGTCGATGAGGATCTGCGTGTAGCCGCTGCCGAGCCCACGCATGCGGATCGCCCCACCGCGCCCCGGCGCGCCTTGCAGCGTGATGCCGGGCAGGCGCTTCAAGACCTCGCCCACGGTGCTGTCGCCGAAGCGCTCGATCTCCTCGCGCCCGATCACGATCTTGGCGGCGGTGGACTGGCGGCGCTCGCTCTGGTCGTTGTCGCGCGTGCCGGTGATCTCGACGCGCTCGAGCTGCTGTGGTGCAGGCGATGGCGCGGGTGCAGGCGGCGTTGGCGTCTGTGCCTGCACGGCGGCCGCGGCCACGGTGAGTGCAATCAGGGTGAGGGGGTGATGCGGAGCGAGAAGACCGTGGGCAGGCATGGCGAAGCGGCGACCGGAAAGACCCCGAAGCATGCACGGGATGCCCGGCACCCGCATCGGTGAAGGCTCGCAGCCCGCGTTGCCGCGAGGTAAAGCCGGTGCGTCAGGCCGAACGGCGCTCAGCTCGAGCCGAGCTTCTCGTACAGCGTGGCGCGCGAGATGCCGAGCAGCCGCGATGCAGCGAGCTTGTTGCCGCCGGTCGCTTGCAGCGCCTCGCGGATGGCCCGCTGCTCCAGCTCGGCGATCGCCTGCGGCAGCGGCGTGATGGTGGCGGTGGCTCCAGCGGCCACTGCGATGCGAGGCGTGGGAGCGGCGGCGGGTGGCGGCGGGGGGCTCAGTTGCGGCACGCCCGCGATCAGGCTGCCGAAATGCGCTGCCGTGAGCACGGTGTCGTCGGTCATCAGCGTCGCCTGCTCCAGCACGTTGCGCAGCTCGCGGATGTTGCCGGGCCACGGCTGGCGCGACAGCAGTTCCAGCGCATCGGGCGACAGGCCCTTGTGCGGCAGGCCGCTGCGGCGGGCGATGTCGTCGGCCAGCGCCTCGACCAGCGCTTCGAGATCGGGCAGGCGCTCGCGCAGCGCCGGCAGCCGGATCGGCAGCACGTTGAGGCGGTAGTAGAGGTCGGCGCGGAAGCTGCCGGCGGCCACCATCGCGGGCAGGTCGCGGCTGGTGGCGGCGATGATGCGCACGTCGACCCGCTCGACCTTGTTGCTGCCGAGCGGCTCGATCTCCTGCTCCTGCAGCACGCGCAAGAGCTTGCTCTGCAGCGCGACCGGCATGTCGCCGATCTCGTCGAGGAAGAGCGTGCCGCCGTCGGCGAGCTTGAACTTGCCGTCGCGGCCCTTGCGGTCGGCGCCGGTGTAGGCGCCGGGGGCCACGCCGAAGAACTCGGCTTCGAGCAGGGTGTCGGGCACGGCGGCGATGTTGACGCCGACGAAGGCACGCGAGGCACGGGTGCTCGCCGCGTGGATGGCATGCGCCAGCAGCTCCTTGCCGGTGCCCGTCTCGCCAAGCAGCAGCACGGTGCTGTCGGTCTGCGCCACGCGGCGTGCCTGGCGCTTCGTCTCCATCGCGACCGGGCTCGAGCCGATGAAGCTCGCGATGGTGTACTTGGGGCGGCGCTGCGCGGCGAGCTGCTGGCGTGCGTCGTCGAGCTCGCGCTGCAGGCGGCTGAATTTCGTCATCAGCGGCTGCATCGTCGTCTCGGGGTGGTCGAGCAGCACCAGGCCGAGCGCGCCGATCACCTCGCCCTCGGGGCTGCGCAGGGGGATGCGGCTCACCAGGAAGGTGCCGGCCTGGTTGGTGAGCAGGTCCACCAGCATGGGCTGGCCGGTCTCGATCACGTGGGCCATCAGCGTGTTGGGCACAACCTCTTCCACGAGGCGGCCGACGAAGTCGCTTTCTTCATGGCCGAGGCCGGGCAGGAAGCGCTTGTAGCCCTCGCTGATCCACACGATGCGGTGGTGCCGGTCGACCACCATCATGCCCATCGCGGCCTGCGCCAGCGTGTCGAACATGCTCTGCGCGGCGAGCTTGAGCACGCCGTCGGCGTCGGCAGGGAGGAGGGTCGTCGTCATGGGGCAGTGTCCGTGTGCCGGACACTTTACGCCCCGTGCAAGCGCTCAGCCCTCAGGGACTTCCTTGTTGGCAGTCACCGGCTCGACCACCGCAAACACACCGCTGCAGCGCACCACCACCTTCTCGCCGACCCGCAGCTCGCACTCGGCGAACGACAGCCGCGCCCCGTGCTTGCGCACCTGCACGTGGGCTTCCAGCCAGTCGCCCACCTTGGCCGCGCCGAGGAAGTCGGTCGACAGGTTGACCGACACCATCGGCGCCGAGGGCTTGCGCGTGAGGTGCATGTTGCGGCCGAGCGCGCTGTCGGCCAGCGTGACCAGCATGCCGCCGTGCGCGATGCCGCGCATGTTGGTGTGCTTCTGTGCGAGGCGCAGGCCGATGATCACGCCGCCGTTGGGCGCGTCCTTCTGGTACAGCGGGCCGGCGTGGGTGAGCCAGGTGCCGCCAGGGACCAGCGCGGTGAAGCCGTCAGGGATGGTGTCGTCGGTGCTCATCAGAACCACGCGTCCTGCATCGTGAGGGTCGAGTCGTTGAGGCTGCGCAGCAGCTCGTGCTGCGGCTTGCAGCGCGGCAACTCCCAGTCGAAGAACCAGGCGCTGGTGTGCAGCTTGCCTCGGTAGAAGTTGATTTCGTCGTCACCCTGGGCGTTCTTCAGGGCACGGGTCGCAACGAGGGCCTGGCGCAGCCACTGCCACGCGACGACCGTGTGGCCGAAGGCTTCGAGGAAGACGACCGAGTTCGCCAGTGCCAGCTCGCCCTTCTCCTTCAGCAGCGGCGCCAGCGCCTTCACCGTCTGCACGACGTTGGACCAGGCGATGGTCAACGCATCGGCGTTGGCGCTGAGGGTTTCGTATGCGGAGGCGTCCTTCACCGTCGCGGCAATCTCGCGGCCCAGCAGCTCCAGCGCGGCGCCTTGCTGCATGACGACCTTGCGGCCCAGCAGGTCGATCGACTGGATGGCGTGCGTGCCCTCATGGATCATGTTGAGCCGGTTGTCGCGGTAGAACTGCTCCACCGGGTATTCGCGCGTGTAGCCGTAGCCGCCGTGGATCTGGATCGCGAGGCTGTTGGCCTCCAGGCACCACTGCGAGGGCCAGCTCTTGACGATGGGCGTGAGCAGCTCCAGCAGCAGGCCGGCCTCCTCGCGCTTGGTCTCGTCGGGGCCGGTCTTCTGCTCGTCGACCAGGCGTGCGGCGTAGAGGCCCAGCGCGAGGCCACCTTCCACATACGCCTTCTGCGCGATCAGCATGCGGCGGATGTCGGCGTGCTCGATCAGCTTGATCTGCGGTTCGTTCGGGTCCTTGCTGCCGGCGCGTCGGCCTTGCGGGCGTTCACGCGCGTACTGCAGCGAGGCGAGGTAGCCGCGGTAGCCCAGCATCACGGCGCCCATGCCGACACCGATACGCGCCTCGTTCATCATGTGGAACATCGCGGCGAGGCCCTGGTTCGGCTGGCCGATCAGCTCGCCGTAGCAGTTGCCCTTCTCGCCGAACGACAGCATGGTGGAGGTGGTGCCACGCCAGCCCATCTTGTGGATGAGGCCCGCGAGCGCCACGTCGTTGCGCGCACCGAGCGAGCCATCGTCGTTGACCATGAACTTCGGCACGATGAAGAGCGAGATGCCCTTCACCCCGGCCGGTGCGCCGGGCAGGCGTGCGAGCACGAGGTGGATGATGTTTTCGCTCAACTCGTGGTCGCCGCCCGAGATGAAGATCTTGTTGCCGGTGAGGCGGTAGCTGCCGTCGGCCTGCGGCACGGCGGTGGTGGTGATGTCAGACAGGCTGGAGCCGGCTTGCGGCTCGGTGAGGCACATGGTCCCGAAGAAGCGGCCGGCCAGCATGTGCGGCAGGTACTTCTTCTTTTGCGATTCGGTGCCGAAGCGGTTGATGACGTTCGCATTCGCAATCGTCAGGCCGACATACGAATTGGTCGACGCATTCGCGCTCTTGAAGATGGCCGAGAAGGCCTGGCCCATCAACACGGGCAGCTGCATGCCGCCGAGCTCGTAGTCTTGCGTCGGCGCGATGAAGCCGGCTTCGCAGTAGGCCTGCAGCGCGTCTTTCACCTGCGGAATGATGGTGACGCTCTTGCCGTCGAAGGTCGGCTCTTCTTCGTCGCTCTCGCGGTTGTGGGTGAAGAACTTGTCGGCGGCGATGGCCATCGCGGCGTCGAGCGCGGCGACGAAGGTCTCGCGGCTGTGGTCGGCGTGGCGCTCGCGCTGCGTCAGCGCTTCGGCATCGTTCACCTCGAAGATCTGGAAGTCGAGGTCGCGGCGGTTGAGGATGAGTTCGGCGGTCATGTTGTTCTAAAAGCTGATTGAAGAAGGGCCCGCAGCGAGAGGCATGCGGGCCCTTGGTCGAGAGCGTGGCGCGTCAGGCTGCGAGCAGCGTGTCGCTGAACTTGCCGAGGTGGTGGTCCACGTCGCCGAAGGTCTGGTTGATGACCGTCAGACGCTTGAAGAGGTGCGCCGCCATCAGCTCGTCGGTCACGCCCATGCCGCCGTGCATCTGCACCGCGCCCTGGCCCACCGTGCGGGCCGACTGGCCGATGTAGGCCTTGGCGGCCGACACGTGGCGGCGGCGCTCGGCCGCATCCTTCGAGTCGACCTTCACCGCGGCCAGCAGCGCCATCGCGCGGCCGTATTCGGCGGCCATCGCCATGTCGGCCATGCGGTGCTGCAGCACCTGGAACTTGCCGATGGGCATGTCGAACTGCTTGCGGTTCTTCAGGTACTCGAGCGTCTGCGCGTTGAGCGTGGCCATCACGCCGACGGCTTCGGCGCACAGCGCGGCGACGCCACGGTCGAGCGCCCATTCGATCGCCGGCAGGGCCTGGTTGACCTGGCCAACCAGTGCGTCGGCACCGACCTTCACGTCCTTCAGGATCACGTCGGCGGCGCGCTGGCCGTCTTGCGTGCCGTAGGGGCGCAGCGTCAGGCCGGCGGCCTTGGCGTCGACGACGAAGAGCGAGATGCCATTGGCGTCGAAGGCCGAGCCCGAGGTGCGGGCCGAGACGAGGAGCTTGTTCGCCGACGCGGCGGCGAGCACGACCGCCTTGTGGCCGCTCAGCGACCAGCCGTCGCCGTCTTTCTTCGCGGTCGTCGCCACGTGATGCGTGTTGTAGCGCGCGCCCGGCTCCTGGTGGGCCAGCGTCGCGATCGTCGTGCCTTGCGTGATGCCACCCAGCAGCGTGTCTTTCTGCGCCGCGTTGCCGATGTCGGCGATCAGGCTGCCCGCGATCACGGTCGACGGGATGAAGGGCTCGAGCGCCAGCGCCGTGCCCAGCGTCTCGGCGATCAGCATCGTATCGATGGCGTTGCCGCCCAGGCCACCCACTTCTTCGGCGAACGGCAGGGCCAGCAGGCCGAGTTCGGCATAGGTCGACCAGGCTTCGGCGCTGTGGCCGAGCTCGCTCTTGGTGAGCGCGCGACGGTGCTCGAAGCCGTAGTCCTTGGCGAGGTAGCGCTTCAGGCTGTCCTGGATCGCGGTTTGTTCTTCGCTGAGATTGAAATCCATGGTGATTCCTTCGTGTTCTGTGTGACTGGCTTCGATTACAGGCCCAGGATCATCTGGCTGATGATGTTCTTCTGGACCTCGCTGGAGCCGCCATAGATGGTCGTCTTGCGGGTGTTGTAGTACGCGCCCGAGAGCAGCGTCTCACGGCCGGCGAAGAACTCGGTCAGCGGCTGCGGGTTGCCCGAGAGGTCTTGCTGCTCACGCAGCCAAGGCACGCCGTAGGGGCCGAGCGCCATCATCGAGAGTTCGGTCAGCATCTGCTGGATCTCGGAGCCCTTGATCTTCAGCATCGAGGCCTCGGGGCCGGGCGCGTGCGACTTGCCTTCTTGCGACACGACCTTGAGGTTGGTGATCTCGAGTGCCATCAGCTCCATCTCGACTTGCGCGAGGCGGTCGCGGAAGCGCACGTCTTCGATCAGCGGCTTGCCGTTGTCGCCGGGCACCTTGCGGGCCAGCGTCTTGAGGCGCTTGATCGCGACCTTGGAGCGGCCCACACCGGCGATGCCGGTGCGCTCGTGGCCGAGCAGGAACTTGGCATACGTCCAGCCCTTGTTCTCTTCGCCGATGCGGTTTTCGACCGGCACGCGCACGTTGTCGAACCAGACTTCGTTCACCTCGTGGCCGCCGTCGAGCATGATGATCGGCTTGACGGTGATGCCCGGGGTCTTCATGTCGATCAGCAGGAAGCTGATGCCTTCCTGCTTGCGGCCTTCGGTGCTGGTGCGCACCAGGCAGAAGATCCAGTCGGCGTACTGGCCGAGCGTGTTCCAGGTCTTCTGGCCGTTGACGATGTAGTGCTCGCCCTTTTCATCGGTGCCGCGCACGGCGCGGGTCTTGAGCGAGGCCAGGTCGGAGCCGGCGCCCGGCTCGCTGTAGCCCTGGCACCACCAGTCTTCGCCCGACAGGATGCGCGGCAGGTAGTAGGCCTTCTGCGCCGCATTGCCGAAACGCATGATCACCGGCGCGACCATCTTGATGCTGAAGGCCAGCTGCATCGGCGTGCCGGCCTCGGCGCACTCTTCGTCAAAGATGTGCTTCTGCACGGCGTTCCAGCCCGTGCCACCGAACTCGACCGGCCAGCTCGAGCCGCCCCAGCCCTTCTTGTAGAGGATGTTCTGCCACTTGGTGATGTCTTCGGCCAGGTGGCGCTCACCCGAGGCACCGCGGTTGCGGATCTCCTGCGGCAGGTTTTCGGCGATGAAGCTGCGCACCTCCTCGCGGAATTTCTGTTCTTCTGGGCTGTATTCGAGATCCATGGAAAGTCTCCTGCGGCTGAGCCGTATTGCGGATGATCAAGAAAATGGATGCAGATTCTGCATCGCAAAACGCTGAAGTATAAATTGGAACTTCTACCAACGACATTGCCTGCAACCCATCCTAAACCCTGTCACGCGGGCGACAACCCCGGGTAACGCGGTCAACTTCGGTCGGGAATCACCTTGTTTACAGGCAGCCCCTCAGCGGCTACGATGGTCGCCTTTGCAAAATAATGTTCTGCATTGCGGAACATCAAACCACGCATGACCTGCCCGCACGGTTTCTCCCGGCGGGAGCGCCGTGCGGCCCTCGCTGTCCCTCCCGTGCCTTTCAGGAGCCAATCCCAATGAGCAATCAACCGACCTCCACCCAGTACGACGTTCGCGGCTCGGTGGCCGTGGTCACGCTGAACAACCCGCCGGTCAACGGCTTGGGGTATGCGCTGCGCAGCGGCATCATCAGCGGCCTCGACAAGGCCCTCGCCGACCCGAAGGTCAGCGCCGTCGTGCTGATCGGCAGCGACCGCGCCTTCTCGGGTGGCGCTGACGTCAAGGAGTTCGGCACCGCCAACGCCGGCAAGTCGCCCAACCTGCCCGACGTGATCAAGGCCCTGGAGAACTCGCCCAAGCCCGTGGTCGCCGCGATCGGCGGCATGGCCCTCGGCGGTGGCCTCGAGCTCGCGATGGGCGCGCACTTCCGCGTCGCCAAGGGCGACGCCAACCTCGGCCTGCCCGAAGTCAAGCTCGGCCTCTTGCCCGGTGCTGGCGGCACGCAGCGCCTGCCGCGCCTGATCGGCCTCGAAGCCGCGCTGAACATGATCGTCTCCGGCGCTCCGGTGCCGGCCAAGAAGTTCGAAGGTTCGCCGCTGGTCGACGCCATCGTCGACGGCGACCTGCTCGACGGCGCCATCAAGTTCGCCGAGAAGGCCGTGGCCGACAAGCTGCCGCTCAAGCGCGCCCGCGACCTGAAGGTCAAGCCCGTGGCCCCCGGCACCGAAGCCTTCCTGCAGTTCGCCCGCAACACCGTCGGCGCCACTTCGAAGAACTTCCCCGCGCCGCTCAAGTGCGTGGAAGCCGTGGCCGCCGCCACCAGCAAGCCCTTCGACGAAGGCCTGAAGTACGAGCGCGAGCTGTTCCAGGCGCTGATGCTCACCAACGAGTCGCGCGCACTGCGCCACATCTTCAACGCCGAGCGCGCCGCAGCCAAGATTCCCGACGTGCCGGAAGACACCAAGCTGCGCGACATCAAGAAGGTCGGCATGATCGGCGCCGGCACGATGGGCGTGGGCATCACCATGAACTTCATCAACGTTGGCATCCCCGTGGTGCTGCTCGAGATGAAGCAAGAGGCGCTCGACAAGGGCCTCAAGACCATCCGCACCAACTACGAGAACTCGGCCAAGAAGGGCAAGATCACGCCCGCACAGATCGAGGAGCGCATGGCCCTCATCACGCCGACGCTCACGTATGACGGCTTCAAGGACGTCGACCTCGTGATCGAGGCCGTGTTCGAGAGCATGGAAGTCAAGGAGCAGGTCTTCAAGACGCTCGACGAGGTGTGCAAGCCCGGCGCGATCCTGGCGTCCAACACCTCGGCGCTCAACCTCGACAAGATCGCCCAGTTCACCAAGCGCCCACAAGACGTGGTGGGCCTGCACTTCTTCAGCCCGGCCAACGTGATGCGCCTGCTGGAAGTGGTGCGCGGCGAGAAGACCGCCAAGGACGTGCTGGCCACCTCGATGGCACTCGCGAAGAAGATCAAGAAGATGCCGGTCGTGTCGGGCGTGTGCGACGGCTTCATCGGCAACCGCATCGTGGCCCGCTACGGCGCTGCCGCCAACGAGGCGCTCAACGCCGGTGCCTCGCCGCAGCAGATCGACAAGGCGCTCGAGAAGTTCGGCCTGGCGATGGGCATCTACCGCATGGGCGACCTGGCTGGCCTCGACATCGGCTACGCCGGCCGCAAGCGCCGCAAGGAAGCCAACCCCGAGGCCTACATCCCCATCGTCGCCGACCGCCTGGCCGAAGCCGGCCGCTTCGGCCAGAAGACGGGCGCGGGCTTCTACAAGTACGAGCCGGGCAAGCGCGACGCGATCCCCGACCCGGCCGTCGACAAGATCATCGAAGACTTCCGCAAGGAACGCGGCATGGTCGCGCGCAAGGTCAGCGATGAAGAGATCATCGAGCGCTGCATCTACGCGATGGTCAACGAAGGCGCCCGCATCGTCGAGGAAGGCATCGCCGCCCGTGCGTCCGACATCGACGTGGTCTACCTCAACGGCTACGGCTTCCCCGCGCACCGCGGCGGCCCGATGCTCTATGCCGACACCGTGGGCCTGGCCAACGTGGTGCGTGCTCTGCGCCGCATCGCGGCCGAGCCGGGTGCCGACGCCAAGTTCTGGGAACCGGCCCCGCTGCTGGTGAAGCTCGCCGAAGAAGGCAAGACCTTCAGCTGAGCCAACAAGCCGCGACCAGAACTCACACAAGACAAGGAATCATCATGACCGAAGCCGTCATCGTCTCCACCGCCCGTACTGGCCTCGCCAAGAGCTGGAAGGGTGCTTTCAACATGACCTACGGCGCCACGCTCGCCGCCCACTCGATCGAGCACGCCGTCAAGCGCTCGGGCCTCGACCCCGCTGAAATCGAGGACGTGTTCCTCGGCGGCTCGCTGTCCGAAGGCACAACCGGCGGCAACATCGCCCGCGTGGCCGCCCTGCGTGCCGGCCTGCCCGTCACCACCGCGGGTGTCACCATCAACCGCTTCTGCTCGTCGGGCCTGCAGGCCATCGCGATGGCAGCTCACAGCATCATCGTCGACGGTGTGCAGGTCGCCATCGGCGGCGGCGTGGAGTCGATCTCGTGCGTGCAGAACGAGACCAACCGCCACATGCGCGCCGACCCGGCCATGCTGGAGAAGAAGCCCGAGATCTACTGGAGCATGCTGCAGACCGCCGAGATGGTGGCCAAGCGCTACAACATCTCGAAGGAATCGCAGGACGAATACGGCGTGCGCAGCCAGCTGCGTGCCGCCGCCGCCCTCGAAGCCGGCAAGTTCAAGGACGAGATCGCCCCGATGACCACCATCATGGGCGTCGTCGACAAGGCCACCGGCCGCCTGACGACGAAGGAAGTGACGATCGCCGCCGACGAAGGCATCCGCCCCGACACCACGCTGGAAGGCGTGGCGAAGATCCGCGCGGCCCTGCCGGGTGGCGTGGTGACGGCCGGCAACGCGAGCCAGTTCTCCGACGGCTCGTCGGCCTGCGTGCTGATGAACAGCAAGCTCGCCGAGAAGCGCGGCATCAAGCCGATGGGCATCTTCCGCGGCTTCGCGGTCGCCGGCTGCGAGCCCGATGAAATGGGCATCGGCCCGGTGTTCGCCATCCCCAAGCTGCTGAAGCAGACCGGCCTCAAGATCGACGACATCGGCCTGTGGGAGCTGAACGAAGCCTTTGCCTGCCAAGTGATCTACAGCCGCGACAAGCTGGACATCCCTGACGACCGCCTGAACGTCAACGGCGGCGCCATCGCCGTGGGTCACCCCTACGGCGTGACCGGCTCGCGCCTGACCGGCCATGCGCTGATCGAAGGCAAGCGCCGCGGTGCCAAGTACGTCGTGGTCACGATGTGCATCGGCGGCGGCCAGGGCGCAGCGGGCCTGTTCGAAGTCGTCTAAATGTCGGTCCAGGACCTGTTCAGCCTGAAGGGCAAGGTCGCGCTGGTCACCGGCGGCTCGCGAGGCCTCGGCCTGCAAGCCGCCGAGGCGCTCGGCGAGGCGGGCGCCAAGCTCATCCTCACCGCGCGCAAGGCCGATGAACTCGCGCAAGCGCAGGCGCACTTGAAGACAATGGGCATCGAAGCCCAGGTCATCGCCAACGACCTGTCGAAGTTCGACCAGATCCCCGGCCTCGTCGACCAGGCACTCGCCGCCTACGGCCAGATCGACATCCTGGTCAACAACGCCGGCGCCAACTGGGCCACGCCCGCCGAGGACTACCCCGACGAGGCCTGGCACAAGGTGATGAACCTGAACGTCAACGCGCCCTTCTTCCTGACGCGTGAGGTCGGCAAGCGCGCGATGATCCCGCGCAAGTCGGGCAAGGTCATCAACATCGCCTCGGTCGCCGGATTGAAGGGCAACAGCCCCGGCGTCACCATGGTCGCGTACAACACCTCGAAGGCCGCCTCGGTCAACATGGTGCGTGCGCTGGCCTCGGAATGGGGCCAGTACAACATCAACGTCAACGCGCTGTGCCCGGGTTTCTTCCCGACGAAGATGACCCACGGCCTGCTCGACAAGATCGGTGACAGCGTCGTCGCACGCGCACCGCTGCATCGCCTGGGAGGCGAAGAAGACTTGAAGGGACCGGTCGTGTTCCTCGCAAGCGAGGCCTCGCGCCACATCACCGGGCACGCATTGCCGGTCGATGGCGGCAGCATCATCACCTGAACGCCTCGTTCAGGGCCACATGACAAGACGACAGACAGCCATGACGCCATCGATTTACTGCACCCGGGCCGCCGCGCCGGGCCGCCCCAAGCAAGGCCCGACCCTCTCGGAGGGTCGATCGGCGTACTCGACGATCGGGGTGCTGTCATGACCAGCAAAGACACGTCGGCCCTCCAGTTCAGCGGTACCAAAGCGGTCGCCCCGCAGCACGCGTTCGACGTGCAGAAGCTCGATGCCTACATGCGCCAGCACGTGGCCGGCTTCAGCGGCGACCTGCACGTCGAGCAGTTCAAGGGCGGGCAATCCAACCCGACCTTCAAGCTGACGGCCGGCGGCAAGAGCTATGTGATGCGCCGCAAGCCGCCCGGCGTGCTGCTGCCTTCGGCCCACGCGGTCGACCGTGAATACAAGGTCATCAGCGCGCTCGCGAAGACCGATGTGCCCGTGGCCAAGGCCTACGCCTTGTGCGAAGACCCGTCGGTGATCGGCACGGCCTTCTACATCATGGACTGCGTGGAAGGCCGCATCCTCTGGGACCCGCTGCTGCCCGACTACAACAACGCCCAGCGCGGTGAGCTCTACAGCGAGCTGAACCGCGTGATGGCCGCGCTGCACAGCGTCGACCCCAACGCCATCGGGCTGGGTGACTACGGCAAGCCCGGCAACTACATCGAGCGCCAGGTCGCCCGCTGGACCAAGCAGTACAAGGCCGCCGAGACCGAGACCATCGAAGCCGCCGACAAGCTGATCGAGTGGCTGCCCAAGTACATCCCGCAAGGCGATGAAGTGGCCATCGTGCATGGCGACTACCGCTTCGACAACGTGATCTTCCACCCCACCGAGCCGCGCATCCTCGCGGTGCTCGACTGGGAGCTGTCGACGCTCGGCCACCCGCTGGTCGACTTCGCCTACCACTGCATGACCTGGCGCATGGGTGGTGGCCAGGGCGGCCGTGGCATGGCCGGTGCCGACATCCAATCGCTGGGCATCCCGAGCGAAGCCGAATACGTGAAGCTCTACATGGAGCGCACCGGCCGCAAGAAGGCCGTGTCGCCCGCCGAGTGGAACTACTACATGGTGTTCAACATGTTCCGACTCGTCGGCATCCTGCAGGGCATCGCGCACCGCGCGGTGCAGGGCAATGCGTCAAGCGAACATGCCGTCGCGTCGGGCAAGCGTGCCCGCCCGCTGGCGGAGCAGGCGTGGGCGCTCGCGCAAGAGATCGACGCTTCGCGCTAACCTCGCTGAACCCTTTTGAGATGAGAGCGCCGCCATGTCGGACCGCCACCTTGCCCATTGGCCGCCCGGGCTGCCCAAGCACCTGACGCTGCCCGAGACCAGCGTCTTCTACAACGCCGAGGTCTCGGCCGCACGCTTCCCGAACAAGCCCTTCATCGTCTTCTACGACACGCCGATCACCTTCGGCGAGTTCAAGGACGAAGCCGAGCGCATCGCCGGCTACCTGCAGCAGGTGTGCGGCGTGAAGGCCGGCGACCGGGTGCTGCTCTACATGCAGAACAGCCCGCAATGGGTGCTGGCGTTCTACGGCATCCTGCGGGCGAACGCGGTCGTCGTGCCGGTGAACCCGATGAACATGACGGAGGAGCTGAAGCACTACGTCACGGACACCGGCGCCACCACCGCCTTCGTGCCGCAGGACCTGCATGCGCAGATGCAGCCCTTGGTGGGCGAAGGTGGTCTCAAGCACCTCATCGTCGTCACCTACAGCGACTACCTCAAGCGCCCCACCGACCTCACGGTGCCGCCCTTCGTGGCCGAGCCGCGCAAGACCTTCACCGAGACCGGCAGCATCGCCTGGACCGAGGTGCTGGCGAAGAACCTGCGCCCCGGTCCGCTCACCGCCGGCCCCGACGACCTCTGCGTCATGCCCTACACCTCGGGCACCACCGGCCACCCCAAGGGCTGCATGCACACCCACCGCAGCACCCAGAGCACGCTGGTGGGGGGAGTGCACTGGTTCAACCGCACGCAGGACGCGGTGTTCCTCTCGGTGCTGCCCTATTTCCACGTGACCGGCATGTCGGGCAGCATGAACGGGCCGATGTACATCGGCGCCACCATCGTCATCCTGCCCCGCTGGGACCGCGATGCCGCCGCCCAGCTGATGCAGCGCTACAAGGTGACGGTGTGGCAGGTCATCTCGACCATGATGATCGACTTCCTGTCGAACCCGAAGCTGTCGCAGTACGACCTGTCCAGCCTGCAAGGCATCCGCGGCGGCGGCGCGGCGATGCCCGAAGCCATCGCTGCCCGGTTGAAAGAACTCACCGGCCTCGATTACGTCGAAGGCTATGGCATGAGCGAAACCCTGGCCGCCACCCACATCAACCCGCCGCACCGCCCCAAGAAGCAGTGCCTGGGCATCCCCGTGTTCGATGTCGACGCGCGGGTGGTCGACCCCGAGACCCTGCACGAGCTGGGCGTGGGCGAAACCGGCGAGATCGTGGTGCACGCCCCGCAGGTGATGCGCGGCTACTGGAACAACGACAAGGCCACGCAGGAGACCTTCACCGAGATCGACGGCAAGCGCTTCCTGCGCACCGGCGACCTGGCGCAGGTCGACGCCGACGGCTATTTCTTCATGGTCGACCGCCTGAAGCGCATGATCAACGCGGCCGGCTTCAAGGTCTGGCCGGCCGAGGTGGAAGCGCTGATGTACCACCACCCCGCCATCCACGAGGCCTGCGTGATCGGCGTGCGCGATGCGCGGCGGGGCGAAACGGTCAAGGCCTTGGTCGTTCTCAAGCCAGAATACAAAGGGAAGGTGAGCGAACAGGAGATCATTTCCTGGTCGCACGACCACATGGCGGCTTACAAGAGCCCGCGCATTGTGGAATTTGTGGAGTCGCTGCCCAAGTCCGGATCGGGCAAGGTGCAGTGGCGTGAACTTCAAGAGCAAGAGGCCGCTCGACACGCGGCCCAAGGTTAGTCCCCTCAACTTCTACCCGGAGACATCCAGGATGACCACCTCTATGCAACGTCTGCGACGCGCTCTCGTGCTGGCCACGGCTGGCGCCGCACTGGCTGCCCCCTTTGGCGCTGCCCAAGCGCAAGCCTTTCCGAGCGCCAAGCCCGTCACGCTGATCGTGCCGTGGCCGGCCGGCGGCTCGACCGACCGCCACCACCGCGCGCTCGCCGAGATCGCCAGCAAGTACCTCGGCCAGCAGATCATCATCGAGAACAAGCCCGGTGCCGGCGGCACGCTCGGCCCCAGCTCGATGGCGATGACCGCCAAGCCCGACGGCTACACGATCTCGCAGTACCCGATGGGCATGCTGCGCATCCCGCACATGAACAAGGTGCAGTGGAGCCCGATCAACGACTTCACCTTCATCATCGGCGTCTCCGGCTACACCTTCGGCTTCGTCGTGAAGAGCGACTCGCCGCACAAGACCTTCAAGGAATACATCGAAGCCGCGCGCAAGCAGCCGGGCAAGATCGACTACGGCTCCACCGGCATCGGCACCAGCCCGCACCTTCTGATGGAAGAGCTGGCCGACAAGGCCGGCGTGCAGCTCAACCACATCCCCTTCAAGGGCAACGCCGACCTGATGCAGGCGCTGATCGGGGGCCACGTGATGGCCGCGAGCGATGCGTCGGGCTGGGACAAGTTCGTCGACAACAACCAGATGCGCCTGCTCGTGACCTTCGGCGAGAACCGCACCAAGCGCTGGCCCAACGTGCCCACCGCCAAGGAGCTGGGCTACGGCATCGTGTCGCAGTCGCCTTACGGCCTCGTCGGCCCCAAGGGCATGGACCCGGCCGTCGTGAAGACGCTGCACGACGCCTTCAAGAAGGCGATGGACGACCCCAAGCATGCTGAGGTGCTGGCCACCCTCAACCAGGACCCCTGGTACCGCACGGGCGAGCAGTACAAGGCATGGGCGATCGCGACCTATGCGAAAGACAAGCTGCTGATCGACCGCCTCGGTCTCGCCGCCAAGTAAGCCGCAACACCCCACCCGGCGCGGGAGGTCGCGCCGGGTGGACTCTCAGTTTTTGTTTAACCCAGAAAGAGACTTCCCATGAAAGTGCTGGTAGCCGTCAAGCGAGTGGTGGACTACAACGTGAAGGTGCGTGTGAAGAGTGACGGCAGCGGTGTGGACATCGCCAACGTCAAGATGAGCATGAACCCCTTCGACGAGATTGCGGTGGAAGAAGCCGTGCGTCTGAAGGAAAAAGGCGTGGTCACCGAAGTGATCGCCGTGTCGGCCGGCCCGGCCCAGTGCCAGGAGACCCTGCGCACCGCGATGGCCATCGGGGCCGACCGCGGCATCCTGGTCGAGACCGATGCCGAGCTGCAGCCGCTGGCCGTGGCGAAGCTCTTGAAGGCCCTGGTCGACAAGGAACAGCCCGGCCTCGTCATCCTCGGCAAGCAGGCCATCGACGACGACTGCAACCAGACCGGCCAGATGCTGGCGGCCTTGGCCGACCTGCCGCAAGCCACCTTCGCCAGCAAGGTCGAACTCGCCGCTGACAGCGCCACCGTGACCCGTGAAGTCGACGGCGGCCTCGAGACCCTGAAGCTCAAGCTGCCCGCCGTCGTCACCACCGACCTGCGCCTGAACGAGCCGCGTTACGTGACGCTGCCCAACATCATGAAGGCCAAGAAGAAGCCGCTGGAGACCGTCAAGCCCGACGCCCTCGGCGTCGACGTCGCCCCGCGCATCAAGACCCTGAAGGTCGCCGAGCCCCCGAAGCGCAGCGCCGGCATCAAGGTGCCCGACGTCGCCACGCTGGTCGACAAGCTCAAGAACGTCTCCAAGGTCATCTAAGGGAAGCAGGAGAAAAGAACATGACCACTCTCGTCATTGCTGAACACGACAACAAGTCCGTCAAGGGCGCGACCCTGAACACCGTCACCGCTGCTGCCGCCATTGGTGGCGATGTGCACGTGCTGGTGGCCGGCAACGCCGCTGGTGAAGCCGCCAAGGCCGCTGCCGCCATCGCTGGCGTCGCCAAGGTGATCCACGCCGACGGCGCCCAGCTCGACCACGGCCTGGCCGAGAACGTCGCCGCCCAAGTGCTGGCCATCGCCGGCAACTACAGCCACATCCTCTTCCCCGCCACCGCGGCCGGCAAGAACATCGCTCCCCGCGTGGCCGCCAAGCTCGACGTCGGCCAGATCAGCGACATCACCAAGGTCGTGAGCGCTGATACCTTCGAGCGCCCGATCTACGCCGGCAACGCGATTGCCACGGTGCAGAGCGGTGACAAGGTCAAGGTCATCACCGTGCGCACCACCGGCTTCGATGCCGCGGCCGCCACCGGTGGCAGCGCCGCCATCGAAACCGCCGCTGCAGCCGCCGACTCCGGCAAGAGCAGCTTCCAGGGCAGCGAGATCGCCAAGAACGACCGCCCCGAGCTGACCGCCGCCAAGATCATCGTCTCCGGTGGCCGGGCGCTCGGCTCCAGCGAGAAGTTCGTCGAAGTGATGACGCCGCTGGCCGACAAGCTGGGTGCCGCCATCGGCGCCAGCCGCGCCGCGGTGGATGCGGGCTACGCCCCCAACGACCTGCAGGTCGGCCAGACCGGCAAGATCGTGGCGCCGCAGCTGTACATCGCCGCCGGCATCTCGGGCGCCATCCAGCACCTGGCCGGCATGAAGGACAGCAAGGTGATCGTGGCCATCAACAAAGACCCCGAGGCGCCGATCTTCTCGGTCGCTGACTACAGTCTCGAGGCTGATCTCTTCACCGCCGTGCCCGAGCTGGTGAAGGCGCTTTAAGCCACACGGCAATCACCCAGGCCGCAATCACAAAAGCGACAGAACGGAGCAAGCGATGCGAGCGCACCAGCGTCCACTTCGACAAGCGCCGTCTCTGTCGCTATAAAACTGGGTTCCACTCAACAGGAGACACGACATGAATGCACCGCTTGAATTTGCGTCACTCAAGAACCAGGTCTCCGAAGCAGAGTGGCAGACACGGGTGGACCTGGCCGCCGCCTACCGGCTGGTGGCCTTGTTCGGGTGGGACGACCTCGTCTTCACCCACATCTCGGCCCGCGTGCCCGGCGAGCCCGACAACTTCCTGATCAACCCCTACGGTCTCTTCTTCGAGGAGATCACCGCCTCCAGCCTGGTGAAGGTCGATCACCACGGCGAGAAGGTCAGCCCCTCGAAGTTCGACATCAACCCGGCCGGCTTCGTGATCCACAGTGCGATCCATGAGGCGCGCCCCGAGGTCAACTGCGTGCTGCACACGCACACGCTGCACGGCGTGGCGGTGTCGGCGCAGAAGCACGGCTTGCTGCCGCTCTCGCAGCAGTCGACGCTGCCGCTGAACCAGATCGCGTACCACGACTACGAAGGCATCGCGCTGCGCGACGACGAGAAGCCGCGCCTGTGTGCCGACCTCGGCAAGAACAACTGCCTGATCCTGCGCAACCACGGCCTGCTCACCTGCGGCCGCTCGGTGGCCGAGGCCTTCCAGGCGATGTACACGCTCGAGACCTCCTGCCGCATCCAGATCCTCGCGCAGTCGGGTGGCGCGGAGCTCACGCACATTCCGCAAGACGTGGTCGAGCTCAACATGCGGCAAGCGCGCGATGCCTCGCGTGGCCAGGGCTCCAACCTGGTGTGGCCGGGCCTCCTGCGCCGGCTCGATCGCCGCAACCCGGGTTATGACGCATAAAGAAGGCGACGCGTAAAAGGAGCAGAAAGAGTCCATGGCCATCCTGGTGCTGTCGAACCCCCTCCCGTCGGCACCGTTCGCCGCCGCTCTGCGCCAAGCCTCCGGGGGCATCCCGGTCTGGACCGAACAAGACAACCCACCGCCCGAAGCGGTGGAAGCCATCCTTGCCTGGCGCATGCGGCCGGGCATCCTGCCGCAATACCCCCACCTGCGCGTGCTGTGCTCCACCGGCGCCGGCGCCGAGAAGCTGCTGGTCGACGACCTGCCCGAGCACGTGCCCGTGACCCGCGTGGTCGACCCGATGCAGGGCGTGGAGATCGCGCAGTACGTGGTCGCGACCACGCTGCAGTTCACGCGTGACTTGAAGCTCTACGCCGACCAGCAGACCCGCGCCGAATGGAAGCGCCACCCGGTGCGCACCGCGGTGCGCTGCCGCGTCGGGGTGATGGGCCTGGGCGCCGTGGGCCAGGCCATCGCACGGGCCTTCCTGCCGCTGGGCTACCCGGTCGGGGGCTGGAGCCGCACGCCGCGCGAGGTGCCCGGTGTGGCCACCTTCGCCGGCCTCGACGAGCTGCCCGAGTTCCTCTCGCAGGCCGACATCCTCGTCTGCGCGCTGCCGCTCACCGACGAGACCCGCGGCCTGCTCAACCACCACACGCTCGCGCAGCTGCCGCGCGGCGCCTTCTTCGTGAACATCGGCCGTGGCGAGCAGGTCGTCGAGCCCGACCTGCGTGCCCTGCTCGACGGCGGCTACCTCGCCGGCGCGGCGCTCGACGTCTTCGAACGCGAGCCACCCCCGCCCGACAACTGGGTCTGGTCGCACCCGCAGGTGGTGGCCACGCCACACATCGCGGCGCAGGCCTCGTTCGACACCGTGGCCCAGCAGTGCGTCGATGCGCTGCGGCGTGCCCGCGACGGGCTGCCCCAGCCCCTGGCCGTCGACCGACAACGCGGCTACTGACGCTCACCCCCACAACAACAGGAGACAACGCCGATGACGATCCCCCACTCGACCTTGCGACGCACCCTCCTGGCCACCCTCGCCGCGAGTGCCGTGCTGCTGGCCGGCTGCGCCACGCCCGGCGCAGGCGACACCGGCAAGACGCCGGGCACGATGAACGCCGCGGCACTGCGCAAGCTCGATGACCTCGTCACCCGCGACGCCGCCGCCGGCCGCCTGCCGGGCGCCGTGATCGTGCTCTACCGCGACGGCAAGGTGGTGCACGACAAGGCCATCGGCGTGCGAAACCCACAAGCGCCCTCGGGGTCGTCGCCCATGACGAGCGACACGATCTTCCGCATCTACTCGATGAGCAAGCCCATCGTGTCGGTGGGCGTGATGATGCTGGTGGAAGACGGCAAGGTGCAGCTGAGTGCGCCCGTCTCGCGCTACCTGCCCGAGTTCGCCGGCCAGAAGCTCGGCATCGAGAAGAAAGACGCGAGCGGCAACGCCACGCTCGAACTCGTGCCCTCGCCACGCCAGCCCACCGTGCACGACCTGCTGCGCCACACCTCGGGCCTGACCTACGGCGTGTTCGGCAAGTCGCTCATCAAGAGCGAGTACCTGAAGGCCGGCGTCGAAGGCGTGAACCTCAGCAACACCGAGTTCTCCAAGCGCATCGGCACCCTGCCGCTCGCCTCGGTGCCGGGCACGGTGTGGGAATACAGCCGCTCCACCGACGTGCTGGGCGCGCTCATCGAGCGGGTGTCAGGCCAGACGCTGGGCGCGTACCTGCAGCAGCGCATCCTCGGGCCGCTCGGCATGAAGGACAGCGGCTTCTCGGTGCCGGCCGACCAGCACGCGCGCATCGCCGAGCCTTTCAAGCTCGACCCCGACAGCAAGCAACCCGTCAACCTCATCGACATCACCAAGCCGCCGGTCTACGAGTCAGGCGGTGGCGGCATGGTGTCGACCGCGGCCGACTACCTGCGCTTCTGCCGGATGATGTTGAACGGCGGCGAGCTCGACGGCGTGCGCCTCCTCTCGCCCAAGACGGTGGCCTCGATGATGAGCGACCACCTCGGTGACGAGGTGATCCGCGCGAGCCGCGTGCCCGGTGTCAACACCGGCTACCTGCCTGGCCCGGGCTACGGCTTCGGCCTGGGCTTCGCGGTGCGCGTGGCGCCGGGTGAATCGGCCAGCGCCAGCAGCGTGGGCGAGTCCAACTGGGGCGGCCTGGGCGGCACGGCCTTCTGGATCGACCCGCAGGAAAAGCTCATCGCCATCTGGATGATGCAGGCGCCCGGCCAGCGCACGTACTACCGCGAGGTGTTCCGCAACATGGTGTACGGCGCGTTCTGATTTCCTTCTCACCACAACAACGGAGACAACCGAATGAAGCTGAAGACCCTCGCCCTCGGCTGTGCGCTGGCCGTGTCGTCCCTCGCCCAGGCCCAGGGCATCTCGGACGACAAGGTGAAGATCGGCCTGATCCTCGACATGTCGGGCCTCTACTCCGACATCACCGGCCCCAACCTCGTGACCGCGGTGAAGATGGCCGTCGACGACTTCGGCGGCAAGGTGCTGGGCAAGCCCATCGAAGTGCTGGCCGCCGACCACCAGAACAAGGCCGACATCGCCGCCAGCAAGGCACGCGAGTGGTACGACACCGAGAAACTCGACGCGGTGCTCGACGTGGCCGCGAGTGCGCCGGCGCTGGCGGTTGCCACCGTCGCAAAAGAGAAGAACAAGATCGCTGTCTTCACCTCGCCCGGCGCCTCGCGCCTGACGAATGAAGCCTGCACGCCCGTCACCATCCACTACACCTACGACACCTATGCACTCGCCAACGTGACCGGCAAGGCGGTGGTGCAAAACGGGGGCGACACCTGGTTCTTCCTCGTCGCCGACTACGCCTTCGGCTCGGTGCTGGAGAAAGACACGTCCGACGTGGTGAGGGCCGGCGGCGGCAAGGTGCTGGGCTCGGTGCGCCACCCCCTGAGCGCGGCCGACTTCTCGTCGTACATGCTGAAGGCCCAGGGCTCGGGCGCCAAGATCATCGGCCTCGCGAATGCGGGCGGCGACACCATCAATGCGATCAAGGCGGCCAAGGAGTTCGGCCTCACCGCCTCGGGCAAGCAGTCGCTCGCCGGCCTGCTGATGTTCATCAACGACGTGCACAGCCTCGGCCTCGCCGCGACGCAAGGGATGATGCTCAGCGCCGGCTGGTACTGGGACCTGAACCCCGAGACCCGCGCCTGGGCCAAGCGCTTCTTCGAGAAGACCAAGAAGATGCCCAACATGGCCCAGGCCGGCGCCTACTCGGCCACGCTGCACTACCTCAACGCGGTGAAGGCCGCGGGCACCGATGCCACCGAGCCGGTGATGGCGAAGATGAAGGCCACGCCCATCAACGACATGTTCGCCAAGAACGGCCGCATCCGCGAAGACGGCCGCATGGTGCACGACATGTACCTGTTCCAGGTGAAGAAGCAGGCCGAGTCGAAGTACCCCTGGGACTACTACGCGCTCAAGGGCACGGTGCCGGCCGACCAGGCCTTCACGCCGCTCGCGTCGAGCGCTTGCCCTCTCGTCAAAAAATGAGCACCTCTCCTCGCTGGAAAAAACGCCCCGAAGGTTCGACCTGGGGCGACTTCGGGCCCGACGACCAGTTGGGCCGCTTGAACCTGCTCACGCCCGAGAAGGTGAAGCAAGGCGTGGCCGAAGTGAAGGAGGGCCTCTCCTTCGGCCTCTCGCTCCCGCTCGACTACCCCGGCGGCGCCAAGCTCAACCCGCGCCGCAAGCCGCCCGACCTGCGCCCCACCGACCTGAGCGGCGACCCGTTCATGAACATGCCGCTGCGACGCTTCGACAAGCGCAACACCGACGTGGTGTGCGACGACCAGGTGCTCATCACGCTGCAGTACTCCACGCAGTGGGACACCTTCGCGCACGTGGGCTCGTGGTTCGACACCGACGGCGACGGCGAGCCGGAGAAGGTCTACTACAACGGCTTTCGCGCGCATGAAGACGTGCTCGGCCCGGGTGACCTCAAGCTCGCCGCCTGCGGCTGCGGCGAAGGCAATTCGTATGCGCTGAAGCTCGGCGTCGAGAACTTCGCCGTCAAGGCCATCCAGGGCCGCGGCGTACTCGTCAACCTGCACGCCCACATCGGCAACACCCGCGAGCGCGTGGGCTACGACCAGCTGATGCGCATCATGGAGGCCGACCAGGTGACGGTGGAGAAGGGCGACATGTTGCTCTTCTACACCGGCTTCGCCGACGTCATCCTCTCGATGAACAAAGAGCCCGACATGAAGGTGCTCAACAACGCGTGCGCCACGCTCGACGGCCGCGACGAGAAGCTGCTGCAGTGGGTGACCGACAGCGGCGTGGCCGCGCTCATCGCCGACAACTACGCCGTCGAGGCCTACCCCGCACGCGACACCGAAGGCGACGCCGAGCGCGCCGCGCTGCCGCTGCACGAGCACTGCCTCTTCAAGCTGGGCGTGCCGCTGGGCGAACTGTGGTTCCTCACGGACCTCGCCGGCTGGCTGCGCGCCCACAATCGATCGCGTTTCCTGCTCACGGCGCCACCGCTGCGCCTGCCCGGCGCGGTGGGGTCTCCCGTCACCGCCGTCGCCACCGTTTAGCCCCCACTCCCGTTCGCCCTGAGCTTGTCGACGGGCCTTTTCGCAAATCATCATGAACCCGATCGCTGCCCCCTTCGAAAAAGACTTCGGCGTCATCGCCGACCAGGTGCGCGCGCACGCCAAGCGCGACCCGAACCACCTCGCCCTCGTCGACAAGACCGCGAGCGTCACCTACGCCCAGCTCGACGCGATGATGGACCGCGTGGCCGCTGCGCTGAAGCGTGACGGCATCAAGCCGCAGCAGGCGATTGCGATCTGCGCCTACTCGTCGGTGCACTACGCAGCCATCTTCCTCGGCGCGCTGCGCGCCGGCGTGGTGGTGGCCCCGCTCGCCCCCGGGTCCACACCCGAGCAGCTGCAAGGCATGCTGACCGACGCCGACGCGAAGATCCTCTTCACCGAAGAAGCCACGGGTGAAGCGGTGAAGGCCGCCGAGGCCCTGAACATCCCGCGCGTCTCGCTCGACGGCTCGCCGGTCGGCCAGCAGCTCAAGGACTGGGTCGCCCCCGCCGGCACCACCTTCAAAGAGGTGAAGCCCAAGCCCGACTGGGCCTTCAACATCATCTATTCCTCAGGCACCACCGGCACGCCCAAGGGCATCGTGCAGCCGCACAAGATGCGCTGGGCGCACGTGCGCCGCGGCGGCGATGCCTACCAGTACGGCCCGGGCGGCACCACCATCCTGGCCACGCCGCTGTATTCCAACACCACGCTGGTCGTCTTCTTCCCCACCATCGCCTGGGGCGGCACCGTGGTGCTGATGCCGAAGTTCGACGCCAAGGGCTACCTCGAGCTCGCGCAGAAGCACCGCGTGACCCACACCATGCTCGTGCCGGTGCAGTACTCGCGCATCATGGCCGTGCCCGAGTTCGACTCGTTCGACCTGAAGAGCTTCAAGTTCAAGTTCTGCACCAGCGCGCCGTTCGGCGCCGCGCTCAAGGCCGACATCCTCAAGCGCTGGCCGGGTGGCCTGGTCGAGTTCTACGGCATGACCGAAGGCGGCGGCACCTGCATCCTCGAAGCCCACGCCTACCCGAACAAGCTGCACACCGTGGGCAAGCCCGCCGAGGGCCACGACATCCGCCTCATCGACGAGCACGGCAAGGTGGTGCCGCAAGGCGAGATGGGCGAGGTGGTGGGCAAGAGCGTCTCGATGATGAGCGGCTACCACCAGCAGCCCGGCAAGACGCGCGACGCCGAGTGGTACAGCCTCGAAGGCGAACGCTTCATCCGCACCGGCGACGTGGGCCGCTTCGACGAAGACGGCTTCCTGACGCTCATGGACCGCAAGAAGGACATGATCATCAGCGGCGGCTTCAACATCTACCCGAGCGACCTCGAAGCCGTGATGCGCCAGCATGCCGCCGTGGCCGACGTGGCGGTGGTGGGCGTGCCGTCCGAAGCCTGGGGCGAGACGCCGGTGGCCTACGTCGTGAAGAAGCCAGGCGAGCCCATCACCGAGCAGGCCTTGCAGGACTGGTTTGCCCAGCAGGTCGGCAAGACGCAGCGGGTCTCGGCGGTGCACTTCATCGACGAGCTGCCGCGCAGCGCGATCGGCAAGGTGCTCAAGCGCGAGCTGCGCGACAAGCATGTCGCGGAGTCCAAGCCGCACATCGTGGCCTGAACGTGCGCATCGATTCGCTGGACGAACTGGCCGGCCTCTACGGCGAGCCCAGCCCGCGGGCGATGCGCAAGCAGCTCTCGACGCTCGAGAAGCACAGCCTGCGCTTCATCGAGCTCACGCCCTTTGTCGTGGTGGCCACCAGCGGCGCGAGCGGCATGCCCGATGCGTCGCCGCGCGGAGGCGCGCCGGGCTTCATCAAAGCCTGGGACGAGCACACCCTGCTCATCCCCGACTCGCCCGGCAACAACCGCCTCGACTCGATGCGCAACATCGTCGAGACCGGAAAGGTCGGGCTCATCTTCATGATCCCGGGCGTGGACGAGACGCTGCGCGTCAACGGCGCGGCTCACCTCTCGCGCGACCCGGCGCATCTCGCAGCCCTGCCCGACGACAAACGCGCGCCCAAGCTCGCCATCGTCGTCAGCACCGACGAGATCTACCTGCACTGCCCCAAGGCCTTCATGCGATCGCGGCTGTGGGACCCGGCGTCGCAGGTGAAACGCTCCGCGCTGCCGACGCTTGGCGAGATGATTCGCGACCAGAGCGGCATGGAAGGCCCGGTCGAGACGCAGGAAGAAATGATCGCGCGCTACAAGGCCGCTCTCTGACGGGAGCCCGTACCCGGGCAAGGCCCGTTGACGATGGGAGTACATATCTGTAGCCTTATCAGATATATCTGAACAAGGCCATGACAGACTCCACCATCGTCGAGACCACGCTCGGCCGGGTGCGCGGCAGCGCCCGTGCAGGCGGCGGCTTCAGCTTCCGCGGCATCCCTTACGCCGCCGACACCGGCGGCGCCCACCGTTTCCTGCCTCCCCAACCGGCCACGCCGTGGAGCGGCGTGCGCGAGGCCACCGCCTACGGCTCCAGCTGCCCGCAGATCGTCACACCGCGCACACGCATCTTCCAGTGGCTCGCGAGCGATGCACCGCTCGGCGAAGACTGCCTGGTGCTCAACGTCGACACCCCCGCGGCCGATGCGCGCCAGCGCCCGGTGATGGTCTACCTGCACGGCGGCGCGTTCGCGCTCGGCTCGGGCAGCTCGCACGTGTACGACGGCGCCTCGCTCACGCAGCGTGAAGACGTGGTGCTCGTCACCGTCAACCACCGGCTCAACCTCTTCGGCTACCTCACGCCGCTCGCCAACAGCGACCCGCGTTTCGCCGATGCGGGCAACGCCGGCATGCTCGACCTCGTGGCCGCGCTGCGCTGGGTGCGCGACAACATCGCACGCTTCGGCGGCGACCCCGGCTGCGTGACGATCTTCGGCCAGTCGGGCGGTGGTGCGAAGGTCGCCATCCTGATGGCGATGGCCGAAGCGCAAGGCCTCTTCCACCGCGCCATCGTGCAGAGCTCGTCGTCGGGCTTTCGCGTGCAGCCGCGCGAGGAATGCGAAGCGGCCACGCGCAAGCTGTTCCAGAAGCTCGAGCTGCCCGAGGGTGACTTCGCCGCACTGCAGGCCGTGCCCGCCACGACGCTGCTGCACGCGATGCAATCGGTGGTGGGTGCGAGCGGCGGGCAAGACAGCTTCCGCCCGGTGATCGACGGCCGCACGCTGAAGCGCCACCCGTTCCACCCGACCGCGCCCGAGGTGTCGGCGAGCGTGCCGCTGATGATCGGCCACACACGCACCGAAGCGACCTTCTTCCTCGCGGCCGACCCGACGAACTTCACCGTCGAGGGTGACGAGGCGCGCCAGCGCATCAAGCGCTTCCTGCGCGTCGACGAGGCCCAGGCCGAGGCCGTGCTCGCGGTCTACGAGCGCGAGCACCCGAACGCCCCCGGCAGCGAGCTGCTCGCCTACATCGCGAGCGACTACCTCTACCGCCTCAACAACATCACCGGCGCCGAGCAGAAGGTGAAGCAGGGCACCGCCCCGGTCTACGCCTACGAGTTCGCGTGGGAGAGCGCGGTGCTCGGCGGCAAGTTCATGTCGCCGCACACCGCCGAGATCCCCTTCGTGTTCGGCAACGTTGCGCTCGCCCACGCCTTCACCGGCGACGGGCCGGAGCTGCCGAAGCTCGAGCGCCAGATGATGCGCGCGTGGGCGCAGTTCGCCCGCACCGGCAACCCGCAGCACGACGAGCTGCCGACCTGGCCCACCTATTCCCTCAACGAGCGCGCGACGATGGTCTTCTCGGCCGACACCGCCGTCGTCAACGACCCGCGAGGTGCAGAGCGCCAAGCCATCGCGCAGGTGCCCGCCTTCCACCCGGGCAGTTCGCTCTATGCCAGGTAAGAGCGCGCGAGATAAGAGCGCGCCAGACAAACAAAACACATGACGACAGCAGCCCTCCCCCTGTCCCGCTACACCGTGCTGGACCTCACCATCGCGCGCGCCGGCCCCACCGCCGTGCGCCTGCTCGCCGATTGGGGCGCGCGCGTGATCCGCATCGAAGCGCCGCCCAAGCAGTCGACCGGCAACATCACCGGCGCCCTGCGCCGCAACGCCGACGAGCAGAACCTGCACCGCAACAAGCGCAGCCTGTGCATCGACCTCAAGCACCCGAAGGGCATCGCGCTCCTGCACGACCTGGTGAAGAAAGCCGACGTGGTGGTGGAGAACTTCCGCGCCGACGTGAAGACGCGCCTCGGCCTCGACTACGAGCAGCTCAAGGCCATCAACCCGCGCATCATCCTGGCGAGCATCTCCGGCTTCGGCCAGGACGGCCCCTACCGCGACCGCCCTGGCGTCGACCAGATCGTGCAGGGCCTCGCCGGCCTGATGTCGATCACCGGCGAGCCCGGCCACGGCCCCATGCGCGCC
This sequence comes from Rhizobacter sp., assembly GCA_019635355.1. Lineage (NCBI taxonomy): Bacteria > Pseudomonadati > Pseudomonadota > Betaproteobacteria > Burkholderiales > Sphaerotilaceae > Rhizobacter > Rhizobacter sp. Next base: position 4,318,506 of record JAHBZQ010000001.1, on the reverse strand, counting down.
GGCATCGCGGTGAGCGACACCTCGGCCGGCATGTTCCTCGGCCAGGGCATCCTGCTCGCCCTGCTCCACCGCGAACACACGGGCGAGGGCCAATGGGTGCACACCTCGCTGCTGGAATCGATGCTCAACAAGCTCGACTTCCAGGGCGCGCGCTACACCATGAGCGGTGAGGTGCCGCGCCAGCAGGGCAACTTCCACCCGACCGCCGTGCCGATGGGCGTGTTCGAGGCGAACGACGGCCTCGTCAACGTGGCCGCGAGCACGCAGAAGATGTGGGCCGCGATGTGCAAGGTGCTGCACGCCGACGACCTCTTCAACGACCCCGACTACGTGGACGTGCGCTCGCGCGTGAAGCACCGCGAGCGCCTCAACGTCGATGTCAACACGCTCACCCGCCGCTTCTCCACCTCCGAACTGGTGGAGAAGCTCAACGCCGTCGGCGTGCCCTGCGGCCCCATCAACGACATCGGCCAGGCCTTCAACGACCCGCAGACGAAGCACCTGCGCATGACGCGCCCCGCCCGTCACCCGGTGCTCGGCGAGGTGAATCTCGTGCGCACGCCGATCAACCTGTCGGCCTTCCCGCACCCCGAGGCCTTCCACCATGCCGCGCCCGATGCCGGCGAACACTCGCGCGAGCTGCTCGCCGAGCTGGGCTTCGACGCCAACACCATCGACAACCTGAAAGAACAAGGAGCCATCGCGTGAGCGCCCTCGTCAACGTTCCCCTGAAGACCGACAAACTCATCGCCCAGGTGGAAGGCGGCATCGGCTGGCTCACCTTCAACAACCCCGAGCGCCGCAACGCGATCTCGCTGGAGATGTGGGCCGGCCTCGGTGACGCGCTGCAAGCCTTCCAGCACGACGACGCCGTGCGCGTGGTGGTGATGAAGGGCGCCGGTGGCAAGGCCTTCGCCTCGGGGGCCGACATCTCCGAGTTCGGCGAGAAGCGCTCCAACGCCGAGCAGCGCAAGCAGTACGGCGAGGTGGCCGAAGCCGGGCGCATCTGGCTCAACAAGCTCGACAAGCCGCTGATCGCGATGATCCAGGGCTTTTGCATCGGCGGCGGCCTGGCGGTGTCGCTGAGCGCCGACGTGCGCATCGCCGCCGAGGGCTCCACCTTCGGCATCCCCGCCGCGAAGCTGGGCCTCGGCTACGACTACAGCGGCGTGGCGGCGCTGGCGCGCCTCGTCGGCCCCTCGTCGGCGCGCGACATCCTCTTCAGCGCCCGCTTCTTCGACGCGCCCGAAGCGCTGCGCATGGGCCTGCTCAACACCGTGGTGCCCGAGGCCACCCTCGAAGAGCATGTGCGCCAGTACGCCGGCGCCATCGCCCGCAATGCGCCGCTCACGATCCGCGCCGCCAAGGCGGCGGTCAACACCTTCGAGCGCTACTCGCGCACCGATGCCTCGCACGTGGCCGCGATGATCGACCAGTGTTTCAACAGCGAGGACTACATCGAGGGCCGCAAGGCCTTCATGGAAAAGCGCCGGCCGGAGTTCAGAGGCCGCTAGTCACGCCGCGTGGAGGCATAGAGAATCGGGCACATGACACCCGATCTCTCGATCCAGGACCACATCGCCACCATCACGCTGCGCCGGCCGCAGCAAGCCAACCGCCTCGCACCGGAAGACCTGGCCGCCCTGTCGGAGCATGTGGCCGCCATCAACGCCAACGAGGCGGTGCTGGTGCTGCGCCTGCAGGCCGAAGGCAAGTACTTCTGCAGCGGCTACGACATCGGCCAGATCGGCAGCGCCCGCGGCGTGAGCTTCGACCAGATGGTCGATGCAATCGAAGACGCGCGCCCCGTCACCATCGCCGTGCTGCAAGGCGGTGTGTACGGCGGCGGCACCGACATGGCACTCGCCTGCGACTTCCGCATCGGCTGCGACGCGGTCGACATGTTCATGCCCGCCGCGCGGCTCGGCCTGCACTTCTACCAGCGCGGCATGGAGCGCTACGTGAGCCGGCTCGGCATCAACATGGCCAAGCGCCTCTTCCTCACCGCCGAGCGCATCGGCGCGCGCGAGATGCACGCCTGCGGCTTCCTCACGCACCTCGTGCCAGCCTACGAACTCACGCACACCGCCGACCAGCTCACCCAGACGCTCGCGCAGATGGCGCCGCTCGCGCTGCTCGGCATGAAGAAGCACCTCACCCGCATCGCCCGCGGCACGCTCGACGCGACCGACCTGCAGCGCGACATCGCGCGCGCCGCCGAGTCCGACGACCTGAAGGAAGGCGCGGCCGCCTGGGCCGAGAAGCGCACGCCGAACTTCAAGGGCCGCTGATGGGAACGGCCGGGCGCCACGACGGGCTCGACCGGCTGAAGGCAGGCGTCACCCTGCTGGTGATCTTTCACCACACCGCCATCACCTACGGCGGCGCGGGGGGCTGGTTCTACCGGGAGCTGACACAGGGCGACAGGCCGTCGTCGATCCTGCTCACCTTCTTCTGCGCCATCAACCAGGCCTGGTTCATGGGCCTCTTCTTCCTCATCGCGGGGTACTTCACGCCGCAGGCCCTGGAGCGCAAGAGCGCGGCTCGCTTCCTGGGCGACAGGCTCGTGCGGCTGGGCATTCCGCTGCTCGTGTTCGGCTGGCTGCTCGGGCCGGTGACCATCGCCCTGGTGCAGAGCACGCTGCGCGAGCGCGAATTCACGCAGGTGCTCGCTGCGCTGTGGCGGCGCGGCGTCTTCGAGCAAGGGCCGCTGTGGTTTGCGACCGCCTTGCTGCTGATGGCACTCGCTTCGCTGCTCGTGCACCGCGTGGCCGGCTGGCCGCATCGAGGCACGAGGCCGCCGCCGTCCGACCGGCAGCTGCTGCTGGCAGCGCTCGTGTGGGGCACGGCGGCCTTCGCCTTGCGGCTCGTGTGGCCAGTGGGCAGCACGTGGTGGGGGCTGCAGCTCGGCTACTTCGCGGGCTACGTGATCCTCTACGTGGCCGGCAAGCTCGCGGCCCAACACGATTGGCTCGGTCAGGTGCCCGCGCCGCAAGTGCGCCGCTGGCGCCGCATCGCCTGGTGCACGGTGCCGCTGCTCGCGCCGCTCGGCCTGCTGAAAGACGCGGTGCCGCTCTTCCAGGCCGACCCGATGGGGGGCTGGAACCTGCCGGCCCTGCTGTACGCCTTCTGGGAGCCCTTCGTCGCCTGGGGCGTGATCCTCTGGCTGCTGGCACGCGTGCAACGCGGCGACACCGTGTCATCGCCGCTGTGGCAGAAGCTCTCGCGCCGGGCGTATGCGATGTACGTGATCCACCCGCTGCCGGTGGTGGCCATCGCGCTCGCGTGGCGCGGCGTGCCGGCGCCCGCGCTCCTGAAGTTCGCCGTCACCGGATGCGCCGCCGGCCTCGTGTGCTACTGGCTCGCCGGCGTGCTGCTGCGCCTGCCGGCGGTGCGGCGGGTGCTGTAGGGGCCGCACCGGCTTGTCGATATGATCCCGGCGCCCGATGCAGGGCCCGCCCGAGTGCACCATGCCCGCCAAGAAGACCCCCGCCACCACCGCCCGCAAGACCGCCCCCGAGGGTGGGCTGCGCGAAGAGCAGCTGGTGACCATCGCCGCCAGCCTCTTCGCCCAGAAGGGCTACGAAGGCACCTCGCTGCGCGACATCGCCGAGCAGGCGGGCATCACCAAGGCGGCGCTGTACTACTGGTTCCCCGAGAAGGAAGCGCTCTTCCAGCGGGTGGTGGCCGGGCGCATGGCGGCGCTCGTCGAGCGTGTGACCGAGGCGGTGGCCGGCGTCACCGACCCGCTGGAGAAGATCCGCGTCTTCCTGCTGTGCAGCGCCGACCACATCGACCGCGACCGCGCCGGCTGGATCAGCTCGTCGAACACCTTCTGGTCGAATTTCGACCCCGCCCAGCGCCAGGCGGTGGTGCCCGAGCGCGACCGCTTCGAGCGCCTGCTGCGCCAGTGCGTGAGCGACGCCGTGGCGCAAGGCGCGCTGCGCGAGATCGACCCGGCGCTCGCCACGCGGCTGCTGCTCTCGGGCGTGAACTACCTCCCGCGCTGGCACAAGCCGGGCGGCCCGCTCAGCGCGGTGCAGGTGGTGGAGCAGTACCTCGACATGGTGCTGAACGGCCTGCGCGCGCGGCCCGCGGCTTGAGCGTTCAGCCGGCCGCGACGACCAGCAGGTAGCGGCAGCCGCGCCCACCGAGCGCCTTGAACGACAAGGCGCGGTCGACGCCGAAATCGAGGCAGTCGCCCGGCGCGAGCTCGTAGACCTCGTCGCCGTAAGCCACGCGCAGCTCGCCCTCGACCATCCACAGGCGCTGCCGGTACGGCTTGCCGCTCCAGCGCGGGTAGTGCACCTGGGCGCCACGCGGCAACTCGATCTCGACCATCTCCGGGCCGTGCACCGCATCGCGCTCGGCCACCTGGCGACGGCGATAACCCTGCGCCGGGTCGCGCCACACCGGCTGCTCGGCCCGGCGCCGCACGCGCTCGGTGGGTGGAGCCGCGTCATCGGTCAGCAGCTGGGCGAGCGGGATGCCCAGCCCCGCCGCCAGGCGCCCGAGGATGGCTGCGCTCGGGCTGCTTTGCGCACGCTCGACCTTCGACACCGTGGCCTTGCTCACACCACAGAGCGCGGCCAGCTCCGAGAGGCTCAAGCCCCGCGCCTGGCGCAAGGCCAGCAGGCGACCGGCGATCAGCGCGTCGATGTCGGCCGGCTCGGCCAGCCCGGGAAGTGCCACAGCTCGTTTCCTTTAGAGAACGGATCGGTTACGATCATAACCGACAGCACATCCGCAGGATCACCCATGACACTCGTCGACTGCACCGAAGCCCGCCACGCCAGCGCCATCCTCGAGATCTTCAACGAGGCCATCGTCAGCTCGACCGCGCTCTACGACTACAAGCCGCGCGCCCCCGAGTCGATGGTGGGCTGGTTTGCCACCAAGCGTGCCAACGGCTTCCCGGTCATCGGCTGCGAAGACGAGGCCGGCACGCTGCTCGGCTTTGCGAGCTACGGCACCTTCCGCGCGTGGCCGGCCTACAAGTACTCGGTGGAACACTCGATCTACGTGCACAAGGACCACCGCGGCAAGGGCCTCGGCCGCACGCTGCTGCAAGCCATCGTCGAGGCGGCACGCGAGCGCCAGGTGCACACGCTGATCGGCGGCATCGATGCCGCCAACGCCGGCAGCATCGCGCTGCACGAAAGCCTGGGCTTCGAACACGCCGGCACCATCCGCCAGGCAGGCTTCAAGTTCGGCCGCTGGCTCGACCTGGCCTTCTACCAGCGCCTCCTCGACACGCCGGCCGCGCCGGTGGACGGCTGAGCGCCGCCTCGCCGCTCAGGCCACGCCCAGCAGCCTCTTCACTTCCTTCTTGAGGATCTTGCCGTTGGCGTTGCGCGGCAAGGTCTCGTCGAGCACGAGGATGCGCACCGGCACCTTGAAGCGCGCCAGCCGCTCGGCCACGAAAGCGCGCAACTCCTGTTCGCTCGCCTCGGCGCCGGCCTTGAGGGTGACGGCCGCACCGGGCTCTTCGCCGAGCTGCTTGTGTGGCAGGCCCACCACGCTCGCATCCATCACCGCGGGGTGCTCGTAGAGCACGCCTTCGACTTCGGTGCAGTAGATGTTTTCGCCGCCGCGGATGAGCATGTCTTTCTTGCGGTCGACGATGTAGAGCCAGCCTTCGTCGTCGAGGTAGGCGAGGTCGCCGGTCTTCACCCAGCCTTCGGTGAAGGTCTCGGCGCTGACCTCGGGCTTGTTCCAGTAGCCCTTCACCACATGCGGGCCCTTGGCCCAGAGCTCGCCCACCTCGCCGGCCGGCAGGGTCTCGCCCTGCTCGCCCACGATGCGCAGCTCGCCGACCGGGATGGACGGGCCGGCGCTGTCGGGCTTGCGCACGTAGTCTTCGCCGCTGTGGTGGGTGAAGGTGGCGCTGGTCTCGGTCATGCCCCAGCCGCTGCTGGGTGACGCGGTGGGGAACACCTGCTTGATGCGCCGCACGAGTTCGGCCGAAGCCGGCGCACCGCCGTAGGCCACGCTCTCGAGGGTCGAAAGGTTGTAGCGCTCGCGGTTCGGGTGCTCGAGGATCTGCCACGCGATGGTGGGCACACCCCCGGCCACGGTGATCTGCTCGCGCTCGATCAGGTCCATCGCCTGCTCCACGTCCCAGCGGTGCATGGTGACGAGCTTGCTGCCGCCATAGAGCGCGCCGGCCAGGATCGACTGGCAGCCGGTGGTGTGGAAGAACGGGATCGCCACCAGCGAGGCGCGCTGCAGCGTGCGAGCCGCGGGGTCGGGCACCGGCTCGCCTTTGCGGATGAACACCCGCTGTCCGGAAAACAGGCCGGCGAAGACGGTGGTGCCGGTGCAGCGCTGCGTGCCGAGCGCGCCCTTCTGCGCGCCGGTGGTGCCCGAGGTGTAGAAGATGGTCGCGTCGTCGTCGGGCGCGAGGTTCACGTCGGGCAGCGGCAGCTCGGGCAGGCGGCCCCAGTCGTTGACGGTGCCGGTGATGCTCTCCAGGCGATGCACGCGGGCGTCAACATGGGTTCTCGCATCGCGGGTGACGTAGACACGCTGGAGCGCACTGCAGTTCGCGAGGTGGCCGTCGGCCAGGCGGTCGAGCCGCTCGCCGTCGAGGAAGACGACGCTCGCGCCCGAGTCGTTGAGGGCGTATTCGAGTTCGGCGCCCTGCCCCCAGGCGTTGAGCGGCGTGACGATGGCCCCCGTGAGCGCCGCGCCGAAGAAGGCCGCGGGCCACTCGGGCAGGTTGCGCATGGCCACGGCCACGCGGTCGCCCTTCTTCACCCCGTCGCGCAGCAGCGCATGCGCGATGGCGAGCGCGGCGCGCGAGAAGCTCTCGAAGGTGGCGCGGTCGTCTTCGTAGACGAGGAAGGTCTTGCCCCCATGCGCACGACCGGCGAGGAAGAGGTCGCGAAGCGTCGCCGGGGCGTTCTTCCACACGCGCGTGGGCACGCCGCGGATCGTGATCTCTTCGATCTCGAACTGCGTGCCCGGCGCCGTCATCAAGGCATGCGCTTCGGCCAGCGACATCACCGGCCAGGGTTTCGCATCCGGTGAGGTCGTCATCGCTCAGTACTTCTTCAGCTGGGCCAGCAGGTCGGCGTGGTAGGTCGCGTCACCGAAGAGTTCTTGCAGCACACGCGCACGCTTCATGAAGAAGCCCATCTCGAATTCGTCGGTCATGCCGATGCCGCCGTGCATCTGCACGCCTTCCTGCACCGCGAGCGTGACGGTCGCCCCCGCCTTGGACTTGGCGACCGAGGCGAGGCCGATGGCCGTGGGCGTGCCTTCGTCCAGCCCCTGCAGTGCCTTCAGCACTGCCGAGCGGGTGAACTCGATCTCGCAATAGAGGTGGGCCGCGCGGTGCTGCAACGCCTGGAACTCGCCGATGATCTTGGCGAACTGCTGGCGCTCCTTGAGGTAATTCACCGTGCGGGTGAACACCTCGTCGGCGATGCCCAGCATCTCGGCCGAGGCGGCCACGCGGCCGGCGCTCAGCGCGGCGTTCAGCGGCACGAGGCCTTCGCCGACCTTGCCGAGCACGGCGCTTTCGGGCACGGCGACCTTGTCGAAGGTGATGCGTGCGGCGTTGTGCGCGTCGACCATCACCACGCGTTCGACCTTCACGCCGCTCGTCTTCGCATCGACGAGGAAGAGCGTGACGCCGGCAAGATCGCCCTTGGCGCCACTGGTGCGGGCCGCGACGATGAAGAGATCGGCCACATGGCCATCGAGCACGAAGGTCTTGGCGCCATCGAGCGTGTAGCCGCTGCCATTCTTTTCGGCCTTGAGCGCGGTGTTGCGCGGGTTGTGCTTGCTGTGCTCATCGACCGCCAGCGTGGCGATCAACTCGCCCGAGGCGATCTTCGGCAAGGTGGCCTGCTTCTGCGCCGCGGTGCCGGCGCTCAGGAGCGCGGTCGCCGCCACGACGCTGGACGCGAGGAAGGGCGAGGCCGTGAGGTTGCGCCCGATCTCTTCCATCACCACGCCGGCTTCCACCAGGCCGAGGCCCATGCCGCCGAGGTCTTCAGGGATCAGCACGCCGATGAAGCCCATCTCGGCGAACTGCTTCCACAGGCCGCGGTTGAAACCATCGGCGCTGCGCGTGTCGCGCAGCTTGCGCAGCTCGGAGACGGGGGCGTTGTCGGCGAGGAATGACTTGGCGCTGTCGCGCAGCATCCCTTGTTCTTCAGTGAGTACGAGTGCCATGAGGTGTTCAGGCTCCAGGGAGATCGAGGATGCGTTTGGCGATGACGTTGAGCTGCACTTCGCTCGTGCCGCCTTCGATGGAATTGCCCTTGGTGCGCAGCCACGCACGCGCCAGCGCACCTTCGCGCGAGCGCGGGCTCTCCCAATCGAGCGCATCGCTGCCGCCCGCCTGCATCATCAGTTCGTGGCGGCGCTTGTTGAGCTCGGCGCCGTAGTACTTGAGCACCGAGCTGAAGGCCGGGTTGCCCTGGCCGGCGCGGGCCATGTCCATCGCGCGCTCCATCGTCAGGCGGAAGGCCGCTTCATCGACCTCGAACTGCGCAATCTGTGCACGCAGCACCGGGTCGGCGACGCGCCCTTGCGCATCGGCCCCCACCTGCTCCAGCGCGAACACGCCGAGCGGCTTGGCCGCGCCGCGGTCGCCGATGCCGCCGATCATTTCGCGCTCGTGCGTCAGCAGGTACTTGGCCACGTCCCAGCCGGCGTTGAGCGTGCCCACGAGGTTCTTCTTCTCGACGCGCACGTTGTCGAAGAAGGTCTCGCAGAAGGGCGACTTGCCCGAGATCAGGAGGATGGGCTTGGTGGTCACGCCCGGCGTCTGCATGTCGAAGAGCACGAAGCTGATGCCGGTGTGCTTCTTCGCCTGCGGGTCGGTGCGCACGAGGCAGAAGATCCAGTCGGCCTTGTCGGCGTATGACGTCCAGATCTTCTGGCCGTTGACGATGAAGTGGTCGCCCTTGTCTTCGGCCTTGGTCTGCAGCGAGGCGAGGTCGGAGCCGGCATTGGGCTCCGAGTAGCCCTGGCACCAGCGGATCTCGCCACGCGCGATGGGCGGCAGGAACTCGAGCTTCTGCTCGTGCGTGCCGAACTTCAAGAGCGCCGGGCCCAGCATCCAGATGCCGAAGCTTTGCACCGGGGCGCGGCAGTTCAGTGCACGCATCTCCTGCGCGAGGATCTTGGCCTGCTCGCCAGCGAGGCCGCCGCCGCCGTATTCCTTGGGCCAGGTCGGCACTGTCCAGCCCTTCGCGGCCATGCGCTCCAGCCACACCTTCTGCGCGTCGGACGAGAACTTCCACTTGCGGCCGCCCCAGCAGACGTCGTCTTCGCTGGTGACGGGCTTGCGCATCTCGGGCGGGCAGTTCTGCTCCAGCCACGCGCGCGTTTCTTCGCGGAAGGTTTTCAGTTCGGGCTTCTCTGCAGTCGCAGTCGTCATGCGTTGCTCCGATCGGTCAGATGGTCACGCCGCCGTCGATGACGAGCGCCTGGCCCGTCATGAACGAGCCGGCCTTCGAGGCGAGGAACACGGCCGCGCCGGCGATCTCGTCGGGCTCGCCGATGCGGCGCAGCGGGGCGTTGGCAGTCGAGCGCTTCAGGGTCTCGGGGTTGTCCCACAGCGCCTTCGCGAAGTCGGTCTTGATCAGACCAGGCGCGATGCAATTCACGCGGATGTTGTGCGGGCCGTACTCCACCGCCAGGTTGCGCGCGAGCTGGAAGTCCGCTGCCTTGGAGATGTTGTACGCGCCGATCACCGGCGAGCCGCGCAGGCCACCGATGCTCGACACGATGATGATCGTGCCGTCCTTGCGCTCGATCATCTGCGGTGCGGCGAAGTTGATCAGCCAGTGGTTGGCGATCACGTTGTTCTCGAGGATCTTGCGGAACTGGTCGTCTTCGATGCCGGCGAGCGGGCCGTAGTACGGGTTCGACGCGGCGTTGCACACCACGATGTCGACCTTGCCGAACTGCTTCGTGGTCTCGTCGACCAGGTGCTTGAGGTCGTCCTTCGACGAGATGTTGGCCGGGATCGAGATCGCCGAGCCCGCACCGTGGGCCTTGTTGATCGCCGCGGCCACCTCGGCGCAGGGCTCCGGCTTGCGCGACGAGATCACGACCTTGGCGCCTTGTTCGGCCATGCGCTCGGCGATGGCTTTGCCGATGCCGCGTGACGAGCCGGTGATGACGGCGACCTTGCCTGTGAGATCGAACAACGACATGAGAGCTTCCTTGCTGGTTAAATGGAGGGGCTTCGAGGGTTGGGCCACGCAGGCGCGCAAGGCGACCAACCGACTTTTCTAAACCCTTGTCTCCGAGTGATGATCTGCCCTGTGAAACAGGGCCTTTTTCTGAGCCTCGGAAAACATACCAGATTGTTGGAAAGAGGACTATGAGCATTAGCTTTGACGGCCGTGTCGCGATCGTGACAGGCGCAGGTGGCGGCTTGGGCCGCGAGCACGCACTCGCGCTCGCCAAGCGTGGCGCGAAGGTGGTGGTGAACGACCTGGGCCCTGGCGCACAGACCGTGGCCGACGAGATCAAGGCCACCGGCGGCCAGGCCATCGCGGTGTCGTGCTCGGTGACCGACTTCGACGCCGTGCAGGCGATGGTCAAGACCACGATGGACACCTGGGGCCGTGTCGACATCCTCGTCAACAACGCCGGCATCCTGCGCGACAAGAGCTTCTCGAAGATGGAGATGGCCGACTTCAAGCTCGTGGTCGACGTGCACCTGATGGGCGCGGTGTACTGCACCAAGGCCGTGTGGGACATCATGCGCGCGCAGAAGTACGGCCGCATCGTCAACACCACCTCGTCGTCGGGCCTCTTCGGCAACTTCGGCCAGTCGAACTACGGCGCCGCCAAGATGGCACTCGTCGGCCTGATGCAGACGCTCTCGCTCGAAGGCGCGAAAGACAACGTCAAGGTCAACTGCCTGGCCCCGACCGCGGCCACCGCGATGACCGAAGGCCTGATGCCGCAGGTGGTGCTCGACAAGCTCGCGCCTGCCGCCGTGACGCCCGGCCTGCTCTACCTCGTGAGCGAAGACGCGCCGACGCGCGTGATCCTCAACGCCGGCGCCGGCACGTTTGCCCGCAGCTACGTGACCATGACGCTCGGCACGCACATCGGCACCGGCGCCGATGCCGACGACCAGGTGGCGGCGCAGTTCGAGGCCATCTCGTCGCGCGACGAGGAAGTGGTGCCGCAGAGCGGCAGCGAGCAGGGCCGCAATGAAGTGGGCAAGGCGATGGCGGCGTCGAGCTGACGACCGCCACCGGCCGGCCGCTCACGCGGCGGCCGGGTCCTTGCGGGCGCCGTCTGCGTCTGCCAAGGCGAAGTTCACCAGCGCCCGCAGCTTGTGCGGTGCCACCGGCTTCAGCAGCAACTGGAAGCCGTGGTCGGCGGACTCGCCACCGAGCTCACTCCCCAGGCTGCCGGTGATCATGATGGCGGGCAGGCCGCCCTCGAAACGCCCCCGCACGGCCGCAATGGCTTCGACGCCGGTGTGGTGGCCATCGAGCCGGTAGTCGGCGATCAGCAGGTCGGGCCGCACCGCATCGGCCCGTGCGGCCCAGGTGCGCACGGCCTGCAAGCTGCCGAAAGCCAGCACCTTCGCGCCCCAGCCTCCGAGCAGGGCCTCGAGGCCCGCGCGGATCGTGGCGTCGTCGTCCACCACCAGGATCGTGCGGCCGACCAGCGCCCGCGCCGACGCTGCCGTGCCGCACGGCTCGTGCAGCGCATGCGCTTGCGAGACATCGCCCACCGGCAACTCCAGCGTGAACACCGAGCCGCGCCCCGGCTCCGAGCGCAAGCCCAGCGGCGCCTGCATCAGCGCCGCGAGCCGCTGCGCGATCGAGAGGCCGAGGCCCAGGCCCTTGCGCTCCTGCGGCACCTGCGCCTGGGTGTCGGCCACCTGATAGAACTCTTCGAAGATGCGCTCTCGCTCGTCGGCAGGGATGCCGACGCCGGTGTCCCACACCTGCAGCTGCACACGCTCGCCGCGGCGGCGGCAGCTCACGAGCACGCTGCCGTCATGCGTGTAGCGCACGGCGTTGGAGACGAGGTTGCGCAGGATGCGCTCGACGAGCACCGGGTCGGCGTGCAGCACCTGCTCCCCACCGCGAAAGCGCAACGACAGGCCTTTGTCGAACGCCACCGGCTCGAAGTGCAGGCGCAGCTTGCGGAAGAGCTCGCCGGCCGCAAAGTGCTCGGGTGACACGGTGACGGCGCCGCTGTCGATCTTGGTGATGTCGAGCAGCTCGGAGAAAAGGCCTTCGAGCGCGTCGACCGAGCCGTTGATGCTGGCCACGAGCGGGGCGAGTTCCTTGTCGTGGCTGCGCTGGCTCAAGGCCTCGGCCAAGAGGCCCATCGCATGCAGCGGCTGGCGCAGGTCATGGCTGGCAGCGGCGAAGAACTGGGTCTTGGCGCGGTTGGCCACCTCGGCCTCGTGGCGGGCCACGTCGGCCGCGCGACGGGCCTCGTCGGCCGCGGCCTTCTCCTGGCCCATCTGCCACATCATGCCCTCGCCGAGCTTGCGGAAGTTCATGAGGTAGAAACGCGACAGGAAGCCCGTGCCGCCCACGATCACGAGCAAGGTCACGGCGATGAGGATGCTGGAAGCGTCACCGCCCAGGGCAATGTGCGCGACCATCGGCATCAGCGAGCAGAAGAAGTGCGCCTCGAAGGCGTAGTACTTCATCGAGATGTGATACGAGTTGAGCACGCACAACCCGTAGAGCACGAAGCCGAGCAGCATCTGCTCCTTCGCCCCGCCGTAGGGGAACAGCAGCCAGGCGGTGATGCCCCAGTACACACCCGACACCAGGGCGAGCAGGAAGAAGCGGTTGTAGGAGCCTTCGGCCTTGCGCTGCGGATCGGCGCGCCAGCGCTTCAGGTGGCGGATCGCCAGCACGCGCGACACGACGAACACGCCCAGGGCCGCGAGCCACGCGGCCAGCACGTTCATGGGCAGCAAGGGCCAGAACCACGGCATCAGCACCATGGCCACGAAGATGTTGAGGGCCGTCATGCGGGGGAGGATCCAGAACGCCCGGTCCACCCACGCCACTTCCATGCTGGCCTCGAATGCCCCGCGCACCTGCCCTTCCACAGGTCGCTGAACCGGACCCTCCGGCGTTTTCTTCACACGATCAACCCAACTGTTCCGGGTGCGCCACCGGCGGCGCCCAACACTGCGAACCATGCCACCAAAGGCGCATCGGCGGGGTGATCCACCGCACAGAATGCGCAAAAAGGGCGCAGAGGATGCACTCCCCTGCGCCCTTGTTCACACCCGCCGGCAGACGGGCGCGACGAGCCTCAGGCCATCAAGCCGACTTCGGGGCGCGGTACTTGCCCATCTCCCAGCGGGCGATGGCGCGGTTGTGCACTTCGTCCGGGCCGTCGGCCAGGCGCATGGTGCGCATGCTGGCGTATTGCTTGGCGAGGCCGAAGTCTTCCGACACGCCACCGGCGCCGTGGGCCTGGATCGCGTCGTCGATGATCTTGAGCGCCATGCGCGGGGCGGCGACCTTGATCATCGCGATCTCGAGGCGGGCGACCTTGTTGCCGACCTTGTCCATCATGTCGGCGGCCTTCAGGCACAAGAGGCGCGTCATCTCGATGTCGATGCGGGCGGTGGCGATGCGCTCTTCCCACAGCGACTGGTCGATGATGCGCTTGCCGAAGGCGACGCGCGACTGCAGGCGCTTCATCATCTTCTCGAGCGCGACTTCGGCGCTGCCGATGGTGCGCATGCAGTGGTGGATGCGGCCCGGGCCCAAGCGGCCTTGGGCGATCTCGAAGCCACGGCCTTCGCCGAGCAGCAGGTTTTCCAGCGGCACGCGCACGTCCTTGAAGACGACCTCGGCGTGGCCGTGCGGTGCGTCGTCGAAGCCGAACACCGGCAGCATGCGCAGCACGGTGATGCCCGGGGTGTCCATCGGCACGAGGATCTGCGACTGCTGCGCGTGCGAGGGCGCGTCGGGGTTGCTCTTGCCCATCACGATGGCGATCTTGCAGCGCGGGTCGCCCACGCCGGACGACCACCACTTGCGGCCGTTGAGCACGTAGTGGTCACCGTCGCGCTTGATCTCGAGTGCGATGTTGGTCGCATCCGACGAGGCCACCGCCGGCTCGGTCATCAGGAAGGCCGAGCGGATCTTGCCGTCGAGCAGGGGCTCCATCCACATCTTCTTCTGCGCATCGTTCGCGTAGCGCGCCAGCACTTCCATGTTGCCGGTGTCGGGCGCCGAGCAGTTGAAGACTTCAGAGGCGAAGCCCACCTTGCCCATCTCTTCCGCGCACATCGCGTACTCGAGGTTGGTGAGGCCGGCGCCGCGGTAGGGGCTGTCTTCGGGCAGCGAATCCTTGGGCAGGAAGAGGTTCCACAGGCCTTCCTTCTTGGCGATGGCCTTGAGTTCCTCGACCACCGGCACGACCTGCCAGCGGTTGGCACCGAAGCCCTTCATTTGCTCGTAGTACGTCGGCACCGCGGGGTACACGTACTTGTTCATGAAGTCGACCACGCGATCGCGCCAGTAGATCTGGCGTTCCGACATCGAGAAATTCATTCGCTTCTCTCCAAAGTGTGTTTTGAACTCGGGGCTGCCCCGTGGCACGAGTTGAGATTCTCTGGCAGACTGACTTTTCGAAACCCAATCTGTACCGCCAAGGAGAACGCCGCCCCATGGGCGCGTTTATAGACGACGACACCGCAGTTTCAAGTCTCGTCTGCGACAGGCGCCGCACTGTATCAGCACATACCTGTCTTTCCAGACCGGCAACCGACCGCACAAACCCCGATGACCGCCGAAAGCTCCAAGGAACTCAACATTCAGTCACCGCTGGCTCCGTTCAAAGGGGAAAAACCCGAGGCGCCGAGCTGGTTCGACAAGGCCCTGAAACGCGAGCCCGCGCGCAGCTTCGTCGAGGTGAAGGGTGCACGCATCGAGACGCTCACCTGGGGCGAGCTCGGCAAGCCCGGCCTCGTGCTGCTGCACGGCAACCGCGCGCACGCCGACTGGTACAGCTTCATCGCACCCTTCTTCGCCGATGACTTCCGCGTGGTCGCGATGTCGTGGTCGGGCATGGGCGGCTCCGATTGGCGCGACAGCTACTCGATCGAACTGCTGTCGGAAGAAGTGGCCGCCGTGGCCGAGGCCGCGGGCATGTTCGAGAGCAAGACCAAACCCGTCGTCGTGGCGCATTCGTTCGGCGGCTTTCCTGCGCTGCGCTACAGCGCGCGCGCCGGCACGAAGGTCGGCGGGCTGGTGCTGGTCGACTGCCCGGTGATGTCGCCCGAGATGCGCAAGGCCCGCCGCGGCCCGGGGCCGGGCGGGCTGGAGCCGCGACCCAACCGGGTCTACGAGACGCTGCCCTCGGCACTCGCACGCTTTCGCTTCGCGCCGCCGCAGGTCTGCAAGAACCTCTACATCGCCGACCACATCGCACGCACGTCGCTGAAGCGTGCGCCGCTTGAAATGGGTGACGGCGAAGGCTGGACCTGGCGCTTCGACCCCTTCCAGTGGCGCGACCTGCGCATGGAAAACCCGCTGCCCGACTTCCACGCGCTGCAATGCCCGGTGGCGATCGTGTGGGGCGCGCAATCGATGCTGTTCGATGCCGACATCCTGGCCTACATCGCCGGGTTGTCACCCGCTGGCACACCACGCATCGAGATCCCCGCGGCACGCCATCACCTGATGGTCGACCAGCCGCTCGCGTTCGTCACCGCACTGCGCGGGCTGCTCTTCGGCTGGCCCGCGCGCGCATCGGCCCGCCCTGCGGAATAGCACGCCCGAACAATCACTCGCCAGAGTGCGCCAAAGCACCGCGAGTTCCATCGCAGCTCTTCGCGTTTTCCCGGATTTCGAATCTTGGGTATGCATCCGCATTACCCCGTACACCGAGGGCAGCTAAGTGTTTGCCCTGCGAGACTTCGAATCTTCTTCAGTGGATGATTCGCCCCGCTTCGCAGCGAAAAGCTGCAAGAACCTCAAGGCAGGCGAATGCAAACTGAATTCCGACATGCAGAAGATTGGGTATGGTGGCAGAACGCCATCGTGAGTGAGGGGCAGAGCTGATGCGCGGCTATGTGATCCGGCGCCTGCTGTCGCTGCTGCCGACCCTCTTCTTCGCGAGCCTCATCGTGTTCATCACGGTGCGGCTGATCCCCGGCGACATCATCGACATGATGTTGAGCCAGAACGACGTGGCGGCCGACAAGAAGAGCCGCGACCAGGTCGTCGCGGCCCTCGGCCTCGACAAGCCGATGTGGGAGCAGTACGTCACCTGGGTGTCGAACATCGTCTTCCGCGGCGATCTCGGCAGCTCGCTGTGGCAGAACTCCCCCGTCACCGAGTTCCTCAAGGCGCGCATGCCGGTGACCTTCGAGCTCGGGCTGCTGGCGCTGATCGTCGGCCTCTTGATCGCGATCCCGATCGGCGTGTACTCGGCCATTCGCCAAGACACCGCGGGCGACTACATCGGCCGCTCGTTCTCCATCCTGCTGCTGGCGGTACCGAGCTTCTGGATCGGCACCATGGTGATGGTCTTCCCGTCGATCTGGTGGGGCTGGTCACCCGAGGTGGAGTACGTGCCCTTCTTCACCGACCCGTGGCAGAACCTCAAGCAGATGATCATCCCGGCGATCATCCTCGGCGCCGCGCTCTCGGCCATCACCATGCGCCTCACGCGCACCATGATGCTCGAGGTGCTGCGGCAGGACTACATCCGCACCGCCTGGGCCAAGGGCCTCTCCGAGCCGCTCGTCGTGATGCGGCACGCACTGCGCAACGCGCTGATCCCGGTCGTCACCCTGATCGGCCTGCAGGCCCCGCTGCTGATCGGCGGCGCGGTGATCATCGAGCAGATCTTCGTGATCCCCGGCATGGGCCTCTTGCTGCTCGATGCGGTGAACCAGCGTGACTACCCCATCATCACCGGCGTCTTCCTCGTGGTCGGCGTGGCGGTGATGCTCATCAACCTGGTCGTGGACCTGAGCTATGGCCTGCTCGACCCGAAGGTGAGGTACCGCTAAATGGCTGCTGTCATTGAAACCACTCCCGTGGCGCAGGCGGCCCCGCCGCGCGCGCCTTCGCGCAGCCTGATCAAGCGCCTCTTCAAGCAGAAGCCGCTCGGCACGGCCGGTGGCCTGGTGCTGCTCTTCATGCTGGTGGTGGGCGTCTTCGCCGAGTTCTTCGCGCCCTACGGCTACAACGAGATCAACATGATCGAGCGCCTGCAGGCGCCATCGTGGGCACACTGGTTCGGCACCGACAACCTCGGCCGCGACGTGCTCTCGCGCTGCATCTACGGCGCGCGCCTGTCGGTGATCATCGGCTGCTCGGCCGCGCTGCTGTCGACCATCATCTCGATCATCATCGGCGTGACCAGCGGCTACTGGAGCGGCCGCTTCGACATGGTGATGCAGCGCTTCGTCGATGCGTGGATGAGCTTCCCCGGCCTCATCATCCTGATCGTCGTCGTCTCGGTGTTCGGCCCCGGCATGCCGCAGACCATCATCACGCTGGGCGTGCTGCTGGGCATCGACGGCTCGCGCATCGTGCGCAGCGCGGTGGTGGCCGTGCGCGAGAACATGTACGTGCACGCCGCGCAGTCGCTCGGCGCCTCGTCGCTGCGCATCCTGTGGAAGCACATCCTGCCCAACGTGATGCCGGTGGTGATCGTGATCTTCACCACCCGCGTGGGCACGGTGATCCTCGCCGAATCGGGCCTCGCCTTCCTCGGCCTGGGTGTGCCGCCGCCGGCACCCACCTGGGGCGGCATGCTCTCCGGCAGTGGCCGCACCTACATGTTCCAGGGCCCGTGGCTGGCCCTCGCACCGGGCCTGTGCCTGACCGTGATGGTCTACGCGACCAACGTGTTCGGCGATGCCCTGCGCGACCTGCTCGACCCGCGCATGCGTGGCTCGCGCTGATCTCCGTCTTTGTCTTCTCTCAACAGGAACCCCATGCAACTCACGACCTTGGCGCGGCAGCTGCGCGCCATCGCCCTCCCTGCGGCCCTTTCACTCATTTCGTCGACGGCCTTCGCCCAGGCCGAAAAGCCGCAATACGGCGGCCAGCTCAACATCGGCAACGTCTACGTGACCGTCTCGCCGCTGTCGTCCGACCACGTCGACTGGGCGTGGAAGCACAACCAGGACACCGGCCTCGTCTATGAGCAGCTCTTCTCCGCCGACCTCACGAAGTCCAAGCGCAACGGCGGCAAGTACACCTTCAGCGCCGACGCCTGGCTGCCCCCCGACGCGCTGCGCGGCGAGCTCGCCGAGAGCTGGAAGATGGAGCAGAACCCGATGCGCGTGGTGGTCAAGCTGCGCAAGGGCGTGATGTTCCCGGCGAGGCCTGGCGTGATGGAAGCACGCGAGCTGACCGCCGAAGACGTGGTCGCAAGCTACGACCGCCTCAACAAGAGCCCGAAGAAGATCCCCGGCTACTTCGACCACCTCACCAAGGTCGAGGCGAACGACAAGCACACCGTCACCTTCCACTTCAAGGAATACAACGCCGAGTGGGACTACCGCTTCGGCTGGGGCTACTACTCGGCCATCGTGCCGAAGGAAGTGGTGGCCGCCGGTGCCAAGGACTGGAAGAACCTCAACGGCACCGGGCCGTTCATGTTCGACAGCTACACGCAGAGCGCGTCGCTCACCTTCACGAAAAACCCGAACTACTGGGACAAGGAAAAGATCGGCGGCCAGGAATACAAGCTGCCCTTCGTCGACAAGATCACCTACCGCTACATCAAGGATGAAGCGACGTTCCTGACGGCGCTGCGCACCGGCAAGATCGACGTGCTCGAAGCCGTGCGCTGGAGCGCGGTCGAAGAGCTGAAGCGCTCGGCCCCGCAGATCAAGTGGAACAAGTACCTGGCCAACGGCGGCAACTTCATTGCGCTGCGCATGGACACCAAGCCGCTGGACGACGTGCGCGTGCGCCGCGCCCTGAACATGGCGGTGGACAAGCAGGCCATCATCAAGGGCTACTTCGGCGGCAACGGCGAGATGCTCAACTACCCGATGCACGTCAACTACACCGGGTACTACGAGCCGCTCGAGAGCATGCCGCCCGAGATCAAGGAGCTCTACACCTACAACCCGACCAAGGCCAAGCAGCTGCTCGCCGAGGCAGGCCTGCCCAAGGGCTTCAGCTTCAAGGTGCAGACCTCCAGCAGCAGCGTCGATGCCGACCTGCTGGCCATGATCGCGTCCTACCTGCAGAAGGTGGGCGTGACGATGGAGATCGAGACGCTCGACTATGGCGCGTACCTCTCGGCCATGACGACCAAGAAGAACGCCCCGGGCTACTTCATGTTCCTCGGCCACACCAACCCGACAACGGCGCTGCGCAAGAGCTTCGTCAAGGGCCAGATGTGGAACCCGTCGCAGTTCTATGACCC
Organism: Rhizobacter sp.; assembly: GCA_019635355.1. Classification (NCBI taxonomy): domain Bacteria; kingdom Pseudomonadati; phylum Pseudomonadota; class Betaproteobacteria; order Burkholderiales; family Sphaerotilaceae; genus Rhizobacter; species Rhizobacter sp. Next base: position 4,299,123 of record JAHBZQ010000001.1, on the reverse strand, counting down.
GACCATCGAGAAGATGATGGCCGAGGTGCTCGCCGAGCCTGATGAGCGCGTGCGCCAGGTCAAGGTGCGCCAGATGACGCGAATCATCCTCGCGCAGGCGCCGGCGATCTTCCTGCCTTCGCCCTATGTCTACACCGGCTGGTGGCCCTGGGTGAAGAACTACGGCGGCGAGTTGCGCGCCGGTGCCGAGCGCCCCGGTCCGATCCACGCCCGCATCTGGGTCGACCAGGAACTCAAGAAGAAGATGGGGAAGTGATTCAGAAGTAGTTGACAGAGGCCCCATCGCGACAGATCAACCTCAACAGGAGACGAGCCCATGAAGACGTTCAGCAGTTGCTTGCATGCATGCGCCCTCGCGGCCGCCATCGCCGTGGCGCCTGCCGCCGCCCTTGCCCAAGGCAAGCCGCAATATGGCGGCGAGCTGCGGCTGGGCACCGTCTACGTGGGCATCTCCGCCCTCTCGTGGGACCCGGCCGACTACAACTGGAAGATCAACCACGATGCCGGCGCGCAGTACGAGGTGCTGTGGGCGGGTGACCTGTCGAAGTCGGTCAAGAACGGCGGCAAGCACCGCTTCGTGGCCGACGCCTGGCTGCCGAGCGATGCGATCCGCGGCGAGCTGGCCGAGAGCTGGAAGTGGACCGAGCCGCTCACGCTCGAAGTGAAGCTGCGCAAGGGCGTGATGTACCCCGAGAAGCCGGGCGTGATGAAGGCGCGCGAGTTCGTGGCCGACGACGTGGTCTACGCGGTCGAGCGCCAGCAGAAGAGCCCGAAGAAGATCCCCGAGTACCTCGACCACATCGCCAAGGTCACGGCGAAAGACAAGCACACCGTCGTCTTCAACTTCAAGCACTACAACGCCGAGTGGGACTACCGCTGGGGCTGGGGCTACTACTCGGCCATCGTGCCGAAGGAAGTGGTCGAGGCCGGCGCGTCGAACTGGAAGAACGTCAACGGCACCGGCCCCTTCCTGCTGCAGGACTTCCAGGCCGGCAACTCCAACACCTACGTCAAGAACCCCAACTACTGGGACAAGGAAAAGATCGGCGGCCAGGAGTACAAGCTCCCCTTCGTCGACAAGGTGACCTACCGCACCATCAAGGACGAGGCCACGCGCTACTCGCTCTTGCGCACCGGCAAGCTCGACATCCTCGAAGTGATCCGCGCGAGCGAAGTGGAAGACCTGAAGAAGCAGGCGCCGCAGCTCAAGTGGTCGCGCACGCTGGCGATGGCCGGCACCTACATGGCCATGCGCGTCGACACCAAGCCCTTCGACGACATCCGCGTGCGCCAGGCAATGAACATGGCGGTCGACCGCCAGGCCATCATCAAGTCGATCTACAGCGGGCATGCCGAAGTGTTCGGCTTCCCGATGCACCCCGACTACGTGGGCTACTTCGAGCCGCTGTCGGCCATGCCGAAGGCGGTGCAAGACCTCTTCACCTACAACCCGACCCGCGCCAAGCAGCTGCTGGCCGAAGCCGGCTACCCCAACGGCTTCACCTTCAAGGTGCAATACAACTCGGTCAACGGCACGCACGCCGACCTGGTGCAGATGCTGGCCGCCTACTACGACAAGATCGGCGTCAAGCTCGAGATCCAGCCGATGGAGTACCCGGCCTTCCTGTCGGCGATGACGACGCGCACCAACGCGCCGCTCTACCTGATGGACAACGGCCACACCAACCCGACGACATCGATCCGCAAGAACTTCGTCAAGGGCCAGGTCTGGAACCCCTCGCAGTGGGACGACCCGGCCTTCGAGCGCCGCATGAACGAGGTGCTGGCCGAGCGTGACGAAGGCAAGCGCCAGATTGCGCTGAAGGTGATGACGCGCGAGATCCTCGAGAAGGCGCCCTACGTGTGGCTGCCCACGCCCTACAACCACGTGGCCTGGTGGCCGTGGGTGAAGAACTACGACGGCGAGCTGCGCGCAGGCGCGGTGCGCCCCTGGCCGATCTATTCACGCATCTGGATCGACCAGGACCTCAAGAAAAAGATGGGTAAGTGAGATCGAATTGACCGAACCCCTGCTCCAAGTCCGCAACCTCACCACGCGCTTCCGCACGGACCGTGGCGAGGTGACCGCGGTCGACAACGTCTCCTTCGACGTCGCCCCCGGCGAGACGCTCGCCATCGTGGGCGAGTCGGGCTCGGGCAAGAGCGTCACCGCGCTCTCGATCCTGCGGCTCATTCCCAACCCGCCGGGGCGCATCGAGAGTGGCCAGATCCTCTTCGAAGGCAAGGACCTGGTGAAGATGAGCGATGAGGAGATCCGCGCGGTGCGCGGTGATCGCATCGCGATGATCTTCCAGGAGCCGATGACCTCGCTCAACCCGACCATCACGGTGGGCAAGCAGATCGCCGAGCCGATGAACCTGCACCGCGGCACCGTGTGGGAGGTGGCGCTGAAGACCGCGGGCGAGCTGCTGGCGAAGGTGCGCATTCCCGATGCGGCCTCGAAGGGCAGCGCCTACCCGCACCAGTTCTCGGGCGGCCAGCGCCAGCGCGCCATGATCGCGATGGCGCTCGCCTGCAAGCCGCGGCTCATCATTGCCGACGAGCCCACCACCGCGCTCGACGTGACGGTGCAGGCCCAGGTGCTCGACCTGCTGAAGGAGCTGTGCCGCGAGACCAACGCGTCGCTCATCCTCATCACCCACGACCTCGGCGTCGTTGCGCGTTATGCCGACCGTGTGGCGGTGATGTACGGCGGGCGCATCGTCGAGCAGTCGTCGGCCCGCAACATCTACAAGAACCCGAGCCACCCCTACACGCGCGGCCTGCTGGCTTCGGTACCGCGCCTGGATGGGGACTCGTCTCAGCGCCTCGTGCCCATCGAAGGCTCGCCGCCCGACCTCACTCGCCTGCCGCCCGGCTGCGCCTTCGCACCGCGTTGCCGGCTGGCCACCGATGAATGCCGGCAGGTCCGCCCTGAGCTGCGCACGGTCGGCACCGACCACATCATGGCCTGCATCCGTGACGCCGCTGCCGTGTCCCCCGCCCGTTCGGAACCCGTGAACCCATGAGCACCACCTCCCTGTCCGCCAAGTCCGACCCGCTGCTGCGCGTCGAGGGCCTGAAAGTCCACTTCCCCGTGCACGCGGGCGCCGTGCTGCGCAAGCAGGTCGGCGCGGTGAAGGCTGTCGACGGCGTCTCGTTCACGCTCAACCGCGGCGAGACGCTCGGCCTCGTCGGCGAATCGGGTTGCGGCAAGTCGACCACGGGCCTCGCCATCCTGCGCATGCAGGACATCACCGAAGGCAAGGTGTTCTTCGAAGGCGAAGACATCACCGCGCAAGACAAGCGCACCGGGCGCTTCCGCCGCCGCATGCAGATGGTCTATCAAGACCCGTATGGCTCGCTGAACCCGCGCATGACGGTGGCCGACATCGTGAGCGAGCCGCTGGAGGTCTACAACGTCGGCACCAAGGCCGAGCGCCGCGACCGTGTGGCCCACCTGCTCAAGACGGTGGGGCTCCTGCCCGACATGGCCGACCGCTACCCGCACGAGTTCTCGGGTGGCCAGCGCCAGCGCATCGCGATCGCCCGCGCGCTCGCGCTGGAGCCCAGCCTCATCATCTGCGACGAGCCGGTGTCGGCGCTCGACGTGTCGATCCAGGCGCAGGTGGTCAACGTGCTGGTCGAGCTGCAGCAGCGCCTGGGCCTGTCGTACCTCTTCGTCGCGCACGACCTCGCGGTGGTGCGCCACATCAGCCACCGCATCGCGGTGATGTACCTCGGCCGCATCGTCGAGATCGCGTCCAAAGACGACCTCTACCAGCGCCCGATGCACCCCTACACCCGCGCGCTGATGTCGGCCGTGCCGGTGGCCGACCCCGAGATCGAGGCCACGCGCCCGCGCATCGTCGTCACCGGCGAAGTGCCCAGCGCCCTGCGTCCGCCCTCGGGCTGCCGCTTCCACCCGCGTTGCCCCGAGGCGATGGACGTCTGCAAGACCAAGGACCCGGCACTGCTCGACAAGGGCAATGGCCGCGCGGTGGCCTGCCACCTGCACGACGGCGTGGTGATGCAGATGCCGGAATCGCGAAAGATTGCTGCCTGACGCGTAGCGCAGGGCAGAACAGGAGAAGGGGCTGGCGGATAATTCATGGCTGCACGCAAGCCCCCCTCCCGTCACCCGCCGATGTCCGCGACGCTCCCTGCCCAGACGCAGCGCTTTCAGGAAAAGCGCGAAGCCATCCTCAGTGCCGCTGCCGACCTCTTCAACCAGCACGGCGTGAAGGGCGCGACGCTCGCCGACATCGCGGCCAGCGTGGGGCTGGTCACCAACAGCGTCACCTACTACTACCGCAAGAAGGAAGACCTGGCGACCGCCTGCTTCCTGCGGGCGATCGAGGTCATCCGCCACGTCATCGACCAGGCATCGCAAAAGAGCGGCATCGAGGCGCGGGTGCATGAGTTCTTCCGCCTGCAAGCCGCCCTCTTCGCCGACATCGACCACGGCGCGCATGCGCCGCTCATGACCTTCAACGACATGCGCGCGCTGCCGAGCCCGCATTTCGAGGTGGTCTCCGACGCCTACAACGACATGTTCCGCCGCCTGCGCGAGCTGCTGCGCACGCCGCAGACGGCGCAGCTCGGCCGGGCCGACCTGGCCGCGCGCACCTACATGGTGTTGTCGGTGGCGCACTGGGTGCGCGGCTGGATCGACCGCTACGAGACCGACGAATACGCCCACATCGCCGCGCGCGTGAGCGACATCGTGATCCACGGCAGCGCCGCGGCCGGCTCGGTGTGGGCCCCGTCGCAGGCCGAGCGCGAATGGCGACTCACCGTCAACGACGACGCCACCGCCGAAGCCTTCCTGCGCGCCGCCTCCTTCCTCGTCAACGAGCAGGGCTACCGCGGCGCCTCGGTCGACATGATCTCGGCCAAGCTCAACGTGACCAAGGGCTCGTTCTACCACCACAACGACAACAAGGAAGACCTGATCTTCGACTGCTTCCAGCGCACCTTCGCCGTGATCCGCCGCGCGCTGAGCCTGGCCGACGGCATCGAAGGCAAGGGCTGGGACCGCGCCTGTGCGATCTCGCGGTCGCTCGCACGCTTCCAGCTGTCGCCCGAAGGCCCGCTGCTGCGCCTGGGCGCGACCAGCGCCCTCTCCGACCCCGAGCGTCGCAGCGACGTGCGCCGCACCATGAGCCGCCTCACCGAGCGCCTGGCCGACGTGGTGGTCGACGGCATGATGGACGGCTCCATCCGCCCGCTGCACCCGGTGATCGCCGCGCAGGTGGCGAGCGGCCTCGTCAACTCGGCCGGCAGCCTCACGCACTGGGTGCCGAGCGCCACGCAGGACAACGTGGCCGAGCTCTACGTGCGGCCGATCTTCCTGGGCATCCTCTGCCCGCCGAGCGCGGCCATCTGACCGGTGGCGACCAAGCACGCGGTACGCCGCATCCCGCCGCCCCGCACGCTGGCGATCGACTCACTCGCTGATCTCGACGCCTTCCGTCAGTCGATCAACAAGCGCTGGAAGCTGCCGCGCCTGCGCGTGACGCTGCGCGTGCCCGGGCTGCGCTCCGCGCGCAACGAGCACTTCGAGCGTGTCATCAACCGCCAGCTCGGCCGCAGTGGCGGCTGGACGGCCTTGTGGACGGCGATCGCCTTCACCGGCCTCGCCATGTTCTTCCCCATCGAGCCGGCGGGTGTCGAGTCCATCCCGGCGCTCGGTGCCTGGGTGGCCGAGGTCGCGCTCGGCTGGGTGCTCGGCTGGGGCGTCGGCAAGGCCGGCGCCGTGGCGCTTGCGCACTGGCGCATCGTGCGCGCGTGCGGTCGGGTGCAGGCGGAAGCCCAGGCGGCCCAGATCAAGGCGCCGGGCTGAAGTATTTGCGGATCAGCGTGGGCGTCGCGTCGACCTTCGAGGCATCGACGTTCGCCGTGAAGCAGGCCGCGTGCGGCGCATGCGCCTTCTGCGACAGCGTGGCGTAGACCCATTCGCCTTTGGGCGGCCGCCACAGGGCCACCGCCGTGGGGTACAGGCCATCGCGCTCGATCATCGGGTAACGGCGCACGATGCTCGCCGCCACCTCGGCGCCGTCGCGCTCATCGAGCACGATGCCGTTGACGCCGGCCTTGAACGAGAGCCGGGCCGTGGTCACGCAGTTGTCGATCACCGTGTGGCCGGCTGTGACGGTCGCCTGCTGAGCCGCGGCGGTGCTCAGCAGCCCGCACAGGGCAGACAGGGTGCAAACAGCCCTGCACCTGGGCCTGAGGTACTGCATGGCGCCTCCATGTCGTCTCGGCTCCAGGTGTAGCGGCAATCGGCTCTCCAAGGGAACCCCTGAAACGCCTGCAAACGGGCCCTTGCGGGCGTCAAAGACGGCGGCGCGCTCCGGGCGGGCCCGCCTGCGGAACCATGCCGGCGCCGTGGATCTAAGGGTTATCGCCAGTGCCTGGCCTCGCCTTCCCGGTGAGTTGGCGTTTGCATACTGGGCGTCAAGCCTGGACAATCCAATCTTCTCGGCGCTGCGCGGATGCTTTGTTTCACCCTAGGCGTGCGCGTCGACCGAGATCGCAGGACAATACAGGGTTTGCGTTTTCAACCAATTGAGGAAGTTACTTTGGCAAAAGACGTCGTCAAAACCAAGATCCAGGCCGATGGGCTGCGTTACAAGGTCAAGGAAGGCGGCTCGCCGTTCGCGAGTGCGGGTGACTTCCAGGCCGGGACCATGTCGTGCTTCCTGTGCGGCAAGCATCGCCCCCGCAACACCCTGAAGACCCGCCGCCTGCTGGGCAAGGCGCAACATGTGTGCGCCCCGTCCTGCAAGGAGGCCGAAGAAGCGGCACGCGCCAAGCTGTCGCCCTCCTCCTCGTCCACCACGACGGCCGCCGCCTGATCGGCCTACCGGGGCTCCTCCACGGGCCCCGGTTGCGCTGACAGGAAGGCCAGCAGCCGGCACTCGGCCACCGTCAGGCCCCGGCAGCGTTTCAACGCCCCACCCGCCAGGGCCTCGACGCCGCGCTGCGTCGCGACCGCCATCACCCCCGGGTGCACATACGACTTGCGGCACACCGCGAGCGTGTTGCCCAGCAGTCCGGCCACTTCCCGCAAGACCTCGTTCGCCCGCTTTCGGCTCACCGGCCCGGTGACCGGCAAAGCGCACAGCCGCGCGAGCGCATGCACGCTCGCGTGCCAGGTGCGGAAGTCCTTCGCGGTGAAGTCGGCGCCGCTCAAGACCTTGATGTATTCGTTGACGTCGGCCGAGCCGACGCAGCGTGTCTCGCCCTTGTCGTCTTCGTACTGGAAGAGTTCCTGGCCCGGCATCGCCTGGCAGGCGCGCACGATGCGCGCGACCTGCGGGTCTTCGAGCGTGAGCTCGTGCCACACGCCACTCTTGCCGCGAAAGCGCAAGTGCAGCGTCGCGCCTTTCACCGCCGCGTGCTTGTTGCGCAAGGTGGTGAGGCCGAAGGAGCCGTTCTCGCGCGCGTATTCGTCGTTGCCGATGCGCACGAGCGTGGTGTCGAGCAGTCGCACCAGCGCCGCGAGCACCGATGCGCGGCTGCCCACCGGTGCCGCCAGATCGCGCTTCACCTTGGCACGGATGCGCGGCAGCGCCTGGCCGAACTCGCGCATGCGCTCGAACTTGTGTGCGTCGCGCGCTTCGCGCCAGTCGGGGTGGTAGCGGTACTGCTTCCGGCCACGCGCGTCGCGGCCGGTGGCCTGCAGGTGGCCTTCGGGCAGCGGGCAGATCCACACCTCTTCGTAGGCGGGCGGGATGGCGAGCTTGCGGATGCGCTGCAGCTCCTTTGCGTTGCGCAGCAGCCGGCCCTTGGCATCGCGGTAGCGGAAGCCGTCGCCGTCGCGCAGCCGGCGTATGCCGGGCATGGTGTCGCTCACGTAGCGCAGCCCCGGCGGTGCCTCGGATTCGAAGGGATTCACCACAGCCCTCATCGCACCGCCTTCGGATCGAAGCCCATCGCCTTCATCGGCTTCACCAGGCTCTGCTTCGTCTTCGCGTAGTCGGCCCACGGGGTGTTGCCGACGGCCAGTCGCTCGGCCACGTTCTCAACCGTCCACTGCGCGCCGCTCTTCAGGCCCGCGAGCTCATCCCACGTCACCGGCACCGAGACGCCCAGCCCCGGCCGCGCACGGGCCGACCACGCACACACCGTGGTCGCGCCGAGCCCGTTGCGCAGGTAGTCGATGAAGATGCGGCCGACGCGATTCTTCGGCCCGCTCTTCGCAACGAAGCGATCGGGGATCACCGAGGCCATGTGCGCCACGATGGCCTGCGAGAAGTCTTTCACCGTGTCCCAGTCGTACTTGGGCGCGAGCGGCACCACCACGTGCAGGCCCTTGCCGCCGCTCGTCTTCAGGAAGCCCACGAGGCCGATCTCCTCCAGCAGCGCATGCACCAGCTGCGCAGCTTCCAGCACCTGCGGCCAGCCCACGCCCTCGCCGGGGTCGAGGTCGAACACCATGCGGTCGGGCCGGTCCATTGCGCGCGTGGTGGCGTTCCAGGTGTGGAACTCCAGCACGTTCATCTGCGCGGCCGACAGCAGCGCGAGCGGCGTGCCGATCGCGAGCAACGGGTCGTGCGACGGGTACAACGCCCGGTCGAGGACCTCGATGTTCGGAAAGCTCTTCTTCTCGGCGTGCTTCTGGAAGAAGAACTGCCCGTCCACGCCATCGGGCGCGCGCAGCAGCGAGACCGGCCGCTGCTTCAGGTGCGGCAGCATCAGCTCGGCCACTTGCGCGCAATACGCGATGAGCTCGCCCTTGGTGACGCCGGTGCGCTTGTCGACCACACGCTCCGGGTGCGTCACGCGGAAGTCTTTCGGCAGCGCCTTGTTGGCAGGTGCTTTCTCCATGTGCCTGGCGACTTCCTTCGTGATGCGCTCCGGCGGCTTGTCGCTGCGCAGGCCGTGGAAGACCGCCTGGCGCACATGCCCGCTCTTCGTCCACTCGGCAAACGCCACCTCGGCGATGAGCTTGGGCTTCACCCAATGCGGCTTCACGAGCTTGACCGTGCCGACGCGTGCGGGCCCATCGGTGTAGGGGCTCGTCGTCGTCTCGATCTCGTCGAGCTGCTGGCGCAGCGCGAGCAGCGTCTTGTCGTCGAACCCGGTGCCCACGTTGCCGGCGTAGCGCAGCTTCCCCTCGGCATCGTGCACGCCGATCAGCAACGCGCCGATGCCCGCGCGCGAACCCTTGGGGTCGGTGAAGCCGCCGATCACGAACTCCTGCCGCTGGCCGAGCTTGAGCTTGACCCAGTCGGCCGAGCGGCGCGAGTGATAGGTGGCCGACGCACGCTTGCCGATCAGCCCTTCGAGGCCGGCGTCGCGAGCCGAGGCGAGCAGCTCGCGCGGGTCGGCGTCGAACGACGCGCTGAACTGCACTGTGCCGCCCGTGTGTCCTGCCAGCAGCGATTGCAAGCGCTCGCGCCGCTCGCTCAAGGGCCGCTCGCGCAGGTCTTCGCCGTCGTGGAATGGCAGGTCGAACACGTAGTACTGGATGTCTTGCGTGCGCTGCGCATCGAACGCGTTCTGCAGCAGCTGGAAATCGGGCGTGCCCTTGGGGCCTGCGACGACGATCTCGCCGTCGAGCCACCCCCAGCCGATGCCAAGCGCACGGATCGCCTTCACGAGCGTGGGCAATCGGTGCGACCAGTCGTGCCCTTTGCGGGTGAAGCAGCGCACGTCGTCGCCATCGATGCGCGTGACGACGCGGTAGCCGTCGAACTTGATCTCGTAGAGCCAGTCGTCGCCGGGCGGGATGTCGTCGACCAGCGTGGCCAGCTGCGGCGTGAGCGAGAGCGGCAGCTCGGCTTTCGCGTTGCGCCGAGCTTTGGCGGGCGACTTCGCCGGTGCCTTGGCCGCGACGGGGCGCTTCTTCCTGCCGGCCAGCACGCTGTCGGGCAGCGCCTCGATCACGTCGAACTCGCTCGCCGACCGCGCTTCGTCGTCGTGCTCCTTGATGAGCAGCCACGGCACCTGTCGCTCGTTCTCACGCGACTTCATGCGCACGAGCGTGAAGCCACCGTGCAGCTTCTCGCCCTTGAGCTCGAACTTGAGCTTGCCCTCGCGGTAGCCCTTGCGCGGGTCGCCAAGCGGCACCCAGGTGCCGCGGTCCCACACGATCACCGAGCCGGCGCCGTAGTGGCCTTCGGGGATCGTGCCCTCGAAGCCGCCATACGACAGCGGGTGGTCTTCCACCTGCACCGCCATGCGCTTGTCATGCGGGTCGAGGCTCGGGCCCTTGGGCACGGCCCAGCTTTTGAGCGTGCCATCGAGTTCGAGCCGGAAGTCGTAATGCAGCCGTCGTGCCGCGTGCTTCTGGATGACGAAGCTGAGCTCGTCGCCCGAGGCCACCACTTCGCCTGCCGGTTCCGGCGTGGCGCCGAAGTTGCGCTTGCGCTGGTAGGTGGCGAGGCTGCTGGTGCCCATGGTGCGTCCTCAGGCGGCCTTCTTCTTTCTCGGAGCGGCCTTGTGCTTGTGCTCGCCACGGCCCTTCAGGCTCTCCTGCAGCAGGGCCGTGAGGTCGACCACGTCGGCGCCCTTGGCATCCTTCGGCAGGGGTTGCTCCTCGGGCTCGAGCACCGTCTCCGTCTCGCCGGCTTCGACCTTGCGCTCCACGAGCGCCATCACCTGCTCCTTGAAGCGGTCGGAGAACTGCGAAGGGTCGAAGGCCACCGTCATGTCGTCGATCAGCTGGCCGGCCATCTCGAGCTCACGCTCGGTGAGGTGGTTGGCCTTCGCGCCTTCCTTTGGCAACGCCAGGTCTTCCCAGGTGCGGATCTCGTCGCTCCAGCGCAAGAGGTTGAGCACCAGCGCCGGCCCGGCCGGCACGAGCGCTGCCAGGTGCTGCTTGGTGTGGATCACCACCCGCGCCAGGCCCACGCGCTCGCTGCGCACCAGCGCCTCGCGCAGCAGCGCATAGACCTTCTGGCCCTTCGCCACAGGCGCCAGGTAATAGGGCCGGTCGAGGTAAACGAACGGGATCTCGCTCATCGAGACGAAGGCCTCGATCTCGATGGCCTGGGTGGAGCGCGGGTACACCGCCTCGATTTCCTCGTCGCTGAGCAGCACGTACTTCTCGTTCTCGTACTCGATGCCCTTGACGATGTTTTCCTTGGTGATTTCACGGCCGGTGCGCTTGTTGATGCGCTTGTAGCCGACCGGGTCCATGCTGCGTTTGTCGAGCCAGTCGAAGTCGACCCCGCTTTCGGTGGACGCCGAATGCAGGCTCACGGGGATGTGCACCAGCCCGAAGCTGATGGCGCCTTTCCACAGTGATCGCGATGCGGTTGCCATGCACGCAAGGCTAAGAGGCCCGCCTGCGCGCGCGCCAGTCTGCAACACCCGATTCCGCTGTGGGAAAGCACCTACCCATCGGTAATTTTTGCAAGCTGGACTGCCGCGCAGGGGCATGGCTGCTCCTCCAGAATCAGCGCACTTTTGTTCTCGATTGGGAGCCGCCTCATTGGGCATTGAAGCAGGGCTGTTGAAGGAGTTGCGAGAGAAGACCCGCACCGAGCACACGCGCATCGAGTCGGTGCTGCGGCTCACGCACCCCATGAGCGCAGCCCGTTATGCGGGCGTCATGGCGGGCTTCCATGAATTCCTCTGGCGCTGGGAGCCGCGTGTGGCCGCCGCCCTGCCCGCCCATCTGCGCGACTGGTGTGCCAAGCGCAAGCGCAGTGGCTTTGCCGCCGACGACCTGCGCCAGCTCGGCGGGCCGCATACCCCGCACCTGGCCCACGCCGCCGAGCGTGCCGTGCGCAGCATCCCGATGGCCGATGTGGCCGGAGCGCTCGGCTCGATGTACGTGATCGAAGGCTCCGCCCTCGGCGGGCAGGTCATCACCCCGCTGCTCAAGCAGCACCTCGGCCTCACGCCCTCCCACGGCGCCCGCTATTTCCACGGCCACGGGCCGGCCACCGCGGCGATGTGGCGCGAGTTCCGAGAGGTCATCGCCCACGAACTCGGCGCCGACGACGCCGCGGCCCGCAGCGCCTGCCACAGCGCGCAGCGCACCTTCGCCGCCTTGTGCGAGGTGTTCGACGGGCTGCCGGCATGAGCGAGTCCATCACCTCGCTCGACCTCGCGCACTGCGCGCGTGAGCCGATCCGCGTGCCGGGGGCGATCCAGCCACACGGCTGGATGGTTTCGCTCGATGCGCGTTCCCGCGCCCTCGTCGCCTACAGCGAGAACTGGACACAACTGCTGGGTGACTCGCCCGACCTCACCCACCGCATCGAAGACGTGTTCGCCGACCTGGACGTCGAGCTCGCCGACCTCTCGCGCAATGACGGCTCGTCATCGCTCGGCTCCATGCGCGTGGGCGGGCGCCATTTGCATGCGAGCGCCCATCTGCGCGACGGCCTGCTCCACGTCGAACTCGAAGCGCAGGCCGACGAGCCGGGCGCACGCGCGCCCATCTATGTGCTCACCCGCCAGCTGCTGCCGCGCATGCAGGAGGCGCAGACGGTCGAGGCGCTGTGCCAGCTGGCCGCGATGTCGATGAAGCAGCTCACGGGCTTCGGCCGCTGCCTTGTCTACTCGTTCGATGCCGAGGGCCACGGTGCCGTGCTGGCCGAGGCGCGCGACGCCGGCTACGACTCCTACCTCGGCCACCACTTTCCCGGCTCCGACATCCCGCCGCAGGCGCGCGAGCTGTACAAGGTCAACCGCTTCCGCCTCATCGCCGACGCGAACTACACCCCGGTGCCGGTGCGGGTCGTCTCACCCGCCTGGGCCGACAAGCCGCTCGACATGTCGCTGCTGCAGCTGCGCAGCGTCTCGCCGGTGCACCTGGAATACATGCGCAACATGGGCACGCTCGCGTCGAGCTCGGTCTCGATCATGGTGCGCGGCGAGCTGTGGGGGCTGATCTCGGTGCACGACCACAACCCGCGCCAGCTCGACTACGCCACCCGCATGGCCTGCGAGCACCTGGGCCAGCTGCTCTCGCTGCAGATCGAGGCCAAGGAAGACAACGCCCGCATCTCGCAAGAGGCCGAGTTGCGCCAGCTCACGCTTGCGCTGGTGGCACACCTGGCCGACAGCGACGCCACGCTGCAGCGCCTGGTCGACCACCCGGGCCTGCTGCTGCGCATCGCGCGCGCGAGCGGTGCGGCGGTGGTGCTCAACGACGAGTGCTGGACGGTGGGCGACGTGCCCGACGACGCCAGCCTGCAACAGCTCGTCGAATGGCTCGGGCCGCGCACCACCGACGCCTTCCACACCGCGCGGCTGCCCGCGCTGTGCCCGCCGATGGCGGGCCACACCCGCATCGCCTCCGGCCTGCTCGCCCTCTCGATCTCGCAGGTGCACCGGCAGTACATCCTGTGGTTCCGGCCCGAGGTGGTGCAGGAGATCCACTGGGCCGGAGACCCACGCAAGAACGTCGACCCGAATGGCGACGGCCGCCTGCACCCGCGCCGCAGCTTCGCCACCTGGCGCGAAGAGCTGCGCGGCCGCTCGCTCGACTGGACGCCCGGTGAGCTGGGTGCCGCGCTCGAGCTGCGGCAGGCGCTGATCGGCATCGTGCTGCGCCGAGCGGAAGAGCTGGCCGAAGTGGCCACCGAGCTCGGCCGCGTCAACAAGGAACTCGAAGCGTTCTCGTACACCGTGTCGCACGACCTGCGCGCGCCGATGCGCCACATCGCGGGTTACGTCGACCTGGTGCTCGACGGCGAACAGCTCGGAGACCGCTCCAAGCGCTACCTGGCGCATGTGAAGGATGCGGCGGCCTACGCGGGCGAGCTGGTCGACGCGCTGCTCGAGTTCTCGCGCATGGGCCGCTCGGCGCTGCGCCGGGTCGACATCAACCTCGGCGCGCTGGTCGGCGACCTCGTGCGCGAATTCGACGCGCCGCAGTCGGGGCGCATCCGCTGGCACGTCGAAGGCCCCTTCGCCACGCTCTGGGGCGACGCACTGCTGATGCAGGTGGCCGTGCGCAACCTGGTTGGCAACGCCGTCAAGTACAGCCGCACGCGCGAGGCGCCCGAGATCACCCTGCGCGCCGTGAGCACCCCGGAAGGCGATGGCCTCGCGGTCATCGACAACGGCGTGGGCTTCGACATGAAGTACGTGAACAAGCTCTTCGGCGTCTTCCAGCGGCTGCACCAGGTCGAGGAGTTCGAAGGCACCGGCATCGGCCTCGCGAGCGTGCGCCGCATCGTCGAGCGCCACGGAGGCACCGTCAGCGCCGAAGGTGCACCCGACCGCGGCGCCACCTTCACCCTGCTCCTGCCGCGCCGCGAGGTGCTGCTCTCCTCTTCCACTGCCCGTTAGGTCTTCATGCTCAAGCCCATCCTCCTCGTCGAAGACGATCCACGCGACCTCGAACTGACCCTGGTGGCCCTCGAACGCAGCCAGCTGGCCAACGAGGTCATCGTGGTGCGCGACGGCGCCGAGGCGCTCGACTACCTCAACCGCGAAGGCCACCACCGCGAGCGCTCCGAAGGCAACCCGGCGGTGATCCTGCTCGACCTCAAGCTGCCCAAGGTGAACGGCCTGGAAGTGCTCAAGACGGTGCGCGCCACCGAGGGACTGCGCAGCGTGCCGGTGGTGATGCTCACCTCCTCGCATGAAGAGTCCGACGTGTTGCGCAGCTACGAGCTGGGTGTGAACGCGTATGTGGTGAAGCCGGTGGAGTTCAAGCAGTTCGTCTCCGCCATCGCCGACCTGGGTGTGTTCTGGGCGGTCCTCAATGAACCGCCACCAGGCTCGCTCAAGGTGGGCCGCCGGAATGAGTGACCCTCACCCCACCGCGCCGCACGACCGCCGCCTGAGCGTGCTGCTGCTGGAAGACTCGGCCTTCGACGCCGAGATCCTGCAGGAGTGGCTCAAGCGCGCCTACCCCCACGTGCGCGTGACCTGGGTCGACGACGAGCCGAACTTCGTGGCCTCGCTCGACCGCTACCGCTACGACGTGATCCTGTCCGACTACCAGCTGCCGCGGTATTCCGGCGGCGAGGCGCTCGATCTGGTGCGGCAGCGGGATCCGCACATCCCCTTCATCTTCGTCTCGGGCGTGATCGGCGAAGACAACGCGGTCGACATGCTCAAGCGCGGCGCGACCGACTACGTGATCAAGAACCGCCTGTCGCGCCTGCCGGTGGCCATCGACCGGGCACTGGAAGAAGTGCGCCTGCGCGAGGCGCGCGAAGCGGTGGAGGCCCAGCTGCGCGACGCCGACGCCCTCTACGCCCGCGTGGTGGACTCGCTGCGCAACTACGCGGTGATCCTGCTCGATGGCGCGGGCATCGTGCGCTCGTGGAACCTCGCCGCGCAGGCCATCTTCGGCCACCGCCGCGAAGACACGCTTGGCCGCTCGATCGACCTCGTCTTCACCCCCGAAGACCGCGAACACGGCGTGTGGCGCCGCGAGCTGGAAACCGCCTTCGCGCTCGGCCACGCGCAGAACGACCGCTGGCTGGTGCGGGCCGACGGCAGCCGCATGCGCGGCGAAGGCGTGGTCACCGCGCTCTACAACACGCAGGGCGATCACACCGGCTTCTCGATGCTGGTGCACGACGCCACGCCGGCCTGGCGCGACGCGCAGGCGCTGCGCGAAGCGAAAGAGGAAGCCGAGCGCGCCAACCGCGCGAAAGACCGTTTCCTCGCGGTGCTCTCGCACGAGCTGCGCACGCCGCTCGCGCCGATTGCCGCGGCGGCGCAGCTGCTGGAGCGCAACGCGACCGTGCCCGACAAGCTCGCGCACCTCTTGCCCATGATCCGGCGCAACGTGGCCCTGGAAGCGCGCCTGATCGACGACCTGCTCGACCTCACTGCCATCGGCGCCGGCAAGGTCAACCTGCGGCTGCAGCCGGTCGACGTGCACAAGCTGATCCACGCGGTGGCCGAGATGCTGGAAGGCGACGTGCAGCGCAGCGGCCTCACACTCGACCTGCACCTCGACGCACCCGAAAGCGTGGTGCAGGGCGACGAGGCGCGCATCCAGCAGGTGCTGTGGAACATCGTGCGCAATGCGGTGAAGTTCACCCCGAGCGGCGGGCGGGTGGAGGTGCGCTCGCGGCTCGTCGGCAGCGAGCTGGAGGTGAGCTGCACCGACACCGGCATCGGCATCCACGCCGACGCGCTGCCACGCATCTTCCTCGCGTTCGAGCAGGCCGACGCCGACGTCTCGCGCCGCTTCGGTGGCCTGGGGCTCGGTCTCGCGATCGCGCACGGGCTGGTGGCGCGGCACCACGGCTCATTGAGCGCGCACAGCGACGGGCGCGACCGCGGCGCCGTGTTCACCTTGCGCCTGCCCACCACGCAGGCGAGCAGCGTGCAGGCCGAGGCGCCCGAGGCCCACGACGGCAGTGCACGGCCACCGCCCTCGGTGCACGTGCTGCTGGTGGAAGACAACCGCGACGCGGCCGATGCGCTCGGCCTGTCGCTGCATGACCTCGGCTACCGGGTGACGCACGCCTACAGCTGCGATGAAGCGATGACACTGGCCAACTCGCAGGACGGCTTCGACGTGGTGGTGACCGACCTCGGCCTGCCCGACGGCAGCGGCATCGAGATCGGCCGCCAGCTGCACGGCCGGCTGCCGGTGATCGCGCTCAGCGGCTATGGCACGCAGGGCGACATGAAGCAGTCGAGCGAGGCGGGGTTCGTGGCGCACCTGGTGAAGCCGGTGGCCACCGCGGCGGTGCATGCGGCGGTGCAGGCCGCGCTGGTGTCGCCGGCACCCGAGGTGCGGCAGCCGATCAGGCGACCCTGATCACGCGGCCATCAGCTTGGGCAGCGCCATCGGCTTGACGAACGACGGCGGCGGCTCACTGCGCGTGGCGTCATCGAGCGGGCGCGGCTTCTCGACGCCGTAGCCCTGCACATAGTCGACGCCCAGGCCGCGCAGCATCTCGATGGTGACGTCGTTCTGCACGAACTCGGCCACCGTGCGCAGGCCCATGCGGTGGGCGACGTTGTGGATGGCCTCGACCATCGCGAAGTCAACGGCGTCCTTGGCCATGTCCTTCACGAAGGCACCGTCGATCTTCACGTAGTCGACCGGCAGGCGCTTCAAGTAGGTGAACGAGGACATGCCCGCGCCGAAGTCGTCGAGCGCGAAGCGGCAGCCCAGCTCGCGCAGGCGGTTGATCATCTGCACCGCCACGTCGAAGCTGGCAACGGCCGCGGTCTCGGTGATCTCGAAGCAGATCAGCTCGGGCGAGACACGGTGGGTGGCCAGCTGCTCGCGCACGAAGTCGACGAGCGTCGGGTCGGCCATCGAAGCGCCCGAGAGGTTGATCGAGAAACGCGCCGGCAGCGTGTAGTGGCGCGCGAAGCCGGCGTGCATGGCCAACGCCTTCGAGATCACCCAGCGGTCGATCTGCGGCATGAGGCCGTAGCGTTCAGCGGCGGGGATGAAGGCGATGGGGGCGACGATCTTGCCTTCGTCGTCGCGCAAGCGGATCAGCACCTCCACGCTCTCGTGGCCACCGGCACCTTCCTGGATGGAGGCGATGCGCTGCGCGTAGAGCACGAAGCGGTCGTCGGTGAGCGCCTTCTGCAGGCGCGAGTACCAGTCGAGCTCGTCGTTGCGGGTGGCCACCGCCGTGTCGGCTTCGTCGTAGACGTGCACGCGGTTGCGGCCGGCTTCCTTGGCCACGTAGCACGACGAGTCGGCCACGCGCAGCAGGTCGGAGCGGGTGTACTGGTGGGCCTTGAAGGGCACCACGCCCACGCTCACCGTGAGCTGGAAGGAGCGGCCTTCCCATGAGAACTGCAGCTCGCTGATGCGCCGGCGCATGGCTTCGGCCACGCGCAGCGCGGGCTCCATCGGGCAGGCTTCCAGCAGCACGGCAAACTCGTCGCCGCCGAGGCGGGCGAGCGTATCCTGCTTGCGGATCTCCTGCATCAAGAGGGCGGTGACCTGCTTCAGGAGCTGGTCGCCCGCGACGTGGCCGCAGGTGTCGTTCACCACCTTGAACTGGTCGAGGTCGAGGAACATGACCACGCCGGTTTCATCGAGGTCTTGGGTGGTGATGGCGGCGTCGAGGCGCACCTCGAAGGCGGCGCGGTTGAGCAGGCCGGTGAGCAGGTCGTGGCTCGCCTGGTACGACATCTCGGCGGCGAGCTTCTTGGCCGGGCTCACGTCGTGCAGCACCAGCACCGCGCCGACCGCCATGCCGTTGCGGTTAAGGATGGGCGCAGCCGAGTCCTCGATGGAGCGGTGCGCGCCATCGCGCTGCACCAGCACCGAGTCACGCGCGGGGCGCGGCTGCGCGCCCGGGCGGGCGAATTCGTTGAGGCCGAGGCCGAGCCGCTCGCGGGTGTGGGTGTGGGTGAGGCAGATCACCTCCGACACCGGTTTGCCGATGGCCTGGGCGGCGGGCCAACCCGTCATCGCCTCGGCGGCGGGGTTGAGGTAGGTGATGCGGCCCAAGTGGTTGGTGGTGGCCACGCCGTCGACGATGGAGCGCAGCGTCACCTCGAGCATTTCCTTCTCGTGGTACACGCGCAGCTCGGCCTGCTCCTTCTGCATCACGGTGCGGCGCAGGCGCAGCGACTGGCGCGACAGCACCCAGGTCATGAAGAGGATCAGCAGCGCCCCGAATGCGGCCGTGGCGAGTGTCTTGGTTCGCAGCGCGTAGTAGCCCGCCATCGACGTCGACGCCGGCACGGCCACGACCGCGTAGAGGTCATGGCCCGGGATCGGCGTGACGGACCTGAAGCGCACGATGCCGTCGATGGTGCTGGCGGTGGGCACCATGCTGCGGTCGGCGCGGTTGACGGCGCGCACGATCTCGTCGCCATCGACCTGGTCACCGGCGCTCTGGCGGTCGTCGCTGCGGCGCGAGCGGAAGATGCCGTCGGCCCCGACCACGCCCACGGCGTTGCCCGGGCTGTCGTTCACGGTGAAGCCTTCGGTCAGCAGCGCGGCATCGAAGGCCAGCAGCACGGCGCCGGCAAACTTGCCGTTGGGGTGCTGCAGCTGCTTGCCGCCCGGCACGAGCCAGCGCTTGAGCACCTCGGAATACACCGGCTGGGCGATGGCGAGGTCGGTGCGCGTCCACGAGCCCTGGAAGTGCTGGCGGTCGGCCACGTGCTTGGCCCCGGCCGGCACCGCGCCTTGCGATTCGGTCATGCCGAGCACCTGGCCGGTCTGGTCGGCAAGCGCCATCGACAGGCGGCCGGCCGGCACCAGGAGGCCGTTCTTCTCCATCGCCACCAGGTCGGCGCCGCCGCTGTTTTCCTGGTAGTGCTTGACGAGCGACGCGGTCTGGTTGAGCTGGTCGAAGAGGCGCTGCACCCGGTCGCTCAGGCGCTGCGAGGCGGCATCGACCTCGCTGTAGGCGAGCTGCACGCTGGTGGTGTAGGCCCGCTCCAGCATCCACCAGGTGCCGCCACCCAACGCCGCCAGCAACGCCCCGGCCACGCTGGCAGCGGTGACGTAGAGGCGGGTGGTGGCAGGCAGGGCCCGCCAGTGGGCATGGACGCGTTGAAACATGGCGCGGGGCGCGTAGGAGTTCAACGGGGATATCGGGTCGGCCGGCGGCGGCCTTGAGCGGCACCACGTCGAATGGCCGCCGCATCGGTCGCAAAGCCGCGCAAAGCGTGACGAGATTGGCACGCCCAGCTGCGACGGCGGCCTCAGCGCCCGCCGCCGGTGCCGGCTGGCAGAACGCGGCGGGCCCGCTCAGCCCTTGGCGCGGTAGGCCTCCCGCAGCTTCTGCTTGTAGAGCTTGCCGTTGTCGAGCCGCGGCAGGTCGTCGACGAAATCGACGCTCTTCGGGCACTTGAAGTGCGCGAGCTGGCTGCGGCAGTGCTCGATGAGCGCCTGCGCCAGCGCGGGCGAGGGGGCGTGGCCGGCGTGCAGCATCGCCACCGCCTTCACCTCTTCGCCCCACTCCTCGTTGGGCACGCCGATCACGCCAACGTCGGCCACGGCCGGGTGGGTGAGCAGCACGGCCTCGACCTCGGCGGGGTAGATGTTCACGCCGCCCGAGATGATGAGGTGGGCGCTGCGGTCGGTGAGGAAGAGGAAGCCGTCGTCGTCGAGGTAGCCCATGTCGCCCAGCGTGTAGTGCGAGCCCTCGTAGGCCTTGGCGGTCTTGGCCGGGTCTTTGTAGTAGCTGAAACGGCCTTCGTCGGGCGCGCGCAGGTACACGGTGCCCACGTCGCCCGCCGGCATCTCGCGGCCGTCTTCACCGAGGATGCGGATGTGCCCGGGCTCGGGCTGGCCCACCGTGCCGGGCTTGGCGAGCCAGGTGTGCGAGTCCACCAGGCAGCCCATGCCTTCGGTGGCGGCGTAGTACTCGTGCACGATGGGGCCGATCCATTCGATGAGGCGGCGCTTCACCGTGACGGGGCACGGCGCGGCACCGTGCAGCACGTAGCGCATCGAGCCCAGGTCGTGCCGAGTGCGCACGGCCTCGGGCAGCGCGAGCAGGCGGTGGAACATGGTGGGCACCATGTGCGTGTGCGTGACGCGGTGCTGCTCGATGAGCGCGAGCGCGCGCTCGGCGTCCCAGCCGTCCATCATCACCACCGCCGCACCGAACATGTTGGGCACGGCGAGCGAGAAGGTGAGCGGCGCCGCGTGATAGAGCGGCCCGGTGCACAGGTGCACGCTCTCACCGGGGGCGTAGGCGGCGGCTTCGCTGGTGGGGCTGCCGGCCACGGCGCCGCGGTTCACGCCCTTGGGGCGGCCGGTCGTGCCCGAGGTATAGAGCATCGAGGTGCCGAGTTGCGGGTCGGCGATGTCGTCGGTGGCCTGGCCGGCCAAGGCGGCCTCGTAGTCGTCATACCCCGGCACGCTGCCGCCCATCGCGAAGCGTGTGCAGTGCGTCTTCTCGCGCAGCTCCTGCGCGATGTCGGTGAAGCGTGCATCGAAGAAGAGCGCCTTGGCATCGCAGTCGTTGACGATGTAGGCGGCCTCGTCGGCCGTGAGGTGCCAGTTGACCGGTGTGATGCGCAGGCCCGCGCGGCGCGAGGCCCAGAACACCTCGGCAAACTCGACGCGGTTGCTGCACAGGAGCGCGATGCCGTCGCCCGCCTGCAGGCCCCGCGCACGCAGCGCGCGCACGAGCTGGTTGCAGCGTGCGTTGAGCTCGGCAAAGCTGCGCGAGCCGTGCTCGCTCACGATCGCGGGTGCATTCGGCAAGAGCCTGGCCCACAGGGCCACCGACATGCCACGCGTCATGGACACCGCCAACGCTTGCTGCAGCAAGGCGGCGTCGACAGGGGAAACAACTGCGTTCATGCGATGAGTCACTCCGGATGAAGACTCATTCTTTGCCTCGACCACCCTCCCCCTTCATCGGGGCATACCCTGGCAAAAAAAATGGGGCCGAAGCCCCATTGCAAGCATGCAGCCGGACTCTCACCCCGGCACCGCCTAGAAAACACTCAGAAGTTGTGGCTCAGGCCCGCCTGGATCGCCCGGCTGGTGCCGTTGGCCACCGGCGCGTAACCGGCGAGGAAGCTGTACGAGCCACCGTTCTTGTTCTTGATCTGCACCGCGTTGGCATACACCGCGGTGCGCTTGGACAGGTGATACGAATAACCCAGGCCGATCTGCGTGGGGTCGACGTTGGCAATGCCCTTGTCGTTCTTCTCTTGATACGACGCCTTGATGGTGTTGGCGCCAATGGCCCAGGAGAAACCCACCAGCCAGTCGTCGACGGTGCGGTCGAGTTCGGTGGTGCCGACGGCGGGGCCGAAACGGTCCATCACCTGGCGCTGGTAGAAGAACATCGGCTTGAAGCCACCGAACGCATACGACGCGCCGACGGACCAGACGGTGAGGTTGTTGTCGCCGGCGACCGTCGAGGCCGAGAGGCCGGCACTGCCTTGCAGCGGCCCCTTGGTCTTGCCCCACGCGCCGCTCACAAGCAGCGGGCCGCGGCGATAGCCCGAGCCCACGCCGGTGAAGCGTGCGCCGGTGCCTTCACCGGCGGCCACCTGCGCGTAGGCGTACAGGCCGGGCACCCAGGTTGCGGGAATGTAGTAGCCGACCATGTTGCTGGCCCGCACGAGCGGGGGCGGTGCCACGGTCTGCGTGTAGAACACCTGGAAGTTCACTGCGCTGGCCACGCCGGCGCTGAAGAACGGGTCCATGTAGGTGGTGGGCACGAAGGTCGTGGTGTAGTCGCGGCCGAAGCGCACTTCGCCGAGGGGCGAATGCAGGCTCACGGTGGACTTGCGGTTCCAGTTGAAGCCGCCGGCCGCAGTGTTACCGGCGGGCGTATTCGTCGTGTTGGTGTTGGAGCCAAGGCCCGTGTCGCTGCTGGCCTGCGACTCCATCACGAAGCTCGCGAAGTAGCCGCCGCCCAGGTCTTCACGGCCTGTGAAGCCGAGCTTGGTGACGTACATGCCGCCGTCCCGCACCTGCCAGATGGCTTCCTTGCCGGTGGCGCTGGCGCGTGTCACGTTGCCGTCGACACCACCGTAGATCACCACGCCCGGCGTGGGCGGCACTTGCGCCATCGCACTCGAACACGCCGCCACTGCGGCCAGACCCACCACCGATCGCTTCATCACGTTTTGTCTCCAGTCCTTGTTCCCTGTTTTGCGATGCAAGACAGGTGCGTTCCACACTCTGTGATCCCGGACATTCGGTGCCATCTTGGGCGGACACCTTAGTAGACAAATAGTCTACAAATCGACCTGGCAGCTCAAGCGAGGGGAATCCCTCCACTGCAGTGCATCAAACAGAACAAGCGCGCAGACGCTGCTTCAGCGCCTGGGAGAAGCGCTTCGCTTCGCCGTTGTGGCGGCGGCGTTCTTCGGGTTCTTCCGGGGCTTGTCACGTGAGGTGCTGTCGCTTGTGGACAACGACGCGGGTTTGCCCGTTCTCCCTTTCGCGGCGGCTTTGCCCTTGCCAAAGCGGCGTGCCACCGCAGCCCACCCCCCGAGCACGAACTCCGACCAGACATCTGCGCTCAAGTCGGGCGCAAAGCCGAAGCGGCGCAAGCCGCGCGCCGCCGCGGCCGGCGCATTGATGGTGATGATGGCGATCACCTGCGCCACCTCGGGCGGCACGTCGTAGGTGCGGATCGATTTCTCGACGAAGAACTTCGTGCTCTCCATGCGCTCGTTGCGGTCGCGCTCCTGCAGCAGCTCGATCGCGGAACGATCGCTGAAGAGCTCGCGCAGGATGGCGCCGCGCTCATGCAGGTACTCGAAGGCCTGGCGCGTCGACAGGCGCAGCACACGCTCGAACGGCGCATCGGGCGCGAAGGCCCCGAGGCCGCGGCCGCGCAGCACGCTGAACTCGCGCTCGAGCAGCGCCTTGAGCAGCTCGTCGCGGCTCGAGAAGTGGCGGTAGATGAGCGCCTTGCTGATGCCGGCCGCCACCGCCACTTCGTCGAGCGAACAGTGCGCGAGTCCACGGCCGAGGATCAGGCCGGTGGCGCTGTCCATGATCTGCGTGCGCCGCTCCTGCGCCGTGAGTCGAGGCTTGGGCGCCGCGGGTGCGGCCGAGGGGCGCGCCATGCGCGAGCTCAGGCGGGGCGGCCGGTGGCCTGCAGCAGCTCGATCAGGTGGCCGTCGGGGTCTTTCGCGAACCCGACCACCGCATTGCCCAGTCCCGGCACGGGCGCGGGCTCGCGCACCACCTCCAGGCCTTCTTCGCGAAAGCGCTGCGCGGTGGCCTTGGGGTCGGGCACGTAGAAGACGAGCTTGATGCCGTTGCTGCCGTAGTGGCGCTCGGAGCCGTCGGTCCAGTGCATGAGCACGATGGCCGAGCCGCGGCCGCCTTCCAGGCCCAGCACGATCTCGTCCATGTAGGGCAGCTTGAAGGTCTGCAGCTGCTTCATGCCGAGCACACGCTGGTAGAAATCGGCCGAGCGCTGCAGGTCGCGCACGCCGATGCCGATCGCGCCCAGGGTTGCGCGCACGGCGGTAGAAGTCTCGGTGCTCATGGGTGTCTCCCGTGGTGGTTGAAGTCGGGCGGCAATCTAGCACCGGCACCAAAGCCGGGCGTTGCGTCCAGCCGAACGAGATGTTTTGCACGGAGGGCGGACAGCCCTTCTCACGACTGTCACAAGAGCACCCATGTGCACTCCCTCATCTCGGTGGAAGAGCGCACAACACGGCTTTTTCTGACATCCGTTACACGCCTGAGATGTCTATGCTTTCGCCCATGGATGACATCACCGTCTCGCTGAACAAGCTGAGCCTCTTGCAGATGGTCTGCGCCTGGGCCTTCGTGGCCTGCTACGCGCTGGCGCTGGGCGGCATGCTCGAGGCCCGCGGCAGCCGGCGCGCGGCGGGCATTGCGGTGCTGGCGGCGGTGCTGTTCTGCGCGCTCGGCGAGAACTGGGTGCACGGCGCGCTGCTGGTGATGTTTGCGGTGGCGGGCATGGGGCTCTTCGTGGCGATGGCGTGGGTGCTCGCGCGCTTCGCAGCTTGGTTCGTCCACCGCGGCGCCCCGTTGCCACCGGCCGCGCCGGCCCCCATGCCGGCCAAGCCTCAGCCCATCGGCGTCATGCTGCGCGCCCTGTGGCGCTGGGAGGCCTGAGAAGGCCCCACCGATTTTTCGTTAGACAAGAAAAAAGGGCAGGTGCGGTACCTGCCCTTTTCGCTTGAAGCCGAAGCGATTTACTTCTTGGCTTCTTCCTTCTTCTCGGCCTTCTTTTCAGCCTTCTTCTCGGCCTTCTTGGCGCCGCTGGCAGCGGGCTTGGCTTCGCTGGCCTTCATCGGGGCAGCACCGGCGTGGGAAGCGGCCTGGGCGCCCGCGGCGGTCAGGGCAAAAGCGGCGACGATCAGGGAAGAGAGAAGCTTGCTCATGGGTATTTCCTTGGGTGGTTGAAACGAACACTGGCTCGCCATTCCGCAACGGCCCTCTGCGACCAGGGCTCGCCGTGTCGGAATCAGCCCCACGCCAATGAACCGGATGAAGCTGACACCTGCCACAACGGGAGGTGCCTGGTTTCGTTGACAGGGCCGGCGCGCATTCTGCGACCAATCGTGACGCGGTTGCTACCATCCGCGCTCCCTTCTGTGGCCCCCATGCGACTGATCGACACCGCCCGCCATGCTGCCTGGCTCCTGGCGCCTCTCGTGGGGGTTTGCGCAAGTGTGGCCATCGCCGCGCCCTACCGGCCGGCCTCCGACGACACCCTGCTGGAAACCCTGAGCACCCGCACCACCGCCCCACGGGCGCGCGAGATGCGTGAGCTGCGCGCCAGCCTTTCACGCAACCCGACCGACGCCGAGCTCGCCGTGCGCCTCGCCCGCCGCTATTACGAGGAAGTGGCCGCCGAAGGCGACCCTCGCTACATCGGCTACGCCCAGGCCGCGCTCGCGCCGTGGTGGAAGGAGCCCGCGCCGCCGCCCGCCGTGCGCGTGATGCGTGCGGTGCTGCGGCAGTTCAACCACGACTTCGACGGCGCCCTGGCCGACCTCTCGGCCGCCGCGGCCCAAGACCCCACCCTCGCCGAGGCCTGGGGCTGGCAGGCCGCCATCCACCTCGTGCGGGCCGACTACGCGGCGGCGCGCACAGCGTGCGAGCGTGCCGCCGCCCTGGTCACCCCGCTGATCGGCGTGGCCTGCAAGGCGAGCGTCGACTCGCTGAGCGGCCGCGCCGACGCCGCCGCCCGCGCGCTGCAAGACGCGCTTGCCGCGCAGCCCGCGGCGCCCGCCGACGAGCAGCTGTGGGTGCTGACCCGCCTGGCCGAAACCGAGGAACGCCGCGGGCGCCACGCCGAAGCCGAAGCAGCCTACCGCCGCGCGCTCGCGCTGCAGCTCACCGACGGCTACCTGCTCGCCGCCTACGCCGACTTCCTGCTCGACCAGAAGCGCCCGGCCGAGGTGCTGACCCTGCTCGACGGCAAGGGCCGCTCCGACCTGCTCCTGCTGCGCCTGGTGCTGGCGGCCAAGGCGCTGCAACACCCCTCGCTCAAGGCGTGGCAGGCCGACCTCGCCGCCCGCTTCGACGCGGCCCGGCTGCGCGGCGACGCCACGCACGAGAAGGAAGAGTCGCGCTTCGTGCTGGCCGTGCTTGGTGACGCGAAACGCGCGCTCGAGCTCGCCCGCCGCAACTACGCCGTGCAGCGCGAGCCGGCCGACGCACGCGCCCTGCTCGAAGCGGCCATCGCCGCGCGCGAGCCGGCCGCCGCCGAGCCGGTGCTGCAGTGGATGGCCAGCTCGCACATCGAAAGTGCCGCGCTGCACTCGCTGGCCACACGGCTGAAGGGCATGCGATGAGGCACCTCCTGCGCTGGCTCGGCGCCCTGCTCCTGCTGGCCGCTGCCGGTCTCGTGCAGGCGCACAAGCCTTCCGACAGCTACCTCATGATCCGCGCGGAGCCCGGCAGCATCAGCGGCCAATGGGACATCGCCCTGCGCGACCTCGATTTCGCGATCGGCCTCGATGGCGATGGCGACGGCCGCATCACCTGGGGCGAAACGCGTGCCCGGCACCCCGAGATCGCCGCCTATGCGCTGGCGCGCCTGAAGCTGCAGACCGATGGCCAGCCCTGCCAGATCGACGTGCCGGAGCAATTGGTCGACCACCACACCGACGGCGCCTACAGTGTGCTGCAGCTCGCCATCCGCTGCCCGGTCGCGTCGCCCACCACGCTGACGCTCGACTACCGCCTCTTCGCCGAACTCGACCCGCAGCACCGCGGCCTGCTCAACCTCCACACCGCGGCGGGTGCACGCAGCGCCGTGTTCGGCCCCGAAGCGCCGCAACAGACCTTCGAGCTGGCGAAGATCACCCGCTGGTCGCAGTTCATCGACTACGCACGCGAAGGCGTGTGGCACATCTGGATCGGCTTCGACCACATCCTCTTCCTCGTCTCGCTGCTGCTGCCGGCGGTGCTGCTGTGGCGCAAGCCGCGTTGGGAGCCGGCGAAGAGCTTCCGCGTCGCCTTCTGGGACGTGGCCAAGATCGTCACCGCCTTCACCGTGGCGCACTCGATCACGCTGTCGCTCGCCACGCTCGGCTGGATCACGCTGCCCTCGCGCTGGGTCGAGTCGGCGATCGCGGCCTCGGTGGTGCTGGCCGCGCTCAACAACCTGCGGCCGGTGGTCGAAGGCCGGCGCTGGCTGGTGGCCTTCTGCTTCGGGCTCATCCACGGTTTCGGCTTTGCGAGCGTGCTGCAGGACCTCGGCCTGCCGGCCGACGCGCTGCTGCTCGCCCTCGTGGGCTTCAACCTCGGCGTCGAAGTGGGGCAGCTCGCGATCGTGGCGCTCTTCCTGCCGGTGGCGTTTGCGCTGCGCCGGCATTGGGTCTATCGCCGGCTCATCTTCCTCGGCGGCTCGGTGCTCATCGCGCTGCTCGCCGGGGTGTGGCTGGTCGAGCGGCTGGGCAACCTGAAGCTGCTGCCGTTCTAGGCCGCCGCTTTCAGCGCTTTCGCTTGAACCAGAGCGCGCCCGGCCGGGTGAAGACGAGCACCATCGCGCTGACGTCGAGCAGCGACGACACCGCATAGGCGATCTTCTCGGTGAGCGTGAGCACCGCGCCTTCGTCAGCCGGCACGAGCAGCAGCACCAGCGACACGAGGGTGAGCACGAGGTAGAAGATGCGCGCCCAGTTGTGGCCGCGGTAGATCATCACGTTGAGGAAGGCGCCCAGGGCCAGCGCGCCGAAGGTGATGCCGGCCACCACCGCGTCGACCACCGGCGCGTGCTCCGACGGGTCGCCCCGCGTGCCGAGTTCGTAGACCGAGAGCGCGCAGCCGAGCGTGAAGCTCAGCCACAGCAGCACCGAAGCCCAGCGCACCTGCGCCGGGCGTTCGCTCACGAGGCGCTCGGCCTCCTCGTCCCGCAGCGCGGCGGCGGGGGGCGCATAACGTCTGTCTTCCTGCATGCGCCCGACGATACACAAGCCTTGCGGCTCAGCCTCGTTTGGCGTTGAGCCACGCGATGATGTCGCGCTCGACCTCCTCGCGGTTGGTCTCGTTCAGGATCTCGTGCCGCGCGCCGGGGTAGAACTTGTGCTGCACGTCGGTGAGGCCGTAGCGCTGGTAGTTGGCCAGGAGGATCTTGAGGCCGGCGGTGTTGCCGCTGACCGGGTCCTGGTCGCCCGAGACCACGTAGATCGGCATGCCCTTCGGGATGCGCGCTTCGTTGGCCGGGTTCCAGAGGTCACGCAGGCCGGTGAAGAAGTCGGCGACGAGCTCGTTGCTGAACGGGAAGCCGCAGGTCGGGTCGTCGGTGTATTTCTTGACCTCAGCCGCGTCGCGGCTCAGCCACTCGAAGCCGGCCTTGCCGGTGAAGGGCTTGTTGAACGACTCGAACACCGAGGCGAACACCGGCGAGGGGCCGAGCGGGTCTTTCTTCGCCAAGTCGCGCACCGCGGCCACCGTCTGGTCGGCGTTCGCCAGCACACCGTTGCTGCCCGAGAGCACCACGCCGGCCACGGCGTTGCCGTAGCGCTGCACGTAGTCCTGCGCGATGAACGAGCCCATGCTGTGGCCGAGCAGGAAGACCTTCAGCCCCGGGTGCTGCTGCTTGATGTGGTCGGTAAGGGCCTTCTCGTCGGTGACGAACTTGTTCCACGCGTCGGGGCCGGCGTCGCCCAGCGCCTTGGTGCGCACGCGGGTGTTGGCATGGCCGCGGTGGTCGTCGGCGTAGACCAGCCAGCCCTCGCGGTTGAGGTGCTTCGCGAAGCGGTCGTAGCGGGCACTGTGCTCGGCCGCACCGTGGATGACCTGCACCACCCCCTTGGGCGTGCCGCTCACCGCCAGCCAGCGGCGCACGAAGAGCGGCGTGCCATCGGCCATCGGCAAAGTGAAGGTCGGCGCGGGGGCCGGGCCGAGCGTGCCGCAGCCGGGCAGGCCGAGCGCGCCGAGGCTGGCCAGGGCGATGAGGTGGTGGCGGCGGGAATGAATCATCGGGATGTCTCCTGTGGTGGACGGCCTCTGCGGCGCATGAGTGTGGGAACGCAGCCAAAACGAAAGCATTTGCGCGCGATGCGCGCTTGCCTGCTTTTCGCTTTTTATCGAAAGCGCTCGTTTCTATGCGAACTGCGAGCCCGCCACAAGAGGAATGACATGTGCTTGACGTTCCGCCGGAGAGACCGTGTAAGCCCTCTCCACCCCCAGCTCGGTGCGCTGGATACTCCAATCTGCACAAGCATGCACTTTTCAGGCACATGGACAAACTGCTGCTCAGCTATGCACACCTGATGGCCACCTGCCTGGCGCTCGGGCTCATCCTCACGACCGACCTTCGCCTGCTCGCGAAGATGGCGCGCTACCGCTGCATCATCCGGCCACCGCGGCGTTTCGAGCGGCAGGTGATCGCCATCGCGCTCATCGTGCTGTGCGTGTCGGGGGCGGGCACGATCCTGCTGAACCTCCAGGCCTCACCCACCTATTTCGACAACCCGAAGCTGCAGGCCAAGATGCTGCTGGTGGCGCTGCTGTGCGTGAATGCCTTCGTGCTGCATCGCATCACCTTCCCGCGCCTGGCCAGGCCGCACCGTGTGTCGGTCTGGACGTGGCGCGACCACCTCAGCGTGGCGCTGCCGGTGGCCCTGTCGAACACACTCTGGCTGTACTGCGCCTTCCTCGGCGTGGCGCGCAGCTGGAACCACAGCCGCTCGATGGCCGAGGTGCTGCTGCCCGCGCTGGTGCTGTACCTGCTGGCGGCGGCCGGCATCCTCGCGGCGCTGCGGGTGGCCGCGCGCGACGAACCCCAGACGCCGCCCGACTGGATCGACTCCATGAAGGCACGCCTGAGCGACCACGCGCCGCTCGGTGGCTATCGCGCCAGTTTCGAAGACTCGCAGCAGCCCGGCACGGGCTGAGCTGCGAAGGTCTCGCTCAGGCCGAACGGCGTGGGCGCTGCTTCTCCGCCAACCGCTGGGCGTCGGCCCGCTTGGCCCGCGTGGCGTCGCGGCGATACGTGGCTTCGGCGTCTTCACGCAGCTTGATCGCACGCGCCAACGCATCTTCGAACCGCTGCACGGTGTAGGTGTTCTCGTTGCCGATGTAGATCGTGCTGCGACGCGGCACCATGCCGTAGCGCGGCAAGGACACCGACAGGTTGCACTCGCGCACCTTGGCCCCGGGGCGTTGCCGCACGATGGGCCCGGAGATGCCCACGGGCAGGTCGGTGGTCTTGTTTTCGCTCGGTTTGCGTTGCAGCCTCGACGGGGCGGGCAGCTTGGCAATGCGCTTGAGCAACTCCTCGGTGGCCGCTTTCAGCGATGCCGCAGCGCCGCTGCCATCGGTGGTGCCGTCTGAGAAGAGCTTGGTGCCGCCGTAGCGGAGTTGCCAGCCGTGGGTGGCGCGGTGATCGATGCGCTGAATGCCCTGGGGCACTTTGAAGCGCTTGCCCGAAAAGATAACGACGTCTCTGGTTTTCATGAGGTTCCAAATGCTTCTTAGGTGAACCTCCCTGCGCTGGCTAGTGTAGGGAGGGCCGCAGCCCTTGGCAGCACCGATCCGATCAAATGCCCTGCCATGTGTGGGTCATTGCCTGCGCACGCCGTTTGCCGCACGCGACACCGGCGAGACCAACGCTAGTGACCACACTCATTCCACGAGGCAGCCACGGGCAACGATCACAAGACCCTACCCGCTATGGAGTGCGCAACGCGGCCTGGGTTCACTGAGATCGACATGCGCACAACGGTTTTGTGACCGATTGCAAACACGCGCCGACTAGAGGATCAGCAGCGCGCGGAAGTCGTTGACGTTGGTGTAGGTCGGGCCCGTCACCACCAGGTCGTCCAGGCCGGAGAAGAAGCTCCACGCATCGTGCGAGGCGAGGTATTCGTCGGGCTTGCGGCCGAGCGCCATCGCCCGCGCCAGCGTGTCGGGCGTGACGATCGCGCCGGCATTGCTTTCCACGCCATCGATGCCGTCGGTGTCGCCCGCGAGCACCCACACGCCGGGCTCGCCCTGCAGCGCAACCGCGCAGCCGAGCAGGAACTCGGTGGCCCGGCCGCCCCGGCCGCGGGCGTTCTTGCTCACCGTGACGGTGGTCTCGCCGCCACTCAGGATGACGCAGGGTTTGGCGAAGGGCTCGTTTCGCCGCGCCACCGCGCGGGCGAGTGCGGCATGCACCTTGCCGACCTCGCGCGATTCGCCCTCGATCTCGTCGCTCAGCACATGCGCGGCAACGCCGGCCGCGCGGGCAGCCTGCGCCGCGGCGTGCAGGCTGGCCTGCGGCGTGGCGATCATCGCCAGCGTGTTGCGCGCGAGCCGCTCATCGCCGGGCTTGGGGGTTTCGAACGCGCCGGTGCGCAGGCCGGCCGCCGCCGCGGGCGGCACGTCAATGCGATATCGCTGCAGGATGCCGAGCGCCTCGCGGCAGGTACTGGGGTCGGCCACCGTGGGGCCACTCGCGATCACGCTCGGGTCGTCGCCGGGTACGTCGGAGATGAGCAGCGTGACCACCTGCGCCGGCGCGCACATGGCGGCGAGGCGCCCGCCCTTGATCGCCGACAGGTGCTTGCGCACGCAGTTCATCTCGGTGATGTTGGCGCCGCTCTTGAGCAGGGCCTGGTTGATGCGCTGCTTGTCTTCGAGCGTCAGCCCCTCGGCCGGCATGCTGAGCAGCGCCGAGCCGCCGCCGGAGATGAGGCACAGCACCAGGTCGTCGGCCGTGAGACCCTGCGTGAGCGCGGCGATGCGGCGTGCCGCCTGCGCCCCTGCTTCATCGGGCACCGGGTGCGCGGCCTCGACCACCTCGATGCGCCCGGGCTGCGCCTTGTAGGCCGGCGGCACATGGTCGTAGCGGGTGACGACGAGGCCCGACATGGGTTTGTCAGCCGGCCACAGCGCGTCGACCGCCGCGGCCATCGCACCACCCGCCTTGCCCGCCCCGATCACCACCGTGCGGCCTTTCGGCGGTGGCGGCAGGTGCGACGCGATCACCCGCTCAGGCTGCGCCGCGGCGATGGCCGCGTCGAAGAGCGAGCGGAGGAACGCGCGGGGGTCGAGGCTCATGCGGCGATTCTGAACCTCATCAAGCGTCGGGCATCACCGGGTGATCGGCCATCAGCTCCAGCGCCTTCACGAGCGCCGAGTGGTCGAGCTCGCCGCCGCCGTGGGCGGCCACGGCCTGCATCAGCTGCGCGGCGCCGGCCGTCTGCGGCAGCGACACGCCCAGCGTGCGGGCACCCTGCAGCGCGAGGTTCAAATCCTTCAGGTGCAGCCCGATGCGAAAGCCCGGGTTGAAGGTGCGCTTGATCATGCGCTCGCCATGCACTTCGAGGATGCGGCTGGCGGCAAAGCCGCCCATCAGCGCCTGGCGCACCTTGGCCGGGTCGGCGCCGGCCTTGCTCGCGAAGACGAGCGCTTCGCTCACGGCCGCGATGTTGAGCGCGACGATGATCTGGTTGGCGACCTTGGTGGTCTGGCCGTCGCCCACGCCGCCCACCAGCGTGATGTTCTTGCCCATCTTCTCGAAGAGCGGCTTCACACGTTCGAAGGCGCTTTCCTTGCCGCCGCACATGATGGTGAGCGAGGCGGCCTTGGCGCCGACTTCGCCTCCCGAGACCGGCGCGTCGACGTAGTCGCAGCCGAGCGCTTCGATCTTCTTGGCGAACTCCTTCGTGTCCATCGGCGAGATCGAACTCATGTCGACCACGACCTTGCCCTTGGACAGGCCCGCCGCCACGCCCTTCTCACCGAAGAGCACCTTCGCCACGTCGGGCGTGTCGGGCAGCATCAGGATCACGACCTCGGCCGATTGCGCGACGGTCGCCGCATCGGGGCAGCTGATCGCTTTCTCGGCGATCCCGGCCGGCGCCTTGCTGCGCGTGTGCACGAAAAGCTCGTGGCCCGCCGCGATGAGGTGGCCGCACATGGGCGCGCCCATGATGCCCAGGCCGATGAATCCAACCTTCATGGTGATGTCCTCGAATCGAAATCAGTAGGAGCCCGAGCCGGCATCGCCAGCCGTGCGGCCCGCCTTCATCTTGCCGACCACGGCTTGCGCGCCGGCCGCCATCAGCCGTGCATCGGAGCCCACCGTCACGAACTGGAAACCCTTGGCAATGCGCGCCAGCGCCGCCTCGGGCCCGCCGTTGTGGATGCCGGCGACGACGCCGTGGTGCTTGGCCCGCGCGAGGATGTGGTCGATGGCCTGCGCGGCCTTCGGGTCGACCTCGTCGAAGGTGGGCTTGCAGCCGAGCGCGAGCGACAGGTCCGACGGGCCGATGTAGATCGCGTCGAGACCTTCCACGCTCAGGATGTCGTCGAGGTTGTCGAGCGCCTGAGCCGTTTCGATCATCGCGAAGCGCACGATGGTGTCGTTGGCGTGCTGCGGGTAGTCGGCGCCGCCGTACAGCAGCGCGCGGATCGGCCCGAAGCTGCGCGTGCCCTTGGGTGCATAGCTGGTGTAGGCCACGAGCTTCTGCGCGTCTTCGCGCGTGCTCACCATCGGGCAGATCACGCCGTAGGCGCCCGCATCGAGCGTCTTCATCAGGATGCCCGGCTCCAGCCAGGGCACGCGCACCACCGGCACGGTGGGCGTGGTGGAGATGGCTTGCAGCATGCCGACCATCGCCTGGTAGTCGACCACGCCGTGCTGCAGGTCGATGGTGAGCGTGTCCCAGCCCTGGTGGGCCATGGTCTCGGCGGAGAAGCTGTTGGGGATGGCGAGCCAGCCGTTGACGGCCGCTTCACCGGCCTTCCACATCGTGCGCAGGCGGTTCTTTCTCATGGGTGTCCTTGTGTTGTCTCTGTGTTCGTCGTGGTGATCAGTCGATCGTGACCTTGCCCTCGGCCACCACCTTGGCCCATTTGGCGCGCTCGCGCTCGAAGAAGGGGCCGAAGTCGGCCGGGGCGATCACCGCCACTTCGGCGCCTTGCGAGGCGAGGCGCTGCTGGATCTCGGGCGACTGGATGATGCGCGCCAACTCGGTGGCCACGCGCGATACCACCGCGGGTGGCGTGGACGCCGGCATCAGCACGCCTTGCCAGGTGCCCGACTCGAAGCCCGCAACGCCCTGCTCGGCAATCGTCGGCACGTTGGGCAGCAGCGGCACGCGCGTCTTCTTCGACACGCCCAGCACCTTCAGCTTGCCCGACTGCACGAAGGGCAGCGTGGCCAGCATGCCGTTCATCACCACGTGCGTCTGGCCGGCCACGGTGTCGGCCACGGCCTGCGAGCCGCCCTTGTACGGGATGTACTCCCACTTGGCCTGGGTCGCCTTCTCGACGGCCACGCCGGCGAGGTGCGGGGCGCTGCCCATCGCGGTGACGGCGAAGTCGATCTTCTCCTTCTGCGACAGCGCAACCAGCTCCTTGAGGTTGCCCGCCTTCACCGACGGGTTCACCACCAGCAGGTGCGGCGAATAGGCCAGCATGCTCACGCCCTTCAGGTCTTTCGACGGGTCGAAGGGCAGCTTCAGGTAGACCGAGGGCGAGATCGCCAGCGCGCCCACGTCGCACAGCAGCAGCGTGTGGCCATCGGTGCTCTTGGCGACGAAGTCGGTGCCGGTGTTGCCGTTGGCGCCGGGCTTGTTTTCCACGATCACCGTCTGCTTGAGCGCGTCCGACAGCGGCTGGCTGATGGCGCGGGCAATGATGTCGGACGAGCCGCCGGGCGGGTAGGGCACCACGATGCGCAGCGGCTTGTCGGGCCAGGCCTGCGCGAGTGCGCCAGCGGACGAGGCCGCGAGCAACGCGGCGGCCAAGAGGGGCTTGAGCATGGACGTCTCCTTCGGATGGGCGGCAAGTCCGCCTTTGTTGTATGTCATCGTACAACTAGGGTCGGTTTGTCGCAATGCGTAGTGCCCACAAGGCCCGGCAGGCGTGCGCAGATCGCCCGACCCGCGCCGGGCCGGCGCGCTTCAGCCGTTGGCGGCCATCGCCGCAGCGCGGCGGCGGCGCTCGCGGCTGTTGGTCAGGTGGGTGCGCATCGCGGCACGTGCCGCTTCGGCGTCTTGCGTGGCGATGGCCTCGTAGATGCTCTCGTGCTCGCGGTGCACGCGCCGCAGGTATTCCAGCCGCTCGGCCTCTTCGGAGCGTTCGGGCTGCAGGCGCACGCGCGGGATGGCGGTGATGCCGAGCGCGCCGATCAGGTCGGCATAGCGCGGGTTCTGCGTCGCCTTCGCCAGCTCGGAGTGGAAGGTGAAGTCGGCCGCGACCGCATCGCGCCCCGCCTCCACCGCGGCGCCGAACTCGTCGAGCGCCTGGCGCATGACCACGAGGTTCTCTTCGGTGCGGCGCTGGGCGGCGAGCGCCGCCGCTTCGGTCTCCACGCCGATGCGCAGCTCCAGCACCGAGATCACGTCGCGCAGCGTGGCGAGCTGCTCGGGTCCGATGCGGAAGGCGCTCGCATCGCCGAGGCCGACCACGAAGGTGCCGATGCCGTGGCGGGTCTGCACCACGCCCGAGGCCTGCAGCTTCGACAAGGCCTCGCGCACCACGGTGCGGCTCACGCCGAAGGCTTCCATGATGGCCGCCTCGGTCGGCAGCTTGGCGCCGATCTCGAGCGCACCCGCGCGCACCTGCTCGGTCAAGGCGTCGACAAGATCCATCGCCAGGTTGCGGGGTTTGGATCGCTTGCTGGCCGCGGCGGGCAGGTTCATTCGGAAGGCGGAGCTGGTTGTATGACGACAGAAATGTAGCGCGGCCCGGCACGCGGTGGTGCCGGGCCGGACCCTCAGAACGCCATCACGCCGAGGCCGTCACCGGCGACACGAAGGCAATCAGCCGCCCCATGTTCGACACCCAGTTCGCGGTGGAGATGCCCAGCGGCTGCTCTTTCACCACATAGGGGTCGATGCGCGGCGGGTCGGCCGCGTCGTAGGGCGAGGTGTCGTACACGTCGCCCACGTGCTTGCTCATGTACTCGTTGCCGAGGTGCGGCGTGGCCGGGCCGTTGCCCTTGTAGGCGTTGGTGACCTGCGGCAGCCGTGTGAGCCAGTGGTTCTTGCTGCCGAGGTCGTCGACCACCGCCTGCGCCTGCGCTTCGGTCACCGTGGGGGTGGTCATGACCGCGCCCTCGTAGAGGTCGGGGAAGTCGACCTCGCGGATGGAGAAGTACTTGGGCAGCGCGCGCGGCTTCTTCGTGTTGAGCGGTGAACGTGCAACCAGCTCGGCCACTTGCGCATCGGTCATCGAGTTGAGCTGCTCGTAGGTCGCGCGCATGCCGGTGATGTTGATGTTGCGGCCTTGCGAGTAGTGGCTCAGCGTGTTGCGGTGGTCGTGGTTGAAGTAGTACGCGCCGTTCCAGATGTTGGAGCCGTAGCGGTGCACGAAGCGGCCGACGTTGGTGCCGAGCTCGATGTAAGTCGGGTGCGTGCGGCCGGCCAGCAGCGGGTTGTCGGCGATCTGCTGCGGCGTGAGCTTGCAGGTCTCCAGCCAGTCGAGCGCTTCGGGCACGCGTGCCAGGTACTTGCGGTCGCCGGTGAGGCGGAAGTAGTTGAAGAGCTGCTGCACGTTGGTCTGCGTGGTGTGCGTGGCCAGGCCGCGCGGCTCGTAGCTGCGGGCCGCCGCGGGGGCGCCGGCCGGCCGGCCGTTGCGGTCGGTCGCCAGGTGCTGCAGGCCCCAGCCGGCTTGCGGGCCGGGCTGCTGCAGGCGGCGCAGGCACTCCATCGCGCGGTGGATGTAAGGCACCAGGTGCGTCGCGCCCAGGCCCACCACGCACATCAGCAGGAACTTGATGTTCTCGCCGGCCACGTCGTCGTTGAAGGTGACCATCGTGGTGTAGTCGCCGTCTTCCATGCCGGCCCACGAGCCCTCGGGCAGCTGCTGCGGGTTGGGCCGCGGCATCGACGAGATCGCGTTCGGGTTCACCGGCCAGCGCTGCGGCCAGCCACCATCGGCCACGCCCCCCTTGAACTGCGCCGAGAGCACGAAGCTGATCGCCTTGAGCACCGGCACGAGGAAACGCGGGTCGCGCTTTTCCAAATACATGCGCAGCAGGAACTGCGACGACACCGCCGTGCCCGCATCGTCGAAGGTGGCGTTGCCGTAGTAGTGCTGGAACTCCTCGAGCCGCCAACCGTTGGCGCCGATGGTCGTGTACCACTGGCGCAGCGAGCGTTCGCCGGCGAAGTCGTAGATGTAGTTCCAGCCGCCCGCCGGGTGTTGCGCTTCGACGAGTGCCTTCGCGGTGCGGTGGGCCGCGTCGTAGAAATACTCCGAGCCGGTGGCGTGGTAGGCGTCGAGGAAGGCGTGGCCCGCGGTCGGCGTGCCGGGAGGTTGGATCCAGCACATCGTGCGCTTGGCCTCCATCTCGCCCCAGATGGTCGAGAAGTCGGGCAGGTACTGCCACACGTAGCCGCCGCGGTACGACACGGTCTCGTTCATGAACTTCGCGGCGCGTTTCATCGCGTCGAGCGCCGCGGCGCGTGTGCCGGTGGCCGGCGGCGTGGGGGTGGCCGGCGCCTGCAGGGCCGCGGCGCGCTCGCCGTCGGTCGTGGCCACGGTCTGGGTGGCGTCCTCGCCTCCGCCGCAGGCGGTCAGCGCCACCGGCGCCAGGCTGGACATCACGAACATCCTTCGTTGCATGGGTTGTCTCCTCTGTGAAGTTTGATCTGAGTCATCAGTCATCGTATGACTGAGCGGCGGAGTGTGCGTTTCATCACGACTCGCCGCCAAGAGGTGACCCCTGCGCGCTCCAGGGCATCCCGAAGAATCAGGGTTAGCCCGCTATGAGCCCACCCGGCCATCAACGACGATCGCTCTGTTGTACGACAACCTACAACACCGGCCCGAGGCGTGTCTGGCGTTCTGCCGACTGCCTTGCCCTCGATGCTTCCCTGCCCTCTCTGACGCCCGACTGAGCCCGTTGCCATGCCTGCTGCCGTCACGCCCCTGCGCTTCTCCCGCTTGTTGATGACCGGCGCGGCCGGCGGCCTGGGCCGCGAGCTGCGCGGCCGGCTGAAGGCTTATTGCGACACGCTGCGCCTGTCCGACATCGCCGATCTCGGCCACGCCGCCGCTGGCGAAGAGCTGCGCCCCGCCAGACTCGAAGACCGCGAGGCCATGCTGGCGCTGCTGGCGGGGGTGGATGCGGTGGTGCACCTCGGCGGCGTGTCGACCGAGCAGCCGTTCGATGCGATCCTGCAGGCCAACATCGTCGGCACCTACAACCTCTACGAAGCCGCGCGCAAGCAGGGCGTGAAGCGCATCGTCTTCGCGAGCAGCAACCACGTCACCGGCTTCTACCGGCAAGACGAGGTGATCGACGCCCATGCCCCGCTGCGCCCCGATGGCCACTACGGCATCTCGAAGGCCTACGGCGAGAACCTCTCGCGCTACTACTGGGACCGCTTCGGCATCGAGACCGTGTGCCTGCGCATTGGCTCCTCATTCCCCGAGCCGAAAGACCGCCGCATGCTGGCCACCTGGATGAGCTACGACGACCTCGAGCGCCTGGTGATGGCGAGCCTCACCGCGCCGGTGGTGGGCCATTCCATCATCTACGGCATGAGCGACAACGCCACCACCTGGTGGGACAACACGCTCGCCCGGCACATCGGCTACCGCCCGCAGGACAGCTCCGAACCATTCCGCGCCGCCGTCGAAGCGCGCCACCCGACGCTCGACTTGAACGACCCCGCCGTCATCTACCAGGGCGGCGCGTTCACGCGCACCGGCCCATTCGAATAAGCCCCACCCATTCCACCAGGAGACACGACATGAAAAAACTGATTGCCCTCGCCGCCTTGCTCGCCCTCGGCACAGCGCCATTTGCCACACAGGCCACCGAATTCCGCTCCTCCGACATCCACCCCGAGGACTACCCCACCGTGCTGGCCGTGCGCCACATGGGCGAGACCATCGCCAAGGCGACGAACGGCAAGCACAGCGTGAAGGTGTTCGCCAAGTCGGCCCTCGGCGCCGAGAAAGACACCATCGAGCAGACCAAGCTCGGCGCGCTCGCGATGACGCGCGTGAACGTCGCGCCGATGAACAACATCTGCCCGGCCACCATGGTGCCGACCATGCCCTTCCTCTTCCGCTCCACCGAGCACATGCGCAAGGTGCTCGACGGCGCCATCGGCGACGAGATCCTGAAGGACTGCGAAGCACAAGGCTTCATCGGCCTCGCCTTCTACGACTCGGGCTCGCGCTCGATCTACTCGGTGAAGAAGCCAGTCAAGAGCATCGCCGACACCAAGGGCATGAAGATCCGCGTGCAGCAGAGCGACCTGTGGGTGGCGCTGATGGGCGCGATGGGCGCCAACGCCACGCCGATGCCTTTCGGCGAGGTCTACACCGCGCTCAAGACCGGCCTGGTCGACGCGGCGGAAAACAACTACCCCAGCTACGAGAGCAGCCGCCACTTCGAAGTCGCCAAGTACTTCAACAAAACCGAGCACTCGATGGCCCCGGAGATCCTGCTCTTCTCCAAGCGTGTGTGGGACACCCTGCCGCCCAACGAGCAGAAGATCATCCGCGACGCGGCCAAGGAGTCGGTGGTCTACATGCGCAAGCTCTGGGACGAGCGCGAAGCCAAGTCGCTCGCCACGGTGAAGGCCGGTGGCGCCGAGATCATCGAAGTGGACAAGGCCTCGTTCCAGTCGGCCATGAAGCCGGTGTACGACAAGTTCCTCACCGACCCGAAGCTGCAGGCGATGGTCAAGCGCATCGGC
This sequence comes from Rhizobacter sp., assembly GCA_019635355.1. NCBI lineage: Bacteria > Pseudomonadati > Pseudomonadota > Betaproteobacteria > Burkholderiales > Sphaerotilaceae > Rhizobacter > Rhizobacter sp. The sequence goes on along the minus strand of JAHBZQ010000001.1, from coordinate 4,259,673 downwards.
GAGGTCAAGTAAGCCTCACCACACCCCTCTGACCCGACCCGAGACGAGAAGAAGTCCCTCTCCATGTACACCCGCCTCTGCGCCGCCATCGCGCGGCTGTGCCTGCGCCTGGGCGTGGCCGGCCTCGTGCTGCTGATCATCGCCGTGCTCTACCAGGTGATCGGCCGCTACATCTTCAACGACACCCCCACCTGGGCCGAAAGCTCGGCCGTGCTGCTGGTGCTCTACGTGACCATGCTCGGCATGGCGGTGGGTGTGCGCGACGCGGGGCACATCGGGCTGGAGAGTTTTCTCGCGCTCGCCCCCGAGTGGCTGCGGCTCAAGATGGAACTCCTGATCCACGTGCTGGTGTTGGTCTTCGGGCTCTTGATGGCCTGGAACTGCGGGCTGCTCGCCGAGAGCGTGTCGGGCTACAAGATCCCGACGCTCGGTGTCTCCGAAGCCTTCAAGTACGCCCCGCCCGCGGTGGCGGGTGTGCTGGTGGCGATGTTCTCTGTCGAGCACATCATTGCGCTGGTGCGTGGTGAAGAGGTGGTCCCGTCATGGCACTGACCATCCTCTGCGTGAGCTTCCTGGTGCTGCTGCTGCTCGGCGTGCCGGTGGCGTTCTCCATCGGGCTCTCGTCGCTCGCGACCATCCTGTACGAAGGCCTGCCGCTCGCGGTCGGCTTCCAGCAAATGATCTCGGGGATGAACCCGTTCTCGTTCCTCGCGATCCCGTTCTTCATCTTCGCCGGCGAAATCATGATGTACGGCGGCATCGCCGACAAGATCATCGACTTCGCGAAAGCCGTGGCGGGCCACGTGCGTGGCGGCCTCGGCATGAGCAACGTGCTCGCCTGCACGCTCTTCGGCGGCGTGTCGGGCTCGCCAGTGGCCGACGTGTCGGCGATGGGCGCAGTGCTGATCCCGCAGATGAAGAAGGAAGGCTACGACGCCGACTACGCGGTCAACGTGACCACGCACGCGTCGCTGGTGGGCGCGCTGATGCCCACCTCGCACAACCTCATCATCTTCACGCTCGCGGCCAGCGGCAAGGTGAGCATCGCCGCGCTCATCCTCGCGGGCATCGTGCCGGCGATCATCCTCACGGTCTGCAACCTCGCGGCGGCCTACTTCGTGGCCGTGAAGCGCGGCTACCCGGCGGGCAAGTTCCCGGGCTGGGCCATCGTCGGGCAGTCGTTCGCGCTCTCGCTGCCGGGCCTGCTGGTGGTCGTGATCATCATCGCGGGCATCTTGTCGGGCGCGTTCACCGCCACCGAGTCGGCGTCGGTCGCGGTGGTGTGGGCGCTCTTCCTTGCGGCGCTCGTCTACAAGCGCCTCACGCGCGAGCAGTTCCTGAAGGCGGCCGCGAAAGCGGTGAAGACCACCGGCACCGTGCTGCTGCTGATCGGCATCAGCTCGATGTTCGGCTACCTGATCGGCCTCTACGGCGTGGCCGAGCTGACGGGCAAGGCACTCGCCTCGATGACGAGCTCGCCCTGGGTGATCTTCCTGTGGGTGAACATCATCCTCTTCGTGCTGGGCACCTTCCTCGACATGGCGGCGACGATCCTCATCTGCACGCCGATCTTCCTGCCCATCTGCCAGCAGTACGGCATGACGACCGAGCAGTTCGGCATCGTGATGCTGATCAACTGCGCGCTCGGCCTCAACACACCGCCGGTGGGCACCACGCAGTTCGTGGGCTGCACCATCGGCGAGGTCTCGGTGGGCACGGTGATGAAGACCATCTGGCCCTTCTACGGCGCGCTGATCTTCGCGCTGATGCTCGTGACCTACGTGCCGGGCTTCGCGATGTGGCTGCCCAACCTGATCCTGAAGTGAGGCGCATGTGGGCACCGTCGTCTATGTGAGCAATGCCGACAGCGGCGACATCTCGGTGTTGTCGCTCGATGAGAGCGCCGGCACGCTGACCACGCTGCAGACGGCTGAGGTCAGCGGCATGGTGATGCCCATCGCCATCAGCCCCGACCAGCGCTTCCTCTACGCTGCACGGCGCAGCGAGCCGCTCGCGGCCGTGGCCTTCGGCATCGACCCCCAGAGCGGTCGCCTCACGAAACTCGCCGAAGCGCCGCTGCCCGACAGCATGGCCTACCTGTCGACCGACGAGACCGGCCGCTGGCTCTTCAGCGCCTCCTATGGCGGCAACATCGTCGCGGTGAGCCCGATCGGTGCCGATGGCAAGCCGCGGCCGTCCACGCAGCAGATCCCCACCGCTCCCAAGGCACACTGCATCCGCGTGCTGCCGGGCAATCGCCACGTGCTCGCCACCTCGCTCGGCGGCGGGCACATCCTGCAGTTCCGCTTCGATGCCGACACCGGCGCGCTCTCGCCCAACGAGCCCTACCCGCTTGCGATGCGCACCGAGGCCGGCCCACGCCATCTGGCGCTCCACCCGCGCGCGCCCTTCGTGATGCTGCTCAACGAGCTCGACGCGAGCCTCGACGTGCTGGTGCTCGACCGCGAGCGCGGCACGCTCCACCCGCTGCACACCGCCAGCACGCTGCCGCCCGGCTTCAGCGGCGAGCCCTGGGCCGCCGAGCTGCGCTTCACGCCCGACGGGCGTTTCCTCTTCACCAGCGAGCGCCGTTCATCCACCCTCGCCGCTTTCGCGGTCGACGCCACGAGCGGCGGCCTCACGCTGCTCGGCCACACCACCACCCAGGCCCAGCCGCGCGGTTTTGCCATCACGCCTTCGGGCCGCTTCCTCATCGCGGCGGGCCAGGTGTCGCATCGCCTGAGCGTGTACCGGATCGACCCCGCGACCGGCGCGCTCACCCTCACGGCCGAGCATGCCGCCGGCCGCAACCCCAACTGGGTCGAAGCCCTGTCGTTCACCTGAGGTCACGGCCGTGAAGCACCACCCTCGCACGCGACTCGCACCGCAAGCGGCACGCGCGCTGAACCGGCACGGCTGACCGCCGCGCCACCCTCCCTTCGCTTTCTTCACCCCCTGGGCGCGATGGCTCCAGCGCCCGGGCTGGGCAGACCTTTGCCCAAAAACATGCCCACGGGCCGCTCACAACACCATGTCGAGGAGATTCCTGATGAACACACCCACCTTCAAGATCGGCCTGCTCGCCACCGCGGCGCTGCTGGCCAGCGGCAGCGCGCAGGCGCAATCGAGCGTCGTGCTCTATGGCCTGGTCGACCTCGCCGTCGACCACTACAAGGCCGGCAGCGCCTCCGGCGCCGGCAACGTGTGGAAGTTGAACGATGGCGTCGTCAACGGCCTCAACGGCTCACGCTGGGGCGTGCGGGTGAGCGAAGACCTGGGCGGTGGACTCAAGGCCAACGCGGTGCTGGAGAGCGGCCTCAGCGCCGACAACGGCACGCTGGGCCAGGGTGGCCTCGCCTTCGGCCGGCAGGTGTTCGTCGGCCTCTCGCAGGCTTCGCTCGGCGAGCTGCGCATGGGCCGCCAGTACATCCTCTCCGACTCGGTGATGGGCCTCACCAACCCGTATGGCAATGCCTCGGTGGCCAACCAGGGCACCGCCAGCACCAACGCCGGCCGCAACCTGCCCTTCTGGCTGAACGCACCGCGCGCCAACAACGTGATCCAGCTCGCCACACCCAACCTCGGCGGCTTCACCGGCACGCTGCAGCTGGCGCCGGGCGAAGGCACGGCCGACCGCTTCCACGGCGTGAAGCTCGGCTTCGGCAGCGGCCCGTTCAACATCGCCGCCTCCTACGAGTGGAACAAGTCGCGCACGACTGGCGAAGACACCAACAAGTCCTTCACCTTCGGCGCCAACTACAACTTCGGCCCGGTGAAGCTGCTCGGCGGCATCCAGATGAACCAGGACCTGGCGCTCGGCGCCGGCAACGGCGCCTTCACCGGCAACAACCTGATCGTCACCTACGCCGGCCCGAGCTTCACCGCCGACGAGATCAACGGCTACAGCATCGGCGTGCAGGTGCCGGTCGACCGATTCACTTTCGGTGCCAACTACTCGGGCGTGAAATACGAAAACGCCGCCGGGGCCAACGCCACGCTGGGCAAGGCTGCGCTGATGGGCTGGTACACCCTGTCGAAGAGCACGTTCCTCTACTCCGGCGTATCGTTCTCCACGGGTGACCTGAAGGACTACATCGCCGAGAACCGCGTCTTCCAGGCGGGCATCCGCATGGCCTGGTAATGCGGCACTTCGACAAGCTCAGTGCGAACGGACTCAAACCGTTCGGGCTGAGCCTGTCGAAGCCCCAGATCCACACTCGCAAGGAGACTCTCATGCACCGCCGCCACCTGCTGCTCGCCTCGACTCTCGCGCTGCTGCACGCACCGCTCGCCTTCGCGCAAGACGCGTGGCCCGCCAAGCCCATCCGCATCGTCGTGCCCTTCGCGGCCGGCGGCACGAGCGACGTGCTCGCGCGCCTGATCGGCGACAAGCTGCAGGCCTCGCTCAAGCAGACCGTGCTGGTGGAAAACAAGGCCGGCGCCGGCGGCGTGATCGGCGCCGACGCGGTGGCCAAGTCGCCCGCCGACGGCTACACGCTGCTCCTGGGCACCATCGCGAGCCACGCCATCAACCCGGCGCTGCAGCCCAAGATGCCCTACAACGCGCTGAGCGATTTCTCGCAGGTCATCCTGCTCGGCAGCATCTCCAACGTGCTGCTGGTCGGTGCCACGCAGCCCTACAAGACCGTGGCCGACGTGATCGCCGCCGCGAAGAAGTCACCCGGCAGCCTGAGCTTCGCCTCGGCCGGCCAAGGCAGCTCGCAGCACATGTCGGGCGAGCTCTTCAAGCTCTTGGCGGGCGCTGACGTGACGCACGTGCCCTACAAGGGCAGCGCGCCGGCCATCCAAGACGTGATCGGCGGCCAGGTGCCGATGAGCTTCGAGACAGTGACGGTGGCGGCGCCGCACATCCAATCGGGCAAGGTGCGTGCGCTCGCCGTGACCTCGGCGAAACGAAGCGCCGCGCTGCCCGACACGCCCACCTTGCAGGAAGCGGGCGTGGCCGGTTTCGACGTGGCGAGCTGGCAGGCGTTCTACGCGCCCGCCGGCACGCCGCCGGCCATCGTCAACAAGCTCAACAGCGAGATCGAGAAGATCCTCTCGATGCCCGATGTGAAGGCGCGGCTCGACGGCCTGGGCCTCGTGCACACGGCCAACACGCCCGCGGAGTTCACCGCGTTCAGCAAGGCCGAAATCGCCAAATGGACGCGCGTCGCGAAGGAAGGCAAGGTCAAGCTGGATTGAGACCCTCATGAAGCCGCTCCTCATTTCGATGCACGGCCACGACAACGTGGCCATCGTCGCCAACGACGGCGGCCTGCCCGCGGGCACCGTGCTGCCCTCCGGCCTGAAGCTCGTCGACAAGGTCCCGCAAGGCCACAAGGTGGCTCTCGTCGACCTGAAGGCCGGCGACGAGGTGCGCCGCTACGACGTGCCCATCGGCCGCGCCGCAAAAGACATCCCCGCCGGCAGCTGGGTGCACGAGCGCCTGCTGCAGATGCCCGAGGCGCGCTCGCTCGACGGTTTGCCGAAAGCGACGGTGAAGCCCGCACCCACCGAGCCGCTCACCGGCTACACCTTCGAGGGCTACCGCAACGCCGACGGCTCGGTGGGCACGCGCAACATCCTCGCCATCACCACCACCGTGCAGTGCGTGGCCGGCGTGCTCGACTTTGCGGTCAAGCGCATCAAGAGCGAACTGCTGCCGAAGTACCCCCACGTCGATGACGTGGTGGGCCTGGAGCACACCTACGGCTGCGGCGTGGCGATCGACGCGCCCGATGCGGTGATCCCCATCCGCACGCTGCGCAACATCAGCCGCAACCCGAACTTTGGCGGCGAGGTGATGGTCGTCAGTCTCGGCTGCGAGAAGCTGCAGCCCGAACGATTGCTCCCGCCCGGCACCTTCGCCATCGTCGACGAACGCGCGGAGGCCGAGCCGCTCGACGTGGTGTGCCTGCAAGACGAAGCGCACATCGGTTTCATGTCGATGATCGACGACATCATGGCAACGGCCGAGCGCCACTTGCAGAAGCTCAACGCTCGCAAGCGCGAGACCGTGCCCGCGAGCGAACTCGTGGTCGGCGTGCAATGCGGCGGCAGCGATGCCTTCAGCGGCGTCACCGCCAACCCCGCCGTCGGTTTCTGCACCGACTTGCTCGTGCGCGCCGGTGCCACGGTGATGTTCAGCGAGAACACCGAGGTGCGCGACGGCATCGCCCAGCTCACCTCACGCGCCACCACCCCCGACGTGGCCGACGCGATGATCCGCGAGATGGCCTGGTACGACGCGTACCTGAAGCGCGGCAGCGTCGACCGCAGCGCCAACACCACACCAGGCAACAAGGCAGGCGGCCTGTCCAACATCGTCGAGAAGGCGATGGGCTCCATCGTCAAGAGCGGCAGTGCGCCGATCAGCGGCGTGCTCTCGCCCGGCGAGAAGCTGCAGCAGAAGGGCCTGGTCTACGCCGCCACGCCCGCCAGCGATTTCATCTGCGGTACGCTGCAGCTCGCCGCTGGCATGAACCTGCACGTCTTCACCACCGGCCGCGGCACGCCCTACGGCCTGGCCGAATGCCCGGTCATCAAGGTGGCCACACGCACCGACCTCGCCCGCCGCTGGCACGACCTGATGGACGTGAACGCCGGGCGCATCGCCGATGGCGAGGCGAGCATCGAAGACGTGGGCTGGGAGTTGTTCCAGCTGATGCTCGACGTGGCGAGCGGGCGCCAGAAGACCTGGGCCGAGCAGTGGAAGCTGCACAACGCGCTGGTGCTGTTCAACCCGGCGCCGGTGACCTGACCGACGCTAGCGCTTGGCGTGCTTCACCACGAGGCGCTGCACCGTGCCGATGGCACGGCTCGTCCACGGCGCGCCGGTCGTTTTCTCCAGGAAAAGATTGGGACTGCCGGGGCTCGCACCGAGCTTCCAGCTCACGCCGAGCGCGTTGCCATCGGTGAGCGCGAGGATGCGCACGTTGCCCACCGCGTTGTCGAGCGGCAGCGGGCCCTCCAGCGTGGTGCTGCGCTCGCAGGCGAAGGAAAAGACGAACTCGTAGACCTCGTCGCGGTCGTAGTCGTCGAAGGCGCTCGTCGATGCGAGTGCCGCAAGCTCGTCGAGCGAGCGCACGCAGCCGGGCTCGGCCAGATCGCACTCGTTGGCCAGCAGCTTCAGCGCCTTGCGCAGCACCCGCTCGGCACCGGCGTGCGACCGTGCGCTGAACACCACGGTGCCGTTGGTCTGGAACGATTGCGGCTCGGTGGCGCCGGCCGCTTCCATCGCCGCTTCGAGCTGCGCGCGGGTGGGTGCGCCCGGCCGCCCGAGGTTGACGTTGCGCAGAAACGCCGCGAACTTCACGGCGGATCGCGGTGGTGATGCGGCAGCTGCGGATTGGCCGTGGCCCAGGCGAGCTTGTCTTCGAGCCAGATCTCGTAGCGCGGCGGGAAGCGCTCGGGCTCGTCGAGCGTGGCGGTCGTCAGCTCGATCTCATGCAGCGCGTCGTTGCGCTGGTAGGCGATGGGCGTGCCGCAGCGGGCGCAAAAGCTGCGCTGCACGGGCGGCGTCGAGCGGAAGGTCGAGGGAGGCGCGCCCAGCCACGTGAAGCGTTCAAGGGGCACCACCAGCCACGCCACCGGCGTGGCGCCGCTGGCGAGCCGGCAGCTGCGGCAATGGCACACGCTGCTGGTCGATGGCTCGCCGCTGAAGCGGTAGCGCACCGCGCCGCAGAGGCAGCCGCCGCTGGTGTCGAGGCCCGCCATGCCGCCCTCGCTCAGCCGATCTCGACGGAGGCGCTCAGCGGCACGGCGCGCCGCAGGGCGTCCGCCACCGGCGAGTGCCGGTCGGCCCACGCCACGAGCGCCTTCAGTTGCTCCGGCGAGGCCCCTTCGGCGGCAAGGCTCACCTTCAGGCGCACTTGCAGCGGGCCGGGCGGCACGTCGTCGCTCAAGCCGAGCATGCCGCGGTCGTTCGAGTCACTGTCGACGGCCACCTCGAGTTTCGTCAGCGTGACCCCGGTCTGCGCCGCACGCAGCGCGATCATCGAGGCGTTGCAGTTGGCGAGCGCCGCACGCAGCAGCCAGCCCGGTGTGGGCGCGCTGCCGCCGCCGCCCACGGCCTTCGGCATCTCGCTCACGAGCGTGGCGCCATTCGGGCCTTGGGTCTCGAAGCGGAGGCCACCTTGCCAGGCGGCCACCGCGGTCGAGTCGGTCGTGGGCCCGAATTCCGGGTGTTGCTCGAAATGCTGGAGGACGCCAGCCAAGGCCGCGCGGATCTGAGTGGTGCTCATGGAGTCTCCTTCGGTTCAGGCCGGACCGGCCTTCAAGGCACGTTGAAACTCTGGTGCGGACAGCACCTGCGAGACCAGATCGTTCAGGGTCGTTTGCAGGCTTCGCGCGTAGTCGTCCACGCCATAGTGGAGCCAGCGGGCATGCACCTGCGAACGGCCGATGAACCCCTCGCGCCAGACCTCCTGCCCGGTATCACGCCGGACCAGCGCAACGCGCACCGCCAGCAACAGGTCGGTCCGGGTGCTGCGAAAGCCGCGCTCGGAGATGGTGTCATTCAGGCTCTGGATCGCCACACGAAGCAGCAAGGGCGATTCCGCCAGTTCGGCGATGCCGGCCTGCTTGATGCCAGCTTCGAAGGCCTGCTGCGTGTACTCGCTGAGCGGTCGATCGGTCGCCCACGTGCCGGACATGAGTTGGCCGTAGCCGTTTCGCTTGTTGACCAGGATGCGCTTGTCCTCGCGGTAGCGCGCATCTTCGACAGCGACGCCTGACAGCCTGGTGTCGCTCAGAAGGCCCCGTGGCATCGGCAACAGCAAGGACTGCGGCTGGTACTGAAAGGTCCCCTCAGTGCGCATGAGGGCACAGCCCGTCAGGACGGGGAGCGTGAGCAGCATCACCGCGGAGGCAAGCAGTCGCAGCATGACATCGAAGCATCGTGTAGGGTCCGCCAGTTTATCGACGGACCTTCCCCGCGCTCACCTCACCAGACAGGGCCGCTTGGGGTCGAACTTCCAGTTGGGCACCAGGTACTGCATCGCGATCGCGTCATCGCGCGCGCCGAGGCCGTGCTGCCGGTAGAGCGCGTGTGCCTTCTCCACCTCGGCCATGTCGAGCTCGATGCCCAAGCCCGGCTTCTTCGGCACCTGCACGTGGCCGCCCACGATCTTGAGCGGCTCTTTCGTGAGGCGCTGGCCGTCCTGCCAGATCCAGTGGGTGTCTATCGCCGTCACGCGGCCGGGCGCTGCGGCGCCGACGTGGGTGAACATCGCGAGCGACACGTCGAAGTGGTTGTTCGAGTGCGAGCCCCAGGTGAGGCCCCAGTCGCGGCAGGTCTGCGCCACGCGCACCGAGCCGGCCATCGTCCAGAAGTGCGGGTCGGCGAGCGGGATGTCGACCGATTGCAGGCTCAGCGCGTGCGTGAGCTGGCGCCAGTCGGTCGCGACCATGTTGGTGGCGGTGGGCAGGCCCGTGGCACGGCGGAACTCGGCCATCACCTCGCGGCCGGAGAAGCCGTCTTCGGCGCCGCACGGGTCTTCGGCGTAGGCCAACACGCCGCGCATGTCGCGCATCAGGCGGATCGCGTCTTTCAGGAGCCAGCCGCCGTTGGGGTCGAGCGTGACCCGCGCGTCGGGGAAGCGCTCGTGCAGCGCCGTCACCGCCTCGACCTCGGCCTCGCCGGCCAGCACGCCGCCCTTGAGCTTGAAGTCGTTGAAGCCGTAGCGGGCACGCGCCGCTTCGGCGAGGCGCACGATGGCCGCGGGCGTCATCGCGGCCTCGTGGCGCAGGCGCTGCCAGTCGTCGGCATCGGCGGGCTCGTCGGCCGGCGCGGTGTACGGGAGGTCGGTCTTCGTGCGGTCGCCCACGAAGAAGAGGTAGCCCAGCATCTCCACCGACTCGCGCTGCTGGCCTTCGCCGAGCAGTGCGGCCACCGGCAGACCGAGGTGCTGGCCCAGCAGGTCGAGCAGCGCCGACTCGATGGCGGTGACGACGTGGATGGTGGTGCGCAGGTCGTAGGTCTGCAGGCCGCGCCCGCCAGCATCGCGGTCGGCGAAGCGCTCGCGCACCGTGCGCAGCAGGCGCTGCACGTCACCGACCGGTTGGCCGACGATGAGGCATGACGACTCTTCCAGCGTCTGGCGGATCTTCTCGCCGCCCGGCACTTCGCCCACGCCGGTGCGGCCGGCGTTGTCGGTGAGCACGACGAGGTTGCGGGTGAAGAACGGGGCATGTGCGCCGCTCAGGTTGAGCAGCATGCCGTCGCGTCCGGCGACGGGGATGACGCGCATCTGCGTCACACGGGGCGTGTCGTGATTCATGGCTCAGTCGGCGGTGATCTTGCGGGTCTCGATCAGCTTCTTCCAGCGCGCGGATTCGCCCGTCTGGAACACGGCGAACTGCTCGGGCGTGTTGGCCACGACCTCGATGGCGATCTTGCTGAACTCGGCCTTGACCGCGGCGTCGTTGAGCGACGCGACCAGGGCCGCGTGGAGCTTGGCCTTCACGTCGTTCGGCAGGCCCCGCGGCGCGGCGATCCCTTGCCACGAGTACACGTCGACGCCCTTCACGCCGCTCTCGGCGAGCGTGGGCACGTGGGGCAACACGGCCGAACGCTTGTCGCCGGTGATCGCCAGTGCGCGCAGCTTGCCGCTCTGGATGTGCTGCAGCACGGCGTTGACGTTCTGGAATGAGGTCTGCACCTGGCCGCCGAGCAAATCTTGAATGGCAGGCGCGCCGCCCTTGTAGGGCACGTGCGAGCCGCTCGTGCCCGTCTGCAGCCAGAAGAGTTCGGCGGTGAGGTGGTCGGACGAGCCGTTCCCCGATGACGCGAAGCTCATCTGGCCCGGGTTCTTCTTCAACTCGGCGATCACGTCGGCCACGCTCTTGAGCGGCGACGCGGCCGGCACGACCAGCACGTTGGGCGCCTGCACGGCGACCGTGAGCAGGTCGAAGTCCTTGCCGGCGTCATACGGCACGCCCTTGATCAGGTGCGGCGCGATCACGAAGGGGCCGAGCGAGGACACGAGCACGGTGTAGCCGTCGGCCGGCGAACGTTTCACCTGCCCGGCGCCGATGGTGCCGGTGGCGCCGGGCTTGTTGTCGACGATGACATTGGTGCCGAGTTTTTCCTGCAGCTTGGGCGCGAGCACACGCGCCAGCGAGTCGGTCGAGCCGCCCGGGGGGAAGGGCACGAGCAGGGTGATGGGCTTGTCGGGCCAGGCATGGGCGGGCGCGGCGGCCAGGGCGGTGAGTGACAGGCACAGGGCAGCGAGCAGGGACTTCATCGGCGGGTCTCCAAGTGGGCGCGACCGACCACTGGTAGCGCTTCCATGTCTGAATGGTAGCGCTACCGGTTGAGCGCATCCACGTCCGATTTCGAGGGTTAACCCTTGGTTTTAAGTCGTCTGGTCAGCTGCTGCCGCGCTCGATGACCTGGAAGCCCAGGTCGATCACCTTGTCGCCCACCGGCCGGCCCGCCGCGCGGTCGACGATGAAACGCGCGGCCTGGCGGCCGATGCCGGTGCCGTCGATGCGCACGGTGCTGAGCGCGGGGTGGGTGTCGCCGGCGAAGGCGAGGTCGCCGAAGCCGACGACCGACAGGCGCTCGGGCACCGAGAGGCCGCGCGCCGCCGCTTCGGTCAGCACGCCCAGCGCCAGCAGGTCGGAGCTGCAGAAGACGCCGTCGACCTCGGGCGATTGGGCCAGCAGCCGGGCCAGGCCCTCACGCCCGCTGCGCAAGGTGGTGGGCGCGGGCACGCGCAGCACGGGGATGTCGGCGTCGAGCCCCAGCGCCTTGGCCTCGGCGATGAAGCCGCGGTTGCGGCGCTCGGCGCGCTCGTCGTCGCCGCTCAAGAGCGCGAGGTGCTTGCGGCCCTTGGCATGCAGGTGGCGCACCACGGCGGCAGCAGCATCGGTGTGCGAGAAGCCGACGAGCATGTCGATGGGGGTGGGCGTCAGGTCCCAGGTCTCGACGACGGGGATGCCGCTGGCGAGCAGCCGCTTGCGCCCTTCGGCCGAATGCATGATGCCGGTGAGCACGATGCCGTCGGGGCGGCGGCCGATGATGGCGTCGAGCAGTGCGTCTTCGCGCGAGGCGGTGTAGCCGCTCTGGCCGAGCATGAGCTGGTAGCCGGCCGCGTCGAGCTCGTGCGTCAGCGACTGCACCATCTCCATGAACACCGGGCCGGCGATGGTCGGCACCACGGCCGCGACGAGGCGGCTGCGCGACGAGGCCAGGCCACCGGCCATTCGGTTGGGCACGTAGCCGGTCCGGGAGACAGCGTCGCGCACACGCTCGAGCGTTTCCTTCGCGACCTGCTCCGGTGTGTTGATCGCACGTGAGGCGGTGATGGGGGAGACCCCGGCCAGTCGCGCCACGTCGCCCAGCGTGATGGCGCCGGCACCGCGGCGGCGCCTGGGCGTCTGGGGCGGAATCGTCGGCTCGCTCATGAGGTCAGTGTAGCGATGGCAACGCTACCAACGCGGGAGTCTGAGCGGGCGCGGAGCCGGGGTGGCGTGCTCCGCTCATGTCCCCCGACAAAGGCCGCTCCCGCGGTCTTTGTCTCCTCCTCTACTTCGCTGCGCACGCCACCCCGGCCCCGCGCGGGCGAGCGCTCTGGCATCGGTCGCCTTCAGCGTGCGAGGCGGAGGCCGGTGAACTGCCAGGTGGCGCCGGTGGGGAAGAAATTGCGGTAGGTGGTGCGCACGTGGCTGGGCGGCGTGGCCAGCGAGCCGCCGCGCAGCACCATCTGGTTGACCATGAACTTGCCGTTGTACTCACCCACGGCGCCGGCGCTCGCGTGAAAGCCGGGGTACGGCAAGTAGGCGCTCGAGGTCCATTGCCAGGCGTGGCTGGTGAGCTGGCGCAGCTCGGGGCAGGTGGTGGCCGCGTGCTCCCACTCGGCTTCGGTCGGCAGGCGTGCGCCGGCCCAGCGGGCATAGGCGTCGGCTTCGAAGTAGCTCAGGTGCAGCACGGGTTCGTGTGCTTGCACGTCTTGCAGGCCCGAGAGGCCGAAGGCTTGCCAGCCGCTCGCGCCCTGCTGCCAATACGCCGGGTGTTCCCGCGCCTGCGCCTTCACCCAGTCCCATCCTTCGGACAGCCAGAGGCCGGGCTCGCGGTAGCCACCGGCTTCGATGAAGCCGGCGTACTCGGCGTTGGTGACGAGGCGCGAGGCGATCTCGTAGCGTGGCAGGTAGACGCGGTGGCGCGGCGACTCGTTGTCGAACGCAAAGCCCGCACCGTCGTGGCCGATCTGCACCACGCCTTCTTCGAACGTGTGCCATTGCAATGGCGACGCCGGTGCACTCGCCCCGCTCTCGGCGGCACGGTAGGCGGGCTTCAGCGGGTGGCACGAGAAGAGATGCAGCACGTCGGTGAGCAGCAGCTCCTGGTGCTGCTGCTCGTGGTGCAAGCCCAGTTCGACGAGCTGCAGCGCGTCCTGCGGCAGGCGCGGCAGCAGCGCGAGCACCCGGCGGTCGACCGCCGCGCGGTAGGCCCGTACCTCGTCGAGCGAGGGCCGCGTGAGCAGCCCGCGCTGGGGCCGCGGGTGCTTGTCGCCCACCGCGTTGTAGTACGAGTTGAAGAGCACGCGGTACGCGGCGGCGTGCGGCACGAAGCCGGGCTCGAAGCGCTCGAGCACGAAGGTCTCGAAGAACCAAGTGGTGTGCGCGAGGTGCCACTTCGCGGGGCTCGCATCGGGCATCGATTGCGCGCTGGCGTCTTCGGCCGACAGCGGCGCGGCCAGTGCGTCGGTGTGCGCGCGCACCGCGCGGTAGGCGGCGTTCAGGGCGTGGGCGTCGAGCTCGTTCATGGCGTGGCCAGCACCACCGCGAACCAGCGCCGTTCGTCCGTCCACGCCACGCTGTGGTGGAAGCCGGCCGCGTGCAGCAGGTGGGCGAAGCCTTCAATGTCGTACTTGTAGCTGCTCTCGGTGTGGATGCGCTCGCCCGGCGCGAAATGCCGCCCACCACCGGGCCAGTGCACGTCGACCTCGGTCTTGGCTTCGAGGTGCATCTCGATGCGCGAGGCCTCGGGGTTGAAGAAGGCGCGGTGGCGCCACTGGTGCAGGTGGAAGTCGCTGCCCACCAGTCGGTTCACATGGTCGAGCGCGTTGAGGTTGAAGGCGGCGGTGACGCCGGCGGCGTCGTCATACGCAGGCTCCAGCACCGAGACCTCCTTGCGCAGGTCGACGCCAATCAGCAGCGCGCCATCGTGCTCGACCAGGCCGCGCATGCGGGCGAGGATGTCGAGCGCCTGCGGTCTGTCGAAATTACCGATCGACGAGCCGGGGTAGTACACGAGCCGGTGCGCACGCGGCAAGTCTTCCGGCAAGACGATCGCCTGCGTGAGGTCGCCGCCCACGGCGTGCACCTGCAGCTGGGGCATCTCGTCGCGCAGGCGCTGCGCGGCTTCGGTGAGGAAGTCGGCCGAGATGTCGACCGCCGCATAGCGCGCCGCGTCGATCGCGCGGCAGAGGAAGCGGGCCTTCTCGCAATTGCCGGCGCCCGGCTCGATGACGATGCGGCCCTTGCCCACGCGGCGGGCGATCTCGGCGGCGTTGCGCGCCACGATGGCCTGCTCGGTGCGCGTCGGGTAGTACTCGGGCAGGCGGGTGATCTGCTCGAACAGGCGCGAGCCTTTGGCGTCGTAGAAGTACTTGGGCGAAATGCTGGGCTCGGGCCGGCTCAGGCCTTCGATGATCTCGTGCGCGGGTTGGGCGGGCATGCTCTCTCCTCGTGTGCGGCCTGCGGGACTTCCAGCCGGCCATGTTCGTCGGAGGCATCGCACCCGCACAAGCACACTGCCACGCCCTGACAGCGCATCTGAGCCCGGTGGTCGACACATCCCCGACACGGCACCCTGCGACTTGACCCCGCAGTGTGGGCCGCGGGGTTCATGTCGTGTTGCGAGCAGGGTTTCTTACGCCGTGTTCGGCAAGTGACATGCCACGCCGTGGCCGGGCTTTCCCGCACGCGGCGCGCGCAAGGCGCGCCTGAGAGCTCAGGACCAGCGGGGCTTGGGCCGCTCGGTGCCCCGCGGCGCGTAAGGCCAGTAGAGCGACTGCACCTGCTCGTAGCCCATCTCCAGGTGCTTCTTGGTGATGCGCGTCACGCCCTTGGCGACCTGCAGGTATTCGATCCAGAAGGTGCAGATGATCCAGGCGTTGACGACCAGCCGCTCCACCGCGGCTTCCGGCACCTTGAGCCGGCCGTGCTGGATGGCGTGTTGCAGCAGCCGGCGGCCCGCCTCGTGCGAGGTTTCCGAGAGCAGCTTGTTGCGCTCGCGAAGATCAGGCGCCAGGCCGTAGAGCGACTGGGCGTCGCGGTAGAAGAAGCGCCACTCCCAGGCGAACTTGAAGAAGTCCATGATGCTGTCTTCGTTGGCCTTGTCCTGCTCGATGTGCTCCATCTGCCGGCGCGCCATCTCGCCCAGCGCCAGCTCGAACTGGTCGAAGAGCGCCAGCACGATCTGATCCTTCTTCTTGAAGTAGTAGTAGAGGTTGCCTTCGTTGATGCCCACCGTGGCCGCGATCTCGGCGGTGGTGACCGCGCCCGGCCCCTTTTCGTTGAAGAGACGGCGGCAGGTTTCAAGCACGCGCTCGCGGGTCGTGGGCTGGGCTTTGCTCATGGACGCAATTGTCGCCACAAACCCGCACTGCTCACCCGGGCAAGCCCGGATGCGACGCATAAGGTAACCACCTTAGAGTGTTTCGATGAACACGACCTCTTTCCGCCCTGTGGCGGTGATCACCGGCGCGGGCAGCGGCATCGGCCGCAGTCTGGCGCTGCGCCTGGCCCGGCGGAGCCACGACCTCGCACTGTGCGAGATCAACGCGATCCGGCTGGCCGAGGTGGCCCGCGAAGCGCGTGCCTTGGGTGCCCGTGTCAGCGAACACGTCGTCGACGTGGCCGACGCCGCCGCCGTGGCCGCCCTGCCCGCCGCCGTGGAAGCTGCGCACACCCGCGTGAGCGCCGTGTTCAACAACGCCGGCGTGTCGGCGTATGGCGACTTCCGCCAGCAGCCGGCGGCCGATTTCGAGTGGGTGCTCGGCATCAACTTCTGGGGCGTGGTGAACATGTCGCGCGCCTTCCTGCCGCTGCTGCTGCGCGAGCCATCGGCCCACCTCGTCAACGTGTCGAGCGTGTTCGGCTTCGTCGGCATTCCGGGGCAGTCGGCCTATTGCGCGAGCAAGTTCGCGGTGCGCGGCTTCACCGAAGCGCTGCGCCACGAACTCGAAGCCACCGGCGTGCGCGTGGTGCAGGTGCACCCGGGCGGCATCAAGACCCACATCGCGCACGACATGCGCCACCTCGAGAGCGTCGACGCCGCTGCCCGCAAGGCCATGGCCGACGGCTTCGTGCAAAGCGTGCGCACCACGGCCGACGAAGCGGCCGATTGCATCCTCGACGGGCTCGACAAGGGCCAAGTGCGCATCCGCATCGGGGCCGACGCGCGCTTCCTCGACCGGCTGGCGCGGCTGTTGCCGGTGCGCTACTGGAATGTGCTCAAGAAGCGGGCCCAGCGCGGCGCCGCCCAACAGCAGGCTGCGGCCGCGCCCTGATCAGCGCCGGCGCGCCACGATGAAGAGGCGGCGGAACGGGAACACCGTGGTGCCGTCGGCGCGCATCGGATAGGCGACGGCCACCCGCGCGGCGTAGTCGCGCTCGAAAGCCTCACGCTCGGCCGGGTCGGCGAGCGCATGGAGGAAGGTCGCGAGCCAAGTGCCCTTGGTCCATTCCTTCACCGGGTCGGGGCCGGTGAGCACCTGGTGGTACTCGGTTTCCCAGAGGTCGATGTCCTGCGCCAGCGGGGCCAGCAGGTCGTAGTACCAGGCCGGCTCTTCGACCGGCAGCTTCTCGCGCAGCAAGGGCTCGAGCCGCGCGCGCCACGGGCCCGAGCGCACGGCATCGGCGATCGAGGTGTGCGACGGTGCGGCGAAGTTGCGCGGCATCTGCACGGCCAGCACACCGCCCGGCGCGAGCTGCTTCATCAAGTGCTCGAACAGCGCGGTGTGGTCGTGCAGCCAATGCAGCGCTGCGTTCGAATAGATCAGGTCGGCGGGTGACTCGGCTTTCCAGCTCGCGAGGTCTTGCTGCTGCCAGCGCAGGTTGGGCAGCGCATCGCCCGCCTGCTGGAGCATCGCGGCCGACGCGTCGACGCCCGTCACCTGCGCCTTCGGCCAGCGCTCGGCCATCAGCCGGCTCAACTGGCCAGCACCGCAGCCCAGGTCATACACCGTGCGCGGCGCTTCTAGCGACACGCGGGCCAGCAGCTCCAGCGCCGGGCGCAGGCGGGGCTGCTCGAACTTCAGGTATTGGGAGGGGTTCCAGCTCATGGCGCTGAATGGTGCGCCCGCCACGCCGGTCTTGCAAACCGGGTGGCGGGCGACCTTTCATGCCGCGAGGTTCAGGCGGCGCAGCTCGCGGTGGCCGAGCTGGCGCTTGTGCATCGCATACGCATCGCCGCGGCCGTAGCGCTCCTTCAGCTCCAGGCGATGACCGTGCCCCACCTCGCGGCGCAGCAGCAGGTCGTAGGCCTTGGCCTTGCGATCGCACGGGTCCAGCGTGCCGAGGCGTACCTCGTACCACTGGCCGTCCACGCGGTGCCACTGGCAGCCCGGTGCGATGCCGGGTTGCCCTTCGCGCCGATCGGCCAGCGGTGCTTGGGCCTTGGCGGCTTTCGCCGCCTTGGCTTCGCGCCGCGCCTGCTGCCGTTTCCGGTTCACCAGCACGATGCCGGTGAGCGGGTGCACGAACAGCTCGGCGCGGCTCTCGGCGATGGGCACGAGCCCCCGCCAGTTGTGGCACCACACCTCACCGCCCTGCCACAGCGTCTCGTGCTCCACGGTGTCGCGGATGTGCTGGAACAGATGGGCCTGCACCACGCTGCGCTTGTCGAGCGCAGCGCACAGCTCGCCGTACACCTTGGACCACGGCCGGTTCACCTGCTGGCGCAGGTAGCGGCGCAAAGGCCCGAGGTGTTCGCCAAACCACTTCTGGCCACCGCCGTCACGCTTCATGCCCAGGTGCACCGGCGCACCTTCTCCGTCGGCATCCACACGCTGCCGGTTCTGGCGACGCTTGCCTTTCATGGTGCGGGCAAAAGCGCGCCCCCAGCGGGGCTCCTCCACCAGCACCTTGCTCATGTCCTCACGCATGGCGAACTCCTTGTTCGCTCACGCGCGAGATGTTTCGATTGCCCATGACGGGCCTCCTTCGATGTCGATCCAACAGCCTGGCGATGTGCGACGCGCAGGCTCGCGCCTGCCGAGGGGGCAGGTGTTCGAGAGCAGATGGACTTGGAGAGTCCTGGGCGCGTCGAGAACGGTCTACAGCGGTGTGCAGTGCACGGTGACCGTCACGCGCCAGGCTTTGGCGCAACGGTCAGTGCATCGGGAGATGGCACTGGGTCATGGGTCTGTCGTGTTGCGTTGAGTAATGGGCCCCGACGGCGCTTCGCGCCGCCCCCCCGAGGGGGTTGAGTCAACTTGGGGCGGCCCGACGTTGACTCGAGAGGCGCGCATCTTATGCATCGCCGATGCGCCGTCAACCCCCGCGTCAACTGCCGCGCTCGACGATCGCCTTCATCTGCACCGTGAGTGCCTTGCGGCCCGCCACGTTGTTGCTGCGCCAAGCCGTGAGCGCGAGTTCGAGGAAGGCACTCTCCGCCGGCGTGGGCGCCGCGCTCTTGCGCGGCTCGTCGAGCCAGTTCACGTGCCGGCCGCACATCACCTCGATCTGCCGCGCGAGCTTGTCGCCGATCGGGCGCGACGACTTGATCTGGCTCCACATGCTGGGCGAGATCTGCAGCTTGGCGGCGAAGGCCTGCTCCAGGCCCTTGGGGGGTGCGCCGGCGGCCACGGCCTGCTCGGCATGCTCTTGGAAAAGGGCCAGCACGTTGTGCCGGCGCGTGAGGGTGATGTTCGCCACGAGGTCTGGTGTGTGCTGACGTTGTGTTTGGTTGCAACGATGTCGAACAACATTGTCGCAGGGGGTTGACCAGTTGGGTAAAGAGTCTTTACAGTCCGCTTCCTCGCTCGCAAGAGCATCCGTTTTCAATCAAGGCTGCATCGTGACAACCCGCAAGCACATCGACGGCAACACGCAAGGAAGCGCACTGCGCGGCCTGCATGCGTTCGCTTGTGCATTCGGCATTGACATGCAGTCGCTGGGTTATTCGCAGCTTGATCGCAGCGAGCCCACATCGACACCGGGAAAGGGAAGCGCCTAGGCGCACGCCCTTCTAGCTCTGTACCCCAGAGGCCCGGTTTCCAACAGGAACCGGGCCTTTTGCTTTGCTGGACCTGACCTCGTGCATCGGCGCGAAGGTCGCGGCTCTTCGGAGTCGCAGCTCTTTAACAATTTGCCGCAGGACATGCGCCGGTACTGGCCGGCACTGCATGCCTGCAAGAAGTGCGGAAGGCGAGCCCTCGACGAGGGCCGCCGACCGCCTCACTTCGGCTGTGCCCATGCACTCCGCAGCTCGCAAACCTGGTGTGGGCGGCTCGGGATGTGCATGGCAGTACGCGACCCCTGGACCCAGGTCGACGTGCCAAGCCCTGTGCAGCGAGACACCGACGCCTGACGAGGCGCTCGCGTGTGGACACAGCCGAAGTGGGATCTTGAACAAGAGCCTGCGTGGAGCTCACGCTTCGCAGGTGGAAATCGGCCGCAACGATTGGGCGGCGCCGGAACCCGTGACCGGATGGAATTGCTTCGTTAACTCAGTGGCAGAGTGCCGGCCTGTCTAGCCGGAAGCCGCGGGTTCGAGTCCCGCACGAGGCGCCAGTTTGTCTATATCCATTTACATACCTCGTTAGCTCAGTGGATGAGAGCGCCTGCCTACGAAGCAGGAGGTCGCACGTTCGAATCGTGCACGAGGTGCCATTTCTGTCTCGACGTAGCCAAGTGGTCGAAGGCATCTGCCTGCAAAGCAGACGGCAACAGCCCGCACCCGTTCGAATCGGGTCGTCGAGTCCAGACAGTTCTCGCGTAGCTCAGTGGCAGAGCGCCGTCTTGATAAGGCGGAGGCCGGTGGATCGTTCCCACCCGCGGGTACCAGTTTCTCTCTCGGTGTGGCGCAGCTGGTAGCGCGCGTGCTTTGGGAGCATGAGGCCGCAGGTTCGAAACCTGCCACCGAGACCATTCACCTTCTCTTTCAACAACCCACTCTACTCATCATGAAACGCTCGATGATCCAGCGCAGGCAGGACGCCGAGCGCGAACGACTAGAACTCTGCGATGCCGCGCTTCGCCGCGTGATGCGCCGCCCACGCCCCACGCCGGACTTCGGAAAGGCGCTCAATGAAGCCGAGCGCGGCTTCTCTGGCGAGGTGGTGCGCGACCACCAGACCTGGCATCCGCAGATGAAGACGCGCGACGCCGCCCGCCTGCGCCTGGCTGCGGCGCGGCACCTCTTTGCGCTGTATCCCGTGCCCGAGACGCTCGAGCGCATCTGGATCGACGACACGGGGCTCAGTGTCGAGGAGGTTCGGCTGCGCCGGCAGTGGTACGTCACGGCGGCGCGCGGTGGCTCACTCTACAAGGCGGGCGCCAGCACCTGGCTGACGCGCAAGGAAGTGCACCAGTTTCTCCACTCGTCGGCGGGCCTGGGCTTCGATGAAGCTTTCTGGGAAGCCATCGCGCGCTCCTACACCGACGATCCCGCCGTGGCCTTGCGCATCGCACGCTCGAAGATCGCTCGCACGCCGCGCGGCGAGATCGAGTTCTGGCGCGGGGTGGCACGGTTCTTCTGCGCCAACCCGGTGCCGGTGGAAACGATCGACGACCTGTGTGACTACCTGGCCGAATGCCGGCGCCGTGACTCGCACTACAGCCTCGAGGGCCGCACCTTGCACGCGCTAACCCGTCGCATGCACGAGTGGCACCACGACATCGCGGCCATCGAGCGCATCGAAGCCATGCAGCGCCGTGCCCACGGGCGCGCTGCTAACGCGTGCACGGCCAATGCAGTCTGGTCAGGCTCACCGCTCGCCGATTGGGAGTGGGCGCCCTCGTCCAGGGAGGCCAAGACGAAGGGCGAGCGCTACGTGATCCGGCAGTTGAAACAGGCCGAAGACCTGGTGATGGAAAGCCGCGCGATGCGCCACTGCGTGTCGACCTACGCCAGCAAGTGCATCTCCGGTCGCGCCTCGATCTGGTCGCTGCGGCGATGCACGAAGCATCAGATCGATCGGCTGCTGACCATCGAACTCGATCCGCAACACCGGGCGGTGCAAGTGCGC
Organism: Rhizobacter sp.; assembly: GCA_019635355.1. Lineage (NCBI taxonomy): Bacteria > Pseudomonadati > Pseudomonadota > Betaproteobacteria > Burkholderiales > Sphaerotilaceae > Rhizobacter > Rhizobacter sp. The sequence goes on along the minus strand of JAHBZQ010000001.1, from coordinate 4,238,464 downwards.
GGGTTTGCCAACCGGCTGGCGCAAGCGGCCGAGCGACAGGTAATCGAGCGCTGGGCGAAGGCACGCGGCATTGCCCTGCCGTGAAATGCGCGTGCGCTGAGGGGTGGCCGTAGCTCAAGGGTAGAGCCGCGGTTTGTGGTGCCGCTGGTGTCGGTTCGAGTCCGACCGGTCACCCCTCAGCGCATGTGATTCTTTTCTTCAACCCAACCCCTCGTGGCGAAACAGGCAAACGCACCGGTCTCAGAAGCCGGGGCCGCAAGGCATGTCCGTTCGACTCGGACCGAGGGGACCACTTTCACAGGAGAACACCATGAAACCATTCGACGACGACCAGCACGCCTGCTTTCGAGGTCACGCGCAAGCGCCGCAAGGGCTTCCCCTCTGAGACCGGCGTCAAGCGTGGCGACCGCATCGTGCGCGGGCAGAAGGAGCTGATCGAGAAACTCGGTCGCAACGACCCCTGCCCTTGCAGGTCCGGGAGGTTGTTTCAAGCACTGCTGCATGCGCAGCGGCTGCTTTCGACGGCGTGAACCGCCATCACTACCAGCGTTGACGCCGCACATGGAGAGCTGCCCGAGCGGCAAGGGACCGGCTTGCTAAGCCGAGGTCGGCGATCGCATCGCCGCGGGCGTTCGATCCGCCCGCTCTCCGCCAACACATCTACCCAACTTCGGCCGCGTAAAGGAGGCCCCCGTGCATCAAGACCATCACCAACACGTGCTGCAACTCGACCTCCAGGGCACGCCCCAGGCGTGGATCTCGCTCGAACAGGCCGCTTTGCACGTGGCCACGGGCTCGGTCGCGTGGGTCGACGGCGATGGCCCGCTCGCCACCTTGCGCGGCGGCTTCAACGTCGCCCGCAGCCGCCAGTCCTTGATCGAGATCCACCCGATCGTCGCTTTGCGTGGCGCTTCGAAGATCAACTTGCACGACATCGTGCCGGCGATCACCAAGCTGAAGCTCTTTCGCCGCGACCGCCACACCTGCGCCTACTGCGGGCAGGTGTTCGGTGACCGCGACCTGCAGTGCGAACACATCCAGCCCGAGTCGCGTGGCGGCCCCTGGAGCTGGATGAACCTCGTCACCGCCTGCGCCCACTGCAATGGCCGCAAGGCCGACCGCACGCCGGAGGAAGCCGGCATGCCTTTGCTGTACCTGCCTTACGTGCCCAGCCGCTTCGAGAACTTTTTGCTCGAAGGCCGCCGCATCCGTGCCGACGTGCACGAGTGGCTGGCCGCACGCCTGCCCAAGGGGTCGCGCCTGCACTCATGAGAATCACGCTTGAGTGTGCGGGGGGCGATCCCGCCTCCTCTCATTCAAACGAAAGACGCCTCATGAAGAACGAACAACTCCCAGCGCTCGACCTCAAGGTCAAGCAGCCGCCTGTGCTCTTCGGCAAGACGCAGGCCCTGATCGCGAAGCTGGCCGACCGCCTGGGCGGGCCGCTAGTCACCTACTGGAACGGCCCGCGCGGCTCGGTGTGCAGCAACGACGTGATCGCGCTGCACCACGTGCTCGCGAAGCTCGGCCGCCACCCGGTGCTGTACCTCTTCCTCAAGTCGGACGGCGGCAGCGGCCAGACTTCGCTGCGCATCGTGAACCTGCTGCGCCAGCACTGCGATCGCCTGGTGGCGCTCGTGCCGCTGGAGTGCGCCTCGGCCGCCACGATGGTGGCGCTCGGCGCCGACGGCATCCAGATGGGCCCGACCGCCTACCTCACCGCCGTCGACACCTCGCTCAACCACCCGCTCTCGCCGGTCGACCGTGACAACGACCGCGTGAGCGTGAGCCTCAACGAGCTGCAGCGCGTGATCCGCCTGTGGCGCGAGCAGCAAGGCGAGCATCCCGAGAACGCTTACAAGTCGCTGTTCCAGTACGTGCACCCGCTGGTGATCGGCGCGGTGGACCGTGCGGAGTCGCTGTCGATCATGCTGTGCCGCGAGCTGCTGGCCTACCACGTCACCGACGCTGACAAGGCCGAGGCGATCGCAACCGCGCTGAATGGCAAGTACCCGTCGCACAGCTACCCCATCCTGCTCGACGAGGCGGTGAAGATCGGCCTCAAGGCCGAGCGCATGCCGCCTGATGTGAATGCGATGCTCTTGCAGCTGAACGCTCACTACAGCGAGATGGGACAGAAGGCGACGACCGACTTCGACGAGACGCACGCCCACAGCAACGAGATCTTGAACATCTGGGAGTCGGCCGCATCGCAGGTCTACTACCAGCAGGACAAGGACTGGTTCTACCGTGCCGAAGAGCGCCGCTGGATCACGCTGAACGACAACAGCGGCTGGCGTCGCATCGAGCGTGTGGGCAAGCGCATCGTGCGTTCGGAACTGCACGTCGCGTAAAGAATCTGCTGCGAACGGCGAACCGCTCACAGGCAGGGGCTCGGGAGTCACTCCCGCCCCGCCGGTGTGCCGCTGCCGGAGCAATCCGTCGTGGTGGCATATGCCGCACGCCGGTCGCAGCTGATAGGGGCCACCGAATCGGTCGCATTGCGCCGGGTTCGACCCCCGGGTGGCCCGCCAACTGGATAGCTCAGTGGTAGAGCAACACATTTCCCATGTGTCTGTCGCGGGTTCGACTCCCGTTCCAAGCCAAACCGGTCGAAAGACCTCCGCCGGACGTGAAGCCGCAAGGCCTCATCAGCGGCGGCAGCCCGCACGTGGGACACGCGGGGTTCGCGTGCACGGCAAGCCGAGGTGCCTCGACTGGGAGGCGAGCACCGACGCGCACCGTGTCACCCGGGCCCAGGCATCCAACGTCCGCTGCCGTCCCTGTAACGGCACCCTTTGAGTCAACGCCGGGCCGCCCCAAGTTGACTCAACCCCCTCGCGGGGCAGCGGCGGTGACGCCGCTTGGGGGCATCCATTCATCCACACGCAAATCACAAGAAGGAGAACCAACATGGAACTCAAGCGTGTCACCGTCAAGAAGAACGAACGCGGCCTCCTGCTGCGCAATGGCGATTTCGAGCGCGTGCTGCAACCGGGCACGCACTGGCTCGCTTCCGGCCTCGACCGCCTGCGCGTCGAGACTTTCTCGATCGAGCAGCCGGCGTTCACCCACCCGCTGTCCGACTATCTGCTGGCCAAGGAGCCGGCGGTGGTCGAGGCGGAGTTCGTGCGCGTCGAACTCACTGAAACCCAGGTCGGCCTGCGCTATGAGAACGGCGTGCTGGTCGAGCTGCTGGCACCGGCGACGCGTCGCCTGTACTGGAAGGGTTTGGTCGACGTGCATGTCGAGGTGATCGACATCGCCGACACGGCCGAGCTGCCAGCCACGTTGGTGCAACGCCTCACGCAAACGCAGCTGCGTTCGCGTGCGGTCGCCGGCCTCACCGGCGTGCTCACCGTGCAGGTGCCCGAGCACAGCGTGGGCGTGCTGACCGTCGACGGCAAGGTCGAGCGCCTGCTGCCGCCGGGCCCGCACGGCTTCTGGAAGTTCAACCGCACGCTGTCGGTCGAGCTGGTCGACCTGCGCCTGCAGGCCCTCGACGTCACCGGCCAGGAGATCCTGACCCGCGACAAGGTGGGCCTGCGTCTGAACCTCTCGGCCACCTGGCGCTATGCCAACGCCGATGCGGTGCTGACCGCCTACACCCAGCTCGCCAAGCCCGCGGACCACCTGTACCGCGAGCTGCAGTTCGGCTTGCGTGCGGCCGTGGGTACGCGCACGCTCGACGAGCTGCTGGAGAACAAGTCGGTGATCGACGAGGTCGTGTCGGCCCACGTGCGCGCCAAGCTCTCGGTCTTCGGACTCGAGATCGACGGCGTGGGCGTGAAAGACATCGTGCTGCCGGGCGAAATGAAGACCATCCTCGCCCAGGTGGTCGAGGCCGGCAAGGCGGCCGAGGCCAACGTGATCCGCCGCCGCGAGGAAACCGCGGCCACGCGCTCCCTGCTCAACACGGCCAAGGTGATGGAGGACAACCCCACCGCCCTGCGCCTGAAGGAGCTGGAGACGCTGGAGCGCGTGGCCGAGCGCATCGACAAGATCTCCGTCTTCGGAGGCCTCGATCAGGTGCTCAACGGCCTGGTCAAGCTCCGCTAAACCCTGCCCGCCTCCCGACGACGGAGGCGGGTGCTACAAGGAACAACATCATGGAACCCCAACACATCCACGAAGACGTGCCCGGTGGCGTGCCGCTGAAGATGTGGACGCAAGGCGTGCCCGTCGAAGACGAAGCCAAGCGCCAACTCAGCAACGCAGCCCGCCTGCCCATCGTCTTCAAGCACATCGCCGCCATGCCCGACGTGCACCTGGGCATCGGCGCGACCGTCGGCTCGGTGATCCCGACCGTCAAGGCCATCATCCCGGCCGCGGTGGGCGTGGACATCGGCTGCGGAATGATCGCGTGCAAGACCACGCTCACCGCCGAAGACCTGCCCGACAACCTGGCGCCGCTGCGTGCCGCCATCGAGCGCGCCGTGCCGCACGGCCGCTCGCCGGGTGCGCGCGACCCCGGCGCGTGGCAGAAGCCACCCGGCTCGGTGAACACCGCCTGGGCGCAGCTCGAGCCCGAGTTCACCGAGCTCTGCCGCGACTACCCGAAGATCGCCAAGACCAACCACATCCAGCACCTGGGCACGCTGGGCTCGGGCAACCACTTCATCGAGGTGTGCCTCGATGAGCAGAAGGCCGTCTGGTTCATGCTGCACTCGGGCTCGCGCGGCGTGGGCAACTTCATCGGCACGATGTTCATCGAGCTGGCCAAGCAAGACGCGATGCGCCATCAGGCCAACCTGCCCGACCGCGACCTCGCCTACTTCGAGGAAGGCAGCCGCTACTTCGGCGACTACGTGCGTGCCGTGGGCTGGGCGCAGAAGTTCGCCGCCATCAACCGCGAGGTGATGATGCGGCGCGTGATCGAAGCCGCGAAGACGGTGATCCGCAAGAACTTCCAGTCGCACATCGAAGCGGTGAACTGCCATCACAACTACGTGCAGAAGGAACGCCACTTCGGCGAAGACGTGTACGTCACCCGCAAGGGCGCGGTGAGTGCGAAGGCCGGCCAGCTCGGGATCATCCCCGGCAGCATGGGCGCGCGCAGCTACATCGTGCGCGGCAAGGGCAACGCCGATTCGTTCGAGAGCTGCTCGCACGGCGCCGGCCGTGCGATGAGCCGTGGCGAGGCCAAGCGCCGCTTCACGCTGGCCGACCACCGCAACGCCACCCAAGGTGTCGAGTGCCGCAAGGACAAGGACGTCATCGACGAGACGCCCGCCGCCTACAAGGACATCGACGCCGTGATGGAAGCGCAGCGCGAGCTGGTCGACGTGGTGCACACGCTGAAGCAGGTGGTGTGCGTCAAAGGGTGAAAGCCACCGGCGCGCAGGCCATTGGGTAAGCTCGCCCGCGCATTCACCCTGCCCTCCGATGCCCGCCACCCGCCCTGCCCGCCCCTTGCGCCACAAGCTGATCCTGCTGGCGGCGGTGGGCTTGTTGCCGGTGTCGTTGCTCGGCGGCTGGGGCATCTGGAGCGCCATCCAGACGCAGCGGCAAAACCTCGAACGCTCCACGCTGGAGCTCTCTCGTGCGCTGGCGAGCGCGGTGGAATCGGAGATCGACGCCACCCTGCGCTCGCTGGCCGCGATGGCGCGCTCGCGGCCGCTGGCCGAGGGCCACATCGCTGCGTTCTACGACGTCGCGCAGAACGAGGTGGCGGCCCGCCCCGCGTGGGCTGCCGTCGTGCTCACCGATGGGGCAGGCGAGGTGCTCTTCAACACGGCCGAGCCCTACGGCAGCCGCGATCTGAAAGTCGTCGACCCGCTGAGCCTCGCGCAGGTGATCCGCACCGCCCGGCCGGTGGTGGGCGCCCTCTCCTTCGGCCCGCGCCAGTCGGGTGCCTTTGCCGCGCGCTGGCCGATCGTCGCCGACGGCAAGCTCGCACACGTGCTCACGGCCGCGGTGAAGCCCGAACCCATCCTCGACGTGCTGCAGAAGCAGAGCGTGCCGCCGGGTTGGGTGATCGCGGTGTTTGACAGTGCACAGAACCGCGTCGCCCGCACACGCGAGCACCAGAGCCGCGGGCCGTCGCCCTCGCTCAAGGCGCTGCTCGCGCGCGAAGCCAGCAGCGGCAGCGGCCTCACCCAGTCGCTCGAAGGCGATGACGTCTACACCGGCTTCACCCGCCTGCGCGACCTGGGCTGGACGGTCGCCGTCGGCGCGCCCACCGAAGGCCCTGACCAGGCCCTGGCCACGAGCCTCGCCTGGTACGTGGCGGGCGCGCTGGCCACGGTGCTGCTGTGCCTGGCGCTCGCGCGGCGCATTGCCGACCGCATCACGGAAGACATCCATGCCGTGCGCGACAGCGCCGTGCGGCTCGGCGAAGGCCAGGCCGTGGCCGAAACGCACAGCGAGATCCAGGAGATCGACCAGATGGCCCGCGCGCTGCGCTCGGCCTCGCAGCGCCTGAGCGAGACCACCGAGTCGATGCGCCAGGCACTCAGCCAGGCCACGGCCGCCGCGCAGGCGAAAGACCAGTTCCTCGCGGTGCTGGGCCACGAGCTGCGCAACCCGCTCGCGCCCATGCTCACCACGCTGCACCTGCTCAACCGCAAGAGCGACGACAGCACCGCGCGCGAGCGCGAGATCATGGGCCGCCAGGTGGCCCACATGCGACGGCTGGTCGACGACCTGCTCGACGTCTCGCGCATCACGCGCGGCAAGCTCGAGATCCGCCGCGAGCCGGTCAACCTCTTCAGCGTGGTCGAGCGGGCCGTCGAAGCGGTGCAGCCGGCGGTGGCGGCCAAGCGCAGCCAGGGTTTGTTCGTCGAGCTGCCTTCACGCCCGCTGTGGGTGGAAGGTGACGAAACCCGCCTCGTGCAGGCAGTGACGAATCTCTTGACCAATGCGCTGCGCTTCGGCGGCCAGGGCACGATCGCCCTCTCGCTGAACCTGGACGAGCTGCACCAGCGCGCGCGCCTGTGCGTGGAAGACGAAGGCGAAGGCATGCTGGCCGAGACGCTGGAGCGTGTCTTCGAGCCCTTCTACCAGGCGCCGCAGACCTCGGAGCGCGCCACCGGCGGCCTGGGCCTCGGCCTGGCGATCGTGCGCACCATCGTGCAGCTGCATGGCGGCGAGGTGCAGGCGCACAGCGAGGGCCTGCAGCGCGGCAGCCGCTTCACCCTCGAGCTGCCGACCATCGAGCCGCCGTTGTCGGCCGACACCGTGCCGCAGCGTGTGGCCGCCAACGGCGTGGGGCGTGTCCTCGTGGTCGACGACAACACCGATGCCCTCGACACCGCCGCCGAGCTGCTGCGCGACGCCGGCCACGAGGTGCAGACCGCCGGACACCCGCGCGACGCGCTGGCCGCGTTTGCGCGCCTGCAGCCCGAGGTGGTGGTGCTCGACATCGGCCTGCCCGAGATGGACGGCTACCAGCTCGCGCAGGCCCTGCGCAACGCGAGCCCCGGCTGGCGTGGCCGCTTCATCGCGTTGACGGGCTATGGCCAGGAGGCCGACAAGGCCCGCGCCGCCGCGGCCGGGTTTTCGGTGCACCTCACCAAGCCGGCCGATCCCTCGGCCCTGCTGCACTCGGTCGACATGCTGCTGGCCAAGCCGGCCAGCGGCGTGTGATGCGTGCGCGGGTGTCAACCCCCGCGCAGGTAGTGAACCATCGTGTACAGCGCCGACACGCTCAGGCCCAGCACGACGCAGGTCACGGCCATCAGCCGGGCCATGCTGGCACCCTGCGACCGTTGCCGCCGATGGGCGGAACCCGAGACCTCCTGCAGGCTGCCGAAACCCGACAGCGCGGAATACCCTGTGGAACGGCCGAAATCGGTGGGCCGCTCGTCGGACGGCTCATGGGCCCAGTCGAAGACCTGGGTGGGTTTGAAATCGGGAGGGCGGCGCATGGTGAAATTCTGTAACCACATGCAGCCGCGCTCAACACCGCGCCTGCGGGGACAGCACCCGCCGGACCGAGGGGGAGAAGAGGTCGAGAGATGAGCTTCGCTGCGGGTCCACCCGAAGAACCTGTTGAATGCTGGTCAGCCCGCGTCCGCGGGCGTGTGCAAGGTGTCGGCTACCGCGACAGCTGCGCGCGCGAGGCCGAAAGGCTGGGCGTGAAGGGCTGGGTGCGCAACCGGCTCGACGGTTCCGTCGAAGCGCTGATGCTGGGGCCTCCGGCGCAACTGCAGCAGCTGGTGGCATGGTTGCAACGCGGCCCGCCGGCAGCGCGCGTCGACGAGGTCGGCGTGACGCCGGTGGTGCCGCCGTATCCCGACTGCGAAAGCTTCGAACGGCGGCCCACCGCGTGACACGGCGCTGCGCCGGCCATACGAACCGCCGAACGGCTGATTTACTCGACCGTGACGCTCTTGGCCAAGTTGCGCGGCTTGTCCACGTCGGTCCCGCGCGCGCACGCCGTGTGATACGCCAGCAACTGCAGCGGCACCACGTGCAGGATGGGCGACAGCACGCCGTAGTGCTCGGGCATGCGGATCACTTGCAGGCCTTCTCCGCTTTCAATGTGCGTGTCGGCATCGGCGAAGACGAAGAGTTCGCCGCCACGGGCGCGCACTTCCTGCAGGTTGCTCTTGAGCTTTTCGAGCAGCGCATCGTTGGGCGCGACCGTCACCACCGGCATCTCGGCCGTCACCAGGGCGAGCGGCCCGTGCTTCAGCTCACCGGCCGGGTAGGCCTCGGCGTGGATGTAGCTGATCTCTTTCAGCTTGAGCGCGCCTTCGAGCGCGATCGGGTAATGCAGGCCACGGCCGAGGAAGAGTGCGTTTTCCTTGCGGGCGAAGATCTCCGACCAGGCGATGACCTGCGGCTCCAGCGCCAGCACCGCCTGCACGGCGACGGGCAAATGGCGCAGCGCCTTGAGGTGCGCCAGCTCCTGTTGCTCGCTCAGGTGGCCGCGCACTTGCGCCAGTGCCAGCGTGAGCAGGAAGAGGCCCACGAGCTGCGTGCTGAAGGCCTTGGTCGACGCGACGCCGATCTCGGCACCGGCGCGGGTGATGTAGGCCAGCTCGCACTCGCGCACCATCGCACTCGTGGCCACGTTGCAGATGGTCAGCGTGTGCCTCATGCCCAGGCTGCGCGCGTGCTTGAGCGCGGCGAGCGTGTCGGCGGTCTCGCCGCTCTGCGTGATGGTGACGACGAGCGTGCGTGGGTTGGGCACGCTGTCGCGGTAGCGGTACTCGCTCGCGATCTCGACGCTGGTCGGGATCTTCGCGATGCTCTCCAGCCAGTACTTGGCCACCGAGCCGCTGTAGTAGCTGGTGCCGCAGGCGAGGATGAGCACGCTGTCGACATCCTTGAACACGCGGTAGGCCCCGTCGCCAAAGAGTTCGGGCGTGATGGCTTCCACCGCATCGAGCGTGTCGGCAATCGCGCGCGGCTGCTCGAAGATTTCCTTCTGCATGTAGTGGCGGTAAGGCCCGAGTTCGGCCGCGCCGGTGTGCACGTGCACCGTGCGCACCTCGCGCTCGACGCTCTTGAACATCACGCCACCATGCGAGCGCGCGGTGATCCACACCTTGCCGAGCTGCAGGTCGACCACATCGCCCTCTTCCAGATACGCGATCTGGTCGGTGACACCGGCCAGCGCCATCGCATCGGAGGCGAGGAAGAAGTCGCCCTTGCGGTCACCGGCGCCCACGCCGAGCACCAGCGGCGAGCCTTCGCGTGCGCCGATCACGCGGTGCGGCTCGTCGCGGCAAAAAACTGCGATGGCATACGCGCCGCGCAAACGCAGCGTGGCCTGCTGCACGGCCGCGAGCAGGTCGCCCTCGTACAGATGGTCGACGAGGTGGGCGATGACCTCGGTGTCGGTCTGGCTGTCGAAGACGTAGCCGCGTGTCTTGAGTTCGTTGCGCAGCTCGTCGTGGTTTTCGATGATGCCGTTGTGCACGAGGGCGATGCGGCCCACGGCCGTGACGCCGCTTGCGTCGGTGCCCTGCTTGGGTTGCGGGCCCGGCGAGAAATGCGGGTGGGCGTTGTGTTCGGCCGGCGCGCCGTGCGTGGCCCAGCGGGTGTGGGCGATGCCGGTGCCGCTGTCGATCTTGTCTTCGGCCACGCGCGCGTCGAGCTCGGCCACCCGGGCGGTGCTGCGCGCGCGCTTCAGCTCGCCGCCTTGGTGCACGGCCACGCCGCAGGAGTCATAGCCCCGGTACTCGAGCCGTTTCAGGCCCTCGATGAGGATGGGGACGATGTTCTTGGTGCTGACGGCGCCGACGATGCCACACATGGTGCGCTTCCAAAAAGATGGGATGGCGGGAATGGTAGGAAGTAGGCTTTGGTCGATGCTTGCAATATTCAATGCCAAACGAAATAATCCGTCACTCGCCTTGACCGCCGGAATAATTCTTCAAATCTCGATCAAGTATGGAAGAAATGTCGCTCGACGACACCGACCTCCGTTTGCTGGACCTCCTTCAGCGGGACGCCTCCCTGTCCAACCAGGACCTCGCGGCCGCCGCCCACACCTCCCCGGCCACCTGCCTGCGCCGCGTGCGGCGCCTGGTCGACGCGGGCGTGATCGAGCGGCGCGTGGCCCTTCTCTCCAGCGAGCGGCTGGGCGCCGGGCTCACCGTGCTGGCCGAGGTGACGCTCGACCGCCAGGGCGCGGAGCACCTGGCCGCGTTCGAGGCGCGGGCCGTGGCCGACGCCGCCGTGCAGCAGTGCTACCGCGTCTCACCCGGGCCCGACTTCATGCTGGTGATGCAGGCGCCCGACATGGCGGGCTACCACGCGCTGGTGCAGCGCCTCTTCACGCAAGACGCCAACGTGCGCAACGTGAAGGCCTTCTTCAGCGTGCACCGGGCCAAGTTCGAGCCCGCGATCGTCTTGCCGTCAGCGCCTACGCGGTCCTGAGCACGACCAGGCCCTTGAGGTACTCGCCTTCGGGGAAGGTCACCGTCATCGGGTGGTCGGGCGCCGCGCCGGTGCGCGCATAGACGAGGCCATCCACGTTCGCATCGAGCCCCGCGCCGGCCACGATCTTGTGGAAGAGGTCGGCACTGATGCCGCCCGAGCAGGAGTAGGTGAACAGCAGCCCGCCCACCTCCAGCAGCTGGAAGGCGAGGCGGTTGATGTCCTTGTAGGCGCGGGCCGCGCGCTCGGCGTGACTCACGGTGGGGGCGAACTTGGGCGGGTCGAGCACGATGGCGTCGAAGCGCTCGCCACGCTTGAGCGCTTCGCGCAGCGTCTGGTTCACGTCGGCATCGAGCGCGGTGTGGCGCGAGGCGTCGAAGCCGTTGAGCGCGACGTGACGGGTGGCGCGGGCCAGCGCCGGGGCCGACGAGTCGACGCTCGTCACCTGCGTGGCCCCGCCAGCGAGTGCCGCCACGCTGAAGCCGCCGGTGTAGCTGTAGCAGTTGAGCACGCGCTGGCAGCCGAAGTGGTGCACCGTGTCGGCAAAGAGCTTGCGGCTGTCGCGCTGGTCGAGGTAGTAGCCGGTCTTGTGGCCTTCGGCCACGTCGAGGGTGAGTTGCCAGTCGTGTTCGTGGATGGTGAGCTCGGTCGGGCCTTCGCCCCGCAGCCAACCCGTCACTTCGGGCAGGCCTTCGAGACCGCGGCTGCTGGCGTCACTGCGTTCGTAAAGCCGGGTGAGGCCCGTGGCGGCAAGCAGCTGGTCGGCGAGCGTCTTCTTCCAGCGCTCGGCGCCGGCACTCAGGAATTGCGCGCACAGCGTGTCGCCATAACGGTCGACGATGAGGCCCGGCAAGCCATCGGCCTCGCCATGGATGAGCCGCACTGCGTCGCTCGCGATCGGCAGGCGAGCGCGAATGTCGATCGCCTTGCGGATTCGCCGCTCGAAGAAGGCCGCATCGATGCGCTCGGTCTCGTCGAAGCTCCACGCCCGCACGCGGATCTGCGACTGCGGGCTGAAGGCCGCCCACGCGAGAAACTTGCCGTCGCGGGCGTTGACCCGCACGGTCTCGCCGGGGTCGGCCTTGCCCGAGTGGATGCTGCTCTCGAAGACCCAGGGGTGGCGCTTTTGCAGCGAGCGCTCTTTGCCGTCTCGCAGGGTGATGGCTTTCATGGGCGCGATTGTCGCGCTCGATGGCCGTTGCCATCTTCAGTGCTTGACGTTCATCGTGATCACCGCGCTCAGCACCTTGGTGCCCTCGGTGTCGTAGGCGCCCACCGGCACTTCGATGTTGCCCGGCTGCGACCAGTCGACGCCATCGGCCTCGGTCACCACGCGGATGTCGGTCTTGGCCTTGGCCAGGTACTGCACCGTCATCGCGATGGGCAGCCAGCGCGCGCCCTGTGGAATGGAGACGTCGGTGCAGGTGCCGGCCACCAGCTCGGCGCCGTTGCACAACGCGATCGCGTGCACCGTGCCGATGTGGTTGTGCACCTTGCGCTGGTTGCGGATGCGCACTTCGGCAAAGCCCTTGCGCAGGTCGACGAACTGCGGCTCGACGCTCGAGAAGTACGGGGCCACGTTGCCGATGGCGGCCGAGAAGTTTTCGGGGCCGAGTTGCTGGTAGAGGGCGAGGTTCTGGCTCATGTCGAAGATTCCGTGGTGAAGTGGATGGATGCGGCGTGGTGGAGAAAGCGGACCACGACCGCAAGCTCGTCGTTCGTGAATCCCTTGGTGAGCTGCGCGTTCACTCGCGCCAGCAGCGGCTGGGCCCGCGCGACCACCTCGCGACCCTTGTCGGTGAGGTAGAGGCGGGTCGAGCGCCCGTCCTGCTCGCAAGGCTGGCGCCGGATCAAGCCGTTGTCCTCCATGCGGCCCACGAGGCCGGTGATGGCGGAGTTCTTGAGCTGCAGCTGCGCCGTCAGGTCTTTCAGCTGGCAGCCTTCCTGCGAGTGGATGGCAAAGAGCGCCACCACCTGCGTGCCCGACACCTCGAGCTCGGCGCTGAACACCTGGTCGGCCGAGCGGAACAGGTTCTGGCGTGCCTGGGCCACCAGGTGAAAGAGGCGCGGCTTCATCGGCCGCGGTTCGATTTACTTCGCATGCGGACTATATTAGTACGCATGCGAAGTAAATGCAATCGGGCAGCCGTCAGCGGAAAACAGCGACAGGACTCAGCGCTTCTTTGCGCGGGGATGGGCGGCGTCGTACACCTTCGCCAGGTGCTGGAAGTCGAGCTTCGTGTAGACCTGGGTGGTCGTGATGTTGGCGTGGCCCAGCAACTCCTGCACCGCGCGCAGGTCGCCGCTCGACTGAAGCAGGTGCGAGGCGAACGAGTGCCGCAGCATGTGCGGGTGCACGTGGGTCGGCAGGCCCGCTTGGAGCGCACGGGCCTTCAGGCGCGAGCGCACCTGACTGGCGGTGAGACGGGTGCCGCGCTGGCTGACGAAGAGGGCCGGCTCGCCGTGCGCCGCCAGCGTGGCGCGCTGCTCGAGCCACGCCCGCAAGGCCGCGAGCCCCGGCCCGCCGACGGGCACGCTGCGCCGCTTGCCGCCCTTGCCGAGCACGTGGGCGGTGGCATCGGACGAATCGATCCAGCCCGCCGCCGTGCCGCTCGGCTGCACGTCGAGCGCCACCAACTCGCCCACGCGCAAGCCGCAGCCATAAAGCAGTTCGACGACGCAGTGATCGCGCGCCGCCAACGCAGGGTCGGCGTGCTCATCGGCTTGCTCGGCGAGTGCCACCGCGTGGTCGACCGACAAGGCGTTGGGTAGCGGCTTCGCGGCCTTGGGCGCACGCACGCCATCCACCGGGTTCAGCGTGACCAGCCCTTCACGCCCGGCCCAGCGGTAGTAGCCACGCCAGGCCGAGAGGATCAGCGCGATGCTGCGCGATGCCAGGCCCTGCGCATGCAGCTGCGCGGCCCAGCGGCGCACGTGGTGCACTTGTGCGACACGCGGTGAGGCAAGCTTCGCCTCCGCCGCGAATGCCTGAAGGCGCTGCAGCGCGTCGCGATAGAGCGCGAGCGTGCGCGCTGCGAGCCTCCGCTCGACTTCGAGATGAACGAGATGCCGACGCAGGTCGTCGTCGGGACTCGCTGCGTCGGGCATGGGGCGTCAGGTGACGGGCAACAGCCGCGCCAGGCCGGCACTCGCGATCTCGCCGATGCGCACGAGGAACTCGGTGCCCATGTCGGCGCTGTAGCGCGTGGGGTCGGGCGAGGCCAGCACCAGGAGGCCGAAGGCCTCGCCAGCGCCGCCGTGATGCAGCGGGATGAGCGCCATCGAGGCCACCGAGCGCGGGTCTTCAAGCCACGAGGCGGCTTCGAAGCCGGCGTTGACGCCGCAGTACGGCAGGCTCAAGCTCGACGCAAAACTGCGCGCATCGTCGCTCACCGGCTTGGCGAAGCCGAGCATGCTGAAGGCTTCGGCCGCGCCCCACACGCGAATGGCCGCCTGCGGGATCATGAACTGGTGCTTCAGCTCGCGCACCAGCACGTCGGGCAGGTCGCCCGGGTTCTGGGTGAGCATGATGGCGCGCGTCCACTTGTGCAGCTTGTCGGCGATGGCCACGTTTTCCTGGCCGTGGCGGATCATCTCGACGATGCGCTGCTCCAGGCCCTTGTGCTTCTCGCGCAGCATTTCCATCTGCCGCTCTTGCAGCGAGACGGCGCGCTGCCCGTGCGGGCTCATGATCTGGATAGAGGCCAGCAGCTCGGCGTGCCGCTCGAAGAACCCCGGCGTGTTGGCGAGGTAGTTGGCGATGTCCTGCTCGGTGATGCCTTGGATGCTCACAGCGAAATTTCTCCTTCGAAAACGGTGACGGCCGGACCGGTCATCAGCACGTGCGAATCGCCCCCTTGCCATTCAATGGTGAGGCGACCGCCACGCGCATCGACGTCGACGCGCTTGTCGAGCAGGCCAAGGCGGATGCCCGCCACCACCGCCGCGCAGGCGCCGGTGCCGCAGGCGAGCGTCTCGCCAGCCCCGCGCTCGTAGACACGCAGGCGGATGTGGTTGCGGCTCACGACCTGCATGAAGCCGGCGTTGACCTTGCGCGGGAAGTGCGGGTCGGCTTCGATCAGCGGGCCGTGCACCTCGACGGGTGCGTGGTCCACGCTGTCGACCACCTGCACCGCGTGCGGGTTGCCCATCGAGAGCACGGCCACGTCGTCGATGACGCCATCGCCCACGTCGAGCGGCCAGAGTTCGAAATCGCCGTGGCGGCGCGGGCTGAGCCCCTGCGGGTCGAAGGGGACTTGCGGCAGCTCGAAAACCGGCGCCCCCATGTCGACGGTCACGCGGCCGTCGTCTTGCAGGCGCAATTCGAGTTGTGTGTTGAGGGTGTCGACGCGGATCACCTTCTTGTCGGTGAGGCCGCGGTCGCGCACGAAGCGCACGAAGCAGCGTGCGCCGTTGCCACACTGCTCGACTTCATCGCCGCTGCCGCCGTTGAAGATGCGGTAGCGGAAGTCGACGCCCGGCGTGCGGCTCTTCTCGACGACGAGGATCTGGTCGGCACCCACGCCGAAGCGGCGGTCGCCGAGCTGTCGGTACTGCTCGGGCGTGAGGTCGAGCGGCTGCTGCGTGGCGTCGAGCACGACGAAGTCGTTGCCCGCGCCCTGCATCTTGGTGAACCGGAGTTGCATCTCGCGATTATCCGGCCGCTTTGCGAAAAGCCCTCGTCAGTACAACGACGGTTCGCCCGCCGGGCGGGTCTTGAAGCGCTTGTGCACCCAGAGGTACTGCGCCGGGTTGCGGCGGATCTCGCTCTCGATCCAGCGGTTCATCGCGGCCGTGTCGGCCACGGCATCGTCGCTGGGAAAGCCGGGCAGCGGATCGCCGAAGCGCACCCGGTAACCCTGCCCGCCCGGCAGCATCTCGGCCACCACGGGCTGCACCACCATGTCCAAGGCCTTGGCCATGCGCGAGGGTGCGAGCAGCGTCGCGGCCTGCACGCCGAAGAAGGGCACGAAGGCGGCGTCGCGCTCGCCGAAGTCCATGTCGGGCAGGTTGAAGAAGGCGTGGCCCTTGCGGATGGCGCGGATGAGCGGCAGCGCCTTGTCGCTGCGCGGGAAGATCTCGGCCTTGTCACCGAAGCGCAGCCGGCCCTTGCGGATGATGTCGTCCATCACCGGGTTGCTCTGCGCCTGGTACATCGAGCAGGCGTATTGGCTCTGGAACAGCAGCACCGCCACGCCGGCCACGTCGAGCCCCATGAAGTGCGGCACCAGCCACATCACCGGGCGCGGGCTGGTCTCGGCAAGCTTCACGTCGCCCTCGACGTGGATCATCGACTTGAGCCGCTCGGCCGGGGCAAACCACAGCAGGCTGCGCTCGAGGATGCTGCGGCCGAGCCAGCGAAAATGCTCGCGGGCGAGGCGCTCGCGTTCCCGGGCCGACAGCTCGGGAAAGCACAGCTCCAGGTTGCGCAGCGCCACCTTGCGCCGCGCGCCTGCCAACGCGTAGAGCAGTCGGCCGGTGCCGTTGCCCACCGCCGCGAGCAGCGACAGTGGCAGCAGGTGCAGGCACCACATCACGCCCAGCAGCACGCGGGCACCCAGGGTTTCGGCGCGGCTGCTCATGCTGACGCCTCGTCGGCCACCGCCTGCGCCCGTGGCGTCTTGTAGCGGTGATAGCCCCACAGGTACTGCTGCGGGCACTGGCGGATCAGACCTTCCATCGCACGGTTGATGGCCTCGGCCGCCGCGCGGCCTTCTTCGGGCAGCGGCTCGGGAAACGGGAAGAAGCGCTGCACGTAGCCCGCGCCGCGCGGGAGCCGTTCCACCCAGGTCAGCAGCAGCTCGGCGCCGGTCTGCTGCACCAGCCTCGTGGCCAGCGTCATCGTGTAGGCCTCGCGGCCGAAGAAGGAGGCCCACACGCCCATGCCCTCGGGCGGCACCTGGTCGGGCAGCAGGCCCACCATCTCGCCCTTGCGCAGGGCGCGGATCATCTGGCGCACGCCCGACAGCGACGCCGGCGCCGCATGCAGCTGCGGCCGCTCGCGCGAGGTCTTGACCAGCTCGCGCAGCCAGGGCTTGCGCGCCGGGCGATAGAGCACGGTGATCGGGCGGGTGCCGCCGAAGCGTTCGGCGATCGCCTGCGCGGCCACTTCGAAGCACCCCATGTGCGGCGTCAGCAGCAGCACACCCTTGCCGCGCGCCAGCGCGTCACCCAGGAGCGCCTCGCCCTCGAAGCGCACGCGGGGCAGGATGGGCTCGCCCGGCTTGCGCATCCACAGATACGGCAATTCCATGACCATGCGGCCGGCCGACGCGATGGCCGGCTTCCATTGCCGCGGGCCCAACCCGGCCTGCGCCGCGTTGGCCGCCATGCGGCGCCGGTAGGTGGGCGACAGCAGATAGGTGAGCCAGCCCAGAAAGCTGCCCAGGGCGTGAAGCATTGCGAGGGGCAGCCCCGCAAACCAGTGGAAGAGCGTGAGCATCTGCTTCTTATAATCAGCGCCAATCGCCGAGTTACTGAACTACTTGCGGGGCGATTCAAAAATCCTGCTAAAGCGTTCGCCGCTCTCTGAACCCAGCTCGGCAACGCAATGTGTGCAACCCACTGGAGTTTAAAGAGTGTCCAACGATTTCCTCTTCACCTCGGAATCCGTCTCTGAAGGCCATCCCGACAAGGTCGCCGACCAGATCTCCGACGCCATCCTCGACGCCATCTTCAAGCAGGACCCGCGCTCGCGCGTGGCCGCCGAGACGCTGACCAACACCGGCCTCGTGGTGCTGGCGGGCGAGATCACCACCAACGCCCACGTCGACTACATCCAGGTCGCGCGCGACACCATCAAGCGCATCGGCTACGACAACACCGAGTACGGCATCGACTACAAGGGCTGTGCGGTGCTCGTGGCCTACGACAAGCAGTCGAACGACATCGCCCAGGGCGTGGACCACGCCTCCGACGACCACCTCAACATCGGTGCCGGCGACCAGGGCCTGATGTTCGGCTATGCCTGCGACGAGACGCCCGAGCTGATGCCCGCCCCGATCTACTACGCGCACCGCCTCGTGGAGCGCCAGGCCCAGCTGCGCAAGGACGGCCGCCTGCCCTTCCTGCGCCCCGATGCCAAGAGCCAGGTGACCATGCGCTACGTGGACGGCAAGCCGCACAGCATCGACACCGTGGTGCTCTCCACCCAGCACAGCCCCGACCAGAGCGAGACGCAGAACAAGATGAAGGCCTCGTTCACCGAAGCCATCATCGAAGAGATCATCAAGCCGGTGCTGCCGAAAGAGTGGCTGAAGGAAACCCGCTACCTGATCAACCCGACCGGCCGCTTCGTCATCGGCGGCCCGCAGGGCGACTGTGGCCTCACCGGCCGCAAGATCATCGTCGACACCTACGGCGGCGCCTGCCCGCACGGCGGTGGCGCGTTCTCGGGCAAGGACCCGTCGAAGGTCGACCGCTCGGCCGCCTATGCCGCCCGCTATGTGGCGAAGAACATCGTCAAGGCTGGCCTGGCCAAGCAGTGCCAGATCCAGGTGGCCTACGCCATCGGCGTGGCCAAGCCGATGAACGTCACGGTCTACACCGAAGGCACCGGCGTGATCCCCGACGACAAGATCGCCGCGCTGGTCAATGAGCACTTCGACCTGCGCCCGAAGGGCATCATCCAGATGCTCGACCTGCTGCGCCCCATCTACGAGAAGACCGCCGCCTACGGCCACTTCGGCCGCGAGGAGCCGGAGTTCTCGTGGGAGAAGACCGACAAGGCACAGGCGCTGCGCGCTGCGGCGGGTCTCAAGTAAGACCGCTGCGAGACAAGAAGACGGGCCGCACATGCGGCCCGTTTTTTTGCAGCGCAGCGCAAAGCTCACCCCAGCAAGGGGGATGGGCCCTCAAAGAGCACGTCCATACACTTTTGCGGCAGTCCCGCGAGCCGTCCGTGCCCCAGCCTCCCCTGATCCCCTACACCGAGTTGCCCCTCGACGGCCTCGACGCTGGGCGTGTCGAAGCGCTGTGGATCTTCGTCGCGAGCGGCCCCGACCTGCAGCGTGTGCTGCCCGATGGCCGCACCGACATCGTGGTGCGCTTCCACCTTGAAGACGACGGCGAAACCCTCTCCCGCCCGCGCATCGTGATCGCGGGCCCCACCCTGCACGCCCGAGACGTGCCCGCCCAGGCCGGCACGGGCTTGATGGGCTTGCGCTTCACCCTGGGCTGGGCGGGCGCCTGCCTGGGCATCTCGCCCAAACTGCTGCGCGACCGTGAACTCCTGCACGAAGACGCCGACGCCTTGCTCCCCGAGCACGCGGAGCGCCTGAAGCGCTCTCGTTCGCTCACGGAGCTGAAGCGCCTGCTGGTGTCGACGGCGCAAGAGCTGCTGCAGTCTGCGCGCACCACCCCTGGCCAGTTGCTCGCCGTCGAAGCCGTGCGATTGCTGCGCAGCGCACGGGAGCGCCCCGACCTCAAGCTGCTGTGCCGGCAACTGGGTGTCTCCGAGCGCGCGCTGCGGCGCGAAGTCAACGAAGCGGTGGGCGTGCCGCTGCGCAGCATTGCGAGCATCGTGCGCTTTCACCGCGCCATGATGCTGATGCGCGAGCCAGGCGCGCGCCCGAGCGTGGTGGCGGCGGAGGCCGGCTACAGCGACCAGGCCCACATGAACCGCGAGTTCCAGCGCTATGGCCGCTTCACGCCCGCCGTGCCGATGCAGGTGCCGCTCATCGGGCGCAGCGCACCGCCGAGCGGCGCAGGCCGAAACGTTCAAGACCACTTCGACCCGCGTCCCTAGGATTGCGCTCGATACATCGCTGTCACGCAAACGAGAGCAAGGGAGGCACTTGCCAGGCAGGTCGAGATCGGCTCGCAAGAGGGTCGTCCGCTGCCAGCCCGGTGAGTGCGCGATTGGTGAGGTGGGGGAGAAGCGGCGAGGGCTTGTCGACCGGTACCGGCAAGTCCTCGCTGGGCTTCGCAACCGGGCCTCGAGGGCCCAAGTCTTCTAGAGCCTCTCAGGCCTTGCCGGCCGCCTGCATCGGCCAGTGCAGCACCACCGACGTCCCACCCTCCGGCCCCCGCTCGACCCGAAGCGACGCACCGATGCTCGCCGCGCGCGACTGCATGTTGGCCACCCCGTGCCCCGCCCCTTCACGCTGCGCCGGCAGGCCCACGCCGTTGTCGGTGAGCGAGAGCTGGATCACCTCGCCGCCCTCGGTGTCGACCACCTGGGCCTGCACGGCCACCTCGCTGGCGCGTGCGTGTTTGAGGACATTCGTGAACCCTTCGAGCAGGATGCGCTGCACCTGCAGCACCGACTGCGGCGAGAGCTGCGGCAGGGTCGGCAGCTGCGACACGTCCCAGCGCACCTGGACGCCGGCGGCGGCCAGGCGCGGCTGCAAGCGGTAGCGCAGCGTGGCCAGCACCGCCACCAGGTCGCCATGCACCGGCTGCAGCGAGTCGACGGCCATGCGCATCTCGTCGAGCGCCTGCTTCACATGCTCTTCGAGCACGGCCGGGTCGGTGTTGCGCTGGCCGACCATGCTCAAGAGGCCCACCAGCTGCGAGCCCACGCCGTCGTGGATCTCCCGCATGATGCGCTGGCGCTCGGTCAGCACCGCCTGCTCCTGCTGTTGCTTCTGCAGATCGCCGAAAGCCTGGTGCAGCTGCTGCTCACGCTCGGCCACACGCTGTGCGAGGTTCGCATTCAGTGCGCGGTAGTCGGCCACCGAGCGGCTGTAGCGCTCGGCCACGAGGCCCGCCATGATCAGCACGAAGAGGAAGATCGCGTGCGGCGTGAGGTTGTTGCGCAGGCCGGTCGAGTGGCTGAAGCGCACGAAGCTCAGGTCGTAGATGCCTGCCCCGACCGCGATGACCGCCGCCACCACGAGCAGCCAGCCGAAACGGCCGCGCCCCTGCAGGGCCGCCCTCACGATGATCGCGAGCGTGGTCAGCCCCACGGGCACGAGCACGGCCAGCCCCAAGGTGTAGAGCATCGGCATCGCCAGGGTGAACGACGCGATCGACAACGCCGACGCCAGCCCCATCGCGATGTACAGGGCGCGCCCCGTCCAAGCGGGTGCGGCGCCGAGCGCCAGCAAGGCGAAGCGGCAGATCAGCGCCAGGTGGCAGATGTAGGCCACCGCGGTGATGGCGCCCCACAAGGGCCACCACATCGGCACGTCAGGCCAGACCTGGTCGAGGTTGCGCACCACGCCGAGAAAGGCGGCCGCGCTGAAGCAGCCATAGAGCGCATCGCGCTGCCGCCACCACAACACCCCCGCGAGCCCGCCCATCACGGTGAGGCTCACCGCGAAGATGACCGACGAGAAATGCCGCCAGCGGCGCTGCTCGGCATACATCGGCTCCACGGCCGCCTGCGTACCGTAGAGCACGAGCGAGAGCCCGCCCCAACGCTGGCGCTGGATGGTCACGTCGACCCGCAGCTCGTTCGCACGGTCGGCGCGCAGCAGGGCCGCGGGCACGCTGACGAGGTACGGCGTCTTCGCCGCATTGAAAACCGGC
Source organism: Rhizobacter sp. (assembly GCA_019635355.1). NCBI lineage: Bacteria > Pseudomonadati > Pseudomonadota > Betaproteobacteria > Burkholderiales > Sphaerotilaceae > Rhizobacter > Rhizobacter sp. The sequence goes on along the minus strand of JAHBZQ010000001.1, from coordinate 4,217,158 downwards.
TCGCCCAGCGTGCCGAGCCGTTGCACCGTCACGCCGTTGACCTGCACCAGCACCTGGTTGCCCACGCGCGAGAAGAGCAGCGCCATCGGCTCGTCGTGCGTGCGCGGGGGCAGCGCGAGGCGATAGGTGGCGCTGCCGTCGCGGCCGGGGAAGTCGATGTCCCAGCGGCGCGCGAGGTCGACTTCGCCTTCGTGCGCTGGCAGCCCGTCGGGGCGCAGGGTGGCCTGGGCGCGGTCCAGCGTGATCACCGGCTCGGCCGCCGAGGCCGGTGCGAGGCACAGTGCCAGGCACACGCCCAGCAACGCGAGACAGGCGCGGATCATCACCCGCGAAGCAGCCCCAGCTGCCGCGCTTCGAACACGGCTTCGGTCTTGTTGTGCACGTCGAGCTTGCCGTAGATGTTGCGCACGTGGGTCTGGATGGTGCTGACCGACAGGCCCATCTGCTGCGCGATCTCGGGGTAGATGAAGCCGCGTGCGATGAGGTCGAGTACCTCGGACTCGCGCCTCGACAAGGCCACCGGCGTGCCCACGCGCGGCGCGGTCGGCGGCGCGCTGGCCTGCCAGCGCACGAGCAACTGCCGCGCGATGATGGGAGACATCGGCGAGCCGCCGCCATGCAGGCTGAGCACGTGGGCCGCAAGGTCGGCCTCGGTGCCGTCTTTCAGCAAATAGCCGCCGGCCCCCGCCTCGAAGGCCTGCAGCATGTTGGCCTCGTCGGCAAACATCGTGATCACCATCACCGCACACGCGGGCTGCATGCGCCGCGCCTGGCGGATCACTTCGAGGCCGGGCGTGTCGGGCAGGCCCAGGTCGACGAGCAGCACGTCGACCGCGTTTTCGGCAAACCAGGTCAAGAGCTCCTGCGCCGTGCCGGCGGCGTGCAGCAGGCGCAGCGTGGGCTCCGCGGCGATGACGCGCTGGAAGCGCTCGCGCACGCGGGCATCGTCTTCGACCAGGGCTACGGTGATGGGCTCCATGAGGCCCGGATGTTCTCACGAGCCCCCGGGGAGAAGCGCCCTTTTGCCTCCTCAGAACATGGGAGGACCGAGAGCCCTCCCTACGCCTCGGGGAAGCGCGCCGCGCCGGCTTCCAGCGGCAGGCGCAGCGCGTTGGTGAGGTAAGCGACGGTGCGGTAGAAGCCGCACAACATCAGGAGCTCGAGGCACGCCGGCTCGCTGAAGCGAGCGCTCAGCGCGGCCCACAGCGCGTCGTCGACATCGCAGCCGCCGTGCAGCGCATCGCACAGGCGGATCAGCAGCCGGTCTTCGTCGCTCCAGCAGGCATCGTCGGCGCTGCCGTGCACGGTCGAGGCGAGCTGCGGGCCATCGAGCCCGGCCTTGTCGGCGAAGCCACGCACATGCACGCCCCACTCGTACTCGGATCTGCACAACGCCGTGGTGCGGTGGATCACCAGCTCGCGCTGGCGCAGCGTGAGGTGGCCGCGGTCGAGCAGGCCGCCGGCGAAGAACTTGCCGAAGAGCCGCGGGTCGCGCGCCAGCGTGGTGAAGAGCACGAGCGGCGGCATGCCGGGTGGCATGACCCGGTCGAGGGCTGCCTGCACCTCGGGTGGGAACGGCGACGATGCGGCGGCGATGCGGGCAGTGGCAGTCATCGGGGACTCATTGCTTCATTTTTCATAGCGTCCACTCTAGTCAAAACGCTATAAAAAGTAAAGCATTCGATCCCACTGCCCCGCCATGCTTTCCGCGCGGCTGCAAGCCTGCTGACACGCCGTTTCCGGACCTGTACATCCGCGCACCCCCGGCGACAGAATCGATCGCATGCCCGCCCCGATCACCATCGACGACCTGCGCCGCTACGCCGTCGCCCGCACGCTCTTTGCACCCACCACCCTCGCGCGGGCGATCCAGAAGCTTGGCTTCGTGCAGGCGGACCCGATCCGCGCACCGGCCCGCGCGCAAGACCTCACGCTGCGCCACCGCGTGAAGGGCTACATGGCCGGCGACCTCGAGCGCCGCTACGCACGCCTGCCGATCGAAGAAGACTGCCTCGTCAACTACGGCTTCCTGCCGCGCGAGCACCTGGCGCTGATGCACCCGCGCGTCGCGGCGCACCCGTGGAAGCCCACGACGAAACGCCAGGCCAACGAGGTGCTGGCCTTCGTGCGCGAACGTGGCCAGGTGCACCCGCGCGAGGTTGACGAACACTTCGCCCACGGCCGCATCACCAACTACTGGGGCGGCTCGTCGAGCGCGAGCACCAAGCTGCTCGACGGCATGCATTACCGCGGCCTGCTGCGCGTGGCGCGGCGCGAGAACGGCACCCGCATCTACGAGGTGGCGGCGCATCCGCAAGGCGACGACAGCCCGGCCGGCCGCACGCTGCGCGCCGCCGCGCTGATCGAGCTCATCGTGCGCAAGTACGCGCCCTTGCCGGCCGCCAGCCTCACCTACCTCGCGCGCCTGCTCGGCTACGGCGCGCCGCACCTGAAGACGCAGACGCAGGCCGCAATGCGCCTCGCACGCGAGCACCTCGCGAGCCTGCAACTCGACGGCACCACCTGGTACTGGCCGGCCGACGAGAACCCGCGCTCGGCCCGCCATGCGCCCGACGACGAGGTGCGCCTGCTCGCGCCCTTCGACCCCATCGTGTGGGACCGCCGCCGCTTCGAGCTGCTCTGGGGCTGGACGTACAAGTTCGAGGCCTACACCCCCGCCGCACAGCGCCGGCTCGGCTACTACGCGCTGCCACTCTTGTGGGGCGAGCGTGTCATCGGCTGGGGCACGCTCTCGGTGGTGGATGCGCAGCTGACGCACACACTCGGCTTCGCAGCGAAAGCCCCGCGCGACACTCTCTTCCGCCGCGAGCTGGACGCGGAACTCGCGCGCATGCGCCGCTTCCTGCGATTGGGCGACTGACGCCCGCGCGCCTCAGCGAGGCTCGTCTCGGTAGACCCGCGACAGCAGCCGCTCGAACGCGAGCGCCTGCGTGGGTGGCGTCGGGCGCAACACGCCCTCGGCCTGCAACACGCTCAACAGCTTCATCGGCGCCTCGCGCTTGTCGCCCACGATCTCCACATGGCCGGCGTTCACCAGCACACGCTTCAGGCGCGGCTCGCTTTCCACGGCGGGATGGCGCTGCTCGTCGAGCGAGAAGATGTCATCGCTCTCGACGCAGCGGCCGGCCTCGGTGCGGCGGCAGGTGTTGCGCTCGTCGGTGTCGATCTTGAGGTGGTCGAGCACCGGCGCGGCCAACGAACCCGGCTCGCGAATGAAGCGCGACGAGAAGGTGATGTCGGTCCACTTGGCCCCGGTCGTGACGTAGCAGCTCACGGGCAGCAGGCCCAGCGTCAACGGATACAGCCAGGTGCGGCCACACGTTCGCGCCGCCTCGATGCCGGCGAACGGTCCCGAGACGGTCACCAGGCGCAGGCCGAGCGGGCGCGCAGGCAGCGGCTCGGCGAGCGTGTCGGTGAGCGACCGGCGTGCGATGAGCGCGCCCTGGCTGTGGCCGATCACGGTGACCTGCGGCACGCGCGAGCGCGCGGCGAGCTGCGTGAGGGCGCTGCGCAGTTCGGCCGCGCTGTCGGCCAGCTTGGCCCGGTCGTCATACGTGAAGCAGGCGGCCTGCTGGCCGTGGAAGGCGAGCACCTGCGCCAGCCCCCGGAACTGCCCCGACGAGCCGAAGCAGCCGTGCACCAGCACCTGCACCGGCTGGCTCGCGTCGATGTGCAAGCGGCGGTCGGGGTTGTCGGTACAGGGGCCGAGGCCGGGGATGTCGAGCGTGGTGTCGGGCGTGGGCAGGCGCCCGGGCTCCAGGTCGGCGGCGACGAAGGTGTCGGGCGTGGCACAGGCGGCCAGGCCGCACAGCATCACGACAGCGGCAAGACGTTTCATGCAGGCGGGCTCCTCATGCAGGCTCGATGCGCTCGCCGACACGGCGTGCGGCGCCACTGGCCACCAGCTCCGACACCAGCCGCTCACCCCAGGCAGCAGGCGACTCTGCGTCGGCCTGGCCGGCACTCTGCCAGACGCTCGCGAAGTAGCGCGTGCTGGCCACCCATTCGAAGAGCTCGGGCAGCGTCTGCCCACGCACTTCCATCAAGTGGAAGCTGATCAACACCTTCGCCGCGTAGCGCGCGTGCCGCTGCGGGTCGTTGACGAACGAGGCCAGGCGCGTGCGGGCGCGTGCGAGCGCCGCAGGCACGTCGGTGAAGGGCCGGCCGTGGCCCGGCACCACGACGGACACGGGCAGGCGCTCGATCATGTCGAGCACGGTGGCCACGTCGGCGAACGCGGCCTCGCCTTCCAGCTCGGGGAAGACCACGCCGAAGCCGTTTTCCCACAAGGCATCGGCCGAGATCAGCAGGCCGGACGCTGCGTCGAACAGCACCACCGACTCCGGGTCGTGGCCCGGCGCGGCGATCACCTCGAACTCACGCCCTCCCGCCCGCACCGGCTCGCCCGGCGCCAGCGTGCCGTGCAGCTCGAAGCGCTCGCAGAGCTGGCCGGTGGGCGCGTAGCTCAAGGTCTCTTCGTCCCAGCGTCGCACGGCGTCGGCATGGCCGGGCGGGGTGAGCACCACGGCGCCGAAGGCGCGCTGCAGCGCCGCGTTGCCACCGCAGTGGTCGGAGTGCAGATGCGTGTTGACGATGCGCCCGAGCGGCCGGCCCTGCAGTGCATGGCGCACCAGCGTCTCGGTCTGCGCCGCATGCGTGACGTGGCCGCTGTCGACGAGCACCGCGCCGGGCTCGTCGCCATGCGCATGGATCAGCACGTTGTTCGACGACAGCCAGCCGCGCTCGAAGACGGTGAGGCCGGCCAGGGCCGGATGCGCTTGCAGGTCGACGGAGGGTGGCTTCACGGTCATGGATGATGCTCCGGCAAGGGCAGTGCCCGCTGGCACGACGCCAGCAACGCGCCCAGCGCGAGCACGCCGGCCGAGACGGCCAGGCCCGCGCGCAGGCCACCGGCCCCGTCGGCCAGCCAACCCACGAGGCTCGGGCCCACGATCTGCCCGGCCGCGAAGACGATGGTGAAAGCGGCAATGCCGGCCGGCCACGCGGCGGGCCCGAGGTTGTGCCGCACGAGCGCAGTGGTCGACGCCACCACCGACAGGAACACGCCGCCGAAGAGCACGCCCGAGGCGAACACCGCCAGCACATGGGTGCTGAGCACCGGCAGCACGGTGGCCACGGCCAGGATTACGTTGAGCACCGCCATCGGGCGCCCGCTGCGGTGCCGCTGCAGGAGCCCGGCCCAGAGGAACGACGACGCGATCACGCCCACGCCGAGCAGGCCGTAGAAGAGCGTGACCACACCGAGGCTCATCTGCTGCTCGCGCAGGAGCGTGACCACGAAGGTCATGTAGCCGATGTAGCCGAGGCCGAAGAGGAAGTACGACGCGAGGCCGAAGCCGAGGCTCGCCCAGCGGAACGGCGCGTGGTGGGCCGACGACGCCGCAGCCGTCGTGAGGCCTCGCGTGGCGCGCGCGGCGATGGCGGTCGCCAGCAGCGCCAGCGCGCCGAGCGCCACCCAGGCCCAGCGCCAGCCGTGCCCGTCGGGCAGCGACACCAGCGGCGGCACGAGCAGGGCCGAGGCGATGATGCCGGCGCCGGTGCCGCCGTAGTAGATGCCGAGCACGAGGCCCGCGGGGGCGCCGGTGAGGCGTGCCGCGAGCAGGCCGCCCGAAACGAAGGTCGCCGCACTGGCCACGCCGGTCAGCAGGCGCAACGCGTACAGCACGGCGTCGCCGCGGCCAAGGCCATGCGCGGCAAGCAAAGCGGCAGCCGACACGCTGCCCGCGATCAACAGCGGCCGGGCGCCCCAGCGCGCCAGCGCACGTGGCATCAGCAGCGCGCCCAGCAGGTAGCCGGCCGCGTTGGCGGTGTTCATCGCCCCCGCGGTGAGGTAAGTCCAGGCGAGGTCGGCGCGCATCGGCGGCAGCAGCAGCGCATAGGAGAAGCGCGCCAGGCCGAGCGACACCGCGGCGCCCAGCGCGAGCGCGGTGGCAATGGCCAGGGGCGGCAACGGGCGCTCGTGCATGCGGTTCAACGGGCCGCCAACAGCGCCTGCGCCACCTGCGCAAAACCCTCGCCCCGCTCGCCCACCGTGAGGTAGGCCGGCCAGGTGCGCAGCTGGTCGCGGAAGTGCACGAGATTGGCCACGCCCACGCTCAAGGGGAAGTGGGCAAACATCAGCTGGTCGTTGGTGGAGTCGCCCACGTAGACCCAGCGGGCGTGTTCGGCGTCGAGATCGCGCTGCAGGAGCCGCTGCACGATCCAGCGAGCCCCCGAGAGCTTGGTGTGCTCGCCGAACCAGCCGTTGATGTGGATGGAGCTGACCGTGGCCGTCATGCCCTCGTCACGCATCAGCGCCACCACTTGCTCGATGCGTGCGGGGTCGAGCTGCGCGAACTCGCTGTGGTCGATGGCGATGTCGGTGACACGGCCGGCGCTGTCTTGCGCGAGCGTCGCCCCGGGCACTTCTCGCAACACGCGAGCCGCCACTTCGCGCAGGCGGCGCGCGTTGTGCTCGCGGGTGGCGGCGTCTTGCGCGTACTCGATGCGCAGCTCGTGGCCTTCGCGAAAGAGCGCCACCGCGCCGTTCTCGGCCACGATGGCGGCGATGGGCCATTGGCGCGCAAAAGGCTCGCTCCAGCCCATCGGCCGGCCGGTGATGGCAATGACCGGGATGCCGGCGGCCTGCAGGTCGTGCAGCGCACGCAGGGCGTCACTGGTGATGGCGCCGGTCGTGGTGAGCGTGTCGTCGATGTCGGTGAGCACGCCCAGCACCGAGCGGGCGTGCTCGGCGGGCAACTCAGGCCAGGGGCGGGAAGGAATGGGGTTCATCGTGCGGAGTCTCGCCCAAGGTCATCGACCGCCACGCCGGCGTTGCGCAGCAGCACCCGGGCCGCCTCGCGCGCCGACCGCGCCACCTGCGGGTCGCCGCCGCGCACCATCGAGACGGCCACCGCCCCCTCGAACAGCACCATGATCTGCTCGGCCAGAAGCAGCGGGTCCTTGGCCTTCAGCGACTGGAGCAGCGCCTGCGCCTGCGCCAGCCGGCGCGCCTTGTGCTCGCAGGCCACGACCACCGCCGGATGCTCCCGCTCGCCGCTCAGCTCTGCCACGGCGTTCACGAAGGCGCAGCCGCGGTAACTCTTGCTGGCGAAGAGCCGTTCCAGCCCGTCGAAAAGCCCCAGAAGCTGCGCTGCCGGAGCGCCCTCGAACGGAATGGCCTGGCCGGTGCGGCGCGACAGGTAGGCGGCGACCAGCTCGTCCTTGCTCGGGTAGTGCTTGTAGAGCGTGCGTTTGCTGATGCCGGCTTCATGGGCCACCGCGTCGACACCCGCGGCCTGGATGCCCTGGCCGTAGAACAGGCGGTCGGCAGCGTCAAGGATGCGGTCCTTCATCGGCACCGCAGGGGCAGCTGTCTTCATGCGGGCACCGGCACCGGCGTGCGAGGCTCGGGTGGCCGCGCCAGCGCAAAAGCGCATTGCACGAGGCCTGCCACCAGGCCGATGCCCACGCCGATCTGCCAGGCCAGCGTGTACGAGCCGAGCGCGTCGTAGATGAGCCCACCGCCATAGGCGCCGACGAAGCTGCCGATCTGGTGGCTCATGAAGGCCACGCCGCCGAGCATGGCCTGCCAGCGCACGCCGAAGGTCTCGCTGATCGAGCCGGCCACGAGCGGCCCGACCCCAAGCCACAGGAAACCCATGATCGCGGCGAAGAGCAGCGTGCTGCCCGGCGTGGGCGCGGTCATGAAGTACCACGCGATGCCGATGGAGCGCAGCACGTAGATGCCACCGAGCAGCAGGAGCTTGTTCCAGCGCCCGCCGGCCCACCCGAAGAAGAGGCTGCCCAGCACGTTGAAGCCGCCGATCACGCCGAGCGCCTGCGCGCTGAGCATCGGGTCCATGCCGCACAGCGCCAGGTACGAGGGCAGGTGCGTGGTGAGGAAGATGAGCTGCATGCCGCAGACGAAATACGCCGCCGTCATCACGACGAAGGGCGGGTGGCGCAGCGCGCCCTTCACCACGTCACCGGCACTCTTGTCGTCGCCGCCAGGCGAGGGCGGCACCGGCATCGCATCGGCCCGTCCGGCGTACCAGGCCGCCGGCAGGATGACGAGCGACAGCACGATGAATCCATAAAGCCCCACGCGCCAGCCCGAGGCCTGCGCCAGCGCCTGCCCGAGCGGCGCGGCCATCAGCGCGCCGAGCGAGCCCGCCGCCGACACGATGCCCAGCACCGAGCTGCGCACCGCCGCCGACACCGCCCGCGAGGCCACCGCCATCGCAAACGCCGGCCCGGTGAGCGCCATCGAGGCGCCGATCGCCACGCCGGCCCCGAGCAGCACGCTGACGAAGCCCTGCGCCGTGGCCAGCAGCACCAGGCCCACGATGTAGAGCAGCGAGCCGGCGAGCATCAGCCGCTTGTAGCCGAGCTTCGTGGCCACCGCGCCGGCCCAGGGCTGCAAGAAGCCCCAGGCGAGGTTCTGCACCGCCACGGCCAGGGTGAAGTCGGAGACGGAGATGCCCACGTCCTTGGTGAGCGGCGGCATGAAGATGCCCAGGCTCTGTCGCAAGCCCATGCTGAGGCTCAACATCAGCGAGGCGCCGACAAGGATCGGCAGCGCAGGCCCCAGCGCGCGAAGGTGGGTCATGGGTCGGTCTCCAGTGGTTGCCGGCGAAGAGTACACCGATCGGTTTACCCCCGCATGTCACCGGGGCGTCACCCGCGCCCGAAGACAAAGCCAAGGGAAAACCCTGGCGTATTCAGTCGACTGTTGCCGCCGCGGCCGGCGCCCCACCATGCGGCTCATTGCAACTGTTCGAGGAGCCCGCCGTGAGCGTCTCCATCGTGGGCTGGTCCCACCTCCCGTTCGGCCGCTTGGACGGCCTCTCGCTCGAAGACCTCATCACCCGCGCCGCGCGCGAGGCCCTCGCCCACGCCGGCCTCGGCGGCGATGCGGTCGACGGCCTCTGGCTCGGCAACCTCAACGGCGGCTTCACGCCCGACGTGTTCGCCTCGTCGCTCGCGCTGCAGGCCGACGACGCGCTGCGCTGGAAACCCGCCACCCGGCTCGAAAACGCCTGCGCCTCGGGCTCGGCCGCGGTGTATGCGGCGTGCGATGCGATCGAGGCCGGCCGCGCGCGCGTGGCGCTGGTGATCGGCGCCGAAAAGATGACGGCGGTGTCGGGCGCCGACACCACGCGCATCCTCGGCCAATGCGCCTACTCGGCGGAAGTCGACGCGCCGGCCGGCGGCTTCCCCGGCATCTTTGCGACACTCGCGCAGGCCTACTTCGCGCGGCACGGCGACCACTCGGCCACGCTCGCGCGCATCGCCGCCAAGAACCACGCCAATGGCGTGGCCAACCCCTGGGCGCACATGCGGCGCGACCTGGGCTTCGAGTTCTGCAACACCGTGAGCGAGAAGAACCCGCTCATCGCCGCACCGCTGCGCAAGACCGACTGCTCGCTCGTCTCCGACGGAGCCGCGGCGCTGGTGCTGGTCGACGATTCGCTCGCCGGTGACTTCACCCGTGCGGTGTCGATGCGCGCGCGGGCGCAGGTCAACGACTACCTGCCGCTCGCCCGCCGCGACACCGTCAGCTTCGAAGGCCCGCGCCGCGCCTGGCAGCAGGCGCTCGATGCCGCACGCTGCGGCGTGCACGACCTCTCGCTCGCCGAGGTGCACGACTGCTTCACCATCGCCGAGCTGCTGAGCTACGAAGCGATGGGCCTCGCGCCCACCGGCCAGGGCCACCGCCTGCTCGAAGAAGGCGTGGTGATGCGCGGCGGGCGCCTGCCCGTCAACGCCTCGGGCGGCCTCAAGGCCAAGGGCCACCCCATCGGCGCCACCGGCGTGTCGATGCACGTGGTCTCGGCCATGCAGTTGTGCGACGAAGCGGGCGAACTGCAGGTGCCCGGCGCCAGCTTGGCCGGCGTGTTCAACATGGGCGGTGCGGCGGTGGCCAGCTACGTGAGCATCCTGGAGCGCACACGCTGAACACGCCGCTCCCGTGACGGAGCACCGGATCGTGGTGGTGGGAGGCCTGGCGTTCGCGCCACCCTGAACTACAATCCCGCCACTTTCCGAGGAGCGTTGCAAGGCACCTTCTGTCACCAGAGCGTGTGCCCCAGGCTCGGAAATTCATCTGCAACCGCGCTCACCCGCACGACAGTCCTCGTGGGTGAGTGGTGAACGTCCCCCTTCCCCTGAGTGCCGCGTGCGGGTTTCCTCATTGACCGGAGCCCGACATGAACGCCGTCCTCAAACCCACCCAAGACCACGCCGTCCGCGACCTCTCGCTTGCCGACTGGGGCCGCAAGGAAATCAAGATCGCCGAGAGCGAGATGCCGGCGCTGATGGCCATCCGCGCCGAATACGCCAAGACCCAGCCGCTCAAGGGCGCGCGCGTCACCGGCTCGCTGCACATGACCATCCAGACCGCCGTGCTCGTCGAGACGCTGCAAGCGCTCGGCGCCGAAGTGCGCTGGGCCTCGTGCAACATCTTCTCGACGCAAGACCACGCCGCTGCCGCGCTCGTGGCCGCCGGCACCCCCGTCTTCGCGCACAAGGGCGAGACGCTCACCGAATACTGGGACTTCACCCACCGCATCTTCGAGTTCGGCCCCAAGGGCTCGGCCACCGAAGGCCCGAACATGATCCTCGACGATGGTGGCGATGCGACGCTCTTGATGATCCTCGGCAAGAAGGCCGAGAAGGACCCGTCGGTGATCGCCAACCCGACGAACGAAGAAGAGACCTGCCTCTTCGCCTCGATCAAGGCCAAGCTGGCAGAAGACCCGAGCTGGTACACCCGCAAGTCGGCCCAGATCATCGGCGTGACCGAAGAGACCACCACCGGCGTGCACCGCCTGAAGGAAATGAGTGCCAAGGGCACCCTGCCCTTCCGCGCCATCAACGTCAACGACAGCGTCACCAAGAGCAAGTTCGACAACCTCTACGGCTGCCGCGAGTCGCTGGTCGACGGCATCAAGCGCGCGACCGACGTGATGGTCGCCGGCAAGATCGCCGTGGTGGCCGGTTACGGCGACGTGGGCAAGGGCTCGGCCCAAGCGCTGCGTGCCCTGAGCGCCCAGGTGTGGGTCACCGAGATCGACCCGATCAACGCCCTGCAGGCCTGCATGGAAGGCTACCGCGTGGTCACGATGGACTGGGCCGCCGACAAGGCCGACATCTTCGTCACCACGACCGGCAACAAGGACGTCATCACCCACGACCACATGAAGGCGATGAAGAACAACGCCATCGTGTGCAACATCGGCCACTTCGACAACGAGATCCAGGTCGCGTCGCTCGAGAAGTACGAGTGGGAAGAGATCAAGCCGCAGGTCGACCACGTGATCTTCCCCGACGGCAAGCGCATCATCCTGCTCGCCAAGGGCCGCCTGGTGAACCTCGGCTGCGGCACGGGCCATCCGAGCTACGTGATGAGCTCCAGCTTCGCCAATCAGACCATCGCGCAGATCGAGCTCTTCACGCACCCCGACTCGTATGACATCGGCAAGGTCTACGTGCTGCCCAAGCACCTCGACGAGAAGGTCGCCCGTCTGCAACTGACCACGCTGAACGCTCAGCTCACCGAGCTGACCGATGAGCAGGCCGCGTACATCGGCGTGCCGAAGCAAGGGCCCTACAAGCCCGACACGTACCGCTACTGATCACGATGCGCGCCGACCAGTTGATCCTTCAACGGGGACTCGTGCCCACCCGGTCGGCCGCGCAACGGTTGATCGAGCGCAATGCCGTGCGCTGGCTCGGCCCCAAGGGCTGGGCCGTGGTGAACAAGGCGGGCCTCGACGTGCCCGAAGACTGCGAGATGGAGATCACCGACGACGCGGAGCTGCGCTTCGTGTCGCGCGGTGGGTTGAAGCTCGAAGGGGCCTTGAAGCACTGCGGCATCGACGTGACGGGCAGGACCTGCCTCGACCTCGGCCAGAGCACCGGCGGCTTCACGGATGCGCTGCTGCAAGGCGGCGCGGTGAAGGTGGTGGGCCTCGACGTGGGCCACGGCCAGTTGCACCCGAAGCTCGCCGCCGACGCACGCGTGGAAGCCTATGAAGGTGTGAACGGCCGCGACGTGGCGGGCAGCGCGTTCGCCGCCGCACACGCCGAGCACAGCTTCGACTTCGTCACCGCCGACCTGTCGTTCATCACCTCCACGCACGTCTTGCCGACGATGGTGAAGTACTTGAAGCCCGGTGGCGACCTGCTGCTGCTGGTCAAACCGCAGTTCGAGTTGCAGCCCGCGCAGATCGGCAAGGGCGGCATCGTGAAAGACCCGGCGCATTTCGTCGAAGTGGAAAACCGCCTGTGGCAGGCCTGCAAGGCACAGGGCTTGAAGGTGCAGCAGTACTTCCGGAGCCCCATCCAGGGCGGCAATGGCAACACCGAATTCTTCGTGTGGGCCAAGCAGCCCGCCTGACAAGGACCAGATGATGAAGAGACTTCCAATCAGCCTGGAATTCTTCCCTCCCAAGACACCCGAAGGCGTGGAGAAGCTGGCCGTCGTGCGCCAGAAGCTCTACGCGTTGAAGCCGCAGTTCTGCTCCGTCACCTACGGCGCGGGCGGCTCCACGCAAGACGGCACGCTCGCCGCGGTGCAGGCCATCCTCGCCGAGGGCGTGGACGCGGCCTCGCACTTCACCTGCATCGGCGCCAACCGCGAGTCGGTGCTGCAGAAGATCGAGCAGTTCAAGGCCGCGGGCATCAAGCGCATCGTGGCGCTCCGGGGCGACCTGCCGAGCGGCTATGGCGGCTTCGGTGAGTTCCGCTACGCCAGCGATCTGATCGCCTTCATCCGCGAAGCGACCGACCAGCACTTCCACATCGAAGTGGCGTCCTACCCCGAGATGCACCCGCAGGCCCGCTCGCCGCAAGACGACCTCAACGCCTACCTCGCCAAGGTGCACGCCGGTGCCAACTCGTCGATCACGCAGTTCTTCTTCAACGCCGACGCGTACTTCCGATTCGTCGACGACGCCCGCAAGGCCGGCGCCGACATCCCGGTGGTGCCCGGCATCATGCCCATCACCAACTCGGCCGGCATCATCCGCTTCGCCGACAACTCCGGCGCCGAGATCCCACGCTGGATCCGCCTGCGCCTGCAAGCCTTCGGCGACGACACCGAGTCGATCAAGGCCTTCGGCCTCGACGTGGTGACCTCGCTGTGCGAGAGGCTCATCGCCGGCGGCGTGCCGGGGCTGCACCTCTACACGATGAACCAGTCGGTCGCGCCGCTGGAGATCTGCCGGCGGCTCGGGCTGCTCGCGTAAGACGCCCATAGCGCCAGCTGGGCGCCGAGGCCAGCAACTCCCCCATCGGGGGTAGTTGACATGTTATGTCGGCACACCCTACTCTTCCGTCACCGATCGACCTGATCGGCGACGAGAGGAGACATGAAACCACTTGCCGACCAACTGCGTGGGCTCGACGCCCTGACCAGCCTCGCCATGGGCGGGCTGCAGGTGCAGCTGCAACCGATCCCGGGCGAGGTGCCGGTGATCCAGGTCAGCATCGAAGGGCGCGAAGAGCTGCCCATCTTCATCACGAGTTCCGACTCGCAAGTGCTGTGCATGTGCTACCTCTGGACCGATGCCGAGGTGCACCCCGAGCGCCGAACCGATCTGCTCGGCACCTTGCTCGACCTCAACCCCTCGGTGCCGCTGTCGTCCTTCGGGCGCATCGGTGACCGCTACGTGCTGAGCGGCGCGCTGTCGCGTGACGCGCGTGTCGAAGACGTCGCGAAAGACGTGGCCGTGCTGAGCGACAACGCCCTGGACGCACTCGACGCGCTGTCCGACTTCCTCATCTGACTCGTTCGAGAAGGAGACCCCCATGTCCGTCATCAAGAAGATGGTCACGCTGCTGCGCGGCAGCGTGCGCGAGATCGGTGAGAGCGTGGTCGATGCCAACGCCACCCGCATCTATGAGCAGGAGATCAGCGACGCCCGCCACAACATCGAGCAGGCGCGCGGCGACCTCACGCTCGTGATGGCGAAAGAGATGCAGAGCGCCCGCGAGATCGAGCGCCTGAAGTCCGAAGTGGCGCGCTTCGAGACGCTGGCCGTCGAAGCGCTCGACAAGTCGCACGAAGGGCTGGCCGAGGAAGTGGCCGGCAAGGTTGCGTCGATCGAGCAGGAGCTCGAGTCCCAGACCCAGGCCCACGCCGCCTACGCCGTGCAGGTGGTCAAGCTCAAGGAGCTGATCAAGACCGCCGAGGCCCGCGTGCGAGAGCACGAGCGCCAGCTTGCCATGGCCAAGACCACCGAGAGCGTGTACCGCGCCACGCAATCGATTTCCGACAGCATCGGCAGCAGCGGCGGCAAGCTCGTGAGCGCACGCCAGTCGCTCGAGCGCATCAAGCAGCGCCACGAAGACCTCGCCGACCGCATGACCGCCGCCGAGCAGCTCGAAAGCGAGATCGGCCACAGCGCGCTCGAAAAGAAGCTCGCCGCAGCCGGCATCGGCGACGGCAGCGACCGTGCGCGCAAGGCGATGGAGCGCATCCGCGCCCGCCAGGCCGCCGGCGCGAAGACGGCCGAATGACAGTGCAGCGCAAGCCGGCACGCTGGTCGAGCTCGGACGATGCGATCCGCGCCGTCCAGGTGGCCTTCGACGTGGAAGAGGCGGTGCTGAGCGCGGTGCGCACGGCGGCGTTTCACAACGACCTGTCGACGTCCGACCAGATCCGCAAGCTGCTCGACCTGCCGACCGCCACGCGGCCCAAGCGGCCCCGGCTCACGGTGTCGCTGAGTGCGGCCGACTACGAAGTGCTGGGCATGCGCTATGGTGTGCCGCCGGAAGAGCGCCTGACCATCAAGGAAAAGGTGACCGCCGAGTTGATTGCATTCGCCCACGCCCATAAGCGCCGCAAATAGCGGCCCGGCGCAGGCCTGAACTGGAGGAGGGAAATGGGAAGCTTCTTCGATGCCGTGACCAGCTACCCCACGGCGATCTACACCGCGTTGCTGGGCGCGGTGCTGTTCTATTGGGTGCTGGCCCTCGTCGGCCTGGTCGATTTCGACTCCTCCGGGTTCGACCTCGACCTGCAGGTCGACGGCGCCGTCAACGACATCGGGTCGCTGGCCGGCTTCGTGATCGCCTTCGGCCTCGACGGCGTGCCCTTCTCCATCGTCGTCAGCCTGCTGGTGCTCGCCTCGTGGACGCTGAGCTGCCTCGCGGGCATGTGGCTGCTGCCGCTGGTGCCCACCGCCCTGCTCGGCTTCGTGGCCGGCACCGGCGTGCTGCTCGGCAGCTTCGCGCTCGCGCTGCCCATCACCGCCCGCCTGCTGCGCCCCACGCGCAAGCTCTTCGTCACCCACAACGCCGTGTCGAACGGCGGCCTGGTGGGCCAGCCCTGCGTCGTCACCACGTCGACCGTGGACGAGCAGTTCGGCTACGCCGAGGTCAAGCGCCGCGGCGCCGGCCTCAACGTGAAGGTCTGGGCGCGAAGCCCCAACACCTTGACCAAGGGGTCGAACGCGCGCCTCGCCGAGTACGACGCGGCGGGCGAGCGGTTCCTCATCGAACCCGAACTCTGAACCACCTCGTCTCGATTTCCTGTTGTCTGTCTGTGTCGCTTGTTTGTGTCGCTTGTTTGTGTCGTCTAGGGAGAGCTCATGACACCCATCTACATCGCCGTCGGCTTGCTGGCCTTCTTTCTGCTGGTGCTGTTCGCGCTGTTCGCCAAGTTCTACCGCAAGGTGGAGCAGGGCTACGCGCTGATCGTCAACACCTTGCGCGCCGAGCCCGACGTCACGTTCACGGGCCGCATGGTCTACCCCATCATCCACAAGGCCGAGCTGATGGACATCTCGGTGAAGACCATCGAGATCGACCGCTCGGGCCAGCAGGGCCTCATCTGCAAGGACAACATCCGCGCCGACATCAAGGTGAAGTTCTTCGTGCGGGTGAACAACATCGCCGGTGACGTGCTGAAGGTGGCGCAGAGCATCGGCTGCGAGCGCGCCTCCAGCCAGGACACCATCGAGGAACTCTTCTCCGCCAAGTTCTCCGAAGCGTTGAAGTCGGTCGGCAAGCAGATGGAGTTCGTCGACCTCTATCAAGACCGCGCCAACTTCCGCGAGCGCATCCTGCGTGCGATCGGCGAAGACCTCTCGGGCTACCGCCTCGACGACGCCGCCATCGACTACCTGGAGCAGACGCCCATCGGCAAGCTCGACAGCAACAACATCCTCGACGCCCAGGGCATCAAGAAGATCACCGAACTGACGGCGACCGAGCATGTGCGCACCAACGAGCTGCGCCGCAACGAGGAGATGCAGATCAAGAAGAAGGACGTCGAGACGCAGGAAGCCCTGCTCGAACTCGAACGCCAACAGGCCGACGCCGCCGCCCGCCAGGCACGCGAAGTGGCGTCTGTGCGCGCCCGTGAAGAGGCCGAGACCGCCAAGGTGCAGGCCGAGGAAAAGACCAAGTCGGAGCTGGCCCGCCTGCAGGCGCTGCAGGCCGTCTCGGTGCAGCAGGAAAACGTGCAGCGCGAGAAGGAAGTTGCCGAGAACAACCGCAAGCGCGCCGTCGCCATCGAAGAGGAAAAGGTGATCCGCGCCCGCGAGCTGGAAGTGGTCGACCGCGAGAAGGAAGTGACGCTGCAGCGCATCGAGAAAGACAAGGCCGTCGAGGTGCAGAAGAAGGCGATCGCCGACGTGATCCGCGAGCGCATCGTCGTCGAGCGCACGGTGGCCGAGCAGGAAGAGGCCATCAAGGACGTGCGTGTGGTGGCCGAGGCCGACCGCACCAAGAAGTCGACCATCATCATGGCCGAGGGCCAGGCCGAAGAGAAGCTGGTCATCGAGGTGAAGGCCGCCGAAGCGCAGGAGCGCCGCGCTCGCCACAAGGCGACCGAAGAGCTCACGCTGTCGGAAGCCAAGCTCAAGGTCGCCGAGCGCGAAGCCGAAGCGAAGAAGCGCGAAGCCGAAGGCCTGGAAGCCATCACCGCCGCGCCGGGCCTCGCCAGTGCCAAGGTGCAACTCGCTTCCGCCGATGCGCGTGAGAAGCAGGGCATGGTCGACGCCAAGGTCGAGCTGGCCAAGGCCGATGCCGTGCTCAAGACCGGCCAGGCGCAAGCCAGCGTGATCCAGGCGCAAGGTCAGGCGAAGGCCAGCGCCGTCGAAGCCGATGCGCTGGCGCAGGCCACCGGCTTGCGTGCCAAGTTTGAAGCGGAAGCGCAGGGCAAGGAAAAGCTCGGCCTGGCCGAAGTGGCGGTGCGCGCCGCCGATGCCGACGCCGCGCTCAAGGCCGGCCAGGCCGACGCGCAGGTGGTGGAAGCGAAGTTCAACGCCGAGGCCAAGGGCCTGCGCGAGAAATTCGAGGCGATGAAGGCGATGGGCCCCGAGACCCGCGCCCACGAGGAATACCGCATGCGCCTGGAGATGGCGCACACCGAGACGCTCAAGGGCATCGACGCGCAGACGCACATCGCGAAAGAGCAGGCCGAGGTACTCGGCACCGCGCTCGCCAAGGCCAACATCGACATCGTCGGCGGCCAGGGCGACTACTTCGAGCGCTTCGTCAATGCCATCTCGGTGGGCAAGAACATCGACGGCACCATCGCCAAGAGCAACACGCTGCAGGTCGCGTTCAAGGACCAGCTCGCCGGCAAGCGCGACGTGGTCGGCGATCTGCGCGACATCGTCGGGGCGCTTGGTAACTCCACCGGCGAGCTGCAGAACCTGAGCGTCGCCGCCTTCGTCGCCAAGGTGATGAAGGAAGGCAGCGAAACCCAGAAGACGGCGCTGCAAAACCTGATGCAAGGCCTGCGCGTCTGAGCGCAGGCCACGGAGGGAGACCGAGATGATGAACCTGCGCTGCGGCTGCGCCGCCGCTTCCACCGACTTCGCCGCCATCGAGCTGGCCGACGAGCTGCAAGCCCTGCAATGCGAGGCCTGCGAGGGCACCGCCCTGAAGCTCGACGACTACCGCCGTTGGCGCGTGCGCTCGCCGCAGCCATTGGCGAGCGACACCATCGCCCTGCTGCAGGACGACGACGCCGACTCGCGCGTGCGCGCCTGCCCCAACTGCGCCCGCCTGATGCAGCGCTACCGCCCGAGCACCGAGCTCGAGTTCTGGATCGACCGCTGCTCGCCCTGCCAACTGGTGTGGTTCGACCGTGACGAGTGGAAAGCCCTGGCCGACCTGGGCCTGGCCGGCCGCCTGCGCAACGTGTTGACCGACGCCTGGCAACGCCAGCTGCGCGACGAGGAAGTCGACCGCCAGCGCGAAGCCGCCCTGCGCGCCCGTCACGGCGATGCCTGCATGGACGAGATCGACCGCATCCGCGCCTGGCTCGCAACGCAACCCCAACGCGAAGAACTGCACGCCCTGCTGCGCGCCGGCTGGTAAGCCGCACGACCCCGACGCACGATGCACGCACCCGACCCCACGGACGCCACCACCGAGCAGATGGTGGCCGACAGCGGCAGCTACGAGCTGCTCAAGAAGCGCCTCGCCACGCTGGGCGACACGCTGCTCGCGCAGACGCAGTCGCTCAACGCCGCGCGGCTGGAAGAGTTCGGCCAGTCCGAGCAGGCGCTCATCCTGCGCACCCGCGCGCGCACCGAGAACAACTGCGTGGCGCGCGACATCGTGCGCATCGGCGACCTGCTGGTGTTCGGCTACAACGTCTTCATCGGGCTGCGCAAGGAAACGGCGGTCGGCGACGTGTTCGCGCTGTACCGCCTGCCCGCCGAGGGCAGCGACGAGCTGGCCGCCGTGCCGCTGGCCGGCAGCTTCCTCGATGACCCGCGTTTCCTGTCCGACTTCCGCGAGCTCTATTCGTACTACAAGCAAGCGACGTTGCTGCAGCTGCGTGTCACACAAGACAAGCTGCTCGCCGCGTTCCAGATCGGCCAGCAACTCCACGACGTGCGCGTCTTCCGCTGGCACATCGAACGCGACGGCTCGGTGCGCTACACCGACAACCGCGGCGAGCGCGACATCGCCCTGCCCGCCAGCCACGACTTCGAGTGGACGCCCACCACCCGCGAGCACCACGTGGGCGGCAAGCACCCGCACATCAACATCCTCGACACGGTGTTCGTCGAGACGGTGGGCGGCGACCTCACCGTCAAGGTCGAAAACAACACCGAGACGGGCCTGGGCGTCTACAGCGAGCCGGTCGACGACCGCACGCAGTCGCTCACCGATGCCGAGGTGTCCTACGCGAAGCTCGGCCTCCTGATCCTGCTGCGCATCCGCCCGTACCGCGAGACCACGGTGCGGCACCTGGTGTTCAACACCCGCACGCAAGGCGTGGAGCGCATCGATGCCATCGGCGGCAGCTGCATCCAGCTGCCCGAGGATCACGGCATCCTCTTCCCGGGCGGCTACTACCTGCAGTCGGGCGAACACAAACGTTTCGACCTGCCACACGACATGGTGAGCGCGCTGCGCTTCAAGCGCATGCTGCGCTCGCCCAACGGCGAAGACGTGCTCTACGTTTTCTACCAGCCAGGTTCCGGCCAGTACGCGCTCTTCAGCTACAACCTCATCAACAAGACGCTCAGCACGCCCATCGTCGCCAACGGCTACGCGCGCTTCGACGACGGCCGTGTGCTCGTGTTCCAGGACGAGCGCGGCGAGCCCACCCGCGTGCACCCGATGCAGCTGTGGCAAACGCCCTTCGCCAGCGAAGAGCATGCGAGCGCGCAGCCGGTGGCGAGCGGCTTCTACGGCCGCATCGGCAATGCGGAGCTGGTGCGTGGCGTGGCCGAGCTGATGGGCATCGCGCGTGCGGTGCGCGAGCAGGCGCCGACCAAGGCGGCGTATGAAGACCTGATCCGCCAGTGCACGCGTGTGGCCGATGCCTACTTCTGGCTCGATGCGCCCGAAGCGGGCGGCCTGCAAGGACAGCTGAAGCAGATCACCGAGGCCTCGCGCGCCACGCTCGCCGAGTTCGAGAAGGTCGACGCCATCCGGCGTGAAACGGCGCGGGCACTCGCACAGGCCGAGGCCGAGCAGCGGGCGCTGGGCACCGACATCGCCAGCACGCTGTGGCGCCAGCCGAGCGACTTCGTGGGCGCCCTCACCCGCCTGCGCGAGCAGCGCGGCAAGTTGCAGATGCTCAAGGAGCTGCGCTACGCCGACCTGCCGCGCATCGCCGCGATGGACGAGGAGCTGCAGGCCGAGCAGCAGCGTGTGGGCGAGCGCGCCATGCGCTTCCTCGCCGCCGACAACGCCTTCGACGGCCAGCGCGAGGCGCTCAACAAGCTCGCCGCCGAGCTGCCCGCCGCCAGCACCACGCCGATGCTGGCCCAGCTGCTCGACGCGCTCGACACCCAGGCGCAAGGCCTGGACCTGCTCACCGAACAGCTCGGCAACCTGCCCGGCGGCGATGCCGTCACCCGCACCGCCATCCTCGACCGCATCTCGGCGCTCTACACCGACATCAACCGGCTGCGCGCCGATGCCCGCAACCGCCGCAAGGCGCTCGGCACCGCCGAGGCCACCGCCGAGTTCGGCGCGCAGTTCAAGCTCTTCGGTCAAGCGGTGGAAAACGCGCTCGAGTTCGCTGACACGCCCGAGAAGTGCGACGACGCGCTCACCCGCCTGATGGCGCAACTGGAAGAACTCGAAGGCCGCTTCGCCGAGCAGGAAGGCTTCCTCGCCGACATCGCCGCCAAGCGCGAGGCGGTGTACGAAGCGCTCTCGTCGCGCCGGCAGAGCCTCGTCGACGCACGCCAGGGCCGGGCGCAGGCGATGGGCGCGGCGGCCGAGCGCATCCTCGATGGCATTCCCCGCCGGCTGGCGCAGCTCAACGAGCTCACCGAGGTCCACAGCTATTTCGCGGCCGACGCCCTGATCGCCAAGCTGCGCAAGCTCATCGACGACCTGCGTGCGCTCGGCGCCGCCGTGGCCGCCGACGACCTGGCCACGAAGCTCAAGACCGCGCAAGACCAGGCCCTGCGCAGCGTGCGCGACAAGCGCGAGCTGGTGGCCGATGGCGGCCACACGCTGCGCCTGGGCCGGCATGCCTTCACCGTCAACCGGCAGCCGCTGGACCTGACCCTCGTCGTGCACGATGGCCAGCCCCTCTTCCACCTGACCGGCACCGACTACCACGCGCCGGTGAAAGACCCGCGGCTCGACACCCGCTCGGCCGCGTGGCAGCAGTCGCTCGCCTCCGAGACGCCCGCGCTTTCACGCGCCGAATACCTCGCCGGCCTGATGCTGCAAGACAGCCTCGAAGGCCGCGGCGACCTCACCTGGCACGAGGTGCAGAAACGCCTGGCCGAAGGCCCCGAGGGCCAGGCCGCACTGCTCGACCACACCCGGCGCTACGCCGCCCCGCGCTATCAAGAGGGCTACCAGAAAGGCGTGCACGACGACGATGCCGCGCGCCTCTTCGCCACGCTGGCCACGATGCAGTCCCAGGCCGGCCTGCTGGCCTACGGCCCCACCGAGCGTGCGCTGGCGGCGCTCTACTGGCACCACAGCCGCTTCTCATCGGAGCGCGAATCCCTGCAGCGCCGTGCCCGCGCCGCGTGGCAGATGCAGCAGCTCTTCGCAGTGCGCGAGCCGATGCAGGACCTGGAAGCCGAGACCGCCACCGCCCTGCAGGCCTTCGCCGCCGAGTTCTCGCCTGACCTGACCGGGCCAGGCGACGAGCACCTGCGCACCCTGTGCGCGCAGTCTGCGGCGTATCTCGTGCGCCAGCTCGCCGCTGAGCGAGGGGCGGAGAGCTGGGTGGTGTCGGGTGCGGGCGAAGACCTCGCCACCGCCCTGCACCGCGAGCTGGAGCGCAACGGCCGCCTCGCCGACTGGCAGCGCGACCTCGACGCCGCCACGCCGCCCGAGCGCTGGCGCCTGGCCCGCCAATGGGCCCGCGCCTATGCGCAGACCCAAGCGCCCGCGGCCCTCACCTGGGCCGACGATGCCGCCAGCCTGCTCGCCCTGCCCGCCGCCCGCCAGCGCATCAACGCCACGCTCGATGCCACGCTCACCGGCCTGCTCGGCGAGCACCCGCGCATCGTCGACGGAAGCCTGTCGCTCAACCTCAACGACTTCTGGCGCCGCTTCCTGCACCACCAGGCGCACGACCTGCCCGCGTTCAACGCGCTGCAGGCCTTGCGCCACGAAGTGCTGGCGCAGGAGAAGGCGCGCCTGCGCCTCGGCCAGTTCCAGGCCAAGCCGCTGTCGAGCTTCGTGCGCAACCGGCTGATCGACGAGGTCTACCTGCCGCTGGTGGGCGACAACCTCGCCAAGCAGCTGGGCGCGGCCGGCGACCAGGCCCGCACCGACCGCATGGGCCTCTTGCTGCTGATCTCGCCCCCGGGCTACGGCAAGACCACGCTGATGGAGTACGTGGCCGACCGCCTCGGCCTCATCTTCGTGCGCATCAACTGCCCCGCGCTCGGCCACGGCGTCACCGCCATCGACCCCGCCACCGCGCCCAACAGCGCAGCCCGGCAAGAGCTCGAGAAGCTGAACCTCGGCCTCGCGATGGGCAACAACGTGATGCTGTACCTCGACGACATCCAGCACACCAACCCCGAGTTCCTGCAGAAGTTCATCGCACTCGCCGACGGCACGCGCCGTATCGAAGGCGTGATCGACGGCGAGACGCACAGCCACGACCTGCGCGGCAAGCGTTTCGCCATCGTGATGGCGGGCAACCCGTACACCGAGTCGGGCGACGTCTTCAAGATCCCCGACATGCTGGCCAACCGGGCCGACATCTACAACCTGGGCGACGTGCTCTCCGGCCGCGAGCAGCTCTTCGCGCTCTCCTACGTGGAGAACTGCCTCACCGCCAACCCGGCGCTGCTGCCGCTCGCCTCGCGCGACCCGAAAGACGTGCAGCTGCTCGCCGAGCGCGCGGCCGGCGCCGAAGTGGCGAGCAGCAGCTTTGCGCACAGCTACAGCGGGGTCGAGCTGGAAGAGCTGACCGCGCTGATGCAGCGGCTCTTCCGCGCACGAGACCTGCTGCTGAAGGTCAATCTCGCCTACATCGAGTCGGCCGCGCAGCAAGACGCCTACCGCACCGAGCCAGCCTTCAAGCTGCAGGGCAGCTACCGCAACATGACCAAGCTCGCGGCCAAGATCACGCCGCTGATGCGCGACGACGAGCTCGATGCGCTGCTGCGCGACCACTACCGCGGCGAAGCCCAGACGCTCACCACCGGCGCCGAGGAAAACCTGCTCAAGCTCGCGCACCTGATCGGCAACCCGACGCCGGCCGAGCGGCAACGCTTCCGCGACATCTGCGACGAGTACGTGCGCCGCCGCAAGCTCGGCGGCGACGACGCCGACGGCAGCACCCGCATCGCGAGCACCCTGCTCGACGTGTCGCGCGCGATCGAGACGCTCAAGCCCGAAGCCCCCAACGACGAAGGCCGCCGCATGGCCGAGGCGCTGCTGGAGCTGTCGGTCACCTACCGCAAGATCATGCTGCCGCTGATCAGCGCCACCGAACATCGCCTCAAGCTCGACAGCTCCATCCGCGACGAGGTGGAGCGCGTGGGCCGCGCGCTCGAAGACGTGAAGCGCGGCAAGAAGCCAGAACCCAAGGCCTGACGACGATGGACGAGCTGCTGCGCGAGATCGAGGCCACGATTGCCGACGAACGACTGAGCGACGAGGAAAAGCGTTCGCTGACCCAGGCGCTGCGCGAGGCGTCGCCCCCGGAAGACGGCCTGCGCCAGCTGCGCAACCGCGCCTTCGACCTGGTGCGCTCGCGCAGCGAAAGCCCTGACCAGCTGGGCCTGCTCAAGTGGCTGGAAGGCGTGATGCGGGCGCTCGACGTCGGCCGGCTGCCAGCGGGCACCGTGCGCTCGCAGGCGCACTTCAGCCCTGGCACCGCCTGCCTCTCGGCCATCGTGCAGCAGCTCCGGTCGGCCCGGCGCAACCTCGACCTGTGCGTCTTCACGCTCTCCGACGACCGCATCACCGACGAGGTGCTGGCCGCCCACCGCCGCGGCGTGGCGCTGCGCTTCATCACCGACAACGACAAGGAGTTCGACGCCGGCAGCGACGTCGCGCTGCTGCGCCAGCGCGGCGTGCCGGTGGCGGTGGACCGCACCCCGGCCCACATGCACCACAAGTTCGCGCTCGTCGACGAGACCTGGCTGCTCAACGGCAGCTACAACTGGACGCGCAGCGCCAGCGAGCACAACGAAGAGAACCTCATCGTCACCAACGAGCCCGGGCTCGTGCGCAGCTTCCAGGCCCAGTTCGACACGCTCTGGGCCAAGCTGCGCTGAACACGCCTCAGGCGAGCCCCGCCTTGTCGAGCCCGAACGCCTTGTCGTGCGAGCCCGGCACGCCGCGGAAGCCGACATTGATGCGGTTCCAGCCGTTGATCGCCATCACGAGGAAGCTCAGGTCCGACAGCTCCTTCTCCGACAGCTGCGTGCGCACCTTGTCGTAGGTGGCGTCGTCGACGCCGTGCGGGCCCAGCGTGGTGAGCGCTTCGGTCCACGCGAGTGCGGCCCGCTCGCGCGGTGAGAACAAGGTCGACTCGCGCCAGATCGCGAGGTGGTGCAGGCGCAGCGGGCGTTCGCCGTGGAGCGTGGCCTGCTTCACATGCATGTCGACGCAGAAGCCGCAGCCGTTGATCTGCGAAGCGCGGATCTCGATCAGGTGCTGGATCGTCGCCTCGATCGCGCCACCCTTGGCCGCGGTGCTGAACTCGAGGAACTTCTTGAAGAGTTCCGGCGATTGCTGCATGTAGTTGATGCGCTGGGTCATGAATCACTCCTGTGGGTCGATGGAAAGATCTCCATGCCCACTAGACGCACCAGGGCCCGCGCTTGTGACAGCCGCCGCGATGCGCGCCAGCTTGTCGGGGTTGCGCTGCACGCGGATGCGCAGGATGCGCTCGCCGTCGGTCTCGTAGGTCTGCGCCGACTCGAGCACCCCGTCGATGAAGCGCAGCAGGCCCCACTCGCCGTTGAGCCGCACGAGCTGCACCCGCTGGCGATTCCGCAGCTTGCGGTGCGCCGCGTAGAAGAGCTGCGCGATGCGTTGCCCGCCTTGCAGTGGCTTCGGGAAGGCGAGCACCTTGCCGCCGCCGTCGCCGATCAGCTCGGCGCCTTCGGCGAGCATCGCGCGCAAGGCGCTGAAGTCGCCCAACGTCATCGCCTGGGCGAAGCCGCTCAGCAGCCGGTGGTGCATGTCGGGCGTCACGCGGTAGCGCGGCCGCTCCTCGGTGAGCTGCTTCTTCGCGCGGCTCACCAGCTGCCGGCATGCCGGCTCGGCCTTGCCGACCATGCGAGCGACCTCGGGGTAGTCGACGTCGAACACCTCGCGCAGCAGGAAGGCCGCTCGCGCCTCCGGCGACAGCCGCTCCAGCAGCATGAGGAAGGCGACCGAGAGGTCGTCGGCGCGCTCCAGCACGTCCTGCGGGCTGTCGGCCGTTTCGGTGAGCATCGGTTCGGGCAGCCACATGCCGGCGTAATGCTCGCGGGCCACCTTGGTCGCGCGCAGGCGATCGATGGCCAGCCGCGTGGTCACGGTGACGAGCCAGGCCTCGCCGTTGTCGGGCGGGCTCGCCTGCGCGTCGTGCCAGCGCAGCCACGCGTCTTGCACCACCTCTTCGGCCTCGGCCACGCTCGCGAGCATGCGGTAGGCGATGCCCTGCAAGCGCGGGCGCAGGCGTGCGAACACGGCAGTCGGGTCTTCGGCTTGGCGTGGGTTCATCGGAGCAGGTTCTCGTGGTGGGCGACACGGCCAGCGCAGCGGGGTGCCACCGAGCGGCCGTCGCGATTCTTCATCGCTCAGACGTTTTGGCCACCCGTCCTGTGACATCGAAGGTCTCTTGACCTGCCGCAAACCGCGGCGCCCGCCTCGATTGATGCACCGCAACATGCACAAGGAGTAGGGGCATTGAAATCACCGACGAGGACCTCTCCCTCAGCAGACGATAGACAACAAACCATGAACATGAACAAGACCCTTCTCGCCGCCCTCGCCGCCACCACCGCACTCGCCACCCCGCTCGCCGCCCAGGCCCAGGACGGCCCGTTCCTCGTGCGCCTGCGCGCCGTCCACCTCGACAGCGCCAACAAGGACAGCACCGGCCTCGACCTCAGCGTCAACAACAAGGTGATCCCCGAGCTCGACCTGAGCTACTTCTTCACGCCGCAGATCGCCGCCGAGCTGATCCTCACCTACCCGCAGAAGCACACGCTCAAGTCGGGTGGCACCGAGATCGGCTCGCTCAAGCACCTGCCGCCCACCCTCACCGTGCAGTACCACTTCACGCAGCTGGGCACCGTCAAGCCCTACCTCGGCGCGGGCGTGAACTACACGCGCTTCTCGGCGGTGAAGCTGCCGGCCGGCGTGGACATCGAGCGCAACAGCTTCGGCCTCGCGGTGCAGGCCGGCCTCGACGTTGCCGTGGCGAAGAACGTCTACCTCAACTTCGACGTGAAGAAGGTGCAGATCCGCACCGACGTGAGCTCGGGCGGCACGACGCTCGGCACCTTCAAGGTCGACCCGCTGCTGGTCGGCGTGGGCGTGGGCTACCGCTTCTGAGCCCAACCTCGCGCCCCGCGGGTGAAGCGGGGACCTGAGATCATCGGGGCCTGTCCCATCTGGCCACGCCCCGCCTTGACCTCGTCCACCGCTCCCACCCCTGCCCTGCACACCCTCGCCAACGGGCTGCGCATCGTCGCCATCCCCATGCCCTGGCGGCAGACGGTGAGCCTGAGCGTCTTCGTGCGCACCGGCAGCCTGCATGAGACACGGCTGCAGAACGGCATCAGCCACGTGGTCGAGCACATGGCCTTCAAGGGCACGCAAAGCCGCGACTGCCAGCGCATCAACCTCGATGCCGAAGCGCTGGGCGCCGAGGTCAACGCGCACACCGACAAGGACCACACCGCCTTCCACATCGAAGGCCTGCCGCGCGACCTGCCGACCTTCATCGAGCAGATCGCCGACATCGTGCGCCACAGCACCTTCCCCGCCGACGAACTGGAGCGCGAGCGCCAGGTGATCCAGCACGAGTTCACCGAGTTCGAGGAAGACCCGGTCAACATCGCCTTCGACCTCTTCGACAAGGCCAGCTACGGCGACCAGCATGCCGCCGGCCGCCCGGTGATCGGCAACCGCGCCAACATCAAGCGCTTCACCCGCGACGACCTGCTGGCCTACGTGCAGCAGCAGTACACCGCGTGCAACGTGGTGGTGACCGCCGCGGGGCCGGTGGACGAGGCCGCGCTCGTGGCCGCCACCGAGCGCGCCTTCGGCGACATGCCGCGCGGCGAGCCCAACACCGTGGCCGCGCCCGTGTGGCACGGCGGCGTGAAGCTGCGGCGGCTCTCCGGCAGCGCGCAGTGCCAGATCGTGCTCGGCTTCGAAGCGCCTTCGCTCGCCGACGACACGCACATCGCGTGGGTGCTCGCCGCCGCGCTGCTCGGCGAAGGCATGAGCTCACCGCTGCTCGACGAGATCCGCGAGCGGCGCGGCCTCGCCTACCAGGTGGGCTGCTCGGCCGACGTGACGCCGCTGGCCGGCCAGTTCGTGATCGACGCGGCCACCGAGCCGGCGCAGGGCGAAGCCTTCATCACCGAAGTGGCCCGCCTGCTGCACCAGCACGCCGACCGCGCCGACCCCGAGGGCCTCGCGCGGGCGCGCAACCAGATCAGCGTGCGCGCCCTGCGGGCGCTCGAGCAGCCGGCCAAGCGCATGGAAGTGGCGGCGCAGGAGCTCTTCACCTTCGGCCGCCTGCGCGACACGAGCGAGTGGCTGGCGCGATTGCAGGCCGTGCAGGCGCTCGAGGTGCAAGGCGTCTTCCAGCGCATGCTGGCCAGCCGCGCCGCCGTCGGCCTGTCAGGTAGCGTGCCGGCCAAGCTCAAGGAACACGCCGCCCGCCTCTGAGGCGGCAGGGCCTCAGACGGCGTTGCCGCCCAGCTGCTGGCGGATGCGGTCTTCCTGCGCGTGCAGCTCGGGCGTCATCGCCTCGCCGAAATCGGCCGCCTCGAAGAACGGGCGGATCTCGATCTCGGAATCGCTCTCCATCGGGTTGGGGCAGCGCTTGACCCACTCGACGGCCTCGGCCATGTCTTTCACTTCCCACACCCAGTAGCCGGCGATCAGCTCCTTGGTCTCGGCGAAGGGGCCATCGATCACCGTGCGGTTCTGGCCCGAGAAGGCCACGCGCTTGCCGCGCGAACTCGGATGCAGGCCGTCGCCGCCCTTCATGATGCCGGCCTTGACCAGCTCTTCGTTGTAGGCGCCCATCGCGGCGAGCAGCTCGGTGCTCGGCATCTTGCCGGCTTCGGACTCGGGGCTGGCCTTCACGATCACCATCACGCGCATGTCGTTCTCCTGTGGATTGGTTGAGCGAGCCGGGGCTGGAAATGGGTGGCTCTGATCACACGACGCACGGGCCGGCCGGGAATCGACACGACAGCCGAAAAAACTTTTCATCCGCTCAGGTGCCGGGCCGCTGCCACATCACGCCTTCTTCGGTGAGCATCACGTCGACGGTGAGGTCGTCGGGCTCGGCGCGCAGCAGTGGCAGGAAGCCGTGCGCGTAGCCCACGCCGATGGTGAGCGGGCGCGGGTTCAGGCTCTCGATGGTGCGGTCGTAGAAGCCGCCGCCGTAACCGAGGCGCACACCGCCCGGGCCATAGCCCACGCAGGGCAGCAGCAGCAGGCCGGGCCTGAACTCGTCGGTGCCCTTGGGCTTGGGGATGTCGTGCGCGTCGAGCTCCATCTCGCAGCCGGGGAACCACACGTGGAAACGCAGCTCGCCGGTGCGTTTGTCGGTGACGGGCAGGCCAATGCGGCGCGGCGAGCCTTCGGGCCCACCTTCGCTCCAGCGGTAGAGGGCGGGGAGCGGGTCGAACTCGCCCTTGATCGGCCAGTAGGCGCCGATGGTCGATTCCTTGCGGCTCACGAGCCACGCACGCAGCACCTGCTGCAGTTGCACGGCGCGCTCCAGACGGTCGGGCAGCGCCTGGCGGGCGGCGATGAGCTTGGCGCGCAGGGCGCGGCGGTCTTCGGGGGGCATGCGAGTCTCTTTCTTGGAAGGCCGCCGGCATTGTGCAGGAGCCGCCCTGCGCGACCACCCTCGCTCACGCGCGGAATTGCCTTTGCGCAAACGCCCAGGCGAGGCGCGACGCATCGGGCCCGCGGCTGTCGCTGTAGGGCTTCTTCGCGGCGCCGCCGCTCCAGGCATGGCCGAGCGTGTCGACCTCCACCAGCGACGCCACGTCGCGGCTGCGGCGCTTGTGTTCGGTGATCGTCATCGCGTGGCGCTGGCCGCGTTGCACCCGCCGCGATTCGCTCGCGGTGGCACCCGCCGCATCGGCCCAGAGGTTGACCGTGGCGCTCGCGTTGCGCGACGAGACCACGCGGTCGTGCGCCCCGTGGATCACCATCAGCGGCGGCAGCACCTCGCTCACCGCCAGCGGCGTGAGCATCTGCCGCCCGCGCATCGCGCGCACCGCGGCAGCGCTGGAGTCGGCCGAGCCCGGGGCCACGCCCGAGTGCATCACCACCGCCTTGAAGCGCGCCGGGTGGCGCGTGGCCAGCAGCACCGCCATGCTCGCGCCGGCCGAGAGCCCGCACAACGCCACCCGCGTCACGTCGGCCGGGTAGAAGAGGGCCACCTGGTCGATCGCCTTCAGGATGAGCGCCGCCTCGCTGTAGGCCCGCCCCGAGCGCGTCTCGAACCAGTTCCAGCAGCCCTGCGGGTTGGCCACGCGGTCCTGCTCGGGGTAGAGCACGAGAAAGCGCTCACGGTCGGCCACGCGGTTCATGCGGGTGCTGACGGCGAAGCTGCGCGCGTCTTGCCCGCAGCCGTGCAGCATCACCATCACCGGCACCCGCTCGGCGTAGTGCAGGCCCGGCGGCCGGTAGAGGTGGAAACGCAGCAGGCCCGACAGGCCGACCGCCACGCCGGGCAGCCAGTCGCCGGGGCCGGGCGGCGGCTTGTGCTTGGCGGCCGCCGCCTTCGCCACATGGCTGGCCACCTGGCCGATCTGCTGCCGGCTTTGCTTCAGGCCCGCGTTGAGCCCGGCGCGTGTCCACACGCCGAGGCTGCGCTCGAACGACTTCGCCCAGGCGCTCGCCAGCGTGCGTTTGGCCACGCGGCGGCCTCCCGTGCGTGCGTCGGTAGCGTCTGTAGCGCGGGTTACTGGGTCGCGTCCTTGGCCGCGTCCTTCGCGTTCTCGCGGTGGTGCTTGGCCTTGGCCTTGTGGACCTTCGCCTTGGCCTTGTGCACGGTCTTCTCCGGCTGGTCGGACACAGCGGCCTTGGCGTTCTCGGCACCCTGCTTGACCGTCTCGGCGGTGGCCTTGCCGGTTTCCTTCACGGCAGTGCCGACCTGCGCGAACGCGGTGCCGGCGGCGAACAATGCGGCGAGTGCGAGGGTCAGTGCTTTCTTCATGACATTCTCCTGATGGACCTTGCGCGCCGATCCCCATGACCTGCGCTGCACGGCACGCATGCTGCCTGTTGCAGTGCGCAAGCAACGTCAGCCGGAGCAGGCGTGGGCTGTAGGACGGCGCCGCAAAGCGGCCCCACCGCACCGGCGCTTTGGCACACTGCGGCCATGCCTCACCCCAGCGACTCCGAGCGCCGCAAGAAACGCGATGCCCTGCTGCGCAGCCAGGACGAAGCCATCGCCGAGCACCTGGCCCAGGCGATGAAATCGGGCGAGCTGCAAAGCGCCGAGAGCTACGGCAAGCCCCTGGCCGACCAGGACGACTACCTGCGCACGCCGGTCGAGTTCCGGCTGCCGTTCAAGATCCTGAAGAACGCGGGCGTGACGCCGCCCGAGATCGACCTCTTCCACAAGCGCGCCGAGTTGCGCCAGCAGCTGGAAGCGGCCACCACCGACGATGAACGCGACACGCTCAAGCGCCGGCTCGGCGAGCTGGAGCTGGCGATCGCCCTGCGTCTGGAGGGCATGCGTGTGAACGGCCGCTTGTGAGGCGGCCGTTCTGCGCTGAAGCTCACTGCGGCGCCAGCACCCGCTGCACCACACGCCGCGCGAGCGGCGCGACGAAGAGCACGATCGGGAAGGCGAGCAGCCATGCGGTCAGCCACGCCCCGACCCACAGGCCGGTGAAGCCCTCCACGACGCCCACGTTGCGCAAGGTGGAGATGCCCGCCACCACGAACGACATCAGGCCCGAGAGCACGAGGCCGAAGAGATAGGGTTCGAACTTTCTGGGGATCATGGCAAGGTCCTTTCGATCAAGACAGCAGTGACAAACAAGCCCACGCCGAACACGGTGTGGGTGGCGAAACTCTTCAGGCAGTTCTTCAGCGGCGCGGCCGTCTTCGACGACGCGATGCCCGCGCCCATCGCGGGCTGCATCACCAGCAGCGGCACGACGACCGTGCCCATGCCGAGGGCGAGCGCCGGCCCCAGCGTGGGTGCCTGCAACCAGGCCGTGCCGCACACGGCCACCAGCAGCGAGGCGAACCCGAGCCCCACGCCGTAGTGCACCGCCCAGCCGAGCGCAGCCTCGTGCCGCACCGGTGCCGACTTGGCGATGCCGTCGTGCGACCAGCGCCCCTGCACCACATGGCCCACCCAGCGGCCCACGAGCGCGAAGCTGAGCGAGGGCACGCCAAGCCGCTTCAGGCCCCACAGCCACACGTCCATCGTGGCGGTGGCGCCGAGGCCGATCAGGGCGATGCGGGCGGTGTCGTGCAGCAGCGGATTCATGGGGTTCTCCGGTTGACGTGGCGAAGCGTTGAAGGGAATATAGAAGTTCAAGTCAACTTGAAGTCAAGGGGTTTTTGCATGGACATCGCCGAAGTCGCCAAACGTTCGGGCGTGCCCGCCTCCACGCTGCGCTACTACGAAGAAAAGGGGTTGATCGCCTCGGTGGGCCGCCAGGGCCTGCGCCGCCTCTTCGCGCCGGAAGTGATCGACCAGCTCGCCCTCATCGCGCTCGGCCAGGCCGCGGGTTTCTCGCTCGATGACATCGGCGCCATGTTTTCCGCCGATGGCAAGCCCAACATCAATCGCAAGATGCTCGACGCCAAGGCCGACGAGCTCGATGCGACGATCAAGCGCCTCAAGGCCATGAGCAACGGCCTGCGCCACGCGGCCGTGTGCCCCGCGCGCAACCACGCCGAGTGCCCCACCTTCCGCCGCCTGCTGCGTGCGGCGGCGGCAGGGTCATTCGAGAAGCGCCAGAAGCGACCGGCCGCCTAAACTCGCGCGCATGAACCTCAACATCGTCGTCTACTCCAAGTCGGCCTGCCCGCAATGCGACCAGGCCAAGATGCTGCTCAAGACCAAGTCGATCGACTTCAAGGAAGTGAAGATCGATGACGAGGCCGAGCGCCTGGCCTTCTTCGAGAAGTGCGGGCCTTCGGTGCGGCAGATGCCGCAGATCTTCATCAACGAGCAGCGTGTCGGCGGCCTGGCAGGCCTGCAGGCGGCGCTCACGCAACTCGGGCGCTGAGGGGCGCCGGGCCGAGCCCCCACCATGCGGCTCGACCCCTACCTCTCGTTCGCGGGCTACGCGTTCTCGCTCACGCCAGACGACCTGCTGAAGCAACGCGGCACGCCGCTCAAGGCAGGCCGCAACGAGGTCGGCCTGAACGAGATGGACTACGGCGACGTGGTCCTGCGCTTCCAGGACAGCGGCCGGCTCGAAGAGATCACCGCCGCCGCGCCGGTGCTGCACCTGGGCAGCATCGCCATCCCCTTCGACCACCTGCGGCCCTTCGTGCTCACACACGACGAGCAGGTGTTCTGGCGTGCGCGCTTCATGGTCAGCCCGGCCCTCGGGCTGGCCTTCGACCCCACCGAGCCGGCGTGGGTCACGGCACTCGCCAAGCACTGCCTTCCCGAGTGGGAAAAGCTCTGAAGAACTCCTGACAGAACGTTGTCAGGACCCCCTCTCTACAGTCTCCCTACCGCATCGATCGACACGATCGCATCGCGGTTTCGCTGGCCTCCGCACCCGGGGGCCCATCACGGTAAACAGGGAGATCACATGAAAAAAATCTGGTCGGTGGCTGCGGTCGCCGTGTTCCTGTCTGCGTGCGGCGGCGGTGGTGCTGGTGACAGCACCACTGCCAATGCAGACGCTTCGCGAGAGCAGGCCCAGAGCGCGGCGCAGCAAGCCTCGCTCATGGCCACGCCGGCGAGCCTCGAACTTCGTTTGACGAGCGGGCAGACCGCCGTCGGCGAGCTGGCGCTGCAGTACAGCGGCGCCGCGGCCCCGCACACCAGGCTCGTCATCGAAGGCGAGCTGCCCGCCGTCTTTGCGCCCAAGCCGGTGATCGAGTCGCTGGGTGACGGGCGCTTCACGGTGAAGCTGAGCACGGCCGAGGGCCTGGCCGACGGCACCTACACCGGCACCTTGCAGTTCGCCGGCTGCCATGACCCGAAGTGCAAGAACGCCCGCAGGACGGCGCGCGTGGCGGTGCCCTACAGCATCACCGTGTCCGCGGCGAGCGACTGGCAGATGCACCAGGGCAACGCGGCGCACACCGGCTACGTGCCGGTGACGCTCGACCCGGCGCGCTTCCAGTACGCGTGGGACTGGCGGCGCCCCGCGAGTGGCGTGATCGGCGCGATCAACGCGGTGGTGAGTGAAGGCGGCAAGGTGTTCGTCACCGACGACGACTACTTCAGCGCCGTGTCGATCCGCGCCTTGAACGAAGCCGATGGCTCGCCGGTGTGGACGCGCGACTTCGGCACCAAGCCCGGCCTCAACCCGCCGGCGGTGGCCAACGGCGTGGTCTATGCGGCGACGATGGGCCACTCCGACACCTACCTGCACGCCTTCCGCGCCGCCGATGGCCAGCCGGTGTTCCAGTCGGCCTTCGACTCGCAGTGGGGCCACGTGCTCGCACCGACGCTCGCCGACGGCCGCGCCTACACCAACGGCGGCTACTACGGCGGTGGCATCTACTCGTTCGACGCCACCTCGGGCAGCCGCCTGTGGTCGCAGACCGCGGGCGACGACGACATGAGCACGCCGGCCGTCGACAGCCGCTACGTCTACCACTACAGCGGCCTCGGGCTCGAGGTGTACGGCAAGGTCGACGGCAACCTGGTCGCGTCGATCCCCGACCCGTATGGCCCGGGCTGGGGCTACTCGTACCACGGCTCGCCGATCCTCGGCTCGGCTGACAACGTCATCGCCTTCAGCGGCGGTGCGTTCAGTGGCCGGGCGTCGTCGAGCGTCGAGCAATACGACAGCCGCCGCCTGGTGAACTTCTCGGTGGAGAACCGCAACACCCGCTGGATCAGCGCACGGGCCTACCTCACGACACCGGCGCTCGCCAAGGGGGTGGTGTATGCGGGCCGCAATGCGCCGAAGTCGCTCGATGCGATCAGCGAAGCCACCGGCGAAGTGCTGTGGTCGTGGGCCGGCACGGCGAGCGACAGCGAGTTCCACCGCAACGTGGTCGTCACCGACAACCTGCTCTTCGTCAGCACTGACCGCGCCGTGCATGCGATCGACCTCGCGACGCACCAGTCGGTGTGGTCGTACCCGTCGCCGGGGATGATCAGCCTGTCGGCGAGCGGCATGCTCTACATCGTGGAAGGCGCACGCGAGCCCACCGGGCGGCTCATCGCGATCCGCGTGCGCTGAGTTTTCTTTCAGCCATTGCAGTGGCCTTTTCAAGGCGCCCCTCGGGGCGCCTTTTTTGCAGCACGCGCGCGAGCTTCACCAGGCCATGCGCAGGCCCGCCTGGAAGACGCGGTTCTCGGCGATGTAGTCCTTCAGGTCGCCGGTCGAGAACGACAGGCCCGAGTAGAGGAAGGTGCTCTTCGACAGCGCATACCAGCCCATCACCGCGGCCTTGCCCAGGGTGGCGTTGGCGCCGGCCGCGTTTTCGTACTTCACGCCGGTGTAGTTGGCCCCCAGCGTCAGCAGGCCCACCGGCACCTGCACGCCAAGGGTGTAGCCGTTGATCTCGTCGGCGGTGAAACCGCCGGCCGGGCCGGTGACGATGAGGTTGTTGCCGATGAAGGCGCCATTGCCCGAGCCGAGCGCGAGGTCGGTGTTCATCTGAATGCCACCGAGCAGCTTGACCGGGCCGAAGTTGTAGTTGGCCCCGAGCGTGAGCGACTTGTTGATGTCGTCGCCGGTGGTGCGCGACTTGTTCCACTCATACGAAGCGGCGATGTTGAAGGGGCCGCTGCCGAAGCCGAGCTTCACGCCGTGGAAGCGGTCAGCCGTGCCTTCGCCCGGCGCCAGCTGCACCGCGCCGGTGAAGCCGCCGAGGTTGGGCGTGGCGAGCTGGATCACGTTGTTGGCCCGCGGCGCGTTCAGCCACAGCGGCAGGTTGCGGCCGGCGTTGGTGCTCGCCGTTCCGGGGTTGGCCACCGAGGCGTTGCCATAGGGGTTGGTCATGCCCATCACCGAGTCGGAGAGGATGTACTGCCGGCCCATGCGCAGCTCGCCGAGCGAGGCCTGCGAGAGGCCGACGAACACCTGCCGGCCAAACGCAAGGCCACCCTGGCCCAGGGCGCCGGTGTCGGCGCTGAGGCCGCTCTCCAGCACGGCGTTGGCCTTGAGCCCGCCGCCCAGGTCTTCGCTCACGCGCACGCCCCAGCGTGAGCCGTTGAGGCCGTTGACGACGCCATCGTTCAACTTCCACACGTTGCCGGCGCCAGAGGCGCTGCCGGCCTTGTAGTGGTCGACGGCGAGGTCGACCAGGCCGTAGAGCACGACGCTCGATTGCGCCTGCGCGCCGCCAGCGGCCAGGAGTGCGACGGCCGCCAGGGCAATGGGTTTGAGAGCTGTTTTCATGGTGTCTCCTCGTGAGTCATGCGGCCCGTGTTGAAAGATTCGGGCAAAGGCAAGCCCGGCCCGGGCGCTGGGACCATGTCGCCCGGGGTGGTGGTCGAGCGGAAGAAACCTTCTGGAGGTGAGACCCTCAGCCGCGCATGCGGCGCAAGCGAAGCTGGTTGGGCTGCGGCGCGGCACGCCTCAGCACGTCGTCGGCCAGCCACTGGGCCGAGCGCCTTGCGCGCTCGCACACCATCGGCAGCGGCATCTGCACGTAGTCGTCGTTGAAGACCTCGAAGCTGTAGTCGCCCTCGTAGCCGAGCGCATCGAGCCTGCGCACCATCTCGACCACCGTCGCGGTGTGCACGCCTTCACCGGGGAAGACGCGGAAGGTGCGCGCGGTGGCCATGCGTTCCTCGAAGGTGCGCGTCTCCTGCCACATGAAGTCGGACAGCTGCACGAGGAAGATCTTCTGCGGGTCGAGTTCGTCGATGCCGTCGAGCGGCGTCTTCGCGGCCAGCGCGTGGAAGGAGTCGAAGCACAAGCCGAGGTTGGGGCAATCGGCACGGCCCACCACGTCCCACGCGGTGGTGTACTCGTTCACCGTGCGGCCCCACGACAGGCCTTCGTAGGCGATGCGGATGCCGTGCGGGATGGCCAGCATGGCGAGCTTGCGCAGGTCGCGGGCGATGTGGTCGAGGTCGGCGCTGGCGTGGGTGGAGGTCGATGAGCAGGCAAGCAGCACGTCGCAGCCGAGCGCGGCGCACATCTCGAGCATGGTCTTCGCGATGTCGAGCTTGTAGTGGTGCAGGTGGCCGCTCAAACCCTCGAAGTCGCGCAGCACCTGGAAGCCGGTGCCGCGCAGGCCGCTCGCCTTCACCGCCGCCACCGCGGCCCGCCAGCCTTGCGGGTGGCCGACGAGGTCGTTGGCCTTGAGCATCACCTGGTCGAAGCCGGCCGCGCGCATGGCATCGAGCTTGGCTTCCAGCGGGCCTGCCAGGCTGATGGTGTCCATGCCGAAGCCCTGGATGCTCATGCTGCGGCCCCGCTCTGCACGAGTTCGAAGGCGACACCGCCGAGGTAGGTCTTCGTCAATGCGCCGCGACGCTCGGTGTGGGCCGCGTCGGTCTCGACGAACTCCATGCCGAGTGCACGCAGGCTGCGCACCGCCGCCAGCACGTCGGGCACGCCGAGGCCGATGCGCTGGAATTGCTCGTTGGGCGACTCCGCATCGAGCGGCGGCTCCACCAGCTGCAACATGAAGCCGTTGCCCGGCTCGGTGGACGGCGCTTGCAGCAGCTTGCCGGCCGGGAGGATGCCGAAGCGCCGCTCGTCGGGGATCAGCGTGGTGCCGAGCAGCTCGGCGTAGAACTCGATCCAGTCTTCGCTGCGGCCGAAGCCGATGTACTGCACCACGCCGAAGAAGTGCAGGCCCGCGATGCCGGGCGGTTGCTGCTCGGCGCCGACGATGGGCACGAAGTCCACGTCGTAGATCGAGAACTCGCGGTAGCGGTCGACGAAGTGGATGCGGCTGCCCCCCACGCCGTGGATGGCGGGGATGTTGAGTTCCATCGCCTGCGGGTGGGTCGGGGCATCCCAGCCGCCACGGTCGAGCACGTGGCGGTGCACCTCGTTGGCGTTGCGCACGCGCAGGGCGATGGCGCTGATCGTCGGCGTGGGCGGGGCCGTCAACGGCGCCTCGGGGCCCGCGGCCGGGTGCGCGTTGACGATGAGGTTGAACCCGCCCTGGCGGTACAGCATCACTTCGCGCGAGCGGTGCCGCGCCACGGGGCGAAAGCCCATCATCTCGAGCACCTGACCCAGGGCCTGTGGGGCCGAGGTGGCGTATTCGACGAACTCGATGCCGTTGAGCCCGAGCGGGTTGTGCTCGTCGCTGAAAGAAGCCTGCACCGGCTCGCGTGCACGAACGGGGTCCAGCAGCAGATCGCTCATGGTCGTGTCTCCTCGTACTGCAGGCGAGCGACGGCGCGCAGGTGCTCGGGCGTCGTCGTCGGGAAACCGAAGAACTCCAGGTACGGCGGGATCATCTCGAACAGCATGTCGGTGCCCACCTGCACACGGCAGCCCCGTGCTTTCGCGGCCTGCAGGAAGGCCGTCATCTCGGTCTTCATCACCACCTCGCCGACGAAGGTGCCAGGCGCGAGGCGCGCCACGTCGACGGGCAGCGGGTCGCCCGGGTTCATGCCGAGCGGCGTGGCATTCACCACGAGGTCGAAGCCTTCGGGGTCGTGGCGGCCGGTGCTCGCATCGACCGACGGGAAGTGCGTGTGCAGGCGCTGCGCAAGTTCATCGGCCGACGCGGCGTTGACATCGAAGAGCGCGAGATGCGCCACCTTCGCTGCGGCGAGCGAGGCGGCGATGGCCGAGCCCACCCCACCGCAACCCACCACCAGCGCGCGTGCGCCGGCGAGCGTCAGCCCCTTGCGCTCGATGCCGCGCACGAAGCCGGCGCCGTCGAACTGGTCGCCCAGCAGCCGGCCATCGGGCAGCCTCTTCACCGCGTTGCAGGCCCCCGACACCTGCACGGCGGGCGTGGCCTCGTCGAGCAGCTCGACCACGCTCACCTTGTGCGGCATGGTGATCAGCGCACCACGCAGGTTCTCCAGTTGGAAGAGGCCCTTGAGCGCCGCCGTGAAGGCCTCGGGCCTGCAGCCCATCGGCACCACGACGGCGTTGATGCCCGCCGATTCGAAGTACGGGTTGTAGACCAGCGGCGCCTTGAAGGCGTGCGTGGGGTAGCCGAGGTGCGCGATGACCTCGGTGCTGCCGTCGATCACGATGGAGGGCTCCGTGATGGATCGGTGGCTTACTTGCGCGCGGCTTCGATGTCGGCCAGCACGGCCTTCACCGTCGCCTCGCCCACGTTGGCCGTGTGCTTGGCGATCACCGGCTTCATCTTGTCGCGCAGCTTGGCCATCTCGGCCGGTGGCAGCTCGGTGACCTGCATGCCGGCTTTCTTCAGCGCGTCGAGGATGCCGGCCGCGGCGTTGCGCGACTGCTCACGCTGGAATTTGGCCGACTCCACGGCGGCGTCTTGCAGGAGCTTGCGGTCGGCGGGCGAGAGCGATTCCCAGAACTTCTTGCTCACCACCACCGACTGCGGGTTGTACTGGTGGTTGGTGAGCACCATGTACTTCTGCACCTCGTTGAGCTTGGCGCCCTGGATGGTGGCGACCGGGTTCTCCTGCCCGTCGACGGCCTTCTGCTCCAGCGCGGCATACAACTCTGGGAACGGCAGCGGCGTCGGGTTCGCACCGAGGGCATTCACCCAGTCGATGTTGATCGGGTTGGGAATCACGCGCAGCTTCAGGCCGGCGATGTCTTCCACCTTGTTGATGGGCCGCTTGCTGTTGGTGATCTGGCGGAAGCCCAGCTCGTAATAGGTGAGGCCGATCAGGCCCTTCTCGTCGAGCTTGGCGTGCAGCTGCTGGCCCACCGGGCCGTCGACCACGGCCGCCACTTCCTTCGGCGTGGAGAAGAGGAAGGGAAAGTCGTAGACCGCGAAGTCCTTGACGATGCTCGCGAAGATGCCCGAGTTCATCGAGGCCATCTCCAGCGTGCCGCCTTGCAGCGCCGAGAGGTTGGCCTGGTCGCTGCCGAGTGCGCCGCCGGGGAAGACGTTGACCTTGAGCTTGCCGCCCGACTTCGCTTCCACGATCTCGGCGAACTTCTCCATGCCCTGCACGATGGGGTGGCCCTTCGCGTTCTGGTTCGCGAACTTGATGGTGCGGGTCTGGGCCTGTGCGGCGCCGACAGCGGCCACGGCAGCGAGCAAGACGAGGCTCTTCAGGACGATGCGTTTCATGGGGGTTGTCTCCGTTTTCTGGATGTGTGAACGATCAACCGTAGAACCAGCGCGCCGGCACCGTCACGATTGCGGGGAAGAAGACCATCAGGAACATGACGGCGAACTGCGCCAGCATGAAGGGCCACACGCCGCGCGTGACCGCATCCATGCTGACCTTGCCGACACCGGCCACGGTGCTGAGCACGGTGCCCACCGGCGGTGTGATGAGGCCGATGGCGTTGTTGATGACGAAGAGCACGCCGAAGTAGACGGGGTCGATGCCGGCTGCCTTCACCAGCGGCATGAAGACCGGCGTGAGGATGAGGATGGTGGGCGTCATGTCCATCGCCGTGCCCACGAGCATGGTGATCACCATCAGCATCACGAGCAGCAGCGTGGGCTGGTCGAGCAAGGGCTTGAGCAGCGCGGTGAGCTCGGCCGGCAGATTCGCCACCGTGATCATCCAGGCCGAGACCATCGCCGCGGCCACTAGGAACATGATCACCGCGGTGGTCTGCGCCGCCGACAGGAAGAGGCCGTAGAGCTGCGAGAGCTTCAGCTCGCGGTAGACGACGGTCGACACGAAGAGCGCGTACACCGCGGCCACCACCGCGGCTTCGGTGGGTGTGAAGACGCCGAACTTCAGGCCCACGACCACGATGGCCGGCAGCACGAGCGCGAAGGTCGCATCCTTCAGCGCCACCAGCACCTCGGTGCGGCTGGCGCGCGGGGCGGGCTGGATCTTCTCCTTGCGCACCAGCACCCACCAGGTGACCCAGAGCGCCGCGCCGAGCATCAGGCCGGGCACGATGCCGGCCATGAAGAGCTTGGAGATCGACACGTTGGCCGCCACGCCAAACACCACGAAGGCAATGCTCGGCGGAATGACCGGCGCGATGATGCTGGCCGCCGACAGCAGGCCCGACGAGCGCGCGGTGTCGTAACCGGCGCGGTTCATCATCGGCAGCAGCAGCGCGGCGAGTGCCGCGGCATCGGCCACCGCCGAGCCCGAGAGCGCGGCCATGATGATCGCGGCCATGATGCCCACGTAGCCCAGGCCCCCACGCACGTGGCCCACCAGCGTCATCGCGAAGTTGACGATGCGCCGCGACAGGCCGCCCGCGTTCATGATCTCGCCGGCCAGCATGAAAAAGGGCACGGCGAGCAGCGGGAAGCTGTTGGCGCCTTCGATGGTGTTCTGCGCGAGGATCTGCGCGTCGAACATGTCGAGGTGAAGCATGAGCGCCGCGCCGCACACCAGCAGCGAGAACGAGATCGGCACGCCCAGGGCCATCGCGCCCAGCAGCGCGCCGAGAAAGATCGCGATGGTCATGGCCGCGCCTTGTCGTCGCGCACGGTGGGGTTGCCATGCGGCATGTCGTCGGACTCGGCCACGCCGATCAGCTCGGCATCACTCAAGCGGCCGGTGACGAGGCGCACGAGTTCGATCAGGATGAAGGCGCCGGCCAGCACCGCGAAGACGACGCCGCTCGCGTAGAGCCAGGCCATCGGCAGCTGCATCACCGCACTGGTGGTGTCGACGTTGATCACCGTCTGCTGCCACGCGCCGCGGCCCATCAGCCAGCAGATGTAGAGCATCAGCCCGTGCGCGGCCACGAAGCACAGCTTCTTGCCGGCGAGCGGCAGGCGCGAGACCAGCGCATCGGTGCCCAGGTGCGCGTGCTTGCGCACCGCAACGATAGCCCCGAGGAAGGTCATCCACACGAAGAGCCAGCGCGAGAGCTCTTCCGATGCGGTGATGCCCGAGTTGAAGCCGTAGCGCAGCACCACGTTGCCGAACACCATCAGCACCATCAGCGCGAGGCAGGCCACCATCAGCATGCCGAAAAGGCGGCACATCCCGTCGATCGATCTGTCGAGCATTCGTTGTCTCCGGCCGCAAGTTTGTACGAACTGGTTAGTTTTATTCTTGGTAAAAACACCTAAGCCTCCGCGGTTCGCGGAAGCGAGGCAAGGGAAGGGGGAAGCTGGGTGTCAGCCCTTGCGCACGAAGCGCACGATCATCTCGACCACGTTCTCGCGGCGCTCGGCGATGTACGCCGGCGAGGTCATGTCGAGCTTGAAGATCAGGCTGAAGGTGTGGCGGTTGGAGACATTGAAGAAGCTCAACGCCGAGATCGACGCGTGGATGTCGATCGGGTTCAGGCCCTTGCGGAAGACGCCGGTCTTCACGCCCCGCTCGTAGAGGTTCTTGATGGCGGCGATGGCCGGCACGTTGAGCTCCTGGATGCGCGGGCTCTGCGCCAGGTACTCGCCGCGGTGGATGTTCTCCGACATCACGAGGCGGATGTAGTTCTCGTGGTGCAGGTGGTGGTCGAAGGTGAAGGCGACCAGGCGGCGCAGCGCCTCTTCGGGCTGCAGGTCTTGCAGGTGCAGCTCGGCCTCGACGTCGCGCACCCGGCGGTAGGCTTCCTCGAGCACCGCGAGGTAGAGACCTTCCTTGCTGCCGAAGTAGTAATAGATCATGCGCTTCGACGTGTTGGTCGCCGCGGCGATCTCGTCGATGCGGGCACCGGCCAGCCCCTTCTCGCCGAACTCGGCCTCGGCCACTTCGAGGATGTTGGCCTTCGTGCGCTCGGGGTCGTTGGTGCGGGTCGGCTCCTTGCGGGCCGAGCCCGCCCGCTTGGCCGACGGGCGTGCGCGGTGTACTGGTTCGTTCATTCCGGCAGTTTAAGGGCCGGAACGCCGAGGGTGGCAGGGCGAGCTACTTCTTCGCCGCCGCCTGGTTCACCTGCGCCGCCGCCTTGAAGAGTGCCTTCAACGCCTTCTTGTCGAGCGTGTCGCCCTCGCGGAAGTCGATCGCTCGGCGCACGTTGCCGTTGAGGCTGGAGTTGAAGAGCCCGGCCGGGTCGGGCACCGAGGCACCCTTGGCGAAGGTCGTCTTCACCGCCGCCTTGTAGGCCTCGCCGGTGCAGAGGATGCCGTTCGACGACCACACCGGGTTGCCCCACTTCCACTCTTCCACCACGTCGGGCACCGCTTCCTGGATCAGCGCACGCAGCTGGGAAAGCGTCTCGCCGCGCCAGCCGCCGAGTTCGGCGATGCGGCGGTCGATCAGGGCCGAGGCGTCTTCATTGCCGGTGGAACTCTTCTTCGTCGCCATGCAAACCTCTTCCTTGAACATGCCGTGAAAACACACGGCAGCCTCACCGGCGAGACTGGATCATCTTCCAGCCGTTGCCCGCCGGGTCGCGAAACCCGGCGTCGACCGTGCCGAAGCGCTCGATGGGCTCCTGCGTGAACTCCACGCCTTTGCCGAGCAGGCGGTCGTACACCGCGCGACAGTTGTCGACCTCCAGCACCAGCGGCGGCATCGCGCCTTTGGCGAGCACCTCG
Source organism: Rhizobacter sp. (assembly GCA_019635355.1). Taxonomy (NCBI): domain Bacteria; kingdom Pseudomonadati; phylum Pseudomonadota; class Betaproteobacteria; order Burkholderiales; family Sphaerotilaceae; genus Rhizobacter; species Rhizobacter sp. Next base: position 4,174,303 of record JAHBZQ010000001.1, on the reverse strand, counting down.
CGCAGCATCTGCGCGGTGGCCTCGTCGTGCACCGGCGGGCCGGGCACGAAGAGGCCGAGCTGGAACGACGGCTGGTCGGGGTGCTGCACCGTCAGCCAGCGGTAGGGGCCGTTGCGCACGTCGGTGTGCACCTTGAAGCCGAGCTTGTCGACGTAGAAGCGGAGCGCTTCGTCCTGGTCGTTCACATACAAACCCACCACTTGCACTTGTGTCATGGAATCTCCTTCGAGTCGTCACCGTTGAGGGTTCCAGTTATAGGCTTCGCCTCGCGGCGGCGCTTCTCCGAAACTGCTGTGGTGAGGTGCGGGCGCTGCGCGGCGCTCACCACGCAATGCGGCACGCGGCTCAAGTCCTGCGCTTCGGCACGGGCGCGCTCGCGCACGACGCTCGGGCTTTCGCCGGTGATGTCGCGGAAGGTGCGGCCGAAGGTGCCGAGGCTTTCCCAGCCGGTCTGGAAGGCGATGTCGATGACGGGCTGGTCGGTGTCGCGCAAGAGGGCGGTGGCCCGCTCGATGCGCCGCGTGAGCAGGTAGCGGTGCGGTGGCACGCCGAAGGCCTGCTTGAACTGGCGCGCGAAGTGCGCCGCCGAGACGCCGCTCACCTCGGCCAGGCGCTCCACGGGCCAGGCCTCGTGCGAGGCGGCGTCCATGCGGTCTTTCGCGCGCAGCAGGCGGCGCAGCAGCTGCGGGTCCTGCCCGCTAGGCGTGGCCACGCTACATCGCCTTGCCGCCGGCGCTCGGCGAGCCGCCGTCCCAGCCGGGGATGGCGGCGGCCTGCTTCAGCCACGAGGCGAGTTGCGCCTCGTCGGGGATGCCGTCTTCGCGGATGTCGAGGTAACGCGCTTCCGCAGTCTTCGATTCACCCGGCGGCAGGGGGTCGAGCGAAGTGCCGCGGAAGAAGGTCACCTTCACGTAGTGGGTGAAGCAGTGGTAGCTGACGAACCAGCCCTGGCCTTCGACGCCGTAGAACGGCGAGTTCCACTTCACCGCCTTGCGCACGCCGGGCACGCTGCGCTCGATGAGAGCGTCGAGCTGGCGGCCGATGTTGCGCTTCCAGTCGGGCATGGCGGCGATGTAGGCCTGCACGGGTGCATCGCCATCGCCTTTGGCGATCTGCGGGTTGCCGCCGGAGAGCAGCTTCGGTGGCTTCTGGGACGAGGGCATGGCGGCTCCCGAGAGAACGTCGGGCGTACTGTAGAGGCGAACGCAAGGTCTCCCCACCTCGCCTAGCATTCCCCCATGCACCCTGACACTCCCAGCGCCCGCTTCGGCCCCGTCACCGTCTACTTCGGCGAGAAGTCGGGCAAGTACCCCGATGGCAACCAGGTCATCGTGCACGGTGGCGACACCGTGGTCGCGTTCGACACCCCCAAGGTCGCGAACCGGCTCGGCGCCAAGATCTTCGACGACGCGGTCGACATGGTGATCCTCGGCCACGTGCACGAAGACCACATGTGCGGCCTGCACCGCCTGCCGCAGGCGCCGGTGCATGTGCATGAGCTCGACGTGGAGGCCGCCCGCAGCTGGGAAGGCCTGCGCCGCCACTTCGGCTACCCGGCCCCGGCGCTCGATGCGTTCCGCGCGAAGCTCGATGCCGAGTTCACCTACATGCCGCGGCCCGATGCGCTGGCCTACGCCGACGGCGCCGAGTGGGACCTCGGTGGCGGCATCCGCGTGCGCGCGGTGCACCTGCCCGGGCACACCGCGGGCCACTGTGCGCTCATCGTCGAGCCGCACGGCATCGCCTTCATCGGCGACATGGACCTCTCCAGCTTCGGGCCCTACTACGGCGACGCGACCTCCAAGCTCGGCCTGTTCCGCCAATCGCTCGCGCGCCTGCCCGAGCTCGATGCGAAGGTCTGGATCACCTCCCACCACAAGGGCGTCTACACCGAGCGCAGCGCGTTCGACGACGCACTGCGCGCCTACACCGCACGCCTCGACGAACGCGAAGCCGGCCTCATCGAGCGCTTGCGCGCTGCGCCCTTGAACCTGGACGAACTCGTGTCGCACGGCTTCCTGTATCCGGCCGGGTTCAACCCCTCGCCGTCGGCGCAGGCCATCGAGCGCTGGTCGATCTCGCAGCACCTCGACGAGCTGATGGCCGCTGGCCGTGTGACGTTGGACGGCGAGCGATACCGGCTGAGCGCCTGAGCACACGCCTGCGACCATGAGCACACCTCTCGTCTGCGACGCCGCCCGCACCGCGCAGCTGCTCGACTTCCCGTCGCTGATGGAAGCCGTGGCGCACGCCGCAGCGGAAGTTGAACAAGGCTCCCTGCTCAGCCCGCCGCGCATGGTGGTGCCCTTCGGCCACGGCGGCGTGATGCTGAGCATGCCGGCCACCGCGCCCGACATCGCCGTGCACAAGCTCGTGAACGTGCAACGCGCGAACGCACAGCAGGGCCTGCCCACCATCCACGGCATCGTGACGGCGTGCGACGCCACCACCGGCCAGCCCCTGTGCCTGCTCGACGGCCCCGAAGTCACCGGCCGCCGCACCGCCGCGGTGACGCTGCTCGCGCTGCGCGCACTGCTCGGCCGCGCGCCGCACCACGTGCTGCTGATCGGCGCCGGGGTGCAGTCACGCCACCACCAGCTGGCCTTGCAAGCGATCTTTCCGCAAGCGCGTGTGCAGGTGCGTGGCCGCGATGCGGTGGGTGCCGACGTGCCCGACGACGTCGACGCGGTGATCACGCTCACTACCAGCACCGAGCCGGTGTACGACGAGCCCGCACGCGCCGGCCGCGTGGTCATCGGTGTGGGCGCATTCAAACCCGAGATGGCCGAGATCGGCCAGCGCACGCTCGACGGCAGCGATCTCTACGCCGACGACCCGCTCGGCGCCCGTCACGAAGCCGGCGACCTACTGCGCGCCGGTGTCGAGTGGTCACGCGTGAAATCACTCGGCCGCTTGTTGCGAGACACGCCCGACCTTCACCGCCCCGCCGTGTTCAAGAGCGTGGGCACCGCCGCGTGGGACCTTGCCGCCGCACGCTCCGCACTGCGCGCATTGCGGTCAACGATCTGAATCTCAAGCCCGAAGATTCTTGCGAAATGCGACATGGCCTGTTGCGCTGCAGCAGCTTGGTCGAGATCAGGGCTCTCCCTAGGATGCGGCCCCAAGACGCGGTCACCGGTCGGTGACCGCCGCTGCTGACGTCGAGGCCATCAGGCCGCATCGACTGCCTGCACGCGCCCGCCTGGCGAGGGGGTCTGCCTCACTGATCGGAGAAGTTTTCGCATGCGATCCAAATTCCAAAATCTCGCGCTCACCACCATCGCCCTGGCGGCCAGCGCCGCGGCATCCGCCCAGACCACCACCGCCGCTGCGCCGACGAGCAGCGTCACCATCTACGGCGTGGCCGATGCCTTCGTGCAATACGCCGACGGCGCCAACCGCCTGACCCGCGTGCAAAGCGGCGGCCTCGCCGGCTCGCGCCTCGGCTTCCGTGGCAATGAAGACCTGGGTGGCGGCCTGCGCGCCGTCTTCACGCTCGAGCACGGCATCAACCTCGACGACGGCACCAACGGCCAGGGTGCCTTCTGGGGCCGCCAGGCCTTCGTGGGCCTGGCCGACAGCAGCATCGGCTCGGTCACCCTCGGCCGCCAGTACGGCAGCCTCTACCCGCTGACCAGCGACTTCAGCGAATTCGCCAACGGCGTGTACGGCCCGAGCACCGCCGTGATCGGCGGCTTCGGCGGCTACGAGCCGGTGCGCGGCAGCGCCAACTCGGCCACCGCCAACGGCGGCCCGTCGCGCGTCAACAACTCGGTGAAGGCCGAGAGCGCCTCGTTCGGTGGCGTGAAGGTCGGCGCGCTGTGGGGCCTGGGCGAAGCTGCGGGCAGCACCACCGGCACGCGCGTGGCCGATGCCTGGGTGCGCTACACCGGCGGCCCGCTCGACGCGATGGTCTCGTTCGTCGATGACAAGATCGATGCGAGCGGCTTCAGCGTGCGCACCATCTCGGGCGCCGCGGCCTACTCCTTCGGCGCGGCGCGCGTGACCGGCGGCTACGTGTCGGTCGACGACCGCAGCACCACCGATGCCGACGGCCAAGGCTACTGGGTCGGCGCCGACTACCGCTTCGGCCAACACCAGGTGAAGGCCCAGTGGGTCGAGAACAAGGCCGAGAACGTGAACACCGGCAAGACGCAGGCGATCGGCGTCGGCTACCAGTTCGACTTCTCGCGCCGCACCGCGCTCTACACCTCGCTCACGCGCTTCAAGAACGAAGGCACCGCCGGCTACGCCAACCGCTGGGCCTCGACCCTGCCCGCGAGCCTCACCAGCGCCAGCGAACGCAACATCACCGAACTCGCGCTCGGCATCCGCCACAGCTTCTGATGGCGTGGCGCATGCCCGCATGACCGTTTGAACACAAGGTCTCCTCAGGCCTTTTCAGCCCGCCGCGGAAACGCAGCGGGCTTTTTTGCGCCTGGGGGCGTGTGGCATGCTAGAGAGACGTTGATGTCGGGTTAGACATCACCCGCGCGTTTCAGGAGGCAATCTTGGTACTTGCACCGACTGCTGGAAGAAGAACGCACTCCCGAACCGTAGTCCAGGTTACAGGCGAGTTCTGCGCACAGAATCAGTCCCCGTCCGAGAACGCTGCCAACGCGCGCACCGCAGTTCTCACATGGCTAAGAGATCGGCAGAGAGTGTTGCTGCCTGATGCCGCATTCAAAGGTGACTCCTTCGAACTTGATGCGTCGGAATCCATGCCTGTTTCGGCAGTGCGCTTTGACAACTACTGGGCCCTCCAGTTCGACAAATTCGATCCAAGCGTACCTGGCCGAATTTGGCGTACTGAAGCAACGGTCGCCAGCACAGATACCAAAGCCCTTGGAGGCGTTCGCCTGACGCTTCTCGACTCAATCTCTGGCCTTGATTTCAATCCAAGTGTTCCGGCGATCGTAAGCGCGTGGGTAAAGAGCCCAGGTCTACGCGAATATGGCACCAAGCTCAGCGAACGACCCACACAAGTCGATGATCTGTCTGCGCTCGAATCGATGTGCGAACTTCTCCTGAACAGCAAGCGGACTCGCCCGGTTGTTGTTTTCAGTGAAGGAAAGGGAATCGATGCGCGGGCAAATGCCGCAAAAACGGCAATGCGCCTCGCAGGGCTTGCCCATGTCTTCGTGCTCGGCGACAGCCAAGTAGATGACTTGATCGATAGCTTCGGCAGGGAATTCTCGGTCTGGGGGGGTGCTGTTCGAACGTACAACGCAGGGTTCGACCCCTTCTCCGATGAGGTCTCAGTTCATCCGGTTGCAACGCGAGAGTGGCTGCAGCGTCGCTTCCGGAGTCACGATCAATTCATCGAAGTTCTGTTGAGATCCTTTACTGCTTTGTCGCTACGGAGAACGTCACCAGACCATGACCTACCCACCGTCAGAACAGTCAAGCAAGCAAGTTTGAGCTATCAACTCGCAAAGCTCGACAAACCAGTGACAGATGAGCGCTCGGCAATTCTGGAGCAGGAGAACTCTCTGTTGCGACAGCAGATTCAGGAGAAGACTGATGAATTCAACTATGCCGATGCGGAGGTAACTGCTGCACAAGCCGAAAGAGACCAGTACCGAGCACAAGCAATGGCAATGCGATCGCTCGTCCAACGGCTGGAAGAACAAATCGGCACGTCTCAAGCCCAACCTACTTATCCCACCGCACTCGATCAAGTTGATGCGTGGGCACTAGATCAGTATCCCGGCCGTCTTGTTCTCCTCAATCGAGCGGCACGATCTGCAAAAAAGAGCCCCTTCAGCGAGCCGCAGCTTGTATATCGCTGCCTTGATCGACTGGCTCGCCAATACGTCGAAGCCCGCCGAACAGGAAACCCAGTCGATGCACTATTTGAAGACCTTGGGGTAGGACTAGAGAGAACAGGAGACCCCAATCGCCTGTCCCAGTGGAAAGAAAAATACTTTGTCCCACATCGGGGCACGAATCGATTCCTCGAATGGCATCTAAAGCGCGGAAGTGATCACAACGAAGCGAACACGCTTCGTATCTACTTCTTCTATGACGAGGACGACGAGCAGGTAATCATCGGGCACTTACCTAGCCACCTGACGAACAGTCAAACCTGACCCCGACAACGTGATGTCTAACCCTTCCATCGAGAGGACATGCCCCGGCAAGCCAGGTCATGCCTCTCATTTCAAATGTTAGTCGGCCCCATGTTCGTGTTGCCAGCCCTGATCCTTCCCCTGGTCTTTGCCTTGGCGGTATTCCGCCTGTACCAAATTCCACGCAGGCTGTGGTCGAACGAACTGCGGCTTCCCGGTGTGCGGCGCCCGTTTTGTCCGCAGTCACCATTGCGGCCTACCTCGCACTGTTCGCATACACCGTTGGCCTTGGCGCCGCGCTATGCCATGCCCTTCTCGTGGCGGAAAACCGCATGGCGGAGTACCTGTACCTTCTCGGCTATGTCATTGCCTATCCATTTGTCTACTTTCTTGCGGCCTGGGTCTTCTACTACGGCCTCAAGCCAAGCTCGACGCCTGGAACTTAGGTTCAAACGAAAGCCTTTCGCATGCCTGTTGTTTCATGCCCGCTTCCGGACAACACCGCGCTCGATCGCGCGCTGATCGACAACGCCTTTTTTGCAGACGCTTGTTGTGTCCCCTTGTCGCGCAGCGACGCGAGCATCACCGACATCTTCTTTGCGATCTTTGGCCACCATCCGGCATGGTTGAAGGCCCTCCTGTGGGTTCGGCACCGTGTGGGCGCCTGGCTCGGGCTGGATGCCGCCAGCAGCTCGCAGATATGGCGCCCGACGAAAGAAGAAAACTACCGCGTTGGTCAAGCGATCGGCGCTTGGCCCATCTACTTCCTGTGCGAGTCTGAGGTCGTGGCAGGCCGCGACAACAAACACCTCGACTTCCGGGTTTCCGTGCTGAAGCACGGCGAAGGTCAGGCAACCTATGCCACGGTCTCGACGGTCTGCCGAGTCCGCAATCGGTTTGGGCGAGCCTATTTGCGCGTCATCGCCCCGTTTCACCAGTGGGGCGTTCGTCGCCTGCTGTCTCGGGCCGCTGAAGCTGGCAGGCTATGAACACCACCGCGTCTTCGCAATGAGTGGAGCACCCCGCCCGCTTCTGATGGCGCTCTGTGTCGTCTCGGAGACAGCCTTCGCCGCTGCGGGCGCCCACCCCGATGCATCCTCGCAAGGCGCTCAGTTCGGCGGCTTGTCACCTCTCACCGTCATGCCCCTTGTGGGCAGCGTCCTGATATTCGGCGTCATGGTCGCCCACGGCGCCTGGTGGCAGGCCACCATCACTGTGTTCCTGAGCGTTCTGCTTCTGGGCCTCGTCACATTCCTGGTGCCGGTCGTCGGCTTGCTGCTGGCCATTGGGGTCGGTCCCTGGCTGCTTCTCTTGGCTCTTGTCTTCGCTTGCGTACTCTCACGCAGAGCATGAATGGCACACCGACACTAAACTCGTCGCACACAAGGGAGGCACAGATGCCAGAGCGCACCGCCACATACGAAGGCGATTTCGTGACCGTCGCCAGCTGCACGACGCCGACGGAGGCCCACCTGCTGAAGGAGACCTTGATCGCAGCCGGCTTGAAAGCCGAAGTCGCCGATGCGAACTTCATTCAAGCCAACTCCTGGATGAGCAACGCCGTCGGAGGCGTGAGAGTGCTGGTGCCTGCCGCGCTGGCCGCGGAAGCAAAAGCGACGGTGGACGCGTTCAATGCCGGCGCGTATCAGCTTGATGCGAACCACGGTGCGCCAGAAGAAAGCGACGACGGCCCGTCTGTCTCAGACGCGAAGCTGCGCGCATTTCAGATCTTCCGTCACCCAGTCCGAAAACCGGCGGTCGTGGCGGTCAAGCAAGGCTTCAGCTGGGCCGCATTCCTGATCGGGCCGCTGTGGTTCCTGCTGAATGGCATGTCGCTGACGTTCCTTCTCTCGCTGAGCGTCATGTGGGGAGCGCCGCTGGTGATCCGTTCGCTGGCAGGCTCCGCCGCATCGGGCGCGCAGGCGCTGGCCGTCACGGCCTTCCTCGCCATCTGGGTGCTGACGGGCTTTGTCGCCAACTTCCTGCTGGGCGAGGAATTGAAGCGAAAAGGCTACGTGCCTGGGCCCGTGCTGCGGGCCAGGTCCGCAGGCGAAGCGATCAATGCCTCGAACGCGGCCGCTTGACCTCTCGCGTCAAAACTTTTCAAGGAGTTCACATGACCTCATTCACCGGAGGCTGCCTCTGTGGCCAGGTGCGCTACGAGATCGAGGCCGAGGCCGGCCCCTCGCGCGTGTGCTGGTGCCGGGACTGCCAGCGCATCGCCGCCAACGGGACCGTGAACGTCATCTTCCCGAGCGACGCCATCCAGGTTTCCGGGTCACCCAGCCAACACCAAAAGCCCGCCGACAGCGGCAACACGGTGACCCGCCGCTTCTGCGGCCACTGCGGCACCCAGCTGTTCTCTGATTCAACGGGGCGCCCCGGTCTCACGGTGGTGCGGGTCGGCACGCTCGACGAACCGTCGGCCGTCAAGCCGACCAGCAACATCTGGGTCGGCAGTGCGCCGAGCTGGGCGTGTGTCGACCCCTCGCTCGAACAGTTCCAAGGCCCGCCCGTGGTGGCGCCACCAGCGAAGAGGTGACATGAACCGCGATCAACTGGAATCCACCTTCGACCAGCAGGCCGGCAGCTACGACCAGCAATGGGCGAAGCTCGCGCCGTTTCGCGATGGCATTCACCTGCTGATGGCCTCGATCTTCAGCCGCCTGCCACGCGACGCCCGCATGCTGTGTGTCGGCGCGGGCACCGGTGCCGAGATCCACTTCCTCGCCGAGCGCTTTCCGTCCTGGCGCTTCGTGGCCGTGGAGCCCTCTTCGGGCATGGTCGAGGCCGCCAAAGCGCGCGCCACGCAGCACGGCTACCTCGACCGCTGCACCTTCCACACCGGCTATCTCGACTCCCTTCCGGCCGGCGAGCCGTTCGACTGCGCCAGCGCGCTGCTGGTGTCGCAGTTCCTGCTCGACCGCGATGAACGAAAAGACTTCTTCCGCGCCATCGCCGCTCGCCTCAAACCGGGCGGCATGCTGGCCTCGTCGGACCTGAGCGCCGACACGGAAGGCCCGCACTACGCCAGCCTGCTGGAAGTGTGGCTGCGCACGATGACGGCAGCCGACCTCTCGCCGGAGCGCGTGCTGCAGATGCGCGACGCCTACCAACGAGACGTCGCGATCCTGCCGGGCCCCACCGTCGAGGCGCTCATGGCATCGGCCGGCTTCGACGCGCCGGTGCAGTTCTATCAAGCCGGTCTCATCCACGCCTGGTACTGCCAGCGTTTGAGCCCTGACGCCTGAGCCGCCCACGTGACCCCGCGCAAACACCTCGTCCTGCTGCTGCAAGCCATCGGCGTGTGGTTCGTCTTCTGGCTCATCGGCCTGCCGGGCTACTACCAGCAGTACGCCACCGTCACGATGGCCGTCGCCAGCATCTTGCTGTCGGTCGCCATCTCGCTGGCCGCGATCGTGGTGCTGCGAGGCGTGCAGACTGAAGCCCGCACGTCGAGAGCCTTCTGGCTGTCGGTCTACTACACCGCCCCGTTCGCCGCACTCGACGCGCTCTACTGCGGCTGGTACCTGGGCCACGGCGCAGACTTCATCAGCCAGTACTGGTATCTGTCGGTCTTCTACCTCACACCCTGGCTGACCTTCATGCCCACTGCGGTGCTGTTGCGCGGCCTGGGCGCTTCTCCACCAACCCCACCTGCACCCGCATGAGCCACAACCCCTACGCACCGCCCACCGCCAAGGTCGAAGACATCTCGCTCCGCCCCACCGAAGCCTCGCCCCCGTTGTGGAACCCGAGCGCCGCGGCGAAGTGGAGCCTGCTCTTCAGCCCCATCTTCGGTGCGGCGTTGCAGATGAAGAACTGGCAGGCGCTGGGTGAGCCGGAGAAGGCGGCGCAGTCGAAGCAGTGGCTGATCGCGAGCATCGCCTTCTTCGCGGTGCTCTTCGTGCTGGGAATCGTGCTGCCCGAATCGCGCAGCGTGGACCTCGCCTTCCGTGGCGCAGGCATCGGCCTGCTGGTGGCGTGGTACATGCTCAGCGCCAAGCTGCAGGTCGCCCATGTGGCGGCCCGCTTCGGCACCACGTATCCGCGCAAGGGCTGGGGCAAGCCCATGCTCTATGCGCTGCTGTGCTTCATCGCCTTCCTCGTGGTGGTGTTCGTGGTGGCCTTCGTGGTCGGCATGTTCCAGGGCGAGGGCTGAACATCAAGGCCTTCCCGTCGGCCCCACAGGCCGCCCTGCTTCTGCTGGCGGGGTTTCTCTTCCAGTACGTGGTGGGCGCCGCGCTCTACGACGCGCGGCACACGCTCGGCCTCAACCTCGAGCAGGTCACCACACTGACGATGCTGCTGTCGAACGGCATCATCGTGGCGGTGGTGACGCAGCTCCTCGGCATCGGCTACCGCGAGTTGCTGCACCCCGGCCAGGCCTCGATGCCCGCGACCTTCTTCCTGCTGGTGCCGCCGATCCTGCTGCTCTTGCCGCTGGTGCTGCTGCTCGACGTGGCGCTCATCGACACGCTCGAGTTCATGCTGCCCGTCTCGTCGTGGGAGCAGCAGGCGTTCTCGGGCATGACGGCCCTCACCATGCCCACCGTCATCGCGACCTGCGTGCTCGCACCGCTCTTCGAAGAGATGCTGTTTCGCGGCATCCTGCTGCGGGCGTTTCTCGAGCGTTACCCGCGCGGTGTGGCCATCGGCTACTCGGCGCTGTATTTCGGCGCGGCCCACCTCAACGTCTACCAGTTCTTCCTGGCCTTCTTCCTGGGCCTCCTGCTCGGCTGGCTGTACGAACGCTCGCGCTCGCTCATCCCGTGCATCGCGCTGCACGCCGCGGTCAACACGGCGGTGGTGCTGACGGGCGGCGTGAACCTGTCGGCCACCTCGTCGCTCACCTGGCTCTTGTCGGCGGTGGCGGCCCTGGTCGGCGCCATCGCGTTGCGCCGCCTGCTCTCCACCGATCAAGCCCGCAGCTGACGGGCGTGGTGGGCGAAGTGCTCGCCGAGGAAGCTCGCGATGAAGTAGTAGCTGTGGTCGTGGCCCGGCTGCAGGCGCAGCGTGAGCGGGTGGCCGGCCGCCGCGCACGCCGCCTGCAGCAGCTCGGGGCGCAATTGGGTGGCGAGGAATTCATCGGCCTCGCCCTGGTCGACGAGCAGCGGCAGCCGCTCGGTGGCCGTCTTCACGAGTTCGACCGCATCCCACGCGCGCCAGGCCTCGCGGTCGGCGCCGAGATAGGCGCCGAAGGCCTTGTGTCCCCACGGCACCTGCGTGGGCGCCACGATGGGTGAGAAGGCCGACACGCTCTTGTAGCGACCCGGGTGGCGCAGCGCCGTGACGAGCGCACCGTGCCCGCCCATCGAGTGGCCGAAGATGCCGCGCGCCGCAGACGCCGGGAAGTGCTTTTCCACGAGCGCGGGCAGCTCCTCGGCCACGTAGTCCTGCATGCGGTAGTGCGTGGCCCACGGCGCCTGTGTCGCGTTCACGTAGAAGCCGGCGCCCTGGCCCAGGTCATAGGCCGGGTCGTCGGGCACGGCATCGCCGCGCGGGCTGGTGTCGGGCGCGACGACGATGAGCCCGTGCTGAGCCGCATGCGCCTGTGCGCCGGCCTTGGTGATGAAGTTCTGCTCGGTGCAGGTCAGGCCCGACAGCCAGTACAGCACCGCGCAAGGCTCGCCGCGCAGCGCCGCGGGCGGCAGGTAGACGGCGAACTTCATCTCGCAGCCGAGCACGGCCGAGGCATGTTTCCACACCTCCTGCCGGCCGCCGAAGCTCGCGTGTTGCTCGACGCGCTCCATCAGAAGTGCCTCTCAGTAGTGAACCACCGAGCGGATCGACTTGCCCTCGTGCATCAGGTCGAAGGCTTCGTTGATGCCGGTGAGCGGCATGGTGTGGGTGACGAAGGGCGCGAGCTGGATGGTGCCGGCCATCGCGTCTTCCACCATGCCGGGCAGCTGGCTGCGGCCCTTCACGCCACCGAAGGCGGTGCCCAGCCAGCGGCGGCCGGTGACGAGCTGGAACGGCCGAGTGGAGATCTCCTGCCCCGCACCCGCCACGCCGATGATGACCGACTGGCCCCAGCCGCGGTGCGCGCATTCGAGCGCCGCACGCATCACGTTGACGTTGCCGATGCACTCGAAGGAATGGTCGACGCCCCAGCCCGTCATCTCGACGATCACCTGCTGGATGGGTTTGTCGAAGTCTTTCGGGTTCACGCAGTCGGTGGCGCCGAAGGTCTTGGCGAGGTCGAACTTCGACGGGTTGGTGTCGATCGCGATGATGCGGCCGGCCTTCGCCATCTTCGCGCCCTGCACCACCGCCAGGCCGATGCCGCCCAAGCCGAAGACGGCCACGCTGTCGCCCGGCTGCACCTTGGCGGTGTTCTTCACCGCACCCAGCCCGGTGGTCACGCCGCAGCCCAGCAGGCACACCTGCTCGGGGTTGGCCTTCGGGTTGACCTTGGCGAGCGACACCTCGGCCACCACGGTGTACTCGCTGAAGGTCGAGCAGCCCATGTAGTGGTAGAGCGGCTTGCCCTCATACGAGAAGCGCGACGTGCCGTCGGGCATCACGCCCTTGCCCTGCGTGGCGCGCACCGAGACGCACAGGTTGGTCTTGCCGCTCTTGCAGAAGAGGCACTCGCCGCACTCGGCGGTGTAGAGCGGGATCACGTGGTCGCCGGGCACCACGCTCGTCACGCCCTCGCCCACCTCGACCACGATGCCCGCGCCTTCATGGCCCAGCACCACGGGGAAGAGGCCCTCGGGGTCGTCGCCCGAGAGCGTGAACGCATCGGTGTGGCACACGCCGGTGTGGGTGATGCGGACGAGCACCTCACCCTTCTTCGGCGGGGCGACGTCGATCTCGACGACTTGCAAGGGTTGGCCTGCTGCAAAGGCCACGGCGGCGCGTGATTTCATGTGGGTTCTCCTGAAAGATTCATCTTAGCCAGCCCCGCACGAAAATCGCGCCATGCCCCGCCTCACCGTCCTCGCACCCGAAGCCGCCGAAGTGCCACCCGCCGCCCCAGCGCGCCCGCGCGGCGTGCCGGCCGACCCGCAGAAGTTCAAGCTGACGGTGGGCCCGAGCACGATCGACGGCCAGGGCGTGTTTGCCGCCGAGCCCATCCCGGCGCGGCGCAAGATCGGCGAGGTGCGCGGCGAGCCGGTGAGCCTGCAGGAAGCGGCGGCGCGCAGCCGCGGCCAGGCCCGCATCATGATGATCGCGGTGTCGGCACGGCGGGCGATCGACGCCTCGCGCTCGACCGACGCGCTGCGCTTCATCAACCATTCCTGCCGGCCCAACGCCACGCTCAAGCTCAACCAGGGGCGCGTGGAGTTCTATGCGCTGCGCGACATCGCGCCCGGCGACGAGCTGACGGTGAACTACGGCGAGACGCACCACCAGGGCCGCCTGCGTTGCCGGTGCGGGGTGGCGGGCTGCGTCGGCAGGCTGTGAGGGCGGGCGGGAACGCCGCTTGCCGCAGGGGGTGACACAGAGCAGACCGGGCTGCGGGCCCGGCGGAGCACGCCCATGCCAGAACATCCACAAACCCCCATCCAGCGCGCCACCACCGGCATCGCAGGCCTCGACCAGATCCTCCACGGCGGCCTGGTCGACGCCCGCATCTACCTCATCGACGGCAACCCCGGGGCCGGCAAGACCACCCTCGCGCTGCAATACCTGCTCGAAGGCGTGCGCCAGGGCGAGCGCTGCCTCTACATCACGCTGTCGGAAACACGCCATGAGCTGATCGCCAACGCCCGCTCGCACGGCTGGTCGCTCGACGGCATCGAGATCCTGGAGCTGCTGGCCGACGACATGCAGGTCGGCGCCGACAACGAGCTCACCATGTACCACCCCTCCGAGGTGGAACTCAGCGCCACCACCCGCCGCGCGCTCGACAAGGTCGAGGAGCTCAAGCCGCGCCGCGTGGTGTTGGACTCGCTCTCCGAGCTCCGGCTGCTGGCCCAGAGCTCGCTGCGCTACCGGCGCCAGATCCTCGGCATCAAGCAATTCCTGGGCGCCTACAACTGCAGCGTGCTGCTGCTCGACGACCGCACCTCCGAAGGCGCCGACATGCAGCTGCAGAGCATCGCCCACGGCGTGATCTCGCTCGACTCGCAGACACCTGCCTATGGCCGCACCTTGCGGCAATTGCGGGTGGTGAAGTTCCGCGGCAGCGATTTCCGCAGCGGCGTGCACGACTTCATCATCGGCCAGGGCGGGCTCACCGTCTTCCCGCGGTTGTCGGCCGCGGAGCACGGCTCCAACTACCCGCGCGAGACCGTGCCGAGCGGCCTGCCAAGCCTCGACGCGCTGCTGGGCGGTGGCATCGACCGCGGCACCACCACCCTGCTCGTGGGCCCGCCCGGCTCGGGCAAGTCGACCATCGCTTTGCAGTACGCCCACGCGGCGGCGAAGCGCGGCGACCACGCGGCCATCTTCAGCTTCGAGGAAGCCAAGGCCATCCTCTTCGACCGGGCGGAGGGGCTGGGCATGCCCGTGGACGAAGGCCCGGGAGCCGGGCAGATCTCGGTGCGGCAGATCGACCCCGCCGAGATCTCGCCCGGCGAATTCGCGCACCGCGTGCGGCACGCCGTTGAAGCCGAGGGGGCCCGCGTGGTGGTGATCGACAGCCTCAACGGCTACCTCAACGCCTTGCCGGAAGACAAGTTCCTCACCGCGCAGCTGCACGAGCTGCTGGCCTACCTCAACAACCACGGCGTGGTCACCTTCCTCGTGGCGGCGCAGAGCGGCATGCTCGGGCCGATGCGCTCGCCCATCGACGCGAGCTACCTCGCCGACGCGGTGGTGGTGCTGCGCATGTACGAACACGACGGCGCGGTGAGAAAAGCGATCTCGGTGGTGAAGAAGCGCAGCGGACGCCATGAAGAGTCGATCCGGCGCCTGTGGTTCGACGCCGACGGCGTGCACCTGAGCGAGCCGCTGATGCACCTGCGCGGCGTGCTGACGGGTGTTCCCACCGAAGTGCAATCGGACAGCGGCGAGCAGCCGGCGCCGAGCCGGACCGATGCCCTCTGACGACCTCCGACTCGACGAACGTGTGCTCGTCGTGCCGGTGACGCGGCGCGACGGCGAGGTCACGCAAGGCCTGCTCGAGCGACAGGGCATCGCCTGTTGCGTGTGCGACGGCCTGCCTGCGCTCATGGCCGAGATCGGGCGCGGCGCGGGCGCCCTGCTGTTCACCGACGCGGCGCTCTCGCAGCCCGACATGCCCGCCCTGGTGAGCACGCTCGACGGGCAGCCGGCGTGGTCACACCTGCCGGTGGTGGTGCTGGTGCGCGAGCACGGCGCCTCGCCGGCCGGCAACCGCATGCTCGCCTCGCTCGACAACGTGACCGTGCTCGACCGGCCGGTCTCCACGCGCTCGATGATCAGCGCGGTGCAGTCGGCGCTGCGCGACCGGCGCCACCAGTACCGCATCCGCGATCAGATCGAGCAGCAACAGCGTGCGGAGCAGGCCCTCGTGGAGGCCGACCAGCGCAAAGACGAATTCCTCGCCACGCTGGCGCACGAGCTGCGCAACCCGCTGGCGCCCATTCGCACCGGCATCCAGATCCTCTCGAAGACACCGGGCGCCGATGCGCAGACCCGCCGCCTCTACGAGATCATGGACCGTCAGATGGTGCAGATGGTCAAGCTCATCGACGAGCTGCTCGAGATCTCGCGCATCTCCACCGGCAAGGTGGTGCTGCACAAGGAGCGCACCGACGTGCGCCAGGTGATCCGCGTGGGCCTGGAAGGCAGCCAGCCGATGGTCGACGCGGCCCGGCACACGCTCGCGGTCAGCCTCACCGACCAGCCGGTGTGGGTCTACGGCGACCCGGCGCGGCTGGCGCAGGTGGTGAGCAACCTTGTCAACAACGCCGCCAAGTACACCCCCGACGGTGGGCACATCGACGTGCGCATGCGGCACGACGACGGGCACGTGGAAGTGATCGTCGAAGACAACGGCGTGGGCATCCCCGACAACATGCTCACCCAGGTGTTCGACATGTTCGCGCAGGTCAACCGCACGCTCGACCGCGCGCAGGGCGGCCTGGGCATCGGCCTCGCGCTGGTGCGCCGGCTGATGGAGCTGCACGGGGGCTCGGTGCAGGCGCACAGCGCCGGCGCCGACCAGGGCTCGCGTTTCACCCTGCGCATGCCTGCGCTCGAAAAGGTGGCCACGGAAGACACCCGAACCGAAGGCGAGGGGCCCGGCGCCAGCGCCGAGAAGCGCCTGCGCGTGCTGGTGATCGACGACAACCGAGATGCGGCCGAGACACTCTCGATGCTGCTCGAAGCACACGGCCACGACACGCACCGCGCCTACAACGGCCGAGCTGGGCTGAAGGAAGCGTCCGACTTCATGCCGCAGGCCGTCTTCTGCGACATCGAGATGCCCGGCATGAACGGCTACGAAGTGGCCGCCGCGCTGCGGCGCGACCCGCGGCACGCGCCGGCCCTGCTGATCGCCGTCACCGGCCGCGGCGCCCGCGAAGACCAGCGCCGCTCGCTCGACGCCGGCTTCGACTTGCACCTCACGAAGCCCGTGGGCTACGACGCGGTGCGGCACGTGCTCTCCCGGCTCTGATCGGCGCGGCCCGGATCACGTCGACCGCCACCTGCAGCGCCGGCGTCATGCGCGTGGTGTTCCACGCGGCGGCGGTGGCCACGGTGTCGATGCGCTCGACCAGCGGGCGCAGCGTGACGTTGGCCGGCGCGAGCGCATGCATGTCCGACGGCACGAGCGCAATGCCCTGGTTGCAGCCCACGAAGGCCACCTGCGTGGTCACGCTGCGCACCTCGCGCAGGATGCGCGGCGAAAAGCCCTGCGCCTGGCAGGCCGCGATGATGCTGTCGAAGTAGACCGGGCTCAGCCGCCGCTCGAACATCACGAACACCTCCTCCGACAGCGAGGCGAGCTTGATCTGCCGCCGCTTCGCCATCGGGTGCGAGCTGGGCAGCGCGACCGACAGCCGGTCACGCGCCATTGGCAAGGTCTCGATGGCGTCGTGCGGCTCGGGCTGGAGGCGCGCGAATGCGAGGTCGATGTCACCGGCGTGCAGCGCGGGCAGGGCCTCGGCGCTGTCGATCTCGCGCACCGAGACGCTGAGGTCGGGTCGCTGCGCCCGCAGCCGCTCCAGGAGCGGCGGCACCACTTCGAGCAGCGCCGACGAGATGGCGCCGATGGTGAGCGTGCCCGACTGGCCGCTCACCGCCTCGCGCACGGCCACTTCGAGGTGCTCCAGCTGGTCGGCGAACTTGCGCACTGCCGGCAGGATGGCGCGGCCCACGTGCGTGAGCTGGGCGCCGCGCCGCGAGCGCTCGAAGAGCTTCACCTTCAGCGCCTGCTCCAGCACCTGGATCTGCTCGGTGAGCGGCGGCTGCGACATGCCGAGCCGCCGGGCGGCGCGCCCGAAGTTCTGCTCCTCGGCCACCGCGAGAAAGAGCCACAGGTGTCGCACGAGTCGGAAATTGATCATAGGTTTGGCGTATGGAAACGTTCCTGAGGAACGAATTTACAGAACGATCCTGTGACACGACAGTGGGCGGCCATGAACACCCGCACCGCCCTTCCCACCTTCACCGCCGCGCCGGCTTCCGGCCTGGGCATCGCCCTCGCACTGGCCGGCGCCATCGGCTTCTCGGGCAAGGCCATCCTCGCCAAGCTGATGTACCAGCATGGGGTCGACGCGGTGACGGTGGTGGCCTGGCGCATGCTGATCGCGCTGCCGATGTTCCTCGCGATGGCGCTCTGGGCCGGGCGCGGCAAGGCATCGCTGTCACGCCGCGACGGGCTGGCCGTGCTGGGCCTGGGCTTCACGGGCTACTACGCGTCGAGCATGCTCGACTTCTACGGCCTCATGTTCGTGAGCGCGGGCCTGGAGCGGCTCATCCTCTACCTCGGCCCGACCATCGTGATGGCGCTGTCGGTGCTGTGGGTGAAGAAGCCGGTCACGCGCCGCCAGTGGGTGGCGGCAGCGGTGAGCTATGCCGGCACGGCCCTCGTCTTCGGCCGCGAGTGGCGCGCCGAAGGCGAGCACATCGCGCTCGGCGCGGCGCTCGTGTTCGCAAGCGCCGTGTGCTACTCGATCTACCTCATCGCCAGCGGCGAGCTCGTGCAGCGTGTGGGGGCGCTGCGGCTCACCGGGCTCGCGTCGAGCGCGGCCTGCGTGTTCTGCCTGCTGCATTTCGTGGCGGTGCGGCCGCTCGGGGCGCTGGTGGTGCCCGAGCCGGTGCTCTGGTGGTCGGTGCTCAACGCGCTGGCCTGCACCGTGGCGCCCATCCTGATGGTGATGATGGCCATCGAGCGCATCGGCTCGGCCCTGGCGGCACAGGTGGGCATGGTGGGCCCGGTGTCGACCATCGCGATGGGCGTGTGGGTGCTCGGC
Source organism: Rhizobacter sp. (assembly GCA_019635355.1). Classification (NCBI taxonomy): domain Bacteria; kingdom Pseudomonadati; phylum Pseudomonadota; class Betaproteobacteria; order Burkholderiales; family Sphaerotilaceae; genus Rhizobacter; species Rhizobacter sp. The sequence goes on along the minus strand of JAHBZQ010000001.1, from coordinate 4,155,876 downwards.
GAGCCCTTCACGCTCACGCTGCTCGTGGGCACGGTGCTCGTGATGGCCGGGGTGACGCTGGCGTCGTCGAAGCGGGCCTGAGTGCGGCGCGGTTGCGACCGCGCCGCTACGATCGCGCGATGCTCACCACCGCCCAGACCTTCGCGTTCCTCCTCGCCGCGGTGCTGCTCACCGCGACGCCGGGGCCCGACAACCTGATGGTGCTGAGCATCGGCATGTCGCGCGGGCGCCGCCCCGGCATCGCCTTCGGCCTCGGCTGCGCCATCGGCTGCCTGAGCCACACCGTGCTCGCGGTGGTGGGCGTGAGCGCCCTGGTGGCCGCGTCGCCCACCGCCTTCACGCTGCTGCGCTGGCTCGGCGGCGGCTACCTCGTGTGGCTGGGCATCGGCGCGCTGCGCAGCGCCGGCATCGGCCGCGTGGGGCCGTCGGCGGCCGAGTCGACGTCGCTGACGCGGCTGTTCCTCAAGGGGCTGCTCGCCAATGCCATCAACCCGAAGGTGGTGCTCTTCTTCCTGTCGTTCCTGCCGCAGTTCGTGGTGCCTGCACAAGGGGCGGTGGAAGGGCAGCTCGCGCTGCTGGGCCTCGTCTTCACGCTGCAGGCGGCGCTGCTCTTCAGCCTGCTCGGCTACTTCTCGGGCAGCGTGGGCGCCTGGCTCAACCGCACGCCGCGCGCCGGGCAATGGCTCGACCGCCTGGCCGGCACGGTGTTCATCGCCCTCGGCCTGCGGCTGGTGTCGGGCCGCTAGGCAGAACACCGGGCGAGCCGTTTGCCCCGTTTCCCTGTTCGCTTCGCCTGGAAGCGGACAGGAGGAAGCCCATGCCCCGCCGATCCGTCCTGCTCGTCTTTCGCGGCATCGACGCCACGAGCCGCGCCACGGCCGCGCTCGGCGTGCTGCTGGTCACGGGCGTGCTGCTGGCGGGCGGCTTGTCAATCTGGCGGCTGCGGCAGGCGGCGGAAGCCTCGGCGCAGCAACACGCCGACAACCGGGCCGTGGCCATCTCGGCCCACGCCGCGCAGGCCCTGGATGCCGCCCGCTACGTGGTCGACTCGCTGGCCACCGAAATCGCCGCCGCCGCACCGCGCGACGCCGCCGACCTGCACGCCGCCCTCGGGAGCCGCGCGGCGCACGAGCGGCTGCGCGCCCGCACCGAAAGTCTGTCGGTCCTCGACGTGATCTCGATCTTCGATGCCGAGGGGCAGCTCGTGACGTACTCGCGCCAGTTCCCGGCGCCGGCCATCCAGATCCGCGACCGCGAGTCCTTCACGGTGGCCAGCGCCGGTTACGGCAAAGCCTTCATTGCGGGAGCGGTGCAGAACCGCTCGCGTGGCGACTGGACGTTCTACCTCGCGCGCCGCCTCGAAAGCCGCTCGGGCGACTTCCTCGGCGTGGTACTGGTGGGCCTGGCCAGCCGCTACTTCTCGCGCTTTTACGACCAGGTGCGCGGGCAGCGCGCCTTCGGGCAGTCCGCCGGCGAGGGTCACCCGGTGACGGTCACGCTGCTGCGCGACGACGGGGTGGTGCTGGTGCGCGCCCCCGCGGAAGAAGGCCTGCTGGGCCACCGGCTGCGCCCCGATGGCCACTATCGCCAGCTCGGCAATGACCGGCTGCCCCTGCCCGGCACGCCCGACTACCCCGTGGCCACCCCGTGGGACGCCGAGCCGCGCGCCCCGCAGCACAGCCTCGCCAGCTTCGACTGGGCCGAAGGCCACCCCGTCGTGGCCGCGGTGGTGGTCGACAACGACGCCTTCCTCGGCGAGTGGCGCACCCAGAGCACCGTGGTCGGCCTGCTGGTGGGCCTGGTGGCGGTGTGCCTGGCGGCGATCTTCCGCTCGCTCTCGCACTCGTTGCAGCGGCGCGAGCAGCACATGGTGGAGAACCAGCGCCTGCGCGTGCAGGCCGAGAGCGCCAACAAGGCCAAGAGCGAGTTCCTCGCCACCATGAGCCACGAGATCCGCACCCCGATGCACGGCATCCTCGGCACGGCCGACCTGCTCGCGCGCACGCCGCTCAGCCCGCACCAGGCGCAGCTCGCGCGCACGCTGATGGCGTCGGGCCGCAACCTGCTCGGCATCATCAACGACATCCTCGACCTGTCGAAGATCGAGGCCGACGAATTGCAGGTCTTTCCGAGCGCCTTCTCGCCCACGGAGGTGGTGAACGAGGTGCGCGACCTCTTCATGGGCTACGCCTCCAAGAAGGGCCTGGCGCTCGAAGCCCTGCCCTCCACCGGCCTGGCCGCCGCGGTGGAAGGCGACCTGAACCGGGTGCGGCAGGTGCTCGTCAACCTCACCAGCAACGCGATCAAGTTCACCGACCGCGGCCACGTGCGGCTGTCGGTCAGCCAGCACGGGCGGATTGGCGCTGACCGCGTCGCGGTGCGCTTCCAGGTCGAGGACTCCGGCAGCGGCATCGACCCCACCGCGCGCGCGACCCTCTTCCAGCCCTTCACCCAGGTCGACGGCTCGGTGGCCCGCAAGTTCGGCGGCACCGGGCTCGGGCTCGCGATCTCGCAGCGGCTCGTGCACCTGATGGGCGGCACCCTCGACTACCTCAGCACGCCGGGCCAGGGCAGCACCTTCTGGTTCGAGCTGCCGCTGAAGGTGGCGGCCGAAGGCGCGGTGCACCCCCAGCCGATCGGCCAGCAGGTGCACGAGCGCTTCGCCAACAGCGGCGCCACGCCGCTGGCCGAGACGCAGGGGGTCGAACACGAGGGCTGCCACATCCTCGTCGTCGAGGACGACCCAGTGAACGCCATGATCGCCGAGGCCCAGCTCGCGCGCCTGGGCTGCTCGTGCGACATCGCCATCGACGGCAAGGAGGCCCTGCAGCGGCTGCGCGACGGCCACTACGACCTGGTGCTGATGGACTGCATGCTGCCCGGCATGTCGGGCTACGCCGCCTCGGCCGCCTGGCGCGCCGAAGAAGACGCGGGCGGCCGGCCCCGCGTGCCCATCGTCGCGCTCACCGCCAACGTGCTCGCGAGCAACGCCGAGCAATGCCGTCAGGCCGGCATGGACGACTACCTCACCAAGCCGTGCACCATCGAGAAGCTCGCCGCGATGCTGGGCCGCTGGCTGCAGAAGGTGGCCTGAGACTTGGCATGAACCGCGGGCCTATAGTGGCCGCAACCCCTGCACCCGCAGGGCCACAGAGGACACCCCCATGACGATCGCCACCCTCGCCACCTGGCACGACCTGGTCTCGACCCGCAACGTGAAGGGGCTCGACGCCCTGCTCGCCGACGGCGTGGTCTTCCACTCGCCGGTGGTGCACACCCCGCAGGTCGGCAAGGCGATCACCACGCAGTACCTCGCGGCGGCGTTCCAGGTCTTCTTCAACGAGACCTTCCGCTACGTGCGCGAGATCGCCGGCCCGCGCGATGCCGTGCTGGAGTTCCAGGTCGAGATCGACGGCATTGCCGTGAACGGCGTCGACATGCTCCAGTGGGACGACGAAGGCCGCATCGTCGAGTTCAAGGTGATGATCCGCCCGCTCAAGGCGATCAACCTGATCCACCAGCAGATGGGGGCGATGCTGAAGAAGGCCGCGCCCTGACCCTGCGTTTCACCGCCTCACCCACATCGCGAAGGAGACGAGCATGCCCAGCAAGAACACGATCTGCCTCTGGTACGACCGCAACGCCCTGGAGGCCGCGCAGTTCTACGCCAGGACCTTCCCGAACAGCAGCGTGGGCGCGGTGCACCGCGCCCCGGGTGACTTCCCCGATGGCAAGCAGGGCGACGAGCTCACGGTCGAGTTCACCGTGATGGGCATCCCCTGCCTGGGCCTCAACGGCGGCCCGGCCTTCAAGCACACCGAGGCCTTCTCGTTCCAGGTGAGCACCGAAGACCAGGCCGAGACCGACCGCCTGTGGCACGCCATCGTCGACCACGGCGGAGAAGAAAGCGCCTGCGGCTGGTGCAAGGACAAATGGGGCCTGTCGTGGCAGATCACGCCGCGCGTGCTGATGGAGGCCATCGCCCACCCCGACCCGAAGGCCGCCAAGCGGGCCTTCGACGCGATGATGACGATGAAGAAGATCGACATCGCCGCCATCGAGGCCGCGCTCAAGGGCTGACCGGGCCGCAGCCGCGCAGCCGCCTCGCCCACATCAGCGCAGGAGCCCGGCCCCCGCCTCGGCCACGGCCGAGGTCGCGCCCTCGGTGAGGGGAATGCGCAGCGAGAACTCGGCCCCCTTGCCCTCGCCTTCGCTGCGCACCTCCACCGTGCCGCGGTGCAGGTTGACGATCTCCTTCACCACCGACAGGCCGATGCCAAGGCCCGCACCACGCGCCGAACTCGCGCCATCGGCCTGCGTGAAGACGTCGAAGATGGTGGGCAGCAGGCTCTTCGGGATGCCGCGCCCGGTGTCTTTCACCGTCGCGACGAAGTGCGTCTGGTCGGCGCTGGCCGTGACCCACACCCGGCCGCCGGCCGACGTGAACTTGATCGCGTTGGCCACCAGGTTGCCGAACACCTGCTGCATGCGGCCGGCATCGACCTCGACCTCCAGCGGCTGCTCGGGCAGCACCGCGGTGAGCGACACGCCCGCGGCCTCGGCCTTGGGTTGCGCATCGGCCACCACCTCGTGGATCAGCGACTGCAGCACCACCGGCCGGTATTGCACGCTGAGCTTGCCCACGCGTGCGCGGGTGAGGTCGACGAGGTCTTCGACCAGGCGGGTGAGGAAGTCGACCTGGCGATCCAGGATCTTCAGCAGCCCATCGTGGCGCGCGAGGTCAGCCGATGACTGGAGGATCTCCAGCACGTTGCGGATGGGCGCCAGCGGGCCGCGCAGCTCGTGGGCCACTGCGGCGATGAAGGTGTTGCGCTCGGCCTGCTCGGCGTTGCGCTCTTCGAGCACGTTTTCGAGGTACTTCATGCGCGTGCGCAGGTGGGTCGCGTCACGGAAGATCTTGATGAAGCCGATGAGGCGGCCTGCGTCGTCGTGCCGTGCGTAGGTCAGGCCGCTGGCCCAGAAGCGCGAGCCGTCGCGGCGTGGGTGCCAGCGCTCGTCTTGCGAGCAGCCCATCGCGCGGGCCGCGTTCAGCTCGTGCTCGGGGATGCCGCCGTCGCGGTCTTCCGGGGTGAAGAGGCTGCTGAACGGGCGGCCGACCACGTCGTCGGGTTGCAGCGCGGTGATGTGTGTGGCTCCCTCGCTCCAGCTCGTGATGAAGCCTTCGGCATCGGCAAACATGACGCCGTGCCCCTGGGCCTCGTGCAGCAGGCGAAGGAAGCCTTGGGCATCGTCCTCGCGTATGGCGGGCATGCGTCCTCCATCGGTGGCGGGGTCGGCGCACCGTGCGCCGATCGACTGCGCCGCAGTGTGGGCCGCCGGCCACCGCGCCGGCATCGGCGAGGGCGAGAAGCGCTCGTAGGAAGAAACCGCTTGAGGAAGAGGGTCTGAAGAGGGTCAGCCGAGCCGCCGGTCGGTGGCGTCGTCGAACACGTGCAGGTCTTGCGCATCCCACGCGACGTGGACGGCATCGCCTACGCGCTGCGGCACCCGCCCCCCGGTGCGCAACACCAGCGGTCCGATGGCCGTGTCGACAAAGGCGTAGGTGTCGGGGCCGGTGGGCTCGAGCAGCGTCAGGCGGCCGGCGAGCCCCGTGTCGGCGAGGCGCACGCACTCGGGCCGCACGCCGAGCACGCAGCCGCCCTTCGGTGAAGCGGCCCGCAGGGCCTGCTGCTGGTCGGCGGCGAGCGTGATGGCCTGGCCGTGCACGCTCAGGCCCTCGCCCGCCACTTCGGCCTTCACCATGTTCATCGCCGGGGAGCCGATGAACTCGGCCACGAAGCGGGTGGCCGGGCGGCTGTAGATGTCGTCGGGCGTGCCGAACTGCTGCACCAGCCCGTCTTTCATCACCGCGATGCGGTCGCCGAGCGTCATCGCCTCCACCTGGTCATGCGTGACGTAGACGGTGGTGGTGCGCGTGCGCTGGTGCAGGAGCTTGATCTCGGCGCGCATCTCCACGCGCAGCTTGGCGTCGAGGTTCGACAGCGGCTCGTCGAAGAGGAAGAGCTTGGGGTTGCGCGCGAGCGCCCGGCCCATCGCGACCCGCTGGCGCTGGCCGCCCGAGAGCTGCGCGGGCTTGCGGTCGAGCAGGTGCTCGATCTGCAGCATCTTGGCGACGCGCGCGACGGCGGCTTCGCGCTCGGCCTTGGCGACCTTGCGCATCTCGAGCGCGAAGCTGATGTTCTGCGCCACGTTCATGTTGGGGTAGAGGGCGTAGCTCTGGAACACCATCGCGATGTCGCGGTCGCGCGGCAGCGTGTTGGTCACGTCGCGCTCGCCGATGTGCAGGCTGCCCGAGGTGGGCGTGTCGAGGCCCGCGATCATCGACAGCAGCGTCGACTTGCCACAGCCCGAGGGGCCGACGAGGATGAGGAACTCGCCCTCGTCGATCTCGAGGTCGATGCCTTTGAGGATGTCGACGGGCCCGTAGCTCTTGCGGACCTGGCGGATGGAGAGTGCACCCATATGTTTTAGAGCCCCAAGGTCGCCTTCGGCGCCCGCCCCCCGAGGGGAGCGATCGGCCTTGGGGCGGCCCGGCGGCCGATCCTTTCGTTCAACCTTTGACGGCGCCGGCCGTGAGGCCCCGCACGAAGTACTTGCCGGCCAGCACGTAGATGGCCAGCGTCGGCAGCGCGGCGATCATGGCGGCGGCCATGTCCACGTTGTATTCCTTGACGCTGCTGCTGGTGTTGGCCATGTTGTTGAGGCCCACCGTCACCGGCTTGGCATCACCCGCGGAGAACACCACGCCGAAGAGGAAGTCGTTCCAGATGGCGGTGAACTGCCAGATCAGCGTGACGACGAGGATGGGCGTGGAGAGCGGCAGCACGATGCGCCAGAAGATGCGCCAGAAGCCAGCCCCATCGAGCATGGCCGCGCGGATGAGCTCGTCGGGCAGCGCCACGTAGTAGTTGCGGAAGAAGAGCGTGGTGGTGGCCAGGCCCACCAGCACGTGCACGATCACCAGGCCCCAGATCGAGTCGGCGAGGTTGAACCAGCCGAGCACCTGCGACATCGGCAGCAGCACCACCTGCAGCGGCATGAAGGCACCGAAGAGCATCAGCCCGAACATCAGCTCGCTGCCCTTGAAGCGCCACTTGGCGAACACGTAGCCGTTGACAGCGCCGAGCGCGGTGGAGATGAGCACCGCCGGCACCACCATCAGGATGGAGTTGAAGAAGAAGGGCTTCAGGCCGCCACAGTCGGTGCCGGTGCAGGCTTCGGACCAGGCCTTGCGCCAGGCCCCGAAGTCGAGACCCTGGGGCAGGTCGAGCAGGCTGCCGCCGCGCACCTGGGCCATGTCCTTCAGCGAGGTGGCCACCATCACGTAGAGCGGCAGCAGGAAGAAGGCTGCGAAGAGCAGCAGCACCGACCAGATGGCGATGCGGTGGACGGTTTGCGCCTTCATCGTCGATGTCATCGCCGCGCTCCCCGCAGTTCCGAATACAGATACGGCACCACGATCGCTGCCACCGTGCACAGCATGATGGTGGCCGAGGCCGCGCCCAGGCCGATCTGGCCGCGCGAGAAGCTCATCGCGTACATGAAGGTCGCGGGCATGTCGGTGGCGAAACCGGGGCCACCGGCGGTGAGCGCCATCACGAGGTCGAAGCTCTTGATGGAGATGTGGGCCAGCACCAGCAGCGTGCTGAAGAAGACGGGCCGCAGGCTCGGGATCACGATGCGCCAGTAGATGCGCGGCAGCGTGGCGCCGTCGATCTGCGCCGCCTTGAGGATGGCGTCGTCGATGCCGCGCAGGCCGGCGAGGAAGAGCGCCATCACGAAGCCCGCGCTCTGCCACACGCCGGCGATCACGACGGTGTAGATCGCCATGTCCGGGTTCACGAGCCAGTCGAAGCTGAAGCCCTCGAAGCCCCAGCTGCGCACCAAGTGCTCGAGGCCGAGGCCGGGGTTCAGGATCCACTTCCAGGCGGTGCCGGTGACGATGAAGCTCAGCGCCATCGGATAGAGGTAGATGGTGCGCAGCGCCCCTTCGGCGCGGATCTTCTGGTCGAGCAGGACGGCGAGGAAGAGCCCGAGCGCCAGGCCCACGCCGATGAAGAGTGCGCTGAAGATGCCGAGGTTGGTGAGCGCGACGATCCAGCGCTCGCTCTCGAAGAGGGCCACGTATTGCGCGAGGCCCACCCACTCGTAGTTGGGCAGCAGGCGCGAGGCCGAGAACGACAGCACGCCGTTCCACGCGATCAGGCCGTAGATGAACGCGAACGACAGCGCGAAGCCGGGCGCGACCGCCAGCTTGGGCATCCAGCGCGCGAGGCGAGTGGCAAAACCGGGGCTCATGAACGAACGGGTTGGAGGATAAAAACGCGGGCTGCGCGGTAACGCAGCCCGCCCAAGAAACAAGCTTCTGACTTGCTCCTCTTCTCGCTGAGACTTAACGGGTCTTGGCCGCAGCCACCAGTCGGTCGGCGGCCTGCTCAGGCGTCATGGCATCGGTGTTCCAGAACTGCGAGACCACGTCCTTGATCGCGCCTTCGGCGGCCGACGACACGGCCATGCCGTGCGCGATCGACGGCACCAGCGTGTTGCCCTTGGCGGTGGCCACGAAGTCCTTGCTCGACAGCTTGGCGCAGTCGTCGAACTTGCTCATGTCCATGTTCAGCCGCGCCGGGATCGAGCCCTTGTTCAGGTTGAAGGTCTCCTGGAACTCGGGCGACATGATGGCCGCGGCCATGTCCTTCTGCGCCTGCAGGTTGGCGGTGTTCTTGATCTTGAACATCGCGAAGCTGTCGATGTTGAAGGTGAAGGCATTGGCGGTGCCGGGGGCGGCGGCGCAGAGGAAGTCCTTGCCCGGCGCCTTGCCGGCGGCGATGAACTCGCCCTTGGCCCAGTCGCCCATCAGCTGCATGCCGGCCTCGCCGCGGATGACCATCGCGGTGGCGAGGTTCCAGTCCCGGCCGGGCGCGTTCTTGTCGGTGTAGCCCTTCACGCGCTTGAAGGTGGTGAGCACCTTCAGCATGGTCGGGCCCTTGATCGTGGCGGGGTCGAGCTGCACCAGGGCCTTGCGGTAGAAGTCGGCACCGCCCACGCCGAGCGCGACCGACTCGAAGGTGGTGAAGTCCTGCCAGTTCTGGCCGCCGTGGGCCACGGCGATGAGGCCGGCTTTCTTGAGCGCCTCGGCGGTGACGAAGAACTCGTCCCAGTTGGTCGGCATCTTGGCGTTGGCCTTCTTCAGCGCCTCGGGGTTGGCCCAGAGCCAGTTGACGCGGTGTACGTTGACCGGCACGGCAACGTAGTGGCCCTTGTGCTTCATCACGTCGGAGACGACCTTGGGCAGCAGCGCGTCCCAGTTGTTGGCCTTGGCCACGTCATCGAGGTTGGCGAGCACGCCTTCGTTGCCCCACTCCTGGATCGACGGGCCCTTGATCTGCGCCGCAGCCGGGGCATTGCCCGAGACCACGCGCGACTTGAGCACCGTCATCGCCGAGTCACCGCCGCCGCCGGCGACCGCGAAGTCCTTCCAGCTGTGGCCCTTGCCCTGCAGCGTGGCCTTCAGGGCCGAGGCGGCCTTGGCTTCGCCGCCGGAGGTCCAGTAGTGCAGCACCTCGACCTCGCCGGCTTGTGCGGCGAAGAAAGCACAGAAGAGGGTCGTCGCGGCAGCAATGTGCAGCGCACGGGCAGGGAAGCGGTGGAAGGTCATTCGCATGTCTCCGTCGTGTGTTGTGTGAGGTGGAGATCGGGTCGGGGCTGCAGCACTCGATGAACGATCGGGGCCGAACATTAACGATAAATTAATCCCTTGAACCTCGGGCTTACCCTTGGTTTCTGCCTATGCACACGCCTCTCCTGGGGAGAAGTGCTGTGCGTTTCAGGCAACTCATGGTTAACACCGAATTAATATTATTAATGTTTCTGAAAACAATGCGCGCCGAAGCCAGGGCCCGCCAGCCCATCCGATGGCTTCGCTCTTTTCCCTGAACAACCACCACCCCTGGAGACAGCTCCCATGACCACCCTTCGCTCCCTGGCGCCGACCACCCTGGCGCTCGCCGCCGCGCTCGCGGCCGGCTCGGCCCATGCCGTCGATTTCGGCGGCTACTTCCGCGGCGGCCCCGGCCTCACCTCGAAGAACGCCTCGCGCGCCTGCTACGACCTCGGCATCTCGGGCGGCCACTACCGCCTGGGCAACGAATGCGACTTCTACGGCGAATTCGCGCTCTCGCAGACCGGCAAGACCGAAGGCGTCGACTGGAAGGGACTGGTGATGTTCAGCCAGTACAACCCTGGCACCGACACCGGCGACTCCAAGACCTCGATCAACCAGATGTACGTCGAAGGCAAGGGCTTCGACTTCGCGCCCGGCACCAACTTCTGGATCGGCAAGCGCTTCTACGGCCGCAAGGACGTGCACATCCTCGACACCTTCTTCGTGAAGATGGACGGCGTGGGCGGCGGCGCCGACCAGATCGCATTGGGCGGCGCGGGCAAGCTCGGCCTCGCGCTCTTCACCACCGACTCCGACAGCGCCACGCCCAACAACCCGGGCGTGCGCTTCAACGTCGACCTGAGCGAGATCCCGCTCAACGCCGGCGGCGCGCTGCGCGTGACGGGCACCGCCACGCAGGGCCGCTTCGACGACAACGGCTCGGGCGACAAGGGCACGAGCGGCTTCGGTGTGAGCCTGCAGCACACGCAGGACATCGCTTCCATCGGCGGCGGCAACACGCTCTGGCTGCAGTACGCGCAAGGCTCGGCCGGGCTGGATGCGAACTTCGGCGACCTCACCGCGCCCTCGGGTGCGAAGAAGGTGCGCCTCGTGGAAAGCGTGACCTGGCAGTCGGGCAACTTCGGCGGGCAGGCGGTGGCGCTCGTGGGCCGGCAGGACGAGAACACCGTGGCCGGCACGCCGCGCTTCACCGAGGTCTCGCTCGGCGGGCGGGTGTCGTATGCGTTGACGAAGAACCTGAAGCTGCTGGCCGAAGTGGGCCACATGCAGAAGAAACCCGCGAGCGGCGAGACGCAGAAGCTGACCAAGTTCACCTTCGCGCCCGCCATCGCCACCGGGCCCGAGTTCTTCAAGCGGCCCGAGCTGCGCCTGTACGTGACGACGGCCAAGTGGAACCAGGCCGCCAACGCTGCGGCTGGCCCTGACGGCCTCACCGGACTGGGCAATGGCAAGACCAGCGGCACGAGCTTCGGCCTGCAAGCCGAAGTCTGGTTCTAAGCCCACGGCGAAGCCGTCTCGGGGCAAACACCCCGAGACGGCCGCAGGGGCTGTCTTACCATCGCGGGCGCTTGAACACGCCCTGCCGATGAAGCTCCTGCTCGCCGAAGACGACACCATCCTCGCGGATGCCCTCACCGCCAACCTCAAGGGCTGCGGCTTCGAGGTCGAGGTGGCCGAGAACGGCGCCGTCGCCGAGTACCTTCTGCTCAAGCACGACTTCGACCTCGGCGTGCTCGACCTCGGCCTGCCGCTCGTCGACGGCTTGAGCGTGTTGAAGAAAGTGCGCGCCGCCAAGCCCGCCCTGCCGATGATGGTGCTCACCGCCTGGGACGGCATGGAGCAGCGCGTGGCCGGCCTCAACGCCGGTGCCGACGACTACCTCACCAAGCCCTTCGACTTCCCCGAGCTGGAAGCGCGCATCCGCGCCCTGCTGCGCCGCGCGCATGGCGCCACGGCGGCGGCCGTGCCGCAACAAGCCGGCCTGCTGCGCTTCGACCGCGAAGCCCGCCGCGCGAGCATCGACAAGACGCCGCTCGACCTCTCGCCGCGCGAGTGGACGCTGCTCGACCTGCTGCTCACGCAGAAGGACAAGGTCGTCACCAAAGAGCAGATCGTGCAAGGCTGGACGGGCGACACCAGCGAGCAGACGCCCGGCGCCATCGAGGTCTACATCCACCGGCTGCGGCGCAAGCTCGAAGGCTCGAAGGTGTCGATCCGCACGGTGCGGGGCCTCGGCTACCTGCTCGAAACCGACCCCGAACTCCGTTCGGGCTGAGCCTGTCGAAGCCTGGTGCCCATGACCGCCTGGAAGGCCTGGCTCACCCCGGGCACCCGCTCGCTGCACCGGCACCTGCTGCTGTGGCTGCTGCTGCCGCAGCTCGTGCTGTGGATGGCCGCGGCCATCTTCACCTACAAGCTCGCCGAGCGCTACGCCAACCAGGCCATCGACGCGAGCCTCTCCACCGCCTCGCGGGCGCTGGCGCGGCAGGTGAAGCCGAGCGGCAGCGGCCTGTACATCGACTTCCCGCGTGCGGCGCAAGACGTGATCGAGGCCGACCCCGACGACCGCCTCTACTACAAGGTGAGTTCGCCGCCGGGTGAGTTCATCCTCGGCAACAGCCAGATGCCGGCGCCCACTGGCATTCCCAACCCACAGCTCAACCAGCCCTACCTCTACGACGGCACGCTGCACGACCGACACAACGACAAGCCCGGCGACAAGGTCGGCGCCCCTGGCGCGGAGTCGGGCCGCGACATCAGCGTGCGTGTGGTCGCGCTCTACCTCGCCTATGGCGAGCCGGGCAAGCCGCAGACGCTCCTGGTGCAGGTGGCCAAGAGCCGCACCAGCCGCGAAGAGCTGGCGCAGCAGATCCTGATCGACACCGCGCTGCCCTTGTCGCTGCTGATCGTGCTGATGTCGGTGATCGTGTGGGGCGGCATCCGCGGCGGCCTGGCGCCGCTCGCGCGGCTGCGCAGCCTGGTGGAGGCGCGCGCCATCGACGACCTCGCCCCCATCAAGCTCGAAGCCGCGCCCGAGGAAGTGAAGAGCCTCGCGCTCGCGCTCAACACGCTGCTGGCCGAAGTGCGCGAGAGCGTGAACGCGCAGAACCGCTTCATCAGCGATGCGGCGCACCAGCTGCGCACGCCGCTCGCCGGCCTCAAGAGCCAGACCGAACTCGCGCTCGCGAGCACCACCGTCGCGACCGACCCGGAGCTGCGCGCCCGCCTGAAGCTCGTGCATGAAAGCGCCACCCGCAGCGCGCACCTGGTGAGCCAGCTGCTCGCGCTCGCCCGCGCCGAGCCCGAAGCGGCGGCCGCGCAATCGCGCACCCGCTTCGACCTGCAGCGCCTGGCGCGCGAGGTGGCGGCCGAGCAGGTGCCACGCGCGCTCGCCGCCGGCATCGACCTCGGCAGCGAGGATGGCGAGACGCCGCTTCCCGTGACGGGCAACGCGATGCTGATCCGCGAGGCACTGGTCAACCTCGTCGACAACGCCATCCGCTATGCCGGGCGCGGCGCGAGCGTGACCGTGAGCGCGCATGCCGAGGGGCAGGAAGCCGTGCTGACGGTGGAAGACACCGGCCCCGGCGTGCCCGAGAGCGAACACGAGCGCATCTTCCAGCGCTTCGTGCGCGCCACGCACGAGGGCAACGGCTGCGGGCTGGGCCTGGCGATCGTGAAGGAGATCGTGGAGCGCAGCCACGGGCACGTCGCGCTGCAATCGGTGAAGCCACATGGGCTGCGGGTGGTGGTGCGCTTTCCGCTCGCCACCGCGGTGGCAGGAGCCGGCAGGAGCGGCTGAAGGGATCGGCGCGTTTGGGCACACTGCCCCGCATGGCCGCCTCGAACGAATTCGCCGCCCATTGCCTGGAGTTGCTGAGCCCGCTCGGGCCGGCGCGCTCACGCCGCATGTTCGGCGGCCACGGTTTCTACGTCGACGACCTCTTCATCGGCATCGCCGCGGGCGAGCGCTTTTACCTGAAGGTGGACGACGACTCCCGGCCGCGCTTCGAAGCGGCCGGCTGCGAGCCTTTCGACTTCGACACCAAGGACGGCAAGCGCGTGGTGCTGGGCTTCTGGTCGGCGCCCGACGACGCGCTGGAGTCACCAGCGCTGATGCAGCCCTGGGGGCGCATGGCGATGCAGGCGGCACTCAAGGCGCTGAATGCCAAGAAGCCCGCGCCCCGGAAAACCGCCGCCGCAAAGAAGACGCTCAGCCGAGCGCTGGCGCCGGCCGCCAGAACGAAAGCCGCGCCAGCGAAGAAGAAACCCGCGACGAAGCGCTGAGCCTTCTCGCAAACGACGGGCAGGCACGCGGCGGCACCAGCAGCTGGAAGCGCGTTTCGTTGCCATCGTGGCCCCAGCCTTCGATCACCCACTCGCTGCCGGAGTCGAGTGCGAGGGTGTCGCCGGCCGACAGCCACAGGTCTTCGGCCGGCTCGTCGGCCGAGCCCTCGCGGGTGAGCCACACACGACCCTGGGTCACACGCAGCTCGCGGGGGCCGGGGCCGATGTCCAAGCGCAGGGCCTGACCGGCCGGCAGGGCCCAGTCGGCAGAACTGGACTGTTGCGAATTTGTCATCGTTGCGTGGATCATGGTGTAGCTCCTTGCTGGCTTTTTGCAATGGGGTGGCTGGAGAATAGGCAGGTCCGACACCCCGGTCCAATGAAATGGGCACAACCCATTGATGCTTGATCGTCATCAATCGCCATGAACAACTTTCGCCGCCGCCCGCTCTTCGTGGGCCCCATCCGCACCTTCGAGGCCGTGGCCCGGCACCTGAGCTTCCGGGCCGCCGCCGATGAGCTGAGCCTCACCCAGTCGGCGGTGAGCCGGCAGATCCAGTCGCTGGAAGAAGACCTGGGGGCCACGCTGCTCATCCGCGGCACGCGCAAGGTCGAGCTCACGAACGACGGCGCGAGCTTCCTGCGCGCGCTCGCGCCCAGCCTCACCCGCATCGATACCACCGTGCAGCAGATCCGCCAGGCGCAGGGGCGGCGGGTGGTGAGCGTGAACACCTTCGCCTCGTTCGCCTCGATGTGGCTGATCCCGCAGATGGAAGCCTTCCAGCGCGAGCACCCCGAGATCGACATCCGCGTGCAGGCCACCGACACGCTCGCCAACCCGCTCGACCCGGAGTTCGATCTCATCCTGCGGTACACGGGCCACCAGCGCGCGCCGTCCGGCGCGCAGCGGCTCTTCGGCGAGGTGGTCACGCCGGTGATCAGCCCCTGGCTGGCCGAGCAGATCCGCACCGGCGCCTCGCCGCCGCTCAGCAAGCCGGAGCACATTGCGCAGTACACCGTGACCGAGGAAGACGACCACCGGCACGGCTCGGAATACCTGAGCTGGGGCTACTGGCTCGCGCAGCAGGGCGCACCGAAGACGCAACCGCGCCGCTGGCTCTACCTCAACTACACCTACCAGCAGATCCAGGCCGCAATGGCCGGCCAGGGCGTGGCGCTCGCCCGCCTGCCGCTGGTGGCCGAGCAGCTGGAGCGCGGCGACCTGGTCGAGCCCTTCGGCACGCAGGGCCGCATCGCCACACCGCTCGCCTACTGGCTGATCGCCTCGCCGCAGGCGCGCGACCGGCAGGAGGTGGAGGAGTTCTGCCGCTGGGTGGAGACGCGCGCCGCGCAGACGCGCGCCGCGCTCGGCGAATGACCCGGCAGCGACGCTCACCGGGAGGGAGCGCGATCAACACCCCATGAAGCCCAAGGCATCGCCACGAACGAAGTTGTAAGTCTGGCAGTTGCGCTTGTTGTCCTCGCGCCGCTCCGCCTTCTCGCGCTCTCGCTCCTCTTCCGCCCTCACCGTCGACGCGCGCGAAGGATCATCGACACGCATGCCGGGAAGTGCATCCGTGGCTTGCTGCAGCGCCAGGCCGAATCTGATGAAGGCCGCAAGCGGCCCGAAGAAGCGCTGGAGTTCTTCGTCGCTGCGGGTGGGCGCCACCCCCTGGGGCCTGGTCTTGGCCGACGCCACGGCCAGCGACAGCCGGCCATACACATCACCCAGCGTGGCGGGGCAGGCCGTCATCGCCGTGTCGACAAGGTTGATCCAGAAATCAGCGCCTGCCGGGTCTCGAGGCAGTTGGTCCAGCCCACCCTGCGTCTCGTACCAGAACAGCACCCCATCGTGCTCGTCAGACTGCCCCAGTGGAGCGCCCGCCGCGGCATAGAAGCACCCAAGCCGCCTGAAGCCCGCGTGCTCCCAGAAGACGACCTCCGACTTCAGCGCCTGTGTTTGCGCCAGCGCGAGTGCCCGATTCGCCATCAGCCGGGAGATGTTGGCGCCCACGAAATGGGGTGGGCGGCTGCTGGCACCGCCAACCCCTTCGCCGCGACGCAATGCCGCCGCGTCCGCGGCAGAAAGCCGAAGCTCCACCGGAAGCGCTCGCAGCTCGATGCCCGTCGCCGGCGACAAGGTCTCGATCAGTTGCTTGGCCCGGTTCCTTGGAACGGGAACCGTGCTGCGCACGAGCACCCGATAGCCGTCAAACAACTGTTTGCCGGAATAGCGCCGGTACACCGAGAACGACGCCTCACCGGCCCGGTTGAGCGCCACCCGCATCGCATCGAGCTCTTGCTCGACAAGCCCGTTCTCCCGGGTGGCCCGCCCGTCGAGAAGACGCTCTGCCGTTGCGATGTAGACAAGGTCCACGGCCTCGGGAGCAGGCGCCGGCCCGGGTGGCGGCTTGGCGGGGCGCGTTTGTGCCCCGGCGGCCATGACCCACACCACACCTGCCATCAGAACAAGACCGCGCCATGTCGTCATCGCCTGCCCCCGTTTCGTGGCAGAGGCCGGACCCTCCGGCCCCTGCGCCACAAGCCCATGCAATTTCTAGACGACCCCACCCTCGGTGACGATCAGCGCGAGCGGCTGGTCGTGCGGCTCGGGCGTGAAATCGGCCTCGGCGACGAGGCTGGCCGACCACGCCACGCCCACCGCCGTCACATGCGGATTCGCCGCCAGCCAGCGATCGAAGTACCCGCCGCCGTAGCCGAGGCGATACCCGCTCGCGGTGAAGCCCACGCAGGGCACGAGCACCACGTCGGGCACCACCTCGGCGCCGTCGCTCGCGGCGATGCCGCACTCGTCTTTCAGGCGGGGCGCCTGCCCGTCCCACGCCCGGTAGTGCATCTGCCGCGGCTCGCGCCGTGCGAAAGGCAACGCCAAGGGGATGGTGGTGTCGCCGTTGTCGTCGATCCAGAGGTCTGCTGCGTTAAATTCCGATCGCATCGCCCAGTAGAGGCCCAGGCACTCGGGCTCCAGGCGGTCGATGACCTGCCTCAACTCCCGCGCAATGGCCTCGACGGCCGCTGAAACTTCTGCCGATGCGGCGAATCGTTCACGGGCAGCCAGCAGCTGCGCGCGCAGCGCGGGGCGGGTGAGGCGGGAAGAAGCAGACATGAAGGGCGGCCGGACGTGGCGGTAAGAGCAGTGGTGTTGAAAGCAGCGGCGTTGAAAGCAGCATTGGAACCGGGCTGGCGTGCCACACGCATGATCGTGGCAACGCTCGGGCTGGCCTTGGTGGGCCCAGCCGGGGCGCTGGCACAGACCGGCAATGACGCGATCGTCGCCGCTCGCGACGCCTTCGGCAAACGCGACAGCGCAAAACTCGCCCAGATGCGCACCGCCGCGATGCTCGAGCGCCACCCGCTCGCCATGTGGGCCGACTACTGGCAGCTCAACAGCCGCCTCTACGCCGCCTCGCTCGACGAGGTGGAGTCGTTCTACCGCCGCTGGAGCGGCACCTACGTCGAAGACCGCCTGCGCAACGACTGGCTGCTCGAGCTGGGCCGCCGCCGCGAATGGAAGGCGCTGGCCGCCGACTACCCGCGTTTCCGCATGAACGACGACCGCGAGGTCTTCTGCTACGCACTGCTGGCCGACCACTTCGAGGGCAAGGACGTGCGCCAGGCCGGCCGTGCCGCCTGGTTTGCGCAACGCGAGGGCGACGACGGCTGCAACCTGCTTGCCACCACGCTCTACGAAGCCAAGCAGCTGAAGGACGATGAGGTGTGGCGCCGTGCGCGCCTCGCGGTCGATGCCAACAAGCCGCGCGCCGTGCGCCAGGCCGCCGCCCTCATCAGCCCCAAGGCGGGCGATGACGCCGGCACGCTGCTCGACAGGCCCGAGCGCTACCTCCACGGCGCGAGCCCGCGCAGCCGCACCGAGCGCGAGCTGGCCACGCTCGCCCTGATGCGATGGGCCACGAACGACCCCGATGCCGCCGCCGCCTCGCTGCGCGGCAAGTGGGAAGCGCTGCTGCCGCCCGAGCTGGGCGCCTGGGCCTGGGCCGCGGTGGCCAAGCAGGCAGCGATCAAGCTGCTGCCCGATGCCTCCGAGCACTACCAGCGCGCCGCGCTGTTGGCCGGCAAGGCCGCGGTCGAGATCGACTGGGCCGACGAGACGCTCGCCTGGAAGGCGCGTGCCGCACTGCGCGCCAACGGCGGCAAGCCGCGCTGGCAGCAGGTGGTGCAGGCCATCAACGCGATGGCGCCCAACGAGCAGCGCGAGTCGACCTGGGTCTACTGGAAAGCGCGCGCGCTCCAGGCCATCGCCCGCGATTCGAGCGACCCGCAGGCGATGGCCTCGCAATCGCAAGAGCTGCTCGGCAGCATCGCCGGCCAGCTGAGCTTCTACGGCGCGCTCGCCTCCGAGGAGCTGGGCCGGCCGATCGCCCTGCCCGAGCCGCCGCCGCCGCTCACCGAGGCCGAGCGCCAGGCCGCCGCCCGCGAGCCCGGCCTGCAACGCGCGCTGCAGCTGATCGCCATCGGCCTGCGCAACGAAGGCGTGCGCGAGTGGAACTTCACCCTGCGCGGCATGGACGACCGCGCCCTGCTCGCCGCCGCGCAGCTCGCCTGCGACCGCGAGGTCTGGGACCGCTGCATCAACACCAGCGACCGCACGCGCGGCGAGATCCACCTCGCGCAGCGCTTCCCCACGCCCTTCCGGCGCGAGGTGCAGACGCGCGCACGCGAGATCGGCCTCGACCCGGCCTACGTGTACGGCCTCATCCGCCAGGAGTCGCGCTTCGTGATGGACGCACGCTCCGGCGTGGGCGCCTCGGGCCTGATGCAGATCATGCCGGCCACCGCCCGGTGGACGGCCAAGAAGATCGGCCTGCCCTTCACGCAGGACATGATCACCGACCGCGACACCAATCTGAAGCTCGGCACGCAGTACCTGCGACTGGTGCTCGAAGACTTCGAGGGCTCCGAGCTGCTCGCCGCCGCGGCCTACAACGCCGGCCCGAGCCGCCCGCGGCGCTGGCGCGAAGGCCCGGTGCTCGAAGCCGCCATCTGGGCCGAGAACGTGCCTTTCAACGAAACGCGCGACTACGTGAAGAAGGTGCTCTCGAACGCCATCTTCTACTCGGCCCTGCTCAACACACCCAGCGGCCAGGTCGCGTCGGCACACGCCCCGTCGCTCAAGGCCCGCCTGGGCCGCATGGTCGGGCCACGCCTGGCCGCGGCCCCGTCCAGCAACGGAGACCTGCCATGAAGCCCGTGCTGGTGCTGGGCGGCAGCGGTTTCGTCGGCCGCACGCTGTGCGAACAACTCATCCACGACGGCGACGGCGCCGCCCGCATCACCGTGCCGAGCCGCCGCCCGTCGCGTGCCAAGGCGCTCGGCATGCTGCCCGGCCTGGAGCTGCTGCCGGCGCGCAGCTTCGACGAACCCGAACTCGTGCGGCTGCTGCGCGGCAAGTACGCGGTGGTCAACCTGATCGCCACCCTGCACGGCAGCGAGGCCGCGTTTCGCCAGGTGCACGTGGAGCTGCCGCGCCGGCTGGCGCGGGCCTGCGCGATCGCCGGTGTGCGCCGCGTGGTGCATGTGAGCTCGTTGGGCGCGGCAAGCGACGCGCCCTCGCGCTACCAGCGCAGCAAGGCCGAGGGCGAGGCGGTGCTGCGCGCGGCCACCAACCTCGACCTCACGGTGCTGCGCCCCTCGGTGATCTTCGGCGCCGACGACCGCTTCCTCAACCTCTTCGCGCGGCTGCAGGCGCTCTTCCCGCTGATGCCGCTGGCGTGTGCCGAGGCGCGCTTCCAGCCGGTGTGGGTCAACGACGTGGCCCAGGCCATCGTGCGGGTGCTGCACTCGCCGCACACCATCGGCGCCACCTACGAGGCGGTCGGCCCCAAGACCTACACCCTGAAGGAGCTGGTGCAGCGGGCGGGCGCCTGGTCGGGCCACCCACGGCCCGTGCTGCCGCTGCCCGCGGCGCTCGGCCGGCTGCAGGCCGGGCTGCTGGAGCTGCTGCCCGGCGAGCCGCTGATGTCGCGCGACAACCTCGACTCGATGGCCGTGCCCAACGTCGCCACCGGCCAGCTGCCGGGGCTGGACGCGCTGGGCCTCCACCCGGCGGCGCTCGAAGCGGTGATGCCCGAGGTGCTGTCGCGCCGCCGCGAAGCGGCCCGCCTCGACGGCTGGCGGCGCGAAGCCCGGCGCGGCTGACCCACCCCACGCCGCCGGCGATGACGCGGCGGCATCACGGCCATGCGGCGTTGTCATCGACGGGCCCGCGTGGCTGTCCTAGCATCTCAGGCCCTCCGACTGGATCTCACAAGGACTCCCCATGGCACTGCAGCTCATCATCGGCAACAAGAACTACTCGTCGTGGTCCATGCGACCCTGGGTGCTGATGACGGAGACCGGCATTCCCTTCGACGAGAAGCGGATGCGCCTCGACTACACCGCCGCCGATTCGGCCTTCAAGAAAGAGATCGTGCGCATCAACCCCGCCGGCCGCGTGCCGGTGCTGATGGACGACGGCCTCGCGATCTGGGACTCGCTCGCCATCGCCGAATACCTGCACGAGAAATTTCCCGAGAAGAAGCTCTGGCCCACCGACGTGAAGACCCGCGCCCGCGCGCGCAGCGTGGTGGCCGAGATGCACTCCGGCTTCAGCGCGCTGCGCACGCACTGCGGCATGAACATCGAAGCGCAGCTGCAGCACGTGGGCCCGCGCGTGCTGGCTGAGCAGCCGCAGGTGCGCGCCGACCTCGATCGCATCGTGCAGATGTGGAGCGACCTGCTCGCCACCTCGGGCGGGCCCATGCTCTTCGGCAGTTTCTGCATTGCCGACGCCTTCTACGCCCCGGTGGTCAAGCGCATCGTCACCTACGGCCTGCCGGTGCCGCCGGTCGTGCAGGGCTACATCGAGCGGGTGCAGGCGCTGAAGAGCGTGGCCGCCTGGACGAAAGACGCCCTGGCCGAGCACGACTTCCTCGAAGGCAACGAGGACTACCGCGCCTCCCGATAGCGAGGGAGGCGAACCTACACTGCCGGCCATGAAAACCTACATGGTCGGCGGCGCAGTGCGCGATGCCCTGCTCGGGCTGCCGGTGAACGATCACGACTGGGTCGCCGTGGGCGCCACGCCCGAGGAGATGGTGGCTGCGGGCTACACGCCGGTCGGCAAGGACTTCCCGGTCTTCCTGCACCCGCAGACCAAAGAGGAAGTGGCGCTCGCGCGCACCGAGCGCAAGTCGGCGCCGGGCTACCGCGGCTTCACCATCCACGCCGACCCGGGCGTCACGCTCGAAGAAGACCTGATGCGGCGCGACCTCACCATCAACGCGATGGCACGGGACGTTGACGGCACGCTGATCGACCCTTACCACGGCCAGCGCGACCTCGAAGCCAAGGTGCTGCGCCACGTGTCGGCGGCGTTTGCCGAAGACCCGGTGCGCATCCTGCGGCTGGCGCGCTTCGCGGCGCGCTTCGCCGACTTCAGCGTGGCCGACGAGACCACGGCGTTGATGCGGCAGATG
This sequence comes from Rhizobacter sp., assembly GCA_019635355.1. Taxonomy (NCBI): domain Bacteria; kingdom Pseudomonadati; phylum Pseudomonadota; class Betaproteobacteria; order Burkholderiales; family Sphaerotilaceae; genus Rhizobacter; species Rhizobacter sp. The sequence goes on along the minus strand of JAHBZQ010000001.1, from coordinate 4,134,387 downwards.
GTGGAAGCCGGCGAGGTCGACGCGCTCGTGCCCGAGCGGGTGTGGCAGGAGCTCTCGCGCGGGCTGATGGAGCCCAAGCCTTCGCGCATGTTCGAGGTGCTGCGCAGCTGCGGCGCGCTCACCAGGCTGCTGCCCGAAGTCGACCGCCTGTGGGGCGTGCCGCAACCCGAAGCGCACCACCCGGAGGTCGACACCGGCCTGCACCTGATGCTGGTGCTCGACATGGCCGCGCAGCTCAACGCGCCGCTCACCGTGCGCTTCGCCTGCCTCGGGCATGACCTCGGCAAGGGCACCACGCCTGCCGACGAGCTGCCGCGCCACATCGCCCACGAAGCGCGCAGCGTGAAGCTCGTCGAAGCGGTGTGCGAGCGCCTGCGCGTGCCCACCGATTGCCGCGAACTCGCGGTGACGGTGGCGCGCGAGCACGGCAACGTGCACCGCAGCGGCGAGCTCAACGCGGCGGCCGTGATGCGCCTGCTGGAGCGCTGCGACGCCTGGCGACGGCCCCAACGGTTTGCCGAGCTGCTGCTCGCCTGCGAGTGCGACGCGCGGGGCCGCACGGGCCTGGAGAACGAGGCCTATCCGCAGCGCGCGCGCCTGCAGCGGGCGCTCGATGCGGCACTGGCGGTCGACACGGCGGCCGTGTCGACCGACGCGCTGGCGCGTGGCTGGAAGGGCCCGGCCATCGGCGACGCGATCCGCAACGCCCGACAGGCGGCGGTGGCGGCGGCGCTCGCCGGTTGAGCGTTCAAAGCCCCCGGCAGCGCTCGCCGAAGTTGGCCTGGAAGCGCTCGAAGTCGCCCTTCTCGCCCGCCGTCATGCCGTCAAAGCGCTTCTTGCGCTCGGCCACGATGCGGCCCATCTCGCGGCACTGCTCCAGCGTCATGCTGGCCTGGGCGCGCTCCTGCTGCTGGGCCACACGCTGGTCGCGCGCTTCGAGGCGGCGGCGGCGTTCGTCTTCACGCGCCTGCTGGTGGGCTTCGCGTTCCTCGTCGCTGCACTTGCGGCGGTATTCCTCGTGCAGCTCGCGCTGGGTGTCGTAGCCCACGCCGCGGGCGCCCGCGGTGCGCGTCGCGTCGTTGAGCGAGGCGCATTCGGCGCTCATGCGGGTGAGGTGTTCCGGTGCCTTCTGCAGGCGCGACGACGAGCCCGAATGCCGGGAATAGTCGGGCCGCGCCGGCTCGGGCCCGAAGGTGGTGATGCGGGTGCTGCCCTGGCCCGGGCAGGGCTTGTCGGAGTAGTAGGCCCGGCCACCGTCGGTGCAGCGAACGAGCGACTGGGCCTGGACGGCCGCCCCCGACACCAGCAGCAACACGACGGCGGCGCCCGGCAGCAGGCCGCGAAGGTACGAACGTGAACGCATGAAATCCTCTCCCGGCGCGCAATATAGCGGCGCGCCGTGAAGGGGTGGCGGTAGGAATCCACGCTCTGCGGGCCGCGCCCTCAGCGGCAGACCGCCCCCGGCGCCAGCACGATCTGCTTGCCGCAGTGGGCCACCACGGCAGCGGCTTTCACGCTGTCGGTGATGCGCTCGATGAGGAAGCTGATCTCGCCCAGGGCCGCACCGTCGTAGCCGGCAATCCAGCCGCGGTGGGCCTGGCTGCGCGAGGCGGCGCCGTACTGCGAGGCGAGGAGGTGCCGGTCGGCCGTCTTGAGGCCCTCGGCCACGGCGGCGCGGTGGCGCTGGAGGGTCGCACGGTGAACGCGCAGGGCCTCGGTGTCGCGGGCGATCATGAGGGGCAGCATCGCGGTGGCATACGCGTCCCAGGCGGCGCGGCAGCCGGCATCGCAGCCGATGTTTTCCCATTCCATCCTGGGCTTGGCCACGGCCACCTGCAGCGGCTTGCGGCGCAGCCTGGCGGCGGCCTCGTCGGCCTCGCGCCAGAGTTTCTGGTGCGCTTGCAGGCGTGCAGGCTGGCCTTCGGTGTAGGCCCTGCCGGCTTCGGCGGCGGCACGCACCACGGGCGTGTCGTCGACCATCGCCTGCGCCTGGTTGGTGAAGCGCGGGTCGGCATTGAGCGGCGCATTCATCTTCTGCGACATCGCCATCAGCTCCTGCGGCGACATCTGGCGCATGCGGTCCTGCACCTCCTTGGCGTAGGCCGGGTCGCGCTGCATGCGGGCCATGTCGATGCCGACGCTGGCGAGCCCCTGGTTCATGTTGTCGGCCACGACCTGGCCCTGCGCGACACCATCTTGTGCCGTGGCGAGCTGCACCTGCTCCATCGCGCGCTGGTGGGCGGCGATGTCGGCCTTCAGCGCCAAGAGGCCGGGGTGGACGAGCCGCCCGGTCTTGTCGACCCAGGTGGCGGCCTCTTCGGCGGTGGCCGGCAGGTCGGGCACGCGCTGGAAGAGCGTGGCAATGGACGGCGGCGCGTCGGCCGCGCGGGCACCGGTGACGGCAAACACGGCCGCGAGGGCGGCGACGGAGATGAGACGAAGGCTGCGGGACATGGTGGAAGCTCCTCTGAGATGCCCGGCAGTGTCGCGAGCGCCCGCCCGGGCCACATCGCCCAAAGGAGCCATTGGCCCGCAGGCCCGGGGATCAGACGAGCCGCGCGAGGCCGGCGGCCACCAGGCTCAGCAGCACGCTGCTCGTGACGGGCAGGAAGAAATCACGCCCGAAGAGCTTGAAGCGAAAGTCGCCCGGCAGCCGGCCGAGGCCGATCTTCTCCAGCCAGCGGTGCAGGCCCTGGAAGATGAGCAGCGCAAAGAAGATGAGGACCAGCCAGCGGATCACAGGCGGTGCGTCCGGTCGCCTTCGGTGAAACCGAGGGGCTGTTGCATGAAGTCTTCACCACAGCCGCGCGCGAAGGCGATCACCTTGAAGAGCTCGCCCATCTCGTGCTCGTGCAGCAGCTTCTGCGCGTGGGCGATGGTGGGAATGTCGGCGCCCTCCAGCAGCTCCATGAAACCGCAGTTGAGCAGGAAGCGCGCCTGCGAGGTGTAGCCCAGCACCTCCAGCCCGGCGTCTTGCGCGGCGAGCGCGATGCCGGTGAAGTTGACGTGCGTGGTGATGTCTTTTTCGCCCACGTCGGCCAGCGGGTCGATGTCGGCCTGGTGCGCGCGGTGGCACATGAGCGTGCCGCCGTGGCGCTGCGGGTGGTAGTACTCGGCCTCGGGAAAGCCGTAGTCGATGAGGAAGATGGCACCGCGCTGCAGGCGGTCGGCCAGCGTCGCGATGAAGGCTTCGGCCTGCGGGTGGATCTCGGTGACGGTGCCGGGGAGGAACGGGCCCTCGTGCGGCGGGTGCAAGGCCGTCGGCCGGTCGGCCCATGCAAAACGCTCGCCGTCGACCGTGACGCCGCGTTCCTGCCACTGCGCGCCGTCGAAGTGCAGCAGCTGCACCGGCATCGCATCGAGCACCTCGTTGCCCACCACCACGCCGCTGAATGAGGCGGGCAGCGCGTCGGCCCATTGCACCGTCTCGCCGAAACGGGCCAGCCGCTCGCGCTGGCGCTCGCGCAGGCTGCCCGAGAGGTCGACGATGGTGTAGCGGGTGACCGCCTCGCCGAGCGTGGACAGCAGCTGCTCGGCGAGTGCCCCCGAGCCGGCGCCGAACTCCCACAGCTCGGTGCTGCCGCAGGCGGTGAGCGCCTGTGCCACCTGCTTCGCCACGGCGCGGCCGAAGAGCGGCGAGAGTTCGGGCGCGGTGACGAAGTCGCTGCCCGACTGCGGCAACAGGCCGAACTTGCGGCTGCCATGTGCGTAATAGCCGAGGCCCGGCGCGTAGAGCGCCATCGCCATGAAACGGTCGAAGGGCAACCAGCCGCCTTCGCGCACCACCGCCTCGCGGATGAGGCGCACGAGGGGCGAGGCGGCATTGGAGGTCATCGCGCCATTGTAGGAAGCACCTTTCCATCGGACGGCTGGCCCCGGCTCAACCACCACTGCGCGATGAAGAGATGCGGCACCCAGCAGATCCACGCGATCACCGGATAGGCCACTTCGAACGGAATGCCGTTGGCCAGCGCCAGCGGGATGTAGAGGCGCAGGCTCACCGCGGCCAGCGTGAGCGCATGGTTGCGCAGCATCCAGCGCCGGTGCTCGATACGCTCGCCGCGGCGGATGGCGCGGTAGCCCCGATAGCCGGTGTAGAGCCACAGCACGGCCAGGCAGGCGAACCCGAGCTGCGCGACCCAGCCGCCTTGCGCGATGCGCGACAGCAGCAGCCCCGACACCCCACCCACCACGATGCCGGCCAGGAGGTAGATGCGGCCGATCCAGCGGTGCACCTGGGGGCGCCGTGCGCGCAGCCGGGCCGAGAACTGCCACGGCCCGAGCAGCAGCGCGAGGCCAGCCGCAAACGCATGGGTGTGGATGACGATGGGGTTCAGGCGATACACCGCCTGCATGGCTTCGCCGACCTGTGCGCCGGCCGGCTGCAGGCCATAGGCGATGAAGGCATAGGCTGCCACGGCCACCGCCATCAGCGCCAACGCCGCTTCGGTGCTGCGCATCGAGAACGTGGAGAGCTTCATGGAGAACCTCACAGCTGGAATTCGTAGCGCAGCGCCAGCATGCCACTGGCCTGGCGCGTGCGTTGGGTGAGGGGGCTGTCGGCGGCGTCGCCGGCCAGGCGCTGCACGCGCAGCAGGGCGTTCACGTGCCAGTGGCGGCTGAAGGCCATGTCGAAGTCGAGCACGAGCTGCTGGCTCTTGAGGCCCGCGCCCGCGTCAAAGAAGGCGAAGCCGCTGGCGGCCGACTGCTGCGGCGTCACACCGAAGTAGGCCTGCATGTGGCGGCGGTCGGCCCAGGTCACGCCGGGCGTGAGGGTGAGCTTGGCGTGGCGGTGCAGCTGCCACGGCAGTGCGAGGCCCGCCTCGACGAGCGTGCCGCGGTGGCTCGAGACCGCCTGCCGCACGGCGCCAGTGAGCGACACCGGCCCGAGCACGAGCGAACCCGACGCGGAGACGAGCGCCGTCATCTTCACTTCGCCCATGCCGCGCAGGTCGGCGCTGCCGGGGCGCAGGCCGGCGGGGGTGAGCTTGCGCTCGTCATCGTCGACACGGCCGGGGTCGACCGAGAGGCCGAGGCTCGCGCTGCCGGCCGTGGTCTGCCACGGCGTCCACACCAAGCCGCGGCTGCCCATCGCCACGCTCGCGCCAGCGCCGGGGCGCCAGTAGACCTCGCCGCCGAGCACAGGCTGCACCCGCGTGTGGCGGCTGCCTTCGTATTCGGGCACGGCGGCGGCACCCAGCAGCACACCGCCCGACCAGCCCGGCGCCGGGCCCACCCAGCCGGGCGGCGGGCCGTCTTGGGCCTGGGCGATGGGGGCCAGCGCGGCGCAGGTCAGCGCCGCAGCAGAGGTCAGCATCTTCACGATCGGTTCACCTTCGGAGTCGCAAGGCGGCCAGTGTCGAAACGCGAAGGGGCACGCGTCTGCGCGCGATCCGCGAACGGTCAGCGCGAGGTGCCGAAGCGTCAGAAACCGAGGGCGAGCGTCACATCGCCTTGAAGCGATGCGCGAAGAGCCGGCTCACGCCCAGGCGCGTGGGGTGCTCGCGCAGGCCCAGCCACAGGCGGCCGTCTTCGCTGCGCTCGACCTGTGCGATGCAGCGCGCCTGCACCACGAGGCTGCGGTGCACCTGCCAGAAGCGCTCGGCATCGAGCCGCTGCAGCAGCTCGCGCAGCGTCATGCGGATCAAGGCCTCACGCTCGCGGGTGACGACGCGCAGGTACTTGTCAGCCACCTCGAAATACAACACGTCGTCGATGGGGATGAGATGGGTGACCGCGCCCACCGCCGCATTGATCACCGACAGCGGTGCCGTGCTCGCCGCCGGCTGCAGCGCCTGTGCCACGCGTTGCAGCGCACCGCCCAGCGCCTCGCCGCTGGCCCCATCGAGCAGCGCGAGCCGCTCCTGCAATCGCTGCACCGCGCGCTGCAGGCGCTCGGTGCTCACCGGCTTGAGCAGGTAGTCGATGGCCCCGTGCTCGAAGGCCTGCACCGCGTACTGGCCATAGGCCGTGACGAACACCAGTTGCGGCAGCGGCACGCCCTCGGGCCAGTCCTCGACGATGGCCTCGGCCGCATCGAGCCCTGAGGCGGCCGGCATGTGGATGTCGAGGAAGATCACGCGCGGCAGGTGTTCGAGCGCGAGGGCGATGGCGGCGGCGCCGTTGTCGGCCACCGGGAGCAGGTCGATGCCGGGCCAGAGCGTGGCGAGCTGCTGCTGGAGCCGGCGTGCGAGCACCGGCTCGTCTTCGACCACGAGCACAGGGATGTTCATGCGGGGCTCACGTGCGGAATGCGCACCGTGGCACGCACACCGTGCGGTGCGTGGTCGGCGAGCGTGAGGCCCGCGTCGTCACCGAACGCATAGGCCAGCCGCTGACGCAGGTTGGCCAGTCCGATGCGGCCGGCCGCGAACGGGTCGGCGACCGACAGGCCCTGGCCGTCGTCGAGCACGTCGATGACGACGTGCGCGCCCTCACGCCGCGCGGTGACGGTGATGCTGCCGCCCTCGGCGCGTGCATCGAGGCCGTGGCGCACGGCGTTTTCCACCAGCGGCTGCAGCGAGAGCGGCGGCAGGCGAGCGCCCTGCAGATCGGCGGGCAACACGAGCGACGGGCGCAGGCGCGGCCCCATGCGGATCGCCATCAGCTTCAGGTACTGCTCGACCAGCGTGAACTCCTGTTGCAGCGTGACGAGCGATTGCTCGCCCGTCTGCATGCTCGCGTGCAGCAGCTCGCTCAGCGCTTCAAGCATCTGCTGCGCACGCGCGGGCTCGGTGTCGATGAGCGCGTGCGCGTTGGCCAGCGTGTTGAAGAGCATGTGCGGCTCGATCTGCTGCTGCAGCAGCTGCAGGCGGGCACTCGCCGCGCGCACGTCGGCGTTTTCGGCGCGCAGGCGTTCCGATTCGATGTCGTCGCGCTGGGTGATGAGGTGCACCGCCACCAGCGAGGCGACGATGGTGGTGAAGATCACCAGCGCCATCGCCGGCTGCAGCGCATCGGTGAGGCCAGCCGGGATGCCCAGGAGCGCGCCCGCCAGCAGCCGCCCCATCGTGTGGCCGACCGGAATGGCGAGGAGCGTCACCGCGCCCAGCGCCAGCCAGCGCGGCGGGCGCTCCCACCACCAGGTGAGGCGCGGCCATTCGATGAGCCCGAAGATGCACAGGCCGATGCAATGCGAGAACACGAGGTGGCTGCCCAGCGCTTCGAGCTGCTGCTGCGAGCTGCTGCCGGGTGTCATCGCCACCACGATCAGCCACAGCGTGAGGGCGACCACGGTGTTGAGCACCAGCACGATGCCGAGGTCGCGCAGGAACACGCGACGGCGGTCTCGAGCGAGCGCCAGCGGCCGGGCGCTCAAGGCAGCAGCGGCCTCGTGGGGGGTGGTCGTGGTCATGGTGTCGGAAGGTGACGCCAGTCTACGCAGCCGCATCGCCGCGGCGGTGGCCAAAGTGGCGAACGGCCGGCCGGTGGTGCCGAAACGCCGCTGCGGGGTGCCGAACGGTGCCCCGCAAGAGCCCGATCACGGGTCGAAAAAGGCCCCGCCGATACACTGTCGGCCTCCGCTGTCACCCCCCAACCACCATGTCTGAACGCCCGGTCGTGCTCGTCACCGGCGCGGCCCGCCGCCTGGGCCGCGAGATCGCGCTCGACCTGGCCGCGCATGGCGTCGATGTGGCCGTGCACTACCACCGCTCGGAGGCCGACGCGGCCGAGACGGTGGCGCTGGCACGGCAGGCCGGCGCCGTTGCCGAACGCGTGCACGCCGACCTGGCCGACGAGGCGAGCTGCCGCGCCCTCGTGCCGCAGGTGGTCGAACGTTTCGGGCGGCTCGATGCGGTCGTCAACAACGCGTCGACCTTCGAGTACGACAACGCCGAGAGCTTCGGCCTCGCATCGATGGAGAAACACTGGCGCGCCAACACGGCCCCCGCGGTGCTGCTCGCCCAGGCCCTGCATCGGCACCTGGCCGGCACGAACCGGCAGGGTTGCGTGGTCAACCTGCTCGACCAGAAGCTGTGGAACCTCAACCCCGACTATTTCTCGTACACGCTGTCCAAGGCGGCGCTGCAGACGGCCACGGTGATGCTGGCGCAGGCGCTGGCCCCGAGCGTGCGGGTGTGCGGTGTGGCCCCCGGCGTGACGCTGCTGTCGGGCGCGATGACGGCCGACGAGTTTGCGACCTCGCACCAGCTCACGCCGCTCGGGCATTCGTCCACCCCGCAAGACATCGCCCGCAGCGTGCGCTTCCTGATCGAGTCGCCCGCCATCACCGGCACGACGCTGCTGGTCGATGGCGGCCAGCACCTGCAGGCCCAAGCCCGCGATGTGATGTTCATCGCCAACCCTGACAAGAAAGCCTGACATGCAGAGCCTGCTCGGCCACCTCGACCTGCGCGATTGCCGCCGCCTCTTCCTGCGCAACTACGAGGTGTGGATCAACATCGGCGTGCACGACTTCGAGAAACGCGGCGAGCAGCGGGTGCTGATCAACGTCGACCTGTACATCCCGCTCACCGTGTCGACACCCCGGAACGACGAGCTCGACGAAGTGGTCGACTACGACTTCATGCGCCGCAGCATCGCGGTGCGCATCAAGCAGGGTCATGTGCACCTGCAGGAAACGCTGTGCGACGACGTGCTCAAACTCATGCTCGCGCACCCGCGCGTGAAGGCCGCACGCGTGTCGACGGAGAAGCCCGACGTCTACCCCGATTGCGATGCGGTGGGCTGTGAAGTGTTTGGAATCAAGGAAGTGATGTGATGAGTGCCGTGATCGCCCCCGACAACGTTCAGAAAGACGAGGCGAAGCTCGCCTTCGAGACCAACAAGCTCAGCAAGCGCCTGCATCGCCAGGTGGGCCAGGCCATCGCCGACTTCAACATGATCGAAGACGGCGACAAGGTCATGGTGTGCCTGTCGGGCGGGAAGGACAGCTACACGCTGCTCGACATCCTGATGAACATGCAGCAGCGGGCGCCCATCCGCTTCGAGCTGGTCGCGGTCAACCTCGACCAGAAGCAGCCGGGCTTTCCGGAGCACATCCTGCCCGAGTACCTGAAGGCACGCGGCGTGCCCTTCCACATCGAGAACCAGGACACCTACAGCATCGTCAAGCGCCTCATCCCCGAGGGCAAGACCATGTGCAGCCTGTGCTCGCGGCTGCGCCGGGGCATCCTCTACCGTGTGGCGGGTGAGCTGGGCGCGACCAAGATCGCGCTCGGCCACCACCGCGACGACATGATCCAGACGCTCTTCATGAACATGTTCTTCGGCAGCAAGATGAAGGGCATGCCGCCGAAGCTCGTGAGCGACGACGGCAAGAACATCATCATCCGCCCGCTCGCCTACGTGGCCGAGACCGACATCGAGCGCTGGGCCGCGCACCGGCAGTTCCCGATCATTCCCTGCTCGCTGTGCGGCAACCAGGAGAACCTGCAGCGCGTGCAGATCAAGGCCATGCTGCGCGACTGGGACAAGCGCTTCCCCGGCCGCATCGACAACCTCTTCACCGCGATGGGCAACATCGTGCCCTCGCACATGATGGACCGGAACCTCTACCCGTTCACGTCGATCAAAACGACCGGCGTCGCGAATCCGGGTGGCGACATCGCGTTCGACGACGACGAATCGTGTGCCCCGCCCGCTGCGCCCGCCGAGGCGGTCATCAAGTTCGCGGAGTAACGAAGCAGGACAAGTCCCATGCGCATCACGGCTCTGGCAACCCTGGCATTGGCTGCTGCCCTCGGCGGCTGCGCCGCCATGAACACGGTGGACAGCGAAGTCTCCACCTACAGCCAGTGGCCCGCGGCGCGCAAGCCGGCCACCTTTGCCTTCGAGCGCCTGCCCTCGCAGCAGGCGCGGCCCCAGGAACAGTCGGAGCTCGAAGCCGCCGCCCGCCCCGCCCTGCTGGGCGCGGGCTTCCAGGAAGTCAACGACCTCCAGACCGCCGACACCACCGTGCAGGTCGCCGCCCGCGTCTCGCGCACCGATCGCGGCTTCTACGACGACCCCTTCTACTGGCGCGGCAGCCTCTTCTATTCGCGCTATGGCCGACCGTACTGGGGCCCGGGCTTCGGGATGATGGTTGACAGCCCACGCTACGACCGCGAGGTGGTGGTGCTGATCCGCGACCGGCAGACCGCGCAGCCGCTCTACGAGGCGCGCGCCGCCAGCGACGGCCTGAGTTCCGGCAACACGCAGCTGCTGGCCGCAATGTTCAAGGCGGCGCTGAAAGACTTCCCGCAGACGGGCATCAACCCGCGCCGCGTGAGCGTGCAGCTCACCCCCTGATCGCGGCCCGATCCTTCACGGGGCCCGGCGCCCATCGGCGGCCAGCGAGCGGGCGTCTTCCTCCCAGCCCTTGAAGCGCTTCACCGCCGAGGCCCGCTGCTCGCGGCTCGCGCTGTTGTGCAGCTGGGCGGCGAGCTTGCAGTTGTAGGCCAGCAGCTTCTGCTGGTACTCGAGGTAGTGCGGGCGCGGCGAGCGCTGCACGTGGGCCACCACGACGCGCAGCGACGCCAGCGTCTGGTCGGGCGGCATCGCCTTGTCGTTCGCAATGCGACGCAGCATGGCCAGGGCCTCCTGCTGGCGCAGCATGCGTTCCTCCAGCCACAGCTCGGGGTTGAAGGGCGACGCGGCGATGCCTCGCCGCAGCGATTCAAGCTGGATGTCGTCCAAGCTGCCGTAGAACATCTCGGCGCGGTCGAGCGCACGCTTCACCGAGGCCTCGAAACGCTCGGCCGGGTCGGGCTGCAGGAAATCGTTGCGGAACTCGCGGTTCACCTTGGCGTACTTGCGCTCGATGTGCTGAACCTGCGCCGGCGTGAGGCTGCGCACGAGGTCGACGGCCATCGGCAGCGCCTTCTCCAGCATCGGGTCTACGCGCGACAGCGCCTCCTGGTAGGAGCGGCACACCAGCTCGGGCGTGACCGGCCCGGCCGCCTGGCCCTGCAGGCGCACGAGGAACTGCGCGTAGTCGTCGAGCTGGGTCTGGCGGTGCCAGCGGAACCAGGCTTCGAGCGTGTCGCGCACCTTGGGGATCTGCGCGTCGCTGAAGTCGGCATACCCATCGAGCCACCAGTAGCTCAGCTCGGGGCCCTGGCTGTAGGCGAAACGCACCGCGGTGCACCCCGACAGCAGGGTGGCGAGGGCGAGGCACGAAACGATAATCAGGCGATTCAGCAAAGAGAGAAGTTGCATGGCACTCGACATCGTGATCATGGCCGCGGGCAAGGGCACCCGCATGAAATCCAGCCTGCCCAAGGTGCTGCACAAGCTGGCCGGTCGCTCGCTATTGCAGCACGTGTTGAACACCGCCACACGGCTGTCGGCCGATCGCATCATCACCATCACCGGGCACGGTGCCGAGGTGGTCGAAGCGGCCGTGACGGCGCCCAAGCTTCACTTCGTGCGCCAGGAGCCGCAGCTCGGCACCGGCCACGCCGTGCAGCAGGCCGTGCCCTCGCTGCACGAGGCCGGCACCACGCTCATCCTCAACGGCGACGTGCCGCTCATCACCGAGCGCACCGCCCGTGCGCTGATCGAGGCCTGCGGCGGCTCGAAGCTCGCGCTGCTCACCATCGAGCTGGCCGACCCGACGGGCTACGGCCGCATCGTGCGCCAGGGTGACGCCGTGCGCGCCATCGTCGAGCACAAGGACGCCAGCCCCGAGCAGCGCCAGATCCGCGAGATCTACACCGGCATGATGGCCGTGCCCACCGCCGCGCTGAAGCGCTGGCTCGCCAATCTGAAGAACGACAACGTGCAGGGCGAGTACTACCTGACCGACATCGTCGCGATGGCGGTCGCCGACGGCACGCCGGTGGTGGCCGCACAGCCGCTCACCGAAGCCGAGGTGCTGGGCGTCAACAGCCCGGTGCAACTCGCCGACCTGGAGCGCCGCCACCAACGCGCAAAGGCCGAGCACCTGATGAACGACGGCGTGCGCCTCGCCGACCCGGCGCGCTTCGACCTGCGCGGTGACCTGCACTGCGGCACCGACGTCGAGATCGACATCAACTGCATCTTCGAAGGCACGGTGCACCTCGGCAGCGGCACGCGCATCGGCGCTCACTGCGTGATCCGCAATGCGCGCATCGCCGACAACGTGACCATCCACCCGTACACCCACATCGACGGCGACAAGGACGGCGCAAGCGTCGGTGCCGGCTCGCTGATCGGCCCCTTCGCCCGCCTGCGCCCCGGCGCTCAGCTCGCGGAAGAAGTGCACATCGGCAACTTCGTCGAGGTGAAGAACTCCACCCTCGCCAAGGGTGCCAAGGCCAACCACCTCGCCTACCTGGGCGACGCGACGGTCGGCGAACGCGTGAACTACGGCGCCGGCAGCATCACCGCCAATTACGACGGCGCCAACAAGCACCGCACCGTGATCGGCAACGACGTGCACGTGGGCAGCAACTGCGTGCTGGTGGCCCCGGTGACGCTGGGCGACGGCGCCACCATCGGCGGCGGCTCCACCATCAACAAGCCGGTGCCCGCCGGGAACCTGGCAGTGGCACGCGGCAAGCAGACGGTGATCGCCGGCTGGGTACGGCCGGTGAAGAAGAAGGGCTGAGGCCCGCGTTCAGGACCGGCGGATCGCGACGAGCTCGATCAGCTCGCGCGAGGACTCGAAGACGCGGGGGGCCAGGTTGGTGGCGGCCTTGACGGTCGACTCCATGCGCACCACACGGCGAAGCTGCGGCGAGTACCAGACCTGCGCCGTCACCTTCGACGGGGTGGAGATGTTGCGGCTCTTGTCGGTGGCCCAACCCCAGACTTCGATCGGCACCACCGGCAGCGCGCCCATGGGCGTCTGCAAGGTGACCATCGCGCCGGCCTCCGCCTTCAGCGAATAGGCCATGTTCGACGCGGCGCCGTTCCCGCGGTGGGAGCTGCTCCACGTGGTGCCCGGCTGGAGCGACTCACGCCCCCAACCGCCGGGCGGCATCATCGCGTCCAGGTCACCGGCCTGCACCACCGTGACCTCCAGCGGCTCGCCCGTGGGCTTCTCGACGCGCCCGCCCTGATCGAAGCGCACGCGGGTGGCCTCGACCCGGTCCACGCGAAGGACGACCGAACGACGGTTGCCGGTGGACTTGTCGTGCACGAGGTATTCGATTTCGTCGCCGGCCTTCAAGGGCTGCAGCAGGGACGCCGGCACCGCGTCATACACCGCCGCGTTGGTGGCGCCGAGCACCGCCGTCTGGGGTTTGGCCGATCGCCAGGAACACCCCGCGAGCAAAGCGGACACGACGACGCCGGCCACCACGGCCTTGGACAAGTTCAGCATGGAGATCTCCCTGAAAGCGTTTTTCGACTGATGCGTGCACGTGCGTGCACAAGCCAATTATGGCGAGGGCCCCGCCCGGCCTTCAGGCCTGTGCCGTGACCCAGTGCGCGAAGTCGGGCGCGGCGAGTGGCTCGCCGACGAGGAGGCCCTGCAGCTCGTCGCAATCGAGGCGGGTGAGGAACTGGCGCTGGGCGTCGGTCTCCACGCCTTCGGCGATGACCACCAGGCCGAGCCCGCGCGACATCTGCACGATGGCGCGTGCGATCGCCGCGGAGTCGTTGTCGCCGGGGAGGCCCAGCACGAACGAGCGATCGATCTTCATCTTGTCGATCGGCAGTTCCTTCAAGTGCGCGAGCGACGAGTAGCCGGTGCCGAAGTCGTCGACCGAGATGCGGATGCCCAGCGCCTTCAGCTCGGAGAGCTTGCGCTTCACCTCGGGCAGGTCGTCCATCAGCATGCGCTCGGTGAGCTCGAGTTCGAGCAGCTCGCCGGCCACGCCCTCCTCGGCCAGGAGCTGCTCGATGAGCGCGGTGAAGCCACTGGTCTGGAACTGCACGGTGGAGAGATTCACCGCCACCGGCACGTGCAGGCCTTCCTCGTGCCAGCGGCGCGCGCAGCGCATCGCCTCGCGCAGCACCCATTGGCCGATGGGCAGCATGAGGCGCTGCTGTTCGGCCAGCGGGATGAAGGTGTCGGGCATCAAGAGGCCGCGCTCGGGGTGGTTCCAGCGGATCAGCGCCTCGGCGCCGACCAGCACCCCGTCGCGCGCGCGCACCTGCGGCTGGAAGTGCAGCACGAACTCGCGGCGCGCGAGCGCCTGCGACATCTGGCTCTCGAGCACCAGCGCGTCGTAGGCGGTGCTGGCCATCGCCGGCGTGAAGAACTGGTAGTTGGCACGGCCGCGCGACTTGGCGAGGTACATCGCGGTGTCGGCATGCTTGATGAGGTCGTCGGCCGTCTCGCCGTCGTGCGGGAACATCGAGATGCCGATCGAGGGCGTGACCGAGATCAGGCGGCCATCGGCGTTGACGGGCACCTCGATGCGCGCGAGCAGCTTGTGGGCCACTTCTTCCACGTCCATGCGCTGCAAGGTGCGGGGCAGCAGCACGATGAACTCGTCGCCGCCGAAACGCGCCACCACGTCGGTGCCGCGCAGGCTCTCGGTGATGCGGCGGGCGATGGTCTGCAGGAGCGTGTCGCCCACCAGGTGGCCGAGCGAATCGTTGACGCGCTTGAAGTGGTCGAGGTCGATGAAGAGCAGCGCCACCTGCGAATCGTCGCGGCGGGCGGCGGCGATCATGTGGCCCAGGTGCTCCATCAGGCTCAGGCGGTTGGGCAGGCCGGTGAGCGAATCGTTGTGCGCGAGCCGGCGGATGTGTTCCTGAGCCGCGTGGCGGTCGCGGATGTCGCGCACGATGCTCATGCGCAGGCGCTCGCCGTGGCGCTCGATGGTGCGCACGATGAACTCGACCGGGATGCGCCGGCCATCGCGGTGCAGGATGACGCTCTCGTAGGCCGTCTCGCCGTGCGCTTCCATCACGGCCGAGACCTTGGCCATCTGGTCGGCGGGCAGGAAGTCGAACACATGCCGGCCGAGGATCTCTTCCAGCGGGTAGCCCACCAGCTCGCACAGCGGCTCGTTGGCGTCGGTCAGGTAGCCGTTCTTGTGGAAGAGGATGCCTTCCACGCTCGCTTGCATGAACTTGCCGAGCCGCTCTTCCGATTCGCGCACCGACTGTTCGGCCAGGCGGTGCTTGGTGATGTCGGTCACGAGCACGAAGGCGGCGACCAGCGTGCCGTCGGTCGCCAGGTGCGGGATGAGGTTGACCTCGAGCCAGTGGCGCTGGCCCTCGGGCGTGCGCAGCTCGCGCTCGTAGGCGGCCGGCTTGTGCTCGCGCAGCACGTAGTCGACGTAGGGCTGGATGACCTCGGCAGCAGCCTCGCCCACGATCTCGGCGAAGGTGCGGCCGATCACCGAGTGCTCGTCGAAGCCGAAGGTCTGCGCGTAGAGCTTGTTGGCGTAGAGGCAGCGGAAGCTCTGCGCCTCGTAGTACGAGATCAGCACCGGCACGTTGTCGGCCAGCAGCTGGAACTGCTCGGCGCGCGAGCGCGACGAGATCTCGGCACGGCGGCTGTCGCTCACGTCGTGCAGCACGCAGACGTAGCAGCCCTGCGCTTCGAGCCACGTCACCTGCAGGTCGAGCCAGGCTTCGCGGTGGCGCTGGTGGCCGGCCAGCGGCATGCGCACGCTCAGGCGGAAGTCGCGGCGGGCGGCCAGCTGGGTGGTGAGGGCCACGCCGGAATCGGCGCTCAGCAGCGAGGGCAGCGAGGCCGATTCGTCGACCACGCCCATCTGTTCGCGAAAGCCCCGGTTGGCATGCAGCACCGTTCCGTCAGGCGCGACCCAGGCCAGCATGCAGGGCAGGCTGTCCGCATCGGGCAGGTCGCTGTCGCGCAGGAACGGGCGGAGGCTCATGGCGGGCCATGATAGCCGTCACCCCCTGGTTTTCACCCTCGGAGAGACGCTCAGCCTAGGGGGTGGCGAGGGCCTTCTGCAGCACCTCGCGCGCGAGGCAGAGGTCGTCCCAGGACTTGGCCTTGTCCTCCGGGTTGCGCAGCAGGTAGGCCGGGTGGTAGGTCACGATGAGCGGCACGCCCTGGTACTGGTGCACACGGCCGCGCAGGCGGCCGATGGGCTCGTCGCTGCGCAAGAGGCTCTGCACCGCGAAACGCCCCATCGCGAGGATGATGCGCGGCTGCACCAGCGCGATCTGGCGGATGAGATACGGCTCGCACTGCGCGAGCTCTTCGGGCTCGGGGTTGCGGTTGCCGGGCGGGCGGCACTTCACCGTGTTGGCGATGAAGACCTGTTCGGCCGCAGCAGCCTCGCCGCGTGTCAGGCCGACGGCGCGCAGCATGTTGTCGAGCAGCTGGCCCGACTTGCCGACGAAGGGCTCGCCCTGGCGGTCTTCCTGCTCGCCCGGCGCTTCGCCGACGATCATCCAGTGCGCACGCTCGTGACCGACGCCGAACACGGTGTTGGTGCGGCCACCGCACAGCTTGCAGGCGGTGCAGCCGGCGACGGCGGCGCGCAGCGTGGGCCAGTCCATCGTCTCGGTGCCCAGCGGGCGCGAGCCCGGCATCGCCCTGGGCGGCGGTGCGAGCGGCTGCTCCCGGGGAGACGGCGCCGGTGCCGCCACCGGCCTCGCAACCGCCACCGCATCGGCCGGCGCCTCGACGGCGGCCGGCGCGTCTTCGGGCTCGGCGCGGTTCCACACGCGGATGCCCATCTCGGCCAGCATCGCAACCTGGCGGTCAGTCCACCCCACGCGCGGCCTCCAGTGAAAGACTCATCACGATCGCGTCTTCCCGACCGTTCGGGTATTCGTCGCGCGAGGCCGGGTAGTAGCCGCGGCGCAGGCCGATGTGGCGAAAGCCGTAGCGCTCATAGATGCGGCGCGCGCGCAGGTTGCTGCCACGCACCTCGAGCCAGATCTGGTGCGCGCCGCGGGCGCGGCCCAGGGCGCACAGCTCGTCGAGCATGAAGCGGGCGTGGCCCTGCCCTTGCGCCGCGGGCGCGACGGTGATGTTGAGCAGGTGCAGCTCGTCGACTCCCTCCATCGCGATGAAGTAGCCCAGCAGCTCGCCGTGAGGTCCGTGCAGCACCTGCGCCGGATAACCGGCAGCCAGCGAGTCGATGAAGTTGCCGCGGGTCCACGGGAAGGGGTAGGCCTGCAGCTCGATGGCGAGCACGGCGTCGAGCTGCTTCACGGTCATCGGGAGCAGCAGGCGCTCGTCGCGCAGCACCGCACTCATGTCGCGACCTCTTTCGCGGCGCGCGCGGCTTCGCGCTCCTGCGTGGTCTGCGCGACCTTGTCGCGCAGGTACACCGGCAACGCGTGCGTGGCATCGACGGTCCGGCCCTCGGCCAGCAGCTGCGAGGCCACGTCGATGAGCGCGGCAGCACGAGAGCGCTCGTGGCGCACGGTCGCCGCGGAACCGAGCAGCAGCCGATCGCCGAAAGCCTCGAGCGCCGACCCGGCCACGAGTGCCGGCGGTGTTGCCTGCCACTGCGCATTGAGGCCGTCGACGGTGTAGAGCGCCGGCGCCGACAGCACCGACCAGCGGCCCGTGTTCCAGCGGTAGGCACCGGCGTAGACCTCGTCCATGCGGGCGTCCATCGCCACCCACAGCTCGGCGGGCGCGCCATCGGCGAGCTGGGTGCGCGCGTCCTGCGCCACGATCAGCAGGCTGTCGACCGGCACCACCGGCTTGCTCGCACCGAAGGCCAAGCCCTGCGCCACCGAGCATGCGGTGCGCAGGCCGGTGAACGCCCCGGGGCCGCAGCCGAACGCGATGGCATCGAGTTCCTGCAAGGTGCAACCGCCATCGGCCAGCAGGGCCAGCAGTTCGGGCACCAGCCGCGCCGAGGCCTTGGCACCGCCCGCTTCGTCGCGCGTGCGCACACCCTGCGGCGTGCGCAGCGCGAGGCTCATCGCGTCGGTCGAGGTGTCGAAAGCCAGCAGGCGGGTCATGGGAAGGAGTCTACCGGGCGCCCTTCCCTCGACAGGGCCCATGCGATCATCTCCCCATGCTGATACGCGACATCGTGCGCGGCCTCTGCGCGGTCTGCGCGGCCGGCCTGATCTGCCTGGCCTCGCAGGCCAGCGCCGCCCCGATCGTGGGCTTGCCGCCCGAAGTCGACGCCGCCCTGACGCGTGCCGGCGTGCCCCGCGAAGCGATGGTCGTGGTGGCGCAGGAGGTCGGCGCTTCCGAGGCACGCCTCGCCTGGCAGCCGCAGCTGCCAGTGAACCCGGCGTCGCTGATGAAGCTCGTCACCACCAGCGCGGCGCTCGACCTGCTCGGCCCCGCCTGGGCGTGGAGCACGCCGGTGTGGGTCCAGGGCAGCACGCTCAACGGCGTGCTCGAAGGCAACCTCGTCATCAAGGGCAGCGGCGACCCGAAGTTCGTGCAGGAGCGCCTGTGGCAGGTGCTGCGCCGCGTGCAGCAGCTGGGCGTGCGCGAGATCCGGGGCGACATCGTGCTCGACCGCAGCACCTTCAGCCTGCCACCGCACAACCCGGCCGCCTTCGACGCCAAGCCTTACAGCCCGCAGAACACCGGCCCCGATGCGCTGCTGCTCAACTACAAGTCGGTGCAGCTGACCTTCACACCCGACCCCGCACGCGGCCTGGCCGTGGTCTCCAGCGAGCCGCCGCTGGCCGGTGTGCGCATCGACCTCACGGTCCCGCTGTCGGCGCAGGGCGTCTGCAACGACTGGCGCGAGGCGCTGCGACCCGACTTCACCGACCCGCTACGCATCCGCTTCATGGGCCACTACCCGGCGAGCTGCGGCGAGCAGTTCTGGCAGGTCGCCTATGCCGACCCCGCGAGCTACAACGCCCGCGTGCTCGCCGGTCTGTGGCGCGAAATGGGCGGCAAGCTCGTGGGGCGGGTTCGCGAAGGTCAGGCGCCGGGTGATGCGCCAACGTTCCAGGTCGCGTCACCGGCCCTGGCGGAAGTGGTGCGCGACATCAACAAGTTCAGCAACAACGTGATGGCGCAGCAGCTCTTCCTCACGTTGCCCCTTGCCGTGCCGACATCGCAGCGCGGCGGCCCCGGCACGCCCGAGCAGGCACGCGACCTGGTGCGCAGCTGGCTGGCCGAACGTTTCGGCGACGCGGCGCGCAGCGCGGTGATCGACAACGGCTCGGGCCTGTCGCGCGACGCGCGCCTGAGCGCCCAGCTGCTGGCCCGGCTGCTGCAGGCAATGTATGCCGGGCCGTCGATGCCGGAGCTGATGAGTTCGCTGCCGGTGATCGGCGTCGACGGCACGCTGCGCCGCGCGCGCAACGGCGCCACCGGCCGTGCGCATCTCAAGACCGGCTCGCTCAACGGTGTGGCCGGACTCGCTGGCTACGTGCTCAGCAGCGGCGGCCGGCGCTATGTGCTCGTCGCCGTCATCAACCACGCCAACGCCAACCTTGCACGGCCCGCGCTGGAGGCGATGGTGCAGTGGACGGCGAACGACTTCACGCCGCCGGTGCCGCCGCAGCCGCTCGTCGTGCCGCCGCCAGAGCCCGCTGCATCGGCGGCCTCCCCGGCGCCGGCCTCGGCTCCGGCATCCTCCGCCCAACCCAGCTGAACGATGGACCACCTCGCGCTCGACTGGCTGGGCTACGTCGCCGCCACGCTCACCACCGGCTCCTTCGCCCTGCAGGCGTGGCACACCTTCCGCACACGCGACGTTAGCGGCATCTCGCTCGGCATGTACAGCGCCTTCACCGTGGGCGTGGCGCTGTGGCTGGCCTACGGGGTCGTGTTGCGCTCATGGCCGATCAGCGTCGCCAACGCGGTGACGCTGGCGCTCGCGCTGAGCATCCTCGCGATGAAGGTGACGATCGAGACCCGTCGGCGGCGCCGGCCGCCGACCCGCTGACTCAGAACGGGTTGTTGCGGGCGCGGTAGACGGCGGCCTGGCCCAGGCGCGTCTGGGCGTTGGCGCCGAGTTGGTAGGGGCCGGCCCAGAGCCAGTCATTGCCGTGGTTGCCGGTGGTCACCGCCTCGGGCACCAGGCCATTCTGCTCATCGCAGCTGAACAGGGCCGGCGTGCACACCGCCTGCACGGTGTTGGTGATGCCGTAGCCCGAGGGCGAGCGCAGGATCACCAGCACCAGCTCGTCGCCGAGCACGAGGCCAGCCGAATGGCCGCCTCCGCGCACCTCTTGCAGCTTGACGCGCAGCCGCGCGTTGAAGCGCTGCGTCAGCGTCTGCAGCAGCGAAGCCTGCGGGGACAGGCGTCCGTCCGGCGTCGTGCTGACGTCGGGGATGGTCGACACCAGCACCCTGGCGCCACGGTTGGTGACACGAATCACCTCTTCACCCACCATGTTGCCGGCCGCTTCGGCCGCGGCGATCGCGAGCTCGGGCGTGGCCAGGGCGGCGGCGGCGAGCACGTCGTGCGTGCCCACCATGATGGTCACGAGGTCACGGTCGGTGAAGCCGGGGCTGGCCATGTAGGCAGTGATCGCCGCACGCACGTCGGCCGCGGTGCTGCCATTCGCGGCACGCATGAACGCGCGCGGCGTCACGCCGGCCGCCCGGCACTCGTCGAACACGTAGCCGTAGTCGTTGGCGAGCACCTGCACCCAGATCGGGTTGCGGGTGCAATCGCGCACGCCGTTCAGCGTGCCATCGGTGTTGCGGCCGATGCCGTTGACGGTGTACTTGAGGCCCTGGTTCGCCGTGGCGCTGTCGTCGATGACGCTGGCCTCGTCGCCGAACACGATGATGCGGTCGGGCACGAACTTCTCGATCTGATCCCCGCCCCCGCACGAGGCCAGCAGGGCCACGGCGAAGCTCGCCAGGGTCACACGCAACAGGTTCAGCTTTGCCAACGACAACTTCATGAAATCTCCAAGAGGGGGTCAGGCGGCCGCGGCACGCTGCAGCCGGTCGCGCACGCCGTCCCACTCGGGGGTGTCGGGCGGCGTTTCGACCCAGATGAGATGCGCGCCCTGGTCATCCAGTTCACGCAAGGTGGAAAAGAGTTGGTGGGCGGCCGGCACCGCCTCGGTGGGCATCGCCCGGTAGATCACGCCGCGCGCCACGCTGCGCGGCACGGTGCGGCAATATACCGCCAGCTTCAAAGACGTCGGCTGGCCCGGTGCATCGAGCACCTGCAGCGCCTGGCGCAGCATGTCGGCCGGCATCAGCCGCAGCTTCGCGCGCGGCGCGTAGTGCGCCTCCAGCGTGCCCGAGGCCTTCGGCGCCGCATCGTCGCGGTCGAGCACCGGCTCGCCGGCGATCGCCTCCAGCCGCGCGCGCGTGATCACGCCGGGCCTGAGCAGCACCGGCCGGCCGCGCGAGCAGTCGACGATGGTCGACTCGATGCCGCCTTCGCACGGGCCACCGTCGAGCACAAGCAGTTCGTCGCCCAGCTCTTCGACCACATGGCGCGCGAGCGTGGGGCTGATGCGGCCGAAGCGGTTGGCACTCGGCGCGGCCACGCCCTTCACGCCCAGGCGTTGGGCTTCCTTCAGCAGCGCCTGCGCCACCGGGTGGCGTGGGCAGCGCAGGCCGACAGTCGGTTGCCCACCGGCCGCGGCCGTGGCCACGTCGGGGCGGCGCGGCACGATCACGGTGAGCGGGCCGGGCCACAGCGCCTCGGTCAGGCGTTGTGCGACCGGCGGCCACTGCGCGGCGAAGGCCAGGGCGTCGGCGGGCGAGGCCACGTGGACGATCAGCGGGTGGTCGGCCGGCCGGCCCTTGGCCTCGAAGATGCGGGCCACGGCGGCATCGTCGTCGGCGCGGGCCCCCAGGCCGTAGACCGTCTCGGTGGGCAGACCCACCAGCTCGCCCGCGGCGAGCGCCTGCGCGGCGCGCGCCACGGCACCGACATCACGACCGTCGAGCAGCATGCGACAACGCCCCCGCGCCAATCACCAGGCCGCCAGACCCAGCAGCGACGCAGCCTGGAGCGCCGTGGCCCGCGCGGCCTCGGCCGTGGCCGCCGTCACGGTGAGGTGGCCCATCTTGCGGCCACGGCGTGCGCTGGTCTTGCCATAGAGGTGCAGGTGCACGCCGGGCAGGGCCAGCACCGCGTCCCACGGCGGCGCGGTTTCCAGCTCGCCTTGGCGGAACCACAGGTCGCCGAGCAGGTTGAGCATCACGGCGGGCGAGTGCAGGCGCGGCTCGCGCAGCGGCGCGTGGGTCAGCGTGCGCACCTGCAGGTCGAACTGCGACAGGTCGCAGGCGTCGATCGTGTAGTGGCCGGAGTTGTGCGGCCGCGGGGCCATTTCGTTGGCGACCAGCGTGCCGTCTTTCAGCACGAAGAACTCCACGCACAGCACGCCGACGTAGCCGAGCGTCTCGGCGATCTTGCCGGCCGCTGCGACGGCTTGCTGTTGCACGACCGGCGTGACGTCGGGCGCGGGCACTTGCGTGACCGCGAGGATGCCGTCGCGGTGCAGGTTCTGCTGCAGCGGGAAGTGCACCCATTCGCCCGACGCACCACGCGCCACGATCACGCTCACCTCGTAGGCCAGCGGCAGCATTTTTTCGAGCACGCAGCCGACCTGCTTCAGCTCGGCCCAGGCGCGGACGAGTTCGTCGCGCGTGGCAACCCGCACCTGGCCCTTGCCGTCGTAGCCAAGGCGTGCGGTCTTCAGCACGCCGGGCAGCAGCTCGTCGGGTACGGCGGCGAGCTGGGCCGCGGTCTCGATCACCGCGTGCGGTGCGCAGGACACGCCGCAAGCGACGAAATGCGCCTTCTCGAGCGCACGGTCCTGGCAGGTGGCGACCGCATCACCGCTTGGTGCAACCGGGCGGGCTTCGCCAAGGCGGCGCAGGGCAGCGGCCGGCACGTTCTCGAATTCAGTGGTCACGGCAGACGACACACGCGCCAGCTCCGCGAGACCGGCCTCGTCGAGGTAGTCGGTACGCACATGGTGGTGTGACACCAGCCCGGCCGGGCTTGCCGTGTCGGCATCGAGCACCGCGGTCGAGTACCCCATCTGCTGGGCCGCGTGCACGAACATGCGGCCGAGCTGGCCACCGCCCATCACGCCCAGCGTCGCGCCAGGGGGGATGAACTTCGCGGACGTCATTTCAGCTCGCCAGTCATCGCACGGGCCGCCTCGGTCTGGCGGGCGCGATAGGCCTCCAGCTTCTCGCGCAGCGCGGGCTGCTCGTTGGCCAGCATCGCGACGGCGAAGAGCGCCGCGTTGGCCGCACCCGCCGTGCCGATCGCGAAGGTGGCGACCGGAATGCCTTTGGGCATCTGCACGATGGAGTGAAGCGAGTCCACGCCCTGGAGATGACGACTGGCCACCGGCACACCGAGCACCGGCACCGTGGTCTTGGCAGCCAGCATGCCCGGCAGGTGGGCCGCACCGCCGGCCCCGGCGATGATGGCCTTCAGGCCGCGCGAGGCGGCGCCTTCGGCGTAGGCAAACATGTCGTCGGGCATGCGGTGGGCCGAGACCACCCGCGCTTCGAAGGGGACACCGAACTCGGCGAGAATCTCGGTCGCGAGGCGCAGGGTCTCCCAGTCGCTGCTGGACCCCATCACCACGCCGACCACGGGGGCGCTGCTCAAGGCTCGCTCCAAGTGCTCAAAGAACCTTGAATTGTAGGCGGGCAGGCTTCACCTGCCCTGCCCGACCCACTGGCGCACCACCCATGGACATCACCCTCCAGAACTTCGAAGCCGACCTCATCCAAGCCTCGATGCAGCAACCCGTGCTGCTCGACATCTGGGCCCCGTGGTGCGGCCCCTGCAAGTCGCTGACGCCAGTGCTCGAGAAGCTGGAGGTCGCCTACGCCGGCCGCTTCAAGCTCGCCAAGTGCAACGCCGACGAGCAGCCCGAGATCTCGGGCCAGCTCTCGCAGATGTTTGGCGTGCGCAGCATCCCGTTCTGCGTGATGTTCAAGGACGGCCAGCCGGTCGACGGTTTCGTGGGTGCCCTGCCCGAGGCGCAACTGCGCGAGTTCCTCGACCGCCACGTGCCGAGCGCCGCCGAGATGGCCGCTGATGAGGACGTGGCCGCCGCGGAAGAACTGATGGCCGAAGGCGACACCGAAAGCGCGCTCGAGAAGCTGCAGGAGGCGGTGGCCATCGACCCCGCCAACGACGCAGCCCGCTACGACTACCTGCGTGCCCTGTTGCTGGCCGGCCGTGTGGCCGATGCACGCCGCGCGTTCGAGCCGGTCGCGAGCAAGGTGATGCTCGATGCGCGCCTCGCCGCCGCCGGCCACTGGATCGACGCGGGTGAAAAGGCCGCGTCCGCGCGCAGCCCCGAGGCACTGGCCGCTGCCATTGCTGCCAACCGCCGCGACTTCGAGGCCCGCTTCGAACTCGCGCAGACGCACTTCGCCGCGCAGCGCTTCACTGAAGCCATGGACGAGCTGCTGGAGATCGTGATGCGCGACAAAGCCTGGAATGGCGAACTCGCGCGCAAGACCTACGTCGCGATCCTGGAGCTGATGAGCAAGCCGGCCCCGAAGAGCACCGAGGCCGCAGCACCCAAGAGCACGCTCGAAGTCGCCGCCAAGGTGAACACCGCGCCGGCCGACCCGGTCGTCGACCAGTACCGGCGCAAGCTCAGCATGGCGCTCTTCTGAGCGTCGCGGGACACCTCGCCTCGGGCAACGCCGAGGCTCAGCTGGCCAGCGTGGCCACCGCCTTCTCGATCGCGGCGATCGACATCGCTTGCTCCCGTTCGTGCACCTGCCAGTCGGCCGCGGCCTGCTCGCGGTGATGGGCGGCCACGTCGGCCTGGCCGAGTTGCGCAAAGACCTGCGCCAGCCGGTGGTGCGCGGCGGCCCGGTCATCGGCATCGCGGTCGTGGGCGACCGACACCTGCGCCGCCACCGCATCCTTGCGGGCCTGCTCGGTCTGCCCGAGCTGCAGGCGACACCACGCCAGATCGGCGCCGAGCGACGCGCGCATGCGGTCCAGCCCTTGCAGCAGACCGTCGCTGAAATGCGCTTCGTAGAGCGAGACCGCCTCGGCCCACTGACCTTGCAGCGTGCACACCCGCGCCCGGTGCAGCGGCACCAGCGCGTCGAGCGACGCAATGCCGATCAGCGCATCGAGATTGGTGGCCGACTGCAGGCTCAGCTCGGCTCGGCGCAGCATCGCCACGTCGTGCTCGCCGGTCATCACCGCGTGGCGTGACTGGTCGGCCAGCAGGCCGGCCATGTTGTACATGATGGCGCTGAGCATGGTCTCGTCGCCCTCGGCACTGGCATGCAGGCGGGACTTGGCGTACCAGGGCTGCGCCGAGTCGAAACGCCCGCCGAAGTGGTAGGCCAGCGCGACCACCAGGCAGGCGCGCGCCCGGGCGCTGTGGTTGTCGGCGTCGGCCAGCTGCAACGCTTCGGCGACGTGCCGGCCCATTGCGTCGAGGTCGTAGGCGGTGTAGTCCATGTGCGCGAGCCACGCCGCGGCCAGCGCGTTCAGGCGACGGTCGCGCGAGGCGCCGCTCACCGCATACGCCCGCTTGATCTTGTCGTGCGCGGTCGGGCCGAGGTCGCTGAAGTAGCTGGTGAGCCCTTCGGCCAGGCTGATCCATGCATTCACCCGTGGGTGCGGGTTGAGGCCGTACTGCGCCTGCAGGCCGGCCACGATGCTGCGCGCTTCGTTGAGCTGGCCTTGGCGCGCCAGCAGGGCCGCACGCTCGGCACGCAGGCAGTCGGCCTCGGAGGGCATGGCGGCGGCCGCAATGGCCGCATCCAGGTGGCTCAGGAGGCGCGACTTCATCGGCTCAACCCGTGAGGCGCTGCAAGGCCTCTCGGTATTTGTCGGCGGTCTTGGCGATCACCTCGGGCGGCAGGCTCGGCGCAGGCGCCTTCTTGTTCCACGGCGCGCCGTTGACACGCGCCTGCTCCAGCCAGTCGCGCACGAACTGCTTGTCGTAGCTCGGCGGGTTGCGGCCTTCGCGGAACGCGGCTTCGTAACCCTCGATGGGCCAGAAGCGCGAGGAATCGGGCGTGAGCACCTCGTCCATCAGCGTGAGCGTGCCGTCGGCATCGAGGCCGAACTCGAACTTGGTGTCGGCGATGATGATGCCCTTCTTCAGCGCGATCTCGGCCGCGGTGGTGTAGAGCTTGATCGCCGTCGTGCGCACCTTCTCGGCCAGCTCGGCACCGATGATGCCCTGCATGCGCTCGAACGAGATGTTCTCGTCGTGGTCGCCCATCTCGGCCTTGGTGGCCGGGGTGAAGATCGGCTGAGGCAGGCGGCTCGCGTTCTTCAGGCCCGCGGGCAGCTTCACGCCACAGACCGACTGCGAGGCCTGGTACTCGGCCCAGCCGCTGCCGGCAAGATAACCGCGCACCACCGCCTCGACGGGCAGCGGCTTCAGGCGCTTGACGAGCATGGAGCGGCCGCGCACCTGGTCACGCTCGGCGGCCGTCACCACCGACGTGGGGTCGTCGCCAGTCAAGTGGTTGGGCACGATGCCTTGCAGGTGCGCGAACCAGAAGAGCGCCATCTCGGTGAGCAGTGCGCCTTTGCCGGGAATCGGCTCGCCCATGATCACGTCGAACGCGCTCAGGCGGTCGCTCGCGACCATGAGGATGCGGTCGTCGCCGACCGCGTAGTTGTCACGCACCTTGCCACGCGCGAGCAGCGGCAGCGAGGTGAGCGTCGACGTGAGCAGGGCTTGGGTCATCAAACGACCGTCTGTGCCAGTTCGCCCTTGGCGTAGCGCTGGGCGATCTCGCTCAGGCTCTGCGCCTTGATCTTGCCGGCCTGGCCTTCGCAGCCGAACTGCTGGTAG
Source organism: Rhizobacter sp. (assembly GCA_019635355.1). Lineage (NCBI taxonomy): Bacteria > Pseudomonadati > Pseudomonadota > Betaproteobacteria > Burkholderiales > Sphaerotilaceae > Rhizobacter > Rhizobacter sp. Next base: position 4,107,849 of record JAHBZQ010000001.1, on the reverse strand, counting down.
CGCGCCTTGCACACGGCCTTCGCCGCTTCACGCGCGGGCTTGAGCCATTCGCGGGCGTCGAACTTGTCGGGGTTCTCGGCCAGGAACTTGCGCACCGCGCCGGTCATCGCAAGGCGGATGTCGGTGTCGATGTTGATCTTGCGCACGCCGAACTTGATGGCTTCCTGGATCTCTTCGATCGGCACGCCGTAGGTCTCTTTGATCTTGCCGCCGTACTGGTTGATGATGGCCAGCAACTCGGGCGGCACCGACGACGAGCCGTGCATCACGAGGTGCGTGTTGGGAATGCGCTTGTGGATCTCTTTCACGCGCGAGATGGCGAGGATGTCGCCCGTGGGCTTGCGCGAGAACTTGTAGGCACCGTGGCTGGTGCCGATGGCGATGGCCAGCGCGTCGAGCTGCGTTTCGCGCACGAACACGGCAGCCTCTTCGGGGTCGGTCAGCATCTGGCTGTGGTCGAGCTTGCCTTCGGCGCCGATGCCGTCTTCTTCACCCGCATCGCCGGTCTCGAGGTTGCCGAGGCAGCCGAGTTCGCCTTCGACCGTCACACCCGACTTGTGCGCCATCTGCACGACCTTGCGCGTCACATCGACGTTGTAGGCGAAGTCGGCCGGGGTCTTGCCGTCTTCGCGCAGCGAGCCGTCCATCATCACCGAGCCGAAGCCGAGGTTGATGGCGCCTTCGCACACCTTGGGCGAGGTGCCGTGGTCCTGGTGCATCACGAGCGGGATGTGCGGATACGCCTCGGTGGCCGCCTGGATCAGGTGCTTGATGAAGGGCTCGCCCGCGTACTTGCGTGCACCGGCACTGGCTTGCAGGATGACCGGGGCGCCCACTTCATCGGCAGCGGCCATCACGGCCTGCACCTGCTCGAGGTTGTTGACGTTGAAAGCCGGGATGCCGTAGCCGTTTTCCGCGGCGTGGTCCAGGAGCTGACGCATTGAGACGAGAGGCATGGTCGGAGTCCGGAAGTGATGAAACCTGCGACCGGGTGGGCAGTGTGCGCACGTCCCCGGTGAAACAGCGCTGTAACCGCTGCGAAACCTGGGGATTGTAGCGGCGGCCCCTCGGTGAAAACCCTCCGCCCGGGGCCGTCTCCCATGTCTGGGGGACCCAATGTTTGGGGCTTGCGCATGACGTATTCGCGCCTTGCGAAGCCACGAATTGAAGGGCGATGGGGCCGCTTTTCGCCCTCCAGTCGGGCGTGCCGCCGCCGACACTGAGCTTCCGGTTTCCGACGGACGACACCCTCATGGCACGCCTCGACCTCAACGCCCTCACGCTGCACATCACCGCATCTGCCCTGCAGCACCCGGATGAGCTCGCCGCCCACGTGGCCCAGGTGGCCGGTGTGAGCCGCAGCACGGCCCGCAAGGCGCTGCAGCGGCTGGTGCAGCTCGGGTGGCTGCGGCGTGAAGGCACGGTCCGCCAGCCGCGCTTCCAGCCCGGCCTGCTGCGCCAGGTGGTGCAGCGCTATCCGCTGGCCGGCCTGCAGGAAGACCTGCCCTGGGCGCGCCACTTCGCGCCTTTCTTCGACCTGCCGCCCGAAGTGCGCCGCATCACGCAGCACATCTTCGGCGAGCTGCTCAACAACGCCATCGACCACAGTGGCGGCGAGAGCGTGACCGTCTCGCTGCGCCAGACGCCGAGCCACGTGCAACTCCTCGTGTCGGACGACGGCTGCGGTGTCTTCGACCAGCTCGCACGCACCTTCTCGCTCGGCGACCCGGCACTCGCCATGCTTGAGGTGAGCAAGGGCAAGTTGACGAGCCAGCCGAATCGCCACGCCGGCCGCGGCCTCTTCTTCACCTCGCGCCTGGCCGACGTGTTCGACCTGCACGCGAACGACACTGCCTTCCAGCATCGCCTGTGGGACGGCGGCTGGCACCCGGGCCGCGCGATGAAACGCCGCGGCACTTCGGTCTATGCCGCCGTGGCGCTCGACACGACGCGCAAGCTCGACGACGTGTTGCAGGCCTACAGCCTCGACGGCACGGGCTACGGCTTCGAGCGCACCACGGTGCCGCTGCGCCTGCTGGCCACGCCGCTCGCCGGACTCGATTCACGGGCCCAGGCCCGCCGCGTGGCCGCCCGCCTGCAGCAGTTCCGCCGCGCCGAAATGGATTTCGACGGCGTCGAGAGCATCGGCCACAGCTTCGCCGACGAACTCTTCCGCGCGCTGCCGATGGACGGCGTGGAGATGGTGCCGACCAACATGTCGCCGAAGGTCGAAGCGCTGGTGCGCAGTGTGCGCGACGGCGCGTAAGGTGGTCTAACCGATCCGCTCGGCGCGATAACCAGCGGCCGTCATGGCCGCGAGAATCTCCGCAATGTGCTCCACGCCCCGCGTGTGGACCACCACCTCGATCTGCACCCGCTCGACCGACACCGAGCTGAACGCGCGCTGGTGCTGCACCTCGTCGATGTTGGCGCCGAGCTTGCCCAGCAGCAGGCACACGTCGGCCAGCGCACCGGGCACGTCGCGGATGTCGAGCCGCAGCCGCGCAAGGCGGCCTGACTTCACCATGCCGCGCTCGATGATCTCGGCCAGCACCAGCGGCTCGATGTTGCCGCCGCACAGCACCAGCCCGACCTTGCGCCCCGCGAAGCGCCCACGGTGCTTCATCAACGCGGCCAAGCCCACGGCGCCAGCCCCCTCGACCACCGTCTTCTCGATCTCCAGCAGCAGCACGATGGCCTGCTCGATGTCGTCTTCGCCGACGAGCAGCACGTCGTCCACCCGCTGCTCGATCAAGGGCAACGTGAGCACGCCGGGCGCTTTCACGCCGATGCCATCGGCGATGGTGGCGTGCTGCACCTCGCGATGGCCGCCATGCTTGGCATTCCACGCCGCCGGGAAGCGCTCGCTCTGCACGCCGACGATCTCGATCCCCGGCTTCAAGGCGCGCGCCCCCGTGGCCATGCCGCCGATGAGGCCACCGCCGCCGATGGCCACCACGAGCGTGTCGATCTGCGGCTGCTGCGCGAGCATCTCCAGCGCCACGGTGCCCTGCCCGTTGATCACCGCCGCATCGTCGAAGGGGTGGATCAGCGTGAGCTGGCGTTCGCGCGCGAGCAGCAAACCGTGTGCCCGCGCGTCATCGAAGGTGTCGCCGTGCAGCACCACCTCGGCGCCGAAGCGGCGGGTGTTGGCCACCTTCACCGGCGTGGCAAAACGCGGCATCACGATGGTCGCGGGAATGCCCAGCCGCTGCGCGTGATACGCCACGCCTTGCGCATGATTGCCGGCCGACACCGCGAGCACGCCCCATGCACGCTCGTCATCGCTCAGCTGCGAAATCTTGTTGAGCGCCCCGCGCTCCTTGAATGACGCGGTGAACTGCAGGTTCTCAAATTTGAGGAACACCTCGCAGCCCGCGAGTTCGCCCAAGGTGCGCGAGGGCAGGCACGGCGTTTCGAGCACGTGGCCGTGCAATCGGCGTGCCGCAGCACGGATCTCGTCGAGCGTGATGGGCGTTTCCATTCCGGGATTGTGGCCTCGCCGGTGACATTCGCGTGAACCGATGTTCACGCGATATGGTCGCTTGCAAGCATGACGCAGTTGACCCGCCCCCTGGCCTTCGTGGCCCTCACCCTCCCCGCCCTTGTCTCGACCCCCGCCAGCGCGCAGGTCACCATGAAGCCCGATGGCCAGCTCCGCTCGCTGTGGACGCTGGCCTCGAGCGTGAGTGGCGGCAACACCCAAGCCAGCAGCATCACGCTGACCGGCGAAGCGGTGAAGCAGACCGACCACAGCAAGTGGCTCTCGCTCGGCCGCGTGTACTACGCCCGCGACGCCGAGAAGACGAGCGCCTCCAACGTCGCACTCGGCACGCAGTACGACCAGGACCTCATCGACAACGACTACTTCGCAGTTGCCAAGCTCGACTACTTTCGCGACCGGCCGGCCAACATCGTCTCGCGCGTGTCGGCCTACGGCGGCCTCGGCCGGCACCTGATCCGCAACGACGCCAACACCTGGGATGTGTTCGGGGGGTTCGGCTACAGCGAAGACCGCTACATCAACCCGGCCGAGGTGGCGGGCGAGTTGCGCCTGCGTTATGGGCGCACCGAAGGCGTCATCAGCGAGAGCTCGAACCACAAGCTGACGCCGAGCACGACCTTCAAGCAGAAGCTGGAGTACTACCCGGACCTGCGCAACGGCGGCGAGTACCGCGCGGTGTTCGACACCGGACTGTCAGTCGCCATGACAGCCACCTGGCAGCTCACCACGGGGGTCCTGTACCGCTACAACAGCGCGCCGGGCGGCAGCTTGAAGAAATACGACGCGATGTTCCTCACCGGGATCTCGATGAGGTTCGATTGAAGGCATGAGACCCCTCGCCTCATGACTACATGAGTCGATCCCCCGAGGGGATACGGGCCGGCTTGGGGCGGCCCGGCGCTCGGCCCGCGCTCGCTAACCGACGAGGCAGACCTTCAGCATGTTGGTGCCACCGGGATAGCCCATCGGCTCGCCGCAGGTGATCGCGTAGGTGTCACCCGGCTTCAGCACACCGGCTTCCACGAGCATGCTCTCGGCATGCTTCAGCGCCTCGTCACGGTCGGAGTGGCTCGACATCAAGAGCGGCCTCACGTTCCGATAAAGGCACATACGGCGCTGGCTGCCCACCTGCGAGGTCAGGCCGAAGATGGGCACGTGGATCTTGTGCCGGCTCATCCACAGCGCCGTGGAGCCCGACTCGGTGAGCGCCACGATCGCCTTGCAGCCCAGGTGGTGCGCGGTGAAGAGCGCGCCCATCGCGATCGACTGGTCGATGCGGCCGAACTTCTTGTCGGTGAAACTCGCATCGAGCGAGATCTCTTCCGCGTTCTCGGCCTCGACGCAGATGTTGGCCATCATCTCCACCGTCTCGACCGGGTACTTGCCGGCCGCCGTCTCGGCGCTCAGCATCACGGCGTCGGTGCCGTCGAGCACCGCGTTGGCCACGTCGCTCACCTCGGCGCGCGTGGGCACCGGGTTCACGATCATCGACTCCATCATCTGCGTGGCGGTGATGACCACGCGGTCGAGTTCGCGCGCCATCTTGATCATGCGCTTCTGCAGCGCGGGCACGGCCGCGTTGCCCACCTCCACCGCCAGGTCGCCACGCGCGACCATGATGCCGTCGCTCGCCTTGATGATCGATTCGAGCGCGGGGATCGCCTCGCTGCGCTCGATCTTCGCGATCAGCGCCGGCTTGTGGCGATAGGGCTCGCCGGCCACATTGGCGAGCTGGCGGGCCATTTCCATGTCGGTGGCGTTCTTCGGGAAGCTCACCGCCAGGTACTCGCACTGGAAGCTCATCGCGGTCTTGATGTCTTCCATGTCCTTGCCCGTCAACGCGGGCGCGGTGAGGCCGCCACCGGCCTTGTTGATGCCCTTGTTGTTCGACAGCTCGCCGCCGATCACGACGGTGGTGTGCACCTCGGCGCCCTTCACCGCGTCGACGGTGAGCTTCAGCAGGCCGTCGTTCAGCAGCAGCGTGTCGCCGGGGCGCACGTCGCGCGGCAGCTCCTTGTAGTCGAGGCCCACACGCTCGTTGTTGCCGAGCTCGGTGGTCGCGCCGTCGAGGATGAACTTCTGCCCCGCTTCGATGATGGTCTTGCCACCTTCAAACTTGCCGACGCGGATCTTCGGGCCCTGCAGGTCGGCCATGATGGCCACTTCCTTGCCCACCGCCTTGGCCGCCTCGCGCACCAGCGCAGCACGCTCGATGTGGTCTTGCGCCTTGCCGTGCGAGAAGTTAAGCCTCACCACGTCGACCCCGGCCCGGATCATTCGCTGCAACACCTCGGGGGTGCTGGACGCAGGGCCGAGGGTGGCGACGATCTTGGTGGCGGGCATGCAGGGTCTCCGTTCTTCTGTCGGTCAGGCGTGGATCAGGCGGCGCGCTTTTGCAGGATCTCGAAAGCGGGCAAGGTCTTGCCTTCCAGCACTTCGAGGAAGGCGCCACCGCCGGTGGAGATGTAGCCCACATCCTTCTCGATGCCGTACTTGGCGATGGCGGCCAGCGTGTCGCCGCCGCCTGCGATGCTGAAAGCGCTCGACTCGGCGATGGCACGCGCCAGCGTCTCGGTGCCCTTCGCAAACGCGTCGAACTCGAACACGCCGACCGGACCGTTCCAGACGATGGTGCCGGCCTTCTTCAGCATGTCGGCCAGCTGCGCCGCCGTCTTCGGGCCGATGTCTAGGATGAGGTCGTCGGCCGCCACGTCAGCCGCCGCCTTCACGGTGGCGGGCGCATCGGCCGCAAAGGTCTTGGCCGTCACCACATCGACCGGGATGGGCACCGCGGCGCCACGCGCCTTCATCGCCTCGATCACCGCCTTGGCGTCGTTCACCAGGTCGGCCTCGGCGAGCGACTTGCCGATGGGCAGGCCGGCCGCGAGCAGGAAGGTGTTGGCAATGCCGCCACCGACGATGAGCTGGTCGACGTTTTTCGCGAGCGATTGCAGGATGGTCAGCTTGGTGCTCACCTTGCTGCCGGCCACGATGGCCACCAACGGGCGCTTCGGGTTGGCCAGCGCCTTCGAGATCGCGTCGATCTCGGCGGCGAGCAGCGGGCCGGCGCAGGCGATCTTGGCGAACTGGGCAATGCCGTAGGTCGAGGCTTCGGCGCGGTGCGCGGTGCCGAAAGCGTCGTGCACGAAGATGTCACACAGCGCGGCCATCTTCTTCGCCAGCTCTTCGTTGTTCTTCTTCTCGCCCTTGTTGAGGCGGCAGTTCTCGAGCATCACCAGCTCGCCCGGCGCAACCTGCACGCCGTCGACCCAGTTGGGCACGACCTTGATCTCGCGGCCCATCAACTCGCCCATGCGTTTGGCGACCGGGGCCAGCGAATCCTCCGGCTTGAACTCGCCTTCGGTCGGGCGGCCCAGGTGCGAGGTGACCATCGCCGCTGCACCGGCCTTCAGGGCCATCTCGATGCAGGGGATGGAGGCGCGAATGCGGGTGTCTTCGGTGATGTTGCCGGCATCGTCTTGCGGGACGTTGAGGTCGGCGCGGATGAACACACGTTGGCCGGTCGCCTTGCCTTGGGCGGCGAGGTCTTCGAAGCGGAGGACTTTCATGGTGGGGCGGATCGTGTTGACGGGCGTGATGACAAGAATTTCAGCCCGCTATTGGACACCATGTACTCCCCTGTAACTCACCACCCCAAGCCGAGTTTCAGCGGAATCAGCACCGCCATGCCGGTGACGATGGTGCCGAGGATGCCGCGGCGCCAGAAGTAGTAGGCCGTGGCCGCCGCAGCCGCGTACAGGCGCGCGTCTTTCCAGGTCTCGATGAGTTCGCCGTGGGCCATCACGATCTCGGGCACAACGACCGCGGCGAGCGCCGCGAGTGGGGCAAAGCGCAGGCCACGCTTCACCCACTCGGGCAGCACGAGCTCCTTCTCGGAGATGAGGAAGAAGCCGCGCGTGACGACCGTGATGACGGTCAGGCCGGCGATGGTGATGAGCGCGTAGCCGCCGTTCATGTGGCCGGCCTCGTGCGATCAAGCGCCGCCCGCAGGCGACGGCCGGCATCACCTCCGCCCTCGATCATCAGGCCGATGCACACGGCCGCGGCGATCGCCACCACGATGTGCAGGCGGAACGGCAGCGAGAACGCGGCCACCGCCGCCGCACCGGCCACCACCGCCGCGAGCGAGGTGGCCCGGTCGGTGATGAGCGAATAGGTGAGGCCGAGCAAGGCCAGCACGCCGGCGAAGCCCAGGCCCCAATGCGTGGGGATCACGTCGGCCAGCAGGATGCCGGCGACCGCCGGCACCTGCCAGCTGAACCAGTTGGCCGCCGAGGCACCGAGGAAGTACTCGACCTGGCCTTCGTCGTCGCGCGCCTCCGGGAACTTCTTCATGAAGAGCACGTAGGTCAGGTCGCCACTGAAGTAGCCGAGCAGCAAGCGGTCGCGCAGGCGGTACTGCATGAAATACGGACGCCACTGGGCGCTGAAGATCACGAAACGCAAGTTGATGCACAAGGCCGTGGCCCAGACGATCCACACCGGCGTGCCGACCATCATCAACGGCAGCGCGGCCAGCTGGGCGCTGCCGGCGTAGACGACGAAGGTCATCAAGAGCGCGAGGGGGATCGACAAGCCGCCCTTGACCATGGCCACGCCGGTCACCAGGCCCCAGGCCGCGATGCCCAGGCTGACGGCGCTCATCTCGCGCGCGCCAGCGCGGAACTGCCGGTGGCGCAGCACGTCTTGAAGGGAAAGCATGGTCGCGATTGTCCCGCTTTGCGGGTTTCCACGGGGGTCAGGGGGCAAACCAGACGCCGCGATCAGTCGTGGGATTTCGGGGTCTTGGTCGACACCGGCTTGGCCGCCTTCTTGTCGACGACCACGGCCTCGGCCGGCGCGTCGGCCGTGGGCTCGGCCTTGGCATCGGCCGTCTTGGCCTCGGCATTCTTGGGCCGGGGGCCGAGCTGCGGCGCCACGGCGTCGATCTTGTTCTCGCGCATGTAGTCGTTCATGTCACGCCAGCCGGCGAACACCGAGGCCTTGTCGGCCTTCTTGTTCAGCGCGTAGCAATCTTCGATCGCGCGACCGGCATGGCGGCAGGCGCCACCGATGGCCCGGCCTTCGGCTTCCCGGGCCGCGGCCACCTTCTCGGCGGAGTCGCCGAAGAGGTCGCAGCCCACGAGGGACACGGCGGCCAGCGCAAGAGAGAGCAAGGTGAGGCGTCGCATGACAGACAGATCGGAGAAGAGTCGTGGTCCGATTGTCGACAGCCGCCCGGCAAGGGATGGCAGACAAAAGCGGGGCTTGTGCCCCGCTTTTCTAACGCCTCAGGTCATCGCCAGCAGGCGCTGCACCCGTTCCTCGGTGGAGGGGTGGGTGGAGAAGAGGCCGCGCAGTCCGCCGCCGGAGAGCGGGTTCATGATCATCATCTGCGCCGTCTCGGGGTGGCGCTCGGCGGCTTCCATCGGCAGGCCCTGGGCGTAACGCTGGATCTTCTGCAGGGCGCTCGCGAGCGCCGCCGGGTCGCCGGAGATTTCAGCGCCGCCGCGGTCGGCCTCGAACTCGCGGGCACGGCTGATCGCCATCTGGATCAGGCTTGCCGCCAGCGGCGCCAGCAGCATCACCAACAGACCGACGATCGGGTTGTGCGGGCGGCCTTCGTTGTCGCGGCCGCCGAAGAACATCGCGAAGTTGGCCAGCATCGAGATCGCACCGGCCATGGTGGCGCTCACGGTGCTGATGAGGATGTCGCGGTGCTTCACGTGCGCCAGCTCGTGCGCCATCACGCCACGCAGCTCGCGCTCGGAGAGCACACGCAGGATGCCGGTGGTGGCGGCAACGGCCGCGTTCTGCGGGTTGCGGCCGGTGGCGAAGGCGTTGGGCGCGTCTTCCTGGATCAGGTAGACACGCGGCATCGGCAGCTGCGCGCGCTCGGCCAGCTCACGCACCATGCGGTAGAAGCCGGGCGCAGTCGACTCGTCGACTTCCTGCGCGTTGTACATCTTCAGCACGAGCTTGTCGGAAAACCAGTAGCTGAAGAAGTTCATGCCCAGCGCCAGCACGAGCGCGAACATCATCCCGGCGCGGCCCCCGACGAGCGCACCGATGGCCATGAACAGCGCCGTGATGGCCGCCATCAGCACTGCGGTCTTCAACAGATTGAACATGCGTGAATCTCCAGAAGGGGATCATTCCAGCCCCCTCAGGTGCGGCTGGCGCCGCAAAGTTCAACTGCCGGGGGCGTTGAAGCGCTGTCCAGCCTTGACGGGATGTGCCTGGAGGAACTGTCGGGCGCTCACGCGCTTGCCACCCGGGCGCTGCAATTCGAGGAGGTCGAGGGCGCCGGTGCCGCAGGCCACCGTGATGTGCTCGTCAGTGACCGCCAACACCCGACCGGGCTCGCCCGTGCCGGTGGCGACGCGGGCGCGCCAGAGCTTCACCGTTTCGCCGTCAAGCTGGGTGCTGGCCCCGGGGAAGGGGTCGAAGGCGCGGATGCGCGGTTCGAGCGTACTCGCGGGGAGCGACCAGTCGATGGCCGCCTCGGCTTTCTCGATCTTGTGCGCGTAGGTCACGCCTTCAGCCGGCTGGGGCGTGCGGGTGAGGCCGCCGCAAGCGGCCAGTTCCAGCGCCTCGACGATCAGCCGGCCGCCCAGCGCGGCCAGGCGGTCGTGCAGGCGGGCAGTGGTGTCGTCAGGGGCGATGTCGACGGCTTCGACCAGTAGCATGTCGCCGGTGTCGAGGCCGGCATCCATCTGCATGATGGTGATGCCGGTGCGGGCGTCACCGGCTTCGATCGCCCGGTGGATGGGCGCCGCACCGCGCCAGCGCGGCAGGAGCGAGGCGTGAATGTTCAGGCAACCACGGGCCGGCAGGTCGAGCACCCATTGCGGAAGGATCAGGCCGTAGGCGGCCACCACCATCACGTCGGGGCGGGCAGCCTGCAGCGCGGCTTGCGCGCCGGCGGCGTCGTCGGGGTACTTGCCGTCCAGGCGCAGGCTGCGCGGCTGGGCGACCGGGATGCCGCGCGACACCGCCAGCGCCTTGACGGGCGAAGGCGTGAGCTTCATGCCGCGGCCCGCCGGGCGGTCGGGCTGGGTCAGCACCAGCGGCACCTCGAAGCCGGCAGCCAGCAGGCGCTCGAGGGCGGCTGCCGCGAATTCCGGCGTGCCGGCGAAGGCGACTCTCATGCCACCGCTCACGGGCGCTGCTCGTCCCGCGTCTTCTTGAGCATCTTGGTCTTGATGCGGTCGCGCTTGAGCGGGCTCAGGTACTCGACGAACACCTTGCCCATCAGGTGGTCCATCTCGTGTTGCACGCACACCGACAGCAGGCCTTCCGCGTCGAACTCGTAACTTTCGCCGGCGCGGTTGAGAGAGCGCACGCGCACACGGGCGTGGCGGGGCACCTTGTCATAGATGGTGGGCACCGACAGGCAGCCCTCGTCGCCCAGCGTCATCTCGTCACTGCGCTGCACCAGCTCGGGGTTGATCAGCACGCGGGGCTGGTCGCGGCCCTCGGAGGTGTCGATCACGATCACCCGCTCATGCACGTCGACCTGGGTGGCCGCGAGGCCCACGCCGTCGGCGGCGTACATGGTCTCCAGCATGTCGTCGACCAGCTGGCGGATGCGGTCATCGACCTGCGCCACCGGCTTGGCGACGGTGTGCAGACGGGGGTCTGGGTAACGAAGAATGTCGAGCTTGGGCATGGAAAACGACAGAAATTCAACAACTAAGGGGCCACCCTAGGGTTGCCAGATCGTGTGGACGGCATGCAACGCCGACCCTCGTGACAGGCAGCACAACAAAGGTATCGGCGGGTGACTTTCGTTGCGATATCAAGGGTTTAGAGGCAGAATCTGCGAAACTGAATGAAGATTTTCGCCGAAGCGCGGGCACCTCGCCGCACTCGGCTCAGTAACCGCACAGCCCAGCATTGTGCTGTCTGACGCGCCCCGGAGACTTACGTTCATGACCCGAAGCACCCGTCCTGCCCTGGCCTTGTTCCGGGCTTCTGCGATCACCGTGGCGCTCGGCATCGGCCTGGGCACGGCATGGGCCGCAGAACCCAACTTCCCGATCACCAGCAAGCAGCGCAGCACGGCCCAGCAGGTCGCCCAGGCCGGCGTGCCGCTGTCCGAGCTGGCCGACAACGCGCCCGACGTCTACACCGTCAAGTCGGGCGATACGCTGTGGGACATCTCCCGCATGTACCTCAAGAGCCCCTGGCGCTGGCCGGAGCTGTGGGGCATGAACCTGGAGCAGATCCGCAACCCGCACCTGATCTACCCCGGGCAGATCCTGTCGCTCGTGAAGGCCAATGGCCGGGCCACGCTGCAAGTCGGTCAGGTCGGGCCTGATGGCACCGTGCGGCTGTCGCCCCGGGTTCGCAGCAGCGATCTCAACAAGGACGGCATCCCGCCCATTCCCCTGCACCTGATCGAGCCCTTCCTCAACGAAGCGGTCATCTTCGAGAGCAACCAGTTGGCGAGCGCGCCGCGTGTCGTGAGCACCCAGGAGGGTCGTGTCTTGCTGTCGCGTGGCGACCTGGCCTACGTGCGAGGCGACATCGGCAACACCCGCAACTTCCGTGTCTTCCGTGAGCCGAAGCCGCTGAAAGATCCCACCACCGGTGAGGTCCTGGGATACGAAGCCTTCTACCTCGGCACCACCGAGTTCACGCGCAAAGGCACGAGCACCACGGGTGAGATCGTGCCCGATACCTTCACCGTGACGAGCATCCGTCAGGAGATCCGCGTTGGCGACAAGTTGGCCCCGGTGCCGCCGAGAGAGATCGTCAACTACATTCCCCGGGCACCGCAGAAGGCAATCGCGGGCCAGATCGTCTCGGTCTACGGCGACAGCGTGAACGCCGGCCAGAACCAGATCGTTGCCTTGAACAAGGGAAGCCAAGACGGGCTGGAAAACGGCCACGTTCTCGCCTTGTGGCGCGACGGCGTGCGCATCCGGGACACCACCGACGACGACCGCACACGCATCAAGCTGCCCGACGAACGCCACGGCTATTTGTTTGTCTTCCGTGTGTTCAACCGCATGTCTTATGCGCTGATCGTGTCGGTCAGGGAGCCGGTCACTACTGGCGACCGCTTCACCCAGCCCTGAGTACCGCCCGCGCGCCCATCCAGGCGCCCGTCATGGACCGAGAGGAAGTCGCCGCTTGGTTGCGGCTGTTGGAAACGCCGGCGGTCGGACGCGAATCCGCGCGCCGGCTGTTGGCCGCATTCGGGTCCCCCGAAGCAGTGCTGAGTGCGTCCTCCGCCGCCAGGCGCGAAGTCGTGCCGGCCGAGCCCGCCAAGGCGCTGGAGCAGGAGCCCGAGAACTTCCCAGCGTTGCTGGAAGCCACCTGGCGCTGGCTCTCGGATGACAGCACCGGGCCGCGTCACGTCCTGGCCCTCGGCGATCCCGCCTACCCGGCGTTGTTGCTTCAGACGGCCGATCCACCGTTGCTGCTGTACGTGCAAGGCGATCTCGCCCTGCTGCGCGCGCCCGGTATCGGGGTCGTGGGCAGCCGGCATCCCACACCGCAAGGCAGGGACAACGCACTCGCTTTTTCCACGCACCTCAGCCAGGCGGGCTGGACCATCGTCTCGGGCCTTGCGCTCGGCATCGACGGCGCCGCCCACGAAGGTGGCCTGGCCGGCTCCGGCCGGACGATCGCCGTGGTCGGCACCGGGCTCGATCGGGTCTACCCCCGCCGGCACCTGGAACTCGCTCGCCGCATCGCGCAGCACGGTGCGATCGTCAGCGAGTACGCCATCGGCACGCCGCCGCTGCCCCCGAACTTCCCACTGCGCAACCGCATCATTGCGGGGCTGACACGCGGCACCCTTGTCGTGGAGGCGGCACTGCAGTCGGGCTCCTTGATCACCGCGCGCTTGGCAAGCGAGGCTGGCCGCGAAGTTTTCGCCATTCCAGGCTCGATCCATTCGCCTCAATCGCGCGGGTGCCATGCCTTGCTTAAGCAGGGGGCCAAGCTGGTCGAGAGCGCGGACGATGTGCTCGAAGAGTTCCCGGCGAAGGCCGCCCCGAAAACCGCAGCATCACCTGTCACCAGCGACAGTGCGCCCGCGACCGACCCGCTGCTCGAAGCGTTGGGCTTCGATCCCGTCAGCCTCGACGCCCTCATCGCCAGAACGGGCTGGCCTGCGCCGGAACTCAACGCCAAGCTGCTGGAACTCGAGTTGATCGGCGATGTGGCCCGTCTGCCAGGGCAGCTTTTCCAACGAGTAAGCGCAGGCTGACACGCGGAGGAATCCGCACACGGAGCGGTGCATTTATTCCGCTTCCACTCGAAGCCTGCTGGGTTATCATGAATTCATGTTCGACGTGCTCGTCTACCTGTACGAAAACTACTGGCGGCCGGATGCCTGTCCTGACCATGCCCAGCTGACCCGCAAACTGTCGGCCATGGGCTTCGAATCGGACGAGATCGAAGAAGCCCTCACATGGCTCGACGGTTTGGCCACCGCCGCCGAGTCTTACGTCGGCGAACAACTGCCCGACAGCCTGCGTGTCTATTCCGTGGCCGAGCAAGAGCATCTGGGTGAAGACTCGATCGGCTTCGTGAGCTTCCTCGAATCCGCGGGCGTGCTGCCCCCGTCGATGCGCGAAATGGTGATCGATCGTGCCACCGCCATCCCTGGCGGCCCCGTCGACCTGGAAGACCTCAAGATCATCGTGCTGATGGTCTTCTGGAGCCTCGGCGAAGAGCCCGACGCACTGATCCTCGACGAACTCTTCGTGGCCGAAGAAGATCGATTGATTCACTGAAGTCCGCGAGGACCCCCATGAAAAAGCCGCCTTCGGGGCGGCTTTTTTCATGCCTACGGATGAGACGGCTAGTTGAGCAGCCGGCTCGGATCGACGTCGAGCTTGGCCAGAGCGCTGCGCGTGGCGCGCACCGTCAGCGATTCGTCTTGCGCCGGCACCAGCAGGCCCGCCTGCAGGAACGCCGCCAGGCGGTTCTGCTGGAACAAAATGCCGCGCCCATGCGGCGACACGAAGAGCGTCAGCTGGCGGCGCAACCCTTGCCACACCAGCTGCACAGCCTCGTTGCGGTTGCGGTAGTCGAGCATGTACCAACCCCCCACCTGCAGCTCCTTGGCCCAGGCGAGCATGGCCGGCGTCGCCATCGAGCCGCCCTCGCCGACCACTTCCAGCTCGGCGCTTTCGTGGCCAGACAGGTCGAGCACCATCGACTCGTCGATCTCGATGTCGTCAGATTCGGGCAGCAGCTCTTCCAATGTCTCGAGCCGCGCCATCAGCTCCTCCAGCCGCTCGGGAGCGATGGTCGCGGTCTTCGCCGTGAAGGCGGCGGCCAACGAGTTGTTGAGCTTCTGGATGTGCTCGTCCTGCTTGTCGGCTGCGATGTTGGCGTGGTCCATGCCTTCGCGCAGCGTCTTCAGCAGGGGCGGCAGGCGGCGAATGACCTCGGCCCGCTCTTCACGCGACACCTTCGCACTGGCCGACCAGATCAGGTCGGCCGCTACGCGCTTCATGGCTTTGGTTTCGTTGCCCTGCGGCCCGTGCTTGACCGCGGTCATCGCCATCACGTCGGCCCACACATGGAAGAGGAATTCACGCACCCCTTCCTGAACCGGCACCTCGTTGAGCATCTTGCGCAACTCGATGGTGTACTGGATCGCGAGCGTCTCGCGCTGCTCCACCTGCTGCGCCAGCGAGACTCCCTTGCGGGTCATCTCGTTCTCGTTCTTGAAATAGTGCTCGAGGAACTTCTCGAACTCGGTGAGCACGGTCTGGAACACCCGCCGGCCGGTGTCGGGATAGGCCTCGACCACCTGCACCACACGCTTGATTTCCTTCTCGAGCGTGTCGGCCACGGCGCGGCTCGTGGAGTCGAACCCCATCACGCATGCGCCCATGCGGTCGATCAGTCGGCGTGCCGGGTGGTCGACGGTGGCGAAGAAGTCGGGCTCGCTCACCGCCACCCGCAGCACCGGCATCTGCAGCCGAGCGAACCAGACGCGCACCACGGCCGGAATGCGCTCCTCCATCAGGATGCTCTGGAACAGCAGCGCGACGATCTCGATGGTGGCGCGCTCCACCTGGGTCGACGCCGCCTGCTTCAGCGCCTGCTTGCGCTGGTGAAGCTCTTCCAGCAGCGCAGGCGTGCTGACAGGGCCTTCGGCGGCACGGGCGCCATCGGCCTGCACAGCACCGCTCGTCGTCACCAGCCTGCGCTGGATGCCCTGCTGCGCCTCGTTGATCGCCGCCTTCAGACCCGCCGAGGGCTGATGCGGCATCTGGGCGGTGCCGGCGAAATCAGGCACCTGGCGACCGATCAGCCGGTTGAGCCGGCCAAGTACGGCTTCAGCGTGGTCGGAGCCTCGCGCGAAACCGCCGGCACGCGTCATCAGGCGGGTTTCTTCGCCTACCGTCCCGAGTCGGCCGTGTGCGCTGGTCCCAGACACCGGCGCCGGCGCGCTGGGGGCGCCACCGCTGGTGACAGGTGCACCATACGAGTTGCGCGTGCGCCGGATGAACGGCCGCAGGTCGATCTCGGGCAAGACGCGCTGCTGGATCAACCAGCGGTTGGTCTCGTGGTACGCCTCTTCGGCGAAGTGCGCGAATTCTTCGTGCAGCACCGCCTGCAGCGTGCGCCAGGCATCCTGGCTGAGCGAGGCGCTGCGCCAGGCACCAGTGAAGATGCGGGCCAGCACATGCGGGCGCAACACGTCGTTGGCGTCGAGCTCGTCGCGCTTCTCGAGCGCCGACATGCGTGAGCGCAGGTCGGTGAACTCCCACGATGCACGGTCCATCATCGCCAACGCCAGGCGCGAGCTGAGGATCTCGACCTCGATGGTGTCATCGTCGACCAGCGCCATGCCGGGGCTGGTGCGTCCGGGTGGCGGCAGATCACCGGGGCGCGACGCCGACACGACACCGCTCACCAGCGAGCCACGCAACGCGGAGATGATCCCGCTGATCCAGTTGGGCGCAGCTTTGCGCAGATCGGCGGCGACGTCGCGCCGCTTGTACTGGAGGCTGTGCTCGGCGGTCTGCCCGGCGAGCAGGCGGGCACCCTCTTCCACCGCATGCACCACACTCGGCACGCCGCTCAATAGGCGCTCTACGTAAGAGCGTCGCGCCTGGGCGGCCAGGGCCAACGAATCGGCGGCGGTCGCCATGTGACGGTTGGTCGGGGTTTCTCGGTAAGGGATGCCCTTACTCTACACCACCGCCCCGGCGTTCGGGTCGTTCGGATCGACGTCCTTCGAGGGGCCGGACTTCATCAGATCCTCGCGCTTCACCCCCAGCCACATGGCAATCGCGGCGGCGACGAACACCGACGAATAGATGCCGAAACAGATGCCGATCGTCAGCGCGATCGCGAAGTAGTGCAGCGTCGGGCCGCCGAAGATCAGCATCGACAGCACCATCATCTGCGTGCTGCCGTGGGTGATGATGGTGCGGCTCATCGTGCTGGTGATCGCGTGGTCGATCACCTCGTGGGTGTTCATCTTGCGGTATTTGCGGAACGCTTCACGGATCCGGTCGAAGATCACCACCGACTCGTTCACCGAGTAGCCGAGCACCGCCAGCACCGCCGCCAGCACCGAGAGCGAAAACTCCCACTGGAAGAACGCAAAGAAGCCCAGGATGATCACCACGTCGTGCAGGTTGGCGACGATGGCGGCCACCGAGAATTTCCACTCGAAGCGAAACGCCAGGTAAATCATGATGCCGATGACCACGAAGGCCAGCGCCTTCGCCCCGTCTTCGGCCAGCTCACGCCCCACCTGCGGCCCGACAAACTCGCTGCGCGCGAGCACCACCGGCTCGGCGCCATTGGCCTGGCAGACCGGCTTGTCGATAACTTCGCCCTTGTCGGTCTTCACCGCCTGGTGCGACACCGTGCCCGACTCGGCCTTGCACAGCTCGCCAAAGACCTTCTCGACCACGTCGCCGGCCTTGCCGTCGCCACGCACCGGCAGGCGGATCAGCACATTGCGCGTGTTGCCGAAGTTTTGCACCTGCACTTCGCCGGCCTTCAGCCCCTCGACCGTGGCGCGCACCTTGGCGATGTCGGCCGCCTGCGCGTAGTGCGCCTCGATCAGCGTGCCGCCGGTGAACTCGATCGAGAGGTGCAGGCCGCGGGTGATCAGGAAGAACACGGCCAGCAGGAAAGTCGCGGCCGAGATGATGTTGAACACCAGCGCATGCCGCATGAACGGGATGTCGCGGTGGATGCGGAAGAACTCCATGAGTCAGGTCCGGTTGTGTTCTTGTTGAGGCGGGATCAAGTGTTCGCCGGGGTCTCGGCCGGCGCAGCCTTGGGCTTCCACACCTGCCCGATCGACACGCTCTTGAGCTTCTTCTGGCGGCCGTACCAGAGGTTCACCAGGCCGCGCGAGAACACGATCGCCGAGAACATCGAGGTCAGGATGCCAAGGCAGTGCACGACGGCAAAACCCTTGATCGGGCCGGAGCCGAACGCAAAGAGCGCAATGCCGGCGATCAGCGTGGTGACATTGGAGTCGAGGATGGTGGCGAACGCCCGCTCGTAGCCGGTGTTGATCGCCGCCTGCGGCGACGCCCCGCCGCGCAGTTCCTCGCGCACCCGCTCGTTGATCAGCACGTTGGCGTCGATCGCCATGCCAAGCGTGAGGGCGATGGCCGCGATGCCCGGCAACGTCAGCGTCGCCTGAAGCATCGACAGTACCGCCACCAGCAGCAGCAGGTTGAAACCAAGCGCCAGCGTCGAGAACACACCGAACAGCAGGTAGTACACGCACATGAAGACCGCGATCGCAGCAAAGCCCCAGATCACGCTGTTGAATCCCTTGGCGATGTTGTCGGCGCCGAGCGTCGGGCCGATGGTGCTTTCTTCGATGATCTCCATCGGGGCGGCCAGCGAGCCGGCGCGCAGCAAGAGGCTCAGGTCGTTGGCGGCCTCGGTGGTGCCCATGCCGGTGATCTGGAAATCATTGCCGAACTCCCCCTGGATGCGCGCGACCGTCAGCACCTCGCCCTTGCCCTTCTCGAACAAGATGGCGGCCATGAAGTTGCCGACGTTGTTGCGCGTCATCTCGCGCATCAGCCGGCCGCCCTTGGCGTCGAGGCTCACCGACACCGCCGGCTGGTTGTTCTGGTCGGGGCGCGGCTGCGCATTCGTCAGCATCTCGCCAGTGGCGACCGCTTCCTTGTAGGTGACGACCGGCGCGCCGCGGCCCACCGTGAAGCGCTCGCGCCCGAACGGCACCGGCCCCACGCCTTCGGTGGCCGCCCGTGCCTCGGCCGACATGTCGACCAGGCGGAATTCGAGGTTGGCCGTGCGGCCGATGATGTCTTTCGCCTTGGCGGTGTCCTGCACGCCGGGGAGCTGGATCACCACACGGTCGGCGCCCTGCTGCTGAATCACCGGCTCGGCCACGCCGAGTTCGTTGACGCGGTTGTGCAGGGTGGTGATGTTCTGCTTCAGCGCCGCGTCTTGCACCGCGCGCGCGGCTTCGGGCTTGAGCGTGCCGATCAGCTTGGTGTCGGTGCCGTCGGGTGCCTGCGTCCATTGCAGGTCGGTCATCTGCGACAGCAGGTCGGCCGCCGCCTTCAGCGTCTCGGCATCGCGGAAGCGGATGTCGACTGCGTTGCCGTCACGGCCGATGCCGGCATGGCGCAGGTTCTTGTCGCGCAGCTGCGAGCGGATGTCGCCGACGATCGACTCCATCTTCTTGCTGAGCGCGGTCTTCATGTCGACCTGCATCAGGAAGTGGACACCGCCGCGCAGGTCCAGGCCCAGGTACATGGGCAGCGCACGCATCGAGGTCAGCCACTTGGGCGAGCGCGACACCAGGTTCAGCGCGACGATGTAGCTGGGGTTGGCTGGATCGGGATTGAGCGCCTTGGAGAGTTCGTCTTTCGCCTTGAGCTGCGCGTCGCCGTCGGCGAAGCGCGCCCTGACGCTGTTGCCTTCGAAGACCACGAAGTCGGGTTGCAGGTTGGCCGCCTTCAGCACATCGCTCACGCGCTGAGCGGTCGAGCTGTCGAGCTTGAGCGTGGCCTTGCCACTGCTGACCTGAACCGCCGGCGCCTCGCCGAAGAAGTTGGGCAGCGTGTAGATCAGCCCCACCAGCAAGGCGACCGCAAGGATCGCGTATTTCCACCACGGGTAGCGGTTCATGTCGTGTCTTTCACGGCGCCGGCTCGCGCCGGCTTGTCTCTCAGGTTCTTATTTGAAGGTGCCCTTGGGCAGCACCTGGACCACGGCGCCGCGCTGCACCTGGATCTCGACGTTGTTGGCGATTTCCACGTGCAGGAAGCTGTCGCCGAGCTTGGTGACGCGGCCCAGCACGCCGCCGGCCACCACCACTTCGTCGCCCTTGGCGATGGCGTCGATCATGGCCTTGTGCTCCTTCTGCCGCTTCATCTGCGGGCGGATCATCACGAAGTACAGCACCACGAACATCAGGACGATGGGCAGCATGCCCGTCAGGCCGCCCAGCGGATCGGAGGCGCCGGCCGCGGGGGCAGCTTGTGCGAATGCTTCGGAAATGAACACGTGTGGATCCTCGTTGGGGCAGAAAGCGCGCGAAATGGCGCCCGCCAGAGTGAAAGCTTGGAATTGTATGCCCCTCATCCTGGGCCAGCGATGGGGGCCTGGGCGCAGACCCGGGTGGCGGCCAGAGGTTCCAAAGACCCGCGACTTAATCGTTTTTTGGATAAGGAAAGCAGCTTTAAGTCGTTCCTCAACTACGGACGGCTGCCGATACTGCGCTCCCGTCACGATTTCCGCATGTCGCCATGAACTTTCAGCAGCTTCGCTCCGTGCGAGAGGCCGTGCGCTGCGGCTTCAACCTGACCGAGGTCTCCAAGGTGCTGCACACCTCGCAGCCCGGCGTGAGCCGCCAGATCCGCGAGCTGGAGGAAGAGCTCGGCGTCGACCTCTTCGCGCGCGCCGGCAAGCGCCTCACCTCGCTGACGGCGGTGGGCGAGGTGGTCGCCCCCATCGTCGAGCGCATGCTCAACGACGCCGAGAACCTGAGGCGCGTGGGCGAAGAGTTCACCCAGGCGGTGCACGGCCGGCTCTCCATCGCGGCCACCCACTCGCAGGCGCGCTACGCCTTGCCTGGCGCGGTGCGCGACTTCCGCCAGCGTTACCCGCAGGTCACGCTCAACCTGCACCAGGGGTCACCCAAGCAGGTGGCCGAGATGCTGATCTCGGGCGAGGCCGACATCGGCATCGCCACCGAAGCCCTCACCCAGTACGACGCGCTCGTCACCCTGCCCTGCTACCGCTGGACGCACAGCGTCATCGTGCCGCCCGGCCACCCGCTGCTCGACGGCCGGCCGCTCACGCTCGAGCGGCTGTCGGAGTTCCCGGTCATCACCTACGGCCCGGGCTACACCGGCCGCCTGCACATCGACGAAGCCTTCCAGGCCTCGGGCCTCGACTTCAACCTCGTGCTGACCGCGATGGACGCCGACGTGATCAAGACCTACGTCGAACTCGGCCTGGGCGTGGGCATCGTCGCCTCGATCGCATTCGACGAAGAGCGCGACCGCAACCTGCGGGCGATCGACGCACGCCACCTCTTCGCCGTCAACCTGACCAAGCTCGCGGTGCGGCGCGGCAGTTTCCTGCGCGCCTTCGTGTACGACTTCATCGAGACCTTCGCCTCGCCGCTCAAGCCCGAGGTGGTCGAAGCGGCCATGCGCGGCGAGCCGGTCGCCGAGTGAGGCCGCCGCCGCATCAGATCATCGCGGCCGGGTCGATCTCTTCGGTCTGCGGGCCCTGGCCGCCGGCGAGGAAACGCGTCACACGGCGCGGTTTCAGGTAGACTTGGCTGCCGGTCACGAGGCCGAGCTGGTCGCGCAGCGCGGTGTAGTCGGCGCGGGCCATCTCCACGTCGACATAGCTGCCGTCGTCCTGGCGCTTGAACTCGATGCGCGTCTGCGGGCCGACGGTGAGCGCCTGCGAGAGCGTCACCGCCAGCGTGCCCTCCGACGGCGTGGCCACGATCTCCAGCTCGTGCGGGCGCACGTAGCTCACGTCGTCGGGGTCGACGTTGCCGCCGGGTGAGTGGCCGAAACGGCCGTGGAAGAGGTTCACGTCGCCGAGGAACTGCAGCACGAAGGGCGTGGCCGGGCGGTCGTAGACCTCGTCGGGCGTGCCGTCCTGCTCGATCTTGCCGAGGTTCATGACGACCACGCGGTCGGCCACTTCCATCGCTTCGTCCTGGTCGTGGGTGACGAAGACGCTGGTCACGTGCATCTCGTCGTGCAGGCGGCGCAGCCAGCGGCGCAGCTCCTTGCGCACCTTGGCGTCGAGCGCGCCGAAGGGCTCGTCGAGCAGCAGCACCTTGGGCTCGACCGCGAGCGCGCGGGCAAGCGCGATGCGCTGGCGCTGGCCGCCCGAGAGCTGGTGCGGGTAGCGGTCGGCCAGCCAATCGAGTTGCACGAGCTTGAGCAACTCCATCACCTTGGCCTTGATCTGCGCCTCGCTCGGCCGCGTGGCCTTGGGCCGCACGCGCAGGCCGAAGGCCACGTTCTCGAAGATGCTCATGTGGCCGAAGAGCGCGTAGTGCTGGAACACGAAGCCGACGTTGCGGTCGCGCACGTCGTCATACGTGGCATCGGCGCCGTGGAACGACACCGTGCCCGAATCGGGTCGCTCCAGCCCCGCGATGATGCGCAAGAGCGAGGTCTTGCCCGAGCCCGACGGGCCCAGCAGCGCGACGAGTTCACCCGACGGGATGTCGAGGTTGATGTTGTCGCAGACGACGGTCTTGCCGAAGGCCTTGTTGAGGTTGCGGATTTCGATGCTCATGCCATGTCCTTCATTCGCTTCGGCCTTCGGCCTCGCGCTTCTGCGCCTTCACGCGCTGCTCGACCAGATACTTCAACACCAGCGTGACCAGCGCCAGGCCGGCCAGCAGCGAGGCCACGGCAAACGCGGCGGCGAACTGGTATTCGTTGTAAAGGATCTCGATGTGCAGCGGCATGGTGTTGGTCTGCCCGCGGATGTGGCCCGACACCACGCTCACCGCGCCGAACTCACCCATCGCCCGCGCATTGCACAGGATCACACCGTAGAGCAGCGCCCACTTCACGTTGGGCAGGGTCACGCGCCAGAAGATCTGCCATCCCGAGGCGCCGAGCACCCGCGCGGCCTCTTCCTGCTCGACGCCTTGCGCCTGCATCAGCGGGATCAGCTCACGCGCGATGAACGGGAAGGTGATGAAAACGGTGGCCAGCACGATGCCCGGCAGCGCGAAGATGATCTTCAGGTCGTGGTCGCGCAGCCACTCGCCGAACCAGCCCTGCAGGCCGAAGATCAGCACGAAGATCAGGCCCGAGATCACCGGCGAGACGGAGAACGGAAGGTCGATCAGCGTGAGCAGCAGGTCCTTGCCGCGGAAGTCGAACTTGGCGATGCACCACGCCGCCGCCACACCGAACACCAGGTTGAGCGGCACCGAGATGGCCGCGGCCAGCAGCGTGAGTTTGACCGCCGACACCGCGTCGGGCTCGGTGATGGCCGCGAGATAGACGTCGACGCCCTTCTTGAACGCCTCGAAGAACACCGCGACCAGCGGCACGAAGAGAAAGAGCGTGAGAAACAGCAGCGCCACCGTGATGAGGGTGCGCCGCACCCACGCCGGCTCGGCGGTGGCGTCGATGGCGTTGCGGTGGGAGACGGGCAGAGCAGTCATGGTGTCTTCAGCGGCCCTGGCGGCGGCGTGTCCACGCCTGCAGCAGGTTGATGGCCAGGAGCATCGCGAAGGCCGCCACCAGCATCACCACCGCGATCGCGGTGGCGCCGGTGTAGTCGTACTGCTCCAGCTTGGTGATGATGAGCAGCGGCGTGATCTCCGAGACCATCGGCATGTTGCCGGCGATGAAGATCACCGAGCCGTACTCGCCCAGCGCCCGGGCGAATGCGAGCGCAAAGCCGGTCAGCAGTGCCGGCGAGACGATGGGGAAGATCACGTGCCGGAAGGTCTGCCAGCGCGAGGCCCCGAGCGTGGCCGCGGCTTCTTCCAGCTCCTTGTGCATGTCTTCCAGCACCGGCTGCAAGGTGCGCACGACGAAGGGCAGGCCGATGAAGGTGAGCGCCACGAACACCCCCACCGGCGTGAAGCTCACCTTGAACGGGAGGTACTGGCCGATCCAGCCGTTGCCCGAGTAGAGCGCGGTGAGCGCGATGCCGGCCACCGCCGTGGGCAGCGCGAACGGCAGGTCGACCAGCGCATCGATCACCCGCTTGAACGGAAAGCTGTAGCGCACCAGCACCCAGGCGACGACGAGCCCGAACACCGCATTGAGCAGCGCCGCCGCGAACGACGCACCGAAGGTCAGCCGGTACGAGGCCAGTACACGCGGCGTGGCCACCGCCTCCCAGAAGGCGGGCCACGTCATCGTGAACGTCTTCAGGAATGCCGCCGACAACGGGATCAGCACGATGAAGCTCAGGTAGAGCACCGTGAAACCGAGGGCGAGGTCGAAGCCCGGCAGCACGGAGTGCCGCCGCAGCAGAGTGCGCGAAAGGAACATGACGCCTGCGGTCTGCGCCGCTCGTTATTTCTTGATGGCCGCGAGGATCTGGTCGTAGACCGCGCCGTCGTCGAAGTGCTCCTTCTGCGCCTTGGTCCAGCCGCCGAAGGCTTCGTCGATGGTGAAGGTGTTGACCTTGGGGAAGTCCTTCGCGTACTTCGCAAGGATCTTGGCCGAGCGCGGGCGGATCTGGTGCTTGGCTGCGATCTCCTGGGCCTCGTCGCTCCACAGGAACTTGAGGTAGGCCTCGGCCTGCTTGCGGGTGCCCTTCTTGTCGACCACCTTGTCGATCAACGACACCGGGTTCTCCGCGAGGATGCTCCACTTCGGGTAGACCACATCGAAGTTGTCGCCGAACTCGGCCTTGATGAGGTTGATCTCGCTCTCGAAGGTGCACAGCGCATCGCCGATGTTGCGTTGCGCGAAGGTGGTGGTGGCGGCACGGCCGCCGCCATCGAACACCGGCACGTTGGCGAAGATCTTCTGCACCGTCTCGCGGGCCTGCGCCTGGGTCGCACCGCCCTTCACGAGCGCGCCCCACGCGGCCACGTAGGTGTAGCGACCGTTGCCGGTGATCTTGGGGTTGGGGATGACGACGCTCACGCCGGGCCGTGCGAGGTCGGCCCAGTCCTTGATGCCCTTGGGGTTGCCCTTGCGCACCAGGATCACGGTGGTGGACGTGGTGGGCGCGCTGTTGTCGGGCAGGCGCTTGGCCCAATCGGCCGGGATCAGCTTGCCGCGCGTGGCGATGGCGTCGATGTCGCTCGACTGGTTCATCGTGACCACGTCGGCCTCGAGCCCGTCGATCACCGCGCGGGCCTGCTTGCTCGAGCCGCCGTGCGATTGGTTGACCGACACGTCTTCGCCGGTCTGGGCTTTCCACTGCTTGATGAAAGCGGGGTTGATTTCCTTGTAGAGCTCGCGCGCCACGTCGTAGCTCACGTTGAGCAGCGTGGGCCCCGCGGCAAGTGCCCCCGGGGCGACCTGGAGCGCAGCGGCCGCCACCGCGAGAGACAGGACCGAGCGACGGGAAAAGGCATGAGAAAAGCGCATGACGAAGGGCTCGCTAAGAAACAGACCGTCGATGCTACGGCCTCATGAAAACTCGGGAAACGACAAGATTTGAGTTTGCTTATTCGCTGCCCGAGTGAGAGCCCCTGCTGTCGTGTCTTACTTGCTCTTGGTGTAGATCTGGTCGAACACGCCGCCGTCGGCGAAGTGCGTCTTCTGCGCCTTGGTCCAGCCGCCGAAGAGCTGGTCGATCGTGAAGAGCTTCACGGCCGGAAACTGCTTCGAATACTTCGCGGCCACTTTCGCGTCGATCGGGCGATAGAAGTGCTTCGCCGCGATCTCCTGGCCTTCCGGCGTGTAGAGATAGTCGAGGTAGGCGGTGGCGACGGCACGGGTGCCCTTCTTGTCGACGACCTTGTCGACCACGGCCACCGGCGGCTCGGCGAGGATGCTCGACGGCGGGTAGACGATGTCGAACTTGTCGGTGCCGAACTCCTTCAGCGACAGGTGGGCTTCGTTTTCCCAGGCGAGCAACACGTCGCCCTGGCCGCGCTCGGCGAAGGTCACGGTCGAGCCGCGGGCGCCGGAGTCGAGCACCGGCACGTTCTGGAACAGCTTGGCGATGTACTCCTTCGCCTTCGCTTCGTTTCCGCCGGGCTGCTGCAATGCCCAGCCGTAGGCGGCCAGATAGCCCCAGCGCGCACCGCCTGAGGTCTTGGGGTTGGCGGTGATCACCGACACGCCCGGCTTGACCAGGTCGCCCCAGTCCTTGATGCCCTTCGGGTTGCCCTTGCGGACCAGGAAGATGTAGGTCGAGGTGTAGGGCGAGCTGTTGTGCTTCAGGCGCTTCTGCCAGTCGGCACCGAGCAGCTTGCCCCGCTCGGCGATTTCGTCGATGTCATACGCCAGCGCCAGGGTGACGACGTCGGCATCGATGCCGTCGATCACCGAGCGGGCCTGCTTGCCCGAGCCGCCATGCGACTGTTTGATGCTCACGTTGTCGCCCGTCTTGGCCTTCCAGTGCTTGGCGAAGGCGGCGTTGTACTCGTGGTACAGCTCGCGCGTCGGGTCGTAGGAGACGTTGAGCAGGGTCACGTCCTTGGCGGCGGCGGTGCCAGCCACGAGGGCCAGCGCAGCGGTGGCGAGCAGGGTGCGGATCGAAGTCTTCATCGTGAGGGGCCCGGGGCCGGAATTTGCGGGGAATGCCGTGCATGCTAGGGAGCGGCCCCCGTTCGGCGAACGAAGAAAACAGCGCTTGCTTGCTCGCGAACCAACTAAGCCGAATCGGCACCAAGCGTCATGGCGGCCGGCTGCATTGCTGGTGTGTAAAGACGTCAACGACGCCACGCGCGCGGCCGTTCCTCAAGATCGACAACGATGACCCGGGTGCCCCCATGAACCCTGCACTCCGCCCCCACCTCCCCCGTTCGGCCGCCTGGCCGCTGGCCGTGCTGGCCGCCGCCTCGCTGATGGGCTGCGCCCAGATGCCCACCGGGCCCACGGCCCACGTGATGCCCGGCCCGAACAAGCCCTTCGAGGTGTTCATCGCCGACGACAAGCTCTGCCGCGATTGGGCCCACAGCCGCATCGGCGGCCCCGGCAGCGACGCCGCCGCCCAGCGCTTCGCCGCCGCCACCGCCACCGGCGTGGTGCTCGGCGCCGCGGCCGGCGCGCTGATCGGCGGCACGCACAGCAGCGCCGGGGTCGGCGCGGCCGTCGGCGGCATGACGGGCGCGGCGGTCGGCTCCGACCAGAGCAACTACGCCGCCGGCAGCGCTCAGCGCCGTTACGACATCGCCTACCAGCAGTGCATGTACGCCAAGGGCAACCAGGTGCCCGGCGTCGGTTACTCCGGCTACCGCACGGCCCCGGCGCCGGTGCCGCCCGTACCACCCCGGCCGCCCGAGGGCATCCAGCCCCCGCCGCCCCTGCGCTGACCCGAGGAGCCTTTCATGAACGCACGCCTCGCTGTCCCCCTCAAAGCCCTCACCCTGGCCGCGGCGCTTGCCGCCGCGCTCGCCCCGGCCCTCGCCGAGGCCCACCCGCGCGGACGTGTGAGCGTGTGGATTGGTGGCCCCTTCTGGTGGCCCGGTTATTGGGGCCCGATGGTGGTGGAGCGCCCGGTGGTCGTGCAGCCGCCCGCCGAGCCGCTGGTGGTGCAGCCCGCGCAGCAGGCGCACCTCTGGTACTACTGCCGCGAGGCGCAGATGTACTACCCCTACGTCACGTCCTGCCCCTCGCCCTGGCAGGAAGTGCCGGCCACCGCCGCGCCCGCGGCTCCGGTCGCTCCAGCGGCTCCGGCACAACCGCCGTGCCGGCTCAGCCCGCGGCGCCCGCCCCTGCCGCGGCGGCCTCACGCACGGCGCCCGCGCCGGTGCCGCCTGCCCCGGCACGCTGACCCGCACACCCCCAGGCGCTGAACCTGGGCGACAACCTGGGCTTGCCGGACGCGGAACAATCTTCGTTCCGCGTGGCCGCGCGCCACCTCACGCACCTCCCAGCCCAGGACTCCCCATGTACTCAGACGTCTCCCTGTTCATCGACGGCGAATGGACCGCCGGCACCAGCGGCAAGAGTGAGCCCATCCTCAACCCCGCCACCGGCCAGGCCCTGGCCCGCCTGCACCACGCCGGCATCGCCGAACTCGACCGCGCCCTCGCCGCCGCCGACAAGGGCTTCAAGCAATGGAAAGCCGTGTCGCCCTTCGAGCGCTACAAGGTGCTGCGCAAGGCCGCCAACCTGATGCGCGAGCGCGCCGACGAGATCGCCCAGCTGATGACGCTGGAGCAAGGCAAGCCGCTGATGGAAGCCAAGATGGAAGCGATCTCGGCCGGCGACCTGATCGACTGGTTTGCCGAAGAGGCGCGCCGCACCTACGGCCAGATCGTGCCGCCGCGGGCCGAGGGCGTGACCCAGCTCGTGATCAAGGAGCCGGTGGGCCCGGTCGCGGCCTTCACGCCGTGGAACTTCCCGATCAACCAGGCGGTGCGCAAGGTGTCGGCCGCGCTCGCCGCCGGTTGCTCGGTGATCCTCAAGGGGCCGGAAGAAACGCCCGCGAGCTGCGCCGCGCTGATCCGCGCCTATGCCGATGCCGGCGTGCCGGCCGGCGTGATCAACCTCGTGTTCGGCGTGCCGAGCGAGATCTCGGAGTACCTGATCCCGCACCCGGTCATCCGCAAGATCACCTTCACCGGCTCCACGCCCGTGGGCAAGAAACTCGCCGCGCTCGCCGGCCAGCACATGAAGCGCATCACGATGGAACTCGGTGGCCACGCCCCGGCCATCGTGTTCGACGATGCCGACGTGGCCTCGGCCGCCAAGCAGCTGGCAAGCGCGAAGTTCCGCAACGCGGGGCAGGTGTGCGTGTCGCCCACGCGCTTTCTCGTGCACGAGTCGGTGTACGCGCAGTTCGTCGACGGTTTCGTGGCCACGGCCTCGCAGATCAAGGTCGGCGACGGCCTGCAGAAAGACACCCGCATGGGCCCGCTCGCCAACAGCCGGCGTGTGGAGGCGATGCAGATGTTCGTCGACGACGCAGTGGCCAAGGGCGCGAAGGTGGCGCTCGGCGGCAAGCGTGGCGCGGGCGCTGGCTATTTCTTCGAGCCGACCGTGCTGACCGATGTGCCGGCCGACGCGCGCATCCTGCACGAAGAGCCCTTCGGCCCCATCGCGCCGATCATGCGCTTCAAGACCTACGACGAGGTGGTGGCCGAGGCCAACCGCCTGCCCTTCGGCCTGGCCGCGTATGCGTTCACCAAGTCGCTCAAGACGGCGACGGCCATCGGCAGCGCCATCGAGAGCGGCATGGTCTCGATCAACCATTTCGGCCTCGCCCTGCCCGAGGTGCCCTTCGGCGGCATCAAGGATTCGGGCTACGGCACCGAAGGCGGCAGCGAAGCGATCGACGCCTACCTCAACGCGAAGTTCGTGACGCAGACCGGGCTCTGACCCGGCCTAGGCCGGTGGTGGCTATGGCGGCCATCGGCCGATTTGATGAGAATCATTCTCATCTACAGGCACACTGACGACACTGCGTTTCACAGGAGTTCGTCATGGCCCGCCACGTCAAGAAAACCACCAGCTTCGCCGTGCTGCACTTCAGCGTGGCCTTCGGCGTCACCTACGCCATCACCGGCAGCTGGCAGGTCTCGGGGGCCGTCGCGCTGATCGAGCCGATGGTCAACACCGTGGCCTTCTTCTTCCATGAGCTGGTGTGGTCGCGCCGCGCGCAACCGGCGCTCGTGCCGGTTCAGGCCGACCGCTGAGCGTGCACTGCCCGCGCCGGGGCCGAGGCCGAGGCCGAGGCCAGCATCAAGTCGACCACGCCCTCGGCCGAACAGCCGACGATGGCAATGTGCAGGGGTGTCGTCACAGCGTCAGCTCCAGAAAGCGCAAACCCGGCTCCAGCGACAGCGCCCGCGTGGCGAGCTGCAACTGCTCGGGCGACAAGGTGACGAGCGCGTCGACCTGACCGGCCACGCTCGTGGCGATGGGCACGCCGCCCCGGTACAGCACCTTCGAGCCCGCCACGCGCGGCAGGCGCGGGCCGGCGAGCACGGTGCCCAGCAGGTTGGCCGGGTCGGATGCCGAGAGGCACACCAGGTGCTCGTCGGGCGGCTGGCGGCGCACCTGCCGCATCGAGGCGATGGCCTCGGGCAGCGCGAACTGCTCGCCGGTGCCGCCGTCGATGAACCGGCCGCCGCGGATCTCGCCGCGCGCTTCGAGCCGCCGATACACCCGCACCAGCTCGCGCCACGGCGGCAGCCACGCCGCCTCGCGCTCGACGATGCGCCAGGCCACCACGCCGTAGCGGCGCAGCAGCACCCGCGCCACATGCTCGAGGGCTTCGGCCGGCAACGCGGTTTGCGTGGACACCGGCTGGCGCACCAGCGTCCAGCGGCCGGCGTCTTCGATGCTGAAGAGCGGCACGCGCCGCCGCTGGCGCGAGGCCGCGGTCGCGCGCTTGGCCGCCGGCACGAGCAGCGCGCGCAGGCCGGCGTAGCTGTCGCAGTTCACCCGGCCCCGCACCACGAGTTCGCTCAAGGCTTCTTCCAACTCGGCCTGCAACAGGCGCGTGCCGTGGGCGATCTCGTCGAAGAACGAGGCACCGTGCTCGGCGAGGTAGGCCACGGCGCGTTGGGCGCGTGACGAGAGTTGCGCGTCGTCGCTGCCCGGGGGTGCGAGGCTCGCCCAGAGTGCGGCGCTGCGCCGCGGCAGCAGGAGCACCGGCGTGCTGCGCAGCGACGCCCCACCGGCACGGCTCTCGCTCGCCAAGGGCCGCAAGCGCAGCCAGAGGGTGCGGCCTGCGGTGCAGAGGTCGTCGAGCCAGCCGCTGGAATAGTCCTTCACCCGCGCGGGCAGCAGCTCGGCCTCCCACAGGGCGGCGGGGGCTTCGAAGCCTTCCAGCTGCGACAGCACGCCAGCCAGCGCCTCGGGCCCGCTCACGCGGCTGTCGGCGCCCACGCGTTGCCACTCGAAGAGGAAGCGGGCGAAGTCGCGCGGCGCCACCGGCTCGATCTCTCGCCGCAGGCGCTTGAGCGTGTAGCGGTGGATGCGCGCGAGCAGGTGCCGCTCGCACCATTCGACATGCGGTGTGCCGGGGGTGAAGTGGCCCTGCATCACCGAGCCTTCCGACTGCAGGGCCGAGAGTGCGAATTCGATGTCACCGAGAGGCACCGCGAGCTGGTGCGCCAGCGTCTCGGCGCGCACCGGCCCGAGCGCACTCAGGCGCGAACGCAGCAGTTCCTGCAAGGCCTCTTCGCGCGAGGCGGGCGGTGTGTCGTAGCCCGCAGGGGCTTCGATCTCAGGCACGCGCGTGGCGTGCGGGTGCACGGCGGCCACCTGCACCAGCCGCTCGGCGGCCACCCACAGCACCGCGCCCTCGGCCTGCAGCGCGGTCGCACGCTTCACCTGCGCGAGGGCGGCCAGCCACGCCGCCCACCCCGCGTGCTGCGTGGCCTCGTCGTGCGTGACGAGGCCGAGCCCGTTCAGCACTTCGTGCATCTCATCGGCATGGCGCGGCTGTGGCCACGCTTCCTCGCGCACGTTGGCAATGGCCTCGGCGTCGAGCTGCCCGAGGTCACCCGCGTCGGCGGGCCCATCGCCATAGCGGCGCGCCTGCACCGCCTGGGTGCGGCGCTCTTCGATGGGCGCATCGTCGAGGTAGGCGTAGGGCCGCGCACTCAGCGCTTCGGCTGCGAGCGGCGACGGGGCCGGCAGGTCGCGCGCCAGCACCCTCACCTCGCCCGACTCGATGCGCCGCAGCAGCGCAAGAAAGCCTTGCGCGTCCATCGCGTCGTTCAGGCAGTCGTCGAGCGTCTGCGCGACCAGCGGGTGCTCGGGGATCTCGCGGTCGCCGACGATGTTTTCGCCGCACGCCACCTGGTCGGGGAAGATCGACGCGAGCAGGTCTTCGGAGCGCATGCGCTGCAGCTGCGGCGCCACCTTGCGCCCGCCGGTGAAGCGCGGCAGGGCCAGTGCGTTGGTGGCGTTCCAGCGCCAGCGGGCGCCGAAGAGCGGCGCGTCGAGCAGCGCCTGCAGCAGCACGTCGAGCGCGGTGTTGCTGTGCAGGTAGCGCGCCACTTCCTCCAAGGGAAAGCTGTGGCTGGTGGACAGCGACAACACGATCGCGTCTTCGGTGGCGGCCGCCTGCAGCTCGAAGTTGAACTGGCGGCAGAAGCGCTTGCGCAAGGCGAGGCCCCAGGCGCGGTTCAGGCGGCTGCCGAAGGGCGAGTGCACGATGAGCTGCATGCCGCCCGACTCGTCGAAGAAGCGCTCGAGCACGATGCAGTGCTGCGAGGGCAGCTCGCCGAGCACCGCGAGCGCCCGCGCAAGGTGGTCGACCAGCTGGCGCGCGGCGGCGTCTTCGAGCCGCAGGGTGTCGACGAGCCACTGCCGCGCCGCGTCGACGCCCTGCTCGGCGATCGCACGCGCCAGCTCCTCTCGCAGCCGCGAGACGCCGGCCGACAGCTCGTCGCTGCGCCCCGGCGCTTCGCCCAGCCAGAACGGGAGGTTGGGCGGCGCACCGTGGGCGTCTTCCACCCGCACGCGGCCGGGCTCGATGCGCAGGATGCGGTAGCTCGTGTTGCCGAGCTGGAAGATGTCGCCGGCCAGGCTTTCGACCGCCCAGTCTTCGTTGACCGTGCCCACCTGCGTGGCCTGCGGCTCGAGCAGCACGGTGTAGTCGCCGGTCTCGGGGATGGTGCCGCCCGAGGTGAGCGCGGTCATGCGCGCGCCGCGCCGCTCGCGCAGGCGGTGGTGCACGGCGTCGCGGTGCACATAGGCGCCGCGCTGGCCGTGGCGGGTGGTGTAGCCATCGGCCAGCATGCGCACCACCGCGTCGAAGCGCTCGCGCGGCAAGGCGGCATACGGCCAGGCGCGGCGCACGAGTTCGTAGAGCGCGGTCTCGTCCCACTCCTGGCAGGCGATCTCGGCCACGATCTGCTGGGCCAGCACGTCGAGCGGCGCGGGCGGGATGTGCAGCGCGTCGAGCTCGCCGCGGCGCACGCAGTCGAGCAGCGCCGCGCATTCGACCAGCTCGTCGCGCGACTGCGGGAAGAGCCGCGCCTTGGGCACGCCACCCACCGCGTGGCCGGAGCGGCCCGCACGCTGCAGGAAGCTCGCGATGGAACGCGGCGAACCGAGCTGGCAGACGAGTTCGACATCGCCGATGTCGAGCCCGAGCTCCAGCGAGGCGGTGGCCACGAGCAGCGTGAGCTCACCGCACTTCAGGCGCTGCTCGGCCTCGAGCCGCGCTTCCTTCGCGAGGCTGCCGTGGTGCGCGGCCACCGACTCCTTGCCCAGCAACTCGCCGAGGTGCCGTGCCGCGCGCTCGGCCATGCGGCGGGTGTTGACGAAGACGAGCGTGGTGCGGTGCTCCTGCGCCATCGCCGCCACCTGGCGGTAGACCTGCTCCCACTGGTCGTTCGACATCACCGCGCCGAGCGGCGTGGGCGGCACGGCCAGCGCCAGGTCGCGTTGCTTGGCGTAGCCGATGTCGACGATGTGGCAGTCGGCCACGCCACCGTGCACCGCCGCCGTGCCGACGAGAAAGCGCGCCACTTCCTCGATCGGCTTTTGCGTGGCCGAGAGGCCGATGCGGCTCAGGCGCACGCCACACAGCTGCTGCAAACGTTCCAGCGACAGCGCGAGGTGGCTCCCGCGCTTGCCGTCGGCGATGGCGTGGATCTCATCGACGATGACCGCGCGCACGGTCGACAACATCGTGCGGCCCGACACCGAGCCGAGCAGCACGTAGAGCGACTCGGGCGTCGTGACGAGGATGTGCGGCGGGCGCCTGAGGCTCAGCTGCCGCTCCTTTTGCGGCGTGTCGCCGGTGCGCACCGCGGTGCGGATCTCGACCTCCGGCAGGCCGAGCGCGGCGAGCTCGGCGCGTATGCCGGCGAGCGGCGCTTCGAGGTTCAGGCGGATGTCGTTCGACAAGGCCTTGAGCGGCGAGACGTAGACCACCACCGTCTCGTCGGGAAGGCCTTCGGGGCGCAGGCCCTGTCGCACCAGGCCATCGAGCGCGGCGAGGAAGGCGGTGAGCGTCTTGCCCGAGCCGGTGGGCGCCGCCACCAGCGTATGGCGGCCTGCGCGGATGGCCGGCCACGCGGCGGCCTGCGCCTCGGTCGGCGCTGGGAAGCGCTTCTGGAACCACTGGGCGACGGCAGGGTGGAAGTCTTGCAGGGGCATGGCCAGGCCAGCATATCGCCCTCGCCTGCCGCGCTGCTGTCATGCACCCGCGATACACCGGCAACGGCATGGGGTTTGCCGACACAGGGCATTGCTTGCCTCACAGGAGTTCACGATGCGCAAATCACCGGGGTACCAGAAGGACCCCGACCATCTTGTGCGGGAGCAGCCCCTCGGCCTGTGGATGAAGGTGGAGGTCGACGGCGACGTGATCTCCGATTCCATCGACGTGGTGCAGGTGGTGGAAGACCACCACCCGGTGCGCTATTACTTCCCGCGGGAAGACGTGGCCATGCAGCGGCTGGTGCGCTCCGACACCACGAGCGACTGCCCGTACAAGGGCCGCGCGACGTATTACTCGCTGAAGCTCGACGCGGGCCTGCTGCGCGATGCGGCGTGGAGCTATGAAGCGCCCTATGAGGAGCACCAAGGCCTGCGCGGGCGCGTGGCGTTCTGGGAAGAGAAGATCCCCGGCGTCCTCATCGAGCCGAAGCTCTGAGCGGCCGGGTGTGCGCCACGCACAGGCGGACGGGCGCGTGGCCCGTCGCCCGAACCCACGCTTACTTGCTGTGGGTGTCCTTGATGTCCTTCTTCTCGTTCTCGTAGACCATCTTGGCTTCGGCCTTCTCTTCCTTGGCCTGGGCGCGCGCGTGCTTCTTGCAGGCGTGCTCGGCCATGCCGTTGGACGAGACCTCGCAGTCGGCCTTGTTCAGTTCCTTGTTCGCCTCGGCGATCTTCTTGCGCGCCTTGTATTCGCCCTTGGCGGTTTCCTTCGCGTCCTTGCCTTCCTGGGTCAGGACGCTCGGCGCGGTTGCGGGCGCGGCGCCAGGGGAACCGGAGTTCGGCGCGGTGGTGGTGGTCTGCGCCGTGGCGAGGCCGCAGCCCAAGGTGGTGGCGACGATGGCGGCGAGTAGTTTCTTGCTCATGGATGTATCTCCTTCAGCGACTGGACACCCAGCCTGCCCCGGTTGCGGCAACTCGCATTCCGAAACCTGCCGCGCGCGGCACGATGCGGCGCGGTCTGAGATGATCCGGGGCAATGTCTGACACGCCCACATCCTCTGCACCCCTGCTCGTGGTGTGCCTGTGCGCCGAGTGGTGCGGCACCTGCCGCGATTACCGCAGCATCTTCGAGGAGGCGGCGCAGGCCTTTTCCCACACCGGCGACATGCGCTTCGTGTGGGTCGACATCGAAGACGAATCCGAATTCGTCGACCCCGTCGAGGTGGAAAACTTTCCCACCTTGCTGGTCAGCGATGCCGATGGCGTGCGCTTCTTCGGCACCGTGCTGCCCCACAAAGACACCCTCTGGCGCCTGCTGCGCAACGAGCGCGAAGGCCGCCGCGGTACACCGCACCCCGATACCGAGGTGCAGGCGCTCGCCAAGCGCCTCTGGTCACGCGCCTGATCATCGCCGGGGCGGGAAACGCCACCACGCGGCGGCCACCGCCAGGCCGAAGAGCGTGTAGGCCACGGTGAACACCCAGGGCGGCGCCTGCCAGAAGAGCAAGGCCTGCAACCAGTGCTCGATGAAGCTGCCGGCGTAGGTGCTGTCGCGCGCCTGAGCCCGTAGCCACATCTCGAGCGTGGTGAGCGGGCACACGACACCCCACCACGCTTCGGCGACGACCACACCGATGGTCAGCAGGTGGGCGAGCCGGAACCACCAGGCGTTGACCCACGGCCACGATCGCAGGTTGCCCACGACGACCAGCACCAGGCCGCCCACGACGAAGAGCACGAGCGACACGTGCAGCACCAGCACGGCATCGGCAAGCAGCTGGTAGAGCGGGGCGTCAGCCATCGCGTGCGTGCGCTGGCGCGCGGGCGAGCAGGTCGACGTAGGCGTCTTCGACCAGCTGATGGGGCTGCACGCCGAGCGCGGCCATGAGGCGGTGCGCCTCGTCGACACCGGCCGACACAGGCTCGGCCTCGTCCATCACCACTTCGAGTTCGAGGAACTCGCCGAGGCCCTGCACGCGGTCGAGGTGCACCCGCGTGCGACCGACAAGGTACAGCGTGCGCTGCTTGATCACACGGCCGCACGCGCCATGCGCAAGCGTCAGCGCCTGCCGCAGCGCGGCGGGGTCGTGGGTCGGAGCGCGCACGTAGAACGACTCCTTCGGGCCGGGCTGGTTGTCGCGTTGGTAGAAGATCAGCTCGCCGTGCGTGGCGGAGAACGCCCGCAGCTTCAGGCGGCCGTTGTCGCAGTGGAAGAAGGTGTCGTCCTGGAGGATCTCGGTCGGGCCTTCGGCACCCAAGGGGCGCAAGGCGTCGACGATGGAGTCGATGCCTGCGATGCGGGCCTTGATCTCGATGTTGCGTGCCATGTCAGTGCGGCGGCCTCGCGATGAAGGCTTGTTTGCCGTGGCGGTCGAAGGCGGCGCGCTCATAGAAGCGCAGGGTGGCGTCGTCTTTCCGGCCGGTCATGAGCATCATGAAGGTGAAGCGGTGGGCCTACTTGCAGCCGGTGCTCGGCAGCAGCCGCGCGGGGCTGTCGCCCTCGGCCACGCGGACACAGCTGCCCACCGGAAACCCGGCATGGGTGCTCTGCACCCGCAGCGAGCGGCCGTCTTCGAGCGCGACCAGGTGCTCGTAGACCGGCTTGAGCACCGACTCCTGGAGCGGCTGACTCGACATCGCCCGTTCGCGGATCGGCACCT
This sequence comes from Rhizobacter sp., assembly GCA_019635355.1. Lineage (NCBI taxonomy): Bacteria > Pseudomonadati > Pseudomonadota > Betaproteobacteria > Burkholderiales > Sphaerotilaceae > Rhizobacter > Rhizobacter sp. The sequence continues at coordinate 4,071,481 of JAHBZQ010000001.1, read as the reverse complement.
GGGGCCGGGACGCCGAGCGCTCCATCGTCGTGGACACGATCTTGCGTTCCTGGACCTTGCCCAGGGCGCCTTTGTCGGCGGCGCTCTCGGGAGCATTCGCGCAGGCGGAGAGCAGGATCAGCGAGGTCAGGAGGAGGGTCGTGCGCATGGGAAGGTCTTGAGGGGGCGGAGCGGATCGGTTCGATGCTAACGCTGCAGGAGAGGGGCTTGCGGGCCCAGCCGTCGGAGCCCGTGCGGGGTGCGGATGTGCGCCACGATTCCGGGCGATGCGGCCTCGCGCACCGTGAGGTCGACGCCTGGCTCTGCCACCTGAAGCGTGTCGAGCACATTGCGCAATGCGGGTGTGTCGGGGTGCAGCAGCTCCAAGGCGACCAGTGCACAACCCAGGTCGAGCAGGCTGCGGGCGGGATGCGTGGCGGTTTGCCACTGGATCAACGCCTGCGCCGCGCCACCGAAGGGTAGGTGGCCATCGTCCGGGATCGAGATGCGCCATTCCAAAGTGCCCCTGGATTGGGTCTGCGGCGCGCCCAGCGGCGCAGGACAGTCGCGCAAGGCACCGACGATGTCGTCGGTGCGCGCCACCCAGCAGGCAAGGCGCGGCGGCGTGCCGGGCGAGAGGCGGTCCAGCTCGAACCACCGTGGGCGCGGCGGACGAGGCGCGTTCGGATTGACGGCGATCACCTCGAGGAACACGGCGTCACCGAGGCGCAGCAGCAGGTTGTGCGTTCCCATCCGCGGGTGTTCGCCGCCTGGCTGCGGCCTCACGCCCAGAGACTCGAACACCAGCTCAGCGCCTGCTTCGAGCGTAGCGGCGGTGATGGTGATGTGGTCGATGCGGCAGGTCGGCACGGGAACCCCTCGGGCGCGGCACTACGCCTTGGGCTTGGCCGGGCGGATGAGCGTCTGCTGGAACCAGGCTTCATTCATCTGCGTGAGGAACGGCACCGTGATCGGGAAGCCCGATTTGTCGCCCAGCACCGCTTCGCTGCCACAGCGCGGGCACATCGCGGTCTGGCCCTCGATGGCCTTCGGGTCGTCAGCGTTGTGCATGTCCAGGCCCGTCCAGCCCACCACTTCGTCGGACCCGAAGGTCTGCACGCAGTTGCAGCAGCCGCAGACCTTGCTCGCGAGGATCTGCGACCAGTTGTTCGTGGTGTAGCGGTACGCCGCGACGAGGGGGTTTTTCATGCTTCGGGTGGCGAAGTTGCGCGAGCCGGCGCACGGCGCGTGCGCGGATGCCATAGCGTACCCAAGACCGGCCGCGTTCCACGGCCTCCGAAATGCAAAAGGCCCGCGCGAGGCGGGCCTTTGAGTTCTTTTTCTTCTTGCTGAATTTGGTTGCGGGGGCTGGATTTGAACCAACGACCTTTGGGTTATGAGCCCAACGAGCTACCAGACTGCTCCACCCCGCGACTGAGCCGATGAGTGTAGCACAGCAGCGCCTTGCATGTCACCGTTGAACACGTCCAAACAGAGGAGAAATGACGGCACGGCACCAAGTCACTGCAAAAGAAAAGGGCCGGTAAGAACCGGCCCTCTTGATGCGGGTGGTGTGGCTTATTCAGCCTTGTCCGCACCAGCTTCTTCAGCCGCGGGTTCCGGACGGTCGACCAGTTCGACGAACGCCATCGGCGCGTTGTCGCCCACGCGGAAGCCCATCTTCAGGATGCGCGTGTAGCCGCCCGGGCGAGCCTTGTAGCGCGGGCCCAGTTCGTTGAAGAGCTTGGTGACGATGTCGCGATCGCGGGTGCGGTCGAAGGCGAGGCGGCGGTTGGCCAGCGTCGGCTCCTTGGCGAGCGTGATCAGCGGCTCGACGACGCGGCGCAGTTCCTTCGCCTTGGGCAGCGTGGTCTTGATCGCCTCGTGCTGCAGCAGCGAGTTGGTCATGTTGCGCAGCATGGCGAGGCGGTGCTCGCTGGTGCGGTTGAGCTTACGAAGTCCGTGACGGTGACGCATGGTGCTGTTTCCTTTCTGACTAATGAGCCGGCAGCCGTATCAGGTACTGCCGGGTGCACCGGGGCCGGGTGGCCCCATGTTTTGATTAACGCTTGTCCAGGCCTTGGGGGGGCCAGTTTTCAAGGCGAGCGCCGAGCGTGAGGCCACGCGAGGCCAGCACTTCCTTGATTTCGTTGAGCGACTTGCGGCCGAGGTTAGGCGTCTTGAGCAGCTCGGTCTCGGTGCGCTGGATCAGATCGCCGATGTAGTAGATGTTTTCGGCCTTCAGGCAGTTGGCCGAACGCACCGTCAGCTCGAGCTCGTCGACCGGGCGCAGCAGGATCGGGTCGAACTGCGTACTGCGCTGGGCCGGCGCGTCGAACGCAGCGATCTCGCTGCCTTCGAGCTGCGCGAACACGGCGAGCTGTTCGACCAGGATCTTGGCCGACGCGCGGATAGCTTCTTCCGGTGTGATGGCGCCGTTGGTGGCGATTTCCATCACGAGCTTGTCAAGGTCGGTGCGCTGTTCGACACGGGCCGACTCGACGGTGTAGCTCACGCGCGAAACAGGCGAGAACGAAGCGTCGAGCACGATGCGGCCGATCGACTTGGTCGGCTCGTCGCCGTAGCGGCGCAGCGTGCCCGGCACATAGCCGCGGCCCTTCTCGACCTTGATCTGCATGTCGAGCTTGCCGCCTTGCGACAGGTGGGCAATCACGTGCTCGGGGTTGATGATCTCGACGTCGTGCGGGGTCTGGATGTCGCCGGCGGTGACGGGGCCTTCGCCTTCCTTGCGCAGGACGAGCGTGACTTCATCGCGGTTGTGCAGGCGGAACACCACGCCCTTGAGGTTCAGCATGATGTGAACCACGTCTTCTTGCACACCGTCGATGGCCGAGTACTCGTGGAGCACGCCCGCGATGGTCACTTCGGTCGGCGCATAACCCACCATCGACGACAGCAGCACGCGACGCAGCGCGTTGCCCAGCGTATGACCGTAGCCGCGCTCGAACGGCTCGAGCGTGACCTTGGCGCGGTTGCCGCCCAGCGGCTCCACATTGATGGCTTTGGGTTTGAGCAGGTTTGTTTGCATGAGGTCTTTCTTTCAATACCCTCGGTTCGTTACACCGATAAGGCTGAGGGACCAACCGCAACGGCGAGATGCCGCCGCGGACGTAGGGAACTCTTAAAACTTGCAAAGACCACGAGGGTGCCCAAGGCACCCTTCGCAGTCTGGTCGCAGATCAGCGCGAATACAGTTCGACGATCAGCGCTTCCTTGATGTCGGCGCCGAATTCGTCGCGGTCCGGCGTCTTCTTGAACACGCCTTCCAGCTTGCTGGCGTCGACCTGCACCCAGTTGGGCATGCCTTGCGATTCCGCAAGCTTCAGCGCGTCGGTGATGCGCAGCTGCTTCTTCGACTTTTCGCGCACGGCGACCACGTCACCGACCTTGACCATGTAGGAGGCGATGTTGACGACCTGGCCATTCACGGTGATCGCCTTGTGCGACACCAGCTGGCGGCCTTCGGCGCGCGTGGAGCCGAAGCCCATGCGGTACACCACGTTGTCAAGGCGCGACTCGAGCAGGGTCAGCAAGTTCGCGCCGGTGTTGCCCTTGCGGCGCTCGGCTTCGGCGAAGTAGCGGCGGAACTGACGTTCGAGGATGCCGTACATGCGCTTGACCTTCTGCTTCTCGCGCAGTTGCAGGCCGAAGTCGGAGGTGCGCGAGCCGGAGGTGCGACCGTGCTGGCCGGGCTTGCTGTCGAACTTGACCTTGTCCCCGATCGGGCGACGGGCGCTCTTCAGGAAAAGATCGGTGCCTTCACGGCGGGCAAGTTTGCCCTTGGGTCCTAGGTAACGTGCCACGTTGCTTCCTTTGTCAATCTGACGCGTGCTTCACGACGGAGAGGCTCGCGCGAGTCTGGCGGGTTGTTTTGTAGGCGCTCAGACGGTGGGCTTAGCGAAACCTTGCGGTTTCAACAGAACCGCCGGCGAGCACCGTGAGGCGCTGGCCGGCGACGAAAACAGATGCGAATCCTTAGATGCGACGGCGCTTCTGCGGGCGGCAACCGTTGTGCGGGACCGGCGTCACGTCCGAGATGGAGGTGATGCGGATACCCAGCGACGCCAGTGCACGAACCGACGACTCGCGGCCGGGGCCGGGGCCCTTGATGCGCACGTCGAGGTTCTTGATGCCTTGCTCTTGAGCCGCACGGCCGGCCACTTCAGCCGCCACCTGGGCAGCAAAAGGAGTCGACTTGCGCGAGCCCTTGAAACCCTGGCCACCACTCGAGGCCCACGACAGGGCGCCACCTTGGCGGTCGGTGATGGTGATGATCGTGTTGTTGAACGACGCGTGGACGTGCGCGATGCCGTCCGCAACGTTCTTGCGGACCTTCTTGCGCACGCGCTGGGCGGCGGTGTTCTGGGGTGCTTTAGCCATATCGACCTTCTCTCTGTGTGCTCGTCAGACTGCTTGTCGTTGCCGAGCAGCGATCACTTCTTGACCAGGGCGCCAGACTTGCGCGGGCCCTTGCGGGTGCGGGCGTTCGTCTTGGTGCGCTGCCCGCGGACCGGCAGGCCGCGGCGATGACGGAAACCGCGGTAGCAACCCAGGTCCATCAGGCGCTTGATGTTGATGGACATCTCGCGGCGCAGATCGCCTTCGATCGTGATCTTGCCGATCTCTTCGCGGATCTTTTCCAGATCGGCGTCGGTCAGGTCCTTGATCTTGCGGTCGAAGGGAACGCCGCTGGCTTCGCAGATCTTCTGAGCGGTCGTGCGGCCGATGCCGTAGATCGCAGTCAGGCCGATCTCGGCGTGCTTGTGCGGCGGAATGTTGATACCAGCAATACGTGCCATGTGCTTCCTCTATTCGCTGTGTGCAGGCGAGCCGTGGCTCAGCCCTGGCGCTGCTTGTGACGCGGATCGGTGCAGATCACGCGCACCACGCCCTTGCGGCGGATGACCTTGCAATTCCGGCACATTGCCTTGACCGATGCTGCAACTTTCATTCTCTTCTCCTAGGCCTTCGTCAGACCGCTTCTCAAATCATCAAACTCGTTCGTCACTTGGCGCGGAACACGATGCGTGCTCGCGACAAATCGTAGGGCGTCAACTCGACCGTCACCTTGTCTCCAGGAAGGATGCGGATGTAGTGCATGCGCATCTTTCCGGAAATATGGCCCAGCACGATGTGCCCGTTTTCCAGCTTCACACGGAACGTGGCGTTGGGGAGGTTCTCCAGAATCTCACCCTGCATCTGAATGACGTCGTCTTTCGCCATGCCGTGTTGTCGTTCAGCTCGCCTTGAAACTTGCCTTCTTCAGCAGTGATTCGTACTGCTGACTCATCACATAACTCTGCACCTGGGCCCAGAAGTCCATCGTGACGACCACGATGATCAGGAGGGAGGTACCACCGAAGTAGAACGGGACGTTGTACTTCAGCACCAGGAACTCGGGCAGCAGACACACCGCGGTGATGTAGATCGCACCAGCCAGCGTCAGACGGGACAGGATGCGGTCGATGTGTCGAGCGGTCTGCTCACCAGGGCGGATGCCCGGGATGAAGGCACCGCTCTTCTTCAGGTTGTCTGCGGTCTCGCGGCTGTTGAACACCAGGGCCGTGTAGAAGAAGCAGAAGAAAACGATGGCCGCGGCAAACAGCATCACGTAGATCGGCTGGCCGGGTGACAACGCCGCAGCGAGATCCTTCAGCCAGCGGAGGCTGTCACCCGTGGCAAACCACCCCACGATCGTGGCCGGCAGCAGGATGATCGACGACGCGAAGATCGGCGGGATCACGCCAGACATGTTCAGCTTCAGCGGCAGGTGCGATGACTGGCCGCCATAGACCTTGTTGCCCACCTGGCGCTTGGCGTAGTTCACCAGGATCTTGCGCTGGCCACGCTCAACGAACACCACGACGTAAGTCACGGCGCCGATCAGCACGACGATGAACATCGCCACCAGCACGCTCATCGCGCCGGTACGCACCAGTTCCAGCAAACCGCCGATAGCACTCGGCAGACCAGCGGCAATGCCACCGAAGATCAGGATCGAGATGCCGTTGCCCAGCCCACGCTCGGTGATCTGTTCACCCAGCCACATCAGGAACATCGTGCCGGCCACCAGGCTCACCACCGCGGTCATGCGGAAGCCGAAGCCCGGGCTGATCACGAGACCCGGCGAACCTTCCAGCGCCAACGCAATGCCCAGCGCCTGGAACAGCGCCAAGCCCAAGGTGCCATAACGCGTGTACTGCGTGATCTTGCGACGACCGGCCTCGCCTTCCTTCTTCAGGGCTTCGAGCGAGGGCACCACGTAGGTCATCAACTGCATGATGATCGACGCGGAGATGTACGGCATGATGCCCAGCGCGAACACGGTAAAGCGTTGCAGCGCGCCGCCGGAGAACACGTTCAGCAAGCTGAGGATGCCCCCCTCCTGCGTCTTGAACATCTCCTGCAGCTGTGCCGGGTCGATGCCGGGCACCGGAATGTGCCCCCCGATGCGGTAGACCACGAGCGCGAGCAACAAGAAGACAAGCCGGCGACGCAGGTCGCCGAACTTGCCACTCTTGGCCAGCTGATTCGCGTTGGTTGCCACTGAGACCGATTCCTTAAGCGAAGTCAGTCAGCTCAGGCGACCGAGCCACCGGCGGCTTCGATGGCCGCCTTCGCGCCAGCGGTGGCGCCAATGCCCTTGAGCGCGACCTTCTTGGTCAGCTCGCCCGACTTGATCACCTTGACCACCTTGGCGAGTTCGCCCACGAGGCCCGCGGCCTTGAGTGCGAGCACGTCGACTTCCGCAGCGCCCAGGCGCTCCAGGTCGGTCAGGCTGATCTCGGCGTTGTACTTGAGCGAAGCCGACTTGAAGCCACGCTTCGGCAGGCGACGCTGCAGCGGCATCTGGCCGCCTTCGAAACCGACCTTGTGGTAGCCGCCCGAACGCGACTTCTGGCCCTTGTGGCCGCGGCCTGCGGTCTTGCCCAGGCCAGAGCCGATGCCACGGCCGACACGGCGACGGGGGCGCTTCGAACCAGCGGCGGGCTTGATGCTGTTGAGTTCCATGTTCGTTCCTTGCCTCAGATCACCTTCACCAGGTACTGGACCTTGGTGATCATGCCGCGCACGGACGGGGTGTCCTCGAGCGTGGAGGTGCTGTTGAGCTTGCGCAGGCCCAGGCCACGCACGGTGGCGCGGTGCGATTCACGCGTGCCGGCGATGCTGCGCACGAGCTTCACGGTGACGGTCTTCTTGTCTGCTGCTGCCATGATGTTTCTCCGATCCCGGCCGCTCAGCCGAGGATCTCTTCGACCGTCAGGCCGCGCTTGGCGGCGATCTCGGCCGGGGTGCTGATGTTCTTCAGCGCGTCCAGCGTGGCGCGAACCATGTTGTAGGGGTTCGACGAGCCGAGGCTCTTGCACACGATGTCGGTCACGCCCATCACTTCGAAGACGGCGCGCATCGGGCCGCCGGCGATGATGCCGTCACCGGGCTTGGCCGGAGCCATCAGCACGCGCGATGCGCCGTGCTCGCCGACCACCTTGTGGTGGATCGTGCCGTTCTTGAGCGAGACCTTGAACAGGTTGCGGCGGGCCGATTCCATGGCCTTCTGCACCGCGACCGGCACTTCCTTGGCCTTGCCCTTGCCCATGCCGATGCGGCCATCGCCATCACCGACCACGGTCAGCGCAGCGAAGCTCAGCGTGCGACCGCCCTTCACCACCTTGGTGACGCGGTTCACCGCGATCATCTTTTCCTTCAGGCCGTCGTCATTGCCTTCGGCTTGTGCGCGGGGAGTGAACTTTGCCATTTCAATCTTCCTTAGAACTGCAGGCCGGCTTCACGCGCGGCTTCAGCCAGGGCCTTCACGCGGCCGTGATAAGCGAAACCGGCGCGATCGAACGCAACCTTCTCGATGCCGGCGGCCTTGGCCTTCTCGGCGATGCGCTTGCCGATCAGCGTGGCAGCGTTGACGTTGCCGCCCTTGCCGGCAGCGCCGAGTTCCTTGCGCACGTCGGCTTCGACCGTCGAGGCGCTGGCGAGCACCTGGCTGCCGTCGTCGGAGATGACGCTGGCATAGATGTGCAGGTTGGTACGGAACACCGTCAGGCGGGCCACGCGCTGCACCGCAATGCGGGCGCGGGTCTGGCGGGAGCGGCGAATGCGCTGGTCCTTCTTGGTCAGAGACATGGTCGTCGCTCCTTACTTCTTCTTGGTTTCCTTGATCGTGACCTTCTCGTCCGCATAGCGGATGCCCTTGCCCTTGTAAGGCTCAGGCGGGCGGATCGCGCGCACTTCAGCGGCGATCTGACCCACGACCTGGCGATCGGAACCCTTGATGATGATTTCGGTTTGCGTCGGGCACTCGACCTTGATGCCAGCCGGCATGTCTTTGGCCACGGGGTGCGAGAAACCGATCTGCAGGTTGAGCTTCTGGCCGGCAGCCTGGGCACGGAAGCCCACGCCGACGAGCGTCAGTTTGCGCTCGAAGCCTTTGCTCACGCCGTTGACCATGTTGTTCACCAGCGCACGCATGGTGCCCGACATGGCGTCGGCTTCGACCGAGTCATTGGCCGGGGCAAAGGTCACCTTGCCGTCAGCGCTCTTCACGGTCACGAGCGAGTTCACGGGACGCACCAGCGTGCCGAGCGAACCCTTGATGCTGATTTGCTCAGCGGTGATCGACACATCCACACCCTTGGGGATGGCGATCGGCATTTTTCCAACGCGGGACATTGCTGTGCTCCCTCTCTTAGGCGACGTAGCAGAGCACTTCGCCGCCGATACCGGCTTGGCGTGCCTTGCGGTCGGTCATCACGCCCTTCGGGGTGGTGACGATGGCCACACCCAGACCGTTCTGAACGCTGGGGATATCGTGGCGACCCTTGTAGATGCGCAGGCCAGGACGGCTCACGCGCTCGATGTGCTCGATCACGGGGCGGCCTGCGTAGTACTTCAGCGCGATTTCCAGCTGCGGCTTGGCCTTGTCGCCGGTGATGGCGAAGCTCTCGATGTAACCCTCGTCCTTCAGGACCTGGGCAATCGCCACCTTCAGCTTGCTGGACGGCAGGGCAACGCTGGTCTTCTCGACCATCTGCGCGTTGCGGATGCGCGTCAGCATGTCGGCGATAGGATCACTCATGCTCATTCGAATATCTCCTGATCGTCGTGCCGATTACCAGCTCGCCTTGATGACACCGGGGATGTCACCCTTGAAGGCCAGTTCGCGGATCTTGTTGCGGGCCAGACCGAACTTGCGGAACGTGCCACGGGGGCGGCCGGTCAGTTCGCAGCGGTTGCGCTGGCGGGTCGGGTAGGCGTTGCGGGGCAGCTGCTGCAGAGCCAGACGGGCGGCGTAGCGCTCTTCGTCGGACTTCTTCGCGTCGTTGGCAGTGGCCTTGAGCTCGTCGTACTTCTTCTTGTACTTGGCGACCAGTTGCTCGCGCTTCAGTTCGCGCTGGATGAGGGAAGTTTTAGCCATGGCCGCCTCAGTTCTTGAACGGGAATTTGAAGGCCGACAGCAGTGCCTTGCACTCGTCGTCGCTCTTCGCGGTCGTCGTGATGCTGATGTTCAGACCACGCAGCGCATCCACCTTGTCGTACTCGATCTCGGGGAAGATGATCTGTTCTTTGACGCCGATGTTGTAGTTGCCACGACCATCGAACGAACGGCCCGAGATGCCGCGGAAGTCGCGCACGCGGGGCAGCGCGATCGTCACGAAGCGGTCCAGGAATTCATACATCTGGACGCCACGCAGGGTGACCATGCAGCCGATGGGCACACCGTCACGGATCTTGAAGCCGGCGATGGCCTTCTTGCTCTTGGTGACCACGGGCTTCTGGCCGGCGATCTTGGTCAGGTCGCCCACGGCGTGTTCCATGACCTTCTTGTCGGACACCGCTTCGCTCACACCCATGTTGAGCGTGATCTTGGTGATGCGAGGAACCTGCATCGGCGACTTGTAGCCGAACTTCTCGATGAGCGCCGGAGCGATGGTCTCACGGTAGACCTTCTGCAGACGGGCTGCGGGCACGCCTGCTTGGGCGGCTTGGGCTTGTTGCTTGGCCATGCTGATTACGCCTTGATTTCGTCGCCGCTGGAGCGGAAGACGCGGACCTTGGTGGTCTTGTTGGTCTTGGCGTCGGCCACCAACTTGATGCCCACGCGATCGGCCTTGCCGGTGGCAGGGTTGAAGATGGCGACGTTGGACTGGTGGATCGACAGGGTCTTGTCGACGACACCGCCGGTCGTCCCCTTCATCGGGTTCGGCTTGACGTGCTTCTTCACCACGTTCACGCCTTCGACCACGATGCGGTCTTCACTTTCGCGCGACAGCACCGTGCCACGCTTGCCCTTGTCGCGGCCGGTCAACACGATGACCTGGTCGCCTTTGCGAATCTTGTTCATTCAGCTTTCTCCAACCGCAGCTCAGAGCACTTCGGGTGCGAGCGAAACGATCTTCATGAAACGCTCGGTGCGCAGTTCACGCGTCACCGGGCCGAAGATGCGGGTGCCGATCGGCTCGAGCTTGGCGTTCAGCAGGACAGCGGCATTGCCGTCGAACTTGACCAGCGAACCGTCTTGGCGGCGCACGCCCTTGGCGGTGCGAACGACGACGGCGCTGTAGACCTCGCCCTTCTTCACGCGGCCACGCGGCGCAGCTTCCTTGATGGAAACCTTGATCACGTCACCGATGCCGGCATAACGACGCTTGGAGCCGCCGAGCACCTTGATGCACTGGACGGACTTCGCGCCAGTGTTGTCCGCGACGTCAAGCCGCGATTGCATTTGAATCATGTTCTGTCCCCAACTTGTCTCGCCGAAGCAAGCAGTCTTGGGCCCGTGTATGGGCGGAGCCGACTCGTTACGTCACCCGCGAAGGAATGACAACCGGTTTTCGGCGAAGCTGCGGATTATGCAGCGGCGGAAAAGCCCGTGTCAAGCACGGGCAACGCATTCTGGAAAATCAGGCCTTCAGCTTCTTCGCTTGTTCAAGCAAGGTGTCGGCATCGCTCACCTCGAACTTGCCGGGCGCCTCGACGTTCAGCGTCTTGACCACGCCGTCTTGCACCAGCATGGAGTAGCGCTGCGAGCGCACTCCCATGCCGCGCGACGTCAGATCCAGCGTCAGGCCGGTGGCGTTGGCGAAGGCAGCGCTGCCATCGGCCATCATGCGCACCTTGCCCGTCGTTTTCTGGTCACGCCCCCAAGCGCCCATCACGAAGGCGTCGTTGACCGAGACGCACCAGATCTCGTCCACACCGACCTTCTTCAGCTCTTCGGCCTTCTGCACATAGCCCGGCACGTGCTGCGCCGAACATGTGGGGGTGTAGGCACCGGGGAGCGCAAACACGGCAATGGTCTTGCCGGCCGTCTCTTTCGCGATGTCGAAGGTGTTGGGGCCGATCGAACAGCCGTTGCCTTCGACCTCGATGAATTCCTGCAGCGCGCCTGCGGGGAGCTTGTCGCCAACCTTGAGCATGTTCACCTCCGAACGATGAAGAGAGTCAGATGGAATGAAAAACGGCCGGGGTGCCTGGAAAGGACACACCCGACCGTTGCTGCGGGAGTTCAGCCCCGCAAGGGTAGATCAGATCAGACTTCGCGAGCCTTCTCGACCAGGCGGGTCACGACCCACGACTTGGTCTTGGAGATCGGGCGGCTTTCAGCGATCTCGACGGTGTCACCGAGCTTGTACTCGTTCTTCTCGTCGTGCGCGTGGTACTTGCTGGACTTGGCGACGATCTTGCCGTACAGCTCGTGCTTGGTGCGACGCTCGATCAGGACCGTGACGGTCTTGGAACGCTTGTCGCTGACGACCTTGCCGACCAGCTTGCGCTGGTTCTTGCCCGGAGCGTCGATCTTGATTTCACCGGCGGTGGCAGTCATTTCGCGGCCCCTTTCTTCTTCTCGGCCAGGATGGTCTTGGCACGAGCGATGTCACGGCGGGTATTGCCCAGCGTCGTGTGGTTGGTCAACTGCTGGGTCGCCTTCTGCATGCGCAGACCGAAGTGGGCCTTCATCAGGTCAGCCACTTCCTTCTCGAGTGCAGCAACGTCCTTGGCGCGGAGTTCAGATGCTTTCATAAAGATGCTCCGTTCGCGCCTCAGGCGCCCACTTGGCGGGCGACGAACGTGGTGCTCAGCGGCAGCTTGGCCGAAGCCAGCTTGAACGCTTCGCGGGCCAGCTGTTCAGGCACGCCGTTGATTTCGTACAGCACCTTGCCCGGGACGATCTCGGCCACGTAGTACTCGGGGTTGCCCTTGCCGTTGCCCATGCGGACTTCGGCCGGCTTCTGCGAGATCGGCTTGTCGGGGAAGATGCGGATGAAGATGCGACCACCGCGCTTGATGTGGCGCGAGATCGCGCGGCGAGCCGCTTCGATCTGGCGCGCCGTCAGGCGGCCGCGCTCGGTGGCCTTGAGGCCAAAGTCGCCGAACGACACGGCAGCGCCACGCGTGGCGACACCGGTGTTGCGACCTTTTTGTTCCTTGCGGAATTTTCTGCGTGCAGGTTGCAGCATGCTTATTCTCCTTTGGCCTCGGTGGGCGCCTTGCGCACACGCTTGACGGCCGGCGCCTTGGGCGCATCGGAAGCCGGCGCAGCGGGAGCTGCAGCGGCACCTTCGGTCGGACGGCCACCGTCACGGCGCGGAGCGCCACGGTCACCACGGCCGCCGGGAGCGCCAGGGCCACCCGGGCGGGGGCCGCGACGCGGGCGACGATCGTCTTCCTGCACTTCCGGCTTGGCTTGGGGTGCCAGCTCGCCATTGGCGAGACGGTCACCGCGGTAGACCCAGCACTTCACGCCGATCACGCCATAAGTGGTGTGAGCTTCGGAGAAGCCGTAGTCGATGTCGGCCTTGAGGGTGTGAAGGGGCACGCGACCTTCGCGATACCACTCGCAGCGAGCGATTTCGATGCCGTTCAGGCGGCCCGACGACATCAGCTTGATGCCTTGGGCGCCCAGGCGCATCGCGTTCTGCATCGCACGCTTCATCGCGCGACGGAACATGATGCGCTTCTCGAGCTGCTGGGTGATGCTGTCGGCGATCAGTTGGGCATCGATCTCGGGCTTGCGCACTTCCTCGATGTTCACGGCCACCGGCACGCCCAGACGCTTGGTCAGTTCGGCCTTCAGGTTTTCGATGTCCTCGCCCTTCTTGCCGATCACCACGCCCGGACGTGCCGAGAAGATGGTGATGCGGGCGTTCTTGGCGGGGCGCTCGATGAGGATGCGCGACACCGCAGCGCTCTTCAGGCGCGCCTTGAGGTAGTCACGAACCTTCAGGTCTTCGGCCAGCATGGTGGCGAAGTTCTGGTTCGATGCGTACCAACGCGAGGCCCAGTTGCGCGTGACCGGCAGGCGGAACCCGGTTGGGTGGATTTTTTGTCCCATGGTCTTTGCCTTTAGTTGCCGACGGTGATGTAGATGTGCGCGGTCGGCTTGCTGATGCGATTGCCGCGGCCCTTGGCACGTGCGGAGAAACGCTTCAGCGTGGCACCTTGCTCGACGTAGATCGTCTTCACGGTCAGCTCGTCGATGTCGGCACCGTCGTTGTGCTCGGCGTTCGCGATCGCGGACTCGAGGCACTTCTTGATGATGCCGGCAGCTTTCTTGGGGGTGAACGTCAGGATGTTGAGCGCCTGGTCCACCTTCTTGCCGCGGACCATGTCGGCCACCAGCCGACCCTTGTCAGCCGAGAGGCGGACGCCGCGAACGATAGCTTTGGTTTCCATCGTCGTCATCCTTACTTCTTGTTGGCCTTCTTGTCAGCCGGATGGCCCTTGAACGTGCGGGTGAGCGCAAATTCGCCGAGCTTGTGGCCGACCATCTGGTCCGTGACGTATACCGGCACGTGCTGCTTGCCGTTGTGCACGGCGATCGTCACACCGATGAAATCGGGGAGGATCGTCGAGCGGCGCGACCAGGTCTTGATGGGCTTCTTGTCCTTGGTCGCAACAGCCTTCTCGACCTTGGCCTGAAGGTGATGGTCGACGAACGGACCCTTCTTGAGTGAACGAGTCATGTGCCGTTCCCCTTACTTCTTGCGACGCGAGACGATGAACGTCTGCGTGCGCTTGTTGTTGCGAGTGCGGTAGCCCTTGGTCATCGTGTTCCAAGGCGACACCGGCACCTGGCCTTCGCCGGTACGGCCTTCGCCGCCACCGTGCGGGTGATCCACCGGGTTCATGGCAACGCCGCGGACGGTCGGGCGGATGCCCTTCCAGCGGATCGCACCGGCCTTGCCGTACTGGCGCAGGCTGTGCTCTTCGTTCGACACTTCACCGATGGTGGCGCGGCAATCGATGTGGATGCGGCGCACTTCACCCGAGCGCAGGCGAACCTGGGCGTAGGTACCTTCGCGAGCCAGCAGCGTCGTCGACGTACCGGCCGAACGGGCGATCTGCGCACCCTTGCCCGGCAGCAGCTCGATGCAATGGATCACCGAGCCCACGGGGATGTTGCGAATAGGCAGCGTGTTGCCGGCCTTGATCGGGGCTTCGGCGCCCGAGATCACGGTGGAGCCCACTTCCAGACCGCGCGGGGCGATGATGTAGCGGCGCTCGCCATCGGCGTAGCAGACCAGCGCAATGTGCGCCGTGCGGTTCGGGTCGTACTCGATGCGCTCGACCTTTGCCGGGATGCCATCCTTGTTGCGCACGAAGTCGACCACGCGGTAGTGGTGCTTGTGACCACCGCCCTTGTGGCGAATCGTGATGTGACCGTTGTTGTTGCGGCCCGAGTGCTGGAATTGCGGCTCGACGAGCGACGCTTCCGGCTTGCCCTTGTGCAGGTGCGGATGCACCACCTTCACCACACCACGACGGCCAGGCGAGGTCGGTTTGACTTTGATGACGGCCATTACGCGGCCTCCCCGGAGAAGTTGAGCTCTTGGCCTTCCTTCAGCGACACGTAGGCCTTCTTGACGTGGTCACGGCGACCGACCGAACGGCCGAAACGCTTGACCTTGCCTTTTTGCACCACGGTCTGAACGGACTCGACCTCGACCTTGAACAGCAGCTCGACAGCGGCCTTGATCTCGGGCTTGGTGGCGTCGCGCAGCACCTTGAACAGCACTTGGTTGTTCTTCTCGGCAGCGGCGGTTGCCTTTTCGCTCACGATCGGAGCGACCAGCACCTGGGCCAGGCGACCTTCGTCGTGCTTGGGCTTTTGGGTTGAGGTGCTCATGCGAACATCTCCTTGAGTTGCTCGATCGCGGCCTTGGTCACGAGCACCTTCTTGTAGTGCACGAGGGCCAGCGGATCGGCGTAGCGCGGCTCGACGACCAGCACGTTGGCCAGGTTGCGCGAGGCCAGCGCCAGGTTGTCGTCCACCTGGTCGGCGATCACCAGCACGCTGGACAGGCCCATGGCCTTCAGCTTGGCGGCGAGTTGCTTGGTCTTGGGCGAATCGACCGAGATCGAATCGACCACCGCCAGGCGGCCTTCACGGGCCAGCTGCGAGAAGATGGCGGCCATGCCGGCGCGGTACATCTTCTTGTTGACCTTTTGGCTGAAGTTTTCGTTCGGGCTGTTCGGGAAGATGCGACCGCCCCCACGCCACAGCGGCGACGAGGACATACCCGCACGAGCGCGGCCGGTGCCCTTCTGGCGCCACGGCTTCTTGGTCGTGTGCTTCACCTCGGCGCGGTCGAGCTGAGCGCGCGTGCCTTGGCGGGCGTTGGCCTGGAAGGCCACGACGATCTGGTGCACCAGCGCTTCGTTGTAGTCGCGGGCGAACACGGTGTCGGGCGCGTCGACCTTGGAGGTCGCCTGGCCTTGTTCATTCAGGAGCTCGAGCTGCATTACTGGGCTCCTTTCTTGACCTTCACCTTGACGGCGGGGCTCACGACCACATGGCCGTTCTTCGAGCCCGGGACGGCGCCGCGCACCAGCAGCAGCTGGCGGGCTTCGTCCACGCGGACCACATCGAGGTTTTGCACGGTCTTGGTCACATCACCGAGGTGACCCGACATCTTCTTGCCGGGGAACACACGACCCGGATCCTGCGCCATCGAGATCGAGCCCGGCACGTTGTGCGAACGGCTGTTGCCGTGCGACGCGCGCTGCGAGCCGAAGTTGTGGCGCTTGATGGTGCCGGTGAAGCCCTTGCCGATGGAGGTGCCTTGCACGTCCACCAGTTGGCCCACGGCGAAGGTGGTCACCGGAACTTGCGCGCCAGGCTTGAAGCCCGACGCCACATCGGCAGCCACGCGGAATTCCTTGAGGATTTCGCCAGCTTCGACGCCCGCTTTCGCGAGGTGGCCAGCTTCAGGCTTGGACACGCGCGATGCTTTGCGGGTGCCGAACGCCACCTGGATGGCGCTGTAGCCGTCGGTCTCTGCGGTCTTGACCTGGGTGACGCGGTTGTTGGACACGTCGAGCACGGTCACGGGAATGGCGTCGCCATCGTCCGTGAAGATGCGCATCATGCCCACCTTGCGGCCCAGCAAACCGAGACGGTTGCTCAGACTCATAGTGTTCTCCAGCCCCCTCGCCTTGCGGTTCGGAAGCCTTTGTTTCGATACCCGACATCGATTGGCCGGGCTGACTGGTTGGAATGCAAACTGCGGCCCAATGGGCGCACCTGCTTCCGGAAAAGCCTGCGATTGTAGGGCAGAAGCTGAAGTCTCAGCAACCGCCCGCCAAACAGGGTTACTGCAGCTTGATTTCGACGTCCAC
Source organism: Rhizobacter sp. (assembly GCA_019635355.1). Lineage (NCBI taxonomy): Bacteria > Pseudomonadati > Pseudomonadota > Betaproteobacteria > Burkholderiales > Sphaerotilaceae > Rhizobacter > Rhizobacter sp. The sequence goes on along the minus strand of JAHBZQ010000001.1, from coordinate 4,054,849 downwards.
GCCAGCCGGCAGGTCGAGCTTCATCAGCGCGTCCACGGTCTTGTCGGTCGGGTCGACGATGTCCATCAGACGCTGGTGCGTGCGGATTTCGAACTGGTCACGGCTCGTCTTGTTGACGTGCGGCGAACGCAGGATGTCGAAACGCTGCATGCGGGTCGGCAGGGGCACCGGGCCCTTGACGATCGCGCCGGTGCGCTTGGCGGTGTCGACGATCTCCAGTGCGGACTGGTCGATCAGCTTGTAATCAAACGCCTTGAGGCGAATGCGGATCTTTTGCTTTTGCATGACGAATTCCTGAAAAGAGCGGTGCGGCCGTTGCGACTGCGCGGGCCGCGGGTGTAATGGCCGGGTAGCCCTGCGGCCACCCGGTCGTCACGCAGAGGTTTACTCCAGGATCTTGGCGACGACGCCCGAGCCGACGGTGCGGCCGCCTTCGCGGATGGCGAAGCGCAGGCCTTCTTCCATGGCGATCGGGGCGATCAGCTTGACGGTGATGCTGACGTTGTCGCCCGGCATGACCATTTCCTTGTCCTTCGGCAGCTCCACCGCGCCGGTCACGTCCGTCGTGCGGAAGTAGAACTGGGGACGGTAGTTGTTGAAGAACGGGGTGTGGCGGCCGCCCTCTTCCTTGCTCAGAACGTAGATCTCAGCGGTGAAGTGGGTGTGGGGCTTGATGGAGCCGGGCTTGCACAGCACTTGGCCGCGCTCGACTTCTTCGCGCTTGGTGCCGCGCAGCAGGATGCCGACGTTGTCGCCTGCCTGACCTTGGTCGAGCAGCTTGCGGAACATCTCGACGCCGGTGCAGGTGGTCTTTTGCGTGGCCTTGATGCCGACGATTTCGATTTCTTCACCGACCTTGATGACACCACGCTCGACACGGCCGGTCACGACGGTGCCGCGGCCGGAGATGGAGAACACGTCTTCCACGGGCATGAGGAAGGCGCCGTCGATGGCGCGCTCAGGCGTGGGGATGTAGGTGTCGAGGGCTTCTGCGAGCTTGAAGATGGCACCCTCGCCGAGTTCGCCGGTGTCGCCTTCCATGGCGAGCTTGGCCGAGCCCTTGATGATGGGGGTGTCGTCGCCGGGGAAGTCGTACTTGCTGAGGAGCTCGCGCACTTCCATTTCGACGAGCTCGAGGAGCTCGGCGTCGTCGACCATGTCGCACTTGTTGAGGAAGACGATGATGTACTTCACACCGACCTGACGGGCGAGCAGGATGTGCTCGCGGGTCTGGGGCATGGGGCCGTCAGCGGCCGAGCACACGAGGATGGCGCCGTCCATCTGGGCAGCACCGGTGATCATGTTCTTCACGTAGTCGGCGTGCCCGGGGCAGTCGACGTGCGCGTAGTGACGGTTGGCGGTCTCGTACTCAACGTGGGCGGTGTTGATGGTGATGCCGCGCGCCTTTTCTTCGGGCGCCGCGTCGATCTGGTCATACGCCTTGGCTTCACCGCCGAACTTCTTCGACAGCACCGTCGTGATCGCCGCCGTCAGCGTCGTCTTGCCATGGTCCACGTGACCAATCGTCCCCACGTTCACGTGCGGCTTGGTCCGTTCAAATTTGCCTTTTGCCATTTCAGATTCTCCAAATCAAAGAGCAGTCCAGTGCGGTGTTTAAGGTCTCCGGCGGAAGGTTGATCCGCCTGCCACTGGCAGCAGGCGGTGCCCCGACGAAGACCGGCTCGTCTAACTGAATTGATTACTTCGTGCCGCGCGCGGTGATGATCGCGTCGGCCACGTTCTTCGGAGCTTCGCTGTAGTGCTTGAACTCCATCGTGTACGTGGCACGGCCTTGCGACATCGAGCGCAGCGTGGTCGAGTAGCCGAACATTTCCGACATCGGGACTTCGGCCTTGATGATCTTGCCGCCACCAGGCATGTCGTCCATGCCCTGCACCATGCCGCGGCGGGACGACAGGTCACCCATCACGTTGCCGGCGTAGTCTTCCGGCGTTTCCACTTCCACGGCCATCATCGGCTCGAGAATCACGGGGCTGGCCTTGCGCATGCCGTCCTTGAAGCCCATCGAGGCGGCCATCTTGAACGCGTTTTCGTTCGAGTCCACCTCGTGGTACGAACCGAAGGTCAGCGTGACCTTCACGTCGACCACCGGGAAGCCGGCCAGCACGCCGTTCGGCAGCGTGTCTTCCACGCCCTTCTTCACTGCGGGGATGAATTCGCGCGGCACGACACCACCCTTGATGGCGTCGACGAACTCGAAGCCCTTGCCCGGCTCCTGCGGCTCGACGGTCAGCACGACGTGGCCGTACTGGCCCTTGCCGCCCGACTGGCGCACGAACTTGCCTTCGACGTCGCTCACCGACTTGCGGATGGTTTCGCGGTAGGCCACCTGCGGCTTGCCCACGTTGGCTTCCACGCCGAACTCGCGCTTCATGCGGTCGACGATGATTTCCAGGTGCAGCTCGCCCATGCCGGAGATGATGGTCTGGCCCGATTCTTCGTCGGTGCGCAGGCGGAACGAGGGGTCTTCCGCGGCCAGACGGCCGAGGGCGATGCCCATCTTTTCCTGGTCGGCCTTGGTCTTGGGCTCGACGGCCTGCGAGATCACCGGCTCCGGGAAGACCATCTTCTCGAGCGTGATGACGTGCTCGGGGTCACACAGCGTTTCACCGGTGGTGACGTCCTTCAGGCCCACGCAGGCGGCGATGTCGCCGGCCAGAATTTCCTTGATTTCTTCACGCTGGTTGGCGTGCATCTGCAGGATCCGGCCGATGCGCTCCTTCTTGCCGCGGATCGGGTTGTAGACCGAGTCGCCCGACTTCAGCACGCCGGAGTACACACGCACGAAGGTCAGCTGACCGACATACGGGTCGGTCATCAGCTTGAAGGCCAGCGCGGCGAACTTCTCGTTGTCGTCGGCCTTGCGGGTGACGGTCTTTTCATCTTCGTCGGTGCCCGGCACTGGCGGGATGTCGATCGGCGACGGCATGAAGTCGATCACCGCGTCGAGCATGCGCTGCACGCCCTTGTTCTTGAAGGCGGTACCGCACAGCATCGGCTGAATCTCGGTCGCGATCGTGCGGGTGCGGATGCCCTGCTTGATCTCGGCTTCGCTCAAGTCACCCGACTCGAGGTACTTGTTCATCAGCTCTTCGCTGGACTCAGCCGCGGCTTCGAGCATGTTCTCGCGCCATTTCTGCGCGTCGGCCTGCAGGTCGGCCGGGATGTCCTTGTAGTCGAACTTCATGCCCTGGGAGGCTTCGTCCCAGATGATGGCCTTCATCTTGATGAGGTCGACCACGCCGGTGAAGTTGTCTTCGGCGCCGATGGGGATCACGATGGGCACGGGGTTGGCCTTCAGGCGAACCTTCATCTGGTCGTAGACCTTGTAGAAGTTCGCGCCGGTGCGGTCCATCTTGTTGACGAACGCGAGGCGGGGCACCTTGTACTTGTTGGCCTGGCGCCAGACGGTTTCCGACTGGGGCTGCACGCCACCCACGGCGCAGTACACCATGCAAGCGCCGTCGAGCACGCGCATCGAGCGCTCGACTTCAATGGTGAAGTCGACGTGCCCGGGGGTGTCGATGATGTTGATGCGGTGCTCGGGGTGGTTGAGCTCCATGCCCTTCCAGAAGCAGGTCGTCGCGGCTGACGTGATCGTGATGCCGCGCTCTTGCTCCTGCTCCATCCAGTCCATCGTGGCGGCGCCGTCGTGCACCTCGCCGATCTTGTGGTTCACGCCGGTGTAGAACAGGATGCGCTCGGTGGTCGTCGTCTTGCCGGCGTCGATGTGCGCCGAGATGCCGATGTTGCGATAGCGCTCGATGGGGGTCTTGCGGGCCATGGTGGCACTCCAGAAACTGAAAAGCGCGCCCGGCGGTCACACGACCCAGGCGCGCAAGGGGACCAGAACTTAGAAGCGGAAGTGAGAGAACGCCTTGTTGGCTTCTGCCATGCGGTGCACTTCGTCGCGCTTCTTCATCGCACCGCCGCGGCCTTCGACGGCCTCCAGCAGTTCGTTGGCCAGACGCTGGGCCATCGACTTCTCACCACGCTTGCGCGCCGATTCCTTCAACCAGCGCATGGCCAGGGCCACGCGGCGCACGGGGCGAACTTCCACGGGAACTTGGTAGTTCGCACCGCCGACGCGGCGTGACTTCACTTCGACCATCGGCTTGATGTTGTTCAGCGCGACGTTGAAGATCTCGAGCGGGTCCTTGCCCGACTTCTTCTCGACCTGGTCGAGGGCACCGTAAATGATGCGTTCGGCCACGGCCTTCTTGCCGGACTCCATGATCACGTTCATGAACTTGGAGAGCTCGACCGAGTTGAACTTCGGATCGGGGAGGATGTCCCGTTTGGGGACTTCGCGACGACGAGGCATTTCTCTTCCTTTGGCTTCAGTTGGCTCGGCTTTTCAGCTCTGCCGCGGAATCACACGCTTTGCGACCCCACTTACTCAGCACATCACACGATGTACCGCAATACGACGTGCGCAGCATGAAGATTGCGCATGACAACTTGATCTATCAGGCCTTCTTCGGGCGCTTCGCGCCGTACTTCGAACGAGCCTGCTTGCGGTCTTTCACGCCTTGCAGGTCGAGCGAGCCACGGACGATGTGGTAACGCACGCCGGGGAGGTCCTTCACACGGCCGCCGCGCACGAGCACGACGCTGTGTTCTTGCAGGTTGTGGCCTTCGCCGCCGATGTACGAGATGACCTCGAACCCGTTGGTCAGGCGCACCTTGGCGACTTTACGAAGGGCCGAGTTCGGCTTCTTCGGCGTCGTGGTGTACACACGAGTGCAGACGCCGCGGCGCTGCGGGCCGCCCTGCATCGCAGGCGACTTGGACTTCGTGGCTTCGGTCTCACGACCTTTGCGCACGAGTTGGTTGATGGTTGGCATTGGTAACTTGTTCCCGTTTGAAGTCACACAAGCGCCCGGGCCGCATGAACGTGCGGCCAAGGCGCCCTGGTCTTTTTCAGTAGAGGTCGTCGAGCGCTCCGCAGGAGACGAGCCCGAAGCCGTGGTGTGCACGGTGAGCCGCCCGACAAAGAGCGCAGCAAAATCTGCTGGAAAGCCCGCGATTATATTCGTGGCAACCCTCACTCGCAAGCAAGGACTTGGACGCAACTCTTCTGAAGCCGGCGGTGGTGCTGGACACGAACGTCGTGCTGGACTGGCTGGTGTTCCGCAACGCGGACGGCCAAGCGCTTTTTGGCGCGATCGAGCGCCGCGAGCTGCGCTGGCTGGTGACGGACGCCATGCACGATGAACTCCTGCACGTCCTCGGTCGAGGCGTGGCCGCGAGCTACCGGCCCGATCTGTCCAGAATCAACGAAAGTTGGCGCCTGCTTTCTGAGACGATTCGCGCACCTGAGCCACAGGGTGACGCGGGTCGCTTGCGCTGCACCGACACCGACGACCAGAAGTTCATCGACCTGGCGGTCGCCGAAGCCCGTTGGCTGATCAGCCGCGACCGGGCGGTGCTGAAGCTCGCTCGCCGCGCGGGGCGACTGGGTCTGCAGGTGATTCCTCCCGGTCGCTGGCAGCTGACATGAAAAAGGGCGGCCGAAGCCGCCCTTTCAAATCGCGAAGAAGGTCGCTTATTCGGAAGCTTCGCCACCGGCCGCCGGAGCGGCCGCAGCCGCTTCGTCCACCGCCGACATCTCTTCCGCCGCTTCTTCCAGCGCGATCGCACGGCGCTCGGCGTCGTCCAGCTCTTCCTTCACCTTGCGGGCCTCGTGGAAGGCCATGCCGGTGCCGGCCGGGATCAGACGGCCCACGATGACGTTTTCCTTCAGGCCACGCAGCTCGTCGCGCTTGCCCATGATGGCCGCCTCGGTGAGCACGCGGGTCGTTTCCTGGAAGGACGCGGCCGAGATGAACGAGTCGGTCGACAGCGAGGCCTTGGTGATGCCCAAGAGCACGTCGGCGTGCGTGGCGATCTGCTTGCCTTCGGCGCGCAGGCGATCGTTGGTGTCCAGCAGCTCCGAACGTTCGACCTGCTCGTTGGCGATGTAGTGGCTGTCGCCCGGGTTGACGATCTGCACGCGGCGCAGCATCTGGCGAACGATCACCTCGATGTGCTTGTCGTTGATCTTCACGCCCTGCAGACGGTAGACGTCCTGCACTTCGTCGACGATGTAGCGCGCCAGCTCCTCGATGCCCAGCAGGCGCAGGATGTCCTGCGGATCGGCCGGACCGTCGACGATCGACTCGCCCTTGTTCACCACCTGGCCTTCGTGCACGAGGATGTTCTTTTCCTTCGGCACGAGTTCCTCGAACACCTTGCCCTCCGGGTCGGTGATCTGCAGGCGAACCTTGCCCTTGGTCTCCTTGCCGAACGACACGGTGCCGGTGATCTCGGCCAGCGTGCCCTTGTCCTTCGGGGTGCGGGCTTCGAAGAGCTCGGCCACACGCGGCAGACCGCCGGTGATGTCTCGGGTCTTCTGGCCTTCGACCGGGATACGTGCGAGCACTTCACCCGGCGCGAGGTCTTGGCCGTCGCGGATCTGGATCAGCGCACCGACCTGGAAGCCGATGGTCACCGAGTGGTCGGTGCCCGGGATCTTCACTTCGGCGCCCGACACGTCGAGCAGCTTGACCTGCGGACGCACGACCTTGGTCGAGCCGCGGCGCTTCGGGTCGATCACGACCAGGGTCGACAGACCCGTGATCTCGTCGACCTGCTTGGCGACCGTCACGCCCTCTTCCACGTTCTCGAACTTCGCCTTGCCGGCGAATTCCGTGATGATGGGTCGGGTCAGCGGGTCCCAGTTGGCGAGCACCGTGCCGGCCTTGATGGCCTGGTCGGGCTTGATGTTGAGCACCGCGCCATACGGCACCTTGTGGCGCTCACGCTCGCGGCCGTGCTGGTCGGAGATGATGATTTCGCCGGAACGCGAGATCACCACCAGGTCGCCCTTGCCGTTGGTCACGTAGCGCATCGTGGCGTTGAAGCCGATGTTGCCGTCGGACTTCGCGTCTACGCTCGAGGCCACCGCCGCACGCGACGCCGCACCACCGATGTGGAAGGTGCGCATCGTCAGCTGCGTGCCGGGTTCGCCGATCGACTGGGCAGCGATCACACCGACGGCTTCGCCGCGGTTGACCACGCCACCACGGCCGAGGTCACGGCCGTAGCACTTGGCGCACAGGCCGAAGCGCGTGTCGCAGGTCAGCGCGGTGCGGACCTTGATCTCGTCGACACCCGCCGCCTCCAGCTCGTCCAGCGTGTCTTCGTCCAGCATGCGGCCGGGCTCGACCAGCGTGGCGCTGGTTTCCGGGTGCTGCACTTCGATCGCGGTCACCCGGCCGAGCACACGGTCGCGCAGCGATTCGATGACTTCACCGCCTTCGACCAGCGCGCGCATCGCCATGCCGTTCTGCGTGCCGCAGTCGTCTTCGGTGACCACCAGATCTTGCGTCACGTCGACCAGACGGCGCGTGAGGTAGCCCGAGTTCGCGGTCTTCAACGCCGTGTCCGCCAGGCCCTTACGAGCACCGTGGGTGGAGATGAAGTACTGCAACACGTTCAGGCCTTCACGGAAGTTCGCCGTGATGGGCGTCTCGATGATCGAGCCGTCCGGCTTGGCCATCAGGCCGCGCATGCCGGCCAGCTGGCGGATCTGCGCGGCAGAGCCACGAGCACCCGAGTCGGCCATCATGTAGATGGAGTTGAACGACTCCTGGTCCACCTGCTTGCCGTTGCGGTCGGTCGTCTTCTGCTTCGACAGCTGCGACATCATGACCTTGCCGACTTCGTCACCGGTCTTGCCCCAGATGTCCACCACCTTGTTGTAGCGCTCGCCCGCCGTCACGAGACCCGAGACGTACTGCTGCTCGATCTCCTTCACTTCCTTCTCGGCGCGCTCGATCAGCGTGTGCTTTTCCTTCGGCACCAGCATGTCGTCGATCGCGATCGAGATGCCGGCGCGCGTGGCCAGGCGGAAGCCCGACTGGAGCAGCTTGTCGGCGAAGACCACCGTTTCCTTCAGACCGCACTTGCGGAACGAGGTGTTGATCAGGCGCGAGATTTCCTTCTTCTTCAGCGCCTTGTTGATGTTCGAGAACGGCAACCCCTTGGGCAGGATCTCGCTCAACAGAGCACGGCCGACGGTGGTGTCGACGAGCTTGGTCTCGGGCTTGAACTCGCCCGTCGCCTTGTCCTTCACCCACTCGGTCAGGCGCACACTGATCTTGGCGGTGATCTCGACCTGGCCGTTGTCGAGTGCACGCTGCACTTCGACCACGTCGGAGAAGATGATGCCTTCGCCCTTGCCGTTGATGCGCTCGCGGGTGGCGTAGTACAAGCCCAGCACCACGTCTTGCGACGGCACGATCGACGGTTCGCCGTTGGCCGGGAACAGCACGTTGTTGGAGGCCAGCATCAGCGTGCGGGCTTCCATCTGCGCTTCGATCGACAGCGGCACGTGGACAGCCATCTGGTCACCGTCGAAGTCGGCGTTGAACGCCGCGCAGACGAGCGGGTGCAGCTGGATCGCCTTGCCTTCGATCAGCACCGGCTCAAAGGCTTGGATGCCCAGGCGGTGCAGCGTCGGCGCACGGTTCAGCATGACCGGGTGTTCCTTGATGACTTCTTCAAGGATGTCCCACACCACCGGCGTGCCCGATTCCACTTCCTTCTTCGCCGCCTTGATGGTGGTGGCGATGCCCATGGCTTCCAGGCGCGAGAAGATGAAGGGCTTGAAGAGCTCGAGCGCCATCAGCTTGGGCAGGCCGCACTGGTGCAGCTTGAGCGTCGGGCCCACCACGATGACCGAACGGCCCGAGTAGTCGACGCGCTTGCCCAGCAGGTTCTGGCGGAAACGACCCGACTTGCCCTTGATCATGTCGGCCAGCGACTTGAGGGCGCGCTTGTTGGCACCGGTCATCGCCTTGCCGCGACGGCCGTTGTCGAGCAGCGAGTCCACCGCTTCTTGCAGCATGCGCTTTTCGTTGCGCACGATGATCTCGGGGGCCTTCAACTCCAACAGACGCGCGAGACGGTTGTTGCGGTTGATGACGCGGCGATAGAGGTCGTTCAGGTCGGAGGTGGCGAAACGGCCGCCGTCCAGCGGCACCAGCGGACGCAGGTCCGGCGGCAGCACGGGCAGCACGTTCATCACCATCCACTGCGGCTTGATGCCCGACTTCTTGAAGGCTTCCATCACCTTGAGGCGCTTGGAATTCTTCTTGACCTTGAGCTCGGAGCCGGTCATGTCGCCACGCAGCTTCTCGATCTCGGTGTCGAGGTCCATCTCGGCGAGCAGGCGTTGCACGCCTTCCGCACCCATCAGGGCCACGAACTCGTCGCCGAACTCGGTGCGCTTCGCGTCGTAATCGTCTTCCGACATGATGCTGAACTTCTTCAGCGGGGTCATGCCCGGGTCGACGACCACGTAGGCTTCGAAGTACAGCACGCGCTCGATGTCGCGCAGCGTCATGTCGAGCACGAGGCCGAGGCGCGACGGCAACGACTTCAGGAACCAGATGTGCGCGCAGGGAGCGGCCAGGTCGATGTGGCCCATGCGGTCACGGCGGACCTTGGTCTGGGTGACTTCGACGCCGCACTTTTCGCAGATCACGCCGCGGTGCTTCAGGCGCTTGTACTTGCCGCACAGGCACTCGTAGTCCTTGATCGGCCCGAAGATCTTGGCGCAGAAGAGACCGTCACGTTCCGGCTTGAAAGTCCGGTAGTTGATCGTCTCGGGCTTCTTCACCTCGCCGAAGGACCACGACCGAATCTTCTCGGGCGAGGCCAGGCCGATCTTGATGGCATCGAAATGCTCATCAGGGGTGAATTGACGGAAGAGATCCAGCAAACCCTTCATATATCTCTCCTATTCCTTTAGTTGCGCTCGAGTTCCATGTCGATCCCGAGCGAACGGATCTCCTTGACCAGCACGTTGAACGATTCCGGCATGCCGGCCTCGATCGCGTGCTCACCCTTGACGATGCTCTCGTACACCTTGGTACGGCCATTCACGTCGTCGGACTTCACGGTCAGCATTTCCTGCAGCACGTAGCTGGCGCCATAGGCTTCCAGTGCCCACACTTCCATTTCGCCGAAGCGCTGACCACCGAACTGGGCCTTGCCGCCCAGCGGTTGCTGCGTGACCAGCGAGTACGGGCCGGTGGAGCGGGCGTGCATCTTGTCGTCGACCAGGTGGTGCAGCTTCAGCACGTGCATGTAGCCGACGGTGACCGGGCGCTCGAAGTTCTCGCCGGTGCGGCCGTCGTACAGCGTGGCCTGCGTGCGGGTCTCGGTCAGGCCCTTGGCCTTGGCGATGTCATCCGGGTAGGCAAGCTTGAGCATGCCGCGGATTTCCTCTTCGGTCGCGCCGTCGAACACCGGCGTTGCGAAGGGCACGCCCTTGCTCAGGTTCTGCGCCATCTCGATGATCTCGTCGTCGCCGAGGTGATCGAGTCGTTCGGTCTTGCCACCCGACTTGTTGTACAGCTCGTCGAGGAACTTGCGCAGCTCGGCCACCTTGGCCTGCTGTTGCAGCATGTCGCCCAGGCGCTGGCCGATGCCCTTGCCGGCCCAGCCGAGGTGAACCTCGAGCACCTGACCCACGTTCATCCGCGAGGGCACGCCCAGCGGGTTGAGCACGATGTCGCACGGCGTGCCGTCGGCCATGTAGGGCATGTCTTCGACCGGGGTGATCTTCGAGACCACACCCTTGTTGCCGTGACGGCCGGCCATCTTGTCGCCAGGCTGCAGGCGACGCTTGACGGCGAGGTACACCTTCACCATCTTGAGCACGCCAGCGGGCAGCTCGTCGCCTTGCGTCAGCTTCTTGCGCTTCTCTTCGAAGGCGAGGTCGAAGCTGTGGCGGGTCTGCTCGAGCGAGTTCTTGATCGACTCGAGCTGGTTGGCCAGCTCTTCATCGGCCGGGCGGATGTCGAACCAGTGGTACTTCTCGACGGTCGCGAGGTAGTCCTTCGTGATGCTCGTGCCCTTGGCGATCTTCTGCGGGCCACCGTTGGCGACCTTGCCAACCAGGAGCTTCTCGATCCGGTCGAAGGCGTCGGCTTCCACGATGCGCAGCTGGTCGTTCAGGTCGAGGCGGTAGCGCTTCAGCTCGTCGTCGATGATCTGCTGGGCGCGCTTGTCGCGCTGGATGCCTTCGCGGGTGAAGACCTGCACGTCGATCACGGTGCCGCTCGTGCCCTGGTCCACGCGCAGCGAGGTGTCCTTCACGTCAGAAGCCTTCTCGCCGAAGATGGCGCGCAGCAGCTTCTCTTCCGGCGTCAGCGTGGTCTCGCCCTTGGGCGTGACCTTGCCCACCAGCGTGTCGCCCGGGTTCACCTCGGCGCCCACGTAGACGATGCCCGACTCGTCAAGGCGAGCCAGTTGCTGCTCGCTCAAGTTCGGAATGTCGCGCGTGATTTCTTCGGCGCCCAGCTTGGTGTCACGCGCCATGACCACCAGTTCCTCGATGTGGATCGAGGTGTAGCGGTCGTCGGCGACGACACGTTCGCTGATGAGGATCGAGTCCTCGAAGTTGTAGCCGTTCCAGGGCATGAACGCGACCAGCATGTTCTGGCCGAGGGCCAGCTCGCCGATGTCGGTGGAGGCACCGTCGGCGATGATGTCTTCGGCCGACACCACATCGCCGCGCTTCACGATCGGGCGCTGGTGGATGTTGGTGTTCTGGTTGGAACGCTGGTACTTGATCAGGTTGTAGATGTCGACGCCGACTTCACCGGCCACCGTTTCCGTGTCGTTGACGCGGATCACGATGCGGTTAGTGTCGACGTAGTCCACCACGCCACCGCGGCGGGCCGCGACGACGGTGCCAGAGTCTTTCGCGGCCACGCGCTCGACACCGGTGCCGACGAAGGCCTTCTCGGGGCGCAGCACCGGCACGGCCTGGCGCTGCATGTTGGCGCCCATCAGTGCGCGGTTCGCGTCGTCGTGCTCCAGGAAGGGCACGAGCGAGGCGGCGACCGACACGATCTGCGTCGGGGCCACGTCCATGTACTGGATGCGTTCCGGCGAGGTCAGGATGGATTCGCCGTTGTCACGGGCCGAGACCAGCTCGTCGATCAGCTTGCCGTCCTTGTCGAGCGTCGCGTTCGCCTGGGCGATCACGTACTTGCCTTCTTCGATGGCGGAGAGGTAGTCGATCTGGTCGGTCACCTTGCCATCGGCCACGCGGCGGTACGGCGTCTCGAGGAAGCCGTATTCGTTCAGCTGCGCGTAGAGGGCCAGCGAGTTGATCAGGCCGATGTTCGGGCCTTCCGGCGTTTCGATCGGGCAGACGCGGCCGTAGTGGGTCACGTGCACGTCGCGCACTTCGAAGCCGGCGCGCTCGCGGGTCAGACCGCCCGGGCCCAGGGCCGAGACACGGCGCTTGTGCGTGATCTCGGAGAGCGGGTTGGTCTGGTCCATGAACTGCGACAGCTGCGACGCGCCGAAGAACTCCTTCAGGGCAGCCGAGATCGGCTTGGAGTTGATCAGGTCGTGCGGCATCAAGGCTTCGGTTTCGGCCTGACCCAGACGCTCCTTCACGGCCTTCTCGATGCGGGCGAGACCGGAACGGTATTGGTTCTCGGCCAGCTCGCCGACGCAACGCACGCGGCGATTGCCCAGGTGGTCGATGTCGTCCACTTGGCCACGGCCGTTGCGCAGCTCAACGAGGATCTTCACCACATCGAGGATGTCATCGTTGCTCAGCGTCATCGGACCTTCGGCCGAATCACGCATCACGCGAGCGTTGAACTTCATGCGGCCCACGCGCGACAGGTCATACGTGTCGGCGTTGTAGAAGAGGCGGTTGAAGAGGGCTTCCACCGCGTCTTCCGTCGGCGGCTCGCCGGGGCGCATCATGCGGTAGATGGCGACACGTGCGGCCAGCTGGTCGGCGGTTTCGTCCGCGGCCAGGGTCTGGCTGATGTAGGCGCCTTCGTCGAGCTCGTTGGTGTACAGAGCTTGCAGCTCCTTCACGCCGGCGGCGCGCAGCTTCTTCAGCAGCGCTTCGGTCAACTCGTCGTTGGCCTTGGCAATGATCTCGCCGGTGTCGGCGTCGACCATGTTGCGGGCCAGCACGCGGCCGACGAGGTAGTCCTCAGGCACGCTGATGAACTGCGTCTCGGTCTGCTCGAGGGTGCGGGTGTGGCGCGCGGTGATGCGCTTGTCCTTCTCGACCACGACATTGCCGTTCTTGTCGGTGATGTCGAAGCGGGCGATTTCGCCACGCAGGCGGTCGGCCACGAATTCGAGCTGCGCGCCCGAGTCCATCAGGCGGAAGTTGTCGAAGACGAAGAAGTTGGCCAGGATCGATTCCGGGTTCAGGCCGATGGCCTTCAGCAGAATCGTGACCGGCATCTTGCGACGGCGGTCGACGCGGAAGTACAGGATGTCCTTCGGGTCGAATTCGAAGTCGAGCCAGGAGCCACGGTACGGAATGATCCGCGCCGAGAACAGCAGCTTGCCCGACGAGTGCGTCTTGCCCTTGTCATGCTCGAAGAACACGCCCGGCGAACGGTGCAGCTGAGACACGATCACGCGCTCGGTGCCGTTGACGATGAACGAGCCGTAGTCGGTCATGAGCGGCACTTCGCCCATGTAGACCTCTTGTTCCTTGATTTCCTTGACCGTCTTGGCCTGCGCGGCTTCACGGTCATAGATGATCATCTGCAACTTGGCGCGCACGGCGGCGGCGTAGGTCAGGCCACGCTGCTGGCACTCGCGCGTGTCGAATGCGGGCTTGGCCATGTTGTATTCGATGAACTTCATCTCCACAAACCCGTTGTGCGACACGATCGGGAAGGCGGAGAGGAAAGCCGCTTGCAGACCTTCAGGTTTGCGTTTCTGCGGTGGGACGTCCTTTTGCAGGAAGGCAACGTAAGACTCCTTCTGCATCGTGAGCAGATAGGGAACGTTGAGGACACTCTCTCGCTTGCCGAAGCTCTTGCGGATACGCTTGCGCTCGGTGTAGCTGTACGGGGTTGCTTGTTGCGCCATAGGTGATTTCTCACTCCATCTCAGGAAACACGCCTGGCCTAGGCGAGTCACCGTCGGCGACTGTCAACTCGAACATTGCGTTCGACGCTTGGTGGCTGGCCACTACCAGCCGCTGGCGGACAACCCCGGCGTTGCACCGGGGCCCGACCAAACCGGTTCTCTGCAGTCGGTTCAGAGAACACTTGGAAAGCCCTCGATTGTCAACCGGGGGCTTTACAGCTGTTCTCCAAGGGGTCATCCGGCCGTTTGGCGAGAGGGACCCTTGAAGCGCAAAAGGCTGGGGGCCGAAAACGGCTCCCAGCCCCTTTGCCGAGACTCGATTACTTGAGTTCGGCCTTGGCGCCGGCTTCCACCAGCTTCTTGACGGCGGCTTCGGCATCGGCCTTGGCAGCGCCTTCCTTGACGGGCTTCGGAGCGCCATCGACCAGGTCCTTGGCTTCCTTGAGGCCCAGGCCGGTGATTTCGCGAACGGCCTTGATGACCGACACCTTGTTGGCGCCTGCTTCGAGCAGCATCACGTTGAATTCGGTCTTCTCTTCAGCGGCCGGAGCGGCAGCGCCGCCAGCGGCACCGCCGCCACCGCCAACAGCCATCGAAGCGGCGGACACGCCGAACTTCTCTTCGATTGCCTTGACCAGGTCATTGAGTTCCATGACCGACATGCTGTCGAGGGCGGTCAGGAATGCGTCTTTGTCGAATGCCATGATGATTTCCTAGATAGATGAGTGAATTGAGATGCTTGCCGATCAGGCAGCCGGGGCGGCTTCTTCGCGCTTCTTGGCCAGAGCGGCCAGGACGGCAGCGGTGCGCTGGACCGGCGACTTGAGCAAGCCGGCGATCTGCGACAGCAGCACTTCCTTGCTCGGGATGGACGCCAGGGCCTTCACAGCCTCCGCGTCCAGCGCCTTGCCAGCGTAAGCGCCAGCCTTCAGCACCAGCTTGTCGTTGCCCTTGGCAAAGTCGGCGATGACTTTGGCCGCGGCGACAGCATCTTCAGAAAAACCGTAGATCAGCGGACCGACCATGGCGTCCGACGCCACTTCGAACGGGGTGCCAGCGACGGCACGGCGAGCCAGGGTGTTCTTCAGCACGTGAAGGTACACGCCCTTTTCGCGCGCCTGCTTGCGCAGCACGTCGAGGTGAGCGACGGTGAGGCCACGGTACTCGGCCAGCGCCAGCGTCTGCGACTTGGCCGCCTGGGCCGCCACATCCGCCACCACGGTGGCTTTCTCGTTGCGATTGAGACTCAAGGTCTGCTCCTCACACAAACGTGTTCTTTGGCGTTGCCGCCTCCGAACACACCACAATGCAGCGACCTCTCTATCCAGAAAACTTTCGTTCTCTTTCCAGCGGGGACCGCCATCTGCGCGGGCGTCGGACCGAGTTCATCACTCGGATCGTCGATTAAGCAGCTCGCGCTGCGCCTGCGGTCTTCGATGACCCGTTGCCGCTTTCGCCGCAACGGCCCACCAAACTCTTCAAGGCCGCGCCAGACTCAGCGCGGCCCATGTCTTCTCAAGCCTGCGTCGGTGCGGCGTTGATGGTCGCCACGTCCACGCGGGCGCCCACACCCATCGTCGACGAGATCGCCACCTTGCGCAGGTAGATGCCCTTGGACGTGGCCGGCTTGGCCTTGTTCAGGGCTTCGATCAGTGCGCGCAGGTTGCCGGCGAGCTTGTCGGAGTCGAACGAACGGCGGCCGATCGTGCCGTGCACGATGCCGGCCTTGTCGACGCGGAACTGCACCTGGCCCGCCTTGGCATTCTTCACCGCGGTGGCGACGTCAGGCGTCACCGTGCCGACCTTCGGGTTCGGCATCAGGCCACGCGGGCCCAGCACCTGACCGAGGGTACCGACGATGCGCATGGTGTCGGGCGATGCGATCACCACGTCGAAGTCCATGTTGCCGGCCTTGATGCGCTCGGCGAGGTCGTCCATACCGACGATGTCGGCACCGGCGGCCTTGGCTTCTTCAGCCTTGGCGCCTTGGGCGAACACGGCGACGCGCTTGGTCTTGCCGGTGCCGTTGGGCAGCACGACGGCGCCACGCACGACCTGGTCGGACTTCTTGGCGTCGATGCCGAGTTGCACGGCCACGTCGATGGATTCATCGAACTTGGCGGTGGCGCATTCCTTGACGATCGCGAGCGCGTTGTCGAGGGCGTACAGCTTGGTGCTCTCAACCTTGCCGGCGAGGGCCTTCTGGCGTTTGGTCAGCTTGGCCATGTTCAGACTCCTTCCACCGTCACGCCCATCGAACGGGCGGTACCAGCGATCGTGCGGACAGCGGCGTCGAGGTCGGCGCCGGTCAGGTCCTTGACCTTGACCTTGGCAATCTCCTCAGCCTGCGCGCGGGTCAGCTTGCCAACCTTGTCGGTGTGGGGCTTGGCCGAACCCTTGTCGAGCTTGAGCGCCTTCTTGATCAGCACCGCCGCGGGCGGGCTCTTCAGGACGAAGGTGAAGGACTTGTCCGCAAAGGCGGTGATCACCACCGGCAGCGCCAGACCCGGCTCCATGCCTTGTGTCTGGGCGTTGAACGCCTTGCAGAACTCCATGATGTTCAGACCGCGCTGACCCAGCGCCGGACCGATCGGGGGGGACGGGTTGGCTTTACCCGCCGGAACTTGCAGCTTGATGAAGCCGACAATTTTCTTGGCCATGTTTCTCTCCTACGAGGCCCATCAACAGCATGGGCCTTGAGTTCAAACGCCAAGGACTGGTTACCTTGGCTCCTCGGACCGGTGTCTCGTCACCGGCAGCAACGGAATAGCTTCAGCGCCGAAGCGCCGAGCCGCCATTCAGGCTCAGATCTTTTCGACTTGGGAGAAGTCGAGCTCGACCGGCGTCGCGCGGCCGAAGATGGTGACCGACACACGCACCTTGGACTTGTCGTAGTTGACGTCTTCCACGGCGCCATTGAAGTCGGTGAACGGGCCTTCCTTGACGCGCACCAGCTCGCCAACCGACCACTCCACCTTAGGCCGCGGCTTCTCCACACCCTCTTGCATCTGGGTGACGATCTTCATCACCTCGGCTTCGGAAATCGGCGCCGGGCGGTTCTTCGCACCACCCACGAAGCCCGTCACCTTGCTGGTGTGCTTCACCAGGTGCCAGGTGTCGTCGGCCATCTCCATCTCGACCAGCACGTAGCCCGGAAAGAAACGGCGCTCGGTCACGGCCTTCTTGCCGTTCTTGAGCTCGACAACTTCTTCCATCGGCACCAGGATGCGGCCGAACTTGTCTTGCATGCCCGAGCGTTCGATGCGCTCGCGCAGGTTGCGCTCGACAGCCTTTTCCATGCCGGAATAGGCGTGCACGACGTACCAGCGCTTGTTGGTCGCCGGCGCCAGCGAGGCCGCCGTCACTTCACCGCCCGTGGTGGGTTGTTCGCTCATCGGCTTACCTCTTCCATCCGAGAATCAGGTCGTACAGCACCCACTCCAGGGTCTTGTCGGTCAGCCACAGGAACAGTGCCATCACGACGACGAACGCAAACACGTAGAGGGTCATCTGGCCCGCTTCCTTGCGGGTCGGCCAGACCACCTTCTTCACTTCCTTGACGGAGTCTTGACCGAAGGCGATCAGCTGCTTGCCCGACTCGGAGGTGAAGAACGTCCCAACGGCCATCGCCAGCAGCACGAGGAGCGCGACCACGCGCACCCACATGTCTTGCTTGCCGAGCAGGTAGAACGCGACCACCGCGCCCACGACCAGGACGCCGGCCACAGCCAGCTTGGCCTTGTCGGCGCCGGTGGAAACAGTTTCGATTTGCGGATTGGCCATGTGTTCGATCAGGTTCAACCTGAAGCTCAGGCAGCGAACTGCCTTTCAGTAGCAAAGCCCGCAGGGCTTTCGGCTCCTTGCGGGCTTGGCAGGGGCAGTAGGAATCGAACCTACAACCTCTGGTTTTGGAGACCAGCGCTCTGCCAATTGAGCTATACCCCTGTGGCTTTCTTTACTCCAGGATCTTGGCGACGACGCCCGAGCCGACGGTGCGGCCGCCTTCGCGGATGGCGAAGCGCAGGCCTTCTTCCATGGCGATCGGGGCGATCAGCTTGACGGTGATGCTGACGTTGTCGCCCGGCATGACCATTTCCTTGTCCTTCGGCAGCTCCACCGCGCCGGTCACGTCCGTCGTGCGGAAGTAGAACTGGGGACGGTAGTTGTTGAAGAACGGGGTGTGGCGGCCGCCCTCTTCCTTGCTCAGAACGTAGATCTCAGCGGTGAAGTGGGTGTGGGGCTTGATGGAGCCGGGCTTGCACAGCACTTGGCCGCGCTCGACTTCTTCGCGCTTGGTGCCGCGCAGCAGGATGCCGACGTTGTCGCCTGCCTGACCTTGGTCGAGCAGCTTGCGGAACATCTCGACGCCGGTGCAGGTGGTCTTTTGCGTGGCCTTGATGCCGACGATTTCGATTTCTTCACCGACCTTGATGACACCACGCTCGACACGGCCGGTCACGACGGTGCCGCGGCCGGAGATGGAGAACACGTCTTCCACGGGCATGAGGAAGGCGCCGTCGATGGCGCGCTCAGGCGTGGGGATGTAGGTGTCGAGGGCTTCTGCGAGCTTGAAGATGGCACCCTCGCCGAGTTCGCCGGTGTCGCCTTCCATGGCGAGCTTGGCCGAGCCCTTGATGATGGGGGTGTCGTCGCCGGGGAAGTCGTACTTGCTGAGGAGCTCGCGCACTTCCATTTCGACGAGCTCGAGGAGCTCGGCGTCGTCGACCATGTCGCACTTGTTGAGGAAGACGATGATGTACTTCACACCGACCTGACGGGCGAGCAGGATGTGCTCGCGGGTCTGGGGCATGGGGCCGTCAGCGGCCGAGCACACGAGGATGGCGCCGTCCATCTGGGCAGCACCGGTGATCATGTTCTTCACGTAGTCGGCGTGCCCGGGGCAGTCGACGTGCGCGTAGTGACGGTTGGCGGTCTCGTACTCAACGTGGGCGGTGTTGATGGTGATGCCGCGCGCCTTTTCTTCGGGCGCCGCGTCG
Organism: Rhizobacter sp.; assembly: GCA_019635355.1. Taxonomy (NCBI): domain Bacteria; kingdom Pseudomonadati; phylum Pseudomonadota; class Betaproteobacteria; order Burkholderiales; family Sphaerotilaceae; genus Rhizobacter; species Rhizobacter sp. Next base: position 4,035,911 of record JAHBZQ010000001.1, on the reverse strand, counting down.
ATCTGGTCATACGCCTTGGCTTCACCGCCGAACTTCTTCGACAGCACCGTCGTGATCGCCGCCGTCAGCGTCGTCTTGCCATGGTCCACGTGACCAATCGTCCCCACGTTCACGTGCGGCTTGGTCCGTTCAAATTTGCCTTTTGCCATTTCGAGCTCCTAGCGGTCGGTGCTGAAGAAAACTGTGGTGCCCATGACGCGGATCGAACGCGTGACCTCTCCCTTACCAAGGGAGTGCTCTACCACTGAGCCACATGGGCCGAACCAAACTTCGGTGCCAATCGACACTGGTTTGCACTTCTTCAACACGCAAACCACTGGCGACGTCATGGAGCGGGAGACGGGAATCGAACCCGCGTCATTAGCTTGGAAGGCTAGGGTTCTACCATTGAACTACTCCCGCTCGGGAGCCCCTTCAGGCGCCATGCCATCCGGGCGTCAACACTTGTTTTGAAATCGGTTCGCTTTGGTGGAGGAGGCTGGATTCGAACCAGCGTAGGCGTAAGCCAACAGATTTACAGTCTGCCCCCTTTAGCCACTCGGGCACCCCTCCAAAGCGAACCCGGGACTATAGCATCAAATTTTGAAGATCCGCGATCACAGAGCCCACCAGTCGACGAGTTGCTGAGTTGCCACGAAGTGGCTGCCGCCGGACATGAACTGCTTGTGAAGGTCGTAGGAGGGGTGGCGCGTTGCCAGGACGCGCGGCTGCACCCCGGGAGGCACCGCCCGGGCGAGGAAATCCTGGGCCTTGCCGCCCCAAACGAGGAAGATGGGTGGATCGCTGCGCTGGCTCAACACGGAAACAATCTCGGATGTAAGCGCAAGCCAACCCGTCTTGAGGTGACTGCCTGCCGACCCGATTTCCACCGTCAGCGCCGGGTTCAAGAGCAACACCCCTTGCCGGGCCCAGGCGTCGAGCTTCCACACGGCGGGCGGCACCCACCCCGGTCGATCCGCAGCCAGCACTTCGAAGATGCGGGCAAGCGACCGCGGCTTGCCATGCCCCGCCGAAAAGGCGAGGCCGTCGGCATGGCCCGCCGTGGGGTAGGGGTCCTGGCCGAAGATCACCACCTTGGCCTCCTCTGGCCTCACAAGGCGCAAGGCCCGGAACGGGTCTTCCGGGCCGATCGGCTTGTCGCCTGAGACCTCCTTGATCCGCCCGATCAAGGCCGCCTGCTTGTCGAGCGTCCAGCCAGGCAGCACCCTGCGCCACGCCTCGGGCACCGTGCCAAAGGCGGCGCGCAGGTCGTCGGCCGTCATGCGAAGAGTTGCGCTAGCGCGGCACCCGGGTCGGCGGCGCGCATGAAGGCTTCGCCGACCAGAAATGCGTGAACGTCCGCGCCGCGCATGCGGGCCACGTCGGCCGCCCCGAGGATCCCGCTCTCGGTCACGAGCAGACGATCGCGCGGCACGCGGGGCAACAAGGCGAGCGTCGTGTCGAGCGTCACCTCGAAGGTGCGCAGGTTGCGGTTGTTGATGCCGACGAGCGGGGTCTTCAGCCGCAGCGCCCGGTCGAGTTCGGCACCATCGTGCACCTCGACCAGCACCGCCATGCCCAGCGAGAGCGCCTGCGCCTCCAGGTCAGCCATCTGCGCGTCCTCCAGGCAGGCGGCGATCAGCAGGATGCAGTCCGCCCCCATCGCACGCGCCTCGTAGACCTGGTACGGGTCGACCATGAAGTCCTTGCGCAACACCGGCAAGGCGCAGGCGGCGCGCGCCTGCTGCAGATAGGCCGCAGAGCCCTGGAAGAACTGCACATCGGTCAGCACGCTCAGGCACGCCGCGCCATGACGCTCGTAGCTCGTGGCGATGTCGGCCGGCACGAAGTTTTCACGCAGCACGCCCTTGCTGGGGCTGGCCTTCTTCACCTCGGCGATCACCGCCGCCTGGCCTGCGGCCACCTTGCTCCGCAGGGCGGCCACGAAGTCGCGGACATCCGTGCGCGCCTCGGCCTCACGGCGCAGCGACGCCAGGTCGCGGTGGCGGCTGGCGGCGGCGATTTCCTCGCGCTTGACCGCCACGATCTTGTCGAGGATGTCGCTCATGATTTGAACTGCTGGGTGGCGGCCACGAACTGGCTCAGTTTCCGGGTGGCAGCACCAGAGGCCACCGCTTCGCGGGCGCGCTTCACGCCATCGGCGATCGACGACACCACGTTCGCGCAATACAGGGCCCCGCCCGCGTTGAGCAGCACGATGTCGCGCAAGGGCCCGTCTTCGTTGGCCAGCGCACGCTGGATGCACTGCACCGACTCGGCCTTGTCGGCCACCCGCAGCACCCGGCTGTCGTACACCGGCATGCCGAAGTCGCTCGGGTGCACCACGTATTCGCGCACCTCGCCGTTCTTCAGCTCGCCGATGAGCGTCTCGCCCGAGAGCGAGATCTCGTCCATGCCGTTCATGCCGTAGACCACCATCACGTGGTCGGAGCCGAGGCGCTGCAACACGCGCACCTGGATGCCCACGAGGTCGGCATGGAAGACGCCCATCAGCTGGTTCGGCGCCTGCGCCGGGTTGGTCAGCGGCCCGAGGATGTTGAAGATGGTGCGCACGCCGAGCTCCTTGCGCACGGGCGCGGCATGCTTCATCGACGCATGGTGGTTCGGGGCGAACATGAAGCCGATGCCGGTCTGCTCCAGGCATTGCGCGACCTGCTCGGGCGTGAGGTTCACATTGGCGCCGAACGCCTCCAGCACGTCGGCGCTGCCGGTGCTCGACGACACGCTGCGCCCGCCATGCTTGGCCACCCTCGCGCCCGCAGAGGCTGCCACGAACATGGCCGCCGTCGAAATGTTGAAGGTGTGCGCGCCATCGCCGCCGGTTCCGCACAGGTCGACGAGGTGCGCCTTGTCGGCCACGGGCACCGGCGTCGCCAGTTCGCGCATCACCTGCGCGGCCGCGGCGATCTCGCCGATGGTTTCTTTCTTGACGCGCAAGCCCATCGAGAGCGCCGCGATCATCACCGGCGACATCTCGCCGCTCATGATGCGGCGCATCAGCGTCAGCATCTCGTCGTGGAAGATCTCGCGGTGGTCGATGACGCGCGCCAGCGCTTCGGTGTTGGTGATGGTCATGGCTTCGGGTACTTTCAAGCGGTCATGTGGACACGGATCGCAGCGATGGCGTGATCGATGCCGTCCGCATCGAGGTCGAGGTGCGTGACGAAACGCAGGCGGTAGAGGCCCGTCGCCAGCACGCCTTGCGCCTTGAGGTGTTCAAGCAGCGCGGCGGCACGGCCCCGGTCCACCTCGACGAACACCATGTTGGTTTCAGGTGGCTCGACCACCAGCCCCGGGATGCCGCGCAGGCCCTCGGCGAGCCGCCGTGCGAGTGCATGGTCGTCGGCAAGCCGTTCAACGTGATGGTCCAGTGCATAGAGCGCCGCTGCCGCCAGCACGCCGGCCTGGCGCATGCCGCCGCCGAGCATCTTGCGCACACGCCGGGCACGTTCGATCAGCTCGCGCGAACCGCACAAGGCCGAACCCACCGGCGCCCCCAGGCCCTTCGAGAAACACACCGAGACGCTGTCGAAGTGCTGCGCGATGTCACCTGCCGGCACATCGAGTGCCGCCGCCGCGTTGAAGAGGCGAGCGCCATCCAGATGCGTCGCCAGGCCATGCCGGCGCGCCAACGCGGTGGCATCGCCCATGTAGCTTTGCGGCAGGACCTTCCCCCCCAGCGTGTTCTCCAGGCACAGCAGGCGCGTGCGCGCGAAATGCGGGTCGTCGGGCTTGACCGCGGCCTCGATGTCGGCCAGCGCCAGCGTGCCATCGGGCTGGTGCTCGAGCGGTTGCGGCTGCACGCTCGCCAGCACCGCCGCACCGCCAGCCTCCCAGCGGTAGGTGTGCGCCATCTGGCCGACGATCATCTCGTCGCCACGGCCGCAGTGGCTCATCACCGCCGCGAGATTGCTCTGCGTGCCGCTGGGCAGGAAGAGCGCCGCCTCTTTGCCCAGCATCGCCGCGATGCGCTCCTGCAGCCGGTTGACGGTCGGGTCGTCGCCGAACACGTCATCGCCCACCTCGGCCCGCGCCATCGCCTCGCGCATGCCAAGCGTGGGCCGGGTGACGGTGTCGCTGCGCAGATCGACGACCTTCATGCCGCGCTCGATTCAGTTCTTCAGCTCGAGGAAGTTCTTCAGCATCGCGTGCCCATGCTCGGTGAGGATGGACTCGGGATGGAACTGCACACCTTCCAGCGGCGTCTTCGTGCCGGCCAGCGCGGTGTGCCGCACGCCCATGATCTCGTCGTCTTGCGAAGTCGAGGTGATCTCCAGCTCTTTCGGCAGCGTCGCCCGCTCGATCACCAGCGAGTGGTAGCGAATGACGGTGAACTTCTCCGGCAGGTCGCTGTACACACCACGCTTGTCCGTCGTGATGACATCGGTCTTGCCGTGCATCTGCGTCTTCGCGCGGATGATCTTGCCCTTCAGTGCCGCCCCAATGGCCTGGTGGCCCAGGCACACCCCCAGGATGGGCAGCTTGCCGGTGAAGTGCTGGATCGCACTCACGCAGATGCCGGCTTCGGCGGGTGAGCATGGGCCGGGCGACAGCACCAGCTGGTCGGGCTTCAACTCGCTGATGCCTTCGAGCGTGATCTCGTCATTGCGGAAGACGCGGACGTCTTCACCCAACTCGGCGAAGTACTGCACCAAGTTAAAGGTGAAGCTGTCGTAGTTGTCGATCATGAGCAGCATTCAGAAGCCCTCCTCGACGAGTTCAGCGGCGCGCAGCAAGGCCCGCGCCTTCGCTTCGGTTTCTTTCCATTCCAGCTCGGGCACCGAGTCGGCCACGACACCCGCCGCGGCCTGCACGTACAGCGTGTTGTCCTTGACGATGCCGGTGCGGATGGCGATTGCCACATCCATGTCGCCCGCGAAGCTCAGGTAGCCGCAGGCGCCGCCGTAGATGCCGCGCTTGACCGGCTCCAGCTCGTCGATGATTTCCATCGCCCGCACCTTGGGCGCACCGGTCAACGTACCGGCCGGGAAGGTCGCCTTGAGCACGTCGAGGTTGCTCATCCCGTCTTTCAGGATGCCTTCGACGTTGCTCACGATGTGCATCACGTGCGAGTAGCGCTCGATCACGAAGGCGTCGGTCACCTTCACGCTACCGGTCTTGGCGATGCGGCCGATGTCGTTGCGCGCCAGGTCGATCAGCATCACGTGCTCGGCACGCTCCTTCGGGTCGGCGCTGAGCTCGGCTTCCAGCGCCCTGTCCTGCTCGGGCGTGGCACCGCGAGGCCGCGTGCCGGCCAGCGGGCGGATCGTCACCTTCTGGCCCTCGGGCGTGTGCTCCTGCCGCACCAGGATCTCAGGCGAGGCGCCGACGATCTGGAAGTCACCCATGTCGTAGAAGTACATGTAGGGCGACGGGTTCAGCGAGCGCAGCGCGCGGTACAGGCTGAGCGGCGACTCGGTGTAGCGCTTCTTCAGCCGCTGGCCGATCTGCACCTGCATCATGTCGCCGGCCGCGATGTACTCCTTCGACTTGAGCACCGCGGCGAGGTAGTCCTCCTTCGCGAACTCGCGCTCCACCGCGTGCGACGTGCCGCGCTTCACGGGCGGTGCGGTCACGCTGTACTTGAGCTTGTCGGAGAGCTCGGCCAGCCGGCGCTTGCCTCGGAAGTAGGCCTCGGGCTGCGACGGGTCGGCGTAGACGATGAGGTAGAGCCGGCCCGACAGGTTGTCGATCACCGCCAGCTCTTCGCACTGCAGCAGCAGCACGTCGGGTGTGTCGATGCCACCCGGCTTCTCGGTCTTCGCGAGCTTGGGCTCGATGTAGCGCACCGCGTCATAGCCGAAGTAGCCGGCCAGGCCGCCGCAAAAACGCGGCAGGCCCGGGCGCAGCGCCACCTTGAAACGCTTCTGGTACTCGGAGATGAAGTCGAGCGGGTTGCCCTCGTGCGTCTCGACCACCTTGCCGTCGGTGACGATCTCGGTGCGAAAGCCGGTGGCGCGCAGCAGCGTGCGCGCCGGCAAGCCGATGAACGAATAGCGTCCGAAGCGCTCGCCGCCCACCACCGATTCCAGCAGGAAGCTGTGCTTGCCGCTGCCCGAGGCATAGGCAAGCTTGAGGTAGAGCGAGAGCGGGGTTTCGAGGTCCGCGAAGGCTTCGGCCATCAGCGGAATGCGGTTGAAGCCTTCGGCGGCAAGGCTCTTGAATTCGAGTTCGGTGATCACCTTCTGGGCCCTCCAATGGCCCGGCGGGGCAAGCATGCAGCCCGCATGTGACGAGGTTCAGACGGACGGCGCCCGCGCGGGGCAGCCGGTGGAGCCGAAGGCGGAGCGTTTCACGACAACACGCTCAAGGCCGGCGGCAAACGCAACCTACGGAAGCTGGCGACGCCAGGGCCAAGCTCCCCGGTCGTGCGACCCTTTGGTTTGTTTGCGCGCGATGAACATCCAAAAAGTGTAGCAGGCGACTTCGAAGCGCAGCCCTGAATCCCGGGTTTCCGTGAACTGGGCCCCTCGCATTCGAACGACGTTTTGCGACAATCCTGCTTTCCGCACGCTCGTGCGATCCATGCCCGGAGTCTCGCCGTGATTCGCAAGCTCATCATCGCCACCGCCTTGTCGCTGGCTGCCGCTGGCAGCGCCCTGGCCGACACCACCCAGGTCGGCGGTGTGAAGTACGACAACGCCATCCAGTCGGGCAACACCACGCTCGTGCTCAATGGCGCGGGCGTGCGCTACAAGGCGGTGTTCAAGGTCTATGCCGCCGGCCTCTACCTCACGAAGAAAGCCAACACCACCGAAGACGTGCTGCGCACGCCCGGCGCGAAGCGTGTGCACATCGTGATGCTGCGCGAGATCAACGCCGGTGAACTCGGCAAGCTCTTCACCCGCGGCATGGAAGACAACGCACCGAAGGACGAGTTCTCGAAGTCGGTGGCCGGCACGCTCAAGCTGAGCGAGCTCTTCTTCCGCATCAAGAAGCTCAATGCCGGTGACTCGTTCTCGGTCGACTGGACGCCGGGCACCGGCACCATGATCTATGTGAACGGCAAGCCGACCATCGAGCCGATCAAGGAGCCCGAGTTCTTCTCGGCGCTCGTGAAGATCTGGCTGGGCCAGTCGCCCGCCGATGCCAACCTGAAAGACGCGCTGCTCGGCAAGGCGCCGGCACTGCCGCCCAACAGCTGATCAGGCCAGGGCGTCGAGCCGGTCGATCACGCCATCGGCGTCGACGGCCTGCACCGGCTCGCCGTGGTTGTAGCCGTAACTCACCAGCACCACCGGGCAGCCGGCGGCACGTGCGGCACGCGCGTCGTTGCTCGAATCGCCCACCATCAGCGTGCGTGAGGGCGGCACGCCCAGCGCCTCGCAGGTCTTGAGCAACGGCAAGGGGTCGGGTTTCCTGCGCTCGAACGCATCGCCGCCGAAGACCTGCGCGAAATAGCCGTCAAGGCCTTTCTTCTCCAACAGCGGCCGCGCGAAGGCGGTCGGCTTGTTGGTGAGGCAGGCCAGCACGAGGCCTCGTGACTGCATGGCCTGCAGGCCCTCGCGCACACCCGGGTACACCGCCGCATGCTCGCCGTTGATGCGCAGGTAGTGGTGCTGGTAGCGCGCCCACGCGGCGCCGAAGGCCGAGGCCTCGCTGCCCACATGCGCCAGCGTGCTGCGGATCAGGTGCTCCGAGCCTTTGCCCACGGTGTGCTCGATGAACGCACGGTCCACGCGCGACAGTGACAAGTCGTCGAGCATGGCGTTGAGGGCGACGTCGAAGTCCCCCAGCGTGTCGATCATCGTGCCGTCGAGGTCGACGATCGCGGCCTTGAATTCCGTCAGCGGTCTCAGCATCGGCCGTTCAGCGCGCCAGCTGCATGCGCATCGCGTCGATCACACCCTTGTAGTCGGGCTTGCCGAAGATCGCGCTGCCGGCCACGAAGGTGTCGGCGCCGGCATCGGCCACCTGGCGGATGTTGTCGACCTTGATGCCCCCGTCGACTTCGAGGCGGATGTCGCGCCCGCTCTTCTCGATGATCTTGCGGGCCTGCTCGATCTTCCTGAGCGCGCTCGGAATGAAGCTCTGCCCGCCGAAGCCGGGGTTGACGCTCATGATCAGGATGAGGTCGACCTTGTCGATCACCCACTCCAGCACATCGAGCGGCTCGGCCGGGTTGAACACGAGCCCGGCTTGCTTGCCCTCGGCCTTGATGAGCTGCAGCGTGCGGTCCACGTGCGTGCTGGCGTCGGGGTGGAAGCTCACCAGGTCCGCCCCCGCTTTGCAGAAGGCCTGCGCGAGCGAGTCGACCGGCTGCACCATCAAATGCACGTCGATCGGCACCGCGGTGCCATCGGCGCGCGCGGCGTGCTTGCGCAGCGCCTCGCAGATCATCGGCCCGAAGGTCAGGTTGGGCACGTAGTGGTTGTCCATCACGTCGAAATGGATCCAGTCGGCGCCGGCCGCGATCACGTTGCGCACCTCCTCGCCCAGGCGGGCGAAATCGGCAGAGAGGATGCTGGGGGCGATGCGGTAGGTGGGCGTGCTCATCCGAAGGATTTTAGGAGCCTCCCTAGAATCGAACGATGGCCAAGCCCGAATTCACCTGCAGCGTCAGCGTGCGCCCCCTGCCTGAACAGGCAGACCCCGAGCAAGGCGTGCATGCCTATGCGTACACCATCCAGATCGTCAACACCGGCGACATCACCGCACAGCTCATCGCGCGCCATTGGGTGATCACCGATGCACGCGGCCACGTCGAAGAAGTGCGCGGGCTCGCCGTCGTCGGCCAGCAGCCGCTGCTGAAACCAGGCGAGCGTTTCGAGTACACGAGCTGGACGCGGATCCACACACCGCAAGGCAGCATGCGCGGCACCTTCTTCTGCATGACCGAAGACGCACGGCCTTTCGACGCGGCCGTGCCCGAGTTCTCGCTGTCGGTCCCGTCGACCTTGCATTGAGCGCGCGCATGAACGCTCCGGTCGATCCGATCTGGCAGGCACTGCGCACCGACGCCTCTCAGCTCGCGAGCGCCGAGCCGGTGCTCGCGCGACTGCTGCACGCGGTGATCCTCGACCAACCTTCGCTGGAAGCTGCACTGGCGGAGCTGCTGGCCCACAAGCTCGCGTTTGCCGAGCTGCCCGTCGACGACCTGCGCACGCTCGTGCGCGATGCGCTGCAGGCCGAGCCGCAGATCGGCCAGCTCGCCCGCGCCGACCTCGCCGCCATCGGCGAGCGCGACCCGGCCGCCGGGTCGAGCGTCAACCCCGTCCTCAATCACAAGGGCTTCCACGCGCTGCAGACGCATCGCATCGCGCATTGGTACTGGGGCCGCAACCGCAAGGCGCTCGCGCAGTGCCTGCAGGGACGCGCGTCGGAAGTGTTCGCGGTCGACATCCACCCGGCGGCCGTGGTCGGGGCCGGTGTCTTCATCGACCACGCCACCGGCGTCGTGATCGGCGAGACGGCGGTGGTGGGTGACAACGTCTCCATCCTGCAAGGCGTGACGCTCGGCGGCACCGGCAAGGAGACGGGCGACCGCCACCCGAAGATCGGCCGCGGCGTGCTGCTCAGTGCCGGGGCCAAGGTGCTCGGCAACATCCGCGTCGGCGACGGCGCCAAGGTGGGCGCGGGCAGCGTGGTGCTCGACGAGGTGCCGCCGCACAAGACGGTGGTGGGTGTGCCGGCGCGCGTGGTGGGCACGCCGCGTGTCGATCAGCCGGCGCTCGACATGGACCAGCACATCGATCTCGACGGCGGCGGCTGAACCCGCGCTCGTCTTTCAGCTCTCATCGCCGTCGGCCTCGTCGCCACGCTCCTGGCGTTCACCGCCCTTGCGTCCCGAGAACATGGTCCACCACACGATCAGCACCAACACCCCGAGCGCCGCCAGCGCTTCGAGCAACAACAAACCCATGATGACGATCCCGTTCGGCTTCCGCCGTTTTGCAGCGGCGGCGATTCTAGGAGTGCTCACCGCCTGCGCGAGTGGTCCTGTGAGCCCGCCGCCCCCGGTCATGACCCCGCCCGCGGTCGACAAGCCGGGCACCACACCGCCCGTGGTGATGCAGCGCAACCGCTCGCGCTGGGTGAAGGCCGACTGGTCGGAACTGCCCGGCTGGGAGTCCGATGCCCTGATGGAGTGGTGGCCGGCGCTGCAACGCGGCTGCGACAAACCGCCGCTCGAGTGGGCGCGCATCTGCCTCGACGCGCGCAACGTCACCCCGGCCTCCAACGCCTCGGCGCGCGCCTGGGTGCAGCAGCGCATGCAGCCCTGGCGCGTGGAGACGGCCGACAGTGCCACCGAAGGCCTCATCACCGGCTACTTCGAGCCGCTGGTCGAAGCCCGGCGCGTGGCGGGTGGCAGCTTCCGCATCCCGCTGCACGGCGTGCCGGCCGACCTCGCCACCCGCAAGCCCTACTGGACGCGCCAGCAGATCGCCACCCAGCCCGCTGCACAGGCCGCGCTGCGCGGCAACGCCATCGCCTTCGTGGCCGACCCGCTCGATGCGCTGGTGCTGCAGATCCAGGGCTCGGGCCGCCTGCAGCTCACCGAAGCCAACGGCCAGCGCAAGCTGCTGCGTGTGGCCTACGCCGGGCACAACGACCACCCCTACCGCTCGGTCGGCAAGTGGCTCATCGACCAGGGCGAGCTGCGCGCGGGTGAAGCCTCCTGGCCCGCCATCAAGGCCTGGGCGCGGGCCAACCCGAAGCGGCTCGACGAGATGCTGTGGGCCAACCCGCGCTACGTCTTCTTCCGCGAAGAAGCCCTGCCCGACCCGGCGCTCGGCCCCAAGGGCGCGCAGAACGTGCCGCTCACGCCCGGCCGCTCCATCGCGGTCGACGCGCAGAGCGTGCCCTACGGCACCCCCGTCTGGCTCGACACCACCGAGCCGCTCGCGAGCACGCCGCTGCGCCGCCTGGTGATGGCGCAAGACACCGGCAGCGCGATCGTCGGCGCGGTGCGGGCCGACTATTTCTGGGGCTGGGGCGACACCGCCGAGCAGCAGGCCGGCCGCATGAAGCAGCCGCTGCGCATGTGGGCCTTGTTGCCGAAGTGAGCGCCGCTCAGGCGGCCACCCGCGCCGCTTCCTTCATGGTGCGCGACAAGACCCCGTAGACATCGATCCAGGCCTCGCGCACCTCGGGCGTGAAGGCGACGCCGATGCCTTGCTGCAGCGTGGCCAGCAGGGCCGTGCCCACGGTGTCGTAGTGGTCGTCGCGCACGCCGTAGTCGGCATGGCGCCGGCCGAGGGTCTGCAAGGCCGGCAGCAGGAGCTGGGGCTGGCCCAGCAGGCCCACCGCCACGCCGATCATCTTCATCAGCTTCTCGCCCTGCACCACCATGTCGCCGGTGAAGAGCGGCTTGAGCGACGGGTCGAGCCGGAAGAGGTTGGCGTAGAAGAGTTCGGCGGCCCGGGGAGCGATGGGCTCGACCAGGTCCCAGCTTTCCTTCACCAATTGGGCGGTGTACTCGTCCATGGCCATCCTCCAAACAGTGCGTGGCGACACGTGCCGGCATCTTCAATGCAAGCCGCTTGCCGCCCCGGGCCGGTGCGCCCGTGGAGGAGGAGGGTCAGGCTAATCGTTCAGATCAGCGTGCGCGCCAGGGTCGCCACGAGGATGGCGCCGGCCGCAAACATCACCAGCGCCCAGTTCGGCAGAAAGCCGTGGGGTGCATGGTGGTGGCGATGACGTTGTTTGTCAGTCATGTGATTTCCAGCAGCAAAACCGACGTACCCGGTCGGTTGGCGAGCACTTCAAACGCGGTTGAAGCGCTCGAGCGGCTGGAAAGCGAGCTTCGTGCCAGCGTTCGCTTCAGTGCCGGGCTCGGCCGGCCGGGCGGCCGTAGAGCTCGATGTAGTGCGCCACGGCGTCGCCGTTGTTGCCCACCAGCCGCACGGCGTGGTGGATCTGGTGGTCGGGCACGTCGAGCAGCCAGGACCAGCGGGCGACCTCGAGCGGGTCGGTCAGGTCGACATAGGGCTGCGTCGGGCCTTCGAGAGACGGGCTGTAATCGGGTTGCATGGCAGGCGGGTCCAGCGTTCAGGGGATGCCTGATGTATCGGCCATTGCCCGGGCTTTCTTGAGCAAGCACGACGGGCCGATGTGGGCATGCGCTCGCGAGGTGCGGGCACATTTCCCGCCAGCGGCCCCTTTTCAGGCCACGACGGTACGGTTGCGGCCCGAGGTCTTGGCGCGGTACATGGCGCGGTCGGCGCGCTCGATGATGGCGTCGGTGCGGTCGTCGACCGTGCACACGCCGATGCCTGCGGAAAACGTCACGGTCAGCTTCGGGGCGATGTGCTCGAAGCTGCGAGCGGCCAGCTGGCCGCGCATGCGCTCCACGCAGATGAGCGCGTCTTCGGCGGTGGTGTTGGGCAGCATCAGCAGGAACTCCTCGCCGCCCCAGCGCGCCAGCGCATCGCCCGTTCGCAGGCCGTGGGTGATGACGTCGGCAAAGATCTGCAGCACCTGGTCGCCGGCCTGGTGGCCGCAGCTGTCGTTGATGCGCTTGAAGTGGTCGATGTCCATCAGCACCATGCTGATCGGCATGCGGTTGCGCTGCTGGCGCCCGCGCTCGGCCACGAGCAGGGTGGTCATGTGGCGCCGGTTCGACAGGCCGGTGAGTTCGTCCTGCGTGGCCAGCAGGCGGTTTTGCTGCAGGGCGTTTTCGAGCTGCACCTTCTGCAGGCGCAGCTTGTTGCGGATGGCGCTGAGCGTGCCGGTCAGCCAGCCGATGGTCGGCAGCATCAGCACGATGAGCAGGAAGTTGAGCAGCTCGACGCGGGGCGGGAAGCGCACCGGGTCGGCGAACGCGCCGGCCGTCATCGTGACGCCCAGGGCCGCCACCCCGAGCGTGGCCATGCGGCGGGCCTGGCGCGGCGTGAGCGCGAAGATGCCGAACACCTGGCCGATCACCACCGTCATGAGGATCGCGCCGCGGAACGGCCCGGCGATGACGTAACACGCGCAGGCGGCCAGCACGCAGAAGAAGCCCTGCGCCTGCGTGAGCGCCGGGTCGGAGGCAAAGCGCAGGTTGGCGCCGCTGCGGATGAGCACGAGGAACACCGCCGACACACCGAGCACCGTGACGGCGAGCGCCGCCGCCGGGCGCGGCTCGACGAGCCCGAGCAGCACGCCCAGGCCCATGATGCCGGTGAGGGCCGTATAGATGCCGCTCGCCACCAGCGCCTGCGTCATGCGCACGCGCTGGTTCCGGTCGGTGCCCAGCAGGGCATCGGCCCACGAGGTGAAAACGGCTCGATTCATGTCGGGATCGTTATCGGCTGCACCGTCAGATTGTTCAACGGTACGCCTGTGCCGCGCCGTGTGAAAGCACACGTTGTCGGAAGGGTCCCCCCTGAACCGGGGTCGCCGCCGTTCAGTCGTCGGCAGGCGGCGCGGCGGGGGTGGTGGGCAGGCTCCAGAGCCACAGCGCCACGCAGGTGCAGACGATGGCGGGCGCCCACCGCCACGGCGAGTGCACCACGAACCAAGTGCCGATCGCACTGGCGGCCATCATCACGGTGGCGAGTTGCTTGGCCCGCAAGGGCACCGCGCGGTGGCGCCGCCAGGCCTGCACCATCGGGCCGAATCGCGGGTGATGGACGAGCCAAGCCTCCATGCGCTTGCTGCCACGCGAGAAACAGAACGCCGCCAACAGCACGAACGGCGTGGTCGGCAGCAGCGGCAGGAAGATGCCGATGAACCCCACCACCAGGCTGACCAGCCCGGCCAACATCCACAGCAGGCGCTGACCTCGGGAGCTCAGGTGATGCAAAGGGCGCATGGCCCCGCATCGTAGGCCAGCGCCGCCGGGTTCGCTCGCGCCCTTCGGGAGTCCTTTGAATCAGAGCCCGAGTTCGCTCAGACCCGCGTGCTCATCCGGCCGGCGGCCGAGCGGCCAGTGGAAGAGCCGCTGCTCGGGGCGGATGGGCAGGTCGTTGATGCTGGCGTGGCGCCAGGCCATCAGCCCTTGCGGGGTGAACTCCCAGTTCTCGTTGCCGTAGCTGCGATACCACTGGCCCGAGTCGTCGTGCCACTCGTAGGCGAAGCGCACCGCGATGCGCGCACCGTCGAAGGCCCACAGCTCCTTGATCAGCCGGTAATCGAGCTCGCGCGCCCATTTGCGCGACAGGAACGCATGCACCTCCTCGCGGCCGACCGGGAACTCCGCCCGGTTGCGCCAGCGCGTGTCCGGCGTGTAGACCCCGACCACGCGGTCCGGGTCACGCGAGTTCCACGCATCTTCGGCAAGCCTCACTTTCTGCCGCGCGGTCTCGGCAGTAAACGGAGGAACGGGCGGCCGGCTTTCCATGATCAGTACGTTTTGTATGGGAGGAACTTGCCGGACATGTTGATGCTGACGCGATCGCCCTTCGGGTCGGCCTCCCGGGTCAGGTCCATCTTGAAATCGATCGCGCTCATGATCCCGTCGCCAAACTCTTCATGGATCAGCTCCTTGAAGGTCGTGCCGTACACGTTCACGAGCTCATAGAAGCGGTAGATCAGCGGATCGGTCGGCACGCTGGTCGGCAGCGATCCCTTGTACGGCACGACCTGCAGCCACTTCTGCTCGGCATCGGTGAGGCCGAAGATCTCGCCGACGATGCCGGCCTGCTTCGCATCCAGCGTCATCTGCCCGAGGCAGGCGGCGGTGACCCACTCCTTGCTCAGGCCGACCTTGGCGGCCACGTCCGACCACTTGAGGCCCTTGGCCACCTTGGTGGCGACGATTTTTTCGGTGACGTCGAGACGGCTCATCTTCTGCTCCTTCGTTGAGAGATCGATCAAGCCACGCGATGCAAGGGCATGCGCGGCGGGGGTTCTGGAAGCGGTTCGTGCAGGCCCGGGCTCACCTCGGGCGGCTGCACCGGCGCCTTGCCGTGCGACAGCTCCTTCGAGCGCGCCACGAGAAAGTCGACCAGGTGGTTGCGGATGCGGTAGTACTGCGGGTCGTGGTGCAGGCTCGCACGCTCACGCTCTCGCGGCATCGTGTTCTTCACGATCTCGGCCACACGCGCCTGCGGGCCGTTGCTCATCAGCAGGATGCGGTCGGCCAGCAGGATGGCTTCGTCCACGTCGTGCGTGATCATGAAGACGGTCTGGTGCGTCTCGGCGCAGATGCGCAAGAGCTCGTCTTGAATGGTGCCGCGCGTGAGCGCATCCAGCGCGCCGAAAGGCTCGTCGAGCAGCAGCATGCGCGGCTGGATCGCAAACGCCCGCGCAATGCCCACCCGCTGTTTCATGCCGCCCGACAGCGCCGAGGGCTTCTTGTCGATGGCAGCAGACAAGCCCACCATCGCCACGTATTTCTCCACGTGCTCGTTGACCTGCGCACGGCTCCACAGCGGCCACTTGCTGCGCACCGCAAACGCGATGTTGGCGCGCACCGTGAGCCAGGGCATCAGCGCATGGCCCTGGAACACCACGCCGCGCTCCAGGCTCGGGCCGGCGATCTCGCGGTTGTCCATGAACACATGGCCCTCGCTCGCCTGCTCGAGGCCCGCCAGCACGTTGAGGATGGTCGTCTTGCCGCAGCCGCTGTGGCCGATGATGCAGACGAACTCGCCCTGGCGGATGTCGAAGTTGACGCTGTCGAAGACGGTGCTGTCGCCGTAGCGCTTGGCCAGACCTTCGATTTTCAGAAAGCTCTCAGTCGACATAGGTCACCGCCTTTTGCAGCCTGGCGAACATCAGGTCCAACAACATGCCGACGACGCCGATGGTCAGGATCGCGAAGATTACGTTCGGCAGCGACAGGTTGTTCCACTCGTTCCACACGAAGTAGCCGATGCCCGTGCCACCCACCAGCATCTCGGCCGCCACGATCACGAGCCAGGCGATGCCCATGCTGATGCGCATGCCGGTGAGGATGGTGGGCGCGGCCGCCGGCAAGATGACTTCGAACGCACGCCGCAGCGGCGTCACCTCCAGCGTGCGCGCCACATTGAGCCACTCGCGCCGCACGCTCGCCACGCCGAAGGCGGTGTTGATCAGCATCGGCCACACCGAGCAGATGAAGATCACGAAGATGCCGCTGATCGACGAGTCCTTGATCGTGTAGAGCGCGAGCGGCATCCACGCCAGCGGCGAGATGGGCTTCAACACCTGGATGAACGGGTCGAGCGCGCGGTAGACCAGCGGGCTCATGCCGATCACGAAGCCGAGCGGAATGGCGACCAGCGCGGCGAGCAGGTAGCCCAGGCCCACCCGCGCCAGCGAGTAGCCGAGCTGCAGCGCGATGCCCTTGTCGTTGGGGCCGTTGTCGTAGGACGGCTGCGACAGGTGCTTCGCGATCGTGCTGCCCATTTGCGCGAGCGTCGGGAAGCCCGACTTCGCGGCGGGCGCGCCACCGGCCGATGGATCCTTGCCCATCAACTTGGCGTACTCGATCTGCTCGGGCGTGAGCGCCGGTGCGGCCGTCGCGACGGGCGCACTGCTGAGCGTGGCCACGTGCCACACGGCCAGCAGCACGAGCAGGAGCACAGCCGAGAGCAGGCCTGCGCGCAAGCCCAGCGAGCGTGCAGCGTTCATGCGTTCGGGCTGCGCTTGATGGCGAAGCCGTTGACGTAGGCCTCGGCCTTGTCGGGGTCGAACACCTTCCCCATCACGGTGATCTTCGGGTACGCCCCGTCGGGCACCTTCATGTCGAGCGCCTTCATCTGCTTCTTCGCGTCGGTGAGCAGGAACACCTTCTCGGCGATCTGCTTGTAGTTGACCTCGCCCTTCACGTAGCCCCAGCGCTTCATCTGCGTGAGCATCCACACCGCCATGCTCTGCCAGGGGATGGGGTCGAAGTCGGCGCGGTCGGGCACGGTCTTCACATTGCCCAGGCCATCGGCGAACTTGCCGGTGAGCACCTGCGTCAGCACCGTCTCGGGCTGGTTGAGGTAGGCCTGCGGCGCAATCACCTTGGCGATCAGCTCTCGGTTGCGCGCCTCGCGCGCCATCGCGGCCGAGGTCAGCACTGCGCGGTAGAGCGCCGCAAAGGTGTTGGGGTTCTTCTGGATGAACTCGGTGCTGGTGCCGAAGGCGCAGCAGGGGTGGCCGTTCCAGAGGTCCTTGGTGAGCAGGTGGATGAAGCCCACCTCTTCGAACACCGCCCGCTGGTTGAAGGGGTCGGGGCCGAGGTAGCCGTCGATGTTGCCGGCGCGCAGGTTGGCCACCATCTCGGGCGGTGGCACCACGCGGATCTGGATGTCGCGGTCGGGGTCGAGCCCCGCTTCGGCCACGTAATAGCGCAGCAGGAAGTTGTGCATCGAGTACTCGAAGGGCACGGCGAACTTGAAGCCCTTCCAGTCTTTCGGGTCGCGCTTGTCCTTGTGCTTGACGTGCAGGGTGATCGCCTGGCCGTTGGTGTTCTGGATCGTCGCCACGTTCATCGGCGTGGGGTTGCTGCCCACCCCCAGCGAGATCGCCAGCGGCATCGGCGACAGGAAGTGCGTCGCGTCGTACTCCTTGTTGAGCATCTTGTCGCGGATCAGCGCCCAGCCGGCCGTCTTCACCACCTGCACGTCGAGCCCCTGCTTCGAATAGAAGCCCAAGGGGTGCGCCATGATGAGCGGCGTGGCGCAGGTGATGGGGATGAAGCCGATCTTGAGATCGCGCTTCTCCAAGGTGCCTTTCTCTTGCGCCATCGCTTGCAACGACGCCACCGGCAACACCGAGCCGATCGCCGCCATCGCCGAGCCCTTGCCGACTGCGCGCAGGAAGCGCCGGCGCATCGCGTCGTGCGGGAACAGTGCCTTCACCAGCGATGCTTCGATGAAGTCGTTGGAGTAGGCCTCGAACTCGGCCGTCTCGCTCCGGCGCTTCAGCTCGGCAACGGCATCTTGCGCACTTCGATGTTCTTCGGCAGAGGCGTGCTGCCCGCAGGCGCAGCGCATCGTGAGGGGGCGGTCGGCGTTGTAGGGGTCGAAGCGGTTGTCGGTGCGCATGGCGGGCCTTCGATGAACGAGACCTCATGCTAGGAACCGGCACCGCTGCGGGCCATCGCGGCAACCGTCTTTGTCGTGTAGGGCTGGCACTACAAGCCGCCGGCCGCGCTGTAGGAGCGCGACTACCGCAGGTTCCGCCAAAGGCCGGTGCACAAGCTGCCGGCTGTCGACCAACATGCATTGCCATGCCTGCCCTGCCCCGTTCCCGACACCCCGCCAGGCTGGTCGCCTGGGGCGCTGCGGCCGTCGCGCTCCTGCTGGCCGGCTGCACCGTCACGCGGCTGCACACCGCGGCCGAGCTGGCCCGCCAGAGCGAGCCGCTGCAACACCCCGTCGACACCGCGCGGGTGCGGCTCCTGATCGTGGGCGACAGCACCGCGGTCGGCACCGGCGCCAGCTCACCCGAGAAGAGCCTGGCCGGGCTGCTGGCGCAGGCGTACCCGGGCCTGCACATCGAGAACCGCGGGCGCGACGGCGCCACGCTCGCCGAAGTGCCACACCAGCTGGAAGCGGGCGACACGCGCTTCGACATCGTGCTGGTGCTCGCCGGCGGCAACGACGTGATCCGACTGCGCGACCTCGACAACACCGCCAGCCACCTCGACCGCATCGCGCAGCTGGCCAAGGCGCGCGCCGACACGGTGGTGTTGATGCCAGCCGGCAACGTAGGCAATGCGCCCTTCTTCTTTCCGCCCGTGTCGTGGTGGATGGCCTCGCGCTCACGCGAGCTGCATGCGCTGGTGCGCGACGCGGCGCAGCGCCAGGGCGTGGGCTACGTGCGGCTCTTCAAGGAACGGGCGGACGACCCGTTTGCGCAGCACCCGGAGCTCAACGCGAAGGACGGCCTGCACCCGAGCGACGGCGGCTACGCGGTGTGGTTCCAGGAACTGATGGCGCAGTCGGCGCTCGCGCAGCGCCTGGCGCCGGCGCGCACGCCGGGCAGCTGATCTCAGTCGACCCGCACGAAGGTCTGCCGCACGTGGCTGCGGTCGAGCATGTCGAAGTGCCACCACTCGTTGTCGACGCCGTTGAAGCCACCCGCCGCCATCACCCGGCGCAGCAGCTCGCGGTTCGTCACCTGCGTGGGCGTGAGCGCGCCGCTGGCGAGGTGCTCGGCTTCGAGCTTGGGGTGCGAGAGTTCGTCCATCTCGTCGAAGCCGCTGCCCATGTCGAGCTCGTCGCCGGCCTCGTTCACGATCGTCACGTCGAGCGCCATGCCGAAGGAATGGATGGAGCCGCGCGCCGGGTCGGCCACGTATTGACGCAGGCCGGTGCCGTCGAGGAACTCCCACAGCTCGACCTGCACGCGGTGCGGGCGCAGCGCGTCGAGCACGAGCAGGTGGTGCCCGGGGGCGAGCGCCTTGAGTTCGGCCGCCGCGCGTGCCAGACCCTCAGCGGCCAGGCGGTGCAGCCAGGCGCAATCGAGCTCACCGTAGAGATCGCGCCCCACGAAGTTGCGCGGGCCGACGTAGCGCAGGTCGACCCGCACACCATCGATGGAGGACAGTCGGCGGAAGTCGGGGTGGGTGGCGATCTCTTCGCAGCGCATCGTCGGCCGAGGATAGCGCGCCCCTCATCGAGACAAGCGCCTGTACTCGTGCAAATGTCGCAGCGCCCGGTGCGGTCGCCCGGCGCGCTCATGCAGGCGCGCGAGGTTGAAATGCGCATCGGCCAGCTCGTGGTTCAGGGCCAGCGCGCGTTCGTAGGCGGCGATGGCCTCGTCGTGGCGCTGCTGGTCTTCGAGTGCGATGCCGCGGTTGAAATGCAGATCGGCGTCGTCGGGCAGGTGCGCGAGCGCCTCGTCGAGCGCCTGCACCGCGTCGTCGCAGCGGCCTTGTTCGCACAGCAGCGCGCTGAGGTTGAGCCACGCCGCCGCATGCCGGGGGTCGGCCGCCAGGGCCTGCCGGTAGGCCTTCTCGGCCAACGCGGCGTCGCGCGCTTCGAGCGCCACGGCCTCGGCGAACCCGTCGACCGTCTCCTGCGCGAGCGGCTGCACGACCGGCGCGGCCGCGCTGTCGAAATTCATCAGCAGCTGGCCACTCTCGGCCTCCCACTGCAATGCGCCTTCGCGCACGACCACCTGGCGGTCGATGGCCGTCAGCCGCACGCCGCTCAAGGGCAGCGGGCCCAGCCCACCTTTCACCCGCGCCAAGGCCCGCAGCAGCTTGCGCGACGGCACCTGCGCCGTGCGCAGGCGGTGGGCGGTGCGCAAGAGCACCACGTCCTGAAAGGTAAAGCGCCACGCATGGCGCGGGCCGCGGGTGGGCGTGACGACGCCGGCCTCGATCAGCCCGGTCACCACATGCGGCGGCAGGCCGAGCAGCGCCTGCACCTTGCGCAGGCTCAGCGTGGCCTGGCGGTCGTCGGCGCCCGAGGGGCTCACTTCCTCGCGCGAGCGCGGGCCGGTGCGGCGGCGGGGCTCGCGGCGGCGCGCCGGGGCGGCTTGCGCTCCTTCAGCGAGGCGGTGTCGGCCGCCGCTACGGCCTTGGCCGGCGCAGCCTTGGCGCCGCCCTTCTTCGCCAAGCTCGCGCGCAGCGCATCCATGATGTCGATGACCTGCCCGCCGCCGCTGCCGGGCGCTTCATCGGGGCGGTGCGCGGCGACGATCTTCTTGCCGGCGATCTTCTTGTCGATGGCGGCGAGGATGCGCGCCTTCTCTTCGTCCTGGAACTGCGCCGGATCGTAGTTGTCGGCCGAGATCTGCTCGATGAGCTGGGTGGCGAGCTGCACCTCGGCGTCTGAGACGTTCACCGTCTCGATGTCGAGTTCGCCAAGGCTGCGCACCTCGTCGGCGTAGAGCAGCTGCTGCAGCACCAGGCCTTCTTCGGCGGGCCGCACCTGCACCACGTACTGCTTGCCCTTCCACGCCATGCGCGCAAGCGCCACGCGCTTGGTCTTGCGCATCGCCTGCATCAGCAGTGAGTAGGGCTTGGCGCCGCGCTTGTCGGGCCCCAGGTAGTAGGCGCGGTCGTAGTAGATGGGGTCGATGGCCTTGTCGGGCACGAAGGCCACGATGTCGACCACGTGGCTCGCCTCGGCCTCCAGCGCCTTCAGCTCCTCGGGCTCGAAGATCACGAAGTGGTCTTTCTCGAACTCGTAGCCCTTCACCATCGCCGCGCGCTCGACCACCTCGCCGGTCTTGACCGAGACGTACTGCTGCTTCACGCGCGAGCCGTCTTTCGTCAGCAGGTTGAAGCCGACGCTGGCCGAACTCTCGGTGGCCGAATACAGCTTCACCGGGATCGAGACGAGCCCGAAGCCGAGGGTGAGCGATGCAAGCGAGCGAGCAGCCATGGTGGACCGCAGGCTACGCCGGCCATCGGGGCTGCGCCGTCGGGCACCGGATCGACCGGCTGTAGGACGACGCCGACCCGCTGCGCTGTAAGGTTCGCCACCACCCCACGACCTTGCCGCCATGAAGAAAGCCTTGCTCTTGCTCGCGACACACCTGGTGGCACTGGCCCTGGGGTTTGGGGCCGGGATCTACCTGCTGCCCATCCTCACCGCGGCCCCGCCGTCGCCGGTGACGCTGGAAGCGCGCGAGGCGCTCTTCGAAGGCCGGTTCCGCCGCGACCTGAAAGACAGCGACTTCCTGCATTGGGGCGAAGGCCAGGTGCGGCTCGACGCGCGCCGCATCGCCTTCGACGGCAAGCTCGCCCCCGGCCCCGACTACAAGCTCTACCTGTCGCCGCAGTTCGTGGAGACCGAGGCCGACTTCCAGCGGCTCAAGCCCACCATGCTGCGCGTGGGCGACGTGCGCAACTTCGAGCGCTTCGAGTTGCCGCTGCCACCCGGCACCGACCTCGCCCGCTACGACACGGTGGTGATCTGGTGCGAGACCTTCAGCCAGTTCATCACCGCGGCGCGCTACCGCTGAAGCGAGGCACTGAAAAGAAACGAAACACAACGATGCCGGCGCGAAAGGACACCCGCGCACGGCCACCCGACCATGCGCTCATGTTCAACACGTCTCGAAAGGACTCGACATGAGAACCTGGCTCAAGCGCTCCCTGATCGGCATCTTCGGTGTTTCGCTGCTCGCGGGCGGCCTGGCGGCCTGCTCGCACCAGCGTCACTACGGCTACTTCGGCGACCGCACCACGGAAGCCGAGCGCGCCGAGAAACGCGCCCACATGGTCGACAAGGCGAGCCGCAAGCTCGACCTCGACGCCGCGCAGAAGGCCAAGCTCACGGTGCTGGCCGACACGCTCGAAGCCCAGCGCCAGTCGATGAAGGCGAGCGGCGGCGAGCCGCGTGCGGAGCTGAAGGCCGTGATCGCCGGCGCGCAGTTCGACCGCGCCAAGGCCCAGTCGCTGGTCGACGCCAAGACCACCGCGATGCGCGGCGCCTCGCCGGCCGTCATCAACGCCGCAGCCGACTTCTACGACAGCCTCAAGCCCGAGCAGCAGCAGAAGGTGCGCGAAGCACTCGACCGCTTCGGCCACCACCGTGGGTGGCGCGGATGAACCCGCGCCTTGTGTCAGCATCGCGCCCATGTACCGCATCCTGCTGATCGATGACGATGAAGACCTGGCCGCGCCGCTCGCGACCTACCTGCAGCGTTTCGACCTCGCGCTCGACCACGCCGCGCGCCCCACGCTGGGCCTCGCGCGGCTGGCCGAGCAACGCTACGACGCGGTGATCCTCGACGTGATGCTGCCCGAGATGGACGGTTTCGAGGTCTGCCGCCGCATCCGCCACGACAGCGACATCCCGGTGCTGATGCTCACCGCCCGCGGTGACGTGACCGACCGTGTGGTGGGCCTGGAACTCGGCGCCGACGACTACTTGCCCAAGCCCTTCGAGCCGCGCGAGCTGGCGGCGCGGCTGCAGACCATCCTGCGCCGCTCGCGCAACGGGGGTTCCGGGGATGCCAAAGCGCAGAAGCTCAGCTTCGAGGGCCTCACCATCGACCTGCAACGCCGCGAAGTGCATCGCGAGGGGGAGCTGCTCGATCTCACCGGCACCGAATTCGAGCTGCTGGTGATGCTGGCGCGCGAGCCGGGCCGTGTGTTCACGCGCGACGAGATCCTGAACAAGCTGCGCGGGCGTGAGGCCGACCTCTTCACCCGTGCGGTCGACATCCTGGTGAGCCGCCTGCGCAAGAAGCTCGAGCCGCTGCCGGTGATCAAGACGCTGCGCAACGCGGGCTACACCTTCGCCGGGGTGCCGCGGGCATGAAGTGGCGCGAGCGTGTGCACGCCCACCCGCGCTGGCACCAGCGCTTCCGCCATTCGCTGAAGTGGCGGCTGGTCGCGCTCTTCCTGGTGCTCGCGGCCGGCACGGTGGTGGTGTTCATGGGCGGCACGCGCGCGGCGCTGTCGGGCGGCTTCGAACTCTTCGTCAAGCCGCTGCTCACCGACTACGTCGACCGCCTGGCCGCCGACATCGGCTCGCCGCCCGACCTGGCGCGGGCGCAGGCGCTGGTCGAGAAGCTGCCGATCTCGGTGCGCATCGAGGGGCCCGCGGTGCAGTGGGATTCGCACCCGGGCAAGTACGCCGAATGGAAGCGCCAGCTGAAGGACGACGACTGGGGCCGGCGCCTGCTCACCCGCAGCACCGCCGACGGCCACCGCATCGTCTTCGGCATGGGCACCAACGTCTGGCACGAGCGGCACCCGGTGCGTGCGCTGCTGCCACTCGCCGGGCTGCTGCTGCTCACGCTGCTGGCCTATGCCACCGTGCGCCGGCTCTTCCGCCCGCTCGACGACATCCGCCAGGGCGCGCAGCGCTATGGCGAAGGCAACTTCAGCACGCCCATTCCCATTCGCCGCCGAGACGAGCTGGGCGACCTCGCACAGCAGGTCAACGACATGGCCACCGGCCTGCAAGGCATGCTGCACAGCCAGCGCGCGCTGCTGCTGGCCATCAGCCACGAGTTGCGCTCGCCGCTGACGCGCGCGCGCCTCAACGCCGAACTGTCGGGCGACACCCCAGAGCGCGCCGCGCTGCTGCGCGACCTCACGCTGATGGGCACGCTGATCGCCGACCTGCTGGAAGGCGAGCGTCTCGCCGCCGGCCCCTCGGCCCTGCAGCGCACGCCCACCGACCTCAACACCTTGGTGCAGGAAGTCGCGGCCAGCTTCGACGGCCAGCCCTTGCAGCTGGTGCTCGCCGACGACCTGCCCGCCGTGCCGCTCGACCGCCCTCGCGCGACGATGCTGGTGCGCAACTTGATCGACAACGCGCTGCGCCACGGTGCGTCGGATGGGCCGGTGACGGTGAGCACGCATGTCGATGGCGAGCGGGCCGTGCTCACCGTGCGTGACCACGGCCCCGGTGTGCCCGACGACCAGCTCGCGCGCCTCACCGAGCCCTTCTACCGGCCCGACGTGGCGCGCACCCGGGCCGCCGGCGGCGTGGGCCTCGGGCTGTACCTGTGCCGTCTCGTCGCGCAGTCGCATGGCGGCTCGCTGGTGTTGCGCAATGCGCACCCCGGCCTCGAAGCGGTGGTGCGCTGGCCCACCTGACGCCCGGTGCTTCGCTTGAGCCACGTCAATAGCCCTGCAAAAGCCCCGCTATTCGTCACATCACCGAAACACGAACCGCCTACACTGAAGGCCTTCTGATGCAAAACCGACCGCACGATTGGGCGGACACACGGGAACCCGTCACCCAGCACAGAGCGAAACCGTCATGGCCGCAGCCGCTTCGAGCGGTGAGCCCCCATGCCCGGAAGACGAGCCCGCCGCCAGCAATGGTCGCGGGCTTTTTCTTTTGTCGAGCGTCTTGGGGTTCAGCGGCCCAGCGTGTTCAGCAGCCGGTCGAGCCAGGGCGAGGTGAAGCCGTAGTTGACGCGGCTTTGCTCGTGGTGGATCTGGTGGAACTTCGGGTCGGACACCAGGCGCTTGAGCCAGTGGTCGTCAGCATGCATCGGCATCAGCTCGTGGTTGCAGTGGATGCAGGAGGTGAACACGATGCCCATCACATGCAGCAGCGCAATGGTGCCCACGCCCACCGGCACGATCGCCATGAAGGCGACGAAGGTGCCGCCGATCACTGCCGCCTCCACCGGGTGCACGCTGTAGCCCGACCAGGGCGTGACGCGCACCGACCAGTGGTGCACGCTGTGGAAGCGCATCAGCCACGGGTGGTGCAGCAGGCGGTGCGTGGCGTAGGCGTAGACGTTGTTGAAGAGCACGAAGGCGCCGAGCTGCCACGCGGCCTGCCACAACGTCTCGGGCCAGATGCCGTGCGCGAGCGGCCGGTAGGCCAGCGAGACGACGGCCAGCACCGCGCAGGTGAGCAGCCCGTTGCGCAGCTCGGTGCGGATCTGCTTCGGCTTGAGCGGCTGGTTGTCGATCACGTGGCCGATGTCGAGCGCGGGGAAGAGGCGGAAGGTCATCCACGACGCGACGACGCCGCCCACGAGGTAGATGACGAGGTGGAAGGCCAGCACCGCGGCCAGCGCGAGCGGCCAGTCGGCCGCCAGCCACCAGGCGAAGGGAGCGTCGAAGAGCGTGCGCATCGGCGGTGATGCCGCTCAGCGCGGCAGGCGGCCACGCGCCATGTCGGCAAACATGCGCAGGTTGGCGAGCGCCGTGCGCAGCGGGTACTTGAACTCGACCGCGTGAGAGGGCTCGATCAGGCCGTGCCCGATGGCGATGGCCACGAGCGCCGCGGCCGGCGCGCCGAGCAGCCACCACAGCGGGCCGACCCACAGCGCGTAGAGCCCGAGCGCCGCGCCGATCAGCCAGCCGAGCAAATGGATGCGGCGGTTCCACGGCCGCTGGTGGGCCGTGAGGTAGATCGCATAGAACTCGTCGAAGCTCTTGAAGTCCGGCATGCGCGGATTCTGGCCCAGCCCTTCAGCGGAACACGCCCACCGCCTCGGCCAGGCGCTCGGCCTGCACCTTGAGGCTTTCGGACGCGGCGGCGCTCTCTTCCACCAGCGCGGCGTTCTGCTGCGTGATCTGGTCGAGGTGGGCCACGGCGGAGTCGACCTGGCCGATGCCCTTGCTCTGCTCCTGCGTGGCCGCGCCGATCTCGACCATGAGGTCGGACACCCGCTTCACCTGCGCCACGATGTCGTCCATCGTGCGGCCGGCCTCGTCGACGATGCGCGAGCCCGACTCGACCTTGTCGACGCTCGCGCCGATCAGCGCCTTGATCTCGCGCGCCGCATCGGCGCTGCGCTGCGCCAGGCTGCGCACTTCGCCGGCCACGACCGCGAAGCCGCGGCCCTGCTCGCCGGCCCGCGCGGCTTCCACCGCAGCGTTGAGCGCGAGGATGTTGGTCTGGAAGGCGATGCTGTCGATCACGCCGATGATGTCGGCGATCTTGCGCGAGCTGTCGGTGATGTCGTTCATCGTGCTCACCACCTGGGCCACCGCCTGGCCGCCGCGCGCTGCGGCATCGCTCGCGCTGCCTGACAGGGCCGTGGCCTGGTTCGCGATGTCGGCGTTGCTCTGCACGGTGGCGGTCATCTGTGACATCGACGAGGCCGTCTGCTGCACGCTGGAGGCCGACTGTTCGGTGCGGTTGCTCAGGCCCTGGTTGCCCTGGGCGATCTCGCTGGTGGCGGTCTGGATGTTGAGCACCTGGCCGCTCACGTCGTCGATGATCCAGCGGAACATCAGGCCGATCTGGCCGATGGTGCGCAGGGTCATGCCGATCTCGTCGACGCGGTCCATGTGGTCGACCTGCTGGCTCTGGCCGCTGGCGATCTTCAGCGCCTGCTCGCGCAGCTGCTCCAGCGGGCGTGCGATCTGGCGCTCCAGCCACCACGAGGCGCCGGCCCCGAGCAGCGCGGCCAGCCCGGCCAGCGGCGCTACGAGCGCCGCGCCGGCGCCCAGGCCCCAGGCCCCCAGCGCGAGCGCCGGCACCACGCCGGCAAACGCGGCGCGGATGCGCCAGCGCACCGGCAAGGTCTTGAACACCGACCGCAGGGCCATCGCCCCGCCGTGCACGATCACGCCCTTGTGGAAGCGTCGCCCACCGGCGCGGCCTTCGCGGAATTCGCGGTACAGCGCTTCGGCCGCCGCCACCTCCTCGCGCGAGGGCTTGGTGCGCACCGACATGAAGCCGGTGACACGCCCACCGCGCACCACCGGCGTGGCGTTGGCACGCACCCAGTAGTGGTCGCCGTTCTGGCGGCGGTTTTTCACCAGGGCCGTCCACGGCTCGCCGTTCTTGAGCGTGGCCCACATGTCGGCAAAGGCCTCGGGCGGCATGTCGGGGTGGCGCACCACGTTGTGTGGCTGGCCTTCCAGCTCCTCGCGCGAAAAGCCGCTGGCGGCGACGAAGGCCTCGTTGGCGTAGGTGATGCGGCTCTGCGTGTCGGTGGTCGACATCAGGGTCGCGTTGTCGGGAAACTGGTGTTCCCGCTGGGTCACGGGCTGGTTGTCGCGCATGGCAAGGTCAAGGCTGGAAAGGGTTGGCGGATTGACACGCCGATCCCGGCCAGAGCGCACGCGTCCTACACCCTGCGAACTGAGGGCGAGGCCATCTTCCTCCTGCCCGCGTGACGCAGTGCGCGGATAACCGCCGGAATTCCCCTCGTTGTCGCGCTTTGAGCGTCAGGCCGGGCCGAGGGCCGCGATGCCCTGCGCGACCGTGGCCGCATCGCCCGGGCGCACCACCCGCGAGACCTCCTGCCCATCACGCAGGAAGACGAGCGTGGGCCACAGCTTGACCCGGAACGAGCGGCCGAGCGGCCGGCCGGGGCCGTCTTCGACCTTCAGGTGCCGCACGCCCGGGTGCGGGGCCAGTGCCGCGTCGACCAGCGGCTCGGCGGCCTTGCAGAAGCCGCACCAGTTGGTGCCGAAATCGAGCACCACGGCGCCCTGGAGGGCGTCGACCTCGGCTCGGGCGGGTTGGGCTTCGGTGTAGGGCTGGGTCATGTCGTCTCGTCTCCAAACAAGAAATGAAAAAGCGCAGCGCGTTTCGCAACGGGGTGTGACGCGGGCGTTTGTTGCGGCATTGTTCATACCGCCACAGCGCGACCGCTTCTTACAGTCATGCGGTGCAAGTCATCCAGCAGTTCATCGCACTGGCCCTCTCGGCCCTCACAAGCGTGGCGGCGCAGGCCGTCACCCCTCACACCCCCGACTCCCCGCTCGGCACCGTCGCCACCGACGGCCCTGCCCTCACGGCCGACGCCCGCCACGTGCGCGACTGGGCGCTCGACAGCGGCGACACGCAGCACCAACCCTTCGCCGTGGTCGACAAGAAGGCCGCCCGCCTCTACGCCTTCGATGCCGACGGCCGGCTGCTCGGCGCGACCCGCGTGCTGCTCGGCCAGGGTCTGGGCGACCATTCGGTGCCCGGGGTGGCCGACGTGGCCGACCTCAAGCGCATCCCCCTCGCCGACCGCACCACGCCAGCCGGCCGCTTCGCCTCGCAGCCGGGCCGCAACCTGAGCGGCGAGGCGATCGTCTGGTTCGACTACCAGGCGGCGCTGGCCATCCACCGCGTGCGCCCCGGCGCCTCGCAGGCGCAGCGCATGGCACGCCTCGGCACCCCCGGTGCCGACGACAAACGTGCCTCGCTCGGCTGCGTGGTGGTGCCGCCGTCGTTCTACGACGCGGTGATCGCCCCCTCGCTCGGCCGCCAGCGCGGCGTGGTCTACGTGCTGCCGGAGCGGCAGCCGGTGCAGGCCTTCTTCGGCACCCGCGCCACGGTGGCCGGCGGGCGCTGAACGCTCAGTCACCGCGGCCCGCCAGGCGCAGCTGCTTGCGCCGGAAGTCGCCCTGGCGTTCGAACATCCAGCCCGGGTACTCGGGCGGCAGGCGGCTCACCTCGTCCAGCGCGCGCAGCTCGTCGGCGTTGAGCCTGAGCTTCACCGCCGCCAGGTTGTCGGCCAACTGGTCGGGGCGCTTGGCGCCGACGATCACGCTCGTGACCTGCGGCTGGTGCAAGAGCCACGCGAGCGCCACCTGAGCGATCGACACCTCGTGCTCCTCGGCGATCGGCCGCATGGCCTCGATGCAGGCCTCGGCCCGCGGGCGCAGCACCGGCGGGAAGTCGAAGCCGCTGCGGCGGCTGCCCGCCTCCGCCTGGCCGCTCGAGAACTTGCCGCTCAGGAGCCCACCCGCGAGCGGGCTCCACACCATCAGGCCCAGGCCTTCGCTCTTCAGCATGGGCACGATCTCGCGCTCGAGGTCGCGGCCCGCCACGGTGTAGTAGGCCTGCAGCGACTCGAAGCGCGCGAGGCCCAGCCGCTCGCTGATGCCCAAGGCCTTGGCGATCTGCCACGCCGCCCAGTTCGACACGCCGACATAGCGCACACGCCCGTCGCGCACCAGCGTGTCGAGCGCGCGCACCGTCTCTTCGATCGGCGTGGCGGGGTCGAAGCCGTGGATCTGGTAGAGGTCGATGTGCTCGAGCTGCAGGCGCTTCAAGCTCGCCTTCACGCCGTCGAGGATGTGGCCGCGCGAGTTGCCGCGGGCATTGGGCGTGGCGCCAGTCTCGCCGAAGACCTTGGTCGCGACGACCACGCTCTCGCGCGGCACCTGGAGGTTCTTCAGCGCCTGGCCGGTGATCTGCTCCGACACGCCACCGGCATACACATCGGCGGTGTCGATGAAGTTCACGCCGGCATCGAGCGCCTGGCCCACGAGGCGCTCGGCCTCGCCCTGCTGCAGCGTGCCGATCTTGCCCCACAGGTCGGTGCTGCCACCGAAGGTCATGGTGCCGAGGCACAGCTCGGAGACGAAGAGGCCGGTGCGGCCGAGCGGCAGGTGGCGCATGGTGAGGCTCCAGGTGAGAGGAGCCTTGCAGCATAGGCAGCGCGCTCACCCCTGAGCGCAACGCGGCTTCTGCTCAGCCGAGCGTTGGAGGTTTCGAGACCGGATGCGAGAGCACGAGCGAGGTGCTCACGCTGCCATGCGCGGCGAGCGCGTCCACCACGCGCTCCAGGTCCTGCGGGCCGGCGAAGGCGCAGCGCACGATGAAGCAGTCTTCACCCGTCACGCGCACCGCGTCGAGCACCTCGGGCATGGACTGGAAGAGCTGCACGTAGCGCTGGATGTGCGCATGCGTGGTGCGCACCCGCACCACCGCCTGCAGCGCGAGGCCCACCGCCGCGAGGTTGATGCGCGCGCCGTAGCCGGCGATCACGCCGGCCTCTTCGAGCTTCTTCACCCGCTCGCTGATGGCCGGCTGCGACAGGCCGATGCGACGGCCGAGCGCGGCCAGCGGCTGGCGCGCGTCGTCCTGCAGCGCCTGCAGGATCTGGTGGTCTTTCTTGTCGAGCTTGAACGGCACGGCAGCGGTCATGGCGATGAAGCAAAGGTTTGGCGGGGCAAGTTCCGATGAGTGGCGATGGCGCGCATCGCGCCGGCTGCCTATCGTAGGCGGCATCGTCACTCCTGTTGGCTTCACCCCATGCGACCCGTCCTCCTCGTGCCCGGCATCCAGAACTCGGGCCCCACCCATTGGCAATCGTTGTGGGAAGTGCAGCACCCCGGCGTCACGCGCGTGCCGCAGCGCGACTGGGACCACCCGGTGTGCGACGAGTGGGTCGCCTCGCTCGACGCCGCCGTGCGCGCCGCACCGCAGCCGCCCATCGTGGTGGCCCACAGCCTGGGCTGCCTGGTGGTGGCGCACTGGGCGGCGCGCCACCGCGCCGCGGTGCACGCGCTGCTGCTCGTCGCCGTGCCCGACCCGCTGGGGCCGGCCTTCCCACCCGAAGCGCGGGGCTTCGCGCCGCTGCCCGAGGCGCTGCCCGGCCGGCGCATCCGCATGGTCACGAGCCACGACGACCCGTATGCGCCGGGCGACCACAGCGCCACCCTCGCCGCCCGCTGGCAGGCCGAGCACGTCGACCTGGGCGCGCGCGGCCACCTCAATGCGCAGAGTGGCCTCGGCGACTGGCCTCAGGCCTGGGCCTGGATCGAGGCCTGGCGCGCCGAAGGCTGAGCCGCCGGCAGGCAGCCCAGGCCGACGAGCGTCTCGCGCACGGCCTGGTCGAGCGGCGTGTGGGGTTCGGCGCCGAGCGCGGCCACCAGCGCGTGATTGCGCAGCTGCAGTGGCTGCTGCCACAGGTAGCGCATCTCCTTCAGCTCGCGCAGGATGCGCACCACCGGCGCGAGCAGCGTCACCACCGGCCACGGGAAGCGTGCGATGCGTGGCGCTCGGCCGGTCTCGGCGAGCACCACCCGCTGCACCGCCTCGGCCATCTGCGCGCCGGTCGCGTCCCAATGCCCCGCCATGTGGAAGCGGGCGAAGGCCGGCAGCGTGGCCTCGCGCTCCAGCAACAAGACCATCGTTCGCGCCACGTCGGGCAGGTAGGCCCAGGCGTGGGCGGCCGCACCGGGCTGCACCACCGCGCGAACCGGCTGGCCACGTTTGACGAGCCCCTGCGAGAACCAGCTGTTGCCCGCCTGCGGGCCGAAGAAGTCGCCCGCCCGCACCACCAGGCTGCGCACGCCGTTGCGGGCGGCCGCTTCGAGGCGCTGCTCCAGGGCCACACGCACCGCACCTTTGCGGGTGTGCGGGTGCTGGGGCGCGTCTTCCGCCACGAGCGGGAACACGCCGATGCCGTAGTTGTAGACGGTGCCCGGCAACACGATGCGCGCCCCGGTGGCGCGCGCCGCGGCGATGGTGTTGTCGATCATCGGCAGCACGAGCTCGCCCCAGCGTTGGTAGGCCGGCGGGTTGACCGCGTGCACGATGGCCGAGGCGCCTTGCGCGGCGCGCAGCACGTCGGCCGCGTTCATCGCGTCGCCCTCCAGCCACTCGATGCCGTCGTCACGGCCGGCCACGCGGGCGACCTGGCGCACCAGGCCCTTCACCCGCCAGCCGGCGCGCTGCAGCTGCCGGGCGACCTCGCCGCCGATGCCCCCGGTCGCGCCCAGCACCAGCGCTGTCTTCCCGCCTTGCGTGTCCATCGTCATGCTCCTCTTCGGTGTTGCGATGACGGCAGTGTGGGCAGCCTGGCACTCAAAAGGAATTGCCGAACATCGTGGTGCGACCATACATTTCTGCATGGCCCACGACACCCCCGGCTGGGAACTCTTCCGCACCTTCCTCGGTGTGTTGCAGGCCGGCTCGCTCTCGGCCGCCGCACGCGAGCTGGGCCTCACCCAGCCCACGGTGGGCCGGCATGTCGCGGCGCTGGAGAAGGCGCTGTCGCTCACGCTCTTCACCCGGTCGCAGACGGGCCTGCTGCCCACCGACGCCGCCCGCGCGCTGCAGCCCTATGCGGAAAGCATGGCCGCCACCGCCGCAGCCTTGCAGCGCGAAGCCAGCAGCCAGGCCGACAGCCACGAGCGGGTGCGCGGCACGGTGCGCATCACCGCCAGCGAGGTGATCGGCGTGGAGGTGCTGCCGCCGATCCTGGCACGGCTTCGGCAGCAGCAGCCAGGGCTCGTGGTCGAGCTGGTCATCAGCAACCGCCTGCAGGACCTGCTGCACCGCGAGGCCGACATCGCAGTGCGCATGACCCCGCCGCGCCATGAGGCGCTGATCGCCCAGCGCCTGGGTGCCATCGAACTCGGCATGCACGCCCACCGCGACTACCTGGCCCGGCGTGGCACACCACGCACCGAGGCCGAGCTGATGGGGCATGACTTGATCGGCTTCGACAGCGAGACGCCATTCATCCGCGCGCTTGGCAAATCGATCGGCGTGGTGCAGCGCGACGCCTTCGCGCTGCGCACCGACAACGACCTGGCGCAACTGGCTGCCATTCGCGCGGGGCACGGCATCGGCTTCTGCCAGGTCGGATTGGCAAAACGGCATGGCGCGCTGGTGCGCGTCATGCCGAAACGGTTTGCCTTCAAGCTGGACACCTGGCTCGCGATGCACGAAGACCTGCGGGCGAGCCCGCGTTGCCAGGTGACCTTCCAGGCCCTGGCCGATGGGCTCAGGGCCTACATCGCGGGCTGACGCTTACTCGTCGCGCCCGCCAAAGATGCCGAACAGGGCCAGCAGCGACTGGAACACGTTGTACAGGCTCAGGTACACGCCCAGCGTGGCGGTGATGTAATTCGTTTCATGCCCGTCTTGCACACGCTTCAGGTCGTGCAGGATGAAGGCCGAGAAGATGCCGATGGCCAGCACCGACAGCGTGATCATCAGCGCGGGCGACTTCAGGAAGATGTTGGCGATGCCGGCCACGAGCAACATGATCGCGCCGATGAAGAGCCACTTGCCCATGCTGGACAGGTCGCGCTTGATCACCGACGACAGCATCGCCATGCCGAAGAAGATCGCGCCCGTGCCGGCGAAGGCCATCATGATGAGCCCGGCGCCGTTCGACAGGCCGAGCACCATGCCCACCATGCGCGAGAGCATCAGGCCCATGAAGAAAGTGAAGCCGAGCAGGATGGGCACGCCGGCCGACGAGTTCTTCGTCTTCTCGATGGCGAACATGAAGCCGAAGGCGCCGCCGAGGAAGACCACGAGGCTCACCATCGGCGACATGGCCGCGGCGATGCCGGTGGCCACGCCAACCCAGGCGCCCAGCACGGTGGGCACCATCGACAGGGCCAGCAGCCAGTAGGTGTTGCGCAGGACCTTGTTGCGCTCCTGCGGCGAGGTGACGGCCTGGCCGTAAACCTGTTGAAGGTCGTAGTTCATGAAGACTCCTTTGCTAATCAGACACCAGCGGAAGACTCATGAGACACCGCGGCCCGCCGCTTGTTCCGGGCGCGGATGTTGAGGGCTTCGACGGCCAGGGAGAAGGCCATCGCAGCATAGATGTAGCCCTTGGGCACGTGCACGTCGAAGGCTTCGGCGGTGAGCGCCATGCCCACCATCACCAGGAAGGCCAACGCCAGCACCTTGACCGACGGGTGGCGGTCGACAAACTCGCCGATCGGCTTGGCAGCGAAGAGCATCACGGCCACGGCGGCGATCACGGCCGCCACCATCACGCCGATCTCGTCGACCATGCCCACCGCCGTGATCACCGAGTCGAGCGAGAACACGATGTCGATGATGGCGATCTGGCCGATGATGGCCCAGAAGAGCTTGCCCCCCACCGACTTGATGACGGCGTCGTCGGTCTTGGGCGGGCCGTCCTGCTCGCGCGCCTCGACCTCGATGAAGATCTCGTGCGTGGCCTTGTAGAGCAGGAAGAGGCCACCCAGCAGCAGCACGATGTCGCGCCCGCTGATGCCTTGGCCGGCCACGGTGAAGAGGTCGGCGGTGAGGCTCATCACCCAGCTCAGCGAGAAAAGCAGCGCCAGACGGCTCAGCATCGCGAAGCCGAGGCCGAGCCGGCGTGCCATGTCGCGCTGTTGCGCCGGCAGGCGGCCCACCAGGATCGAGATGAAGATGATGTTGTCGACCCCGAGCACGATCTCGAGGGCGGTGAGCATCGCGAAGGCGATCCAGAGGTTGGGGTCGAGCAGGAATTCCATCGCTTGGAATCTAGGCGCTCCAACACTTCGCGTAAAGTCGCGATTTTGGAAGCGTGACTTCTAGAAAACGGAAGCATGAACTTCAAGCACCTCTATTACTTCTGGGCCACCGCCAAGGCGGGCGGGGTGATGCGCGCGGGCGAGCAACTGCACACCACGCCGCAGACACTCTCGACCCAGATCAAGCTGCTCGAAGAGCGCCTGGGCTGTGCACTTTTTCGCAAGAAGGGCCGCCACCTGGAACTGACCGAAGAGGGCCGCACCGCCCTCGGCTATGCCGACCAGATCTTCGCGTTGAGCACCGAGCTCGAAGCGGCCATCGGCAAGGCGGGAACGGCAGGGGCCGTGCTGCCTTTTCGCGTGGGCATCGCCGACCAGGTGCCCAAGGCCATCGCCTACCGGCTGATCGAGCCGGCACTGCGCGTGCCCAACACCCGCCTCATCGGCCACGAGGGCAAGCTGCAAGACCTGCTCGGCCAGCTCTCGGTGCACCGGCTCGACCTCGTGCTCGCCGACGAGCCGATGGGCAAGTCGGTCAGCGTGAAGGCCTACAACCACCCGCTCGGCACGACCGCCATGAGCTTCTTCGCCGCGCCCGCCCTCAAGCGCTCGCTGAAGGGCCCCTTTCCGAAATGCCTCGACGGTGCACCCTTCCTTTCACAAGGATCGTCGTCGGCGATGCGCCAGCGGCTCGACCTGTGGCTCGCCGAGCAGGGCCTGCATCCGCGGGTGGTGGGCGAGTTCGATGACGCGGCCCTGATGAAGGCCTTCGGCCGCGAGGGCCAGGGCGTCTTCATGTCACCCACCGTGCTCGACGACGAAACCTGCGAGCAATACGGCGTGAAGGTGCTCGGCCGCACCGAGGCGCTGGTGGAAGAGTTCTACGCCATCTCGGTGGAGCGGCGCATCACGCACCCCTGCGTGGTGGCGATCACCGAGGCGGCACGCGGCCGCTTCCTGGCCTAAACCTGTGTGAGTTCCTGGCGCACCGCGTAGAGCGCCAGCTCCACGTCGTTGCGCACGCCGGTCTTGTCGAGGATGCGCGCCCGGTAGGTGCTCACCGTGTTGGACGACAGCGCCAACTGCTCGGCGATCTCGCCCACGCTGCGGCCCTGGCTCAAAAGGCGGAACACCTGGTACTCGCGGTGCGACAGGCGCTCGTGCAGCGGCTTGTCTTCCGTGTGGCCGGCGCCAATGGCACTCGCCAGGTGCTCGGCCACGGTGGGTGTGATGAACATGCCGCCCGCCGCCACCTTGCGGATGGCCGAGATCATCTGCTCGGAGTCGGCGCTCTTGTTGAGGTAGCCCACCGCGCCGAGCTTCATGCTGCGCACCGCGTACTGCTTGTCGGGGTAGGTGCTGAGCATCAGTACCGGGAGCTTCGGGTACTCGCTCTTCATCTGGCGCAGCACGTCGAGCCCGTCGCGGTGGGGCATGGCGATGTCCATCAGCACCACGTCGATGCCGCCTTGCCGCACCCTTGTCAGCGCTTCCGGGCCGTTGGCCGCCTCGAACGCGACCTCGATGTCGGGCGCATCGGCCAGCACCTGCCGGATGCCCTGCCGCACGATCAGGTGGTCATCGCAGATCAAGACATGAATGGTCATGACTGCCCCTCGTCCAACGAGGACGTTGGCCGATCCCCCGAGGGGATGCGGGCCGGCTTGGGAGCGGCCCGGCGCTCGGCCCGCGCGTCTTCGTTCAAGCCCATCTCGGCTCCTGGCAAAGGCATGGTCAGGCGCACGTAGGTGCCCAGACCCGGCACGCTGTCGATCGTGATCTGCCCGCCGAAATGCCCGGCGCGTTCGCGCATGCCCATCACGCCGTAGCTGCGCGGGGCGTCGAGCGCTTCGCGGGTGGCGCCCACGCCGTCGTCGCGCACCTCGAGGTGCAGCACGGGCGCGGGCGGGCCATCGACGTACAGGCGGATGTGCACCCAGCGCGCCTGCGCATGTCGCGCCACGTTGCTCAGCATCTCTTGAAAGATGCGGAAGACCGCGATCGCCCAGCGCTCGCCCTGCGGGCCGGTGGGCGCCTCGACCCCGTGGTGCACATGCACTTGCAGCTCGTGCTGCAACTCGGTGGCCTCGATGAACTCCTGCGCCTGCCATTCGAGCGCCGCCCACAGGCCCTGGTGGTCGAGGATGCTCGGGCGCAGGTCGGTGATGATGCGGCCGAGGTTGTCGACGGCGCGGTCGATCAGCCTGCCCATGCCCTCGCACTTGGCGGCCAGCGGCGGGCGGTCGTCGACACGCTTGTGCAGCCAGTTCACATCCATCTTCAGCGCCACCAGCAGCGAGCCCAGCTCGTCGTGGATCTCGCGGGCGATGCGCGTGCGCTCTTCTTCGCGCACCGTCTCCAGATAGGCCGAGAGTTCGCGCAACTGGCCGAGCGCATGGGTCAGCTCGTGCGTTCTCTCTTCGACGCGTCGCTCCAGCTCTTCATGCGCCTGGCGCAGCTCGCCCTCGGCGCGCTTGCGCTCGGTGATGTCGACGATTGTGACCACCGCGCCCTGCACCACGCCGCCATCGATGACCGGGTGCGACGAGTACTCGGCGCTGAAGGCCGAGCCATCCGCGCGCCAAAGCACCTCGCTGTCGATGCGGCACGGCAGGCCGCGGCGAAAGGCGTTGAAGATCGGGCAGTCGCACTCGGGGTAGTGGCGCCCGTCGGCATGCGTGTGGTGGATCAGTTCGTGCATGTTCCGCCCATGCACTTGCTCGGTGCGGTAGCCCAGCATCTCGGCGGCGGCGCGGTTGACAAAGGTGCATCGGCCCGCCATGTCGATGCCGAAGATGCCCTCGCCGGTGGATTCGAGCAGCAGTTGCAGGCGCTCGCTCCACGCCCCGCTGGGGCTGGGCGTGGCGCGCACGGGCTGGATGAACTCAGTGAACATGGGGCGGTCACCTCGGGAGGCTCACCAACCGAGTGCAAGGCCTGTGCCAAGCAGCTTCAGTTTTGTGCAGTGCGCCAACGTGGCCAGAGCACGTTGAGGCCGAGCCCGCACAGGATCAGCGCGGCGGCCAGCAGCTTCCAGCCCGGCAGCGACTCGCCCAGCCACCAGCTCGACGCCGCCATGCCGAACACCGGCACCAAGAGCGCCATCGGCGTGATGCTGGCCGCCGGGTGGCGCGCGAGCAGCCAGCCCCAGGCGGCGTAGCCGAAGAGCGTGTTGCCGACCGACTGCCACACCACCGCGGCCCAGGTGGCGGCATCGGCGTTCACCACGCCGGCCTCGACCGCCGGCCAGCCTTCCACCCACAGTGAGAGCGCGAGCAGCGGCGGCACGGCCGCAGCGCTCGACCACACCACATACGCCAGCATGTTCACCTGGCCCGCACGCTTGCTGACGATGTTGGCGCAGGCCCAGCAGAACGCGGCCGACAGCACCATCAGGAGGCCGGCCACCGTGGCATCGCCGCCGGTGTGCGCACCGATCACCCCGATGCCCGCGGCGCCGAGCACGAGCGCGAGCCACTGGTAGCCCTGCACCCGCTCACGGGCCAGGCGCATCGCCAGCACGATGGTGAAGAAGACCTGTGTCTGGATCACGAGCGAGGCGAGGCCGGGCGAGATGCTGCTGCGCATCGCGATGTAGAGCACGCCGAACTGGCCCACGCCGATCAGCACCCCGTAGGCGGCGAGGTTGCGCCACGGCACCGCCGGCTTGCGCAGCAGCAGCACCGCGGGGAAAAACGCGATGGCGTAGCGCAGGGTGGCAAAGAGCAGCGGCGGCAGGTGCGCCAGGGCCGACTTGATGACCACGAAGTTGGTGCCCCACACCGCCACCACCGCCAGCGCCAGCAGCAGGTGCCGCCACGGCGGGTGCGCGGCCACCGTCAAGCCAGCACCACCCGGTTGGCGCCCGAGGCCTTGGCGTTGATGAGCGCATGCTCGGCACGCTGCACGGTGTCGGCCACCGATTCGCCCGCGCGGTGCTCGGCCACGCCGGCCGAGAAGCTCAGGTGCAGCGGCTCGGCCCCCGGCTCGCCGCCGGGCACCTCGACGGCCATCGCCTTCATGCGCTCGCGCAGGCGCTCGAGGCTGGTGCGGCCGAGCGAGGCGCGGGTGTTGCTGAGCATCAGCAGGAACTCCTTGCCGTTCCAGCGCGAGAGCAGGTCGGAGATGCGGATCACGTTGAGCGCTTCGTTCGCGAAGCGGCGCAGCAGCTCGTCGGCAAAGGCGTGGCCGTGCCGGTCGTTGATCTCGCGGAAGCCATCGATGTCGATCACCGCGAGGCAGAACGACTGCCCCGAGCGCACACCGCGCTGACGTTCCTGCTCCATCAGCTCGAGCATGTGGCGGCGGTTGATGAGGCCGGTGAGCTCGTCGCGCGTGGCGAGCTCCTGGATGCGCGCGAGCGCGGTCGCGATGTCTTTCTTCTGGCGGCGCAGCCGGTCGCGCAGGCGGCTCAGCTGCCCGGCCAGCACCGCGACCGCCGGCACCATGATCGCGATCATGATGAAGTGGCCCCACTCCACCGCCGGCTCGTAGACCGCCGGGTGGCGCCAGGCCATCGTGGCCATCGTGACGGCGAACACCGCCACCGCGAAGAAGCTCGTGCGCAGCACGGTCCCCGGCGCGAGCGAATACATGCTGAACATGAACACGACCATCAGGATCGGAAACGCCCCGCCGCGCCCCTTGCCTGCGATGGCATACGCAACCGCCGCGCAGAGGATGGCGAACACCATCTGCGGCACGGTCAGCGACGGGTCGGCATAACGCAGGTTCTGCCCGCTGCGGATGGTGATGAAGAACACCACGAAGCCGCCGATCAGCACCAGCGTCCACCACGCCGTGGGCACCATCGGCGCGAGCCCGGCCCACACCAGGTACTGCATGTTGAGCACGCTGCCCAGCACCAGCAGCATCGCCGTGCCGCACTGCACCAGGCGCAGCCGCTGCTTGGGTTCGGTGCCGAAGAGCCAGTCGGCCAGGCGGGACGAGGACATCAACGCGAGCGCGGTTTGGCGGTGTGCAGATGCGAGAGGGGCAGCGCGGCCCCAGCCTTCACTTCGCCCAGCGAGAAGCTGGTGTGGATGTCTTTGACGTTCGGCAGG
The DNA here is from genome assembly GCA_019635355.1 of Rhizobacter sp. NCBI lineage: Bacteria > Pseudomonadati > Pseudomonadota > Betaproteobacteria > Burkholderiales > Sphaerotilaceae > Rhizobacter > Rhizobacter sp. The sequence continues at coordinate 3,996,650 of JAHBZQ010000001.1, read as the reverse complement.
TTGAGCAGGGTGTCGATCGAAAAGCGGGAGAACGCATCGAGGTCGGTGGCCATGACTTGCAGCTCGAAAGTGCCGGTGCCTGAAATGTAGTGGCAGGCGATCACCTCGGGCAATTTGCGGATGGCGTCTTCCAGCGCCCGGGTGGCCAGGCCGTTGTTGCGCTCAGCGTCGACGCGCACGAAGGCCAGCACGCCGAGGCCGATCTTGCGGCGGTCGATCTCGGCCCGGTAGCCGGTGATGTAGCCCTGCTCTTCGAGCCACTTCACGCGCCGCCAGGTGGGCGCGGCCGACAGGCCGATGCGCGCGGCCAGCTCGGCGTTGGACAGGCGGGCGTCGTGCTGCAGCTCGCGCAGGATGAGCACGTCGTAGCGGTCGAGCGCGTCGCCATGAGGTTCTGCAGGCTCGTCTGCGAGCTTGATGGTTTTCCCTGGGAACGGCTTTTTGAGCGGCATTTCGACTCCAACTGCGAGTTTTGCGAAAGATTATTGCTGGAACACCCTTTCATCGAGCAAACAAAGAAAGGACTTCCACCGCCCGCTTCCCTACACTGCCCAGACCGTTCCCCTTTGAAGCACGCCGCGGTCACGAGCTGCGGCACTGCCCACCCACAGGAGCCCCGACGCATGAACGCACCGCTGCCCGACTCGATCCGCAAGGCCCTGGAGAGCGTCTCGCTCGACGACAAATACGCGTTGCCCACCGGCAAGGCGTTCATGAGCGGCGTGCAGGCGCTGGTGCGGCTGCCCATGCTGCAGCGCACACGCGATGCGATGGCCGGGCTCAACACCGCCGGCTTCATCAGCGGCTACCGGGGCTCGCCGCTCGGCGGCTACGACCAGGCGCTGTGGGCGGCGAAGAAACATCTGCAGGCGCAGAACATCGTCTTCCAGCCCGGCGTCAACGAAGAGCTGGGCGCCACCGCCGTGTGGGGCACGCAGCAGCTCGACCTCTACCCCGAGACCAAGAAGTTCGACGGCGTCTTCGGCCTCTGGTACGGCAAGGGCCCGGGCGTCGACCGCTGCTCCGACGTCTTCAAGCACGCCAACATGGCCGGCACCGCGAAGCACGGCGGCGTGATCGCGCTCGCCGGTGACGACCACATCGCCAAGAGCTCCACCGCCGCGCACCAGAGCGACCACATCTTCAAGGCCTGCGGGCTGCCGGTGTTCTTTCCCTCCAGCGTGCAAGACATCCTCGACATGGGCCTGCACGCGTTTGCGATGAGCCGCTTCTCGGGCGTGTGGGCCGGCATGAAGACGATCCAGGAGATCGTCGAATCGTCGGCCAGCATCAGCGTCGACCCCGACCGTGTGCAGATCGTGCTGCCCGAAGACTTCGTGATGCCGCCCGGCGGCCTGCACATCCGCTGGCCCGACCCGCCGCTGGAGCAAGAAGCGCGGCTGATGGACCACAAGTGGTATGCCGCGCTGGCCTACGTGCGGGCCAACAAGCTCAACCACAACGTCATCAGCGGCCCGAACGATCGCTTCGGCCTGATCGCTTCGGGCAAGGCCTACAACGACACCCGCCAGGCGCTGCACGACCTCGGCTTGAGCGACGACGATTGCCGACGCCTCGGCATCCGCCTGCACAAGGTCAACGTGGTGTGGCCGTTGGAGGCGACCATCACGCGCGACTTCGCGACCGGCCTGCAGGAGATCCTCGTCGTCGAAGAAAAGCGCCAGGTCATCGAATACCAGCTCAAGGAAGAGCTCTACAACTGGCGCACCGACGTGCGGCCCAACGTGCTCGGCAAATTCGACGAAGCCGAGGGCGACGCCACCGGCGGCGAATGGTCGCAGCCCAACCCGAGCGCCAACTGGCTGCTGCGCGCGCAGGCCGACCTCACGCCCGCGATCATCGCCAAGGCGATCGGCAAGCGCCTGAAGAAGCTCGGCGTCGATGCCGACACCGCCGCCCGCATCGACGCGCGCCTCGCACTCATCGACGCGAAAGAAAAATCGCTGCAGGCGCTGAAGGCCGACAGCGGCGACCGCCAGCCCTTCTTCTGCAGCGGCTGCCCGCACAACACCTCCACCCGCGTGCCCGAAGGCTCGCGCGCGGTGGCCGGCATCGGCTGCCACTACATGGTGGTGTGGATGGACCGCAGCACCTCCACCTTCACGCAGATGGGCGGCGAAGGCGTGCCCTGGGTGGGCCAGGCGCCCTTCACCACCGAGCAGCACATCTTTGCCAACCTCGGTGACGGCACCTACTTCCACAGCGGCCTGCTCGCCATCCGCCAGAGCATCGCGGCGGGCGTGAACATCACCTACAAGATCCTCTACAACGACGCGGTCGCGATGACGGGCGGCCAGCGTGTCGGTGAGCGGCCCGAGGGTCACTCGGTGCTGCAGATCATGCAGAGCCTGAAGGCCGAAGGCGTGAGCGCACTCTGCATCGTGAGCGACGACCCGGCCAAATACGACGGCGTGACGCTCGCGCCCGGGGTGCAGGTCTTCCACCGCGACGAACTCGACCGCCTGCAGCGCGAGTACCGTGAGCTCAAGGGCACCACGGCCATCATCTACGACCAGACCTGCGCCACCGAGAAGCGCCGCCGCCGCAAGCGCGGCACGATGGTCGAGCCCGACACGCGCGTCGTCATCAACGAGCTGGTGTGCGAAGGCTGCGGCGACTGTTCGGTGCAGAGCAACTGCCTGAGCGTGGAGCCGGTCGAGACCGAGTTCGGCCGCAAGCGCCGCATCAACCAGAACACCTGCAACAAGGACTACTCCTGCGTGAAGGGCTTCTGCCCGAGCTTCGTCTCCGTGCAGGGCGGGCAGCTCAAGAGCGCGAAGAAGGCAGAGGTGTCACGCCCCGATCCGTCGAAGATCGGCGTACCCGAGCCGACATTGCCAGACACGCGCCATGCCTTCGGCATCGTCGTCGCCGGCGTCGGCGGCACCGGCGTCATCACCATCGGGCAACTGCTCGGCATGGCCGCGCACCTCGACGGCAAGGGCATCGTCACGCAAGACGCCGCCGGCCTCGCGCAGAAGGGAGGCAGCACCTGGAGCCACATCCAGATCGCCGACCGCATGAGCGAGATCTACACCACCAAGGTCGGCACCGCCGAGGCCGACCTCGTGCTCGCCTGCGACCCCATCGTCGGCGCCAACAAGGCCACGCTCGCGGTGGTGCGCGAAGGCCGCACCTTCGTCGCGCTCAACACCCACGGCTCGCCCACCGCCGCCTTCGTGCACAACCCCGACTGGCAGTTCCCCTCGGCGAGCTGCGAAGCCGCGTTGATGGCCGCGGCGGGGCGCGACCATTTCGGCGCGTTCGACGCCGAGCAACTCGCGGTTGCGCTGTGCGGCGACTCGCTCTACACCAACCCGATGATGCTTGGCTACGCCTGGCAGAAGGGCCGGGTGCCGCTGTCGCACGCTTCCCTGATGCGCGCGATGGAGCTCAACGGTGTGCAGGTCGAGCGCAATCAACTGGCCTTCGAGTGGGGCCGCCGTGCGGCGCATGACCTGCGTGCCGTGCAGTCGCTGGCCCAGCCTTCGCAGGTCATCGAGTTCGTGCGCAAGCCCGGCGGCAACCTGGATGAGCTCGTCGCCAAGCGCGTGGAGTTCCTCACCGCCTACCAGAACGCCGCCTACGCCGCGCAGTACCGCGCCTACGTCGACAAGGTGCGCACCGCCGAGGCGCCGCTCGGCAGCACCAAGCTGGCCGAAGCCGTGGCCCGCTACCTCTTCAAGCTGATGGCCTACAAGGACGAGTACGAGGTCGCGCGCCTGCACACCGACACCGGCTTCCTGCAGAAGATCGCCTCGCAGTTCGAGGGCGACTACCGCGTGCACTACCACCTCGCGCCACCGATGCTCGCCAAACACAACGAACGCGGCGAACTCGTGAAGCAGCGCTTCGGCCCCTGGATGACGACCGCCTTCCGCGTGCTCGCCAAGTGCAAGGGCCTGCGCGGCACCGCGCTCGACCCCTTCGGCCGCACCGAAGAGCGCAAGACCGAACGTGCGCTGATCGCCGAGTACCGGGCAAGCCTCGACGAGGTGCTGACCACGCTCAGCGCCGACAAGCTGCCGCAGGCCATCGCGATTGCGAAGATCCCGGAAGAGATCCGCGGCTACGGCCATGTGAAGGCGCGCCACCTCGCCGCGGCGCGCCCGAAGTGGCAGGCGCTGATGGCCGCGTGGCACGCCGGCCCCACGGTGGAGGCGGTGAGAACCCGGGCGTGACACGGGTCTCTTCGCGGTGGGAAGATGCAGCGCCCCAACCACCCAGGAGACACCCGATGAACGCTCGCCTCCGCCTGCCGGCCCTGCTCTCGCTCACCCTCCTCGCCCTCGCCGCCTGCGGCTCGATGGCGCCGAAGAACCCCACCACCTTCTTCGTGACCAGCACCGGCAGCGGCAAGGGCGCCGACTTCGGCGGCCTGGCCGGCGCCGACAAACACTGCCAGTCGCTCGCCGAGGCTGCCGGCATGGGCGCGCGGACCTGGCGTGCGTACTTGAGCACCACGGCGACCACCACCTCACCCGCGGTAAACGCCCGTGACCGCATCGGCCGCGGCCCGTGGCAGAACGTGAAGGGCGAGGTCATCGCCACCAGCGTCGACGACCTGCACAGCGCCAACAACAAGCTCACCAAGCAGACCGCGCTCACCGAGAAAGGCGCCGTGACCAACGGCCGCGGCGACACGCCCAACCTGCACGACATCCTCACCGGGTCGCTGCCCGACGGCCGCGCCGCCACCGCCACCTGCAACAACTGGACGTCCAGCGGCGAGGGCAGCGCCATCGTCGGCCACCACGACCGCATGGGCCTCAACGACTCGGCCGAGGCGAAGTCGTGGAACTCCTCGCACCCCTCGCGCGGCTGCAGCCAAGACGCGCTCAAGGCCACCGGCGGCGCCGGCCTGCTGTACTGCTTTGCCGCCAACTGACGGCGCAGCCAGCTTCGGTCAGAACTGCATGAAGCTCAGGCCGAAGCCGAAGCTCGTCTGCTTGAAGTTGTAGTCGGTGAGCGTCTCGCCGTAGCCGTGGAAGGCCTGCACGAACCAGCGCAGGCCGTTCGGCCGGCTCATGGACACCGGGTAGGTCCACTCGAACTGCAGCGCACCCCAGTCGCTGCGCCGGGCGCTGTTGCGCCAAGTCAGCGAATGGGTGCTGGCGCCCGGCGTCCAGCCGAGCTGCAGCTCGGTGCGGCCGCGGTAGTCGACGAGGTCGGGGTTGTTGTCGCGCTCCAGCTTCTCGTTCAGCCGCTGCGAGACACGCGCGGTGAGGCTCAGGTCGCCGCGCTCGAAGCCGGTGCCGAGGTACACGCGATTCCAGCTGCGCGAGAGCGGGTCCGACTGGCCGTTCGACTGGTGCGCGAGGCCGAACTGCCCGAGCCGCCATTGCCAGCCGAAGGGCAACTGCCGCACCGCCCTGGGCACGGGCACGACGAAGATCGCTTCGGGTTCGTAGTCGGTGTTGCGGAAGGGCTTGGAGTCCTTGCCGTTCCAGATCTGCCACATCGCCTGCTGCGTGAACGCGAGCCACAGGTCGCCACCCGTGCCGAGCACGTCCTGAACCGCCTTGGTGCGCAGCGAGATCTGGAACTTGGCCTCGACGTCGCGGTAGTTGGGCTGGTTCACCGCCGCCTGCGTGGGCGACTGCGGCGCGCGGTTGATGCGGTTGGTCTTGTGCAAGGGCATCACGTAGTTGGCGCGATAGCCGAGCAGGTTGAAGGTGCCGCGCTTGTCGCTGGCGTCGAGCTCCCAGTACTGCGACAACGGGCTCGCCTCGGGCTTCACCTCATGCGCTGGGGCGGTGGGTGCCCCTTGCGGCGCCATCTGCGTGGTGGCAATGGGCACCTCCGCTGGCGGGGGCGCGGGCAGCGCGCGACCGGCGAGCTTGTCGTAGCAGGCCAGGCGGTCGGCGGCGGCGCCGATGGCGGCACATTCCTGCATCGCCTCATTGGTGGGGGCGGGAACGGCCGACGGCGAGGTGCTCGCCTGGGCATGGGCCACGCCGGCCGCGAGCGCGAGGCCGCTCGCAACGGCGCAGGCAATGAACGGCAAAGCGTGGAGTCGGGGGGCAGGATTCAACACGGTGAGCGCGCAGTGGAGGGGGCCGCGCGATGGTAAGCGGCAGGTTTGGTGAGATCATTTCGCCCATGAATACCCAAGTCCAAGAGCTGGTCGAGCTGCTGCAGGTCGAGCAGCTCGAACACAACCTGTTCCGCGGCATCAGCGGCGACATCGGCAGCCCGCGCGTCTTCGGCGGCCAGGTGCTGGGCCAGGCCCTGATGGCCGCCGCACTCACCGTCGAGCGTGACCGCTCCGTGCACTCGCTCCACGCCTACTTCCTGCGCCCCGGTGACAAGCAGGCCAAGATCGTCTACGACGTGGAGCGCATCCGCGATGGCGGCAGCTTCACCACCCGGCGCGTGGTCGCCATCCAGCACGGCCAGCCGATCTTCAACTTCGCCGCCTCCTTCCATGTGAAGGAAGAAGGCGTGTCGCACCAGGACGCGATGCCGCAGGTGCCGCCGCCCGAGGGCCTGACCAGCGTGCACGAGCTGCGCCGCCAGCTGGCCGACAAGCTGCCCGAGCGCCTGCGCGCGGTGCTGCATGCCGAGACCGCGATCGACATCCGCCACTGCGAGCCCTTCAACCCGCTCAACCCGCCGCCGGCCGGCGAGCGCGCCGCGGTCAACAACTCGTGGTTCCGCGCCTCCGACCGCCTGCCCGACGACCCGGTGCTGCACCAGGCGATGCTGGCCTATTCGTCCGACTTCGGGCTGCTCAGCGCCGCGCTCCTGCCGCACGGCCTCTCGTTCATGAACGGCAGCGTGCAGGGCGTGAGCCTCGACCACGCGATGTGGTTCCACGACAGCTTCCGCATGGACGATTGGCTGCTCTACGCCACCAACTCCCCGGCCGCGAACGGCGCCCGCGGCTTCTGCCGCGGCAGCATCTACACCCAGGACGGGCGGCTCGTCGCCTCGGTCGCGCAAGAGGGCCTGATGCGCCCGCAGCCGCCCAAGGTCAAGAAGCCGGCTTGAGCCTGCGGATCAGCGCCTCGCGCCGCGCGAGGCTCTCGGCCGGCCAGACCTCCGACGCGCGGTAGTACTCCGGCACCGCCCGTGCACCGGGCGGCAGCAGCACCCAGGGCTGCTTCGACTGCGTGTAGATGTGGATGTCGGGCGGGAAACGGTCGGGCTCGTCCAGCGTGCCCACCCGCACAAAGCACACTGCGTCACCTGCACCGGCGTAGTGGCTCCACACGGCGATGCAGCAGTTGGGGCAGCGCACGATCTTCTGGCCCTTGCCACTCTCCGAGGGCGTGAGCACGGTCTCGACCTCGCCGGCGGTCAGCCGCTGCACCCGGTCGGCTTCGATCATCGCGTTGAGCGCGAACGACGCACCCGTCTCGCGCTGGCACCAGCGGCAGTGGCAGCAGTGCACGATGAGCGGCGCCCCCGTCAGGCGGTAGCGCAGCTGGCCACAGGTGCAGCCGCCTTCGGCCACGGTCGTCGTCTCACTCATCGTGCCGTCTCCTCGACCTGGCGGAACACCACCTTGCCCTTGTGCGCATGCACTTCTTCAAGCTCAGCGGGGGGCTTGGCGCTTGCGCGCGTAGTGGGCTGCCAACTCGGCTTCGTGTCTCGCTCGATGGAGCGCTTCGAGTTCTTCATACACGTAGGGGTCGGGTTCGCCCGCGGCATCGCCTTCACGCTCCAGGCGCTGCTGCAAGGCGAGTGCTTCGTCGATGCGGCCGAGCGCCCGCAGGGTCCAGGCCACCATCCAGCGCGCCACCCGCGTGGCCGCAGCATCCTGGCCACGCTCTCTAACGATCAGCGCGAGTTCGAACTCGCCCAGCGCCTCACCGAAACGGCCTTGGTCGTGCAACACCATGCCCAGGTTGTTGCGCAGCGACGCTTCCCATGCACGGGCGTCAGGCCGGGTGGATGCGCTCACCACCTTCAGCGCCTCGCGCGTCCAGCGCTCCTGTTCGGCCGGGGACGGGTCGACGAAGGCCTGCATGTGCAACGCATCGACCGTGAGTTCGTCCAGCCCCACGGAGCTGGCGATGCGGGCCGCGCGCTCAAAGGCGGCCCGTGCCTCGGCTCGGGACTCCGGGGTGACGTCTTGTGCGCGATGCGCGGCCGAGGCGAAGCTTCTGCCCCACTCAAGTGCGTGCCGGGCGCGGGCTGGCGCGCCAGCCGACTCCAGCGCGGGCTGCAGCGTGGCCAGCAGCTCGCGGGCTTTCGCGAAGTCGCCCCGCAAGCCGTGGCTGCGCGCGATCTGCGTTTGCAGGATCAGCGCATCATCACCGCTTGCCGTCTGCAAAGCCGCGCGAAAGCGCTGCTCGCTGAGAGCCGGTTGGCGGAAGTCCCACAAGGTCGACAGGTCAAGGGCCATGGCGGATGAGCTCCAGGCAAGAACCACCGCACCCAGCGACGCCGAACGAAGCCATCGATCGGATTCAGCCGACATCGCAGAAACGCAGCGCGTGCATCACCCCCAGCCGCGGGCTGCTCAGCACCACGAGGCCGGTGTCGGCCAAGAGATCGGCGGCGCCGGCCATCGAGGCCTGGGCGAGCACCACGGTGTCGCCGGGCTTGGCGTGCTGGCGCACGGCGCTGGCGATGCAGCTGAGGTAGGCCTCGCGGCGGCCGGCTTCGAAGTGGGGCCAGGCGTCTTCGACCCACAGCGTGCGCATCGCGAGCGGCTGGCCAAGGCGCTCGGCCGACGACTGCAGCAGCTGAGCGGTCGGCGCCAGCGTGCTCTGCAGGGCGGCGACCATCAGCACCGGCGCGCCGCGTTGCGCCGCCTCGTCGGCCATCGCACGGTCGACGCGGGTGACGGGCACGGGGGTGGGCGCGGCTTCCGCCAGGCCGCCGAGGGTGGAGCAACTGCACACGACGACGCGGGCATGCGCCGCGGCCGACTGCAGCGCCGAGCGCACGCCGGCGATGAGGGCCGGGTCGTCGAGGCCCTCGCGCTGCGCGCGGGCCAGCAGGTCTTCGCGCACGAGGTGAGACGCGGTGAGCCGCGGCGCCACCTCTTTCAGGAGCGCATCGAAGGTGGCCACGTGCGCTGGCGAGGTGTGGAGGAAGGCGATGTCGGTCATGTCGTCTCTCGTGTCATCTCTTCAGCAGAACGGGCAGCGACGACACGATCATCACCACCCCCGAGACGGTGAGCAAGCCCAGCACCACGCGCCGGAACGAGGTTTCGCTCAGGCCCACGTAGAGGCGCGTGCCCAGCACCGAGGGGATGAGCAGCGCCGGAATGACCGCCAAGAAGAGCGGCCACATCTCGCGCGTGACCATGCCGCCGCCCACGTAGGTGGCAAAGGTGACGGAGAGCGCGGCGAGGTTGAAGTTCTGCAGCACGGCGCGGGCGGTGTCCTTGTCCCAGCCGCGCAGCGTGCACCACAGCGAGGGCACGACGCCGGTGAAGCCGCCGAGCCCGCCCATCACGCCACCGGCCGTGCCGGCCAGCGCATCGCCGATGCGCCCGCCACGGGTGATGCGCGGGAAGCGCTGGGCGAAGAGCATGGCCGAGCAGCACACCATCAGCGTCACGCCGAGGCCGAACTTGAAGACGACCGCGTCGACGAAGGGCAGCACCACCACACCCAGCGGCACGCCCACGAGGGCACCCGCCAGGAAGGGCCACAGCAGCGGCCATTGCAGGCCGCGGCGCAACCGCACGGCCGCGAAGATCTGCCCGCTCAGGCCACCGGCAATCGACATGACCACCGCCACGCGGGGGTCGATGGCCCAGACCCAGATCGACATCGCGACCATGCCGAAGGCGAAGCCCGACAGCCCCTGCACGAAACCGGCGACGGCCGCGCCGACGACGAGCAGCGCGATCTCAGCGCCGGTCATGCACGGCCGTCACTGGGAGCGCCCGTCGAAGTGGTGGACCTTCACCGTGTCGAGGTCGATGCCTTCGAGGCAGCGCACGTTGATCGCGGCCATCGCGTTGCCTTTCGGGTCGACACCCTCGCCATAGGGGTGGATGCCGCAGGTCGGGCAGAAGCGGTGCTTGATGACGTGTTTGTTGAAGGTGTAGGTGCTGGCGGCGTCTTCGGGCGTCTTGAGCTTCAGCTCCGCACGCGGCACGAACCACAGCAGCGAGCCCTTGCGCTGGCAGATCGAGCAGTTGCAGGCGAGCGCGGTGCCGATCTCGCCTTCGACCTCGAACGCCACCTTGCCGCAGTGGCAGCTGCCGGTGTACTTCATGCGCGTCTCCTCAGGAATGAAGCCGCGTATGGTGCCCATTCAGCGGCGCTTGCGCCAGTACTGGAATTCGTCTTCGTGGTGTTCGACGTCGAGCTCGTCGACGCGCATGCGCAGGCGCTCCTGCACGTCGGCCACCGCCTGGTTGTAGACGAGCGGGCCGATCTCTTCGAGGAAGTAGTTCAGCAACGCACCGGCGGCGATGTTGCCGATCTTCTCGTCCATGTTTTCCTGGAAGTAGCGCTCGATGGAGGCGATGGCCTCCTTGCGCGCGTCTTTCGGGATCTCGATGGTCATGTCACTGCTTTCGCTTTTGCTGCCAGGCGAGCAGCTCGCCCACGAAGCCGCGGCGGAAGGCGATCACGCACACCACGAAGATGCCGCCGATGATGACCGTGACCCACGAGCCCACGCGGTCGGCGAGGAAGTTCTGCAGGCCGATGATGGTGAAGGCGCCGATCACCGGGCCGGCGAAGGTGCCGAGGCCGCCGAGCAGCGTCATCAGGATCACCTCGCCCGAGAGCGACCAGTGCACGTCGGTCAGCGTGGCGAAGCCGAGCACCAGGGTCTTGAGCGAGCCGGCCAGGCCGGCGAGCGCGCTGGAGAGCACGAAGGCGAGGAGCTTGTAGCGGTCGACGTCGTAGCCGAGCGAGATGGCGCGTGGCTCGTTCTCGCGGATGGCTTTCAGCACCTGGCCGTAGGGCGAGTGCACGATGCGCAGGATGCCAAGGAACACCGCCGCGAAGATCGCGAGCACCAGGTAGTACATCGCGATGTCGTTGCCGAGCGGCAAGAGGCCGAAGAGCTTGCCACGCGGCACGCCCTGCAGGCCGTCTTCACCGCCGGTGAAGGGCGCCTGCAGGCAGACGAAGTACACCATCTGCGCCATCGCGAGCGTGATCATCGCGAAGTAGATGCCCTGGCGGCGGATGGCAATCAGCCCCACCGCCAGGCCGAGCAGCGCCGCAATCCCCACGCCGGCGAGAAGGCCGAGTTCGGGCGTGAGGCCCGCCGAGCGCACGAGCCAGCCGGTGGCATACGCCGCCGAGCCGAGGAAACACGCGTGGCCGAACGACAGCAGGCCGGTGAAGCCGAGCAGCAGGTTGAAGGCGCAGGCAAAGATCGCGAAGCACAGCGCCTTCATCATGAAGACGGGGTACAGGCCGACGAAGGGCGCGACGGCGAGCAGCGCGAAGAGCACGGCCCACGCGATGCGCGCCTTGCGCACGACCGGGGTCGGGGTGGTGGCTGGGGTGGCCATGCCTTATTTCTCCTTGCCGAAGAGGCCGGCGGGGCGAATCATCAGCACGATGGCCATGATCACGAAGACGACGATGTTGGACGCCTCGGGGTAGAACACTTTCGTCAGGCCCTCGACCAGGCCGAGCGCCAGGCCGGTGAGGATGGAGCCGAGGATGGAGCCCATGCCGCCGATCACCACCACCGCGAAGACGACGATGATGAGGTTGGTGCCCATCAGCGGCGTGATCTGGATCACCGGCGCCGCCAGCACGCCGGCCAGCGCGGCGAGGGCCGCACCACCCGCGTAGGTGAACATCACCATCATCGGCACGTTGATGCCGAAGGCCTGCACCAGTGCCGGGTTTTCGGTGCCGGCACGCAGCTTGGCACCGAGGCTCGTCTTCTCGATCAAGGCCCAGGTGCCCAGGCAGACGATGAGCGAAGCCACAATCACCCAGGCGCGGTAGTTGGGCAGCACCATGAAGCCGAGGTTGGTGGCACCTTGCAGCGCCTCGGGCACCGAATACGACTGGCCCGACACCCCGTACTGCTCGCGGAACACGCCTTCGAAGATCAGCGAGATGCCGAAGGTCAGCAAGAGCCCGTAGATCGGGTCGAGCTTGTAGAGGTGCTTGAGCAGCGTGCGCTCGATCACGAGGCCGAGCGCGCCTACCACCAGCGGCGCCACGATGAGCGCCATCCAATAGTTGAGGCCAAACTTCTCGAGCGAGAACCAGGCCACGTAGGCGCCGATCATGTACAGCGCACCGTGCGCGAAGTTCACGATGCCGAGCAGGCCGAAGATCACCGCCAGGCCGAGGCTCAGCATGGCGTAGAACGAGCCGTTCACCAGGCCCAGCATGAGCTGGCCCATGAAGGCCTGTATCGGAATACCAAATATTTCGGTCATGGCAGTGATCAGTAGAACGTCAGACGCACTCGCACCTGCGAAGCAAGGTGCACATCAAGCAACACCCGCGGAGCCGGCTTTGCCGGTCCGCCAGGTGGCGCCCCTTGGGGGCAGGAGCGAGAGCGACTGGGGGGCCGTCATTTATTTCCAGAGGGCGCACTTCGATTCAGCCTTCGTGGTCCAGGCCTCCTCACCCTTGAAGGTCTGCGCCACCTTGTAGTAATCCCACGGCTCGGTCGACTCCTTCGGCGTCTTCACCTGCATCAGGTACATGTCGTGCACCATGCGGCCGTCGTCACGGATGAAGCCGCCTTTGGCGAAGATGTCGTTGACCTTGGTCTTCTTCATCTGGGCCAGCACCTTGTCGGCGTCGTCGCTGCCCACGGCCTTGACGGCGTTCAGGTAGTTGTGGGCGGCCGAGTAGTCACCCGCCTGGATGGACGAGGGCATGCGCTTGATCTTCTCGAAGAACTTGCGGCTCCAGGCGCGCGTCTCGGGGTCGCGGTTCCAGTACCAGCTGTCGGTGAGGTACATGCCCTGCGTGGCGTTCAGGCCCAGCGAGTGCACGTCGTTGATGAACATCAAGAGGCCGGCCAGCTTCATCGTCTTGGTGATGCCGAACTCGTTGGCCGCCTTGATGCTGTTGATGGTGTCGCCACCGGCGTTGGCGAGACCCAGGATCTGCGCCTTGCTCGACTGCGCCTGCAGCAGGAAGGACGAGAAGTCGCTCGCCGACAGCGGGTGCTTCACGCTGCCCACGATGGTGCCGCCCGCGGCCTTGACCACGGCCGAGGTGTCGTTCATCAGCTGCGCGCCGAAGGCGTAGTCGGCCTGCAGGAAGTACCAGCTCTTGCCGCCGGCCTTCACCACCGCGTTGCCCGTGCCCTTGGCGAGGGCCACGGTGTCATACGCCCAGTGCACGGTGTAGGGGTTGCACTGCTCGTTGGTCAGCGCCGAGGTGGCCGCCCCCACCGAGATGAAGAGCTTCTTCTTCTCGGCAGCGACCTTGGCCATCGCGAGGCTGGTGCCGGAGTTGGTGCCGCCGATCAGCATGTCCAGGCCGTTGGTGTCAAACCACTCGCGCGCCTTGGCGGCGGCGATGTCGGGCTTGTTCTGGTGGTCGGCGGAGACGAGCTCGATGGTCTTGCCGTTGATCTTGCCGCCCGCATCGGCGATGGCCATCTTGATGGCTTCGACGCCGGCCGGGCCGTCGATGTCGGAGTACAGACCCGACATGTCGGTGATGATGCCGATCTTGATCACGTCGCCCGAGATCTGGGCCTGGGCGGGAAGAAGCGCGCTGGTGCACGCGATGGCGGCTGCTGCGGCGATGTTCTTGAGTTTCATCATGTGTTTCTCCTGGTGGTGGTGAGAGAGGCGAGCAGGTTCAAACGCCCAGGTACTCGTGGAGCTGGGCCATGCGGTCAGGCAGTTGCGCTTGGGTGAACTCTTGAATGATCCGGCCGTGCTCCATGACGAGGAAGCGGTCGGCCAGCGGTGCGGCGAAGCGGAAGTTCTGCTCCACCATCACGATGGTGTAGCCCTGCTTGCGCAAGGCCACCACCATCTCGGCGAGCTTCTGCACGATGACGGGTGCGAGGCCCTCCGAGATTTCGTCGAGCAGCAGCAGCTTGGCGCCGGTGCGCAGGATGCGCGCGACGGCCAGCATCTGCTGCTCGCCCCCCGAGAGGCGCGTGCCCTGGCTGCTGGCACGCTCTTTCAGGTTGGGAAACATGTCGTAGATCTGGGCGATGCTCATGCCGCCTTCGGCCTGCTTGGGCGGCAGCAGCAGGTTCTCTTCGCACGAGAGCGTCGAGAAGATGCCGCGCTCTTCGGGGCAGTAGCCGAGGCCCATGCGGGCGATGCGGTGCGTGGGGAGCGAGATGGCCTCGGTGCCGCGCACCTTGATGCTGCCTTTGCGCGAGCCGATGAGGCCCATGATGGCGCGCAAGGTGCTGGTGCGGCCGGCGCCGTTTCGGCCGAGCAGCGTGACGACCTCGCCTTCGTCGACGTGGAAATTCACGCCGTGCAGCACGTGGCTTTCGCCGTACCAGCCTTGGAGTTCTTTGACTTCTAGAAATCTGGTGGCCATTTTTCAGTGGGTCCTTTGCTTGGAGCGGCGGCGCGGGCTCGCTGCGGCGGGGCGCCGTGTTCCGTTCATGTCCCCCGAGTCGGGCTGCGCCCGCCTCTCCTCCTTTACCTCACTCCACACGGCGCCCCACCACAGCGAGCAAACCACCAGCCAGGCATGCCTCGCGCGGGGCATGCCACTGCAGTGTCTGGCCGAGGATGCCGGGTGACCGGCGCAGCGAAGTAAAGGAGGAGGCCAGGCGCAGCCTGGCCGGGGGACATGAGCGGAGCCGGTCACCCGGTGGCCTCGGCTCGCGCGGATCGACGCACGCAACATCAATGCGCCCCCTTCAATTCGACGTTCGTCGAGCCCATGTAGGCCTCGATCACCGCCGGGTTCTTCGACACCTCGGCATAAGGCCCTTCAGCCAGCGTGGCGCCGCGCTGCAGCACGGTGATGGTGTCGGCGATGCTGGCCACCACGCTCATGTTGTGCTCCACCATCAGGATGGTGCGGTTGGCCGAGACCTTCTTGATCAGCGTCTTGATGCGGTCCACGTCTTCCAGGCCCATGCCCTGCGTGGGCTCGTCGAGGAGCATCAGCTCGGGCTCCATCGCGAGCGTGGTGGCGATCTCGAGGGCGCGCTTGCGGCCGTAGCTCAGCTCGACCGTGGTGTGCTCGGCGTAGCTTTCGAGGTCGACCTGGCGCAGCAGCTCGAGCGCGCGCTCGTTGAGCGTGTGCAGCGAGCGCTCGGGTTTCCAGAAGTGGAACGAGGTGCCAAGCTTGCGCTGCAACGCGACGCGCACGTTCTCCAGCACGGTGAGGTGGGGGAACACCGCCGAGATCTGGAACGAGCGGATGATGCCGCGCCGTGCGATGTGGGCCGGGGCCTCGCCGGTGATGTCATTCCCGTTGAAGACGATCTGGCCGGAGGTCGGCGTGATGAAGTGCGTGAGCAGGTTGAAGCAGGTGGTCTTGCCGGCGCCGTTGGGCCCGATCAGCGCATGGATGTGGCCGCGCTTGACCTTCAGGTCGACCTGGTTGACCGCGACGAAGCCCTTGAACTCCTTGGTGAGCTTGCGCGTTTCGAGAATGATGTCGTCGCTCATTTGGACCCTTGCTGAGGGGAAGCACCCAGCCGCTCGGAGAGCCGGCGGGCGAGGTCGATCACGGTGTCGCGCTGCTGGGCGACGAAGCGGGCCTTGAGCCCCGCCTTCTGCATGCACACGCCCAGGCCGGCCACCACTTCGCCCGAGGCGCCACGCACCGGCGCGGCCAGGCAGTACACGCCCTGGCGCACGCTTTCGTCGTCGATGCTGTAGCCGCGCTCGCGCGTCTCGGCAAGCTCTTGCAGCAGATCGCTGCGGCGCATGGCCGGCAGGTTCATGTAGGCGGGCAGGCGCGCGGCGGGGTAGAGCTGCTTGACCCACGCCTCGTCGTGGAAGGCGAGCATCGCGCGGCCCGTGGCGGCGCGGTGGGCCGGCAGGCGCATGCCCACGCTGAAGGCCATGCCGAGCGGGCGCATGCCGTTGCGCACGCCCACGTAGACGACGTCGGTGCCGTCGAGCACCGAGAGGATGAGCGTCTCCTGCGGCACGGTGCCGAGGCTCGCCCACAGGCGCTCGAACTCCTGGGCCGGCGTGGTCGCCTCGGCAAACGCATGGGCGAGGCCCATCACGCGCGGGCCGATGTAGAAGGCGCCGTCGTCCTGGCGGCGCAAGTACCCCAATGCCACCAGGGTGTTGCACAGGCCATGCACACTGCTCTTGGGCAGCGTCAGGCTGGCTGCGAGTTTGGCCAGGCTCATGGCCCCGCGCTCTTTTTCCAGCAGGTCGAGCAAGGCCATCGCCCGCGCCACCGCCGGCACGAGGGCGGGCTTGGTGGGGGAAGAGGGAGTGGCCATCGGGAGCATGTGGGGTAGTTCAGCCTGTTGAACGCAATTCAGTTACATGAACACCGGGAGCCGAGTCTAAGAGCCGCCTGCAGCGCTGCAACATGCGCCGAACCCGCCCTAGGGAAAGTCCGCTCAGGGTTTGCGTGTTGGCGCTTTTGCGTAAGCCCCCGCAGGCGCGGTGCTGGCCCGGACGTTCAAAAATTTGAAGGCTCACGACAAGGTCGGTGAACGGCTTTGAACGATGCCCCCGTAGAGTGCCAACCTCATGAACACCTCAGCACCCCGCTACAGCGCCGTCGCCATCGCGTTCCACTGGATCCTGGCGCTGGCGATCGTCGGCGCGTTCGGCATGGGCGTCTACATGAGCGACCTGCCCTTCTCCCCGCAGCGGCTCAAGTACTACAACTGGCACAAGTGGGCGGGGGTGACGATCCTGGCCCTTTCGGCGCTGCGCCTGCTGTGGCGCCTGACGCACCGGCCGCCGGCCGACCTGCCCGCGCCGGCCTGGCAGAAGCTTGCCGCCCACGCCACGCACTGGGCGCTCTATGCCCTCTTCTTCGCGGTGCCGCTGGTGGGCTGGGCGTACAGCTCGGCCGCGGGCTTCCCCATCGTGTGGTTCGGCGTGTTGCCGCTGCCCGATTTCGTGTCGCCCGACAAGGCGCTGGCCGAGGCCATCAAGCCCTGGCACGGGCGGCTCGCCTGGCTGCTCGCGGTGCTGGTGCTGATGCACGTGGCCGCCGCCTTCAAGCACCACTTCATCGATCGCGACGGGCTCATCGGCCGCATGTCGCTGCGTGGTTGAAAGGACCCGCCCTCATGAAACAACTCATCGCCTCCGTGTTGCTCGCCTCCGTGGCCTTGGGTGCCGCGGCACAACAAAAGCTCGTGCCCGCCCAGAGCGAGATCGCCTTCACCAGCAAGCAGATGGGCGTGCCGGTCGACGGCAAGTTCAAGAAGTTCGACGCCCAGGTGGCCTTCGACCCGAAGAAGCCCGAGGCCGCCAAGATCGCCTTCACCGTCGACCTGGCCAGCGTGAGCTTCGGCTCCAGCGAGACCGAGAGCGAAGTCGCCAAGCCCGACTGGTTCAACACCAAGGCCTTCCCGCAGGCGACCTTCCAGTCGACCACCGTCAAGGCCACGGGCCCGGGCAAGTTCGAGGTGGCCGGCAAGCTCACGATCAAGGGCGCGAGCCAGAACATCGTCGTGCCGGTGGCGCTCGCCCAGGCCGGCGGCACCACCACGGCCACCGGCGGCTTCGTGCTCAAGCGCCTCGATTTCCGAATCGGCGACGGCGATTGGAAAGACACCTCGATGGTCGCCAACGAAGTCACCGTGAAGCTCAAGTTCGCGCTGACGGGCGTCGGGGCCCTTTAGCCCCCCAGTCCCTTCGCTCCTGCCCCCAAGGGGCGCCGCCTGGCGGCCCGGCAAAGCCGGCTCCGCGGGCGTTGCTTGATCACTCTTTCTCCACCACCAGGAAACTCACCATGACCAAGACCCTGCTCGTCTCCGCCCTGCTCGCCGTCGCCGGCATGGCCCAGGCCGAAACCGCCACCTACGCAATCGACCCGTCGCACACCTTCGTGACCTTCGAGGCCAACCATTTCGGCACCAGCACCATCCGTGGCCGCTTCGACAAGAAGGAAGGCAGCGTGTCGCTCGAGAAGGGCAAGTCGGGCAAGGCCGAGATCACCATCGACACCACCTCGGTCAGCACCGGCGTGGGCCCGCTCGACGGCCACCTGAAGAGCAAGGACTTCTTCAACGCCGCCGAGTACCCGACCGCCAAGTTCGTGGGCGACAAGTTCAGCTTCAACGGCGACAAGGTCACCACCGTCGCCGGCACGCTGACCTTCCTCGGCAAGACCCAGCCGGTCACGCTGACGGCCACCAACTTCAACTGCTACACGAGCCCGATGCTCAAGCGCGAGGTCTGCGGCGGTGACTTCACCACCACGATCCAGCGCACGCAGTTCGGCAACAACTATGGCGTGCCGGGCATTCCCGACAGCATCAAGCTCCTGATCCAGGTCGAAGCGGTGAAGCAGTAAGGCTCAGGCCGGGACGAGGTGGCGCCGCAGCACTGCACGCAGGTCCTCGTCCTTGAAGGGCTTGGCGAGGTGATCGTCCATGCCCGCCGCGAGGCTGTGCTCGCGGTCGCCCTGCAGGGCGTTGGCCGTCAACGCCACCACCGGCGTGCGCGGCAGGCCCTGCTCGCCTTCGTGCTCGCGGATGCGGCGGGCCGCCTCGAAACCATCCATCACCGGCATCTGGCAATCGAGCAGCACAAGATCGGGCGGTGAGGCGCGGAACGAGGCCACGGCCTGCAGGCCGTCCTCCACCAGCTCGACCGTGAGCCCCATGTTTTTCAGCGCCGCCTCGGCCACGAGGGCGTTGACGGGGTTGTCTTCGGCGAGCAGCACACGCCCTTGCAGCGGCACGCCCGCGTCGCCGAGGCCGGCCGTGGCGGGCGCCGGGTTCGGGGCTTCGGGCAGCTCCACCGTCACGGTGAAACACGAGCCTCGGCCCTGCTGGCTGGTGCAGACAAGATCACCGCCCATCGCACGCGCCAGCTCGCGGGCGATGGTGAGGCCGAGGCCGGTGCCGCCATAACGGCGGGTGAAGGAACTGTCGGCCTGGTGGAAGGCGTCGAAGATGCGCGGCACCTCGTCGGCCGGGATGCCCACGCCGGTGTCGTGCACCGCAATGCGCGCGCGCGAGCCGCGGTGCTTGGCCACCACCGTCACCGCGCCCGACTCGGTGAACTTGATCGCATTGCCGATCAGGTTGTGCAGCACCTGGCGCAGGCGCGACGGGTCGCCCCGCACGAAACAGGGCCGCGGCATGTGCAGCCGCGTCGTGAGCGAGAGGCCTGCCTGGAAGGCGCCCGGCACCGACAGCGACACCACGTCGTCGATCAGCGCGGCGAGGTCGAAGGTCTGCGGCGACAGGCGCACCTGCCCCGCTTCGAGCTTCGAGAAATCGAGGATGTCGTTGATCAGCGTGAGCAGGTGTTCGCCGGCCCGCTCGATCAGCTGCAGCTGCTCTTCGGGCCGCTTCTCGGGCGTGATCGCGCCGTCTTTGCGCAGCATGCGGGTGAGCCCGAGGATGCCGTGCAGTGGCGTGCGCATCTCGTGGCTCATGGTGGCGAGGAACTGGCTCTTCACGCTGCTCTGCCGCTGCGCGAGCAGCAGCGCTTCGGCGCGCTCTTCGGAGATGCGGTCGGTGGTGAAGCGCAGCGTGAGCAGCTCGCGGATGCGCGCCTCGGAGCGCCGCGCCTCGACCATCACCAGCGCCAGAAACGCCCACAGGCCGATGCCGGCGAAGAGGCCATAGCGTGTGCCGCTCATCATCTGCTCGGCCCCGGCCGGCAGCAGCATCGACAACAGGAAGAGCGAGCTGGCCCGAAAGCTCGGCTGCAGCACGAACATGCCGATCGCCGCCACCCCCACCAGCGAGGTGAGCAAGAGCGCCACCACGTGCGGGCTGGTGCTGGCGGGGATCCACGCCGTGGCCATGCCCCAGGTGAAGCCGTCGGCCACGAGCGTGATCTCGAGCCAGCGCCGCCAGATGCGGTCGCTCGGCAGCGTGGTGCGCACGAACTGGTGGGTGAGTGCGAGGCGCAGCGCCGAGACGGCACAACGCACCACGAACCAGCCCCAGGCGAGGCGTGCGTCGACATACGGGAGAAGGCCCACGCACACCAGCAGCGCGAAACCCACGCCGGCCAGCGTGGAGGTCTGCGCCCGCTCGTAGAGCATGACGGTCTGCGCGTCTTGGACGCGCGCGGCGAGCCCGGCATCAGCCGAGTCGGTGCTGGGCGGCGGCGTTCGCGATTCTGTTGACATCCCCCGCCCCCTCACCTGCCCATGACCCTCTGTTCAGATTGGCGCATTATCCCGAGACCGTCTGTTTTGAGCACCTGCCTTTGATCACGTTTGCACGCTGTTTTTGCACCACCATGCGCAAAGCATTGCTCGTGGGTGGGTGCCTGCTCTCGGGGCATGCGACCACGGCCCACGCACAGGCCGTCGCGTACCTGCTCGACGCGGCCCACACCCGGGTGCATTGGGAGGTGATGCACTTCGGCACCTCGACCACCCGAGGCCGCTTCGACGACGTGAGCGGCAGCCTCGAACTCGACGCCGCGTCGGGCACCGGCGAGGTGTCGATCGCGGTGCGCACCGCGTCGGTCAACACCGGCGTGCCACCGCTCGACGGCGTGCTGCGCCGCAGCTACCTGGCGAGCGAGGACCACCCGGTCGCGTATTTCGTGGCGAAGCAGTGGCGCTGGCAGCGCGATGCCCCGCTGGACGTGCGCGGCGAATTCACCCTGCGCGGTGTGTCGCTCCCACTCAGCCTGCGCGCCCCGGCGCTTCGCTGCTACCCGCACCCACTGCTGCAGCGCGAGGTCTGCGGCGCCGACCTCAGCGCCACCCTGCGCCGCAGCGACTTCGGCATGACCGACGGCCTGCCCTTCATCGGCGACACGGTGACCCTGGTGATCCAGGTCGAAGCGATCCGGCAGCCCTGAAGGCCGCGAGGCGGCGCGTCAGGCGCGGGCGACGCGGAAGCGGGCCACCGCCTGGGCCAGCAGGCCGGCCTGTTCGCGCAGGCTCTCGGCCGCGGCCGACGACTGTTCCACCAGTGCCGCGTTCTGCTGCGTCATCTGGTCGAGCTGGGCCACGGTGCCGTTGACCTGGCCGATGTCGCTGCTCTGCGCATTCGACGCGGCGGTGATCTCGCCGATGATGTCGGTCACGCGCTTCACCGAGCCGACGATCTCGTTCATCGTGGCGCCGGCGTCCTGCACCAGGCGCGAGCCCGATTCGACACGGTCCACGCTCTCGCCGATCAGGCCCTTGATCTCACGGGCCGCCTGCGCGCTGCGCTGGGCCAGCGAGCGCACTTCGCCCGCCACCACCGCGAAGCCGCGGCCCTGCTCGCCGGCCCGCGCCGCTTCCACCGCGGCGTTGAGCGCGAGGATGTTGGTCTGGAACGAGATGCCGTCGATCACGCCGATGATGTCGGCGATCTTCTTCGAGCTGGCGCTGATCTGTTCCATCACCTGCACGACCTGGCCCACCACCTCGCCACCCTTGGCGGCCACGCCCGAGGCCGAGCTGGCCAGCTCGTTGGCGCCGTGGGCGCTGTCGGCGGTGTGGCGCACCGAGCCGGTGAGCTGCTCCATCGAGCTGGCGGCCTGCTGCAGGTTGGACGCAGTGCGCTCGGTGCGCTGGCTGAGGTCGAGGTTGCCGGTGGCGATCTCGTTGGAGGCAGTGGCGATCGAGTCGCTGGTGATGCGGATCTGCGAGACCATCTCGCGCAGGCCGTTCGTCATCTCGCCGAGCGCGGCCTGCAGCGATTCGGGGTGCGCACCCGGCACCGCGGTCACGTCGAGGTCGCCCGAGGCAATGCGGCGCACCGACACGCGCAGCTGCGCCGGCTCTTCGCCCAGGTCCTTCCAGACCGAGCTCACGATCACCCACGAGGCCACGCCGAGCGCGAGCAGCACCACCAGCCCCGTCAGCACGGTGGCGATGAGGCTCAGCCGCACGCCGGCCGAGGCCGCTTCGTACTGCGCATCGACCTTCGCGCGGGCCGCTTCCTTGGCACCCGCGAGCACCTGGTCGAGGGCCTTCTGCGCGGCTTGCATCTTCTGCACCGACGCCATCGCATCGGGGTTCTTGTCGATCATGCCCTTGGCCGCGGCCGCCGCAGCCGTCTGGTAGGCGTCGAAGGCCGCGCGAAGGTCGCGCGCTTCGTCGTCCTTGCCGGCGAGCGACGCCATCGCGTCGAGCGCGGCATGGCCGCCCTTCACAAGTTCCTGCACGTCCTTCAAGCGCTCGGCATCGCCTTCGGCGGTGGCGGTCTGCACGGTGAGGCGCACGTTTTCGGTGACGCGGTCGACCTGCGTGACACGCGCAAGGAAAGGGTCGTCGATGCTGCGCAGCGTGGTGATGCCGGCCGACAGGCGGGCACCGATGGCGGCGCTGATGATCACGCCGACGATGAGCACCAGCGCGGCGCTGGCTGGAAGGCTCCAGATCTTGGTACGGAACTTCATGACTTTTCCTGTCGGGGCTGCGGGCGAGCCGGCCCTCCATCGAGGCGGCTCACCCACCATATCGGCACGGCGCGAGGCTCAGTTGAGCGTGGAGATGACCTTCACCGTGCCGTCAACGGCCGATTTCTCGATGTAGCCCACCGCCTTCGGGTCGGCGGCCACGGCCTTCTTGACGGCGGCGGCATCGGCCGCTTCCTTGGGCGGCTGCACCTTGCCCGAGAACACCAGGCGTGACCACGTGGCCTTGACCTGCGCGGCATCGCGGCCGGTGGCCTGCTTGTAGAAGTCGGCGCGGATGGGCGATGACTCCGGCAGGTCGACCACCGACACGCTCGGGTTCTTGCCGAGGAAGGTGTCGGCGACCTGGTCCTTGCTCATGGCGGCGGCCGAAGGGTGACCGATCACCACGAGGTCGGCGGCGGTGGCGCTGCCGATGAGGCCCGCCACGGCGATGGCGGCCACGACGAACGATTTGCTGCTCTTCATCGTCGCCCCCTCAGAACACGAAGTCGACGCCGAGCGTCACGACGTTGGCATCGAGGCCGGTGGGCGTGGTGCCCGAGGGCGGCTTCAGGCGGCCGTTGGAACGCGAACCCGTCTCGATGCGGTCGTACTGCAGCTTGAGGGCGGTGTTCTTGTAGACGTCGTAGCGCACGCCCAGGGCGGTCGTCTTCTGCGTCGGGGTGACCTGGTACA
Source organism: Rhizobacter sp. (assembly GCA_019635355.1). NCBI lineage: Bacteria > Pseudomonadati > Pseudomonadota > Betaproteobacteria > Burkholderiales > Sphaerotilaceae > Rhizobacter > Rhizobacter sp. Next base: position 3,973,567 of record JAHBZQ010000001.1, on the reverse strand, counting down.
GCAGGGTGTTGATGCCGCCGTTCATGAAACCGCCTTCGGTTTCGTCCTTGATCAGCGCCTTCACCTGCGAGTGGATGAGGTAGGGCGTGAACTTGCCGAAGCGGTAGCCGCCGGCCACGTACCAGGAGCGGCTGTCGGACAGGATGCTGTCGCCGCGGTAGGACACGAATTCGCCCATGACGAACCAGTCGCCCGGGTCATATTGCGCGCCCAGCGACACGGCCGAAGTGCTCATGTCGCGGGTGTTGTACTTCTCCAGCATGTCGGTTTCGCCGAAGAAGGCCATGCCGGCGTAGAGCGGCGCAAAGCTGTCGATCTGCAGGTCTTCCTTGAGGTAGGTGTAGGACGCGCGCAGCGTCAGCGAGCCGAGCTCCACCGTGTCGTTGATGCCCCAGCTCTTCTTCGCCTTCGCGGTGCCACCGCCGGAGATCTTCACTTCGTTGGTGCCGTAGTAGGCCTGCACCGTGTTCGACGCCGAGCCGATCTTCGAGCGGTAGGTCGCGTCGACACCGTCGTTGCTGGTCAGGGGCAGCACGCCGTAGACGTCCTGCGGCGGGCGGGCCCAGGCGTGGGCGTAACCGACGAGGCGCGATTCCGACATCAGGTAGGCCGGCAGCGCGATGCGGCCCACACGCAGGTTCAGCGAATCGGTGGGCTTGTAGGTGACGTTGCCCCATTCGAGCTGCGGCCAGTACGAGGCGTCGTGCTGGTACTGCGAGATGACCTGCGCCACGGCGGACCACTGGCTGTTGAACGAGGCATTGACCTGCACGCCGAGCTTGCTGTCGGGGTTGCCCGTGGTCGAGCGGGTGGCGCCGGCGCCGTTGGGGTGGAACACGCTGCCGGTGAAGTCGGCCGTGTCCAGGTCGGAATGCACGGCGGCCAGCGTGCCGAAGCCGCTCAGCTTGTAGGTGGGTTCCGCCAACGCCGCACCGGCGCAGAGGGCAAGGCTGATCGCAGCCGCGAGTGGCCGCACAGAAAACTGATTCATGCAACAAACCTCAAATGGGACATGTCGGTCATTTCGGCCTCGGTGCCGATCGACTGAAGCGATTCGTGCGCTCTGCGGCCCTGCGTTTCGTGCCACAACTCGCACATTCACCCGCCCGGTGCGGCCATAAGCAGTGCGGCAAAAGCAGCTTTTGGGGTGGCACCCGTCACCCTGCGACACACCGGCGGCCCGCCGGGCAAACCTGCAAAAATGCCGGGCATGACCTCCACCGATCTCCAGGCCACCGTCGCCCGCATGGGCACGGCCGCACGCGCGGCCAGCACGCTCATGGCCGCGGCTTCCACACGCGCGAAGAACCACGCCCTCACCGCCCTGGCGCGTCGCCTGCGCGAGAGCGCCGCGCCGCTGGCCGATGCGAACCAGAAAGACATCGCCGCGGCCGAGGCTGCGGGCCTGGCCGCCCCGATGGTCGACCGCCTGCGCCTCACCGAGAAGGTGATCGCCACCGTGGCCGAAGGCTGCGAGCAGATCGCCGCCATGCCCGACCCGGTGGGCGAAATCACCGGCGTGAAGCGCCGCCCGAGCGGCATCAGCGTGGGTCAGATGCGTGTGCCGCTGGGGGTCTTCGGCATGATCTACGAGAGCCGGCCCAACGTGACCATCGAAGCCGCGTCGCTCGCCATCAAGAGCGGCAACGCCTGCATCCTGCGGGGCGGCTCGGAGGCCATCCATTCCAACCTCGCGCTGTGGAAGCTGGTGCAGGCCGCGCTCACCGAAGCCGGGCTGCCGGTCGACGCGGTGCAACTGGTGCAGACCACCGACCGCGCGGCCGTGGGCTTTCTCATCGCGTCACCGGAGTCGGTCGACGTGATCATCCCGCGCGGCGGCAAGGGGCTCATCGAGCGCATCAGCCGCGAGGCGCGGGTGCCGGTGATCAAGCACCTCGACGGCAACTGCCACGTGTACGTCGACGCCGAGGTCGACCTCGAGCTCGCGCTCAAGGTCACCGACAACGCGAAGACGCAGAAGTACAGCCCCTGCAATGCGGCCGAGTCGCTGCTGGTGCATGAAGCCGTGGCTGCCAAGTTCCTGCCGAAGATCGGCGCGGTGTTCGCCGCCAAGGGCGTGGAGGTGCGCGGTGACGCCACTGTGCTCGCGCTCTTGAAAGACGTGCCGCAAGTCAAGCTCGCCGAGGCCACCGAGCAGGACTGGAGCGAGGAGTACCTCGCCCCCATCATCAGCGCCAAGGTGGTGAAGAGCGTGGACGAGGCCATCGCCCACATCAACCGCTACGGCTCGCACCACACCGACGCCATCCTCACGACGAACCACCCGAACGCGATGCGCTTCCTGCGCGAGGTCGATTCGGCGAGCGTGATGGTCAACGCGAGCACCCGGTTCGCCGATGGCTTCGAATACGGGCTGGGTGCCGAGATCGGCATCAGCACCGACAAGTTCCACGCGCGCGGCCCGGTGGGCCTGGAAGGCCTCACCTCGATGAAGTGGGTGGTGCTCGGCCAGGGCGAAGTGCGCACCTGAGTCAGAGCAGCGCGGCCCTCAGGGCGCGCCACAGCGGCTCGTCCACCGCCGAGAGCAGGCCCACGGCCTCGTCGCCCGCGCGGTACGCACTGCCGTCGTAGCGCCCCACATGGCCCCCAGCCTCCTGCAGCAGCAGGGTGCCGGGCACGTGGTCCCAGGGCAGCGTGCGGTAGAACATCGCGAACTGCTGCTGGCCGGTGACGATGGCCGGGTATTCGACGCCGGCACAGCGCGCACCCGGCAGCGCCTGGCCAATGCGCCCGAGCTTGGCCTCGACCTGCTGCTTCAGCGCCGCCGGCAGGAATCTCGTGAGCACCGCACCCCGCGCCTCGTGCAGCGGCACGCTGCGATCCGGCACCCGCATGCGCTGCCCGTTGCAGAAGCAGCCGCTGCCACGCTGCGCCCGCCAGCGCTCGCCCGACACCGGGTTCAGCACCCAGGCGCCGATGGCCTCGCCGTCGATCACGAGCGAGGCCATGACCGCAAACACCGGCCGGCCCGCCACGAAGTTGGCCGTGCCATCCAGCGGATCGACGAGCCACACCATGCCGCGGTCCAGCCCCTGCAGCAGCGCCGGATTGGCCGCGCAGGCCTCTTCGCCGACCACGCGCGAACCGGGCCACAGCGCGAGCAGGCCGTGCTCGATGATGGTTTCGGCTTCGCGGTCGGCCACGGTGACGAGCTCGTCTTTCGCCTTCTCGATCACGTCGCCTTCGCGCAGCTGGCGAAAGCGCGGCATCACGGCGCGCTCGCTGGCCTCGGCCAGCAGCGGCAGCACCTGGTCGAACACCGAATCGGGGGAGGCCATGAGGCGAAATCATCGCACCGCGCGCCAGGCGCCTCGCTACCATCACCCGATGACCAAGCCCCGCCGCGCCCTCGTTCTCTTCTCGGGTGGACAAGACTCCACCGTCTGCCTCGCGTGGGCGCTGTCCAACTTCCACTACGTCGAGACCATCGGCTTCGACTACGACCAGCGCCACGGCATCGAGCTCGAATGCCGGCTCGCGGTGCGCTCGCAGCTCTACGCCAACTTCCCGAGCTGGGGCGGCCGGCTGGGCGACGACCACCTGGTCGACCTCTCGCTGCTGGGCCAGCTGTCGGACACGGCGCTCACCCAGCAACGTGCGATCGAGATGACCTCGACCGGCCTGCCCAACACCTTCGTGCCCGGCCGCAACCTCATCTTCTTCAACTTCGCCGCCGCCGTGGCCTACCGCCGCGAGCTCGACGTGATGGTGGGCGGCATGTGCGAGACCGACTATTCCGGCTACCCCGACTGCCGCGACAACACACTCAAGGCGCTGCAGGTGGCGCTGAGCCTCGGGCTCGACACGCCCATGGGCATCGAGACGCCGCTGATGTGGCTCGACAAGGCGCAGACCTGGGAACTCGCGGCCACGCTCGGCGGCGAGGCGCTCATCCGCCTCATCGTCGAACACACCCACACCTGCTACCTCGGCGACCGCACGCAGCGTCACGAGTGGGGCTACGGCTGCGGCCACTGCCCGGCGTGCGCGCTTCGCATGCGCGGCTACAAGGCCTGGCGCTCGCGCAACCCCGAGCCGCCCACGGCCTTCGACGCCACCGACCGCATGGACTTGCGCTGATCGAGCCACGGTGACAGCGCCTTCGCGCCCGACGGGGTGAGCGAGAGGGCGCGCGAGTCCGGGGCGCGGCGCAGCCAGCCGCGTTCGAGCGCGTGGTCGAGCAAGGCGACCGCGAAACTGCCGGCGAGGTGATCGCGGCGCTCCGACCAGTCGAGACAGGCATACGCGAAGCGCCGGCCTGTGGGCAGCGTGACACCGAGCGCGGCCATCTCGGCACGCCCGGACTCGCTCAACACGAACTGCCCATCGGCCGGCACCAGCGTGCCGCGCGCCAGCAGGCCCTCGAAGAGCTGCACGCCGAGCTCACCCGCGAGGTGCCCGTAGCAGGTGCGCGCCGCCTTCAGCCGCTTGTAGGGCTCGCGCTCCCACTTGTCGGCCACGCTGCTGCGCTCGGCCACCAGCGACAGGGCCTCGAGCGCATGCGCGATGTCGGCATCGGCGAGGCGGAAGTAGCGGTGCCGGCCTTGCACGCGCACCACCACGAGTTCGCTGTCCACCAGCTTGGCGATGTGGCTGCTCGCGGTCTGCGCCGTCACCCCCGCCGCCTGCGCCAGCTCGCCCGCGGCGAGAAAGCCGCCACCCATCAGCGCCGACAGCATGCGGGCGCGCGTGGGGTCGCCGATGGTCGACGCGATGCGGGCGAAGCGGGGCTCGGGTGCGCTCATTTCCACAGATGATGCCTCGGCCGCGTCACCAAATGCTTCGGCGCCGGTCGAATCGTCGAGGCCATGTCGTAGAGTCCGCTCGCACCCAAGGAGGGATTTACATGACCACTGTGCAAATCGTGAGCGTGATCGTCCTGGCCATCCTGGTCTTCTGGGGCGTCGGCGCCTACAACCGCCTCGTGCGCCTGCGCAACGTGATCGGCAACTCGTTCGCGCAGATCGACGTGCAGTTGAAGCGCCGCTACGACCTGATCCCCAACCTGGTGGAAGTGGCGCGCAAGTACGCCGCCCACGAACGCGAAACGCTGGAAGCCGTGACCGCCGCGCGCAACCAGGCCAAGGCCGCCGCCGACGTGGCGCGCACCCGCCCCGCCGCGGCCGGCGCGGTGACGAGCCTCGCCGTCGCCGAACAAGCCCTCACGGGCGCGATGGGCCGGCTGATGGCCGTGGTGGAGGCCTACCCCGAGCTCAAGGCCGACCAGAGCCTGCGCGAGCTGGCCGAAGAACTCACCAGCACCGAAAACAAGATCGGCTTCGCGCGCCAGCTCTTCAACGACGCCACGCTCGACTACAACAACGCGGCGCAGCAGTTCCCCACCAACCTGATGGCCAGCATGTTCGGCTTCCGCGAGGCGGCCATGCTGCAGGCCACCACCAGCGACGCCGAGCGCGCGCCGGTGCGGGTGCAGCTGTAGTCAAGGCGGACGCCACCACCCGCTCAGCCTGAGGTATCGAAGGCCTACTCAGGCCGTGCCGGGCTTCGATACCTCAGCCTGAGCGGTGGGTGCCACCTCCCCAAGCCCATGCGTTTCCGCGACCAGCAAACCGACGCCCGCCGCGCCACGCAGCGGCTGCTGGCGCTCTTCGCGCTGCTGCTCGTCGGCCTCGTGCTGGCCGTCAACGGCCTGCTGATCGGCGTGTGGTGGGCGCTGCGCTGGCTGCTCTCGTGGGACCTGCCGCTGCCGCCGCTCTTCATCGAGACCAACACCGCCGTCGTGCTGCTCTTCGTGCTGGGTGGCGCCTGGGTCGAGCTTGGCCGCCTGCGCACCGGCGGCGGCGCCCATGTGGCGCACTGGGCCGGCGGCCGCGAGCTGCTCGACGCGCGCAGCCTGAGCGAGCGCCGCCTGCTCAACATCGTCGACGAGATGGCCATCGCCAGCGGCCTGCCGCGGCCCGCCGTCTACCTGCTCGACCGCGAAGACGCGATCAACGCCTTCGCCGCCGGCTGGTCGCCCGACGACGCGATCGTGGCCGTGACGCAGGGCGCGCTCGACCGGCTCACGCGCGACGAGCTGCAGGGGCTGGTCGCACACGAGTTCGGCCACATCCACCAGGACGACCTGCGCCTCAACATGCAACTGCTCGCGCTCGTGTGGGGCCTGTCGCTGGTGCATGGCTACGGCCACAAGCTGCTGGAGGCCGACGAGGCCGGGCGCCGCTCGGCCTTCGGGCTGCTGGTGGGGCCGGTGTTCGTGGCCGCCGGCCTCCTGGGCTGGCTCGCCGGGCAGCTGCTGCAGGCCGCGGTGTCGCGCCAGCGCGAGCTGCTGGCCGATGCCTGCGCGGTGCAATTCACCCGCAGCCGCGAAGGCCTTGGCGGCGTGCTGCGCAAGGTGTGGCACCAGGCCCAGCACCACCAGGACCGCCTTGCGCGTGTGCCCGCACGGCTGCTCGCCGCGATGCTGCTGCAGGCCCCGGCCGACTGGCTGGCCACGCACCCGCCACTGCCTGAGCGACTGCGCCGGCTCTACGGCCGCGCCGTCGACCCGCTGCCCGCGCCCAAGCTCGACGCCGGCACCCAGGCCGACGAGCCGCGCCGTGCGCCGGCCACCCCGATGCCGGCGACCACACAGGCGGTGGTGGCCGCCGTCGCCGCCGCCGCACCCATCGCCTATGCTGCCCCCATGACCTCGCACGACGACCCCGAGCCCGCTTCCACGCCCGAGCCACGCGCCTTCAGCGCGCAAGACGAACGCGAGGCGGTCGAGCGCTTGGCGCGCCTCAACGGCCCGGGCGAGCTGCGCGCCGCCATCCTCGCGCTGCTGGCCACGCCGGGCAGCCGTCGCGAGCGCCGCGCCTGGCAGGACGAGACCGCCGGCCTCAGCACCGCCCGCGAGGTGCGCGACGACGTCAAGAAGCTCGGCCCCGCGACGCGCCTGCCCTGGCTCGGCCTGCTGCTGGCCCGCGCCGCGAAGGCCCCGTTGCCCGACCGCCAGCACCTGATGGCCGCCGCGCGGCGCGTGATGGCGGCCGACGGGCAGATCCGCCCCATCGACCGCCTGCACCTGCTGCTGATGCGCCAGCGCCTGGGCGAGGCGCCGCCGGTGGTGCCGTCGGGCGGCAGCTTCCACGACATCGCCGACACCTCGCTGCACACCCGGCGCGAGATCGCCCGGCTCACCGCCTTCCTGGCGCGCCTGGTGCCCGATGGCGACGCCTGGTACCAGAGCGTGATGCTGCCGTGGCTGCAAGGCGACGCGCTGCCGCCCTGCGAAGCGCCCGACGCCGATGGCCTGGTGCACGCGCTGCAGGAAGTGCAGACACTGCCGTGGATGCTCAAACCGGTGCTCGTGCGCCACTGGACCGAAACCGCCCTGCGCCACAAGCCGCCCGGCCCGCTGGCCGACGAGGCCTGCGACGCGCTGCGCCTGGCCGCGGTGTTGCTCGACTCGCCCTTGCCGCCCGAGCTGGCGCGGCACTACGTGGAGCCGAGCGTCACGGCCTGAATCACCCGCGCGCCGGCACCAGCGCGTCGACCAGGTGCCCGAAGCGGGCCGTGGCGGTGATCTCGGGCAGGCGCGCGATGCGGCCGTTCTGTGCCCAGCTGCCCTCGGGCACTTCGCGGATCTCCAATGACGTGACGACGGGCCGGCTGCGGTCGGGCGCGGCCGCTTCGGCGGCGGCCTGGACCGCCGCGGCGAGGCGCGCCTTGCGCGCGCCATCGAGCACCCCGGCGCTCACCTGCAGCGAGGCGAAGACGCCGCGCACCAGGCGGTCGGCCGGCTCGCCCGCGGAATAGAACTGGCCCGGCGCCAGCTCCTGGATCAGCACGATGCCGCGGGCGCGCGGCCCGGCTTCGTGGGGAATCGATTCGGCCTCGAAAGCCGCTTCGGTGAGGCCGCGCGCGAGGCGGGCCTGGGCGGACGGGTCGAAGGCACCCGGGGTGACGGTGACGGTGAGAAGCGGCATGGTGTCGGCGCCAAGGGTTGAACAGGCCGCCACTGTCGCGCCGAGGCCGCATCTCGTGCTAGTGTCTGTTTTGACATTGATCTTGCCAATCCAGCCACGACCCAGCCCATGATCCGCATCGACACCCTCCTGCTCGCCGGCAGCAGCCCGGCCTCCCTCGGCATCACGCTCGACGTGCTGGGCGCCGCCAACGCCCTCTCGGGCAAGCGTCTCTTCGACCACCGCGTGCTCTCGCCCGGCGCGCCCTCGGTGGCGCTACGGGGCGGGCTGTCGATGGCGGCCGAGCCGCTGGCCAAGGCGCGTGCCCGCGAGCTGGTGGTGCTGCCCGGGCTGGGGGCCGCCACGCCGGGGCAGATCGCCGACCGGCTGGCCGAGCCCGACGCCCAGCTCGCCTCGGCCTGGCTGCACAAGGCCTGGGGCCAGGGCGCGAGCCTCGCGGCCTCGTGCAGCAGCGTCTTCCTGCTCGCGCAGGCCGGCCTGCTCGACGGCCGCCGCTGCACCAGCACCTGGTGGCTCGTGCCCACGCTGAAGTCGCTTGCGCCCAAGAGCGAGACCACGCTCGATGCGATGGTCACGGAAGACGAGCGCATCTGGACGGCCGGCGCCTCGCTGGCCCACATCGACCTGATGCTCGCGCTCGTCGCCCGCTTCGCGAGCCCGGGCCTCGCCACCGAGGTGGCGCGCTACCTGGTGATCGAGCCGCGTGCGTCGCAGGCGCGTTTCGTGGCGCCGGCCTTCCTGGCCGCGCAAGACCCGCTGGCGCACCGGGTGGAGCTGCTGGTGCGCGAACGCTTGGCCGACGTGCCCTCGCTGGAGGAGATCGCCGACACGCTGGCGGTGAGCCCACGCACGCTGACCCGCCGCGTGACCGCCGCCACCGGCCTCACGCCGATGCGGCTGGTGCAGAAGATCCGACTCGACTCGGCGCTGCATGCCCTACAGACCTCACGGGCGCCCATCGACCAAGTGGCGCGTGACGTGGGTTTCGAGGACGGCTCGGCGCTTTATCGACTGGTGCTCAGGCACACCGGCAAACCGCCGAGCGCGTTTCGCTAGCTGCAAACGACCGATGCGGTGGCCACGAGTTCGTTGAACAAGGCCATCGACACCCCCCCCGACACCGCATACGGGTCGAGCGTGGCCGTCTCCGAGTACTTGAGCAGCAGCGAGGCGTTCAGGTCGGACAGGTTCACCTGCCCCATGGCCCAGCCCGCAAACTTGCGTTCGCCAATCTCTTCGTAGGTCAGCAGCACCACATCGCGGTGGCGAGCATCGTTGGCGATGCGGTTGTAAAGCTGGCTCACCGCCAGGCGGCCGCCCTCGAGCACCTGCAGGAACAGGCCTTCCGAGAAGCACAGCACGCCGGTCACGCCGGAGGCGGGGTTGTGCTGGCGCGACTTCTTCAGGATGGCGGCCAGCGCCTCCTGGTTGACCGACTCGGCGGCGCGGCTGGCATACATCAGGCGTACAAGCATGGTCGAACCCCTTCAGGTCTTCTTGCTGAGCAATGACAGGAACTCGCGGCGCAGGTTCGCGTCTTTCAGGAAAGCGCCGCGCATCACGCTGTTGGTCATCATCGCGTCGTCGTCCTTCACGCCTCGCCAGTGCATGCAGAAGTGATCGGCCTCCATCACGATGGCCAGGCCATCGGGCTTGACGCGCGATTGCAGCTCGTTGGCGAGCATGGTCACCGCCTCCTCCTGGATCTGCGGGCGCGACATGATCCAGTCGCAGATGCGCGCGTACTTCGACAGACCGATGAGGTTGGAATGCTCGTTGGGCAGGATGCCGATCCACACCCTGCCCATGATCGGGCACAGGTGGTGCGAGCAGGCGCTGCGCACCGTGATCGGGCCCACGATCATCAGCTCGTTGAGGCGCTCGACATTGGGGAACTCGGTCACCGCCGGCATGGGCTGGTAGCGTCCGCGAAACACCTCGGTGAGGTACATCTTGGCCACGCGCTGCGCCGTCTCGTTGGTGTTGTGGTCGCTTTCGGTATCGATCACCAGCGACTTCAGCACCTCCTGCATCTTGGCGGCGATCTCGTCGCGCAACTCGTCGATCTCGCCTTCGCGGATGAAGGCCGAGATGTTGTCGTTGGCGTGGTAGCGCCGCCCGGAGCCGACCAGCCGGTAGCGGATGCGCTCCGACGCGCTCAGCTGCGCAAGGTCTTCCTCGGTTCTGAAGATCGGCGCGGGGGGTGGAGCCGGCATGCAAGGTCCTGTCGAGGTGGAAGAGCAGCGATTGTGCTGCCTTGCGCCGGCCGCCGCTGGCGAGCTGCACCCACCCCCTAAAAGGCTCCTGACATAACGCTGTCAGCAAGAGGCGCCGAGCATGGCCACTCACTCAACCACAGGAGCGAAACATGGCCCAACACACCCAACAGCATGCCGTGAACTGGTTTGAAATCCCGGTGCTGGAGCAGCCCCGCGCCCAGGCGTTCTACGAGCGCCTGCTCGATGTGAAGCTCGACTGGCAGACGATGGGCGGGCAATCCCTCGCTGTCATCCCCTACGACGACGGTGCTGTCGGCGGTTGCCTGGTGGCGGCCGGCCAGGGCATGGCGCCCTCGACCGTAGGCACGCTGGTGTATCTGAACGCCAAGCCCTCGCTCGACGCGGCGCTCGCCCGCGTGGAGCCGGCCGGCGGTCGCGTCACCACCCCCAAGGTGCAGCTGCCGGGCGACCTGGGCTTCTTCGCCCACGTGACCGACACCGAAGGCAACCGCATTGGCCTGCACGCGCTGAGCTGATCCGCCATGCCGCTGGAGCCTTTCGAGCCACCCTTGCGCCACCCCTTGCAGGTGATGGCGCGCCCCGCCCTGCTGCCGCTGCGTGGCCCCCTCGCGCCGCGGTTGCAGAATCATCCACCCCTCACCCCGCCGTCACGGCCCCAGACCGACGAGCCCGACCGTATGCGACGTGCAGACCGCCTCTTCCAGATCGTGCAGCTCATCCGCGGCCGGCGCCTGTCGACCGCGCAGTTCCTCGCCGAACGGCTGGAGGTGTCGGAACGCACCGTGTACCGCGACATCGCCGAGCTGATGACGCAAGGGGTGCCCATCGAGGGCGAGGCCGGTGTGGGCTACCGCATGCGCAGCGGCTTCGACCTCCCACCGCTCATGTTCACCCACGAAGAAGCGCAGGCGCTGGTCGCCTCGGTGCGCATCGCCCAGCCGCGGCTCGACGCCACGCTGGCCGCGCAGGCGGAAAACGCGCTGTCGAAGATCCTCGCGGTGCTGCCGGCGGCGGCCCGCGCCGCGGCCGAGACACTCGCGGTCTACGCCCCACCGGTCGAGTTCGACCCGGCCACCCGCCTGCGCCTGGAGCCGCTGCGGCTGGCGGCCGAGGGCCGGCGCAAGGTGCGCCTGAGCTACCTCGACCTCAAGGACGTGCCCAGTGAGCGCACCGTGCGCCCGCTCGGCTGCTTCTACTGGGGCGCGGTGTGGACGCTCGCCGCCTGGTGCGAGGTGCGCGAGGAGTTCCGCAACTTCCGCATCGACCGCATCCGCGAGCTTGACGTGCTGGGGAGCTTCCGCGACGAGCCGGGCAAGACGCTGCCCGATTTCTTCCGCCAGGCCGAGGTGTCGGCAGCGGCGCACCGGCAGGCACACCCGAAAGCGAACTGAACCCGCGCTTCAGTGCGCCATCGCGCTGCCGCGCTGCTGCAGCGCCCAACGCTCCAGCACGCCGCGCCAGGGGCGAAGTCGCACCGCGGCGTCGCCCACCCGCTGGCCGTCGGCGCCGCGCCACAGGCCGCTGCTGTCGAAGCTGAACACCGGCCGCAGGTCGGTGCGGTGCGACAGCGGCTGCAGCGGCGGGTCGAGGCAGTCGAGCACCACCGGGTCGCGGTCGTGTGCGTCGGCGATCAGCGCGATGTGGGCCACGCGTGGGGTCGACGCGACCGGCGAGGTCCAGCTGGCGTAGACGAGCCGCGGGCACCCGCCGCTGCCGCAGGCGTTGAGCAGGAAGTACTTGGCGATGGCGTAGTCCTCGCAGTCGCCGCGGCCCGAGGCGAGCGTCTCGGCCGGGGTTTGCCAGCAGTCGCGGGCGCCGCAGAGCTCGAGGTCGGGGGTGTAGTCGACCAGCTCGTTGATGCGCCGGTTCGCCGCCGCGTGGCGCTCGGCCAGGGGCAGGCGGCGCAGGCCCTCGGCGAGCCGCAGGAAACGCTCGGTCGCAGCCTGCAGCGGGTCGAGCACGGGCTGGGCGTGCGCCTTCATGCCGACACAGGCATAACTGGCGATGCACAGGGAAAAGGCTCGTCGCAGCATGGGGTGGTGCGGCAGCGAAGCAGCACCACCACGATCCCACGTTAGTCGGTGATCGGTGAAATGGCCAATAGCCAATTCACATCAGCGCTCCTTGGGCACCATGCCGTTCACGCTGACGATGCGGCACTGGCCGGTGTAGGCCTCGCGGCGGGTGTCGCAGTCCGACAGTGCCGCCGACATCGCCTCGCGGGCGGAGGTCTTGCCGCTCGACCAGCCGTAGGCCCCGGCGCTCGACACCGCGAAGGCCTTTTCGTTCGAGGCCGGCATGTACTCGTCGCGGTACACCTGCGCGGCCGAGCCGTCGGGCAAGCGGGGCATGGCCTGCTCCTGCATGCGCTCGGCCTGGCGTTGCTCGGACTGCTCGGCTTGCTCGGCCTTCTGCTGTGCCCGTTTCACGTAGTCGTTGTAGGCCGGCAGCGCCACCGCGGCCATGATCCCCAGGCCGACCGTGCTCAGCACGCAGATCGCGATGGCCAGCACCATGTTGCCGCGTCTCGGCTTGGGGCCGTAGTCGTTTTCTTCGGCCGTGCCGGGCCAGAGCGAGATGACCAGGTTGCCAATGACGCCGACATAAGGGATGAGCGTGAGCAGCATCCACCAGCCGCTGCGGTTGAAGTCGTGCAGGCGCAGCGCGGTCACGCGGATGCCCCAGACCAGCCACGCGAGGCCCAGCAGCCCGAGCGGCAGCAGGATCAGCTTGCCGAGCACCGGCGTGAGCACCGCCGCGATCACCCCCACCCCGAACACGACCAGCATGGACGCGCCCCAGGTGTTGATGTAGCTGGCGCGGCCGTAGCGGCCTTCGAAGCTCAGGCTGGCAAACGGCGGCGGCTCGACGAGGTCGGTGCTGCGCTCGCCGTCGACCTCGGCGTTCGGCGGCGCGAAACGGCCACCGTTGGACGCCATCTCGCGCGCCGCCTGTCGCTCGGCTCGCGCACGCTCGGCGTCCTCGCGCTTGCTTTCCAGCGCGCGGGGGATGTCGGTGTTGCACTGCTTGCAGAGCACGAATTTCTTCTGCTGGCGGTTGCCGCAGTTGGGGCACTGCACCTCGTCGGCCAGCTCCTGCAGCGACAGCGTGCCGACCGCGGGTTCGGCGGGTTGGGGCGGCACGGCAGGCGTGGGCGCCGGCACGCCGGGCACGGCCTGGGGCTCGGGCGGCGCGTCGAGGGGCTCGACCAGCACCCGCATGCCCAGCTTGCGCAGGCGGTCGACGTAGCGCTCGCCGTCCTCGCGGCCGATCTGGTGCTTGAGCACCGTGCGCTTGCCGGAAAACACCGCCGCGAGGCGGTCGCCTTCCAGCTTGAACATCTGGCCGAACAGCCGCTTCACCTCGTCGGCGGTGTGGCCTTCCAGCAGCTCCCCCGCGAACACCAGACGCACCTGCGCTTGGCCATCCATCCCTCGTCTCCCGGGTCATTGCCCTGTCGTGATGGCCGGCAGCATACGCAACTGCCGCACCCTCGCCTTCGGGCAAAACGTGAACTATTCCCGCCGCTCAATCCATCGGCCAGGGCCGTTGCGCCGGGCGCAACTGCTCCCAGGCCCGCGCCAGCTGCAGCACCCCGAGGTCGTCATGGCGGTGGCCGACGATCTGCAGGCCGATGGGCAGGCCGGCGCTCGTGTAGCCGCAGTTGATGCTGGCGGCCGGCTGCTCACTCATGTTGTAGGGCAGCGTGAAGGCGATGTGCTCGAAGGGCAGCGTCGCGTCGTTGGTGGGGCACGGCAGCTCGGCGGCGAAGGCCGCGATCGGCGCCGTCGGCGTGAGCACGAAGTCGAAGGACTGGCAGGCCGCGACCGCCGCCTCGCGCATCACGCCCATCTGGCTGAAGCCGGTGAAGACCTGCTCGCCGGTGAGGCCCGCGCCGCCGCGCGCCCACTCGCGGATGAAGGGCAGCACCTTGGCCTGCCGTTCGGCCGGCAGGGCCGAGATGTCCATCCAGGAGCGGCAGCGCCAGAAGCGGTCCATGCCGTCGATCATGGCGCGTGTCATGAAGGGTGCGAGCGGTTCGACGACTGCGCCGGCCGCGGCAAAGGCGCTCGCCGCCGCTTCGACCGCAGCCCGCACCTCGGGCTCGACAGGCAGCCCCCAGCCGGCGTCGAGCATCAAGCCGATCTTCAAGCCCTTGATCGGCCGCGTGAGCTCGGTCCACGAGATCGGCTGGTAGGGCAGGCTCATGGTGTCGCGCGCATCGGGCAGCGAGAGCACCCGCATCATCAGCGCCGCGTCTTGCACGCTGCGCGTCATCGGCCCGGCCACACGGCCGTAGTACGGCGGGTGGATGGGGATGCGGCCGAGGCTGGGCTTCAAGGTGAAGATGCCGCACCAGGCGGCGGGCAGGCGCACCGAGCCGCCGATGTCGGTGCCCAGGTGCAGCGGGCCGTAGCCACCGGCCGCGGCGGCAGCAGCACCGGCGCTGCTGCCGCCAGGGTTCTTGGACACGTCCCACGGGTTGCGCGTGAGCGCGTGGAAGCTCGACAGGCCCGACGACAACATGCCGTAGTCGGGCATGGTGGTCTTGCCGAGCAGCACCGCACCGGCTTCGCGCAGGCGTGCGGCGGGTGGGGCGTCGCGCTCGGCCGGGGTGTGCAGCGTGGCGGCGGTGCCCAGGGGCACCGGCGTGCCGCGGGTGGCGATGTTTTCCTTGATCGTGACCGGCACACCGTCGAGCGCGCCCTGTGGCTCGGCCTTCAGCCAACGGGCTTCGCTGGCCTTTGCCGCCGCCAGCGCGGCTTCGTGGTCGAGCGCGTAGGTGGCGTGCAGCTTCGGCTCGCAGCGGTCGATCTGGCCGAGCACGGCCCGCGTGACCTCGACCGGCGACAGCGCACGGCTCTCGTAGGCGGCGAGCAGCGCGAGCGCGCTCAGGGTGTGCAACGACGTCGTCATGGGCCCTCCGTTGGGGTAGGGCCGGATGATGACCGAATCAGCCCTTGCTGACCACCGGCGCGGCCAGGCCGGCGAGGTAGGCGTCGAGCACCTGCTGGCCGGTCTTCACGAGGTCGAAGGCCTCGGGGTCGAGCAGCCAGTTCTGGATCAGGCCGTCGATGAGTGCGTGCAGCCCGAGGGCCGCCGCGCGCGCCGGGATGCGCTTGGGCAGCAGGCCGCGGCGCATCGCGAGCGTCACGCCACGCTGCGCGTGCAACAGGCACTCGTCGCGGATGCGCAGGTGGCGGTCGCGCACGGCCAGCAGTTCGTCCACGTATTCGACCTTGTGGATGGCGATGCCGAACACGCGACGCACCTGCGGGTCGCGGGCGGTCAGGCGCAGCGCCTGCAGGAAGTTGCTGCGCATGTAGGCGATCGGGTCGTCGAGGCTCTCGTCGTCGCTGCGGTGGGCCGTCTCTTCCAGCGGGAGCGTCACGCGCTCCATCATCGCGTTGAAGAGGTCAGCCTTGTCCTTGAAGTGCCAGTAGATGGCGCCGCGCGTGAGGCCGGCGGCCTGCGCGATGTCATTCAGCGTGCTGCGCGAAACGCCCCGCTCGTGAAAGACCACCTCAGCCGTGTCAAGGATGAGTTTGCGGGTAGCCTGCGCTTCTTCTTTGGTGCGACGAACCATCGGTGTGTGTCAGTAGCCTGCCCATATACATTCATGCGTGTATGTATACTAATCCGGCTTCCCGGTTCCGCTGCGGTTTCGTGCTGCGTGCGCACTGAATAACAACACCCAACCAGCGCCGCACGGCGCACCCTCCGAGGATTCCGCATGTTTGCGTTGAAAGGCGTTCCGGCCCGCTTTGCCTTGATTTCCATCGCCGTCGTGCTCGCCGCCTGCGGGCAGAAGACGGAAGCCCCGAAGGGCGGCGGTGCGCCCGGTGGCGGCATGCCGCCGGCGCAGGTGGGCGTGGTGACGGTCCAGCCGACCACGGTGAGCCTCACCACCGAGCTACCCGGCCGGCTCGAAGCCTCGCGCGTGGCGCAAGTGCGCGCGCGTGCCGCGGGCATCCTGCGCGAGCGGGTGTTCAAGGAAGGCAGCGACGTGAAGGCCGGGCAGCTCTTGTTCCGCATCGACAACGCGCCCTACCAGGCGGCGCTGGCCAGCGCCCAGGCCACGCTCGCCCGCGCGCAGGCCAACGTGGCGCAGACCACCGCCCAGGCCGAGCGCTACAAGCCGCTGATGGAGGCCAACGCCATCAGCAAGCAGGATTACATCAACGCGGTGTCGGCCCAGAAGTCGGCCGAGGCCGACCTCGCCGCCAGCCGCGCCGCGGTGCAGACGGCGCAGATCAACCTCGGCTACTCGAGCGTCACCTCGCCCATCGCCGGCCGCATCGGCCGGGCGCTCGTGACCGAAGGCGCGCTCGTCGGCCAGGGCGAGGCCACGCCGCTGGCCGTGGTGCAGCAGATCAACCCGATGTACGTGAACTTCACGCAGTCGACCACCGAGGTGCTGAAGCTGCGCCAGGCGCTCGCCGCCGGCAAGCTGCAGAAGGCCGGGGCCGACGCGGCCAAGGTGCAGGTGGTGCTGGAAGACGGCACGGTCTACGCCCAGACCGGCAAGCTGCTCTTCAGCGACCTGACCGTCGACCCGACCTCCGGCCAGATCACCCTGCGCGCCGAAGTGCCCAACCCGCAAGGCCTCTTGCTGCCTGGCATGTACGTGCGCGTGCGCGTGGCCCAGGCCTCGCAGCCGCAGGGCATCCTGCTGCCGCAGCAGGCGGTGACGCGCACCGAGGGCGGCGACACCGTGCTCGTGGTCGGTGCCGACAACAAGCCGCAGAAGCGCACCATCAAGGTCGCCTCGGCACAAGGCCAGAGCTGGCTCGTCACCGAGGGCCTGCAGCCGGGCGAAAAGGTGATCGTCGACGGCTTCCAGAAGATGATGGTGCCCGGCGCGCCGGTGAACCCGGTGCCGTGGAGCCCGTCTGCTGCGGCATCGGGTGCGTCGGCTCCTGCCGCGGCCTCGGCCCCCGCGTCGGCTGCCAGCCGATAAGAGGGAGCACCGCGCATGTCACGCTTCTTCATCGACCGCCCCATCTTCGCGTGGGTGATCGCGCTCTTCATCCTGGTGGCCGGCGGCGTGGCGATCACGCAGCTGCCGATCGCACAGTACCCGCCGGTCGCACCGCCCTCCATCGTCGTCTCGGCCACCTACCCCGGTGCTTCGGCGCAGACGCTGGAAGACGCCGTGCTCTCCGTCATCGAACGCGAGATGAACGGCTCGCCCGGCCTCATGTACATGGAGTCGGTGGCGCAGGCCAACGGCACCGGCAGCATCACCATCAGCTTCGAGCCCGGCACCAATGCCGACCTGGCGCAGGTGGACGTGCAGAACCGCCTCAGCCGCGCCGCCCCTCGCCTGCCTTCGGCGGTGACGCAGCAAGGTGTGCGCGTCGACAAGGCGCGCTCGAACTTCCTGCTCTTCACCATCCTCTCGTCGGACAACCCGGCCTACGACCCGGTGGCGCTCGGCGACTACGCCTCGCGCAACGTGCTGCCCGAGCTGCAGCGGGTGCCTGGCGTGGGCCAGGCGCAGCTCTTCGGCACCGAGCGCGCCATGCGCATCTGGATCGACCCGAACAAGCTGCAGGGCTACAACCTGTCGTCGGCCGAAGTCATCGCCGCCATCCGCGCGCAGAACGCGCAGGTGTCGTCGGGCACCATCGGCGACCTGCCCAACATCGCCGGCCAGGGCATCTCGGCCACCGTGGTGGTGAAGGGCCAGCTCAGCACGGTCGAGGAGTTCGGCAACATCGTGCTGCGCGCACTCACCGACGGCTCCACCGTGCGCCTGCGCGACGTGGCCCGCCTCGAGCTCGGCGCGCAGGCCTACGCCACCTCGGCGCGGCTGAACGGCAACCCCTCCACCGGCATCGGCGTGCAGCTCGCGCCCAGCGGCAACGCCCTGCAGACGGCCGCGGCCATCCACAAGCGCATGGACGAGCTCTCCAAGCTCTTCCCGCAGGGCGTGAAGTACGCCATCCCCTACGACAGCTCGCGCTTCATCAAGATCTCGATCACGCAGGTGGCCGAGACGCTGATCGAAGCGGTGGTGCTGGTGTTCCTCGTCATGTTCCTCTTCCTGCAGAACTGGCGCTACACCATCATCCCGACCATCGTGGTGCCGATCGCGCTGCTCGGCACCTTCGCGGTGCTGCTCTCGCTCGGCTTCTCGATCAACGTGCTGACCATGTTCGGCATGGTGCTCGTGATCGGCATCGTGGTCGACGACGCCATCGTGGTGGTGGAGAACGTCGAACGCATCATGAGCGAGGAAGGACTGCCGCCGCTGCAGGCCACGCGCAAGGCGATGGGGCAGATCAGCGGGGCCATCGTCGGCGTGACGGTGGCGCTGATCTCGGTGTTCGTGCCACTCGCCTTCTTCTCGGGCTCGGTGGGCAACATCTACCGCCAGTTCTCGGCGGTGATGGTGGCCTCGATCGCGTTTTCGGCCTTCATGGCGCTCTCGCTCACGCCGGCCTTGTGCGCCACGCTGCTCAAGCCCGTGGAAGCCGGCCACCACCATGAGAAGACCGGTTTCTTCGGCTGGTTCAACCGCGGCTTCACGCGCACGGCCAAGGGCTACGAAGGCTGGGTGGCACGCATCCTCAAACGCGCCGGGCGCTTCCTCATCATCTACCTGGCCATCGGCGTCGCGGTGGCGCTGCTCTACAAGCGCCTGCCCACCTCCTTCCTGCCGCAGGAAGACCAGGGCAACATGATCGTCAACGTGCAGCTGCCGCCGGGCGCCACGCAGGAGCGCACGCTGGAGGTGATGAAGCAGGTCGAGGCCTACATCCTCAAGCAGCCCGAGGTGCAGAGCATGGTGGGCGTGCTGGGCTTCAGCTTCTCGGGCCAGGGCCAGAACGCGGCGCTCGCCTTCGTGACGCTCAAGGACTGGAGCGAACGCAAGGAGCCGCAGCAGAAGGCCGACGCGATCGCGGGCCGTGCCTTCGGCGCGCTGATGGGCATCCGCGATGCGTTCATCTACCCGCTGAGCCCACCGCCGATCCCCGAGCTTGGCCAGTCGTCGGGCTTCAGCTTCCGCCTGCAGGACCGTGGCGGACAGGGCCACCAGGCGCTCATCAACGCGCGCAACCAGCTGCTGGGCATGGCCTCGCAGAGCAAGGTCATCACGCAGGTGCGCCCCGACGGCCTGGAAGACGCGCCGCAGGTCGAGCTCGCCATCGACCGCGACCGCGCCAACGCGCTGGGCGTGAGCTTCGACAGCATCAACACCGCCATCTCCACCGCGCTCGGCTCGGCCTATGTCAACGACTTCCCCAACGCCGGCCGCCTGCAGCGCGTGGTGGTGCAAGCCGATGCACCCGCGCGCATGCAGCCCGACGACCTGTTGAAGCTCAACGCGATCAACAACCAGGGCAAACCGGTGCCGCTCTCGGCCTTCGCCACCACCAAGTGGGTGACGGGGGCGATGCAGACGGTGCGCTACAACGGCTACCCCGCGATCCGCATCAACGGCTCGGCCGCGCCGGGCTACAGCACGGGGGCGGCGATGGCCGAGATGGAAGCGCTGGCCGCGAAGCTGCCACCCGGCTTCGCGTATGAGTGGACGGGTCAGTCGCGCGAAGAAAAGCTTGCCGGCTCGCAGGCGCTCATCCTCTACGGCTTCGCGATCCTCGCGGTGTTCTTGTGCCTCGCGGCGCTGTACGAGAGCTGGTCGATCCCGCTGGCGGTGATGCTGGTGGTGCCGCTCGGCGTGCTGGGCGTGCTGCTGGGTGTCACCTTCCGCGGCTACACCAACGACGTGTACTTCCAGGTGGGCCTCATCACCATCATCGGCCTGTCGGCGAAGAACGCGATCCTGATCATCGAGTTCGCGAAAGACCTGCAGGCGCAGGGCAAGACGGCGATGGAAGCGGCGCTGATGGCCGCGCACATCCGCTTCCGGCCGATCCTGATGACCTCGATGGCGTTCATCCTCGGCACGCTGCCGCTGATGCTGGCCTCGGGCGCCGGCTCGTCGAGCCAGCGGGTGCTGGGCACGGGCGTGATCGGCGGGATGATCAGCTCGGTGCTGCTGGCGGTGTTCTTCGTGCCGGTGTTCTTCGTGGTGGTGCGCCGCTTCTTCAAGGGCAGCGAGCGGCAGCGCAAGTTCTACGCACACGAGAAAGAGGCAGATGACCAAGGAGGCCACCAGCATGTTTGACATTCGCCTCACGGCATTGACGGCCGCGCTGCTGCTGGCCGGCTGCACGAGCATGGCGCCGAAGTACGAGCGCCCCGCCGCCCCCGTGGCCCCGGCCTTCACCGACAGCGCCACGGCCACGGGCACCCAGGCCGCTGCCGACATCGCGTGGCAGAGCTTCTTCGTCGACGAGCGCCTGAAGCGCCTGATCGAGATCGCCCTGAAGAACAACCGCGACCTGCGCGTGGCGGTGCTCAACATCGAGGCTGCGCGCGCCAACTACGGCGTGCGCCGGGCCGACCTCTACCCCAACCTCGGCGTCGGCCTGAGCGGCCAGCGTGGGCCGTCGCAGGTGGTGCCCGGCCGGCTGCAGACGGTGTTCCAGGCGGGCATCCAGCTCTCGGCCTGGGAGATCGATCTCTTCGGCCGCATCCAGAGCCTGGGCAACGCGGCTGCCGCGCAGTACCTCGCCAGCGAGGAAGGCCGCAAGGCCGCACAGATCAGCCTGGTGGCGGCGGTGGCCAACACCTACCTCAGCCTCTTGGCCGACGAAGAGCTGCTCGCCATCACGCGCGACACGCTCGGCACGCGCGAAGACTCGTTCAAGCTCAACAAGCTGAAGTTCGACAACGGCGCGGCCTCCGAACTCGACCTGCGCCAGGCCGAGTCGCTGCTCGAAGCGGGCAAGGTCACGCTCGCCGCCGTCACGCGGCAGCGGGCGCTCGACGAGAACGCGCTGGTGCTGCTGATCGGCCAGCCGCTGCCGGCTGACCTGCCGCCGCCGCTCGCCATCGGCGAACAGCGCCTCGCCGCCGACCTGCCCGCTGGCCTGCCGTCGGAGGTGCTGACGCGCCGGCCCGACGTGCGCCAGGCCGAGCAGCAGCTCATCGCCGCCAACGCCAACATCGGCGCCGCACGCGCCGCCTTCTTCCCGCGCATCAGCCTGACCGGCAGCGCCGGCAGCGCGAGCAGCGAACTCGACGGCCTCTTCAAGAGCGGCACCAAGGCCTGGAGCATCTCGGGCAACCTGGTGCAGCCGATCTTCGACGCCGGCCGCAACAGCGCCAACCTCGACCTCGCCAAGACCAACCGCGAGATCGCGGTGGCGCAGTACGAGAAGTCGATCCAGAACGCCTTCCGCGAAGTGCAGGATGCGCTGGCCGGCCGCGCCACGCTGGGCGAGCAGGCGCGCGCGCAGCTGGCCCAAGCCAATGCCGAGCAGACGCGCTTCCGGCTGGCCGACCTGCGCTACCGCAACGGCGCGGCGAGCTTCCTCGACGTGCTCGACGCCCAGCGCGCCCTCTTCAGCGCGCAGCAGGCCGTGGTGCAGGTGCAGGCGGCGGTGGTGCAGAACCAGGTCAACCTCTACAAGGTGCTGGGTGGCGGCTGGACGGAGCCCACCGCCACCAAGTGAGGCCAGGCGGCGAAGCGACAATCCGCCGCATGCCCAGCCCCAAGCAGACCCCGCGCATCGGCTCGCCGGTGCGCGGCTCGAAGACCGGCCGCCCGCTGATGGTGGCGCTCGACCTGCTGGGCCGGCGTGCGGCGCTGCGCATCTTCTGGGAGCTGCGCCATGGCGAGCAGATGACGTTCCGCGCCCTGCAAGACGCCTGCGAGACCAACCCAAGCCTGCTGAACACGCGCATCAAGGAGCTGCGTGAAGTGGGCCTGCTCGAGCACGAGGAAGGCGGTTACCGCCTGACCGCCGAGGGCCGGCGCTTGATGGCATCGCTCGGCCCGCTGTGCGAGTGGGCCGAGGGCTGGCGCGGCGCTTGAGCCAGTAGGCGCCGGCCTACGACAAGTGGCGGCCGGCACCGATCGGCGGCACGAGGCGCGCTGCCTACAGTGGCGGCCAAGTTCCGCAGACACAAGGAGCCTGTCCATGTCTTTCGCTCTCTACCTGATCGGTTTTGCGCTGTTGATCGGCGGCGTCGCCTGGGCGCTGGTGCTGGCCGGCGTGGCGCCCACCTACGTGGCCGTCGCGTGCGTGATCCTGGCCGGCATCGGCGTGATCACCGGCGTGTCGCGCACCCGCACCAAAGACATCTCGCAATGAGGTGCCGCAGGCGTTGAAACACGCCTGCAACGAATGAATCACGCCGGCCGGGGCCGCGACATCCGGCCGATACCGCGGCGTTCCATCCTCATGGTCCCCGAGACGGCGCCGCCACCCGCGGTGCCGCCCCCGAAGAACCGGATGGACACGCCATGAGCTTTGACACCCCCGATGCCTTGACCCCCACCACCCGCCTGTCGGCCCGCACCCAGGGTGCCGGCGACCTGGTGGTGTGCCTGCACTCGACGGCCGGCACGCACTCGCAATGGCAGGGTCTCGCCAACACCCTCTCGCGCCACTGGCAGGTGCTGCTGCCCGACCTGCACGGCCACGGCAAGAGCCCGCCCTTTCCGAGCGCGACGATGAATGCGCTGCAGGCCGATGCACAGGCCGTCATCGCGCTCATGGAAACGACCCAGCCGCAGCTCGACCAGCGTGGCGTGCACCTGGTCGGCCACTCCTACGGCGCCGCACTCGCGCTGCAGATCGCCTTGCGCCACCCCGAGCGGGTGCGTTCGCTGAGCCTGTACGAGCCGGTGGCCTTCGGCGTGCTGCGCGAGCTGGCCCCCCGCGACCCGGCGTTGATGGAGATCACCGACGTGGCGCACACCGCCCGTGGCCTGGTGCAGCGCGGCGAGATCGACCAGGCCGCCGCCTTCTTCATCGGCTACTGGGGCGGCGATGCCAGCTGGAACCAGATGGCCGCCAGCCAGCGTGATGCCGTGGCCGGCCGCATGCCCGCCGTGCCACGCCACTTCGACGCCTGCTTCACCGCCCGCTGGCACAAGAGCCTGCTGGCCCGCCTGACCATGCCCATCCTGCTGATGCACGGTTCGCAGACGCGCACGCCCGCACGGCGTGTGGCCGAGTTGCTGGCACACACGCTGCCCAACGTGCTGCGCGCCGAAGTGCCCGGCGCGGGCCACCTGGGGCCGATCTCGCACGAGGCGACGGTCAACGCATGGATCACCGGCCGCATCGACCCGCGCCTGTCGAACGGGCTCGACCGCATCGTGATGGCGGCCTGAGCAGGGCCACCTGAGCGCAAGTCCGCTTGGCGCGGCAGCGCGAAGTGCGTAGGGTGCGCCCCCATGACCTACGCCGCCCTCACCACACCCGATGGCCAGCGCCTGCACCTGCAGGCCTGGCCCGCCCCCGACCCCGCCGCCGCCCGCGGCACCGTGCTCATCGTGCACGGCCTGGGCGAACACATCGGCCGCTACGCCCACGTGGCCCGGCACCTCAACGCGAGCGGCTGGCACGTCATCGGCTACGACCACCGCGGCCACGGCCGCAGCGACGGCCCCAAGGGCAAGATCAACACCGCCGACGACCTGCTGCGCGACCTCTCGCTCGTGATCGACCACGTGCGCGCCCAGCAGCCGGGCCCGCTCGTGCTGCTCGGCCACAGCATGGGCGGCCTGGTCGCTGCGCGCTTCGTCGGCCAGGGCGTGGCCCGGCCCGGCGAAGCCACCGCCGAGTGGTACCGGCCGGTCGACGCGCTGGTGCTCTCGTCGCCCGCCCTGGCGGCCGACACCAACGCGATCCAGAAGCTGCTGCTGGCCACGCTCGGCACGCTGGCCCCCGACCTCGCGGTGAACAACGGCCTGAAGCCGGCCTGGATCTCGCGCGACCCGAAGGTCGTGGCCGCCTACAGCGCCGACCCGCTGGTGCACGACCGCATCACGCCGCGGCTGGCCCGCTTCATCCTCGGCAACGGCGAGTGGGTGCGCCTGCACGCCGCGCGCTGGAAGGTGCCCACGCTGCTGCTCTACGCCGGCAGCGACCGCTGCGTCGCCCCCTCGGGTAGCCGCGACTTTGCGGCCACAGGAAACAAGTCAGTGATCACCAGCAAGGAGTTCGGCCCGCTCTATCACGAGATCTTCAACGAGCCCGAGCAGGCTGAGGTGTTGGCCACCTTGTCATCCTGGTTGCAGTCGCAGAAGGTGCCCGCCGCCTAAAATCGCACTTCCGTCCTATTTCATGCGAGCGAGCACACCATGATCCAGAAAGACAAGCTGTACATCGGCGGCCAATGGGTGGCCAGCCTGGGCCAAGAGGCACCTGGCGCGGTGATCTCGCCCGCGACCGGCGACACCATCGCCAGCGTCGTGCGTGGCAATGCCGCCGACGTCGACCGCGCCGTGGCCGCCGCCCGTGGCGCCTTCGACGCCTGGGCTGCCCTCACCCCCGCCGAGCGTGGTGCCTACCTGCTCAAGATCCACGAAGGCCTGAAGGCGCGCGCCGGCGAGATCGCCAAGACCATCAGCTCCGAGATGGGCATGCCGCTCAAGCAGTCGCTGCCGATCCAGGCCGGCTCGCCCATCGCCGTCTTCAAGTACTACGCCAAGCTCGTCGAGAGCTTCCACTGGGAAGAGCAGGCCGGCCACTCGACCATCGTGCGCGAGCCGGTGGGCGTGGTCGCGGCCATCACGCCGTGGAACTACCCGCTGCACCAGATCGGCGCCAAGGTCGCCGCTGCGCTGGCGGCGGGTTGCACCGTGGTGTTGAAGCCGGCCGACGTGACGCCGCTCAACGCCTTCATCCTGGCCGAGGTGATCCATGACGCCGGCGTGCCGGCCGGCGTGTTCAACCTCGTCACTGGCCGCGGCACCATCGTCGGCGAGGCGATGGTCAAGCACCCCGAGGTCGACATGGTGTCGTTCACCGGCTCCACCGGCGCCGGCCGCCGCATCTCGGCGCAGGCCTCGGAAACCATCAAGCGCGTGGCGCTCGAGCTCGGCGGCAAGTCGGCCTCGGTCATCCTCGAAGACGCCGACCTCACCGCCGCAGTGAAGGGCTCGGTGCAGGCCTGCTTCCTCAACGCCGGCCAGACCTGCACCGCGCACACCCGCATGGTCGTGCCCGAGAGCAAGTACGCCGAGGTGGCCAAGATCGCGGTGGCGGTGACCGCCGCCTACAAGGTGGGCGACCCCTTCGACGAGACCACGGTGATGGGCCCGGTCGCCTCGAAGTCGCAGCAGGACACGGTGCAGGAGTACATCCAGATCGGCCTCGACGAAGGCGCCGAGCTCCTGACCGGCGGCCTGGGTGCCCCCGAAGGTTTGGAGAACAAGGGCTACTACGTGAAGCCCACCGTCTTCGGCCGCGTGAAACCCGATTCGCGCCTGGCGCAGGAAGAAGTCTTCGGCCCGGTGCTGTCGATCCTCACCTACAAGGACGAAGCCGAAGCCATCGCCATCGCCAACAACAGCATCTACGGCCTGTCGGGCGGCGTGTGGGCTTCCACCGACGAGCGCGCCAAGGAAGTGGCGAAGAAGATCCGCACCGGCATGGTCGACATCAACGGCGGCGGCTTCAACATGCAGGCACCGTTCGGTGGCTACAAGCAATCCGGCAACGGCCGTGAGTTCGGCAAGTGGGGCCTGGAAGATTTCCTGGAAGTGAAGTCGCTCCAATTCAAGCGGGCATAAGGCCCCCCAGTCGCTCCGCTCCTGCCCCCAAGGGGCGCCGCCTGGCGGACCGGCAAAGCCGGCTCCGCGGGCGAGGCTTGATGAGCACGCGGCTCCGCGCGTGGCTGCCAGAACTAAACTGGGTTTTCCTTTCGAAGGAGAGCCCGCCATGAACGCCCGCGACCCGCTGCAACCGATCCAGCCCGACGAAGCGACCGCCCTCGCCGACTACGCCGACCGCGCCTGGGACGAGCGCATCGTCCCCGCCCTCACCGACTACATCGCCATCCCGGCGAAGAGCCCGATGTTCGACGCCGAGTGGCAGCAGCACGGCTTCATCGACAAGGTGGTGCGCGATGCGGCGAGCTGGGTCGAAGGCCGCAAGGTGGCCGGGCTGAAGCTGGAAATCGTGAGGCTGCCCGGCCGCACGCCGGTGATCTTCTTCGAGGTGCCAGCCACCAAAGCGGGCAGCACCGACACCGTGCTGATGTACGGCCACCTCGACAAGCAACCCGAGTTCACCGGCTGGCGCACCGACCTCGGCCCCTGGACGCCCAAGTACGAAGACGGCCTGCTCTACGGCCGCGGCGGCGCCGACGACGGCTACGCGATCTACGCCGCCATCACCGCCATCGAGGCGCTCGATGCGCAAGGCATTCCGCGCCCGCGCTGCGTGGGCCTCATCGAAGCCTGCGAGGAAAGCGGCTCCTTCGACCTGCCCGCTTACATCGACGCGCTCGCGCCGCGTCTCGGCGATGTGGCCCTCGTCGTCTGCCTCGACAGCGGCGCCGGCAACTACGACCAGCTGTGGCTCACCACCAGCCTGCGCGGCATGGTGAGCGGCACCTTGCGCGTCGAGATCCTCACCGAGGGCGTGCACTCGGGCGACTCGAGCGGGCTCGTGCCGTCGAGCTTCCGCATCCTGCGACAGGTGCTCGACCGGCTGGAAGACTCGAAGACCGGGCGGCTGCTGCCGGAGAGCTTCCACTGCACCATCCCCGCCGACCGCATCGAGCAGGCGAACGCGACAGCGCAGATCCTCGGCGACGAGGTCTGGAAGCGCTTCCCGTGGGCCTGCGGCGCCGATGGTTCGCCGTCGCTGCCCACGACGACTGACCCGCTGGAAGCGCTGCTCAACCGCACCTGGCGGCCCACGCTGAGCGTGACGGGGGCCGACGGCTTTCCCGAGTGGAAGAGTTCCGGCAACGTGCTGCGCCCCTACACCGCTTTCAAGCTGAGCCTGCGCCTGCCGCCCACGGTCGATGCGAACGAGGCGGCCGAGAAGCTGAAGCTGCTGCTGGAAGACAACGCGCCCTACAACGCGAAGGTCACCTTCGGCGCCGATGGCCGCGCCGGGGCCGCGGGCGCCACCGGCTGGAATGCGCCCAGCCTCGCGCCCTGGCTCGAAGACGCGCTGCAGTCGGCCTCGCAAGCCCACTACGGCGCGCCCTGCGGCTACATCGGCCAGGGCGGCACCATCCCGTTGATGAGCCTCCTGCAACAGAGCTTCCCCAAGGCGCAGATGATGGTCTGCGGCGTGCTCGGGCCCAAGAGCAACGCGCACGGCCCCAACGAGTTCCTGCATGTGCCCTATGGGAAAAAACTCACGGCCGCGGTGGCCCAGGTGATGGCCGCCTGCCCGTGAACGCTCGCTTTGCCTCGTAGACTGGCCCGCCCAGTGCGCCCATGCCGAGGCGCACGGAGAGACAACGGGAGCGTTTGAATGTTGAAGTGGGCCTTGCTGCTGATGGCAGCCGCCGTGTGCAGCAGCGTGCAGGCACAACCCAGCGCCTCGCTGGTCGCACCCCGTGTGGCCGCGTTGCAGGACCGGATGGTCGCGTGGCGTCGCGACATCCACCAGCACCCCGAACTCTCCGGCCAGGAGGTGCGCACCGCACGCCTCGTGGCCGATCACCTGCGCCAACTCGGCCTCACGGTGAAGACCGGCGTGGGCGGCCACGGCGTCGTGGGCGTGCTCAAAGGCGGGCGACCCGGCAAGGTGGTGGCGCTGCGCGCCGACATGGATGCGCTGCCGGTGCTCGAAACCACTGGCCTGCCCTTCGCCTCGAAGGCCCTCGGCCGCTACCGCGGGCAGGACACGCCGGTGATGCACGCTTGCGGCCACGATGGCCACGTGGCGATGCTGATGGCCGTGGCCGAAGTGCTCACCTCGCTGCGGGCCGAGCTGCCCGGCACGGTGAAGTTCATCTTCCAGCCGGCCGAGGAAGGCGTGGCGACCGAAGACGCCGGCCAGCAGACTTTGTGGGGCGCCCGCGCGATGGTGGCCGACGGGGTGCTCAACAACCCGAAGGTCGACGCCGTGTTCGGCCTGCACCTCTCGCCCAACCTCGGCGCCGGCCAGCTGGGCTATCGCAGCGGGCCGATGATGGCCGGCGCCGACACGGTGCACATCACCATCACCGGCGAACAGACGCATGGCGCCGCGCCGTGGACGGGCACCGACCCGATCGTCGTCGCGGCGCAGGTGATCAACGGGCTGCAGACCATCGTGAGCCGACAGCTCAACATCAACCACGAGCCGGTGGTGCTGACCATCGCGTCCATTCACGGCGGCCACCGCGAGAACATCATCCCCGACAAGGTGGAGATGCTGGGCACGCTGCGCACCTTCGACGAGGAGATGCGCACCGAGGCCAAGCAGCGCATCGTGACCACCGCGGAGAAGATCGCCGAAGCGAGTGGCGCGAAAGCCGAGGTGCGCTTCGGCAGCAACGCCTACAGCGTGACCATCAACGACGACCCGCTGATGCAGGCCATGCTGCCGACGCTGCAGCGCGCGAGCGGCGGCAAGGCGGTGCCGATCCCGAAGATCAGCGCGTCGGAAGACTTCTCGGAGTTCCAGAAAGTCGTGCCGGGCGTGTTCTACATCCTCGGCGCGCCGCCCAAGGGCAAGACGCCGATGGACGCCGCCACCAACCACTCGCCCAACTTCGATTTCGACGAAGACGCGATGCCGCTCGGCGCCCTGTCGCTCACCATGCTGGCGCTGGACTACCTGGCCTCGGCGCGCTGAAGCTTCAAGAGGCTCGCACCGACAGCCTCGGCCACTTCGATGCCGTCGACGCCGGCCGACATGATGCCGCCCGCATAACCCGCGCCCTCGCCGGCCGGGTAGAGGCCCTTCACGTTGAGGCTCTGGTAGTCGCGGCCGCGCGTGATGCGCAGCGGGGACGAGGTGCGCGTCTCCACGCCCGTCAGCACCGCATCCGGCATCGAGAAGCCCTTGATCTGGCGCTCGAAAGCGGGCAAGGCTTCGCGGATCGCGTGGATGGCGTAAGCGGGCAGGCTCTCCTGGCCCGGGGCCCCGAGGTCGGTGAGGCGCACGCCGGGCTTGTACGAGGGCTCGACGCGCCCAAGCACCTTCGAGGCCTGGCCCTTGATGAAGTCGCCCACCAGCTGCGCGGGGGCGCCATAGGCCCGGTCGCCAAGCGTGAAGGCGCGTGACTCGAGCGCGCGCTGGAAGGCGATGCCGTCGAGCGGGTTCACCGGGCCCTCGCCCGGCGTCTGGCGGTAGTCGTCGGGCGAGATGCCGACCACGATGCCGGCATTCGCATTGCGCTCGTTGCGCGAATACTGGCTCATGCCGTTGGTCACCACCCGCTCGGGCTCGGAGGTGGCGGCCACCACGGTGCCGCCCGGGCACATGCAGAAGCTGTAGACCGAACGCCCGTTCTTCGCGTGGTGCACCAGCTTGTAGTCGGCCGCGCCGAGGATGGGGTTGCCCGCGTTGGGGCCGAAGCGCGCCTTGTCGACGAGGCTTTGCGGGTGCTCGATGCGAAAGCCCACCGAGAAGGGCTTGGCCTCCATGTAGACGCCGCGCTGGTGCAGCATGGCGAAGGTGTCGCGTGCGCTGTGGCCCAGCGCCAGCACCACGTGCTCGCTGTCGATCTGCTCGCCCGAGGCGAGCGTCACGCCCCGCACCTGGCCCCCGTCGATGTGCACATCGGTCACGCGTTGTTCGAAGCGGATCTCGCCACCGAGTGCCACGATGTCGGCGCGGATCTTCTCGACCATGCTGACCAGGCGGAAGGTGCCGATGTGCGGCTTGCTCACGAAGAGGATCTCTTCCGGCGCCCCCGCCTTCACGAACTCGGTGAGCACCTTGCGCGTGAGGTGGCGTGGGTCGCTGATCTGGCTGTAGAGCTTGCCGTCGGAAAACGTACCGGCGCCGCCTTCGCCGAACTGCACGTTCGACTCCGGGTTCAGCTCACGCCGCCGCCACAGGCCCCAGGTGTCTTGCGTGCGCTGGCGCACTTCCTTGCCGCGCTCGAGCACGATGGGGCGCAGGCCCATCTGCGCCAGGATCAGCGCGGCGAAGATGCCGCAGGGGCCGAAGCCGATGACGAGCGGGCGCTGTCCACTGGCCACGCCGAAATCGGCCGGCGCATGGCCGAGAAATTTGTAGCGTGTGTCGGGCGACGGGCGGATGTGCGCATCGCCTTGCAGGCGCGCGAACACGGCCGCTTCATCGGCCAGCGCGCAGTCAAGCGTGTAGATGAGCTGGATGGCGCTCTTCTTGCGCGCGTCGTAGCTGCGCTTGAAGACGGTGAACGACTGCAAGGCTGCGTCGGCGATGCCCAGCCGCGCCACGATGGCCGGGCGCAGCGCCTCTTCGGGGTGGTCCAGGGGCAGTCGCAGTTCGGTGATACGGAGCATGCGGCGATTGTCCCGCAGGCAAAAAGAAAGCCGCCCGGAGGCGGCTTCTTCACGCGGGTGCGCGCAGCTCAGTGGCCGGCGCCCACACCGCCGCGGGCGGCCTGGCCAGCGCGGGTGGCGGCGATGGCTTCCTTGCGGACTTCTTCGCGGGTGCGGGTCGAGACGACCGGCGTGGCGCTGACGTCGACTTCGCTCAGGCTCAGGCGCTCCAGCGTGCCGTCCTTGCGGGCTTGCAGCACTTCGGCGCGACGGTCGGCACGGGTCACGGTGCTGGCGGCCGGGGCCTTCTGGAACAGGCCGGCGACGTCGGCTTGCACCGGCACCAGGTTCTCGCCGTCGGCGCGGGCCTTGATCACCTCGGCGCGCACGGCGGCGCGGGTGACGGTGCTGGGCTGCGAGGCACCGAAGTGCTGCAGGTCGAGTTCGCTGCTCTGGGCGAAGGCGGTGGAGCCGACGGCGGCGAGCGCGAGGGCGATGACGTGTTGGCGGTTCATGGTGATTTCTCCTGGGTTCGGTTCAATGCGGTTCGATTCGGTCGAGGTCGCGGCTCAGTAGCCGGCGCCGATGCGGCCCTTGTCCTGGTAGGTGTCGACGCGGGCCTGGGCACGCGCTTCGGCACGCACGGCTTCGCGGCTCAGGCCGGAAGCGGCGGGGGCCTTCCAGGCAGCGACTTCAGGCGGCGTCGCGAGGTCGGCACCGGCCAGCTCGGCCTTGACCTGGGCGCGGGTCACGCGGGTGGCAAACGGGCTCTGGGCAGCGGTCGGCACGGCGGCGGCGATCACTTCGCCGGGGACGGCCAGTTCACCCTTGGCCTGGGCCGACAGCACCTCGGCGCGCACGGCGGCGCGGCTCACGGTCGAGGCCTGGTTCTGGCCGAAATACTGCAGATCGGCTTCGCTGCTCTGCGCGAAGGCGGCAGAAGAGCCGAGGAGGGCGATGGCGGCGGCGGTGAGGGCTTGCTTGCGGTTCATGATGATTCCTTCAGTGGATTGACAGTGGTTGTGACGTTTCGGGCATGGCGGGCTAGGGTTCCCCGTCTTGTCCTGCCTCGGTGAGTCGTGTTAGTCAAATCGGCTCATCGATGGAGCGAACTGTAGACATTGCCAAACCATCAATAAATGACCTATCCTCAAACGGCGCATTGCTGAAAACGAAACGATTGGGATGTAAGCGATGGACCGACTCCACTCCATGCGGGTGTTTTCCCGGGTGATCGAAGAAGGCAGCTTTGCCGGCGCGGCGCGCCAGCTGAACCTGTCGGCCGCGGTGGTGACCCGCCTGGTGGCCGACCTGGAAGAGCACCTGGGCGCCCGCCTCATCAACCGCACCACGCGCCGCCTGGCGCTCACCGACATCGGCGAGCTGTACCTCGAGCGCGTGCGGCAGATCCTCACCGAGGTGGAAGAGGCCGAGGCACTGGCGAGTGCCGCCACCTCAGAGCCGCGCGGCCACCTGCGGGTGCTGGCCCCGCCCGCCTTTGCGGTGCACCAGATCGCCAAGCACCTGCCGCGCTTTCGCGAGCAGTACCCGAAGGTGACGCTGGAGCTGGCCGCACCCGGGCCGGTGGAGACGGTCGACGAGAACTACGACGTGAGCATCATCCAGGTCGGCCGGCAGCCGCTGGATGGCGATTTCGTGGCGCGGCTGCTGGCGCGGTCCGAGGTCATCACCTGCGCCTCACCCGACTACCTCGACCGCCGCGGGCGCCCCGAGCACCCGAACGACTTGCACCACCACGAAGCGATGCTGCCCAGCTTCGCCCGCGAGATCACCTTCCACCGCGGGCCCTGGGGCGACGACGAGCCCGCGGGCGAATCGGTGACGCTGGTGCCCTCACGCCCGGCGCTGTCGACCACCCACAGCGACACGATGTACGCCGCGGCGCTGGCCAGCATGGGCATTTCGGGGCTGCCGTCCTACGTGGTGGAAGACGCCCTGCTCGAACACGCGCTGGAGCGTGTGCTGCCCGAATGGCGGGTGCTGACGCTGCGCCTCTACGCCGCGATGCCCACGCGCAAGTACGTGCCGGCGCGCACCCGCGCGTTCATCGACTTCCTGGTGCAGACCTTCGGCGGGCGCGAGCACGACCCGTGGCTGCAGGCGGCTGGTTGCGAGACCTGCCCGCAGCAGGTCGCGATGCCGGAGCAGCGCAGCCTGCTGCAGTGACCGCGCGTCAGTAGAAGGCGTCGCTACGCGACGTGCCCATCAAGGGCTCGAGCAGGTGCGCGAGCGGCCCGAGGCCGTTGTAGCGCACCGCCACTTTGTGGGCGTAGCGGAAGAAGCGTGGCAGGTCCTGGCTGTAGTTGGGCTTGCCGTCGCGGTGCTTCAAGCGGCAGAAGATGCCCAGCACCTTGAGATGGCGCTGCAGGCCCATCCACTCGAGCTGGCGCCAGAAGTCGCCGAAGTCCTCGGGCACCGGCAGCGAGGCTTTCTTCGCCTGCTGCCAGTAGCGCACGGCCCAATCGATCTCCTGCTCTTCCTCCCAGGAGATGAAGGCGTCGCGCAGCAGGCAGGCGATGTCGTAGGTGATGGGGCCGCGCACCGCGTCCTGGAAGTCGAGGATGCCGGGGTTGCCGGCCTCGGGCGCGCAGATCATCAGGTTGCGCGGCATGTAGTCGCGGTGCACGGCGACCGTCGGTTGCGCGAGGGCACTCTTGACGAGCAGGTCGCAGACCTTGTCCCAGCGCGATTGCTGCTCAGCCGTCCAGGTGACGCCGTATTCCCGTGCCACGCACCAGTCGGGAAAGAGCTGCAGCTCGCGGCGCAGCAGCGCGTCGTCATAGGGCGGCAGGCCGCTCGCATCGGCGCGGGTCTGCCACTGCACGAGCGCGACGGTCGCGTCACGCATCAACGACGCGGCGCCGCTGAGATCGCCGGTGGCCTGCGCCTGTTGCAGGGCTTGCAGGTAGAGCTGCGAGCCGAGGTCGCTCAGCAGCAGGAAACCGTGCTCGGCGTCTTGCTCGAGCACACGCGGCGCATTGAGGCCGGCCGATTCGAACATCGACGCGATGGCGATGAACGGGCGCACATCTTCCTGCGGCGGCGGCGCGTCCATCACGATGAAAGAGCGGCCCGCGCCGTCGACACGGAAATAGCGCCGGAAGCTGGCATCGGCACTCGCCGCACGCAGGCTCTGCGGGTCGAAGCCGTGGCGCTGGGCGGCGCTCGCGAGCCAGCGGTCGAAGCGCTCGCGGCGGGCGTCGTCGGGCCACACGATGGCGGCGGGAGAGGAGGTGGTGACCATAGGGGGAAGCAGGCGGCGGGCTAGGGGAATTGAGGGCCGGATGGCCGCGTCCCTCGTCGATAATCGATTCTACAAATCGACCCTCGCGGGTGGCCTCGATGCCGCCAGGGGCGGGCCGCGATGCACGGCTCTTCCCCACGCACGATCTCCTCGCTCTCTTCGCCCCGTCCTTTGCGCCACCTCCCTCGACATCGCCACCACGCCATCGCTGCCGCGGCCTGCCTGGCTGTCGGTGCCTGGCCCTCGGCGTGGGCCCAGGCCACGCCCGCCGCGGCGGAGAAGGCACCGGTCATCGTCGAGGCCCAGGAGGTGCGCGCGCGGCCCGACCTCGACGCCGTGGCCGAGGGCAATGCCCTGCTGCGGCAGGGCCCGATCGAGATCCGCGCCGACCGCCTCAGCTACGACCAGGCCACCGACACCGCCCGCGCGTTCGGCAAGGTGCGCATCTCGCGCGATGGCAACGTCTACAGCGGGCCTGAGCTGCAACTGAAGCTCGGCACCTACGAGGGGTATTTCGTCAACCCGACGTATTTCTTCTCGCGCACGCAGGCCGGCGGCAGCGCCTCGCGCCTCGACTTCATGGGCAAGGACGTGGCACTCGCCACCGACGGCAACTACACCAGCTGCCCGCGTGACGGCAGCGGCGAGCCGGCCTGGCTGCTGGAAACGCGTCGCGTGCGCATGGACCTGCCCAACAACGAAGGCATTGCCGAAGGCGCGGTGCTGCGCTTCTATGGCGTGCCCATCCTCGCCGCGCCGGTGCTGAGCTTCCCGCTCACCGACGCGCGCAAATCAGGCTGGCTGCCGCCCACCACCAGCGTCGACAGCAAGAGCGGCCTGAAGCTCTCGGTGCCGTACTACTGGAACATCGCGCCCAACCGTGATGCCACGCTCACGCCCACGGTCATCGCCAAGCGCGGCGTGGCGCTGGGCTCGGAGTTCCGCTACCTGCAGCGCAGCGACGAAGGGGCCTTGACCTATTTCGTGCTGCCGAACGACCGCCTGACCGGCCACAGCCGCGACGCACTCGGCTACCTGCACGAGGGCAACTTTCTCGGCAACGGCTACTACAAGGCCGACGTCACCCGCGTCTCCGACGACGAGTACTGGAAAGACTTCCCCGGCGACTACCCGAGCTTGCTGCCGCGCTTGCTGACGGGCGATGCGCAGGTGCAGGCGCCCGTGTTTGGCAACTGGAAAACCTATGCGCGGGTGCTGCGCTGGCAGATCCTGCAAGACGATGCCAACCGCATCGAGGCGCCCTACGACCGCTATCCGCAGGTGGGCATCCGCGGCACGCAAAGGCTGCCGGGTGGCTTCGAGTTCAGCCTCGAATCCGAGTACAACCGTTTTGTTCTCCCCAACGACACCAGCGCCCAGGACCGTCTTGACCGCAATCCCGGCGAGCGCTGGCACAGCCTCGGTTCGCTCAGCTTGCCGATCGTCGCCCCTGGCTGGAGCCTCGTGCCACGTCTGGCGTTCAACTCGGCGACCTACAGCCTTGACCGCGCCCTCACCGGCGGCGAGTTCATCGGGCAGCGCCAGTTCAGCCGCACCATCCCCACCTTCAGCCTCGACAACGCGTGGGTCTTCGAGCGCGACACGAGCTGGTTCAGCCGCTACATGCGGCAGACGCTCGAGCCTCGCGTCTACTACGTGAAGACGCCGTACCGCGACCAGAACGGCCTGCCGCGCTTCGACTCGGCAGAGCGCGACCTCAACCTCGATTCGATCTACGGCGACAACGACTTCTCCGGTATCGACCAAGTGTCGGACGCGCACCAGGTCACCGTGGGCGTCACCACACGCATGCTCGACGCGCAAAGCGGTGCCGAGGCCTTGCGGCTGGGCATCGCGCAGCGTTTCTTGCTGTCGGAGCAGCGGATTACCCCCACCGGCGGCGCCAACAAGGACCTGCTGCTGATGGGCTCCAGCAGCTTCTGGCCGCAGTGGAAGCTCGACGCCGGCGTGCAGTACAGCCCGGAGCTGTCACGCACCAAACGGTCCATGCTGAGCGCCCGCTACTCCCCCGGCCCGTACCGCACGCTCTACAGCGCCTACCGCTTCAAGCGCGGCGAGAGCGAGCAGGTTGAACTCGGCTGGCAATGGCCGATCTATGGACGGGTGCGCGACGGCAAGGCTGGGCCGAACGCCCAGTGTGCCGGCGGGTGGTACAGCGCCGGCCGCGTCAACTACAGCGTGCGCGAGCGCCGCGTGACCGACTCGGTGCTCGGCTTCGAATACGACGCCGGCTGCTGGATCGGGCGTGTGGTGGCCAAGCGTGTGTCCACCAGCCAGCAGGACGCCACCACCCAGTTCGGCTTCGAAATCGAGTTCGTCGGCCTGTCGCGCCTGGGCACCAACCCGCTGAAGGTCTTGAAGGACAATATCCCCGGCTACCGCCTGCTGCGCGACGACGCGCCCACCGAGGCCCCCTCGCCGACCGCACCCTGAATCCCCCATGACCACGATCCGCCACTGGCCCTGCATCGCCTTGCTGTCGTTCACGCTCGCAGCCGGCCTGCCCGCCCACGCCCAGCGCAGCGCCCCGCGCACGGCCGACTACATCGTCGCCATCGTCAACCAGGAGCTGGTCACCGCCGCCGAGCTGCAGCAGCGCATCGCGCAAGTGCGTGAGAACGCACGCCGCAGCAACACCCCGTTGCCGCCCGACGAAGAGCTCAAGCAGGAAGTGTTGAACGCGCTGATCGACGAGCGTGTGATCGTCACCAACGCACGCGACAGCGGCATGCGCCTCGACGATGCCGAGCTCGAGCGGGCGATGGCCAACGTGGCCGCGCAGAACCAGCTCACGCCGCAACAGCTGCGCGAGCGCCTGCGCCGCGAAGGCATCGACTACGCACGCTTCCGCAAGAACATCCGCGACCAGCTGCTGGTCGAGCGCACGCGCGAGCGCGAGGTGCAGCAGCGAATCCGCATCAGCGACCCCGAGATCGACGCCTGGCTTGACAAGCAGCGCGCTGCAGCCGGCAACTCCACCGAATACAACCTGGCGCAGGTGCTGGTGGTCGTGCCCGAGAACGCGCCGGCCCAGGTGGTCGAAGAGCGCCGCGCCCGCGCCGAAGCGGCGCTCGAGCGTCTGCGCAAAGGCGAGGCCTTCGATGCCGTGGCCCGCGAGATCTCGGAAGACACCAACCGGGCAAAAGGCGGCGAGATCGGTGCACGCCCAGCGAGCCAGCTGCCCGACATCTTCGTCGACGCGGTGCGCACGCTGAAGGTGGGCGAGTTCACGCCCACGCTGCTGCGCAGCTCGGCAGGCTTCCATGTGCTCAAGGTGCTGTCGCGCACCGAGACCGGCGCCTTCACCGTCACGCAGACGCGTGCGCGCCATGTGCTGCTGCGGCCCTCAGCCCAGCTGAGCCAGGAGGCTGCCATTCGCCGGCTGCAGGAGTTCAAGCGGCAGATCGCGGCCGGCACCCGCACCTTCGAGCAGATCGCACGCGACAACTCCGAAGACGGCAGCGCCGCCCAGGGCGGCGACCTCGGCTGGGTGTCGCCGGGCAACTTCGTGCCCGAGTTCGAAGAGGCGATGAACGCACTGCCGCTCAACGGCCTGTCCGACCCCGTCATCTCGCGCTTCGGCGTGCACCTGATCCAGGTGATGGAGCGCCGCAAGGTCACGCTCGACGCGAAGCAGCAGCGAGAGCAGGCCCGTAGTGCGCTGCGCGAGCAGAAGTTCGAAGAGGCCTACCTGGAGTGGGTGCGCGACCTGCGTGCGCGGGCGTATGTCGAGCTGCGCGAGCCGCCGCAATAACCGGCACCGCGTTTGAAGCACATTCCGCGCAAGCGATTCGGCCAGCATTTTCTGGCCGACGCATCTGTGATCGACGACATCGTCGACGCGATCGATCCGCAGCCGGGGCAGGCCCTGGTCGAGATCGGGCCCGGGCTGGGCGCAATGACCGACCCGCTGGTGGCGCGCAGCCATCACCTCACGGTGGTCGAGCTCGACCGCGATCTCGCGACCCGGCTGCGCAAGCGGGCGGAGCTCACCGTGGTCGAGTCCGATGTGCTGAAGGTCGACTTCACGGCGCTGGCCCAGCAGGCCGGGCAGAAGCTGCGCATCGTCGGCAACCTGCCCTACAACATCTCCACGCCCATCCTCTTCCACCTGCTCGACTCCGTGGAGCACGTGGTCGACCAACACTTCATGTTGCAAAAGGAAGTGGTGGACCGCATGGCCGCAGCCCCGGGCAGCAAAGACTTCGGCCGCCTGTCGGTGATGCTGCAATGGCGCTACGCCATCGAGTCGGTGCTCGACGTGCCGCCCGAAGCCTTCGACCCACCGCCGCGCGTCGATTCGGCGGTGGTGCGCATGGTGCCGCTACCGAGCCTTGAAGGCGTGGATGCCGCCCTGCTTGGCGAACTGGTCACCGTCGCCTTCTCGCAGCGCCGCAAGCTGCTGCGCCACACCCTCGGCCGCTGGCTCACCGAGCGTGGCTTCGGAGGCGACTTCGACACGCAGCGGCGCGCCGAGGAAGTCCCGGTGGCGGAATACCTGGCTCTCGCGCGCACCTTGGTCCGGAAATGAAAAGAGCGGCCGAAGCCGCTCTTTCGCAGAACACGTTTCGCTCAGCTCAAGCAGCCGTCAGCCACATCGAGGTGTCGAAGGCGCTGCTCATCATCGGCATGTTCATGCCGAAGCTGGCGTTCGCGGCGTTCTTGGCTGCCACCTTGGTGGGCTTTTCTGCTGCAGTGCTCGGGGCCGTTTCATTCGCCCGCTCCCATGACCCTTGTTCTTGGGAGCGGGCTACTGAAAAGAATAGAAGCACCTGAAGGGAATCTTCCGCTCGGCCCAGAAATCGGCCGCATCGCGGAAGACATCGAGCAGTTGCTCGCGCGCTTCGCGGTCGAAACGCGGGTTGTCGGGCAACTGCTCGAGCACCACCACGAAGCCGGGCTGCGCGCCCGACTTGTGGACCAGGTCCGTCATGCAGTCGTAGAGGGCGTCGAGGTTCTTGCCGAAATGCGCCGGGAAGAGGAACGACTCGGCAATGGCTTCCATGACGTCCTGCTTGGTCTGGGCCGAAGTCAGGTTGGCGTAGAGGAAATGCTGGCCGGCGCCTTGTGCGGCGTCCTGCAGCTCATCCACGCGGTAGGCGCGTATCGACTGGACAATGTTTGGACGGACTGTCTGCAACAGCATGGTCACGTTCCTCCTTTGGGTTCAAAACAAAAACCTTTGACGCTCACTTCACGATGCGGCGAAAGCTCGCGTAGTGATCGTCCGTGTAAAAGCAGGCATCGGGCGCGGTGGGCTGGCGGCCCCCACACACGATGCGGCGCGCGCCACGGTCGCGCGACCCGGGTGTCTTGACGGTGTATTCGCGGTAGTAGCCGCGAGCCTGGACCGGCAGCAGCCGCTCGCGATTGCCGAAGCGACTGCCGTCTTTTTCATATGGGAAGGGTCCGCCGGCGCGGATGAGGCGCTCGGTCTCCTGGGCTTCGCTCGGCAGGCTGGCCAGCGGAACTGTCTGGATCAGCGCTGCGGGTGGCTTGCCAGCGGCACCATTGCCAAACACTGCGGCACTTGCCAGAACCACCATCGCTAGAAAGTTGGCAAGTGCCGACTTTCGAAGGGACGGCCACCCAAGCTGCCGACCAAAGAGGACCACGGGTTATACCTGAAATATGAAACCGAGATGGT
This sequence comes from Rhizobacter sp., assembly GCA_019635355.1. Classification (NCBI taxonomy): domain Bacteria; kingdom Pseudomonadati; phylum Pseudomonadota; class Betaproteobacteria; order Burkholderiales; family Sphaerotilaceae; genus Rhizobacter; species Rhizobacter sp. Next base: position 3,934,200 of record JAHBZQ010000001.1, on the reverse strand, counting down.
ACCGAATCAGGGCAAAAAGCTCAAGCCGGTGCCTCAATTTGAGGCAAGGATCAGGTATTGTTTGCGAGCGCAAACTTCCTTCCATCCCATGTCCAGCCAACAGGCACACAGTCAGCCGAGGCGGTTCAGCTGCCGTTTTCCCGGAGATGACACGCTGTCACATTGACCGGCCGCTCCGCACGGCCTTGCAGGCACTTCAGCGCACGCCGTTGGCGTCCGCAACGGTCAGCGCCGTCATGTTGACAATGCGCCGCACCGTTGCCGACGGCGTCAGGATGTGCACCGGCTTGGCCGCACCCAGCAGCACCGGGCCGATGGCGATACCGCCGCCCGCCGCCGTCTTGAGCAGGTTGTAGGCGATGTTGGCCGCATCGATGTTGGGCAGCACCAGCAGGTTGGCCTCGCCGGTCAACGTGGAATCGGGCATCAGCTGCTGGCGGTAGGCGGCGTCGAGCGCGGCATCGCCGTGCATCTCCCCGTCGACTTCCAGCCAGGGCGCCTCCTCGCGGATCATCGCCAGCGCCTCGCGCATCTTGATCGCCGAGGGCTGGTTGCTCGAGCCGAAGCTGCTGTGCGACAGCAGCGCGGCCTTGGGCAGCAGGCCGAAGCGCTTCATCTCCTCGGCCGCCATGATGGTGATCTCGGCCAGCTGCGCGGCCGTCGGGTCGTAGTTGACGTGGGTGTCGACCAGCATCACCTGCCGGTTGGGCAAGATCAGCCCGTTCATGCAGGCATACGTCTTCGCACCCTTGCGCAGGCCGATCACCTGGTTGATGTAGTGCAGGTGCAGCGCGGTGGTGGCCCAGGTGCCGCAGAGCAGGCCGTCGACCTCGCCCTTGTGCAGCAGCATCGAGCCGATCAGCGTGAGGCGACGGCGCATCTCGATCTTCGCGTACTGCTGCGTGACGCCATTGCGCGCGTTCATGCGGTGATAGGTCTGCCAGTAGTCGCGATAGCGGTCGTCCTGCTCGACGTTGACGACGTCGTAGTCGCGCCCGGCCTGCAGGCGCAGGCCGAACTTCTCGCAGCGCTGCGCGATGATGGCCGGCCGGCCGATCAGCGTGGGGCGCGCCAGGTTCTCGTCGACCACCACCTGCACCGCGCGCAGGATGCGCTCTTCCTCGCCTTCGGCGTAGGCCACGCGCTTGTGCTTGGAGGCCTTGGCGATGGTGAAGATGGGCTTCATCGTCGTGCCGGAGGCGTAGACGAAGTTCTGCAGCTTGTCGCGGTAGGCGTCGAGGTCCTTGATGGGCCTTGTCGCCACGCCGGACTCGGCCGCCGCTTTCGCCACCGCCGGCGCGATCTTCATCATCAGCCGCGGGTCGAAGGGTTTGGGGATCAGGTAGTCGGCCCCGAAGCTCAGGGTCACGCCGGCATAGGCTGCCGCCACCACGTCGCTCTGCTCGGCCTGGGCCAGCTCGGCGATCGCATGCACCGCCGCGATCTCCATCTCGACCGTGATCGTGGTCGCGCCGCAGTCGAGTGCACCGCGGAAGATGTACGGGAAGCACAGGACGTTGTTGACCTGGTTCGGGTAGTCGGTGCGGCCGGTCGCGATGATCGCGTCGCTGCGCACTTCCTTCACCTCCTCGGGCAGGATCTCAGGCGTGGGGTTGGCGAGCGCGAGGATCACCGGCTGCTTCGCCATCTTGGCGACCATGTCCTTCTTGAGCACACCACCGGCCGACAGGCCGAGGAACACGTCGGCGCCTTCCATCACCTCGGAGAGCGTGCGCAGCGTCGTCTTCTGCGCGAAGACGATCTTGTCTTCGTCCATCAGCTCGGTGCGACCTTCGTAGACCACACCGGCGAGGTCGGTGACCCAGATGTTCTCGCGCGGCAGGCCGAGCTTCACGAGCAGGCTCAGGCAGGCGAGTGCCGCCGCCCCCGCGCCCGACGACACGAGCTTGATCTCGTTGAGCTTCTTGCCCGTCACGCGCATCGCGTTCAGCACGGCTGCGCCGACGACGATGGCGGTGCCGTGCTGGTCGTCGTGGAACACCGGGATGTTCATGCGGCTGCGCAGCGCGCGCTCCACATAGAAGCAGTCGGGCGCCTTGATGTCTTCGAGGTTGATGCCGCCGAAGGTGGGCTCGAGCGCCGCAATGATGTCGATCAGCTTGTCGAGGTTCTTCTCGTTGACCTCGATGTCGAACACATCGATGCCGGCGAACTTCTTGAAGAGCACGCCCTTGCCTTCCATCACCGGCTTGGCGGCCAGCGGGCCGATGTCGCCCAGGCCGAGCACCGCGGTGCCGTTGGTGATGACGGCGACGAGGTTGCCGCGCGAGGTGTAGCGGAAGGCGTTGGCCGGGTCGGCCACGATCTCTTCGCAGGCCGCGGCCACGCCGGGCGAATACGCGAGCGCCAAGTCGCGCTGGTTGACCAGCTGCTTGGTCGCGGCGATGGCCACCTTGCCGGGGGTCGGGAACTCGTGGTACTCGAGTGCAGCGCGGCGTAGCTCGGCACGCTTTTCTTCTGAAGAGCTCATGGCCATCTCTCGTGTTTGCGATCACGTGCGCCAGGGGGGCGCGAACGGTGGGCAGCGATTGTAGGAGCGCCCCGCACAGCGTCGTGCGCGTAATTGCGTATCGCCTGGGCAGCGACGTCCGCAATACTGGTGACCGTCACGCCCATGTACCACTCCACCTTCGCCCTCCCCGCCGTCTCGGCCCGCCCGCGGCGCTGGCGCCGGGCACTGCTGTGGGGCGCGCTCGTGGGGCTGCTGCTGGTCGCGCAGTCGCTGCTGGTGTGGCTCACGCTCGACTACGAAAACAACCGCGCGCAAGAGCAGGTCGACGCCGCCGCCGCCGCCGCCATCGGCGACCTGCGCCACGCCCTCAGCAGCGACCTGCAGGACCTGCAGGCCCTCACCTGGAACAACCCGCCGGTGCTGCAGTGGCGCGCCGACGCGAGCGACGTGCTGCGCGTGCGGCGCGAGCTCCTGCGCATCGAGCGCCGCGACGCGGCGATGCGCATCGAGTCGGTGGTGAGCTCGCCCTACCAGACGGCCCTCTTCACGCAGATCCCGCGCGACCGCATGGAGTTCGAAGCCCAGCTCGCCTGCGCCAACGCGCAGCGCCAGGCCGGCCCCTCGTACTCGCGCAGCTACTTCGTGCCGCTGCCAGGGGGCATGGGTCTCGAAGTGGTCGACGTGTGCCTGCCCTCGCAGGCCGCGGGCGAGATCACCGGCTACCTCGTGGGCACCTTCTCGCTGACCACGCTGTTGAGCGACGTGGTCAGCGCCGAGGTCACGCGCAAGCACGAACTCTCGTTCGTGGAAGGCGACGGCACCCGGCTCGCCCGCGCCGGCCTGCCGCGCGGCACCGGCGTCTTCCGCAGCGACCGGGTGCTCGACCTGCCCGGCCTCACGCTGCAGCTGCGGCTCGACAGCGGCAAGGGCCGCGCGCGCCTCATCCCCAACCTCACCATCGCCCTGGTGCTGAGCCTCTCGCTCGCCCTCGGCGGGGTGGTGTTGCTCCTGGCACGCGACGTGCGCCGCCGCGCCGAGGCCGAGACGGCGCTCGCCGAAGCCCTCGCGGTGCGCAAGGCGATGGAAGACTCGCTCATCACCGGCCTGCGCGCCCGCGACCTGCAAGGCCGCATCACCTACGTGAACCCCGCCTTCTGCAACATGGTCGGCTTCAGCGCGCAGGAGCTGATTGGCCAGGCCACGCCGCCCTACTGGCCGCCCGAGCACGTGCAGGAGTACACCGCGCGCCAGCAGGTGCGCCTGACCGGCAGCACGCCGCCGCCGGCCGAAGGCCACGAGACCGTCTTCATGCGCAAGAACGGCGAGCGTTTCGCCGTGATGATCTTCGAGGCGCCGCTCGTCGACGGCCAGGGCCAGCACACCGGCTGGATGAGCACCGCGCTCGACGTGAGCGCCCAGCGCCGCGTGGAAGAGATCTCGCGCCAGCAGCAGGAGCGCCTGCAGGCCACCGCGCGCCTGGCCACGGTCGGCGAGATGGCCTCGCTGCTGAGCCATGAGCTCAACCAGCCGCTCGCCGCCATCGCCAGCTACGCCACCGGCTCGCTCAACCTGCTGAACGACACGCAACAGCCCGACAGCGCCGAAGCGCGTGCGGAGACGCAGTCGCTGCTGCGCCAGGCCGCCCAGCGCATCGCCGAGCAGGCCGAGCGCGCCGGGCGTGTGATCAAGAGCGTGCACGACTTCGTGCGCCGCCGCGAGCAGGCGCGCGAGGTGATCCGGGTCGACGATCTCATCGAGTCGGTGATGCCGCTCGTGCGCCTGCAGGCCCGCAAGAGCGGCACCCGCATCGAGCTCGACCTGCCGACGCCGCTGCCGCGCGTCGAGTGCGACCGCACCATGCTCGAGCAAGTGCTGCTCAACCTCACCCGCAACGGCATCCAGGCGATGGAGACCACCACGCCGCTGCCCAAGCGCGAGCTCCTGATCCGCGTGCGGCACACGCACGAGCGCTGGGTCACCTTCAGCGTCATCGACCACGGCCGCGGCGTGCCGCCCGACGTGGCAGAGCGCCTCTTCACCCCCTTCTTCACCACCCGCGCCGAAGGCATGGGCCTGGGCTTGAGCCTGTGCCGCACAGTGATCGAACAACACGGCGGCGTACTCGACTTCCAGAACCTGCCCGCCCCGCCCGGCAGCCCGCACCGCGCCGGCGGCGCAGAATTCCGCTTCACCTTGCCGGCGGCGCCCACCGGCCACACCGCGCTGAAGGCCAGCACCACCGAACGAGCCTCCTGAAAGCGAACCCCCGATGGATGCCAACCCCAACCTGCAGCTCGGCCTGCCGATGGTCTACCTGGTCGACGACGAAGACGTCGTGCGCGATGCGCTGGCCTGGCTGCTGCGCACCCGCCGGCTGCTCTCCGAAGGGTTCGCCAGCGCGGAGGCCTTCGAGGCGATGCTGAACTCGCGCATCGGCCCGCCCGGGGCCAGCCACGACGGCACCGCCCACTGGCCGGTCGCCCCGAGCTGCCTGCTGCTCGACGTGCGCATGCCCGGCACCAGCGGCCTGGTGCTCTTCGAGCGGCTCATCGAGCGCGGGCTGCTCTCGCTGATGCCGGTGATCTTCCTCACCGGCCACGGCGACGTGCCCACCGCCGTGGCCGCCGTCAAGCGCGGCGCCTTCGATTTCGTCGAGAAGCCCTTCTCCGACAACGCGCTCGTCGACCGTGTGGAGCAGGCCCTGCAGGCCAGCACCGAAGCCCTGTTGAAACGCCGCGACGAGACCAGCGTGCGCCGCCGCCTGGCCGACCTCACCGAGCGCGAACGCGACGTGATGCACCTCGTCATCGACGGCCTGGCCAACAAGCTCATCGCCGACCAGCTCAACATCAGCGTGCGCACGGTGGAAGTGCACCGCGCCCGTGTCTTCGAGAAGATGGACGTGAAGTCGGCGGTCGAGCTGACCAACCTGCTGCGCGCGCTGCGCACGGACGGCGGCCGATAATCGCGGCCCTCCTGTTCCAATCGCCGCTCCCACGCGCCGCCCCCGTGCCCACGCCTTCCACGCCCCTCGGCGAGTTCGACCTCATCGGCAAGTACTTCACGCGGCCGGTGCAGCGGGTGGCCCTCGGCGTGGGCGACGACTGCGCCCTGCTGCAACCGGCCCCCGGCCTGCAGCTCGCGGTGAGCAGCGACATGCTGGTCGAGGGCCGGCACTTCCTCTCGACCGTGGCGCCCGAGCGTCTCGGCCACAAGGCGCTCGCTGTCAACCTGAGCGACCTCGCCGCCTGTGGCGCGCGGCCGCTGGCCTTCACGCTGGCCCTCTCGATGCCGCGCGTCGACGAACGATTCCTCGAGGGCTTCTCGCGCGGCCTCTTAGCACTCGCCGAGGCCCATGGCTGCGAGCTCGCCGGAGGCGACACCACCCAGGGCCCGCTCAACATCTGCATCACCGTGTTCGGCGAAGTGCCACCGGGCCAGGCCCTGCTGCGCAGCGGCGCGCGGGCGGGCGACGACGTCTACGTGAGCGGCACCGTGGGCGATGCGAGGTTGGCGCTCGAGGCCTTCCGCGGCACCGTGGCGCTGGCGGGCGACCATTTCGAGCAGGCTCGCGTGGCGATGGAGCAGCCGCAGCCCCGCGTGGCGCTCGGCCTCGCGCTGCGCGGCATTGCCAGCAGCGCGATCGACGTGTCCGACGGACTGCTCGGCGACCTGCGCCACATCCTGCAGCGCTCGAAGGTCGGCGCCAGGCTCGAGGTCGACCGCCTGCCGCGCAGCGCGGTGCTGGCAGCGCAGCCCCTGGCGCTGCAACGCGAATGCACGCTGGCCGGCGGCGACGACTACGAGCTCGTGTTCACCGCCGCGCCCGCCCACGCCGACGCCGTGCAGGCTGCCGCACGGCAGGCGGCGACGCCCGTGACGCGCATCGGCCGCATCGAGGCCGGCTCGGCGCTCTTGCTCGTCGATGCACAAGGCCAGCCGGTCGCCGACCACTTCGGCTCCTTCGACCACTTCAAGTCATGACGCCGGCCGACCCCGCCCTCAACCCGCCCTTGCGGCCGGCACCGCTCAAGCCGAGCGCGCGCTTCATGCTGCGCCACCCGGCGCACGTGATCGCGCTCGGCTTCGGCAGCGGCCTGTCGCCCGTCGCCCCGGGCACCGTCGGCACGCTGTGGGCCTGGCTCGCCTTCCTCGTGATGCAGCCGCACCTGAGCGACCTGCAGTGGGCGCTCGTGCTCGGCGTTGGCACGCTGGTAGGCTGGTGGGCCGGCACCGTGACGGCGCGCCACCTCCACACCGCCGACCCGAGCGCCATCGTGTGGGACGAAGTCATCGCCTTCTGGGCCGTGCTGTGGCTCGTGATGCCGGCCGGCTTCTGGGGCCAGGTCGCCGCGTTTGCGCTCTTCCGCTTCTTCGACGCGGTGAAACCCGGCCCGGTGGCCTGGGCCGATGGGCTCTTCAAGGGCAAGCGCGGCGCGCCCATCGGCTGGGGCCAGGGCTTCGGCATCCTCTTCGACGACCTGGTCGCGGCGCTGTGCACGTTGATCGTGATCGCGCTGTGGAGGTGGGTGTGAGCCACGCACTCGCGCGCTGGGACGATGCGGTCGCCTCGCTCGCGCAGGCGCTGCGTGCGAAGGGCTGGCACCTCGCCACCGCCGAGTCGTGCACCGGTGGGCTGATCGCGGCGGCCTGCACCTCGATCGCCGGCTCCAGCGACTGGTTCGAGCGCGGCTTCGTCACCTACTCCAACGAGGCCAAGACCGAACTCATCGGCGTGCCGGCCACGCTCATCGCCCAGCATGGCGCCGTGAGCGCGGAGGTCGCGCGCGCGATGGCCGAGGGCGCCTTGGCACAGGCGCGCGTCGACCTCGCCGTGGCCGTCACCGGCATCGCCGGCCCGGGCGGCGCCACACCCGGCAAGCCCGTAGGCACGGTGTGGATGGCGGTGGCCCAGCGCGGCACCCCCACCCACCCCGTGCTGCTGCAGCTCGACGGCTCGCGCAGCGATGTGCGCGAGCAGACGGTCGATGCCGCCCTGGCGGCCCTGCTCCACGCCGCACGATGAGCCTGCTGCTCGCCACCGACTTCGCCTCCGACACCCTGTCGGCCTGGGCCGAACAGTTGCGGGCCGCCTTGCCTGGCGTGCCCGTGCTCACCGAGCGCAGCGCCGCCACCGATGGCGAGGTCACGATGGCCCTCGTGGCCAACCCACCGGCAGGCGCCTTGAGCGGCCTGCCACGCCTGGGCTTCATCCAGTCGATGTGGGCCGGCGTCGACAAGCTGCTGCGCGACGACACCCTGCCGGCCGAGGTGCCGCTCGCCCGCATGGTCGACCCGGCGATGAGCGCCGCGATGGCCGAGACCGCACTCTGGGCCGTGCTCAACCTGCACCGCGACTACTTCCGCTACGCCGAGCAACAACGGGCCGGCGTGTGGCAGCAGCTGCCGCAACGGCGCGCCGACGAGGTGCACGTGGCCGTGCTGGGCCTCGGCGAGATGGGCCGCGCCGTGGCGTGGCGCCTGGCCGGCAATGGTTATTTCGTGAGCGGCTGGAGCCGCCGACAGCGTGTCATGGTCGGGGTGGACACCTGCTACGGCGATGCCGCGCTGGCCGACCTGCTGCGCACGGCGGACATCGTGATCAACCTGCTGCCGCTCACGGTGCGCACGCATTCGCTCTTCGACGAGCGCCGCTTCTCGCAGATGAAGCGCGGCGCCGGTTTCGTGAACCTGGCGCGTGGCCAGCATGTGGTGGAAGCGGCCTTGCTCGCCGCGCTCGACAACGGCCGCATCGGCCGCGCGGTGCTCGACGTCTTCCACGCCGAGCCACTGCCGCCGAACCACCGCTTCTGGGTGCACCCGCAGGTGACGCTGCTGCCGCACGCGGCGGCGCTGACCGACCTCACGAGTGCGACCGGTATCGCCGTCGCCAACCTCCAGGCCTTCCTGGAAGGCCGCCCGGTCTCCCACCTGGTCGACCGGACCAAAGGCTACTGATCAGGCGCTGAGCGCCAGCCGCACGGTCTTGCGTGGCCCACCACCCGCCGTCCACTGCACCAGCATCAGCACCAGGCGCTTCAGGCCTTCCCAGGCGTCGAGCGGCCAGTCGGGGTGCTTCAGGCCCTTGGCGAGGCCATCGCAGATCTGCGCGGCTTCCACCAGCTGGGCCAGGGCGTTGTCGGTGAGCAGCGGCACGGCACGCTCGAAGAGGCGCTCCTTCGCGCCCCACACGCGTGCTTCGCGCAGCGCCATCGGCAAGGGCTTGCCGTGGTTCATCGCATCGCGCACGCGCTTGAGCGAGAGGATGTCGTTGGCCAACGTCCAATGCACCAGCACCGCCGCTTCGCCCTCGGCCTGCAGGCCATCGAGCATGCGCAGCGCACGCGTGGCCTGGCCGGCGAGCACGGCTTCGCCGAGCTTGAAGACGTCGTAGCGCGCCACGTTGAGCACGGCCGCCTCGATCTGCTCGAAGCTCAGCTCGCCCGCGGGGTAGAGCAGCGCGAGCTTCTGGATTTCCTGGTGCGCGGCGAGCAGGTTGCCTTCGACGCGGTCGGCGAAGAAGGCCAGCGCCTGTTGCCCAGGCTCGCCACCCTGCACCCGCTGGCCCTGCGCGGCCAGCCGCTGCGCGATCCACGCCGGCAAGGCCTTGCGCTCGATCGCGAACACCGGCACCGACACGCCGGCCCCATCGAGCGCGGTGAACCAGGCGCTCGCCTGCTGCGTGCGGTCGAGCTTGGGCAGCGTGACGATGGTGACCACGTCGTCGCTCAAGGTTTCGCAATAGCGCTGCAGGGCCTCGGAGCCGTCCTTGCCGGGCTTGCCCGAGGGGATGCGGATCTCGATCAGCTGCTTGTCGGCGAAGAGGCTCATCGCCTGCGAGGCGCCGAGCAGGCCGCTCCAGTCGAAATGCGCACCGGCCACGGTGTGCACCTGGCGCTCGGTGTGCCCGGCCGCACGGGCCGCGGCGCGGATGGCGTCGGTCGCCTCCTGCGACAGCAGCGGCTCGTCGCCGTAGACGACGTAGAGCGGGCGCAGCCCCTTGGCGAGATGGGCGGAGAGCTGGTCGGCGCGTACCTGCATGAGGCTGGATTCTCTACAAGCTCTTCACGGCTGCCAACCGGCGCAACACCTGGTTCGCGATGTCGCTCTGCATCGCGCGGAAGAGCATCTCTTCTTCCTGCTCCTTGCCCAGCGCGTCGCGCTCGTTGTAGGTCATGTCGCGGGTCAGGGCGATCGCGGTCGACGGGATCAGCTCCTTGCCCGCCAGCGTCTTGAGGCGGAACTGCAGGTGCAGGCGCAGCTGCACTTCACGCACCTGGCCCGCCGTGGTCGACACCACCACGCCCTTGTCGCGCTTGTCGGTCTGCGCGTCGAAGATGACCTCGGCCTGCGTGGGCACCTCCACCACGCGGGTGGTGGTGCTGGTCGCGATCTGGCGACGCAGCTCTTCGGCGAGGGGCGAGTGCGGCTTGAAGCCAGAGAGGTAGATGGTCTTGAAGCTCAATTCGGGCGCGCGGCGCAGCTGGAAGCCGCAACCCGCGGCGACGGCCGCGAGCCCGAGAACGAAGGAACGACGCAGAACGGTCACCCGACCACCACGTTCACCAGACGGCCCGGCACGATGATGACCTTCTTGGGCGACTTGCCTTCAGCGAAGCGGATGAAGTCCGGGTTGGCCAGCGCCGCCGCCTCGATCGCCGCCTTGTCGGCCGCCGCCGGCACCTTGATGGCACCGCGCAGCTTGCCGTTGACCTGCAGCATCAGCTCGATCTCGTCCTGCACCAGCGCAGCCTCGTCGACCTGCGGCCAAGGCGCGTCGAGCAGGTCACCGTGCACGGTGGCGTAGCCGAGCTCCTGCCAGAGCTGCCAGGTGACGTGCGGGCACGCCGGGTAAAGCGCGCGCAGCAAGATGCCGAAGGCCTCGCGGATCACCGCCGGCGCGCCGACCTTGAAGCCTTCGAGCGCGTTGAGCAGCTTCATCACACCGGAGGCCACGGTGTTGTATTTCATGCGCTCGTAGTCGTCGCTGATCTGCTTGAGCACGGTGTGCACCTCGCGGCGCAGCGCCTTCGCCTCGGGGCCGTCGCTGCCCGTCGTGTCGCCGGTGGCACGCAGGGCTTCGGCGTTCTTCGCGGCGTAGTTCCACACGCGGCGCAGGAAGCGGTGCGCACCGTCGACGCCGGCGTCGTTCCACTCCAGCGTCTGCTCGGGCGGCGAGGCGAACATGACGAAGAGGCGGGCCGTGTCGGCGCCGTAGCGCTCGATCAAATCCTGCGGGTCGACGCCGTTGTTCTTGGACTTGGACATGGTGGTCCAGCCCTCATACGTGACCGGCTTGCCGTCGGCCTTGAGCGTGGCCGAGAGCACGTGGGCGTGTTCGTCGCGCACGATGTCGAGGTCGTGGGCCCAGAAGTAGTCCTTGCCGCCGTCGGTGCGCGAGAAGGCCTCGTTGAGCACCATGCCCTGCGTGAGCAGCTTGGTGAAGGGCTCGTCGACCTTCACGAGGCCGAGGTCGCGCATCACCTTGGTCCAGAAGCGCGCGTACAAGAGGTGCAGGATCGCGTGCTCGATGCCGCCGATGTACTGGTCCATCGGCATCCAGTACTGCGTGCCGGCGCCGACCATCGCGCGGTCGTTCTTCGCGTCGCAGTAGCGCATGAAGTACCACGAGCTGTCGACGAAGGTGTCCATCGTGTCGGTCTCGCGGCGTGCGGGCTTGCCGCAGGTCGGGCACTTGCACGCGAGGAACGCCTCGTTCTTGTTCAGCGGGTTGCCGCTGCCATCGGGCACCACGTCTTCTGGCAACACCACCGGCAAATCACGCTCGGGCACCGGCACCGGGCCGTGCTCGTCGCAATGGATGATGGGGATGGGCGTGCCCCAGTAGCGCTGGCGGCTGATGCCCCAGTCGCGCAGGCGCCAGGTGGTCTTCTTCTCGCCCAGGCCCTTGGCGGCAAGCGCCTTGGCCACGGCGTTCACCGCGTCCTGGTACTTGAGGCCACTGAAGTTGTCGGAGTTGATGGTCACGCCGCGCTGCTTGTCGGCGTACCACTCCTGCCAGTGGTCATAGGAGTAGTGCTCACCGTCGACGTGCACCACTTCCAGGATGTCGATGCCGTACTTCTTGGCAAAGGCGAAGTCGCGCTCGTCGTGCGCCGGCACGCCCATCACGGCGCCGTCGCCGTAGCTCATCAGCACGTAGTTGCCCACCCACACCGGCACCGCTTCGCCCGTGATCGGGTGCGACACGGTCAGGCCCGTGGGCACGCCCTTCTTCTCTTGCGTGGCGAGCTCGGCTTCGGTGGTGCCGCCGGTCTTGCACTCTTCGATGAAGGCGGCGACCGCGGGGTTGGCTTTCGCGGCGTGCGCGGCGAGCGGGTGCTCGGGCGCGACGGCAGCGAAGGTCACGCCCATGATGGTGTCGGCACGCGTGGTGAAGACGTAGAGCCTGCCATCCTGGATCAGCTGGCCGTCAGACCCGGCAATGCTGTGCGTGAAGGCAAAGCGCACGCCTTCGCTCTTGCCGATCCAGTTCTCCTGCATCAGCTTCACGCGCTCGGGCCAGCCGGGCAGCTTGTGCGTCACGTGCTCGAGCAGCTCGTCGGCGTACTTCGTGATGTTGAGGTAGTAGCCGGGGATCTCGCGCTTCTCGACCACCGCGCCCGAGCGCCAGCCTTTGCCGTCGATCACCTGCTCGTTGGCGAGCACGGTCTGGTCGACCGGGTCCCAGTTGACGACCTGCGTGCGACGCTCGGCGATGCCGGCCTTGAGCATCTTGAGGAACAGCCACTGGTTCCAGCGGTAGTACTCGGGCGAGCAGGTGGCGACCTCGCGGCTCCAGTCGATGGCCAGGCCCATCGCCTGCATCTGGCCCTTCATGTAGGCGATGTTGTCGTAGGTCCACTTCGCCGGCGGCACCTTGTTCTTGATGGCGGCGTTTTCGGCCGGCAGGCCGAAGGCATCCCAGCCCATCGGCATCAGCACGTTCATGCCCTTCATGCGCAGCTGGCGCGTGAGCATGTCGTTGATGGTGTAGTTGCGCACATGGCCCATGTGCAGCTTGCCGCTCGGGTAGGGCAGCATCGAGCAGGCGTAGAACTTCGGCTTGCTCGCGTCTTCGGTCACGCGGTAGGCGTCGGCGGCTTTCCAAGCGGCCTGGGCGGCGCGCTCGATCTCGGTGGGCTTGAAGTCGGGGTTCATGGCTCGGCTCGTTGGCTCGCTCTTCGGACAGACGCACCGGAATGACACACCAGCGCCCGCCTCCTTGGGGGACGGAATTATAGGAAGGGGTCCCGGCATGAGCCGGGTAGGTGCTTAAAAGCGCGGCAGGTCGGGGAAGGGCAAGAGCCCTTTCTTGACGTGCATCTTTCCGTACTCGGCACAGCGGTGCAGCGTCGGGATCACCTTGCCGGGGTTCAAGAGCCCCGCCGGGTCGAACGCGTGCTTCACGCCAAACATCTGCGCCCGCTCGGCCGACGAGAACTGCACGCACATCGAGCCGAGCTTCTCCACGCCCACGCCGTGCTCACCCGTCACCGTGCCGCCCATCGCCACGCTCGTCTCCAGGATGTCGGCACCGAAGAGTTCGCAGCGGCGCAGCTGGTCGGGGTCGTTGGCATCGAAGAGGATCAGCGGGTGCAGGTTGCCGTCACCGGCGTGGAAAACGTTGACGCAGCGGAGCATGTACTTCTTTTCCATCTCGGCGATGGCGATGAGGATGTCGGCCAGGCGCTTGCGCGGGATGGTCGAGTCCATGCACATGTAGTCGGGGCTGATGCGGCCGCTCGCGGGAAACGCGTTCTTGCGGCCGCTCCAGAAGCGCAGGCGCTGGGCTTCGTCGCGGCTCACTTCCATGCGGGTGGCGCCGCTTTCGATCAGCACGTCCTGCATGCGGCCGATCTCTTCGGCCACCTCTTCCGGTGTGCCGTCGCTCTCGCACAGCAGGATGGCGGCGGCGTCGAGGTCGTAGCCGGCGCGCACGAAGTCTTCGACGGCGGCGACCATCGGCTTGTCCATCATCTCCAGGCCGGCCGGGATGATGCCGGCCGCGATGATGGCCGCCACCGCATCGCCGGCACGGCGGATGTCGTCGAAGCTCGCCATGATGCAGCGCGCGAGCCGCGGCTTGGGCACGAGCTTCACCGTCGCCTCGGTCACGACCGCCAGCATGCCTTCGCTGCCGACCATCACGGCCATCAGATCGAGGCCCGGCACGTCGAAAGCCTCGGAGCCGAACTCGACCGCCTCGCCCTCCATCGTGAAGCCGCGCACGCGCAGCACGTTGTGCACCGTGAGGCCGTATTTCAGGCAGTGCACGCCGCCGGAGTTTTCGGCCACGTTGCCGCCGATGGTGCAGGCGATCTGGCTGCTCGGGTCGGGCGCGTAGTACAGGCCGTGCGGCGCGGCAGCTTCGCTGATGGCGAGGTTGCGCACGCCACATTGCACGACGGCCGTGCGCGAGAACGGGTCGACCTTCAGGATGCGGTTGAACTTGGCCAGGCTCAGCGTCACGCCCAGGCGGTGCGGCATGGCGCCGCCCGAGAGGCCGGTGCCCGCGCCGCGTGCCACCACCGGCACCTGCAGGCGGTGGCAGGTGCGCAGCACAGCAGCCACCTGATCTTCCGTTTCAGGAAGGGCCACCGCCAGCGGCTGCTCGCGGTAGGCGGTGAGGCCGTCGCACTCGTAGGGCACGGTGTCTTCGGTGTGCCACAGCAGGGCGTGCGGCGGCAGCACCGCCGTCAGCTCCGACACGACCTGCGCGCGGCGCGCCACGCGCTCGTTCTGCGCGGACTGGGAAGGGGCGAATGCGGTGTTCATGCAGCGAAGCTCAGGTGCCCGGGAAGACGGTCAACACGCCGGTGTAGCCATAAAGATGCCGGCGCGCGATCTCGCCCGACGCGAAGAAGCCGACCAGAGGCACGTCGCCCAGCGCGCGCTGGATGATCGCCAGCTCCGCCGAGGGCGCCCCGAAATGCGGCCCGCCACGGCCGAGGCAGCTCACGTAGATGGCGCCGGCCATGCGGCGCGCGGGGTGCGGCGCATGGTCGGCCTGCGCGCCCTGCAGCGCGAGCGCGGCCTCGACGGTCAGCGTCTCGGGCTCCAGCTCCTCGCGGATCTCGGCGCAGATGCGCACCAGGTCGCGCCGCGCCGCTTCGGTGTCGCGCCGGCACCAGGCGAGTTGCAGGCCGGGCTCGACGCCATCGGCGAGCGCCACCGCGCCGCGCGCCGGGTCGATGCCGACGATGTGGCGCACGCGGGTGTCGACGCCGAACTGCCCTGGGCGGGCCAGCGCGTCTTCGCTGGCGTCGTTCAGCCCGGCGAGCGTCTCGCGGATGCGCGGCAGCGCCTCGCGCGGCTCGCGCTCGCTCACGCCGAGATCGCGCAGCAGGCAATCGAGCGCCAGCTCGCCGTCGAGTTCGGCCACCACGTTGCGCTCGGCACGGGTGACGCGGCGCACCCGGCCGATGGGCTGGCAGCCCTGGGTCACGCGCGAGATCAGCGCCACCTCGGGTGCAAACGCCACGCCCGAGAGGCCGCCTTCGAACACGCCGTCGGCCAGGTGCACCGGCTGGTTGCGCGCCGACACCAGGCCGCCGAAGAGGTAGCCCGTCTGTGTGGCATCGCTCAGGTCGACCAGCAGCTCGTCGAGCGCATCGGTGCGGCCGTCGGCATGCACCTGCGCCATCGCCGGCACGAAGCCGGCCGGCGCCTGGCCCAGGGGCTTGCGGCCGGAGAAGAGGCAGAACTGCTCGCGCGGCAGGTCGGTGAGCATGAGCGTGACGGCCGGCTCGTCGAAATACTCCACGCCGTTGGCGCAGATGCCCACGCCCACACCGCCCACCCACGAGACGCCCGGCCAGCGCTGCTGCAGGTCGGCCAGCAGCGCCTGCGCGTGCGGGGCGTAGTGGTCGCTGAAGTACACCCAGCCGAGCGTGGGCTGGCGGATGTGCAGGCCCGCCGCGTCATGCCGCTGCGCCTCGACCTGCGCGGCGGCCAGGGCCACGGCCATGCGCCAGTCGGGGTGCGTCGCGTGCGCGTGGGCGAAGAGTTTCATGGGCGGCTCAGCCCTTGTTGGAAGGGCGCTTGCGCGCGGCGCTCGCCGCCTTGCGCACCACCTTGCCCGGTGTCGAGGCTGCAGCCTTGAGAGTTTGGCCGGCTGCATCGACCGACTGCTTGATCATCGCGCCGGCCAGGTTCTTGGCGGCATCGGTGGCGCTGTCTTTCATCGCGGTCGCGGCCAGTTCGGTGAACTGCTTGGTGAGCGCGCCCCACCACTGCATCGGGTCGACCGCCTGCGGCGCGGGCGCCGGGGCGGCCGCCGACTTGCCGCGCGACGTCTTGGCCGCGGCCTTGGTGGCCGGCTTGGGCTCGGGGGCGGCGACGGGCACTGCCGCCGAGGGCTTGATGGTGAGCGAATCGCGCAGGTGATCCATCTGCACGTTCATGGTCTTCAAGGTGCTGAGCGTCATGCGCTGCACTTCGAGGGCCTGGATGGTGGCGCCCAGCATGCGGGCGTTCTGCTCCAGCCAGAACTGCACGGTGCGCAGCTCCTCGATGCGCTTTTCCAGTTCTTCGGGGTTGAGCGTGGGTGCGACCCACTGGCCGATGTTGGGAAGCGCCGAGCCGGCGTTCTTGACCAGGCCTTGCAGGAAGTCGAAACCGGGGACGAGCTTGGTGAAGTTGGCGGCGGTGTCGGCCATGTTTGTTGTCTCCTTGCTGGTGTCTCGTGAACGTGCGCCGGGCCATTGTGCACTCGCCACACCGCGCCGGCAGCCTCTGAACGAGGCATGCACACCGCCGTGGCGCTCAGCGCTGGAACTCGACGCGGGCCACCTCGTAGCCGCGTGCCGCCAGCAGCGCGGGCAAGGCTGCGGGCCCGAACATGTGCAGGCTGCCGACGGCCGCGAACACCGTCTTGCCGCCTGTGTGGAGCGCATCGATGCGCTCGGCCATCGGGCCGTTGCGGTCGTCGAGCAAAGCCTTGAGTGCCTGGCGTTCCTGGGGCGTGCGGGCGCACTCGCACCAGCGGCGATAGTTCGAGAGTTCTGCCGCCCGGCCCTGCTCCCACGCCGTGGCCACACGCCGCAGCAGCGGGCGCACGCGGCCGCGTTCGAGGTCGCCCAGCATCTTGTCCACGCTTTCGCGCAGCTCGGCCGCCGACTCGCTGCGCAGCAGGCCGATCTGCTGCTCGGGGGTTTCGAGCGATACCACTTCCTTGCCCTCGCGCCGCGCGAGCTGGGCCAGGGCCGGGTCGATGGCATAGCCCGCGTCGAGCCCGTCGCGGCGGGCGGCCATGACCGTGAGCGTGGCCGCCAGCATCTCGGGCGGCAGCGCCTGCTGCAACTCGAGCGGTGCGCAGGCGGCCTGCAGCTGCCGGCGCAGGCGCGCGGCCAGGTCGTCGGGCAGCACGGGCGCGGCCGGGTCGCGGGCCGCAGCGCCCAGGCCGTCCTGCAGGCGCTGCACGAGCGCGGGGTCGGAGAAATCGAGCTCGAAGGCCGCCACGTCGCTCGCCCGCAGCGCGTCAGTCACCTGGGGGCCGGGGAAGACCCACTCCAGGCGGCCGAGGTGGATCGTGCCGTAGAGCCATGAGGTGCGACCGCCCTTGCGGATGCGCCAGAGAAAGCCGCGGTCGCGCGCCTGCTCGCTGGCGCGGGCGACGGCCTCGGGGCTGGGCGACGGGGTGGGCGGGCAGTCGGGCGTTGCGGCCCGGGCGTGCAAGGCCAGTGCCGTGGCGAGCAGCAGCCACCAGCGCCAAAGCCTCATGGCGACGCCTCGGTGTGGATGGCCAGCACGCCATCGCGCTGCTGCCAGCGCAGGCGGCCCAGCACGTCCATGCCCAGGAGCGGACGATCGTCGAGGCCGGCCAGCGCGGTGATCGCCAGGCGCTCCACGCGCACGCCGCCTTGCAGCACCACGTCGGCGCGCACCAGGTCGCCCGTCACCACGCCGCCAGCGGTGTGGCTGCGCACCCGCTGCTGCGATTCGAGCGAGAGGGCGCGCGCCATCGCCTGCGACATTGCAGTGCCGGTGGCGCCGGTGTCAATGAGGAAGTCGACCGCGAGGCCGTTGATGGTGCCGGGCCAGTGGTAGTGGCCATCGGGCCCACGGCGGATCTCGATCACGCCGGTCTTCGTGACCGTGAAGCTCGAGCGCTGCCGCTCATGTTCGAAGTAGCGAAAACCCAGGAACACCACCACGCCGACCAACAGCCACACCGTGGCGATCTTCAGCGTGTGGGGAAACTCCTTCATTCGGCCGAGTCGATGGGTGCACGCACCGTCTGGTCGATCGCGCCGAACACGGTCTGCCCGTCGATGCCCTTCATCTCGATGCGAATCGTGTCGCCAAACTTCATGAACTCGGTCTTGGGCTCGCCGTGCTCGATGGTCTCGATGGCGCGCTTCTCGGCCACGCAGGAGTAACCATGCGACCAGTCCTTGTTGCTCACCGTGCCGCTGCCCACGATGCTGCCGGCGCGCACGTTGCGCGTCTTGCAGATGTGGGCGATCAGCTGGCCGAAATGGAAGGTCATCTCGGGGCCGGCATCGCACAGGCCCACACGCTTGCCGTTCCAGGTGCTTTGCAGCGGCAGGTGCAGGCGGCCGTCTTTCCACGCACCGCCCACTTCGTCGAGCGTCACCGCGACCGGGCTGAAGGCGGTGGCAGGCTTGCTCTGGAAGAAGCCGAAGCCCTTGGCCAACTCTGCGGGGATCAAGTTGCGCAGGCTCACGTCGTTGGCCAGCATCAGCAGGCGGATGCCTTCGAGCGCCTGGTCGGGCGTGGCGCCCATCGGCACGTCGCCGGTGATCACCGCCACTTCCGCTTCGAAGTCGATGCCCATCTTCTCGCTCGGCACCACGATGTCGTCGCAGGGGCCGAGGAAGTCGTCGCTGCCACCCTGGTACATCAGCGGGTCGGTGTAGAAGCTCTCGGGCATCTCGGCGTTGCGCGCCTTGCGCACCAGCTCCACGTGGTTGATGAAGGCCGAGCCATCGGCCCACTGGTAGGCGCGCGGCAGCGGCGCCATGCACATCGCCGGGTCGAAGGGGAAGGCGTGGCGGGCGCGGCCGTGGTTGAGCGAGACGGAGAGGTCTTCGAGCTGCGGCGAGAGGAAGTTCCAGTCGTCGAGCACCTGCTGCAGGCGGCTGGCGATGCCGTTGGCGTAGTGCGCCATCGAGAGGTCGCGCGAGACGACGACGAGCTGCCCGTCGCGGGAACCGTCTTTGTAGCTGGCAAGTTTCATGGGGTCTTGTCGTTTGGCTAGGATGCCTGGACTTCGTATTCTCTTCGCATGGCCCATTCCCCGTCTGCCCCTGCCCGGCGCCTCGCGCCCACCCTGCTGGCCCTGGCCGCGGGCGTGGCGCTGCTGCACTGGCTGGCCTGGGATCGGCTCGCTGAAGGTTGGGGCGTCGACAAGGCGTCCAGCGCGCGGCCCGCCGTGCAGGTGCGCACGCTGACACCTCCGGCGCCTGCGCCGGCCGAGGTGTTGCCGGTGGTGGTCGCCAAGCCTGCACCGCCGGCGCGCCGCGCACCGGCACCCGAGGCCACGCCAACACCGCCGCCCCCGCAGCAGGAGCCGGAGGAAGCGGTCGTCATCAACACCGACCCGGTGCTCGTGGCCGCCGCGCTGCCCGCCGACGCGGCGCTGCAGATGGTCCCGGTGGCCCGCGGCGAAGTGGGTCAGGATGAAGTGCCCGTCTACCGCACCCAGTTGCCCCCGCCGATGACGCTCGGCTACGAGCTCACCTATGGCCGCTGGACCGGCCGCGGCGAACTGGTGTGGCGGCCGAGCGGCAACAGCTACGAGGCG
Source organism: Rhizobacter sp. (assembly GCA_019635355.1). Classification (NCBI taxonomy): domain Bacteria; kingdom Pseudomonadati; phylum Pseudomonadota; class Betaproteobacteria; order Burkholderiales; family Sphaerotilaceae; genus Rhizobacter; species Rhizobacter sp. Next base: position 3,914,956 of record JAHBZQ010000001.1, on the reverse strand, counting down.
CGCCTCGAAGGCCGCGTGCTCGGCATGTCGGCCATCACGCTCGTGAGCAAGGGCAACCTCGACGCCGCAGGCCTTGCTCCCGTGCGCTACACCGACCAGCGCCGTGGCCGCGGCGAGCAGGCGGCCAACTTCCAGCGCAAGGCCGGCAAGATCACGTTCTCGGGCAACCCGGCCGAGTTCCCCTTGCTGCAGGGCAGCCAGGACCGCCTGAGCTGGATGGTGCAGCTGGCCGCCATCGCGCAGGCCGAGCCCAAACGCGTGGCCACCGGCTCGCGCATCGTGCTGCACGTGGTGGGCGCGCGGGGCGACTCCGACGTCTGGGCTTTCCAGGTCGAAGGCCCACAGGAAGTGAGCACACCCGACGGTGCCGTGAAGACGGTGAAGCTGCTGCGCGAGCCGCGCAAACCCCATGACACGCGTGTGGAGGTGTGGCTCGCCCCGAGCTTGCACTACCTGCCGGTGCGCGCGAAACAAACCACCGAGAACTCCAGCTGGGATTTGAGGCTCCAAACCTCACAACCGCCGACTTGAGGGCTCTGCATCCCGCATGGCTTGAAACGGCCCGCTTCACCCCGAGGTGGTGGTGAAGGAGAGATTCCATGCAGATGCTCTACAACTCCGACAGCTTCGCCGTGTTGCAGTTCGACGTGGCCCACCAGGACGCACCGGCGCTCGAGGGAGGCTCCAGCGGCGCGTTGACACGCGGCGGCTATGAGATCGTCGACAAGTTCGCGCGCAAGGAAATCTTCATCGAAGGCGCGATGGCCGAGACCTTCAAGCTCGGTGTGGAAGCCCTGATCGAAGACCGCGAGCCGTCGGAAGAAGAGATCGACGACTACATCTCGCGCTACACCTCGCTGATGCAGCACCCGGTGGTGATGCACTGAGCGCCGACGCCCGCGCCGGCAGCGACGAATCCTTGGCTTGAAAAGGGCTTGCCATCCTGGCGCACGCTGCGCCAAGATGGCTGCGCAGTCTTTTTCTCGCGGGAGCTTCGTCGATGGCGACCGTTCACCCTGACGCACGGATGGTGTTGTCACCCGGCCTGAAAGAGGCGCCGGTGCTCGACCGCATGTGCTCCCAGTTCGTGCTCACGTTGACGGTGCGGCATGCCGGCCGCTTCAACGTGCGCCGAGACTGGAACGGCCTGCTCGCCCTCACCGGCAAGCACCTGGTGTGGCCGGCCACCGTGCTCACGCGGCTGCGCGCCTTCCTCAACAAGCGCTGCAAGGGCAACGAACACTGGAACGGCCACGAGGCGCTCACCGACACCGCCTTCATGCAGCGCCACGGCGCGTGGAACGGCCCCTACGAAGAAGGCACGCTCTTCTTCTACATCGACGAATACATCAAGGACGCCCCGAAAGACCTGCTCTCGGTGCTGGGCGCCACGGCCGACTGGCTCGACCGCAGCCTCAAGAAGGAGTCAACCCTCGTCGAGAAGAACATCGACGCGCTCGCCGGCCTCCTGCAGCTCAACCCCGCCGAGCGCGCGCTGCTGCTCTATGGAACATTGGCCCGCTACCAGCGCGACCTGCGCGGCCTGCTGGTCGAGTTCAAGGTCTCCAACGCGCAGGAGGCCTACGCTGCCATCGCCGCCGTGGCGGGCGTGAACGAGCAGGACGTGGCCGAGGCCCTGCGTGCCGGCTCGCGGCTCGAGCGCACCGGCATGGTCGAGAACCTCATCTCCGAACACAACATCACCGACCTCGCCGACCTGATGAAGGTGAGCGAGCAACTGCCGCCGGTGCTGATGCGCCACTACGAAGGCCCGTCGGACCTGATGGCCGTCTTCACCCGGCCCGCGACGAAGAGCGAGCTGAGCGCGGCCGATTTCGATTTCGTCGGCGACGACCAGCAGGTGCTGACCGCGCTCTTGCGCAACGCGGTGGCGCGCAAGTCGCCGGGGGTCAACGTACTGCTCTACGGCCCGCCCGGCACCGGCAAGACCGAGCTCGCCAAGGTGGCCGCGCAGGCCGCCGGGCTTCAGCTCTACGAGGTGGAATACGCCGACCGCGACGGTAACTCGCTGTCGGGCCGCGACCGATATCGCTCGCTGCAGATCAGCCAGGTGTTCCTGAAGGGCAGCCCGCAGGTGGCGCTGCTCTTCGACGAGGTGGAAGACGTCTTTCCGCCCATCTCGACCGACGCCGCGCAGCTGATGGCGCGCATCGACACCGGCGATGGCGCCGTCTCGGGCAGCGTGAGCGGCAAGGCCTGGGTCAACCAGATCCTCGAGACCAACCCGGTGCCGGTGATCTGGGTCACCAACCGCATCGAGCAGATCGACCCGGCGTTCCGCCGCCGCTTCCAGTACCACTTGGAACTCAAGAGCCCGCCGCCCGGTGCGCGCGAAGCGCTGGTCACGAAGGCGCTCGATGGGGTCGACGTGTCGAAGGACTTCATCGCCCGCCTGGCCGAGCGGCGCGCGCTCACGCCGGCCCAGGTGCGTACCGCCGTCAAGTTCGCCAAGCTCGCGGCCGACGACGCCCACGGGCCGGAGGTCGAGGCCCTGATCGAGCGCCAGCTCGTCAACGCCGACAAGGCGCTCGGCAGCCACGGCCAGCAACGGCCGGCGCGGCGCGTGGTCACGCAATACGACCTGAGCCTCGTGCACACCGAATCGCGCTTCGAGCTGCCGCGCATCGTCGAGGCGCTGCGCCGCAAGGGCCACGGCACGCTGTGCTTCCACGGCGCGCCCGGCACCGGCAAGACCGCGCTGGCCGAATACATCGCGCAGGCGCTGCAACGGCCCCTGATGGTGCGCCAGGCCTCCGACCTCGTGAGCAAGTTCGTCGGCGAGACCGAGGCCAACATGGCGCGCATGTTCGAAGAAGCGCAGAGCGAAAACGCGGTGCTGCTGCTCGACGAGGCCGACAGCTTCCTGCGCAGCCGGCGCATGGCCGAGCGCAACTACGAGGTCACCGAGGTCAACGAGATGCTGCAGGGCATGGAGCGCTTCACCGGCGTCTTCATCTGCACCACCAACCTCTTCGACGAACTCGACGAGGCCGCGCTGCGCCGCTTCAGCTTCAAGATCCGCTTCCTGCCGCTCACGCCCGAGCAGCGCGAGCGGATGTTCGTGATCGAGGCGCTGGAGGGCCAGGCCGACCAGTTGACCGCCGAGCAGACCACCCGCCTGCACAAGCTCGACGCGCTTGCGCCCGGCGATTTCGCGGCGGTCAAGCGCCAGATCGACGTGCTGGGCGTCGCTTTCGGCCCCGACGAGTTCCTCTCGCAGCTGGAGGCCGAGCACCGCGTGAAGCCCGAGGTGCGGCGGCGGCGCGAGATCGGCTTCCTGCACTGACGCGGGCCAACACGCCCGCACGACGAGACATTCGTCACGCTCGGGTGGTGCATCCCCGCATCAAGCTGGCGGCGGGGCCGGCCGATAAAACCCGAACGACGGTCTTCCCGAGGATTCGATGGACGAGGCTTTTCTGAAGTGGGGGTTCCGCGCCGAGCTGTGGGCCGCCTCCGCTGCGATGGCCGTGTTTGCCGCCTACGTCGCGCTCGATCTCGCGCGCGGCGTGTCGTCGCGCCATGCCTCGACCGCGCTGCGTGCGTGCCTCGCCTCCGCCGTCGCCCTCGGCGCGGGCACCTGGGCCGCCCATTTCATCGCCGTCGCCAACGAGCCCCTGCCCTTCGCCATGGGTTACCACGGCGGCTGGGTGTTCGCCTCGCTGGTGCTGGCGCTCGTGAGTTCGATGGTGGGGGTGCACATGAGCGCACGCCCGCAGCTGGGGTTGGGCCGGGTCACGGTCGCGGCCCTGGTGCTCGGCCTGGGCGCCTGCGGCGTGCCGGCGCTCGGCCTGCTGGCCCTGCAGCTCTCGCCGGCCCCGCACTGGAACCTGCCGCTGCTGGCCGCGGGTGCCCTGATGGCCAGCGCCTGCGCTGGCGTGGCGCTGGCGCTGGTGGCCGAGCAGCGCCGCCGCCGCCCGCACCTGGGCCTGCTGTGGCAGGCCTGTGTCGCCCTCGGCCTGGGCGGCGCCATTTCCATCGGCAACGCGGCCGTGCTGCACGCGGCCTCGGTGCCGCTGCTCACACTCTCGTTCGCCGCCAGCCGCACCACCCCCGCCACCGTGGCCGCCCTGGCCGCGCTGGGCGTGCCGGCCCTGCTGGCCCTGCTGCTGATGACCTCGGTGCTCGAAGGTCGCTTCCGCCGGCTGCTCCGGCGCACCCGCGACGAGGTGAAGCGTGCCGCGCAGACCGACCGCCTCACCGAACTGCCCAACCGCTCGATGGTGGAAGAAGCACTGCAGGTCGCCGCGGTGCGCGCCGACCGCCAGAAGCACCGCCTGGCGCTCGTCTTCCTCAACGTCGACGGGCTGAAGGCGGTCAACGAATCCTTCGGCCAGTCGACCGGCGACGCGGTGCTGCGCGAAGTGGCCCAGCGCCTGCGCAAGGTGGCGAGTGCCAACGACGTGATCGCCCGCGCCGGCGGTGACGAGTTCGTGCTGCTGCTCGAAGGCAACCCGACGCAGCAGGACGCCACCCACATGGTGGAGCGCATCCTGGGTGGCATGAACGAGCCGTGCCGCATCGACGACCACGAGATTTCGGTCTCTTGCACCGTCGGCGTGGCCATCTACCCCGAGCACGGCAGCGCGACGCGGCTCATCGCCCATGCCGCCGCCGCGATGCGCTACGCCAAGCGCACGGGCGGCGCGAGCCACGCGATGTTCGAAGAGCGCATGGTGGCCGGCTCGCGCGACCAGGTGGAGCTGCTGCAGGACCTGCGCCGCGCCATCGCCCACCACGAACTCACGCTGCACTACCAGCCCAAGATCCACGCGCCCAGCGGCCAGATCACCGGCGCCGAGGCGTTGATGCGCTGGAAGCACCCGCAGCGCGGCATGGTCGGCCCGCACATCTTCATTCCGCTGGCCGAACGCTACGGGCTCATCAACTCGCTCGGCAACTTCCTCATCGAAGAGGTGTGCCGGCAGATCCGCGCCTGGCGCGAGAACGGCTTGCGCATGCGGGTCGCCATCAACCTCTCGGTGCACCAGCTGCGCCAGGCCGACCTGGTGGAGCGCATCCTCGGCGCGCTGGAGCGCCATCACATCGACCCGGCCCTGCTCACCTGCGAGATCACCGAGTCGGCGGCGATGGACGACACGCGCGTCACGCTGCAGGTGATCGAGCGGCTGTCGGCGATCGGCGTTCACCTGTCGATCGACGACTTCGGCACCGGTTACTCGTCGCTCTCGTACCTGCGACAGCTCGCCGCCGAAGAGCTGAAGATCGACCGCAGCTTCGTGTTCGACCTGGAAACGAGCGCCGATGCGCGCGCCATCGTCGACGCGGTGGTGAAACTCGCGCAGGCGCTCGGCCTCAAGGTCGTGGCCGAAGGGGTGGAGACCGAGCAACAGCAGGAGATCCTGCGCCAGCTCGGTTGCAACGAGCTGCAGGGCTATCTCTTCGCCAAACCGATGCCGCCCGAGGCGCTGATGCTGTGGGCGATGAACGACGAAGGGCCGCGGGCGCTGGACTTCCGGCCCTCGCTCTTCGGTGACACCTTGCCTCAGTCGATCCTGCCGGCCGAAGCGGCAGACAGCGCCGGGACTTGACACGGTTTCTACAATCGAGGGCATGAACGCTCCGATTGCCTACACCCGCGCCCAGGCGCTGCCCGAGATCCTCAAGAACCGCATCGCCATCCTCGACGGGGCGATGGGCACGATGATCCAGCGCTACAAACTCACCGAAGAGCAGGTGCGCGGCGAGCGCTTCAAGGACCACGGCAAGGACCTGAAGAACAACTCCGACCTGCTGGTGATCACGCAGCCTGACGTCATCCGCGAGATCCACGAGCAGTACCTCGCGGCCGGCGCCGACATCATCGAGACCAACACCTTCGGCGCCACCACCGTGGCGCAAGACGACTTCGCACTCGGCCACCTGGTGCGCGAGCTGAACCTCGCCGCCGCGAAGCTGGCCCGCGAGGCCTGCGACAAGTACAGCACCCCCGACAAACCGCGCTTCGCCGCCGGCGCGCTCGGCCCCATGCCGCGCACCGCGAGCATCAGCCCCGACGTGAACGACCCGGGCGCCCGCAACATCACCTTCGACGAGCTGCGCGAGGCCTACCTCGAGCAGGCGCGGGCGCTGCTGGAAGGCGGGGTCGACCTCTTCCTGGTCGAGACCATCTTCGACACGCTCAACGCCAAAGCCGCGGTGTTTGCGCTCGACGAGCTGATGGAAGAGACCGGGCAGCGTTTGCCGGTGATCATTTCCGGCACCGTGACCGACGCGTCGGGCCGCATCCTCTCCGGCCAAACGGTGACGGCCTTCTGGCACAGCGTGCGCCACGCGAAGCCGATCGCGGTGGGCCTCAACTGCGCCCTCGGGGCCGCGCTGATGCGCCCCTACATCGAAGAGCTCTCGAAGGTCGCGGGCGACACCTACATCAGCTGCTACCCCAACGCCGGCCTGCCCAACCCGATGAGCGACACCGGCTTCGACGAGACGCCCGAGATCACCGGCGGGCTGCTGGAAGAGTTCGCGAAGTCGGGCTTCCTCAACATCGCAGGCGGCTGCTGCGGCACGACGCCGGCGCACATCGCCGAGATTGCGAAGAAGGTGTCGGCCTATCGGCCGCGGGCCAAGCACGACCCGCTGTTCAGCGGCCTGGTCGCCGCCTGAGCGTCAGGCCAGGCTCAACAGCTTTTCCATGTTGAGCCGCACCCGCACCTCCTGAGGGGCCACGCCACCCGTCACGTCGTGCGGGCGCAGGCGGGTGTCGCGCAGCGTCGGCTCGACGAGCGGCGTGCCGCTCTTGCTGACGATGCTGGCCACCTTCGGCGTCTTGGCGTGCGTGCCGCGGCGCAACACCACCGCGACTTCGCCGCTCGACAGCTGCACGAAACTGCCCGGCGGGTAGATGCCGGTCGCCTGGATGATGGCCTTGCCGGCTTCGTCGGCCTGCTGGTGTTCGTCAAGGTAAGCCGCCTTGATGGCGGCCGAGGCCGCGAGTGCCGGGCGTGCGCGGCGCATGCTCAGACGGGCCGAGAAGATGTCGGCCCGCTGCAGCAGCCGGGCCAGTTGCAGGCCGGGGCGGTGGCCCGCCAAGGGGCCGGGCGTGGTGTCATGGTGGTGCGCCACCGCTTCCAGCCAGACGGCATCGGCCACCCCGGCCTGGCGCAGGCAGGTGACGGCCCGCTCGGCATGGTTGTCGATCAAGGCCCGCTGCTGCGGCGCGGGCGGTTCTTCCTGCAGGGCCAGCTGGTCCTGCAGCGCGGTCATCGCGATGTTCATGGTCAGCGCCGCACCGCGCAGCGAATGGCGCATCTCGGGCGTGAACGACGGGATCTGGCGCGCCGCCAGCTCGCACAGCACCGCCACGAGCAGGGCGTGCGTGACGCTGTAGTGGTGGGCGTCGCTGCAGGTCGCCTGCACCAGCAGCAGCAGGGCCAGGTCGGCGTCCGATTCGGTCAGCGCCAGCACCTCGGCCTGGAACCTGTCGAGCTTGGCGAGGAAGTCGGCCGGGGCCGGCGTCTGCAACAACGCCCGTCCGCGCATCTGCAGGTTGGCCCAGGCGGTGACCGGGTCGACGGCCACGGCGGCCGGGCCGCTCGTGCCCATCACCACCTCGCCCACTTCGGCGCGGGCCATGTGGCCGAGCTTGGCGTTCTGCCGCAGCATGGAATCGAGCTTGCCGGCCAGCGCCCGCTTGAGCAGGTCGCCTTCGAGTTCGTCGACGTAGAGCGCGCGCGACACCAGGCGCTGGCGCTGCTCCTCGGTGGCCACCAGCACCCCCTTGGCCAGCAGCAGGTGGCCGGTGGCGTCGCGCACGGACACCGGCGCCGGGTGGCCGGTGCGCAGGATCTCGGGGGGCAGCTGGATGACGGGCATGGGGGCGTGCGAAGCCGGAAGCGGAAAGCCGGGCGTCCGAACCGGGCACCCTGTTTGGGATTTCGACCGCCCTGCCTCGAACTTGAGGGGGCCCGCGGCTTACTTCGCGCTGGTGGTGGCGCCGGCGCGCGGCTTCTCACCCACCAGGATCTCGACGCGCCGGTTGGTCGCCCGCCCGGCCTCGTCGTCGTTGCTGGCCAGCGGGTCGCGCGAGCCGCGCCCGGCCACGGCGATGCGCACCGGCGACATGCCGCGGGCCACGAGCCAGTCGCGGGTGCTGGCGGCGCGGTCGAGCGAGAGCGCGTCGTTGGCGGCCGAGGCGCCCTTCGAATCGGTGTGGCCGACGATGCGCAACTCGGCGGTGGGCAGGCCGCGCAACGAGACCACGATCTTGTCGAGCAAGGCGGTGGCCCCCGGCTTCAGCGCCGAGCGATTGGGCTGGAAGGTGAGGTCGCCCGGCAGGGTGATCCAGATGCGCTCGTCGGTGGTGCGGGCCACCGACACGCCGGAGCCGCTCAACGCGCTGCTGAGCTGGCGCTCGGCCGCTTCCATCTGCGGCGAGAAGCCTTTGCCGTCGGTCGAGCCCTTGCCATACACCGGGCCGGCAGCCGAGCCGGGCACGGCCGCGGTCGCCGGCGGCACGGCCTTGGGCGGCGGCGACGAGCAGCCGGCGGCGAAGAGCGCCGCGCACAGCGCGGCTTGGAACGAGCGGGCAAACGTCATGGTGCGGTCGATTTTGGTGACGAGCGGCGATTGGAACGCCGGTAACCCCATCAGGTTCAGGGCCGCTGCCTGGGCTTGTAACCAGGTGCTGGGCCGCGCTCGAGACGCACAGGCCCGATGTGCGGGTATCGCACACGGGCCGCCGCCGCTAAACTTCGCGGCTTCCAAGGAGCGTTGCGACGGCGCCCGGCTTCGCCTCAGAAGCCAGCGCCGCCAGGCTTGGAAGCTCGCAACGACGCTCACCCCTGCATGCCCCGATTCCCACGATCGCACGCATGCGCCGCGGGTGAGCACCACGGCGCATGCGCAGTTCCATCGAACCACGCCATGACTGCCGCCGCTGCCCGCACCCCCGTCCCGCCCATGAAGCTCTCCGGCCTGGAGCCGGTCTCGATCGGCGAGGGCACGCTCTTCGTCAACATCGGCGAGCGCACCAACGTCACGGGCTCCAAGGCCTTCGCGCGGATGATCCTCAACGGCCAGTTCGAGGAAGCGCTGGCCGTCGCGCGCCAGCAGGTGGAAAACGGCGCCCAGGTGATCGACGTCAACATGGACGAGGCCATGCTCGATGCGAAGGCCTCGATGGTGCGCTTCCTGAACCTGATCGCCTCCGAGCCCGAGATCGCGCGCGTGCCGATCATGGTCGACAGCTCGAAGTGGGAGGTGATCGAAGCCGGCCTCAAGTGCATCCAGGGCAAGGGCATCGTCAACTCGATCTCGATGAAGGAGGGCGTCGACGAGTTCAAGCGCCAGGCCAAGCTCGTGCGCCGCTACGGCGCCGCCACCGTGGTGATGGCCTTCGACGAGAAGGGCCAGGCCGACACCTTCGAGCGCAAGATCGAGATCTGCGAGCGCGCGTACCGCATCCTCGTCGATGAGGTGGGCTTCCCGCCGGAAGACATCATCTTCGACCCCAACATCTTCGCCATCGCCACCGGCATCGAAGAGCACAACAACTACGCGGTCGACTTCATCGAGGCCACGCGCTGGATCAAGCAGAACCTGCCGGGTGCGAAGGTGAGCGGCGGTGTGTCGAACGTCTCTTTCAGCTTCCGCGGCAACGACCCGATGCGCGAAGCCATCCACACCGTGTTCCTGTACCACGCGATCAAGGCGGGCATGGACATGGGCATCGTCAATGCCGGGATGGTGGGCGTGTACGACGACCTCGAGCCGACGCTGCGTGAGCGGGTGGAAGACGTGGTGCTGAACCGCCGCCCCGACGCGGGCGAGCGGCTGGTCGAGATCGCCGAGACCGCCAAGGGCGCGGCCAAGGACGACAGCGCGAAATTCGCCTGGCGTGCGAAGCCGGTGCGCGAGCGCCTCTCGCACGCGCTGGTGCACGGCATCAACGACTTCATCACCGAAGACACCGAAGAGGTCTACCAGGCGATCAAGGCCGAGGGCGGCCGCCCCCTGCACGTGATCGAAGGCCCGCTGATGGACGGCATGAATGTCGTCGGCGATCTCTTCGGCCAGGGCAAGATGTTCCTGCCGCAGGTGGTGAAGAGCGCCCGCGTGATGAAGCAGGCGGTGGCCCACCTGCTGCCCTACATCGAGGCCGAGAAGCAGGCGCTGATCGACGCGGGGGGTGAAGCAAAAGCCAAAGGCAAGATCGTCATCGCCACCGTGAAGGGCGACGTGCACGACATCGGCAAGAACATCGTCACCGTCGTGCTCCAGTGCAACAACTTCGAGGTCGTCAACATGGGCGTGATGGTCCCGTGCCAGGACATCCTCGCCCGCGCCAAGGTCGAAGGCGCCGACATCATCGGCCTCTCGGGCCTCATCACCCCGAGCCTGGAAGAGATGCAGCACGTGGCCGGCGAGATGCAGCGCGACGACTACTTCCGCGTGAAGAAGATCCCGCTGCTCATCGGCGGCGCCACCACCAGCCGTGTGCACACCGCGGTGAAGATCTCGCCGCACTACGAAGGCCCTGTGGTCTACGTGCCCGATGCGAGCCGCAGCGTGAGCGTGTGCAGCGACCTGCTGTCGGACGAAAAGGCCAGCGCCTACATCGCCGAACTCAATGCCGACTATGAGCGGGTGCGGCACCAGCACGCGAACAAGAAAGCCACGCCGCTCGTCACGCTGGACAAGGCCCGCGCCAACAAGACGCCCATCGACTGGGCGGCCTACACCCCGCCGGCGCCGAAGTTCACCGGCCGCCGCGTGTTCAAGAACTACGACCTGGCCGAGCTCGCCAAGTGCATCGACTGGGGCCCCTTCTTCCAGACCTGGGACCTGGCCGGACCCTACCCCGCCATCCTCACGGACGAGATCGTGGGTGAATCGGCGCGCCGCGTGTACAGCGACGGCCAGAGCATGCTCAACCGAATCATCAAGGGCCGCTGGCTCACCGCCAACGGCGTGATCGGCCTCTACCCTGCCAACACCGTCAACGACGACGACATCGAGATCTACACCGACGAGTCGCGCAGCGAAGTGCTGATGACCTGGCGCGGCCTGCGCATGCAGAGCGAGCGCCCGGTGATCGACGGCGTGCCCCGGCCCAACCGCTGCCTGGCCGATTTCGTTGCACCGAAGAGCTCGGGCAAGGCCGACCACATCGGCCTCTTCGCCGTGACCGCCGGGATTGGCTGCGACAAGAAGGAAAAACAGTTCCTCGATGACCACGACGACTACAGCTCGATCATGCTCAAGTCGCTCGCCGACCGGCTGGCCGAAGCCTTCGCCGAGCGCCTGCACCAGCGTGTGCGCCAGGAGCTGTGGGGCTACGTGCCCGACGAGGCGCTGAGCAACGAAGAGCTGATCGCCGAGAAGTACCGCGGCATCCGCCCCGCCCCGGGCTACCCGGCCTGCCCCGACCACACCGTGAAGCGCGAGATGTTCCGCGTCTTGCAATGCGACGACATCGGCATGGGCCTGACCGAGAGCCTCGCGATGACGCCAGCCGCCAGCGTGAGCGGCTTCTACATGGCGCACCCGGAGGCGACCTACTTCAACGTCGGCAAGATCGGCGGCGACCAGCTGAAGGACTGGGCCGCCCGCAACGCGGTGGACGAAAAGCAGGCCGAGCGCTCGCTCGCCCCGCTGTTGTCCTGACACGACCCGGCTTGCATCCACTTACAGACGATGCACACCCTCGCAAGGTGTGCATGAATCGACACCAAAAGGCCTGTTGCGAGAGGTAAGCCTTTCGCAGGCCGCCAACAATTCACGTTTTTTCGCGGCGCGTGACCCGAACAATGTCCCTTCAAGCATGACGACATGCGGAGGAGGGGACCGTGGACAGCACGCAAGTTGAGAACACACGCTCGCGCCAGAGTGGCCGATTGGGCGCTTGGCTGAAGCAGCGCACCCGCACCGGCCTCGCGCTGGTGATGGCGGCCCTTGTGGTCGCCTGCGGCGCTGGCAAGGAAGACAACGAACAGCAGACGCCGGCCAACACCGGCCCGGCGCCCACGCGCAACGAGGCGGCGCGTTTCCTCGCACAAGCCAGCTACGGCCCGACCGAAGCCTCGATCAACGCGCTGACCCGCTCGAACTTCGCCGCCTGGATCGAGGCGCAGTTCAACCTGCCGCGCCTGCCGCATCGCACGCACTACGACCGGCGCGATGCCGAGCTAGAAACCACGATGCAGGACCCGAGCGCAGCCCAGTTCCGCGAAAGCTACTGGGCCCAGGCGCTCTCGCGCGACGACCAGCTGCGCCAGCGCGCCACCTTCGCGCTCTCGCAGATCTTCGTGATCTCGTTCGCCGACAGCACGCTCGCCAACAACCCGCGCGGCGTGACCTCGTACTACGACATGCTGGCCGAGCACGCCTTCGGCAACTACCGCGACCTGCTGGAGCGGGTGAGCCTGCACCCGATGATGGGCATCTATCTCACGCACATGCGCAACCAGAAGGAGAACCCCGCGACCGGCCGGGTGCCCGACGAGAACTATGCGCGCGAGATCATGCAGCTGTTCTCGATCGGCCTGTACGAGCTGAACAACGACGGCACGCCGCGCGGCGGCACCGAGACCGAGACCTACACCCACGCCGACATCCAGGGCCTGGCCAAGGTCTTCACCGGCTACAGCTGGTACGCCGGCCCCAACCTCGCCGACCGCACCACCCGCCGCTTCGGCGGCGCCGACGCCCAGCCCGACCGCGACTGGCAGCCGATGCAGGCCTACAACGCGTTCCACTCCACCAGCGAGAAGCGCTTCCTCGGCCGCACCATCCCCGCCAGCACCACGGCCGATGCCGACGCCGACCTGCGCATCGCGCTCGACACCCTCTTCAACCACCCGAACGTCGGCCCCTTCATCGGCAAGCAGCTGATCCAGCGCATGGTCACCAGCAACCCGAGCCCCGCCTACGTGGGCCGCGTGGCCTCGGCGTTCAACAACAACGGCCGCGGTGTGCGCGGCGACATGAAGGCGGTGTGGCGCGCCATCCTGCTCGACCCCGAAGCACGCAACCCCGACCTCGCCAACCCGCACTACGGCAAGATCCGCGAGCCGCTGCTGCGCCTGTCGCACTTCCTGCGCGCCTTCAAGGCCACGTCGACCACCGGCAACTGGACCGGCATCGACAACACCGACGACCCGGCCAGCCGCTTGAGCCAGACGGCGATGCGCTCGCCCTCGGTCTTCAACTTCTACCGCCCCGGCTTCACGCCGCCCAACAGCGCTGCGGCCGGCGCGGGCTTGGTGGCGCCCGAGCTGCAGCTGGCCAACGAGGTGTCGGTCGCGGGCTACCTCAACTACCTGCGCGGCACCTGGCTCACCGTCAACGCCAGCCGCGACATCCAGCTCGACTTCAGCGCCGAGACCGCGATCGCCGACAACGCCACCGCGCTCGTCGACCGGCTGAACTGGCTGCTGATGTCGGGCCAGATGAGCACGGCCCACCGCGACCTGGTGATCAATGCCGTCACCAGCCGCAGCATCCCGGCCACCAACCAGACCAACATCGACGCGGCCAAACGCGACCGGGTGTTCATCGCCATCCTCCTCACGATGGCCTCGCCCGACTACCTGGTCCAGAAATAAGAGGGAGACCGACATGCGACACGACCACGCCTCCCGCCGCGAGTTCCTGCGCCGCGCCGCCATCCTCTCGGGCACGGTGGGCCCGGCCGGGCTGCCCTTCGCGCTCAACCTCGCGACGATGAACGCCGCAGTGGCGCAGACCGCGCCCAGCTACAAGGCCATCGTCTGCCTGTTCCTTTACGGCGGCAACGACTCGGCCAACACGGTGCTGCCCACCGATACCGCCTCGTGGACGGCCTACCAGACGGTGCGCGCCACCGGCACCGACCCGATCGCGCTGCGCCCGGTGGGCACGGCGCCCGACACCACCGCCCCACGGGCTTCGCCAGCGGCGCTGGGCGGCGTGCTGGCGCTCAACCCCGCCTTCACCGCCTCGCCGGTCAACAACACCCGCAGCTTCGCGCTGCACCCGTCGATGACGGAGATGCAGACGCTCTTCAACGCCAGCACCGGCAGCCGCCTGGCCATCATCGCCAACGCCGGCCCGCTGGTCTTCCCGATGACCAAGGCCGAGTACCAGGCCAACCTGCCCTCGCGCCCGCGGCCGGCCAAGCTCTTCTCGCACAACGACCAGCAGTCGACCTGGCAGGCCCTCGGCCCCGAAGGCGCACGCGTGGGCTGGGGCGGCCGCTTCGGCGACCTCCTGGCCAGCAGCAACACCAACACCGTCTTCACCAGCATCTCGGTGAACGGCAACGCGGTGTTCATGGCCGGGCAGAACGTCTTCCAGTACCAGATCGGCACCGGCGGCGCCACCGCGGTGGGCGGCATCACCGGGAGCCTCTTCAGCTCGGCCGCCGCCGCCACCGCCTACCGCAACCTGCTCACGGCCAACGGCGACCCGAATACCGTCTCGCACCTGCTCGGCCGCGAACAGGCCAGCATCACCAAGCGCTCGATCGATGCGCAGGCGCAGTTCCAGCAGGCGTTCGTCGACGCCAACGGACAGGTGGCCGCGCCGTCACAGTACGTGCCGCCCTCCACCGGCGTCGCCGCCAACAACAACCTCGCGCAGCAGCTGCAGGCGGTCGCCCGCATCATCGCGGCGCGCGGCACCCTCGGCGTGCAGCGGCAGGTGTTCTTCGTCAGCATGGGCGGCTTCGACACCCACGACAACCAGAACCGCACCCAGGCCGACCTGATGGCGCGCCTGTCGCATGCCATCGGCTACTTCGACACCGTGCTGGGCACGCTCGGCCTGCGCGACAGCGTGACGCTCTTCACCGGCTCCGACTTCGGCCGCACCTTCACCACCAACGGCGACGGCACCGACCACGGCTGGGGCGCGCACCACTTCGTATACGGCGGCGCGGTCAACGGCCGCGAGATCTACGGCCGCTTCCCGCAGGTGGGCTTGAACCACAACGACGAGGTGGGCTCCGGCAGCTTCCTGCCCGGTGTCTCGGTCGACCAGATCGGCGCCACGCTCGGCAAGTGGTTCGGCGTCTCCGACAGCAACCTCGACTCGGTCTTCCCCAACCTGCGGAACTTCCAGCGCGACCTCGGGTTCATGAGGACCTGAGCTTCATTCCTCATCCGTCTCACCCATGACCAGCAGCACCTCCTTGTCCGAACCCATCGCCCCCGGCGCCGTGCCGCGCCCCAGCGCCAACCCACTCGTCTGGTGGGTGGCCGGCGGCCTGAGCCTGCTCGGCGTCGGCGCCCTGGCCGGCGCGTTGATGAGCCCGCCGAAAGACACGCCCCAGGCGGCCGCGCAGCCGGTGCCCGCAGCCAAGCCTGCGGTGGCGAAGGCCACCCCAGCGGCCAAGCAGGCCAACACCGTGACCTGCGCACACTGCGGCACCGTCGAAAGCGTCAAGGCGGAGAAGCAGAAGGGTGAAGCCACCGGCCTCGGCGCGGTCGGCGGTGCGGTGGTGGGCGGCGTCGTCGGCCACCAGGTCGGCAACGGCAATGGCAAGAAGGCCATGACCGTGCTCGGCGCCGTGGGCGGCGGCCTCGCCGGTCATGAGATCGAGAAGCATGCCCGCGCCACCACGGTCTACCAGGTGCAGCTGCGCATGGACGACGGCAGCACCCGCACCGTCACGCAATCGACCGCGCCTGCGGTGGGCGCACGCGTCGAGGTGCAGGGCAACGAGTTGAAGCCGCGCCCGGCCAAGGGCTGAGGCTTTCTTCCCAGCCCCTCAGGCCGGCGCCATCAGCAGGCGCCGGTATTGAATGGCTTCGGCCAGGTGCGCCACCTGGATGTCGGGGCTGGCCGCCAGGTCGGCCACGGTGCGGGCCACGCGCAGCACCCGGTGGTAGCTGCGGGCCGACCAGCCCAGCCGCGCCGAGGCGCCTTGCAGCAGGCGCGTTTCCGCGGCCCCCAGCGCGCAGTGCATGTCGATCGCCGAGCCCGCCAGGCGCGCGTTGGTGCACCCCTGGCGTGACAGCGCCGCCTCGCGCGCGGCCATCACCCGATCGGCCACCTGGGCGCTGGGCTCGCCATCGGGTGCCGACGCGAGCGTGTCGGGTGGGACGGCCGGCACCTCCACCTGCAGGTCGATGCGGTCGAGCAAGGGGCCGCTGAGCCGGCCCTGGTAACGCAGCACCACATCGGGCGTACACCGGCAAGCGCGCAAGGGGCTGCCCAGGTGGCCGCACGGGCACGGGTTCATCGCGGCGATCAACTGGAAGGAAGCCGGGTACTCGGCCTGCCGCGCGGCCCGCGAGATGGTGACGCGGCCGGTCTCCATCGGCTCGCGCAAGGCTTCGAGCGCCGCCCGCGGGAACTCGGGCAGTTCGTCGAGGAAGAGCACACCGTGATGAGCCAGCGAGATCTCGCCCGGGCGCGGCGGCGACCCACCACCCACCAGCGCCACCGCCGAGGCCCCATGGTGCGGCGCCCGCACGTTGCGCACGCGCCAGCGCTCGGGCGAGAAGCCGTGGTACAGGCTCAGCACGGCGGCCGACTCCAGGGCTTCGTCCTGGGTGAGCGGGGGCAGGAGGCCCGCGAAGCGCTGCGCGAGCATCGACTTGCCGGTGCCGGGCGGGCCCATCATGAGAAGCGAATGCCCGCCAGCAGCGGCCACTTCGAGCGCACGTTTGGCGCCGGCCTGGCCCTTCACGTCGCGCAGGTCCGGGAGCGTGTCGGTGACGGGCACGGTGTGGGCTTGCGCACGCCGGAGTTCGCCGCGCTGGGCGGCGTCGCCCGGCAGCAGGGCCTGCACGACGTCGAGCAGGTGGGCGGCGCCGAAGATGGGCAGGCCTTCGACGAGGGCCGCTTCCTGCGCGCTCGCCTGTGGCAGCACCAGCGCACGGGGCGTCGCCCCCTCGCGGCGCTTGAGTGCGAGGCCCATCGCCAGCGCCCCGCGCACCGGCCGCAGCTCGCCCGAGAGCGAAAGCTCGCCAGCAAACTCGTAGTGGCCGAGCAGGGCCGGGTCGATCTGGCCGCTCGCGGCGAGGATTCCCAGCGCGATGGGCAGGTCGAAGCGACCGGTCTCTTTGGGCAGGTCGGCCGGCGCCAGATTGACCGTGATGCGCTTGTTGAATGGAAATTCGAGGCCGCTGTTCTGCAGGGCCGCCCGGACACGCTCTCGCGCCTCCTTGACCTCGGTGTCGGCCAGCCCGACCAGCGTGAAGCTCGGCAGGCCATTGGCCAGATGGACCTCGACCGTGACCTCGGGCGCCGCCAGGCCGTCGAGCGCGCGGCTGTGGATCACCGCCAATGACATGGTTTTCTCCCTTGGGGCACCCGGCGGCTGCATGCCGCCTTGTTTTGATGCGGAGCGCATTGTCCGCAGCCACCCCGCCCCGACCATCCCGCAAAGGTCGGATCTGCACCGCCAGCGTGCCAAATGGGCCCAATCACCTCACCAAAGCACCAAAGTGGAGAGAAAAGCCGGGCACCTATCCTGTTTTGGGGCGATGCGCCCCAAAACGACGTTGGCACAAAAGCTGCAAACCGTGTTGCCGCACCCTTCACACCACCCGATCGCGGAGAACACTACATGCTCAAAAAGTCGTTGCTGGCCCTGGCCGTCGTCGCCTCGGCTCTTCCTGCCATCAGCTTTGCCGAAGAAGCCAGTCCGCTCTCTTTCAACCTTGGCGCGGTGACCGACTACCGCTACCGCGGCATCTCGCAAACCCGCTTCGAACCCGCCCTGCAATTCGGCGCCGACCTCGCGCTGCCGGCCGGCTTCTACATCGGCACCTGGGGTTCGACCATCAAGTGGATCCGTGACTCGGGTGGCGACTCGACCGTCGAAGTCGACGTGTACGCCGGCTGGAAGAGCGAAGTGGCCAAGGGCCTGACCCTCGACTTCGGCGTGCTGCAGTACGTCTACCCGAGCGCCAAGACCGCCGCCTGGGACGCCGCCTATGACGACCCCAACACCACCGAGCTGTACGGCGCCGTCACCTTCGGCCCGGCGACCCTCAAGTACTCGCACTCGACCAGCAACCTCTTCGGCAACCGCGACAGCAAGGGCAGCGGCTACCTGGACCTGAGCGCGACCTTCGAACTGCCGGAAGGCGTCATGCTGACCCCGCACGTGGGCTATCAGAAGATCAAGAACTACAAGTCGCTGTCGTACACCGACTACTCGCTCAGCCTGAGCAAGGACATCTCGGGCACCGTGGTGAGCCTCACCTACGTCGGCACCAACACCAAGACCATCACCGGCAACCCCAACGGCAATGCCTACTACGACCCGTCCGGCGCCAACCTCGGCAAGGACACCGTGGTGTTCGGCATCAAGCGCACCTTCTAACCCACCCATAACCACTGGAGAGAACCATGAAGATGGTGACTGCCATCGTCAAGCCCTTCAAGCTTGACGAAGTGCGTGAAGCCCTCAGCGCCATCGGCGTGCAAGGCATCACGGTGACCGAAGTCAAGGGCTTCGGCCGTCAGAAAGGCCACACCGAGCTGTACCGCGGCGCGGAGTACGTGGTCGACTTTCTGCCCAAGGTGAAGATCGAAGCGGCCGTCGACGACGCGCTCATCGACCGCGTGATCGAAGCCATCGAGAACGCCGCCCGCACCGGCAAGATCGGCGACGGCAAGATCTTCGTTTCGCCGCTCGAGCAGGTGGTGCGCATCCGCACCGGCGAGACCGGCAAGGACGCCCTCTGACGCACAAGACGAACGAGAGACAACCCATCATGAAGAAACTCATTGCAACCCTCGCCCTGGGCCTCGCGGTCCTCGGCTTCAGCGGGGCCGTGCTGGCCCAGGCGGCCTCGGCCCCTGAGGCCGCTGCCTCGGTGGCAGCCGTCGCTGCACCCGCTGCGGCTTCGGCCGCTGAAGCGGCCTCGGCTCCCGCCGCTGCCGCGACCCCCGTCGCCAACAAGGGCGACGTCGCCTGGATGATCGTCGCCACGCTCCTCGTCATCATGATGACGGTGCCCGGTCTCGCCCTCTTCTACGGCGGCCTGGTGCGCAGCAAGAACATGCTGTCGGTGCTGATGCAGGTGCTCGTCACCTTCTCGCTGATCGTCGTGCTGTGGTGCATCTACGGCTACAGCCTGGCGTTCACCGAAGGCAACTCCTACATCGGTGGCTTCGACCGGCTGTTCATGAAAGGCCTGTTCGACCCCGCCACCGGCGCCTTCGCAATGGGTGCGACCTTCAGCAAGGGTGTCTACATCCCCGAGCTGCTGTTCGCCGCCTTCCAGGCCACCTTCGCCGGCATCACCTGCTGCCTGATCGTCGGTGCCTTCGCCGAGCGCATCAAGTTCAGCGCCGTGCTGCTGTTCATGGTCCTCTGGTTCACGTTCAGCTATGCGCCGATCGCCCACATGGTCTGGTTCTGGATGGGCCCGGACGCCTACGCCAGCAAGGAAGTGGTTGACGCGATGAACGCCAAGGCCGGCCTGATCTGGCAATGGGGCGCGCTCGACTTCGCGGGCGGCACCGTGGTGCACATCAACGCGGCCGTCGCCGGTCTCGTGGGCGCCTTCATGGTGGGCAAGCGCGTGGGCTACGGCAAGGAAGCCTTCACCCCGCACTCGCTGACGCTGACGATGGTCGGTGCCTCGCTGCTGTGGGTGGGCTGGTTCGGCTTCAACGCCGGCTCGGCTCTGGAAGCGGGCAACAGCGCCGTGCTGGCCTTCATGAACACCTTCTCGGCCACGGCCGCGGCGGTGCTCGCCTGGTCGATCGGTGAAGCGCTGATGCGCGGCAAGGCCTCGATGCTGGGTGCTGCCTCGGGTGCAGTCGCCGGTCTGGTCGCCATCACCCCGGCCGCCGGCAACGTCGGCCTGATGGGCGCGATCGTGATCGGCTTCGTCGCCGGCTTCGCCTGCCTCTGGGGCGTGAACGGCCTGAAGAAGATGCTCGGCGCGGACGACTCGCTCGACGTGTTCGGCGTGCACGGTGTGGGCGGCATCGTCGGCGCGCTGCTGACCGGCGTGTTCAACACGCAAGCCCTCGGTGGCCCCGGCCTCGTGGGCGACTGGGTCACGGCCTCGGTCACGTCCAACGGCATCGGTGCCCAGGTCTGGATCCAGCTGAAGGCCGTGCTGCTGACCGTCGTCTGGTCGGGTGTGGTCTCGGTGGTCGCCTTCAAGATCGTCGACCTGGTGATCGGTCTGCGGGTGCCGGAAGAAGAGGAACGCGAAGGCCTGGACATCACGTCGCACGGCGAAACCGCTTACCACCAGTAAGCCGCAGACAAGCAAGCGCCCGCTTGCCGTCAACCGGAAAGGCCACCGCAAGGTGGCCTTTTCTTTTGCAGAACCGAAAGCAGCGGACCGCGGCTTGCCGCTTGCACTGCGCCAATGCGACCCCAACTCCTAGAATTCCTCCTCCTCCACCCTGTCTTTCGGGCCCTCACCCATGGTTCCGCACCTCATCACCGCACTCACCGGCCCGATCAACGAACTGGAGCAGCGCATCCTCGAATCGCTGCCCGCCATCGAACGCTGGTTCCGGCTGGAGTGGATGGAACACACGCCCCCGTTCTACACCTCGGTCGACGTGCGCAACGCGGGTTTCAAGCTGGCGCCGGTCGACACCAACCTCTTCCCCGGCGGCTTCAACAACCTCACGCAGGAGATGCTGCCCTTGGCCGTGCAGGCCGCGATGGCGGCCATCGAGAAGATCTGCCCCGAGGCGAAGAACCTGCTGCTGATCCCCGAGCGCCACACGCGCAACACCTTCTACCTGTCGAACGTCGCCCGCCTGAAGCAGATCTTTCACCAGGCCGGCCTTAACGTGCGCCTGGGCACGCTCGACGAGACCATCAAGTCGCCCACCCAGCTCGACCTGCCCGACGGCAGTTCCCTGATGCTCGAGCCGCTGATCCGCACCCGCGGCCGCCTGGGCCTGAAGGACTTCGACCCCTGCACCATCCTGCTCAACAACGACCTGTCGGCCGGCATCCCCAAAGTGCTGGAAGGTCTGCACGAGCAGTACCTTTTGCCGCCGCTGCACGCCGGCTGGGCTGTGCGCCGCAAGACCAACCACTTCCAGGCCTATGAGGAGGTGGCGAAGAAGTTCGCCAAGCTGCTCGGCATGGACCCTTGGCTCATCAACCCGATGTTCGCCAAGTGCGGCGAGGTCAACTTCAGCGACGGCACCGGGCAGGAGTGCCTGATGAGCAACGCCGAAGCGTTGCTCGCCAAGGTGCGCCGCAAGTACAAGGAATACGGCATCCAGGAGAAGCCCTTCATCATCGTGAAGGCCGACGCCGGCACCTACGGCATGGGCATCATGACCGTGCGCGACCCGAAGGACCTGGCCGACCTCAACCGCAAGACGCGCAACAAGATGAGCGTCATCAAGGACGGCCAGGAGGTGAGCGAGGTCATCCTGCAGGAAGGCGTGCCCACCTACGAGCGGGTGCACGACGCCGTGGCCGAACCGGTGGTCTACATGATCGACCGCTACGTGGTCGGCGGCTTCTACCGGGTCAACGCCGAGCGCGGCATCGACGAGAACCTCAACTCCCCGGGCGCGAGCTTCGTGCCGCTGGCGTTTGCCGAGTCGAACCAGCTGCCGAAGCCGGGGGTGAAGCCGGGGGCGAGCGCGCCCAACCGCTTCTACATGTATGGCGTGATCGCCCGCTTGGCGATGCTGGCCGCGTCGTATGAACTGGAAGCCACCGACCCCGACGCCGAGGTCTACGAGTAGGTTGCTGCATTGCAACATCGTTCACGCCCCGCCGCGTCGCCGGGCGTGAACCCCTGGGAGCGCAGAGCACAATAGTCCCCCTTTGGACTCTGCCGGGCCGCTCCGGGCCCGGTCGACCGTGAATTCGCAGCGCCCCTCTTCCAGCCTGGCCGCCCTCACCTTGGGCGCCCTCGGCGTCGTCTACGGCGACATCGGCACCAGTCCGCTCTACGCGTTCAAGGAAGTCTTCGCACATGGCCACGTGCCGCTGAGTGCGGACAACATCTTCGGCGTGCTGTCGCTGATGTTCTGGTCGCTGACGGTGATCGTCTCGTTCAAGTACGTGGGCCTCATCCTGCGCGCCGACAACAACGGCGAAGGCGGGCTCATCGCGATGCTCGCGTTGGCCTCGCAGGCGGTGAAAGATCGCCGCCGTCTGCACCAGGTGCTGATGGTCATCGGCATCTTCGGCACCGCCATCTTCTTCGGCGACGGCGTGATCACACCGGCCATCTCGGTGCTGTCGGCGGTCGAGGGCCTGGAGGTCGCCGCCCCCGGCCTGCACCGCTACGTGGTGCCGGTGACGCTGGTGGTGCTGACCGCGCTCTTCATCGTGCAGCGGCACGGCACGGCGAGCGTCGGCAAGCTCTTCGGCCCCATCACGCTGCTGTGGTTCATTGCGCTCGCGCTGCTGGGCATCGTGCACGTGGTGAAGAACCCCGCGGTGCTCGCCGCGCTCAGCCCGCACTACGCCTTGCGCTTCTTCGCCGAACACCCCGGCGTCGCCTTCATCGCCCTCGGCTCGGTGGTGCTGTGCGTGACCGGCGCCGAAGCGCTCTATGCCGACATGGGCCACTTCGGCAAGAAACCGATCCGCCTGGCCTGGTTCGGGTTCGTCATGCCGGCGCTGGTGCTCAACTACTTCGGCCAGGGCGCGATGCTGCTCGCGCACCCGGAGAACGTGAAGAACCCCTTCTACGAGATGGCGCCGCAGTGGGCGCTGTACCCGCTGATCGCCTTGGCCACCGCGGCCACGGTGATCGCCTCGCAGGCGCTCATCACCGCGGCCTTCTCCGTCACCAAGCAGGCCATCCAGCTCGGTTACCTGCCGCGCCTGCGCATCCTGCACACCTCGGTGAAGGAGACGGGCCAGGTCTACGTGCCCTTCATCAACTGGAGCCTCTACGTGGCCATCGTGCTGGCGGTGGTGCTGTTCGGCAGCAGCAGCAAGCTGGCCGCCGCCTACGGCATCGCAGTGACGATCGACATGCTGATCACGACGGTGATGACCTTCTTCGTCATCCGCTACGGCTGGAAGTACCCCTGGGCACTCTGCGTGGCGGCCACCGGCTTCTTCTTCGTCGTCGACCTGATGTTCTTCTCGGCCAACGTCATCAAGATCTTCGATGGCGGCTGGTTCCCGGTATTGATCGGCGCGGCGATGTTCACCCTGATGATGACCTGGAAGCAGGGCCGCGCGCTGATGCGCGACCGCCTGCGCGACGATGCGATCGACCTGAAGAGCTTCCTCGAAGCGGTGTTCGTGAGCCCGCCCACGCGGGTGCAGGGCACGGCGGTGTTCCTCGTGCCCGAGGCCGGCGTCACGCCCAACGCGCTCTTGCACAACCTCAAGCACAACAAGGTGCTGCACGAGACCAACCTCTTCGTCACGGTGAAGCACCACGAGATCCCGTGGATCGGCTTCGACAAGCGCTGCGAGATCGAACCGCTGGGACGCGACTGCTGGCAGGTCACGCTCAACTTCGGCTTCAAGAACGACCCCGACGTGCCGGAAGCGCTGGCCCTCTTGCGCCACCGCGGCGTGCAGCTCGACGACATGGAGACCTCGTACTTCCTGTCGCGCGACATCGTGATCCCCACGATGGGCCAAGGCATGACCATGTGGCGCGAGAAGCTCTTTGCGAGCATGCACCACAACGCCAGTGGCGCTTCGGAATACCTGAGCTTGCCGACGAACCGCGTGGTGGAGCTCGGCTCGAAAGTCGAGATTTGATGACAGCCCCCCAGTCGCTTCGCTCCTGCCCCCAAGGGGCGCCGTCCGGCTTGGGGCGGCCCGGCGCCGGACATTCCCGCTAGCGAGCGATGCGCTCCCTGCTGCGCGACAGCTCGCTCTCCACCCTCGCCGCCGGCTTCATCGCCGTGCTGGTCGGCTACACCAGCTCGGTGGCCATCGTCTTCCAGGCCGCCCGTTCGCTCGGGGCCGACGCCGCACAGATCAGCTCGTGGATGTGGGCGCTCGGCATCGGCATGGGCGTGTGCACCCTGGTGCCGTCGCTGTGGCTGCGCAAGCCGGTGATGGTGGCGTGGTCCACGCCCGGCGCGGCGGTGCTCGCGACCGCAGGCGCAGCCGGTGGCTTCACGATGCCCGAGGCGATCGGGGCCTTCATGGTCTCGGCGGCGTTGATCGTGCTCTTCGGTGCCACCGGCTGGTTCGAGCGCCTGATGGGCCGCATCCCGATGCCGATCGCCAGCGCGCTGCTGGCCGGCGTGCTGGCGCGCTTCGGGCTCGATGCGTTCATCGCGGCGAAGTCGGCGTTTGGCCTGGTGATGACGATGCTGCTGGCCTACCTCGTCGGCCGGCGTTGGTGGCCGCGTTACGCGGTGCCAGTGGTGCTCGCAGTCGGCACGCTGTGGGCAGCGTGGCACGGGCAGCTGCATCCCGGCGGCATCCCCTTCGGCCTCACGATGCCGGTGTTCACCGCACCGGCCTTCCACTGGCAGGCGATGGCGAGCTTGGCACTCCCGCTCTTCGTCGTGACGATGGCCTCGCAGAACCTGCCGGGGGTGGCGGCCATCCGCGCGGCCGGCTACACCATGCCGATCTCGCGCCTGATCACGATGACGGGTGCCGCGACACTCGTGCTCGCGCCCTTCGGCGCCTTCGCGATCAACCTCGCCGCGATCACCGCAGCGATCTGCATGGGCCGCGAAGCGCACGAAGACCCCGAGCGCCGCTATGCGGCCGCGGCCACCGCGGGTGTGTTCTACATCGTCGTGGGCTTGTTCGGTGCAGCGGTCGCCGGGGTGCTGCTCGCCTTTCCGAAGGAGCTGGTCGCCGCCATCGCCGGCCTCGCCTTGCTCGGCAGCATCGGCGGGGGCCTGACCGTCGCCATGAAGGAAGACACCCACCGCGAGGCGGCGCTCATCACCTTCCTCGTCACGCTGAGCGGCCTCTCGCTGTGGGGCATCGGCTCGGCCTTCTGGGGCGTGGTCGCCGGCGCGCTCGCGCTTTTTGTGCAACAGTGGCGGCCCCGACTCACTGCCTGAGATGCCCCCATGAAGCTGTTGTTCGTGGCCGACCCGCTGGAGAGCTTCAAGACCTACAAGGACTCGACCTTCGCGATGATGCGCGAAGCCGCTTCACGCGGCCACGAGCTGTGGGCCTGCGAAGCGAAAGACCTGGTGTGGCAACGAGGCGGCCAGGTGAGCGCGCAGGCGCGCCGCTTCACCTTGAAGGCGGACCCTCATGATTGGTTCGAGCCCGAGGCCCGCACCGGCGTCACGCTTGCCGAGATGGGCGCAGTGCTGATGCGCAGCGACCCGCCCTTCGACAGTGAATACTTCTACGCCACGCATTTGCTCGGGCAGGCCGAACGCGAAGGCGCGAAAGTCTTCAACAAACCCGCCGCGCTGCGCGACCACCCCGAGAAGCTCGCGATCCTCGAGTTCCCGCAGTTCATCGGGCCCACGCTCGTCACGCGCCATGCGGCCGAGATCCGCGCCTTCCACGCCGAGCACCAAGACATCATCCTGAAGCCGCTCGACGGCATGGGTGGCATGGGCATCTTCCGTGTCGGCCCCGATGGGCTCAACCTCGGCAGCATCATCGAGACGCTCAACAAGCACGGCGCGCAAACGGTGATGGTGCAGCGCTACCTGCCCGAGATCGCACTCGGAGACAAGCGCATCCTCATCATCGACGGCGAGCCCATCCCGCATGCGCTGGCGCGCATCCCGCAGGGCAGCGAGATCCGCGGCAACATGGCGGTCGGTGGCAAGGGCGTGGCCCAGCCGCTCTCGGCACGCGACCGCGAGATCGCGTCCACCATCGGGCCCATCCTCGCCGCGCGTGGGCTGCTGCTCGTGGGGCTCGATGTCATCGGCGATTGCGTCACCGAGATCAACGTGACCAGCCCGACCGGTTTTCAAGAGATCACACAGCAGACCGGCTTCGACGTAGCACGCGCGTTCATAAATGCGCTCGAGCGCCACGCCTAGCAAAAAAGCACGCCCGGCCTGGGGCTAGTCCCGACCCGGGGCTGCCGCACGCGCTCCCATACTGCGCCCGCATCGGCATCAACAGGAGGGCCGCCACGCGGCCAGGGAGAGCATCCATGAGCCTTTCGATCTCACGCCGCGCATGCCTGCAAAGCATTGCCGCCGGTTCCGCCAGCCTCGCGCTGCCTGCCATCCACGCCGCCCCGAACGACGCGATCCTGATCGGCCAGAGCGCGCACCTCACCGGCCCGGCCGCGGCGCAGCTGGTGCGGGTGCTCAAGGGCCAGGAGCTGGCGCTCGAAGAATTCAACGAACGCAAAGGTGGCGTCGCCGGCCGCAAGGTGCGGCTCATCACGCTCGACGACGCCTTCGACCCCAAGCGCTGCGTCGAGAACGTGAACACGCTGATCGACAAGGAAAAAGTGGTCGCGCTCTACGGCCTCGCGAGCACGGCCAACGTGACCGCAGTGCTGCCGGTGTTGGCCGAGAAGAAGGTGCCGCTGATCAGCGTCTACACCGGCGCGCCTTCGCTGCGCACGCCTCAGCACCCGTACTTCTTCACCACGATGGCGAGCTACCGAGACGAGGTCGGCAAGATGGTGCAGAACCTCGTGTCGGGCCAGCGCAAGCGCATCGCAGTGGCGGTGCTCAACAACGCCTTCGGCAAGGAAATGGCGCCGATGGTCGAAGAAGTGGCCAAGGCCCACGACGCCACCGTGGTCGCGACCCAGGCCATCGACCTCACCGGCTCGAATGCCGTCAACGCCTGCCGCCTCCTTGGCGAGGCCAAGCCCGACGGGCTCATCATCATGGCCTTCGGGCCGATGTTCGTGCCCACGGTGAAGGCCGCGCGCGCCTACATCGGCGTGCCCATCTACGGGCCGACGATCGCCAACAGCCGCAACTCGATCGAAGCGCTGGGCGACGAAGCCCGCGGCCTCGCCTTCACCCGCCTGCTGCCGAATGCGCTGCGGCCCACACTGCCGGTGATCCGCGACTACGGTGCGGCGATGGAGCGCGCCAAGATTCCCATCGACTACGACCATTTCTTCGGCTACATCAACCTGCGCGCGCTGCTCGAAGGCCTGCGCCGCGCCGGCAAGTCGGTCACACCGCAGAGCCTGGTGAGCACGATGGAACGTGCCGGCACGATGGACATCGGCGGCTACAAGCTCAGCTACGGCCCGCAAAACCACCACGGCTCCAAGCTGGTGGAGCTGACCGTCATCGGCCCGGGCGGGCGCTACATCTCCTGAACGGCCGGGCCTTTCGGGTGGGGGCGACAATGCGGGTTTTGCCCCGCAGATCATGGCCGTCCTCTCCCTCTCCAACGCCGACCTCGCTTTTGGCCATGTCGCCCTGCTCGACAAGGCCGCGTTCTCGCTCGAAGCCGGCGAACGCCTCGGCCTGATCGGCCGCAACGGCGCGGGCAAGTCCTCGCTGCTCAAGATCATCGCGGGGCTGGAGAAGCCCGACGACGGCCTCTTGCAGATGACGCAGGGCCTGCGCATCTGCTACGTGCCGCAGGAGCCGGTGTTCGACGCACAGGCCAGCGTGTTCGACACGGTGAGCGAAGGCGTGGCCGAAGCCAAGCGTGTGCGCCAGCAGTACGAGGAGCACGCCGAAGGCACCGACCTCGACGCGCTGCAGACGCGCATCGAAGCACTCGACGCGTGGAACTGGGAGCAGCGCGTGGACACCACGCTCGCGCAGCTGCACCTCGACGGCAGCCGCGTCGTCGGCGAGCTCTCGGGCGGCATGAAGAAGCGCGTGGCGCTCGCGCAGGCGCTCGTGGCCGTGCCCGACGTGCTGCTGCTCGACGAGCCCACCAACCACCTCGACCTCGACTCCATCGCCTGGCTGGAAGAGCTGCTCAACGGCTTCAAGGGCAGCGTGATGCTGATCACCCACGACCGCGCCTTCCTCGACAACGTGGCCACGCGCATCCTCGAGCTCGACCGCGGCACGATCCGCAGCTACCCCGGCAACTTCAGCGCCTACGAGCGCACGAAGGAAGAGCAGCTCGCGGCCGAGGCGCTGGCCAATGCCCGCGCCGACAAGCTGCTGGCGCAGGAAGAGGTGTGGATCCGCAAGGGCGTGGAAGCGCGCCGCACCCGCAGCGTGGCGCGCATCGAGCGGCTCAAGGTGCTGCGCGACCAACGCCAGAAGCGGCGCGATTCGCTGGGCCAGGTGAAGCTCGAGGTCGACTCGGGCGTGCCGAGCGGCAAGATCGTGGCGGAGCTGAAAGACGTGTCGGTGCGCTTCGGCGAGAAGGTCATCGTCAAGGGCTTCAGCGCCACCATCCTGCGCGGTGACAAGGTCGGCCTCATCGGCCCCAACGGTGCCGGCAAGACCACGCTGCTGAAACTCATCCTCGGCGAGCTGAAACCCGACAGCGGCACGGTGCGCCAGGGCTCGCGCATCGAGGTCGCCTACTTCGACCAGATGCGCAGCACGCTGAAGCTCGATGCGACGCTCGCCGACACCATCAGCCCCGGCAGCGAATGGGTAGAGGTGAACGGCCAGCGCAAGCATGTGATGAGCTACCTCACCGACTTTCTCTTCTCACCCGAGCGCGCCAACTCGCCGGTGCGCACGCTCTCGGGTGGCGAGCGCAACCGCCTCTTGCTGGCGCGCCTCTTCGCGCTGCCGGCCAACGTGCTGGTGCTGGACGAACCGACCAACGACCTCGACATCGACACGCTGGAGCTGCTTGAAGAGCTGCTGCAGTCGTGCAACGGCACGGTGTTCCTCGTGAGCCACGACCGGCGTTTCCTCGACAACGTGGTCACGAGCACCATCGCCTGGGAAGGCGACGAGTCGCCGGGTCTCTGGCGCGAGTACGAGGGCGGCTACGAAGACTGGAAGCTGCAGCAGGGCCGCGCCCGCGCGCTGCGTGATGACAAGGCGGCCAAGCCGGCAGCGCCCTCACCCATCGCCGCGCCCACCCCGCCAGCACCGAAGAAGGCCAAGCTCAGCTACAAGGAGCAGCGCGAACTCGACGGCCTGCCGGCGCGCATCGAAGCGCTGGAGACGGAGCAGAAGCAGCTCGGCGAGCAGCTCAGCGGCACCGCCATCTACAGCGGCGACCCGCAGGTGCTGGCGCAGACGCAGGCGCGCTTCTCGCAGATCGAGACCGAGCTGATGGAAGCGCTGGAGCGCTGGGAACTGCTGGGCTCGAAGTAGCGCTCGCGACCGGGGGCCTTACCGCCCCAACGCGCCGAAGAACGATTCGCCGAAGCCCGTCGGCCGCGTGCGGCTGACGATCAGGCCCGACTGCAGGTAGAGCGCGTTGAGCAGGCGAGAAGCCCGCTCGGTGTCGAAGCCCGGCCACTCGGCCATCTCGCGCAGGGTGTAGCGGTCGCCCTGCAGCTTCTGGATCGCCCCCGGCAAGGCGCCCGCCACGCGCAGGCCCGAAAGGTCGACGCCGGGCGCCACGCGGTAGGCCACCTGGCCGGCGATCTCGGGCAGCAGGGCCGCACGGGCGCCACGCAAGGCCAGCTCCCACAACAGCGGGCGCAGGGGGTGGTAGTGATGCCCTTCGCCGACCAGCGAGGCCTCGGCATCGCCGGGCGGGCGCAGCACGGCCGGCTCCACGTGCAGCACCCGCAGCTCGGTGGGCCGCTGCAGCAGCAGCGCGTCGATCGACACCGGGCAATGCACCAGGCGGTCGACCGCGAAGACGGTGAGCGGCACCACCGACTCACCCATCTGCAAATGAACGACCACGTGCTGCGCATGGCGCACGCAGGCGGCCAGCACTTCCAGCACCTCGGAGGCTTGCCCCGAGTGCTCGAAGCGCATCAGGTCGGCGAGGAGCGACTGGCTCAAGCTCGGCTGCCCGGGCGTCAGCTCGGTGACGACGCGCGCACGCGGCCCCCCCGGCTCATGCAGGTAGCGCTGGAAGTCGCTCACCCGCATCAACTCGGGTTCGCCAAAGGGAATGGTGGGTTCGAACAAGCTCATGAACGGTATGACTGTAGGCGACGCCCCCGCAGCGCCGCAATCAGGGCGTGCCGCGCAGGCCGTCGCGTGTGCGCTCCAGCGCCCGCCAGAAACGGGCGTCTTGCGTGGTCGCGAAATTGATGCGCATCAGCGTGGTGGGCCGGGGGGTGGCATGGAACAGGGCCCCGGGGGCGAGCAGCCAGCCCTGGTCGACCATCGCCTGCGACAGGCGCTCAGTGTCCACCCCCACGTCGACCCAGCCGAAAAGACCCCTCGGCGGGCTGGCAAAACGGCAGCCGGCCGCCTCGGCCAGCTTGACCGAGCGGCCCCGCGCCGCGTCGAGCCGCTGGGCCACCCGCTCGGCATGGCGGCGCAGCAGGCCCTGCTCCAGGCAATGCGCCAGCGCCTGCTCGGTGACGCCGGGGCTGGTGAGGCTGGTGAGGAGTTTGGTGTCGATGAATCGGTCGACGAGCGCTGGCGGCGCGGCGAGGTAGCCCACGCGCCAGTTGGGCACGAGGATCTTCGAGAAGCCCGAGATGTAGATCGTGCGCTCCAGCCCGTCGAGCGCCGACAGGCGCGGCAGGTGCGCCGGCGCGAGGTGGGCGTAGGTGTCGTCTTCCACGATATGGAAGTCGAAGGTCTGCGCCAGCCGCAGCAGGCGGTGCGCGGTGCCGAGCGAGAGCGACGCGCCGGTCGGGTTGTGCAGCACCGAGACGGTGATGTACAGGCGCGGCCGGTCCTGCGGCTTCTGGGCCTCGATGAGGCGCTGCATCACGGCCAGGTCGGGCCCGTCTTCGCCGCGCGGCACCGGCAGGATGCGCAGGCCGAGCGCGGTGAGCCGCGCGTATTCGACCGACCAGCCGGGCTCGTCGACCAGCACCGTGTCGCCCGCGCGCAGCAGGCTGCGGGTGACGATGTCGAGCGCCTGCGTGGCGCCGATGGTGGTGACGATCTGCTCGGGGCGGGCCTTGACGGCGAAGTCTTCGAGCCGCATCGACAGCGCGCGGCGCAGGCGCAGGTCACCCGCCGGCTCGCCGTATTGCAGCGACAGCGGCCCGAGCTGGGCCGGCGCGCTCACGCGGCGCAGCGCGGCGCTGAGCATCGGCAGGTCCAGCCATTCGATGGGCAGCGTGCCGAGCCCAGGCATGGGCTGGCTGCCGGGCGGCTGGAACATGCTGCGCACGAGCATGGTGGCGCTGACGGGCGCGGCCAGGCGCGGGGCGGGGCTGGGAGCCTCGGGCGTGGGCCGCTCCGCGTCACGGCGCTGGTGGTCGCGCACGAAGAAACCCCGCTGCTTGCGCGCCTCGACGAGGCCCAACGCCAGCAACTGGTCGTAGGCCGCCACCACGGTGTAGGGGCTGACACCATGCCGGCGCGCGCATTCGCGCACCGAGGGCAGGCGCGCGCCCGGGGCCATCAGCCGCTGGCGGATGTGCTCGGCAAAACGGTTCGACAGCTGCTCGGTGAGCGTGGCATCAGACTGGCGCGACAGGGGCTGGAGCGGCGACATGGTGGGGCAGCTGTGTTGGGAACACAGCCGATACAGCAGCTGAAATGTGCCGGTGAAGTGTATCGGCTCTGTGCTGGTCACAACCCTAGACTGGCCGAATGAACCCACAAACCAAAGGCATGTGGCTGGGCCTGGCCGGCGTGACGCTCTTCGCGATGACCACGCCGATGACGCGGCTGGCCGTCGGGCCGGCCGACGACCCGCAGCTGCCGCCGCTCTTCGTCACCGCCGGGCGTGCCGCGCTGGCCGGGGTGCTGAGCCTCGCCTACCTGCTGCTCACCCGCGCGCCCCGGCCGCAGACGCGCCACCTGCCGGCACTCGCGGTGAGCGCGGCCGGCACGGTGATCGGCTTCCCGCTCTTTCTCGGCCTCGCGCTGCGCGAGGTGGATGCGATGCACGCTGCGGTCGTCACGGGCCTGCTGCCGCTGGGCACGGCGGTGGTCGCCTCGGTGGCGCTGCGGCAGCGCCCTTCCAGCGGCTTCTGGGCTTGCGCGGGGCTGGGCTTCGGGCTGGTCGTGGCGTTTGCGCTGCTGGCGGGCGGGCAGCTCGGCCTGGCCGACGGGCTGCTGATGCTCGCGGTGCTCAGCGCCGCCGTGGGCTACGTGAGCGGCGCGCAGCTGGCGAAGGAATGGCCGGCCGAGCACGTGATCTGCTGGGTGCTGGTGCTGAGCATGCCGCTCACCTGGCCCCTCGCGTGGCACACCTGGCCGACACAGCCGGCCAGCATGTCGGCCTGGGGCGGCTTCGCCTACGTCACGCTCTTCTCGATGTGGATTGGCTTCTTCGCCTGGTACCGCGGGCTCGCGCTGGGCGGCACGGTGCGGGTCAGCCAGGTGCAACTGGTGCAGCCCTTCCTCTCGCTGCTGTTTGCCGTGCCGGTGCTCGGGGAGCGGCTGGACGCGATGACCCTTCTCTTTTCGCTCGCGGTGATCGCGACCGTCTTCGTCGGCAAGAGAATGCCGGTGAACCTGCCCGCTGCCGCCCGTTGAACGGGCCTCGACACCATGACCCACTCCCTGCCCTGGACGCTCGCCCGCCGTGCCGAGCGCATGAACCCTTCGGTGATCCGCGAAATCCTCAAGGTCACCGAACAGCCCGGCATCATCTCGCTCGCCGGCGGGCTGCCCTCGCCCGACACCTTCCCCATCGAGGCGATGCGCGAGGCCACCACCCGCGTGCTGCGCGACCACCCGCGCGAAGCGCTGCAGTACGCCGCCAGCGAAGGCTTCGCGCCCTTGCGTGAGTGGGTGGCGATCGAGATGGCCGAGCAGGGCCTGCAGGTCGACCCGGCGCAGGTGCTCATCACCACCGGCTCGCAGCAGGGGCTCGACCTCGTCGGCAAGGTGTTGATCGACCCCGGCTCGACGGTCGCCGTCGAGTCGCCCACCTACCTCGGCGCGCTGCAGGCGTTCAACCCCTGCGAGCCCGACTACGTGGCCGTGGCCTGCGATGACGACGGGCCACTGCCGGGCGGGCTCGCCGCTGCGCGCGGCGCACGCTTCCTCTACGCCCTGCCGAACTTCCAGAACCCGAGCGGCCGCTGCATCGGTGCCACGCGGCGCGACGCGCTGATGGACGCCGCGCGTGCCCTGGGCTTGCCGGTGGTGGAAGACAACCCCTACGGCGACCTCTGGTTCGACGGCGCACCGCCCGCGCCGCTCGCCTCGCGCTGGGCCGAGGGCACGGTGTACCTCGGCTCGTTCTCCAAGGTGCTGGCCCCCGGCCTGCGCCTGGGCTACGTGATCGCGCCGAAGCCGCTCTTCCCGAAGCTGCTGCAGGCCAAGCAGGCCGCCGACCTGCACACCCCGGGCTTCAATCAGCGGGTGGTGCACGAGGTGATACGCGGTGGTTTCCTGCACCAGCACGTGCCGACGATCCGTGCGCGCTACAAGGCTCAGCGCGATGCGATGGCCGCGTCGCTCAAGGCGCATCTGCCCGCGAGCTGCCGCTGGAACACGCCGCAGGGTGGCATGT
The DNA here is from genome assembly GCA_019635355.1 of Rhizobacter sp. Lineage (NCBI taxonomy): Bacteria > Pseudomonadati > Pseudomonadota > Betaproteobacteria > Burkholderiales > Sphaerotilaceae > Rhizobacter > Rhizobacter sp. The sequence goes on along the minus strand of JAHBZQ010000001.1, from coordinate 3,881,643 downwards.
TCTTCTGGGTCGAGCTGCCCGAGGGCGTCGACGCGACCGCGCTGCTGCCCCACGCGGTGGCCCTCGGCATGGCTTATGTGCCGGGTGCCGCGTTCTTCGCCGACAACGCACGCGCGAACACGCTGCGCCTGTCGTTCGTCACCGTGCCGCCAGAGCAGATCGACCGCGGCATCCGCCTGCTGGCCCAAGCCCTGGAAACGCACACCCGATGAGCACCTTCACGTTCACGCAGGTCGACGTCTTCACTGACCAGCCGCTCAAGGGCAACCCGCTCGCCGTGGTGCACGGCGCCGATGCGCTGAGCGATGCGCAGATGCAGTCCTTCGCCCACTGGACCAACCTGTCGGAGACGACCTTCCTGCTGCAGCCCACCGACCCGGCCGCCGACTACCGGGTGCGCATCTTCACGCCCAACGAAGAGCTGCCCTTTGCCGGCCACCCGACGCTCGGCAGTTGCCATGCGTGGCTGCAGGCCGGTGGCACGCCGCGCGTGCGCGGCATGGTGGTGCAACAGTGTGGCGTGGGGCTGGTGCGCATCCGGCAGAACGAGAGCGGCGCCGCCTTCGCGGCACCGGCGTTGAAGATGGAAGCGGTCGACGAGGCGACGCTCGACAAGGTGTTGGCCGCGCTCGGCCTGGCGCGCGAACGGGTGCGCGCAGCGCAGTGGCTGCAGAACGGCCCGCGCTGGCTGACGCTGCTGCTCGACAGCGCCGAGACGGTGCTCACCGTCGAGCCGGACCACGGCGCGTTGAAAGACCTCGCCGAAGTGGGCCTCGTCGGGCCGTATCCGGCCGGCAGTGCGTGCCAGTTCGAGCTGCGCGCGTTCGCCGCCGTGATCGGCGTGCCGGAAGACCCGGTCACCGGCAGCCTGAACGCCGGCGTGGCGCAATGGCTGATCGAACGCGGCGATGCGCCGAAGCGCTACCTCGCGTCACAAGGCCAGCGGCTGGGCCGCGCCGGCCGTGTGCAGATCGAACACGATGGCCGCACCTTGTGGGTGGGCGGGCAGAGCGTCAGCTGCGTGCGGGGCGAGCTGACGCTTTGAGGCAGCAGCTCAGGCCTTGCGACGCAACCGCCAGGCGGCGGCCATGCGCTCCCAGGCCTGGGCGGCCTCGGGGTCCTGTTCGCGCACCAGGGCGCGGTAGCGGCGCAGGATGACGAAGAAGCTCGACAGCAGCAACGCGGCCAGTGCCGCCCCCAGCACGATGAGCGCCCGCGAGGGCTTGGACTTGCGGTCCGGCGGCTGGGCCACGTCGACCTGCTGCAATGCCGGCCCTTCCTTGGCTTCGTCGAGCTTGGCCACTTCGTACTGGCGCAGCATGCTGGCGAGCATGGTTTCCTGGAACTTCACCTCGCGCGCGGCACGCACGTAGTCGATCGCCGCGGCCGGCAGCTTGCCGATCGGGATGTCGATGCCGCCGCTGGCGCCCGACGCGGCCTTGGCCGTCGGCGGCACCGAGGACTCCATGCGCGCCAGCTCGCCGCGCAAGGCGCTCAGCTCGGACGTCAGCAGCTGCACGTCGGGGTTCTGCGCGGTGGTGCTGGTGCGCATCACCTTCAGGCGCACTTCGCGCTCGATGATCTTGGTCTTGAGTTCGGCCACCGCCTTGATGATGGCTTCGGCCTGCTGGTCGAGCACGATCATTCCGGACTTCTCTTGCACCGTGCGCAAGGCCTGCTCGGCCTTGACCAGGTTTTCCTTGGTGTCCTTCAGCTGCTGGTCGAAGAAGACCCGGCGCTGCTGGGCTTCGGACACCGCCAGCCGGCTGAGGAGCTTGCTCAGCTCCGCGGAATACGCATTGGCGAGGTCGGCGGCGAACTTCGGGTCCCGGTCGTCGACCTCCAGCGTGATGACGCCTGACTTCTTGTCGGAAGTGACACGCACATACCGCGGCATGGTGGTGCGCATGACCTCGTAGGTGTCGACCTTGTAGCGCTTGTACAAGTCGAACCGGGTGGCCAGCGCGCGCTGCACGGTGTCGCTCTTCAGCAGATTCACGTAGAGCTCGTCCGGCGTTTTGGCCGCGATGCCTCCGGCCAGCCCGCCCAGGGACCCCAGCGCGGCCAACGCAGCTCCCGAGGCGCTCGGCTGCTGCGCTGACGGCGGCAGGAGCGTGGTGCGGGCGGTGAAGACCGGGTCCCGGACGAAGGCGAACACCAGCGCAAGCACGACCGCCACCCCGGTCACGGAGCCGATCAGGCGTTTGCCTTCGCCCAGCCATGTCAGCAAGTCCAGCAGGCTGACGGCGGGTCCCTCGTCGACGTCTTCTTCCTGCTGCAGCACGTGGGAATCCAGTTGGTTCATGAGATCAGTTCTTGCGCAAGGTCTGTATCGCGGCGGCGCCCAAGCCGAACTGGTAGAAGATCTGGCTGAAGTCCTTCAGGTTGCGCACCAAGGCCCGGCCCCAGGTTTCGAAGTCGAGTTGAGAAGGCACGACGATCGCGTCGCCCGGTTGGATGGACTGCGACTCGATGCCCCCGAAGCCGAGGAAGCCGCGCCGGTCGCCGGCATGCAGCACCGTGCCGTCGGCCCGCAGCACGAACATGTTGGACCGCTCGGCCGCCTCGTCCAGCCCGGCCTGGTTCAGGTAGTCCCCCACGGTGCGACCCGGCTTCCACAGCAGCGCGTTGTTGTTGACCACAGCGCCTGCGACGGTGATGAAGCCCGGCTTAGCAGGCACGGAGATGCGGTCGGCGTGCTCCAGGGGGACTTCGGGCAAGGTGCCGATCGCAGCGTCATCCGGCCGCAGTTCCAGCGCGATGCGGCCATTGGGTTCGACACGGCGCAGTCTGGCCATCTGGGCTTGGGTGGCGGCGGCGTTGACGGACGCGCTGCGGTCGCCGGTTTCATCACGCCGGTTAGCAGCATCACGCGCGCCCTGCGTCGCCGCCAGGGTTTCAAGGCGCGAGATGGCTTCGGTGAGGTTCTCCTTCTGCCGGCGCCGCGTGTCCTCGCGCGTGAATTCCAAGCCATAGACATACGCTTGCCGGGTAAAACCACCCGCCCTCGCAATCAGCTGCGGCAAGGTCTCGCCGGGCAGCAGCTGGTACACGCCGGGCGCACCCACTTCACCTTCCACAGACACCAGCCGGGTCTGCTTGGCGACCGGCACGCGGATGTCCTTCTGGCTGTAGACGGTCACGACGTCGCCCGCCAGCAGCTCGACGTTGCTCGCAGGGTCGCCCTGCAGGACGGCCTTGCCGAGGTTGAAGGGAATCACCTGGGTGCTGAGATCGGGATTCAATCGCTCGATGACGGCGTAGTCCCAGTTCAGTTCCTCAAAGAGGGCGGCGGGCGCCTTCTTGGCACGCTCGGCGACGTTGCGGTCTTCGACGCGGCGCGCGCGCTCGGCGGCGCTGCGCCCCGTCCGATCGAGGCTCCCCTGGGCGTTCGCGCTCGTGCCCGGAGCGTCTCTTGCCGGGTCGGCATCGATCTCGACCGGCTCCCCGACCTCTGGCGACTGCACCAGGAGGTTTTTGCGCCGATGGAAGTCGGGCGTCACCAGCGCGTCCTTGTCCGGAATCAGATCGCGGATCCGCATGCCCGGCTTGTGCGCATAACGCAGCGGCTGCGCCACGGCGCCCTTGAGCGTCACCGCGTTGGCAAACTGCGGCGAGATCGGCAGCAGCGTCAGCACGTCGCCATCGCGCAAAGGACGCTGCAGCCCGGCTTCGTCAAGCTTGAATTCCTCGATATAGCGGGCCGCCGGCATGCGCGCCGGCTCGATGCGCTCGACCAGCACCTTGTTGGGGTTGGTCAGCACCGGGGTGCCCCCCGCATAGCGCAGGACGTCGCGCATCGGCTCCTGCGCCGACTTGAGTTCATAAATCCCTGGGGTGTCGAGCGCACCACTCAGCGCGACACGAGGCCCCGCCGGCTGGAAAACGACCACGTCACCCGCAATCAGCTGCACATCCTTGGATTTGTCACCATTAACAAGGAAGTCGTAGATGTCGAGTTCGGAGACCACGGCGCCATTGCGCCGCAGCAGCACCTTGCGCATCGACCCGTTCGGCCCGGGGCCACCGGCCGCCACCACGGCCGACAGCACGGTGCCCTGGCTCGACACGGTGTAGACGCCCGGCAACCGTGCCGGCCCCACCACGAAGACCTTCACCCCAAGCAGCTGCCCAAGCGACACGCTCAGGTTGAAGTTGGTGTACAGCCGGCCGATCTGCGCACGCAGGTGGCGCTCGAGGTCGGAGGCCTTGACGCCCGCCACGGTGAGGCTGCCAACCTTCGGAAGGTTCACTTGGCCGTTGCGATCAACGACCGCGCGGTAGTCGACATCGATCGCACCCCAGGCGCGGATCAGCACCTCGTCGCCGGGTCCCACGGTGTAATCGCTCGACACTGGCACGCTGTCAGCGGCGACAGGCCGGTTGGCGGCATCGACAAAGAAGCTGGCCCCAAAAACCGGCAGCTGGCGGCCGGTGGCCGTTTCGACAAAACGCTCAAATTCGCTCAGCCGCGGCGGCGGCAACTCGATCCGTCGTTGTGCGGGCTCATCCCGGCGCTGCACGGCATCGCGCCCCTTCCCTGGACCGGCGAGCGCTTCGGCAGATGCACTCCGCCCAAGTTGGCGCTGGCCCACACCCGGGAGCGCCTGCTGAGAGCGAACACTGTCGGGCGCAGAGGCGCCCGCTGCGGGCGCCGACGAATAGCCAGGTGTGTTGAACGTGCCGCTGCCGGATTCATCGGCCGCGTGACCCTCCACCGCAAATAAAGCAAGCACGACGGGCAGAGCGCGAAATACCTGGGGGAGAGGAGCAAACCTGAACGGTGTCATGCGAAGCGAGCTCGTGGCTGGGGCAACGCGAGCACGCGCTGCCTCTCCAACTGCAGTGGAAGCCGCCGAAACGGCAGCGGGCAATGGTAGCGGAAGGACTTTCGGCGCCTGCCCCCTGCAAGCCCCTATGAAAAGACCCGCACGCGGCGCGCTGGCAGAGATTGGGCAAAGGTCCCTACCGCAAGGACCAGGCGTTCCATCGGGGCATCGCGCCGGCCGCTCGCCACCCGGCCCCCAACAAGGTATCTTTCAGCTCCCGCGTCCGCCAGCCCGCCATGCCGCCCGCTCTCCACCGCATCCACCCTTGGGAACTGCCCATCCGGCGGCTCCATTGGCCGCGGGGTCTGCTCGCGTTACGCATCCTGTCGGGCCCGGGCTGCTGACAACTGCGCATGGACGCCCCGACCATCCAGCTCATCACGCCGGACACTGCCGAGTTGATCGCCGACACCCGCGCGATCTTTCGCGAGTACGCGGCGAGCCTTGACGTCGACCTCTGCTTCCAGGGCTTCGAGACCGAGTTGGCCCACCTGCCCGGCGACTACGCGCCGCCCTCGGGGCAATTGCTGCTGGCCCTGGTCGATGGCGATGTCGCGGGCTGTGGCGCCCTGCGGCCCCTGCACGACGCCGATTACCCGAATGCCTGCGAGATGAAGCGCCTCTACGTGCGACCCGCCTTTCGCCGCTTCGGCCTCGGCCGGTTGCTGGTCATGCAACTGCTCGACGACGCACGCCGCGCCGGCTACTCCAACATGCTGCTCGACACGCTCGACGACATGGAGTCGGCGCGCGAGCTGTACGCCACGCTGGGCTTCGAGGAAGTGCCCCCCTACTACTACAACCCCATCCCTGGCGCCCACTACCTGCGCGCCAGGCTGGACCACGCCGCCGAGTTCAAGGTGTCGCGGCGATAGATCCAGATGAGTGATGCCCTCCAGGCCGGCTGCGAACTGCGCGCCGGCGACATGCGCCTCGCGGTGAGGCCCGACCTGGGCAGCTGCATCGCCGGCCTCTGGCACCGCGACACACCCGTGCTGCTGTCGGCCGAGCCGCAGACCTTGCACGCCTCACGACCGTCCGGAAGCTTCCCGCTGGTGCCCTATTCCAACCGCGTCGGGCACCGCCGCTTCCAATGGCAAGGGCTCGATCACACCACCGCACCCAACTTCGGCGACAGCCCGCATTCGCTGCACGGCGTGGCGTGGTTGCGCGCCTGGCAGGTGGTGTCGTTCGAGCCGGCCGGGCTGGTGTTGCGATATGAGCATCGACCCGATGCGCATTGGCCCTTTGCGTTTGCCGCCGAACAGCACTTCACGCTCACCCCGGCACGACTCTCGGTGCGGCTGGCGATGACCAACACCTCGCCGCAAGCCCAGCCGGCGGGGCTCGGCTGGCACCCGTATTTCCCGAAGCGGGCACGCAGCCATCTGCACACGCGGGTGACTCGGCGCTGGGAGGTCGACGACGCGCAACTGCCGACGCGTCCGGTGGCGCAAGACCGCATCGACGACCCCATCGCCCAACTGCGCCTCGACCATTGCTTCGACGGTTGGTCAGGGCGGGCGCTGCTGCACGACGAGCAGTTCTCGCTCGAGCTGTGCTCGTCGCTTCGGCACCTGGTGGTCTACACGCCGCAAGACAAAGACTACTTTTGCGTCGAGCCCGTGAGCCACGTGAACAATGCCATCCAGATGCCCGGCCCCTTGCAGCACGGTCTGGTGGCCTTGCCCCCCGGCGACACCACCGACGCCTGGATGACCCTCGACGTGACAGCCCTGTGACCGACACCTCTTCCGACATCACCGCACTCGATGCGCCCGCCTCGCTGCTCGGCGAATCTCCGCTCTGGCACCCAACCGAGCGGCAGCTCTACTGGACCGACATCCCCGGCAAGGCCCTGCACTGCCACGACCCCCGCAGCGGCCGCCACAAGACGTGGCCGGTCGACACCGAAGTGGGCAGCCTCGCACCGATGCGCGAAGGCGGCCTGCTGCTGGCGCGGCGCGATGGCCTCTGGCAGTTCGACCCCGAGACCGGTCGGCAGCATGCCTTGGTCGCCGCGCCCTACGACAGCAGCCGCGAGCGCTTCAACGACGGCAAGTGCGATCCGCAAGGCCGCTTCTGGACCGGCACGATCTACGAGCCCCGAGACGCGGCCCTCGCAGCCCTCTACTGCTACGACGGGCAACACGGCCTGCGCCGCATGGCCAGCGACATCACCGTCGGCAACGGCCTGGGCTGGAGCCCCGACGGCCGCACGCTCTATTACAGCGACACCAAGGCCCACACCATCTACGCACAGGACTTCGATGCCGCCACCGGCCAACCTGGCGCCCGGCGCATCCTCGCCCAGTTCCCAGTGAAGCAGCCGGACCAGGACCTCGGCACCTACGGCGGCCGGCCCGACGGCGCCGCTGTCGATACCGAAGGCGCTTACTGGTGCGCGATGTTCGAAGGCCAGCGTCTCTTGAAGTTGTCGCCGCAAGGTGTCGTGCTGCGCGAGATCCGTCTGCCCGTGCGCTGCGCCACGATGCCCTGCTTCGGCGGCCCCGACCTCAAGACGCTCTACATCACCACGTCACGCGAGAAACGGCCGGAGGCGGAACTGGCCGCCCAGCCCCTGGCGGGTCGCATCCTCAGTCTGCGCGTCGACACGCCGGGCCTCCCGGCCAACGCCTTCGGCTGAAATCGCGCGACAACCGGGCGCCAATAAGTAACGCCTCCAGGCGGCTCTGGAACCGCCCGGGTTACCACGTATAATCCCGAGGCTTTGCTGCAGCCGCCTGTAACCCGAGCCATGACCAACCCTGTGGGCCGTGACTCGTGGCCAGATGAGGCAGATCAGCCGTCCTTCAAGACGCTGACCGCCGAAGAAGCCAAAGCCCTGAAGTCGAAGCTCCCCATGGTCTCGCCATGGCGCGTACTTTGCGTTCAGGCGCTGGTCGGTTTGCTGTGCACCGCTGTGGTCTGGGCGGTCACACAACGCAGCTCGGCAGCTTGGTCGGCGCTCTACGGCGCGTTGGCCGTGGTGCTTCCGGGGGCCTTGCTGGCCCGTGGAATGACCAGGGGAACAAAGAGCCCGGTGGCTGCGGCCGTGGGGTTCATGTTCTGGGAAATGCTGAAGATTGCGGCGGCGATCGCCATGTTGGTGATCGCGGCCAGAGTGGTGCCCCAACTGAGCTGGCCAGCGTTGCTGATCACGATGGTGGTGTGCATGAAGGTGAACTGGCTGGCGCTCGCGTGGCGCCGGTCTTGATGGACCAGATTCAGGACTGACCAATGGCAAGCGCAGGCGAACACGCCCCGTCCGCGGGTGAATACATCAGCCACCACCTGCATCACCTGCAGAACCACCACCAGACCGGCCCGGTCGACTTCTCGGTCATCAACCTCGACTCCATCTTCTTCAGCATCGTGCTGGGGGTGATTGGTTGCTGGCTGCTCTGGTTGGCTGCACGCAAGGCCACCTCGGGCCGCCCCGGTCGCTTCCAGGCTGCGGTTGAAATCCTCGTCGAAATGGTCGACAGCCAGGCCAAGGGCATCGTGCACAACGCCCAGAGCCGCAAGCTCGTCGCACCGCTGGCGCTGACCGTGTTCGTCTGGATCTTCCTGATGAATTTCATGGACATGCTGCCGGTCGACATCCTCCCCTGGATCAACGACAAGACCATCGGCCTGCCCTACCTGCGCGTCGTGCCCACCGCCGACCTGTCGATCACCATGGGCCTGTCGGTCGGCGTGCTGATCGTCTGCCTGATCTACAACGTCAAGATCAAGGGCCTGGGCGGCTGGATCCACGAACTCTTCGCTGCACCGTTCGGTGACAAGTGGTTCCTCTACCCCTTCAACTTCGCGATGCAGATCATCGAGTTCGTCGCGAAGACCGTGTCGCACGGCATGCGGTTGTTCGGCAACATGTACGCTGGCGAACTGATCTTCATGCTGATCGCGCTGATGGGCGGCGCCTTCGCGCTCAACGCCACCGGCATCGCCCTCTTCCTCGGCCACATCGTGGCCGGCACGGTGTGGACCATCTTCCACATCCTGATCATCACCCTGCAGGCCTTCGTGTTCATGATGCTCACGCTGGTCTACATCGGCCAGGCGCACGACGCGCACTGATCACCGCAGTTTCTGTCCCTTCGTTTTCGTTCCCCCTTTCTTTCCTAAAACCCTAAGGAGTCATCATGGAAGTCATTAGCTTTGTTGCCCTCGCCGCTGGCCTGATCATCGGTCTGGGTGCCGTTGGTGCTTGTATCGGCATCGGCATCATGGGCAGCAAGTACCTCGAGTCGGCCGCCCGCCAGCCCGAGCTGATGAACGAACTGCAGACCAAGATGTTCCTGCTGGCCGGCCTGATCGACGCCGCGTTCATCATCGGTACCGGTATCGCCCTCTGGTTCGCCACTGCCAACCCGTTCCTGGCCCAGATCGCCAACCTGCCGAAGTAATGTGCGTCTCGGGCCCCGCCCGAACGTCGCCGTACTTTTGATCTGTCCAATTCTGTAGAGGCAACACCGTGAGCATCAACGCTACGCTGATCGCGCAGCTGATCGTGTTCCTGATCCTCGTGTGGTTCACGATGAAGTTCATCTGGCCACCGATCGTGAAGGCACTCGACGAGCGTGCGCAGAAGATCGCCGACGGCCTGTCGGCTGCCGACAAGGCCAAGAGCGAACTCTCCGCCGCCAACAAGCGCGTCGAAGAGCAGCTGTCGGCCGCCCGCAACGACTCGGCGCAGCGCCTGGCCGATGCCGAGCGCCTGGCCCAGTCGATGGTCGAAGAAGCCAAGACCCGCGCTGCCGAAGAAGGCGCCAAGATCGTCGCTGCTGCCAAGGCCGAAGCCCAGCAGGAATCGATCAAGGCCCGTGAAGCCCTGCGCGAGCAGGTGGCTGCGCTGGCCGTAAAGGGCGCTGAAGCGATCCTGCGCAAGGAAGTCAACGCCGGCGTGCACGCCGACCTCTTGAACCGCCTCAAGGCCGAGCTCTGACCATGGCCGAGCTTGCAACCATCGCCCGCCCTTACGCCGAAGCCTTGTACAAGGCTGCCGGCAACGCCGACGTGAAGCCGCTGGTCGAGCAGCTCGACGCGGTGGCCGCCGTGGCCGCCGACGCGCAGCTGCGCTCCTTCGCCGACAACCCGAAGGTCACCGCCCAGCAGGTCTTCGACGTGATCACCGGCGTCGCCAAGACCACGCTGTCGAGCCACGTCAGCAACCTGCTGCGCACCGTCATCGACAACGGTCGCCTGGCCGCGTTGCCCGAAGTTGCCAAGCAGTTCCACACCCTGGCCGCTGCCCGCTCCGGCGTGTCCGAAGCCACGGTGTACAGCGCCTTCCCGATCGACGCGTCGCAGCTGTCGGGCGTGGTGGCAACGCTGGAAAAACGCTTCGGCCGCAAGCTCAACGCGACGGTGCAGCTCGATCCCGAACTGATCGGCGGCATCAAGGTGGTGGTCGGCGATGAGGTGCTCGACACCTCGGTCAAGGCACGTCTTGAACAAATGAAGGTGGCGTTGACGGCGTGAGGTCTCTTTCATAGAGCGAACGCTTCGACATCGTCTGACCCTGCAGGCCACTGATTGGCCCGTGGACCGGAGAAAGCAATGCAACTGAATCCCGCTGAAATTTCCGAGCTGATCAAGAGCCGCATCGAAGGCCTGGCTGGCTCGTCCGACATTCGCAACCAGGGCACCGTGGTCTCGGTGACCGACGGCATCACCCGCATCCACGGCCTGTCCGACGTGATGCAAGGCGAAATGCTGGAATTCCCCGCTGGCTCCGACGGCCAGCCGACCTATGGCCTGGCCCTGAACCTCGAGCGCGACTCCGTCGGCGCCGTGATCCTGGGCGAGTACGAGCACATCTCCGAAGGCGACACGGTCAAGTGCACCGGCCGCATTCTGGAAGTGCCGATCGGCCCCGAACTCAAGGGCCGCGTGGTCAACGCCCTCGGCCAGCCGATCGACGGCAAGGGCCCGATCAACGCCAAGCTGACCGCCCCGATCGAGAAGATCGCCCCGGGCGTGATCGCCCGTAAGTCGGTCGACCAGCCGATGCAGACCGGTCTCAAGTCCATCGACTCGATGGTGCCGATCGGCCGTGGCCAGCGCGAGCTGATCATCGGCGACCGCCAGACCGGCAAGACCGCCGTGGCCATCGACGCGATCATCAACCAGAAGGGTCAGAACATGACCTGCATCTACGTCGCGATCGGCCAGAAGGCCTCGTCGATCAAGAACGTGGTGCGCGCACTCGAAGCCAACGGCGCGATGGAATACACCATCGTCGTGGCCGCGTCGGCAGCCGAATCGGCCGCCATGCAGTATGTGTCGGCCTACTCGGGCTGCACGATGGGCGAGTACTTCCGCGACCGCGGCGAAGACGCGCTGATCGTGTACGACGACCTGTCCAAGCAGGCCGTGGCCTATCGCCAGGTCTCGCTGCTGCTGCGCCGCCCGCCGGGCCGTGAAGCCTACCCTGGCGACGTGTTCTACCTCCACAGCCGCCTGCTGGAGCGTGCCGCCCGCGTGAACGCCGACTACGTCGAAGCCTTCACCAAGGGCGAAGTGAAGGGCAAGACCGGTTCGTTGACCGCACTGCCCATCATCGAAACGCAAGCCGGTGACGTGTCGGCCTTCGTGCCCACCAACGTGATCTCGATCACCGACGGCCAGATCTTCTTGGAGACCTCGCTGTTCAACGCCGGCATCCGCCCCGCCATCAACGCCGGTATCTCGGTGTCGCGCGTGGGTTCGTCGGCCCAGACGAAGATCATCAAGGGCCAGTCCGGCGGTATCCGTACCGACTTGGCGCAGTACCGTGAACTCGCGGCCTTCGCCCAGTTCGCCTCGGACCTCGACGAAGCCACCCGCAAGCAGCTCGACCGCGGCGCCCGCGTGACCGAATTGCTGAAGCAGGCCCAGTACTCGCCGCTGTCCATCAGCCTGATGGGCGCGACGCTGTTCGCGGTGAACAAGGGCTTCATGGACGACGTCGACGTGAAGAAGATCCTCGCGTTCGAAGCCGGCCTGCACCAGTTCCTGAAGACCAGCCACGCTGCCCTCCTCAAGAAGATCGAGGACAGCAAGCAACTCGACAAGGACGCCGAAGCCGAACTGTCGACCGCCGTCGCTGCCTTCAAGAAGTCCTTCGCCTAAACCCTGACAGGAGCCAGACATGGCAGCAGGCAAGGAAATACGCGGCAAGATCAAATCGGTGGAGAACACCAAGAAGATCACCAAGGCCATGGAGATGGTGGCCGCCTCCAAGATGCGCAAGGCACAGGACCGCATGCGTCATGCACGCCCCTACGCCGAGAAGGTGCGCAACCTGGCGGCCAACCTCTCGCAGGCCACGCCCGAGTACAAGCACCCCTTCATGGTGAAGAACGACGGTGCGAAGACCACGGGCTTCATCGTGGTGACCACCGACAAGGGCTTGTGCGGCGGCCTCAACACCAACGTGCTGCGCGCCGTCACCGGCAAGCTGCGCGAGCTCGAGGCCGCAGGCCAGAAGAGCGAGGCGGTGGCCATCGGCAACAAGGGCCTGGGCTTTCTCAACCGCATCGGCGCCAAGGTGGTGTCGCAGGCCACGCAGCTGGGCGACCAGCCGCACCTCGACAAGCTGATCGGCCCGGTGAAGGTGCTGCTCGACGCTTACGCCGAAGGCAAGCTCTCCGCCGTGTACCTCTGCTACACCCGCTTCATCAACACGATGAAGCAGGAGCCGGTGGTGCAGCAACTGCTGCCGCTGACGGCCGAGAGCATGACTGCCGACAAGGGCAGCCACGGTTGGGACTACCTCTATGAGCCCGACGCCGCCACGGTGATCGACGAGCTGCTGGTGCGCTACACCGAAGCCCTGGTCTACCAGGCCGTGGCCGAGAACATGGCCTCGGAGCAGTCGGCGCGCATGGTCGCGATGAAGTCCGCCACCGACAACGCTGGCAACGTGATTGCCGAGCTGAAGCTGGTCTACAACAAGACCCGCCAGGCGGCGATCACCAAAGAACTGTCGGAAATCGTGGCCGGTGCGGCCGCGGTGTGACGCAAAAAGTTTTCTAGATTCAAAGGAAAGAACATGGCTTCGGTTGCAGCAGAAGGCAAGATTGTTCAGTGCATCGGCGCGGTGGTGGACGTGGAGTTCCCCCGCAACGCGATGCCCAAGGTGTACGACGCCCTGAAGCTCGAGGGCTCGGCCCTGACGCTCGAAGTGCAGCAGCAGCTGGGCGACGGCGTGGTGCGCACGATTGCACTGGGTTCGTCCGACGGCCTGCGCCGCGGCCTGACCGTCTCGAACACCGGCGCACCGATCTCGGTGCCCGTCGGCCCGGCCACCCTTGGCCGCATCATGGACGTGCTGGGCACGCCCATCGACGAGCGCGGCCCCGTGAGCCAGGAGCTCACCGCCTCCATCCACCGCAAGCCGCCCGCATACGACGAGCTGAGCCCCTCGCAAGACCTGCTCGAAACCGGCATCAAGGTGATCGACCTGGTGTGCCCGTTCGCCAAGGGCGGCAAGGTGGGCCTGTTCGGCGGCGCCGGCGTGGGCAAGACCGTGAACATGATGGAGCTCATCAACAACATCGCCAAGGCCCACTCGGGTCTGTCGGTGTTCGCCGGTGTGGGCGAACGTACCCGTGAGGGCAACGACTTCTATCACGAGATGTCCGACTCCAAGGTCGTGGACCAGGAGAACCTCGCGAACTCCAAGGTCGCGATGGTGTACGGCCAGATGAACGAACCCCCGGGCAACCGTCTGCGCGTGGCGCTGACCGGCCTGACCATCGCCGAGTCGTTCCGCGACGAAGGCCGTGACGTGCTCTTCTTCGTCGACAACATCTACCGCTACACGCTGGCCGGTACCGAAGTGTCGGCACTGCTGGGCCGCATGCCTTCCGCCGTGGGTTACCAGCCGACGCTGGCCGAAGAAATGGGCCGCCTGCAAGAGCGCATCACCTCCACCAAGGTTGGCTCGATCACCTCGATCCAGGCCGTGTACGTGCCGGCGGACGACCTGACCGACCCATCGCCTGCCACCACCTTCGCCCACCTGGACTCGACCGTGGTGCTGTCGCGTGACATCGCCTCGCTGGGCATCTACCCCGCCGTGGACCCGCTCGACTCGACCTCGCGCCAGCTGGACCCGAACGTGGTCGGCGAAGAGCACTACACCGTGGCCCGCGCCGTGCAAGGCACGCTGCAGCGCTACAAGGAACTGCGCGACATCATCGCGATTCTGGGCATGGACGAACTGGCCCCGGAAGACAAGCTGGCCGTGGCCCGCGCCCGCAAGATCCAGCGTTTCCTGTCGCAGCCCTTCCACGTGGCCGAAGTCTTCACCGGCTCGCCCGGCAAGTACGTGCCGCTGAAGGAAACCATCCGTGGCTTCAAGATGATCGTGGCTGGCGAGTGTGACTCGCTGCCCGAGCAGGCCTTCTACATGGTTGGCACCATCGACGAGGCGTTCGAGAAGGCGAAGAAGATCCAGTAAGCCCTGTGCTTGCCGGACCTCTCTCAACCTTTAAGGAAACCACATGGCAACCCTGCACGTAGACGTCGTCTCCGCCGAAGAGAGCATCTTCTCCGGCGAAGCGAAGTTCGTCGCCCTGCCGGGTGAACTGGGCGAGCTCGGGATCTACCCGCGCCACACGCCCCTGATCACCCGCATCAAGCCGGGCGCCGTCCGCATCGAACGCGCCGACAACGGCCAGGAAGAGTTCGTGTTCGTGGCCGGCGGCATCCTCGAAGTCCAGCCGGGCACGGTCACCGTGCTGGCCGACACCGCCATCCGCGGCAAGGACCTCGACGAAGCCAAGGCCAACGAAGCGAAGAAGCTCGCCGAAGAAGCGTTGAAGAACGCCAAGAGCGACATCGACCTCGCCAAGGCCCAGAACGAACTGGTGGCCCTGGCCGCCCAGATCGCCGCGCTGCGCAAGTTCCGCAAGAAATAACTCCAAACTCTTCCGGGCGGCCTCGCATCGCTGCGAGACGGCCCGCGACATCCAGCCCGCACTGCTTGGCAGCTGCGGGCTTTTTTCTGCCCGCCACCATCTTCGACTGCACGTTTGTTGAATTTTGCTGCGCAAAGAGCACGAATCTGCACATGTAAAAGGCAGTTCGCCGCGTAGTAACCCGAATTGTTGTGCACGATCGTGCATTTTTAAATGTACCGATCCCGGTGTGATACCGGAACCGATGGCGCCGCCCGTGCTGCCACGCCAGCAAGACAGGAGACTTCCATGCAGCGACTCTCACGGCGCCTGGCCATGGCGCCCGGCATCCTGGCCACGGCCCTGGGCCTTCTCACGACCGCCCTGCCCGCCTCGGCCGCTTTCTGGGACTTGCGCGGCGACATCGGCGTGCACGACCCCTCGATCATCAAAGAGGGCAGCGCCTGGTACACCTTCAGCACGGGCCAAGGCATCCAGGTGCTCAAGTCCGACAGCACCGGCCGCCAATGGAGCCGCGTGCCACAGATCTTCCTGTCGCCTCCGTCGTGGTGGAAGACCTACGTGCCCGGTCAGAAGACGAACGACGTGTGGGCGCCCGACGTGCACGTCTTCAACGGCAAGACCTGGCTCTACTACTCGATCTCGACCTTCGGCTCCAACACCTCGGCCATCGGCCTGGCCTCGGCCACCAGCATCGGCGCCGGCAAGTGGACCGACAACGGCCTGGTGCTGCGCAGCACCAGCGCCAACGACTACAACGCGATCGACCCGCACCTCGTGGTCGACGCCGCCGGCACACCGTGGCTCGCCTTCGGCTCGTTCTGGAGCGGGCTCAAGATCGTGCGCATCAACCCGAGCACGATGAAGCCCACGGGTTCGATGATCTCCATCGCCAAGCGCAGCGCCGGCATCGAAGCGCCGGCCATCACCTACCGCAACGGCTACTACTACCTGTTCGCGTCGATCGACAAGTGCTGTCAGGGCGTGAACAGCACCTACAAGGTGATCTACGGCCGCTCCACCTCGGTCACCGGCCCCTACGTCGACCGGTCGGGCAAGCGCCTGCTCGACGGCGGCGGCACCGTGCTCGACGCCGGCAACGTGCGCTGGAAAGGCCCCGGCGGCCAGGACGTGAGCAATGGCGTGATCGCCCGCCACGCCTACGACGCCAACGACAACGGCAACCCCAAGCTGTTGATCAACGACCTCAACTGGACCAGCGATGGCTGGCCCAGCTATTGAGCCATCCTGCCCCACCCCTTTGAGGAGACACACATGCGCAAGACGCTGTTCACCGCCGTACTCGCCCTGCTGAGCTTCACCGCAGCCGCCACCACCACCGTCACCGGCACCTTCGACGGCGGCGGACGCACCTACGGCACCTCGTGCAACGGCTCGTCGGAGAGCCAGCAGCCCGTCTTCCTCCTGAAGGACGGCGCGACGCTGCAGAACGTGGTCATCAACAAGAACGCCGCCGACGGTGTGCATTGCGAAGGCAACTGCAACATCAACAACGTGGTCTGGCAGGACGTCTGCGAAGACGCCGCCACCATGAAGGGCGGCAGCGGCAAGATCATGCGCATCCGCGGCGGCTCGGCCGCCAACGCGAGCGACAAGGTGTTCCAGCACAACGGCAAGGGCAGCACCATCAGCATCGACAGCTTCAAGACCACCGGCAGCATCGGCAAGCTGTATCGCTCGTGCGGCAACTGCGAAAGCAACGGCGGCCCGCGCAAGGTCAACATCAACAACGTGCAGCTCGAGAAGGTCACCGCCTCGGTGGTCGGCGTGAACTCCAACTACGGCGACGTGGCCACGATCCGGGCCGTCAAGATCAAGGGCTACAAGGCCGGCAGCCCGCAGGTCTGTGTGGAATACCGCGGTGTGCAGAAGGGCAGCGAGTCGCCCAAGCTCGGCGAACGCTGGGGCACCGCCGCCTGCAACGTGCGCCGGACCGACATCAGCGCCTATTGAGCCCACTCAACCCACCGAGCCACCCGCGCCGACGACACACGTGTCTTGTCGGCGCCGCGCTGAGCGCCGGCGCGCTGGCCCTGCTCGCCGCCTGCACGCCCTCGTCTGACGCCCCCCGCAGCGCCACCGCCGCCCCGCCGGCCGCGCGCTACGAAGCGCTGGTCACCAACCCGCACCTGCAGCACGTGCGCGCCGCGAGCGGCGTGGTCTGGGCCACCGGCACCGATGGCGCCGTGTGGCGCAGCACCGATGGCGGGCGGGCGTGGCAAGAGGGCCGCACAGCCACGCCGGAGACGCTGCGCGCGCTGACCCCGCTCGGCGGCACCGGCCGCCTCGTGGCCGTGGGCCACCAGGGCAGCTTGCTGGTGTCGGATGACCAGGGCCAGACCTGGCAGCCCCGCGCCTCACACGTCGACCAGGACCTGCTCGCCATCGCCGCCGACACCCGCGGCCAGCGCGTGGTCGCGGTCGGCATGGGCGGGCGCATCGTGCAGTCGGGCGATGGCGGCGACCATTGGAGCCCCGTTCCTACGCCCCACGCCGGTGGGCTCGGCCTCGTCGCCTACGAGCCGCGCAGCCGCCACTTCGTCGCCCTGGGTGAACACGGCGCGCTCTCGCTCTTGTCCGACAACGCGGAGGGCTGGCAACACCGCACGCTCGACCCCGGGCACACGCTGACGGCACTCGTCGCACACGCCGGCACACTGTGGGCCGGCAGTGCGCAGGGGGGCCTTTTCCGCTCGACCGATGGCGGCCTGAACTGGTCTCGCACGAGCCTCGGCGTGCCGGAATACATTGCCCGCCTGTGGGCCTCGCCCGACGGGCGCACCGTGGTCGCCGTGGGCAACGCCGGCCTGCTCGCGAGTTCGCACGACGGCGGCCTGCGCTGGCGTGTGCAACGCGGCCCGAAGCACTACCTCTCGGCGCTGGCCGCGCATCCACGCGAAGCGGTGCTGGTGGCGGCCGGCGACGGCGGCGTCGTGATGCGCTCCACCGACCAGGGCCGCCGCTGGCAACGCATCGCCCTGCCCACACAGGAAAACCTCGAAGACCTGGCAGTCGACGCCGCGAGCGGTGCCTTCGTCGCCGTCGGCCGCGGTGGCCTGGTGCTCGCCTCGCACGACACCGGCCTCACCTGGCAGATCGTGCGCCAGGGCATGCCGGAGTACGTGCACCAGGTGCTCACCGACCCGGTGAGCGGCCGCCTGATGGCCTTCGGCATCCAGCGCACGCTGGCCACGTCGGACGACGGCGGCCACCGCTGGACGCCGCAGGTGATGACCCAGCTCGCCGAGCCGGCCTATCTCTTCGATGCGAGCCTCGACCCGGCCAGCGGCGCCATCGTGGTGGCGGGCGGGCAGGCGTCGATGCTCGCGACACACGACGGTGGCCGCAGCTGGCATCACCACACCGAGGCACAAGGCGAGGACTTCGTCGCCAGCGTCGCCCACCCACCGACGGGCGCGGTCTACCTCGTCGGCAACGCCGGCCACATGCTGCGCGTGCGCGAGGGCCGGCACGCCGAGCCGATGCCCGCGGCGACGAGCGCCAACTACCACGGCGTGCTCGCCGACCCGCGCAGCGGCGCGCTGCTGGCCTTCGGCGAAGGCGGCGTCATCACCCGCTCGACCGACGGCCGCCAGTGGGCCCGCGTCGACCACGGCAGCACCGACGACCTGCACGGCGGCCTCGTCGACCAGGCGAGCGGCATCGCCCTGCTCGTCGGGGCCAACGGCCGTGTGCTGCGCAGCACCGACGCGGGCCTGCACTGGCAGCGCATCGAGGTGCCGACCGCTCAGCCGCTGGCCCGGGCCACCGCCGACCCGGGGAGCGGCGCGTGGTTCATCACCGGCGGCCAAGGCACGTTGCTGCGCTCCACCGACCGAGGCCTCACCTGGACCACCGTGCCGACGGGCACCCAGGCCTTCCTGCGCGGCCTCTTGCCGCTGCCCGACGGCGAGCTGCTGATCGCGGGGCGCGACGGCACGCTGCTGCGGTCCATCGATGGAGGATTGGCGTGGCGCCCCATCGACACCCACACCCGCGCACGCCTGAAGGGCATCGCCCGGCACGCACCGAGCGGCGACCTCGTGGCCTATGGCGACCGCTTGATCTGGCTGAAGCGGCTCCCCTGAGCCGGGCTCAGGGTTTGGTGGGCTTGCCCTGCTTGGGCGGCGGCGCGAGTGGCTTCACATCGCCGCAGTCAGCGCCCAGCCACTTGGCGTTCATCGTCATCTGGGTGTTGCGCGGCTCGCCCTTGCGCTGGCTGACGGTGGTGACCTTCACCGTGTAGCGCTCGGGGCTCGCGATGTTGGCCTCGCCCTCGCTCTCGCTCGGCGGCTGCGTGCACACCGAGCGCCACTTCCACTGCGTGGCGGTGCGGGTGATGAAGTCGGTCTTGCAGCTGCCTTCGTCGCTGCGCCAGCGGCCTTCGTCGAGCTGCTCGCGCGTGAGGCACATCTTCATGTTGTTGACACCACCGCTGATGTCCATGCCACGCTGCTTCATCATGGCTTCCATCTGCTTGCGCGCCTCGGGCGGCATGTTGGCCATCTGCTGCGACATGTCGGGCGCCTTCTGCCCATCGATCGTGCGCTCGCTCGTCACCTGCCAGAGCCCCGGCTTGATCGGCGGCGCGGTCTGCGCATGGGCCACGGCGGCACACGCCGCCACCAGACCGAGCACCCGCCAACGGATGAGGCTCTTGGTTTTCATCGACGCGCGCTCCGGCTGAGAGTGAAGAACAGCCGCTACTGGACCACAGGCGCGTCCGGCAGTTCATTGGGATTTGCCTCAGGGCCGGCCCAGGGGAAGTGACGGTCGAGCAGCTGGCTCACCGCGTCGACCGCCGCGTTGAGGCCGCCCTCGTAGTCACCGCGGCGGAAGGCCTCGGCCATGCCCTTGGTGAGGCCACGCCACTGCTCGGCGCTCACATGCCGGTTGAGCCCGCGGTCGGCCACGATCTCGATCGCATGCTCGGCCAGCAGCAGGTAGATCAGCACGCCGTTGTTGTGCTCGGTGTCCCACACGCGCAGCTTGCCGAACATCGTGACCGCGCGCTCGCGCGGCGTGGCGTTGCGCCACAGGTATGACAAGGGCAGGCCCGCTTCCACGCAGATGCGGATCTCGCCGCTGTGGCCGCGCTCGCTTTGCGCGACACGCTGTTGCAGGCGCTTGAGCGTTCCGTCGCCCAAGGCGCGGCGGGCATCGGCTTCGTCGAGCCATCGGTGTTTGAGGATGCGAAAAAGGCGATTCATCTCACCAGTCCCCTGAGGCACCACCGCCACCGAAGTCACCGCCACCACCCGAGCTGAAGCCACCGCCGTCGGAGCCGCCACCCCAGCCGCCACCACCTCCGCCACCCCAGATGATGGGCGCGCCGCCGCCTCGCCGCGAGCCGACGCCCATCACCCCCACCAGCACGAGTGCGACGAGTGCCGCGCCACCGGCGATGAAGAGGCTCGTCGTGAGCCACCAGCCGAGGCCACCCGCCGCGCCTGCGGTCGCCAGCGAGCCGAGCTTGCGGCCGAAGACCGAGGTGAGGATGGCGCCCGCAATCGGCACGCCGACGAAGAAGAAGATCGCGATGTCTTCGAGGTCGAAGCCGCTGCTGCCACGCGCCCGATCCGACGGCGACGGCTCGGGCAGCCCTTCGCTGCCGATGCGCTCGGCCAGCCGGTCCACCGCCGCGTTGAGGCCACCCGCGAAATCACCCGCGCGAAACGCCGGCGTGATGCGGTCGTTGATGATCTGCTTGGCCGCGAGATCGGGCACCGCCCCTTCGAGCGCCTTGGCCACCTCGATGCGCACCTTGCGGTCGTTCTTCGCGACGACGATGAGCAGCCCGTCGCCCACGTCGCGGCGGCCGATCTTCCACGCGTCGCCCACACGTTGCGCATAGGCGGCGATGTCTTCCGGCTGCGTGCTCGCGACCATCAGCACCACGAGCTGCGAGCCACGCTGGCGCTCGATGCCTTCGAGCTTGGCGGTCAGCGCCTGCACCTGCGCCGGCGTGAGCGTGCCGGTCTGGTCGATCACGCGGCCCGACAGCGGCGGCACGGGCTGCACGTCCTGCGCGTGCAGCGGCGACACCGCTGCCAGCAGCAGGACGAAGAGCCACGCCAAGGCCTGGCGCATCACAGGCCGCTTACTTCGAGGCCGGCTTGTCGAAGTTCACCGCCGGCGGCGTGGAGATCTGCGCCTCGTTCTGCACGGTGAAGTTCGGCTTGGGGTCGTAGTTGAAGACCATCGCCGTCAGGTTGCTCGGGAAGCTGCGCGCGAGCACGTTGTAGTCGGCCACGGCCTTGATGTAGCGGTTGCGTGCCACGGTGATGCGGTTCTCGGTGCCTTCGAGCTGCACGCGCAGGTCCTGGAAGCCCTGGTTGGCCTTCAGGTTCGGGTAGTTCTCGCTCACCACCAGCAGGCGGCTCAGCGCGCTGCTCAGCTCGCCCTGGGCCTGCTGGAACTTGTTGAAGGCCTCGGGGTTGTTGAGCGTCTCGGGCGTGACCTGGATGCTCGTCGCCTTGGCGCGTGCTTCCACCACCTTGGTGAGCGTCTCCTGCTCGAAGTTGGCCTCGCCCTTCACCGTGGCCACGATGTTGGGGATGAGGTCGGCGCGGCGCTGGTACTGGTTCAGCACTTCCGACCAGGCGGCCTTGGTCTGCTCGTCAAGGCGCTGGAAGTCGTTGTAGCCGCAGCCGCTGAGGCCCAGGGTGGCAGCAAGAGCGAACGCGGCAAGCCAGAGTCGTTTGGTCGTCATCGTGTGTCCTAGAAGCCGAGGCGGGGCGATGCTACCCCGGCGCACCAGATGCGGGGCGCGCTCGGCAATTCAAGGGGCAGGGATACTCGCCCGCATGTCGTTGCTCCACGAAGCCCTGCGTGCCGGCCACGCACCCATGCCGCGCGCCGCGGCGGGCCCGCGCGTGCTGGTGTGCGGCGGCGCCGGCGCCCTCGGCTCGGCGCTGCTCGAACAGCTGCTCGCCGCTCGGCGCCACGCGCAGGTGAGCGTGTTCACCACCCAGCCGCTGCAGACCGGGCTGCGCGGCCTGCACACGCTCGCATGGCGCGAGCACGACGACACGCCACTCGCACCGACCGCCGTCGTGGTGTTCGACCGCGAGCGCGGCGTCAACGGCCGCGAGCTGGTGTTCTACCGGCCGCAGCCCGAGCACTTGCCCGAGCTTGCCGCGCAGTTGCACGCGCGCGGCGTGCGCCACCTGCTGATCGTGATGCCGCACACGCAGGCCATGCTGCCCGAGGCGCTGAAACGTGGCCTCGCGAGCCTCGACGAACAGGCCGTGGCGGCGCTCGGCTTCGAGCACCTGGTCTTCGTGCGCTCGGCGCAGGCGCCCGATCGTGTGCAGCACGAGAACCCCGCCCAGCGCCTCGCGCACTGGATGCTCTCGCAGCTGCAGATGATGGTGCCCGAGCGGCAGCGGCCGGTGCGGGCCGCCAAGGTGGCCGCGTTCGCGGCGCGGCTGGCGGCGGTGCTGCCGCAGTCGGCCCCCGGCACACGCGTGGTGCCGCCCGAGCTGATGTGGGACGCGAGCCAGGCCCGCAACGCCGCGGCCGTGGCCGACGAATGGCTGGCCGGAAACCTCAGCGCCCCTGCGCGGCCTGCGACGCCGCCACCGCCATCGCCACCCTGAGCGCCGGTGGCGGTGGGCGCCAGCGCGCGGCCTCCTTCACCAGGGCTTCGCGCTCGCGGCGCGACACCGGCCGCAGCTGATCGGCCACCCAGGCCACGCGCGCCTTGTTCGCCTCGCCGTGGCGGCCCATCTGCGCGAGTTCGCGGTCGGGGTTGTGCAAAAGCGTCGCGAGCCACACCGCTTCGACTGGCGTGAGCTGGTCGGCCGGCTTGCGGAAGAAGTGGCGTGACGCCGCCTGCGCACCGCACTGGCCGTCGCCCCAGGGCGCGAGCGACAGATAGAGGTTCAGTTGCCGCGCCTTGCCGAGCGTGCGGTCGATCTCCACCGCATACAGCAGCTCGCGCAGCTTGCGGCTGTGGTGGCGGCTATCGCCGGTGTAGAGCAGCTTGGCGAGCTGCTGCGAGACGGTGCTGCCGCCCGCGGTCGCCCCCTCGTGGCGCTGGTTGCCGAACCAGGCCGCCACGATCTCCTGCAGGTCGTAGCCGGGGTGCTCGTAGTAGCGCTGGTCTTCGGCGGCGATCACGGCGCGTGGCAGCCAGGGGCCGAAATCGGTCACCGCGTCGCCGCAGGCCGGCTGGGCGTTGAGCAAGGCCTCGGTGCCCAAGCCCGAGACCTGCAGGCCATCGAGCCGGGGCTTGATCTCCCACGCGTGCGACGGCCAGCGCCATTGCGCCTTCACATTCACCCGCCCTTCGATGCGGGCATGGTGGAACTCGGGGATGTCGCGCTGGAAGAGCGCGAACGCCCGCACCGCCGGCTCGTCGACGATGCGGAACTGCAGCACCAGCTGCTGCCGCTCGATGCGCGACGACCAGCGCCCTTGCAGCGGCTCTTTCCCCTCGCCGAGCGCGAAGTGGCCTTGCAGGTTCATCTCCATGTCGGGCACGACGGTGAGCTCCACCCGCGACAGCCGCAGCGGCTCACGCCCGAGCCCGCCCACCGGCAGCGTGCAGGGCGCACACACCGCGCGCCAGGTGTTGGGCGCATTGACCGCCTGCCAGTGCACCGTGCCGTAGGGCGTGCGGAACGCGCGGCCTTCCATCAGGCGCAGGGTGAAGGGGTGGCTCGCGATGCGCAGCAGGGCCGGCATGCTCAGCTCGCGCTCGAACGGCCCGAGTTGCACCGTGCGTGTCCACTCGCCCGGCGCCGGCTGCAGGGCCCGCAGGATGAAGAACACCGCCAGCGCCACGCCCACGAGCAGCGCGCACGACACCCCGATCAGCCATTTCAGAAAGGTCTTCACAACGCCCTCGCCACGGTGACGGCCCGCCATGGGCCGGTGGATTGGCCGAGCGCCGCCGCCCAGAACCAGCTCGACGCATCGGTGAACGCCTCGCCCTTCGCATCGACGATGCGTTCGCACACGCGCAGCCGCTGCCCGTCGCGTTCGGCGACGAAGCAGCGCCACAGCTGCGATTGACCATCACGCTCCAGCCGCGTGTCGGCGATCGAATAGCCGATCGCGCGGTAGCAATCGGCTGCCGGGTGCAGCATGCGCGTGGGCTCGCGCACCTCGCGCAAGACCAGCGTGTGCTCGCCGTCGGTCATGCGCGCGATGTGGCCGGGGAAACGCTCGGCAAAGCGGGCCTCGAAGGCGCCCAGCGCGAGCGGTCGCAGCGGGCGCCCTTCCCACGCCACCGGCCACTCGGGAGCCGCCACGCTGGCACGCGCGCCGGCATCGGCCTCACGCCCCAGCGGCGCGAGCGCACACGCTGTGAGGCCCAGCACGATGCCGAGTCGGGCGAGCCCGGGTTCAGTCCTGCGCATCGCGGCCTCCCCGCATCACCCCCACGACACCGGCACATACCGCCACCAGCACCACGAGGCCCACACCTTGATGCACCGCATCGGACACCTGCGACTGCTGCGCTTCCAGCGCCACCAGCACGCTGTTGCGCAGCACATTGCCCACGAGCACCAGCGCGCCGACGGCCGGCAGGCGCGCCAGCATCGCGCGGTCGCGCAGGCCGCTGAAGGCCGCCACCACGCAAGCACAGAAGTACGCCATCCACACCATCTGCACGCCGGAGCACGGCGCATCGACGATCACCTGGCGACCCTGCACGATCATCGTGGTGCCGCTGCGCTCGGCGGCCAGGCCGGCGAGCTGCAGCACCCAGGTGCTGATCTCCGCGGTGACCACCCGCAGCGGGTAGCCCGCATAGAACTGCAGCGACGACACCACCGGCAAGGCCAGCACGGCGAGGCCCGCCACCGGCAGCCAGGGCTGGCCCGAGGGCATCACGCTGCGCAAGGCCGTGGCGAGCGACAGCACGGCCAACACCGCGCCGAGCAGGGGCGGCAGGTGGAAGAGCGCGAGCGTGGCCAGTGCCGTCAAGGCCGCGGCGGCGTAGACCCAGCCCTGGCGTGGTGCGCCCCGCAGGAGCGGCTCGCGCCGCACGACCCAGACCAGCAGCGCCACCAGCGCCGCCACGCCCAGCGGGTCGTCCGACCCGTCGGCGAGCCGCGCACCGGCCCAACGCCAGTGCGGCCACAGGGCGGCGGCGTGCAGCCCCAGCCAGGCGAGGGGCGACACGGTCTCGAAACGCGTCTGCCAACGCGCCAGCGGATGCAGTGCGATTGCGGTGGCCATCGTTCACTCCTTGCGGCGGCGACGCGAGGGCCACACGCCGGCCACGACCACGCCGAGCACGACCAGCAGCGCGGCAAGTGCGCCCGGCTCCGGCGTGCTCGGCACTTCGGCGCCGATGGCCTGGTCGCTCACGCCTTCGGGCAGCGGCGAGGGCTGGTCGACCTGCGGAGTCTGCGCGGGGTTGGGGTTGCGCACCCGCTGGTCGACGGCGATGAAGCTCGTGTACTGCGTGAGCAGGCTGTAGGTGAGGCCGAGCTCGGTGATCTGCGCCTTCTGCGTGCTGCCGCCTTCCAGCGCCTCCTGGTCGCTCAAGGCGGCGATGCGCTGGCGCGCCCACAGCTGGCGCAGCGCCGAGGGGCCCCGGCCGTTTGGCGCGGCAGTGAGGACCTGGCGGTAGGGGCCATCGGCGGCACGGCCTTCGATGACGAAGCGGCCCTCCCACGCGCCACGCCACTTGCCCATCACCACCACCGGGCGGCCGCCCAGCACGTCGGGCAGTTGCAGCGGCTCCACGTCATAGGTGTCGAGGCCTTCGAACGAGGCCTTCACCTGCGTGAGCACCGGCGCCTCGATGATGCGGCGCAAGCGCTCGGCCTGCGCGGCGGCCTGCTCGGGCTTGGTCACGATGAAGGCCTCGCCCTGGCCGGCGCGCGCCATGCCTTCGATGAGATGGCGGTTCACGCTCGTGCCGATGCCGAACGAGAACACGTTGAACTGGTTGAGGTTCTGGCGGATGAGGCGGAACACCTCGGCCTCGACGCTCACGTAGCCGTCGGTCACGAAGATCACGCTGCGCGACACCTCCTCGGCCTTGGGCAGCGCGGCCACGCGCTTGAGCGCGGGCACGATCTCGGTGCTGCCGCCACCGCCCATTTCGTGGATCGTGCGGATGGCCTGATCGATGTTGGCGCGCGTGGCCGGCACCGAGGCGGGCGAGAGCATGCGGCTGCTGCCGGAGAAGAGCATCACGTTGAAGGTGTCGCTCGGGCGCAGGCTGCCGATCAGGTTGCGCAGCAGCACCTTGGCGGTGTCCAGCGGGTAGCCGTGCATCGAGCCCGAGATGTCGACCACGAAGATGTAGTCGCGCGGGTTGATCTGGCGCGGCGCCACCGCCTTCGGCGGCTCGACCATTGCGAGGAAGAAGTTCTCGTCGCCCTCGCCCTCCCCACGGTAGAGCACCAGGCCCGACTCGATGCGGTCTCCGGCCAAGCGGTAGTTCAGGGTGAAGTCGCGGTTGTTCGCCGGCTTGTCGGTGGGTTTGAGCGAAACCGCGGCATGCGTGCTGCCGAGGCCATCGACCATCACCTCGTGCGAGGGCGAGGCGACCTCCTTCACCACGAGCGGCGTGTCGAGCGACACCCGCAAGGCGAACGACGCGTTCGACGCGACACCTTGCTTCAGGTACGCACCGCCGACGGCCCCGCCGTTGTCGGCCGCAGCGGCCGGGCTGTTGTAGCGCGGGCCCACCACCGTCGGGAAGACGAACGCGTATTGCGCGTCGGTCGGGCGCAGCAGCTCGGTGTAGCGCAGCTCCACCGCCACGTCGTCGCCGGGCAGGATGTTGGCCACCTTCATCTCGAAGACGTTGGGCCGGCGCTGCTCGAGCAGCGCGCTCGTCTTGCCCTCGCGCTTGGCGGCCTGGTACTCGATGCGCGCCGCTTCCTTTTCCTTGATGCGGGCGGTGAGCACCCGCTCGCCGAGCGTCACCTTCATCGCGTAGACGGCCGCCTGCGTCGAGCCCGGGAACACATACCGCGCCTCGATCGGCCGCTGGCCTTCGTTGCGGTAGTGCTGCGTCACCGTGACGTCGGCGATCACGCCGGCGATCTTCACGTCGACCGAGGTCGACTTGAGCGGCAGCCGGTCGGTGCCGGGCTCGCTGCTGTTGACGGCGAAATACGGGCTCTCGGCCTTGAGCGCTTCCGAATCGTCGGCGTGGGCCGGCGACCAGAACAGCATCAAGAGCGCCGAGAAGAGCGCAAGGGCCATGCACCACAGCACACGGCCGGTGCGACTGAGCGGTTGATAGGGGATGAGCGGGCGTGACATGGATCCTCTCCTGGGCAAGCCACCGGGCGGTGGTGGTGCGAAGAGGATCGGCGCCGTGCTCGAAGCCGGTTTGAAGCCTGAAAGCGGCTGTGTGAAGACTGCGTGAACCGCACGACAGCCGCGATACTGGCGCCTCGTTCAACCCGGAGGAGAGATTGATGAAGCACCTGATCCTGTCGGCCGCCCTGCTGGCCCTCGCCGCCCCCTCGTTCGCCGCCAGCAAGCCCTGCGACGAGCTGAAGTCGGAGATCGCCGCCAAGCTCGACGAGAAGAAGGTCGCCGGCTACCAGCTCGACATCGTCGACACCGACAAGGTGGGCGACGCCAAGGTGGTGGGCAGCTGCGACGGCGGCAAGAAGAAGATCGTCTACAGCAAGAAGTAAACGATCGCGCGTCTCAACCGGCCAGCGGCAGCGTCACGGTGGCCACGGCACCACCGTCGCTGCCATTGCGCAGCGTCACCCGGCCTTCGTGCAGCTCGGCAATCTCTTTCACGAAGGGCAGACCCAGGCCGGTGCTCTTCTTGCGCGACTGCGGGCGCGCCAGCGAATAGAACTTCTCGAACACTTTGTCTTCGGCGTAGTCGGGAATGCCCGGGCCGTGGTCACGCACGGTGATCTCGGCGTGCTGGTGCTGGCGTTTCAGCGCCAGCGTGACGGTGCCGCCGGCGGGTGAGAAGTCGAGCGCGTTGTCGACCAGGTTCGACACCGCGCGCTGCAGCAGGAAGGCGTCGCCCTGCACGGTGGCGTCATCGCCCTCCTCCAGCACCACCCGCAGGCCACGCGCGGCGGCGGCCGGCTGCACACTCACCACCAGCTCCTGCAGCAGCGTGCGCAAGGGCACGGCCACCGGCGCGTCGAGCGTGCGGCGCGATTCGAGCGCCGTCAGCTCCATCATGCGGTCGACCAGCTCCTGGATGCGCTGCGTTTCGCGCGCGATGTTGGCCACGAAGCGCGCGCGGTCGGCATCGGGCATCGGCTCCTGCAGCAGCTCGGCCGCGCCGCGGATGGCCGAGAGCGGGCTCTTCACTTCGTGCGTGAGCGTCTGCACGTAGTCGGCCACATAGTTGCGGCCGGCGAGGGCATCGCGCATCTCGTCATACGCCGCGCCGATGGCCTTCAGCGCACGCCGCGTGAGCCGCGGCAGGCTGAAGCTGCGCTGCGCCTTCACGTAGCGCACGTAGTCGGCCACCACGCCGAACGGGCGCACCAGCCACACCGACAGGATCACCACCAGCAGCAGCACCGCCACCACCGAGGTGGTGCCAACCAGGAGCGTCTTGCGCCGTGCCGCCTGCACGAACTGGCCGAAGCTCTGCACCGGCTTGCCCACGCTCACCGCACCGACGATGGCGCCGCCCACACGGATGGGCACCGCCACGTACATCACCGCGCTTTGGGCATCGCCTTCCACGTCGGGCGTGGTGCGGGCGCCGTACTCGCCTTGCAGCGCACGGCGGATGTCGCGCCACAGCGAGTGGTCGGCGCCGAGGAAGCGGTTGGTGGAGTCGAACACCACCGTGCCACCGCGGTCGACCACCGTCATGCGCAGCTCGACACGGGTCTTCTCGAAGCCGTAGATGTCGGCCTTGAAGCGGCGCGCGTAGAGCGCCTGGAAGACGGGGCCAAGCGCGTCGACCTGCAGCGTGCCGTCGCGCGAGCTGCCTTCGAGCAGGGTGGCCATCAGCTGCGCTGTTTCGACGAGGTTCTCCTCGGCGGACTCGCGGTAGCGCGGGTCGATGTCCTGCAGCTGGCGGTACATCAGGAGGCCGACGCCGATCGCGTAGGCCAGCAGGATGCCGAGGAAGATCCGGGTTCTCTTCGTCACGAAGAGGGGGGCGTGGGAGGCAGATCTTCGGCGAGCGCGTAGCCGCTGCCGCGGTGCGTGCGGATGGGCTCCAACGTGGGTGCGACGAGCTTCATCTTGGCGCGCACGGTCTTCACATGCGCGTCGACCGTCCGGTCGAGGCTCTCGGTGTCGTCACCCCACACACGCGCGAGCAACGTGTCGCGGCTGAACACATGGCCGGGGCGTGAGGCAAGCGTCTGCACCAGGCCGAACTCGTAGCGCGAGAGTTCGAGCGGCTTGCCGTAGAAGCGGATCTGGCGCTTGCCCTCGTCCACCACCAGCGGCAATGCCGCCGCTGCAGCGGGAGCCGCGGCCGCCTTGGCACTGCGCCGCAGGATGGAGCGCACCCGCGCCACCAGCTCGCGCGGCGAGAAGGGCTTGGCCACGTAGTCGTCGGCGCCGAGCTCCAGCCCCACCACACGGTCGATCTCGTCGCTGCGTGCGGTGAGGAAGACCACCGGCACGTCGGCCACCTCGCGCAGGCGCTTGAAGACTTCGAAGCCGCTGGTGTCGGGCAGGCCGACGTCGAGGATCACGAGCGCAGGCGGCTGGGCCTTGAACTGGGCGACGGCCTCTTCACCCGTCGCCGCCCAACTCGGCTCGAAACCATCCGTCCGCAACGCGTACTGCAGCGTGTCGGCGATGCCGGGTTCGTCCTCGACGATCAGAACCCTCGGCTTCATTCGTTGGGCAGGAAACCTTCGATGGAGAGATAGCGCTCGCCGGTGTCGTAGTTGAAGCCGAGCACGGTCGCGCCCTTCGCAATGTCGGGCAGCTTCTGCGAGATCGCGGCCAGTGTGGCGCCCGACGAGATGCCCACCAGCAGCCCCTCTTCGCGCGCCGAGCGGCGGGCCATCTCCTTGGCCGCCTCGGCCTCGACCTGGATCACGCCGTCGAGCAGGTCGGTGTGCAGGTTCTTCGGGATGAAGCCGGCGCCGATGCCCTGGATCGGGTGCGGGCTCGGCTTGCCGCCGCTGATCACGGGCGAGGCGGTGGGCTCGACCGCGAACACCTTGAGCTTCGGCCACAGGCCCTTCAACACCTTGGCGCAGCCGGTGATGTGGCCGCCGGTGCCCACGCCGGTGATCAGCACGTCGACGCCACCGGGGAAGTCGGCCGCGATCTCCTGGGCGGTGGTGCGCACGTGCACGTCGATGTTGGCCGCGTTGTCGAACTGCTGCGGCATCCAAGCGCCGGGCGTGGCGGCCACGATCTCGGTGGCCTTGGCGATGGCGCCGTTCATGCCTTTCTCGCGCGGCGTGAGCACGAAGCTCGCGCCGTAGGCGAGCATCAGGCGGCGGCGCTCGACGCTCATGCTCTCGGGCATCACGAGGACCAGCTTGTAGCCCTTGACGGCCGCCACCATCGCAAGCCCCACGCCGGTGTTGCCCGAGGTCGGCTCGACGATGGTGCCGCCGGCCTTCAAGGTGCCGCTGGCTTCGGCCGCCTCGATCATCGACAGCGCGATGCGGTCCTTGATCGAGCCGCCGGGGTTGGCACGCTCGCTCTTCACGTACACGCTGTGCGTGTTGCCGAACAGGCGGTTGATGCGGATGTGCGGCGTGTTGCCGATGGTCTGCAGGACGTTCTGGGCCAGCATGTCAGTCTCCTGTGGGTGGGTTGCGCGGTACGGAACGGGTGCCCGTGCCGGAGAGCGTTCAATGATAGGCGTCGCCCACCGTTTGCACCTGGCCCAGGGCGGCTTGATTGATTCACCCCTCAAGGAGAGAGACACACATGTTCAAGAAGATCCAAACCGGACGGTTCATCCGCCGCGCACTGGCCGGCACCGGCCTGACCCTCGCGACCCTCGCCGCGTGGGCCACCAACGTGAGCGGCACCTGGAACATGTCGGTCACCACCCCCGCCGGCAGTGGCAACCCCACTTTCGTGCTCAAGCAGGACGGCGAAAAGGTCAGCGGCACCTACCAGGGCGCCTTCGGCTCGGCCGATGTGACCGGCACGCTCAAGGGCGATGTGCTGACCCTCCGCTACAACTCGGGCAACGGCCCCATCACCTACACCGGCAAGGTCAGCGGCAAGAAGGTCGAAGGCACCACCGACATGGGCACGATCGGCAAGGGCACGTTCAGCGGCAGCTTGAAGTAGGGCAGGTCGCCGCCCCGGGGGGGCCTGCGACAATCGCCGCATGTTCGCCCCCCTCCAAAACGACAGCTTCCTGCGCGCCTGCCTGCGCCAGCCCACCGACCACACGCCCGTCTGGCTCATGCGCCAGGCCGGCCGCTACCTGCCGGAGTACCGCGCCACCCGCGCCAAGGCCGGCAGCTTCATGGGCCTGGCGACCAACACCGACTTCGCCACCGAGGTCACGCTGCAGCCGCTCGAGCGCTACAAGCTCGACGCGGCCATCCTCTTCAGCGACATCCTCACCATCCCCGACGCGATGGGCCTGGGCTTGAGCTTCGCGATGGGCGAAGGCCCGAAGTTCGCCCACCCGGTGCGCGACGAAGCCGCCGTCGCCCAGCTCGCCGTGCCCGACCTGGACAAGCTGCGCTACGTCTTCGACGCCGTCACCTCCATCCGCAAGGCCCTCAACGGCCGGGTGCCGCTGATCGGCTTCTCGGGCAGCCCCTGGACGCTCGCCTGCTACATGGTCGAAGGCGCCGGCTCCGACGACTACCGGCTGGTCAAGACCATGCTCTACAGCCGGCCCGACCTGCTGCACAAGATGCTCGCGGTCAACGCCGACGCGGTCGCCGCCTACCTCAACGCCCAGATCGACGCCGGCGCCCAGGCGGTGATGGTGTTCGACAGCTGGGGCGGCGTGCTGGCCGACGGCGCCTTCCAATCGTTCAGCCTCGACTACACCCGCCGCGCGCTGGCGCAGGTGAAGCGCGAGCACGAAGGCCGGCGCATCCCGCACATCGTCTTCACAAAGGGTGGCGGCGGTTGGCTGGAAGAGATCGCCGCCCTGGGCTGCGACGTGGTCGGCCTCGACTGGACGGTGAGCCTCGCCTCGGCGCGCAAACGCATCGGCCAGTTCACCGCGCTGCAGGGCAACCTCGACCCGGCGGTGCTCTTCGCCTCGCCCGACCAGGTGCGCGCCGAGGTCATCAAGACGCTCGACAGCTTCGGCCCCTGGAAGGCCGACTACCGCCCGGTCGGCCACATCTTCAACCTCGGCCACGGCATCAGCCAGCACACACCTCCGGAAAGCGTGGCGGCCCTGGTCGACGCGGTGCACGAGCACTCGCCCAGCCTGCACCGATAGCCTCCGGCTTCGGTTGCAGTTGGTTGCATCTTTCTGGAACGGCCGGCAGTGCTTTCCCGGTGAGCGAGCACTCAGGGCTTGACTTATCCCCAAAACCGCGAACGGTCCCCCAGTAGGACAAGACCGCCGCAGCGCACCATCAGTATTTCTGATTAGGTTGCTAAGTCCTTGATTTCATTGGAGCTGCGATTTGCTTCGAAAGTGAGCAACGCAGCGCGAAGGCCCGAAAATCAAGGCTCTAGCGTCATTTTTGGCAGGTTCCCCACAAAGTTATCCACAAGAGTCGTGGAAACTTTCAAAAGAGCTGAAAAATCAGCCACTTAGGAATCATTCCTAACAAGGTCTTTGCTTTCCGACGCTCCCTCCGATGGATGACCGCCTGCCCGTTCGTGTGGCCGTCGACGCCCCTCAGCACAGCGGCCTGGGGGGCGCGCTCGACTACCTGAGCGAGCGCCCGCTCTCACCCGGAACCCTGGTGCGTGCGCCCCTGGGCCGCCGTGAAGTGACCGGCATCGTCTGGCCGGGCGACGCCGACCCCGCACCCTCGGTCGCCTTGAAGCCAGTGGCCGCCGTGCTCGACGCCGTGCCGCCGCTCTCGGCCCGCTGGTGCGAGCTGGTGGATTTCGCCGCGTCGTATTACCAGCGCGGCCTGGGCGAGGTGGCGCTGTCGGTGCTGCCGCCCGAGCTGCGCAAGCTCGACGACGCCCAACTGGCCCAGCGGGTGGCCCGCCTGCGCAAGGCCTGGGCCGTGCCGCCAGCTGGCCCCGCACCGGCCCGCCCCGAGCTCACGCCCGACCAGGCCGCCGCCCTGGCCCGCCTGGCCGAACTCAGCACGCCGGGCCAGGCGCCCGTGGTGCTGCTGCACGGCCTCACCGGCAGCGGCAAGACCGAGGTCTACCTGCGCGCCGCCGAAGACGCATTGGCCGCCGGCCGCCAGGTGCTGGTGCTGGTGCCCGAGATCAACCTCACGCCGCAGCTCGAAGCGCGTTTTGCCGAACGCTTCGGCAGCGGCCCGGCGCCCAAACGCATCGTCTCGCTGCACAGCGGCCTCACCCCGGCCCAGCGCCTGAAGAACTGGCTCGCCGCCCACCTGGGCCTGGCCGACCTGGTGCTGGGCACGCGCATGGCGGTGTTCGCCCCCTTGCCGCGGCTCGGGCTGATCGTGGTCGACGAGGAACACGACCCGTCGTACAAGCAGCAGGAAGGCGCCCGTTATTCGGCGCGCGACCTGGCGGTCTACCGCGGCAAGCTCGAGGGCGCCTGCGTCGTGCTCGGCTCGGCCACCCCCTCGCTCGAGAGCTGGCAGCGCGCCGAGCAGGGCCGCTACGAGCGGCTCACGCTCGCCCACCGGGTGGGCAATGGCGCCCTGCCCGCCGTGCGCCTGGTCGACATGAACCTGCTGCCCAAGGCGCCGGGTGTGACCACGCTGCTCTCGCCCCAGCTCGTGTCGGCGCTGGCCAAGCGGGTCGAGCGCGGTGAGCAAAGCCTCGTCTTCCTCAACCGCCGCGGCTACGCGCCGGTGCTGCACTGCGGCGCCTGCGGCTGGAAGAGCGACTGCCCGCACTGCAGCGCCTGGCGCGTCTTCCACAAGGTCGACCGCACGCTGCGCTGCCACCACTGCGGCTTCACCCAGGCCGTGCCGCGCGCCTGCCCCGACTGCGGCAACCTCGACATCGCCCCGCTCGGCCGCGGCACCGAGCGGCTGGAAGAGCAGCTCGCCGAAGCCCTGCCCGGCGCCCGCGTGGCCCGCATCGATGCCGACAGCACCAAGACCAAGGGTGCGCTCGAAGCGCAGCTCTCGGCCGTGCACGCGGGGGATGTCGACGTGCTGGTCGGCACGCAGATGGTGGCCAAGGGCCACGACTTCCGCCGCATCACGCTGGTGGCCGCGGTGAGCCCCGACAACGCACTCTTCAGCAGCGACTTCCGCGCGCCCGAGCGGCTCTTCGCGCTCTTGATGCAGGCCGCCGGCCGCGCCGGGCGCGACGCATCACAGGCCGACCGCAGCGAGATGGTGGTGCAGACCTGGCACCCCACGCACCCGCTCTACGCCGCGCTGCAGCGCCACGACTTCAAGGCCTTCGCCGACAGCCAGCTGAAGGAGCGCAGCATGGCCGGACTGCCGCCCTTCAGCCACCTCGCGCTGCTGCGTGCGGAGGCGCGCACGGCACAGGCGGCGCGTGAGTTCCTGCAGGCCGCCGCGTCACTGGCCGAGCAGATCCCCGGCGCCAACGAGTTGTTGATCTACCCACCCGTGCCGCACCACATCGCCCGCGTGGCGAACGTGGAGCGCATGCAGATGCTGGTGGAGTCTTCCGCGCGCGGCACCCTGCAACGGGTGCTCAGGCCCTGGGTCGACGAACTCACGCGCTTGAAGTCGCAGCACAAGGGCGTGCTGCGCTGGGCCTTGGACGTCGACCCTTTGGCGATCTAAAGGTCGAGGCCTGCCCACAGCGGCGCGAGTGCCGCCGCATCGGCGTGGCCGAGCTCCTTCTCCGCCCACAGGCACTCGCGCCGGATGAAGCGCATGCGGTAGGCCAGCTCGCGCCCGGCGAAGCTCATCTCGACCTTCGCCTCGCCCGAGGCGTCGGTCGTCTCCGCGGCCCACAGGCCCATCTCGTTCCAGCCGGTGCGCAGACGGAAGAGCAGGTGGCCGGCCCGCCCCGCCACGGCGCGCACGGCGGCGGCCGACGAGGGCGAGCGCTCCAGCTCGTCGGCCAGCGCGAGCGCCGCCCCGAGGTGGCCGTCGACCAGGTGCAGCCCGTGCAGGGCCAGCTCGTCCGGCTCGGGCCGCGGCTCGCCCACCTCGCGGGCGCAGCGGGTGATGAAACCCACCGCATGCCCGTCGAACTCGCCCGGCACCATGCGCAGCGCAAAACTCGCCCGCGCCCAGGGCGCGTCGCCCTGCGCCATCACGCCCAGCACCACCTCCACCACCGCCAGCTGGCGCCCGAGCGGCGAGAGGGCGTTGCCCAGCAGGCGGCCCGGGTAGCCGCTGCCATCGAGCCGCTCGTGGTGCTCGGCCACGCCGCGCGCCAGGGCCGGCGGGTACTTGGCCAGGCGCGTGAGCAGCATGGCGCCGGTGCGCGGGTGCACGGCGAGGTGGCGGTAACCGGTGATGTCGAGCGGCTGCTGCGGGTCGAGGTAGTCGGGGTTGACGTACATCTCGCCCAGGTCGTGCAGCAGGCCGCCCATCAGCGCCAGCTCGACCTGGGCCCGGTCGCCCTTGGCGGCCAGCGCCATCGCGCCCGAGAGCGCCATGCCGCGCACCGCGTGCTCGTAGATGCCGGGCCGTGCGGCCTGCGCCGCGGTCAGGAGGAGCTGCGCGACGGACTGCAGCTTGAGCTCGGCCACCGCCGCGCGCAGCGGGCCGGCCCAGGCCTGCAGCCCCCGCGCCAGCGCCTGCCCGGAGCCGAGGAAGTGCTCGAGCGCCTGCTTCAGTTCCTGCCCGTTGACGCCATCGGCCGCTTCGAGCGTGGCCTCCAGCGGCTGCTTGAGCTTGCGTTCGAGCAGGCGCTGCTGCAGCGATTCGGACACCGGCTGGCCACGCGCCCAGAGCTTGACGCCGCGCTCGTCGAGGATGTCGTCCGACGCGACGATGGTGCGCTTGGCACTGGCTTCGACGATGGCGGCAAGGGCGTGCGGGTTGGCCTGGTCGAGGTCGGTCTCGCTGCTGCTGCTCATCGCGCGTCAGGGGGTGGAGGGGCAGCCCATCGTAAAGGGCCGCGCAGATCCGCGCTTGCGCTTTCTCACGCCAACCAGGCCGGCACCTGCACCGCCAGCGCCTGGCGTTGCGAGACCGCTGCGCCGAGCAGGGCAAACCCGAGCAGCTGGCCCGCCGCATCGGTGAACCTGGCCGTGCAGGCGTCGTCGCTCAGCTCGACGCTCCACGAGCCTTCTGCGCCCGGCAGCGGCGGGCAGACGACGGTTGGGCAGGCGGGGGTCTTCACCGTGACCGGCATCGCGGGGTAGACCACCGGCGTGGGCGTGCCGGCCAGCGTGGCGGCGAGCGCGCGGGTCTGCGCCATCAGCGGCAGCACGAAGGGCAGCGACAGGCCGGCCACTTCGGCGCAGTCGCCGAGTGCGTAGACGTGCGGCGCGCTGGTGGCGAGCAGGCGATCGGTGGTGATGCCGCGCTGGGTGGCGAGGCGGGCCTCGGCGGCGAGCGCGGTGCGGGGCTTGAGGCCGATGGCCGAGAGCACGCGGTCGGCGTAGAGGCGGCTGCCGTCGCTGAGCGTGAGCTGGTAGCCATTGCCGTCACGGTCGACACGGCTCACCGACACGCCGAGGCGAAACGCCACGCCCGCCGCTTCGAGCTTGCCCTGCAGGCGCTCGCTCGCCTGCGGCGGCAAGAGGCGCGACAGCAGCGTGCCGGCCACGTCGATCACCGTCGGCGCCACGCCGCGGTGCAGCAGGTCGTTGGCGAACTCGCAGCCGATCAGCCCCCCGCCGAGGATGGCCACGGTGTCGGCCCCTTCCAGCCGCTCGGCGAAACGGGCGTAGTCGTCGAGGTCGTTGACCGACATCACCTCGGGCTCGGCGTCGCCCGCGAGCGGCAGGCGGATCGGGTCGGCGCCCAGCGCCAGCGCGAGGTCGCGGTAGTGCAGCGTCTCGCCGTTGCTGAGCTCGACCGTCTGCGCCGCGGTGTCGAGGCGCTTGAGCCCGGTGTGGGTGAGCAGCGTGGCGTTGAGCTCCTCGCGCATCTTCTCGGCCGCCTTCATCACGAGCGTGGCCGCGGTCTTCTTGCCGGCCAGCGCGTTCGAGAGCATGGGCTTGGAATAGAAGCCGGCGTGGTCGCGGCTCACGACGACGAGCGGCGTCTCCTTGTCGAGCTTGCGGAACTCGCGGGCGAGGTTGTAGCCGGCGAGGCCGGAGCCGACGATGACGAGGGGTTGGGAAGACATGGGCGCAGGTTCGGTTCAGAGGGCAGGAAGTATCAGGTGATCGCGGCACCGCGCTCGGCCAGAAGGCCGCGCAGCAGCGAGCGGTGGCAGCGATTCTCGTCTTCGCAATAGCAGCCGACGGCAAACGCCGTCTGGTGCGACAAGGCGGCCAGCGCGTCGAGCAGGTGCGCGTGCTCGGGCGCCTTCATCTCGGCGGTGTAGCGGCGGGCGAAGGCTTTCCATTGCGCGTCCGTCTCGGCCGCCTGCCCTTCCTTCATCAGCGCCTCGCTCGGCGCGAGGTTGGGCAGCCAGACGTCGTAGTAGTCGCGCGTGGCGAACTCGGCCTTGGGCACGCCGCGGGGCGGGCGGCGCACGGTGCCGAAGCGAACGCCTTCACCGGCCGCGCGCGGCTCGCCGAGTCGGACGATGCGGATGGGCATGGGCGGCTCCTCGAATGAGAAGCCGCCATTGTGTGCATCGGCCGAGGTTTGCCCAAAAAGAAAGCGGGCCGTGCTTTCGCACAAGGCCCGCCGAATGAGCCACAGCATTCAGGGAGGGAGGGAGGAGGGAACCGTGGCCCGAGACAAATGCTATGACGCACTGCACGATGCGTTTGTAGGACAACGCCGCGTCTTGCCGCCAGCGGGCCGTTTTCTCACCAGCGGTTACACCCTATGCCCTCGGCGCCCCTCCCTTACAGTGACGTGGTTCACACCCCGGAGTCCCGCATGTCCACTGCTCCCCGTTCTGCCGTCCGCCGCTGGTTGGGGCGCCTCTGGTGGCTGATCGACGGCACCCGCCGCCTGGTGTTCAACCTGGTCTTCCTGCTGATCCTGGTGGTGGTGCTGGTGGCGCTCTTCACCAGCGGCGCGCCGAAGCTCGAGGACAAGACCGCCCTTGTGCTCAACCTGCGCGGCCCGCTGGTCGAGCAGCATGCGCAAGGCGTGCGCGACGCCGCGTTCGCCCAGCTGGCCGGCGAAGCCCCGCGCAGCACCCAGCTGCGCGACGTGCTGACGGTGCTCGACGCCGCCGCACGCGACCCGCACATCACGCACGCCGTGCTGGTGCTCGACGAGTTCCAGGGCGGCGGCATGGCCAGCCTGCGCGAGGTGGCCGCGGCGCTGCAGCGCTTCAAGGCCAGCGGCAAGAAGCTCACCGCCTGGAGCGGCCACTACGAGCAGGCGCAGTACTTCCTCGCCGCGCAGGCCGACGAGGTGCTGCTGCACCCGATGGGCATGGTGTTCGTGAAGGGCTTCGGCCGCTACCAGAACTACTACCGCGACGCGCTCGACAAGCTGGGCATCAGCGTCAACCTCGTGCGTGCCGGCACCTACAAGAACTTCGGCGAGCCCTTCACGCTCAACGGCCCGTCGCCCGAGACGATCGAGGCGATGGGCTACGCCTACAACGGCCTGTGGGGCAGCTATGTCGACGGCGTGGAAAAGGCGCGCAAGCTGCCCGCCGGCACGCTGATGGCAATCATCAACGAGCTGCCCGCCCGCCTCACCGCGGCCGGGGGCGACCCGGCCAAGCTCGCCCTGTCGGCCAAGCTCGTCGACGGTCTCAAGACGCGCGACGAGCTGCGCCAGCTGATGATCGAGCGCGGCGCGAAAGACGCCGAGGGCAAGACCTTCCGCCAGGTGGCGTTCGACCAGTACCTCGCCCGCCAGAAACCCGCGCTCGTGGGCGACGCGATCGGCGTGGTGATCGCCGAAGGCGAGATCGTCGACGGCCGCGCGCCGGCCGGCCAGGTGGGCGGGCTGTCGACGGCCGACCTGATCCGCAAGGCGCGCGACGACAAGTCGGTCAAGGCCGTGGTGCTGCGCGTGAATTCGCCCGGCGGCTCGGCCTATGCCTCGGAGCTGATCCGCCGCGAGCTGGAGCTCACGCGCGCCGCGGGCAAGCCGGTGATCGTGTCGATGGGCGACGTCGCCGCGTCGGGTGGCTACTGGATCTCGCTCGCCACCGACGAGCTGCTGGCCGATGCGGGCACCGTCACCGGCTCCATCGGCGTCTTCACGCTGCTGCCCTCGGCCGACAAGGCGCTCGAGAAGATCGGCGTGCACACCGGCGGCGTCACCACCACTTGGCTGGCCGGCGCCGGTGACCCGCGCCGCCCGCTCGACCCGCGCTTCGCCGAGCTGCTGCAGGCGACCATCAACCACGTCTACACCGACTTCACCACCAAGGCCGCGCAGGCCCGCAAGACCACGCCCGACAAGATCGACGCGGTGGCGCAGGGCCGGGTGTGGACCGGTGCGCAGGCGAAGGAGCGGGGCCTCGTCGACACGCTCGGCGGTTATGCCGACGCCTTGAAGGCAGCGGCGAAACGCGCGCAGCTGGGCGAAAACCCGCGCGTGGTCTACATCCAGCCCGAGCCGGGGCGGGCCGAGCGCCTGCTCGAATGGCTGAGCGCGAGCGTGCACACGAGCCTGAGTCGCTGGCTCGACGCGCAAGTGGCGCCGGGTGTGGCCCCGGTGCTGCGCGAAGCGCGCCGCGAGCTGGGCTGGGTCAGCGAGCTGACCGAAGGCCGCAAGCCGTTTGCCGCGGTGGCGCACTGCCTGTGCAGCGCACCGTGACCCTCAGCTGCGCCCGACGCCCAGGCCCCAGGCCAGCAGCGAGAAGGTGACGAAGGCCAGCACCGTGCTCGCCATGATGATGCGGGCCACGCGCCCGTTGTCGGCGCCGTAGCGCTCGGCGAGCAGCGAGACATTGCTCGCGCTCGGCAGCGCCGCCGCGAGCATCAGCACCATGAGCCCGAACTCGGGCATGGGCACGCCGGCCGCGCGCAGCAGCACGCCGATGCCCAGCACCAGCAGCGGGTGCACGAAGAGTTTGATCAGCGCGACGGGCAGGTACTGGCCCACCGGCGTGCGCGTGTGCGCATGCTGGCCGGCGCGCCACAGCACCGCACCGATGGTGAAGAGCGCCACCGGCGTGGCCGCGTCGCCCAGCATCTTGATCACCTGCGACACCGGCCCCGGCAGCTCGAGCCCGCTGGCCGCGAGCGCCGCGCCCAGGCCGATGGACCACGGCAGCGGGTTGCTCAGCGCGCCGCGCAGCGAGCGCAGCACGGTGGCCCAGAGGCTGTCGTGCGGCGCGCCGTCGTCGGCCGGGCCGGCCTGCGCGATCGCGATGCAGAGCGAGCTCGTGAGGAAGAGGTCGGTGAGCACGGTGCCGATCACCGGCCCCGCGGCCTTGTCGCCCAGCAGCGCCACCAGCAGCGGCACGCCCATGAAGCCGGTGTTGGGGAACGCCGCCACCAGCGCGCCGAAGGCGGCGTTCTTGGTGTCGACGCCCTTGCCGTCGGCGCGCCGCAGCGTGACCGCCACGGTGAAGAGCACCACCACCACCGCGCTCAGCGCATAGACGCCGATCAGCGCCGGGTTGATGAGCTGCGCGAAGGGCATGCTCGCGCCGAAGCGGAAGAGCATGCACGGCAGCGCGAAGAAGAGCACGAAGGCGTTGAGCCCGGGGATGGCCGCTTCGGGCAACACCCGCTGCCGGGCAGCGAGGTAGCCGCACAGCACGAGCGCGAAGAAGGGAACGGTGACGGCCAGGATCGCCTGCATGGGAGCGGCGAGTATCGCAAGCGGCCTGGCCGCGGGGGTCGCGTGTGCGTCAGATCATCTGGCCGCCCGACACCTCGATGCGCTGCGCGTTGACCCAGCCAGCACCGGGCGACAGCAGTGCGGCCACGGCACCGCCGATGTCGTCGGGCAGGCCCACGCGGCCGAGCGCCGTCTGCGCGGCGATGGCGGCGTTGAACTGCGCGTTGTCACGCACCAGGCCGCCGCCGAAGTCGGTCTCGATGGCACCGGGGGCCAGGGTGTTGACGGCAATGCGGCGCGGGCCCAGCTCCTTGGCGAGAAAGCGCGTGAGCACCTCCACGCCGCCCTTCATCGCGGAGTAGGCCGCATACCCCGGCAGCGCGAAGCGCGTGAGGCCCGACGACACGTTGACGATGCGCCCACCGTCGGCGAGCAGCGGCAGCAGCGCCTGCGTGAGGAAGTACGGGCCCTTCAGGTGCACGTTCATCAGCTCGTCGAACTGCGCCTCGGTGGTCTCGGCGAAGCTCGCGTGGTGGCCCATGCCGGCGTTGTTGACGAGGAAGTCGAAGCGCTCGCGCTGCCAGTGCTGCGCCAGGGCCCGCTTCACCTGGGCGGCGAAGTCGCTGAAACCGCGGCTGTCGCCCACGTCGAGCGCCAGGGCGACGGCCCGGCGCCCCAGTTGCGCCACCTGCGTGACGACGGCCTGCGCCTCGGCCGCATTCGCCCGGTAGGTGAGGATGAGGTCGTGGCCCTGCTCGGCCAGCTTGAGCGCCATGCTCTTGCCGAGACCGCGGCTGCCGCCGGTGATGAGGGCGATGGTGGGGGAGGTGTTCATGGGAAGTGCCTTTCGGGATGGGTTGTGGTGAAGGCACTTTATTGGTCCAATCCTTCGCAATAAATACGCTTATCTAGATCAGTTTGTTCAACCCATGAAAACAATCGAAGGCCTGCAGATCTTCGTGCGCGTGGCCGAACTCAGCAGCTTCACCCAGGCCGCCGAGCAGCTGGCGCTGCCCAAGGCGCGCGTGTCGACCGCCGTGCAGCAGCTCGAAGGCCAGCTCGGCACACGCCTGCTCCACCGCACCACCCGCAAGGTGCAGCTCACGCAAGACGGCCAGGCCTTCTACGAGCGCTGCAAGGACCTGCTGGACGACATGGACGAGCTGCAGGGCATGTTCCAGCAGCAGGGGCCGCAGTCGCTGCGCGGCCGGCTGCGGGTGGACATGCCCACGCTGATCGCACGCGACCAGATCATTCCGCGCCTGCCGGAATTCCTCGCCGCGCACCCGCAGCTGAGCTTCGAGTTCAGCAGCACCGACCGCCGGGTCGACGTGGTGCGCGAAGGCTTCGACTGCGTGCTGCGCGTGGGGCCACTGGCCGACTCGGGCCTGGTGGCGCGGCCGGTGGGCCAGCTGCGGCAGATCAATTGCGCGAGCCCGGGCTACCTGGCGCAGCACGGCACGCCGAAGACGCTCGAGGACCTGGCCTCGCACCGGGCGATCCACTACGTGCCCACGCTGGGGGCGAAGCCCAGCGGCTGGGAGTACGTGCATGAGGGCCGCGTGCGCACCCTCGCGATGCCGAGCGTGCTCACGGTCAACAGCACCGAGGCCTATCAATCGGCCTGCGTGGCGGGCTTGGGGCTGATCCAGGCGCCGGCGGCGGGGCTGGCGTCGCTGCTCGCGCGCGGGCTGCTGGTGGAGGTGATGCCGCAGCATCGGGCGCCCTCGCTGCCGGTGTCATTGCTGTACGCCAACCGGCGCAACCTGCCGCAGCGGGTGCAGGTGTTCATGGCCTGGGTGGCGGAGACCCTCGCGCCCTACCTCGACCATTGAGGCCCAGATCGCCCTGGCCCTGGCCCCAATCGCCCCCCGCGTGTGGCGGGGGGTTGTGTACTTCACTGGGGCCGGCAGGGTGGTGCCGGCAGGGGCCGGAGTATCCGGGCCTTTGTACGTTTTTGCTCAGGAGAGGGCTCTCTACTGAGCGGCTTACGCGACTGCACCTACGCGGGACTACGCAAGGGTTGGCCGCCGCCCGCCCGGCTCGTTCCGCCTGTCAGGACGCCTGCGGCCCGGGCCGGCCCAGCTCGACGGCGAAGCGCGCCGCCACGTTCACCTCGGAGGCCGGGTTCTTCGGGTCGAGCACCGCATGCAGCTGCGCCTGCAGCCGCTTCGCGTCGAGCGTGAAGCTCACGTAGC
The DNA here is from genome assembly GCA_019635355.1 of Rhizobacter sp. Classification (NCBI taxonomy): domain Bacteria; kingdom Pseudomonadati; phylum Pseudomonadota; class Betaproteobacteria; order Burkholderiales; family Sphaerotilaceae; genus Rhizobacter; species Rhizobacter sp. Next base: position 3,838,924 of record JAHBZQ010000001.1, on the reverse strand, counting down.
CGCGCTGGTCGCTGCGCGCGTAGTTCAGGTGCGGGTTGTGGGGCAGCGCGGCGCTCACGCGCGACTGCGCCATGCCGTTGCTCGAGATCGAGGTGCCGCAGAACTCGCTCGCGACGACCGGCGACTTGGCGTCGTCGTAGTCCACCTTCAGGTCGGCCACGTAATGCGCGTGCACGTCACCGCCCAGCACCACCGCACCGGGGAGCTTGCGCTCGGCCACGCCTTGCAGCAGGCGCTGGCGCGAAGCGGCGTAGCCGTCCCAGCCGTCGGTCCAGTAGGTGCCGCCGCCCTGGGCGGGGTCGGTCCAGCTAAAACGCGCCATCAAGGTCTGCTGGGCGACGAGGTTCCAGGGGCGCTCGGTGTCCCAGCCGTCGGCGAGCCAGCGTTCCTGGGCCGCGCCGAGCAGCGAACGCCGCGGGTCGACGAGCGCCGCACAGTCCTTGAACGCCACCGTGTTGGAGCCGTTGCGGTTGGGCCGCGGGCAGGCCTGCACGTCGCGGTACTGGCGGTCGTCGAGCGTGTGGATGCGGGCGAGCGTGCCCCAGTCGTAGCGCGCGTAGAGGCGCAGGTCGCTGCCGCGCGGGCGCCACGCCTTCGGAAACGGCATGTGCTCCCAATAGGCCTGCGTGGCCGCCGCGCGCCGGCTGGCGAAGAGCGGCTCGGGGCCGCCCTGCGGCGTGCCGGCGGCGTAGTCGTTCTCGATCTCGTGGTCGTCCCACACGGTGAGCCAGGGGGCGTGGGCGTGCGCGGCCTGCAGCGCCGGGTCGCTCTTGTACTGCGCGTAGCGGGCGCGGTAGTCGTCGAGCGTGAGCGTGGTGGGGCCCTCGTGCAGGCGCACGGCGGTGGGCGGCGAGGCGTACTCGTAGATGTAGTCGCCGAGGAAGAGCACGAGGTCAAGGTCTTGCGTGGCCAGATGGCGCCAGGCGGCGTAGTGGTTGTGGTCCCAGCGCTGGCAGCTCGCGATCGCAAAGCGCAGCGGCGCGGCAGCATCGGCCGCGGGGGCGGTGCGCGTGCGGCCCACCGCGCTGCGCTGGCCGAGCGCGCTGAAGCGGTACCAGTACCCCCTTCCCGGCTCCAGCCCCTGCGGCTCGGCGTGCACGCTGTGCGCCCAGGCGGCCTCGGCCACCTCGGTGCCACGCGCGGCGATGCGGGTGAAGGCTTCGTCGTGCGCGAGTTCCCAGCGCACGTCAACACGCTCGGGCAGGTCGGCGCCCGAGAGGCGCGTCCACAGCACGAGCCGGTCGGGCCGGGGGTGCCCCGAGGCGATGCCGAGGGCAAAACGCGGCACGTCGGCCGCCCGCGCATGGCGGACGAACCAGGGCGCGGCAGCAAGCGTGGCAAGAACTTGGCGGCGGGTGATCACAAGGCTCATGGCGCGGCGGTTTACCACAGCGGCACGACAGCCTGGCGAAGGGGCCTTGGCTATGATCCGCCGCGCTCTCGGAAGTACCCATGGCAGACACCCTCAATTCAGCCCAGATGGACGCGGTGCACCACCTGGGCGGGCCCTGCCTGGTGCTGGCCGGCGCCGGCTCCGGCAAGACCCGCGTCATCACCCACAAGATCGCCCGCCTGCTGCAGGCCGACTACGCGCCTTCGCAGATCGCCGCCATCACCTTCACCAACAAGGCCGCGCAGGAAATGCGCGAGCGCGCCAAGGCGCTGATCGGCCCGCGTGCCGCGAAAGACCTGGTGGTGAGCACCTTCCACTCGTTGGGCGTGCGCATCCTGCGCACCGAGGGCGAGCGCCTGGGCCTGAAGCCGCAGTTCAGCATCCTCGACAGCGACGACGTGCTCGGCGTGTTGAAAGACGCCGGCAGCAGCAGCGACAACGCGCTGGCCCGCCGCTGGCAATGGACCATCAGCCTGTGGAAGAACCAGGGCAAGAACGCCGACACCGTCGAGCCGCAGAACGACGACGAGCGCATCGCCCAGCAGGTGATGAAGCGCTATGAAGAGCGCCTCGCGGCGTACCAGGCGGTCGACTTCGACGACCTGATCGGCCTGCCGCACCAGCTCTTCCAGCGCGACGCCGAAGCGCGCGCCAAATGGCAGAACACCCTGCGCTACCTGCTGGTCGACGAGTACCAGGACACCAACGCCATCCAGTACGAGCTTCTGAAGTCGCTGGCCGGCGAGCGCGCAATGTTCACCGCCGTGGGCGACGACGACCAGTCGATCTACGGCTGGCGCGGCGCCACCATCGAGAACCTGCGCCGCCTGCCCGCCGAGTACCCGCAGCTGAAGGTGATCCCGCTGGAGCAGAACTACCGCTCGACCGGCCACATCCTGCGCGCGGCCAATGCGGTGATCGGCCACAACCCCAAGCTCTTCGAGAAGAAGCTCTGGAGCGACCTGGGCGACGGCGACCCGGTGCAGGTGGTCGAGTGCGACAACGAGGAGCACGAGGCCGAGCGGGCCGTGGCGCGCATCCAGTCGCTCAGAGGCCAGGGCGGTGAAGTCGCGTTCAAGGACTTCGCCGTGCTCTACCGCGCCAACCACCAGGCGCGTGTCTTCGAGAAGGCGCTGCGCCGCGCCGAGATCCCGTACAAGGTGTCGGGCGGCCAGAGCTTCTTCGACCGCGCCGAGATCAAGGACCTCTGCGCCTGGCTGCGCCTCTTGGTCAACAACGACGACGACCCGGCCTTCCTGCGCGCCGTCACGACCCCGAAGCGCGGCATCGGCCACCAGACGCTGGGCGCGCTCGGCGAGTTCAGCAAGCGCTTCAAGACGAGCCTCTACGAAGCGCTCTTCGCCGAGTCGCTCGGCACCGTGCTCAACGCCCGCGCCATCGGCTCGCTGCACGAGTTCGGCCGCTACGTGAACGACCTCGAATACCGCGCCCGCCACACCTCGGGCAGCGAAGACGCGAAGGCGCTGCTGCTCGGCTGGCTGAAAGACATCGACTACGAGAAGCACCTCTACGAAGGCGAAGACAGCGAGAAGCTGGCGGCCAGCCGCTGGACCAACGTGCTCGACTTCGTCGACTGGATCGCCAAGCGCTGCGGCGGCGAGATCGAGAACGACGGCGGTGCCACCTTCGAGACCGAGAAGAAGACGGTGCTCGACGTGGCGCAGACCATCTCCGTCATCATCAGCCTCGCCGAGCGCGGCGACGAGCAAGACGTGGTGACCCTTTCCACCCTGCACGCGAGCAAGGGCCTCGAGTGGCCGCACGTGGTGCTGGCCGGTGTGAACGAAGGGCTGCTGCCCTTCAAGAGCGACGACGACGAGATGACGCCCGAGCGCCTGGAAGAAGAGCGCCGCCTGATGTACGTGGGCATCACCCGCGCGCGGCGCACGCTGGCGGTGAACGTGCTGCGCCGTCGCAAGAAGGGCCGCGACACGGTGCAGGCCATCCCGAGCCGCTTCATCGGCGAGATGAAGCTGCACGAGGCCAAGTCGAAGGAAGACCCGCGTGAGAAGCTGCGCCTGCTGCGCGAGGCCGCCGCCAAACGCGCCGCGCAGGCCGACGTGAAACCCTGAGCGCCACGCGGCTGCTGACACTGCGTTGTCAGCAGCCGCCGCGCAAGATCCCGCCCTTCTCTGACTGCGGGAGCCTCACCATGCTGAAGACCTACACCGGCAGCTGCCACTGCGGCGCCGTGCGCTTCGAAGCCGACCTCGACCTCGCCGCCGGCACCGGCAAGTGCAATTGCTCGATCTGCACCAAGACGCGCAACTGGGGCATCACGATCAAGCCCGATGCGTTCCGCCTGCTGACCGATGAAGCGGCGCTCAGCGACTACCAGTTCAACACCCAGAGCGCGCACCACCTCTTCTGCAAGACCTGCGGCGTGCGTTCGTTCGGGCGCGGCTACATCGAGCAGATCGGCGGCGACTACGTGTCGGTGCAGGTGGCCTGCCTCGACAACGCGGAGCCGGCCGAGCTGATCGCAGCACCGGTGCACTACTCCGACGGCCGTCACAACGCCTGGTGGAACACACCGGCTGAGACGCGCCACCTCTGAGCGCGCATGGGCCTCTTTTAGAGGTCTGGCGGCCGCACGGCGCGGGCGACATCATCCGCGCCGTGCCAACCCGAGCCCACTCCACCCGCCCTGGCGCCGACCTTGAAGCCGTGGTCGACACGCTCTCGTTCGACCCGGTGCTGCACTTCCAGTCGGGCATCGGCGGGGCGCAGCGCCTGGTGGTCGACAGCCGGTCGCGGGCGCCGCTGTACCTGGCGCAGGGCGAGGCCCTGGCGGTGCACCACACCCCGAGCGGCTGGCGCGGCACGCTGCGCGCCGGAGAGCTGCTCTTCCTGCCGCACGGCGGCCGGCACGAGGTGGCGACCGACCCACACGCCGCCGCACAGCCGATGCTCGAATTCGCCCGCACGCACCTGCACGACGGCCGGCGCACCTTCACCGTGGAGCACGCTGCGCCGGTGGCGCACGTCTTTGGCAGCTTCTTCTGGACGCACGAGCTGCAGGCCCAGCCGCTCGTGGCGCGCCTGCCGCCGGTGGTGCACCTGCACGGCCACCACGCCTGGGTCGAGCCGCTGTCGCAGCCGATGCGCTGGATGACCGACCTGCCGCGCGGTGGCGCCGCCGTCGGGCTCAACGAATCGGTCAACGCGCTGCTGCGCCACGTGATCCTCACGCAGCTGAGCGCCGCGGCCGATGCCGCGCCCCCGGCGCTGCGGCCCGACCCCGCCCTTGCGCCCGCGCTGCGGGCCATCCACACCGAGCCGGCGCATGACTGGTCGGTGAAGGCCCTCGCCGAGCTGTGCCACATGAGCCGCACTGCCTTCTGCGAACGCTTCGCCGCGGCGGTGGGCGACGCGCCGCTGCGCTACCTCACGCGCTGGCGCATGGCACAGGCGCGGCGGCTGCTCGAAGACCGCCGCCTCTCGCTCGACCAGGTGGCCGAGCGCGTGGGCTACTCGAGCGGCTTTGCCTTCTCGAAGGCCTACAAGCGCGAGACACGCAGCTCGCCGCGCGCCTGAGGGCACGCCCTCAGATCGCATCGTCGGGCTGAGGCGCGAACTCGGGCGCGGCCGAGGTCCAGCTGAGGTGCATCTGGTCGCGCTCGAAGCTGCCGCCAGCGAGGGTGAAGTCGGCACCGAAACTCACGTCGAGTGCGGGCATGGGCACCATCACCGTCGTGCCATTGTTGTAGCGACCGAACTGCTCGATGCGGTGCATCTCGAGGAACACCACGGCGAAGCGCGCCGGGTCGCGGCTGCAGCCCGACTCGGTGAAATCGGGCCCGGTCGCACCGAGCGCCAGGCCGAGCGCGCCGGTGCGGGTGTCGGTGTCGATCTTCAGGTCGGCGAAGAACACGTGGCCGTTGGTGAGGTGCGTGCCCGGGTAGGTCATCGCGCCGCTCCAGGTGAAGGTGCAGTCGGGCCCGTCGGTGTGGCTGCCGCTCGCCTGCAGGGGCAGCGAGGAATCGCGCGTGGTGACGGCATAGCGCACCGGCGCTTCGGGCGCTTCGCCAGGCTTGGCCCGCGTGCGGCCCACGTCGGCCCGGTGGCGGATCGTGCCCACGCCGGCCACGCGCAAGCCGGGGCGTGCCGGGTCTTCCCAGCGGTAGTCGAGCGTGGTGGTCCAGCGGGTGATCCAGCGCACGTTGCTGCGGTGCTCGCCCACCTGCACCCGCACCGCGCCCGCCGAGCCCGCGCCAATGCGCGGCAGTGCGCAGACGATGCGGGTGGCCGTCCAGCTCAGCACGCTGCGCTCGTGGCCGTCGACGGTGACCCGGCCGACGTTGGGGCCGGTGGTCTCGCGCGGGCCGAAGTCGCCGATCAGCACCAGCTCGTCGCGGAATTCGTCGACCACCATCTCCTTGAGACCAGGCATCACGGTGGGTGCGTCGCCGTTCGCGCGCAGCACGAAGACGGCGCTGCTGTCGGGGTCGCGGTCGAGGCCCTTGTCGGCCAGCTCCTCCATCACGTCGGCCACGACGAAGGCCCGCTGGCGCGGCGACTCGGGTTGGTAGGCGTTGGCGCCGAGCACGCGGTCGACGAAACGGCGCGGCACGCTGAAGGCGCCGGTGGCCGAGACGGTGTTGGTCCAGCCGAGGTAGGCCCCGGCGCCTTTGGCGAGGCAGGCGTCGTAGAAGGGCGCGGCGAGCGGGCGGCCGTTGCTCGCGGGCCGCGCACTCACGCAAGCGTTGACGAGCACCACGCTGTTGGGCGCGAACGCCCAATGCGCCCGCACGAACCTGTCGGTGATGCCGTAGCGGGTGTCGTGGTCGGGGTACTCGATGCCGAGGATGGTCTTGGTGAGCCCGTTGCGCGCGGTGAAATAGGTGAGGCGTCCGTCGGCCAGGTCTTCGCGCATCTCGGGCGTGCGCTCCAGCACCGCATCGACGAGCGTCGACGACTGGATCGAGAACACCGTGCCGCCGGTGGTGCTGCCGTCGGCGTGGAGCGCGTCGCCCCAGCCGCCGTGGGTGTTGATGTAGAAGAAGCCGTCGCCCTTCACGGCACGCAGCGCGGTGAGGCGGCCGTCGCCTTCCTGGCCGCCGCTGCGCACCTGGTAGCCGGCGTTGTCGAGCCAGGTGGTGAGTTCGTTGACCATGCCCTGCCCGTCGTCGAAGCCGGTGCCGAAGGTGTGCAGCAGCCGCGCCTGCCGTGCCTGCGGCAGGCCGCTCGCGAGCGGGTGCTCGCGCTGAGCGGTGGGGCTCGCGGGGGCTGCGGGCAGCCGGTTGTTGGCGACGATGTGCGTGCGGCCATCGCGAAAGATGCCCCAGGCGCACAAGGACTCTTCGTTGTAGCCGGCACGCTCGTAGGCGTCGAGCGTGCGCATGTAGGCCGCCAGCGCCTGCACGAAACCCAGCGGCGTGGAGGTGGTGAGCGAGAGGCGGCGGCTCATGTCCTCGATGTCGGCGATCGCATCGAAGCGCTCGGCGTCGAAGCTGCCGTCGGGCGGGTTGCCGCCCTCGGCCGGCGCGCCGCCGCTGCCACCACCACCGCCGCACGCCACGAGCGCCGGCACCGCCGTCGCCACCGCGGCGCCGCCGGCCATCCATTTCACGAAGGCCCTTCTTCTCTCGTTCATCGGTCGGTACGTCACGGCATGCCTCGCTGCGGATTCGCTTCAGTTGAAAGGCGTGGATTCTGGAAATCGACGGGCTGCGCGGCCATGTCCGGCACGCCGCGATTGCTGTCCGCGCGTCCGCACCCCGTGAACGAAGGCCGCAGGCAGAATCGGCGGCCCGAGATGCCGACACCTCCGCACGACTCACCGCACGGCCGCCCCTCGCTGCAGCGCCGGCTGCTGCGCCCGGCCGACTTCGCCGAAGCGCTCGCCCTGGTGCCGCCCTGGCTGGCCCTGAGCCAGGACCAACACGCCGCCCTGCCCGCGCTGTGGGCACGCCTGCTGCACCACCCGGGCTTCAACGCCGATGCCATCGAAGACGTGGCCGCCCCCGCGGGGCAGCGGCTGCAGGCGCTGGGCATGTCGATCGCGCTCGACGACGCCTGGGCGCAGCGCCTGCGCGGCACATCCGACCCGTGGGTCACGCGGCAGCTCTACGCCGAGCTGCTCGACGGGCACACCGCACCGCCCGGCGAGCGCGAGCTGGCCCGCGCGAATGCCTCGACCGACGACGACGGCGGCGTGAGCTTCATGGTGCTGCACTACCAGCAGCGCAATGGCGACATGCGCGACCCGCATGCCGTGGCGGTGCTGTCGGCCGGTGTGGTGGCGATGCGCGTCGCACACGCCGGACACCGCGTGCGCGAGGTGTTCCAGGAAGCGTGGCAATCGGAGCGCGAGTACATGGCAAGCGTGGGCATGGTCCAGCGCAGCGCGCACAACCGCCCGGCCAGCGGCCAGGGCCTACCCGAACTCTTCAGCCTCACGCGCCGCGAGGCACTGCAGAAGCTGCCGGGCTTCCAGCTGCGCGAGATCTTCGAGCACACGCCGCCGCGCTTCCACTTCCGCGGGGCCGAGCAGCGGCTGCTGCGGCGCGCCCTCTTCGACGAGCCGGACGAGGAGATCGCCGTGCTGCTGGGCGTGTCGATGCACACCGTGAAGAAGCTCTGGCGCGCGATCTACGCGCGGGTGGAAGAGCGCTTCCCGGCGCTGCTGGCCGAACCGGGCGCGACCGCCGGCGAGGGCGTGCGCGGGCCCGAGAAGCGGCGTACCCTCCTGCGCTACCTGCGCCAGCACCTCGAAGAACTGCGGCCGCATGCCGCACCCCGCCCATGACCCCCACCCCTGCCCTGCCGCTGCTCGCGATCGTGAGCGCCGCGCTGTGCATCGCCGCCGCCACCGGCGCCCTGCCCCCGCAGCTCGCCTTCGTCTTCAAGCCGCTGACCACGCTGCTCGTGATCGCCTGGGCGTTCACCCGCGGCCACGAGGTGCCGGTGCAGCGGCGCCGCGTGCTGATCGGGCTGTGGCTCTCGCTAGCGGGCGATGTGTTCCTGCTGTGGCCGAAGGAAGGCTTTCTCTTCGGGCTGGTGTCTTTCCTGCTGGCACACCTGGCCTATATCGCGGCCTTCAGCGTGCCGGTGCGCTTCGGCGCCAAGCCCGCCGCGTTCGCGATCTACGGCGTGATCGCGATGCTCATCCTGAGCCAGCTGTGGAGCGGCGTGCCGGCGGCCTTGCGCGCGCCGGTGGTGGGCTATGTGGTGTGCCTCGCCTGCATGGCGGCGCAGGCGGGGGCGTGGTGGCGCCATGCGCCGGCCTCGCCGCTCGCGCGCGCTGCGGCCCTCGGTGGCGCCCTCTTCCTGGCGTCCGACAGCCTGCTCGCCATCAACAAGTTCGCGAGCCCGCTGCCGCTGTCGGCGCTGTGGATTTTGTCGACCTACTGGCTGGCGCAGCTGTGCATCGCGGCGTCGCTGCCGGCACGGGGCCGCGTCAGAGCTTGAAGATCGACACCGCCTCGGCCAGGCGCTGCGCCTGGTTCTTGAGGCTCTCGGCCGCGGCGGCGCTCTCTTCCACCAGCGCGGCGTTCTGCTGCGTGACCTGATCGAGCTGCGTCACCGCGTCGTTGATCTGGCCGATGCCCGAGGTCTGCTCGCCGCTCGCGCTGCTGATCTCGCCGATGAGGTCGTTGACCTTGCGCACCTGCGCCACGATGTCGTCCATCGTGCGGCCGGCGTCGCCCACGAGCTGGGTGCCGGTCTCGACCTTGCCGACGCTCTCGCCGATCAGGCTCTTGATCTCTTTCGCCGCCTGCGCCGAGCGCTGCGCCAACGTGCGCACCTCGCCGGCCACCACCGCGAAGCCGCGGCCCTGCTCGCCGGCGCGTGCCGCTTCCACTGCGGCGTTCAACGCGAGGATGTTGGTCTGGAACGCGATGCCGTCGATCACGCCGATGATGTCGGCGATCTTCTTCGAGCTCTCGCTGATGCCCTGCATGGTCTCGACCACCTGGCCGACGACGCTGCCGCCCTGCGCGGCCACCGCGGCAGCGCCAGAGGCGAGCTGCGTGGCCTGGCGGGCGGTGTCGGCGTTGTTCTTCACGGTGACGGTGAGCTGCTCCATCGAGGCGGCGGTCTGCTGCAGGTTGCTCGCCTGCTCTTCGGTGCGCTGGCTGAGGTCGGCGTTGCCGGTGGCGATCTGGGCCGAGCCGGTGGCGATGGAGTCGGACGCGTTGCGCACGTCGCCCACGATCTTCACCAGGCTGTCGTTCATGCGACCGAGGGCACCCAGCAGCTGGCCGACCTCGTCTTTCGAGGTGGCGCCGATGCGCGAGCCGAGGTCGCCGCGCGCCACGGTCTCGGCGATGGCGACCGCATGCGCCAGCGGCACGGTGATCGAGCGCGTGACCCACAGGCACAGCCCGATGGCCAGCAGGATGGCGAGCGCCGAGAAGCCGAGCTGCAGGGCCTGGCCGCGCGCCTGCGTGGCGGCGATCAGCGGGGCCACCGCCTGGGCGCGCTCGGCGGCGTGGTCGTTGATCTTCTCGCTGGTGGACTCCATGCCCTGCACGTCGCCCTTGTACTTGCCGAGTTCGGTGTTGGCCGCCTGCGTGGTGGCCAGCTCACCTCGCTGGACCATCGCCATGGTCGCCTCGAAGCCGGCGGCGTAGCGGTCGAAATGGCGGGCCATCGCCTCGGCGGCCTGGGCATCTTCGGGGGTCAGGTCGAGCTTGCGCAGCTTCGCCAGGGCCTCGACCATGCGTGCGCGGGTCTCGGTCCATTTCTTCACGTAGGCCACGCGCTTGTCGGCCTCGGCGAGGTTGATGAACGCGTCCTTCTCGTAGCGGCGTTCCAGCAGCACGAGGGTCTGGATTTCCAGCGCCTGCTGGGCCAGCTGCACGTCCTGCGCCAGCGCATGCTGACTCGCGTTCGACACCGCGCCGAGGCCCCACAAGCCCGCGCCTGCGACAGCCGCCAGAGCCACCAACACGCAGGCGAGCACGAGGCTCAGCCGGGTTCCGATCTTCAGGTCCTTGAGTCCGTTCATGTCCATCCACCCACGATCCACACGCCATGACGAGGCGCCGTCACCCCCTTATCGGAGGCCATCGGAGAGGACTTTAATTTGAACGAATTGAACGAAAGCCGCGAGATGCGGCGGCAACACCCTTCAGTTCCCGCCCAAGCCCCAAGCGGGTGCAGACAGTGGGCTCATGCCACGCCACACACACCTTGCAACAGTGCGATGAAGGGCTCGGGGTCGACCGGCTTGGGCACGAAGTGCACCTGCGGCGGCGGCTCGCCCAGCTCGGCCAGGCGCTTCTCGCCGAAGCTGGAGACGGCCACGATGAGCCGCGGGCGCACCACGCACTGCGTGGAGAGCTGGCGCAGCATCTCGACGCCGTTCATGTGGGGCATGACGATGTCGGTGATCACGACCTCGGGCGCGTGCTGGCCGATGGCCACCAGCGCCTGGATGCCGCTTTCGAACACCGTCACCTGCGCCTGCGGCAGCGCCGTGGCAACAAGCTCGCGCAGGAGCTCGCTGTCTTCGGCGTTGTCGTCGACGATCACGACCGACAGCGCCTCGGCCCCTTGGGGCATGGCCTCGTCGCCGGACTCGCCCGGCGCGGCCTGCGTCTCGAAGAGGCGGTCGGCGCTGGCGGCGTCGATGCGGCGGTGGCCGCCGGGGGTCTTCCAGGCCTTCAGCCGGCCGGCATCGACCCAGCGCTGCACCGTGGGGATGGAGATGCCCAGCCGCCGCGCGACGTAGGCGGTGGAGTAGGTCCGAGGCGGCTGGCCGGAGCGGGAGGGTGTCTTGTCGGTGGCGGAACGGGAGGAACGGGGCACGGTCAGGACGAAGGGTCTGAAGCGGGTGGGGGGGTGTCGGGGAAACGCTTGCGCAGTTGCGCGATCACCCGGGCGTGCTGGCGGGCAAACTCCGCCGCCAGCGTGGCCCAGGTGGAGCGCTCGTCGGCATCGAGGGCCAGCTGAAGGCTCTTGGCCGTGTCTGACAGGGCGGCGGCTCCGATGGTTCCCGCGTTCGAGACGACCGCGTGCGCAATCATCGCCGCATCGACGCTGCGGCCCTCGGCCAAAGCCTTTTGCAGCGCAGTGGCATCGCCGGCCCGGGTGTCGAGGAAGCGGCGCAGGATCTTCTCGTAGAGCTCGCGGCGACCGAGGCAGTTCTTGAGGCCGAGTTCGGCGGAGACGGCCTCGGGCTCCACCTCGGCCGACGGCGGCGGCAGCCATCGCTCGATGATGGCGAAGAGCGCCTCGGGCACGAAGGGCTTGACGACGTGGTCGTTCATGCCGGCGGCCAGGCCGTTGTCGCGGTCGCGCTGCATCGCATGCGCCGTCATCGCGATGATGGGCAGACCGGCATGCGCCGGGTCGCGTCGGATCTGGCGTGTGGCCTCGTAGCCGTCCATCACCGGCATCTGCACGTCCATCAGCACGAGCTCGGGTGCCTCGCGCTGGACCGCCTCGACGGCAGCCTGACCGTTGGGCGCGAGCAGCACCTCCATGCCGGCCACGTCGCGCAGCAGCTCCACCGCAACGACCTGGTTGAACTCGTTGTCTTCCACCAGCAGCACACGCCGGCCCGCCAGCGCCCGCGGCACGACGGCGGCGCCGGCCTGGGCCGGCACGGCCGCGGGGTAGCCGAAGGCGTCGACGATGCTGTCATGCAGCGTGGAGCTGCTCACCGGCTTGCCGAGGCAGCCCGCGAGCCCCTCGCGCGCCGCACGCCGGGGCAGCTCTTCGTCGCCGTAGGCGGTGACGAGGATGATCCGCGGCAGCGGCACGAGCGACACGTCTTGCCGCATGCGGTGCACCACCTCGAAGCCATCGAGGCCGGGCATCTTCCAGTCGAGCAGCACCAGCGCATAGGGCTCGCGGCCGGCCTGGGCACGCTTGAGTTCGGCGAGCGCGTCTTCGCCCGAGGCGACGAGCGTGGCGCGGTGGCCGAGGCCGCTCAGGAGGCCCTGGAAGATCTCGCGCGAGTTGGCGCTGTCGTCGACCACCAGCACCTTGAGGCCGCCGCCTTCGGCGTGCGGCACGGGCGCGTCGCCCGCCTGCACCGGCACGCCGAATTCGGCGGTGAAGAAGAAGTCGCTGCCGCGGCCGAGCTGGCTCTTCACGCCGATCTCGCCGCCCATCAGCGTGACGAGCTGCTTGCAGATCGCAAGACCCAGGCCGGTGCCGCCGTACTGCCGCGTGGTCGACGCATCGACCTGCGCGAAGGGCTGGAAGAGGCCCGCCACCTGCGCCTCTGCGATGCCGATGCCGGTGTCGCGCACCGAGAAGCGCAGCGTCACGCGCTCGTCGGCCGAGACCAGCGTGCGCACGGTCACGACCACGATCTCGCCGCTGTCGGTGAACTTGACGGCGTTGGTGCAGAGGTTGATGAGCACCTGCTCGAGCCGCAGCGGGTCGCCCACCAGCCGCGCGGGCACCTCGGGCGCAGTGTTCATCAGCAGCTCGAGGCCTTTTTGCTGCGCCTTCAGGCCGACGATGGCGGTGACCCGGTCGAACACGCCCTGCAGGCTGAACTCGCGCTGCTCGAGTTCGAGCTTGCCGGCCTCGACCTTCGAGAAGTCGAGGATGTCGTTGAGGATGGCCAGCAGCGAGTCGGCCGCCGCGCGCGCCTTCTGCAGGTAGCCCTTCTGGCGCACGGTGAGCTCGGTGCGCAGCGCGAGGTCGGTCATGCCGAGGATGGCGTTCATCGGCGTGCGGATCTCGTGGCTCATGTTGGCCAGGAACTCGGCCTTGGCGCCGGCCGCCGCATCGGCCTGGTCTTTCGCAATGGCCAGCTCGCGCGTGCGCTCCTCGACCTTGGCTTCCAGCGTGTCGTTGGCCTGCTGCAGGCGCTCGCGCATGGTGTCGAGCGATTGCGCCAGCGCGTCGAGTTCGATCCACGGCGTGTGCACCTGCACCGGCTCGCCCAGGTCGAGCTGGCCGATGCGCTCGCTGCGGCGCGCCAGCTCGCCGAGCGGCCGGGTGAAGCGCCGCGCGAGCCACGCCGCCACGCCCCAGGCGAGCAGCAGGCTCGCGAGCGCCAGCCCCACCACGATGAGCGCAGGCTGCGAGAAGGCGGGCGCGAAATCGTCGAGCGGGGCCATCGTCGTGACCCAGAAGGTGCGGGTGCCGAACTGGCTGCGCGTGAAGGTGGCGAGCCACTCCTGCCCGTCGACCTCGAAGCGCATGAGCTGGCGGTCTTGCGCGCCGTCGCTGCGCCAGCGGCGAAAGCCCTCACGCAACGGGGGCACGTCGAGCGCATCGGCCTGCAGCAGCACGGCGCGTTTCATCGCCTCGTCGTCGGCGAAGCGGGCGGCCTTGGGCATGCCGATCACACGGCCGTCCTGCGTGAAGATCGCCGCGAAGCCGTTGCGGCCGGCGGTGATGTCGCGTGTGAAGCGCGACAGGTCGGCGAGCTTCAGGTCGGCCGTCATCACATGGCGCAGGCCGCTGCGGTCGGCCCAGCGCACGACCACCGAGAGGCCAGGCTCGTTGGACGAGCGGAAGGTATAGGGCTCGCTCCAGAAGGTGTCGCCGTCTTGCGCGAGCTCGAGGCCACCGCGAAACCAGGGCCGGGTGCGGGCGTCGTAGTCGAGTTCGCGTGTCTCTTCGCCGAGCAGGCGGCCCTCGGCATCCCAGCTCAGGAAATGAGCCCGGCCCGGGCGTTTGGCGGGGTCGGTGAGCCGGTTGAGCCAGCGGCCTTCGGGCAGGCGCAGCAACAGCAACTCGCGCCCGGTGGCGCTGGCCACCACCATCGACGAGAGCTGCGGGCCGTGTTCGAGGATGGGCTGGTAGAGCGCGTTGAACGCGCGCGGCTCGTCGAGGTCGACCAGGCCGGCGCGACCCCACTCGCGGTTCATGCGCGCGATGGCCTCGACGCGGCTCACGAGCGTGCGCAGGCGCGAACCCACCTGGTCGGAGGCAGCGGTGAGCTGCGAGGCGGCGAGATCGGCGCTGATCGGGCGCACCACCACCGCATAGAGCAGCACGATGAACGCCAGCAGCGCCCCGAACACCAGCGTGAACGCCGCCATCAGCAGGCTGCGTCTGAGCGGAATGCGCGCGGGTCGGCCAGCGTCCGGCATGGGTGTTGTGTTCTTCGGATGGCCCGGAGGGGTCGGGCCATGATGCCACGCACCGCCCTCAGCGCACACCCCGGCGCAAACACCAGTGCCAGGCCGCGGCACGCGCGGCCTCCACGTCAGCAATACGTCAGAGAAGCATCAAAGAAAGGCCAGGCGGCGGTTGCTGCCGAAGGCCGCGAGGCCCGGCAGCGCGGTGTCGATCTGCGCATCGCTGGCGCCAAACCACGCGAGCAGCGTGGCCGCGTATTGCGAGACGGCCGTGGTGGGGATCCAGCGGCCCTGCAGCTCCCAGTTGTCGACGCCCACGTCGTCGGGGCCGCCGAGCACGAGCTGCGGGAAGGTGCCGTAGCTCGCGCCACCGTTGACCGCACCGCCCACCACGAGTTGCGTGTTGCCCCAGGCGTGGTCGGTGCCCAGGCTGTTGTTGGGCACGAAGGTGCGGCCGAAGTCGCTCTGTGTGAAGGCGGTGACGTCGGGGCCGAGGCCGAGCGTGTGCATCGCGGTGTAGAAGGCGCCAAGCGCATCGCCCAGCTCGCGCAGCAGGTTGGCGTGGTTGCCGGTGGTGGGCGCGCCGCCGGCGACCTGGTTGCCGTGGGTGTCGAAACCGTCGAGCGAGGCAAAGAACATCTGCTTGTTGCCACCCACGGTGGCGTTGGCGACGATGAGCTTGGCGATCTGGTACAGCTGGCCCCCGAGGCCGGTCGTGAATTCGCCGTCGCTGCCGACGAGCGAGGCGAAGGCAGCGTCGATGGCCGCCACCGCGCCCGCACCGCCCGGCTCGACCGCCACCAGGCCGCCCAGCCGCTCGGAGACGGCGAACGCATTGCGCTGCGCCGTGGCGTAGGCCTCGGCGAGGTCGTTGTCCTGCCCGCTGGCGTAGAGCGCGTTGAGCGCATCCTTGCGTGCCACGAAGGGTGCGTACTGCTGCGCCTCGGGCGTGAGCACGTAGGCGCCGAACACATCGCCCGGCGTGTCGGGCAGCACGAGCGGCGACACCGATTCGGTGAGGCCGAAGCGTGTGCTGCCGGCCACCGAGATCACCGGGTTGACGGTGCCGAGCGCAGCCGATGCGCGGCCACCCCAGCCGCTGCGGGTGAGCGGGCTGGTGCTGCCGGTCTCCCACTCGATCTGCTGGTCGGAGTGCGAGAAGAGGTTGGCCGGTTTGTCGGGCGAACTCTCGGGCAGCGCGCGGAACTGGCTCTTGGTGAGCGGCCGCGCCAGCGTGCCGACGTTGAAGACGGGCGCGAGGTCGCCGGCCGCCCAGGCGGGCGCGAGGCCGGCGAGGGCCGGGTGCAGGCCGTAGTTGATGCCGCTCATCGGCAGCAGGCTCGCCTGCGGGAGGGCGAGGCCGCGGCGCACGGCGGCGTACTGGCCGTAGCGTGTGGCGTCGTTGGGCACGACCATGTTGAGGCCGTCGTTGCCGCCATAGAGGAAGACGCACACCAGCGCCTTGTAGTCGCCGGCCCAGGCGCGGCGCGTGCCGAGGGTGAGGTTGGCGAGCGTGCCGACGCCCAGGGCGCCGGCCAGCGCAGCGCTGTTGCGCAGCAGCCATTGGCGGCGGTTCATCGTGGGCAGCGCTTGGGAAGAGGCTTTGCGGTTCATGTTCGTCGTCGTCCTCAGCGTTGCACGTGGTAGTGAGGGGAGCCGTAGATCAGGAAGGCCGCGGTCTTCACGCGGTTCACGCGCCAGTTGGCGGGGTCGCGCGAGGACGTCCACCACTCGGTGGCGCGCACGACCTCGCTGCGGGCCGTGCCGGTCAGCGTGCGGCCGAGCGCGAGGTTGGACAGGCGGTCGACCAGCACACCCGCGTCGGTGGCGTCGGCGGTGTAGGCCGAGAGGTTCACGAGCGTGCCGAGCGGGTTGGCCGCGCCGCTGCTCGACGCGGGGGTGCCGCCCCAGTCGAGCAGGTAGGTGAGGTAGTTGAGCCGCGCGAGCGCGGTGTTGGCGTTGTGGATGCCGAAGGCCGGGCCCACGAGCGCGGTGCCGGCGACGGGGTAGTCGGGCGGATAGAAGTTGAAGACCGAGGGCGCGCGGAACATGTGCTGGCGCATCGTCTCGCCCCACCACCAGCCGAGCGATTCGCCGTCGCTGGTGCCGTTCAGGCCACGCAGCACGCCGGTGAACATGAGCACCGGCTCGCGCAGCTTGCCCTGGGTGCGGCCGGGCGTGTCGCCGCGCGCCTCGGCGTCGAGCAGCACAGCGGCCACCGTGGCCGCGAGGTCGCCGCGCTGGCCGGTGCCGAAGCTGCCGTAGCGGCCGGTCGCGAAGGCCGTGGCCACACGCCCCACGTAGGCCGGCGACGGGTTGCTGCTGACCAGGTGCTGGATCAGCTGCTTGCCGATGAAGGGCGCGGTGTTGGGGTGTGTCATCACGCTGTCGAGCACGGTCTCGAGCGCCTGCGGCGCGGTGTGACCGGCGCTCAGCGAGTAGCCGTTGAGCAGCGTGCGGGCGGCGGTGTCGTGGTAGCGGGCGACGGGCACCATGTCGCCGTCGTTCGCACCGCCGTAGTAGCGGCAGTTGGCGCCGGTGGGGTAGCAGCCATACGAGGTGGCGCCACCGGCGGGATACGTCCAGCCGGTGAGCGCATAGGCGTAGGCGCGCACCTGCTCGTTGGTGTACGTGGGCGTGCAGGTGCCGCCGCGCAGCGTGCCGTCGGCGTTGAGCTCGCAGGTGCCGATGGAGAAGAGCTGCAGCAGCTCGCGCGCGAAGTTCTCGTTGGGCGCGTCCTTGTCGTTGTTGGCGTTGTTGAGGAAGTCGCCCATCACCGGCGATTGCGTCACCTTCTTCAGCACCTGCCGGTAGTTGCCGAAGGCCTCGCGGATCAGCACGTTGTGGTAGTTGCGAAAGCCGTAGGTGCCCGAGACGTCGAGGTTGTTGACGACAACGATTTGTTGCAACGCATACGCAACACGCTGGCGCAGCTGGTCGGGCTGGCCGAGCGCGTTGCGGTAGAAATCCGACAGCAGCGGCTCGGTGGAGTACCAGTCGCGCCAGCAGTTGGTGCCACGGCCGTTGCAGAACTCGCCCGCGCCGGTGTACTGGTGCACGGCGCCATCGCCACCGCTGGTGTAGCGCGAGCTGTTGAGCTGCATCTGCGCGGCCACCCAGGCCGAAGCCCCCTGCGATCGGATGCTGGCCACGAGCGCTTCGGTCGGGCCGAAGGTGGCCTGGTCGGCCAGGCGCACGGCGTCGCGCTGCGAGAGGGTGGCGGGGGGCGGAGGAGGAGGCGGCGGCGGGGGTGGAGGCGGCGGGTTCTGCGAGCCGGTGCCGGGCGCCGGCGCAGGAGCACTGCTGCCACCACCACCGCCGCCACCGCCACAACCGGCCAGCACCGCGGCGAAGAGAGCGCCCACCACCACATGCTGCCAGCGCTCGACGCCGCGCATGCGCGCCTCCGAAGAAGTGGTGCAACGATCTGCCGGCATGGGCCTCCCTGTGGGGTCGAGTGAGATGGCGCGCCTCCGTCGCAGCGGAGGGCGGACTCGATTGCAGCAGGAAGGGCGACGGTCGCTGTTACCGGTTGTCAGTGCCCCGAGGGGTGCGCGCCGGGGGGCTGCATGCGCGACAACACATGGTGACCCATGGTCGCGGCCAGGGCGTGTTCGCCGATGAAGACGGTGCCCAGGCCTTCCTGCGCGATGAGCGCGGCCTCGTCGTCGTTCTGCGCGCGCAGCACGACTTCGATGGCAGGGTTGAGCGTCTTGGCGGTCTGGATCATCTGGCGCGCACCGAAGGCGTCGGGCGTGGCGATCACGAGCATGCCGGCCTGCGCGATGTGGGCCTGGATCAGCACGCCCGGGTCGGTGGCGTCGCCGCTGACGGCGGGCACGTTGCGCTCACGCAGCTCTTCGACACGCTCGCGGTTCTGCTCGGCCACCACGTAGCGCACGCGGTGCGCGTCGAGCTGCTGCGCGATGCGCCGGCCCACGCGACCGTAGCCGACAAGCACCACCTGGCCGCTGAGGAAGGCCGGGTGGACGGAGGTGGGCAGCTCGGCCAGCGGGTCGTCGCGCATCTCCAGCCGGCGCGCCAGCGGCGAGCGCTCGCGCAGCCAGTTCTGCACCGGCTCGATGGCGCGAAAGAGCAAGGCATTGAGCGCGATGGAAATCAACGCGCCGGCGAGGATGAGGCTGTGCCCGGCCTGCGGCATCAGGCCGAGCGCCATGCCGAGCCCGGCGAGGATGAACGAGAACTCGCCGATCTGCGCGAGGCTCGCCCCCACGGTGAGCGCGCTGTTCATCGGGTAGCGGAAGGCGAGCACGAGGGCCACGGCTGCGAGCGTCTTGCCGACCATGATGATGGCCACGACCACCAGCACGCGCAGCGGCTCGTCGAGCAGCACCTGCGGGTTGAAGAGCATGCCCACCGAGACGAAGAAGAGCACCGAGAAGGCATCGCGCAGGGGCAGCGATTCGTCGGCCGCGCGGTGGCTGAACTCCGACTCGCGCATCATCATCCCGGCGAAGAAGGCGCCGAGCGCGAACGACACGTCGAAGAGCTTGGCCGATGCGAAGGCCACGCCCACCGCCGCGGCCACCACGCACAGGGTGAAGAGTTCGCGTGAGCCGGTGCGCGCAACCCACCACAGGAGCTTGGGAAAGACGCGCCGGCCCACCACCAGCATCAGCGCGATGAAGGCCGCCACCTTGGCCATCGTGATGCCGAGCGTGGCCCACAGGCCCTGGCCATCGGGTGCTTCGTGGCCGGCAGGCACCTGCCCCCCGAGCAGCGGCGCGAGCGGCGGCAGCAGGACCAGCACCAGCACCATCACCAGGTCTTCGACCACCAGCCAGCCAACCGCGATGCGGCCGTTCATCGACTCGAGCACGCCACGCGCTTCCAGCGCCCGCAGCAGCACGACCGTGCTCGCGACCGACAGGCACAGGCCGAACACCAGGCCGCCACCCAGGCCGAAGCCCCAGGCATACGCCACCGCCAGGCCCATCGCCGTGGCCACCGCGATCTGCAGCACCGCGCCCGGGATGGCGATGCGCCGCACCGCCATCAGGTCGGCCACCGAAAAGTGCAGGCCCACGCCCAGCATCAGCAGCATCACGCCGATCTCGGCCAGCTGGCTGGCCAGGCCCACATCGGCCACGAAGCCCGGCGTGCCCGGCCCGATCACGATGCCGGCGAGCAGGTAGCCCACCAGTGGCGGCACCTTCAGCCGCGCGGCGATGAAACCGAAGATGAGCGCGAGGCCGAAGCCGGCGGCGATGGTGGAAATCAGGCTGACGTCGTGGGGCATTGGCACTTTCGGGCGGAAGACCAGACAGCTCCTACACGCGGAGGCGTCCACGGCTGATCGCTTCGACAGGGGGCGACTGTTTCAATCGTCGCATGGGCCACACGAAAAGTGGCCACCACCCCACACAGCAGGAGCACACCATGGACGACCGAGACACCTCCTCCCGCGAGAAGCTCTGGGACCTGATCAAGGACATCAAGTTCGCGATGTTCACCACGCACCACCGCAACGGCCACCTGCACTCGCGTCCGATGACCACGCAGAACACCAAGGTCGACGAGGACAGCAGCCTGTGGTTCTTCATGTCGGCGAGCGGCGAGCCCGTGGCCGACCTGCGCGCCGACCCCGAGGTGAACGTGGTCTACGCCGAACCGGGCGACGACCGCTACGTGTCGGTCTCGGGCGTGGCTCGCATCGTCGACAACCCGGCGAAGAAGGAGCAGCTGTGGAACAAGATGAACGAGGCCTGGTTCCCGCAGGGCCCCACCGACCCCGACCTGGCGCTGGTGCAGGTGCAGATCACCCACGCCGACTACTGGGACGTGAAGTCGAGCAAGCTGGTGCAGCTGATCGCGATGGCGAAGTCGGCCCTCACCGGCCGCCCGCCGCACGACCTGGGCACGCACGGCGAAGTGCGCATGCGCTGAAGACGGAGCTCCGCCGATGCACGCGCTCAAGACCTACATCGTCGAAGACAGCCCCGTCATCCGTGAGAGTCTGGTGGCGCTGCTGGAAGAGTCCGTGCCGGTGAAAGTGGTCGGCACGGCCGAGGACGAACTCACCGCCCTCGACTGGATCGACCACCGCCACCAGGACTGCGACCTGGTGATCGTCGACATCTACCTCAAGGGCGGCTCCGGCCTCGGCGTGCTGAAAGCCGGCGCCGGCGTCTACAAGCCGGCCAAGTGGGTGGTGTTCAGCAACCACGCCACCCCTGAGATGCGCAACCGCTGCCTCGAGTTGGGCGCCGATTGTGTGTTCGACAAGTCGAACGAGATCGACGAGCTGCTGCTGTACTGCAACCGGCTGGCGAGCAACGACGAGGTGCACGATGACACCCCCACCGCCCCAGCGGTGTCGGAGCCGACCGAGACCGCACCGGGTGCAAGCCCCAGCCCGACTGCCGGGCTGGCCTGACCTCGCGAGTTCAGCCCGGCAAGGGCGGCAGCTCGGGCGCGTTCAGGCCCACAAACGGGTCGGCCCATGCCGGCAGGGACAGGAGGCGACGATGCCACCTCTCCACGGCCGGGTGGTCGGACAGCGGCAGCCGGGCCACGTCGTTGAAGGGGAGGAACGCCGCCATGCGGAAGTCTGCGTAGCTGAGCCCACTCGCCAGCAGCCACTCGCGCCCGCTCAATTGCGCCTCCAGCACGGCGGCGCTTTCGTGGAACAGCGACAAGCCCTCGGCCACCGCAACCTCGTCGACCGGGCCGAGGCCGTAGCGCTGCTTGGTGCCGCGCTCGAAGTGCACGATGTCGCAAGCCCGCATGAAGTGATCGCGCGCCCAGCTGATCCAGCGGATCATGTCGGGCAACTCAACGCCGCTGCGCCAGAAGTCCGAGCCTTGCATCTGCGAGAGACGGCACGCGATGGCGTCTGCCTCCCACAGCGAACCCGCACCCTCGGCCAGGATGGGCACGCGCAGCGACGGGTTCAGCGGCCGGAACCGGTCGGCCTGGCCAGGTGCGAGCGGCGCGGCCCACTCGAAGGCGACCGGCGCCGCCAGGTGTCGGGCCACAGCCACGGCCAGCCGCGGGTTCGGGTTGCGCGAGTAGTAGAGCGTGGAGGTCATGGCAGTTTCCAGTGGATCGGTGATGGGCCCGCCTACGCGCCTGCGCAGGCTCTCCCCTACGACGATCCACACACCGCCAAATCGACAGGGCGCATCAGAGCGCCCAAACAAAAAGCACTTAGCAGAGTGAACCTGCTAAGTGCTTGTGCCCGTTAGGGATGTTTGGTGGCCAAGGGCGGAATCGAACCACCGACACGCGGATTTTCAATCCGCTGCTCTACCAACTGAGCTACTTGGCCGTAATTCTTGGAAGCGAGCCGGCGATTATAGCCAGACTCAGTTGCCCCCGGCACCGCGCTTGTTGCGGCTGAGATCCACCCCCAGCTGCTTGAGCTTGCGGTACAGGTGCGTGCGCTCCAGGCCGGTCTTTTCGGCCACGCGCGTCATGCTGCCGTTTTCCTTGGCCAGGTGGAATTCGAAGTAGCTCTTCTCGAAGGCATCGCGCGCCTCGCGCAGCGGGCGATCGAGCTCGAAGAGCTGCTCGGGTTGCGGCCCGAGCACGAGCGGCACCGGCGGCAGCATCGGCGCCACGCCGGACGCCGCGCCGTCGATCGAGATACCGATCTCCACGCGGGCAGGCGCCAGGGCGTTGTTGTGGTGGGCACCAGCCGCCCGCGCAGCCGGCTTGGCCAGGGCCTGCTCGACGGCACGCAGCAGCTTCTGCAACGTGATGGGTTTTTCGAGGAAGGCGATCGCGCCGACCTTGGTCGCCTCGACGGCGGTGTCGATGGTGCCGTGGCCCGACATCATGATCACCGGCATCGTCAGCAAGGACGACGCGCCCCACTCCTTGAGGAGGGTGATGCCATCGACATCGGGCATCCAGATGTCGAGCAGCACGAGGTCGGGGCGCACCCGCTCGCGGATGGCCCGGGCCTGCGCCGCGTTCTCGGCCAGCTCGACGCTGTGGCCTTCATCGCTCAGGATTTCGGACAGCAGGGCGCGGATGCCCAGTTCGTCGTCGACAACAAGAATGGTGGCCATGAATCCTCAGTGCGCTCGGGCCTCGGGGGGTGCTGGAACAGCGGTGACGCTGTCGGCCGGCGCGAATTTCGAAAATGATAGCGAAACTTGCGCGCCCGCCACCTCGGCGCCACCCGGGCCGGTGTAGGTGAGGTTGGCGAGGCGGACGCGGGCGCCGTGTTCGTCGGCGATCTTCTTCACCACCGCGAGGCCGAGGCCGGTGCCGCGGGTCTTGGTGGTGACGTAGGGCTCGAAGGCGCGCTTGAGCACCTTCTCCGAGAAGCCCGGGCCGTTGTCGAGCACCTGCAGGCGCACCGCACGCAGCTCGCCCTGCTCGGTGCGGGCAATCTCGGTGCGCAGGCGCACGCAGCCGTCGGGCCGCTCGGCGATGGCGTCGAGCGCGTTCTGCACGAGGTTGTGGATGACCTGGCGCAGCTGCGAGGTGTCGCCGAGGATCAGTGGAAGCTCGGGGGTCAGCTCGGCCTTGAGGCGCCCGGCTTCCTGCGCGGTGGCGTAGAGCGTGAGCACCTCGGAGGCCAGCGCGTTCAGATCGAGCGCCTGGGGCTTGGCCGCGGGCAGGCGGGCGTAGTCGCGGAACTCGTTGACGAGCTGCTTCATCGCCTGCACCTGGTTGACGATGGTGCCCACCGAGCGCGCGAGCATGGCCTGGTCGAGGCCTTCGAGCTTGGATTCGAGCTTGTGCTGCAGCCGCTCGGCCGAGAGCTGGATGGGCGTGAGCGGGTTCTTGATCTCGTGCGCGAGGCGGCGCGCGACTTCGCTCCAGGCTTCGGCGCGCTGGGCGGAGACCACTTCGGTGATGTCGTCGAACACCATCAGGCGGCCTGCATGGGGCATGGCCGCGCCGCGCACGAGCAGGGTGATCTTGTCGCCGTCTGGCTCGCCGCCTCTCTCGTTGGCGCGCCGGTCAACCACCTGCAGGTCGAAGGCGTCCTGCCAGTGGTCGCGCTCGCCGGCCTCGGGGCTGTCCTGGTGCTGCTCGAAGCGCTGTCTCACCGCGGCGGCGAATTCCTGCAGCCCCGGCACTTCGTCGAGCGTGCGGCCCCGGTAGGCCGACACCGGCTGGCGCAGGATGCGCGTGGCGCCGGGGTTCACGGTGTCGATGTGGCCCTCGCGGTCGAACACGATCACGCCCGCCGTGAGGTTGTCGAGGATGGTCTGCAGGTTGCTGCGCGCGGCTTCGAGTTGCGCCAGGCTGCGCTGCACCAGCGAGCGCGCTTCCGAGAGCTGCTCGGTCATGTCGGCAAACGAGCGGGTGAGGCCGCTCAACTCGTCTTTCGAGGCGAACACCGGCTTGCGCGTGAGGTCGCCACGCGCCACCTGCCGCACGCCTTCGGCGAGCACGAGCAGCGGGCGGGCGAGCTGGTTGCCGAGCGTCACCGCGAGCAGCAGCGCGCCAAACACCGCGAGGATCAGCGTGAGCGTGAGCGTGCCGATGTACATGCGGCGCAGCCCTTCGCGCGCCAGCGCGCGCTGCTGGTATTCGCGATAGGCCGCCTGCACCGCCAGCGCCTGCGTGACCATCGCGCTCGGCAGCAGCTGCGTGACCATGAGGAAGCGGTCTTGCGGGCCGAGCGCCAGGCTGTTGCTCGGCATGTGCGCCAGCGTGCGGATGCGTGCGCTGCCCGATTGCGCGGCGGTGTCTTCGTCCAGCCCTTCGAGCTGGCCGGTGATGCGTGCACTGCGCGCCTGCCGCAGCAGCAGCGGGCTGGGCCGCTCGGGCGCCAGCGCACCGGTCAGGCCGCCGGCGGTGACGAGCACCTGCCCGTTGGGGCCGAGCAAGGTGACCTCCTGCGCAAAGAGCTGCTCGCGCAGGCGCTCGAGCACCAGCGGCGGCACCGGGTTGGGCGTGTCGGCCAGGCGCTCGGCGGCGAGCCGGGTTTTGGTGGTGAGGTCGTTGAGCTGCGCATCGAGCGTGCCGCGGCCGAGGCTCAGGCCGGCGTCGAGCGCGCCTTCCACCTTCACGTCGAACCAGCTCTCGATGCTGCGTGAGACGAACTGGTACGACACCACGTAGATCAACAGGCCCGGCACCACGCCCACCATCGCAAACACCGCCGCCAGCCGCAGCAGCAAGCGGCTGCCGAACTTGCCGCGCCGCACGCGCACCATCAGCCGCACCCCGGCGATGCCGATCACGAGCACGAGCAGCGAGGCCACCACCACGTTGACCCAGAACAGCCACACGTAGTGGCGCTCGTAGAGGCCGCGGCTGTTGGTGGCGAGCGAGAGCAGGAAGACCAGCACCAGCCCGGCGCCCGTCACTGCGACCAGGGAGATGATCCAGGCCCAGCGGGTCGCTTTTTTCATCGCATGCGCCTGTGTCGGTCAGGCGAGGACCCAGCCGGCGCCGGGCCGCCCCAAGCCGGCTGGGCGCCCCCTCGGGGGGCAGGAGCGAGGCGACGTGGGGGCTGTCATCAGTTCAAGCGCCGGGTGCGCTCGACCTTGAACGACCAGTCGGACTGGCCGCCGATGCCGATCTGCATCGGGCGCGGCAGCTGCGTGTTGTCGAGCTGGTAGCTGAATTCGACGTAGTGCTTGCCGTCGTCGAGCTGGGCCGCGTCGACGAGCTTCCAGTTCACGCTGCGGGTGACGGCGGTCAGCGCGTCGGGCAGGCTGTCGTAGTGCTGGCTGAGGCCGCCATAGGTGACGCGGTACTTGCGCGTGAGCGGTTGGAAGGCCAGCCGCCAGGTGCGCGTGGCCTGCGCCAGGCGTTTGTCGGCCCAGTACCAGCGGTCACGGAACACCTCGGCCTGCGCCACGAAGAAGAGCGGCACGCCTTTCTGCAGCGCCTCTTCAATGGGCTTGGAGAGTTCGAAGCGGGCCGAGAAGCTCAGCGCCAGGCCGTCGTCGCTGCGGGTCAGCTCGAAGCTGTCGAGGGTGACGGGCTCGGCGTGGGCGCTACCGACGGCCAGGCTCAGGACGAGCGCCGCCAGCACCGCGCCGCCCGCATGGCGCACCCAGCCGACGAGCGACCGGATCCAGGCAGGCAACGGCGAAGAAACGGTGCAAGAAGGTCGTGCGCAGCGCAAAAGTCAGGAAGCCTCGGTCAGGAGGCTTTGGCCAGCAGAGCGTAGAAAAAGCCGTCTGGCGATGCACCTGAAGCGGGCGCCGCGCCGTTGCCCGAATTGTCGGGCAGCGGCAGCAGGTGGCCGGGCGCCGCGGGCTGCAGCGTGGCTTCTCCGGGCCCTTGGCGTTGCAAAAAAGCGTCGATCACCCGCTGGCCTTCGGCCTTGAAGACCGAGCATGTGCAGTAAAGCAAGCGCCCACCTGGTTTGAGCAGCGGCCACAGCGCGTCGAGCAGCTCGCCCTGGGTGCGGGCCAGGGCGGGGATGTCGCTGTCGCGGCGCAGCCAGCGCACGTCGGGGTGGCGGCGCACGATGCCCGAGGCGCTGCAGGGCGCGTCGAGCAGGATGGCGTCGAACGGGGTGCCGTCCCACCAGTCGGCGGGGCGGCGGGCGTCGGCGGCCACGCTGCGTGCCTGGAGGCCGAGGCGGGCCAGCGTGTCGTGCACCCGCTCCAGGCGGGCCGGGTCGGCGTCGAGCGCGAGCACGTCGAGGTCGGCCAGCTCCAGCAGGTGCGCGGTCTTGCCGCCGGGGGCGGCGCAGGCGTCGAGCACACGGGCGCCGGGCGGCAGGCCCTCGCCGATCAGGAGCGGCGCGGCCAGCTGGGCGGCGGTGTCTTGCACCGACACGTCGCCTTCGGCAAAACCGGGCAGTTGCTGCACCGGCACCGGCGAGGCGAGCACCAGGCCGTGCGCACCGGCCGGTTGCGAGGCGATGCCCGCCTGTTGCAGGCGCTCGCGGTAGGCGGCCACGCTGCCGTGGCGGGCGTTGACCCGCAGCGCCATCGGCGGGTGATGGTTGTTGGCGTCGAGCACCGCTTGCCATTGCGTGGGCCAGTCGGCGCGCAGGCGGTCGATCCACCAGCGCGGGTGGTTGTGGTGCGCCACCGGGTCGGCCTCGGCGGCGACCACGAGCGTGTCGCGCTCGCGCAGGAAACGCCGCAGCACCGCGTTGATGAAGGGTGCGCTGGACTGCGAACGGCGCTTGGCCGCGTCGACCGCCTGGTCGACCACCGTGTGGGGCTCGTAGCGGGCGCCGTCTTGCGCGTCGGGCCACAACAGCGCCAGCGCGGTCAGCAGCAGCGCGTCGACGGGCGGCGACGGCGTCTTGGGCGCCAGCCGGGCGCGGATCGCCTGCGCGGCACCGAGGCGGCGCAGCACTTCGAACGACAGCGCCTGCACGCCGGGCCGGGCGTCAAAGGGGCAACGCGCCAGTGCGTCGTTGAGCGAGCGGCCGGCACGCACGGCCTGCACGGCGTCGGCCGTGTGCGTGATGAGTTGGGAGAGTGGGAGGGACTTCACCCGGTCGAGTCTACGAGCCGGGTCTCGCGCTGCTAACTGAAGATCTTTCCAGGGTTCATGATGTTCTTCGGGTCGAGTGCACGCTTGAGCGTTCTCATCATCGAGACGGCGCCCTCGCCCGTTTCCTCCACCAGGAAACCCTGCTTGTGCAGGCCCACGCCGTGCTCGCCGGTGCAGGTGCCGCCAACCTTGAGTGCACGTTGCACGAGTTGGTGGTTCAGCTGCTCGGCGAGATCCCGCTCGGCGGGAATCGTCGGGTCGACGAGGTAGCCCATGTGGAAGTTGCCGTCGCCCACGTGCCCCACGAGGAAGTACGACAGGCCGCTCGCCTCGACCTCGGCCACGCTTTCATTGATGCAGTCGGCGAGACGCGAGATGGGCACGCAGGTGTCGGTGGTCACGGCGCGGCAACCGGGCTTGGTCTGCAGCGCCGACAGGTAGGCGTGATGGCGCGCCGCCCACAGCCGCGTGCGCGCCTCCGGTGTCGTCGCCCATTCGAAACCCTGGCCGCCGAGCTCGTCGGCGATCGCCTGCACGGTGGCCGACTGTTCGGCCACGCCGGCCTCGCTGCCGTGGAATTCCATCAGCAGCATCGGCGCTTCGGTCAGGCCCAGCTTGTCGCGCAGGTTGACGGCGCGCACCGTGTTCGCATCGAGCAGCTCGCAGCGGGCAATGGGCACACCGAGCTGGATGATCTGGATCGTGGTGCGCACCGCCGCGTCGACACTCGGGAAGGTGCACACCGCCGCCAGCACCGCCTCGGGCAGCGGGTACAGGCGCAGCGTGATCTCGGTCATCACGCCCAGCGTGCCCTCGCTGCCGACCATCAGGCGCGTGAGGTCGTAGCCGGCGCTCGACTTGCGCGCGCGCGTGCCGGTGCGGATCACCTCGCCCTGCGGCGTGACAACAGTCAGGCCCAACACGTTCTCACGCATCGTGCCGTAGCGCACGGCATTCGTGCCGCTGGCGCGGGTGGCCGTCATGCCGCCCAGGCTCGCGTCGGCGCCGGGGTCGATGGGGAAGAAGAGGCCGCTGTGGCGGATCTCGTTGTTGAGCTGGGTGCGCGTCACGCCAGGCTGCACCGTGACCGTGAGGTCATCGGGCTCGAGCGACACGATCTTCTGCATGCGTGAGAGGTCGATGCTCACACCGCCCTGCACCGCCAGCAGATGCCCTTCGAGCGAGGAGCCCACGCCGAAGGGAATGACCGGCACCGCATGCGCATCGGCCAGCTTCACGACGAAGGCGACCTCCTCGGTGCTCTCGCAGTAGACGACCAGATCAGGCGGCGCCACGTCGAACGGCGACTCGTCGCGGCCATGCTGCTCGCGCACCGCGAGCGCCGCCGAGCAGCGCTCGCCGAAATGGGCCTTCAAGGCCTCGTGCATCGCCGCCGGCACCGGGCGGCGTTCCATCGGGGGCAGCACATGGGAGGGAAGCGGGGCGTTCACGGGCAGGCTCCAACAACAGGAATCGCGGATGCAGCGATTCTGCGCTTCCGGGCAAAAAGCGGCCCCTAGAATCCGCCCGCACACCAATGCCATGCGCGGGGAGGCGCTGACGCGACGTGTCTGCTGAGCACCTGGCCGTGTCACTCGACACGCTGTACACCGCCGAAACACCCGAGGGCATTGCGCTGTCGCTGCGCCCTGCCGGCGCCGCTGCCCGGGCGCTGGCCTACATGGTCGACCTGGGCGTGCGCTTTGGTCTCTTCATGGTGGTGTCGATCGCCGCCATCCCGCTCGGCGGCATGGGCCAGGGCCTGCTGCTGGTGAGCTACTTCCTGCTGGAGTGGTTCTACCCGGTGTTCTTCGAGCTCACGGGGTCGGGCGCCACGCCGGGCAAGCGCATGTTCGGCTTGCAGGTGGTGATGGACTCGGGCCTGCCCGTCACGCCCGCTGCCGCCCTCACGCGCAACCTGCTGCGCGCGGCCGATTTCTTCCCCTTCCTCTATGCGAGCGGTCTGCTCACGATGCTGTTGCGCCGCGACTTCAAGCGCCTGGGCGACCTCGCCGCCGGCACGCTCGTGGTCTACGCCGACACGGTGGCCCTGCACGGCCAGTTGCCCGACGCCGCCGCCACCGCGCCCGCCCGTGCCCTCGCCCCACGCGAGCAGGCCGCCATCGTGGCCTGGGCCGGGCGGGCCAAGCGGCTCACCCCAGCCCGGCTCGACGAGCTGGCCCAGCTCGCCCGCTCGGTCACCCCCGGCCAGGGCGGCGACGCCACCGGCCGGCTGCTCGGTGTGGCGCAGTGGCTGGTGGGCAACCGCCACGACCCGCGCCGCACCGGAGAGCGCCCATGACCCCCCGCCTCTTCGAAGCGCAGAACGGCCCGCTGTGGGACGAACTCGAGCACGCCCTCGACCGCGCCGAAAAACGCCCGCGCGACAAGACGAAAGACAAAGACAAGAAGCCCGGCGGCAAACCCAAGCCGCTCGATGGCGCCCGCCTCGCCGAGCTGTACCGCCGCGCTTGCGAGCACCTCGCGCTGTCGCAGGCACGCGCGTATCCGATCCACCTCACGCAGCGGCTGGAGTCGCTCACCCAGCGTGCCCACCGCCTCATCTACCGCCGCCATGATTACGGCGTGGCGCGCCTGCGCCAGCTGGTGCTGGTCGACTTCCCGCAGGCCGTGCGGCAGCAGCGCTGGTACCTGCTCGCCGCCACCCTGCTCTTCCTGGTGCCGGCCGTCGCGATGGGGCTCGCGTGCTACTTCGACCCGGGGTTCATCCTGCACATCGCCAGCGCCGAGCAGGCGCAGGAGTTCGACCAGATGTACAGCGGCAGCGAGCGCGCGCTCGGCCGCACCCGCACCGCCTCGACCGACTGGCAGATGTTCGGCTACTACGTGATGCACAACATCGGCATCGGCTTCCAGTGTTTCGCGGGCGGCCTCTTCGTGGGCATCGGCAGCGTCTTCTTCATCCTCTTCAACGGCGTCTTCCTCGGGGCAGTGGCGGGCTACCTCACGGGGCGCGGGCACGTGGAGAACTTCTGGTCCTTCGTCGTCACGCACGGCGCCTTCGAACTCACGGCCATCGTGCTCGCCGGTGCCGCCGGCCTGCAGCTGGGCCACGCGCTGCTGGCACCGGGCCGCCACACGCGGCTGGAAGCGCTGCGCCGGGCCGCGGCTGAGGCCATCGTGATCGTCTACGGCGTGATCGGCATGCTCGTCATCGCGGCGGCGATCGAGGCCTTCTGGTCGTCGGCCCGCTGGGTGCCGGCGGAAGTGAAATACGGCGTGGGTGGGGCGTGCTGGCTCTTCGTCTTCGCGTACCTCGGCTGGCAAGGCCGCCCGGCACGCGTGCCGCCGTCACCCGCGAGGAGCGTGCATGCGGGTTGACGCGATCGCGGTCGAGCTGCGGCCGCGCCCCATGTGGGAGGCGACCGACCTCGGCGTGCGCCTGGTGCAGGCCAACGCGCGCTCCATCTGGCGCACCTGGGCGCCGCTGTATGGCGTCTTCGCGATCCTCGCGCTGGCCACGGTCGAGATCTCGCCGTGGTTGCCCAGCTTCCTCATCTTCTGGTTCAAGCCCTGGATGGACCGCAGCATCCTCTTCGTGCTGTCGCGCGCGGTCTTCGGACAGGAGACCCGCTTCGCCGACCTGTGGGCCGAGCGACGCAGCGTGTGGGGCGGGCAGCTGCTGAGCACGCTGCTGTGGCGCCGCTTCTCGCCCTGGCGCGCCTTCACGCAGCCGATCTACCAGCTCGAAGGCCAGCGCGGCAAGGCACGGCGCCAGCGCCGCAAACAGCTGCTGCGCCAGCAGCAAGGGGCGGCCGGGGGCATGCACTTCGCCTTCGCCAACATCGAGGCCTCGCTCACTTTCGGCGCGCTCGCGCTGGCGCTGTGGTTCGCGCCCGAGCAGATGCGCGGCGACATCTTCGACTGGCTCGTCGGCCGCGGCGAAGGCAGCGAGGTGCTCGCCTCGCTGTGCACCGCGAGCGTCTACGCGGGCATCGTGCTGCTGCTGGAGCCGTTCTACGTGGGGGCCGGCTTTGCGATGTACCTCAACCGGCGCGTGCAGCTCGAAGCGTGGGACATCGAGCAGGAGTTTCGCCGTGCGTTCTGAGGCCGCCGCCGCGCTGCTCGTGAGCCTGGCCTTGCTGAACGGCCAAGCGCAGGCCGCCCCCGAGGCGGCTTCGGCCCCGGCCCAGCCCGTCACGCGCGAGCAGGTGAAGCGTGAGGTCGACACGCTGCGGCAAGACCCCAACCTCGCCGGCAAGCGCAAGGAAAAGACCCTGCGCTTCAAGGACCGCGGCGACGCGAAGAAGAAGCCACCCGACGCGAAGAACGACGGCACCTGGGCCTGGCTGCGCGACTTCGCCCGCTGGATGACCGAAGCCGGTCGGGTGGCGGTGTGGGTGGTGGCGGCGGTGCTGGTGGCGCTGCTGCTGGTGGGCTTGCGGCACTGGATGCGCGTGCGTGCCGGGGCGGTGAAGGGCAGCAGCGCCGGGCCGCTGCCGAGCCACGTGCGCGACCTCGACATCCGCCCGGAGAGCCTGCCCGAGCGCATCGGCGAAGCGGCGGCGGCGCTGTGGCAAAAGGGCGAGCACCGCGCCGCGCTGTCGCTGCTGTACCGCGGGGCCTTGTCGCGGCTCGTGCACCAGCACCAGGTGCCCATCCGCGCGGCCAGCACCGAAGGCGAGTGCCTGGCGCTCGCCGCGCGCCGCCTCGCCCCCGAGCGCAGCGCCTATTTCGGACGGCTGGTGCAGGCGTGGCAGCTGGCCGTCTATGGCGCGCGGCTGCCCGACAACGAGAGCGTGATCACCTTGTGCCGCGAGTTTGACGTACAGCTGCGCGGGGGTCCCGCATGAGCGAGAACCAGCGCACCTGGGCTTTGCGCGCGGTGATGGCAGCCATGCTGCTGGGCCTCGTCGCCTGGCTGGCCTCGTGCACCGAATGGGCCGAGGTCGAAGTGCCCACACCGCCACGCGGCGAGGCCGCTCGCAACCGCCACTACGCGGCGCAGGAGCTGCTGCGCCGCGTGGGCGCCACGGTGGCGAAGCCGTCGAACCTGTCGCAACTGCCGCCCGCGGGTGCCACGCTGCTGCTGACCTCGTGGCACTGGGACATCTTCCCCGAGCGCGCGCAGCGCCTGCGGCAGTGGGTCGAAGGCGGCGGGCACCTCGTGATCTTCAGCGATAACCTCAACCAGAAGCAGCTCAAGGGCTGGCTGCCGGTGAAGCCGCTGGAGCCGCCGCGGCGCAAGAAGCGGGACGAAGACGCGCCAGACGATGAGGACGCTGACGCCACCGACGACGACGATGACCGCGACGACAGCGAAGAAGAGACCGCCGAGCCGATCCAGAAGGCCGTGCTGCAGCGGCTCAAGATGCCCTGCCACGACACCGCCGAGCCCGAGTCCGTCGCGCCGCACTACCCCGGCAGCGCCCGCCACTACAAGCTCTGCGGCTTCGTCTACTCGGGCTGGAAGATGGAGCCGGTGGGGCCGGCACTGTGGTCTATCGACGGGCGCGACGGCCCGCTGCTGCTGCGCGTGGCCAAGGGCCGCGGCACGGTGACCGTCATCAAGCCGATGGGCCTGCTCGACAACGAACGGGTGCTGCAGTCCGACAACGGACTGGCCACCGTGGCCGCGCTGCAGGCCCGGCCCGGCGCGGTAGTGTGGTTCGTCACCGAAGAAGCGCGCCCGTCGCTCCTGGCCTGGCTGTGGCAGGAGGCGGCCGCGGTGCTGCTCTTCGCCGCGGCGGCGCTCGTCTTCGCCCTCTGGCGCGGCGCGCGCCGCTTCGGGCCGCTCGCCGCCACGGCCGCTCACAGCCGCCGTTCGATGGCCGAGCAGATCTCGGGCACGGCGCAGTTCCTGCGCAAGCAGGGGCCCGACGCGCTGCTCGCCTCGCAGATCCGCGCGCTCGATGCCGCCGCACGCAACCACATCCGCCTCTACGAAACGCTCGACCGCGGCCAGCGCGCCGCCGCCATCGCCAAGCACACCGGCCAGGACGCCGCCGCGCTCACCTCCGCGCTCGACAAGAGCCTCGCCCGCAAGCGCCACGACCTGCCCGCCACGCTCGAACTGCTCGAAACCGCGCGCCGCCTGCTCGTGCAGAAGAAGACCCCCGTTCCACGCTCATCGAAGAAAGACTGAGGACCTCCATGCAACTCAAACCCACGGACCTCGAACGCGCCGCTGGCCTGCTCAACGAACTGCGCAACGAGGTGGGCAAGGCGGTGGTCGGGCAGTCGCAGGCGGTCGGGCAGATCCTGGTCGCGCTGGTCGCCTCGGGCCATGTGCTGATCGAAGGCGTGCCGGGCCTTGGCAAGACGCTGCTGGTGCGCTCGCTCGCGAAGGCGATGTCGCTGCAATACGCGCGGGTGCAGTTCACGCCCGACCTGATGCCGTCCGACATCACTGGCCATGCTGTGCTCGATGCACGCGGTGGTGACGCAAATTCGCTCGGCACGCTGCGTGTGCACCGCGGGCCGGTGTTCACCAACCTGCTGCTGGCCGACGAAATCAACCGCGCGCCGGCCAAGACGCAGGCCTCGCTGCTCGAGGTGATGCAGGAGTACCAGGTCACGCTCGAAGGCCAGACGCATGCGCTGCCGCGGCCCTTCATGGTGCTGGCCACGCAGAACCCGATCGACACCGAAGGCACCTACCCGCTGCCCGAGGCGCAGCTCGACCGCTTCCTCTTCAAGATCGACATCGGCTACCCGCCGCATGACGAAGAAACCGCCATCGTGAAGCGCACCACCGAGCAGCAGACGGGCGACCAGTTCCCACTCGAAGGCGTGGCGGCGCGGGTCGACGAGCGCTCGGTGCTCACGCTGCAGCGCATGGTCGCGTTCATCCGCGCCGACGACAAGGTGATCGACTACGCGGTGCGCCTCGTGCGCGCCACCCGCAGCTGGCCGGGCCTGGCCACCGGCGCCGGCCCGCGGGCGGCCATCGCGCTGGTGCGCGCAGCGCGTGCCACGGCGCTGATGCAGAGCCGCGACTTCGTGACGCCCGACGACATCAAGCTGCACGCCCTGCCGGCCCTGCGCCACCGGGTGCTGCTAGCCCCGGACGCGCAGCTCGAAGGGCGCAGCGTGGGCGAGCTGCTGGAAGGTGTGCTCGACAGCGTCGAGGCGCCGCGTCTTTGACCCTGGCTGGACACGCATGCTCGCCCTGATCCCCAGCCGCGTGTCGGTGCTGGCCTTGGCCAGCGCCGCGATCGTGGGTGCGGCGGCCTTGCTGCTCGGCGCCCCGCTCGCCGCGGTGAGCCTCGCCGGTGCGGCGCTCGCGGCGGCGGCAGCGCTGTGGGTGGTGGGCGACCTCGTGCTCACGCTGCGCGCCTGGCGTCGCACGCCCCTGCGCACGGTGCGCGCGCTGCCCGACGCGCTGGCGCTCGGCGTGCCGCGCGTGCTCAAGCTCACGCTGGTGAATGACAGCGCGCTGCACTGGAAGGTAGCGGTGTTCGACGAGGTCGACCCGCAGCTCACCTTCGACGGCCTGCCACAGCAGGTGAGCCTGCCGGCGAAGAAGAAACTCGAGCTGCAGTACAGCGTGACGCCACAGCGGCGCGGCCCGGTGCGCCTGGGCGCCACCCAGCTGCGCCTGCGCTCGCGCGGCGGCAGCTTCGAGCTGCTGCGCACCGTGGGCGAAGCGCAGCGCCTGCACGTCTACCCCAACTTCGCCGCCGTCGCGCGCTACGCCTGGCTGGCCGGTGACCGGCGCCTCGCGAGCATCGGCATCAAGACCTATCCCAAGCGCGGCATGGGAACGGACTTCAAGCAACTGGCCGACTACCGCCCCGGCGACCCGATCCGCCACATCGACTGGAAGGCCACCATGCGGCACGGCAAGCCCATCGTGCGCGAGTTCCAGGACGAGCGCGACCAGCGCGTGATCTTCCTGCTCGACTGCGGCCGGCGCATGCGGGCCGACGAAGGCGCGTCGCCCGAGCACCGCAGCCGCGACGGCAGCCACTTCGACCAGGCGCTCAATGCGCTCATGCTGCTGAGCTACGTGGCGCTGAAGGAAGGCGACGAAGTGGGCGCCGTCACCTTCGGCCACGCGCCCGGCCAGGGCCGCCGCTTCGCGCCGCGCAAGGGCAGCGCCACGCTCAACGCGCTGATGGCGCGGCTCTACGACGTGGAGCCGAGCGCCACCCATTCCGATTACCTGGCCGCCGCCGAAGAGCTGCTCAAGGTGCAGCCCAAGCGGGCGCTGGTCATCATGCTCACCAACTTCCGCGACGAAGACGCGGCCGAGCTGACGCCCGCGCTCAAGCTGCTGCGCAGCCGCCACCTCGTGCTGGTGGCCAGCCTGCGCGAGCGGGTGTTGCGCGAGCTGGCCACCCAGCCGATCGTGGCCGACCAGCACGCCATCGAAGTGGCCACCGCTCACCTCTTCACCCAAGCGCGCGGCGATGCGTTTGCCCGCACGACCGGGCACGATGCGCTGTCGGTCGACGTGGAGCCCGATGCGCTGGCGGTGGCGCTCGTCAACCGCTACCACGCGGTCAAGCGCGCCGGGTTGCTGTAGCCGCGCGCGCTGGCTACGATGCGCCGGCACCGCGCCTCGCGGTGCATCCAATCACACATCAAGGAGGGAGATCCCATGTCAGCCGTCAACCCATTCAACCCACCGCTCGCCGAAGTCGCCGACGTCGCCCCGGCCACCACCGGCTACTCCACCCCCAAGGCCTGGTCGGCCAGTGGTCGCCTGGGGCGGCTGCGCTACCTCGCCTACATCAGCGTGGCGACCCTCGCGCTCTACGCCGCACTCGGCGTGATGGGGCTCCTGATCGCCACCGGCTCGATGTTCGCGGGTGTCGCCGTCGCGGTGGTGGCCTACGTCGCCTACATCGTGCTGACCGTGCTGCTGCTCATCCAGCGCTCGCACGACATGGACTGGAGCGGCTGGAGCGTGCTGCTGGCGTTCATTCCGCTGGCGGCGCTGATCTGGCTCTTCAAGGCCGGCACGCCCGGCGCCAACCGCTTCGGCAACCCGCCGCCGCCGAATCCGACCAGCGTGAAGGTGCTGGGCCTCGGCTTCCCGGTGGTCGGCATGGTGGTGGGCATCCTCGCCGCCATCGCGCTGCCGGCCTACCAGGACTACACCGAGCGCGCGAAGGCCGCGCAGCAGCGGATGCAGCAACAGGCCGCACCGGCCGGCCAGCAGCAGTAAGCATGGCCAACCGCCTCTCGCAGATCGCCACCCGCACCGGCGACGACGGCACCACCGGCCTCGGCGACGGCACGCGGGTGCCCAAGAGCCACGGGCGCATCGCCGCGCTCGGTGACGTCGATGAGCTCAACTCGCACATCGGTGTGCTGCTCGCCGAGCCGCTGCCCGACGACGTGCGCGAGTTGCTGGTGGTGATTCAGCACGAGCTCTTCAACCTGGGGGGCGAGATGTCGATCCCGGGCTACGAGCTCTTGAAAGCGGAGGCGGTGCTGCGGCTCGACGAGGCACTGGCGCACTACAACGCCACGCTGCCGCGCCTGAAGGAATTCATCCTCCCGGCCGGCACGCGCAGCGCGGCCATCGCGCACGTGTGCCGCACGGTGGCGCGGCGCGCCGAGCGCTCGGTGGTCACGCTGGCCGCGAGCGAGGCGATACGCCCCGAGCCGCGCCAGTACCTCAATCGCCTGAGCGACCTGCTCTTCGTGCTGGCCCGCGTGCTCAACCGCGCCAACCTGGATGGGTTGGGCGGGGACAACGTCTACTGGAAGAGCCAGCGCTTGGCCCGCGACTCCGAGTAGACGCTCTCTTCTTTCAACCGCGGCGCGCTTTGACGGCGCCGCTCAACACGTTCAGCACTTCGAGCGAATCGTCCCAGCCGATGCAGGCATCGGTGATGCTCTGGCCGTAGGCGAGCTTCGACGGGTCGTCCTTGCCCGCGCTGAACTTCTGCGCGCCGGCCTTGAGGTGGCTCTCGACCATCACGCCGAAGATGCGGCGCGAGCCGTGCGCGATCTGCGAGGCGATGTCTTTCGCGACGTCGATCTGGCGCTCGTGCTGCTTGCTGCTGTTGGCATGCGAGCAGTCGACCATCAGCGTGCCGGGGAGCTTGGCCGCTTCGAGGTCCTTGCAGGCGGCCTCGACGCTCGCCGCGTCGTAGTTGGGCGTCTTGCCGCCGCGCAGGATCACGTGGCAGTCCTTGTTGCCCTTGGTCTCGACGATGGCGACCTGGCCGTTCTTGTGCACCGACAGGAAGTGGTGCGGGCGGGCCGCGGCCTGGATGGCGTCTGTCGCGATGCGGATGTTGCCGTCGGTGCCGTTCTTGAAGCCGATCGGCGCCGAGATGCCCGAGGCCAGCTCGCGGTGGACCTGGCTTTCGGTGGTGCGCGCGCCGATGGCGCCCCAGCTGATGAGGTCACCGATGTACTGCGGCGAGATCACGTCGAGGAACTCGCTGCCGGCGGGCACGCCCAGGCGGTTGATCTCGGTCAGCAGCTGGCGCGCGATGCGCAGGCCTTCGTCGATGCGGTAGCTCTCGTCGAGGTAGGGGTCGTTGATCAGACCCTTCCAGCCGACGGTGGTGCGCGGCTTTTCGAAGTAGACACGCATCACGACTTCGAGCGTGTCGGCGTACTTCTCACGCTGCTCCTTCAGGCGGCGGGCGTAGTCGACGGCGGCGGCCGGGTCATGGATGGAGCAGGGCCCGATGATGACGAGCAGGCGGTCGTCCTTGCCCGACATGATGTTGCGCACACGCTGGCGCGTCTCGGCGATCAGCGTTTCGGCGGCAGTGCCACGAATGGGGAAGAAGCGCACCAGGTGCTCGGGAGGGGGCAGGGGCATCACGTCCTTGATCCTTTCATCGTCGGTTTGGCCGGTCTTGTCGACGGGCGCATACCAACCCTCCGCGGCGCTGCTGGACTTGGCGTTCATTCGAGTTCTCCTCGTTCGTGGTGGCTGTGTGGCTGGGGCAAAAAAAAACCGCCGGAGTCTCCGGCGGTTTGGTGAGCGGTTGCGTTTGGCTTTGACCTACGCGCTTGCCTCTCCTCCGCCGGTGCGGTGCGAGAACCAAAAGTAGGCAAAGAAAAAGCTGGCGAAACGCATGAGCCGCAATGTAGCACGGGGCTCACCCGATCCGTCAAGCGCGCAGTTTTCAACGACTTGCGCCGCGTCAAGCAGGTGAGCGAGCAGTAACGAATTGTCAACCGTGCGCTAGTTCCTATCCCGTGAACCAGGGGGTCCATAGCATGGTTTCACCTGATGGCGCACCGCCCGCGGTGCACCTGCCGGCCCACAACAGCTTGAACCCATACGAGGGAACCGACATGACCCGCACCGCCTTCTTCCGCCGTTTCAGCCTGGCCCTGGCCTCGCTCACCATCGCCTCCGC
Source organism: Rhizobacter sp. (assembly GCA_019635355.1). NCBI lineage: Bacteria > Pseudomonadati > Pseudomonadota > Betaproteobacteria > Burkholderiales > Sphaerotilaceae > Rhizobacter > Rhizobacter sp. The sequence continues at coordinate 3,800,807 of JAHBZQ010000001.1, read as the reverse complement.
CAGCGTCGCCGGCGAAGACGCGCAGCTGAGCGCTGCCCGGGAAGCCGCTACCACCGATGCACAGGTTGCGATGCAGTTGCAGCAGTGGCTCGACCAGCGCGACATCGCCCTCACGGCCCAGGCCGATGGCCTGATCACCAACGACATGCGCATCGCCGCCGCTGAATACGCCGTGGCCCAGCTGGTCGAGGCCGATGGCCTGATCAGCGCCCAGCTGCAGGAATCAGTGGCTGCCCAGCTGGCCGCGGCCGACGGCCTGGTGGTCGACCACGCGGAATTCGCCGTCAACCTGCCCGCCGCGCGCCCCGCCCCGATCGTGGTGGCCGGCGGTCGCTGAGCGCCCAGGGGCCGAGCGCTCACTCGCGGATCGACGAGGACCGAGCCTTACTCGGTCCCACCCACCGTCAACCGGTCGATGCGCAGCGTCGGCTGACCGACGCCGACCGGCACGCTCTGCCCTTCTTTCCCGCAGACGCCGACGCCGGTGTCGAGCTTCATGTCGTTGCCGATGGCGCTGACGCGCGTGAGGGCGTCGGGGCCATTGCCGATGATGGTCGCGCCCTTCACCGGGTACTGGATCTTGCCGTTCTCGACCCAGAAGGCCTCAGACGCCGAGAACACGAACTTGCCGCTCGTGATGTCGACCTGCCCGCCGCCGAAGTTGGTGGCATAGAGGCCACGCTTCAGGCCGGCAATGATTTCTTCCTTGGTCTTGTCGCCACCCAGCATGTAGGTGTTGGTCATGCGTGGCATCGGGACGGCGGCGTAGCTCTCTCGCCGGCCATTGCCCGTGGGGGCCACGCCCATCAGGCGGGCGTTCATCGAGTCCTGGATGTAGCCCTTCAGGATGCCGTCTTCGATCAGCACGTTGCGCTGGCTCGGGTTGCCTTCGTCGTCGACGTTGAGCGAGCCGCGGCGGTCGGGGATGGTGCCGTCGTCGAGCACCGTCACGCCCTTGGCCGCCACCCGTTGGCCGATGCGGCCGCTGAAGGCGCTCGAGCCTTTGCGGTTGAAGTCGCCCTCCAGCCCGTGGCCCACCGCCTCGTGCAATAGCACGCCAGGCCAGCCGGGCCCGAGCACGACGCTCATCTCGCCGGCCTTGGCCGGGCGGGCTTCGAGGTTGGTGAGCGCGGCCTTGACGGCGTCGTTCACATAACTCTCGATGATGCTGTCGTGGAAGTAGCCGAGGCCGAAACGCCCGCCACCGCCACCGCTGCCAACCTCGCGGCGCACCTTGCCGTCGATGGTCTGCTCGGCAATCACCGTGACCGACAGGCGCACCAGCGGGCGCACGTCGGCGGCGAGCGTGCCATCGGCACGGGCGACCAGCACCACGTCGTATTCGGCGGCCACGCCAGCCATCACCTGCTTGATGCGCGGGTCCTTGGCACGGGCGAGCTTTTCCACCTTCTCCAGCAGCGCCACCTTCTGCGTGCTGTCGAGGGTGGCGATCGGGTCCATCGGCGCATAGAGCTTGCGGCTCTCGGCAATGCGGTGGTGGCCGGTGATCTTGACCGTCTTGCTCTGGCCGGCCGCGGCGATGGTGCGCACGGTCTGGGCGGCGTCGAGCAGCGCGGCTTCGGAGATGTCATCGGAGTAGGCAAAGGCGGTCTTCTCGCCTGCCACCGCGCGCACGCCCACACCCTGGTCGATGCCGAAGCTGCCGGATTTGACGATGCCCTCTTCCAGGCTCCAGCCTTCGCTGCGCGTGTACTGGAAGTAGAGGTCGGCGTCGTCGATGCGGTGCCGGGCGATCGTCGCGAGCGCCTTCGACAGCGTGGCGTCGGTGAGCCCGAAGGGTTCCAGCAACAAGGACCTGGCCGTGGCCAGGCGCTCCAGGGTGGGTTCGCGCGAGATCATGAAGTCATTGTAGGAGTCGCCCCTCGCCGCAGCGTTGGGCAAAGACCCTGTCTCTTCCTCGTTGTTTCACAGTTCTTTACCGAGCGGTTTGTCTGCCGCGCCTGCGGTGGTGTCGTTGTGTGCCTGTGCAGCACAACAACCTTCGACAACCCTTCAGGAGTCTGACCATGATGAAGTTCAAGTCCGTGGCCCTGGCCACCACCCTCGCCACCCTCGCATTCACCAGCCTCGGCGCGTTCGCCCAAGCCGCTTCGGCGCCTGCCACCCCGCGTGCCGATGCCCGCGAAGCGAAGCAGGACACCCGCATCCAGAACGGCGTGGCTTCCGGCCAGCTGAACGCGAAGGAAACCTACCGCCTCGAGAAGCAGCAGGCACGCATCAACGCCGCAGAAGCGAACGCCAAGGCCGACGGCAAGGTGACGAAGGCCGAACGTGCGCGCATCGAGCGCAAGCAAGACCGCGCCAGCGCCAACATCGCCAAGCAGAAGCACGACGCGCAAACGGCCAAGCCGTGATGCGCGGGCGCAGGCGGCCTCAACCGTTCGCCTGTGCCTTCAGCGCCAGCGCACGCGCGTAGAGCGCGTTGCGCGGCGCGCCGGTCAACTCGGCCGCCAGGGCCACGGCCTGCTTGAGCGGCAGCTCGGCCATCAGCACACGCAGGGTTTTGTCGTGCGCGGCCTCGTCGGCGCTTTCATCGCTCGGCGCGCGTGCGTGCAGCACCAGCACGAATTCACCGCGTGAGCGGTTCGCGTCTTCCGCCAGCCAGGCCGGCAGTTGGGCGGCCAGCCGGGTGTCGACCGCTTCGAACTGCTTCGTGAGCTCGCGGCACACCGTGACACGTCGCTCGGGGCACTGCGCCGCCAGGCCGTGCAACAAGCCCTCAATGCGATGCGGCGCCTCGAACAGCACCTGCGTCTCTGCCCGCTCGGCCACGGCTTCCAAGGCCTGCGCGCGCTCGCCGCCCTTGGCCGGCAGGAAGCCGACGAAGACGAAGCCTTGCCCCACCACGTCGCCCGCCACGCACACCGCCGCGAGCGCGCTGCTGGCGCCGGGCAAGGGAATGGAACGCCGGCCCGCCGCGCTCACCGCGGCGACCAAAGCCGCCCCGGGGTCGCTCACAGCCGGCGTGCCGGCATCGCTCACATAGGCCACACGCTCGCCACGCTCGAGCCGCACGAGCACCTCACCGGCCGCTTCACGCTCGTTGTGCTCGTGCACGGCGAGCAGCGGCTTGTCGATGCCGAGGTGGCGCAACAAGGCCGCGCTGTGGCGCGTGTCTTCGCAGGCCACCGCATCGACGAGCGAGAGCACGTGGATCGCCCGCAGGCTCATGTCAGCCAGGTTGCCGATCGGCGTGGCCACGACGTACAGCGCCCCTGCGGGATACTGCTGCGCGCCAGCGGCGGCCTGGGCCGCCTGCAGCATCAGAGAGGGAGCGATGGCCACGGTGGAGAAGAGCAGGAAAGGGGTGGGGGACGACGCCGAAGAGCGCGCATTGCAACACCTGTTGCGGCAAGGGCTCCGGCTGGTTGAGCGCAATTATCGAGTGGCCGCCGGCCCACGGGCGCGCGGCGGCGAGGTCGACCTCATCATGCTCGACCGCGACGGCACGCTGGTGTTCGTCGAAGTGCGGGCCCGGCAGAGCCGAAGCCACGGCGGGGCGGCGGCCAGCGTGACCCACGGCAAACAACGGCGTGTCATCTACGCCGCGCAGCATTACCTGCAGCGGCGTGCCACCCCACCGCCCTGCCGCTTCGATGTGGTGGCCCTCGACGGCGACGCCCTGGAATGGCTGCGCGGCGCGTTCTTCGCCGAGTGATCGCACGCCACACACCATTTGGAACCGGGCGTGCAAAACCCGTGTCATATCATCGGTGACCATGCTGGAACAACGCATCCAACAGCAATTCTTCGACAGCGCCGACCTCAAGTACGCGGCGGCCGAGATCCTGTCTCGCCCGATCGCCGATGCGGTCAACGCGGTCGTCGGCTGCATCACCGCAGGCGGCAAGGTGCTCGCCTGCGGCAACGGCGGCTCGGCGAGCGACGCCCAGCATTTCGCGGCCGAGTTCATCGGCCGCTTCGAGCGTGAACGCCCCGGCCTCGCGGCCATCGCGCTCACCACCGACAGCTCCATCCTCACCGCCGTCGGCAACGACTACAGCTTCATCGACATCTTCTCCAAGCAGGTGCAGGCGCTCGGCGCCCCCGGCGACGTGCTGCTCGCCATCACCACCAGCGGCAACTCGGCCAACGTGCTGGCCGCGGTGGAAGCGGCGCATGCGAAAGAGATGACGGTGGTGGCACTCACCGGCCGCGGCGGCGGCAAGATGAACGAGCTGTTGACCGAAACCGATGTCCACATCTGCGTGCCGCACGACCGCACTGCGCGCGTCCAGGAAGTGCACATCCTCGCGCTGCATTGCCTGTGCGATGCGGTAGACCTGCAATTGCTCGGAGAACAGGAAAACACATGACCCGTCAGCCCATCCGGACCACCCTCATCGTCAGCCTGCTGGCCGCCACCACCGCCCTGTCGGGCTGCGCCGCGCTGCTGGTGGGCGGAGCCGTCGTCGGCGGCTCGCTGCTGGCCACCGACCGCCGCAGCTCGGGTACGCAGCTCGACGACCAGGCCATCGAGTTCAAGGCCAACAGCCGCATCCGCGACCTGCTGGGTGACAAAGGCCACGTCAACGCGACGAGCTACAACCGCCTGCTGCTGCTGACGGGCGAAGTGCCCACCGAGGCCGACCGCACGAACATCGAGCAGGCGCTTTCGCGCATCGACAACGTGAAGTCGGTGGTCAACGAGCTGGCGCCGATGTTCGCCAGCTCCCTGAGCCAGCGCTCCAACGACGCACTCGTCACGAGCAAGGTCAAGGCCACGCTGGTGGACGCCGGCGACGTCAGCTCCAACGCCTTCAAGGTGATCACCGAACGCGGTGTCGTCTACCTGATGGGCCGCGTGACCGAACGCGAAGCCGAGCGCGCCGCCGACCTCACCCGCAGCATCAGCGGCGTGCAGAAGGTGGTGAAGGTGCTCGAGATCGTTTCGGAGGCCGAGCTGGCGGAGATCGACCCCAAAGCCGTACCGAAGTCGGCGGCAGCAAGGTAATTCAGGTCAGGCGCTTGATCAGGCTCGACGTGTCCCAGCGCTGGCCGCCTTGCGCCTGCACGTCGGCGTAGAACTGATCGACGAGTGCCGTGACCGGAAGTCGGGCGCCGTTGCGTTTGGCTTCCTCCAGCACCAGGCCCAGGTCCTTGCGCATCCAATCGACGGCGAAGCCGAAGTCGAACTTGCCGTCGATCATCGTCGGGCCGCGGTTGTCCATCTGCCAGCTCTGCGCGGCGCCCTTGCCGATCACGCCGAGCACGGCCTTCATGTCGAGGCCGGCTTTCTGGCCGAAGGCAATCGCCTCCGCCAGGCCCTGCACGAGGCCGGCGATGCAGATCTGGTTGACCATCTTGGCGAGCTGACCTGAGCCACTCTCGCCCAGCAGCGTGACCGCCTTCGAGAAGGCCATCGCCACCGGCTGGATGGTGGCAAACGCCTGCGCATCGCCACCGCACATGACGGTGAGCGCTCCGTTGATGGCACCGAGGTTGCCGCCCGACACGGGCGCGTCGATGAACTGCAGCCCGCGCGATTTAGCTTCGGCGCTCAGCTCGCGCGCCACCTCGGCCGACGCGGTGGTGTGGTCGACGAAGATCGCGCCTTCCTTCATGCCGTCGAAGGCACCGCGCTCACCGATGGTCACAGCGCGCAGGTCGTCGTCGTTGCCCACACAGGCGAACACGATGTCCGCACCCTTGGCCGCAGCTTCTGGCGTGGCATCGCTCGCACCACCGTACTCGCCCACCCACTGCGAAGCTTTCGCCGCCGTGCGGTTGTAGACCACCACGTCGTGGCCGGCACGCTTCAGGTGCCCGGCCATCGGATAGCCCATCACGCCCAAGCCAAGGAAGGCCACCTTGTGGGGCTTGATGGGGTCGTAGCTGCGTGTGCTCATGGTTCTGGTCCTTCTGAAACGACAACGGCCTCGAAGTATCGAGGCCGTTGGATGAGAGAAGCAAGATCAAACAATGGTCAAGTGTTCGGTGCCGGCGGAGAGGTCTTGCGAGCGCGCCCGGTTGCTGTGCAGCTTGATCTGCAGGCGCAGGTCGTTCACCGAGTCGGCGTTGCGCAGCGCGTCTTCGTAGGTCACGAGGTGGTTCTCGTAGAGGTCGAAGAGCGCCTGGTCGAAGGTCTGCATGCCGAGCTCGCGGCTCTTCTTCATGATTTCCTTGATCTCGGCCACCTCGCCCTTGAAGATCAGGTCGCTGATCAGCGGCGTGTTGAGCAGGATCTCCACCGCGGCGATGCGGCCCCGCCCTTCCTGCCGCGGCAACAGGCGCTGCGAGATCAGGCCCTTCAGGTTGAGCGACAAGTCCATCAGCAACTGCGCGCGCCGCTCTTCGGGGAAGAAGTTGATGATGCGGTCGAGCGCCTGGTTGGCGCTGTTGGCGTGCAGCGTGGCCATGCACAGGTGGCCGGTTTCGGCGAAGGCCACCGCGTGCTCCATGGTCTCGCGGTCGCGGATTTCACCCATCAGGATGACGTCGGGCGCCTGACGCAGCGTGTTCTTCAGCGCCGAGAACCAGTCTTCCGTGTCGAGACCCACCTCGCGCTGCGTCACGATGCAGTTCTTGTGCGGGTGCACGAACTCCACCGGGTCTTCGATCGTGATGATGTGGCCGTAGGAGTTCTCGTTGCGGTAGTCGATCATGGCCGCGAGCGAGGTGCTCTTGCCCGAGCCGGTGGCCCCCACGAAGATGACCAGGCCACGCTTGGTCATGGTCACGTCTTTCAGCACCTGCGGCAGGTTCAGGCTGTCGATGGTGGGCAGCGTCTGCGGGATCGTCCGCAGCACCAGGCCCACATGGCCCTGCTGCACGAAGGCGTTGACGCGGAAGCGGCCGATGCCCTGCGGCGAGATCGCGAAGTTGCACTCCTTCGTCTTCTCGAACTCGGCGGCCTGCTTGTCGTTCATCACCGAGCGGGTGAGGGCCAGCGTGTGCTGGCTCGTCAGCGGCTGCGGCGAGACCTTGGTGATCTTGCCGTCGACCTTGATCGCCGGCGGGAAGTCGGCCGTGAGGAAGAGGTCGGAGCCGTTGCGGGAGATCATCAGCCGCAGCAGGTCGTTGACGAATTTCGATGCCTGGTCTCTTTCCATGGTGCCTTCCTTCAGCGCTCTCTTTACAGCTTGCGGTCAGTTGCTCGACAACAGAGCACTCAGGCGCGCACTCACCTGCCGCAGGCGCAGCGACAGGCGCCGCGACAGCGAGGCCAGCAAGGCCAGGCCGAGCCGCGGCTCGAACATGATCATCTCATCCAAACGCTGCGCGTCGACCACCGCCAGCGTGCACGGCGTGAGCGTGGTGCAGGCGGAAAAGCGGGTGCCGGCGTCGAGCAGAGACATCTCTCCAAGCATGTCACCGGCACGCGCTTCCGCCAAGCGGGCACGCCCGCCCCAGGGTTGCACGCGGTCGACCGCCAGCGTGCCCTCGAGCACGATCAGCATGTAGTCGCCCTGCTCGTCCTGCCCGATCACCTCCTGGTTGACCGGCACGGTCACGAACTGGAGGTACTGGCTCATGCGCATCAACTCGTCGGCGCTGAGCGCGGCCACGTAGCGGTCGGCGCCCCACAGCTTGGCAAAGAGCGGTTCGGCCTGCTTGCGATCGAGCGGCTGCGCGCCCACCTGCTTGGCGCGCTCGGCCCAGGTGGCAAGCTGCACGTCGTCACCACGGTCGTTGAACTGGGTGGAGAAGTAGCCGTCGTCGGTGGCCGGCCCTTCGTCGGACATGCGCGCGGCGGCAGCACCATTGCCTCGCTTGAGTCGATCCAGGAGTTTCTTCAAGGCTCGCTCGCGTGGGAAGACGGGGGCCGAGGTCGATCAGCCGGGGAAGTTCTCGGGGAACTTGGCCTTGTTGCGCGCTTCGGCCGGCGCAATGATGTTGCGGCGGACGAGGTCGGACAGGTTCTGGTCCAGCGTCTGCATGCCCACCGTGTTGCCGGTCTGGATCGACGAGTACATCTGGGCGATCTTGTTCTCGCGGATGAGGTTTCGGATGGCGGCGGTGCCCAGCATGATCTCGTGCGCAGCGACGCGGCCGCTGCCGTCCTTCAGCTTGCACAGCGTCTGCGAGATCACGGCCACGAGCGACTCGGAGAGCATCGCGCGCACCATTTCCTTTTCCGCCGCCGGGAACACGTCGACCACGCGGTCGATGGTCTTGGCAGCGGAGCTCGTGTGCAGCGTGCCGAACACCAGGTGGCCCGTTTCGGCGGCGGTCAGCGCGAGGCGGATGGTTTCCAGGTCGCGCATTTCGCCGACGAGGATGGCGTCGGGGTCTTCGCGCAGCGCAGAGCGCAGCGCGTTCGAGAAGCTCAGCGTGTGCGGGCCGACCTCGCGCTGGTTGACCAGGCACTTCTTCGACTCGTGCACAAACTCGATCGGGTCTTCGACCGTGAGCACGTGGCCGTATTCGTTTTCGTTCAGGTGGTTGACCATCGCGGCGAGCGTCGTCGACTTGCCCGAGCCGGTGGGGCCCGTCACCAGCACCAGGCCGCGCGGCTTGAGCGCCAGCTCGGCAAACACCTTGGGCGTGTTGAGCTGCTCGAGCGTGAGGATCTTCGACGGAATCGTCCGGAACACGGCGCCGGCACCGCGGTTCTGGTTGAAGGCATTGACACGGAAACGCGCAAGGCCCTGGATCTCGAACGAGAAGTCGCACTCCAGCGTTTCTTCATACGCCTTGCGCTGCGAGTCGTTCATGATGTCGTAGACCATCTCGTGCACCTGCTTGTGCTCGAGCGGGTCGACGTTGATGCGGCGCACGTCGCCGTGCACACGGATCATCGGGGGCAGGCCGGCAGAGAGGTGCAAGTCGGACGCTTTGTTCTTGACCGAGAACGCCAACAGTTGGGTGATGTCCATGTGTCTTCGACTTGGGGGTTGAAGCCCCGCTGTGGTGACGGCCAAGGCCGTGGGGCTGCGCCTCTGCGATAGGCTCGCGGGATTATGGCGACGATTGCATCGAACATACAACAAGTGCGGGAGCGCATCGCCAGGGCCTGTGCGGCTGCGCAACGCCCCGTGCAAAGTGTCACGCTGCTAACCGTAAGCAAAACTTTCGGTGCCGATGAAGTGCGCGAGGCCGCCGCGGCTGGCGAACGCCGCTTCGGCGAGAACTACGTGCAGGAAGCGATCGAAAAGATCGAGGTGCTGGCCGACCTGCGCGCGCAGATCGAGTGGCACCTGATCGGGCCCTTGCAAAGCAACAAGACGCGTGTGGTCGCGAAGTACTTCGACTGGGTGCACAGCGTCGACCGCCTGAAGATCGCCGAGCGCCTGAGCGAACAACGCGCGCCCGACCAGCCACCGCTCAACCTGTGCCTGCAGGTCAACGTGAGCGGCGAGGCGAGCAAGAGCGGTGTCGCGCCCGACGAGCTGCCCGCGCTCGCGCATGCCGTGGCGGCATTGCCCCGCGTGCGGCTGCGTGGCCTGATGTCGATTCCCGAGCCAAGCGACGACCCTGCACAGCAGGCCGCGCCGCACCGCCAGCTGCGCCAGCTCTTCCATCGCCTGCAGCAGGAAGGGCTGGCGCTCGACACCCTCTCGATGGGCATGAGCGGCGATCTCGAAGCCGCCATCGCCGAAGGCTCGACGATGGTCCGCGTGGGCACGGCGATCTTCGGGCGGCGCTGACGCGGCCGGATTTCATCCGGCAGATCATGCACCATTTAGGCAAATATCCGGCATCAAGCTGGGTATCTTGGCGACATTCTCATCCTCCATGTCGCCACCATGCCGTCCGACGTTCCGCCCCCACCCGCCTTCCGGCCCCGTCTTCCGGCCCCGTGCCGGCGTGAGGCCGAGCTGCTGGCGGGCCTGCTGCCCACGCTCGCCACCTCGCTCGACTGGCCCCGTGTCATCACCACCGCGCGCCCCTGGGTGCAGGCGGTGCGCGACAAGCCGGCGCCCTTCTGGGCGATGGAATCGCTGCTGCGCGAGTACCCCATCTCCAGCGCCGAAGGCCTGGCGCTGATGCGGCTGGCCGAAGCGCTGCTGCGCGTGCCCGACACCGAAACCGCGATCGCGCTCACCGCCGACCAGCTCGGCCGCGCCGCCTTCGATTCGCAGGCCGATGGCCCGCACAAGATGCTGGCCACGCTCTCGGCGAGTGCGATCACGCTGTCGAAGAAATTCCTGCCGGACGGCCCCGGCGACACCAGCCTCATGAAGCGCCTGGGCGCGCAGACCGTGGTGGCCGCCACCGTGCGCGCCATCCAGCTGCTCGGCCGCCAGTTCGTGCTCGGCCGCTCCATCGGCGAAGCGATGAACGAGGCCGGTCAGGCCCGCGAGCAGCAACCCGGCCTGCGTTTCAGCTACGACATGCTCGGCGAAGGCGCGCGCACCGAAGCCGATGCGCAGCGTTATCTCGCGGCCTACCTGAACGCACTCGACGCCATCGCCGCCAAGCGGGCCACCGGCGACCCGACCACCGCCGACGGCATCTCCATCAAGCTCAGCGCGCTCTTCTCACGCTACGAAGAGCTGCAACGCGAGCGTGTCTTCGCCGAACTGCTGCCGCGTGTGTGGCCGCTCGTCGAGCGAGCCGCACGGGCCAACCTCAACCTCACCATCGACGCCGAAGAAAGCGAGCACCTCGAACTCTCGCTCGACGTGCTGGATGCACTCGCCGCACGCATCGCCACCCACCACCCGCAATGGCGCGGCTTCGGCCTCGCGGTGCAGGCGTACCAGACACGCGCGCTTGACACGGTGAACGAAGTCGCCCGCATCGCGCGCCGGCACGGCCTGCACTTCATGGTGCGGCTGGTGAAGGGCGCGTATTGGGATGGCGAAGTCAAGCGCGCGCAGGAGCTGGGGCTGCCCGGCTACCCCGTCTTCACCCACAAGCACCACACCGACATCTCCTACCTCGCCTGCGCACAAGCCCTGCTGGCACACGCCGACGCGATCTACCCGCAGTTCGCCACGCACAACGCCGGCACCATCGCCGCCATCCTGCAGATGGCGCGCAAGGCCCAGGCGCCGTTCGAGATGCAGCGCCTGCACGGCATGGGCGAAGGCATCTACCGCGAGGTGATGAAGGACCCGTCGATCGCGGTGCGCGTCTACGCGCCGGTCGGCGAGCACCGCGACCTGCTTGCCTACCTCGTGCGCCGCCTGCTGGAGAACGGCGCCAACTCCTCCTTCGTGCACCAGCTGGCCGACGACGCGGTGCACCCCGAAGAGCTGCTGGCGTCGCCGCTCGTGCCATCGGCCCACCCCGGCCTGCCGCTGCCGGCCGATCTCTACGGCCCGCGGCGCGCCAACTCGACGGGCGCCGACCCGACGAACCGCGACGAGCGCGCGGCCTTCGAAGCCGCCATCGCCTCGACCCATCTGCAGCCCGTGGCCCTGGCGAACGTGGCCGACATCGCGCCCACGATGGCCCGCCTGCAGCAGGGCCACGCCCACTGGGCCCGCACGCCCCTCTCGGCCCGCGCCAACACCCTGCGCCGCGCCGCCGACCTGCTCGACGCGCGACTGCCCGAGTTCTGCGGGTTGCTCGTGCGCGAGGCCCACAAGACGCTCGGCGACGCAATCGCCGAAGTGCGCGAGGCGGTGGACTTCTGCCGCTACTACGCCGAGCAGGCCGAAGAGCGGCTGGCCCCGCAAGCGCTGCCGGGCCCGACCGGCGAAAGCAACGAGCTGAGCCTGCACGGCCGCGGCGTCTTCGTCTGCATCAGCCCGTGGAACTTCCCGCTCGCGATCTTCACCGGCCAGGTCGCCGCGGCACTGGTGGCCGGCAACAGCGTGGCCGCCAAACCGGCCGAGCAGACGCCCGCCATCGCGCAGCGCATGGTCGCGCTGCTGCACGAGGCCGGGGTGCCGAGCGACGCACTCGCCCTGCTGCACGGCGCGGGCGAGACCATCGGGGCCGGCCTCGTGGCCGACGCGCGCACGGCCGGCGTGTGCTTCACCGGCTCCACCGCCGTCGCCCGGGCCATCAACCGCACGCTCGCCGCGAAAGACGGCCCCCTCGTGCCGCTGATCGCCGAGACCGGCGGCATCAACGCGATGGTGGTCGACAGCACCGCCCTGCCCGAGCAGGTGGTCGACGCCGTGGTGCAGAGCGCCTTCCGCTCCGCCGGCCAGCGCTGCTCGGCGCTGCGCCTCCTGTGCGTGCACGAGAGCGTGGCCGACACCGTGATCGAGATGCTGCGCGGCGCCATGGCCGAGCTGAGCCTCGGCGACCCGGCCCGGCTCGAGACCGACGTCGGCCCCGTCATCGACGACGAGGCCTTCGAGGGCCTGCAGCGCCACATCGCCCGCCTGCGCCGCGAGGCGATGCTGATCGGCGAGACACCGTTGCGCAGCACGGTCCCCCGCCTCGTCGCCCCGATCGCGTTCGAGTTGAGACACGTCGCCGACGTCAACGAGGAAATCTTCGGCCCGGTGCTGCACGTGGTGCGCTGGCGCGGCGCACCCGAGGCCGTGATCGCGGAGGTCAACGCCCTTGGCTACGGCCTCACGCTCGGCCTGCAGACGCGCATCGACGGCCGTGCCCACCAGCTCGCCGACGCCGCGCACATCGGCAACGTCTACGTCAACCGCAACATGATCGGCGCGGTGGTCGGTGTGCAGCCCTTCGGCGGCGAAGGCCTGTCGGGCACCGGCCCGAAGGCGGGCGGGCCGCACTACCTCTACCGCTTCTGCGTCGAGCGCACGCTGACGATCAACACCGCCGCAGCGGGCGGCAACGCCGCGCTGCTCGCCGGCCTGCGCAACTGAGCACGGCTCAGCCGTGCTGGTAGCGGTGCTCCTGCGTGCGACCGGCGAAGCCGTAGGCGCTGCCCCGCAGGTCGGCCACGTGGGCGTAGGAATGTTCGGCGGCGCCACCGAGCAGCTCGTCCATCGCCTGGTGCACCGCGGCCAGGTAGTCGGCCTTCTCGCGCTTGGTGTTGGTCTCGTCGGTGATGCTCACCATCCAGTGGTAGCTGCGCTTGGGCGCGCCGACCAAGGGCTTGCCGGCGATGAACCAGCGCGAAGGGGCGATGAAGTCGACGACGACCGCGGTGTGCTCGCGGTTCTTGCCAAGCAGCGTCGACGTGAGTGCGGTGCCGGTCTCGGCCACACGGTGGGCCAGGTTGTCGTCTTGCGCGCCGGAGATCTGGATGTGCAGGTAAGGCATGTGTCGCTCCTGGGTTGTTGAACTTGACAGCGTCACTCTAGGCACCGAGCATTCATCTGATAAGCAGTTTGAATTCGTGATATTCATCAGAAAAACAGATGAACGACCTGGACCCACTCTGGCTGCGCAGCTTCATCGCCGTGGCCGACACCGGCTCGGTGACCCGCGCCGCGCAGCAGGTGCACCGCACGCAGTCGGCCGTGAGCACGCACCTGCAGCAGCTCGAAGCCTCGCTCGGCGTGCGCCTGGCCGAGCGCAGCACGCGTGCGCTCGCGCTCACGGCCGAGGGCGAACGTTTCCTGCCGCATGCCCGCCGCCTGCTCGACTGGCAGGCCGATGCGCGCGCCGCGGTGCAGCCCGCAGCCGTTGAGGAAGTGCGCCGCATCGGCATCAGCGAATACTTCATGCCAGCGCGCCTGGGGGAGCTGCTGGCGCTGCTGCACGACAGCACGCCCGGCGTGCGCTTCGAGCTGCTGTGGGCGAGCTCCGCTTCGCTGCAGCAGCTGTGGCAGGCCGGCGCGATGGACCTCGCCGTCGTCACGAGCGACGACCCGTTGCCCGGCGCCAGGCTCATGCGCCGCGAGCCGCTCACCTGGGTGCACGCCGAGCGCTATGCGGTGCCCAGCGCCGGCCCGGCGCCACTGGTGCTGCTCGGCCCCGAGTGCCCGGTGCGCCGCCTGGCGCTCGACGCACTGGCCCGGGCCGGCCGGGCGCACCACCTGCGCCTGAGCTGCACCGGCGCCCACGGCGCGATGGCCGCGCTGCGCGCCGGCTGGGGCATCGGCTGCCTGAACCAGTCGGCCATTCCGGCCGACCTCGTCGCCCTCTCGGCCTCGCAGCGCTGGCCCTCGCCCGGCCGACTATCCTTCTACTCCCTCACCCGCCCTGCCCTGCAAGCCACCGAGCGTGAATTGCGGCGCTGGGCCCAAGCCTGACGAAGAACACCACATGACCACCATTGCATTCATCGGCGGCGGCAACATGGCCAGCGCCATCATCGGCGGCCTGCTCAAGAGCGGGCGGGCGCCCGGCGACATCCTCGTGCTGGAGCCCAATGCCGACCAGCGCAGCCGGCTGCAGCGCGAGCTGCAGGTGATCACGCTCGAAGCCCCGGGCTCGGTGCTGCAGCGCGCCGCCACCGTGGTGTGGGCGATCAAGCCGCAGAACTTCAAGGCCGCCGCCGAGGCCAACCTGCCGCACGTCGGCAAGGCGCTGCAGTTCAGCGTGATGGCCGGCATCCGCAGCGACGACATGGCGAAGGCCCTAGGCACCGAGCGCATCGTGCGCTCCATGCCCAACACCCCCGCCTTGATCGGCCAGGGCATCACGGGCCTGTACGCCCGCCCGGCCGTGACCGCCCTCGAACGCAAGGAGATCGAGCGCATGCTCGCCCCCACCGGCCGCACGCTGTGGGTGAACGCCGAGCACGACCTCGATGCGGTGACGGCGATGTCGGGCTCGGGCCCGGCCTATGTCTTCTACTTCGTCGAAGCCATGATGGAAGCGGCGGTGGAGATGGGCCTCACCGAAGAACAGGGCAAGACCCTGGCGCTTGCCACCTTCCAGGGCGCCAGCGCCCTCGCCCTGGCCTCGCCCGAAGCGCCGGCCGTGCTGCGCGAGCGGGTCACCTCCAAGGGCGGCACCACCTACGCGGCACTGACCTCGATGGAGGCGAGCGGCGTCAAACCCGCCATCGTGAAGGCGCTGAAGGCCGCGCAGCGCCGCGCCGCCGAACTGGGCGACGAGTTCGGCCGCTGAGCCGAGGGGTATGCCCGCGGTCATGCAAAGGTGGCATGAACGCGAGGCCCACAAGCGATGACCGCCGGCCTACAGTCGTCTCCACCAAGACCACAGAAGACCCGGAGATCGCCATGAGCTACCTCTCTTACGTCACCCCGCACGCCAACAGCCCCTGGCACACCTACCTGGCACAAGTCGACCGCGTGGTGCCCTACCTGGGGCGGCTCGCCAAGTGGGCCGAGACGCTGAAGCACCCGAAGCGCGCCCTCATCGTCGACGTGCCGATCGAGATGGACAACGGCGAGGTGCAGCACTTCGAAGGCTTTCGCGTGCAGCACAACCTCTCGCGCGGCCCCGGCAAGGGCGGCGTGCGCTACCACCCCGACGTGACACTCGAAGAGGTGATGGCCCTCTCGGCCTGGATGACGGTGAAGAACGCGGCGGTGAACCTGCCCTACGGCGGCGCCAAGGGCGGCATCCGAGTCGACCCGAAAAAACTCTCGATGAAGGAGCTGGAAAAGCTCACCCGCCGCTACACCAGCGAGATCGGCATCATCATCGGCCCGCAGCGCGACATCCCCGCGCCCGACGTGAACACCAACGGCCAGATCATGGCCTGGATGATGGACACGTATTCGATGAACACCGGCGCCACCGCCACCGGTGTCGTCACCGGCAAGCCCATTCACCTGGGCGGCTCGCTCGGCCGCGTGAAGGCCACCGGCCGTGGGGTCTTCGTCACCGGCCGCGAAGCGGCCCGCCGCCTCGGCCTGAAGCTCGACGGCGCCCGCGTGGCGGTGCAGGGCTTCGGCAACGTGGGCAGCTCGGCGGCCGAGCTCTTCGTGGGGGCCGGTGCCACCATCGTCGCCATCCAAGACCACACCGGCACGCTCGTGAACCCCAAAGGCTTCGACATGGCCGAAGCGATGGCAGTGCTGAAGCGCGACTGCGGCATCGGCCAGTACGCCGCGGCCGAGCGCGTCGACAACGAGCGCTTCTGGGACGTGGACTGCGACATCCTCATCCCCGCCGCCCTCGAAGGCCAGATCACCACGGACCGCGCCAACCGCCTCAAGGCCAAGCTCGTGCTTGAAGGCGCCAACGGCCCCACCCTGCCCGATGCCGACGACGTGCTGCGCGACCGCGGCATCCTCGTCGTGCCCGACGTGATCTGCAATGCCGGCGGCGTGACCGTGAGCTACTTCGAGTGGGTACAGGACTTCTCGAGCTTCTTCTGGAGCGAAGACGAGATCAACCTGCGGCTCGACAAGATCATGGTCGACGCGCTGCGCCACATCTGGGACACCGCCGACCGCCACAAGATCACGCTGCGCACCGCCACCTTCGCGGTGGCCTGCGAGCGCATCCTGTGGGCACGCGAGGAGCGCGGGCTGTACCCCTGAGCCTTCGGCCTCAGTGCGTCAGTGCGTCAGTATTCGAGCGCCAGCTCGCGCTGCGGGGCGGGCACCTCGTCGCTGCCGTCGCCGACGCAGCGGTTGCGGCCCTCGATCTTGCCGCGGTACAGGGCCCCGTCCGCACGTGCGATCGCCTGCGACAGCGACTCCATCGTGTGCAGCGTGCTCACGCCGAGGGTGATGGTCACGCCCAGCCGCGCGTCGCCGTGCGGCACCTGGGCGCGCTGCACCGCCTCGCGCACACGCTCGGCGACCTGCATCGCTTCGGCCGGGCCGGTGTCGGGCAGCACGACGAGAAACTCCTCGCCGCCCCAGCGGCACACCGTGTCGGCCTCGCGGGTGGCGACCTGCATCGCCTGCGCGACCGCGATCAGCACCTGGTCGCCCACCTCGTGGCCGTGGCGGTCGTTGACCGACTTGAAGTGGTCCACGTCGCCAAGGATCAGGCTCATCGGCGCACCGTCGCGGCGGCGGCGCGCGAGGTGCAGGTTGGCCACGTCGAGCGCGCGGCGGCGGTTGGCCAGGCCGGTCAGCGGGTCGGTCGTCGCGAGGTCGTGCAGGCGGGTCTCGGCGCGCATCACGGCGCGCCGGTAGAAATTGGCCAGGTGGGCGAGCAGCGCGAGGGTGGCGACGATGTTGAGGCTGCGCACCCCATCGAGCGCACCCGCGGTGAGCACCACCAGCGGCGCGTGGTGGTGCGCCAGCAGGTCGAGGCCGAGGTAGAAGATCGCGAGCGCGGCACCCAGCAGCACCTTGGTGTGCGCGCGGCGCACCGGGCTCATGAACACCATCGGCATCATCAGCAGCACGTAGTAGTGGAAGCCGCTCTCCCACCCGAGCGCACGCGTGGCCACCAGCGCATGCAGCAGCAACTCGGCCCACACCAGCACCAGCGCCGCGCGGTTCTGGCGCCGGCGCAGCAGCGCGTAGGCCGCGCCGTACAGCGCCACGCTGCCGACGTTCACCCAGCCCATCAGCGGGGCCGACAGCGCGAAGAAGAGGCCGGCGAACGCCGTGTGCACCAGAGACGCGGCCACGACGGCCCGCACCAGCACCTGCCAGTACGAACGGCCGGAGTGGCCGGCGCGCCGGGCAGCAGACGAATCAGGCATGCCCCGATTTTCGGGCGCGATCCGCGCTTGCGCGCGCGGCAACCCGCCGCGGCTGCGAACTAGCGCACGGCGAAGTCGATCATCACGCCGGCGAAGACGACGAAACCGAGCCAGTGGTTGAGGCGGAAGGCCTTGAAGCAGCCGTCGCGGGTGCGCGTGCGGATGAGGGTGTAGTGCCAGCCGGCGAGGCCCGCTGCCACCGCCAACCCGGCGAAGTAGGCCGGGCCCATGCCGAGCGCAAGGCCGATCGCCGCCCAGATCGCCACGAACACCGCATAGAACAGCATCACCCCCGCCACGTCGAAGCGGCCGAGCGTGATCGCCGAAGTGCGGATGCCGATCTTGAGGTCGTCGTCGCGGTCGACCATCGCGTACTCGGTGTCGTAGGCCAGCACCCAGAAAAGGTTGCCGACGAGCAGCAGCCACGCCAGCGCCGGCACCGAGCCTTGCACCGCCGAGAACGCCATCGGGATGCCGAAACTGAAGGCCACGCCCAGCACCGCCTGCGGCATCGAGAAGAAGCGCTTGGTGAAGGGGTAGAAGATGCTCACCGCGAGCGCCGCGAAGCTCCACGCGATGGTGGGTGCGTTGGTGGTCAGCACGAGACCGAAGGCCACGAGCGCGAGCGCCGCACCGAAGAGCAGCGCCCCCTTCACGCCGATCGCACCGCTCGTGACCGGCCGCTGCGCGGTGCGCTTCACGTGCTTGTCGAAATCACGGTCAGCCACGTCGTTGACCGCACAGCCGGCACTGCGCATGAGGAAGGTGCCGAGCACGAACACCACCAGCAGATGCCACCCCGGAAAGCCCTGCGCCGCGATCCACAGCGCCGACAGCGTGGGCCACAGCAGCAGGTAGGTGCCGGCCGGGCGGTCCCAGCGGATGAGGTCGAGGTAGAGCGAGAGGCGGGAAGGCGCGGGCGCGGTGGTAGCCATCCGCGAAGTCTAGGGCCGCTTCTTCGGGCGGGCCGCCCAGGCCTCGAGGAAGGCCAGCGTCACGGCCGCTTCGTTCGCCTCGGCCAGGCCGCTCATGAAGAGCGCGCCCACGTCGGCGTTGAACTCGGTCGCGCCCGCCAGGTCACTGATGCTGCGAAAGGCGATGTAGGGCACACCGTTGGCGTGGGCCACGTGGGCCAGTGCGGCGGTTTCCATCTCGAAGGTGTCGGCCTTCAAGGTTTCGAAGAGGTACTGGCGGTAGGCCGCGTTGGCGAGGAAGACCGTGGCTGACACACCCAGGCCGCCCACGCGCAGCTCGGGCTGTTCCCGCACGCATTGCTGCGCATCGATCTCGCCCGAGGGCTGGCGGGCTTTCGGGCCGCAGCGTTCGAGCCGGGGGGTGAGCGTGCGGGCGACGGCCAGCATCTCGGTGTCGACCGGATAGTCGAAGCGGAACTCGCCCTTCGGCGCATTGGCCGCGGTGAGCACATGGGTCTCGCGCATGAAGAGGCCCGGCGCGTAGGGCGGCAGCGGCTGGCCGTCGGCCCCGGTGGCGAGCTGGAGGCCGAGGCAGCCCACGTCGCCACTCTTGCCGCACGGCGCCGGCACCTGCGTGTCGCCGTTCCAGTACACCTCCATCGGCATGGCCCAGCGCTCGGGGATGGTGACGTCGCCCACGTGCTGCGCCGGGTTGAGGCCCCCGGCGATGCCGCTCATGATCAGGCGCTCGATGCGGAAGTGATCCAGCATCTGCTGCGTGACCATCGCCGAATTGACCATGCTCACGCCGCTCAGCACGATCACGACACGGTTGCCCCGCAGCACGCCGGTGGTGTAGCGCTTGCCGGCAAGCGTCCAGGTGCGCTTCTTCTGCGTCTGCGCGACGAGGATGTCGGCCTCGGCGCCGAAAGCCGACACGATGCCGATGCGTGGGGTGCAGTCAGTGAGACAACGCGGCGCGGCCTGCGCACCGGCACACAGCGCCAGCGCCGCGATGAACCCGGCAAGTGCGCGCATCAGAGACGCACGCCCTTGGCCATCAGCGAGGCGCTCAGCACCAGCGGCACGAGCAGCAGCATCTGCAGGTTCAGCAAACGCGAGATGCGCTGGTACTGCGCCTCGGGGATCTGCGGCGCCTGGCCGGCCTGGAGCGCCGACTTCCAGCGCGCGAAGCTGATCGTGGGGTAGATCGACAAGAGGCCGATCACGACGAAGAGCGTGAGTTTCAGGTGAAAGAAGGGCATGGCCTTGTAGAAATCCCAGCCCTTCTCGAAGCTGAAGACGCGCAGCAGGCCCACGACGAGCAAGCCACCGGCAAACGCGCCATACCAGCGGTCGGCCATGGCGAGCTGCTTCGCCTCACGCCAGGTGGGTGCCTTGCTGAAGGTGAACCACTCGAAGAACAGCGTGGCGACGATGCCGAACGCGAACACGAAGTGCAGGAAGGCGATGAACGAGCTGGCGAGCATGGTGGCGTGCGGGCATCGTGGACGAGGCCTCGACTGTGCCGCGCCACCACCGCCCGCGGCAAGCGCATGCGACGAAACGCACTGTTGACGGCGCGGGATGCGCCGCCAGCGGCGTCAGCCGTCGAGTTGCTTTTGAAAGACCAGGCCGGCGTGCTCGCGCAGCGCGTGGAACTTGATCTTGGGCCAGTTCTCCTGCATGGCGCGCAGCTCGCCGGCGTATTCGAGCAGCACACAGGCCGCGTTGACCGCGTCGAGCGCCACGCGGTGGTCGTTGGCGTCGATGAAGCGCTTGAGCTCCTTTTCGCCGCCATCGGCCTCGTCGCAGGTCACCCAGCGCGCTACGTTGTAGCGGGCGGGCATCACGCGCGCCTTGACGCCGTATTCATGCTCCAGGCGATGCGCGACCACTTCGAACTGCAGCTGGCCGACAGCACCGAGCAGCAGCACGCTGCCCGCCACCGGGCGGAAGACCTGGATCGCACCTTCTTCACCCAGCTGGGTGAGGCCGGCGCGCAGCTGCTTGGTCTTGAGCGGGTCGGCCACCTCGACGCTGCGGAACATTTCCGGCGCAAAGAAGGGCAGGCCGGTGTACTGCAAGGTCTCGCCTTCGGTGATGGTGTCGCCCAGCTGCAGCACGCCGTGGTTGGGGATGCCGATGATGTCGCCGGCGAACGCCTCGTCGAGCAGCTCGCGCTTCTGGCTCATGAAGGTGACCACCGTGTTGGGCCGCAGCGTCTTGCCCGAGCGCACCACCTTCAGGTTCATGCCGCGCTCGAAGCGGCCGGAGGCCACGCGCACGAAGGCGATGCGGTCGCGGTGCGCCGGGTCCATGTTGGCCTGGATCTTGAAGACGACGCCGGTGAACTTCTTCTCGTCGGGGTGCACCACCCGCTGGATGGCGGCGCGCTCGCTCGGCGGCGGCGCGAGGTCGACCAATGCGTCGAGCACCTCGCGCACGCCGAAGTTGTTGACCGCCGAGCCGAAGAACATCGGCGTCTGGTGGCCAGAGAGGAACTGCGCCTCGTCGAACGCGGGTGCCGCCTCCTGCACCAGCTCGATCTCGCCACGCGCGTTTTCGTACTGCATGCCGAAGCGCTCGGCATAGGCCGGGTTGTCGAGGCCGGGCAGGATCTCGTCGTCGGCGCCCTTGCGGTCTTCGCCGGGGCTGAAGACGCGCATCTGCTTCTCGCGCAGGTCCATCACGCCGTGGAACTGCTTGCCCATGCCCACCGGCCAGGTGAAGGGCACGACGCTCATGCCGAGTTCGCGCTCGATCTCGTCCATCAGCGTGAGCGGCTCCTGCACCTCGCGGTCCATCTTGTTGACGAAGGTGAGGATGGGCGTGTTGCGCGCGCGGCAGACCTGCAGCAGGCGGCGGGTCTGCGGCTCCACGCCGTTGGCCGCGTCGATCACCATCAGCGCGGCATCGACCGCGGTGAGCACGCGGTAGGTGTCTTCCGAGAAGTCCTGGTGGCCCGGGGTGTCGAGTAGGTTGATGACGCAGTCGCGGTATTCCATCTGCATCACCGATGACGCCACCGAGATGCCGCGCTGCTTCTCGATTTCCATCCAGTCGGACGTGGCGTGGCGCGAGGCCTTGCGTGCCTTCACCGAGCCTGCAATCTGGATCGCGCCCGAGAACAGCAGCAGCTTCTCGGTGAGCGTGGTCTTGCCCGCGTCGGGGTGGGAAATGATGGCGAAGGTGCGACGGCGGCGCACCTGGGGGGTCAGGTCGGACATGGGGTTGCGGCGCTGCTGAAACCTGCGCCGCCTCGTGAAAACCCGTGATTATCGGCGGCGGCGCATTTCCCCGACACTGACCGCCATGCCCGAGCTGCCCGACATCACGCTCTACGTCGATCGCCTCGCCGAGAAAGTGCAGGGCCGCGTGCTGCAGCACGTGAAGGTGCTCAACCCCTTCCTGCTGCGCACCGCGCTGCCGCCGCTCGCCGAGGCCGAAGGCCACACCGTCGTCGGCGTGGAGCGCCTGGGCAAGCGGGTGGTGCTGGCGCTCGACAACGGGCTCTTCCTCGTGATCCACCTGATGATCGCCGGGCGGCTGCGCTGGCTGCTGCCGGGTGGCAAACCGCCGGGGAAGATCTCGCTGGCGGCGTTCGAGTTCGAGCACGGAAGCGTGGTGCTCACCGAGGCCGGCAGCAAACGCCGCGCCTCGCTGCACGTGCTGGCCGACCGCGCCGCACTCGACGCGATGGACCCGGGTGGCATCGACGTGATGACGGCCACCCTCGCCGATTTCAGCGAGCGCCTCACGCGCGAGAACCACACGCTGAAGCGCGTGCTGACCGACCCGCGGCTCTTCAGCGGCATCGGCAACGCCTACTCCGACGAGATCCTTTTCCGCGCACGGCTGTCGCCGATCCAGCTGTCGCAGAAGCTCGCCCCCGAGCAGATCGAACGGCTGTACCACGCGACGCAAACGGTGCTGCAGGAATGGATCGCCCGCCTCGACAAAGAAGCGGGCGACTGGCCGGAGAAGGTCACCGCCTTCCACCCGCAGATGGCGGTGCACGGCAAGTACGACCAGCCTTGCCCGGTCTGCGGCACGCCGGTGCAACGCATCGTCTACGCCGACAACGAGACCAACTACTGCGCCCGCTGCCAGACCGGTGGCAAGCTGCTGGCCGACCGGGCACTCTCCACGCTGCTGCACAAAAGCTGGCCGAAGAACATCGACGAGCTGCCTTGAGCCTTTCTTGCGCCAGCTCAGCTGGCGTTAAGCCAGCGGCTGCACAGTGGCCGCATGCTGCCCACCCGACGCCCCTGCCTGCGCACGGCCCTGCCGGCCCTCGGCGTGTGGGCCTGTGCCGCGGCCGTGGCCCAGGCGCCACCGGCCGAGCCGGACTGCCAGCGCATCGGCGAGGTGCGCATCGTGCGCACCGACGTGTTCGACACGCGCATCGCGGAGGAAGACCGCTCGCTCTTCCGCCTGGCCAACACGCTGCACCTCGACACACGCGAGTCGACAGTGAAGCAGCTGCTGCTCGTCAAACCCGGCGACCCCTACGAGCCGCGGCTGCTGCGCGAAAGCGAGCGCCTGATGCGCGCCACCGGCTACCTGCACGACGCCACCATCCGCGTGCTGGGCTGCACCAACGGCGAGGCCGAACTCGAGGTGGCCGTGCAGGACGTGTGGACGCTCAAGCCCTCGCTCTCGCTCGGCCGCAAGGGCGGCGCCAACAGTTCGGCCTTCGGCATCGAGGAGTCCAACCTCTTCGGGCTGGGCACGCAGCTCGGGCTGGACTTCCGCTCGGGCGTCGACCGCAATTCGCGCATGCTGTCGTACCACGACCCGCTGCTCGGCGGTCGCCGCCTCGACCTCACCGCGAGCTATGCCGACAACAGCGACGGCACGCAGACGCGCCTCGGCCTCGACCGCCCCTTCTACAGCCTCGACACGCCCTGGGCTGCCGGCGTGTCGAGCCGGCGCGAGACACGCATCGACTCGGTCTACGAGCAAGGTCAGGTGGTGGGCCAGTACCAGGTGAGCGAGCGCCACGCCACCGTCTATGCCGGGCGATCGAGCGGATGGCGCGACGGCTGGGTGACTCGCTGGACGGCCGGCTGGACACAGGACGAGCACCTCGCCCGCCCCACCGCGGCACCCGGGATACCGGCCACCGGCGTGGCGGCCGATCGCAAGCTCAACCGCCCCTGGGTCGGCGTCGAATGGCTGCAGGACGACTTCCGCGAAACCCGCAACTTCGACCAGATCGGCAAGACCGAAGACCTGGCGCTCGGCTGGCAGCTGAGCCTGCAACTGGGCCTGGCACGCGAGGCCTTCGGCGCCGACCGCGATGCCACGGTGTTCTCGTTCAAGCTCAACAAGGGCTGGCAGCCGGCGCGCACACACACGCTGCTCGTCGAAGGCAGTGCCGAAGGCCGCTACGAAGAGCACCGCCTCGCCGGCACGCTCTTCAGCGGCAGCGTGCGCTACCACCTGCGGCAGTCGGACCGGCGCAGCTTCTTCCTCGGCCTGAGCGCCGACCGCAGCGTCAACCCCGACCCCGACCAGCAGGTGCTGATCGGCGGCGATTCGGGCCTGCGCGGCTACCCCATGCGCTACCAGAGCGGCAAGGGTCGCTGGCTGGCCACCGCCGAGCAGCGCTGGTTCACCGACTGGTACCCGTGGCGGGTGTTCAACGTGGGCGGCGCCGTCTTCTACGACATGGGCCGCACCTGGGACCAGACCACCACCGGCCCACGCCTGGGCCTGCTGCGCGACTGGGGCTTCGGCCTGCGCCTGGGCAACAGCCGCTCGGCCATCGGCAGCGTGG
Source organism: Rhizobacter sp. (assembly GCA_019635355.1). Lineage (NCBI taxonomy): Bacteria > Pseudomonadati > Pseudomonadota > Betaproteobacteria > Burkholderiales > Sphaerotilaceae > Rhizobacter > Rhizobacter sp. The sequence continues at coordinate 3,776,734 of JAHBZQ010000001.1, read as the reverse complement.
TGCACTTCGACCTGGCCTTCCCGCTCGACGGCGATGCGTCCATCAAGAAGGTGCAGTTTCTTGTCGAAGCCAAGCGCAGCTTCTGAAGCGCGCTCATGATGCGGCCGAAAGGAGACTGTCCCATGAGCCCGCCCATCCCCTACCCCATCAGCCGCTACCCCGTGCCCGAGATCGCCGACCTGCCCGAGGACATCCGCACCCGCATCCTCGACGTGCAGCAGAAGACGGGCTTCATCCCCAACGTCTTCCTCGGCTTCGCGCACCGGCCCGAGGAGGCACGCGCCTTCTTCGCGTACCACGATGCACTGCTGCTGAAGGAAGGCGGCCACCTCACCAAGGGCGAGCGCGAGATGATCATCGTTGCCACCTCGGGCGCGAACCGCTGCCTCTACTGCGTGGTGGCGCACGGGGCGATCTTGCGCATCTACGAGAAGAAGCCGCTCCTCGCCGACCAGCTGGCGGTGAACCACCGCAAGGCCGACATCACCGAGCGCCAGAAGGCGATGCTCGATTTCGCGCTCAAGGTGAGCCACGCGGCCGACGAGATCGGCGAGGCCGACTTCGCCGCGCTGCGCGCCCACGGCTTCGACGACGAAGACATCTGGGACATCGGCGCGATCACCGCGCTCTTCGGCCTGTCCAACCGCATGGCCAACCTGATGAGCCTGCGGCCCAACGACGAGTTCTACCTGCTCGGGCGAGTGCCGCGCGAGAAGAAGCCGAGCGCCTAAGCGGCGAGCAGCCCTTCGTCCACCCACTGCTGCAGCAGGCCCACCGCCTGGGGCACGGCCGCGTCGTCGCCCACCGCACTGGCTGCGCGCTCGCACAGCACGCTGAAGGGCTCGCCCTGTCGCACGGCCTCGAGCAGCACCGCCTCCAGCGCACTGCCGGCCGAGCGCCAGCGGGTGTCGAGCCGCGGGCGCCACACGATCAGCGCATGCGGCAGGGCTTGCGGCTCGGGCAGATCGGGGTCGTCGGCCGCGTCGTCCTGCAAGGCCTTCCACGCAGGCTCCACCGCCCAGTCCATCTGCAGCCGCTGCACCGAGGGGTGCAGGCGCAGCCGCAGGCCGGGCCAGTCGTCGGGCGGCAAGGCGGCCAAGGTGTCGCGCGACAGCAGTGGCGCATCGGCCGCATCGAAGGCGCCCCGCAACGCCCACTCCATGCGCGCGAGGTCGACGAAGGCCGGGTGCGGCACGAGCTCGTCGTGCTCGTGCATGAAGTCGGCCAGCCGGTCGCCGAACCAGCGGATCGACGGGTGGCGCGACGGGTGTTCGTCGAGGTAGGCCGCCGCGAGTGCGTCGAAGGCCTCGTCGCCCATGGCGCGCGGCAGCGTGCCGAAGTTGTCGCGCAGCGCCGCGACGAGGCGTGCGCGGTACGCATGCCGGTACACCCTCAGCAGCGAGCCGCCGGCACGTGCGCGCAGCAGGCCCTCGCCCGCGTCGGGCTCGCCGGCGATCGCCCGGCGCATCTGGTGCTGAAGCTGGATGAGCGCTGTCATCGGGCGAGCACCTCGTGCTGGACGGCCCGCGCCCGGTCCAGCTCGGCCAGCAGCTCGGGCAGCGGCGGGATGTGGTCGTCGCGCTCGATCATGGTGGGCACCGCGCCGAGCCGGCCCACGGTGTAGGCATAGAGCTCCCACACCGCGTCGCAGACCGGGTGGTCGTGCGTGTCGATCAGATGGTCGCCGTGGTCTTCGTGGCCGGCGAGGTGGATCTGGCGCACCCACTCGCGCGGCATCGCGTCGATGAAGCGGCGGGCGTCGAAGCCGTGGTTGCGGCTGCTGACGTAGACGTTGTTGACGTCGAGCAGCAGCTCGCAGTCGGCGCGGCGGGCGAGTTCGGCGATGAACTCCCACTCGCTCATCTCGTCGCCTTCGAAGCTCACGTAGCTCGACACGTTTTCCAGCAGCAGGCGGCGGCCGAGCACTTCCTGCACCTGCATCACCCGCTCGCTCACGTGGCGCAGCGCCTCTTCGGTGTAGGGCAGCGGCAGCAGGTCGTGCAGATGGTGGTGGTCCACACCCGTCCAGCAGAGGTGGTCCGACACCCACGCCGGCTCGATGCGCCGCGTGAGCGCCTTCAGCTCGCGCAGGTAGTCGCGGTCGAGCGGGTCGGTGCTGCCGATGGAAAGCGACACGCCGTGCATCGCCATCGGGTACTCGGCGCGGATGCGGTCGAGGTGCGCGAGCGGCTTGCCGCCGGGCACCAGGTAGTTCTCGGAGATGACTTCGAGCCAGTCCACGGCAGGGTGGCCGTCGAGGAACTCGGCGTAGTGCTCGACCCGCAGGCCGAGGCCGAAACCGCTCAAGGGGGGTGGGCTCATGGCTCAAAAAGCCGGCGTGAGGCGATGAGCACCGTCACGCCGGAATCCTGGTCGCTACAGGAGACAGATCACTTGATGACGCTGCCGCCCGCCTTGGTGCACTCGTCGGCGCTCTTCTTGCTGACCCAGCCCTGGCCCTTGCAGCTGTTGTGGCCCTTGCATTCGCTCTTGGCCGTCTTGCATTCCGAGGTGCCCTTGCAGCTGTTGACGCCCGAACACTTCACCGTCATGTCGCCGCCGGCATGGCTGGCGGCCTGCACGGGGGCGGCGAGGGTGGAGAAGAGCGCGGCAGCGGTGGTGGCCAGGGCGAGGCCCGATGTGAAGTTCATGTCGATTCCTTCTGAAGTGTTGACGAGGGGTGCAGCGCACAGGACCGGCCGGGCCGCATCACCGCGCTTGCCGGGCTCTGTCGGGGCGGTCTGTGGCTTCTTACACACCGGCGTGCACGCGGCGTGGACGACGATCCCGGGGCAAGCGAGCAGTTCTGCCGTTTGCGCGTCACTGAGGCGCCACCCCTAACGCCACCGAGCCGGGACAATCCCGGGTTGGCATGCACCGCATGCCTTCTCCATCGTGCCGACGCCCCGCCTGCCCCCCTTCCACGCCGCCTGCCGGCTGTGCCTGCTGGCCCTCGCCTGGCTGCTGCTGCACACGAGCGCCGCCGCCGCGCCCTTGCGCCTCGACGAAGGCCAGCGGGTGGTCGACGCCTGGCCGGCGGTGACGCTGCTGGCCGACCCCACGCGCGCCCTCACGCTCGAGCAGGTGCTGGCGCAGCGCGAGCGCTTCACCGCCCCGCCTTCGCCGCACGCCACGCTGGGCGTGCGAGACGAGGTGGTGTGGCTGCGCATCCCGGTCGAGTCTTCCGCGCGGGCCACGCCGCGCTGGGTGCTCGACATCGACTACCCCGCCCTGCACCGCCTCGACGCCTACGTGCTGGTGCAAGGCCGCGTGGTGCGCCAGGCCGTGCTCGGCAGCCATCAGCCGTATTCGCAGCGGCCGCTCGCCAGCCGTTCGCATGCGATGCCCGTCGAGCTGGCACCGGGCACTTCGGGCGAAGTGCTGCTGCGGGTGCAGACGGGCGGGGCGATGATCCTGCCGATCACCTTCAACACGCCGCAGGCCTTCCACGAGCGGGCGCTGGCCGAGCAGACGCTGCAGGGCGCGCTCGGCGGCCTGGGCATCGCACTGCTGGTCTACAGCCTGGGGCGCTTTTTCACGCTGCGCGAGACGCTCTCGCTGAAGTACGCGCTGTTGGCGGCGGGCAGCATCTTCTTCTCGCTGTTCCAGTTCGGCATCGGCGCGCAGTACCTGTGGCGCGACTGGATGTGGATGGAGCAGCACGCCGGCGGCCTCTTCTCGCTGATGGCGCTGTGCGGTTCCTTCCTCTTCATCGAGCATGCGCTCACGCGGCCGATCGGCACGCGCGCGGCCACGCTCGTGCACACGCGCCACACCGGCCGCGGTTTCAGCCGGCTGATGCACGGCGGCGCGGTGGGGGTGGCGGTGCTGGCCCTGGCCTATGCGCTCGGGCTCTTCGACACCGGCGTGGTGACCGCCATCGTGAGCGTGCTGGGCCCGGTGCCGGCGCTGCTCGGGCTGCCGGGGGCGCTGTCACGCGCACGCCAGCGTGACCCGGTGGGCACGGGCTTCCTCTTCGCCTGGGGCATCTACGCGCTCGCCACCGCCACGCTGATCGGTGTGATCCAGGGCGCGCTGCCGGTGAATTTCTGGACGCTGCACTCCTTCGAGTTCGGCGCCACCGTCGACATGCTCTTCTACCTGCGGGTGCTGAGCCTGAGCACGCAGGCCATGCACGCCGCCGCGCAGAGCGCCAGCCGCGAGCGCGACGTGTTCCGCTTCCTTGCCCACAGCGACCCGCTGACCGGCCTGCACAACCGGCGCGGGCTGCAGGCGCAGATCAAGGCCGCGCTGCAGAAGCGCGAGCCCGAAGGGCGGGTGGCGATCTACCTGCTCGACCTCGACGGCTTCAAGGCGGTGAACGACCGTCACGGCCACGAGGTGGGCGACCAGCTGCTCCTGCTGCTGTCGCGCCGCCTGCAGGCGGCCACTCGCGCGCAAGACACCGTGGGCCGCCTCGGCGGCGACGAGTTCGTGATCCTCACGAGCGGGCTCAGCGGCCCGGCGCAGGCAGAGTCGCTCGCGCAGAAGCTGCTCGACACCGTGCATGAGCCTTTCCAGGTCGGCACCCACCGCTGCGAGCTGGGCCTGAGCATCGGCTACGCCCTGGCCCCGGCCGACGGCACCGACCCGGCCGAGCTGCTGCGCCGCGCCGATGCGGCCATGTACGCCAGCAAGCAGGCCGGCAAGGGCGTGGCCCGGCGCTGGTCAGCGGCCTGACACCCGCTCCTGGCGCGCCGCCTGGAAGAGCAGCGGCACCGCCTCGGCGGTGAAGTCGTCGGCCGGCATGAAGATCTCCATCGACAGCTCCGACAGCGTGATGTCGCTCACCGAGCCGAAGATGGTGGTGGCCGTGAGAAAGCTCAGCACGCCCTTCGGGCTTTGCACCTGGAAGGGCACGGCGACACCCGAATGCTCGGTGGCCACGGGGGCGATGGTCGACGCCTCGTCGGGCTCGGGGTAGCCGCGCAGCTCGGCCAGCAGCGCCACCAGCGCGGGGTCGCCGCTGGCGTCGATCTGCTGGCACAGGCGCTCGTCATGGATGGCACGCAGCTGGCGCCGGTTGACCAGGCGCGAACCCAGCCCCGCAGGGTGGTGCGAGCCGCGGATGACGTTGGGCGGCGTGCCCGGCGGCAGGGTGTTGGCGCCGAGCACGATGGGCACAGCCGCGTTGCCGGCGACGATGTTCCAGTGCCGGTCGAGCGCCATCGCCGGGTAGGGCTCGTGCCCCTTCATCAGCCGCTGCATGGCCTTGCGCGCCGAGGCGAGCTCCTCGCCGTCGAGCGCGAGCTCGCGGTAGAGCGGCGCGAAGCCAGCCGCGGTGAGCCACTGGTTGCGCTCGCGCAGCGGCACCTGCAGGCACTGCGACAGGCGCATCACCATCTCGCGGCTGGGCGCGGCGCGCCCGGTTTCGACGAAGCTCAGGTGCCGGGCCGACACCTCGGCACGCGCGGCGAGGTCGAGCTGCGACCAGCGGCGGTGCTGCCGCCAGGCCTTGAGGTGCTCGCCGAAGGGCCGCTGGCCGGTGGGCCAAGGAGAGGGAGACGCTTGCATGCCGCCATCGTAGTGAGAAAGCCGCGGCGGCCCGCTTACCTGCCAGGTAATCGACGCGGTGCACGCCCGGCCGCACGATGCGGCCCTCGCGTCAACCGGACACGGCCATGCGGCCTGCACCCCTCTCGAGCCCAGCGGCACTGCCGCGCGGCGGCTGGACCCGCGCCAGCGACACCCCTGCCAGCGACTATTGAGCCAGCACCGCCGCCATCGCCACCGCGGTGGCGTCGACGTTGGCCGAGTTCAGCCCCGCCACGCACATGCGGCCCGAGCGCACGAGGTACACCGCATGCTCTTCGCGCAGGCGGTCGACCTGCTCGGCCGTGAGGCCGGTGTAGCTGAACATGCCGCGCTGGGTGATGAAGTAGTCGAAGTTGCGGCCGGGCAGCTTGGCGCTGATCACCGCATGCAGCTTCTGGCGCATGGCCTGGATGCGGGTGCGCATCGCGTTCAGCTCGTCGGCCCACTGCTGGCGCAGCTCAGGCGTGCAGAGCACGCGCGCGACGATCTGGCCGCCGTGGGTGGGCGGGCTGCTGTAGTTCTTGCGCACGGTGGCCTTCATCTGGCCCAGCACGAGATCGGCTTCGGCCTTGTTGGGGCACACCACGCTCAGGCCGCCGCAGCGCTCGCCGTAGAGCGAGAAGCTCTTCGAGAAGCTGCTCGCGCAGAAGAAGCTCACGCCGGCATCGGCCAGCGCCCGCACGGCCCACGCGTCTTCCTCGATGCCGTCGCCGAAGCCCTGGTAGGCGATGTCGACATACGGGATCAGCCGGCGCGCCTTCAGCACCGGGATCAGCTCGGCCCACTGCGCGTGCGAGAGGTCCACGCCCGTCGGGTTGTGGCAGCAGGCGTGCAGCAGCACGATGCTCTGCTCGGGCAAGGCTTTGATCGCCGCCAGCATCTCGGGGAAGCGCAGGCCGCCGGTCTTGGCGTCGTAGTAGGGGTAGGTGTTCACCGTGAAGCCGGCGCCTTCGAACATGGCACGGTGGTTGTCCCAGGTGGGGTCGCTGACCCACACGTTGCTCGTCGGGAAATAACGCTTCAGGAAGTCACCGCCGACCTTCAGGCCGCCCGAGCCGCCGAGCGTCTGGATGGTGGCAATGCGACCGCTCTTCACCGCTTCATGGTCGGCACCGAAGAGCAGGTGCTGCACCGCCTGGCGGTAGTTGGGCGCGCCCTCCATCGGCTGGTAGGGGCGGGCGCCAACGCTCTGCAGCATCGCGGTCTCGGCGGTCTTCACCGCCTTCATCACCGGCAGGTGGCCGGCGTCGTCGAAGTAGATGCCGATGCTGAGGTTGATCTTGTGCGGCCGCGGGTCTTTGCCGAAGGATTCGTTGAGGGTGAGGATGGGGTCGCCAGCGTAGGCGTCGACGTGCTCGAACATGTGGGGCTCCTGCAGGGGAGCGGCGATTATCCGGCCAGCCCTTCGCTCAGCCATTCCGCCCAGCGGCCATGCGCGTGCGAACGGGCCAGCGCCTCGAAACGCGGCTCGCCGTCGACGCGGTGGCACAGAGTCCACACACTGTGGGCTTTTGGCAGGTCGGCCCGGGGCGGCGGTAGCTCGACCGGGCCGACCTGCAGGCCGCTCGATTCGGCCGAGAGCCACATGGCGCCGGTGCGGCGCACGAGCTCGGTCACGGTTTCGATGTGGCGCTGCAAAGCGGGCTTCTCGAAATAGGTGAGCACCCAGCTGTTGAAGATCACCGGCTGCACGCCAGCCGGCAGCGAGGCGATCCACGGTTCGAGGGCCGCGGTGCAGTCGGCCTCGCGGCGCACGGGCCAGCGCTGCGTGCGCGCGATCTGCACCGCCTGCTCGAAGCGGGTGGCACGGGCGGTGTCGCTCGGCCAGAGGCAGGCGCGCAGCCAGCGCACCGCCACCTCGTCGTCGACCGGCACCGGGGCAGGGTCGAGGCCGAGGCGCTGCACGAGCTTCGGTCTCGGCGAGGTGGGCGGGCGCCGCTCGCCTTGCCACGCGCAGCTCAGCAGCGGCACCCCGGGGCGTGCGTCGGTGATGTCGTAGCGGTAGACGTCCACACCGAGGTTCAAGCCGGCGCTGGTGCCCACGTCGAGCAAGGCCAGCTCGGCGGTGCCGCTGCGGGCGGCCAGCGCATGCAGCGCGGGCCACAGCACGGCGCAGCGGCCGATCTCGTTGGTCTGGGTGGTGTGGGTGCGCATGCGCTCGCGCAGGGCGGCGGCGTGCTGCAAGGCGAAGTCGCGCACGCGGCCTGGCAGCGACGCGTCGGGCGCACGGCCTCCGCCGCAGCTGGGGTAGTAGGCGGCCAACGGGTGCACCACGCCCGACAGCAACAGGTCGTGCACCGCGGCCAGCCAGAGGTTGGGCCGCTGCTGCTCGGGGCTCGCGCCGCTCAGCAGGTCGAGCAATGCCGGATCGTCGGCGACGATGCGGCACAGCGCTTCGTAGAGCGGCTCCTCGGGGCACTCCGCGTCCGCGAAGCGGCGGAACAGCGCGGCCAGGCGCTCGGTGTCGGCAGGGGTGAGGTCCATGCACGGCAGCGTAGCCCCGGGCTTGCGGCTCAAATGTCGGGCATCCGACAATCAAGCGATGCAAGACGACGTGGCCCGCGTGCTGGGCACGAGCCTCCCCGAGCTGACGCTGACCGACGCGCACTGGCGCGGCCTGCTGCCGCGCTGCCGCCTGCACCGCCTGGGCCGCGGCCAGGTGCTGCTGCGCCAGGGCGACGCCACGCCCGCCCTTTTCGGCCTGGCCAGCGGCGAGATGGAGATCCGTTTCCTGACGGTGGACGGCGAAGCGTCGGTGATCGAGCGGGTGCCGCCCGGGCGGCTCTTCGGCCTGTCGTCGTTCGCGAGCGGCGAGCCGTCGACCTTCGAGGTGCAAGGTGGCGCCAAGGCCTCGCGCGTGGTCGCCTTCGGGCCGGCGGCCTACGAGTACCTGATGGACGAGGTGCCGGGTTTCGCGCGAGCGCTGATGCGCGAATACGCCCGCCGCTACCACGGCACGCTGCGGCTGCTCGAAGCCTCGCGGCACCGCAGCGCCGACGAGCGCCTGCGCCTCGCCCTCGAACAATTGGCCCGCACCGACCGCGCCGGCCCGCCCGATGCGCAGGGCTGGCGCCACATCCGCACCACGCAGGCAGAGCTGGCGGCACTCGCCAGCCTGTCGCGGCAGACGGTCAACGAGTTGATCCAGCAGCTTGCTGCACAGCATCGGCTGCGCGTGGCCTACGGCGGGCTGTGGGTGCCCGCGTAGGCTTACGCGGCGAGCGCGGCTTCGATGTCTTGGGTGATCGACTCGGGCGCGTCGTTCGGCGCGTAGCGCTTGATCACCTGCCCGTCCTTGCCGACGAGGAACTTGGTGAAGTTCCACTTGATGCCCTTGGTGCCGAGGATGCCCGGGGCTTCGCTCGTGAGCCACTTCCACAGCGGGTGGGCGTCGGCGCCGTTGACCTTCACCTTCTCCATCATCGGGAAGCTCACGCCGTAGTTGAGTTGGCAGAAGGAGGCGATCTCGTCGTTGCTGCCGGGGTCCTGCCCGCCGAACTCGTTGCTCGGGAAGCCCACGACCACCAGGCCCTTGTCCTTGTAGCGCTCCCACAGCTTCTCGAGCCCGCCGAACTGCGGCGTGAAGCCGCAGGCGCTCGCCGTGTTCACGATCAGCAGCACCTTGCCGCGCTGAGTGGACAGCTGGGCGGGTTGGCCATCGATGGAAACAGCCTCGAAGTCGTAAACGCTGGTCATGGACCCTCCTGCCGGGTGTGACAAATGTGGGTGCCGATCGTAGCGCCGCCGCCCATCCGGCGCCGAGCAGGGTTGACGCCCCTTCGGCCGGCGCCGAACATCGGCCACCGCCACGACCGAAAGTCCCCATGCCCGAGCGCATCCCCATGCGCTACACCGTTGCGCTGCAAGGCTTCAGCGACTTCGAGCGCAGCACGCTGGCTTCCTTGTTCCGCCTGGAGCAACAGCGCGCCCCCGCCTACGTGCAGGGCAACTCGCTGGTGGAAAGCGACTTCGTCATCGCCGACGCCGACAGCCCCGCCGCGCTCAACGCCGTCAACGACGCCCACCGCGTGCAAGACGCGATCTTCATCGGCTCGCACCCGCCGGCGGGTGCGGCGGCCCACCTGCCGCGGCCCATCGAACCCAAGCGCCTGCTGCACGAGCTCGACCTGCTGCTCGAAGCGCGCCTCGCGCTGCTCGACGAGCCGCCGCTGACCGACTGGGTGGTGTCATCGCCCGACGCCCTGCGCGGCGACGACAGCCCGCCCGCGCTCGACGTGCTGGTGCTCGACGACAGCCGCATCGCGCTCAAGTTCCTGCAGAGCCGGCTGCAGGGCCTGGGCTATCGCGTGCATGCGGTGCAGACGGCCGACGAGGCGCTGGCCCTGCTCGACGCGCAACCCTTCTCGATCGTCTTCCTCGACATCGACCTCGGCGAAGGCCCGCTCGACGGCCTGGCGGTGTGCCAGCACCTGAAGCAGCGCCGCACGCACCCAGGCGACATCGCCCCCGCCGTGGTCGTCGTGACCGGCAGCACCCGCTCCGCCGACCGCGTGCGCGGCGACCTCGCTGGCTGCGATGCCTACCTCACCAAGCCGCTGATGGAAGACGAGTTCATGGCGGCCCTGCGCCAGGTCGACCCGACCCGCGCGCGCTGAGTCAGTGGGCACTGGGGCTGTCGAGCGTCGACAGCAGCGCAGCCAGCAGGATCAGCCCACCGCCCATCGCCAGCGCCGGGGTCAGCGTGCCGCCGCCCAGCAGCATGGCGGAGACCGAAGCGAACAAGACCTCGGTCAGCATCACCACCGAGGCCACGTTGGCCGGCAGGCGCGCCGCGCCGTACTGCAGCGCCACGTTGCTGATCAGGAAGAAGCCGCTCAGCACCAGCGCGAGCGGCACCCAGCTCATCGCTGGCGCCGGCGGCCAGGCCACCTGGCCCTGCGTGGCCAGCGTGGCCGCGAGCGTGCCGGCCACCAGCACCCCGCCGAGGAACATCGCCAGCGCCCGGCTCTCTTCCGGCTGCGCGGCTTCACGCCGCAGCATCACGTTGTTGAGTGCGAACGAGAAGCCGCCGCACACGCCCAGCCAGTCGGGCAGCGAGCGCGGGAGCGGAAACGAGCCGCCCCCTTCGGGCCACAGCACGATGGCCGCCCCGCCCAGCGCCAGCACCACCCGCGCCCCTGCGAGCCAGGTGAGCTTCTCGTGCAGCAGCACGCGCGCGAGCAGCACCACCCACAAGGGCATCAGGTAGAAAAGCAGCACGACCCGCACCACGTCGCCGATGGCCACGCCCCAGTTGAAGGCGGCGTTGGTGCTGCCCGAGGCGATGACCAGGACCCACAGCACCGGCCGGCGCAGCACCTGGCCGAAGGCGTGCGGACGGGCGATGGCGATCACCACCACCGCGACGAGGTAGACCAGCACGGTGGCCCACAGCGGGTGCAGGCCGGCGGATTGCAGGTGGCGAAACGGCCACCATGACACGCCCCACACGAAGGCGTTGACCATCAAGGCCAGCGCGGGCCACAACCGGGATGAAGACCGCATGGCGGTCAGTGCTTGTCGGAGCGCGCCAGCGCGAGCAGGTGGTCGACTTCGTCCTTGAAGCGAACGCAGTTGCTGGAGTGCCAGCGGCCGATCACCCACATCGCGCCGGCCACGACGAGGCCGAACACGGTGATGGCGGCAAACGCCGACAGGCCGAATTTCGTCATGCCGGTGTAGAAGGCGCCGAGCGCCAAGATGCAGGCCTGCTCGTTGAAGTTCTGCACGGCGATCGAGCGGCCGGCGCCCATGAGGTTGTGGCCGCGGTGCTGCAAGAGCGCGTTCATCGGCACCACCATGAAGCCGCCGATGGCGCCCAGCACCAGCAGGAAGGGCGCCGCCGTCCAGACGTTGCTGATGAAGTTCATCGCGATCACGAGCAGCCCCATCGCGATGCCCATCGGGATCACCTTGGTGGCCTGGTCGAGGCGCATGCGCATCGAGGCCACCACCGCCCCCACGGCGGTGCCGATTGCCACCACGCCGACGAGCGCCGAGGCCTGCGTGGTGCCGTAGCCGAGGGCCGCGGCGGCCCAGGCGAGCACGATGTAGCGGAAGTTGCCCGACACGCCCCAGATCAGCGTGGTCGTGGCCAGCGAGATCTGGCCCAGCTTGTCGCCCCACAGGCGCGCGTTGCAGCTGGAGAAGTCGCGCACCAGCGTGACGACGTTGCCCGTCATCGGCTGCAGCGGGGCTTCGGTGCGCGGGATCTTGAGGTTGAAGAGCGCGGCGATGGCGTAGAGCACGATCAGCGCCGAGATGGCCGCTTCAGGCGCGGTGTCGATGCCGGTGTCGATCATCGGAACGTCGATGCCCAGCATCATGCGCGACACCGCCTGCCCCACGAGCTGCCCGCCGAGCAGCACGCCGAGGATGATGGAGGCGATGGTGAGGCCCTCGATCCAGCCGTTGGCCTTGACCAGCTGCGAGTTGGGCAGCAGCTCGGTGAGGATGCCGTACTTGGCTGGCGAGTAGGCTGCCGCGCCGAGGCCGACGATGGCGTAGGCCAGCAGCGGGTGGGTGCCGAAGAGCATCATCAGGCAACCCACCACCTTGATGAGGTTCGAGACGAACATCACCCGCCCCTTGGGCACCGCATCGGCAAACGCGCCCACCAGCGGCGCGAGGATCACGTAGAACAACGCGAACATCGGCACCAGCGCGGCACGCTGCCACTCGGGCTGGCCGGAGGTTCTCAGCAGTTCGACGGCGGCGACGAAGAGCGCGTTGTCAGCCAGCGAGCTGAAGAACTGCGCCGACATGATCGTGTAGAAGCCTTTTTTCATTCGGCGAGAAACAGGTCGTACTGCAAGGGGCCGCGTGGGGTGCGGCGGGGTTATAGCACGCAGGGACGACAGGGCCCGCTGGCAGAATCCCCGCCATGCCGCGCCCCATCGAAGCCCTGGTTCACGCCGATGCGCTGGCCCACAACCTGCGCCGCGCACGCCAGCACGCGCCCGACGCCAAGGTCTGGGCGGTGGTGAAGGCCAACGCGTATGGGCACGGCATCGAACGCGCCTACCCGGGGTTGCAGTCGGCCGATGGCTTCGCGCTGCTCGACCTGGCCGAGGCCGAACGCATCCGTGCGCTCGGCTGGCGCGGGCCCATCCTGCTGCTCGAAGGCTGCTTCGAAGCGCGCGACCTCGAGCTCTGCTCCCGCCTGAACCTCTGGCACGTGGTGCACCACGAGGCGCAGATCGACTGGCTGGCCACCCACAAGACGACCTGGCCGCACCACGTCTACCTGAAGATGAACAGCGGCATGAACCGGCTCGGCTTCACGCCCTCGGCCTTCCGCAACGCCTGGCAGCGGCTCTCGGGCCTGACGCAGGTGGACGAGATCACGCTGATGACGCACCTGTCGGACGCCGATGCCGACCCGGCCTCGCCACGCGGCATCGCCCACCAGATCGAGACCTTCGAGGCCGCCACGCACGACCTGGCGGGCGAACGCTCGCTCAGCAACAGCGCCGCGACGCTGCGCTACGCGCCCGACCGCCCCGGCGTGCGCGGCGACTGGGTGCGCCCGGGGATCATGCTCTACGGCTCGTCGCCCGACTTCCCGCAGCACAGCATCGCGCAATGGGACCTGCAGCCCACGATGACCCTGCGCTCGCGCCTGATCGGCACGCAGCAGCTGCAGGCCGGCGACACGGTGGGCTACGGCAGCAGCTTCATGGCCGACCGCGCGATGCGCATCGGCGTGGTCGCCTGCGGCTATGCCGACGGCTACCCGCGCCATGCCGGCACCGGCACGCCGGTGCTGGTGAACGGCGTGCGCACGCGCACGGTCGGGCGGGTGTCGATGGACATGCTGGCGGTCGACCTGACGCCGGTGCCCGACGCGAACGTTGGCAGCGAGGTCACGCTGTGGGGCCGCGGCCCACACGACACGCAACTGCCGATCGACGAGGTGGCGCAGTCGGCCGGCACCATCGGCTACGAGCTGATGTGTGCGGTGGCTGCGCGGGTACCTGTGCATTCAGCATGAAGCGGGCCGAGCGCCGGGCCGCTCCAAGTCCTGTCCTGAGGTATCGAAGGGCGGCCCGCATCCCCTCGGGGGATCGGTCGACGTACTCGTCGGCCGAGGGGCTGTCATGAGCCTGCGGGAGCTGCACCCGCGCACACGGCGCCGCTTGCGCTGGCATGGGTGGTTGTTGACGGCGTGGTGCCTGCTGGTCGGGCTGGCGAGCAGCTGGACGCTGCTGCATGTGTTCGACGTGACGCTGCCCGCCGCTCGCTACGCGATGAGTGCCCTGCTGATGTACGCGCTCGGCCTCGTGCTCGGCGTGCAGGTGTGGCTCAAGCACTTCGCCGCCTCGGTGCGCGGTGACCCGACGCTCGGCGAGCGTGTGGCGGCGGTGGAACCGGTGCGGCGCAGCGAGGCCGCGCAAAAGTCCTTCGACTGGGGCGACGTGCTCGGCAGTGCCGCCGACCTGCTGAGCTTCGACGAAGCCGGCCTGTTGCTGCTCATCCCCGCCCTCTTGCTGATGCTCGTGGGCGTGCTGCTCGCCACCGGCCTGCTGCCGGTGATGCTGGTCGACGGCCTGGCCGGCCTGCTGGCCGAGGTGGCGGTGCAGTTCGTCTTCGGCACGCTGATCGCGCGCCGTGTGCTGCGCCCGAAGTCGGAAGACGATGCCTTCGTGCACATCCTCGGCAAGACCTGGCTGATCGGCGTGCTGATGGTGCTCATGAGCGCCGCGCTCGGCTGGGGCCTGCGCCTGTGGCAGCCCGGCTGGGTGTCGATCTCGCAGCTGTGGCGATGATGCCCTTCAGGCTCGACCCCAGCGAGGTGGAGATCACCGCCATCCGCGCCCAAGGCGCGGGCGGGCAGAACGTCAACAAGGTCTCGAGCGCGGTGCACCTGCGCTTCGACATCCGCGCCTCATCCCTGCCCGAGCCGGTGAAGGAGCGAATGCTGGCCCTGCGCGACCACCGCATCACCGACGAGGGTGTGGTCGTCATCAAGGCCCAGACCGCGCGCAGCCGCGAGGCCAACCGGGAAGAGGCCCTGCAACGCCTGCAGGAGCTGATCGACAGCGTGGCCACGCCGCCACGCGCGCGCAAGCCGACGAAGCCGACCTTCGCGTCCAAACAGCGGCGCCTGCAGGCGAAAGGCCAGCGCAGCCTGCTCAAGGCAGGGCGCACCAAGCCACACGACGGCTAGTGTCCGGTCACCGTGTGGGCCTGATGCGCCGCGCCCTGAACGGTCAGGCGCCGAGCTGCTCGCCCAGCACCATCAGGCTTTGCAGGTCGCCCGCCGGCAGCTTGCCGGCGCGCAGCAGCGTCGCGCTTCGGATCGCGCGCAGGCGGAACAACAACTCGTGCTCCACCGCTTCGATCTCGGCGGCGTCTTGCAGTGCCAGCTCGCCACCGCTCCACAGGCCGCTCGCCGCCCAGCCCTTGCGCAGGCGGGCGAGCAGGGCTTGCGACAGTGTCAGCGCGTCCATCAGGGCTTGAGACTTCGCAGTCGATGCCAGCGCCACGATGCCGGCGTGCGCGGTGTGCAGGGCCGCATCGAGCAGCGACAGGCGCACCCGCATCTCGTCGGGCGTGAGCGACGACGCCGGGAGCGGCTGCTGCCGCGCCGCCTGCGCGATGGGGCCGACCAGGCTCAGGTCGAACTCGCCGGGCACCACGCGCAGTGCCACGCTCGCGCGGGCGAGCTCGGGGCACTCGCTGCGCAGCACGGCGAGCACCGCTTCGGTGATGGCGAGCTGGCGGCCCTGCGGCGAGAGCTGCTCGCGCTGCAGGCAGTGCGGGTAGCCCGAGCCATCGAGCCGCTCGTGGTGCTCGGCGACCGCACGCGCCACGCTGGGCGGGTAGTCGGTGAGCTGCTGCAGGAGCAGCTGGCCCACGTGCGGGTGCACCACCAGGTGCTGGTAGCTCTCGAACTGCAGCATGTGCTCGACGTCGGCTTCGCCGTGCTCGGGCGCGATGTACATCTCGCCCAGGTCGTGCAGCAGGCCGGCGAGCATGGCCAGGCGCACGTCGCCGCGGCTGGCACCGTGGGCGATGGCGAGTGCGCCGTTGAGCGCCATCGCCTCCACCGCATGCTCGAAGGCTTCGGGGCGCGAGGCCTGGCTGGCGGTGAGCAGCAGCTGCGCCACCGGGTGCAGCGGCAGGTGCGGCGCTTCGCGCAGCAGCTTGGCCGCGTGCGGCATGAGCAGCGGCGCGAGGCCGCCATCGCGCGAGAGCAGCGTTTCCAGCGAGTGCACCAGCGAGTGCGCGGTCACGCCGTCTTCGGCCAGCAGGCATGCTTCGAGCGGGTGGCGCAGCTGGCGGTCCATCAGCTTGCGCTGCAGCGCCTGCGACACCGGCTGGTCACGCGCCCAGAGCTTGGTGCCGGAGATGTCGAAGATGTCGCGCGAGGCGATGATCGATCGGGTCTGCGCCGCGTCGAGGATGACGGCCAACGCGTGCGGGTTGGCGGTCTGGAAGACAGCAGAAGAGGCAGGTGCGTTCATGGGCAAGCTCCGACAGGCCGTGGCTACGGTTTGTTGTCGGCCGAACGCCGGCCCCGCTTGATAGGGATTGAGGGCCAGGTTGTGACGAGTCGTGTCGAGGGCCGAGCGCCGGGCCGCTCCCAAGCCGGCCCGCATCCCCTCGGGGGATCGCCCGATGTACTCGTCGGGCGAGGGGCTCACATCAGGCGCGCTTGAAGAACGCAAGCAGGCCACCCGCCGCGACGAAGAGACTGCCGAAGGTCCGGTTCATCAAGCGCAACTGCCGCGCCGACTTCAGCAGGCGCAGCACACGCGCCGCGAGGAGCGTGTACACACCCATCACCACCAGGTCGGTGAAGCCGAGGGTCGCGCCGATCACGGCGTATTGCGTGGCGAGCGGGCGGGCGAGGTCGAGGAACTGCGGCACCACGGCCAGCAGGAACACGGTGCCCTTGGGGTTGACGGCATTCACCATCCAGCCGCGCAGGACCAGCGTGCGGCGCGGCACCCTGACGGCGCCGCCGTCGACCTCGGCCACCATCGGCTCGGCCGGTGCGCGCCACTGCTTGATGCCCAGGTACACGAGGTAGGCCACGCCCAGCCACTTGACGATGGCGAACGCGAGGCTCGAGGTGGCAATCAGCGCGCCCAGGCCGAGCCCCACCACCAGCACCTGCGTCCAGATGCCGAGGATCAAGCCGAGCGTCATGAAGTAGCCGCGCGCGAAGCCGTGGTTGAGGCCGGCGCTCATGGCCGCCACCGCGCCCGCGCCGGGCGAGATGCTGATGGCCCACGAGGCGGCGAAGAAGGCGAGCCAGGTGCTCAGTTCCATGGGAAGGTCTCTCGTTGAAGGAAGGTCAGGCCGCCGCGCGGCCACGCTCGGCCTCTTCGGCCACGATCTGGCCCAGGCGGCGGATGTGCGCCTCGTGGCGTGGCGACCACGGCTCGCCGTAGTGCAGGCGCAGGAAGTGATTGAACCGGGTGCTGTTGCTGAAGGTGGCGCCCGGCGCGCAGCCGATGTGCTCGTGGCGCGCCCGCTCGAAGACCTTGCGCGAGTCGACGCTGCGGGGCATCTCGATCCACAGCATCAGGCCGCCCTGCGGCACGCTCAGGCGGCAGCCATCGGGGAAGAGGCGTGTCACCGCGTCGACCATCTGCGCGCACTGCTGCTTGAGCGCGGCGCGCAGCTTGCGCATGTGGTGGTCGTAGCCGCCATCGCGGATGAACTCGGCGATCACCTCCTGCGGCAGCATCGCGCCGGTGATGGAGGTGTGGAACTTGTGCGACTGCGCCGTCTTGAAATGGCGGCCCGGCGCGATCCAGCCCACGCGATAGCCGGGCGCCACCGTCTTGGTGAAGGCCGAGCAGAGGATCACGTCGTCGTGCGCGTCGAAGGCCTTGAGCACCGGCGGGCGTTCGTCGCCGAAGTAGGTCTCGCCGTAGATGTCGGTCTCGATCAGCGTGAAGCCACGCTCGCGCGCGAGCGACACGAGCCGGCGCTTGTTGGCCACCGGCATCAGGCTGCCGAGCGGGTTGTGGAAGTTGGGCACCACCACGCAGGCTTGCACGGCGCCGGCCCGTTGCGTGGCGAGGTCGAGTGCTTCGACCGAGATGCCTTCGCGCGGGTGCGTGGGGATCTCGATCGACTTCATGCCCAGCGTGCGGATGATCTCCAGCAGCATCCAGTAGGTGGGCGATTCGAGCGCCACCGTGTCGCCGGCCTGCGCCGCCGAGCGCAGCGCGAGGAAGACGGCCTCGCTGCCACCGTTGGTGAGGATGATTTCTTCCGGCCGCAGCCGCACGCCGGCACTCACGCTGCGGCGGGCGATCTCCTGGCGCAGGTTGAGGCTGCCGGTGATGCTGTAGCGCGAGGCGTATTCGGGGTGCAGGCGGTTGAGCTTGGCGGTGAGCTGCCGCAGCTTGGCCTCGGGCAGGATCTCGCGCGCCGGCAGCGGGCAGAACGAGGGCGCGGCCTCGGGGTCGTCGTTGCCGAAAAGGAACTGGCGTGTGAGGTCGTCGGGCGTCACGAAGCCGGCGCGGCTCATGCGCGTGTCGAGCTCGGGCTCGGGCAGCGGCGCGTGGCGCGCGGCCACGAAGTAGCCCGACTTCGGGCGTGCTTCCACGAGGCGCTGGTTCTCCAGCCAGCGATAGGCCTGCGTCACGGTGGACGGGCTCACGCCATGTTGCTGACACAACATCCGCACGGAGGGCAGCCGGTCGCCGGTGCGCAGGCTGCCGGCCTGGATGGCCTGTGCCAGCTCGCCCGCCACGCGGGTGTAGAGCGGCAATCCAGAGTCGGCGGGGGCGTTCATGCAGCCATTCTGACGAGGGAGCCCGTGCCGTGACAGATACAGAGCCCTCCAGTTGTCACCAATACAGATGCTCGGCGTGACATCTGTGTCGCTGAAGTTCGTGCACGGCTGGATATGGCGGCGCGCCGCGCGGCTGCGCACACTGAATGCCCACGAGACAGGAGAACGTCATGGTCCGCTTCACACCCCCCGTCACCCTTCGTCTGCAAGCCGGCGAAGTGCTCGCCTGGCAACAAGCCCCGGCGCGGATGCGCGTGGTCGGCGGCGGCCGGGTGTGGGTGACCCAGCGCGACGACCTGGACGACCACTTCCTGTACCACGGCGAGTGCTTCGAGCTGCGGCGTGAGCGGAACACCCTCATCCAGGCCGACCACGAGGTCTGGCTGCGCTTCGAGTGCGACACGGCGTGGCACCAACGCCTCGGCCGGTCGCTGCGACGGGGCCTGCGCAGGCTCACGAGGCGAGCCACCCGGGCGGCTACAGTGCCCGGGTGAGCAAAACCAAGTCCGTCTATACCTGTAGCGAGTGTGGTGGCACCAGCCCCAAGTGGCTGGGCAAGTGCCCGCACTGCAATGCCTGGAACACGCTGGTCGAAGGCGTGGCCGAGGGTGGTGCGAAGCAACACCGCTTCCAGTCGCTGGCCGCGCCGCAGCCGGTGGCCACACTTTCCGAGATCGAGGCGACCGACGTCGACCGGCGCCCCACGGGCATCGAGGAACTCGACCGCGTGCTCGGCGGCGGCATCGTCGCTGGCGGCGTCGTGCTGATCGGCGGCGACCCGGGCATCGGCAAGTCGACACTGCTCTTGCAGGCGCTGGATGCGTTGTCGAAGACGGTGCCCACGCTGTACGTGACCGGTGAAGAGTCAGGCGCCCAGGTGGCGCTGCGCTCGCGCCGCCTGGGCCTCGACGGCTCGCAGGTGCGCGTGGTCGCCGAGATCAACCTTGAGAAGATCAGCGCCGCGCTCGAAGCCGAGCAGCCCACGGTGTGCGTGATCGACTCGATCCAGACCATGTACAGCGAAGAGCTCACCTCGGCCCCCGGCTCGGTGGCCCAGGTGCGCGAATGCGCGGCGCAGCTCGTGCGCATCGCCAAGAGCCGCGGCACGGCCATCGTGCTGGTGGGCCACGTGACGAAGGAAGGGGCGCTCGCCGGCCCGCGCGTGCTGGAGCACATCGTCGACACGGTGCTGTATTTCGAGGGCGACACACATTCGAGCTTCCGCCTGGTGCGCGCCATCAAGAACCGCTTCGGCGCGGTCAACGAGATCGGCGTCTTCGCGATGACGGAAAAGGGCCTGAAGGGCGTGGCCAACCCGAGCGCGATCTTCCTCTCGACGCACGGCGAGCCGGTGGCGGGCTCGTGCGTGCTGGTCACGCTGGAAGGCACGCGGCCGATGCTGGTGGAGATCCAGGCGCTGGTCGACTCGGGCGGGCCCAGCCCACGGCGTCTCTCCGTCGGCCTCGACCGCGACCGTCTCGCGATGATGCTGGCCGTGATGCACCGCCATGCGGGTGTCGCCTTCATGGACCAGGACGTCTTCGTCAACGCGGTGGGCGGTGTGCGCATCAGCGAGCCGGCCGCCGACCTGGCGGTGATGCTCGCCATCCAGAGCAGCCTGCGCGGCAAGCCCTTGCCGCGCGGCTTCATCACCTTCGGCGAAGTGGGTCTGGCCGGCGAGGTGCGGCCCGCGCCGCGCGGGCAGGAGCGGCTGAAGGAAGCCGCCAAGCTCGGCTTCAGCGTGGCCATCGTGCCCAAGGCGAATGCGCCAAAAAAGCCGATCGAGGGGCTCACGGTGCATGCGGTCGAGCGCATCGAGCAGGCACTCGACTTGGTGCGGACCCTCTGAACGCACGACGACGCGGCGGGCAGAATCGCCGCCCAACGTTGACGACGCTTTTTCGGGAGGAACCATGAAGAGAATTGCCCGCCTGTGCGCGGCCGTGCTGGCCGCGGGCCAGCTCGCCGGCTGCGCCTCGACCCCGTTCACCATCGCCCCCATGCCGCCCGCCAAGTACCAGGTGCTCGGCCGCGCCGAAGGCAAGGCCTGCGGCGCGCTGGGCTTCCTGGCCACGGCCTACTACGTGGCCCCGCTCGGGCTGAACAGCCGTGTCGAGCGGGCCTATCAGGAGGCCCTGGCGAGCGTGCCGGGCGCCACCAGCCTCGTGAACGTGAACATCGTCGAAGACTGGCAATGGCTGCTCCTCGTGACGATGCGCTGCACCACCATCACCGGCGACGCCGTCAAGGAGGTCGCATGAAGACGCCCGGTGTCGCCAAACCCCTCGCCATCGCGGTGCTGGCCGGCGCGATGCTGGCGGGCTGCCAGGGCCTGCCGCTCGACCTGTCCAAACGCGGCGTGACCGACCGCGCCCAGATCGACCCCTACAAGGGCCGCCGCATCGCAGCCGAAGCCACCGGCTTCCAGCTGCTGCTGCTCATCCCGATCGCCATCAACGGCCGTTACCAGTCGGCCTACAACGACCTGCTGCGCCAGGCCGGCGACGACCTGCTGAGTGACGTCACCGTCACCGAGTCGTGGCAATGGGGCTTCGTCGGCACGCTCCACACGACGCGGATCGAGGCCACGGCCTACCCGCGCAAGGCGCCCACGGCCCCCACCGCCGACGACGGCTCGACACGGCGGTGAGCCCCGGGGGCGAAGCCTTCGCCCCCGCTTTCTAGATAAGATCGATTATCATTTGCATCTCGCTTTCCCGCGGATGCCGTGATGTCTTCTCCCCGTCTGTCCGACCTGCCCAACGGGGCTCGCAGCACCGTCACGGCCCTGAGCGCACACGCCCCGCAAGCCGATGACGCGATGCTGCGCCGCCTGGCCGAGCTGGGCTTCCTGCCGGGCGAGCCGGTGGAGGTGCTGCGCCGGGGGCCCGGTGGCCGGGAGCCGTTGGCCGTGCAGATCGGCGAGACGCTGTTCGCACTGCGTCTGGTCGAAGCGCAGTGCGTGGAGGTCGCGGCGCCATGAGCAACACCACGGCGCTCAAGGTCGCCCTGGTCGGCAACCCGAACTGCGGCAAGACCGCCCTCTTCAACCTGCTCACCGGCGCCCGCCAGAAGGTCGCCAACTACGCGGGCGTGACGGTCGAACGCAAGGTCGGCACCGCCACCTTGAAGAGCGGCCGCACGGTCTCGGTGGTCGACCTGCCCGGCGCCTACAGCCTGACGCCTTCGACGCCCGATGAAGCCGTGACGCGCGACGTGGTGCTCGGCCGGCGCGCCGACGAAGCGGCACCCGACGCCATCGTCGCCGTGGTCGACGCGACCAACCTGCCGATGAACCTGCGCCTGGTGCTCGAACTGAAGCGCCTGGGCCGGCCGATGCTGCTCTCGCTCAACATGGCCGACGTGGCACGCGCCCGCGGCCTGCAGATCGACGTGGCGCGCCTGAGCGCCGAGCTGTGCATGCCCGTCGTCGAGACGGTCGCGGTGCAGAGCCACGGCCACGCGGCCCTGCTCGCGCAACTCGAACAACAGGCCGAATGGCCCATCGCAGCCGCCGTCGCCGGCGAGGCGCCGAGCCCGGCCGAGCTGCAGCGCGAGGTGCGACGCATCCTGGCCGTGGCGGCGCCCGCGGCGATGCAGTTCAAGCGCTTCAACCACCGGCTCGATGCGGTGGTGATGCACCCGGTGGCGGGGTTGGCGCTGCTGGCCCTGCTGCTCTTCCTGATGTTCCAGGCGGTGTTCTCCTGGGCCGCGCTGCCGATGGACGCCATCAAGGCCGCCACCGAAGGCGCCGGCGCCTGGCTCACCACCCACATGGCCGATGGCCCGCTGCGCAGCCTGCTGGTCGACGGCGTGATCGCCGGCGCGGGCGGCGTGCTGGTCTTCCTGCCGCAGATCCTGATCCTCTTCTTCTTCATCCTCGTGCTCGAAGACTCGGGCTACCTGCCGCGCGCCGCCTTCCTGCTCGACACGGTGATGGGCAAGGTGGGGCTTTCGGGGCGGGCGTTCATCCCGCTGCTGTCGAGCTTCGCGTGCGCCATTCCCGGGATCATGGCCACGCGCACCATCCCCAACTGGCGCGACCGGCTGGCGACCATCATGGTGGCGCCGCTCATGACCTGCTCGGCGCGGCTGCCGGTCTATGCGCTGCTCATCAGCGCCTTCATCCCGGAGCGGCACATCGGCCCCTTCAACCTGCAGGGGCTCACGCTCTTCGGGCTGTACGTGGCGGGGGTGCTGTCGGCGATGGCGGTGGCCTGGGCGCTCAAGCGGGTGTGGATCAAGTCGAGCTACCAGCCGCTGATGCTGGAGCTGCCGCCCTACCGCTGGCCCGGCCTGCGCAACCTCGCCATCGGCCTGTGGGAGCGTGCGCGCATCTTCCTCACGCGGGTGGGCACGATCATCTTTTCGCTCACCGTGCTGCTGTGGTTCCTGTCCACCTACCCGGCACCGCCCGAGGGCGCCACCGGCGCGGCCATCCAGTACAGCCTGGCGGGCCAGCTGGGCCAGCTGCTGCAGCATGTGTTCGCGCCGATCGGCTTCAACTGGCAGATCTCGATCGCCCTCGTGCCCGGCCTGGCCGCGCGCGAGGTGGCGGTGGGCGCGCTCGGCACCGTCTATGCGCTGTCGGGTGGCGGCGAGGTGGCCGATGCGCTGATGCCGGTGATCGCCCAGCAGTGGTCGCTGGCCACGGCGTATTCGCTGATCGCCTGGTTCGTGTTTGCGCCGCAGTGCCTGTCGACGCTGGCGGTGGTCAAGCGCGAGACCAACTCGTGGCGCTACCCGCTGCTGATGGCGGCGTATCTGTTTGCCCTCGCCTACGCAGCGTCGTTCGTCACCTACCGCGTGGCCCTGTGGCTCGGGAGCTGAACATGCAGGAGCTGATCGTTGCCCTCATCGTCGTCGCGTGCACCGGCTATGCCGTGTGGACGCTGATGCCGTCGGCGCTGCGCCGCGCCTTGGCGCAGCGGCTGCAGCGTGGCCGGTGGCCCGCGCCCATCGCCCGGCGCCTGCAGCGCGCGGCGACAGCCTCCGCAGGTTGCGGTTGCGATGCCGGGTGTGAGTTGAAGAAGCCGGCGCCATCCGCCGCCCAACCGATCCAGTTCCACCGGCGGCCCAAGGCCTGATTGCGGGAACCACGCAGGCCGTGAGCTCGGCTCGGCCCCTACCATCGCGGCCATGAATCCAATCGTGGGGTGGGGCCTGGCCTTCGTGGCCCTGGTGGCCGGCTGGCTGAGCTACGGCTGGCAAGGTGTGGTGATGGTGGTCTCGGCCATCGTGTTCTGGCTGCTGCTGCAGTTCAGCCGCGCGCTGCGCGTGATGAAGAACGCGGCGCAGGCGCCCAAGGGCGAAGTCGGCAGCACCGTGATGCTCAACGCCAAGCTGAAGCGCGGCATGACGCTGATGCAGGTGATCGCCCTCACCCGCAGCCTGGGCGATCACGTGAGCGAGTCGCCCGACACCTGGGCCTGGCGCGACGCCGGCGACAGCCGGGTGACGCTGGTCTTCGAAGGCGGCAAGCTGAGCCGCTGGGACCTCAACCGCCCCACCGCGCCCGAAGGCTGAGCCTCGCGGCTCAGTCGTGGCGCCGCCTGAGCAGCATCAGGCCGATCAGCGCCAGGCCGGCCAGCATCAAGCCCAAGGTCGACGGCTCGACCGACGCCTTCTCGGCGGGCGGCGGTGCCGCGGAGCGCTCCCCGCCGCCAGCGCGCGGCTCACTGCGCGTGCGCACGACGGCGCCAGCGAGGCGCGGCTCGGCGCTCATTTGCACGAACGCCGTGCGCGCGGGTTCCTCGGAAGCGGCCACCCGATCCCCCTGGGCTGCCGCCGGCAAGACTGACAAGGTCGACATGGCCAGCACCGACCATGTGGTGAGCGAGAGTTTCATGACAACCACCTGTGAACAAGCGCCGGGCCCTCCCCGATGCCTCGGCCACGCATGGGAATCACTATAGAAAGTGGCGTGCCGGCGCGCGCCCCCGAGAGCCGGGGGTGGCGAAGCCCGGCTCGTAGAATCGGCGGCATTGCCCAACACTGAGGATGAGCTCCATGTCCATGGAAGACCGCGACGGAAAAATCTGGATGGACGGCCAGTTGATCGACTGGCGCGACGCCAGGATCCACGTGCTGTCGCACACGCTGCACTACGGTTGTGGCGCCTTTGAAGGAGTGCGCGCTTACGACACGGTCAACGGCACCGCGATCTTCCGTCTGCGCGAGCACACCGAGCGCCTGTTCAACAGCGCCAAGATCCTGCGCATGAAGATCCCGTTCTCGATCGAGGAAGTGATCGAGGCCCAGCGCGCGGTGGTGAAGGCCAACAACCTCAAGAGCTGCTACCTGCGCCCGCTCACCTGGATCGGCTCCGAGAAGCTGGGCGTGTCACCCAAAGGCAACAAGATCCACCTGATGGTCGCCGCCTGGTCGTGGGGCGCCTACCTCGGTGAAGAGGGCCTGAAGCGCGGCATCCGCGTCAAGACCTCGAGCTACACCCGCCACCACGTCAACATCACGATGACGCAGGCCAAGGCGGTGAGCAACTACACCAACTCCATCCTCGCCAACATGGAAGCCACCGACGACGGCTACGACGAGGCCCTGCTGCTCGACTCGGCCGGCTTCGTGTCCGAAGGCGCGGGCGAGAACCTCTTCGTCATCAAGGGCGGCGTGGTCTACACGCCCGACCTCTCGGCCGGCGCGCTCAACGGCATCACCCGCAACACGGTGTTCAACATCTGCCAGGACCTCGGGCTCAAGCTCGTCGAGAAGCGCATCACGCGCGACGAGGTCTACATCTGCGATGAGGCCTTCTTCACCGGCACCGCCGCCGAAGTCACGCCCATCCGCGAACTCGACCGCGTGCAGATCGGCCAGGGCTCGCGTGGCCCCATCACCGAGAAGATCCAGAGCGCCTTCTTCGACATCGTGAACGGGCGCAACCCCAAGTACGCCGAGTGGCTGACCGCCGTCTGAAGAGGCTGACATGAGCAACACCCCATCCAGCGTCGAACTGCTCGCCCGCGACCTGCAAGGCCCGGGCGTCATCGCCTGCCCCAACCCCAAGATGACGCTGTGGAGCGGGCACCCGAAGGTCTTCATCGACGTGGCCACCACGGGCGAAGGCAAGTGCCCGTACTGCGGCACCGTCTACCGCCTGAAGGCCGGCGAGAAGCTGCACAGCCACCATTGATCGCATGAGGTCGCTGGTCATCGCGCCGCAGTGGATTGGCGACGCGGTGATGTCGGAGCCACTGCTGCGGGTGCTCGCTCAGCGCGGCGAGCGGCTCACCGTGGCCGCGTTGCCCTGGGTCGCGCCGGTCTACCACGCGATGCCGCAGGTGGCCGAGGTGATCGCGCTGCCGTTTGCGCATGGCCGGCTCGATTGGTCCGGGCGCCGGCGAGTGGCAGGTGAACTGCGCGGGCGCTTCGACATCGCCTATGTGCTGCCGAATTCGCTGAAGGCGGCGCTGATCCCGTTCTTCGCGGGCGTTCCGCGCCGCGTGGGCTACCAGGGTGAAGGCCGCTACGTGCTGCTGAACGAGCGCCGGCCCAACCCGGGCGGCCGGCCGCCGATGGTGGCGTTCTATCGTGCTTTGAGCGGCGAGCCGGCAGTGACCGAAGAGCCGCGCTTGAGCTTCCCGCCCGAGCGGCTGCAGTCGGTCACCACCGCCCTGGGCCTGGCCCCGCAGGCCTACTGGGTCTTCGCCCCCGGCGCCGAATACGGCCCGGCCAAGATCTGGCCCGCCAGCCACTACGCCGAACTCGCACGCGCGCTGCACGCCCGCCACGGCCAGCCCGTCGTGCTGCTCGGCTCGGGCAAGGAAGCCGCGCTGTGCGACGAGATCGCCAGCCCCGCCCCCGGCGCCTGCCGCGTGCTCGCCGGCAAGACGACGCTGATCGACGCGATGGTGCTGATCGCAGGCAGCCGCGGTGTGGTCAGCAACGACTCGGGCCTCATGCACGTGGCCGCCGCCTTCCGCATTCCGCAGGTGGCCGTCTTCGGCTCGACCAGCCCCGAGCACACCCCGCCGCTCAGCCCCCACGCCCGCGTGCTGTGGCTGAAAGACGAGCTGCAGCTCGATTGCATGCCCTGCTTCGAGCGCACCTGCCGCTACGGCCACTACCGCTGCCTGACCGGCGTGCCGGCCACGCGCGTGCAGGCCGCACTCGACGACGCCCTCGACGGCACGCTCCCGAAGGCCTGAGCCGATGGACCTCGAAGCCCGCAAGCTCATGAGCGAAGCGCTCGTCGGCGCCGGCACCTCGGTGTGGGCCTGGGACCTCGCCGACGACGTGCTGAGCGGCATGGACGGCAGCGTCGCCCTGCTCGGCTACCAGCCCGGCGACATGCCCGCCACCCAGCAGGCCTGGGACTCGGTGATCCACCCCGAAGACCTGGCCGCCAACGACGCGGCCTACCAGGCCCATGCAGCGGGCAAGACACCGGCCTACGAAAGCGAGTACCGCGCCCGGCACAAGGACGGCTCCTGGCGCTGGCTGGCCGAACGCGGACGCATCGTCGAATGGTCGCCCGACGGCTCGCCGCGCCGCATGGTGGGCACGCTCACCGACGTCACGCTGCGCAAGCAGGCCGAGCACGCCGCGGCCGAGCGCGACGAACGCCTGCGCCAAATCACCCGCCACGTGCCGGGCTTGCTGTACCAGTTCCGCCTGCCGCGCGATGGCCGCGGTGTCTTCCCCTACGTGAGCGAACGCTGCCGAGACGTGCTGGGCCTCGACCCGCAAGCGCTGATGCACAACGCTGGCCTGCTCTTCAGCCGCATCGACCCGGCCGACCGCCAGCGCACCAACCGCATGCTGGAAGACTGGACGAACAGCCAGGCGGCCCGCCGCATCGAGTTCCGCTACCTGCACCCGAACGGGCACCAGCGCTGGATGCTCGGCGTGTCGTCTCCGCGGGCCGAGGCCGACGGCACGATCGTGTGGCACGGCTACCTCGAAGACATCACCGAGTACCGCGAACTCGAGCGCGCCCGCGAGCTGGCTGCCGCCGCCGAAGCGGCCAACCGAGCCAAGACCGAATTCCTCTCGCGCATGAGCCACGAGCTGCGCACACCGCTCAACGCGGTGCTCGGCTTCTCGCAGCTGCTCGAGCTCGACCAGAGCGACCCGCTGAGCCCCGGCCAGCGCCACCGCCTCGGGCTGGTGCGCGAGTCGGGCGAGCACCTGCTGCGCATGATCAACGACCTGCTCGACCACTCGCGCATCGAAGCGGGCCAGCTGTCGATCGACCTCATCGACGTGTCGCTGCCCGAGCTGCTGCGCGAGTGCGTCGACATGCTGCACCCGGCCGCGCAGGCCGCCGACGTGCGCCTGCACTGGGGCCACCTCGACGACCCGCTGCAGGTGCGCGCCGACCCCACGCGCCTGCGCCAGGTGGTGATCAACCTGCTCAGCAACGCGATCAAGTACAACCGCCGCGGCGGCGAAGTGCGGCTGGAAGCGCGCCACGAAGAAGGCGGCATGGTGGCGCTGCGCGTGGCCGACACCGGCGTGGGCATCGCCCCGGCGCACCTGCCGAGCCTCTTCGAGCCCTTCAATCGGCTGGGCCAGCGCCGCAGCGGCATCGAAGGCACCGGCATCGGCCTGGCCATCACGCGCGGCCTGGTCACGCTGATGCACGGCCGCATCGACGTCAACAGCGTGCTGGACAAAGGCTCTACCTTCAGCGTGCTGCTGCCCGACGCCTCGCCCCCACGCACTCAGGACGTCAACTTGCCGATGTAGAGGATGGGCCCGGTGGGCGCGCCGGTGGGCGAACCGCCGGGCGGCTCCAGGCTCACGGCGAGGGCGGCGGTGTTGTCGAGCACCTTGCCCCGCTGCACGACCGTCGCACCCTGCGCAGAGATGAGGCCCAGCGAACGGGGCGCGCCCTGCGGCGGCACGGCCCACAGCTCCAGGGCCTTGTCGGCCTGCAGCGACACCTGCTGGATCGGCTTGGTGACGAGCGCCCGCCCGTCGGCGCTGATGCTTGCGACGAAGGACGCCGGCACCACACCCCCCGCCCCGGGTGTGCCGCCGGCCGCCGACAGCACCACCACGATCGGCGGCTGCGCTGGCTGCGGCAGGGCCAGCAGCACGGCGAGCGTGAGCGCGGCCATCGAGGCCACGCCGGTCAGCGCCCGCCACACCGCGAGGCGCTGCCACCAGCCGACCTTGGCCGTGACGGCCGACGCCGGCGCGATGCGCCGCTCGATGGCCTGCCAGACCTGCGGCGGCGGCGTGACCGGCTCGACCGGTGCCGTGAGCGGCATCAGCCGCGCTTCCCAGTCGCGCACGGCTCGGCGCAGCGAAGGGTGCACACGCGTCAGGGCGACGAAACGCCGGCGTGCGGCACCGCGCAGCGTGCCGGCCACATAGCTGGCGGCGAGGCGGTCGGCGAGTTCGGGACGGCTGTAGTCCATGGCCCTCATTCCGCCTGCAGGTCGCGCACCACGGCCCCGTCGAGGCAGGCCTTCAGCGCCAGCAGCGCCCGGCGCACCCACGACTTCACCGTGCCCAGCGGCTGGCGCATCTGCTCGGCCACCTCGGCATGGCTCAGGCCGTCGTAGAAGGCGAGCGCCACGCTCTGCCGCTGCTGCGCACTCAGCCCCTGCATGCAACGCCCGAGCGCGCGGGCGTCCGAGGCCTGGCTCAACAGGGCCAAAGGCCCGGGGGTGGTGTCGGCCACGTCGTCGTACACGTCCTTGTCCTCATCGCCCTCACCCGACAGCGGCGCAGGCTGGGTGTGCGGCTCCGTCTGGCGGCGGCGCAGGCTGTCGATGGCCCGGTTGCGCGCGATGCTGGTGAGCCAGGTCAGGGGCTGGCTCTGCGCGGCGTCGAACGACTGCGCGGCCCGCCACACGTTGACATAGACCTCCTGCAGCACGTCTTCGGCCTGGGCCCTGTCACGGTTGATACGCAGCACCACCCCGAACAGATGCGCGCTGGTGCACTCGTAGAGCTGTGCGAAAGCCGCCCGGTCGCCCAGGCCGCTTTTCGCCAGCAGCTGCGACAGCTCGCGGCTGCGTTCGGTCCAGGCGGTGGGGTCAGTGCGCATGATGGGCCCGTGATGAGGGGGGAATGATGCCGGGCTGTCGCCTGCAAGGCGAGGCCCGTCCGTACAATTCCGCGCCATGCCGCCTGCCACCGCACCTCGTTCGCGCGAATTCGTCCTCACGCTCTCGTGCCGCGATGCCAAGGGCATCGTCTACGCCGTCTCGGGCCTGCTCTACCAGGCCGGCTGCAACATCGTCGACTCGCAGCAGTTCGGCGACCTGCCCGACCAGGGCAGCGCGCATGCCACCGGCCTCTTCTTCATGCGGGTGCACTTCGAGGCACCGCCGCACCTGGCCGACGTCGACACACTCAACAAGCTCTTCACCAGCGTGCGCGAGCAGTTCGCGATGGAGGCGAAGTTCCACAGCCTCGCGCGCAAGCCGCGCCTCTTGCTGATGGTGAGCCAGCACGGCCACTGCCTGAACGACCTGCTCTACCGCTGGCACTCGGGGCAGCTCGAGGTCGACATCCCGGCAGTCGTCTCGAACCACGCCGTCTTTGCCGAGCTGGCCGGGCGTTATGGCATCCCGTTCCACCACCTGCCGCTGGCGGCCGGCAGCTCGGCCGAGGCTAAGCGGGCGCAGGAGCAGCAGGTCGAGGCGCTGGTCGCGCAGCACGAGGTCGATCTCGTCGTGCTCGCGCGCTACATGCAGATCCTCAGCCCCGAGTTCTGCAGCTTCCTCAAGGGCCGCGCCATCAACATCCACCACAGCTTCCTGCCGAGCTTCAAGGGCGCCAAGCCCTACTTCCAGGCGCATGACCGCGGCGTGAAGCTGATCGGTGCCACCGCGCACTACGTGACACCCGAGCTCGACGAAGGCCCCATCATCGAACAGGACGTGGCGCGTGTGGACCATTCGCTCAGCGCCGAAGATTTCACGGCGGTGGGCCGCGACGTCGAGTGCATGGTGCTCGCCCGCGCGGTGCGCTGGCACGTGGAACACCGTGTGCTTCTCAACGGCCAGAAAACCGTCGTCTTCCACTAAGAAGGCCCTGCCCCGATGCCGCGTCCGCCCAAGCCGCCCGAGATCGCCCTGATGAGCTCGTCCGACGACGCCGAGGCGCAGTTCTACGAAGCCTTGCAGCGGGCCGACATCGAGAAGCTGATGGCGGTGTGGTCGGACGAAGACGACATCTGCTGCGTGCACCCCAATGGCCCCCGCATGATCGGGCCGGCGGCCATCCGCACTGCGTTCGAGGCGATGTTCGGCAACGGCGCAATCGACGCCCGCCCCGAGCGGGTGCGCCGGGTGCAGACGCACGACAGCGCGGTGCACAGCGTGGTCGAGCGCATCCAGGTGATGACCGACGAAGGGCCGCAGATGGCCTGGGTGCTGGCGACCAACGTGTACGTGAAGACCTCGCTCGGCTGGCGCCTGGTGGCGCACCATGCCAGCCCCGGCACCGCGCAAGAGTTGCCCGAGGTGGGCGAGACGCCTTCTGTCCTGCACTGATCTGGCATGAACGAGTACCGCGCTCCGCGCTGGCTGGCGGGCGATGGCCCGTGGGGCGGCAACCTGCAGACGATCTGGCCGGCGCTCTTCGCGCGCAGCCACCAGGGGCCACGGCCGGTGTACCGGCGTGAACGCTGGACGACGCCCGACCAGGACTTCATCGACGTCGACTTTCAAGTCACGCCCGATGACGACGGCCGGGTGCGCCCGCTGCTCGTGCTCTTCCACGGCCTCGAAGGCTCGTCGGACAGCCACTACGCCCGCGCCTTCGCCAACTGGGCGCGCCAGAACGGCTGGCGCTACGCGGTGCCGCACTTCCGCGGCTGCTCGGGCGAGCTCAACCTTGCGCCACGCGCCTATCACTCGGGCGATTTCGAAGAAATCGGCTGGGTGCTCGAGCGCCTGCGCGCCGGCCACACCGGGCCGATGGTGGCGGTGGGCGTGTCGCTCGGCGGCAATGCGCTGATGCGCTGGGCCGAAGAGGCCGGCGAGACGGCATCGCGCACGGTGAGCGCGGTGTGCTCGGTCTGCTCGCCGCTCGACCTCGCTGCCGGAGGAGAAGCCATCGGCCGCGGCTTCAACCGACAGGTCTACACCCGCATGTTCCTGCGCACGATGGTGCCGAAGGCTTTGCTGAAGTTGCAGCAGCACCCGGGTCTTTTCGATGGCAAGGCCTTGCAGCGTGCGCGCGACCTGTACGAGTTCGACAACATCTTCACCGCGCCGTTGCACGGCTTTCGCAACACCGAAGACTATTGGGCGCGGGGCTCGGCCAAGCCGCACCTGCCCCGAATCCGCATCCCGGCGCTGGCAATCAACGCGCGCAATGACCCTTTCATCCCCGCTGCCAGCCTGCCCAAGCCGCACGAGGTCGGCGCGTTCGTGACACTGTGGCAGCCGGAGCACGGCGGGCACGTCGGTTTTCCCAAGGGCCGCTGGCCCGGTCATGTGCTCACCTTGCCCGAGCAGGTCATGGACTGGATGACGCAACACATCGGAGCCCCGCATGGATGAGATCGTCAAAGCCGCCCTCAAGAAATGGCCCAACGTGCCGGCCTGCTACGGCTGGCTGGCGCTCGACGCGCGCGGCGACTGGTACATGCGCGACGACCGCATCCAGGCGGCCGGCCCCTTCCCCACGGTCAAGGGCAGCCGCATCAACCACGACAAGCTGCGCGAGTTCATCGAGCGCAACTACGAGCGCGACGAGCAGGGCGACTGGTACTTCCAGAACGGGCCGCAGCGTGTCTACGTCGAGCTCGAATCGGCGCCCTGGATCTGGCGCCTCGAAGCGCGCGCTGGTACGGCGCCAGCCATCCGATCGCACACCGGGCGCGAGGCACGTTACCAAGCGGCACTCGTCGACGAGAACGGCCGGCTCTACCTCGCCACCGACCTCGGCCTCGGCATCGTGCACACGCTCGACATGGAAACCGCGGCCGACGCGATCGAGGCTGGCCACTGGCGCACCGACGAGTGCACCGCCGCCGAGCTGCCCCGCCGCTTCGGCCACCGCCTGAGCCCTCAGCGTGAGCGCGGTGCCGCCGCCGCTCACATGCCGTAGAACACGTAGTCGGCCGCGTAGGCCACCTGCTGGCGCTGGCCTTTCGCCGCTGCCGTGCACGCAGCGCTCGGCGCCACGCCGCCCTTGGTGTTGAGCCGCTGGATATAGGCCACGCCTTGCATCGCGCCAGTGCCCATCGCCGGGTCGGCCTTCACCAGCTGCAGCGGGATGTTGCCCGCGCCACCCGGCGCCACGGCCACCTGCTTGCCGGTGACCTTGGAGCCGTCGTTCGCCTCCCAGGTCGGGCCGGCGTAGTACTTGCCGACGGCCTTGTCGCCGGGGCCGTAGAGCGTGGCGACCGGGCCGACGAAGGCCCACTCGAACTGGCCCGCCATGTCCTTCTTCTCGCGGCACTCGTAGGTGAGTTCGCCGCGGCCGACCGTCCACATCGTCTGCTTCGCACCCGATGGCGCACGCACGGCGTCGGGCAGGGCCATGTTGTCGACCATCGTCGCCGCGGGGGTGGTGGAGCAGGCCGACACGGCGGCGGCCAGGCTGGCGAGCAAGAGGGCGTTCTTCATGATCATCTCCAGGCATCGGTGACAGGTTGAGGGGCGGCCACACAGCCGCCTCAGTCCCTCTACGCAGCCGAGGCCCGCCTGGATGCACAAATCGCGCAGGCATGAAAAAGCCGACCCGCAGGTCGGCTGATGCAGGGCGCGTGGGGTGCGCTTACTTGGCGTCGGATGCCGCCGAGGCCGCCGCCGGAGCCTTGGGCTCGGCCAGCTTGCCGCCGCTCTGGTTGCCCATGAAGACCACGGCGCGGGCGATCTCGAAATCGCTGAAGTCGCCGCCGCCTTGCGGGCCCATCGCACCCTTGCCCTTGAGGGCGCTGTTCAGCAGGGCTTCGAGGCCTTGGGCCAGGCGCGGCGCCCAGGCGGCGGCGTCGCCGATCTTGGGTGCGCCCGCGGCGCCGGAGTTGTGGCAGGCACCGCATTGGGCGGCCACGACCTGCTCGCCGGTCTTGAGCGAGGCCACGTCGGAGGCGTCTTTCACTTCCACGCTGGCCACCGGCTGGATGCGGCGGGCCACGGCTTCGGCCTTGGCGGCGTCGCTGCCGGCGCCGGAGCGGGGGTCGGCGCCCACGCGGGTGACCAGCAGCACGATGACGGCGATCGGCACGATGAAGGCGAAGATCACCGCAGCGATGAGCTGCTTGACGTTCTTGATCGGCCCTTCGTGCGGGGCGTCATCGTGTTCGGTGTGGTGGTGGTCGCTCATGAAATCCTCGGAGGCTGGCCGCTTCAGTGGTGGGCGCAAGGGCGTGGCGCAAAACCGCGGGATTATAGACGGCCGACCCGCAGCGCCCCCGGCCCGCGAAAGGCCCACTGATAGAATCGCCGCCCACGCGTCCGTAGCTCAATGGATAGAGTACTGCCCTCCGAAGGCAGGGGTTGCTGGTTCGATCCCAGCCGGACGCGCCAAGGCTTGCTTCAAGATCAAGAAGAAGAGCCGCCCCCGCGCATCCCATGACGCCGCACCGCCCGGCTCCCGAGCGCCACCCCCAGGGCAAAGCCCGCATACACCCACAAGAGCCCACGCGCGGACAGGCGCTTCTCGAAGCCCGGCGTGAAGCGGCGCGGGGTCATCACCAAATCGACCGTGGCCGCGGCCGCCGTGGCCAGCGCCGCATCGCGCAGGTCGGCATGCAGCGGGTGCGCCAAGCGCCGGCTGGCGAAGAAACGTTCGTAGAGAACGCCCCAGAACACGGCCGCACCCTGGTGCACCAGCACGCCGACGCCGGTGTAGCGCCAGCTCGCGTCGTCGCGCCGCAGCGCGCGGTTGCTCCACAGCCAATGGCTCGGCGCGTTGACGGGGGCGAACGCACTGCCCGTCTCCTGGCGACCCCGCCAGGCCAGCACCGCAAGCGACAACAGCCCGGACGCCAACCCAGGCCACAGGCCGTCGCGTGCTGCTTGTGTCCAAGTCTTCATCGTGTCTCCTGTGAACGCTGCGAGGCACATGACTTGCCGGCCTCACCCATGGACACCCTCGGCAAACACCATGCCCTTTCCCGCGGGAGCACGCCATGCGGGTGCTGCTGACGGGCGCTACCGGCTTCATCGGCCGCCACCTGGCGCTCGCGCTCGCGCAGGCCGGCCACGAGGTGGTTGCGGTGGTGCGCCGGCCCGGTGTGGCACTGCCCGGCGTGAGCGCGCAGATTGCAGGCGACTTCACGCGCGACCTGCACGCCGCCGACTGGCAAGCGCGACTGCACGGCATCGACGTGGTGGTCAACACCGTGGGCCTCCTGCGCGAGCAGGGCAGGCAGCGCTTCGACACGCTGCACGAGGCGGCGCCGATCGCGCTCTTTCGGGCCTGCGTCGCCGCCGGCGTGCGGCGCGTGGTGCAAATCTCGGCACTCGGTGCCGATGAGCATGCGCAAAGCCGCTATCACCTGAGCAAGAAGGCGGCCGACGACGTGCTGCTCGCGCTGCCACTGCAGGCGAGCGTCGTGCAGCCCTCGCTGGTCTACGGGCCCGGCGGGGCCAGTGCGCAACTCTTCAATCTGCTGGCAGGCCTGCCGCTGCTCGCCCTGCCCGGCCAGGGGCAGCAGCGCGTGCAACCGATCCATGTCGACGACCTCGTGCAGGCGCTCGTCGTGCTCGTCGAACGGCCCGACGCGCACAGCCGGCGCATCGCGCTCGTGGGCCCGCGACCGCTCAGCCTGCGCGAGTTCCTCACCGGCCTGCGTTCGGCCCTCGGCGTGCCGCACACCTGGGTGTGGCCGGTGCCGATGCCGCTCGTGCGACTGGCCGCCCACGCTGGCCGCTGGTGGAACGGCGCGCTGCTCGACGGCGACAGCCTCGCCATGCTCGAGCGCGGCAACACCGCGCCCGCCGACGACACCACGGCGCTGCTCGGCCACCCGCCGCGCGGCGTGGAGGCATTCATTCCCCCCGAGACGGCCCGAAGCACCGGCGTGATGGCGCAGTTGTCGTGGCTGCTGCCGCTGCTGCGCGTGAGCGTCGCGCTGGTGTGGATCGTGACGGGCGTGCTGTCGCTCGGCGTCTACCCGGTCGAAGACAGCTACGCGCTCCTCGCCCGGCTCGACGTGCGCGGTGCGCTCGCACCGCTGCTGCTGTACGGCGCGGCCGCGCTCGATCTCGCGCTCGGCGTGCTCACGCTCACCTTGCGGCAACACCGACACGCGCTGTGGCTCGCGCAACTCGGCCTGATCCTCGGCTACATGGTTCTCATCACCTGGCGCCTGCCGGAGTTCTGGCTGCACCCCTACGGGCCGATCCTGAAGAACCTGCCGATGCTGGCGGCCATCGCGGTGCTGATGGCGCTGGAGCCATTGACGAAAGAGAGACGCTGATGGAATACCTGATCACCAAGTGGCTGCACATCCTCTCGTCGACCGTGCTCTTCGGCACCGGCATCGGCTCGGCCTACTACCTGCTCTTCACGAGCCTCGCGGTGCGCAAGACCGGCGACCCGCGCCCGGTCGCCGTGGTCGCGCACAAGGTGGTGCAGGCCGACCTCTGGTTCACCACCACGACCATCCTGCTGCAGCCGCTCAGCGGCTGGTACATGACGCACCTCGCGGGCATCCCGCTCACGAGCAAGTGGCTGATGTGGACCTACGGCCTCTACCTGCTGGCCGGTGCCTGCTGGCTGCCGGTGGTATGGATTCAATTGAAGATGCGCGACCTCGCCCGCGAGGCCGACACGCGCGGCGAGCCACTGCCGCCACGCTACTGGCGTTTCCTGTGGATCTGGACGGCGCTCGGCGTGCCCGCCTTCTTCGGCCTCGTCATCGTGTTCTACCTGATGGTGGCGAAGCCGGTTTGAGCGCACGGCAGCGCTGGAACTCCTGCAGGAACGGCAGCAGCACCAACATCACCGCGCCCACGATCACCGCCGCCTTCGCCTCGGTGGGCACCGGCGGGTCGCGCAGGCGCAGCGCCCAGTCGGCCGCCTCGGGGCCGAGGCCTAGGATGGCGAGCGACTGACCGCGGTAGGCGATGCACAGCGTCAGCAGGCCCAGCCACGGTAGGCCCATCTGCAGGCCGTGCACCCATTGCTCGATGGGCGGGATGACACGCCGCGCGCTGGCATAGGTGAGGTCGACCCACAGCGTGATCTCGTGCAGCACACACGCAGCGAGCGCCAGCAGAAGCACCGTCGCGGTCACCTCGCACCACAGCAGCAGAAGCACCGCCCCGCCCAGCTCGCCGATCATCAGGAGGTGCAGGGCCGACTCTTTCCAACCCGCGCTCGCCTCGATGCGCTCGCGCCGGTGGCAGGCCCAGTCGGCGAAGCCGGCGAGCATCCACACCGGCAGCAGCGCGCCGAGGAGCAATCGCTCGAGCAGCTGCGCCGTGGCGTCCAAGGCCACGTACCTAGCGCGGCCGGCGCACCGCCTGCGCGCCCAGCCAGAGTGCGCCACCGAGCGCGGCCCACATCCACCAGCGGTTCGGTTTCTCGCCGTGGCGGAAGCCACCGTCGATCGCGTTCCCGATGGAGGGTGTGTAGAGATTGCCGTCGCCCTTGGGCGCGGCGTCGGCCTGGCGCAGGTAACGCTCGACCACCCGCGCGCCGATCCAGCTCGACAGCAGCGGCGACACCGCATGCCCCGCGCGCAGCGCCGTGGCGGCGGCGCCCACCGTCGTCGACGCACGTGGCTCGCGCGCCACCGACACGATGGCCTCGGCCGCCATGCGCGGGTCGTAGAGCGGCGGCGCGGGCTTGAGCCGGCGGCCGGTGTAGTTGGCCGCGTGCGCCATGCCGGGCGTGTCCATGAAGGCCGGGTAGATGTCGCACACGTGGATGTCGGGCCAGCCCGACATCTCGCCGCGCAGCGCCTCGCTGAAGCCGCGCAGGCCGAACTTGCTGGCCGAGTAGGCCGCCGCATACGGCGCTGCCGCCCAGGCGCCGAGCGAGATCATGTTGATGAGCACGCCCTGCTGGCGCGACATGAAGTGCCGCAGCACCGCATGCGCACCGTGGAAGTGGCCGAGCAGGTTGGCCTCAATCACCCGCCGATGCGCCTCGATCGGCGTCTCGGTGAACGAGCCGACCGCGCCCACGCCCACGTTGTTGACCCACACGTCGATGGCGCTGAAGCGCTCGACGGCCGCGGCCGCCAGCGCCCGCACCTGGTCGGCCTGCGTCACGTCGGTGGGCACCACCAGCGCCTGCGCGCCACGCGCGCGGCACAGCTCGGCCACGTCTTCCAGCGGGCCTTGGTTGCGCGCGGCCAGCACGAGGTGCGCCCCGGCGTCGGCAAAGGCCAGCGCCGTGGCGCGGCCGATGCCGCTGCTGGCGCCGGTCAGGACGACGGTGCGGCCGCGCAGCTCGCGCCGCTTCACTGGCTGGCGGCCGAGGCCGAGGGCATCGGGGTGGTCGAGCCCATGGTGCCGGAGGCGCTGCTGTCGCCCGGCATCGTGGTGCCGCCGCCGCCCGGCGTGGTCGAGGTGCCGCCCGGCAGCGTGTCGCTCGGCGTCGTGGTGGTCGTGCCGGGGCCGGCGCCGGTGGGCGGCATGTCCTCGCGCTTGTTGCAGCCGGCGAGGGTGAGGCCGGCCGCGGCCAGCAGGGTGAAGGTGAGCGTGGTGATGCGTGTCATCGGTTCTCTCCATCAGGAAGTTCGACAGGCGCGCTTGCCGGCACCGGGTAGGTTTTGCGGCAAAGCAGCGGGGGAGGGCCTCGCCCGAGGTCGAAACGAGTCCACGACCGCGAACGCGGCAACCGATGTGCCGCCCTGGCCAGAAAGAACGCGCTCAGCGCGCCCCGGGCCAGACGCCGGGCCGCACGCTCGACGCGGTGATGAGCCCGTAGGCCGCGATGCCGAGCGCCACGCCGATGAAGTGGCCTTCCAGGCCCAGGCCGAGCCCGTTGGCCAGCCACCCGCCCACACCCACAGCCAGCGTGATGCGCGCAAGCCCCGCCACCACCGGCCACACCATGCGGCCCGCCCCCATGCAACCGAAGTACATCGCCATGCCGAGGCCGAAGCCGCCGAAGGCGAGCCCGGTGTACTGCAGGCCGCGCGCCGCGGTGATGGCCACCTGCAGGTCGCTGGTGAAGAAGAGCGCGAACTGCAGCGGCCAACCCGCCACGGCCAGGCCCACCGCGCCCGAGACGACGAGCGACAACACCCCGCCGACCCAGGCCGTGCGGCGCGCCGTGGCCCAGTCGCCCGCACCGACCGCACGGCCGACGAGCGCCGTGAGCGCCGAGCCCACGCCGAAGGCCAGCGGCACGATGAGGAACTCGAGCCGCGCCGCGATGCCGTAGGCCGCCACCGCCGCCACGCCGTAGCCCTTGAGCTGCGCGGTGACGAGGATGGTGGTGAGGTTGGCCACGGCCGCCAGCGTGCAGGCGATCGCCCCCACCGCGAGGATGCGCTTGAAGAGCGCCCACGAGGGCTGCACACGCAAGGTGGGCACGAAGCCCGCGCCACCGCGGAAGACCACGAACGCCATCGCCGCCGCGGCCACGCACTGCACCAGCGCCTGCGCCGCGCCCACCCCGGCGAGGCCGAAGCCCAGCGGTTCGGCCAGCAGGTAGGCGAGCAGCGGGAAGGCGAGCGCCGTGAGCAAGAGCGTGCGCGCCGCCACCGCATGCTGGCCACCACCGCGCAGCACCGAAGCGAGCGTGTTCGACAGCCACGCCGGCACAGCCCCAAGCCCGAACAGCCAGAACGCGTAGACCACCGCGGCATCGGCCGCTTCGGCCCCGGCCACCGCCGTGAGCATGGGCCGCGCGAACACCGACAGGCCGAGCGCGAACAAGAGCCCGAAGCTCACCGCGATGATGAGCGCGTGCAGCACCAGCGCCGAGGCTTCGTCGCGTTTGCCCGCACCCAGTGTGCGCGCCACCGCCGAGACCACGCCGCCGCCCATCGCCCCGGCCGACATCTGCTGCAGCAGCAGCGCAAACGGCAGCAGCACCGCCCAGCCGGCGAGCGCCGCCGTGCCCTGGCGCGCGGCGAGCCAGGTCTCGACCAGCTGCGCCCCCACCTGCAGCAGCGCGAGCAGCGTGGTCGGCGCCGCCAGCGCCATCACCTGCTTCAGCAAGGCCCGCGGCGGGGCGA
Organism: Rhizobacter sp.; assembly: GCA_019635355.1. Lineage (NCBI taxonomy): Bacteria > Pseudomonadati > Pseudomonadota > Betaproteobacteria > Burkholderiales > Sphaerotilaceae > Rhizobacter > Rhizobacter sp. The sequence goes on along the minus strand of JAHBZQ010000001.1, from coordinate 3,737,360 downwards.
CCGCGGCGGCCAGCGTCGCCGTCATGGCTGGCGAGAGATGATGGTCATCATCTGACCATCGTAGCGGGCCGAACCGTTTTGTGCTGACGCTCAGCGGACAGCGACGTTCTGCTGGGCGAGCGCATCGATGACGTCAGCGACCAGCCGGCCGGCCTGCACCCGGCCGCCACCCGCCTCGTGCGTGAGCCCGAAGCGCACGATCACGAGCTGCTGGCTCGGCACGACGATCAGGTACTGCCCGAGGTAGCCGTAGCCGAAGTAGGCATCGGCCGGAGCGCCGGGCAGGCCCCAGGGGAAGCCGAGCGGGTGCCGGCTCGTGGCCGGCAGGTTGAGCCAGAAGCCGGCGCCGTAGCCGGTGTCGAGCGTCTGCGTCGCGGCCTGGTGCGCCCAGTCGCGCGGCAGCAGGCGCTCACCGCCCACCTCGCCGTCGTAGAGATAGAGCAGGCCGAGCTTGGCCCAGTCGCGCGCCGTGCCGTAGAAGTGGCTCGCGCCCACGGGGGTGCCGGCGGCGTCGAACTCCATCACCACCGAGCGCATGCCGAGCAGGCCGAAGAGTTCGGCGTGGGCGAAGCGCTGCACGTCGGCCGCGGTGCCGCCGACCGCATCGCGGATCGCCTTCGAGGCGCGCATGTAGCCGGGGTCGCTGTAGTCCCAGCGGGTGCCGGGCGGCACTTCCTGCGGACGGCTCTCGGCATAGGCGGCCATGTCGGGCTCGAGCGACCACATGCGGGTGGCGTCGTCGAAGCCGTTGTAGCCGCGGAAACGCGCCTTGCCCTCGGTCATGCGCAGGAGCGGGTCGAGCGGCTTGGGGTCGAGCCGGCCCTGCAAGGCGAGCACGCCCACCAGCGCGTGCGTGGCCGACTTGCTGATGGAGTGCGCGTGCCAGGCGGTGTGCATCGTCACGTCGGGCGCGTAACGCTCGGCGACGACGCGCCCGCGGTGCAGCACGACCACCGCCTTGGTGGCCTGCCAGGCGGGGTCGAACGCGGCGTCGAGCGCAGCCTGCAGCTTCGGGGAAGCGGGCGTGACCAACCCGGGGCCGGCAATCTCGGGGAGCACCGGCGTCACCGCCGCCCGCGGGCCCGACGCCACCGCCGGCGGGATGTGCCCGTTGTCGAGCAGGCAGCCCATGCCGTCGCGGTAGACGGCGCGGCTGGGGTAGGCGCCGTAGACCCGGGTGCGCACCTCGCGGCGGTCGCGGTCAAGTTCGTAGCGCAGGCCCCAGTCGAGCATCCACATGCCGCCTTGCGGCCGCATCTCCTCGCGGTAGGCCTGGTCGACATCGCGGCCCGACACGAAGACCGCCGAGCACAAGGTCTGGCTGACACCGGCGGTCGCCACCTTGAGGCCGTGGCCGGGCGAGAAACTGCTGCAGCCCGCCAAGGCGCCGAGGGCGACGCTCACGGCCATCAGCCAGCCGAGACGGGGAAGAAAGGTGTTGAGGGTCATCGAAGGCTCCTGAATAGAGCCCTCAGGATGCGAAAGCGCCCCGGCCGCGTCTTGCCCATGCCGGAATCGGCTGGCCGATTCCTGAAATCGGCGAGCGAAAGCTCAGGTCAATGCTGCTTTGCGGAATTCGGTCGGCGTCTGGCCCGTCTCGGCCTTGAAGGCGCGGTTGAAGGGGCCGAGCGACTGGAAGCCGGCGTCGAGCGCGATGGTCAGCACCGGCACGGGCGCCTGCGCCGGGTCGGCCAGCGCGGCCTTGGCCTCGTCGAGCCGGTAGCGGTTGAGGAAGACGTTGAAGTTGCGGTAGCCCAGGCCCTGGTTGATGGCGCGGCGCAGCTTGTACTCGGGCACGGCGAGCCGTTCCGCCAGGCGGGCGATGGTCAAGCCTTCTTCGCGGTAGACCCGCTCTTCGGCCATCAGGCGCTCGAGCGCGGCGATGAGCGCCGGGTCGACCGGCGGCTCTGGGGCGGTGGCCGCGGCCGGGGTGCGGGTCTCGGGCACCGGCAAGGGCGGCGGCTGGGTCGGCACCAGCAGGCCCTGGCTCGGCACGGCGATGAGCCGCCACGACACGACGAGCGCGATGGCCGACAGCATCGCCATGTCGACCAGCGCCAGCACCGGCCCGACCGGCCCGGCCGACCCGAGGCGCGGGCCCATCTGCACCACCGTGTAGAGCGCACCCGCGCCAACGATGAAGACGCGCAGCCGGCGCCGCCGCTCCACCAGGTCGGCGCGCCAGGAGGCGAGCGTCTGCGCCACGGCCAGCACCGAGAAGCCGAGCGTGACGCCCGTGATCGTGAGACCCAGCCACAGCCGCGGGCCGAACACGCAGCCGAAGAGCGCCAGCCCCGCCAGCACCGCCCACAGCAGCGCGTGCCGCGGGTGCCAGCGGAAGTCGTCCTCGAAGAGAGAGCGTGCGAAGAGCCAGAACATGACGGCATTGCCCGTCGACAGCATCGCCACCGGCGCACGCCACAAGGGCGGCCAGCCCGCGAAGCCGGCCGACGACTGCAGCGCATACGCGGCCACGCCCAGCGCCACCAGCGCCCCGGGCCGGCACGATGGAGAGCGGGCGTCGCGCCACAGCACCGCCCCCACGAAGAGCATCAGCGTGACCAGCCCCGCGCGCAGCGCGACGTCGAGCGTGTGCAGGGTGGCAGCATCCATGTCGGCGCGCATCGTAGCCGGGCGTGGCACCATCGCGCTCCCCGCCACCCCTGCCCGAGCCGACCGATGAAAGCACTCGCCCTCTTCAGCATGCTGGCCCTGGCCGCCGCCGCGCACGCCGCCCCGGCCACCTACACCGTCGACCCGATGCACACCTTCCCGAGCTTCGAGGCCGACCACATGGGCATGTCGATGTGGCGCGGCAAGATCAACAAGAACACCGGCACCATCGTGCTCGACAAGGCGGCCGGCAGCGGCAGCGTCGACATCACGATGGACGTGACCAGCATCGACTTCGGCCTCGACATCATGAACAGCAAGGCGCGCGAAGCCGAGCTCTTCGACACCGCCAAATTCCCGCAGGCGCGCTACACGGGCAAGCTCGACGGCTTCAGCAACGACGCCCCCTCTCGCGTGGTGGGCGAGCTCACGCTGCGCGGCGTGACCAAGCCAGTGACGCTCACCATCCACACCTTCAAGTGCATCCCGCACCCCATGCTCAAGCGCGACTGGTGCGGTGCCGATGCGTCGGCCACGATCAACCGCGCCGACTTCGGCATGGACGCTGGCAAGGATTGGGGTTTCAAGATGGACGTGGGCCTGCGCATCCAGGTCGAGGCGGTGCAGGCCGAGTGAGCCCGGACGGGCCTCGCTTGAGGCTCAAGAGGGCCAGCGCCATCAGCGCGGCCCCACCCAGCTGCACGGGGCTCAAGGCGCGGCCGTAGACGATCCAGTCGACCCCGATCGCCGCCAGCGGGTAGACGAACTGCAGCACCGCGATGCGATCGGTGGGCAGGCGGGCCATGCCCGCGTAGAGCAGCACATACGCAAGGCCGGTGTGCAGCGCGCCGAGCCCGGCCAGCCAGGCCCACGCCGCACCACCCGCGGGCCAGCCGTGCAGCAGCGGCCACGCCAGCAGCAGCACGGTGCCGATGGCGCATTGCCACCACGCCATCGCCAACGAGCCGACCTCCTTCGCCGCCTTCGCGATCAGCGTGACGAGCGCATAGCTCAGGGAGCCGCCGAAGCACATGAGCAGCCCCAGCGCATAACGCTGCGGGTCGCCGGGCCAGGCTTCGTCGAGCAGGCCCGAGGCCAGGCCCAGGCCAAGCAGCGCCACGAGCACCGCGCCCCACTGCCGCGCGGTGACCGGCTGGCGCCACCACCACGCGCCCAGCACCAGCACCCACAGCGGCTGCACGTGGAACACCACGGTGGCCAGCCCGATCGACAGGCGGGGGATGGCCGCGAAGAAAAGCGCCCAGTTGACGATCATCAGCAGCGCCGCCGCCGCGGCCCATCGCCACGCGCGCCACGGCAGGCGCAGCTCGCCCAGGCGGCGAGACGCCAGGCCCCACACGCTCAGCGCCAGCAGGCCGAAGGCACAGCGGCACCACACGGTGGTGAGTGGGTGCGCCCCGGCCTCTTCGACGAACACGCCGAGCGTGCCCAGGAGCAGGCCCCCAGCCACCACCAAGATGGTGCCGTGGCGCAACGCGGTGCGGTCGTTCGGGTTCATGGCACGGCACTGTGGTCACGCACCACAATCCCGTAAAGCGCATAGTTCGAACGCCTATCATGCGCTAATCGAATAGTGGAGCACCATGGCCTCGAACGACCTGCAACTCGACTGGCTGCGCGCCTTCGTGGCGGTGGTCGACGCCGGCTCGCTCACTGCCGCCGCGCCGCTGGTGCACCGCTCGCAATCGGCGCTGAGCATGCAGCTCAAGAAGCTCGAAGACGCCATCGGCCGCCCGGTGCTGAGCCGCGGCCCGCGCCTGCTGGAGCTCACCGCGAGCGGCCATGAGCTGCTCGGCTACGCGCGCCGCGTGCTGGCGCTGCACGACGAGGCGGTCGCCGCACTGCGGGGCCCGGCCCTCTCCGGCCGCGTGACACTCGGCGTGCCCGACGACTATGCGGTGGCCTACCTCGCCCCCGTGCTGCGCAGCTTCGCCGCGCGGCATGCGGCCGTCGAACTCACCCTCGTGTGCGAGCAGTCCACGCTGCTGATCCCTCGGGTGCAGCGGGGCGAGATCGACCTGGCCGTCGTCACGCGCGACCGGCCGCAGCGAGGCACCCTGCTCTTCCACGAGCCGCTGGTGTGGGTGGGGGCTCCCCAGCACGAAGCTTGGCGGCGCGACCCGCTGCCCATCGCCGTCTACGAACCGGGCAGCCTCGCACGGCGAGGTGCACTGTCCGCCCTCGCCGCCCACGGCCGCCGGCATCGCATCGTCTACAACAGCTCCAGCCTGCCCGGCCACGTGGCGGCGGTGGAGAGCGGCCTCGCGATCGCCGCGCTCACCCGCTGCAGCGTGCCGACGGGGCTGCAGATCCTCGGCGAACGGCAGGGCCTGCCGGCGCTGCCGCCGATGGAAGTCGCCGCGCTGCGCAGCAAGGCCTCGGCGGGCTCGGCGGCCGTCGACGCCCTGCAGGAGCAGGTCGTCGCCACGCTGCGCCGCGCGGAATGATGCAGTGCCACAAATCCGCCGGCCGATGACGGTCGGCCGGCCGGTTGTCCTACAGGCAAGGCGAGCCGCTTCCGCGACGATGACGCCAACGTTGTCACCCCTTCACGGAGTTCCTCATGTCGTTTGCCACTGCACAGACCTACGGTCGTCACCACCCCGCCGCGGCCCAGCATGGCCTCACCCGCCATGAAGTCCTGCGCGATGCGCTGCTGGACACGGTCAACCTGCTGCAGCGCCGCCGCGCCGACCTCGTCGACGAAACCTTCATCGACAACTACGTGGCCCTGGGCTGGCTCGAATGGCACGGCGGCCAGCTGCGCGTGAGCGCACTCGGCAGCACGATCTGCCAGCAGATGTCGGAGCGCCTGTCGCCGCTCGACTCCTGAGCTTCTTTCCCGTTGCGTTCAGCCCGCGGCCGGCACCGGCTCGGGCAACACGAAGAGCGTGACGAAACGCTTGACGGCGGCCTTGTCGCCGTCGAGGGCGAGGTCGCCGGCCTTGACCGCCTCGGTGAGCTTGCGCCCGCCATAGATCACGTCGGCCAGTGCCGCCGTGCTGCCGGTGATCACGGCATCGGGTGTCTCGGCCTCGCCACGCTCGACGGCGATGCTGCCTTCGGCCACCACCGCATGGAAGCGCTCGTCGCCGAGCCGCAGCCCGATCGTGGCGCGGAAGTCGCCCGCGAGTTCGGCGCTGAAGAGCGTCTGCAGGGACATCATCAACGACGCCGTCGACACCGGCAGCCCCTGTGTCATCAAGGGCGAGCGTGAGCCCCAGCGGCCCAGCGCGCTCAGCAGCGGCGCGAGTTCGCGGCCCCAGTCGGTGAGCTCGTAGACGTAGGTGGCGGCCGGCGGCAAGAGGCGGCGGCGCCGCAGCACCGAGGCCTGCTCCAGCTCTTCGAGCCGCAGCGTGAGCACGTTGGGGCTGATGCCGGGCAGGCCGGCGCGCAGGTCGGTGAAGCGCTTGCCGCCGAACACCAGCTCGCGCACGATGAGGAGCGCCCAGCGCTCCCCCACCAGGTCGAGTGCGTGCGCGGCGGCGCACCCGTCTTCGTAACTGCGCTTGAAGCTCATGCGGGGCAGTCTACCGCCAAATCCTGACTCACAACTTGTCAGTTGTTTTTCAGGACTAACGTGCTTAGACTGGCCGCCCAACCCCCTCCCACCTCAGGAGCCCCGACCATGAGCACACCGACCATCGACGCCTACCTCAACTTCGACGGCACCTGCGCCGACGCCATGCGCTTCTACGAGAAGACGCTGGGCGGCAAGCTCGAGATGATGATGAAACTCTCGGAGTCGCCCGACCCGGCGATGCGCGCGCCGGCAGACGCGCCGCCCGAGGTGAAGAACCGCATCCTGCATGCGTCGCTGCTGGTCGGCGAACAGCGCCTGCTCGCCTCCGATACCATGCCCGGCCAGCCCTACGAGGGCCAGAAGGGTTTCGGCCTCGCCCTCACCTACCCGACCGTCGCCGAAGCGCGCAAGGTGTTCGACACCTTCGCCACCGGCGGCCGTGTCGACATGCCGATGTCGCCCACCTTCTGGGCCGAGGCCTTCGGCGCGGTGGTCGACCGCTTCGGCACCTGCTGGCTCATCAACGGCGGCCCCAAAGAGATGGGCTGAGCTTCAAGGATCTCCATGACGACCCCCACCCTCGACGACAAGAAGATCGACGACAAGAAACGCTGGACGGCACTCGCCGTGCTGTGCATCGGCGTGCTGATGATCGTGCTCGACACGACCATCGTGAACGTGGCCCTGCCCTCGATCCGCGCCGACCTCGGTTTCACCGAAACGTCGCTCGTGTGGGTGGTCAACGCCTACATGCTGACCTTCGGCGGCTTCCTGCTGCTCGGCGGCCGGCTGGGCGACCTGTACGGCCACCGCAAGCTCTTCCTGCTGGGCCTCGTGCTCTTCACCGCTGCGTCGGCCGCGTGCGGGCTGGCCCAAGGCCAGGCGATGCTCATCGTCGCGCGCGCGGTGCAGGGCATCGGCGGTGCGGTGGTGTCGGCGGTGTCGCTCTCGCTGATCATGAACCTCTTCACCGCGCCGGCCGACCGCGCCAAGGCGATGGGCATCTACGGCTTCGTCTGCGCCGGTGGCGGCAGCGTGGGCGTGCTGCTGGGTGGCCTGCTCACGAGCAGCCTCAACTGGCACTGGATCTTCCTCGTCAACCTGCCGATCGGCGTGCTGGTCTACGCACTCAGCATGGGCCTGCTGCCGAAGGGCCGCGGCCAGGCGCACGGCGAGAAGCTCGACGTGGGCGGCGCCATCACGGTGACGGCCGCGATGCTGCTCGCGGTCTATGCGGTGGTGAACGGCAACCAGGCCGGCTGGGGCTCCACGCAGACCCTCGGCCTGCTGGCCGCGGCCGTGGTGTTGCTGGGCGTCTTCGTCGCCATCGAAGCACGTGTGCAGCACCCGCTGATGCCGCTCAAGCTCTTCCGCTCGCGCAACCTCGCCGTCTCGAACGTGGTGGGCGTGCTGTGGGCCGCCGGCATGTTCGCGTGGTTCTTCATCTCGGCGCTCTACCTGCAGCTGGTGCTCGACTACACGCCGATGCAGGTGGGCCTCGCCTTCCTGCCGTCGAACATCATCATGGCCATCTTCTCGCTGGGCATCTCGGCCAAGATGGTGATGCGCTTCGGCCTGCGCAAGCCGCTCGCGGCCGGCCTCTTGATGGCCGCGGTGGGCCTCGCGCTCTTCGCACGTGCGCCGGTCGACGGCACCTTCTGGGTCGACGTGCTGCCGGGCATGCTGCTGCTCGGCCTGGGCGCCGGCATCGCGTTCAACCCGGTGCTGCTGGCGGCGATGAGCGATGTGTCACCCGCCGATTCCGGCCTGGCCTCGGGCATCGTCAACACCTCGTTCATGATGGGCGGCTCGCTTGGCCTGGCGGTGCTGGCGAGCCTGGCCGATGCGCGGCGCGATGCCTTGCTGTCGATGGGCGCGAGCACGCCGGTGGCGCTGAGTGGCGGTTATGCGATCGCGTTCGTCGTCGGCGCGTGCTTTGCGGCTGCGGCGGGGTTGATCGGGGCGGGGCTGCTGCGTGTCTCTGGGCCTGTCGCGAACTCGCATGATTCTGTGGGGCCCGCCACCGTGTGATTTTGGGCTCTGAGCGGGATCGTGCCGACGGGGTGCCCTGCTCCGCTCATGTCCCTCCTCGATGAACGCTCCCGCGTTCATCGATTCCTTCCTTTACTTCGCTGCGCAGGGCACCCCGTCGACACGATCTGCACCATCGCGGCACGCCACCTATCGGCATGCCACTTTGGTGGCTTGCCTGGGACGATGGGTACCGGGCGCAGCGAAGTAAAGGAGGAGAAGAAAACCGCGAGAGCGGGTTTCTTCGGGGGACATGAGCGGAGCCCGGTACCCATCGGCCCAGGCTCGCTCAGACCTCAGGAACTGAGCAGCTTGTCGAACGCCGCCATCTCCAGCGGCCGCCCGAAGAGATAACCCTGGGCCAAATGGCACCCCGCGTTCTTCAGGTACTCAGCCTGCTCAGCCGTCTCGACACCCTCCGCCACCAACGCCATGTTGAGCGAGCGCCCCACCGACACGATGGCCTTCACCAGCTCGGCGCTCTTGCCGTTGTGAGGCAGCTCCGACACGAAGCTGCGGTCGATCTTCAAGGTTTGCACCGGCAAACGGGTGAGGTAGCCCAGCGCCGAATACCCGGTGCCGAAGTCATCGATCGCAATCGTGATGCCCATCGCCGAGAGCGCTTCCAGACTTTGTCGCACGCCTTCGCTGCCGTCGAGCAGCAGGCTTTCGGTGATCTCGAGTTCCAGCCACTCCGGCTTGCAGGCACTGGCTGTCAACGCGCCCTGCACCGCTTCCACCAGGTTGTGCCCTTCGGCGAACTGGCGGGCCGACAGGTTGACCGCGATCTTCAGCGGGTCGGCCGCACGCTCGCGGTTCCAGCTCGCGACTGCATGACACGACTCGTGCAGTGCCCAGGTGCCCATGCGCACGATGAGGCCGGTTTCTTCCGCCAGCGGAATGAAGCTCATCGGCGACACCATGCCGCGCTGCGGCTGGCACCAGCGCATCAGCGCTTCGGCGCCCACGAGCTTCTGCGTGGCAAGGTCGAACTTGGGCTGGTAGTGCAGCAGCAGCTCCTGCCGCTCCACACCACGGCGCAGCTCGCTCTCCAGCATCAGGCGGTGTGACGCCTGCGCGGTGAGCTGCGGCGAATAGAACTGCACGTTGTTGCGCCCGCGCGCCTTGGCGTGCGAGAGCGCGGCGTCGGCGTGCTGCAGCAGCGCCTCGGCGCTGTTGCCATCGCTCGGGTAGAGCGCCGCGCCGATGCTGGCGGTCACGAAGACATCGGTGCCGTTGAGGTCGAACGGCGCCGAGAGCGCTTGCAGCAGCTTGCTCGCCACCCGCGCCAGCACGTCGGCCTGGCGCACCTCGGGGGCGAGGATGGCGAAAGCGTCGCCCGTCAGGCGCGCCACCACGTCGGTCTCGCGCATCGAATGCGAGAGGCGCGCGCCCACGAGCTTGAGCAGCTCGTCGCCGGCCGAGTGGCCGAGCGAGTCGTTGACCTTCTTGAACTGGTCGAGCCCCAGCATCAGCATGCCGAACTCCGCTGGGTGGCCGGGGCCGTTCATCTGCGACAGCGCCTGGTGCATGCGCTCGATCAGCCAGCTGCGGTTGGGCAGCGCGGTGACGGGGTCGAAGAACGCGAGTGAATGCACTTGCCGGCGGTAGTCGCGCAACTCGGTCACGTCCTGGATCGTGCCCAGCATGCGGCGCAGCTTGCCGGCGCCGTCGTACACGAGCTTGGCGCGGCCGTGCAGTTCGCGGCGCTGGCCGGTGGCATCGGCCACGTGGTAGTCGTAGCGCAGCGAGGGCAGGCGTTCGCGCACCGCTCGGCGGAACATCTCGAGCACCGCCTCGCGCTGCTCGGGTGGGATGAGCCCCGCCGCCTGGTCGAGGCCCGACGAGACGGTGGCGGTGTTGCCCATGCCGGTGATGCGCAAGGCCTCGGCGGAATAGATGGCGCGGTTGCGCTGGAAGTCCCACTCCCAGGAGCCGAAGTCAGCCATCTGCTGGGCTTCTTCGAGCCGGCCTTCGGCGGCGGTGAGCGCCACCGAGAGTTGCTGCGCGAGCGTCACGTCCTGCACGGCCGCGACCACCTGGCGCACCTGGCCGAAGGGGGTGTATTCGACGACCGCGACAGTGCGCACGTGGCGCAGCGCGCCACTCGCGAGCACGCACGGCAGCTCCATCTCGATGCGCCGCTGGCGTGCGCTCACCGCGTCGTTCCACGCAGCCATCAGGGCCGCCTGGCGGCTGCGCCGCACCATCGCAAGCAGGCCGCGCACAGTGGGTGTCTCGGTGGCACGCAGGCCGAGGATGGCCAGCGCCGCGGGCGTGCCATGCAGGGCGCCGGTGTCGTCCCAGCTCAGGTGGCCGATGGCGTCGAGACCCTGCGCCGCCTCTTCATACAAGGCATCGAGGGCGCGCGCTGGGAGCAGCGCGTCCAGGGCTTGTGGTTCGGGGTGCATGGTCACTTGGAATTGTGTGGTTGGGGCCTGAGCGCAGGTCGCTATGGTCAGGGCGGCGCGCCACTTGCGCCAGCGTTTCAGCATGGGTGTGCTAACAGAAACAAGGCTCGCGTGAGTTGATTCACGGCAGCGCCTGTCACACGCACGACACCCTGAACTCTGGAAGTCCTTGAGTGACAGGCCACTTCAAACGCCGCAACATGGTCAGTGCCTGTTCACTCCAAATGGCTCTGCCCAAGATGTCACGACTGCAGCAAGCTCTCACCCTGCGCAGCTTGACGCTGCGCAATCGCATCGTCATTGCGCCGATGTGCACCTACTCCGCCACCGATGGCGTGGCGAGCGACTTCCACCTCGTGCACCTCGGGCGCTACGCGCTCGGCGGTGCGGGGCTCGTGTTCGTGGAAGCGACCGCGGTGCAGCCCGAAGGCCGCATCACCCACGGCGACCTCGGGCTGTGGAACGACGCACAGGTGGAGCCGCTGGCCCGCATCGCGCGTTTCCTCAAGGCGCACGGGGCCACGCCCGCCATCCAGATCGCACACGCCGGCCGCAAGGCGAGCATGCAGCGGCCCTGGCAGGGCAACGGGCCGATGGACGCGAGCGACACCGCGCGCGGCGAAGTGCCCTGGCCCGTGATCGCGCCCACCGCGATGGCGGTGGAGCCCGGCTGGCTGATGCCACGCGAGATGAGCCTCGACGACATCGCCAAGCTCAAGCGCGATTTCGTCTCGGCCGCCGAGCGTGCGCTGAAGGCGGGCTTCGAGGTGCTGGAGATGCACAACGCGCACGGCTACCTCTTGCACTCGTTCCTCTCGCCCATCACCAACCAACGCAGCGATGCCTATGGGGGCACCCTTGCCGGCCGCATGCGCCTGCCGCTCGAAGTGGCCACGCTGCTGCGCGCGGCCTGGCCGCAGCACCTGCCGCTCTTCGTGCGCATCTCGTCGGTCGACGCGGTGGAGAACGGCTGGTCGATCGACGACAGCGTGGCCTATGCGAAAGCACTGAAGAAGATCGGCGTCGACGTGATCGACTGCTCGTCGGGCGGCATCACCACCTCGCCCACCGCCTCGGCGGTGCCGCGCGAATACGGTTTCCAGCTGCCGTATGCGAAGGCGGTGCGTGAAGGCGCGGGCATCGCGACGATGGCGGTGGGCCTGATCGTCGATGCGCACCAGGCCGAGCGCGCGCTCGAAGACGGCAGCGCCGACCTCGTGGCCATCGCACGCCAGGCCCTCGAAGACCCGAACTGGCCGGCCAAGGCGCTCACCGCGCTCGAAGCCGACCAGCCTGCCAACGAGCGCTACACGCACTGGCTGCCGCCCTACGGCTGGTGGCTCGCACGCCGCGCCAAGCTGATCGACCGGCTCGGCGCATGGCGCGGCTGATCACGAACGACCCTTCACGACACCACAGGAGACACCCATGCTGATGAAAGCCATCACTGTTGCTGCGATGACCCTGGCCGCCTCGACCGCGATGGCCCAGGCCTACCCCGACAAGCCCATCCACATCGTCGTGACCTTCACCACTGGCGGTGCGCCCGACATCATTGCGCGCCTGATCGGCGAGAAGCTCACCGCCGCGTGGAACGTGCCGACCATCATCGACAACAAGCCCGGCGCGGGCGGCAACACCGGCGCCGACGCGGTGGCCAAGTCGCCGGCCGACGGGTACACGGTGGTCGTGGGCACGGTGGGCACGCACTCGATCAACGGCGCGCTCTACAAGAAGATGCCCTACGACATGGTGAAGGACTTCACCCCCATCACCCTGCTCGCCACCACTCCCAACATGCTCGTCATCAACAACGACGTGCCGGCGAAGAACGTGAAGGAGCTGGTGGCGCTCGGCAAGAAGGACGGCAAGATGACCTTCGCCTCGTCGGGCTCGGGCACCTCGATCCACGTCTCGGGCGAGCTCTTCAAGAGCATGACGGGCATGCCGATGGAGCACATCCCGTACAAGGGCCGCGCCGGCGCCATCCCCGACCTGCTGGGCGGGCGTGTGACGATGATGTTCGACAACATGCCGTCGAGCCTGCCGCTGGTGAAGGAAGGCAAGCTGCGCGCGATCGGCGTGACGAGTGCCAAGCGTTCGGCCGCCGCGCCCGACATCCCGACCATCGCCGAGCAGGGCCTGCCCGGCTTCGAGGCGGTGTCGTGGTTCGCGCTCTTCGGCCCGGCCAACATGCCCAAGGCCGTGACCGACAAGCTCTCGGCCGAGGTCGGCAAGATCATGAAGTCGCCCGAGGTGAGCAAGAAGCTGCTCGACATCGGCCTCGAGCCCGCAACCGGCACGCCGGCCGAACTGGCGGCCTACCAGCAGAAGGAAATCACCAAGTGGGCGAAGGTGGTGAAGGACTCGGGGGCGACGGTCGACTGACGTCTCAGGCCGGCAGCACGGAGGGCGTGGCCTCGCCGTCTTCGTCACCTGCGTCATCCACCACCGGCTCGGGCACCACGCGTGACACCACGCGGTTGCGCCCGCCGTCCTTCGCGGCATAGAGCGCCTCGTCGGCACGCCGCAGCAGCGAGCTGAGCGTGTCGCCGGCCGCGAGCCGCGTCACGCCCACGCTGATGGTGACGCTGCGGCCCGGCGTGTGGCGCGACACGTCGAGCGCCGCCACCCGCTCGCGGAAGCGCTCGGCGGCCACCAGCGCGTCGTCGAGCGACACCTTGGGCAGCACGGCGATGAACTCCTCGCCGCCGAAGCGCGAGAGGCAGGGCGCAGGGCTCTTCACGTCACCGCCGATCGCCCGCACGGCCTCGGCCACGGCGCGCAGGAGCTGGTCGCCGGCCAGGTGGCCGTGGTTGTCGTTGATGGCCTTGAAGAGGTCGATGTCGGCGAGCAGCAGCGCGCAGTTCGGCTCGGCCTTGGCCATCTGCGCTTCGAGCTCGGTGAGCGCGGCGCGGCGGTTGGGCAGGCCGGTGAGCTCGTCGGTCATCGCGAGGCCGCGCATCGCCGCGCTCGTGCGCCGGTGGCGCCACAGCAGCACACCCAGCACCACGAGCAGGATGCCGGCCAGCACGATCACCGCGCTCAGCAGGCGGCCCGCCAGGCGCTCCTGCACGAGCGCGTGCTCGGTGACCTTCTGCGACTGCTGCAGCAGCGCCATCTCGCGGTCGCGCGCGGCGTTGTCGTACTCCACCTTGAGCGTGGCGAAACGCTCGTCGAGCTGGCGTGTGAGCACCTGGTCGGTGGCGGCCTTGAAGCGCGCCTGCTGCTCGAAGGCGCCGCGCCAGTCGCCCATCTCGGCGAACGTCTGCGAGAGCGCGCCGTGCGTGGCGGCCTGCTCGGCGAGCGACTCACCATCGCTGAAGACCTTGAGCGCTTCGTTGAGCGCCGCAGCGCTCTCGGGCAGGCGGTGCAGCAGGCGCAGGGCAATGCCCCGCTGCAGCTGGATCTGCGCCCGCAGGCGGGCGTCGGGCAGCGTCTTCTGCACCTCGGTGGCCTGGTCGAGCAACTCCAGCGCCGCGCCGGGCTCGTTGCGGGCGTTGCGCACCGCTGCCTGGCCGCGCAAGGCGTAGGCGATGCCGCGCGGGTAGCTCAGCTCGCGGCTCAGCTTGAGCACGCTGTCGAAGGCTTGCTGGGCGGCGTCCCACTCGCGCAGGTTCTCGAGCGAGCGGCCCAGGTTGTATTGCGTCACCGCCTGCTCGCGCTGCAGGCCGGCCGCGGCCTGCGCCTTCAGCGCCGACTCGTAGTAGTGCCGTGCCTGCACATGGTCGCCCATGCGGTTGTAGAGGATGGCAATCGTGTTCTCGACCGTGAGCGCGTGGTACGGCATCTGCAGCCGCTCGAAGAGCGCACGCGATCGCTTGAGATCGGCCAGGCCGCTCGCGAACTCGCCGCGCACGCCGCGCAGGTGGCCGCGGTTGAAGAGCGCGTCGGCCTGCATCTCGTCGTCCTGCGCCTTCTCGGCGAGAGCCACCTGCTGCTCGTACAGCTCGAGCGCGCGGGCGTTGTCGCCGGCCGCTTCCTGCAGCGTGCCTTCGCAGCCCAGCAGGCCGGCGGCGAGACCGCGGCGCTTGAGCTGCGGCAGCAGTGCGCGCGCCTCGGCCACGTGGCGCTGGGCGGCAGCGCCATCACGCTCGGAGTGGTAGTCGCACAGCAGCAAGTGGGCGCGCACCTGCAGGTCAGCGTCGGGGAGGCCCGCCAATTGCTGGAGCGCTTGCTCGGCGAGCTTGCGGCTGCGCTCGGGGTCGACCTTCACCTGCGCCTGGCTCTGCTCGACGAGCGCCCGCAGCTCGGCCGCCGCCTCGTTCGCCACGCTTGCGCACGGCCACCAAACCGACCACACCACCAGGAGAGCAACGACGTGACGCACGAGCGATCGCAAGAGATGAACCAGAGACGAAGAAACCGGATTGTCGCTTTGCACCGGCTGGCACAGAATCAACGGCCATGATCACCGAAAGCGACATCGGTCTGGCCGTGCCCGACGACGCGGTGGCGATTGCTGCGCTGTCGCGGCGGGTGATCGAGCATGGCCTCGAATGGCGCTGGACACCCCAGCGTGTGCTGGCCAGCATGGCCGACGCCGACACCAACGTGGTGGTGGCGCGCCAGTTCAACGACCTGCTCGGCTTCGCGGTGATGCGATACGCCGACGACGACGCCCACCTGCTGCTGCTCGCCACGCAGCCGCGCTGCCGCCGCCAGGGCGTGGGCAGCATGCTGCTGGCCTGGCTGGAGGGCACGCTGCAGGTGGCCGGCATCCGCACCATCAAGCTCGAGACGCGCAGCGGCAACGCCGGGGCACGCGCCTTCTACAAGCACCACGGCTTCATCGAGCACGACCGCCGCAGCGGCTACTACCAGGGCGTGGAAGACGCGGTGCGCTACCTCAAGCAGCTCGGGTTGCCCAACGCCTGAGGTGCATCAGCGGGCGTGGTGCAAGACGAGGCCGCCCTTCAGCAGCAACGGATGGACGTGCGCGAAGCCTGCCGAGTGCAAGGCCTCGCGCTGCTCGTCCACCGTCATGTAGAGCCGGTCGTTCGTCATGCCACCTTCGCCGAAGAAGTGGTCGCAGACGAGATAGCTCCCACCCGGGAGAAGTCGCTCGCGGGCCTGCGCGTGCAAGCTGCTCGCGTAGCGCTTGTGGCGCAATTCGTGCACCGCCTGGTGCGTGACGACGAAGTCGAACGCGCCGAGGCCCTCGCCCCAGAGCGGGTCGCGCAGATCGCGCACGAGGAAGTCGACACGGCCGGCGAACTGCGCGAGGCGCTCGCGCGCCATCACCTGCATCGGTGCCGAGAAGTCGAGCGCCACATAGTCGAGATCGGCCCGCAGCGCGAGCAGGCGTTCGGCCAGGAAGCCCGGGCCGGAGCCGAGTTCGAGCACTCGGCAGGGCGTGCCCGCATGCGGCGCGATCACCTCGGCGAAGGCCGAGAAGAACTCGGCACGCCACGGCCGCACCGACATCGCGGCCTCGGTCCATTGGCGTGCGTGCGCCGCCTCGCGGAAGTCGACCGTCACCGGCACGTCGTCGTTGAAATGGCTCATGCCGCGGCCCTCCGCAGCAGCTCGCCATACCGCGCGGCGTCGATGTTGGAGCCGCAGACGATGAGCGCCACGCGCTTGCCGTCGAGCCGCTCGCGCAACGGGCCGAGCAAGGCGGCCGTCGCGGCGGCCGCTGCCGGCTCGGCGGCGAGTTTCATGTCGAGGAAGAGGTGGTGCATGGCCGCGACGAGCGCGTCGTCGTCCACCCGCACGATCTCGTCGACGAAGCGCCGGCACACGCCGTAGCTGTAGGCCATCGCATACGGGGCACTCAGGCTGTCGGCCACGGTGTCGACGCCCTCCAGCCGCATCGGCCGGCCCGCCTGGAAGCTGCGGTACATGGCATCGGCACCCAAGGGCTCAACGCCGAACACCTGGCAGCGCGGGTTGATCTGCTTGACGATGGCCGAGATGCCAGCCGCGAGCCCGCCACCGCCCACCGGCACCACCACCGCATCGAGCCCGCGCACCTGGCGCATCAGCTCAAGTGCAATGGTGCCGGTGCCTTCGGCCGTGCGCGGGCCGTCGTAGGGGTGGACCATGCTGCGGCCTTCGTCGGCGGCGATCTGGTCGGCGATCGCGAAGGCCTCGGCCAGCGTCTCGGTGAGCAGCAGCTCGGCGCCGTAGCCGCGGCAGGCGTCGAGCCGCACCGGGCTGGCGAACTTCGGCATCACGAGCTTGGCATGCGAGCCCACCGCGCGGGCCGCACACGCCACCGACACCGCATGGTTGCCGGCACTCGCCGCCACCACCCCGCGGCGGCGCTGCTCGTCGCTGAACGACTGCACGGTGTTGAGCGCCCCGCGCAGCTTGAAGCTGCCGGTCTGCTGGAAGAGCTCGAGCTTGAGCCAGACCTCGGTGAGCGGGTTGAACGTGCGCGCGATCACGCCGGTCTGCCAGCGCCACACGGGCGTGGGCATGATCTGGCCGGCCAGGCGCATGGCGACACGTTCGACCTCATGCAGGCGGGGGTAGGACGGAAGCGACGACGACACCGGCGCAGCAGCGTCGGCTTGAAGCAATGCGGACATGAGAGGACTCCATTCGGTGCAAGGAATGCGTGGCCGTGAACGACACGCGCGCACGCAGGCGGCATGCGGGACCGCCAAGCACCGGACAAAGCCGCAGCTCAGCGGTCCAGGCGAATTCGAATGGAGATGGACGTGGGGGAGATGGCAGCGCGGCGCAGCACGACGCTCGCAAGGTGCGAGACGTGTGGGGAGGGTGCGGGCCGGCGGGTCACGGGGCGCATGATGTCACAGGCCTCGCGGCCTGCGCAAGCGCGGTCGTCGTCTCGGGGGCTTCGGCCACCACGCTGCGCTGGCGGCCGGCTTCCTTCGCCCGGTAGAGCGCCGCATCGGCCCGCTCGATGGTCATGTGCAGCGCCTCGCCCGGCGCCGCGGCGGCGATGCCGGCCGAGAAGCTGACCCCACGCGCCTCGCTGCCGCACGCAAAACTCAGGCTGCGCATGCGCTCGTGCACACGCTCGAGCACGCAGGCGGCGCCGGTCGCATCGGTTTCGGGCAACACGACCATGAACTCCTCGCCGCCCCAGCGGCCGAGCACGTCGGTGTCGCGCACGGTCGCACCGACCGCGAGCGCAAAGGCTTTCAGCACCTCGTCGCCCTGCGCATGGCCGCAGCTGTCGTTGATGCGCTTGAAGTGGTCGATGTCGAGCAGCGCAATCGACATCGGCCGCCCGCTGCGCTCGGCGCGCTGCACTTCCTTGTGCATCAGCGCCATCACGTGGCGGCGGTTGTAGAGGCCGGTGAGTTCGTCGCGGATGGCGAGCTGGCGGTTGTGCTCCAGCGCCTGCTCCAGGTCGTGCCGGTGCTGGCGCAGCTTGTGGCGCATGGTGCTCAGCTGGCCGGCGAGCACCGCGATGGCGGGCAGCACCACCGCGATCATCATGAAATGCAGCGCCTCTTCGGCGATCGGGAAACGCTCCGGCCAGCGCAGGTGGCCGCCGACCATGGCCACCCCCAGCAGCAGCACGGCCAGCACGCTCAGGCGCCGCACCTGCCCGGGCTTGAGGGCGAACATGCCGCTCACCAGCGTGATGGCCATCGCGAGCAGGCTCGCGCCGCGCACCGGCCCGCAGATCAGGTAGGCGGTGACGGTCGAGAACACGCTGAAGACGCCCTGCGCCATGGTGAGTGCGGGGTCGGTGGGGGAGAGGCGTTCATTCCAGCCGCTGCGGATGACGGCATAGAAGGCCAGCACGCCCAGCAGCGTGAGCGACGACCAGGCCAGCGCGTGGTGCGCTTCGATCAGGCCCGTCCACACGCCGAAGGCGCAGATGAACGACAGCAGCACGTCGACCAGCACCACCAGCAGCGCCTGCGAGGCGCGCAGGCGCTGCCGCGCCTCGCGGCCGAGCACGAGGGTGGCAAGCTGGGTGGAAAGGGCGGCGCCCATGCCCGGATATCGGCCCGCGGCGGCGCTGCTTGAGCCATGCGCCGGGGCCGATCAGCGTTGGAATGTGGCGCTTTCCGCTGCCGCGGCGAGCGCGGCGTCGACCGCCTCGTTGAGCTTTCCCACGTGGATGGGCTTGGTGAGGTAGCGGAAGAAGCCGGCTTCCAGGCCCAACGCCCGCGCGCGCGGCATCGCATCGGCGGTGACGGCGATGACCGGGATGTGGCGCGTCACCGGGTCGGCGGCCAGCAGCGCGCGGGCGTCGGCGCCGTTGAGGCCGGGCAGGTGGATGTCCATCAGGATGACCTGCGGCAAGTGGGCGCGCGCGAGTTCGATGCCGAGCTGCGCATCGGGCGCGGAGAGCATGCGCAGGTCGCCGCGGAAGGTGACGATCTCTTCCACCAGCCGCAGGTTGGCGGGGTTGTCTTCCACGTAGAGCAGCAGCGGCATGTGCGGCAGCGCCAGCGTGTCGCGCGGGGTGAGCGGCATGCGGTCGGTTTCGGCAGCGGCGGCCGTGTCTTGCGAGCGCTGGAGTTCGATCCAGAACTCGCTGCCCACGCCCGGAGTGCTGTGCACGCCGATGCGCCCGCCCATGAGTTCGACCAGGCGCTTGGTGACCACGAGGCCGATGCCGGTGCCTTCGACCGCGCCCGCTTCCTGCCCCAGCCGGTTGAAGGGCTGGAAGAGCGAAGCCACCTGCTCGGGCCTGAGGCCCGGGCCGGTGTCGCGCACGACGATGCGCGCGGTGCCGCTGTTGAACGAGGCGCACTCGACCACCACCGCGCCGTCGTCGCGGTTGTACTTGATGGCGTTGGACAGCAGGTTGAGCATCACCTGCTTCAGTCGCGTGCGGTCGGCCACCACGGTGAGCGAGGGGTCGACCGGCATCAGCATGTGCAGCCCGCGCTGCGCCGCGGCCGGCTCCAGCATGGTGTGGCATTCCTTCAGCAGCGCGGCCATCTCCACCGGCTCGGGCGAGAGCATCAGGTTGGCCGACTCGATGCGCGCGAGGTCGAGCACCTCGTTGATGAGGCTCAGCAGGTGGCTGCCGGCCTTCAGGATGTGCTGCGTGAACTCGGCGCGCTTGGTGGCCGGCAGCGCGATGCCCTCGCTCGCCAGCAGCTGGCCGAAGCCGAGGATGGCGTTGAGCGGCGTGCGCAGCTCGTGGCTCATGCTGGAGATGAACTCCGACTTGGCGCGGTTGGCGCGCTCGGCGGCCTCGGTGGCCTGGGCCAGCTCGCGGTTGGAGGCTTCGAGCTGGGCAGTGCGCTCGTGCACACGCGCTTCGAGCCGCTCGTTGAGCTGCATCACCTCGTGCTGCGCCTGGCGGCGGTCGTTGACCTCGCGCGCGATCTCGCGCAGCGCGGCTTCGTTCTCGTGCGCACGCCGCTCGATCTCGGCCATCATGCCGTTGAACGACTCGGCGAGCGTGCCCACCTCGTCGTCGCTCATCTTCTGCGCGCGGCGCGAGTAGTCGCGCTGCTCCATCACCTCGCGCGCGGTGGTGGCGATGGCCAGCACCGGCCGCGTCACCACACGCTGCAGGCGCAACGAAACGGCCCAGGCCACGCCCATGGCCACGGCCAGCACGGCCAGGGCGATGCCGCTGTAGCCGATCACCCGCTCGTGCAGCCCGTAGTCGGCACGCAGGTAGACCGAGCCGCGCGCCTCGCCCTTGTCGACGATGGGCGCGGTGACCACCATCTCACGCTCCTCGATGCGCACGCCGGGGACGTCGGGCCGCGTGGGAAACGACGCCGACGCCGCGGTGGCCGGGTACAGCGCGAAGAGTTCGCCGTGCTCGTCATACACCGCCGCGACGCGCACCTGGGGCCGCAGGCGCAGCAGCGAGAGGTTGTCGCTGGCCACCTTGGCGTCGTCGAAGGCGAGCGCGGTGGCGGTGGACTTGCCGAGCAGCTCGGCCTGGCCGGCCATGTCGCCCACCCACGACTGGTGGTACGACCGCAGGTCGTAGGCGATCATCGCCGCCAGCGCCACGACCAGCGAGACGAGCGTGGTGAGCAGCACCACGCTCACGAGCTTGGTCTGCAGCGAGGTCGACGAGCGTCGGTGCGCGGCGATCGTCATGGCGCACCCTCCACGCGACGCGCCACGCCGAGCAGGCGCGAGCTGATCTTGAGCTCGCGCGACTCGGCGCTGCGCAGGTCGACGTCGAAGCGCACACGCTTGTCGAGCATCACGAAGTTGATCGTGCTGCCGGCCGGCAGCGTGTCGTCTGCCTCGGTGACCGTGAGCACCGGCTGGCGCCCGGTGGCGGCGAGCCAGGTGGCCGCGCGGGCCCCGGCCCCACGGCCGACGAAGAGCACGTGCAACCCCGACGCCGCCTCGCCGGGCCCCAGGCGCCGCGACACCACGGGCCGGCTCTCGGCCCGGCGACGCGCAATGAGCGCGTCGAGTTCTTCCATCAGCGCATCGGCGCCGGCCACGCCGATCACGAAGGGGCTCTTGGGGCCCTCGAAGGCTGCGACCGGCCACTCCACGAAATCGAGGAACTTGTAGAGGTAGGCCGCCTTGACCTGGTGCTCGGCCACCGCACCCACCTGGGCCACGCCGGCTTGGGGCCGCAGCCAGGCAGCCGCGCCGAGGGCAGCGTGCAGACAGGCGCACACCGCCGCACGGCGTTTCACAACGACCACCTCAGCCAGACGCCGACGCTGCGCTCGAATTCGCTGCGCCCCGGGGCGGCACCGAACTCGGCATGCTTTGCATCGAAGAGGTTGCAGCCCACGAGCGACAGCTCCAGGTCGCGCCTCACGCGCCAGCCGTAGCGCGCATCGAAAGCCGTGTAGGCCGGCACGCCCGCCTGCGGCAGGCTGGCCACGCGGCGCAGCGAGAGCTCCAGCTCCTGGCCTTCGACCGGGGTGTGGGTGGAGCGCAGCGACCACTGGAACGACGGGTCGTCGCCGAGGTTGGGCGGGCCGACGGGGTCGGTGCTGCCGGCCTTCAGGTGCAGGCGCTTGTGCAGCGTGGTGAGGCCGCCGCTCAGGCGCCAGCTCGGCAACGCCTGCCAGGTGGCCCAGGCCTCGAGGCCGTAGGTCTGGCCTTCGATCATGTTCTGCACCTGCGCGTTGGGCGGCGGCTGGCCGCTGCGCAGGTAGTCCCAGTCGCTCAGGTAGGCGGTGGCCGAGCCGCTCCAGCCCGCGCCGAACTGGCCGCGCCAGCCGAGTTCGAACACGTTGGCCACCTCGGCGCGGAAGTCGGGCCCGCCCGCGATGATGTAGGGCGGCGTGGGCGGCAGGCGGATGTCGCGGTCGAGCCGGGCCGGCGCCCGCACCGCGCGCGAGAGTGCCGTCCACACCATCTGCTGCGGCAGCGGGCGCCACGCCAGGCGCAGGTTGGGCAGGGGCTCGAGGCCGGTGAAGTCGTTGTGCTCGAGCTTCAGGCCGAGCGTGAGGTCGAGTGTGTCGCTCAGGGCCAGGTCGTCCTGCACGAAGAGGTTGCCCCAGCTGAGCGTCTGGCGCTCGGGCACGAAGCCGAAGAAGAGGCCGGGCTCGAGCTTGTCGCGCGCCCAGCGATAGCCGCCGCCCCACACGAGCTTGTGGCGGCCGTGGGTGAGGGCGTGCTGCAGCTCGAGGTCGGCGAGGTCGACAGTCGGGCGGTAGAGCAGCGCGTCTTCGCGCTCCATGTGGTCGACATAGGCCTGCACGCGCAGCTCGCTGCCGGCTTCGAGCCGGCGCGTCCAGCGGCCGAGCAGGTTGGCGCCGGAACTGCTGATCGGCGTGAGCTCGGTGCCGAGCAGCACGCCGCGGTGCTCGGCCCGCGTGCGGTAGATGTCGCCCTGCAGCGTCAGGGTGTCGGTGCCCATCACGAAGTCGGCGCGCAGGCCGGCCTGGTGGCGCTCGTTGGCATCGGGCACGGCGCTGCCGCTGGCGGTTTCGTTGGCGTCGAGGCGCTGCGTCTTGCCGTACACCCGCAGGTGGCCCGTCGCGCCGAGCGCCACGCCATGCCGCAGCGACAGGCCGCGCTCATGGGTGCCGGCGTCGGCCACCACCCGCGTGCCCTGCGTGTCGGCACTCGGCCGGGTGAGGATGTTGATCACCCCATTCACCGCGTTGGCCCCCCACAGCGTGGCGCCGGGGCCGCTGATGACCTCGATGCGCTCGACGTCGTCGAGCAGCACGTCCTGCTGGTCCCAGAACACACCCGAGAAGAACGGTGTGTAGACGGTGCGCCCGTCGATGAGCACCAGCAGCTTGTTGCCGATGGCGTTGTTGAAGCCGCGCGCGCTGATGGCGTATTGCGTGGCGTCGAGGCGTGCCACCTGCAGGTTGGGCGCGAGGCGCAGCGCTTCGGGCAACGAACTCACGCCCGAGCGGCGGATGGCCTCGGCGGTGATGACGTAGATGGAGGCCGGCGCCGCCGCAAGCGGCTCGCCGCGGCGCGACACCGAGGTGACCTCGAGGCGGCCCAGCTCTTCGAGCGAGAGGTCGGCGATGTCGCGCACCGTCGACCAGGCCGGCAAAGCGCACGACAACAAGGCGCACACCGGCACGGCGCGCAACCACAGCGCCCAGGCCTCGCGTCTCATGCGTCTCGTGTCCTGGCTCAGGATGCAAGTCCTCTGCGTGGGTCACACCGGGCCGCACACGGGCGGCCATCGTTCCGACGATTCGAGCAGGCCCGACCGTACACCGCCACTGTCAGGCCTGACAGGACCAGGGTTTCACACGCCGCTCACGACCAGAGCTTGAGCAGCAGTTCCTTCACGAGGTCGATCGACTGGTCGATCAGCGGCCCGCGGTGGCGCTGGGCCGAGGTGGCGATCCACAAGGTGGTGGTCATCTTCGGGCGGCGAATGGGCCTGACGGCAAAGCGGTTTTCTTGGCCGCTCGCGCGGATGGCGTTGAGCGCGAGCACCGCATGCGCCTGGCCCTGCTGCACCAGGTCGAGGATGGCGGGGATGCTCTCCACCTCCAGGGAAACCCTCGCCTTGCGGCCCTCGTTGGCGAGCGCCGTCTCGAGCAGCATGCGGATCGAGTGCGGCAGGCTCGGGATCACGAGCTCGTGCTCGGCCACTTCGGCCAGCGTGACGGGCGGGCCGATCAGCTTGCCGCCCTTCTCGCGCGCGGAGACGAGGTAGAGCTGCTCGTCGAGCACCGGCACCAGGTCGATGGCCGCCGACGGCGCCACGTTGTAGACCACCGCGCAGTCGACCCGGCCGATGGCCAGCCACTCCAGCACGTAGGTCGACAGGCCCTCCACCACGCTCAACGTGGCCTTGGGAAAGCGCGCACGGAACGAGGCCACGAGCGGCGTGGTGAGCGTGCGGCTCACGCTCGGCGGCAGCGCCAGCACCAGGCGGCCGGTGGCAGCGCCACGGTGGTCTTCCATGTCGAGCCGGGCCCGCTCGACCTGCTGCAGGATGCCGCGGCCGTGGGCCAGCAGGCGGGTGCCGGCCTCGGTGAGCGTGACGCCGCGGCCGTTGCGTTCGAAGAGGGACTGGCGCAGCTCGACTTCGAGGGCGCGCACCTGGCGGCTGAGCGCGGGCTGGGCGATGGACAGGAAGCTCGCAGCACGCGTGAAGCTGCCGAGTTCGGCCACGTGAACGAAGTACTCCAGCTGCTTCAGGTCCATAAGTCGGAATATGCCACTGCGGCATAGCTGCTATGTGGGCTATCTCGTTGCTGCATGAGAAGTGCTGCGCAAGAATCGTTCGCAGATCGCCCCCACGGCGCTCCCCAGCGCACACGACATGAGCCTCATCATCGACATCCACGGCCACTACACCACCGCCCCGAAGGCGCTGGAAGACTGGCGCAACCGGCAGATCGCCAACCTGAACGACAAGGCCAACCTGCCGAAGGCATCGGAGCTGAAAATCACCGACGACGAGCTGCGCGAGAGCATCGTCAACAACCAGCTGAAGAAGATGCAGGAGCGCGGCAGCGACCTCACCGTCTTCTCGCCGCGTGCGAGCTTCATGGCGCACCACATCGGCGACTTCGAGGTCTCGTCGACCTGGGCGGCGATCTGCAACGAGCTTTGCTTCCGCGTGGCGCAGCTCTTCCCCGACAACTTCATCCCGGCCGCGATGCTGCCGCAGTCGCCGGGCGTCGACCCCAAGACCTGCATCCCCGAGTTGGAGAAGTGCGTCACCCAGTACGGCAACGTGGCGATCAACCTTAACCCCGACCCGTCGGGCGGGCACTGGACCTCGCCGCCGCTCACCGACAAGGCCTGGTACCCCATCTACGAGAAGATGGTGGAGCACCGCATCCCGGCGATGGTCCACGTGAGCACGAGCTGCAACGCCTGCTTCCACACCACCGGCGCGCACTACATCAACGCCGACACCACGGCGGTGATGCAGCTGATCCAGGGTGACCTGTTCAAGGACTTCCCCGAGTTGAAGTTCATCGTGCCGCACGGCGGTGGCGCCGCGCCCTACCACTGGGGCCGCTACCGGGGCCTGGCGCAGGAGCTGAAGAAGCCGCTGCTCAAAGACCACCTGCTCAACAACGTGTTCTTCGACACCTGCGTCTACCACCAGCCCGGCATCGACCTGCTGACCACGGTGATCCCGGTCGACAACATCCTCTTTGCGAGCGAAATGATCGGTGCGGTGCGTGGCATCGACCCCGAGACCGGGAACTACTACGACGACACCAAGCGCTACATCGAGGCCTCGAAGATCCTGAGCGCCGAAGACAAGCACAAGGTCTACGAGGCGAATGCTCGGCGTGTGTACCCGCGCCTCGACGCGGCTCTCAAAGCAAAGGGGAAGTGAGATGTACGAACTGGGCGTCGTCTACCGCAACATCCAGCGCGCCGACTCGGCGGTCGCCGACAAGCTCGCGTCGCTGGGCAGTGCCACCGTGCACGAAGCGATGGGTCGCGTCGGCCTGCTGAAGCCCTACATGCGGCCGATCTATGCCGGCGCGCAGGTCTCGGGCACTGCCGTCACCGTGCTGCTGCATCCGGGGGACAACTGGATGATGCACGTGGTGGCCGAGCAAATTAAGCCAGGCGACATCGTCGTCGCCGCGGTCACGGCCGAGTGCACCGATGGCTATTTCGGCGACCTGCTCGCCACCTCGTTCCAGGCCCGTGGCGCCCGCGCGCTGATCATCGACGCCGGCGTGCGCGACGTGAAGACACTCGCCGAGATGAAGTTCCCGGTGTGGAGCCGCGCGATCAGCAGCAAAGGCACGATCAAGGCGACGCTCGGCTCGGTCAACATCCCGGTGGTGTGCGCCGGCATGCTGGTGACCCC
Organism: Rhizobacter sp.; assembly: GCA_019635355.1. Classification (NCBI taxonomy): domain Bacteria; kingdom Pseudomonadati; phylum Pseudomonadota; class Betaproteobacteria; order Burkholderiales; family Sphaerotilaceae; genus Rhizobacter; species Rhizobacter sp. The sequence continues at coordinate 3,711,607 of JAHBZQ010000001.1, read as the reverse complement.
GGGCGACGTGATCGTGGCCGACGACGACGGCGTGGTCTGCGTGCCACGTGGCATCGCCGCGAAGACGCTGGAAGCCGCGGTCGCCCGCGAAGCCCTCGAAGGGGAGAAGCGCGCCAAGCTGGCCTCGGGCGTGCTGGGGCTCGACATGTACAAGATGCGTGAGCCGCTGGAGAAGGCGGGCCTCAAGTACATCGATTGACACCGACCCGTTCGGTGACGAAGGAGCGCTCCATGAACACCGACCCCAAGCAGTGGCACATCGGCCTCGTCGGCTATGGCGAGGTCGGCCGCATCCTGGCCGAAGACCTGCGCGCGCAGGGCGTAAAGGTCAGCGCGCATGACGTGAAGCTCAAGAGCGAAGCCGGCTCGCCGCTGCGCCAGCATGCGGCCATCCACGGCGTGACGCTGCAAGAGTCGCACGCCGTGCTGGCCGAGCACGCCGACTTCATCGTCAGCGCCGTCACCGCCAGCCAGGCCGTGCCGGTGGCCGAAGCCTGCGCACCGTCGATCCGCCCGAGCGCCTTCTTCCTCGACTTCAACTCCGCTTCGCCCGGCGCGAAGATCCGCGCCGCCGACATCGTCAACCGCAATGGCGGGCGGTATGTCGAAGGTGCGGTGATGACGTCCATCCCGCCCTACCGCATCAAGGTGCCGCTGCTGCTCGGCGGGCCGGATGCACAGGCGCTGATGCCGCTGATCAATGCGCTCGGCTTCGCCAGCAAGGTCACGAGCGAGAAACTCGGCGTGGCCTCGGCCACCAAGATGTGCCGCAGCATCATGATCAAGGGGCTGGAGGCGATGGTGATCGAGAGCTTCACCACCGCGCGGGCCTACGGCGTGGAAGACGCGGTGATCGCGTCGCTCTTCGAGACCTTCCCCGGCGTCGATTGGGAAAAGCAGGGCGCCTATTTCTTCCAGCGGGTGATCGAACACGGCCGCCGCCGCAGCGAAGAGGTGCGTGAAGTGGCGCAGACCGTGCGCGAGATCGGCCTCGAGCCCTGGTCGGCCAGCGGCACCGCCGAGCGTCAGGCCTGGGTGGCCGACCTCGCCGACGCGGGCCTCTTTGGCCCCAAGGGCACGACCGAGTTCGCCCGTAGCGCCGACTGGCGCACCGAAGCCGACCGCATCCTCGCGCAATTCAAACCTCTGGACTGAACCGTCACATGCACTTCGAGAAGACCCCCGGCTGGCTCGACTGGTACGCCGGCCCGAGCAAGCCTGCCTTCCAACTTCCCCCCGGCAGCGTGGACGCGCACTGCCACGTGTTCGGCCCGGGTGATGAATTCCCCTACGCCCCCGAGCGCAAGTACACGCCTTGCGATGCGTCAAAGCAGCAGCTCTACGCCTTGCGCGACCATCTGGGCTTCGACCGCAACGTGGTCGTGCAGGCCACCTGCCACGGGGCCGACAACCGCGCGATGGTCGATGCGCTCGTCCATTCGAACGGCAAGGCGCGTGGTGTGGCCACCGTCAGACGTTCGGTGACCGATGCGGAGTTGAAGGCGATGAACGAAGCCGGCGTGCGCGGCGTGCGCTTCAACTTCGTCAAGCGCCTGGTCGACTTCACACCGAAGGACGAGCTGATGGAGATCGCCGCGCGCATCGCCCCGCTGGGCTGGCACGTGGTGATCTATTTCGAGGCGGTGGACCTGCCGGAGCTGTGGGACTTCTTCACCGCCCTGCCGACCACCGTGGTGGTGGACCACATGGGCCGGCCCGACGTGACCAAGCCGGTCGACGGGCCGGAGTTCGAGTTGTTCGTGAAGTTCATGCGCGAGTACCCCAACGTGTGGAGCAAGGTGAGCTGCCCCGAGCGCCTGAGCGTCTCGGGCCCGCCGGCATTGAACGGCGAGCGCAACGCGTACAAGGACGTGATCCCCTTCGCCCGCCGCATCGTCGAGACCTTCCCCGACCGTGTGCTGTGGGGCACCGACTGGCCGCACCCGAACCTCAAGAACCACATGCCCGACGACGGCCTGCTGGTCGATTTCATCCCCCACATCGCGACGACGGCCGAGCTGCAGAAGAAGCTCTTGGTCGACAACCCGATGCGGCTGTACTGGCCCGAAGAAGCCCGCTGAACCAGGAGACTTGCCATGCACCACGCCACTTCTCGTCATTCCCGCGAAAGCGGGAATCCACGATGTGCCTGGGCGTGGATTCCCGCTTTCGCGGGAATGACGGTGGTGCTCCTGGCGGGCTGCGCGTCGACAGGCGTGCTCTCCAGCGCCGACCCGAAGGCGGGTTGCGCCTCGCTCGCCGGCACCACTGTCACCGCCGACCTGATCGGCCTGCCGAGCGGTGCCGCCCGCGTCACCTCGGCCACCTGGGTGGCGGCCACCAAGCTCAGCGTGGCTGACCGTGGCCCCACGCCCGCGGCCACCATCACGCCCGCCACACCCGACCACTGCCGGGTGCTCGGCAGCATCGCCCCACTCGACCCGGCCGCGCCCGCGATCAACTTCCAGCTCAACCTGCCCGAAGCCTGGAACGGCCGCTCGGTGCAATACGGCGGCGGCGGCTTCAACGGCACGCTGATCACCGGCCTCTCGCTGCTGCCGGCCGCCCGCTTCGACGAGGCCGCGCCACTCGCGCGCGGCTACGCGACCTACGGCACCGACTCCGGCCACCAGACGCAGCCCGGCCGGCCGCCGCAGGCCTTTGCGTTGAACGACGAAGCGCTCGTCAACTTCGCCCACGCCTCCTACAAGAAGGTGCGCGACGTGGCCGTGGCACTGATGCAGTCGGCCTACGGGCGTGGCCCCAGCCGGCTCTACTTCGTCGGCAGCTCCGAAGGCGGGCGCGAAGGCCTGACGATGGCCCAGCGTTACCCCGATGCCTTCGACGGCATCTTCAGCCGCGTGCCGGTGATCCACTGGACCGGGCTGCAACACGCCGGCCTCCGCGATGGCCTGGCGACGATGGGCGACGGCTGGATCCGCCCGCCGCAGGTGAAGCTGGTGCATGACGCGGTGCTCGCCGCCTGTGACGCGCTCGACGGCGTGGCCGACGGCCTCGTGAGCGACCCGGTGGCCTGCAAGACACGCTTCAAGGTGGAGGCCTTGCGCTGCCCCGGTGCGCCGGCCGACAACTGCCTCGCGCCCGCGCAGGTGCAAGCAGTGCAGGTGCTGCACTCGCCGCTGCGCTTCGACTTCGACCTTGCCCACGGCCTGCGCGAGTACCCGGGCCGCGGCCCGAGCGGCGAAGCCCTCGCGTCTTACGGCCCCACCGGCGGCTGGACGACCTGGTGGCTGGGCAGCACCCCGCCCTCGCTGCCGCCGCAGCCCAACAACAGCATCGCCTGGTATTACGGCGCGGGCGCCATCCAATACTTCTATGCGCGCGACCCCGGCTACGACCTGCTGAAGTACAAGCCCGCCGACCACGAGAAGCGCATCCGCGAGGTGTCGGCGCTGATGGACTCGACCAACCCCGACCTGAGCGCCTTCCGCGCCCGCGGCGGCAAGCTCATCGTGCTGGAGAACATGGCCGACTACGCGCAGAGCCCGTATGCCGGCATCGCCTACCACCAGGCCGTGGTGCAGACGATGGGCCAGGCCGCGGTCGACAGCTTCTTCCACCTCTACACCGCGCCCAACGTCGACCACGTGGGCACCGGCGGGCCGGCCAACGTCGACATGCTGGGCGCCTTGAGCGACTGGGTGGAGCGTGGCCAGGTGCCCGCGAAGCTGCAGCTGGTGGAGCAGAACGCCAAGCCGCCCTTCACCGTCTCACGCGCCCGCCCGCTGTGCCGCTGGCCGCTGGTGCCACGCCACGTCGGCAGCGGCAACGTCAACGCCGCCACCAGCTTCGAATGCCGTCCTTGAAAGGACCCTCACCATGCCCCTCGACAAACCCTACCTCGACATCCCCGGCACCACGATCTTCGATGCCGAACAGTCCCGCAAGGGCTTCCACCTCAACCAGTTCTGCATGTCGCTGATGAAGGCCGCCAACCGCGAGCGCTTCAAGGCCAACGAACGCGCCTACCTCGACGAGTGGCCAATGACCGAAGAGCAGAAGCAGGCCGTGCTCGCACGCGACCTCAATCGCTGCATCGCGCTCGGCGGCAACATCTACTTCCTCGCCAAGATCGGCGCCACCGACGGCAAGAGCTTCCAGCAGATGGCCGGCAGCATGACCGGCATGACCGAAGACGAGTACCGCAACATGATGATCGCCGGCGGCCGTTCGGCCGAAGGCAACCGCAAGCTCGGTGAAGACGGCGACGCCCAACCCCACCGCCAGCCGCAAGGCGCTGCCGGCAAAACGAAGTGAACTGACATGGCCAAGATCACCGCATCCGTCTACACCTCGCACGTGCCGGCCATCGGCGCGGCCCTCGACCAGGGCAAGACCACCGAGCCCTACTGGCAGCCCGTGTTCAAGGGCTACGACTTCAGCAAGCAGTGGATGAAGGACAACACGCCCGACGTGATCCTCTTGGTCTACAACGACCATGCCACGGCCTTCAGCCTGGAGATGATCCCGACCTTCGCCATCGGCTGCGCCGACCAGTACCAGCCCGCCGACGAAGGCTACGGCGCCCGGCCGGTGCCCGTGGTCAAGGGCGACGCGGAGTTCGCCTCGCACATCGCGCACTCGGTCATTCAAGACGACTTCGACCTCACCATCGTCAACAAGATGGATGTCGACCACGGCCTCACCGTGCCGCTGTCGCTGATGTTCGGCCAGCCCGAGCAGTGGCCGTGCAAGGTGATCCCGTTCGCCGTCAACGTGGTGCAGTACCCGGTGCCCTCGGGCCAGCGTTGCTACAACCTCGGCAAGGCCATCGGCCGGGCGATCGCGAGCTACGACAAGCCGCTCAAGGTGCAGGTCTGGGGCACCGGCGGCATGAGCCACCAGCTGCAGGGGCCGCGCGCCGGCCTCATCAACAAGGAGTGGGACAACCGCTTCCTCGACCGCCTCATCGCCGAGCCGGCCGAACTCGCCAAGATGCCGCACATCGACTACGTGCGCGAAGCCGGCAGCGAAGGCATCGAACTCGTGATGTGGCTCATCGCCCGCGGGGCCATGAGCGTCAACCCGCCGAAGGTGGCGCATCGCTTCTACCACGTGCCTGCGTCGAACACCGCCGTGGGCCATCTGATTCTGGAGAATGAAACATGAAACCCCCACGCTCACATTCGTTCGCTGCCCCCCGCGGGGGCTCCAACCTCCTTGAGGCGGCTCTGCGGAGGTTGGCATGACCATCAAAGTCGCCCTCGCCGGCGCCGGCGCGTTCGGCATCAAGCACCTCGACGCGATCAAGCAGATCGACGGCGTGGAAGTCATCTCGCTCATCAGCCGCGACCTCGGCAAGACGCAAGAGGTGGCCGACAAGTACGGCATCCAGCACGTCACCACCGACCTCGCCGACAGCCTGAAGATCAAGGAAGTCGACGCGGTGATCCTCTGCACGCCGACGCAGATGCACGCCGACCAGTCCATCGCCTGCCTGGAAGCGGGCAAGCACGTGCAGGTGGAGATCCCACTGTGCGACGTGCTGAAGGATGGCGAGAAGGTGGTGGCGATGCAGAAGCAGACCGGGCTCGTGGCCATGTGCGGCCACACCCGCCGCTTCAACCCCAGCCACCAGTACGTGCACCAGAAGATCGCGGCGCGCGAATTCAACATCCAGCAGATGGATGTGCAGACCTATTTCTTCCGCCGCACCAACATGAATGCGCTGGGCCAGCCGCGCTCGTGGACGGACCATCTGCTGTGGCACCACGCCGCGCACACGGTCGACCTCTTCGCCTACCAGACCGGCTCGCCCATCGTGAAGGCGAATGCGATCCAGGGGCCGAGCCACCCGACGCTTGGCATTGCGATGGACATGAGCATCCAGCTGAAGGCGGCCAACGGCGCGATCTGCACGCTCTCCTTGAGCTTCAACAACGACGGCCCGCTCGGCACCTTCTTCCGCTACATCGGCGACACCGCCACCTACATCGCGCGCTACGACGACCTCGTGAACGGCAAGGAAGAAAAGATCGACGTGTCGAAGGTCGACGTCAGCATGAACGGCATCGAGCTGCAGGACCGCGAGTTCTTCGCCGCCATCCGCGACAAGCGCGAGCCGAACGCCAGCGTGGCGCAGGTGCTGCCCTGCTACCAGGTGCTGCACCAGCTGGAGCAGCAGCTCAATTAGGCGGCCATCGCCTTCTTGAGCACCCGGGCGTAGTTGCCGATGCAGATGTTGTGCAGCGCCGCCTCGGGCAACCCGCGTTTGGCGAGGTTTTCCACGACCTCGCGCACATCGGCATAGTGCGTGAGCACGGGGTTGCGGCCGGCGCCGTCCATGTCGGTGCCAAACGCCACGGCCTCAGGGCCGAGCAGGTCGACCATGCGCATGATCTCGTTGGCATACGAGCGCACGCTGTGCAGCGGGTAACCCGAATCCGACGGCACGCTCACGCTCCACAGCCCCACCACGCCCCCGCGCGCCGCGATGCGCCGGGCCTGCTGCGGCGACAGCGAGCGGGCGAGGTAGGCGCTGTCTTTCCAGCTGCCGCCGCGGCGGCTCACCCACGAATGCGACCAGATCATGGTCGCGTCGGACGCGGCGAAGGCGGCGTCCACGAACTCCGGCGTGGAATGCGCGAGGTCCACGAGGATGCCCAGCCGCTTGCATTCCTGGATCACCAGCAACGCGGCCGGCGGCATGCCGTGGTGGTGCGGCGGCTCGGTCTGCAGGTCACCCAGCGGCGACTCGATGTAGTGCACCAGCTGCAGGTGGCGCAGCCCCATCGCGTGCGCCAGCGCCACACGTTCCGGCCGGCCTTCGAGGAAGTTGGCCGACTCCGAGGCCATCACCACGTGCGCCTTGCCGGCCAGCGCTGCGTCGACATCGGCCGGCACCAGCGCCTTGGGCAGGCCCCACTGCTTCAAGGCGGGGTCGTAGCGCTCGGCCACCATCTTCTGGAAGCTCGCCCACAGCGCACCCGGCGCCGGTGTGCCCGTCTGCTTGATGCCGTGGGGCGTGCCCTTGATCCAGTGGATGTCGTCGACGAGGGTCCAGGCCATGAGCGTGGTGCCCGTCTCGGCCAGGTGCTTCGGCAGGTCGAACTCCAGCGGGTTCCTGCGCATCATGGTGATGTGCGAGTGAGTGTCGCCGATGGGTGTGCGCGCGCCGGTGGCTTGCGCCCCGGCCGACCCCGGCAGGAGCCAGCTGCCCAGGGCCCACAGGCCAAGACCTCGACGCGAGATGAGTGTTGTGTGCATGTTGCTCCCTTGTGGGTCGCCGCAATGTACTGTTGCCCATCACTGAACCGGTATTCCCCATGACGCTGAAACAACGTCCCCTTGGACCTTTCCAGGTCTCGGCCCTTGGCCTGGGCTGCATGAACCTGAGCCACGCCTACGGCGCACCGCCTTCGAGGCAAGACGCCGAGGCCCTGCTGCTGCGGGCGCTCGACCTTGGCGTCACGCTCTTCGACACCGCCGCGCTCTACGGCTTCGGCTTGAACGAAACGCTGATCGGCGAGGTGCTCGCCCCGCACCGCACGAAGTTCACGCTCGCGAGCAAGGGCGGCCTGCACGGCAATGCCGAAGGCAAGCGCGTGGTCGACGGGCGGCCCGAGACGATCAAGTGGAGCTGCGAGCAGAGCCTGAAGCGCTTGCGCACCGACGTGATCGACCTCTACTACCTGCACCGCTGGGACAAGCGCGTGCCCATCGAAGACAGCGTGGGCGCGATGGCCGAGCTCGTGCGCGAGGGCAAGGTGCGCACGATCGGCCTGTCGGAGGTCTCGGCCGCGACCCTCCGGCGCGCCCATGCGGTGCACCCGATCACGGCCGTGCAGACCGAATACTCGCTGTGGACGCGCAACCCCGAGATCGCCGTGCTCGACGCGTGCCGCGAGATCGGCGCGGCCTTCGTGGCCTTCAGCCCGCTGGCACGCGGCTTTCTCTGCGGCGAGCTGCGTGACGTCGGCACCCTCGGCGAGCGCGACATCCGCAAGACCATGCCGCGCTTCGCGCCCGAGAACTACGCGGCCAACCTGAAGCTGCTCGACGGCTACGCGGCCATTGCGGCGCGGGTGGGCTGCACGCCCTCGCAGCTGGCGCTGGCCTGGCTGCTGCACAAGGCGGCGCACATCATCCCCATCCCCGGCACGCGCAGCATCGCCCACCTCGAAGACGATCTCGGCGCCGATGCGGTGACGCTCGACGCCTCGGTGAGGCAGCAGCTCGAGGCGCTCATCAACCCCCGCACGGTCGTCGGCCCGCGCTACGACGCGATGGCACAGGCCGGCGTCGACACCGAGGAGTTCTCCGCATGAGTGTGACCCCGCTGGTGCTGCTGCCCGGCCTGCTGTGCGACCAGGCCGTGTGGGCGCCGCAGATCGCAGCCTTGGGCGACCGCGTCAATGCGCACGTGGTGCATTACGGCGAGCGCGACAGCCTCACCGCGATGGCGCAGCACGTGCTCGACACCGCCCCCGCCCCGCGCTTCGCCCTCGCCGGCCACTCGATGGGCGGGCGGGTCGCCTTCGAGGTGTGGCGCCTGGCACCCGAGCGGGTGACACGCCTCGCGCTGCTCGACACCTCGTACCACCCGCTGGCGCCCGGCGAAGCGGGCGAGAACGAAAAGCTCGGCCGCCACACCCTGCTGGAAAAGGCGCGCCGCGACGGCATGCGCGCGATGGCCGACGAGTGGGCGCGCGGCATGGTGCACGAGAGCCGCATCGGCGGGCCGGTGTTCGAGGCCATCCTCGACATGTTCGAGCGCAGCTCGCCCGAGGTCTTCGCCGCGCAGATCCAGGCCCTGCTCGACCGGCCCGATGCCGACCCGCTGCTGCCCACCATCACCTGCCCCACGCTCGTGCTCTGCGGGCGCGAAGACGTGTGGAGCAACCCCGCGCGCCACCAGCACCTGCACGCGCGCATCCCCGGCTCGACGCTCGTGATCGTCGAACGCTGCGGCCACATGAGCACGATGGAGCAGCCCGAGGCCGTCTCGCAGGCCCTGCGGCAGTGGCTCCGCTGAGCCCATTCGCCACAGCGCCTGTCGGCGTTTTCCCGTAGCTGAATCCTTTCATCGGGCCCGGAACGCCCCTCGTCGCAAGAAGCTTCAAGAAGGAATCGCACACGAGTGCAATATTCCGCGCCACCCTGAAGTACCTCAGGGCAACAAGGGCGCGGCAGACAGGCGCCCTCATGACAAGGAGACAGAGATGTCGTCACGCTTCGTCCGGGCCGTCGCCCTCACCGCCACCACCTTGCTGCTCGGTTCCGCCGCCTGGGCCGGCAACTTCACCAGCTCCTACTCGGCTGGCCTCTCCACCTACTCGATCAAGGGCACCGAGCCCGCGTCGGGCAAGCACCCGGTCTTCATCTACACGGTGGGCACCACCGAGACCTACGACAACGCCCAGGCCATGGGCGCCGTGGCCGAGATGGCCGCCAAGGGCTTCGTCGCAGCCGCGGTGGAGTACGACAGCGGCCTCTTCGGCACCTGCTCGCAGATCCTCTCGAAGGCGCGCTACATCTACAACAGCGGCTCGACCTCGAGCGCCGTCTCCAAGCTGTGCGCCCGCGCCACCGCCGACTGCAGCAAGGGTGTGGTCGTCGCCGGCTTCAGCCAGGGCTCGGTGATCGCGATCAACGCGAAGAACTACGACAGCCGCGTGCGTGCTGCCTACGGCATGGGTGCCCACAACCTGTACACCACGTACATCATGAATTCGTGCATGAACGCCGGCAACTACACGATCAGCAAGAACAACGTGCGCATCGTCAACGGCCAGAGCGACGCCTTCCCGGGCGGCACCGCGCCCACCGTGCGCTCGTCGTCCGAGGCGGTGGCCGGCAAGACCTGCGGCTCGTTGGCCTACGAATGCCTGAACACCAACGGCAGCGGCTGGATCATGATCCGCGACAGCGCCGTGGGCGACGGCTCGGCCGACCACTGCTACCAGCGTGTCGGCGGCTGCCTCGGCCTGCAGAGCACGACCGACAACACCTGGCGCAACGGCACCACCAACTGGGGCCTGAAAGCCAACCTCAACTGGCTCAACGGCTTCGTCACGCACTGAGCGTGAACCTGTCGTGATGGGTGCTGCGGCCTCGCGAGGGCCGCAGCACCCACACCCTCGCTTCACCCATCGAGAAAGCCCCGCCCGTGGCTGCCTTCTCTACCCCGTTCTGGTCGGCCGTCACCGGCGTGGCCGTGCTGGCCGCAGGGGTGGCCTACCTGGCGCGCCCGTCTGACGACGCGCCGCAAGCGACCCACACCTTCAGCGCGCTGCCGGACCGCACCGCGCAGCTGGCCGACGTGGTGCTGCCCGCCGACCCCGACGAGGCTCCCGCACCGCGCGCCACGACCCTGCCCGCGGCCAGCCCCTTCACCATCGACCACCTCGGCCGCCTGGTCGTCAGCGCCAGGACGCTGCCGGTGCTCGACAGCTGGCTGGCCCTCGTGCCGCGCGGCCAGCCACTCACACCAATCGAAGCGCGCCTGCGCGCCGAGCTGCCGCCGCTGGCCGCCGAGCGTGCCTGGCCACTGCTCACGCGTTATGCCGCCTACCGCGAGGCCGAGCGCGAGATGCTGCGCGAGCTGAAGGCGCACGGTGCGGTCGCCGCACGCGACCTGCTCGACAGGACCATGGCGCTGCGCCGCCGCCACTTCGACACGGTGACGGTGCAAGAACTCTTCGGCGTGCAGGAAGCACGCGCGCTTTACGCCAGCGAGGTCGCGCGCATCTTTGCCGACAAGAGCCTCAACGAATCGCAACAGGCGCAGCGGCTGATGGCGCTGCGCATGAGCCTGCCGCCCGAGGTGGCCGAGCAGGAGTTCGGCGGCACCGAGTTCTCGGTCGCGATGGAGCGCATCGCCTCGCAGATGCGCGAGGAAGGCGAGAACGACGACGAGGTGGTGTTCCGCCGCAAGCAGTTCGTCGACGTCGAGGGCGCGAAGTCGCTGCTCGAGGTCGAACGCGAGCAGCTCGACACGCAGCGCCAGGCGTGGGAACTGCGCCACCCCGGCTTCGTGCGCGAGCGCGAGGCGCTGCTCGCCGCGCACGAATTCGACAGCCCCGAGCGCCAGCAGCTGCTCGACGAGCTGCTGCAACAGCACTTCAAGGGCGAGCAGCTCCGCGAGGCGCGCCGCCTCGGCGTGCGCTGACTGCGCCCACCCTCCCGTCCCACAACACCCCTCCAGGAGACCCGACCGTGAAATCCTTGACCCGACGCCTGCTGCAACTCAGCTTCGCCATGCTGGCCACCTCGCTCGGCGCCAGCGCCTTCGCCCAGACCGCCTTCAGCACCACCTACCGCGGCGGCACCAGCAGCCTGTGCAGCAGCACCTACACCGTGAAAGGCTACGAGCCCAGCGCCACCGGCAAGTACCCGGTGTACGTGCACATCGTCGGCACCGGCGAGACCTACGACGGCGAACTGGCGATGACCCAGGTGCAGGCGATGGCCAACAAAGGCTTCGTCGCCGCGACCGTCGAGTATTCGAACGGCAGCTTCGGCTCCTGCTCCACCATCGGCACCAAAGCGCGCTGCATCTTCAACAGCGGCAGCAGCAACAGCGCTATCGCCAAGCTGTGCGCACGCAGCAAGGCCGATTGCAGCAAGGGCGTGGTCACCGGCGGCCTGAGCCAGGGCTCGATCATCTCGGTGCTCTCGAAGAACTACGACAGCCGCGTGCGCGCCTCCTACGGCCAGGGCGCCGGCACCAACTACTCGATCTACAACCTGAGCTCGTGCATGAACAACGGCGGCCACACACAGGCGGCCGACCGCATCCGCCTCGTCAACGGCGAGTCCGACTCCTTCGTCGGCCCGACCGCGAGCAACGTGCGCACCGCCAACCAGGCCATCACCGGCCTCTCGTGCGGCAGCAGCGCCTTCTCGTGCTTCCGCAGCAACGGCAGCGGCTGGTACATCGTGAAGGGCAGCGAGGTGAGCGACGGCAGCGCCGACCACTGCTACATGATGGTGGGCGGCTGCACCACGCCGAGCGGCATCGACAACGGCTTCAAGACCGGCAGCGCCGCCTGGCAGATGAACGCCAACCAGAACTGGCTGAAGAGCTTCGTCACGCCTTGATGTGACTGTTGCGCCGCCCCACGCGATGTGGGGCGGTGTGACGCGCCGGGCGATGCGTCTGCCAGAATTTTCGGCATGCACGCCCTCCCGTCCGGCGCTTCCCTCTCCTTTCGGCTTGCCCAGGCCGCGGCCACCTCCCTGCTGGCGCTGCTCGCCGCCTGCAGCTCCACCCCCACGCGCGATGGCCCCGAGGCCAAGCCACCGACGGGCCTCGACAAGACACCCGACGCACAGCCGAAGGTCGAGCCCATCCGCAACGGCGGCCCCAACAAGCCCTACACGGTGAACGGCCGCAGCTACACGCCCGTCACCACCGACAAGCCGATGGCCGAAAAGGGCCTGGCCTCCTGGTACGGCCGCAAGTTCCACGGCCGGCCCACCGCCAGCGGCGAGCCCTATGACATGTACGCGATGAGCGCGGCGCACAAGACCATGCCGCTGCCGAGCTACGCCCGCGTGCGCAACCCGGCCAACGGGCGCGAGGTGATCGTGCGCGTCAACGACCGCGGGCCATTCCACCCAGACCGGGTGATCGACCTCAGCTACACCGCCGCGCTGCGCCTGGGGGTGCTGAACGGCGTGGCGCCGGTGGAGGTGGAGCGGCTCACGCACGAGCAGATCCGCAGCGGCGCCTGGAAGGGCGGCGGCGCAGTGGAGGTGCCGGCCGCCGCGGTGGCCGAGGTCGCTGCGCGCAGCGGCGACACCCCCGACCCCACCGCACCCGGCTTCTGGGTGCAGCTGGGCGCCTTCCGCCAGCGCGATGGCGCCGAGCAGTTCCAGCGCCAGGTGAGCGCCGAGCTCGACTGGCTGGCCCCGCTGCTGGCGGTGTTCGGCGAGCCGCAGCTCTTCCGGCTGCAGGCCGGGCCCTTTGCCTCGCGCGGCGAGGCGCAAGACGCCGCCACCCGCATCCGCGACGCGCTCAAGCTGGTGCCGGTGGTCGTCGAGCGGCGCTGAAAACCTGAAAAATTGCACAGCCACCGAATATTGCGTGGCGACCTGGTGCGGCGCACCCTTCAAAACCTGAGCCAGCCCTCGCAAACCAAGGGCTTACCCGAGGTTTTGGGGCGCTTGTGACAAGAAGTACACGAACGAAATGAAAACCCGGAAGCGAAAGTTGGACCGCCGTGCAACATTGACTCCACCCTGAACTGTCTCAGGGCAACAAGAGGGCGGAAGCCAGAGACGCCGCCCATCCACCTCAAATGGAGATCGTTGCCATGCACTCTCGACTGATCCGCATCGCCGCCATCGCGACCGCTCTGCTGGGCACCGCCACCGCCTGGGCCGGCAACTTCACCAGCTCCTACTCGGCTGGCCTGAGCACCTACTCGATCAAGGGCACGGAGCCTGCCTCGGGCAAGCACCCGGTCTTCATCTACACCGTGGGCACGACCGAGACCTACGACAACGCCCAGGCCATGGGCGCCGTGGCCGAGATGGCCGCCAAGGGCTTCGTCGCCGCCGCCGTGCAGTACGACAGCTCGCTGTTCGGCACCTGCTCGCAGATCCTCTCCAAGGCCAAGTACATCTACAACAGCGGCTCGACCAGCAGCGCCGTCTCCAAGCTGTGCGCCCGCGCCACCGCCGACTGCAGCAAGGGCGTGGTCGTGGCCGGCTTCAGCCAGGGCTCGGTGATCGCGATCAACGCGAAGAACTACGACAGCCGCGTGCGCGCCGCCTACGGCATGGGTGCCCACACCCTGTACACCACCTACGTGATGAACTCGTGCATGACGCCGGGCAACTACACGATCAGCAAGGACAACGTGCGCATCGTCAACGGCCAGAGCGACATCTTCCCGGGCGGCACCGCCACGGTGGTGCGCTCGTCATCCGAAAGCGTGGCCGGCCGCAGCTGCGGCACGCTCGCCTACGAGTGCCTGGCCACCAATGGCGCCGGCTGGATCATGATCCGCGACAGCGCCGTGGGTGACCTCTCGGCCGACCACTGCTACCAGCGTGTCGGCGGCTGCCTCGGCCTGCAGAGCACGACCGACAACACCTGGCGCAATGGCAGCACCAACTGGGGCTTGAAAGCCAACCTCACCTGGCTCAACGGCTTCGTGACGCACTGACCTGAAAGAGTCCGTGAGGGAAGGAGACCCGGGACCCGCGTCACGCTGCCCAGCAGGGTGACGCGGGCACAACCGGCCCTTCCTTCACACCCCGACCCTTCACCATCACCGCCTCGTTGTCGCACAGGTTTCGCACGTGGCCACCTTCACCACCCCCTTCTGGATCGCCCTGGCCGGCGTGACGGCCGTGGCGGGCGGCGTGGCCTACCTGTCGCGCCCACAGCCCGATGCCACGGCCGGCAGCCTGGCCCGCACGATGGCGGCGATCGAGCGCAACACCCCGGCGCTGGCCGACGTGGCCGTGCCCCAGACCGACGATGACCGCGTGCCGACCGTCGGCGCGTTGCCCGCGGGCAGCCCCTTCAGCGTCGACCCGCTCGGCCGCCTGCTGGTGAGTGCGAAGACCCTTCCCGTGCTCGACAGCTGGCTCGCCCTCGCCGGCCGCGGCCAAGCGCTGGCCCCCCTCGAAGCGAGGCTGCGCAGCCAGCTGCCCGCACTGGCCGCCGAGAGGGCCTTCGGGCTCCTGCAGCGCTACGCCGCCTACCGCGAGGACGAGCGCGAGCTGCTCAAGCAGTTGAAGACACAGGCGCCGCTGTCGGCGCGCGAGCTGCTCGACCGCCAGATGGCGCTGCGCCGCCGGCATTTCGATTCGGTCTCGGTGCAGGAACTCTTCGGCGTGCAGGAGGCGCGCGGCCTCTATGCCTCGGAAGTGGCGCGCATCTTTGCCGACCCCTCCTTGAGCGAAGCGCAGCAGCACCAGCGCCTGCTCGCGCTGCGCATGAGCCTGCCGCCCGAGGTGGCGGCGCAGGAATTCGGCGGCACCGAGTTTTCGTTTGCGATGGAAAAGCAGGTCGCCGAGATGCGCTCGCGCGGCGAGAGCGATGCCGAGGTGACCTTTTTGCGCCGCCAGTTCGTCGACACCGAAGGCGCCAAGTCCGCCGTCGAGATCGAGCGCGAGAAGTTCGAGGCGGAACGCCAGGCCTGGGAGCTGCGCCACGCGAGCTTCATCCGCGAGCGCGACCAGATCGTCGCCGCCGACCTCGAGGTGCCCGAGAAGCAGCAGCGGCTCGAGCGCCTGCTGCAGTCCCACTTCGGCCCCGCCGAACGCGAGCGCGCGCGTTTGCTGGCCGGCCTCTGACGCCGACTCAGCGCCCGCCGGTCACGTCGAGGATGGCGCCCGTGGTGTAGCTCGCCTCGTCGGAGAGCAGCCACACGATCGCGTTCGCGATCTCGTCGGCCGTGCCCGGCCGCTGCATCGGGATCAGCGCCGCCGACTGGTGCGCCCGGTCGGGCAGGCCGCCCGAGGCGTGGATCTCGGTGTCGATGATGCCGGGCCGCACGCCGTTCACCCGCACGCCTTCCATCGCCACTTCCTTGGCCAGGCCGAGGGTGAAGGTGTCGATGGCCCCCTTGGCCGCCGCGTAGTCGACGTACATGCCGGGCGAGCCGATGCGCGCCGCGGCCGACGAGAGGTTGACGATGGCGCCGCCGGTGCCGCCGTGTTTCGTCGACATCCGGCGCAACGCTTCGCGCGCGCAGAGGAAGCTGCCGAGGATGTTGATGTCGAACATGCGGCGCAGGCGGGCCACGCTCATCGTGTCGACCCGCGCGCCCACGTCGATGACCCCGGCGTTGTTGACCAGGCCGGCGAGCGGCGGCAGCTCGGCATCGAGGCGGGCGTACATCGCGAGCACCTGGGCCTCGTCGGCCACGTCGGCCTGCATGGCGAGCGCTCGGCCACCGGCCTGCGCGATGGCCTCGCACACCGCGTCGGCCGCAGCGGCGTCGCGCGCGTAGTTGACGGCCACCGCGTAGCCGCGGGCGGCGCACAGGCGCGCGGTGGCAGCGCCGATGCCACGGCTGCCGCCGGTGACGAGCACGGTCCGCGCGTTGGGGGAGTCAGTCTTCTGCATCGGTCTTCTTCGCCTTCGCATCGACGCGGGCCTGCAGCCCGGCCGCGCCCTGCATGAAGTCCGTCACCTCCATCGGCTTGGCCACCCGCAGCGCGGGCGGAAAGAGGTGGTTCATGTAGAGCTCGCTGCCGACCCGGTCGGTCGCCTGCACGTTGAACCACAGGCTGAGCGCCAGCCCGGTGAGCGCGCTGCCCACCGCGAAGCCGAGCGTGCGCCGCGGGTGCAGCGGCTCCACCGCCTGCAGGTGGAAATACAGCATCGCCCCGAGGATGGCGTAGGCCGGCACGAAATTGAAGTCGGTGATCCAGGGCCACGAGAAGGCGAAGGCCAGCAGCGAGGTGCCGGCCATCAGGGCCTCCCACGCGAGCACGGCCAGCAGCATCACCCGCAGGTGCCAGCCGAAATGGGCCTGGTGGGTGAAGACCTTGGAGAGGAGCGTCCACACGCCCGCCCAGCCGAAGCCGATGGCCAGCGCCGAGATCGCCGACGACGCGAGCGACTTGGTCAGCAGGTCGGGCTCGCTGTCGAGCCAGGTGTTGAAGCCCAGCACCAGCGCGGCGGCCAGCGCCAGCACGAGCAGCGTCGGCAGGCCCTGGGTGAGCACACGCGCCGTGCCGAGCCGCTGCTCGGGCGCGAGCAGCTGTGTGGCCAGGCGCAGGCGCAGCTGGGTGCGGCCAAGCACCAGCGACACCGGCTTGTCGTGTGGCCCCGCCGGCAGCACCACCTGCTCGCCGGCGGCGAGCGTGCGGCCGTTGAGCTGCAGGCCGTTGACGCTGTCGCCAACGGTCAAGGCCAGCTGGCCGCTGTCGTCACGCGCGATGCGCAGGTGCTCGGGCGCGGTGTGCGGGTCGTCGAGCACGAGGTCGTTGTCGAGCGCACGCCCCACCCGCAACGGCCAGGCGCCGACCTTCACGCTCTGGCGCACCACGCCGTCGCGGTCGAGCACTTCCAGCAGGGCGAGGGTCGAACTCATTTCACCCATGCGTAGGCCTCGATGTAGTGCTGCGCGAGTTTCATCGCGCTCGCGTAGCTCACGCCCTGCGCATCGAAGCGGCCCTGCACGCCGGCCTGCGGCTGGTCGAGCGTGGCCACGAGCACGGCCACGTCGTACAGCTTGGGCAGCTTCTTGTAGGCGCGCACGCAGACCACGGTGCGCAGCGCGAGGCCCTTGCGGTCGACATACCCCTCGTGGCACTGCGGCTTGGTCTGGTGCTGCGGGCCGAGGCGGCCAAAGCCTTCGTTGCGGAAGCTCGCCGAATACTGCGCGGCGAAGCGCATCGTGCCGAGCTTGCTGCCGTCATACGCTTCGTGGCGGGTGGCGATGGTGCCGGTGTTGAATTCGCCCACGAAGATGCGCGTGTCCATCACGCAGTCGGAGCGCTCGAAGTCGAGCCCGCCGGTGCGCGAGGGTTCGCTCGAGCCCCAGCAGCGCATGAACCGGTCGGGCGGCACCGGCACGCTGTAGCGCGGGTGCGTGCCGGGCTTCCAGCCTTGCGCGATGAAGCGCTCGGTGAGCACGTCCTGGTGCGCGGTGAGCTGCGCGGCGACGATGGGCCAGGCGTTGCCCTTGAGCGGCACCGCGTCGCGCCCCCGCGCCAGCAGCGCGCTCGCAAACGAGGCCGGCACGAGGAAGCTCACCTGCTCGCCGTCGACCCGCCGCGCCACGTTGATGCCGATCACCCGCCCGGCCTGGTCGAGCGCCGGGCCGCCGCTCATGCCGCCGCTCAGCGAGCCGGCGAAGAAGATCTGCGGGTAGAAGCTGCGCTCGACCAGCCCGTTGTAGTTGCCCTCGATCACCGCGAAGCCCACGTCGAGCGGGTTGCCGAGCGAATACATGCGCTCGCCCTGCGCGAGCTTGTCGGTGTCGGGCCGGAAACTCAGCGCGTCGTAGCCGCTGGTCTTCTTCGGGTCTTGCACCTTGAGCAGCGCGAGGTCGTGCAGCACGTCGAGCATCAGGATCTGCGCCGGTGTCTCGCGGCCGTCGGCGGTGACGAGCACCAGCTCGTGCCGCTCCGGCTTGAGCGCGGCCTCGCTGACGACGTGGAAATTGGTGATCAGGTGGCCGTCCTTGCTGACCACGAAGCCCGAGCCCACCGAGGTCTGGCTGGCCTGGCCCTTGAGCACGGTGCGGATCTGCACCAGCTGCGACCTCGCCTGCTCGTACACCTTGCGTGCCGAGAGCGACACGGGCGCCGACGCGGCGGGGTCGGCGGCAGGGGCCACCACGGGCACCGGCGGCGGCGGTGCGGCAAACGCTGCGGCACCGGCACACGCCAGCACCAGCAGCGCGGCCAGGCGCTGGAGTTCGACTCGCATTGCGGTGGATTCTACGGATGCACGTGGTTCTCCACGCTTGGTACAAGTGGCCCCAACCAAGGAGACCGTGTCCATGCAACGACGTACCTTCGCGCTGGCCGCATTCACACTGCCTGGCCTCGTGCACAGCCAGCCCACCGCCCCTGAAAAGCCACAGGTCACCATCGCGGTCGGCGGCAAGAACCTCCTTTACTACCTGCCGCTCACCATCGCCGAGAGCCTGGGCTACTTCAAGGCCGAAGGGCTCGACGTGACCATCGTCGACTTCGCCGGCGGCTCGCGCGCGCTGCAAGCGGTGATCGGCGGCAGCGCCGACGTCGTCTCGGGCGCCTTCGAGCACACGATCAACATGCAGGCGAAAGGCCAGAAGCTGCGTGCCTTCGTGCTGCAGGGCCGTGCCCCGCAGATCGTGCTGGGCGTGAACCCGAAGACCATGCCCGGCTTCAAGACGGTGGCCGACCTGAAGGGCAAGAAGATCGGGGTCACCGCGCCCGGCTCGAGCACCAACGTGATGGTGAACTTCGTGCTCGCCAAGGCGGGGCTCAAGCCGAGCGACGTGTCGATCATCGGCGTGGGCGCCGGCAACGGCGCGGTGGCGGCGATGCGCGCCGGCCAGATCGATGCGATGTCCAACCTCGACCCGGTGATCACGCTCCTGCAGCGCAGCGGCGACCTGAAGATCGTGTCCGACACCCGCCTGGTGGCCGAGGCCGACCGGGTGTTCGGCGGGCCGATGCCGGCCGGTTGCCTCTACGCACCGCAGGCCTTCATCGACAAACACCCGCGCACCGTGCAGGCGCTGACCAACGCCATCGTGCGCGCCGACAAATGGATCCAGGCCGCGGGCCCGAGCGAGATCGTGAAAGCCGTGCCCGAGAGCTACCTGCTCGGCGACCGCGCCGTCTACATCGACGCCTTCCTCGCGAGCCGCGGCGCCCTCTCGCCCGACGGCAGCGTGCCCGATGCCGGCGCCACCACCGCGCTGCGCGCGCTGTTGAGCGTCGACGAGAGCCTGAAGAGCGTCAACTTCGACCTCGGCGCGGTCTACACCAACGACTTCGTGAAGAAGGCGAACGCGAAGTACCCCAAGGGTTAGGGCGCCCCTTGCTGCTCTACGTCCTCGACCTCTTCGGCGTCGCCGTCTTCGCCGCCAGCGGCGCGCTGGCCGGCATCGCCACGCGGCTCGACCTGCTCGGCATCATCGTGCTGGCGTCCATCACCGCCATTGGTGGCGGCACGCTGCGCGACGTGCTGCTCAACCGGCACCCGATCTTCTGGATGCACGACAGCGGGCCGATCTGGACCATCCTCGCCGCGACCGCGGCCACGCTGTTGTGGGTGCAGGTGCTGCCCGTGCCGACCGACGCCCTGCTCATCGCCGACGCGATCGGCCTCGCGGTCTTCGCGATCTCCGGCGCGCAGGTGGCCGAGAAGGCCGGCTGCCGACCGATGGTGACGGTGCTGATGGGCACGCTCACCGGCTCGGGCGGCGGCGTGCTGCGCGACGTGCTGTCGGCCAAGGTGCCGCTCATCCTGCGGCAAGACATCTACGCCACCGCCGCCATCGCGGGCATCGTGGTGTACCTGCTGGCCCGCGCGGCCAAGGTCTCCACCGCGTGGGCCTTCGGGGCGGGCGCGGTCACGGTGGCAGGCACACGCCTGGCCGCGATCGCCTACGACCTGAAGCTGCCCGTGTTCTCCGCGGTCTCCTGAGCCCCGAACCCATGACCCCTGCCCTGCAACTCGACGCGGTGAGCTGCACCTTCGTCTCGCGCGACGACCCCGCACAGCGCTACACCGCGGTCGACGATGTCTCGCTCACCGTCGGCGCCGGAGAGTTCGTGTCGGTCGTCGGGCCGACCGGCTGCGGCAAGAGCACCTTGCTCAACGTGGCGGCCGGTTTGCTGGCACCCAGCCGCGGCACGGTGCGTGTCTTCGGCGAGCCGCTCGCCGGGCTCAACCGCCGCGCCGGCTACATGTTCCAGACGGAATCGCTGATGCCCTGGCGCACCGCGCGGGGCAACGTGATGGCGGGGCTCGAGTTCCGCGGCGTGGCCGATACGCGAGCGCAGGCCGACGAGTGGCTCAAACGTGTGGGCCTGGGCGGTTTCGGCGACCGTTACCCGCACCAGCTCTCGGGCGGCATGAGGAAGCGCGTGAGCCTCGCGCAGACGCTGGTGCTCGACCCCGACATCATCCTGATGGACGAGCCCTTCTCCGCCCTCGACATCCAGACGCGGCAGCTGATGGAGAACGAGGTGCTGGCCTTGTGGGCGGCGAAGCGCAAAGCCGTCTTGTTCATCACCCACGACCTCGACGAGGCGATTGCGATGAGCGACCGCGTCGTCGTGCTGAGCGCCGGGCCGGCCTCGCACCCCATCGGCGAGTTCCACATCGACCTGCCACGCCCGCGCGACGTGGCCGAGGTGCGCGTCACGCCGCGCTTCGTGGAGCTGCACCAGGCCATCTGGTCGGTGCTGCGCGACGAAGTGCTCAAGGGCTACCAGCAGCAGTTGGCCGCATGAAGAACACCTTCACGCTTCGATTCGCGCAGCTCGCCCTGTTGGTGGCGGTGTTCCTGCTGTGGCACGTGCTCACCACACCGGGCCTCGTGCCACCCTTCCTCTTCGCCGACGACCGCCAGGCGGCCTTCTTCTTCGGCGAGCCGGTGAAGATCTTCGGCCGCATCTGGGCCTGGTTCGTCGGCAACGCCGACATCTACCAGCACCTGGGCGTGACGCTGCTGGAGACGGTGCTCGCCTTCGGCATCGGCACCGTGCTCGGCCTTGCCTGCGGCATGTGGCTCGCGCTGAGCCCGCTCGCGGCCGCCATCTGCGACCCCTACATCAAGGCGCTGAACTCGATGCCGCGCGTGATCCTCGCGCCGATCTTCGCGGTGTGGTTCGGCCTTGGCGTGGCGAGCAAGGTGGCGCTCGGTGTGACGCTCGTCTTCTTCATCGTCTTCTTCAACGTCTACCAGGGCGTGAAGGAAGTGAGCCCCATCGTGCTGGCCAACGCGCGCATGCTCGGGGCGAGCCCGCGGCAGCTCTTGCGCCACGTGTACCTGCCGAGCGCCATGAGCTGGGTCTTCAGCTCGCTGCACACGAGCGTGGGCCTGGCCTTCGTGGGCGCGGTGGTGGGCGAGTACCTGGGCTCGGCGCGCGGCGTGGGCTACCTCATCCTGCAGGCCGAGGGTGCGTTCGACATCAACACGGTGATGGCGGGCATCCTCGTGCTGACCGTGTTTGCGCTGCTGCTGGATGCGCTCGTGGGCCAGGCCGAACGGCGGCTGATGAAGTGGCAGCCGAAGAGCGGCGAAACCGAGAAGCTCTAGGTGATGCGGAAGTAGTCGAGGATCACCATGCGCGCCTCGCGGCGGCCGGAGGCGATGGCCATCGTCTTGTTGAGGTGCAGCCAAGCCGGCGCGCCGGCCTGGAAGCGGATCAGCGTGCGGAAGAAGTACTCGCTCGGGTCGACCGACTCGCCCTTGGCCAGGCGTGCCATCACCGCGGGCTCGGCGTGGCGCATGCCCACGCTCGTGACCTCGATCAGCGCGCCGTCGTCGGCCTGGATCACGTAGTGGGCCGAGATGTCGAGCACGCCGTCGCCACGGTTGATCTGCCAGTCGACACCGCCATCGACCAGCGTGCCGTTGAGCTCGGGGCCTTTCACCGTGCCGCCCTTGAGCGGGATGTAGCGCCGCTCGCCATACGGGCCGCCGCCGAGCGTGACGAGCTTCTCCACCTCGCAGCGGACCTGGCACATGGGGACGAGGGCGGGCGGCGGGGCAATGTCGGTCATGGCAGCGGGTCGAGGGCGGACGATGGCGCGACGATACGCGCGCCCTGGCGTTCACCCGGTCATCCCAGAAGATGACGCCGCGTTGTCGTCCTCAGGGATGACACGCCGGACGCCCCGACCGGCCCACACTCCACCCCCAAGGAGACCCACCACCATGCGAACCGTTCACCTCGTCACCCGCCGTGCCCTGATCGCCGCCGCGAGCCTTGCCGCGCTCGCCTCGCCCACGCTGGGCCTCGCCCAGGCCTACCCGACCCAGCCGGTCAAGCTGGTGGTGGGCTTCCCGCCCGGCACCGGGCCCGACATCGTGACGCGCCTCGTCGGGCAGAAGCTGGAGACGAGCCTCAAGCAGTCGGTCGTGGTCGACAACCGCGCCGGTGCCGGTGGCCAGATCGCCACGCAAGCCGTGGCCAAGAGCGCCCCCGATGGCTACACGTTGCTGATCGGCGAGGTGGGCTCGATCAGCATTGCACCGCCCGCGTTCAGCAAGCTGCCGTATGACCCGGCGAAGGAGCTGGCGGTGGTGGCGGAACTCGTGCGCTCCGACTTCCTGCTCGTCGTGCCGGTGCAGTCACCGCACAAGACGGTGGCCGATTTCGTGAAGGCCGGCAAGGCCAACAAGGACCGCGTCAACTTCGCCACCTTCGGCGCCGGCACGCCGGGCCACTTCGGCGGCGAGATGCTGGCCGAACAGGGCGGCTTCAAGGTCGAGCCCATCCACTACCGCGCCACCGGCGACGCCATCACCGCCATCGTCGGCGGCCAGGTGGAAGGCGCCTTCGTGTCGACCGCCCTCGGCTCGGCCCAGATCAAGGCCGGCAAGATGCGCGCCCTGGCCACCACCGCCCACGCCCGCTCGCCGCTGCTGCCCGACGTGCCCACCTTCACCGAAGCCGGCCTGCCCAAGGTCGATTTCTCGGCCTGGTTCGCCCTCTTCGCCCCCGCCGGCACGCCGGCCGCCGTGCTCGACACCCTGAGCAAGCAGGCCGTGGCCGCCGTGCAATCGGCCGACGTGAAGCAGAAGCTCATCGACGCCGGCTTCACCGTCACCGGCACCTCGCGTGCCGACGCCGAGAAGATGGTCAAGGCGGAAGCACCACGCTGGGCGGCCATCGTCAAGCAGAGCGGCTTCAAGGGCGACTGACCCTCGGCGGCGGGTGCGCCGTCCGGGTCACAGATTGACAAGGATCGGGCGGCGCGGGTGCACTATGCTGCGCTGTCCCTGATCCTCATGTCATCCCGGAGCTGCACGATGAAGTTCACCCGTCTTGCCACCCCCCTGGCCGCCGCCGCGGCGCTTGCCCTCGGCATCGCCACCCCGCCTGTGTTCGCGAGTTCGACCGCCGCGTCGTCGGCCTCCGAAGGGGTTTCCGCCTCGGTCGGCAGCGTGTCCACCTCGTTCGAGAAGTCGAGCGATGGTTCGTCGAAGAAAGACAAGACCGCCGCCGGCGATTACAAGGTCACCGAGGTCGCCGAAGTGGCCGAGCGCCCCGGCACCGTGCGCCTGACGCTCGCCCCCGTGGCCGCCGATGCCAAAGCCGATGACAGCTTCGTGCTCTACGTGCCGGCGCAGGTCGTCGCCCGCGACCCGGTCGCCGCCGGCCAGGTGATCACCGCCAAGCCGCGCGTCTATGGCGTGGAGTTCGCCCGTGCCGACACCGGCCGCGCCTTCTTCCTCGTGATGCACGACGCCTGGCACCGCGAGCTGCAGTCCAACGCCGTCACGCTTTGATTTCACGCTGGGTCGCGCGGGCAGCGGTACTGCTCGCGCTGTGCGGCGCCGCGCTCGGCGCCCACGCGGGCAGCTACCGCTTCTGCGACCAGCCGCTCGACCTCGACGCTGCGCAGAAAGACCGCCTCTTCCGCCTGGGCGGTGTCATCAAGACCACCCTCGAAGCGCACGCCACCGGCGGTGTGGCGCTGATGTCGCGCTCGGGGCTCGACCTCGCCCGCTTCGGCCACCGCTACTCGCACGCCGGGGTGAGCCTCAAGGCCAACGCCGACATTCCCTGGGCGGTGCGCCAGCTCTACTACGCCTGCGACGAAGGGCGGCCGCGCCTCTACGACCAGGGCATCTCGGGTTTCCTGCTCGGCACCGAAGACCCGAAAGAAGGCTACGTCTCGATCGTCTTCCTGCCCGAGGCCGCCGCACGCCGGCTGGAGGCCGCGGCACTCGACAAGCACGGCGCCCTCTCGCTGCTGGCCGGGGTGTACAGCGCCAACGCGTTCGCCTTCAGCGACCAGTACCAGAACTGCAACCAGTGGGTGGCCGAGCTGCTGGCCGGCGCCTGGTCCGACACACCCATCGGCTCACGCCGCGAAGCCCAGCAATGGCTCGCGCAGCACGACTACCAGCCGAGCCGCTTCGACATCCATCACCGCTGGATGCTCTCGCTCGCGATGGTCTTCGTGCCCTGGCTGCACCGCGACGACCACCCCGACGCCGACCTGCGCGAGGCGAGCCTGCGCATCAGCATGCCGGTGGCCATCGAAGCCTTCGTGCGCCAGCAGGTGCCGGGCGCGACGCGCATGGAGTTCTGCCACAACGAGCGGCACATGGTGGTGCGGCGAGGGTGGGAGCCGATTGCGGCGGGATGCACGCCGGGTGATGGGGACACGGTGATCCCCTTTTCTTAGCGCGTGCCGGCCGAGCGCCGGGCCGCCCCAAGCCGGCCGGCATCCCCTCGGGGGATCGGCCGTGTACTCACGGACGAGGGGCCGTCATTTCGAGGTGGGCATCACGAACTCGGCGCCTTTGCCGATGCTCGCGGGCCAGCGCTGCATCACGCTCTTCTGCTTGGTGTAGAAGCGCACGCCCTCTTCGCCATAGGCGTGCATGTCGCCGAAGAGGCTCTTCTTCCAGCCGCCGAAGCCATGCCACGCCATCGGCACCGGGATGGGCACGTTGATGCCCACCATGCCGACCTGGATGCGGCGGGCGAACTCGCGCGCCACGTTGCCGTCGCTGGTGAAGCACGACACGCCATTGCCGAACTCGTGCTCGTTGATGAGCTTCACGGCCGACGCGAAATCGGGCACGCGTACCACGCCGAGCACCGGGCCGAAGATCTCTTCCTTGTAGATCTTCATCTCGGGCGTCACGTGGTCGAAGAGCGTGCCGCCGAGCCAGAAGCCCTGTTCATGGCCAGGCACCGTGAAGCCTCTGCCATCGACGACGAGCTTCGCGCCTTCGGTCACGCCATGCTCGATGTAGCCGGCGATGCGCTGCTGCGCCTCGCGCGTGACGATGGGGCCCATCTCGGCGTCGAGCTCCATGCCGTTCTTGATCTTGAGCGTCTTGGCACGCGCGGCGAGCGCCGGCACGAGCTTGTCGGCCACGTCGCCCACCGCTACCGCGATGCTGATCGCCATGCAGCGCTCGCCGGCCGAGCCGTAGCCGGCGCCGATGAGCGCATCCACCGCCTGGTCGAGGTCGGCATCGGGCATGACCACCATGTGGTTCTTCGCGCCGCCGAGCGCCTGCACCCGCTTGCCGTGGTGCGCGCCGGTCTCGTAGATGTATTGCGCGATCGGCGTCGAGCCGACGAAGCTGATGGCCTTCACGTCGGGGTGGGTCAGCAGCGTGTCGACGGCGAGCTTGTCGCCCTGCACGACGTTGAACACGCCATCGGGCAGGCCGGCGTCCTTCAGCAATTGCGCCATGAAGATCGAAGGCGACGGGTCACGCTCGCTGGGCTTGAGCACGAAGCTGTTGCCCGCGGCAATCGCGACCGGGAACATCCAGCACGGCACCATGCACGGGAAGTTGAAGGGCGTGATGCCGGCCACCACGCCGAGCGGCTGGCGCAGCGTCCAGTTGTCGATGCCGGTCGACACCTGCTCGGTGTAGTCGCCCTTCAGGAGCTGCGGAATGCCGCAGGCGAACTCGATGATGTCGATGCCGCGACTGACCTCGCCCTGCGCATCGGTGAACACCTTGCCGTGTTCGGCGGTGATCATCGCGGCGAGCGTGTCGCGGTGCTGGTTCATCAGTTCGAGGAACTTGAACATCACCCGCGCGCGGCGCAGCGGCGGGGTGTCGGCCCAGGCGGGGAAGGCCGCTTGGGCCGACGCCACGGCCGCGTTCACCTCGTCGACGCTCGCCAGCGTGAGCTGCCGCGCCACCCGGCCGGTGGCCGGGTTGTAGACCGCCTGGCGCCGCCCGCTGCTGCCGGCCACCGGCTCTCCGTGGATGAAGTGGCCCACGTCGTGGGCAGTGGTGAAGGCTTCGGGTGCGCCCATGGGGTCTCCAGCGTCGTGTGTGTTGCTGAAACCAGTCTAGGCGCCGCCCCGACGCTTGCCAATGCGATTGGCCTGACTTCATCGTTCGATAAACTGAACACTGATGGCGACCCTCGATCCCCGCGTCGACCTGCTCTGGCCGCAGGTGCACACCCTGGTGCTGCTCGCGCAGACCGCGAGCTACACGCAGGTGGCGCAGCGCCTGGGCTTGTCGAAAGCGGCGGTGAGTCAGCGCATCAGCGATCTCGAGCGCACCGTGGGCCAGACGCTGGTGCAGCGCACCACCCGCTCGGTGCGCCTCACCGAAGCGGGCCAGCGCCTGGCCGAGCAGACGACCGAAAGCTTCGCGCTCATCGCACGCAGCGTGGGCGAGGCGCGTGACCTCGCCGCACAGCCGCGCGGCCTGGTGCGGCTCACGGCCCCCGTCGCGCTCGGGCGCCAGCACCTCGCGCCGCACATCGAGACCTTCCTGCGGGCGCAACCCGAGGTGCGGGTCGAGCTCGACCTGTCGGACCGTTTCGCCACGCTCGCCCACGAGGGCTACGACCTCGCCGTGCGCCACACCAGCGCGCCGCCCGACAACCACGTCGCGTGGAAGTTGTGCGCCTCACGCGCACTGCTGGTGGCCAGCCATGCCTATCTCAAACGCCACGGCACGCCCACGCACCCGAGCGAGCTCGCGCAGCACGCGTGCCTGGCCTACCTGCGCCCGGGGCCGACGGTGTGGCAGTTCGAGCGCGCCGCGCGCAGCGGCCCGGAGCGGGTGAACGTGACGGTGCAGGGGCCCTTGCGCGCGGGCAACAGCGAGGTGCTGCGCGACGCCGCGCTCTCGGGCCTGGGCATCGCCCTCGTGCCCGATTTCAGCGCCGTCGCCGCGCTGCGCACGAAGCGCCTGCGTGTGGTGTTGCCGGCGTGGCGGCCGGTGGGCGCCTTCGGTGATGCCCTCTACGCGCTGCACCCGTGGAGCCCCACCACGCCGAAGGCGGTGCAGGCGCTGGTGGCGCACCTGAAGCAGGGTTTCAGCGCCGGCTTCCCGATCGAGTGACGATGGCGTGACAGCGGCGAAAAAAAAGCCCACCCGGTGAAGGGTGGGCTGTTCAAGTCCTCTAGAGGACGTCGTTGGGACCGTTGCGGGTTCTCTCGTTTCTTCGTGTGGGCGTCGCGTTGTTGTTCTTCGGCGCTCTGTCGAGTGGAACCGTGTACGTGGTGGTCAAAAGACCCCGTGTGACAGCACCGGGGCACTGTAGTCGGGCCTCACAAACACACTCCATCCCCAATACGAGGGACGGATCGAAGTGCTTTGTAGCAAGCCATTTCCTCCACCCTCTTTTGGGGGGCGCGACAATGCGGCATGCCCACACCGCCCTCTTCCCGTCACGCCTCGAACGACACACCACCGTTCGGTGAACGCGAGATCGACGAGTTGCAATCCTTGCTCGACCGTGTGCCCGCGCCGCTGGAGCCACTCGACGTCAGCATGCTCGACGGCTACCTCTGCGGCGTGCTGGTGCAGCCGGTGCGGGTGCCGGCGAGTCGCTGGTTGCCGCACATCACCGATGCCGACGGGCGCGCCTTGCCGGCCAGCTTCGACGCGTCGCGCCTGCACGCACTGGCGCAGCGTCGTCACGCCGAGCTGAACGATGCAATCGCGCGCCGCCAGTGGTTCGACCCGTGGGTGTTCGAGCTGGAGAGCGATGACGAAGACGAACCGGCCGCACCCGACGCGGTGTACCCGTGGGTGGCCGGCTTCGCGCTCGCGATGGAATGTTTCCCGGAGCTGATGCAGCGCGATGAATCGGTGCTCACCGAGCCGCTCGCGCTGCTGTACCGCCACCTCGACCCCGACGACCTGGAAGACGCCGATGCGCTGCTGGCCGAGATCGACACGCTGGAGCCGCCCGAAGACCTGAGCGCCGCG
Source organism: Rhizobacter sp. (assembly GCA_019635355.1). Lineage (NCBI taxonomy): Bacteria > Pseudomonadati > Pseudomonadota > Betaproteobacteria > Burkholderiales > Sphaerotilaceae > Rhizobacter > Rhizobacter sp. The sequence continues at coordinate 3,683,279 of JAHBZQ010000001.1, read as the reverse complement.
GTGGAAGAACTGGTGCGCGCCACGCTGCTGCTGGCCGACGTCGGCCGGCCACTGCCTGCCGCGCCCAGGCCCACAGCCAAACCGAGGCGCCCAGGACCGCCGCCGCGCGGTCGCCGGTGACCCGTCAACGCGTGCGCTCGAACCAGCGCTGCGCGTAGAGCGCAAGCCCCGTCGCGACGCTCGCGAAACGATCGCCACGCACCGCCCGCGCCTGCGGGAAGGCCGCCGCGATCTGCTGCGCGAGGAGGCGCAGGCCGGTGGAGCCGCCGGTGAAATAGAGCGCATCCACCTGCGACGGTTGCAGGCCCGCCTGCGCGACCGTCACCCGCGCCGCCTCGGCGATGCGCGCGAGGTCGCCCTCGATCGCCGCCACCGCCTGCGGCTCGCTCAAGGTCGATGCCAGCTTGTGCTCGACGTGGCTCAGGTCGATGCGCACCTCGCCGCCATCGGCCACCGCGATCTTGGCCGCTTCGGCACGCGAGGCAAGTTCGTGCCCGAGCCGCTCGGTCACGACCGTCATCAGCCGCTGGTGGTGCTTCGGATCGGCGTAGAAGCTGCGCATCTGGCGCAGCTCGGCCACACGCGCCGGGTTGTAGACGGTGTTGATGAGGTGCCAGGTGGCGAGGTCGAAGTACACGCCGCTCGGCACTTCGCGCGCCGGCGCGCCGTTCACGCTCGGCCCGAACGCGCCGTAGCCGAACTCGCCGAGGATGCTCGCCAGCTCGATGCGCCGGTCGAAGTCGGTGCCGGCGATGTGCACGCCGTGGTTGGCGAGGATGTCGTGCTTGCGCTCGAGGTGCGCGGCGCGCTCGGGGCCCACGCGCACGAGCGAGAAGTCCGACGTGCCGCCGCCGATGTCGGCCACGAGCACGATTTCTTCACATGAGGTGGTGCGTTCGTAATCGAAGGCGGCGGCGATCGGCTCGTATTGGAAGTGCACCTCGCGAAAGCCCACCGCGCGCGCCGCCGACTCGAGCGAGGCCTGGGCCTGCGCATCGCGCTCGGGCTCGTCGTCGACGAAGTACACCGGCCGGCCCATCACCACCTGCTCGATGCGCGCGCCGGCGGCGCGCTCGGCCGCGGTCTTCAGGTGCAGCAGGTAGCCGCCGATGATGTCGAGGTACTTGGCGCCGCGGCCACCGCCCACGTCGGTGGTCTGGTCGACGAGGCTGCTGCCGAGGATGCTCTTCATCGAGCGCATCAGGCGGCCGTCGATGCCTTCGACATACGCGGCCAGCGCGGCGCGGCCGAAGGCGCGCGGCGGGCCATTCGTCTCGGGCCCTTCGGCGAAATAGAACACCGCCGTCGGCATGGTCGGGTGACCCGCTTCCAGCTCGACCAGCTGCATCGCGCCGCCGACCGGAATGGCAATGGCGGAATTGGATGTGCCGAAGTCGATGGCGCAGTACATGAGCGGAGGTCGCAAAAAAGGGGGCGCGATTCTAGGGCCTGCTCCTCCGGTGCGACAGGCCCTAGACTCGGCCGCCATGCCCACCGATGCCCCCGGCCCCGACCTGCCTGCGCTGCTCTCGCGCGTGGCACTGCGCGACCGCGCGGCCTTCGAGCGGCTGTATGGCGCCACCTGTGCGCATCTGTTGAGCGTCGCGTTTCGTATCTTGAACAACCGAGACCGCGCCGAAGAGGTGCTGCAGGAAGCTTTCATGAACGTGTGGCACAGCGCCGCCAGCTACAACCCGGTCATGGCCACGCCCATGACCTGGCTGATCAACATCGTGCGCAACAAGGCGATCGACCTGCTGCGCGCCGGCCGCAGCGAGCGCGCGAGCACCGTGCCGCTGGACGACGACACCCTCGACGCCGCGCAAGACGAGCTGCCGCAACCGCAGCAGCTGCTGGCCACGAGCCTCGCCAAGGCACGCATCGACGCCTGCATGGGCACGCTCACCGCGTCGCAACGCCAGGCCCTCGCGCTCGCCTACTACCGCGGCATGGTGCACACCGAGATTGCCACCTCGTTGAACGCACCACTCGGCACCGCCAAGGCCTGGGTGCGCCGCGGGCTCGACAAGCTGAAGGAATGCCTCGAATCGCGCGGGGTCCGGGCATGAACTACCTGCAGCCACCCGAGCGCCTGGACAAACTGGCCCGCGAATACGCGCTCGGCACGCTGAGCGGTGGCGCACGGCGGCGCTTCGAGCAGGTGCTGCGCCAGTCGCCGCAGGCCGAGCGGGCGGTGGCCGGCTGGCAGGAACGTTATGCCGTGCTCGCCGAAGGCCTGCCCCCGATGACACCGCGCCCCGACGTGTGGCAGGGGCTGCAGCAGCGGCTCTTCCCCTCGCCCGTGAAGCGCAAGCCCGGCTGGTGGCCACTGCTGGGGGGCGTCCTGGCCGGGGTGATGCTGTGCACCGTGGTGCTGCGCCTGGAGCCCGGGCTCGTGGGCCTGGAGCCGCGCGCCGAGACCCTGCCGGCGAGCTACGTGGGACTGCTCACCGATGCGGCCGGCGCACCGACGCTGCTCGCCAGCTCGCGCCGCCACGGGCGCCAATTGACCGTGAAGCTCCTGAAGCCGCTGGCCGTGCCGAGCGGGAGGGTCGCGCAGCTGTGGGCCTATCCGCAGGATGGCAGCGCCGCGTTTCCGGTGGGCGTGCTGCCTGCCAGCGGCACCGCCACCGTCGCGCTGGCCGACACTTCGGAGAAGCTCTTCTTCAAGGTGTCGCGGCTGGCGGTGAGCTACGAAAGCACCCCCGCCATCGCTGGCCAGGCGCCCACCGAGCCGCTGGTGCTGAGCGGCCATTGCGTCAAGCTCTGGTAGGCGCGAAACTTTTTTCATGGCCCTTGCGTCCGCGCCGGGGCCCGCTCTCGTAAGTGCCGGCATGTCGCCGATCCCCGGCGGCAACCCAAACCCACCATGAACGCACTCTCCCGCCTTCTCGCCTTCGGCCTGTTCGCCCTCACCCTGTCGGCTGCGCAAGCCGCCGCCGACATGAGCGCCGCCTCGAGCGACCAGGACAAGCTCGCCCCCGTGCGCGCACAGATCGCCGCGCGCAACTGGAGCGGCGCCATCGAGGAGCTCAAGCGCATCAACGACACCGGCAGCGCCGAGTGGAACAACCTGATGGGCTACAGCCTGCGCAAGGCGAAGACGCCCGACCTGGCCGGCTCGGAGAAGTTCTACAACGAAGCGCTGCGCATCGACCCCCAGCACCTGGGCACGCTCGAATACTCGGGCGAGCTGTACCTGATGAAGGGAGAGTTGCCCAAGGCCGAGCAGCGCCTGGCCGCGCTCGGCGCCGCCTGCCAGAAGGCCTGCAGCGAGTACGCCGACCTCAAGCGTGCGATCGAGCGCTACAAGGCGGCCGGGCAGAAGTACGTGGCCAGCGACTACTGATCAAGCCGCGGCTTCCCGCAGCGGCGCTCCGTCCGAGTCGCCGCAGAAACCGAAGGCCAGCGCCGGCCGCTGGCCGCTCATCAGCTCGGCGAGCGCGCGACCCGAGCCGGCGCCGTGCGTCCAGCCGAGCGTGCCGTGGCCGGCGTTGACCCACAGTCGCCCGATGCGCGTGCGGCCGATGTAGGGGATGTTGTCGGGCGTGCTCGGGCGCAGGCCGGCCCAGAAGTTCGGCTCACGGGTGTCGGCCACCCCGGGGAAGATTTCTTCATAGCGCTTCACCAGCGCGGCGCAGCGCACCTGCGCGGTGGGTGAGTCGAGCCCGGTGTCGTAGCCCGCCATCTCGGCGGTGCCGGCCACGCGCACCGTGTCGCCCAGGCGGCTGATGGCGATCTTGCGCGTGTCGTCGATCATGCTCACCACGCTGGCCCGTTCGGGGTGGCGTAGCTTGAAGGTGGCCGAGTAGCCCTTGGCCGGGTAGATGTTGAGGTACACGCCCAGCGGGCGCAGCAGCGGCGCGGTGTGGCTGCCGAGCGCGGCCACGAAGGCGTCGGCCTTGAGCGTGCGCGACTCGTGGCGCTGGCGCACACGCACCGCCTGCAACTCGCCGCCGGCCACGTCGAAGCCGGCCACGTCGTGCCCGTAGAGGAACGTGGCACCGCGCGCTTCGCAGCGGCGTGCCAGCTGTTGGGTGAAGCTGCGCGCATCGCCCGATTCATCGCTAGCGGTGAAGGTGCCGCCGACGATCTGCTCCGCAAAGCCGCGCAGAGCCGGCTCCACCTGCAGCACCTCGTCGCGCGAGAGGATGCGCCGGTCCACGCCGTGACGGCGCATGATCGCGGCACCGGCTGCGGCCCCGTCGAAATCTTTCGCGTTGCAGAAGAAATGCAGGATGCCGCGCTCGAGCCGGTTGTACTCGATGCCGGTCTGCGCCACCAGCGCCTTCAGCGACTCGTGGCTGTAGCGGCCGAGCGCCACCAGCTGCGCCACGTTGCGCTCGAAGGCCGCGTGCGTGCAGTTGGCGAGGAAGCTCAGGCCCCAGCGCCATTGGTGCACGTCGAGCTTGGGGCGAAAGAGCAGCGGCGAGTCGTCGTGCGCCAGCCACTTGGCGACCTTGAGCGGCGCGCTCGGGTGGGCCCAGGGCTCGCAGTAGCTGACCGAGATCTGCGCACCGTTGGCGAAGCTCGTCTCCAGCGCAGCGTCAGGCTGGCGGTCGACGACGGTGACCTCGTGGCCCTGCTCCAGCAGGTACCAGGCGGTGCTGATGCCAACGATCCCCGCCCCGAGCACGACCACCTTCATGACACACCTCCGATGAGCAACTGCCCCGCGACCGTGAACATCACCACGGCCACCGTGGCGTCGATCGCGCGCCAGATGAGGGGGCGCTGCAGCCAGCGCGAGGCCGCGGCTGCGCCATAGCCGAGGGTGGCGAACCACATCATCGAGGCGAGGCCCGCGCCGGTGGCGAAGGCGATGCGCCCGGTGTCGCCGTGCTGCGCACCCACGCTGCCGAGCAGCACCACCGTGTCGAGGTAGACGTGCGGGTTGAGATAGGTCAGCGCGAGCGTGCTCGCAAGCGTGGCGCCCAGGCTGGCCGCCCGCGGCCCCGCCTGCACCAGCTGGCTGTGGCCGCGCCACGCCTGCAGGGCCGAGCGTGCACCGTAGGCCAGCAGAAACGCCGCGCCCCCGAAACGGAAGACCTGCAGCACCCCCGGCGACGACTGGATCACCGTGCCGAGGCCAAACACGCCGAGCGCGATCAGCAGCCAGTCCGACACGGTGCACAGCAGCACCACCGGCCCCACGTGCGCACGCTGCAGGCCCTGGCGCAGCACCAGCGCGTTCTGCGCGCCGATGGCGACGATGAGCCCGGCCGTCATCAGCCAGCCCTGGAGGAATGCGGTGCCTGTCATGCCCAGGATTGTGGGGAGCGCTTGCGCTGAAGTGAAGCGTCATTCATATTTCTCAGAGTTCATCAGAGACGCTTATGAAAGACCTCGACCCGGCCGGCCTCGACTGCCTGGCGGCGCTGGCCGACGATGGCCACTTCGAACGTGCGGCCCGCCGCCTCTCGATCACGCAGTCGGCGGTGTCGCAGCGCCTGCGCACGCTCGAAGCGCAGGTGGGCCAGCTGCTCGTGGTGCGCTCACGGCCGCTGCGCCTCACCGACGCCGGCAAGGTGCTGCTGCGCTTCGCCCGCCAGCTGCAGGCGATGCGCGCCGAGGTGGCGCTGGAACTCGGCGTGGGCCCTGACAGCGGCCAGCGCCTGCCGATCGCCGTCAACGCCGACAGCCTCGCCACCTGGGTGCTGCCGGCGCTCGACCCGGTGGTGCAGGCCGGTGCGTCGCTGGAGCTGGTGGTCGACGACCAGAACTTCACCCACGACTGGCTGCGGCAAGGGGCGGTGCTCGGCTGCGTGAGCACGGTGAGCGAGGCCTTGCGCGGCTGCCGCGTGGTGCCGCTCGGCACGATGCGCTACACGGCGGTCGCGAGCCCGGCGTTCATCGCGCAGCGGCTGCCGCAGGGGCTGGACCGCGGCAACTTCTCACAGGTGCCCTTCCTCGTCTTCAACCGGAAAGACGACATGCAGACGCAGTGGGTGGCGCGCGCCTTCGGCGTGCGTTCGCCGCGCCTGCAGGAAAGCTTCGTGCCCTCGTCGGAAGCCTATGTGCGCGCCGCGCTGATGGGCTGGGGCGTGGGCGTAGTGCCGCTCGTGCAGGTGAGCGGCCTGATGGCGCGTGGCGACCTGGTCGCCCTGCGCCCCGAGGTGGAGCTCAGCGTGAAGCTCTACTGGCACCAGTGGCGGCTCGGGCCCGATGGCACGCCGCCGTCGGAACGGGTGGCGCTGCTCGACCGCATCGGCGACGCGCTGGCGGCCGGCGCCCGCGCCGCGCTCGGCCCGACCCGCGCTCAGCGCGCCGGCTGAAGCACCTGCGCGCCCGTGCGTGCCAGCTCGGGCAGGGCGGTGTCTTCCGAGGCCAGGAGCAGCGCGCTGAACAGCGCGGCCAGCACCGTCAGCCAGGTGAGCGCTCGAATCGACAGCCGGTTCACGACAACAACCTCCATACGCGAAGCGCGCGTGACGCGATGGTGACGCTTCTTCTTGCATTGCAGCAAAGGCGCTGCAAACGGCCCTGCGCAGGATGGGGGCAAGCACCGCCCGGCGGCACCCTGCACATAACCCTCAATTGCGTGGCTTGGTCGCCGCAAATCGGCCCATCGTGGCGGCGGCGTCGCGTCACACTGTCTCTCAAGCGGACCCATGCGAGAGGGCATCATGAACCTGCTTCCCCGTTGGATGAGATCAGACGCCATGCAGCGCTCGGCCCGCAGTGCCGAGCCGGACCCCGGGGACATGGGCACCGCATTCGGGCTCGACGCGAGCCTCGGGCCGCTGGAAGGCGAGCCGGTGGCGCAATCCCCCGCGCAACCCGACGACCGCTTCTGGCAACAGCGGCTCGATCGGCGGCCGCAACGCTGACCGGCACCGAGACAACTTCACGGTAACTCGCTGCACCGGCGAGTCCTTTCGCGACTGCGCCGTCCACGTCACGCGCCGGCTGACTAGAATCGGCGCATGGCCACCAAGGTGTCGTTCAAAGAGCAGGTGCTGCGGGCACGCGAGGACGCGATCGTCGCGTCGGTCAACCGTCTGCTGGCCGAAAAGGGCTACGACATCATGACGGTCGACGAGGTGGCCGCCGATGTCGGCATCGCCAAGGCCAGCCTCTACAAGCACTTCAGCTCCAAGGAAGAACTCGCCGGCGCGGCGATGGTGCGGGTGCTGCAACGCGCGCAGGCCTTCATGGAGACGCTGCCGGCCGACGCGCCCGCCGTGGAGCAGCTCAAGGCCGTGGCCCGCTGGACCATGCAGGTGCAGCTCGCCGGCGAAATGCCCTCGCTACCGGCCCAGAACTCAGCGCTGCGCTCGGCGTTGATGGCCAACAAGCCCTATCTCGACCGGCTGATGGACGTGAGCGACCAGCTGGGCGAATGGATCGTCGCCGCACAGCAGGCCGGCGACCTGAACCCGGCGCTGCCCTCGGAAGTGGTGCTCTACACCCTCTTCGCCCGCGCCTGCGACCCGGTGCTCGGCCTCTTGAAGGTGAGCGGCCAGCACAGCGATGAACGCATCATCGAGATGCTGATGTCGACCTGCTTCGATGGCCTGGCCGGGCGCGCCAAGGCGGTTCAGACCTCGAGCACGAAGAGCGGGTCGTAGCCTTCGGCCTCGCCGCGGCGTGCATGACCGCGGGCATTGCAGACCACCCGCGTGGCGCCCACGGTGTAGTCGTGTCGGCAGTGCAGGTGGCCGTGGATCCACACGTCGGCGAGCGGCAGCAGCGCGTCGTCGGCGTTGCAGAAGCTGGCGGTGCCGGATTGGTTTCCGTACCGGGGATCGGCGCTGCGCAGGCTGGGGGCGAAGTGCGTCAGCGCGACGGTGGTGTCCCAGGCCTTCGGCTTCCGGGCCAGCTCTTGCGCCAGCCAGGCCTTGCAGGCCAGCGCCTCCTCGCGCACGAGCGCGGCGTCGAAGGGCTGGCCATGGATGGTCGAGCGTTGCACGCGCATGAAGTAGCTGCCGGCGCGCATCGACTTCTCGCGCTGGGCCTCGCCGAAGGCGTCGAAGTCGCACCAGCGCACGGTCGAGACGAAGCGGATGCGGCGGCCCTGCGCGTCGGCGAGCACGAGGCTTTCGCGCTCCAGCAGGCGGATGCCGAGCGATTCGCAATGGGCGCGCAGCAGCGGCCAGGTCCCGGCCACGTCGCGCTCGTCGAACTCGTGGTTGCCCGCCACCATCAGCACCGGCACGGGCCAGTCGCGGAAGTGCGACAGGCCCTGCCAGGTGCTGTCGATGTCGCCGCCGAGGATCAGCAGCTCGGCGCCGGGGGCCGGCTGCGGCAGGAAGTCCTCGGTTTCGAGGTGCAGGTCGGACAGGAGCTGGAGCTTCACCGAGTCAGGTGGCCCCGTGGCACTGCTTGAACTTCTTGCCGCTGCCACACGGGCAGGGGTCGTTGCGGCCGACCTTGGGCGCGTCACGCTTCACCGTCTCGACCTTGTAACGCCGGTCGGTCGTGAGGTCGTAGAGGTCGGCGACGGCCGCGACCATGTCGGTGATCCCGTCTTCCAACGTGGGCAGCGGGTGCTCGCGGTCGAGGGTGGCGACGACTTCCTTTTCCTGCTCGGTCTCCGTCGGCAAGTGGCGGTAGAGGCGGGCCAGGGCCGACATCACGGCGTCGTCGGGAATCTCCGACAAGTCGGGGAAGCAGATGGCAGCGTGCTGGAAGCCCGCGACCCACGGCATCAGCGCCTGCGACACCTCGCTCAAGCCGGCCAGCGGGTCGGGCTCGCCTTCGGGCGGGAGCTCGCGCGGGTGCTCCTCGTCGAACTCGAGCACGAAGGGGTCGAACCAACCTTCTTCGGCCATCGCGCGGTTGAGGGCGTCGTGGCGACGTTGGATCAACTCACGCGTGCGCGCCAGCCAGGCGGGGTCGACGTCGTCGGGCAGCGGCTGGCCGTCGAAGTCGAACACGTGCGGCAGCCAGGCGTCGGTCTCGAGCAGCACCGGCTGCACGATCACGCCGCAGAGAAAGCCGTCGAGCATCACCCCGTCGAGCGGCGTCAGCGGCTCGGGCGTGTCGGCAAGCAGGTCGTCGAGTTCGGCGAACTCTTCATCGGTGAGGTCGGCGTGGGCCATGTCAGGAAACAGGAGCGGGTGAAGTCGGAATTGTCACGCCAGGGCGAGGCCGCGAGGCGTCGACCAGCCGCTCGCGCAGCCATTGGTGCGCGCTGACCCGGTCGTGCCGCATGTGCCACATGGCCTCGACGTGGATGCGTGCCATCGGCATCGGCAAGGGGCGCTCCACCAGCTGCGTCTGGTAGCCGGTGGCCACGACGAAGGACGCCGGCAGCACCGTCAGCAGGTCGCTGCGCGCCACCACGCGGCCGGCGGTGAAGAACTGGTTGACCGTGAGCACGATGCGGCGCGTGCGGTTGAGCGACGCCAGGGCCTGGTCGACGAAGCCGTGCGGCCGGCCGGAGAAGCTCACGAGCAGGTGGTGGGCCTGGCAGAAGGCGTCGAGCGTCAGCTCGCCTTCGGCCAGTGGGTGGCCGCTGCGCATCACGCAGACGTATTCGCTTTCGTTCAGGCGCTGGTGACGCAGCGCGCTCTGCGCCCCCTGCGACACCAGCTCGGCGATCGCCTCCGGGAAGTAGCCCACGGCCACGTCGATCTCGCCGCGTTCGACCAGCGCCCTCGGGTCGCGGGTGGTGAGCGGGATCACCCGCAGGTTGACCAGCGCCTGCTCCGCTTCGATGTGGTCGATGAGCGGCGGCAGCAGCACTGCGGCGGTCGCGTCGGCCATCGCGAGGCGGAAGCTGACCGCATCGCGGTGGGGGTCGAAGTCGCCCGGGTCGAGCGCCGCGCGCAGCTGGTCGAGCGCGGCGCGAACCTGCGGCCACAGCTTTTCGGCAAACGGGGTGGGCACGACACCGTGGGTAGCGCGCGTCAGCAGCTCCTCGCCCACCGATTCGCGGAACCTGCGCAACGCATTGCTCACCGCCGGCTGGGTCAGCGCCAGCCGCGCCGCCGCGCGCGTCAGGTTGCGCTCGGCCATGACGGCGTCGAAGACCCGCAGCAGGTTGAGGTCGAGCGTCTTGAAGTTCATGGTTCGTGATTTTGTCCCGACATGCGCTTGGTGAATATCACGGATTCACATTCTTGATTGGACGCGCATTAGTGGTTTCCCTAGGATTCACACCAATGCGAACTCTCTGTGAGTTGCAGAAGTTGCCCCGAAGGAGCACACCATGACCGCTACGACCATCAGCCTCCAGATCCCGCAAACCCGCACGGCGCCTCGTTTGGCCGCTGTGATCGGCGAATGGGTTGCCGCCCTGCTGAACGCACTGCCCTCGGGCACGCCGGCACCGCGCTACCCGACGCGTGAAGCGGCTCGTGTGCGTGCAATGGCTCACCGTTACGAAGGCAGCGACCCGCGCTTCGCCTCCGAGCTGTACGCCGCTGCCGACCGCCACGAGATGCTGTACCGCTGATCCACCGCCGCAAGGCACCCCTGAAAAAGCCCGCGTCAGCGGGCTTTTTGTTGGGCAGTTCGGACACGAAAAAGGCGCCGCAAGGGCGCCTTTCTTTTTGGGAGCGTGCGGATCAAGCCGCCAGGCGGGCCTCGAGCTTCGCCTTGGTGGCGGTCAGTTCGGCCGGCAGGTGGTAGGCCAGCTGCTTGAAGAGCTCGTCGTGCAGGCCGAGTTCGGTCTGCCAGGCGGCCTTGTCGATGCTGGTGACCTGCTCGTACTGCTCGGCGGTGAAGTCGAGGCCGGTCCAGGTGAGGTCTTGATAACGCGGGGTGATGCCGAAGATGTTCTCGACGCCCTGGCCCTTGCCTTCCACGCGGTCGAGCACCCACTTGAGCACGCGCATGTTCTCGCCGTAGCCCGGCCAGATGAACTTGCCGTCAGCGCCCTTGCGGAACCAGTTGACGCAGAAGATCTTGGGCAGCTTGGCGCCTTGGGCCTGCAGCTTGGCGCCGAGGTCCAGCCAGTGCTGGAAGTAGTCGCTCATGTTGTAGCCCATGAAGGGCAGCATGGCGAACGGGTCGCGGCGGACGACGCCTTGCTGGCCGAAGGCCGCGGCAGTGGTTTCCGAGCCCATGGTGGCGGCCATGTAGACGCCTTCGGTCCAGTCGCGCGCTTCGGTCACGAGCGGAACGGTCGTGGAGCGGCGGCCACCGAAGATGAAGGCGTCGATCTTCACGCCGGCGGGGTTGTCCCACTCGCTGTCGAGTGCCGGGTTGTTGGTCGCAGCGACCGTGAAGCGGGCGTTCGGATGGGCGGCCTTGGCGCCGGTTTCCTTGGCGAGCTGGGGCGTCCAGTCCTTGCCTTGCCAGTCGATGCAGTGGGCGGGGGCCTCACCCATGCCTTCCCACCACACGTCGCCGTCGTCGGTGAGCGCCACGTTCGTGAAGATCACGTCACGGTTCAGGCTGGCCATGCAGTTCGGGTTGGTCAGCGTGTTGGTGCCGGGGGCCACGCCGAAGTAGCCGGCTTCCGGGTTGATGGCGCGCAGCGAACCGTCGGCCTGCGGCTTCACCCAGGCGATGTCGTCGCCGATGGTGGTGACCTTCCAGCCGTTGAAGCCGGCCGGCGGGATCAGCATCGCGAAATTGGTCTTGCCACAGGCGCTCGGGAAGGCGGCGCCGACGTGGTACTTCTTGCCCTCGGGAGAGGTGACGCCGAGGATCAGCATGTGCTCGGCCAGCCAACCTTGGTCGCGACCCATGGTGGACGCGATGCGCAGGGCGAAGCACTTCTTGCCCAGGAGCGCATTGCCGCCGTAGCCAGAGCCGTAGGACCAGATTTCCTGGGTCTGCGGGTAGTGGACGATGTACTTGGTCTCGTTGCAGGGCCACGAGACGTCTTTCTGGCCGGCCTCGAGCGGCGCGCCCACGGTGTGCACGCAGGGCACGAAGTGGCCGTCTTCGCCCAGCACGTCGAGCACGGCACGGCCCATGCGGGTCATGATCTTCATGTTGACGGCCACGTAGGGGCTGTCAGACAGCTCCACGCCGATGTGCGCGATCGGCGAGCCGAGCGGGCCCATGCTGAACGGCACGACGTAGAGCGTGCGGCCCTTCATGGCGCCCTTGAACAGGGCCTTTTCGCCGGTCTGGAGCAGCTCGCGCATCTCGGCCGGGGCCATCCAGTTGTTGGTGGGGCCGGCGTCTTCCTTCTTCTCGCTGCAGATGAAGGTGCGGTCTTCGACGCGCGCCACGTCACTCGGGCTGCTGCAGGCGAGGTAGCTGTTGGGGCGCAGCTCGGGGTTGAGCTTCTTGAAGGTGCCGGCGGCCACGAGCTGGGCGCACAGGCGGTCGTACTCTTCCTTGCTGCCGTCGCACCAGTAAACGTCTTTCGCCTCGGTGAGCGCGGCGATCTCGGCCACCCAGGCAATCAGCCGCGAGTGTTTGACATAGGCCGGTACGTTCAAGCGCAAGCCTTCCATGACGGGTCGGTTCATCGTGGGTCCAATCTTCAAAGTTGAAAAAGCGGAATCGGGCGAATCTCATGCACCGGGAGATGCCGGTGCCGGGGGCTCGCCCCATGCCGCTTGGGCTACCGCTGTTGGCGGAGCAATCGACGTGCGACCCAGGGGTGGAACGGGACGCGAAATGATTGTCTTGCCAATGTAATCCGGCGGTAACCACCGGGTCGCAGGGGGTCATGCAAAGTTTGCATAGCGCCATGCAACCCGCATGTGAACTTGTTCCGCCGCGTCGAACGTGCGTGCAGTTACTTCGCGGGCACATGGCTTTTAAGATGCACGGCATGACGACCTCACGCCGCCTCCTCCTCGCCGCGTTGGCTTCTGCGGGTTGGCCCGCCGTGCATGCGGTGCAGCGCAAATCCCTCAGCGACCCGCTGCGCCTGGGGGTCGAGCAGGCCTTGATCGAGTCCGGGCTCGCGCCGCAGTTCCAGAAAGCCTTCGGGCGCGACACCGGCGTGGCCGTGCAGCTCGTGCCGGGCCGCAGTGCCGAGCTGCTCGAATCGCTGGAGCGTGGTGAGGTCGACGCCGCGATGACCAACGCGCCCGAACTCGAAACCTCGCTCGAAAAGAAGGGCCTGGCGCACGACCGGCGCCAGCTCGCCGTCGGCGACTTCGTGCTGGTCGGCCCGATGGAAGGCACCGGCAAAAAGGCCAAGGACCCGGTCGGCATTGCGGGTGAACGCGACGTGGCCGCCGCCCTCGCGCGCCTCGCCGAGGCCAAGGCCCGCTTCATCGGCGCGCCCACGGGCTGCGGCGCCCAGATCGCGAGCCTGAAGTTGTGGCACGCGGCCAAGGTGTCGCCGGCCGCGCCCTGGTTCGTGGAAGCCAAGGGCAGCCCGCTCGACCAGGCCTTCGCGGAAGGTGCCTACACGCTGGTCGAACGTGGCGTGTGGCTGGCCAAGGCGCGCAAGCCCTTCGCGCTGATGGTGGAGGGCGACCCGCGCCTCACGACCGAGGTGCACGTGATGCGCTCTTTCCGCGTCAACCACCCGGCCGCCAAGCTCTTCGGCCAGTGGGTCGGCGGCCCGCAGGGCGCAAGGGTGGCCGCCAGCGTGCGCGGCTGGAAGGCCGCGACACGCTGACACGCGGCCGGCATGCGGCATGATGCGCGCCCATGCCGACCCTGCTCAGCCTCAACGTGAGCCTCGCCCGCGAGGTGGAGATCGTCGGCCGCCGTGTGATGACCGGCATCGGCAAGCGCCCCGTGCCGCACGCCGTGGCGGCCAAGCCGCTCGGCCTCGACGGTGACGAGCAGGCCGACCTCAGCGTGCACGGCGGCCTGTCCAAGGCCGTCTACGCCTACCCGGTCGAGCACTACCCGTTCTGGCAGACCGTGCGGGCCCAGGCCAAGGTGTCCGCCTGGGACGAGCCCCTGCCGCCGGGCTCGATCGGCGAAAACCTCACGACCAGCGGGCTGCTCGAAGACCAGGTCTGGGTCGGCGACGTGCTGCGCTTCCCCGACTGCGAACTCGCGGTGAGCGAGCCGCGCTTCCCCTGCTTCAAGTTCAACCACGCGATGGGCTTCAACCACGCGACGAAGCTGATGGGGCAGAACGGCTGGTGCGGGTTCTACCTCGCGGTGCGCACGCCGGGCACGCTGCAGGCGGGGCAGGACTTCGATCTCATCCCCGGCCCGCGCGAGGTGGGCGTCCGGGAGCTCTTCCTCTCCCGGCTGCACCGCAACAAGCTTTAGAAGCCTTCGAGAACGACCTTGCCGCGCGCCGTGCCGCTTTCGATGAAGGCATGGGCACGCTTGAGGTTGGCGGCGTTGATGGGCCCGAAATGCTCGGCGAGTGTCGTGCGCACCCTGCCGTCGTCCACCAGTTGCGCCACCTTCTCCAGCAGATCGTGCTGCGCCTGCATGTCGGGCGTCTGGAACATCGAACGGGTGAACATCGACTCCCAGCGCAACGACAGGCTCTTGCCCTTGAGCAGCATCACGTCGAGCGGCTGCGCCGGGTCGTCGATGAGGCTCAGCCGCCCCTGCGGCGCCAGCGCCTTCACGATCTCGGCGTAGTGAAGATGGGTCTGCGTGAGGCTGGCCACGTGGCTCACCACGGGCACGCCGACCCGCGCCAGCTCTTCGGTCAGCGGCTTGGTGTGGTCGATCACCTGGTGCGCCCCCAGCTCCTTCACCCAGGCCTGCGTCTCGGGCCGCGAGGCCGTGCCGATCACCGTGAGCCCGGTGAGCTGCCGCGCGAGCTGGGTCATGATCGACCCGACCCCGCCGGCCGCGCCCACGACCAGCAGCGCACCGCGGGTGTCGAGATCGATCTCCAGGCGGTCGAAGAGCACCTCCCACGCGGTGATCGCGGTCAGCGGCAGCGCCGCTCCTTGCGCGAACGACAGGCTCAGCGGCAGATGGCCGACGATGCGCTCGTCCACACACTGCAGCTCGGCGTTGCTGCCCGGGCGGGTGATGTCACCGGCATACCAGACCTTGTCGCCCGGCTTGAAGAGCGTGACCTGCGGGCCGACCGCCTTCACCACGCCCGTGGCATCCCAGCCCAGCACCTTCACCTCGCCGGCCGGCGGCGCGGCGCGCTTGCGCACCTTGGTGTCGACCGGGTTGACCGAAACCGCCTTCACCTCGACCAGCAGGTCGCGCAGGCCGGGCGTGGGCTCCGGGAGGGTGACGTCGAGCAGCGACTCGGCATGTTCGATGGGCAGGGACTGGCGATAGGCAACGGCTTTCATGGCGGCTCCAGCGAAAAGGGAAATGAGAGTGCAGGCACTGTAGAAGTGCTGCCCGGATTTGATAATCCGTCTCGAAACACAATCAGCTTCAACTCGCTTTTGAAGATGAACCTGCCGCCTGACCTCCAGCTTTCGCAGCTCCAGCTCTTCGTCCGGCTGGCCAACGCCGGCACCTTGAGCGCGGCGGCGCGCCAGCTCCAGCTCACCCCGGCCGCCGCCAGCGCGGCGCTGAAGCGGCTGGAAGCCGCGCTCTCCGTTCGCCTCGTCGAACGCTCCACCCGCTCGATGCGCCTCACGCCCGAAGGCGAGCTGCTGCGCGAGCATGCCGAGCGCGCCCTCGGCGTGCTCGACGACGCCCGCTCCCTGCTCGGCGCCCAGCGCGAGACGCTCGAAGGCGAAGTCCACCTCGCCGCGCCTGCCGACCTCGGCCGCCAGGTGCTGAGCCCGATGCTCGACGACATCCTCGCCCGCCACCCCGGCCTGCGCATCGCGCTGCAAGTGAGCGACGTGCGCCAGGACCTGCTGCGCGACCGCGTCGACATCGCCGTGCGCTACGGCGAGCTGCACGACTCCAACCTCGTCGCCCGCCGCCTGCACACGACGCAATCGACACTCGTCGCCTCGCCCGCCTACCTGGCCCGCCACGGCACGCCGCAGCACCCGCGCGAGCTGGCGCAGCACAACTGCCTCGCGCTGCACCGCGCCGAACGGCCGCACACGCAGTGGGTGTTCCAGCGCGACGGCGCCGAATTCACGGTGAAGGTGGCGGGCAACCGCCGCGCCGACGACGGCGGCCTGGTGCGGGAATGGGCCGTGCAGGGCCTGGGCATCGCGCAGAAGGCCCGGCTCGACGTGCTGGCCGACCTGCGCGCCGGCCGCCTGGTCGAGCTGATGCCGCAGTGGCAGGGCCTGCGCTACCCGCTGCACGCCATCGTCACCGCGCAGCGCCACCTGCCGCTGCGGGTGCGCCGTCTGCTCGACGAGCTGGTGCTGCAGTTCGCGGCGATCGATGAGGCCGACAATACGCCGTCCACCCCAGCCTGAACCCACCATGCTCGCCTACCGACACGCCTTCCATGCGGGCAACCACGCCGACGTGCTCAAGCACATCGTCTTCATGCGCGTGCTGCGCTACCTGAACCAGAAAGACAAGCCGTACCGCCTGGTCGACACCCACGCCGGGGCCGGCGGCTACTCGCTCGAAGGCCAGTACGCGCAGAAGAAGAACGAATACGTCGAGGGCATCGGCCGGCTGTGGGAGAAAGAGAAGAGCGGCGACGAGCTGCCCGAAGCCGTGGCCGACTACCTCGCCGCCGTGCGCCAGTTCAACCCCGACGGCAAGCTCACGCAGTACCCCGGCTCGCCGGCCTTCGCGCAGATGCTGCTGCGCCCGCAAGACCAGCTGCGGCTCTTCGAGCTGCACAACACCGACCACCGCATCCTCGCGTCCTACCTCGGCGACACCAAGGGCGTGCAGATCTACAACGCCGACGGCTTCGACGGCCTGAAAGGCCAGCTGCCGCCGCATTCGCGCCGGGGCGCGGTGCTGATGGACCCGAGCTACGAAGGCCACCACGACTACGGCCGGGTGATCGCCTCGCTGCGCGAAGCGCTGCAGCGTTTCGCCGAAGGGGTGTACATGGTCTGGTACCCGCAGGTGACCAAGGTCGAGGCAGCCCAGCTGCCGCGCCGGCTGGAGGCGCTGGCGCCCAAGGGCTTCCTGCACGTGCGGCTGACCGTGCAGCGGCCCGACTCGCAAGGCTTCGGCCTCGCCGGCAGCGGCATGTTCATCCTCAACCCGCCGTACACGCTGCACGACGAGATGCAGGCGCTGCTGCCCTGGCTGGTGGAGGTGCTGGGCCAGTACGACGACGCGAACTACCTCATCGAACAGCGGGCCGCCTGATCATGTCGTCCGACACCGCGTTCCAGACAGGTCCCCTCGCCGGCCTCAAGGTGCTGGAGATGGGCCAGCTCATCGCCGGCCCCTTCGCCGCCAAGACGCTGGCCGACTTCGGCGCCGAGGTCATCAAGATCGAACCCCCCGGCAGCGGCGACCCGCTGCGCCAGTGGCGCCTGCTGCACAACGGCACCAGCGTGTGGTGGCAGGTGCAGTCGCGCAACAAGAAGAGCGTGGCGCTCGACCTCAAGCAGCCCGAGGCGCGCGAGATCGTGAAGCGGCTCGCCGCCGAGTGCGACGTGCTGATCGAGAACTTCAAGCCCGGCGTGATGGAGGCCTGGGGTTTGTCATACGAAGCACTGAGCGCGCTGAACCCGAAGCTCATCATGCTGCGCATCAGCGGCTACGGTCAGACGGGGCCTTACAAGGATCGCCCGGGCTTCGGCGTGGTGGCCGAAGCGATGGGCGGCCTGCGCTACCTGACCGGCGAGCCGGGGCGTGTGCCTGTGCGTGTGGGCGTGAGCATCGGCGACACGCTGGCCTCGCTGCACGGCGTGATCGGCATCCTGATGGCGCTGCACCACCGCCATGCCTCGGGCAAGGGGCAAGTCGTCGACGTCGCGCTCTACGAGGCCGTCTTCAACTGCATGGAAAGCCTGTTGCCCGAGTACAGCGCCTTCGGCACCGTGCGTGAAGCGGCCGGTTCGGCCCTCCCGGGCATCGCACCCAGCAACGCCTACCCCT
This sequence comes from Rhizobacter sp., assembly GCA_019635355.1. Lineage (NCBI taxonomy): Bacteria > Pseudomonadati > Pseudomonadota > Betaproteobacteria > Burkholderiales > Sphaerotilaceae > Rhizobacter > Rhizobacter sp. The sequence goes on along the minus strand of JAHBZQ010000001.1, from coordinate 3,665,534 downwards.
GCACCGACGGCTGGGTGCTCGTGGCCGGCAACGGCGACAGCATCTTTACCCGCCTCATGCGCACCATCGGCCGCAGCGACTGGGCCGACGACCCCACGCTCGTCGGCAACGCCGCGCGCGTGAAGCGGGTCGACGAGATCGACGCCGCCATCGGCGCCTGGACGCAAACCCGCAGCGTCACCGAGGTGCTCAGCGCGCTCAACGCCGCCCAGGTGCCGGCCGGCCGCCTCTACACCGCGCGCGACATCGCCGAAGACCCGCACTACCGCGCCCGCGGCATGGTGGAGACGGTGACCTCGGCCGACGGCCTCACCGTCGACGTGCCCGGCATCGTGCCCAAGCTCTCGGCCACGCCGGGGCGCATCACCCGCCGCGCGCCAACGCTCGGCGAAGACACCAGCGCGGTGCTGCGCGAGATCGGCATCACGCCCGAGCAGGAAGCCCGCCTGCGCGAACGCGGCGTGCTGTGACCGCGGGCGTGCCGCTCTACGCCCTGGCCGGCGCGCTGCTGGCCCTGGCCACGCTCGCGGCCCTGGTGTGGTGGCGCCGACGCCCACCCGCCCACGCCGCCGACGACAGCACCCTGCTGCCGGCCGGCACCGACTACGAGCAGCTCTTCACGCTGTGCCCCAACCCCATGTTCGCCTACGACGTGGAGACGCTCGGCTTCCTCGCCGTCAACGGCGCGATGCTGCGCCGCTACGGCTACACGCAGGACGAGCTGCTGAAGATGACGCTGGCCGACATCCGTCCCCCCGAAGACGTGCCGGCCATGCACGAGATCACGCGCGAGGTGCGCGAAAAGCCGAGCGTGGCGGTCCCCGGGGTTTGGCGGCATCGCCGCAAGGACGGCAGCATCTTCCACGTGCGCGTCAGCGGCCACACCCTCACCTACCGCGGCCGCGCCGTGCGCCTGGTGCAGGTGATGGACGTGAGCGCCGAGGTCGCGCTGCAGGCCGAGCGCGAGCAGATGATCGCCAAGCTGCAGCACTCGCGCGAGTGGCTCGCCACCGCCATCAACGCCGGGCGGGTGGCGCTGTGGGAGCGCGACCTCGTCACCGGCGGCCTGGTGCTCGGCGGGCGCTGGGCCGAGGTGCTGGGCACCACCCCGAGAGCCTTCGGCGCGGTGACGGTGCGCTCCTTCGAGGAACGCTGCCACCCCGACGACCTGGCCGCGGCCGGCGCACGGTTCAGCGCGTACCTGAAGGACCCGACCGCCGCCCCCTACAGCGACGAGTTCCGCATCCGCCACGAAAGCGGCAGCTGGATCTGGCTGCTGGTGCAGGGCCGCATCGCCGAGCGTGGCTCCGACGGCCGGGTGCGCCGCGTGGTCGGCACCTTCGTCGACATCTCGCCGCTCAAGGCCGCGCAGCACGCGCTCGCGCAGGCCCAGGCCGCCGAGCAGGCCAGTGCGATGAAGACACAGTTCCTCGGCCGAGTGAGCCATGAGTTGCGCACGCCACTCAACGCGGTGATCGGCTTCTCGCAGCTGCTGCAGCTCGACGAACGCGCCCCGCTCACCGAGCAGCAGAAGGAGCGCGTCGTCCACATCGAACGTGCCGGCCAGCACCTGCTGGGCCTCATCACCGACCTGATGGACCTGAGCCGCATCGAGCTCGGGGCGGTCGAACTGCAGCCGGAGCCGGTCGACCTGCCGCGCCTGCTCGACGACAGCCTGGCGATGGTGCGGGCGCAGGTCGACGAGCGCTCGGTCACCGTCGAACGTGAGATCGAGCCGGGCCTGCCACCCGTGCAAGCCGACCCGCTGCGGCTGCGCCAATGTGTGCTGAACCTGCTGTCGAACGCCATCAAGTACGGGCTGGCTCCCGGCCGCGTGCGGGTGAGCGCGCGCCGCACCGCCACCGGCGAGGTGGCCCTCTCGGTGTGGAACGCCGGTGTCGGGATGACACCGGAGCAGCTCGCGCGCCTCTACGAGCCCTTCAACCGCCTCGGCCGCAACGCGAGCCACGGTGAAGGCACCGGCATCGGCCTGGCCATCAGCCGCCAGCTGATCGAGCGCATGGGCGGCCGCATCGAGGCCGACAGCGAAGCCGGTGCCTGGGCCCGCTTCACCGTGACCTTGCTCACGAGCACCCGCTGACCCGCCCTCGCGCCGCGGGTAAACCCCGCCGCGCCCGGGCCCAAAAGAACAAGCCGGTACAAGTGGTCGCCGCAGGCCGGGCGAAGAATCTGCTCATGTGCACGGGTGTGCACATTCCAAGACCAACTACCACAAACCTGATTGGAGACCTTCGTGAAACTTTCAACGCGCACCCTGGTGCGGGCCGGCCTGGCCCTCGCCCTCACTGCCGCCTCGGCCCTGGCCTCGGCCCAGACCAGCTTCAGCGCCACCTACAAGGGCGGCAGCACCTCGTCGTGCGGCACCACCTACAACATCACCGGCGCCGAGCCCACCGCCTCCGGCAAGTACCCGGTGTACATCCACATCGGCGGCACCGGCGAGAACTACAACAGCGCCTGGGCGATGGCCGCCGTCAACGCGATGGCCGCCAAGGGCTTCGTGGCCGCCACCGTCGCCTACGACAACGGCAGCTTCGGCACCTGCAGCACCATCAGCACGCGTGCCAAGTGCATCTTCAACGGGGCCAACAGCAACTCGGCCATCGCCAAGATCTGCGCCCGCGCCAAGGCCGATTGCTCCAAGGGCGTGGTCACCGGCGGCCTGAGCCAGGGTTCGATCATCTCGGTGCTGTCGCGCAACTTCGACAGCCGCATCCGCGCCTCGATGGGCCAGGGCACGGGCTCCACCTACACCGCCGCCTACAACCTCGAGTCGTGCATGGCCAACGGCAAGCACACCCAGCCGGGTGACCGCCTGCGCATTATCAACGGCGAGCGCGACATGTTCGTCGGTGGCACCGAAGCCATCGCCCGCTCGCAGGCCACGCTCGTGACCGGCCGCTCCTGCACGGGCGCCACCGAGTGCTTCGGCAGCAACGGCTCCGGCTGGGCAATCGTCAAGGACTACCAGGTGCTCGACCTCTACGCCGACCACTGCTTCATGGGCCTGGGCACCTATGGCGCGCAGTGCACCGGCCTGCCGGTCGACAGCAACTACCAGTACGGCTCGGGTGCCTGGGCGCTGCCCGCCACCACGAACTGGCTGAAGAGCTTCGTCACCCCCTGAGGCATCGTCCTCGCACGCGCCCCCAAGGACCTGACGTGGACCGCCTGGCCAACACCCGCCACGCTGCCGCATCGCCCCGGGGGCGCATGCGTCTCTTCGAAGACGGCTTCCTCTACACCAGCACTGGCACCGATTCGCAGAGCGCCCGCCACAGCGCGTCGCTGCTGCTGGCCTTGACCGACGCCGACTTCGAGATCGACGTCGGCGGCCAGACCCAGCGGGTGCGTGCGGTGGCGGTGCGCCCCTTCGCCGCCAAGCGCCTGCATGCCTGCGGCGTGCCCTTCGCGTGCATCGACGCGTCGACCGAACACCCGCTGTACCGCGCCTTCGCCTTCCTGCCGGAGCCGGGCTACAAGGTGCTGCCGCCCGAAGCTTTCGAGCCGGCGATGCCGGCGCTCGATGCCTTCCGCCGCGGCGAGATGACCTCTCGCACCACTCGCCTGCTGTACCGCCGCATCTTCGAGCTGGCGCGCGACCTGCTGCCGCCGCCTCCGAAGCTCGACACGCGCGTGGAGCGTGTCATCGCCCTGCTCGACGCCGACCACACGCTGGGCGTGGCCGAGCTGGCCAACGCGGTGTGCGTGTCGCGCGACCGCCTCTCGCACCTCTTCACGCAGGAGATGGGGCTGCCGCTGCGCAAGTACTGCCAGTCGCTGAAGATCCGCGCCGCCGCGCGCCTGCTCGGCTCGGGCATGAACTTCACCCAGATCGCCGCCGCCGCCGGCTTCACCGACTCGGCGCACTTCTCGAAGATCTGGGCCCACGCCTACGGCGCGTCGCCCGCCTACTTCTACACGAGCGGCGCCGTCAGCTTCTACCCGCCGCGCGCGGTGCGGATCGAAGGCAGCAGCGCGGTGTCGTCGCGCTTCAGGTCGCGGAACGCCGCAAACAACCACGACCGCATCCCCACCACCAAGGTGTAGGGCCGCTTCTGGTCGGGCGGCAGCTTCTGGTCGGCCAGGTGCTGCTGGGCGAAGTCCTGACCCACGCGCTGCAGGCGCTCCATGAAGGTCGCCGCCAGGCTCTTGCCGACCTGGCCGTGCACAAGCATCAGCATCTCGCCTTCGCCGTCGAAGCCGCCGCTGAAGTAGTCGTCGACCACGTGTTCGCGGAAGAAGGCCATCACCGGGCCGTCCGGCCGCCAGCGGAAGGTCTTGGCCAATTGCAGCCGGTAGCGGTTGAGCGGGCGCAGCTCGATGATGCCGATCTTGTCGAGCTGGGTCAGGTACTTCACGCACTCGGCTTCAGTGAGCGTGTAGGTGGCGACCACCTGCTCGAAGGTCCACTGGCTCATGCAGCAGATGGCCATCAGCATCAGGCGCTTGTCGGCCACCACCGCCTTCTCCTGCTCGAGCGTGAGCTCGCGGCGCAGCGGCTGCGCGTCGGCCACCTTGCGCGCGAGTTCGGCGAAATCCATCTTCAGCACCCGCAGCACGTCGTCGATGCGTGAGAGCGGCATGTCGGCCTTGGCGAAGATGCGCTTGATGCTCGACTCCGACATGTCGAGGTGCTCGGCCAGCTCGGCGTAGGTGATGCCGGCGGCCTTGAGCTCGGCCTTGAGTGCCGTGACCAGATCTTGTGTTGTGCTCATTCCCGTGACCCCCTGAAGTACCGGCAAACGATACCAGCCGGCCGGAGCCGCGCAACCTCTCCTGGAACGCTTGAACCCGATCGGGCGGCTGCAGATCATCCGCCCCGTGTTCAACCAACCCAAGGATGTCATGCACACCCCCGCCGCCCCCCGCCCCGACACCAAGGCCTGGAAGCTCCAGGTGTGGGTCTCGTTCGGCGTCGCCGCCACGCTCTGCGCCACGGGCCTGGCCTACCTGCCCGGCGCCGACCTGGACCGCGCGTTCATGGTGATGGGCTACGTGTTCTGCCTGTCCACCGCCTTCGCGCTCGCCAAGTACGTGCGCGACAACGAAGGCCGGCGCGTCGACACGCCGATGTGGGGCAGCGTGGTCTGGGGCGGCTTCGCGCTTGCGATGGCGCTCACCGGCTGGGGCCTCTACCGCATGGAGATCAACCCGACCTACAAGGCCTACCTCGGCGTGTGCTGGCTGTTCCTGATCTCCAGCGTGTTCACGCTCGCCAAGACGCTGCGCGACGCGCACGAGGTGCTGATCGCCCAGGCCCGCCGCGACGGCATGGCGATGCGCGGTGCGCGTGACACGGAATGAGGAGCGATGCCATGAAACGACTCGTCCTGCCCCTGCTGCTCTCGGCCTCGCTGGCGGCAAGCCCCGCACGGGCCCACCCGCCCAACGCGTCGGACGCGAGCGCCTTGTCGATGCTGCCCATCGCGGTGTCGGTCGCCGCGCCGGCGATGCTGCTCTCGGCCGGCGCGATGCTCACCGTCGTGGCGGTCGAGGCTTCGGCCACCGGCGTGGTGTGCATCCTGGAGCGGGCGTCCGATGGCGCACGGGCCAGCGTCACGCTCAGCACGCAGGGCGCCGCGGCGCTGTCGATAGGTGTCGGCACGGTGGTCACCGTGAGCGCCTTCAGCGCCGGCTGGGTGCTCTCGGCCGCCGGCCGCGCCATCGCCTACATCCCCAACGAGATCGGCGCCGCGCTGCTCTACAACGAACGGGTGACACGATGAACCGGAAATGGGCTGCGGCGCTGGTGCTGGCAGCGTTCACCACCCTCGCCCACGCCGGCCGCCCCTGCGAGCCCAAGCCGCCCGAGGCGCGCAACGTGGAGCGCGCGATGGTGCTCGCCGAGCGCACCGCCCGCACGCTCGACGCGAGCGGCGCGCAGGTGGTGGTGCTGGCCCGTGCCGGCCAGGACCTGAGCGAGTACGGCCTGCGCTACTCGCACCTCGGCCTCGCCTACCGCGAGGGCGGCAAATGGCGCGTGGCTCACAAGCTCAACCAGTGCGGCACCGCGCACGCGGCCGTCTACCGCCAAGGCCTGGGCGAATTCTTCCTCGACGACCTGCACGAGTACCAGGCCGGCGTGGTGCTGCTGCGCCCCGACGTGCAGGCCCGCCTGCTGCCCGCGCTGCGCGACAACCAGCGCCTCGCGCAAGCGCACACCGAGCGCTACAACATGGTCGCCTACCCGTGGGCGCAGCGTTACCAGCAGTCGAACCAGTGGGCCATCGAGACGCTGGCGATGGCGATGGACCCGGGCGCCGTGACCCGCGAGCGGGCCCAGCTCTGGCTCCAGCGCGAGGGCTACCAGCCGACCACGCTGCACCTCTCGGCCTTCAAGCGCCTGGGGGCCCGCGTGACCGCTGCCAACGTCGCCTTCGACGACCACCCCGACGGCAAGCGCTTCCGCGACCGCATCGAAACGGTGACGGTCGACTCGGTGTTCAGCTGGCTCGCGAGAACTGGCATGGGGAACCCCGTGCAAGTCATACGCTGAGGGCCCTCTCAGATCGCCGTCGCGACTGCACAATCGCCCCCCATGTCCGTCGTCCGCTCCCCTTTCTTCATCGTCACCACCGCGTCGGCACTGGTGCTCGGCGCCGCTGCGCTGATGGCTCGCCCCGCCCCCACCGAAGCGCCCCTCGCCCGCCTGAAAGACGCCTGCGCCTCGAAAGACGTGAGCTTGCGCGGCGAGCCGCACCGCCTGCTGGCCATCTGCACGCGCAGCGCCCCCGAGTCGGCCCCCAACGACCCCGGCCGCATCGACCTCTACCTGCTCAAGCGCGACGCCGAGGGCTGGCAGCCGGTGGCGCAGAAGCTCGGCCTGGAAAGCGGCCAGATGGGCCGGCCCGGCGAGGTCAACGTGCTGCAGCTCGGCGCGAACCTCTACGGCTTCGAGATCAGCGACACCTCGGTGAGCCAGGGTTACCTGCTGGGCGGCACGCGCCTGTACGTTCCCCGCGACGCGGGCTTCCAGGTCGCGCTCGACATCACCTCCACCGTGCGCAACACCGGCACGCACGAGTGCGCGCACGCCACGCCGGCCGTGTGCAACGATTTCTCGCGCCGATTGAAGGTCGAGGTGCGCGAGGGCGCAGCCGCGTACCCGCTGCGCATCACGAGCCTCGGCCAGTTTCACGGCGAGCGGGTGTCGGCCACGCACGTGCTGAGCTTCGATGCCAAACGCGCGCAGTACAAGCTGCCGGCCGGCTTCGAAGCGCAAGTCGAATAACGATCACGAGGGACCTCCTTGAGCAGCCACGACCACCCCAACCAGTTCGCGCTGCTCCAGCAGCGCCGCTTCGCGCCTTTCTTCTGGACGCAGTTCCTCGGCGCCGGGAACGACAACCTCTTCAAGTTCGCGCTCACGGTGATGGTGACCTACCAGATCCAGGTGAGTTGGCTGCCGGCGTCGCTGGCCGGTCTCGTGATCGGGGCGCTCTTCATCCTGCCCTTCCTGCTCTTCTCGGCCACGAGCGGCCAGCTCACCGACAAGCACGACAAGACGGCCATGATCCGCTTCGTGAAGTGGTTCGAGATCGTGGTGATGGCGATCGCGGCCTGGGGCTTCATGACGGCCAACGTGCCGGTGCTCCTGGCCTGCGTGTTCCTGATGGGCCTGCACTCCACGCTCTTCGGGCCGGTGAAGTTCGCCTACCTGCCGCAGCACCTCAACGAGCGTGAGCTGACCGGTGGCAACGGCATGGTCGAGATGGGCACCTTCGTGGCCATCCTGATCGGCAACGTGGTGGGCGGGCTGCTCGTCGCCATCCCGCAAGTCGGGCCGACCTACATCGCCTGGGCCTGCGTCGGCCTCGCCGTGCTGGGCCGTGTGCTGGCGCAGGCGGTGCCGCCGACCCCCGCCACCGACCCGACGCTCAGGATCAACTGGAACCCGTTCACCGAGACCTGGCGCAACCTGAAGCTCGCGCACGAGAACGTGGCCGTGTTCCGCTCGCTGCTCGGCATCTCGTGGATGTGGTTCTTCGGCGCGGTGTTCCTGGCGCAGTTCCCCTCCGTCGCGAAGGAGGTGCTGCATGGCGACGAGCACGTGGCCTCGATGCTGCTCGTGGTGTTTTCCATCGGCATCGGCATCGGCTCGCTGATGTGCGAGATGCTGTCGCGCCGGCATGTGGAGATCGGCCTCGTGCCGCTGGGCGCCATCGGCATGAGCGTGTTCGCGATCGACCTGTATTTCGCCTCGCGCGGCCTGCCACCTTCGGCGCCGCAGACGGTGGCCGCCTTTATCGCTCAGCCCGCCCATTGGCGCGTGATGGCCGACCTGCTGCTGCTCTCGCTCTTCGCCGGCATCTACAGCGTGCCGATGTATGCGCTGATCCAGCTGCGCTCGAAACCCACGCACCGCGCCCGAATCATTGCTGCCAACAACATCCTGAACGCGCTCTTCATGATCGTGAGCTCGGTGATGGTGGGTGTGCTGCTGGCGCTCAAGTTCACCATCCCGCAGGTGTTCCTGATCGTCGGCCTGCTCAATGCGGTGGTCGCGTTCTACATCTTCATGCTGGTGCCCGAGTACCTGCTGCGCTTCGTGGCCTTCCTCGCCACGCGCCTGGCTTACCGCTTCCGCGTGAAGGGCGACGAGCACATTCCGACCGAGGGCGCCGCCATCCTGGTGTGCAACCACGTGAGCTTCGTCGACGCGGTGCTGCTGATGGCCGCGAGCCCCCGCCCCATCGTCTTCATCATGGACCACCGCATCTTCCAGATCCCGGTGCTGGGCTGGATGTTCAGATTAGCGAAGGCGATCCCGATCGCGTCGCAGAAGGAAAACCCCGCCACCTACGAGCGAGCCTTCGTGCGCGCCCGCCAGGTGCTGGCCGAGGGCGACCTGCTCTGCATCTTCCCCGAGGGCGCCATCACCAAGGACGGCCGGCTCGCCGAGTTCAAGGGCGGCATCATGAAGATCCTCGAGACGAACCCGGTGCCGGTGGTGCCGATGGCGCTGCAGAACCTCTGGGGCTCCTTCTTCTCGCGCATCGGCGGCAACGCGATGAGCCAGCCCTTCCGCCGCGGCCTCTGCAGCCGGGTGGGCCTGCTGGCGGGCCCCGCGGTGCCGGCCGCCGAGGTGTCGCCGGCGCTGCTGAAGGAACGTGTCGCGGCCCTCCTGGCCGAGCCTCTTCCTGGCGTGCCCACCGGCGTACCCCGCCCCGCCTAAAATCGCGGGCTTCCTCCAGCCCAACAGCGAGTACCCCGTGGCCGCCACCATCCTCCAGAAACTCCCCGCCGGCGAACGTGTCGGCATCGCCTTCTCGGGCGGCCTCGACACCAGCGCCGCCGTGCACTGGATGCGCAAGAAGGGCGCCACGCCCTGCGCCTACACCGCCAACCTCGGCCAGCCCGACGAAAGCGACTACGAAGACATCCCGCGCAAGGCCAAGGCCTACGGCGCCGACATCGCCCGCCTGGTCGACTGCCGCGCCCAGCTCGTGGCCGAAGGCATCGCCGCCATCCAGGCCGGCGCCTTCCACATCAGCACCGGCGGCGCGACCTACTTCAACACCACGCCGCTCGGCCGCGCCGTGACCGGCACCGCGCTCGTGGTGGCGATGAAGGAAGACAACGTCCACATCTGGGGCGACGGCAGCACCTACAAGGGCAACGACATCGAGCGCTTCTACCGCTACGGCCTCTTGGCCAACCCGGCGCTGCGCATCTACAAGCCCTGGCTCGACCAGACCTTCATCGACGAGCTCGGTGGCCGCAAAGAGATGAGCGAGTTCCTCATCGCCAACGGCTTCGACTACAAGATGAGCGTGGAGAAGGCCTACTCGACCGACTCCAACATGCTGGGCGCCACGCACGAGGCGAAGGACTTGGAGTTCCTCGACAAAGGCCTGCACATCGTCAACCCGATCATGGGCGTGGCCTTCTGGAAAGACGATGTCGTGGTCAAGGCGGAGCGTGTGTCGGTCGCCTTCGAGGAAGGCCGCCCCGTCTCGATCAACGGCGTGCGCTTCGGCAGCGCGGTCGCGCTCTTCGAAGAAGCCAACAAGGTCGGGGGCCGACACGGCCTGGGCATGAGCGACCAGATCGAGAACCGCATCATCGAAGCCAAGAGCCGCGGCATCTACGAAGCCCCGGGCATGGCGCTACTGCACATCGCCTACGAGCGCCTCGTCACCGGCATCCACAACGAAGACACCATCGAGCAGTACCGCACCAACGGCCGCAAGCTCGGCCGCCTGCTGTACCAGGGCCGCTGGTTCGACTCGCAGGCCATGATGCTGCGCGAGAGCGCCCAGCGCTGGATCGCCAAGGCCATCACCGGCGAGGTGACGCTGGAGCTGCGCCGCGGCAACGACTACTCGATCATGAACACGGTGAGCCCCAACCTCACCTACGCGCCCGAGCGCCTGTCGATGGAGAAGGTGGAAGGCGCCTTCCAGCCGGTCGACCGCATCGGCCAGCTCACCATGCGCAACCTCGACATCGCCGACACGCGCCAGAAGCTCGGCATCTACAGCGCCACCGGCCTCCTGGGCGACCAGAGCGAGGGCAGCCTGCCGCTCTTGACGGGCGACAAGCCGAAGGCCTGAACCCCTTCCGCTGACACCCTTGCGACGGCCCCTCTGGGGCCGTTTGCACAAGAATCGCAGCTCAACCGAGGAGACGACCATGAGCAATGAAGAACGGGTTCGCATCAGCGTCGACGAGCGCGGCGTGGCCGAAGTGGCGCTGACCCGCGCCGACAAGATGAACGCCATCGACGCGGCCATGTTCCGCGCGATCAACGACGGCATCGAGCAGCTCAAGGCCGATGCGCGCGTGCGGGTCGTCGTGGTCCACGGCGAGGGCAAGGCCTTCTGCGCCGGCCTCGACATGGGCCGCTTCGCGCAGATGGGCCAGGGCCAGACCAGCGGCACGCTCGGCATGGACCTCTTGACCCGCAGCCGCGGCCTCGCCAACGATGCGCAATACGTGGCCTGGGGCTGGCGCACGCTTCCCGTGCCGGTGATCGCCGCCGTGCACGGCGTGGCCTTCGGCGGCGGCCTGCAGATCGCGCTCGGCGCCGACATCCGCCTCGTGCACCCCGAGGCCAAGCTCGCGGTGATGGAAGTGAAATGGGGCCTGGTGCCCGACATGGCCGGCATCGTGCTCATGACCGAGCTGATGCGCGCCGACGTCGTGCGTGAACTCACCTACACCGGCCGCATCGTCTCGGGCGTCGAAGCGCAGCAGATCGGCCTCGCCACCCGCGTCAGCCAGGACCCGCTGGCCGACGCCCGCGCGCTCGCAGCGCAGATCGCCGCGCAGAGCCCTGACTCGGTACGCGCCAGCAAGCGCCTGCTCAACGGCGCCTCGCCGGTGCAGGCCGGTGCCGTGCTGATGGCCGAGTCGATGGAACAGAAGGCGCTGATCGGCAGCCCCAACCAGCGCGAAGCGGCGCTCGCCGGGCTGGAGAAGCGCGCGCCGGTGTTTCGCTGACGTCTGCGCCACCGCCCCCACCAACGAGGGGCGTGGCAAGTCACGGTTCAGCGATAAATTCCGGGGCCCGCAGGCGCCGACGCAAGGCGCCCGGGCAGGAACCCGCGCCCCGCTCGGCGGCGCGCTCGTCGAACGCAGTTGAGGGAGAAACCGCCATGTCACGTCGTCCACTGAAGGCCGCGGTCGCGCTGGCCGCGCTTGCGCTTGCCGCCTGTGCCACCGAAAGTTCGCGCACCGTTCAAGTCGAGAAGGTGCAGGCCGCCGCCGCGCCCTATGCCGGCGCCCGGGTGCCGGTCTCGATCGGGAAGTTCGACAACCGTTCCAGCTTCCAGCGCGGCGTCTTCTCCGACGGGGTCGACCGGCTGGGCAGCCAGGCGAAGACGACCCTGATCGCCCACCTCCAGCAGTCGCAGCGCTTCTCGGTGCTCGACCGCGACAACCTCTCAGAAACCGGCCAGGAAGCCAAGATCCTCGGCTCGGCGCAGACGCTCAAGGGCGCGTCCTACGTGATCACCGGCGACATCTCCGAATTCGGACGCAAGGAGGTCGGCGACCGGCAGTTCTTCGGCGTGCTGGGGCGCGGCAAGTCGCAGGTGGCCTACGCGAAGATCACGCTCAACGTCGTCAACAGCCTTACCTCGGAAGTCGTCTTCTCGGCACGCGGGGCCGGCGAATACGAACTCTCCAACCGCGAGGTGCTCGGCTTCGGCGGCACGGCCAGCTACGACTCCACGCTCAACGGCAAGGTGCTCGACCTGGCGATGCGCGAAGCGGTCAACAACCTCGTCGCTGGCAAAGACGCCGGCCAGTGGGGGCAGGAGCCGCGCCGGTGAGCGCAGCCAAGCGGCAACGGCGGCTTGCGGTCACCTTCGTTGCAGCCCTCCTGATGGCCGGGTGCGCCAAGCGCGGACCGGGCCCGCTCTACCTGTGGGAATCGTTCCCGCGCCAGCAGTACGAGACGCTGCTGCGCCACGGCGTTCCGCCGGAAGGGCAGATCGCCGACCTGGAGGCCCACGCCGAAAAGGCCCGCGCGCGGGGCGTTGCGCTTCCGCCCGGGTTCCGCGCGCACTGGGGCATGCTGGCCTTGGCGGCCGGTGATGCGGGCAAGGCCCGTGACCTCTGGCAGGCGGAGAAAGCCGCGTTTCCGGAATCGACGCCCTACATCGATCAACTGCTCAAGCGCCTCGAGGCGCCTGCCCCGAAGGAGAAGCAGACATGACGCCGCGCCTGATGACCCTTGCGCTCGCGGGCGTGCTCGCCACGGCGCTGCTGGGCGGGTGCGCCACCAAGCCGCCCCCTTACGACTACAGCGCGTTCCAGAAGGCCCGGCCCGCCACCCTGCTGGTGCTGCCGCCGGTCAACGATTCGCCCGAAGTGAACGCCACGCCCAGCGTCTGGGCGCATGCGACCCGGCCGCTCGCCGAGGCCGGCTACTACGTGCTGCCGGTCACGCTGGTGGACGAGACCTTCCGTCAGAACGGCGTCACGGTGGCGAACGAGATCCAGGAAATTCCCATCCAGAAGCTGCGCGAGGTGTTTGGCGCCGACGCGGCGGTGTACCTGCGCGTGCGGCAATACGGCACCAGCTACGCCGTGGTGGCCAGCGAGTCGCGTGTGACCGTGGAAGGCCGGATCGTCGACCTGCGCACCGGCGAGCTGCTCTGGAAGGGCGCCGCCACGGCCTCGTCGGCCGAGCAGCAAGCACAAAGCCAGGGTGGGCTCGCCGGGATGCTGGTCATGGCCCTGGTGCGGCAGATCGTGAGCACGGCGTCCGACGAGTCGTACAAGTACGCCGCCATCGCCAACGCCCGCCTGCTGGGGGCGCCGCGGTACAACGGCGTCCTGCCCGGGCCGCGCTCGCCCGTCGCGGGCCAGCCCGTGCCGCCACGCTAGGTCGAGACGCCGCGCAGGCGGTCGGCCTTGAACGCCGCGCGGAAGCTCTCGAAGCGCCCTTCGTCGAGCGCCAGCCGCACCTCGCGCATCAGGTTCACGTAGTAGTGCAGGTTGTGGATGCTGGTGAGCATGGGCCCCAGCATCTCGCCGCAGCGGTCGAGGTGGTGCAAATAGGCGCGACTGAAGTTCTGGCAACAGTGGCAGGAGCAGGTCTCGTCGACCGGGCGCTCGTCGGTCTTGTAGCGGGCGTTGCGCAGGCGCAGGTCGCCGAAGCGGGTGAAGAGGTGGCCGTTGCGCGCGTTGCGGGTGGGCATCACGCAGTCGAACATGTCGACGCCGCTCGCCACGCCCTCCACCAGGTCTTCCGGCGTGCCCACGCCCATCAGGTAGCGTGGCTTGTGCGCGGGCAGGCGGTGCGGCGTGTGCGCCATGATGCGCAGCATGTCGTCCTTGGGCTCGCCCACGCTCACGCCGCCGATGGCGTAGCCGGGCAGGTCGAGTTCGACGAGCGCGTTCAGCGACTCCTCGCGCAGGTGCTCAAACATGCCGCCCTGCACGATGCCGAAGAGCGCGTTCGGGTTCTGCAGCTTCTGGAATTCCGTGAGGCAGCGGCTCGCCCAGCGCAGGCTCAGCTCCATCGACAACCTCGCCTCGCGCTCGGTGGTGATGTGGCCCTTGGTCTCGTAAGGTGTGCACTCGTCGAACTGCATGACGATGTCGCTGTTGAGCACCGTCTGGATCTGCATGCTGGTCTCGGGCGTGAGGAAAAGCTTGTCGCCGTTGACGGGTGACGCGAACTTCACGCCTTCCTCGCTGATCTTGCGCATCTCGCCCAGGCTCCACACCTGGAAGCCACCGCTGTCGGTGAGGATGGGTTTCGTCCACGCCTCGAAGCGATGCAGGCCGCCGAACTGCTTCAGGATGTCGAGCCCCGGCCGCAGCCACAGGTGGAAGGTGTTACCGAGGATGATCTGCGCGCCCATCTCTTCGAGCGACGAGGGCATCACGCCCTTCACCGTGCCGTAGGTGCCCACGGGCATGAACACCGGCGTCTCCACGACGCCGTGGTTGAGGGTGAGGCGGCCACGGCGGGCGAGGCCCTCGGTCTTGAGGAGGTCGAACTGCAACATAGGCCGCGATTGTCGCCGCGCCCATGCCAGAGCCCGCGCCGACCTGCGCAAGACATCACGCTCGCGCTGCGCGTGTGGGCCGAGGCGGCGGGCAGAATCGACCGGTTCCCTTGCAGTCCCCATGAAGACGCTTCTCATCGACGACCACCCGCTCTTCCGCGAAGGCCTCGCGCTCCTGATGGCCAGCGCCTTCCCCCAACTCGACATCCGCCAAGCCGACAGCATCGGGCAGGCGATCGAACGACTGCACGGCGAGCCCGACATCCGCCTCGCCCTGCTCGACCTGGGCCTGCCCGACAGCAGCGGCACGCTGAGCCTGCGCCGCCTGCGCGACGCGGCACCCGAGGTGACGGTGGTGGTGCTCTCGGCCGACGAGACGCCCGAGACGGTGCTCGGTGCCATCGACGAAGGCGCGGCCGGATTCATCCCCAAGACCTCGCAGCCGGGCGCGATGCGCGCGGCGCTGGAGACGGTGCTGGCCGGTGGCGTCTACCTGCCGCCGCGCGTGCTGGGCCTGCGCAGCGAAGCGGCCCCGGCCGAGACGGTGCTCGGCCTTTCGCCGCGCCAGCTCGACGTGCTCAAGCTCCTGATTCACGGCAAATCGAACAAGGTGATCTGCCGCGAGCTCGACCTCTCGGAGTCGACGGTGAAGACGCACCTCGGCGCGATCTTCCGCAAGCTCGACGCGAACTCGCGCACGCAGGCCGTGGTGGCCGCGGCGCGCCTGGGCCTGCGCCTGAGCTGAGGCTGCTCAGCCCGTCTCGAACACGCCGAGCCCGGCGATGCGCCCGATCGCGGCCAGCAGCTGCTCGGCCGGGAAGGGCTTGTGCAGCACCGGAATGCCGCTCGCGCTGAAGGTGGCGATGTCTTCGGGCGCGGTGTTGCCGGTGACCATCAGCGCCGGCACCGGCCCGCAGGCGGCGCGCACCGCGTCGATGACCTGCAGGCCGTTGCCCACCGGCAGGCGGTGGTCGGTGAGCAGCAGGTCGGGCACGAAGGGCCGGTCGGCCAGCCACTGCTGCACGGCGGGCAGGCCGTCGAGCGCGGTGACCTCGGCGCCCCAGGCTTCCAGGCGCGAGGCGAGCGCGACGCGCACGGTCTCGTCATCGTCGACCAGCAGCACCCGCTGGCGGGCAAGCGGGCGCACCGCCCCGGGTTTCAGCGGCGTGGTCGGCAGCGCGGGCGCCGCCGGCAGGCGCAGGCTGAAGCACGAGCCGCGGCCCGGCTCGGAGCGCAGCTCGATGCGGCTGCCGAGCAGGTGCGCGCAGCGGGCGACGATGGCGAGACCCAGGCCCAGGCCGAGCGAGCGGTCGCGGCCGGGGTTGTCGAGCTGCACGAATTCCTCGAACACCTCGGCCTGGCGCTCGCGCGCGATGCCGCGGCCGGTGTCCCACACCTGCACGCACACCTGGCCGGCCCGGCGGCGCGCGGCGATCAGCACGCCGCCGCGGTCGGTGTAGCGCAGCGCGTTGGCCACGAGGTTGCGCAGCAGCTGGTCGAGCAGCAGCGGGTCGGCCCGCACGCTCAGGCTCGTGGGGTGCACGCGCAAGCGCAGCCCCTTGGCCTGCGCGGTGGCGGCCTCGGTGGCGGCGATGGCGTCGAACACGCCTTGCAGGCCCACGCCTTCGAAGCGTGGCTTCACCACGCCGGAGTCGAGGCGCGAGAGGTCGAGCAGGCCTTGCAGCAGCTTCTCCATCGCCATCACCGCGTCGTGGGCGCGGTCGATCAGTCGGCGCACGTCGAGCGCCTGCACCTGCTCGCGCACGAGGCCGATGAGCAGGCCGATGGCCACCACCGGCTGGCGCAGGTCGTGGCTCGCGGCGGCAAGGAAGCGGGTCTTCGCCGCGTTGGCCGCCTGCAGCGCCGCGGTGCGGTCGGCCACCCGCTGCTCGAGCTCGGCGTTGAGGCGCGACAGGCTCTGCTGCGTGGTCACGAGGCGCGCGACGAGGCTCCAGGCCGCCGACACCAGCAGCAGCACGCCGCTGTAGTGCGACAGGTAGTAGGCCTCGTAGGGCAGGCGGCTGCCGAGCAGCAGGCCGTCGCGCGCCGAGAGGGCGAGGAAGGTGAGCGCGGTGGCCGCCATCAGCGCCGACTCGGTGCTGCCGTCGCGCCAGCCCTTGCGCAGCAAGAGCCACAGCAGCGGGAAGTAGAGCGCGAAGCCGGGCAGCGCGAGCCAGCGCAGCATGGGCTCCACGAAGCCGGCCGAGGGCAGGCTGTTGGCCAGCGCATAGACCACCAGCGCCACCTTGAAGCCGCGCCAGGCGGTGCCGGTGAAGCGCAGCACGAAGAGCCCGAAGAAGGCCGCGAACCACGCATGGCCGGCACGCACGAGCGTGGCCCAGACGTCGATCGGCACCGGCAGCTCGTTGAGGTAGAGGTTGCTGTTGCGCGCCGCCCAGGCAAGGGTCGCGAGCGCGAACCAGAGGTACATCGGGTCGCGCCGTGTGCGCACCCACAGCAGCAGCATCAGCAGGCCGCCCACCAGCGACACCACGCTCGAGATCAGCGCCCCGTCCTTCTGCCACAGGTTGCGCCAGGTGTAGATCGGCACCAGCGCCTGCTGCGGCGCGAGCTGCACATGCGACAGGCCGGCGCGGTAGCGCGGCAGGCCCTGCACCTGGATCTCGAGCAGGTTGCCCTCGGCGCGCAGCAGGCCGCTCGGCAGCACGAGCAGCAGCGGGGCGTTCCAGCTGAAGGTGTCTTGCGCTCGGGTGCTGCGGCCGTCCCACAGACGCGAGCCGTTGAGCCACACCTGGCCGCTGGTGGCCAGGCGCGGGATGAGCACCGCGGGGTCGTTGACGCCCGCCGCGCTGAAGGGCACGCGGTACCAGACGGCGGGTGGGCCTTCAGGGCGGGTCTCTTTCCAGTTGTCGGGCAGGCGGGTGGCCTGCCAGCCGCTCGCCTGGGCCGGCGGGCGCTCGCTCGCCGACACGAGCGACTCGGCCACGTCGAGCCGCTGGCCGGGCCAGCGCTTCACGTCATGCGTCAGCGCATCGGCCCACCACAGCGAGAGCAGCAGCAGCCCGAGGCAGGTGAGGGGCAGCAGCGCGCGGCGCAGGCGGGAGGCGGAAGTGAGGTCGGCAGGCAAGGGCGAAAGGCGCATGGCGGCACGCAGTATCGGGCGCGTGCCGCCGGGCGGGTCGAAGGATCAGAACACCGATTTGGTGAAGGTCGTGGTGGGCGCGTACTGCTGGTAGCCGGTGCCGAGGCTGCCCCAGTAGTTGTAGCCCACGCCGTAGATCTCGCCCGCTGCGTTGGCGACGAGCGTGATGCCCGCCCCCGCGGCCACCATCGTCCAGGCGGCGCTGCTCACCTGATGGGGCGACCATGAATCGTTGGTCGTGCCGTCGGCCAGCTGGCCGAAGTTGTTGTAGCCCCAGGTCCAGAGCGTGCCGTTGGCCTTGGTCGCGGCCACGTGGTTGTCGCCGGCCGAGATGTGGGTGTAGAGCCCGGGGATCTGCACCGGCGCCGCGCGCGAAGTGGTGGTGCCGTCGCCGAGCTGGCCCTTGTCGTTGCTGCCCCAGGCCCACAGCGTGCCGTCGGTCTTGAGGGCGTAGCTCGACTGGAAGCCGGCGGCGATCTGCGCCACGCCGGTCATCACCTGCACCGGTGTCTGCGCGTCGCTGCCGGAGGGGGTGCTCTGCACGGTGCGGCCGAGCTGGCCGGCCGTGTTCTGCCAGCCCCAGGTCCACACGCTGCCGTCTTGGCCGAGCGCGAGCGCATGGGCGTAGCCCATCGCGACCTTGCTGAAGCCGCTGCCCACGTTCTGCGGCCGGTAGTACGGCGCGGCGGCGTTGATGCGCGAGCCCCAGTGCCACAGCGAGCCATCGGAGCGCACCGCCACCGTGAAGCTGCCCGAGGCGAGCGAGGTGAAGCCGCCCGTCACCGCCACCTGGGTGGGCGTGGTGCGGGCGGTGGTGGAGTTGTCGCCCAGCACGCCGGAGGTGTTGTCGCCCCAGCCGTAGGCGTACACGCCCGGGCCGTAGGCGAAGCTCGTCTTGTAGCCCACGGCGACACGGTCGAAGTCGGTGCCGAGCGCGCTCACCTGCATCGGCGTGAAGACGATGCTGTAGCCGGTGGCCTGCGGGCCGAGTTGGCCGATGTCGTTCAGGCCCCAGCTCCACACGGTGTTGTCGGTCTTCACCACGACCACGTGGGCCGCGTTGGGGCTGGTGTGGATGGCCTTGATCTGCGAGACAGGTGCCGGAGGTGGCGGTGGCGGTGTGCCCGCGCCACCCGAGCCACCACCGCCGCCCGACGAGCCCCCGCAACCGGCCAGCACCAGGGGCACCAGCGCCATCAGCGCCACGACGCGGCGGCGCACCGCAGGGGTTGTTGTGTTCATCTCGGCTTCATCCTCAGCGTGAATGCGGGCGGCACCTGCGCGCCTGCTGCAATTCATTCTGGAGAGAGCCCTTCGCCGCACCCATCGACCAAACGGCCGAAGCGGCACCACGCCGCGCACGCAAGCGTGATGCAGTGCTCAGCGCGCGAGCAGCATCGCGTCGCCGTAGCTGAAGAAGCGGTAGCGCTGCGCCACCGCGTGGCGGTAGAGCGCCATCACGTGCTCGTGCCCGGCGAAGGCGCTGACGAGCATCAAGAGCGTGCTCTTGGGCAGGTGGAAGTTGGTGACGAGCACGTCGACCACGCGGAAGGTGAAGCCCGGGGTGATGAAGATGTCGGTGTCGCGGCTGCCGGCCACGAGCGTGCCGCCGCGCGCGGCCGATTCGAGCGCACGCAGCGTGGTGGTGCCGACCGAGACGACACGGCCGCCGGCCGCGTGCGTTGCGACGATGGCGTCGACCGTCGCCTGCGGCACCTCGAACCACTCGCTGTGCATCTTGTGCTCGGCGATGTTGTCGACACGCACCGGCTGGAAGGTGCCCGCGCCCACGTGCAGCGTGACGCTCGCGCTGCCCACGCCCCGCTCGCGCAAGGCGGCGAGCACACCTTCGTCGAAATGCAGCGCCGCAGTGGGCGCCGCCGCCGCGCCGGGCTTGGCGGCAAACACCGTCTGGTAGCGGCGCTCGTCTTCGGCGTCGTCGGCATGCGTGATGTAGGGCGGCAGCGGCACATGGCCGTGGCGCTCGATCAGCGCGAAGGGCTCGGAGGGAAAGCGCAGGTGGAAGAGCGAATCCTCCGGCCCGCCGCGGCCGAGCATCTCGGCCTCGAAGTGGCTCGTGCCATCGCCGCTCGTGAAGCGCACGACCGCCCCCGCCTTCGGCGACTTGCTCGCACGCAGGTGGACGAGCACTTCATGGTTCGGCAGCACCCGCTCCACCAGCGCTTCGACCGCCCCGCCCGTGGCCTTGGCGCCGAGCAGGCGGGCCTTGATGACACGGGTGTCGTTGAACACCAGCAGGTCACCCGCCTTCAGCAGCGTGGGCAGCTCGCGAAAGATGCGGTCGACGGGCGGCGTGTGCGTGCCATCGAGCAGGCGCGAGGCGCTGCGCTCGGGCGCGGGGTGCTGCGCGATCAGCTCGGGCGGCAGCTCGAAGTCGAAATCGGCGAGGCGCAGGGAAGAAGAGACGGAAGACATATGCCGCAAAATTGTCCCATGCCCCCCGCCACCACCACGCCCGCACGCCAGGAGAAATCGGCGCCTCAGCGGGCGATGGAGAAGCTGGGCCTGGTGCGCGACATCGACCTCGCACTGCACCTGCCGCTGCGTTACGAAGACGAGACCAAGCTCACCGCCATCGCCGAGCTGCGCGACGGCATGACGGCGCAGGTGGAAGGCATCGTCACCGAATGCCAGGTGCAGTTCCGCCCGCGGCGGCAGCTGGTGGTGAAGCTGAGCGATGGCACGGACGAGCTCTTCCTGCGCTTCCTGCACTTCTATCCCAACCACCAGAAGACCCTCGCCGCCGGCAACCGGGTGCGCGTGCGCGGTGAAGCGCGCGGCGGCTTCTTCGGGCTGGAGATGGTGCACCCCGGCTTCAAGGGCGTGGACGACGACACGCCGCTCGCCACCGCACTCACACCCGTCTACCCGACCAGCGCCTCGCTGCCCCAGGCCTACCTGCGCAAGGCGGTGGCCTCGGGCCTGAAACGCGCCGACCTCTCGGAGCTGGTGCCACCGGCCATGTTGCCGCCCGGCAGCTGGGCGCTGAAAGACGCGCTGCACTTCCTGCACCACCCAGCGCCCGATGTGAGCCTCGCCACGCTCGAAGACAAGACCCACCCCGCGTGGCAGCGGCTCAAGTTCGAGGAGCTGCTGGCGCAGCAGATCTCGCAGCTCGAAGCGAAGCACGAGCGCGCCTTGCAACGCGCGCCACGCTTCGCGGTGGCGCGCGGCGGCCTGCAGGAACAACTGCTCGCCGCCCTGCCCTTCGCGCTGACCAAGGCGCAGCACCGCGTGGTCGAGGAGATTGCGCAGGACCTGCAGCGCGAGATCCCGATGCACCGCCTGCTGCAAGGCGACGTGGGGGCGGGCAAGACCGTCGTGGCCGCGCTTGCCGCCGCCATCGCCATGCACAGCGGCTGGCAGTGCGCGCTGATGGCGCCCACCGAGATCCTGGCCGAGCAGCACTTCCGCAAACTGGTGCAGTGGCTGGAGCCGCTGGGCATCCAGACCGCCTGGCTCACCGGCAGCCGCAAGGGCAAAGCCCGCAAGGAGATGCTGGCGCGCGTGGCCTCCGGCGAGGCGCTGCTGGTGGTGGGCACGCACGCCGTCATCCAGGACGAAGTGCAGTTCGCCAAGCTCGGGCTCGCGATCATCGACGAGCAGCACCGCTTCGGCGTCGCACAGCGGCTTGCGCTGCGGGAGAAGCTGCAGGCGCAGTCGCTCGAGCCGCACCTCTTGATGATGAGCGCCACGCCCATCCCGCGCACGCTCGCGATGACGCTCTTCGCCGACCTCGACATCAGCACGATCGACGAGCTGCCGCCCGGCCGCACACCCATCGTCACCAAGGTGTTCAGCGATGCCAAGCGCGACAGCGTGATCGCCACCATCGCCGCCGAGGCCGCGCTCGGCAAGCAGGTCTACTGGGTGTGCCCGCTGATCGAAGAGAGCGAGAAGCTCGACCTGCAGAACGCCACCGCGACGCACGAGCAGCTGAGCGCCGCGCTCGCCGGCCACAGCGTGGGCCTGCTGCACGGCCGCATGCCCGCCGCCGACAAGGCCGCGGTGATGGACCAGTTCAAAGCCGGCACGATGCAGGTGCTGGTCAGCACGACCGTGATCGAAGTGGGCGTCGACGTGCCCAATGCCAGCCTGATGGTGATCGAGCACGCCGAGCGCTTCGGCCTCTCGCAGCTGCACCAGCTGCGCGGGCGTGTGGGCCGCGGCTCGGTGGCGAGCGTGTGCGTGCTGCTCTACACCTCGCCCTTGTCCGACACCGGCAAGTCACGCCTGAAGGCGATGGCCGAGACACAAGACGGCTTCGAGATCGCCCGCCGCGACCTCGAGATCCGCGGGCCGGGCGAATTCCTCGGCGCTCGCCAGTCGGGCGCGCCGCTGCTGCGCTTCGCCGACCTCAACGAAGACGCGCACCTCGTGCCCCCGGCTCGCGCCGCCGCCGAGCGCTGGCTCGCGAGCGAGCCGCAGCGCGCCCGCCAGCATGTGGCGCGCTGGCTGGGCAGCAAGGCCGAGTACCTGAAAGCCTAGAGAGGCGCCTCGGGGCCGATGTGACGTTGGTCCTTAGGCAAGACCCCGCACGGGGACTAGATTTCCGCTCGCGCCGCGTCTGGATGGCGCCCTTTCGGAGTGACCCATGAACCTCATCCAACGTGTGCAGGACATCCTGCTGCGCCCCACCACCACCTGGCCGGCCATCGAGCAGGAGCCGGCCGACGTGGCCTCGCTCTACACCCGCTACGTGCTGATCCTCGCCGCCATCCCCGCGGTGGCGGGCTTCATCGGCATGACGCTCATCGGCGTGGGCGGCTTCGGCATGCACATCCGCGTGCCCTTCCTCTGGGGCCTCACGAACATGGTGGTGAGCTACGCGCTCTCGCTGGTGATGGTGTTCGTGGTCGCGCTGATCGTCGACGCGCTCGCCCCCACCTTCGGTGGCAGCAAGAACCAGATCAACGCGCTCAAGCTCGTGGCCTACGGCGCGACCGCCGGCTTCGTGGGCGGCATCTTCGGGCTGATCCCGTCGCTCTCGGTGCTGGGGCTGCTGGCGGCGCTCTATTCGATCTACCTCGTCTACACCGGCCTGCCGGTGCTGATGAAGTGCCCGCCCGAGAAGGCCGCCGGCTACACCGCGGTGGTGGTGGTGTGCGGCATCGTCGCGGGCCTCGTGATCGGCGCCATCTCGGCGGCCGTCACGCCCTCGCACGGCTTCGGCCGCATGGGCGGCGGCATGCACGGCGAGCGTGACGTGACCATCACCACGCCCAAGGGCGAGGTGACGCTCGACACGAGCAAGCTCGACGAGATGGCCAAACGCATGGAAGAAGCAGGCAAGCGCATGGAAGCGGCGCAAACGTCGGGCGACAGCGCGGCGGCCGGCAAGGCGATGTCGGAGATGGTGGGGGCGATGGCCGGCGCCTCGGGCGAGGCCCTGCCGCCGCAGGACCTGAAGGCGCTCCTGCCCGAGAGCCTGGGCGCGCTGCGCCGCGACTCGATCGAAGCCCAGAGCAACCAGGTGATGGGCGTGGCCGGATCGTCCGCCAAGGCACGCTACACCGACGGCACTCAGCGCGTGCAGCTGAGCATCACCGACCTCGGCGGCATGGCCGGCGTCGCCGCGCTGGCCGGCTGGGCCGGCACCACGCTCGACAAGGAGACCGACACCGCCATCGAGCGCGTCTACAAGCAGGGCGAGCGCACCGTGCGCGAGAAGCACCGCAAGGACGGCAGCCACGGCGAGGTGACGGTGCTGCTGGCCAACGGCGTGGTGGTCGAGGCCGACGGCCGCAAGGTGGAGCCGGCCGCGCTCAAGGCCATCGTCGACGGGCTGGACCTGGCGCGGCTCGAATCGATGAAGCGGCCGGCCAAGTCCTGAGGCGGCCCAGCGGCCGTTCAGCCGCCGAAGTGCATCTGGTACTTCGCGCCATCGGAGAACAGGCAGGCGCCGGTGCCCATCGTGGGGCCGGTGATCAGGTATTCGCACTGCACGTTGACGCCCTTGGCGCCGTAGGCGTTGGCGATGCCGCGGCGACCGCTGAAGCTGCGCTGCGGGTTGGCGCCCAGCACCTCGTTGTGCACCCGGCCGAAGGCGGCGTAGCCGGCCTCCACCCGCGAGGCCTCGCCCTGCAGCGCATCGCCCTGGTAGCTCAGGGTGAAGGTGCCACGGCCGGTGTTGTTGTCCATCACCACGGCGGTGAGCATGCCGCCCTTGTTGGCCTGCGGGTTGAGGGGGTAGAGCCGCGCGCTCAGGACCGTGGGCTGGGGCGGTGCCGGTGACGCGGGTGGGGTGATGATCGCCACGCTCGCGGGCTGCGAGGGATCGCGAGGCGCCGGGTAGGGCTGGCCGGTGCGCGGGTCGATCGGCACCACGTAGCAGGCCGACAGGGTGACGGTGGCGAGCGCCGCCAGGGCGGCCACGGCGGTGGAAGCGAGAAAGCGCGGTTGACTCATATGGGTTTTCGAGGCGCGGCACATGCCGCGGCGGGAGAATCCGCGAAGCGCCCTCGCCCCTCAAGCGGGAAGTGATGCGGTATCGCAAGGCGATGCCAAGGGGCGCATGACGCGGCACATCCGCTCCGCTATCCTGCGCAACCATGACCCTCACCGAGCTTCGCTACATCGTGGCCGTCGCCAGAGAAAAGCACTTCGGCCGTGCGGCCGAGGCTTGCTTCGTCTCGCAGCCCACCCTCAGCGTGGCGATCAAGAAGCTGGAGGAAGAGCTCGACGTGAAGCTCTTCGAGCGCGGCGCCAACGAGGTGAGCGTCACCCCCTTGGGCGAAGAGATCGTGCGCCAGGCGCAGTCGGTCATCGAGCAGGCCGCGGCCATCAAGGAAATCGCCAAGCGTGGGAAAGACCCGGTCTCGGGCCCGCTGCGCCTCGGCGTGATCTACACCATCGGCCCGTATCTCCTGCCCGACCTGGTGAAGGCCGCCATCGAGCGGGTGCCGCAGATGCCGCTCATGCTGCAGGAGAACTTCACGGTGAAGCTGCTCGACATGCTGCGCACCGGCGAACTCGACTGCGCGATCATCGCCGAGCCCTTCCCCGACACCGGCCTCGCGGTGGCGCCGCTCTACGACGAGCCGTTCATGGTGGCGGTGCCCGTCTCGCACCCGCTCGCCAAGCGCCAGCAGATCGCCGCCGAAGAGCTGAAGAAGGAGACGATGCTGCTGCTCGGCACCGGCCACTGCTTCCGCGACCACGTGCTCGAGGTCTGCCCCGAATACGCGCGCTTCTCCAGCAACGCCGAAGGCATCCGCAAGAGCTTCGAAGGCTCGTCGCTCGAGACCATCAAGTACATGGTGGCCTCGGGCATGGGCGTGACGGTGGTGCCGCAGCTGAGCGTGCCGAAAGACCCGCAGCCGCACGTGCATTACGTGCCCTTCAGCGAGCCGGTGCCCACGCGCCGCGTGGTGCTCGCGTGGCGGCGCACCTTCACCCGCTACGAAGCCATCGCCGCGCTGCGCAATGCCATCTATGCCTGCCCGCTGGAAGGCGTGCAGCGTGTGTCCTGACCCCTCCGCCCACCCCCCCACGACCATGGCCAAGAAGACCAAGACCCCCACCCCCGCCAAGAGTGCGACGAGTGCCCCGCAGATCAACATCGGCATCAGCGAGAAAGACCGCAAGGCCATCGCCGACGGCCTCTCGAAGCTGCTGGCCGACACCTACACGCTCTACCTCACCACCCACAACTTCCACTGGAACGTGACGGGGCCGATGTTCAACACGCTGCACCAGATGTTCATGCTGCAGTACACCGAGCTGTGGAATGCGGTCGACCCGGTGGCCGAGCGCATCCGCTCGCTGGGCTTTGCGGCACCGGGCTCCTATGGCCAGTTCGGCGCGCTCGCCTCCATCAAGGACGCGCCAGCCACGCCGCCCAAGGCGATGGACATGGTGCGCATCCTCGTCACCGGCCACGAGGCCGTGGCGCGCACTGCGCGCAGCATCTTCCCGCTGGCCGACAAGGCCGGCGACGAGCCCACCGCCGACCTGCTGACCCAGCGCCTCACGGTGCACGAGCAGACCGCGTGGATGCTGCGCAGCCTGCTGGAAG
This sequence comes from Rhizobacter sp., assembly GCA_019635355.1. Lineage (NCBI taxonomy): Bacteria > Pseudomonadati > Pseudomonadota > Betaproteobacteria > Burkholderiales > Sphaerotilaceae > Rhizobacter > Rhizobacter sp. Next base: position 3,639,901 of record JAHBZQ010000001.1, on the reverse strand, counting down.
AGTGACCCGCATGGCCGCGCCGATACCCGTGACCACCCGGGTGGCCATCGTCACCTTCGATGGCTTCAACGAACTCGACTCGTTCATCGCGCTCGGCCTGCTCAACCGGCTGCGGCCCCAAGGCTTCACCGCCGAGATCACCGGCCCCGGCTTGAAGCTCACCTCGATGAACGGGGTGACCGTCGACGTGCAGCAGCCGCTGGAATTTGCCAACGAAGCCGAGGTGGTGCTCTTCGGCAGCGGCATCTACACCCGCGCCATCGCCGAAAACGCCGCGCTGATGGACCGCCTCACGCTCGACCCGCTGCGCCAGCTGATCGGTGCGCAGTGCTCGGGCACGCTGCTCCTCGCGCGGCTCGGACTCATCGGCAACATGCCGGCCTGCACCGACAACACCACCAAGCCCTGGGTGGTGCAGGCGGGCGTGCGGGTGGTCGACGAGCCCTTCCACGCCCGTGGCCCGGTCGCCACCGCCGGCGGCTGCATGGCCTCGCAGTACCTCGCCACCTGGGTGATGCTGCTGCGCGCGGGGCAGCAAGCCACCGAACAGGCGCTGCACTACGTGGCACCGGTCGGCGAAAAAGAGGCCTACGTGCAGAAGCTGCTGGGCGTGGTGCAGCCCTTCGTCCCCGAGCCGCTGCGGCCCGACAGCGCCTAGCGCCCCCCCTAGAACACGCGTTCCCCCTAGAACCGCGTGATCCCCCTAGTTCACGTGAGTCCTGCCGGTTAGGAACTTCCTAGACTGGTTTCTCCGAGCCCCGCCGCGAGGTGGTGCCCGGTGAACCAGCCACAGGGAGACTCCATGACCATCTTCACCCGTTCGTTGACCGGCCTGCTGTCGGTCATGACCTTCACCGTGGCGCAAGCCCAGGTGATCAAACAACCGCAGACCTTCACGCCCCTGCCCACCGAGCTCATCGGCGTGAGCGCGAGCGATCCGAAGCTCACGCCGGTGCAGCGCGACAACATCCTGCGCTTCCACATCGTCGACAAGCTCGACCTGCTCGACCGCGACTTCAGCGCCAAGGTGTGCCTGCCCTCGCCGCCCACCTCGCCGGCCGACATCGACCCGCACCGCTCGCTGATGGTCCACGACCTGTCGACGCTCACCGCGCGCGACTTCTCGCTCAAGCGCACGATGGACCAACTGGCCTCGCAGGTGGTCGCACAGGTGCCGGGCACCACCGGCGCGTCGATCTTCCGGCAGTTCTGGGACACGCAGAACCCCGCCGCGCAGGCCATCACCACCGGCCCGCGCTGCAGCGATGCGGGCGGCACGCTCAACGGCCTGCCGCACGCCTGCCGGCCGCGCAACGCGGGCGAGGAAGGCAACGAAGCCGTGGGCACCGATGCGTCGATCAACACCCGCATGAGCGGCTCCTTCGACCGCTTCAGCGGCTATGTGCCGCTCGCGCTCGTCAACCGCCTCGACCTCGCGCACGAAGGCTGGCGCAACTGCGGCGAGTACCGCATCGTCTACGGCGAGATCCTGGCCCTGCCGGGCGCACGCAACCTGATCATCTTCGAAGGGGTGTTGCCCAACCCCACGCCGGGCTGCCGCAGCGGCTGCAAGCCGGTGATGCAGATGTGGAAGTCGCTCTCGGCGATGACGTCGGCCAGCGACCGCGCCACCAAGCTCGAGGAGTTCTTCTACACCGGGCTGCCGGGCTTCCGGCCGGTGGTGCATGTGGACCACTACAGCAGCAAGGGCGCGACCGGCGCCTACGGTGCCTCGGGCAGCGGGCAGATCCGCACCAACCAGTTCGCGACGACCTCGCGCTGGATGCTCAAGGAATTCAAGACCGTGCTCAACTGCAGCAGCACGCCGTGCAAGTTCGAGATCGTGCCGATCCCGGTCAAGGTCAACCCCTGGGGCACGCTGTGGAACGAGGACATCGCGAACGCGCCGGCCCACCCCCTGAACGGGCCCGCCCTGGCCTTCCAGAACAGCGCCCTCGCGCAGACAGCCCTGCTCGGCGACGCGACGCTGATGCGCATCGGCTACTCGGTGTCACCCCAGCACAACGCACCGCAAAGCTTCTCGCAGGCACCGGTCGCGCCGCCCTTCGGCACGCCCTCGTCGCAGCCACCGTTCGATGTGTGGCATGACCAGTACCTGACGCAGTTCAACGCCGCGGTCGGGCCGGTCAACACCTTTCGCACCGGCTTGCAAAGCGGCGCTGCCGTGCACGGCCTCACGGCCACCCAGCTGCTGAAGCGCGCCACCACGCAGAGCTGCGCGGGCTGCCACCAGCCGTCGGCGTTCGGCCTGCTCACGGCCAACAGCATCGGGCCCGCCCTCACGCCGACCGGCACCACCGTCACCAACTGGCCCAACTCGCTCGGCAACTTCGTGCACGTGGAAACCATGCCCCAGGCGCTGACCGAGCTGTCGACCCCGGCCTTCGCCAGCAACCAGGGCCACGCGCTCTCGCCGGCTTTGCGCGATGTGTTCCTGCCCGACCGCAAGAACTTCCTCGTCGACCAGCTGAACGCGATCACCTGCCCCTGCACGCACCGCTTCACGACACTGCCCACCGACCTGCGCGAGCCCGCCTTCAAGCGGCAGGACGCGCTGCTGGAGCAGCTCGTGCCGCAGGCCACGGCATGGCAGAGCTTCCTCGCGGAGCGCCTGGCGAGAACACGCACGCTGACGCTGGCGGAGTCGCTCAAGCTCGATGCGCAGCGCGCGTCGATCAGCGAGCAGCAGGAGAAGTCATTGGCCGAGATGCGCAAGGCACTGGGCCTGCCCTCGATCGCCATCGGGCCCAGCCCGCAGCCGGTGACGCGTGAGGTGACGCTGGAACCCGCGCGGCGCACGACCTCCGGGTCGTTCCGCACGCACTGAGGCGGCGGCGGTGAGGTCGCCGCTTACTGCGGCGGCGTCACCGACCAGCGGCGCTGCACTTCGCCCGCGCCGTTCACGCTCTCCAGGTGCACGCCGAAGCCCCACAGGCGCGCCACATGCTTGAGCACTTCGTTGGCGCCTTCGTGCAGCGGCCGGTCGTTGTGCTGCGCATGGCGCAGCGTGAGCGAACGGTCGCCCCGGAGGTTCACGTTCCACACCTGGATGTTGGGCTCACGCGCACCCAGGTCGTACTGGTGCGACAGCGCTTCGCGCACCCGGCGGTAACCACTCTCGTCGTGGATGGCCGAGACCTCGAGCTCTTCTTCCTTCTCGTCGTCGTTGATCGCGAAGAAGCGGAACTCGCGCATCAGGTTGGGCGAGAGGTACTGGCCGACGAAGCTCTCGTCCTTGAAGTTGCGCATCGCGTGGTCGAGCGTTTCCAGCCAGTCCTTGCCCGCGATGTCGGGGAACCAGTGGCGGTCTTCCTCGGTCGGGTTCTCGCAGATGCGCTTGATGTCGGTGTACATCGCGAAGCCCAGCGCATAGGGATTGATGCCGCTGTAGTGGCGGTCGGTCACCTTGGGCTGGTAGACGACGTTGGTGTGCGACTTCAGCCACTCGATCATCATGCCGTCGCTCAAGTAGCCGTCGTCGTACATGGTGTTGAGCAACTTGTGGTGCCAGAAGGTGGCCCAGCCTTCGTTCATCACCTGCGTCTGGCGCTGCGGGTAGAAATACTGCGCGACCTTGCGCACGATGCGCACGATCTCGCGCTGCCAGGGCTCGAGCAGCGGCGCATTTTTCTCGATGAAGTACAGCAGGTTCTCCTGCGGCTCTTCGGGGAAGCGACGGGCCGTCGTTTCTTCGGCGGCCTTCTCGGCCTTCTTGGGCAGCGTGCGCCACATCTCGTTGACCTGCTGCTGCGCGTAGGCCTCGCGGTCCTTGCGGTCGGCCAGTTCCTGCGCGAGCGACTTGCGGCTCGGGCGGCGGTAGCGGTCGACGCCGTGGTTCATCAGCGCGTGGCAGCTGTCGAGCAGCTCTTCCACCGCGTCGAGGCCGTGGCGCTCTTCGCATTCGGCCACGTAGTTCTTCGCGTAGACGAGGTAGTCGATGATCGACGCCGCATCGGTCCACATGCGGAAGAGGTAGTTGCCCTTGAAGAAGCTGTTGTGGCCGTAGGCCGCGTGTGCGATCACGAGGGCCTGCATGGCCATCGTGTTCTCTTCCATCAGGTAGCTGATGCAAGGGTTGCTGTTGATGACGATCTCATACGCCAGGCCCATGTGGCCGCGCTTGTAGTTCTTCTCGGTGGAGATGAACTCCTTGCCGTAGCTCCAGTGGCGGTAGTTCACCGGCATGCCCACCGAGGCATACGCGTCCATCATCTGCTCGGCGGTGATGATCTCGAGCTGGTTCGGATACGTGTCGAGGCCGTAGCGCTCGGCCGTGGCCTTGATGACCTCGTGGTAGCGCTCGATCAGCTCGAACGACCAGTCGGAAGGCGATGGCAGCGGCTCGTGCGTGCGCTTGGGCGCGACCAGGTCGCTCGCACGGCGGCGCGGCGACACGCTCCATTGCTCCTTGCGGCGCTCGTCGCCCCACGGGGCATCGATGGGACTGTTCATGTCGCGGCCCCCTCCTTCTTGAACAACTGACGGAACACGGGGTAGATCTGCGAGGCTTCGGTCACCTTGCGGATCGCGAAGTCCTTGGCGTCTTGCGCCAGGGCCGCGTACTCGTCCCACAGGTTCTGCTCTTCCTCGGCCACTTGCACATAGGCGAAGTAGCGGCACAGCGGCAGGATGTTGTTGGCCAGGATCTCGCGGCAGCGGCCGCTGTCGTGGTGCCAGTTGTCGCCGTCGCTGGCCTGCGCGCCGTAGATGTTCCACTCGCTGGTGGGGTAGCGCGCCTTGGCGATTTCTTCCATCAGCACGAGCGCGCTCGACACCACGGTGCCGCCGGTTTCGGTGGAGTGGAAGAAGTTGTGTTCGTCGACCTCCTGCGCCTGCGTGTGGTGGCGGATGAAGACGATGTCGATCTTCTCGTAGTGGCGCGTGAGGAAGAGGTACAGCAGGATGAAGAAGCGCTTGGCCAGATCCTTGCGCGCCTCGTCCATCGAGCCCGAGACGTCCATCAAGCAGAACATCACCGCCTTGCTGGTGGGCACCGGCGTGCGCACGCGGCTGCGGTAGCGCAGGTCGATCGGGTCGAGGTAGGGAATGCGGGCGAGGCGGGCCTCGAGGGCCGCGATGCGCTCGGTCAGCTCGGCCACCCTGGCATCGAAGCCGGGCTTGTCCTTCAGTTCGTCGAGCTCGGCCTCCAGCTCGCGCAGCTCGCGCCGCGACTCGTTGCCAAGTGCGATGCGCCGGCCGATGGCGCCGCGCATGCTGCGCACCACGTGCAGGTTGTTGGGCGTGCCGTCGCTGCTGTAGCCGGCGCGGTGGGTCTTGTACTCGGGCGTCTCGGCGAGCACGGTGCGCGTGAGGTTGGGCAGAGCCAGGTCGTCAAAGAAGACCTGCATGAACTCTTCCTTGCTGAGGTGGAAGACGAAGTCGTCATCCCCCTCGCCGGAATCGCTGGCCTGCCCACCCCCGCCGCCACCCCCGCCGCCTTTCGGCCGCTCGATGCGGTCGCCGCGCACGTAGTCCTTGTTGCCCGGGTGCACCATCTCGCGCTTGCCACCCTGGCCGTGGCCGAACACCGGCTCGGCGATGTCGCGCTTGGGGATGTGGATGTCTTCCCCTTGCGCGAGATCGCGGATGCCGCGCCCATCGACCGCACGCTTCACCGCCTCGCGGATCTGGTCCTTGTGGCGGCGCAGGAAACGCTCGCGGTTGCCGATGGACTTGTTTTTCCCCGCCAACCGCCGATCGATGATCTGCTGGAGCATGCTGGCCTTTCCCATTGCCTCGGACTCAAATTCCCGTTCGCACTGAGCTTGTCGAAGTGCCCGCTCCGAGGCGCACGCTGGCTTCGACAGGCTCAGCCCGAACGGAGTGGTGCCTCGGCTCGGCGTTCGTCATCAAGAACTCTTTCGCACGCGCAGGTACCACTCGCAGAGCAGGCGCACCTGCTTCGGCGTGTAGCCCTTGGCGACCATGCGGGTGACGAAGTCCTCGTGCTTCTTGGCTTCGTCGGCGCTGGCCTTGGCGTTGAAGCTGATGACGGGCAGCAGCTCCTCGGTGTTCGAGAACATCTTCTTCTCGATCACCGTGCGCAGCTTCTCGTAGCTCGTCCACAGCGGGTTGTTGCCGGCGTTGTTGGCGCGGGCACGCAGCACGAAGTTGACGATCTCGTTGCGGAAGTCCTTCGGATTGCTGATGCCGGCCGGCTTCTCGATCTTCTCGAGCTCCGCGTTCAGCGAGGCCCGGTCGAAGACTTCGCCGGTGTCGGTGTCGCGGTACTCGTGGTCCTGGATCCAGTAGTCGGCATAGGTGACGTAGCGGTCGAAGATGTTCTGGCCGTACTCGCTGTAGCTCTCGAGGTAGGCCGTCTGGATCTCCTTGCCGATGAACTCGGCGTACTTGACCGCCAAGTGTTCCTTGATGAACGCGAGGTACTTCTGCTCCGTCTCGGCCGGGAACTGCTCTCGCTCGATCTGCTGCTCGAGCACGTACATCAGGTGCACCGGGTTGGCCGCCACTTCAGTGGAGTCGAAGTTGAAGACCTTGGAGAGAATCTTGAACGCGAAGCGCGTCGAGATGCCGCTCATGCCTTCATCGACCCCGGCGTAGTCGCGGTACTCCTGGAAGCTCTTCGCGCGCGGGTCGGTGTCTTTCAGGTTCTCGCCGTCGTACACCAGCATCTTGGAATAGAGCGACGAGTTCTCAGGCTCCTTCAAGCGCGTGAGGATCGCGAACTGGCTCATCATCTTGAGCGTGCCCGGTGCGCAAGTGGCCTGCGAGAGCGACGAGCCGCGCAAGAGCTTCTCGTAGATCTTCACCTCCTCGCTTACGCGCAGGCAGTAGGGCACCTTCACGATGTAGATGCGGTCGAGGAAGGCCTCGTTGTTCTTGTTGTTGCGGAAGGTCTTCCATTCGCTCTCGTTCGAGTGCGCCAGCACCACGCCATCGAACGGGATCGCGCCGAAACCTTCGGTGCCCTTGTAATTGCCTTCCTGAGTGGCGGTCAACAAGGGGTGCAGCACCTTGATCGGTGCCTTGAACATTTCGACGAACTCCAAGAGGCCCTGGTTGGCGAGGCACAGGCCGCCGGAGTAGCTGTAGGCATCGGGGTCGTCTTGCGCGTAGGTCTCGAGCTTGCGGATGTCGACCTTGCCGACGAGCGAGGAGATGTCCTGGTTGTTCTCGTCGCCCGGCTCGGTCTTGGCGATGCCGACCTGCTTGAGCACCGAGGGGTAGCGCTTCACGACCTTGAACTTGCGCACGTCGCCGCCGTATTCCTCGAGCCGCTTCACGGCCCAGGGCGACAGGATGCGGTTGAGGTAGCGACGCGGGATGCCGTATTCCTTCTCGAGGATCGGGCCGTCTTCCGTGAGGTCGAAGAGGCCGAGCGGCGACTCGTTCACCGGCGAGCCCTTGATCGCGTAGAAGGGCACTTCCTGCATCAGCGACTTCAGGCGCTCGGCGATCGACGACTTGCCGCCGCCCACCGGGCCCAGCAGATAGAGGATCTGCTTCTTTTCTTCCAGCCCTTGCGCGGCATGCCGGAAGTACGACACGACCTGCTCGATCGCGTCTTCCATGCCGTAGAACTCGGCGAAGGCCGGGTAGATCTTGATGACCTTGTTGGCGAACAGACGCGACAGCCGCGGGTCGTTTCGCGTGTCGACGGTCTGGGGCTCACCGATGGCCTGGAGCATGCGCTCGGCAGCGGTGGCATACGCAACGGGGTTGCGCTTGCACTCGTTGAGGTACTCCTCGAGCGAGAGTTCCTCTTCACGCGTGCGCTCGTATCGCGCGGCGAAATGGCTGATCACATCCATGCTGACCTCCTGGTTCAGGAAGACTCCACCGAGGGGCCACCTCGGTGACGTCTGGGGAAGTTCTGATGAAACCCGCTTCAAGGCTCCATCAGAGCTTTCCTGTTCGTCAGCCGCTACGCGTTGTCGTTGTCGTTGTCAGCGCGTCATTCGTGTGATCAAGCTTGATTCATTGTGTGCACAACCATGTGTTGAGAAGAAGCGAAATATCACCGCTGTTCAAGCTTTGCAAGGAGTGTGCCGTTGCCACCCCATGCCCTTCATTGATGAAAACACTTCCTTCCAACACAGAGCGTCATGTGACATTCAGAGTTCCTCATGGAATTCGACGTCAACCAGATCACGCCGCCCTCAAGATACGCCTACGCGTCGGACAAGCCAAGCTTTTGAAGCAGGCCGTTGAGCTCATCCAACGAACCAAACTGAATCGCCACCTCGCCTTGCTCGCCACGCTTGGTGCGCTTCTTCACCCGGATCTCGACCTGCGCCGTGAGTGCATCCGACAGCTCTTCCTCGATGCGTGAAATATCGCGTGATTTCTCTTTCGCGATGCGCAGCAGGGGCTTTTGACGCGCCGAGGCCGTCTTCGCCACGAGCTTCTCGGCCTCGCGCACACTGAGTTTCTTGCCGACCACTTCCGCGGCAACCAGTATTTGTTGCGCACCTTCGAGCGGCAGCAGCGCGCGCGCATGGCCCATGTCGATGTCGCCCGCCATCAGCATCTGCTGCACCGGCTCGGCCAGGTTGAGCAAACGCAAGAGGTTGCTCGCAGCGCTTCTTGAACGACCGACAGCCTGTGCGGCCTGCTCGTGCGTGAGGTGGAACTCGTTGACGAGGCGCGCGATGCCTTGCGCTTCTTCGAGCGGGTTGAGGTCTTCGCGCTGGATGTTTTCAATCAGCGCCATCGCGGCGGCGGCCTCGTCGGGCACGTCCTTCACGAGCACCGGCACGTCGTCGAGGCCCGCGAGCTTGGCGGCGCGTGTGCGGCGCTCGCCGGCGATGATCTCGTAGCGCCCTTCTCCCACCGGCCGCACGAGGATGGGCTGCATGATGCCCTGCGCCTTGATGCTCTCGGCCAGCTCGTAGAGCGAGCCTTCGTCCATGCGCGTGCGCGGCTGGTACTTGCCGGGCTGCAAGAGCGCGAGCTTGAGCGTGCGAGGGGCGCCTTCGTTCGCGGGCGCTGGGGTGTCGCTGACTTTCGGGCCGAGCAGTGCTTCGAGGCCCAGGCCTAAGCCCTTGGGTTTCTTCGTGACCATGCGCGCATTCTGTCCGATCAACCGCGGCGGCCCGCGCCGGGGCTCAGGTGCGGGCCAACAAGGCGTCGAGCAGCGCGCGGCCCTCGGGCCAGTCGCCCAGGCCCGACTCGCCGTTGAGGTGGCCACGATCACCCACCGACACGAGTTCGCAGCCCCACTGCGCCGCCATCTCGGCGGCCCGCTCAGGCGCGCAGTAAGGGTCGTCGTGGCTCACGACGGCGGTGCTCGGGAATGGAAGCCGCGCCCGCACGATGGGCCGCCACGGCGCCAGCTGCGGCGGCATGTCGACGCGCTCCACGTCGGGCGGCGCCACGAGCAAGGCGGCGGCCACCCGCGCCGTGTGCTGCGAATGGGCTGCCCACGCGGCGACCAACTGGCAGCCCAGGCTGTGTGCCACCAGCACCGCGGGGGTGTCGTCTTGCAGCAGCACTTCTTCGAGCCGCGCCATCCAGTCGCCACGCTTGGGCCATTGCCAGTCGTCCTGCGTGACACGGCGGTCGCCGTGCCGCTGCTCCCAGCGCGACTGCCAATGCGCCGCGTCGGAATCGAGCCAGCCCGGCAGCAAGAGCACACGGAATACTGGCGAGAGCGAAGCGGACAAGGGGGTGGTGGGCGGTGTCGTCATGTGGCTGCCGTATCCTGTCGGCTTCTTTGAATTCAGAGGTGATGGAGATGACTTACAAGGTGTTCGTCGACGGCCAGGAGGGCACGACCGGCCTGCGCATCAACGAGTATCTGGCGAACCGCAGCGACATCGAAGTCCTGCGCATCGCACCCGAGCGCCGCAAAGACATCGACGAGCGTGCCCGCCTGCTCAACGCCGCCGACATCGCGTTCCTCTGCCTGCCCGACGCGGCCGCCAAGGAAGCCGCCGCGCTCGTGAACAACCCCAACACCTGCGTGATCGACGCCAGCACCGCGCACCGTGTGGCGCCCGACTGGGTGTTCGGCCTGCCGGAGCTGGCGCCCGACCAACGCGATCGCATCCGCGCCTCGAAGCGCATCTCCAACCCCGGCTGCCACTCCACCGCCTTCATCCTGCTGCTGCGCCCGCTGGTCGACGCCGGCCTGGTGGCCCCCACGCTGCCGGTCAGCGCGACGTCGATCACCGGCTATTCCGGTGGCGGCAAGAAGATGATCGAGCAGTACGAAGCCGGCGGCGACCCGAAGCTCGACGCGCCCCGCCCTTACGGCCTCACGCTGGCGCACAAGCACGTGCCGGAGATGTCGGCCCACACCGGGCTCAAGACGCCGCCGATCTTCCAGCCCATCGTGGGCCCATTCCTCAAGGGTTTGGCAGTCAGTGTGCCCTTGCATCTATCACAGCTCAAGCCTGGCATCACGCCCGATGCGCTGCACAAGGCCCTGGCCGAGCGCTATGCCGGCGAGCGCTTCGTGCGGGTGCAGCCGCTGCGCGATGCGGCGACGCTGGAATCGGGCTTCTTCGACGTGCAGGCCAACAACGACACCAACAACGTCGACGTCTTCGTGTTCGCCAACGACAGCCAGGCAATCCTGATGTGCCGCATCGACAACCTGGGCAAGGGCGCCAGCGGCGCGGCAGTGCAGTCGATGAACGTGCACCTGGGCGTGGACGAGTCGCTCGGCTTGGTCTAACGGACCCGATAGTGGTACGCGTAGCCGTCTGAGAAACCCAGCCGGTGGTAGATGGCGCGGGCGGCGTGGTTGTCGTGCTCGACCTGCAGATAGGCATGCCGCGCCCCGCGTGAGCGGGCGTGCGCGAGCATGTGCAGGCACAGGCGGCTGGCGCAACCGCGGCCTCGGGCGTCTTCGGCCGTGAACACGTCGTAGAGCCCGACCAGGTCGCCTTCCATCGCGTACTGTCCGCAGGCGAGCACCTCGCCCTGCTCCCTCAGCTCGAAGGCGGTGAACGGCACCGGCGAATGCAGCAGCCGCTCGGCGTGGGCCTGTCGCTGCGACAGGGGCGAGCCGCGCAAGGCGCCGACCCGCTGGGCGAACGGGTCGAGGCCGATGTTGTGCGCGGACCAGCCAGCCGGCCAATCCGGCGTGGCGAGCGACTCGAGCCGATCCAGCACCATCACCCGCGTGTCGTCGATGCTGCGCAAGCCCATCTCGGCCAGGGTGTCGTCGAGGTGGGTCGGGCGGGTGAAGGGCGTGATGCGCACCACCAGAGGCAGCCCCGCCTCGGCAAACACCTGCTCGCACTGCGCCAGCCGGCTGGCGACGCTCAGGCGGCCGTCGGCCACCGCGTTGATGCAGCGCGCGCGCTTGGCCTTGCCGGCGGAGAAACGCACCAGCCAGCCATCGACCCAGCGCTGCTGGGGCGGCGCACTGGCGTTGAGCCCGGCGTCTTCCACACGCGACAGCAGCTGGCTGTCGAAGCGCGGGTTGAGGTCGGAGACGGGCAGCTGCATCGGTCGTCGGGGGCGTCAGAGCGTCTGGATGCGCTTGACCATCTCTTCGGCGAACTCGATGAACGACTGCGCGCCCTTGGAGGCGGGGTCGAACACCACGCCGGGCAAGCCGTAGCTCGGCGCCTCGGCCAGGCGCACGTTGCGCGGGATCACGGTGTTGAACACCTTGTCGCCGAAGTGCGCCTTGAGCTGCTCGCTCACCTGCTGCTGCAGCGTGATGCGCGGGTCGAACATGACCCGCAGCAGGCCGATGATCTGCAGGTCGGGGTTGAGGTTCGCGTGCACCTGCTTGATGGTGTTGACCAGGTCGCTCAGCCCTTCGAGCGCGAAGTACTCGCATTGCATGGGCACGATCACGCCGTGGGCGCTGCACAGGCCGTTCAGCGTGAGCAGGCTCAAAGAGGGCGGGCAGTCGATCAGCACGAAGTCGTAGTCGTTGCGCACGGTTTCGAGGGCGGCTTTCAGGCGCTTGTCGCGGCGCTCCAGCTCGACCAGCTCGACCTCGGCGCCGGCCAGCTCGCGGTTGGCGCCCAGCACGTCATAGCCCACCTTCTCGCTGCGCTGGCGGGCTTCGGCGATGGAGGCCGACTCCAGCAGCACGTCGTAGACGCTGAGCTTGAGCGCCCGCTTGTCCACGCCCGAGCCCATCGTCGCATTGCCCTGCGGGTCGAGGTCGACCACCAGCACACGCTGGCCGATCCGGGCGAGACCGGCCGCGAGGTTGACGGTGGTGGTCGTCTTGCCGACGCCGCCTTTCTGGTTGGCAACACAAAAGATTCGGGTCATGGCCGATCCGGGAGGTGGGGAAGAAAGAGCACTCAGGGCGCCGCAAGACGGATGCCGAAGCCGACGAGGAACACGCCGGCGATGCGCTCGAGCGCCTTGGCCAGCCGCTTGTGCGCCTTCACCTGTTGCGTCACCAGCCCGGCAAAGGCACACAGCGTGAGGCAGTAGACCAGCGTGATCAGCGCAATCGTCACGGCCATCGCTGCAAACGTGACCCCACCCTGGTGCGTGGCCGGGTTGATGAAGAGCGGGAAGAAGGCCATGTAGAAGACGATGGCCTTGGGGTTCAGCAAGGTGATGAGAAAGGCCTGGCGCAGGTAGCGGCGCGGCTCGATGTGGATGGGCGACGCCCCACCCTCCTTCGCGAAGATCAGCTTCAGCCCGATCCACGCCAGGTAGGCCGCCCCGGCGTACTGGATCGCCTGGAACACCAGCGGGTGCGCCGCCAGCAAGGCCGCCACCCCGGCCACCGCGGCCCACAGCAGCACCTGGTCGCCCACGATCAGGCCCAGCGTCGCCGCGGCCCCGGCGCGGAAGCCGCCTTTGGCGGTCGACGTCAGCAGCGCAAACGTGCCCGGCCCCGGCAGGGCCAGGAACACCAGGATCGAAAGGCAATAGGTGCCGAAGTCGGAGATCCCAAAGACCGTCATGTGCGCCTCACGCCGAGGGGGATTTGCGGATCCAGACCAGGCACCGTTCGGCATCCAGGCCTGGCACTGCCAGTTGTTCCACGTGAAACACCGACCAGTCTGCCGCCAGCGCGGCGACCTCCTCGTCGGGTTGTTTGCCCTTCATCGCCATCCATGCCGTCCGCTCGCCGGCCAGATGCCGGGTGAGACGGGTGAAGTCGGCCAGCGAGGCAAAGGCCCGGGAGGTGATCACGTCGAACGGGGGCAGGCGCAGGTTTTCCACCCGGGCGTGCACGGCGAAGAGGTTGGGCAGCTTCAGCTCCACCCCGACCTGACGCACGAAGATGGCCTTCTTGCCGACGGTGTCGACACAGGTCACTTCGAGCTTCGGCTCCAGGATGGCGAGCACCACCCCGGGCAAACCACCGCCGCTGCCCACGTCCAGCACGCGCGCCGGCTTGCCCGCCAGGTGTCGCCGCAAGGCGGGCAGCACGGCCAGGCTGTCCAGCAGGTGGTGCGTCACCATCTCGGCCGGCCGGCGCAAGGCGGTCAGGTTGTAGACCCCGTTCCACTTCTGCATCAGGCTGACGTAGCCGAGCAGCGCGGTGCACTGGGCGTCGCTCAGCGACAGCCCCAGGGCCTTGGCCCCCTTCAGGAGCACGTCGCGCAAGGATTCGATGGACGGCTCAAGCGGCATTGCGGCCCGACGCTTCGTTGGCCGCAAACCCCTTGAATCGGCCCTTCTTCAGGTGGATCAGCAGGAGCGAAATCGTCGCAGGCGTGATGCCCGAGATGCGCGAGGCCTGGCCCAGCGTTTCGGGCCGGTGCAGCGCCAGCTTCTGGCGTGCCTCGAAACTGATGGCGGTGACCTGGGCGTAATCCAGCTCGGCCGGCAGGCGCAGGCCCTCGTAGTGGGCGGCGCGCTCCACTTCCTCGTTCTGCTTGTCGATGTAGCCGGCGTACTTGATGCTGATCTCGGCCTGCTCGACCACCGCATCGGCCAGCTCATCCCCGAATTCCTGGCGCAGTGTTTCACGTGAAACACCGGCCTCAGGTTTCGCCACGGCCGCCACTTCGGCCACCGCGTCGAAGTCGACCCCCGGCCGGCGCAACAGGTCGGCCAGGTTGTACTCGCGCTCGATGGCCTTGCCGAGCAGGCGCTCGGCGGCGTCCACCGGCAAGGAGCCGGGGTGGATCCAGGTCGAGCGCAGGCGCTCGGTCTCGCGGGCGATGGCGTCGCGCTTGCGGTTAAAGGCCGCCCAGCGTTCGTCGTCGACCAAGCCCAGCTCGCGGCCGATCTCGGTCAGCCGCAGGTCGGCGTTGTCTTCTCGAAGCTGCAGCCGGAACTCGGCGCGGCTGGTGAACATGCGATACGGCTCGGTCACGCCCTTGGTGATGAGGTCATCGACCAGCACGCCGAGGTAGGCCTGGTCGCGGCGCGGCGTCCAGGCCTCGCGGCCCTGCACCTGCCGCGCGGCATTGATGCCGGCGAACAGGCCTTGGGCGGCAGCCTCTTCATAGCCGGTGGTGCCGTTGATCTGCCCGGCGAAGAACAGACCCTGGATCACCTTGGTCTCGAAGCTCGCCTTCAGCCCGCGTGGGTCGAAGTAGTCGTACTCGATGGCGTAGCCGGGCCGCAGGATGTGGGCGTTTTCCAGGCCACGCATCGAGCGCACGGCCGCCAGCTGCACGTCGAACGGCAGGCTGGTGCTGATGCCGTTGGGGTAGAACTCGTGCGTCGTCAGGCCCTCGGGCTCCAGGAAGATCTGGTGTGAATCCTTGTCGGCGAACCGATTCACCTTGTCTTCGATGCTCGGGCAGTAGCGCGGCCCCACCCCTTCGATCACACCGGTGAACATCGGGCTGCGGTCGAAGCCGGAGCGGATGATCTCGTGCGTGCGCTCGTTGGTGTGGGTGATCCAGCACGGCACCTGCTGCGGGTGCTGCGAGACATGCCCCATGAAGCTGAACACCGGCACCGGGTCCAGGTCGCCGGGTTGCTCGGTCAGCACCGAGAAATCGATGGTGCGCCCGTCGAGCCGCGGCGGGGTGCCGGTCTTGAGGCGCCCTTGCGGCAGCTTCAGCTCCTTCAACCGTGCCGAGAGCGATACCGCCGGCGGGTCCCCCGCCCGGCCGCCCGCATGGTTCTGCAGGCCGACGTGGATCTTGCCGTCGAGGAAGGTCCCCGCCGTCAGCACCACGGCCTTGGCCCGGAAGCGAATGCCAACTTGCGTGACAGCCCCCACCACCCTGTCACCCTCGACCATCAGGTCGTCGACCGCCTGCTGGAAGAGCGTGAGGTTTGGCTGGTTCTCCAGCCGGCGACGGATCGCCGCCTTGTAGAGGATGCGGTCCGCCTGGGCCCGGGTCGCGCGCACCGCCGGCCCCTTGGAGCCGTTGAGGATGCGGAACTGGATGCCCGATTCGTCGGTGGCCGCAGCCATCGCCCCGCCCAGCGCGTCGACCTCCTTCACCAGGTGGCCCTTGCCGATGCCGCCGATCGACGGGTTGCAGCTCATCTGCCCGAGCGTCTCGATGTTGTGGGTGAGCAGCAGCGTGCTCACGCCCATGCGCGCCGCGGCCAGCGCAGCTTCGGTGCCGGCATGGCCGCCGCCGACGACGATCACGTCGAATTCATGGGGATACAACATGGGGGCTCCGGGAGAGGGGCACGGGGCGCAGTGTTCAGTCAGCTCCGGAACACGCCCGTGCAGGCAGGGCGTGAATTTTAGGTGGGCCGGCCCTGGGCGTCACGGGCAGCACACCAAGACCTGCTCCACCGGCCAACGCCCCGTCAAATAATCGGCGCATGAACTGCCGACCCGGCTGCGGCGCCTGCTGCATCGCACCCTCGATCTCGTCGCCCATCCCCGGCATGCCGCTCGTCAACGGCATCAGCAAGCCGGCGGGCGTGCGCTGCCTGCACCTCACGGCCGACAACGCCTGCGCGATCTTCGGCCACCCCGATCGCCCCGCCGTGTGCAGCTCGCTGCAACCCTCCGCCGAAATGTGCGGCGACAACCGCGAGCAGGCGATGCGCTGGCTGGGCCACGTGGAGCAGATCACCGCGCCCTGACCCACGGGCGCATCACATCGGCTCCAACAGCCCTTGCCACAGTGGCGACAGCCGGAATTTCTCGGCCTCGGTCAGCCCCTCGCTCAGCAACAAACACTCGCGGTGAAACGCCCGCAGCCGCTGGCGCAGCTCGCTCTCGGCGAGCACCAGCTCGAGCCGCTCGAGCGGCGCCATGCCGGCCGTCACCGCCTCTTCGCCCCACAGCCCGAGCGCATTCCACGCCACGCGCAGCCGCTCCAGCCGGTGCAGCGCATCGGCCACCACCTCGGTGATCTGCGAGGTGCGGCGCTGCTCGTTCAGCTCCTTCGCCAGCTGGTGGGCCGCGGCCATCTGCTGGTCGATCTCGGCCAGCTGCGCGGCGAGCGTGGCTGCCTCGGGCTGCTGGTCGAGGGCGAAATCTTCCGCCGCCTCATGGGCCGCTTCGCAAACGAAGGCCGACCAGGTCGGGTCGAACTCACCCGGCACCACGCGTAACGCGAAGCTTGCACGGGTCAAGGGTGCATGCGCGTCGTTGATGCTGCCGAGCGTGAGCTCCACCACCGACAGCACCCGCCCGAGCGTCGACAAACCATCGGGCCCCAGCCGCGCCGGGTAGCCCGAGCGGTCGAGCCGCTCGTGGTGCTCGGCGATGCCCTGCCCCAGCGCCTTGGGGTAGTCGGTCAGGCCGGTCAGCAGCATCTGCGCCACGCGCGGGTGCACCACCAGGTGCTTGTGGCCAAGCAGGTCGAGCGCCTGCGTGTAGTCGAGGAAGGCGGGGTTGATGTAGACCTCGCCGATGTCGTGCAGCAGCCCGCCCAGCATGGCCAAGCGAATCTCGAGCGACGACGCCTGGCGGCTCGCCGTCATCGCGCCCGCGAGCGCCATGCCGGTGACCGCATGCGCGAGGGCTTGCGGGCGTGAGGCGGCGGCGGTGGTCAGCAGCAGCTGCGCCACCGCGTGCAGCGGCATCTGCTTCAGCTGCGCCACCAGCTCGCGCCCGTGCGCACGCAGTGCCGGTGCCAGCGGGTGTTGCGACTCGAGCAGCACCTGCAGGTCATGCATCAGCGTGAACGGCGTGACGCCGTCTTCCGCCAGCAGGCAGGCTTCGACCGGCTGCTTGAGCCGCCGCTCCAGCAGGCGCTGCTGCAAGGCGGCCGACACCGGCTGCCCACGCGCCCACAGCTTCACGCCGCGGCTGTCGACGATGTCCTGGCACGCCACGATCGCGTGGCTCTCGGCCGCATGCGTCAGCGCCGCCAGCGCATGAGGGTTGGGCTCACTCCCCGGTGAGAGAGACAGGTGCATCGGCAGTGAAACGGGTTAGCGCCCCGCACCCACGGTGCGAAGCTCTTGAGCCACATGCCCATCCTTCAGCACGATCACGCGTGACGCCGAGGCGATGGTCTCGGGCCGGTGCGCCACGATCACGCGCGTGAGGTCGAGCTGGCGCACCGCCTGGTTGACCAGGCGTTCGCGGTCCACGTCGAGCGCACTGGTCGCTTCGTCGAGGAAGAGGATCTGGGGTCGCTTGTAGAGCGCGCGGGCCAGCAGGATGCGCTGTTTCTGCCCGCCGGAGATGCTGGCCCCCATGTCACCGATGAGCGTGTGAAAGCCCATGGGCATGGCTTCGATCTCGTCGTGCACGGCCGCGAGCCGCGCGCACTGGGCCACCCACGCCGGGTCGGCGTGGGCATCGAAGAAGCTGATGTTGTCGGTGATGCTGCCTGCGAAGAGCTGGTCTTCCTGCATCACCGTGCCCACCCTGTCGCGGAAGCTGCGCAGGCCGAGCTGCCGCAGCGGCACGCCGCCCACCAGCACCTCGCCCGATTGCGGCTCGTGGATGCCGAGCAGGATCTTGAGCAGCGTGGTCTTGCCGCAGCCCGAAGGCCCCGAGATCGCCACCGACTCGCCCGGCTCGATGGTGAAGCTCACGTCCTTCAACACCTCGGGCTCGTTGTCGGAATAGCGGAAGCTGACGTTGCGCAGCTCCAGCCGTGCGGGTTGCTCATCGCGCTCGCGCGCCGGCACATCGGGCTCGGCCTCGGGCGCGGTGAGCACGATGTCGGCCAGGCGCTCGCCTTCGAGCTTCAGCATCTTGAGCTCGACCACCTTGTCGATCAGGCCGCTCACCCGCGTGGAGAAGGTCTCGCGGTAGGCGAAGAAGGCGAACAACATGCCAACCGAGAAGCGGTGGTCCATCACCAAGAGCGCGCCGACCCAGATGACGGCGATGCGCTCCAGCCCGAACACCAGCTTGTGCAGCACGCCGAACAGCAGGTCGAGCTTGCGCGTGGCGATGTTGGCGTTCATCGCATCGACCACCTTGTTCATGAACTCGGCGTGGCGGTCTTCCTGGCGGTTGTAGAGCTTGATGCTTTGCACACCGCGCAGCGATTCGAGGAAGTGCGTCGAGCGCTTGGCGGTGTGCACGATCTCCTCTTCGGTCGCTTCGCGCAGCGGCCGGAAGAAGGCCCAGCGCAAGAGCGCGTAGATCGCCACGCTACCGGCGGCGATGGCCGCGAGCGTCACGCTGTAGATGCACATCACCGCAAACGTCAGCACCACCAAGAGGCCATCGAGCACGGCTTCGATGAAGCTCGTGGTCAGCGTCTCCTGCATCTTCTGGATGGCCCCGAAGCGCGACATGATGTCGCCGGTGTGGCGCTTCTCGAACCAGCTCACCGGCAGGCGCATCAGGTGCGCGAACACATTGCCCAGCCATTGCAGGTTGAGCGTCGACGAGAGGTAGAGCACCGCCCACGAGCGGATGGCGCCGGTGGCCACCTGCAGCAGCACCAGCAGGCCGAAGCCCAGGCCCAGCGTGAGCAGCAGGTCGCGGTCGGCGCTCACCAGCACACCGTCGACCACCCACTGCATGAAGAAAGGCGACAGCAGCATGAAGGCTTCGAGCGCCAGCGCCAGCACGAAGATCTGGCCCAGCGAGCGGCGCAAGCCCGACACGCGGCCCATCATCTGCCGCATGCTGATCGACTGCTTCTCTTCCTTGGGCTTGAAGTCGGGCGCGGGCGACAGCTCCAGCACGATGCCGGTGAAATGCTGGCTCACCTCCGACAGGCGCAGGCGGCGCACGCCGCGCGCCGGGTCGTGGATCACCGCCACGTCGCCGCGCAGTTCGGTCAGCACGACGAAGTGATTGAGGTCCCAGTGCAGCACGCAGGGCAAGGCCAGCTGCGGCAAGTGCTCCATCTCAGCCCGCAGCGGCCGCGGGCTCAGCTGCATGCGCCCGGCCATGCGCACGAGATCGGCCATCGTCGCGCCCTTGAGCGAGAGCGAGAAGCGCTTGCGCAGCGTGGGCAGATCGGTACGCAGCCCCAGCTGCGACGCGACCATCGCCAAGCAAGCGAGGCCGCATTCAGCGGCCTCGGTCTGCAGGATCATCGGAACGCGTCGTGCGCCCCAGCCGAGGTGGAGTGAGTCCAGCATCAATACAACCCGAGAAAGTGCTGCCCCCAGGTCCAGGCTTCGCCCAGCCCGCCCCCCGAGGGGGGCAAGGAAACTTGGGACGGCCCGGCGTTTCCTTGGCGGTTCATACGCGCCCCGTCACGCTCAGCAGGGGCTCGAAGATCCACTCGATCAGGCGACGGCGGTCGAGCAGCACGTCGGCGTCGAGTTGCATGCCGGGGGCGAGCGGCTGCGCACGCCCGTAGGCCTGCACCGCCTGCTGGTCCAGCGACACGGTGATGCGGTACAGCGGCTCGCGGTCGTCGGCCGCGCGCGCTGGCAGTGAAAGTCCCGCCAGCTCGGCCGCCTGCAGCGGCGTGCGCGACACCTGCAGCACCTCGCCCGCGTGGTGGCCGAACTTCTGATACGGATAGGCCTGGTAGCGCAGCTGCACCGCCTGGTGCGAGTGCAGGAAACCCACCGCACTCGACGGCGCAAACAGATGCGCCTGCAGCTTGGCATCGGCCGGCAGCAGGCTGGCGAGCGCCACGCCCGGCGTGACCGGCTGGCCGCGCTCGGCGACCACGGCGGTCACCATGCCGTCTTCGGGCGCGCGCACCACGAGACGCGACTGCGCTTCGCTTTCGGCCGAGCGCTGCGCGACGACCGCGAGGTCACGCTCCAGCTCGCCTTGCTGTGCCTGCATGCGCAACGGCAGCTCGCGCGCCTGCGCTTCGAGGTTGCCGATCTCGCGCTGTTGCACGGCACGCTGGCGCTCCAGGCTCTGCAACTGGGCGCGCAGGCCCAGCACCTCTTCGGCCTTGGCCTGCACCTGCGCAGACGACACGAAGTTGTCGTTGCGCAGCGACTCCAGCCGCGCCTGCGCCTGCTGCGCGAGCGCGAGGCGCTGCGCTTGCAATGCCGCCTCGGCGCCGATTTGCGACAGTTCCTGCTGCATGTCGGCGATCTGCCGCTGCAGCGCAGCCGCCTGCGTTTGCTGCAGGCGCTGCTGGTGTTCGGTCGACTGTTTGAGGCTCTTCTCGCGGGCCGCGAGCGAGGCCTGCACGGCGGCCTGCGTGTCGCCGCGGAGCGTGGCCCGCTCCATCGACAACACGAAGAGCACGTCGCCACGCTTGACCACCTGCCCTTCCGCCACGTGCCGCTCGACGACAGTTGCCGCCTGCGGCGGCACGAGTCGGATCACGCCCCGATCCGGCACCAGGTATCCACTCACACGTGCTTTGCGCGTGTACTCCCCGAGCGATAGGTATGTTGCCGCCGCCGCCGCCGTGAGGGCGACGAGAGCGGTGAGCACGGCGAGGGATACCGGCCGGATCAGCTGGATGCTGCCCAGCCACTGTTGCCGTCGACCTTCGACGACTTCAGGGCGGAAGAGGGAGGGCATGGCCCGTTACCAACAATCACCACATGGGGCGGGGGGCGCCACCGGACACCTGCCGCAGCAGTTCCGGCGGCAGCGGTTGCGGCGCGGGAACTGTTTGCCCAGGCTGCTGCTTGGGAGAAACGCTGGAACCGGGAACGCTCTTGGTGGTGGTGGGCTGCATGGTGTGCTCCTGTGGGCTGTGCACAAGGCGATGTGCACTGAACACATTGCAGCAGCCACCACGACGGCCGGTAACTGTCAGCTCTTACAGGGATGCACTCCGAGAAACCCCGGGGTGAGCCAACTCAGCGGATCAACCCCAGTCGCAATGCTTTCAAAACCGCCTGGTGCTTGTTGACACACCCGAGTTTGTGCATCGCGTTGTTCGCGTGCAGCACGGCAGTGCGTTCGCTGATGCCCAGGACGTTGGCCACCTCCCAAGCGGTCTTCCCTTCCATCGTCCACCGCAACGTTTCGAGCTCACGCGGTGTGAGAGAGGGCCCTTCTTGGGAGACCACAGCCGGTTGCAACAAGCGAACCGAAGCTTCCTGTGCGTGCACCGCGTAGAGCTGCAACGCAGCGACCATGCGGGTAATTTCCGTCACATCCTTGGGCAAGGGTTGGTCGCGGTCCACGCCGAACAGGAAGTGCCGCCCCTCGGGCATGTGGAGTGCAAGACAGATGCCATGCCGGTACCCAAACCTAGCTTGCTCCTCCCACACCTCAGCCTGACCGGCATCGAGGTAGGTGTTTTGGCTCCAAATGATGGGGACGCTCTTGTGCTTGCAATGCTGCATCACGGGATCGCGCTTGGCGGTATTGCGGTCCTCTCCGATCTCGCGATACCCCGCCGGCGCGTTGTCGATCCAAATGAACTCTGAATCGCCGATGAAATGGTCGATGACGGTTGATGCGGTGACCGTCTGAAAGCCAAGGTCCCGCGCAAACCGCACGACGTGTGCAAGCAACTCGTCCTTCGTTTTGGCCTCAAGGACGGACAAGTAGCCACTTTGAAGCAGGCTTGACATGAGCTAGACCCTCGACATGTTCACGGCCTTCGCCGACAGCGTTCGGCGGCCATGATACGAAAGGAAGCGTGGCCGCACCGCCTACTGGATCAACCCGAGCCTCAACGCCTTCACCACCGCATGGTGCTTGCTCGAACACTCCAGCTTGCGCGTCGCACTGTGCGCATGACGAGCCACCGTGTCTTCCGCGATCCCCAGAATGCGGCCCACTTCCCAGGCGGTCTTGCCATCCATCGTCCAGCGCAGCACTTCGAGCTCTCGCGGGCTCAGAGCGGGCACGCCTGCCGTCGGCGTGCTCGGAGGCAGCAGGACACGCATCGCGGCATCCTGAGCATGGACGGCAAACATCACGAGCGATGCGACGACGTGGGTAATCTCGTCCGGGCACTTCGGCAAGGACTGATCGCGTTCGACGCCGTAGACGAAGTGACGCCCTCCTGGCAGGTGCATCGCCATGGTGATGCCGAATCGATACCCGAACTGAGCTTGCTGCTCCCACAAGTCGGCACGCCCTGCCTTCACGTAGGTCGCCTGGTCCCACACCAAAGGAACGCTGTTCCACTTGCAGTGCTGCATGACAGGGTCGAGGCGCGCACGCGCAGGATCGTTGTAGGCGTCCAGATAGTCCTCAGGCGTGTTCTCCACGGAGAAAAATTGCGCCGGGTCATCACCCCGAAGGTGATCGATGACCGCCGCGGCCGAGTAAGTCTGAAAGCCCAGCTGTCCTGAAAAGCGCTCCACCGCCCGATGCAGTTCGTCGGGCGTGCGCGCCTCGAACACGGCGAGGGAACCGCCTCGAAGCATGTCGGCCTTCCTCACTGAATCAACCCCAACCTCAACGCCTTCACCACCGCATGGTGCTTGCTCGAACACCCGAGCTTTCTTGAAGCGTTGTGCGCGTGCCGGATCGCCGTGTTTTCCGCGATGCCAAGAATGCGCCCGATCTCCCAGGCGGTCTTGCCTTCCATCGTCCAGCGCAGCACTTCGAGTTCGCGCGGTGAGAGGGCCAGGCCCTTGTGCTGCTCCAGCTCGGGCGGGGCGAGCAAACGCATCGCGGGCTCGAGGGCGTAGGTGGCAAAGAGTTGCGCCGCGGCGAGTGCGCGGGTCACCTCGGCGGAGTTGGGCACGAGCGGCGCGGCACGGTCGAGGCCGAACATCATGTGGCGCCCGTTCGGCAAGTGGTGCACCACCGCGATGCCGGTGCGGTAGCCGTACTGCGCCTGGTGTTCCCAAGCCGCGCCCTGCCCTGCGTGCGCGTAGGTGGACTGGTCCCACACCAGCGGGCGGTGGCTGTGCTTGCAGTGCTGGCTGACGGGGTCGACCTTGGCGTCGTCGAGGTTGGCAAAACTGTCGCGGTAAGCCGCCGGTGTGTTGTGCACCGAGCGGAACTCCGGCTCGTCGCCCGGCCGCTCCAGCACCGTGGTGAGCGAGACCGTCTGGAACTGCAGCCGCTGCGCGAAACGCACCACGCACGCCTGCAGCTCGTCTGCGGTCGACACCTCATGCACCGCGAGGTAGTCGCCGTGATGTAACTCGTGATCCATCCCTGTTTGGCCCTGAAGGCACTTGTTGCTGAGCAGTGTCGCCCACGACCGGCGACCTGCCACAGATTACACCTGTCATGTTTGACAGCTGGCAGGGTTGACAGCTGCGAAGGGCCCGGCTTGTGCGCACCATGCGGCCACTCCAACAACCATCGGACTCTCATGCTGCGCCCATTGTCCAAACCTCATGTCGCTGCCGCGCCCGCGTGGATCGTGTGTGCGTGGCCCCCCGTCACCTGCCCCATCCAGCAGGCCCCCAGTCTCAACTTCGTGCACCTCGGAACCCGCGTGCTCAAGCCCGGCGATGCCGACAGCCCCACCACCGGCCAGACCCTCTGGGGCGGCCCGTCGGGCGAAGGCGCGGCCGGCGTGGCCTGGGACTGGGTCGAGATCCAGGAAGGCGTGGTCGCGATGGCCGACCCCTTCGGGCTCGTCACCAACCTGCAGTTCGTGGGCATGAAGGGCAAGGTGCTCACCGGCTTCGAGGCCACGCTGTGCCTCAACGAGCTGGTGCACGCCCTGCCCTGGCAGAGCGAGGTGCAACGCGCGCTGGAGCGCGTGGAGCACTGAGGCTCGCAACGCACAGGCACAAAGAAAGACAGGCCACCGCACGGGCACGGGTGGCCTGGGAAACACCCCGGTAGGTGCAGGTTGCGAGAGCAACCCGGTTGGAGACCCGATGCGGATCGTGCGAGCCCGGCTGAGCGCCAGCGGGCCGATGGATGCCGACGTGGCCAGGCCCTCGGGCTGGCGTGATGGTGGCGGCCGCTCGTCGGCTGCTGCAGACCTCACGCCTCCCTTGTGTCCTCCCCGACCCGGGAGCCTGTCCACGTCGGCCCCTCTCTCGTGGAGCAGGGGTCCATGCGTTTGCCGTGTCGGCAACAGGCAAAGACTAAGCCGCTCCGGCGCGGGGGCCAATGCCAAGAACTTGTCATTGACGGGCCATGGGGCCGGCCGGTATCAGCATCTCGATGTGAGGGATGCCGTCTTCCAGGTACTCCTCGCCCACCGCCTGGTAGCCGAAGCTGCCATAGAAGCCGCGCAGGTACGACTGCGCCGAGATGCGATTGCCCTGCCCCGGGAAGCGCTCGTCGGACAGCCTCAGCACACGCGCCACCAGCTCGCGGCCGAGGCCGGCGCCGCGGCCCGCGGCGGTGGTGACCACGCGGCCCATCGATGGCTCGGCGTACTTCACGCCGGGGTCGACGAGGCGGGCGCAGGCGAGCGGCATCGCGTGCGCGGGCGACCATGCGGCGATGTGGAACGAGTGCTCGTCGGCCTCGTCGGCGTCGAGGTAGATGCTGTTCTGCTCGATGGCAAACACCGTCTGCCGCGCGCGATAGAGGCGGGCCAGTTCGAGGGGCGACAGCTCCTCCAGGCGCGCAATGCGCCAGGTGAGGCTCAGGGATGCAACGGGCTGATTCATGCGCACATCATGCGCATACTCGGGCCCCATTCAAAGGAGGAGGTTTCCGATGCGCCGATTGCTGCTCGCCTTGTTCGTGGTCGTCGCCGCGCTCGTGGCCTACCTGCTGGCGTGGCCGGTGCCGGTGAAGCCGGTCGCGTGGACCGCGGCGCCGACGCCGGGCTACACCGGCGCGCATGCGGCCAACACCCGCCTGGCCGGGCTTGAGCTGCTCGACCTCGGCAGCCACCAGGGCCCCGAGCACATCGTCTTTCGCAACGGCTGGCTTTACATCGCGGTGGAAAGCGGCGCCATCATCCGCATGCGCCCCGACGGCTCCGGCCGCGAGGTGGTCATCCAGACCGGCGGCCGCCCGCTCGGCTTCGACTTCGATGCCGATGGCGCGATGGTCATCGCCGATCCGATGGCCGGCCCGCACGGCGGCCTCTTCCGCGCCACCGGCAGCGGCGCGAGCGTGAAGCTCGAGCTGCTCACCGACAGCGTCGACAACACCCCCATCGCCTATGCCGACGGCGTGGTGGTCGCCAAGAGCGGCAAGATCTATTTCACCGACGCCAGCCAGCGCTTCGGCGCCAAGGCCTGGGGTGGCACCTTCAACGCGAGCGTGCTCGACATCATCGAGCACCAGTCGACCGGCCGCCTGCTCGAGTACGACCCCGCGACGAAGGCGACGCGCGTGCTGCTCGCCGACCTGTGCTTCCCCAACGGCGTGGCGCTCTCCGCCGACGAGCAGCACCTCTTCGTCGCCGAGACCGGCGAGTACCGCGTCTGGAAGGTCGCCACCAGCGCCACGGCCGTGAGCGCCAAAGCCCCGACGGCCACCGCGAGCATCCTGATGCAAAACCTCCCCGGCTACCCCGACAACCTGATGCGCGGCCAGGACGGCCGTGTCTGGATGGGCCTCGTGAAACCGCGCGGCGCCTTCATCGACAACAGCGCCGGCAAGCCCTGGCTGCGCTCGCTGTCGATGAGATTGCCCAAGGCGCTGTGGCCGGTGCCGCCGGCCTACGGCCACGTGGTCGCGTTCGACGAATCGGGCAAGGTCCTGCTCGACCTGCAGGACCCGACCGGCACCTACCCCGAGACCACCGCCGTCACCGAAGCCGACGACCGGCTCTACATCCAGAGCCTGCACGCCAAGTCGCTCGGCTGGCTCGATAAAAAGAAAGCCGGACTCTGAACGCCGCGGCCTACCGCAGCGCGGCGGCGCGCAAGCGCCGCGCCACGTAGCCCACGCCGAGCGCCGTCAGCAACACGCAGGCGACGACGGGCACCAGCAGCTGCTCGGGGCCCACGCCCTCGCCCTTCAGCACCTTGGTCATCAGCGTGTGCTGCGCAAGCGCCGGCACCCACAGGTGCCACGGCGCCTCGCCGCTCTGGTTGAAGGTGGTCATCAGCGGCAGCAGCGACACCGCCAGCACCACCAGCGTGCTGGCCGCCTGCGCCTCCTTGAAGGTCTTGCAGCGGATCGCCACCGCCATCAGCACCGCCGACAAGGCCGCGGCAAACGGCAGCAATACCGCGAGGAACCACAGCGCCTCGACCCAGCCGAACTGGAACATCGCCTGCAGCGTGTCGCTGCGCAAGAGCCACTGCGCCGGCAGGAAGCCGAGGCAGCTCAGCACCGCGATCAGCATCGCGAGCGACGCCACCGCCGCCCACTTGCCGAGCACCAGCGCGACCCGGGGCGACGGCGTCATCAGCAAGGGCTCCAGCGAGGCCCGCTCGCGCTCGCCGGCTGTGGTGTCGAGCGCCGCGTTCAGCGCGCCGTAGAGCACCGCCATCATGATGAAGAAGGGCAGCATCGCAGTGAGCTGCGCCGCGCGCGCCTGCGTGCTGGCGAGGTCGCGCTCCTGCACCGCGATCGGCGACAGCAGCTCCGGCGACACCCCGCGCAGCATCAGCCCGATCGAGCCGCGCTCGCGCGCGTAGGCCTGCAGCAGCCGCGAGACCCGCGCCGCACTCGCCTGCGAGGGCCGGTTGCCGCTGTCTTGCACCACCTCCACCTGCGGCTGCTCGCCGCGCAGCAGCGATTCCTCGAAGCCGGCCGGCACCACCAGCACCGCCTCGTGCAGCTTCGAGCGGCGCAACAGGTCTTCGTAGTTCGTCGGCGCCGGCTTCACGGTCATGCTCTGCCGCGCCAGGAAGTTGGCCAGCCCCGGTGCATGCTCGATGCCCACCGCCACCACCTCGCGCCGCTCGGCGCGCTCCTCGAACGAGGCCAGGAGGCTCGACAAGGCCACCAGCACCAGCGGCCCGAGCAGCACCGCGGAGACCAGCACCATCGCCAGCGTGCGCCGGTCGCGCAAGGCATCGACCAGCTCCTTGCACATCACCGCCCACACGAGCTTCACGGCAGCACCTCGGGGAAGGCGAGCTTCACGAAGGCCTGCTCGAAGTCGCGCTCGCCCGTCTGCGCGAGCAGCTCGTCCACCGTGCCGTGCGCCACGGTGCGCCCGTGCGAGACCACCACCACCTCGTCGCACAGGCGCTCCACCTCTTGCATGATGTGCGTCGAGAACACGATGCACTTCTCGCCGCCCTCGGGCGAGCGCAGCCAGCGCAGCGTGTCGCGCAAGGCGCGGGTGGCCACCACGTCGAGGCCGTTGGTGGGCTCGTCGAGCACGATGTGGCGCGGGTCGTGCACCAGCGCGCGGGCCAGCGCCGTCTTCATGCGTTCGCCCTGGCTGAAGCCTTCGGTGCGGCGGTCGAGCAGGGGCGTCATCTCGAGCATCTGCGCGAGCGCTTCGGCGCGGGCGTTGGCCGCCTCGCGCGCCATCCCGTGCAAGCGGCCGTGGTAGACGATGTTCTCGCGGGCGGTGAGCCGCGGGTAGAGGCCACGCGCATCGCTCAACACACCCATGCGCGCCTGCGCCGCCTGCGGCGCGCGCGCCACGTCGACGCCTTCGACGGTGAGCGTGCCGGCGTCGGGCGCCATCAGGCCGGCCAGCATGCGCAGCGTGGTCGTCTTGCCGGCGCCGTTGGGCCCGAGCAGGCCGGTGATGCGGCCATCGGCGGCGCGGAAGCTCACGTCGCGCACCGCCAGCACCGGCGCCGAGCGCTGCAGGCGCCAGCCGCTGCGCGCCGCGGCGAACTGCTTGGCCACGCCGTGCACCTCGATCACTGCACGCTCCCCAGCGGCCGAAACGCGGGCGGGCGCGGCACGCCCTGCACGCAGCGGGTGTCGAGTGCGAGTGCCGCCGCCTCGTCGGCCAGGTCGATGAAGCGGGTGAGCAGCTCCGGCCCGCAGCCGACGCCGAGCACGCCGTGGCCGGCATGGGGCACCACCACGTGCCGCGCCCTCGCGCCCAGCGCCTGCGCCACCCGCTCGCCATGCCGCGGCGGGGTGGCCGGGTCGAGCCCGCCACTCAGCAGCAGCACGGGGGCCGGGCTCGTGCCGAGCCGGTAGAACGCCTCGGGCAGCTCGCCACGCGGCCAGTCGGCACAGGCCTTCTCATACAGCGTGCGGCCGTCGGCGAAGTCACCCTCCGCAGCGTCGGGCAGCGCCCGCCCGCGCGCCAGGTCTTCGCTGCACACCACCGAGAAATGCATGCCCATCGCAAGGCCCGAGCCCTTGCGGCCGGTGAGGCTGCTGCCGAGCGTGAGCAGCCCCTGCGGACGGCCGAGCGTCGCCTCGTGCATGGCCACCGGCAGCGCCTGCATCAGCACCGGCGTGTACAGCGCACCCCGCACCGCCGACATCGCCATCGCACGCGTCAGCGTGAACTGCTCCAGCTGCCCGGTGAGCGGGTGCTGAACGCTCACCGGCTGCGGCAGGCGGGCCAGCCAAGCCGACCAGGCGCTGCGCAGATCCGGGTGATCACGCCGGCACGCCGGCTCAGCCTCGCAGGCGGCCAGCAGCGCGTCGAACGCGCGCTGCGCATCGGCCGCCGAACTCGCCGGCAGCGCCATGTCGGGCGGGGCCACCCCGTCGAGCACCAGGCGCCGCACGTGCGACGGGAACTGGCGCAGGTAGTCGAGCCCCGCGCGCGTGCCGTAGGAGAAGCCGACGAGGTTGATGCGCGAAGCGCCGAGCGTGCGGCGCACGGCGTCGAGGTCCTGCATCGCGATCGGCGTGGTGTAGTGGCGCAGGTCGCCGTGCGGCAGCGCCTGCAGGCGCTGGCGGCACTCGCGCAGCTGCGCGAGCTGCCGCTCGGGGTCGGCCTGCTCGGCCACCGACTGGCGGCGCGGGTCGTCGCACACGAGCGGCGCAGAGCGGCCGGTGCCGCGCTGGTCGACGAAGACGATGTCGCGCCGGTTGTTGAGCCGCGCGAAGAGCGGCATCACCTGCCCCGCCAGCGAGATCGCGCTCTGCCCCGGGCCGCCGGCCAGCAGGAACACCGGGTCGGCGAGCTTGTTGCGCGCGAGCGCCGGCACCACCACGTAGTGCACCGCGATCTGCGGGCCGGAGGCGGCAGCCGGGTCGAGCGGGCGCGCCACCTCGCCGCACAGCACCTGGTGCGACAGGCCATCGACACGGCACGGCGCCGGTCCCGCCGCCCGCGCCTGCAGCCCCCACGCACCCAGCAAGAGGCCGACGACGAGCAGGCGCCGGAGGTGCCCGCTCATGGCCCCAGCAGGCGCTTCAACTCGCCACTGGCGATGAGCTTGTCGAGATCGCTCGCGCCGCCGACGAGCTGGCCCTTCACGAACACCATCGGGAAGGTGGGCCAGCCGGTCCACATCTTGAGGGCGTTGCGCCGCCGCCAGCCGCCCAGGTAGCCGCCGAACTGCAGGTACTGGTAGGGCACGCCCGCCGCATCGAGCGCCCGCCGGGCGCGCCACGCGGGCGTGTTCAGCGCCATGCCCACCACCAGCACCGGGTTCGACGCCGCCGCCGAGCGCACGTTGTGCACGATGTCGGCGTGCAGGTTGGCTACCTTGTCGCGAATGGCCGGGTGCAGCAGGGGCTCGTCGAGGATGGGGCGCGGCATCGAGGGTCTCGCGAAACAACGAAGCCGCGAGCTTAGCCTTTCAACTGCTCCCAGTGGTCATGCCGCTCGCGCCGCTCGGCGCGGTAGTTGGTGAGCTCCAGCCGCACGCCGTCGGGGTCGGTGAAGAAGGTGGCCCAGTAGTCGGGCGCGTAGCCGGGGTGCAGGTGCGCCTCGGTCGCGTCGATGCCGGCGGCGCGCAGGGCCTTCGAGGCCGCGACCACGTCGTCGATGGAGTCGACGCGCAGGCAGAAGTGGTGCAGCCCCGGCGAATACGGGTCGTGCGCACCGCCGCGCGAGGGGCGCAGCACGTAGCCGAAATGGCGGTTGTAGTACTGCACGTGCGGGTCGCCGCCGATCGAGAAGCGGTTGCTGCGAAAGCCGAGCACGTCGCGCAGCACCGTGTCGTAGAAGACCTGCGAGCGGGCCAGGTCCGACACGGTGATGTAAATGTGGTCGATGCCGGTGACCTCGATCATGGGCGCGCTCCTGATGACGGAAAAACGGGGCCGGCCAGTATCGGCCGCCCCCGCGCGCCGCGTCGATCAGGTCGCGAGCACCCCACGCTGGAAGTCGGCCATCGCCTGGTGGATCTCGGCCGGCGTGTTCATCACGAAAGGCCCGTACTGCACGATGGGCTCGTGCAGCGGACGGCCGGCGATGACGAGCAGCTTCGCGTCGCCCTCGAGCGCGCGCACCGCCACGCCATCGGCCGCCTCGTCATTGGCGAGGATGGCCATGCGCTCGCACTCGACCCGCGTGCCCGCGATCTCGACCGCACCGCCGTACACATAGACGAAGGCGTTGTGCCCGGCCGGCAGAGGCTGCGCGAACGACGTGCCCGCAGGCAGCGCCACGTCGAGGTAGAGCGGCTCGGTGGTCGGGCGGGTCACCGCGCCGGTCACGCCGTGGCTCTCGCCCGCGATCACGCGCACCCTCACCCCGTCGGGCAAGGTGAACACGGGCACGCCCTGCGGCGGCACGTCGCGGTACATCGGCGCCGTCATCTTGTCTTTCGCGGCGAGGTTGACCCACAGCTGGAAGCCCGCCATGCGGCCCTCTTCCTGCTCGGGCATCTCGGAATGGATGATTCCGCGGCCGGCGGTCATCCACTGCACGCTGCCGGGTTCGAGCAGGCCGACGTTGCCCACGCTGTCTTGGTGGCGCATGCGGCCTTCGAGCATCACCGTCACCGTCTCGAAGCCGCGGTGCGGGTGGCTCGGGAAGCCGCCGATGTAGTCGGACGCGCTGTCGCTGCCGAAGGCGTCGAGCATGAGGAAGGGGTCGAGCCGGCGCTGCAGCGGCTGCGTCAGCACGCGGGTGAGCTTCACGCCGTCGCCGTCGGACGTGGGCTGGCCCTGCACCAGCCGCTCGACGCGGCGCGAGCGGGCGACAGACAAAACAGCAGGAGGGCTGGAAAGCGCGGTGGTGGTGTTCATGACAACCACTCTATGCGCCACGAAATGCGCCGCGCTCAAGACTTTTTGCACACAGCGCTCAAAGGATGTGGAGTTGGCCCACTCCCCGCGCCAGCACAAGAAGCGTAGGCTCCGCCCCACAGATTGCTTATGAAAAGCAACTACTTCGGACGTGCGTCCGAAATCCCACTGCGAAAGGACGACATGCAACGCAGACACTTCCTGGCCGCTGGCGGCCTGGCCAGCCTGGGTGTTCCCGCCTGGGCCCAGAGCGCCAACGAAATCGTGCTCGGCAACAGCGGCATCCTCGGCGGCCCGCTGGGCGCGCCGGTCAAGATGATGCTGGCCGGCGCCGACCTCGCCTTCCACGCAGCCAACGCGCAGGGCGGCGTCAACGGCCGCAAGGTGCGCGTGGTGTCGCTCGACGACGAACTCAAGCCCGACAAGGCCGTCGCCAACTACCGGAAGCTTCTGGGTGAACACAAAGCCTTCGCCTTCTTCGCCTGCGTGGGCTCGGGCACCACGGCGGCGGCGAGCCAGGTGCTGAAGGAAAGCGGCGCCCCGCTCGTGGGCGGCTACGCGGTCGCCGACTCGGCGCGCGACAAGGCCCAGGGCTCGGCCTACTTCGTGCGCGCCACCACCGGCCGCGAGGCCGAGGTGCTGATCCAGCAGCTGCAGACCATCGGCATCACCAAGATCGCGGTGGCCCACCTCGACAACCCCGGCGGCGTGGAAGCGCTGCGCCTGATCGAGAAGGCGCTCGCTGCGCACCAGCTGAAGCCGGTGGCGGCCTCGCCCATGAAGGGCGACGCGACCGATGCCGCGGCCGTGGCCGGCACGCTGATGGCGGGCGAGCCGCAGGCGATCGTCATGTACCTCGGCGGCGCGCTCGGCGGCGAGCTGATGAAGGCGGTGTGGGCCCGTGGGCAGCAGCCGTCGTTCTACGGCATGTCGATCGTGCCCGGCGACCTCATCGCCAAGGTGGTCGGCGAGAAGACCCGCGGCCTGGCCATCTCGCAGGTCATGCCCTACCCGTGGAACGAGGTCGACCCGACGGTGAAGGAATACCGCCGCCTGGCGACCGCCACCAAGGTGCCGGTCAACTACTACAGCTTCGAGGGGTATGTGAACGCCCTCGTGATGCTCGACGGGCTCAAGCGCCTGGGCCGCGACCTCAACCGCCAGAAGCTGCATGCAGCGCTGGCCGCCACCAAGCTGCGCATTGCCGGCATGGACGTCAGCTTCGCCAGCGGCAACCACACCGGCTCGCGCTTCGTGGAGCTGGTGCAGGTGACGCGCGACGGCCGTTTCGTCCGCTGAAGCCGCTCGCGAGCGGGCCGAGCGCCGGGCCGCTCCCAAGCCGGCCCGCAATCCCCTCGGGGGATCGCCCGATGTACCCACCGGGCGAGGGGCCGTCATCCTCGCGGTGTAATGACCGCCCCTTTCACCACGACTTAGGCGGAACATGAAGCTCTACTACAGCCCCGGCGCCTGCTCGCTGTCCGTCCGCATCACCCTGCTCGAGTCCGGCCTGCCCTTCGAGGCCGTGCTCGCCAGCACCAAGACGCACCAGCTCGAAGACGGCACCGACTACTACACGATCAACCCCAAGGGTTACGTGCCCCTGCTGGAGCTCGACAACGGCGAGCGCCTGACCGAAGTGGCGGCGATCCAGCAGTACCTCGCCGACCAGGTGCCGGCCAAGAACCTCGCGCCCGCCAACGGCACCATGCCGCGCTATCGCCTGCAGGAGTGGCTGACCTTCATCGGCACCGAGCTGCACAAGTCCTATGGCCCACTCTTCAACCCCAACACCCCCGACGAACTGAAGAACGCCGCCAAGAGCCGCATCAACGGCCGCCTGGCCTACGTCAACGACCAGCTGGCCGGGAAGTCCTACCTGCTGGGCGACTACAGCGTGGCCGACAACTACCTCTTCGTGGTGCTCAACTGGTCGGGCCGCGTGGGCCTCGACCTCAGCGCCTTCCCGAACATCACGGCCTACATGGCCCGCATGGCGGCACGCCCCACCGTGCAGGCGGCCCTCAAGGCCGAAGGCCTGATCAAGTGACGCGCACGCGGGGGCTCGCACCATGCTGATGCTCCCGCTGCTGGTGGCGGCCACGGCCGCCCCGCTGCCCGGGGCGCCGGCCCCGGGCCACTACGACGCGCGCATGTGCGTCACCCTCAACACCCACACGCCCACCTGCGGCCCGATGGACGCGCGCGTCGACCCCGACGGCACGCTCACGCTGCGGGTCGACGACATCCGCTACGTGCTGAGCTTCGAGCAGGGCCTGCTGGTGGGCATCACGATGCACGGCGGCATGCAGATCGCCGAGTTCCTCTCCAGCTACCGCTGGGCGGGCGGCACGCTGCTCTTCGGCGACCGCAGCCGCGGCGCGCAGTACGAGGTGCAGCTCACGCCGGCCGCGCCCCAGCGCTGAATCGAGAAGGCGGCCTGCGCCCGCGGCCGGCCTTGTCCTACAGGCCCTCGCCGGGCCTGACGGTACAAAAACGGGCATGTCCCGCAACCCGCCCGACCGCCCCATGCCCGAGCTCGCCTTCAAGGTGATGACGGTCAACACCCACAAGGGCTTCACCTTCCTCAACCGCAAGTTCATCCTGCACGAGCTGCGCGAAGCCGTGCGCGCGGTCGGGGCCGACGTGGTCTTCCTGCAGGAGGTGCAGGGCGCGCACGAGAAGCACCCGTCGAAGTTCCTGAACTTCCCGGAAGACCCGCACTACGAGTTCCTCGCCGACGAGATCTGGCCCGAGTTCGCCTATGGCCGCAACGCGGTGTACCCCCATGGCCACCACGGCAATGCGGTGCTGTCGAAGTTCCCGATCGAGCACTACCAGAACCACGACGTCTCCATCGCCGGCCCCGAGCGGCGAGGGCTGCTGCATTGCGCGCTGCGCGTGCCCGGTCGCGAGCAGCGCATCCACGCCATCTGCGTGCACCTCGGCCTGAAGGAATCGCACCGCCGCCGCCAGCTCGAACTGCTGTGCAAGCTCGTGCACACCGAGGTGCCCGCCGACGCGCCGCTGGTGGTGGCCGGCGACTTCAACGACTGGCGCCACCGCGCCAACCCCATCCTCGAGCGCAACTGCGGCCTGCGCGAGGTCTTCGTGCATGCGCATGGCGAACACGTGCGCACCTTCCCCGCGCGCTGGCCCGTGCTCGCACTCGACCGCATCTACGTGCGCCACGCGCGCATCCACTCGCCGGTGGTGTTGCCGCGCCGGCCCTGGTCGCACCTGTCCGACCACGCCCCGCTCGTCGCGGAGATCTCGCTATGAATGACCGCGCGCGCTGGCAGCCGGGCAACCACTTCACGCTGCTGGAGAACGGCGAGGCCTTCTTCCCGGCAGTGTTCGAGGCGATCTCGCAGGCCCGGCGCGAGGTCATCATCGAGACCTTCATCCTTTTCGAAGACAAGGTCGGCAAGGCGCTGCACCAGGTGCTCGTCGAGGCGGCGCAGCGCGGCGTGCAGGTCGACCTGCTGATCGACGGCTTCGGCTCGCCGGACCTCTCGCCGCAGTTCATCGGCGAGCTCACGGCGGCCGGCGTGCGCATCCGCGTGTTCGACCCGCAAAAGCCCCTGCTCGGCATCCGCGCCAACGTGCTGCGCCGCATGCACCGCAAGATCGTCGTCATCGACGGCGAGCTCGCCTTCATCGGCGGCATCAACTACTCGGCCGACCACCTGCTCGACTTCGGCCCCGAGGCCAAGCAGGACTATTCGGTGAAGGTGCGCGGCCCCATCGTGTCGGACATCCACGGCTTCGTGCGCGCCGCGATCCACGAGCCGCATGGCCCACGGCGCTGGTGGTTCCACCGCAAGCCGGTGGCACCGCCCTCGCAGCAGCCGCACGCCGGCACCGCGCACGCGCTCTTCGTGACGCGCGACAACAACCACCACCGCGACGACATCGAGCGCCTCTACCGCGTGGCCATCCGCTCGGCGAAGAAGCGCGTGTGGATCGCCAACGCGTACTTCTTCCCCGGCTACCGCCTGCTGCGCGAGCTGCGCCGCGCGGCCCGGCGCGGCGTGGAGGTGCGGCTCATCCTGCAGGGCACACCCGACATGCCGATCGTGAAGTTCGGCGCCGAGCTGCTGCACGACCACCTGCTGCGCGCGGGCGTGAAGATCTACGAATACTGCCAGCGCCCCTTCCACGGCAAGGTGGCGCTGGCCGACGACGAATGGTCGACGGTGGGCTCCAGCAACCTCGACCCCCTGAGCCTCGCGCTCAACCTCGAGGCCAACGTCGTGATTCGCGACGGCGACTTCAACCGCCAGCTTGCGGAGCGGCTCGACAAGCTCGTCTGCGAAAGCTGCCGCGAGGTTGCGCCCGAGGGCAGCGGCAAGCCCACGCCGTGGCAGGTGGTGCGCAGCTTCGTCGTCTTCCACGTGCTGCGCCGCTTCCCGTACTGGGCCACCTGGCTGCCGCGACACTCGCCGGCCCTGGTGAACGCCGACCCGCCCAGCACCGCCGAGCGCGCCCCCGAGCACCGCACCCATGGCGTCTGAGACGGCGCCGGCCCCGCGTGTGCCGTTCACGCGGCGACCGTGGTGGCCGGCGCTCAGCCGCAGCGCGTCGGCCGTGTTCCTGGCCTTGGTGCTGTGGCTGGTGCTGCGCTATGCCCGCACAGTGAAGTGGGGCGAGGTGCTCGCGGCCATCGGCGACTACCCCGCCACCACCCTCATGGCCGCCGCCGCCCTCGCGATCGCCAGCCATACGCTCTACGCCACCTTCGACTTGCTGAGCCGCCGCTACACCGGCCACCAGCTGCCGGCCTGGCGAGTGCTCGCCACCGCCTTCACGAGCTACGCCTTCAACCTCAACTTCGGCTCGCTGGTGGGCGGCGTGGCCCTGCGCGCGCGGCTCTATTCGCGCCAGGGCCTGAGCGCAGCGCGCATCTCGCGCATCGTCGGCTTCAGCATGCTGACCAACTGGCTGGGTTATTTCGTGCTCGCGGGCGTGTGCTGCCTGTGGCAGCCCATCGCGGTGCCCGAAGCCTGGTCGCTCGGCGCTGGTGCGCTGCAGGTGCTGGGGGCGGCGCTCGTCGCCATCGCGGCCGGCTACGTGGCGCTGTGTTTTGCTTCGCCCCGGCGCAGCTTTGCGGTGCGCGGCCACCACCTGCACCTGCCGTCGGGGCGTGCGGCCCTGCTGCAGCTGGCACTCTCGGCGCTCAACTGGGGACTGATCGGCGCCACGGTCTACATGCTGCTGCCATCGCAAATCGACTACGCCGCTGCCCTCACCGCACTGCTCGCCGCCGCGGTGGCCGGGGTCGTGACCCATGTGCCGGGCGGCCTCGGGGTGCTGGAGGCGGTGTTCCTCACGCTGCTGTCACCGCCTGTCGCGCAGAGCACGCTGCTGGCCGCACTGCTGGTCTACCGGGCGCTGTACTACCTGGTGCCGCTGGCGCTCGCCGCCGTGCTCTACCTCGGCTTCGAGCTCAGGCTGAAGCCTTCTTCGGGCTGAGCAGGCTGCGGCAGGCGTCGCGCTGGCCGTCGGCCTCGGGCACCGCGGCGCACAGTGCATCGAGCCCGGTGCGCAGGCGCGACATCGCGTCGGCGTGGCCCGGGTTCTTCTTCTGCCAGGTCGCCAGCGTGTCGGCCACCCGCTGCAACGAGCGCGCGCTGCGCTCGTAGAACGCATTCGGCTGCGCGGCTGCTTCGCGCAGCACCTGCAGCGCGGCGGCCTCGATGCGCGCTTCGTCCTGCGGGGCCAGCTCCACGAGCGTGGCCACATGGGCCGCGCCCCACTGCAGGCGTGTGGCCGGGCCCTCGCTGCGCCGCCAGGCCTCTTCGCTCCAGCGCAGGGCTTCCGCGCGGTCGCCGCGCTTCTTCGCGTTGCTCGCCAGGCTCGACATCAGGTAGTAGGGCGAGTGGCTGCGGGCGAGGTTGGCCTTGAGCAGGGCATCGGACTCGGGCGCCGCCCCGGCCTCGCGCAGCAAGTAGGCCAGCGTGGGGATCACCGCTTGCCGCTCGTAGCCGTCGGTCGTCTCGCGGTCCAGGCGTGCGACCTGCTCGCGGATGTCGCTCATCAGCGCGGGCGGCACGCCGCGAGCGGCGTCGAGGCGGGCCAGCTGCACGCGGGCGATGGAGGCACTGGCCCGGTCGGCGCGCGACAGGGTCACGTCGTTGGCGAGGCCAGCCAGGCTGGCGTCGAAGGCGTCGATCACCGCCGTGCGGGCCTTGTCACCGGCCGGTGCGAACGCCTTGGCGAGGGCCTCGGCGTGGTTGGCCAGCACGTCCATCTGCACCCGCGACGCCTCGGCGCTGCGCAGCACCGCGAGAAACCGCTCGCGCGCCTTCGCATCGGGGCGTGGCGCTTCCGCCGCCGCCCAGGCTTTGAGGAAGAGGCGCGTGCCGGCCTCGGCCTGCGCGGGCGGGCACGCGGCGGCCAGCTCGCGCAGGGCGGCCGGCAGTTGTTTCGGGGGCAGCACCTGGGCCTGCGCGTCGCCGGCGTCGGTCTCCCAGGAATAGAAGGCCAGCAGCTGCCACTCGCCCGCGCTCAACGCCCGCCCGGCGCGGGCATCGGCCAGCACGGCCTTCACCGGCCGCTGCATGGCGAGGGCCAGCGTCAGCACCTGCGTGATCTGCTGCGCGTCGACCTCGCCGGGCAGGCGCGTCATCTCCTGGCCGGCCGGGCTCAAGAGCACCAGCGTCGGGTAGCCGCGCACCTTGAAACGCGCGCCGAGCTTCTGCGCGCCGGGCCGGTCGCCGTCGAGGTAGACCGGCACGAAGGCACGGGTGCGCTCGATGAAGTCCTGCCGGTTGAAGAGCGTGGCCTTGAGCTGGTTGCAGGGCGGGCACCACTCGGCACCCCAGTACAGCAGCACCGGCTTGCCTTGCTCGCGGGCCTGGGCGAAGGCGGCGTCGACTTCGGCCTCGGTGCTGGCGGCGAGCCAGGCGATGCCCGCCGCGGCCGGCGTGCCAATGGGCGCCGGCACCACCAGCGCCGTGGCACTGGCGGGCGGGGCCGGGGCGGCGACGGGCGCCGCGGGCCGCTCGCAGGCGGCGAGCGCGGCGGTGGCGACCACGAGACAAGCGAAGCGCAGCATGGGCACGAGCGTAACGCCACCCTCGTCCTACACGTCAACGCGGGGTTGGCCGGGCGCCCATGAACCCGTCGCGACCTAGCATTCCCCCGCATGACCCCACCGCCGCGCACCCTTGTGGCCCTGCTGGGCGCCTCGGGCGTCCTGCTGGTGCTCACGCTCCTGATGGCGGACTGGAACTGGGCACGCCCGGCCGTGGTGCGCTACCTCGAGCACAAGTCGAAGCGCGAGGTGCAGGTCGACGACCTGCAGATCCGCCTCGACGCCGACTGGCAACCCGTCGTGCGCCTGCGCGGGTTGCGCGTCGCCAATGCGCCCTGGGCGAGCGGCGACCGGCCCTTCATCACCGCCCGCGAGGCCAGCTTCACCTTCGACTGGGCCACGCTCTTTTCCCACGTGCGCGTGATGCGCCGCATGCACCTCGTCGAGGCCGACGTCGACCTGCAACGGCAGCCCGACGGCCTGCGCAACTGGCGCCTCACCCGCCCCGACGACCGCGGCGGCGCGCGCATGCGCATCCAGCGCCTGCAGGCCGAGCGCAGCCGCCTCACGCTCAGCCACCCCGGCCTCGGGCTCACGCTGGAGGCGCATTCGACACCGCTGGCGCAACCGCACGACGGCCGCACGCAACGCATTGCCTTCCAGGGCCGCTTCGGCGACGCCGCCTGGTCGGGCCAGGCCGAAGCGGGGCCTGTGCTCAGCATGGTCGACACCGGCGAGCGTTTCCCATTGCGCGGCGAGGCCCGAAGCGGTGGCACCACGCTCGCCGTGCAGGGCGAGATCGCCGACCTGATGCAGCTGTCGGCGGTCGACACCCGGGTGCAGCTGCGCGGCGAGACGCTGGCGCAGCTGCACGCCTTCCTGCCGCGGGGCGAGTGGCCGGCCTCACGGCCCTATCGCTTCGACGGCCAGCTGGCGCGCGAGGGCGCGAGCTGGGTGGCGCGTGACGCGAAGCTCCTGCTCGGCCGCTCCGACCTCGCCGGCGAGGCGCGCTACACACCGGCCCGCTCGCGAGAGGGGCGTGCGTCGCTGCAGGCCAACACGAAGAGCGAACTGCTGCGGCTGGACGACCTGCCCTCGCGCCAGGGCGAGCCCGTCGTGCCGCTGAAGGCCGGGCCCGCGTCGGCCACGCGCGTGCTGCCGCAGCGTGCCCTGCCCTTCGACAGCGTGCGCCGCCTCGATGCACGAATCACCGTGCAGGTCGACACGCTCGAAGCGCCCACCTGGCCGTCAGCGCACCAGCTGAAAGCCAGTGCCACGCTCGACGGCGGCGACCTGCAGCTCCAGCTGCAACAGGCGGAACTGGCCGGCGGCCGCTGGCAAGGGCGCTTCTCGCTCGGCACCCGCGGCAAGGCGCCCGAGGCCGCGTTGCAACTCAGCGCGCGCGGCGTGAAGCCCACCCAGCTCTGGCCCACGCTCGCACGCCAGACCGACGTTGAAGACGTCCAATGGCCCACGGTCACCGGCTCACTCACGCTGAGCACGCTCGGGCCCACCCTCGCCAGCTGGTGGCGCGGCCTCGACGGCCAGCTCGACCTGCGTTTCGCCGGCGGCAGCCTGCCGAAGAAGCTCGACGCCCGTCTCGGCCTGCACGCCGGCCGCCTGCTGAGCTCGCTGGTCGGCGGCGACAAGCCGGTGCCCATCCGCTGCGGGGCGGTGTCGCTCGCGTTCTCGGGCGGGGTGGGCCGCACCAAGGCCCTGGTGCTGGAGACCGAGCGCACCCAGGTGCAAGGCATCGGCAGCGTGCGCCTGGCCGACGAGAGCTGGGCGCTGGTGCTCACGCCCGAGGCCCATGGCGGCACGCTGCCGGCGTCGATCGTGGCGCAGGGCACCTTCCGGGCGGCGAAGGTGGAGCTCGCACAGCGCGAGGCGCTGCCGGCGGCGTCTCCTTCGTCATCGCACGGCAGTTGCGCCTAAAGCAAACCCTGCGCGTCGTCGTGCCGCCAGCCCTCGAGCGGCGTGGCCCGCGCCAGCGCCATCCACAGCGGCAGCGACATGCTCATCGCCCGCTTCGGCGCCGGGCGCAGCACCTCCAGCGCCGCACCCTCGGCGGCCATCACGCCGAACTCGGGCGGAATCTCGTCGGCCTCGGCGATGCCACGCGCGATCACGTACCAGCACTCGCCGCTGAGCTGCAGGTAGGCGTGGCGCTTGGCCTCGCGCCGCAGGTCCGACAGCAGGTCGGCGCGGCTCACCTTGATCTCGTGCACGATGGGTTCGAGGTAGGCCTCGACGGTGGTGTGGCGGATGGAGAACACATCGGGCATGGCCATGACCCATTGCGACTCATCGCCCTCCCCCACCTTGGCGCGCAAGGCGAGGCCGCGCCAGGCGAGGCGGCCGGCGCGCGTCATCTCGCGCGCCACACGTTCGACCAGGTGTTCGTGTGCATCGCGCCGCGCGCGGTTGCGCTGCAGCGTGTCGGCGAGCACCGCCACCCCGGCATCGGTCACGCGCAAGGTCTCGTGGCCGCTCGGCTGGCGCACGCGTTCGATGAGGCCGGCCGCAAGCAGCTCCACTTCCACCAGGTCCTGGCAGGGCCAGCCCGCCGAACGCCAGATCTCGCGCAGGCGGCGGCTGTGCAGCGCGCTGAGCCCGGCCATCAGCTGCCCCGCAAGGCTTGCACGATGAAGCGGCCTTTTGCTTCGGTCTCGGCGAGTTCCCTGGCCGGGTCGGAATCGGCCACCACCGCGCCGCCGAGCTGCACCATCACCCGCGCGCCGTGCACGATGGCCGTGCGGATCACCACCGAGAGGTCCATCGCGCCGCTCGCATCGAAGTAGCCGATCGCGCCCGCATACGGCCCACGCCGCACCGGCTCCAGCGCCTCGATGATCTCCATCGCCCGCACCTTGGGTGCACCGGTCATCGAGCCCGGGGGCCAGCAGGCGCGCAGGAGGTCGGCCACGCCCAG
Source organism: Rhizobacter sp. (assembly GCA_019635355.1). NCBI lineage: Bacteria > Pseudomonadati > Pseudomonadota > Betaproteobacteria > Burkholderiales > Sphaerotilaceae > Rhizobacter > Rhizobacter sp. The sequence goes on along the minus strand of JAHBZQ010000001.1, from coordinate 3,598,864 downwards.
GTCGTCGCGCAAGGTGGCGCGAATGGTCGACACCAACTGCCACACGCTCGGGTGCGGCTCGGCCTCGAAGAGCCGCTCCACCTTCACGCTGCCCACCTGCGCCACGCGGCCCAGGTCGTTGCGCATCAGGTCGACGATCATGAGGTTCTCGGCACGGTCCTTCACGCTGTGCGTGAGGGCGAGGCGCTGCGCGTCATCTCGCGCCGGATCGGCCTCGCGCGGCAGCGTGCCCTTGATCGGCCGCGCGGTGACCACCCGGCCCGCAGGCGTGCAGTCGAGCTTCAGGAAACGCTCGGGCGACACGCTCGCGATCGCAAACCCATCGCCCGGCAGGTAGGCCGAAAACGGCGCCGGGTTGCGCGCGGTGAGCGCGCGGTACAGCGCATACGGGTCGCCCTCGAACGGCGCTTCGAGCCGGTGCGACAGGTTGGCCTGGAAGATGTCGCCGGCCGCGATGTAGTCGAGCACCTGCTGCACCTGGCCGAGGTAGCGTGCCGGCGGCGTGCGCGACTGCGGCGCGCCGGCCTGGAAGCGGCCCGCGGCCGGCGTGCGCGCGGTGGCACAGGCGCGTGTCGTCGCCCACACGCGCTGGCGTGTCTCGGCATCGCCCCAGGGCGTGGCCCGCTCGCACCAGTACCAGGTGCCGCTCGCGTGGTCGTGCGCGTAGAGGTGATCGCACAGGTGCAGGCGCATCGCGGGCAGCGCCGGCTCGTCGGCCGCGATGGACGGCAGGCGCTCGACGAAACGCGCGAGGTCATAGCCGAGGTGGCCCACGAGCCCGCCCGCGAAGCCGAGGCCCGCGGGCCGCGCCGCCGTGTCGGCCGGCAGCTGCGACAGCACCGAGGCGATGGCCTCGAAGGGGTCGGCCCATTCGGCCAGCACATGGCGGCTCACCGCGTCGACGAGCGTCGTGCGCGAGCCTCGCGTTTCGAGCGTGGCCACGGCCGGGCCCGTGACCCACGACCAGCCGCCCAAACCGGGCATCTGCTTGCTGCTTTCGAGCAGCACCGTGCCGTCGACCGCGCCCAGGCGTGCGTAGAGGTCTTGCGGCGTCGCGTGGAGCGTGGCCGGTACGATGCTGGGTTTCACAAAACCAAAACCGCCAGGGACAAGAAGAAGCAAATGAGTGTAGATCGACACCCCTTCCCGCCCGACCCGCAACACGCGCCGCTGCTGCGCGCGTTGATGGCGCTCGACGGCTCGACCACGCGTGTGTGCGAAGCCATCGCGCAAGCACCGATGACGGTGCAGCTGCTGTCGCAACAGCAGACCGACAGCGTGCCGCCCGGCGTGCGCGAGCAGCTCGGCGGCGAGCGTTACCTGCACCGTGTGACGAGCCTGCACGCCCACGGCCGTGTGTTGATGGACAACCTCTCCTACACCCGGCTCGATGCGGTGCCCGACTGGTTCCTCGCCAAGCTCGACGAAGGCGTGGCCCCCATCGGCCACCTGCTGCAAAAACTCTTCGTGCAACGCGAGCCGCTCCAGAGCACCCCCGAGATCGAAAGCGCGCTGTGGCAGCACGTCGGCCACCCCGACCTGCGCGCGAGCCGCTGCTACCGCATCGTCACCGAGCGCGGGCCGCTGATGCTCATCTTCGAAACCTTCCGCAGCGGCATGGTGGTGAACGCATGAGCACACTTGCAGCACGCAGCGTGCAGGCGGTGTGGCACCCCTGCAGCCAAATGAAGCAGCACGAGACCCTGCCGCCGTTGCCGGTCGCCCGCGCACAAGGCGTGTGGCTCTACGACCCTGACGGCAAGCGTTACCTCGACGCCATCAGCTCCTGGTGGGTCAACCTCTTCGGCCACGGCCACCCGCACATCACCGCATCGCTGCACCAGCAGCTCGACACGCTGGCGCACGTGATGCTCGCCGGCTGCACGCACGAGCCGGTGGTGGCGCTCTCCGAAAAACTCGGCGCGCTCACCGGCCTCGGCCACGCGTTCTATGCGAGCGACGGCGCCTCGGCCACCGAGATCGCGCTCAAGATGAGCGCGCATTACTGGCGCAACCACGGCAAGTTCAGGAAGACCCGCTTCATCGGCCTGCGCAACGGCTACCACGGCGAAACCGCGGGTGCGCTGTCGGTCACCGACATCCCACTCTTCCGCGATGCGTATGGCCCGCTGCTGCGCATCAGCGCCACCGTGCCCACGCCCGATGCACGCAAGGCCGCGCCGGGTGTCTCGGCCGAGGAGCACCTGCTGCACTGCGTGCAGGCCCTGCAGGCCTACCTGGAAGTGCACCACGCGGAGACGGCCGCGCTCATCGTCGAGCCGCTGGTGCAGTGCGCCGCCGGCATCGCCACCTACGACCCGGCCTACCTGCGCGAGGCGCGCGCCCTGTGCGACCGCTACGAGGTGCACCTGGTGGCCGATGAGATCGCGGTGGGCTTCGGCCGCACCGGCAGCCTCTTCGCCTGCGAGCAGGCCCGCGTGCGGCCCGACTTCATGTGCCTGTCGAAGGGCATCACGAGCGGCACGCTGCCGCTGTCGCTCGTGCTCACCACCGATGAGGTCTACGCCGCGTTCTACGACGACCGGGTGGCGCGTGGCTTCCTGCACTCGCACTCGTACACCGGCAACCCGCTCGCCTGCCGCGCGGCGCTGGCCGTGCTCGAAGTCTTCGAGCAGCGCGACTGGATGGCCGCCAACCGCGAGACCGCCGCGCGCCTCACCGCACTGTGCGCGCCGCTGATGCAGCACGAGAAGGTGTTGCGCACGCGCCAGATCGGCATGATGTGGGGCTTCGACATCGACACCGACGACCCCGGCTTTGCACGCCGTTATCACATGGCCGCGCTGCAACGCGGGCTGCTGCTGCGGCCCATCGCCAACACGCTGTACTTCATGCCGCCGTATGTGATCGACGAGGAAGAGTCGGCGTGGCTGGCCGACGGTGCGCTCGCGGCCTTGAACGAAGCGCTCGCATGACGGTGGGCTACTTCGTGACGGGCACCGACACCGAAGTCGGCAAGACCCTCATCAGCTCAGCGCTGCTGTTGCATCTGCGAAAGCAGCACGCACGCGTCGTCGGCATGAAGCCGGTCGCGGCCGGCACGGTGCCGATGGCGCACGGCGACGACAACGAAGACGTGGTGGCGATGCGCGCCTGCAGCTCGATCCAGGTGCCGCGCGAGCTCGACAACCCGTACTGCCTGCCGCTGCCGATGTCACCCCACCTCGCGGCACGCGCGGCGGGTGTGCGCATCGAGCTGCCGTTGCTCGTCGAGCGCTACCGCCAGCTGGCCGCACAAGCCGATGCCGTGGTGGTCGAAGGCGCCGGCGGTTTTTTCGTGCCCCTCAACGAGCGCGAGACCGGCGCCGACCTCGCGCAGGCGCTGCAGCTGCCGGTGCTGCTCGTCGTCGGCCTGCGCCTGGGCTGCCTCAACCACGCGATGCTCACCGCCGAAGCCATCGGCGCGCGTGGCCTCACGCTGGCCGGCTGGGTGGCCAACCGCATCGACCCGCAGATGGCCTCGCCCGACGACAACATCGCCTACTTGCAAGAGCACCTCGGCGCGCCGATGTGGGCCGACGTGCCGCGGATGGCGGTGCCAGAGCCGCAGCACGTTCAGTGGCGGGTTTGAAGTCCCGCCTGGGCTCACTGGTGAGAAGCGGTCCAGCTGCCTGAAGTTCCGCTGTCGACCCACGTACCACTACCCGCGTAAGGTGTCGACAGGCTGCCCGTGAGACTGCCACCGGTTGAGAGGCTCAGGGACACCGAGCCACTGGGCGTCACCGTACCCGCGACAGTAAAGGAAGCACCGCCGGTGACGTTGCAGGTGCCGCTGACGTTCCCGCTGCTCGAAATCAGCAGCGATGGGCAATTGCCGGACACACCCCCGTTGAAGCCAACGCGCCAAGCCCCCTGGAAACGGCTGACGGTGCTGCCCTGCGATGCGCGTACAGGCCCGCCGATGGCCGACAGCACCTGTGTGGAGGTCGACGTCGTGATGGAGCCACTGGTCGTCGTTGTCGTGTTGAAGTCGCAGCGCACCACGTACCCTCGGTCGACGGCGTACCAGCAGGTGCTCGTCTGCTGGTTGCTGGTCGTGGCGCTCAGCGTGTTGCTTGCTTGGCGGGTGACCCTGTAAGTCTCAAAGGTGCCAGCGGGAACCGTGATGGCCTCCCGCGCGACCACCTGGCCAGACTGAGTAGTCTGGATAACGCCGTTGCAACCGGACGGCGAGGTTGTCGACGTGACCGACCAGCTCTGGCCCACCGATCGCGGAGAAGGCGGCGCCACCTGAGCCGGAGGAGAGAACTGGCAATTGATCGATCCGTTGACGCTCGTCATATAGCCGACCTGCGCCGAATTCAGGTAGGCGGTGTACGAAGCGATGGCGAGAGAGCTCGTGCCCACGCGCAGGTTGGTGCCGTCAGGCGCCACGCTCGAGATGGTCGTGATGTTGCGGTAGCTCGAGGTCGACGACCCAGCGGGCGTGAACGAATAGTCGTAGACGTAGTAGTCACCCGCCATGAGGGCCGGCGGGGGTGCGTCATCGCCGCCACCGCCTCCTCCACACGAAATCAAACCCAGCGCGGGCACGATGGCCAATGCGCGCAGCGAGACACGGGCGCGGGCAAGCCGCGCCTTTCGGTTTTCGATCTTCATGAACCTCCCTGATGAGGCGCGATGTGCGCCCGAAATGCAGAGGCTGCGAATGCAGCCTCTTCCCTTTGCGAGCCGGTTTCGTCATCTGCGAACTTCGGCCTTCAAATCCGAGGGCAATTCTGCCGCCGAGCGCGATCCCTAGAACGCAAGGGCCTCCTAGAATCGCGGGCCGTGTTAACCCTAGTCCGCGCGATGAAGCAACGCTCGCTCGGCCTCGCCCTTTGAGTCACGACCACGACCAGCGGTTGGCGGCCCTCGACGCCGCCAGCCTGCGCCGCACCCGCCGCGTGGTGCAGGCCAAGGACGGCCCGCACCTCACGGTCGATGGTGCACCGCTGCTCTCCTTCGCCAGCAACGACTACCTCGGCCTCTCGCAGCACCCTGCACTGATCGCCGCGGCGCAGGAGGCGGCGGCGCGTTACGGCGTGGGCGCCACCTCGTCGCCGCTGGTGTGCGGCCACGAAGGGCCGCACGAGGCGCTGGAGGCCGAACTGGCCGCCTTCGTGGGCCGCCCGCGTGCGCTCTACTTCGGCTCGGGTTACCTCGCCAACGTGGGGTTGGTGCCGGCGCTCGTGGGCCGCGGTGACGCGGTGTTCAGCGACGCCCTCAACCACGCCTGCCTGATCGACGGCGTGCGGCTGGCGCGGGCCGAGGCGCACGTCTACCCGCACGTGGACCTGGCGGCACTCGCCGCACAGCTCGCCGCCTCCACCGCACAGCGCAAGCTCGTCGTCACCGATGCCGTCTTCAGCATGGACGGCAACATCGCCCCCCTGCGCGAGCTCCTGGCCCTGTGCGAGCAGCACGATGCGCTGCTGATGGTCGACGATGCCCACGGCTTCGGCGTGCTCGGGCCGCAGGGCCGCGGCAGCGCCGCCCACCTGGGCATGGCAGGTTCGCCGCGCCTGCTCTACATGGCCACGCTCGGCAAGGCCTCGGGCTGCGCCGGGGCCTTCGTGGCCGGCGAGGCCGATGCCGTCGAGTGGGTGATGCAACGCGCCCGCACCTACATCTTCGCCACGGCCACCCCGGCGATGGTGGCCGCCGCAGTGCGCGCCAGCCTGCGGGTGATCGCCGAAGAAGACTGGCGGCGCGAGCACGTGGCAGCGCTCACCCGGCGCCTGCGCGCCGGCATGGTTGGCCTGCCCTGGCGGCTGCTCGCCTCGGACACCTGCATCCAGCCGCTCATCGTGGGCGAGAACCAGCCCACGCTCGACCTCGCCGCCGCCTTGCGCGAGCGCGGGCTGTGGGTGCCGGCCATCCGCCCGCCCACGGTGCCGGCCGGCACGGCGCGGCTGCGCATTTCGCTGTCAGCCGCCCACCGCAACGAAGATGTCGACCGCCTGCTGAACGCATTGGCCGACGTTTCGACACGGCCCGAAGCATGACGCGCGGGGGTGCCGCCACACTGGCGACATGAACCCGCTGCTCACCGCCCCCCACCAGCCCGACCCCTACCCGCTCTACGCCCAGCTGCGCGCCGCGCTCCCGGGCGGCCTGCACCACGACGCCGAGCTGGGCTTGTGGGTCGCCAGCAGCGCCGCCGCCGTGCAGGCGGTGCTGCAACACCCGGCCCTGCGCGTGCGCCCACCCGCCGAGCCGGTGCCGCGCACAGTGGCCGGCACGCCGTCGGGCGCGGTGTTCGGCGGGCTGATGCGGCAGAACGACGGGCCAGTGCACCAAAAAGGCAAGGCCTGGGCCACCCCCTTCCTGCAGCGCGACTGGCAGGTCGGCGAGGCGGCGCACCGCGTCGTGCGCGAGGGCGCCTCCCCCAGCGCGGCAGACCTGAACGGCCTGCTCTTCGAAGCCCCGGTGCGGGTGCTGTGGGCGCTGCTGCACGGAGCCGACGACGCCGGCACGCTGCCGAGCGATGTGCGCGGGCTCATCGCAAGCTGGTCGCCCACGGCCGATGCGTCGACGCGCGAGCGTGGCAACGAGGCCGCGGCCCGCCTGCTCGCCCGCTGCGAGGGCGACGCGAACCGCGTCGGCCTCTTCACCCAGACCTGCGAGGCCACGGCCGGCCTCATGGGCGCGGTGCTCGTGGCCCTGCAGCGCGAGCCGGGCCTGCGCGCGCAGTGGCAGGCCGACCCGTCACTCGACGACGCCCTGGCGCTCGAAGTGGCGCGCCACGACGCTCCGGTACAGAACACGCGCCGGTTCGCCGCCGAAGACTGCGAGGTCCACGGCCTCACGGTGAAAACCGGCGATGCGATCCTCGTGCTGCTGGCCAGCGCCAACCGCGACCCGGCCGCCAACCCCGATCCCGATCGTTTCGATCTCCAGCGCCCCACACCGCGGTGCTTCACCTGGGGCCTGGGCGGCCACGCCTGCCCCGGTGCGACCCTGTCGCGCCGCATCGCGATGGCGCTGCTGCGCGCGTGGCACGACGAAGACGCGATCGGCATCGCCACGGCCACCCGGCACTGGTACCACCGCCCGTCACCCAACGGCCGCCTCGCGCAGTTCGGCACGGCCACCTGAGGGTGAACCTCTAACCTGAATTGAGACGGCGCGCCTAGCATCGCGCCCATGACTGCCTACCCCCACCTGCTCGCCCCGCTCGACCTCGGCTTCACCACCCTCAAGAACCGCGTGCTGATGGGCAGCATGCACACCGGCCTGGAAGACGGCCGCAAGAAATTCCCCGCCATGGCCGCCTTCTTCGCCGAGCGTGCGCGCGGCGGCGTGGGACTCATGGTGACGGGCGGCTTCGCACCCAACATCGAAGGCTGGGCGGCACCCTTCGCCGGCACGCTCTCCACCCACGCAGCCGCCAAGCGCCACAAGCTCGTGACCGACGCGGTGCACGCCGAGGGCGGCAAGATCGCGCTGCAGATCCTGCACACCGGGCGTTACGGCTACCAGCCTTTCTGCGTGGCGCCGTCGCGCATCCAGTCGCCCATCTCGCCCTTCACGCCACGCGCCTTGAGCGCCCGTGGCATCGAGCGCCAGATCAAGGCCTTCATCCGCTGCTCGGTGCTGGCACGCGAAGCCGGCTACGACGGCGTCGAGATCATGGGCAGCGAGGGCTACTTCATCAACCAGTTCCTTGTCACCCACACCAACCAGCGCGACGACGAGTGGGGCGGGAGTTATGAGAACCGCATGCGCCTGCCGGTCGAGATCGTGCAGCGCGTGCGCGAGGCGGTGGGCCAGGACTTCATCCTCATCTACCGCCTGTCGATGCTCGACCTCATCCCCGACGGCAGCTCCTGGGCCGAGGCAGTGCAGCTCGGCAAGGCCGTGGCGCAAGCGGGTGCGACGATCATCAACACCGGCATCGGCTGGCACGAAGCGCGCATCCCGACGATCGCCACCAGCGTGCCGCGCGGCGCCTTCACCTGGGTGACGAAGAAGATGCGCGCCGAGCTGCGCGCGGCTGGCCTCACCATCCCGCTCATCACCAGCAACCGCATCAACATGCCCGAGGTCGGCGAGCAGGTGCTGGCCGACGGCTGCGCCGACATGGTGAGCCTCGCGCGCCCGCTGCTGGCCGACCCCGAGTTCGTCAACAAGGCCGCGGCCGCGAAGCCCGAGACCATCAACACCTGCATCGCCTGCAACCAGGCCTGCCTCGACCACACCTTCAAGGCGCAGCTCGCGAGCTGCCTCGTCAACCCACGCTCGGGCCACGAGACGACGCTCATCCTGCACCGCGCGCCGGTGCGCAAGCGCATCGCCGTCGTCGGCGCTGGCCCGGCAGGCTTGGCCGCCTCGACCACCCTCGCCGAGCGCGGCCACACGGTCACGCTCTTCGACGCCGCGGCCGAGATCGGCGGCCAGTTCAACATGGCCAAGCGTGTGCCCGGCAAGGAAGAGTTCAGCGAAACCCTGCGCTACTTCACCCACCGGCTCCAAGCCACCGGGGTCGACCTGAAGCTGAACACCCGCGTGAGTGCCGACGACCTGCGCGGCTTCGACGAGGTGATCCTCGCCACCGGCGTCACGCCACGCGACCCCAAGATCCCCGGCAGCGACGGCCCCAACGTGCTCAGCTACATCGACGTGCTGCTGCACCAGAAGCCCGTCGGCGAGCGCGTGGCGATCATCGGCGCGGGCGGCATCGGCTTCGACGTGGCCGAGTACCTCGTCACCGCGCCGGGCCACTCACCCACGCTCAACCTGCAGGAGTGGCTCGCCGAGTGGGGGGTGGCCGACCCCGAGCAGGTGCGCGGCGGCGTGACCCGCGCCCAACCCACGCCCCCGGCCCGCCAGGTCACGCTGCTCCAGCGCAAGCCCGGCAAGCTGGGCAAGACCCTCGGTAAGACCACCGGCTGGATCCACCGTGCGACTTTGCAGATGAAACGCGTCGAGATGATCGGCGGCGTGAACTACGAGCAGATCACGCCGCAGGGCCTTTTCATCACCTACGGTGAAGCCCGCAAGGACGGGCAACTGATCGAATGCGACACCGTGGTGCTGTGCGCGGGGCAGGAGCCTTTGCGCGAGCTGTTGGAGCCCTTGAAGGCGGCAGGCGTCTCGGTGCACCTCATCGGCGGCGCCGATGAGGCGGCAGAGCTGGATGCAAAGCGGGCGATCGACCAGGGAACGCGGCTCGCCGCTCGCCTGTAGTTCGGAGCGATGTGGGTACCCAGAAGTAGCACGCCGGTGCCACGCGCGGGGGCCGGGTGTCGCATGGAGCGAAGTAAAGGGGGAGAGAAAGATCGCGGGAGCGAGCTTTCTCGGAGGACATGAGCGGAATGCGACACCCGGCCCCCGCGCGCCGCTCAAGCGCAAGCAAGCAAGCAAGCAAGCCCACAAAAGACCCCCATCTTTACAAAGCCTTGACGCAGGCGAAGCGCGCCCGTCACACCTGCGCGCAACATTGGTGTCATGGCTCCACGTTCCTCATCCCGCCTTCACCTCGGGGCACTCGCCGCCGTGGCCGGGGCCCTCGCCCTGAGCGGCTGTGCGTCGCTCACTGCCAGGCAGCAAGCCCTGCCAGCGGTGGCCGTGCCGGCGCAATGGTCGGCCAGTGCCCCCATGCCCAGCAGCCCCAACACCCTCGCCAACTGGTGGCAGCGTTACGACGACCCACAGCTGACTGCGCTCGTCACGCAAGCGCTCCAAGCCAACACCACCGTGCGCAGCGCGCAGGCGGCGCTCGCCCAGGCGCGGGCGCTGCGCGACGTGCAAGACGCCAACCTCGGGCCCAGCCTCGGCGCCTCGGCCAGCGTCCAGCACAGCAAGACGGGCGATGCGCCCGCCGGCAGCCGCTACCAGGCCGGCTTCGACGCCAGCTGGGAGCCCGATGTCTTCGGCGGCAAGCGCGCCGGCCTGTCGGCGGCCGAAGCCGAAGCGCAGGCCAGCCAGGCGAGCCTCGGTGACACGCAGGTCTCGGTCGCCGCCGAAGTGGCGGTGAGCTACGTGCAGCTGCGCGGCTTGCAGACCCGGCTCGACATCGCCCGCCGCAACCTCGCCGCCCAGCAGGAGACGCTGCAGATCACCGACTGGCGCGTGCAGGCCGGCCTCGCCACCTCGCTCGAACTCGCGCAGGCCCGCACCGCCACCGAGCAGACACGCGCACAGATCCCCTCGCTCGAAACCAGCGTCGCGCAGACCGAGCATGCGCTGGCCGTGCTGACCGGCCAGCCGCCGACCGCCCTGCATGACCGGCTCGCCCCCACGGCGCCCGTGCCCATGCCCCCCGGCGAACTCGCCCTCAGCATCCCCGCGCAGACGCTGCGCCAGCGCCCCGATGTGCGCGTCGCCGAGCAGCAGATCTCGGCCGCGCTCGCGCGCGTCTCGCAGGCCGATGCAGCGCGTTACCCGAGCTTCAACCTGAGTGGCTCGGTCGGCCTGTCGGCGCTCGCGCTCAGCGGGCTCACCGGCGGCAGCTCGGTGGTGAGCGCGCTGCTCGGCAGTGTGTCGGTGCCGCTCTTCGATGGCGGCGCGGCCAAGGCCCAGGTGCGCTCGCAGGAAGCCGCGCTCGAGAAGGCACGCGTCAACTACCAGGCCGTGGTGCTCAACGCGCTGCAGGAAGTGGAAGACGCCCTCGTCGCCCTGCGCGGCAACCGCGAGCGCCTGCAGCGCCTGCAAAGCGCGAGCGAGTCGGCGCAACAAGCGGCGCTGCTCGCCAACCAGCGCTACAGCAGCGGCTTGGTCGATTTCCAGACCGTGCTCGAGACGCAGCGCTCGCTGCTCAGCACGCAAGACAGCCTGGCCAGCACCCAGGCCGAACTCAGCGCCGACCACGTGCGTCTCTACAAGGCGCTGGGAGGCGGCTGGTCAATGAACGAAAGCCCACGGTCATGAGTCGCAGTCCCCACGCCAACCCTGAAGAGCTGCACGCCTTGCTCGACCAAGCCCCGCCCCGTCCCTGGTGGCGCCAGCCGCGCACCTGGCTCATCGCCGCAGCGCTCGCGCTCGTGGCCGGCGGCGTCGTCTGGTGGCAGTCGCAGCGAGAGGCCAACGCCGCGCCCACCTTCGCCACCCAGCCCGTCACCCGCGGCACCCTGCGCCTGCAGGTCACCGCCAACGGCACCCTGCAACCCACCCGCTCCGTCAACATCGGCAGCGAGCTCTCGGGCACGGTGGCGCGCGTGCTGGTCGACGTGAACGACCGCGTCAAGAAAGGCCAGGTCCTGGTGGAGCTCGACACCGCCAAGCTGTCGGATCAGATCCTGCGCTCGCGCGCCACGCTGGCCTCGGCCCGTGCGCGGGTGGCGCAGGCGAGCGCCACGCTGAAGGAAGCGCAGGGCAACCTCGCGCGCCTCGAAGAGGTGGCGCGCCTCTCGGGCGGCAAGGTGCCCTCGAAGGCCGAGCTCGACACCGGCCGCGCCACCGTCGAGCGCGCCCAGGCCGACGAAGCCAGCGCCCGCGCCACCGTGGCCGATGCGCAGGCCGCGCTCTCCACCGACGAGACCAACCTCAAGAAGGCTTCGATCCGCTCGCCCACCGACGGCGTGGTGCTCACCCGCAACGTCGACCCCGGCAACGCGGTGGCCGCCTCGCTGCAGGCCGTGACGCTCTTCACCATCGCCGAAGACCTGGCGAAGCTGCGCCTGCAGGTCAATGTCGACGAGGCCGACGTGGGTGCGGTGCAGGTCGGCCAGAAGGCCAACTTCACCGTCAGCGCCTACCCCGGCCGCCGCTACCCGGCGACGATCACCCGCGTGGCCTACGGCTCGACCATCACCGAGAACGTCGTCACCTACGTCACCTACCTCGACGTCGACAACGCCGACCTGTCGCTTCGCCCCGGCATGACGGCCACCGCCACCATCACCGCCACCGAGCGGCAGAACGTGCTGCTGGTGCCGAACACCGCCTTGCGCTTCACGCCCTCGCAACCCGGCCAGAAGGCGCAGGGCGCGGGCGGCGGCAGCGGCATCGTCGGCAGCCTGATGCCGCGCATGCCGCGCGGCAGCAGCCAGCGCCGCGGTGGCAATGGCGACGCGGCCGGGCCGTCCGCCGGCCAAAAGCAGCTCTGGGTGCTGCAAGACGGCAAGCCCGTGCCACTGCGCGTGACGACCGGCATCACCGACGGCCGCATGACCGAGGTGAGCGGCGAGGGCGTGCAGGAAGGCCTGCCCGTCATCACCGAACAACGCGCGACCGCGAAATGAGCGACACCCCGCTGATCAGGCTGCGCGGCGTCAAACGCCTCTACGGCGAAGGCGAGGCCGCGCTGTGGGCGCTCAAGGGTGTCGACCTCGACATCCAGGCCGGCGAGTTCGTCGCCGTGATGGGTCCGAGTGGCTCGGGCAAGTCGACCGCGATGAATGCGCTGGGGCTGCTCGACCGGCCGACCGAAGGCGAGTACCTCTTCAAGGGCACGCACGTCGAGCACCTGAGCCGCGACCAGCGGGCGCTGCTGCGCCGCAAGTACTTCGGCTTCGTGTTCCAGGGCTTCCACCTGCTGCCGCGCACCACCGCGCTCGAGAACGTGGAGCTGCCGCTGCTCTACCGCGGCGTGCCCACCAAGGAACGGCACGCACTCGCGATGCAGGCGCTCGACTCGGTGGGCCTCACCGGCCGCGAGACGCACACGCCGGGCGAACTCTCGGGCGGCCAGCAGCAGCGGGTGGCCATCGCCCGCGCCATCGTCACCAACCCGACGGTGCTGCTCGCCGACGAACCCACCGGCAACCTCGACACCCAGCGCAGCCACGAGATCATGGAGCTGCTGCGCCACCTCAACACCGACCGCGGCATCACCATCCTGATGGTGACGCACGAGGCCGACATGGCCGCCTACGCGCGGCGCATCGTGCGCTTCGTCGACGGCCGCATCGAGAGCGACGTGCCCAACGTGCAGCCGGGCGTGCCCGCCCCACACGCCGAGGAGCCCGCCTGATGTGGCTCAGCTCGCTGCTGCTCGCGCTGCGCTCGATCCGGCGCAACCTGCTGCGCTCCTTCCTCACCATCCTCGGCATCGTGATCGGGGTGAGCGCCGTCATCACCATGGTCACGCTCGGCAACGGCGCGACGCTGGCGGTACAGAACCAGATCTCGAGCCTCGGCACCAACCTGCTCATGGTGCGCCCCGGCCAGCGCCTGGGCCCGGGCGGCGGCGGCGGTGCGCCGTCCTTCAAGGAAGCCGACGCGCAGGCGGTGGCCACGCAGATCGGCGGCATCCGCGCGGTGGCGCCCGAGGCGCGCACCAACACCACCGTGGTGGCCAACGGCAAGAACTGGACGACCCTCATCACCGGCAGCACCAACGAGTGGTTCGACGTCAGCAACTGGACGCTCGCCAACGGCCGCCGCTTCGCCGACGAAGAGCTGCAGGCCGGCGCCGCGGTGTGCGTGATCGGCCAGACGGTCAAGCGCGAACTCTTCGGCGGGCGCGACGCGCTCGGCCAGATGGTGCGCGTGAAGCAGTTCTCGTGCACCGTGATCGGCGAGATGGCCTCCAAGGGCCAGGCCGCGATGGGCAACGACCAGGACGACGTGGTCGTGGTGCCGCTGCGCACGCTGCAGCGCCGCGTCACGGGCAACCAGCGCGTCAACACCCTGCTCGTGTCGATGCAGGACGGCGCCGACGCCGACAGCGTGAAGGCAAGCCTCGGCACCCTGCTGCGCGAGCGCCGCAAGCTGAGCGAGGCCGACGACGACAACTTCAACGTGCTCGACACCAAGCAGCTCGCCGACACGCTCTCGGGCACCACGCAGGTGATGACCACCCTGCTCGGCGCGGTGGCCGCGGTGAGCCTCTTGGTGGGCGGCATCGGCATCATGAACATCATGCTGGTGAGCGTGACCGAGCGCACCCGCGAGATCGGCCTGCGCCTGGCCATCGGCGCGCTGGAGCGCGAGGTGCTGCTGCAGTTCCTCATCGAGGCGGTGTCGCTCGCGGCACTCGGCGGGCTGGTGGGCATCGCGCTCGCGACCGTCGCCTCCATCGTGCTGGCGCAGGTGATGTCGGTGCCCTATGTGTTCGACGCCGGCATCAACCTGCTCGCCTTCGTGTTCTCGGCCGCCATCGGCGTGGTCTTCGGCTACGTGCCGGCGCGCCGTGCGGCGCAGCTCGACCCGATCGACGCGCTGCGGCACGAATGAAAAAAGGCCCGCCGAAGCGGGCCTTTTGCGGGCGCGGCAGATTACTGCTGGTTGACCGACAGGAAGAACGCGCCACCACCCAGCGTGGGCATCGAGAGGGCCGTGAGGCCCATGCCGCGAACCACCAGGCCGTTGAAGCCCCGCACCGTCACCGTGCCGCCGCCAGGGAGCGACGCGACGGTTTCGGGGCGGGTGACCCAGCCTGCGCGCGGGCTGTTGGCCGTGAGCGTCTCGCTGTGGCCGGTGCTCGCGCTCACGCGCGTCCAGCTGGTGGCATCGGACGCGGTGGTCGTGTAGTCGGTCCACTGGAAGGCCGTGTTCGACTGCAGGTCGGGGCCCATCCAGGCGCCCCACGAGGACAGGCGCGCGCCCAGGGCCACCGGGCCGGTGGCGCGCTGCGGGGTCCACAGGGCGAAGCCGCCGGTGTGCATCAGCTCGACCAACATGAGGTCGCCGTTGCCCGAGCGGTAGGCGAAGAAGCGCTCCGTCCAGCCGGTGGTGTCGGTCAAGGTGAAGCCGCCGGCGGCGTTCACCGAGAAGGTGACCGGCGGGTGCGCCGCGAGCACCTGGCAGGTGACGACGTCGGCGCAATAGCTGGTGGCGGTGATGCCGCCCGCAGCCGACACGTTGGCCGCCAGCGAGTCGGTGCTGAAGCCGTTGGTGTCCTCGTCGACGCCCAGCGATTGCCAGCTGCCCGCGAGATCGGCCAGTGCATGGGCCTGCTCCGGGAAGGCCACGCCGAGGCGCATCACGCCGTCTTCCTGGCTGCGCAGCACCACCACGCCGGCCGGAGACACCGCGAACTGGCCGTTGGCGGTGGTGAAGAGGCAGTTGCCAGCGGCCGCGGGCGCGAAGGTGCCGGTGTCGCCATCGGCATTGAGGATGGTGCCCGCCACCGCGTCGACCCGAATGATCTCGGTCGAGAACTGGCCGGCGATCGTGCCCTGCTTGGGAATGACCAGTCGGTAGGCGCCGCTGCGCAGCGCGTTGCAGCTGGGTGCCGCCGGCTGCAGCAGCGACTGGGGCGGCAAGGACGGCGTGTTGACGGTCTGCACCGTGTTGGCCGGCGAGCCGCGCAGCACCGCATCGGTCAGCGCGGCGAGCGTGAGGCCGCGGGCCGTCATGCGCTGCGCCAGCGCGTCCAGGGCCTGGTCGTAGGCATTGCCGGCGTTCGCGCCGTTGGCCGCCACCAGCGTGGCCGTCATCAGGTTGCCGAAGGCGGAGAAGTCGACACCGCCGCTCCTGAGCGTGTTGACGACACTGGCATGGGCGGCGTCGACACGCGCGGCGGTCAGGCCATCGGCCACGGTGTCGTTGAAGCTGCCGTAGTAGCCGGCCGGCGAGACGCCTGCCAGGTGCGCGACGACCAGCTGGCTCACTGGCGTGATGTGGGCGGTGTTGCTGCCGCGGGCGAGCGAGTGCAGCACGGTGGCGCCCGAGGTGGCGCGCAGCACGCAGGGCAGGCTGCCGCTGGTGAACGGGATGCTGTAGCTGCCGTTGGCGCTGGCAGTGGCCGTGCCGGTGAAGCCGCCGCGGCACCGTGCTTCGACGGTGGCACCGGCCAGCGCGCGACCCACGGCGGCCACGCCGTTCAGCGTCGCAGGCGCCGGAGCCGGTGCATCGGAGCCGCCGCCTCCACACGCCGCCAACGTGGCGACCGCCGCCACGGACAGCATCAGCGATGCAAGACGAGACATGAATTCCCTCCCTCTTTGGATGATGTTGAAGTCAACTGAAAAACCGGTGCGGAGCTTGCCTGCAGCCACTTGCAGGAAGCCTCGCCCCGAAGGGGGGAGTGATCAGTTCTGGGGCCCCTCATTCATGTGACACGCAGGCGACACCGGCCAGGCGTTCAGCCCATGTCGCGGCAAGCCGTCGTCCGACGCGCGGCGGTCACTCCTCGACCTTCACACCCTTCCAGAACGCCACGCGCCCCTTGATCTGCGCCGCGGCCTCGCTCGGCTCGGGGTAGTACCAGACCGCATCGGGGTTCATCTCGCCATTGACGAACAGGCTGTAGTAGTGCGCCTGCCCTTTCCACGCACAGCTCGTGCGGTGGTTGCTGAAGCTCACGTACTCGCGCTTGAGGCTGCTCTCGGGGAAGTAGTGGTTGCCTTCGACGACCACGGTGTCGTCGCTCTCGGCCAGGGTCACGCCGTTCCAGATGGCTTTCATGCACGGTCTCCTCAGGGTGAAGCCGGCAAGCGTACCGCGGCGGGCCCGCTCAGCGCACCACAGGGTTCTCGGCCTGAAACTCGAGGGGCGGCAGCGTGGCCGGCGCAGCGGCCTCGAGGGCGGCGGGCGAGCCGGGCGGTGGTGGCGCCGCCTGGTAGTAGTCGAAGCGCACCACCCACTGCTCGGCCTGCCGCAGGTTGCGCCGCGCGCGGCGCCAGGTCACGAGCACGCCCACGGCGGCCAGGCCTGCGATCGAGAGCGTGGGCACGAGCCAGAGCAGCTGCTGGCGCGCATGGGCCAGGCGTGCGAGGTTGTCGCGCAGGTAGGTGCGCGCATAAGGCGTCACGTCGTTGCCGAAGGCGGCCAGCTCCAGGGCCCGCATCACTTGGGCGGAGGCATGGCTGCCCTCCCATTCAGGCACGCCGTGCGGCACGCGCCGCGCGCCCACGTAGCCAGAGCGCACCGCCTCGTCACCCCAGCGCTTCAGCCAATCACCGTATTCGGCGCGCAGCTGTTCCTTGTCGCCCGCCAGGAGCAGCGCCTGCGCACCGATGTAGTGGGCATACGGCATCTGCGGGCGCGCCTTGGCCCGGGCCGACAGCTCGCGGTAGGCACCGGCCTTGGCCAGACGCTCGATGTCGCGGTTGGCCCGCTGGTCGCCGGAGGTGGCCCACTGCGCCAGCAGCACCAGGGCGATGGTTCCGGCGCCGCACCAGAGCACCACGTAGCGCCGGGTGCCTTCGGTGTAGCGGTAGGCCGCGACGATCACCATGAACATGATCGCCCCCAGCACCGCGAGTGCGCGCTCCGTGGCGCTCAGGTCGCGGTCCATCGTGCCGCTGGCGTTCAGGGTCGGCACCGGGATGTCGACGCTGGAGACCACCGGGTGCAGCGGGTCGCTCGCGATCAGCGAAACATGGTCCGCCACCAGCCACCCGAGCCCCGCACACAGCGCCAGCCCGCCGATCACGCCCCAGCGCAGCCAGCCGACGCGCCGCGCCAGCCGGCCCAGCGCCCGGTCGACGTCGAAGTGATCGTCGGGCCCGCTCATCGCCGTCCGCGCTCAGCGCTTCTCTTGGGCCAGCTTCTGCAGCTGCGTGCGCATCTGGCCGATCTGGCCGGCCACCTGCTGGCGCGCCTGCACACCGTCCTGCTGCACCTGCAAAACGTCTTGCACCGTCTTGAGCAGCGTGTCTTGCACCTGCTGCAGCGTCTCGACGTCGATCACCAGGCGCTGGTTCGACTTGGCCGCCTCCACCGAGTTGGTGTGCAGCAGCTCGGCATTGCGCTTGAGCATGGCGTTGGTGGCCTCGTCGATGCGCTGGCCCAGCTGCCCGGCGTTGCGCTGCTCGTTGAGCGAGAGCGCGAGCATGAACTGGCGCTTCCACGTCGGGATGGTCAGCTGGCGGATGGTCTTGAACTTGTCGATCTGCAGCCGGCTGTTGGCCTGGATCATGCGGATGGCCGGCAGCGTCTGCAGGGCCGACTGCTGCATCACGCGCAGGTCGGCGATGCGCTTTTCCAGCACCTGCAGCGACTCCTTGCGCGAGGCGCGCAGCTCGGCTTCGAGCGGGCTCGCCGGCGGCAACGCCGCCTGGGCCGAAGCCTGCTTCAGGCACAGGTCGCCGGCCGCGATGTGCGCGCCGAGCGCCTTGTATTCGGCCGCGACCTCCTGGTACATCTGGTCGAGCGAGCCCAGGCGCGTGGTGAGCGTGGCCTGCAGCGTCTCGATCTCGTTCGTGAGGCCGTCGATCTGGCTGCTGGCGCTGGAGAACTCGTCGACGAGCTTGTCTTTCGCGAGCGTGAGCTTGTCGATCAGCCCGCCGATGATCGGGATGCGCGAGCGCCTCTCCAGCCCCTGCAGGTTGACCGAGCGCGCCGCGGCGAGCACCTTGGTGAGCACCTTGCCCGACTCGTCGAGGTCGGAGCTGCGCGCCTGCGCCAGCAGGGCGTCGGCCGAGGCCGCCGCGGCATCGGTGGCCTCGCCGCCGAAGGCGAAGAGCGTGGCCGGGTCGTCGAGGTTGAGGCTGCGCGCGAGCTCGGCAATGCGCGGCAGGTCGTCTGGCGCGAGGCCCAGCGCCTGCAGCTCGGTGGCCGGGATCGTGGCCACGGCGCCGCCGGCGGAAGACGGGTCGGTGAGGGAAGAAGAAGTCATGTCAGCTCCTGTCGTTCGTCCTAGGCCTCGGCCTGTTGGAGATCGGTGCGCAGCCGGGTGCTGAGCGCCTCGTAGGTCTTCACGGCCGCCTGCCAGTGTGCGGCCTTGAGCGCGCGGCCCTGGATCACGGCGGTGAGCTGGTCCAGCCAGAGCGGGATCAGCTTGTGCTTGATGTCGCCGAAGCGGGCGAGCACGGTGTCGTGCTTGGCCTGCAGCAGCTTGAACTGCTGCGCGGTGAGCTGGGCCGAGACCAGCACCAGCTGCGCGTTGTGCAGCTGCAGCGCGCGGGCTTCGCGGTGCTCGGGCGGGTCATCTCGCAACAGCCGCTCTTCGATGCGGATGCGCTCGGCCAGGCCCTGCACGAAGTCGCGGTGCTCGCGCACCATCGACTGCCATTGCGCATGCCAGTCGAGCTGGCGATCGGCGCAGGCCTGGGCGGCGGCCATCAGGTGCGCGATCTCGCGGTCGGCGAGGCGGAAGCGCACTTCGTTGAGCACACGCTCGCCGGTCACGCGCCGCCACCAGCCGAGCGGCTGCAGCATGCGGCTGAAGTCGCTGCGCTCCAGCGCGTCGAGCAGCTCGCGCATCGCGTGTGTCAGGCGCTGCAGCGGGTTCGATTTCAGCAGCGTGTCGGTGCGGCCTTCGTGCCAGCGGTGCGAGCGTTGCTCGATCCACTGCGCCAGCAGGTTCGGCGCGCCGCCGGGAGTGCTCGGCGTCATCTCAGCGCCGGAAGAAGAACCACCACAAGCCCAGCATCACGAGGCCCAGCAGCGGCATGGAGATGAACCAGTCCCAGGCGGAGGTTTCCACCGGCACGGTCATCACCTCGAGCTGCATGCGCGCGAGCGTGAAGCCGCTCAGCTTCTCGAGCACGGGGGCGAGGTGCATCTTCTTCGGGTCTTCGGTGCGGAAGCGATTCGTGTCGCAGCTGTAGGTCGCCGGGCCGGGGGTGGCTTCGGCCTTCTCCACCTTGCAGCGCACGAGCCCGGGGCCCTTGCCGCTCGGCGTCTCGCTCTCCAGCTGGCCGAAGACGCGGATCTCGACCGGGCCGGCCCGCGTGACCTCGCCGGTGAAGGTCCAGCGCAGCAGGTGCGCGCCGCCTTCGGGTTTGACCTCGAAGGGGCCGGCGTACCAGTCGCTCAGGGTGGGCGAGCCCTTGGCCGCCGCGGCGGCCATGTTCGCCACGTCCTTGGTGGGGGCCTCGAAGCTGGCCACGACGGTGGCTTCGGCCTTGCGTTTGCCGCAGCCCGACAAGCCCGCCAGCAGGCCGACGGACAACAGCACGACGAACACCGCACGCAGCGATGGGCGCATGAACATGATGAAAACCTCCCTGATGATGGTCGCCAGCCGCCATCTACCGGGCAGCTTGACCGGCCCATTGTTGCCGAAGGGCACACGTTCGGGTTCCGCGTTATCGCGCAACCCGCCTGGGGAAAACGTGAAATCCCTCGCGCTCAGGCGTATTGGTTCACGGCCTGCTGCAGCCGCTGCGCGATGCGGGCGGCGAAGGCCTTGTCGCCGGTCACCACCACCGAATCGCCGTGGCGCAGCACGTCCATCGTGAGCTCGGTCGGATCGCTGTAGGGCACGCGCAGCTCGTAGCGGCCGTCGGCCAGCCAGCGGCCCTGCTGCTCGGGGTGCCACTCCTCCACGGCCACCCATTGCGCGGCGTCGGCGTTGAAGACGAGCGTCGCCCACTTCACCTTGGTGCCGGCGCCGCTGTAGATGCCGTAGCCGGCGTCGAGTTCGGCTTCGAGTTCCTTCAGCGGCACCTGGCGCGCTTTCGTCTCGTCGACCTTGGCTTCGCGGATGGCGTCGAGCGCGAAGCGGCGCAGGCCCTCGCTCGCATGGCACCAGGCGTCGAGGTACCAGGTGTTGCGGTAGTTCACCAGGCGCTGCGGCGAGACCTGGCGTTCGCTCTGGCTGCGGTCACTGCGCTTGAAGTAGCGCAGCCACACGCGCTTCCGTTGCACCAGTGCGCTGCCGAGCAGCTCGAAGTGCTGGCTGGGCGCACGCCGGCGCGCGGTGGAGATGAGCTTCACGCGCCGCATCAGCTCGCGCGACTCGCCTTCGTCGCCGCCGAGCATGCCCTGCAGCTTGTCGATCAGCGGCTGCAGGTGCCGCGACAGCACGCCGTCGTCGTCCAGGCCCGACATCAGCTGGTGCATGGTGAGCAGCGCGGTGATCTCCTTTTCGTTGAACCAGATGCCCGGCAGCTCGTGCTGCGAGTCCTGCTCGAACCGGTAGCCGTTGTCGAAACGGTCGTAGACGATGGGCGCATCGAGCCGGTCACGCAGGTATTGCAGGTCGCGCTTGAGCGTGGCGGGCGAGACGTCGAGCTCTTCCCGCAGCTCCGCGAAGCTCACGCAGCCGCGATGGCGCAGCAATCGTTCGATCTTGTAGAAGCGTTCAGTCCGGTCCATGCGTTCCCGTATCCCAAGCCACAGGCTCACCCGATGAGCCACTGGCCGAGAGGATATCCCGTGATGCAAGAGCGCCACAGTGCCCACTGGCTCATTTGATGAGCTACCCGCTGGCCACACTGGCGTCACCGCAACGGAGAACGCCCATGACCACCGAACTCAAGTCCCCCGCCAAGATCGATCAAGTCAGCTTCGAGCTGCACAACGCGAGCACCACCCTCACCACGCACGAGCAGATCGGCTTCGAGCTGGGCTGGGACTACGCCCACCACGCCGTCACGCCGCCCGCGCCTTACGCCCAGGAGCCCTCGCCGCTGCGCAACGGCTGGCTCGCCGGCCAGGCCACCTTCGGCCGCCGCACGCTCGAGCCCACCCGCCACGTGCGCAAGTGGCTGCAGCTGCGCCTGAACGCCTGGCTGCGCGGCCGCAGCGTCGAGCTGGTGCAGGTCACGCCGCACTACCTGCAGCAGATCGACGTGACGCACTGCCCCATCACCCGCGTGGCGCTCAGCAGCGCCACGATGGAAGGCAGCGATGCCTCCATCGACCGGGTGCGCAGCGACGCCGGCTACGCCGCCGGCAACCTGGCCATCATCAGCACCAAGGCCAACCACGGCAAAGCCGCGCACGGCTTCCGCGATGCGCAGCGTTTCGCCAAGCTGATCGAAGACGGCCAGCTCGGCGGCATCGGCGGGCTCAATGCCGCGCAATGGTCGCGCGTGGCCACGCTGTGCAGCTTCGTCGAGCCGCTCGCGCACGCCGAGGCCTGCACGCTGCCGCTCTTGGTGCTGCCGCCCAATCGGCTGCGCCTCTTCAACCCCGCGCAAGCGCTGCAGGCCTTCATCAGCCAGCAACTGCTGGTGGCGGGCTGGAGCCACCGCATCGCCCGCATCGAAGACCTGCTGCCCGGCAAGGCCGCGCGCCGCGCCTTCCAGACCTTCTTCCACGCGCTGCTGCCGCGCGTGCTCGAAGCCAAGGGCGCCGAAGGCGTGGCCGCCCGCTGGGCCATCGAAGACGCGTGGCGCAACCCGCTCACGCTGCAGCGCTGGACGGCCTTCGCCAGCCTGCTCACCGCCGAGCAGTGCGAGAGCGTGGTCGCCCGCGCCAGCGCGCGAAAACTGGGCACGACCCACGTCCAGCAGGTGAACGACGAGGCCGCCACCGACGGCTGGAACCTGGAAAGCCGCGGTTATGTGCCGCACGCCGTGCTGCGCCAGCGCTCGGCCCAGCCGCCGCGCCAGATGTCCCTGCTGCACTGAACCCTGCCGCAGGCGCTTTAAGAAAACATGAAGGTGCCCGACCCTGGCGCGTGGACGCGCGCCAGGGCTTGGGCGCGTCCAGGTTTACCATCACCGGCTCACGCCGCGCAGCGTCGGCCGCGCCACCCGCACCGACGCGCGTTCCTGTTCGAACCGCAGTACCCATCAGCCTGCATGTCCGCAGGCGCGGCATTGACGTGCGCTCCTGACACCTCGTTGTCAGCTGGGGCGTGTCAGCATCGCGCCCCGCTTCCTGCCGGCGACGCTTTGCCTCGACACCATCATGACCCTGCGCCCCAAGACCGTCCTGCTGCCCGCCCTGGCCCTCGTGCTCGCTGCCCTCTACGGGCTGGGCGTGCGCGCCGCCGACGATTCCAAGAAAGACGCCAAGGACACAAAAGCCCCCGCTGCGGCCCCGACCAAGGCCGCGCTCACCGTCACGGTGACGCAGGCACAGACCACCCGGCTGCCGATGAAGATCAGCGCCAACGGCAACATCGCCGCCTGGCAGGAAGCCAGCGTGGGCACCGAAGCCAACGGCCTGCGCCTGGCCGAGGTGCGCGCCAACGTGGGCGACGTGGTGAAGAAAGGCCAGGTGCTGGCCGTTTTCGCAAGCGACACCGTGCAGGCCGACCTGCTGCAGGCCAAGGCCGCGGTGGCCGAAGCCGAGGCGATGCTCGGCGAAGCCGCCGCCAACGCCCAGCGCGCCCGCGAGCTGGGCCCGGCCGGCGCCTTGTCGGGCCAGCAGATCAACAACTACCTGACCGCCGAGCGCACCGCCCAGGCGCGCCTGGAAGCCGCCAAGGCCTCGTACAAGGTCGCGCAGATCCGGGTCACGCATGCGCAGGTCGTCGCGCCCGACAACGGCATCATCTCGGCCCGCAGCGCAACGGTGGGCGCCGTGCTGCCGGCCGGGCAGGAGCTCTTCCGCCTGATCCGCCAGGGCCGCCTGGAGTGGCGCGCCGAAGTGCCGGCGGCCGACCTCGCGCGCCTCAAGCCCGGCATGGTGGCCAGCGTGGTCGCCACCAACACCGCTGCGCCGGTCAGCGGCAAGGTGCGCACCGTCGCGCCGACGGTGGACGCGCAGACGCGCAACGGCATCGTCTACGTCGACCTCGCCTCGGCGCCCGAGGTGAAGGCCGGCATGTACGCGCGCGGCGAGTTCGACATCGGCCAGAGCGAGGCGCTCACCCTGCCGCAAGGCGCGGTGGTGCTGCGCGACGGCTTCAACTACGTGCTCAAGGTGGGCCCCGACTCGAAGGTCACGCAGCTCAAGGTCGGCGTGGGCCGGCGTGTGGGCGAGCGGGTCGAGATCACGAGCGGCCTCGACCCACTGGCCAAGGTGGTCGCCGCCGGCGGCGGCTTCCTGGCCGAAGGCGACGTGGTGCGGGTGGTCGAGGCGCCGGTGGCCGCCGCCACCCCCACCGCCCCGAGCGCGGCGGTGAAGCCGGTCGCCGCACCCAAGAAGTGAGCGTGAGACAAGGACCCGCCCCATGATCAACGTCTCGTCCTGGTCGATCCGCAACCCGACGCCGGCCATCCTTCTCTTCATCATGCTGACCCTGGCCGGCCTGCTCGGCTTCCGGGCGATGAAGATCCAGAACTTCCCCGACATCGACCTGCCCATGGTCACGGTGACGGCCTCGCTGCCCGGCGCCTCGCCGGCGCAGATGGAGACCGAGGTCGCGCGCAAGATCGAGAACTCGCTCGCGACCGTGCAGGGCCTGAAGCACATCTACACCACGCTGCAGGACGGCACCGCCATCCTCACCGCCGAATTCCGCCTCGAGAAGCCCACGCAGGAGGCCGTCGACGAAGTGCGAGACGCCGTCTCTCGCGTGCGCTCCGACCTGCCGGCCGACCTGCGTGACCCGGTGATCCAGAAGGTCAACCTCGCCGGCACGCCCATCCTCACCTACACCGTCGCCAGCACGCGCATGGACGACGAGGCCCTGTCGTGGTTCATCGACAACCAGGTCTCGAAGACCATGCTCGCCGTCAACGGCGTGGGCGCCGTCACCCGCGTGGGCGGTGTCTCGCGCGAGGTGCGCGTCGAGCTCGACCCGGGGCGCATGCTCGCGCTCAACATCACCGCCGCCGACGTCTCGCGCCAGCTGCGCCAGATCCAGCAGGAAGCCTCGGGCGGCCGCGCCGACCTGGGCGGCGCGGAACAGTCGGTGCGCACGCTCGCCACCGTGCAGACGGCGCAGGAGCTGGGCGCGATGGAGGTCACGCTCAGCGATGGCCGCCACGTGCGGCTCGACGCCATCGCCAAGGTGAGCGACACCGTGGCCGAGCGGCGCCAGGCGGCGCTGCTCAACGGCAAGCCGGTGGTCAGCTTCGAGATCGTGCGTTCGCGCGGCGCCAGCGAGATCGACGTCACCAACGGCGTGCGCGCCGCACTCGACAAGCTCAAGGCCGAGCACCCCGACATCACCATCACCGAGGCCTTCAACTTCGTCGACCCGGTGGTCGAGAACTACGACGGCTCGATGAAGCTGCTGTACGAAGGTGCAGCCCTCGCCGTGCTGGTGGTGTTCCTTTTCCTGCGCGACGGGCGCGCCACCATCGTCTCGGCGGTGGCGCTGCCGTTGTCGGCCATCCCCACCTTCGCGGTGATGCACGCAATGGGCTTCACCATCAACGTGGTCACGCTGCTCAGCCTCTCGCTGGTGGTGGGGGTGCTGGTCGACGACGCCATCGTCGAGATCGAAAACATCATGCGCCACCTGCGCGAGGGCAAGACGCCCTTCCAGGCGGCGATGGAAGCGGCCGACGAGATCGGCCTGGCGGTGATCGCCACCACCTTCACGCTGATCGCGGTGTTCCTGCCCACGGCCTTCATGGGCGGCGTGCCGGGCAAGTTCTTCGTGCAGTTCGGTTGGACGGCGGCCATCGCGGTGTTCTTCTCGCTGGTGGTCGCCCGCATGCTGACGCCGATGATGGCGGCCTACATCCTGCGCAAGCCCAAGCGCGAGCACGCCGATGCCAAGTGGCTCACGGTCTACATGGGCTGGGTCAGCTGGTGCCTGAAGCACCGCCTGCTCACGCTCTTGGGCGCGGCGGTGTTCTTCGTCGGGTCGTTCGCGCTGGTGCCCTTCCTGCCGACCGGCTTCATCCCGCCCGATGATCTTTCGCAGACCCAGGTGACCGTGACGCTGCCGCCCGGCAGCACCTTCAAGGACACCTACGCCCTCGCCGAGCAGGCGCGCGAGATCGTGCAGCAGAACCCGCAGATCAAGATGGTCTACACCGCCATCGGCGGGGGCAGCGCGGGGGCCGACCCGTTCGCGCCGCAAGGGGCGGCCGAGGTGCGCAAAGCGGTGCTGACGATCAACATGACGCACCGCAACGACCGCAAGGGCGTCAGCAAGCAGGACGTCGAAGCGCAGCTGCGCACCGCGCTCGAAGTGCTGCCCGGTGCGCGCGTGAAGGTGGGCCTCGGCGCGTCGAGCGAGAAGTACGTGCTGGTGCTCGCCGGTGAAGACGGCCGTGTGCTGGCCCAGCATGCGGCGGTGGTCGAGCGCGAGCTGCGCACCATCCCCGGCATCGGCGCGGTCACGTCGACTGCGAGCCTGGTGCGGCCCGAGCTGGTGGTGCGGCCCGACTTCGCGCGCGCGGCCGACCTGGGCGTCACGTCTGCCGCGATCGCCGACACGCTGCGCATCGCGACCGCCGGCGACTACGACCAGGGCCTCGCGAAGATGAACCTCTCCGAGCGCCAGGTGCCGGTGGTGGTGAAGCTGTCGGACGCCGGCCGCCAAGACATCGAGGTGCTCTCGCGCCTGCCGGTGCCCGGCGCGCGCGGGCCGGTGCCGCTGTCGAACGTGGCCACCATCGAGCTGGCCAGCGGCCCCGCGGAGATCGCACGTTTCGACCGCCGCCGCAACGTCAACTTCGAGATCGAGCTGAACCAGCAGCCGCTCGGCGAAGTGCAGGAGCAGGCGCTCAACCTGCCCAGCATGAAGAACCTGCCCTCGGGCGTGACGCACACCGAGGTGGGCGACGCCGAGGCGATGGGCGAGCTGGTGTCGGGCTTCCTGCTGGCGATGGCCACCGGCGTGCTGTGCATCTACATCGTGCTGGTGCTGCTCTTCAAGGACTTCGTGCAGCCGGCCACCATCCTGGTGGCGCTGGTGCTGTCGATCCCGGGCGCCTTCCTCGCGCTCTTCGTCACCCACACGGCGTTCTCGATGCCGTCGATGATCGGCCTGATCATGCTGATGGGCATCGCGACGAAGAACTCGATCCTGCTGATCGACTACGTGGTGCTGGCGCGGCGCGAGCATGGCCTCGACCGCTGGGACGCCATCCTCGACGCCTGCCACAAGCGGGCGCGTCCGATCGTGATGACCACCATCGCGATGGGCGCCGGCATGATGCCCATCGCCATTGGCCTGGGCGTGGACCCGAGCTTCCGCTCACCGATGGCCATCGTGGTGATCGGCGGGCTGATCACCTCGACCTTCCTCAGCCTGCTCGTGATCCCGGTGGTGTTCACCTTCGTCGACGACCTGGAGCAGTGGGTGGCGAAGCACACCAAGCGGCACCACCATCACGCCGAGCACCCGCCGGCGGGCACGCCGACGCTGGTGGCCGACGAAGGGAAATGACCACCCCTCGGCCGTGAATACACGGCCGATCCCCCGAGGGGATGCGGGCCGCCCTTCGGTACCTCAGGACAGGACTTGGGAGCGGCCCGGCGCTCGGCCCGCCTCAGCGGCGCAGCGGCGGCGTCGTGTCGCCGCGCGAGGTGATCTCGGGCGGCGGCAGGTCGCCGCGCTCCAGTCGGTCTTCGAACTCGCCCAGGCTCGCGGCCACCGAGTTCGCGTTGTGCTCCAGCGCCAGGCGCAGCGCGCCTTCGAGGTGGGTCAGGCGCGACAGCAGCTCTTCATGGCCGCGGTGGGCCGAGGCCACCGAACGCTGCAGCTCCTCGCCCACGTAGCTGCGCAGCTCCACGAAGCGCGAGGCCTCGGCCTTGTCGGCCAGCTCGCGCTGGGCCTGCAGCTCGCGGTTGAGGCGGCGCGCTTCCATTAGCGTCGAGGCCTGCATCGAGATGGCCCACAGCGTGAAGAGCAGGGTGAGGAACACCACCAGCCCCAGCATGATCAGGCCGAGCGGGGCCTGCACGTCGACGAAGAGCAGCGACAGCGTGGTGGGGGTGGTGAACGCGGTCCAGTTCAGCAACGCGAACAGGCCGATCACGACCACCACGGCAAACAGGGCGAGGGCGCGGATCATGGGGGTCTCCTTCCAACGAATCTGCCGCACAGCGTAGGGGCCCGGCCGCGCCGGGGCTGTAGGACGGGCCCGAATCCCGCTGCGGGACGTGGGCTTACGTCGCCAGCTCGGTGCGGCGCCCCGCCTCGCGCAGGCCGGCATGGCGCACCTGCGCCGCCTGGCAGGCCGGGCCGGTGAACTCGGCCTGCAGGGCGTCGAGGAACACCCGCGTGCGCGCCGGCATCAGCCGCCGCCCGGGAAACACCGCCCAGGCCGGCGCGCTCGGCGGGTACCAGTCCACCAGCAGCGGCATCAGCTCGCCATTGCGCACATGGCCCTCGGCGAAATGGTCCGACACCATCGCGATGCCCGCACCCGCCAGCGCCATGCGGATCAAGAGCTCCGGCGAATTGGCCCGCGCCCGGGCCGGCGGGATGCCCTCCCAGCGCTGGCCTTCGCGCTCCAGCGTCCAGGGCTTGGGCTCACCGTGGCGCGACAGGATCTGCAGCGTGTCGTGCTCCATCAGCGCCTCGGGCTCCGAGGGCGTGCCGCGCCGCTGCAGGTAGGCCGGCGAGGCGTACAGGCCCTGCGACAGGTCGGCCAGCAGCCGCGCGGCGAGCGTCGCGTCGTCGGCCAGCTCGCCCATGCGGATGGCCAGGTCGAAGTTCTCGCCGATCAGGTCGACACGACGCGGCGAGAGGTCCACTTCCAGCGAGATCGCCGGGTAGCGCGCCACGAAGGCCGCCAGCACCTCGCTCAGCACCCCGGTCGCGAAATCGCCCGGCATCGAGACGCGCAGCCGGCCGCTCGGCTCCACCTGCCGGTGCTGGGCCAGCGCGGCGGCGGCCTCGGCCTCGTCGGCCACCTGCCGGGCGTGGGCCAAGAGGCTGTGGCCGAGGTCGGTGAGGTTGAGTTTGCGGGTGGTGCGCAGAAGCAGGCGCTCACCCAATTGAGTTTCGAGCGCCGCCACCCGGCGCGACACGGTCGACTTCGGCAGGCCCAGGCGCTCGCCCGCGCGGCTGAAGCTGCCCTCTTCCACCACCCGCGCAAAAAGCAGCAGGTCGTTGGGTTCGATCATGTTCATGGGGACCTCATCGTTCAGCATCGTTGCATTGGCGGAACAATGTTATCCAGTTTGACGTCTTCCGGTTGGTTTTCGGGATAACTACAGTGACTCCATCGACACAACGTTTCCCACAAGGAGCCCACGATGAACGTCCTGCAGATCAATTCCAGCGCCCGCACCACCGGCTCGCACTCCACCCGCCTGGCCGGCGACATCGTGCAGCGCCTGGGCGCGGCCACCCTGACGGTGCGCGACCTCGGCAAGCAGCCCCTGCCCGCACTCGACGAAGCCGCGCTGGGCGCCCTCTTCACCCCCGCCGAGCAGCGCACCCCGGCCCAGGCCGCCCGCGTGGCGCAAGACGACGCGCTGATCGCCGAAGTGCAGGCCGCCGACGTGCTGGTGCTGGGCGTGCCCATGTACAACTTCGGCGTGCCGGCTGCGCTCAAGAACTGGATCGACGCCATCGCCCGCGCCGGTGTCACCTTCAAGTACACCGACAAGGGCCCGATCGGCCTGCTCACCGGCAAGAAGGTCTATGTGGCCCTCGCCCGCGGCGGCCTCTACCGCGACACGCCGGCCGACAGCCAGGTGCCGTACCTGAAGTCGGTGCTGGGCTTCCTCGGCATGACCGACGTGACGTTCTTCTACGCTGAAGGGCTGGCGATGGGGCCGGAAGCCGAGAAGAAGGCGCTGGCCTCGGCCGCGGCGCAGATCGACGCGGCGTTCGGCGAAACCGTTGCCGCCTGAGCGTCACGCCGGCCCGTACCAATGGGTGCGGGCCTCGATGCGCAGGCGGTCCCGCTCGGCCGCGTCGAGCGGCACCCAGCGCCGGTAGCTCGCCACCGCGCGCGCCATGAAGTCGAGCCAGCCCACGTGGCGGCGCAGCACCCGCTGCTGCCGGTGTTCGATCAGCGGGTTGAAGAGCCCGTGGCGCGAGAAGAGCTGGCGCGGGTTCTTCTTCACCCACAGCCAGGAGCCCATCTCCAGCGTGAGCGGCAGGAACACATGCTCCGGCCGTTCGAGCGAGCGCAGGTAGAGGTGATCCCACAGGTCGCCGTGCGCGAGGTACTGGCGGCTCTGCGGCTCCAGCACGTAGCGGTGGTGCGTGAGCGCCTGGTCGAGGATGTGCTGCAGTGCGTGCAGCTCGGGCAGGTGCTCGATGGGCTCGGGTGTGTGCGCATGCGGAAACCAGATGCGGTCGCGCAGGCCGAAGCCCGAGTGGCAGTCCACCGCCAGGCTGAAGGGGCGGCCGAGCAGCTCCTCGTCCACCACCCGGCACAGCGCCTCGCTCTCCACCTCCATCGGCGCGCCGGCGACGCCCCGGTACCAGGGCAGCGCGGCGCTGCGGCGCTGGCCGCCGATGAGAAACGGCACGCGGCCGACCGCCTCGACCGGCGCGTTGCGCATCAGGTCGACGCCACGCGCATTGGCGCGGGTGCCGAGCGCCATGCCGGCCGGGTTCACGAGCGGCATGAAGACCATGCGCAGCGATTCGAGCTGGCGGTGCAGCACGCCGTCCCACGGCAGGCGCATCACCAGGCTGCGCAGGAAGGCGAGCGCCACCTCGGCGCCGATGCGCTCCAGCCCGTGCACCCCGCCGAAGATGCCGATGGCCGGCACGTCGGGCCCGGGGTTGCCGAGCGTGACCACGTGCACGGGCAGGCGGGTGTCGCCGCAGGTCACCTCGCACACCACCCGCTGCTGCAGGTGCGGGCCGCCGGCCTCCACGAGGCCTTGCAGTTCGGCCAGGGCGGGCAAGTCGACGCGGTCCACCCGGCGAGCCTAGCCGGGTGATGTGACAGTTGATCGAGGCGAGCCGGCCTCGGCTGACACGCCCGTGTCACACGCGGCCCCTAGGGTGGGCGGCATGACGCGGCACCGCCCTCTCTTCCTCCGCTCGGCCCCGGCGCTCGGCTGCGCGCTGCTGTGGGGCGTGGTCGAATGCCTGGCGCTGTGGCGCTCGCGCTTCAGCGCCACGCGCCGGGCAACGCACCGCGGCTGAGCCCGCCCAGGCCCGCTCAGACCTCGCGCACGCCCTCGCACAACGGGTGGTGCACGCAGGCCAGCACCCGCCGCCCGTGGCGCTCGGCCTCTTCCATCGCGCCCCCGCACAGCGGGCAGGGCTGCGCGCGCAGGCGCCAGGCCGATGGCGGCAAGGTGGTGTCGAGGAAGGGCCCTTCGCGCCGCACCACCACCGGCTGCGTCTTCTCTTCGCGTGTGTTGAGCAACTCGCGCAGCACCTTGCCGTCGATCAGCTGCACCGGGTGGCCTGCGGCGAGGCGCCGCGCCTCGTCGGTGAACTCGCCCGAGCTGACGACGAAGCCGCCCGCCGCCTCGCGGCTGCGCAGCAACGCGATGAGCTCGCGCACCGGCGCCGGCCCCACCGCCAGCGTGCGCCAGGGTTTGCAGTCGACGAGAAACTGGTCTTGCCCGCGCGTGAGCACCATGTCGACGGCACGGCCCCCGCCGCCTCCCGTCTCGCTCACCGCGTACCCCCGGTGGCGGAAGCCCTCGGCCACCTGGCGCTCGAACTCGGCCCAGCCAATGCCCGCCAGCAGGTCGGCATCGGGCAGCGCCGACGCCGGAGGCACCTCGCCCACCCGCTCGAAGAGCTGTTTCATCCCGTCGGCCAGCCGACCGAGGACGCCCCGCTGTTGCGCCGATGCCATCGCTGTGGTGAAAGTTGCAGCCAGCAGGCTACCCGAGCGGACGCGTGCCCACAATGCGGTCACGCCCGGGCCCTTCCGCCCTCGCACAGTGCTGAAATGACCCGATGCGCCACGCCCTGCCCATCCGCGCACGCCTGAGCCTGCTCGTGCTGGCCACCGCGTTGCCGCTCTTGGCATTGATCGCCTACAACGGCATCACCCAGGCGCAGCAGGATGCCGAGCGCGCCGCCGTCGAAGCCCTGCGCGCCGCCCGCGGGGCCGCGCTCGAGACCGAGGCGGTCATCTCCAACGCCGAGCGCCTGCTGTCGCTGCTGGCCCAGCGCGATGGGGTCAACGCGCTCGACCCCGACCTGTGCGACCCGCTCTTCAAGAGCTTTCGCGGCCTCTTCCCCACCTACACCAACCTCATCTCGGTCAAGCGCAACGGCGACCGCGTCTGCAGCGCCATCGACCCACCACCCGGCGCCCCGATGCGCGTGAGCCGCGGCCTTCCGCTCGAAGAGACGCTGCGCACCCAGCGCTTCACCATCGGCCCGCTGAGCCGCGGTTACTTCACCAACCGCTGGGTCCTGCTGGTGGCCTACCCGCTGCCCGAGCAGGAGGTCGACGGCCGCAAGGAAAGCCCCGGCGTCATCGCCATGTCGCTCGACCTCACCACGCTGCGCCTGGGCCCCGGCCCCGGCGAGCTGCCTTCTCGGGCGCTGGCGCGCATCGTCGATGGCAAGGGTGCGGTCATCGGCAGCAGCCTCAAGCCCGAGGAATGGATCGGCAAAAGCCTCGCGCACATCCCCTGGTTCCGCCAACTCGTGCCCGGTAACGAGCGCACCGGGGAATCGCCCGACTTCGAAGGCGTGAACCGCATCTTCGGCGTGGTGCCCGTGCGCGGCACACCCTGGCATGCGGCGGTAGGCATCCCCATCGACGCCGTCTACGGCCCGGTGCGGGAGCGCACGTTGATCAGCGTGACGCTCGCCCTGCTGGCCATCGGCCTGGCGGCGGCGCTGGGCCTCCTGATCGCCCGGCGCACCAGCGCGCCGGTGGAGGCGATGGCCGCTGCCGCGCGCCGCGCCAGTGTCTCGCCCGAGCCGGAGGCGCTGGCCCACCTCGACCTGAGCGGTGCCCCGCGCGAGGTGGGGGCGCTGGCCGACGACTTCTCCGGCATGCTGCGCGCGCGCGCCGCCGCCGAGCGCGCCCTGCGCGACAGCGAGGAGAACCTCGCCACCACGCTGCACTCGATCGGCGACGCGGTGATCGTCACCGACACCCGCGGCCACATCACCCGCATGAACGCCACCGCCGAGCGGCTGACCGCCTGGCCGCTGGCCGATGCGCTCGGCCGCCCGCTGCTCGATGTCTTCCACATCGTCAACGCCGACTCGCGCACCCCCGCCGAAGACCCGGTGAAGCCGGTGCTGGCGAGCGGCGAGGTGGTGGGCCTGGCCAACCACACCACGCTCATCTCGCGCGATGGCCACGAGTACCAGATCGCCGACAGCGCGGCGCCCATCCGCGACGCGCAAGGGCGCGTCACCGGCGTGGTGCTGGTGTTCAGCGACGTCACCGAGTCCTACCGCGTGCAGCAGGCGCTGCGCTCGCGCGAAGAGCAGCTCTCCAGCACCGGCGAGCTGGCGCGTGTGGCCGGCTGGGAGCTCGACATCCAGACCGGCGAGACCACCACCTCGAACGAGATGTGCCTGCTGCTCGACGTGCCGCCCGGCTCGCGCTTCTCGATGACCGAAGGCTGGAAGTTCTGCCGCCCCGGCGTGCGCGAGCAGGTGGAGCCGCTGGTGGCCGCCGCCATCACCGACGGCACGCCGTGGGACGTCGAGATCCCGATGGTCACCGCCACCGACCGGCCGATCTGGGTGCGCTCACGCGGACGCGTGGTCATGAAGGACGGCAAGCCGGCGCGTGTGCTCGGCGTCATCCAAGACATCACCGACCTGCGCGAGTCGCAAGACAAGCTGCGCGAGAGCGAGAGCCTGCTCAAGATGGCCAGCCGCCTGGTGCGCATGGGCGCCTGGATCGCCACGCTCAACGACCGGCGGCTGGTGTGGTCCGACGAGGCGGCGATCATCCACGAGATGCCGCCGGGCTACTCGCCCTCGCTCGACGAGGCGGGCCAGTTCTACGCCCCCGAGTACCGCGAGCTCGTGCACCAGGCCTTCAGCGCCTGCGCCCGGCGCGGCGTGGCCTACGACCTCGAGATGCAGATCCTCACCAAGAGCGGCCGGCGCATCTGGGTGCGCACGCTCGGCAACGCGGTGCGCAACCACGAAGGCGTGATCTCGCGCGTGCACGGCGCCTTCATCGACATCACCGAAGAGCGCGCCGCCCGCGAGGAGCTGCAGGCGCACCGCCACCACCTCGAACAACTCGTGAGCGAGCGCACCACCGACCTCGTGGCCGCGCGCAACGCCGCCGAAGCGGCGAGCCGCGCCAAGAGCGCCTTCCTCGCCAACATGAGCCACGAGATCCGCACGCCGATGAACGCCATCATCGGGCTCACCCACCTGCTGCAGGAAGAGCTGCAGGACCGGCCGCAGGCACTCGCGCAGCTCGGCAAGGTGGGCGCCGCGGCCCACCACCTGCTGGGCGTGATCAACGACATCCTCGATCTCTCGAAGATCGAGGCCGACCGGCTCGAACTCGAGGAGCGCGAGTTCGCGCTCGCCGAGGTCATCGACAACGCGCAGGGCATGCTGCGCGAGCGGGCCACGGCCAAGGGCCTGGCCCTCGTCACCGAAATCGCCCCCGGCATGCCGAAGCGGCTCGTGGGCGACCCGCTGCGGCTCGAGCAGATCCTGCTCAACTTCCTCAGCAACGCCATCAAGTTCAGCGAGCACGGCCGCATCCTGCTGCGCGCGCGTGTGGCGCAATCGGCCGAGAACGTGGTGATGCTGCACGTCGAGGTGCAGGACCACGGCATCGGCATCACGCCCGAGCAGCAGGCGCGGCTCTTCCAGTCGTTCTCGCAGGCCGACGACTCCACCTCGCGCAAGTACGGCGGCACCGGCCTGGGCCTCGTGATCGCCAAGCGCCTGGCCTCGCTGATGGGCGGCAACGTCGGCGTGCGCAGCTCGCCCGGCGTGGGAAGCACCTTCTGGATGACGGCGCGGCTGCGTGTGGCCGCCGATCCGCCCGAGCCGGCCGACGGGGCGCACCTGCGCCCGGAAGAAGAGATCGCCACCCGCCATGCCGGTGCCCGCGTGCTGCTGGTCGACGACGAGCCGGTGAACCAGGAAGTGACGCTTGCGCTGCTCACGCGCCTCAAGCTCAGCGTCGACGTGGTGAGCAACGGCGCCGAAGCGGTGGAGCGCGTGCGTGCACACGACTACGCGCTGGTGCTGATGGACGTGCAGATGCCGGTGATGGACGGGCTCGACGCCTCTCGCGCCATCCGCCAGCTGCCCGAGCGCCGGGGGCTGCCCATCCTCGCGATGACCGCCAACGCGTATGCCGAAGACCGCGAGCTCTGCCTCGCCGCCGGCATGAACGACCACATCACCAAGCCCGTCGCCCCGAGCCGCCTTTACGCCTGCGTGCTGCGCTGGCTCGACAGCCGCTCGGTCACGACCTGAGCGCGGCCCTCGCAAAGCCCAAAGCGGCCAACAAAATCACGCGAACCCCGAGCGGGTGACGAAGTGGTGGCCGAAGCGCTTGCTTTTCGGTTCATGCCGAGGTTGGCGCAGCCGATAGCCTTCACATCCAGACACAGATTGAGGGACGGCCCCATGAACACCGCCACCGCCTACGAGATGATCGCGCGCCGCAACGCGGCCCAGGAATTCAACACCGCCTGGGGCGTCACCATGCCGGCCGACCTGATGACGGCCTCGGCCTCCGAGGCCTACCAGGAGCCCATCCGCGGCCTGGTCACGCGCGAAGTCGACGAGCCCGAGCTCTTCAAGCTCTTCTTCGGCTGATCTCCCAAAAGAAAAGCCTGGCCCGGGTTGCCCCGGCCAGGCTTTTTCTTTCGGCGTGCTGGAGGCCCGTCGTCTTCTCTTTTGTCTTCTCTTACTTCTCGACGAACGCCCGCTCGATCACGAAGTGCCCCGGCGTGCTCATGTTGCCCTCGGTCATGCCCGCCTTGTCGAAGAGGGCCCGCGTGTCGCGCAGCATCTCGGGGCTGCCGCACAGCATGAAGCGGTCGTGCTCCTTGCTCATCGGCGGCAGGCCGATGTCGTGGAAGAGTTTCCCGGTCTCCATCAGCACCGGAATGCGCCCCTGGTTGCGGAAGGCCTCGCGGGTGACGGTCGGGTAGTAGATGAGCTTTTCCTTCACCTGGTCGCCGAAGTACTCGTTGGCCGGCAGCTCCTTGGTGATCACCTCGTCATAGGCCAGCTCGCCCACCTGGCGGCAGCCGTGCACCAGGATCACCTTCTCATACAGCTCGTACACCTCGGGGTCGCGGATCATCGCCATGAAGGGCGCCAGGCCCGTGCCGGTCGACAGCAGGTAGAGGTGGCGGCCCGGCAGCAGGTTTTGCGTGAGCAGCGTGCCCGAGGCCTTGCGGCCGATCTTGATCGTGTCGCCCACCTGGATGTGCTGCAGCCGCGAGGTCAGCGGGCCATCGGGCACCTTGATGCTCAGGAACTCCAGCGTCTCTTCCCAGTGCGGGCTCACCACGCTGTAGGCGCGCAGGAGCGGCTTGCCATCCACCTCCAGGCCGATCATCGTGAACTGGCCGCTCTGGAAACGGAAACCCGGGTCGCGGGTGCAGGTGAACGAGAACTGACGGTCGGTCCAGTGGCGAACGCTCAACACCTTGGCGTCGAAGAGGTTGCTCATGCGGAAAATTCCAATGAGGTTGGCAGATCGGAGAAGGCCTGGGGTGGGCGCCTGGGCCTGAGCCCCGGTGAAGACGGGGCCGCCGGCCAGAGCCGGCGAAGGGCGTGATTCTCGCAGGTCTCGCAATCCAGGTCTTCCCTCAACCCGGGGCCGTGAATTCTGCCGGCCGGCAGGCGGCGCTGACTCCCGGCCCGCGGTTTTATATTTCGATCGTCATATCATTCGACCCATGCGCTACGACGCCGAACACAAACAACGCACCCGCAGCCGCGTGCTGAAGGAGGCCGCCGCCGCCATCCGCGCCGAGGGGCCGGACCGCATCGGCGTGGCCGCGATCATGGGCCGCGCCGGGCTCACGCACGGCGGCTTCTACGCCCACTTCACCAGCAAGGACGAGCTGCTGGTCGCCGCCATCGGCGAAATGTTCGACACCGCCTGCGCCTATTTCGAGGAGCTCTCGGCCGGCAAACCCGCGGGCGAGGGCCTGGCCGCCTACGTGGCCTTCTACCTCTCGCGCTACCACCGCGACCACCGCGAGGAAGGCTGCCCCATCGCGACGATGGCCGCCGACCTGCCGCGCCTCGCGTCCGAGGCCCGGGTGGCCTTCGAGCAGGGTGCCGCCCGCCTCACGACCCTGATCGCCGGCCAGCTCGAAGCGCTGGGCCGGCCCGACCCGGGCATCGCCGCCGTCTCGCTGCTCTCGGAAATGGTGGGCGCGGTCGTGCTGGCCCGTTCGATCGCCGACCCGGCGCATTCCACCGCCATCCTGCGCGCCTCGCGCCAGGCCATCCGCGAGCGCCTCGGGCTGCCGCTGCCACCCACGCGCGACAACTGACGCCCACCGGGCCATCCCGGCTGGCCGGGGCACGGCTTTGGCGCTCCAATCGGCGCTTTCCCACTGCCGCACGCGCCATGGCCAAGGACTTCTCCACGATGGAGGACAGCAACCGCTCCTCCAACCCCAGCCTCGTCGAGGTGAGCGACCCCACCCGGCGCACCCTGCTCCTCGGCGGCGCGGGCGCGGCGATGGCCGGCCTGCTGGCGCCGCTCGGCGGCTGCGCCACGGTGGGCACCGGCCCGCTGCTCGGCTTCAAGAGCGTGCCGGCCGGCACTGCCGACACCGTCACCTTGCCCGAGGGCTACATCGCCGAGGCCCTCGCGCCCTGGGGTGAGCCGGTGGGCATCGCCGGCCAGAGCCCCGCCTTCAAGTTCGACGCCAGCAACAGCGCCGCCGACCAGGAGGTGCAGATGGGCATGCACCACGACGGCATGCACTACTACGCCCTCACCGACACGACCGGCCTGCTCGCCATCAACCATGAGTACACCGACGACGGCCTGCTGCACACCGATGGCCTGGCGAACTGGTCGGCCGAGAAGGTGCGCAAGTCGCAAGCGGCGCATGGCGTCTCGGTGATCGAGGTGAAGCGCGGGCCCGACGGCCGCGTCGAGGTGGTGCGGCCCTCGCGTTACGCCCGCCGCATCACCGCCTACACGCCGGTCGAGCTGCGCGGCCCGGCCGCCGGCCACCCGCTGCTGCAGACCGCGGCCGACCCGTCGGGCCGGCGCGTGCTGGGCATCCTCAACCAGTGCGCGAGCGGCGTCACGCCCTGGGGCACTTACCTCACCTCGGAGGAAAACTTCGCCTTCTACTTCCAGGGCCCCGACCAGCCCGACGCCCACCAGCGCCGTTGGGGCCAGCGCAAGGACATCGGCCGCTACTACCGCTGGCACGAGCACGACGAGCGCTTCGACACCGGCAAGCACCCCCACGAGCACAACCGCTTCGGCTGGGTGGTCGAGATCGACCCCTTCGACCCGACCATGACCCCCGTCAAGCGCACCGCGATGGGCCGCGCCGCGCGCGAAGGCGCCACGGTGGCGGTCACGAAAGACGGCCGCGCCGTCGTCTACTCCGGCGAAGACGCCCGCTTCGAATACATCTACAAGTTCGTCA
Source organism: Rhizobacter sp. (assembly GCA_019635355.1). Lineage (NCBI taxonomy): Bacteria > Pseudomonadati > Pseudomonadota > Betaproteobacteria > Burkholderiales > Sphaerotilaceae > Rhizobacter > Rhizobacter sp. The sequence continues at coordinate 3,561,022 of JAHBZQ010000001.1, read as the reverse complement.
GCCGCGACGCCATCCGCCCCGGCGGCTACAAGGCCAACGCCGAGCTGCTCGACCACGGCACGCTCTACGTGGCGCGCTTCGACGCCGATGGCCGCGGCCGCTGGCTGCCGCTCACGCACGGCACGGGCCCGCTCACCGCGGCCAACGGCTTCGCCGACCAGGGCGAGGTGCTCATCAAGTCACGCCAAGCGAGCGACGCCCTTGGCGCCACCAAGATGGACCGCCCCGAGTGGGTGGCCATCGACCGCGAACGCTGGGTCTACTGCTCGCTCACCAACAATTCGAGCCGCGGCCAGGCCGGGCAACCGGGGGTGGATGCGGCCAACCCGCGCGCCAACAACGTGATGGGCCAGATCATCCGCTGGCGCGAAGACGGTGACCACGACGGCAGCACCTTCGCGTGGAACCACTTCGTGCTGGCCGGCGACCCCGCCAACGAGCGTGCCGAAGCGAAGGGCAACATCCAGGGCGACCTCTTCGGCTGCCCCGACGGCCTGTGGGTCGACGCCCGCGGCGTGTTGTGGATCCAGACCGACATGAGCAGCACCGCCATGGGCAAGGGCGAGATGGCGCGCCTGGGCAACAACATGATGCTGGCCGCCGACGTGAAGACGGGCGAGATCCGCCGTTTCCTCGTCGGCCCACCGGGCTGCGAAATCACCGGCGCCACCGGCACCCCCGACGGGCGCACGATGTTCATCAACATCCAGCACCCGGGCGAGACCCCCAGCGAGCGCAGCGACCCCGCCAACCCGCGGCGCTACTCCAACTGGCCCGACCGGCGGCCCGACGGCCGCCCGCGCTCGTCGACGGTGGTCATCCGCAAGCGCGATGGGGGCGTGATCGGAACTTGAGCCGCGCCTGCGTCGTCATTCCCGCGAAAGCGGGAATGACGACCGCTCAGATCAAACGCCTTCCAGCACCGTGGCGATCCCCTGCCCACCGCCGATGCATTGCGTGGCGAGCGCATAACGCTTGCCTTCGCGCTGCAACAGCGTCGAGGCCTTGCCCACCAGGCGTGCGCCGGTCGCACCCAGCGGGTGGCCGATCGAGAGGCCGCCGCCGTCGAGGTTGATCGCGTCGCGCGAGATGCCCAGCTCGCGCAGGCAGGCCACGGCCTGGCTGCTGAAGGCTTCGTTGATCTCCACGAGGTCGATGTCGGCCACCGTGAGGCCGGCGCGGGCGAGCGCCTTCTTCACCGCCGGCACCGGGCCCATGCCCATCTCTTCGGGCGCGCAGCCGGCGACCGCGGTCGACACGATGCGCGCGAGGATGGGCAGGCCGTTCCGGCGCGCATAGTCTTCCGAGCACACCAGCACCGCCGTCGCGCCATCGGTCAGCGGCGACGAGGTGCCGGCGGTCACCGTGCCGTTGCCGGGTTCGCGGAAGGCGAGCTTGAGACCGGCCAGCCCTTCGAGCGATGTGTTCGGCCGGATGCAGCCATCGCTGTCGACCACCTCGCCCTCGGGCGTGGTCACCGGCACGATCTCGTCGTGCAGGCGGCCGAGCTCCTGGGCTTTCGCCGCCTTGCGGTGCGACTCGACCGAGAGCTCTTCCTGCGCGAGGCGCGACACGCCATAGCGCTCGGCCACCACCTCGGCGGTCTCGCCCATCTTGAAATACGCCTCGGGGTAACGCGCGCGCAGCGCCGGGTTGGGCGAGGGCGTGAAGCCACCATCGGGCACGCGCGTCATCGACTCCACGCCGCCGCAGACGAACACCTCGCCCGCGCCGATGGCGATCTGCCCGGCCGCGATGTGGATGGCCGTCATCGCCGAGCCGCAGAAGCGGTTCACCGTCGTGCCCGCCACCGTGTTCGGCAGGCCGGCGAGGAACACCACGATGCGCGCGATGTTGTGGCCCTGCTCGCCCTCGGGGTACGAGCAGCCAAGGATGAGGTCTTCGATGTCGGCCGGGTTGACCTTGGTGCGTTCGATCAGGCCCTTCACCGCGGTGGCGGCCAGATCGTCGGGGCGCACGCCGACGAGGCGGCCCTTCTTCGCGAAGTGGAACGGGGTGCGGGCATAGCCGGCGATCACAGCGGAAGTAGCAGCGGCAGCAGTCATGTTCAGCTCCAGGTTGGCATTACATGACGATCATCATACTAAAGATGTTGCGAAGCAACATGCCGCTTTCGCGACAGGGTTCTCGAACCGGGGGTCAGAGCTGGACGGCCGCTTCGCCGATGCCGTCGAACAGCACCCGCACCGCATCGCCGGCCTGCGCCTCGAGCGCGCCGCACCAGGTGCCGGTGGTCACCACCGTGCCGGCCGGCAGCGTGGCGCCGTCGGCGGTGGCGTGCTGCAGCCAGGCCGTGAGCACGTAGGCCGGGTCGGCCAACGTGTGGGTGCCGCGGAATTCGCGCACCACGCTGCCGATGTGCACCTCGCAGCGTTGCTGCGACCAGTCTCGGCCGGCGTCGAACGGCACCCACGCGCCGAGCACCAGCGCACCGTGCGACTGCAGGTCGGCCAGGCGCAAGAGCGGCGGCGCCTGCACCGACTGCAACCAGCGCGAGTCGACGATCTCGATGCTCACGCACATGGCGTCGACCAGCGCCGGCGCGTTCGTCTCGTCGAGCGTGGCCGCCAGCTCGGCATCGACCGCCTGGCCGAGTCGCAACGCGACCTCGGCTTCGATCAGGCGCAGCCGGAAGGGCCACGGCCGCGCGTCGGCTGGGCTGGGCCACACGCCGGTGGGTGGCAGCGGCGAGTGGCCCAGCCCCGCGCTGCGCGAGGCGCCACCCGACTTCCAGTTGAGCGCCACGCCGTCGGCGTCGAACCAGCCCAGCTCGTTGGCCACCACCGTCTGCACGAGGTAGGCATCGTCGGGCGCGACGAGCGACTTCGCGAGCGGCGTGGCATCCGCAGGCTGCAAAGTACGGCGGGCTTTCAACAGCGCCTCGACAACAGCATCGGTCGCAGACATCTTTCTCACTCCTTCACAGACTTGATCGGGCGCAGCGTCTCGTCGGCCATGCCCACCAGCAGCGCACGCCCATCGGGCATCACGCGGAACTCGCCGAAGCGGGCCTTAGCCCACAGCTCGGCCTCGCCCTCGCGGAAGAACCACGCATCGCTCACGAGGATCCAGCCGCCGCCCTTGGGCGTCAACTCGAACAAAAATTCATCGGCCGCCAGCACTTCGCCCTGCTTGAGCACCCGTGTGAGCGAGGCCACGCCGCGCGCGTCGCGCCGAGCCACCACCTTGGGCCGCTCGGCGGTCGCCGAGGGCGGTGCGTCCAGCAGGTCCCGGGGCACCGAGAAGTTGAGCCGCATGTAGTCGCCCTGCATCAGCGAGCGCGGGTCGACCGGCGCCAACGCCACGAACACCGGCTGGCCGCGCGCGATCAGCTCCTGCTTCTGCCAGATGGCGCTGCCCGCGACCAGCAAGGTGATGCCCGTGGCCGCCCCCACGTACCACGCGTGCCGGCCGAGCGGCGGCGGCGGTGCGGCCACCGCCTTCGGCTCGCGCGGTGCGCGCAGCCACCACGCCATCGCGCCGATCGCCACGCCCACACCCAGCAGCACCAGCGCCTTGGTGGCGAGCGCCCAGGCCAGCGCGTAGTAGAAGGCGCCGACGATCCATGCCACCGCCACACCGGCCACGGCCGCCAGACGCCAGCGCCGCTCGGCCAGCAGCGCGGCCAGCGCAAAGAGCGCACCGCCCAGCGTGGGCATGAAGAACGACAGGCCTGCCGCACCCACCGCGACGCCGACCAGCGCCGGATGACGCACGCCCGGCCAGGCGGCCCAGAGCTGCGCCACCGCCGCCAGGGCCAGCACCACGCTCGCCACCCGCAAGCCCTGCATCACACCGAGCGCCCGGCCCGGTGCCCCGCCCACCTCGCGCGCCACCTCGCCCGCCAGGCCACCACCCATCACACCGCCCACCAGGAAGCTCATGCCCGCCAGCGCGGCCAGGCCCACCAGCACCGTGAGCCACCAGCCCGACAGCAGCGCTTCGAGCGCCGCGCCCCGACCGCGCCACACCCCCGGCCACCACCGCGCGGTCCACGCGACGGCGAGCAGCAGGTGGCACACCGTCCACATCAGCTCGACCGTGTGCGCGCGGAACCAGCCGCGCGGCTCCATCAGCGAGAGCCCGACCAGCGACGCCGCCGCCACGCCCAGCAGCGACTGCAGCCACGCCTGGCGCAGCGACAGCGCAAGCCCCACCGCCACCGCCGCGAGCAGCAGCGAGGCCGCCGCATGCGGCAAGTGCTCGAAGAGGCCGAAGCCCAGCGCCCCACCGCCCACCAACAGGCCGGGCACCGCCAGCTGTTCCACGAAGAGCGGCACCTGCGTCGAGCGCAGCACCACCGCCGAGCCGGCGAGCAGCAGGATGCCCACGACATACGGCCCGACCGGGTTGTTGATCAAGGGCTCGAGCAGCAGGCCCACCACGCCCAGCAGCGGCACGGCCGCGAGCCACGCCCCGAGCGCCGTCAGCAGCACCACCGGCCAGGGCCGCTGCTCGCCGCCGGGCCGCAGGGCGCCCTCGGGCAGCAGCTGCTCGGCGCGGGCACACGCCATCACCTCGTCGAGGCCGTCATGCATGGCCGGCCTCCTGCGCGGGGCCGTGCGCCAGGCGACGCGAGAGCTTGAGGATGCCGCTCACCGTGCCCGCCAGCAGGCCCGCTGCCGCCATGCCCAGCACGAAGAGCGAGCCGATCTCGTCGCCGTCCAGGTCGCGGAAGAGCAGCCTGGCCAGCCCGCTCACCAGCAGGGTGTTGAGACCGAGCGCGACCGCGCTGAGCACGAAGACGTCGAAGCTGTGCCGCTGCGCGCTGAGGGCCGCGCCCACGCCGAGCACGAGCAGGCCGAGCCCGTAGTGCGCCGGCACCTCCTGGTGGAAGAGGCCGCCGAGCGCGGTGGCCGTGACCATTGCCACCGCGAGCGTCGCTGCCGTGCGCAAGCCCCAGAGCCCCGCGCCCGTCACCCGCCGCATCGGCGCGCTCAAGGCCGCCACCACGCAGAGCGCGGCGATCCAGGCCAGGCCGTGCACCGTCAGGTCCCCGGGCTCCACGCGCCAGCGGTGCCCGAGGTGCGCATGGGTCCAGAGCGAGATGCCCACCATCGCCACCAGCGACCACGGCGCCCACAGCACGTCGCTGCGCGCGCCCAGGCACAGCGGCACGCCGAGCGCGGCCCACAGCGCGAAGAGCTGCCACGGGTCGGCGCCGGTCTGGTAGGTCTGGCCGAAGTAGGCGAACAAGGCGCCGACGCCGAGGAAGGCCAGCAGCCCGAGCGCCGGCCGCGCCCCGGGCCGCAGCGCCGCACCCAGGCCCGTCGCGCCGACGAGTGCCATCAGCAGCGCGAAGCGGCCCATGCGGCCGAGGGTGTCCCAGTTGGCGGCGATCCACATCACCACCCCCAGGCCCACCAGCGCCGCGGTCACCACCGCAAGGCCGCGCGGCAGCCAGGGTGCCAGTTGCGCAGGCTGCTGCCCCACACCACCGAGGGCCAGCAGGCGGCGCCGCTGGGAATCGTCGAGCCCGTGGGTGTCGGCCAGGGCCTGCAGCGCCCATCGAAGGTTCATGTGTGCCTCCTCCTGATCTCTGGTGGCGCGCATCTTCGCAGAGCTGTCAGAAGGCTCCCACACCACCCGGCGGCCCGCGCCGACTGACCGGCCGCGAAGCGCTTTCCATACTGAGCCGACATTCCACGAGGAGAACCCCATGCCCAAGATCGCTTCCGTCATCACCCGCAACGTCGTGGTGGTGCGCCCCGACGAAACCCTGCAGCGCGCCGCCGAGCTGATGAGCCGGCTCGACGTGGGCGCCCTGCCCGTCTACGACGGCCAGGGGCTCGTCGGCATCGTGACCGACCGCGACATCACCGTGCGCGCCACCGCCTACAACAAGCGGCCCGACGAGACGCTGGTGGTTGACGTGATGAGCGAGCAGACCCTCTCCTGCACCGAGCACGACGAGATCGACGACGTGGCGCATCTGATGGGCGAGGCCCAGGTGCGCCGGCTGCCGGTGCTCAACCGCGAAGGCGAGATCGTGGGCATCGTGTCGCTGGGCGACCTGGCCACGCGGCAGGAGAGCGAAGACCTCGACCACACGCTGCGCGACATCTCGCAGCCGAGCGACCAGGCCATCCAGCTCGCGTGACATGAAGGACATCGCGGAGCGCGTCTGACATGAAGCTCACCGCGATGTGGCAGCTGGCCAAGAAGGCCGCCGTCTCCTGGCAGAACGACTACGCGCCCAGCATGGGCGCAGCCCTCGCCTACTACACCACCTTCTCGGCAGCACCGCTGCTCTTGATCGTCGTGTCGGTGGCGGGCCTGGTGTTCGGCGCCGAAGCGGCGCGCGGCGAGATCTTTGCGCAGCTGCGCGGCATGCTGGGCGAAGAAGGCGCGGTCGCGATCCAGGGGCTGCTGGAGAGCGTGGCCAAGCCGAAGGAAGGTGTGTTCGCCACGTTCGTCGGCGTGGTGGTGCTGCTGATCGGTGCCACCACCGTGTTCGCCGAACTGCAGGACGCGCTCGACCGCATCTGGCGCGCGCCGGTGCGCCAGCGCAGCAGCGGCCTCTGGTCACTGCTGCGCGCCCGCGTGCTGTCGTTCGGGATGATCCTGGGCATCGGCTTCGTGCTCATGGTCTCGCTGGTGGTGAGCGCGGCGCTGTCGGCACTGGGCCACTGGTGGGCGCCACTCTTCGGCGCCTGGGAGGTGACGCTGCAGGCCGTCAACCTGCTGGTGAGCTTCGGTCTCGTCACGCTCATCTTCGCGATGATCTACAAGATCATGCCGCGCGTGAAAGTCGAGTGGCGCGACGTGTGGATCGGCGCCGCCGTCACCTCGCTGCTCTTTTCCATCGGCAAGCTGCTGATCGGCCTCTACATCGGCAAGAGCGGCATCACCTCGGGCTTCGGCGCGGCCGGCTCACTGGCGGTGGTGCTGGTGTGGGTGTATTACTCGGCGCAGATCTTCCTGCTGGGGGCCGAGTTCACCTGGGTCTATGCGCACAGCCACGGCTCGCGCCGCGGCGAGCCGACGCTCGAGTCGGAGATCAGCCGAACGAACGACGCTGCGCCAATCCGCCCAGCCGCGACGTGATCTCGAAGAACTGCGCGACCGTCTCGTCGATGATTTCCTTGGCGGTCTTCACGCGGTCGATCAGCGCGGCGCTCTGGCCGGCCAGGGCCGGTGCGGCCTCCATGTCGCCGTCGAAGTAGACGCTGCGGATGCCCTTGAGCGCATCGGGCGCCATCACACCCTCTTCATAGATCGCGAGCGTGCGCTGCGACTTCAGCGCGCGGATGCACGGCGTCGACTTCTTGTTGAGCACCAGCGTGCCGGTGTCTTTTGCGTCGACGATGGCCTGCTTGTAGTTCGCATGCACCGGGCTCTCGGCGCAGCTCACGAAGCGCGTGCCCATCTGCACCGCCTCGGCGCCGAGCGCAAACGCCGCCGCCATGCCACGCCCGTCGCAGATGCCGCCGGCCGCGATCAGCGGCACCTCGGTGCGCGCGCGGATGGCCTGCAGCAGCACGAGGGTCGACACCTCCTCCGGGTTCTTGAAGCCGCCACCTTCGGCGCCTTCGACCACCAGGCCGTCGATGCCGGCGTCGACGCACTTCATGGCCGCGTCGACCGTGGGCACCGCGTGGTAGACCACGATGCCCGCGTCCTTCAGCGGCGCGATGAACTTGGCCGGGCTGCCGGCCGAGGTCGTCACGAACTTGACGCCGCTCGTGCAGACGAACTTGAGCATCGCGTCGTCTTTCAGGAAGCGGATCGGCAGGTTCACGCCGAAGGGCAGGCCGGTGGCACGCATCTTCGCGATCTCGGCCTGGCAGTTCTCGGTCTCGCCGGAAGACGTCTCGATGATGCCGAGCCCGCCCGCGCGGGACACGGCCGAGGCAAGCGGGGTGCGGGCGATCCAGCCCATCGGGGCCTGCAGGATCGGGACGGTGGCGCCGGTGTGCGCGAGGACTCGGTTTGTCATGCCGGCGATTCTGGCGAGGTGCCAGCGCCGAGGGTGTCGCAAGCGTTACGACACCATCATCAAGCGATGCGCCAAGGGTGAGGGAGAACCCTGGTGCACGCAGTGGATCTGCAAGCGCAAGGCAAAGGCCTGCGGCAGCTCGCGCAGCACCACCGGCGCGCCCGCGGGCGGCGCCAGGCTCTTCTGCACGAAGGCGTGCCCGAGCCCGGCGGCCACCAGGCCCAGCGCGGCGGCGGGGTCGGCGGCTTCGTAGCGCACGTCGGGCGTCCAGCCGAGCGTCGCGCAGGCGGCCAGCAACTCCTCGCGCGCCGGCCAGGACAGCGGGGCGACCAGCGGCTCGCCGTCGAGGTCGAGCGCCTCGGCCGTCGCCAGCGCATGGCCGGCCGGCACCGCGAGCCGGAAGGGCTCTTCCAGCAGCAGGCAGCTCGCCAGGCCCGACTCGTGCGGCGGTGCCGCATAGGTGTAGCCGAGGTCCAGCTCGCCACGCTGCAGCGCCGCAAACTGGTCGGCCGAGGCCAGGCTGCGCAACTGGATGCGCGCCCCCGGCACCTGCTGCTGCAGCGCCTGCAAGGCCTTGCCGATGACGCCGGCATGCACCGCGCCGGCCACGTAGCCCACCACCAGCGTGCCCACCTTGCCGCGGCCCACGTCGGCCGCCCGTTGCTGCACCCGCTGGGCATGTGCGAGCAGGGCCCGCGCTTCGGCGAGGAACTCGCGCCCGGCCGGGGTCAGCTTCAAGCGCTTCTTCTCGCGGGTGAAGAGCGTGAGCCCAAGCCGCGATTCCAGCTGCTGCAGCTGGCGCGACAGCGGCGACTGCGAGATGTGCAGCAGCTCGGCCGCCTGGCCGACGTTCTCCGTTTCGGCCACCGCAACGAAGTAGCGCAATTGCTGCAGGTCCAACACGGATGAGACGCCCATGGTCTGAACTCAGTCCCCAACGGTCTTGGACGCGAGTATCAGCGTTCCCAAGAATGGTGCCTTCACAAGCTTGGGAAGGATTTCACATGGCACTCAGCAAGTTCGGCTTCATCGTCACCGGCTCGCAGCTCGACCCCACCCGCCACCGCCAGGTGATGCGGTCGCCAGCGTTCGAGATGCTGTCGGTGGGCGTGTCGTCCCCGTCGCAGGCCCTGGCCGTGGCCCAGGCGATGGTGGCCGACGGGGTGCAGCTCATCGAGCTCTGCGGCGGCTTCGGCCCGACCTGGACGGCGCAGGTGCTGGAGGCGGTGGGCCACCGCGTGCCGGTCGGCTCGGTGTCGTATGGGCCGGAAAGCATCGACGCCCTTCATGCGCTTTTCCGGGGCTGAGCGCAAGCTCTTCGTGCACACCCCTGGTGCGAGCTAGCGTTTTGTTGACGGGGCTCAAGCCCGCGGTTGACAGTCCACGCGACAGTGCGCACCAAGGAGAAGCTGCATGAGCGAGACAACTTCTGGGCCGTCCGTCAAAACGCAGGAGCGGCGCAGCCTGATTTTTCTGTCGGTGGTGATGGCCCCGGTGCTGGCGGTGGGCATCGTGGCCGGCTACGGCTTCCTGGTCTGGGTCTTCCAGATGTTCGCCGGCCCGCCGGGCGGTTGAACGGGAGCCGATCATGGTCGTCGCCGACCCCGAACTCCACATCACGAGCCTGGTGGTGCATGCCACCGCCAAACGCGCCCCCGGCATCGCCGCCGCCCTTGAGGCCCTGCCCGGCGCCCAGGTGCACGCCGTGACCGAAGGCGGCAAGCTCGTCGTCACCCTCGAAACCGATACCGCCGACGAGATGCTCGGCCAGATCGGCCGCATCCAGCGCCTGCCCGGCGTGCTGAGCGCCACCGTCGTCTACCAGGCCATCGACAGCCTGGAGGCCATGAACCAGTTGATTGAACCGAACAACGAAAGAGAAGGGGTGCCCGATGGCCATCGTCCGTCGTGATTTCATCCGCAACACCGCCGCGGCCACCGCCGCGATGGTGGCCGGCGTGCCGCTGCCCGGCAACGCCCAGCAACCCGCCGCCCCCAACGACCCGAGCGTGAAATGGTCGAAGGCGCCCTGCCGCTTCTGCGGCACCGGCTGCGGCGTGACCGTGGGCGTGAAGGACAACCGCGTGGTCGCCACCCACGGCGACGTGCAGGCGGAGGTCAACAAGGGCCTCAACTGCGTGAAGGGCTACTTCCTCAGCAAGATCATGTACGGCGAAGACCGGCTGACCAAGCCGCTGCTGCGCATGAAGAACGGCCAGTACGACAAGAACGGCGAGTTCCAGCCCGTGAGCTGGGACATGGCCTTCGACACCATGGCCGCGCAGTGGAAGAAGGTGCTCAAGGAAAAGGGGCCGACGGCGGTGGGCATGTTCGGCTCCGGCCAGTGGACGGTGTGGGAAGGCTACGCCGCGTTGAAGCTGATGAAGGCGGGCTTCCGCACCAACAACATCGACCCCAACGCACGCCACTGCATGGCCTCGGCCGTGGCCGGGATGATGCGCACCTTCGGCATGGACGAGCCGATGGGCTGCTACGACGACATCGAAGCGGCCGACGCCTTCGTGCTCTGGGGCTCCAACATGGCCGAGATGCACCCGGTGCTGTGGACCCGCGTGACCGACCGGCGCCTCTCGGCCGCGCATGTGAAGGTGGCCGTGCTGTCGACCTTCGAGCACCGCTCGTGCGACCTGGCCGACATCAACATGATCTTCACGCCGCAGACGGACCTGGCCATCCTCAACTTCATCGCCCACCACATCATCAGCACCGGGCGTGTGAACCGCGAGTTCGTCGACAAGCACACCACCTTCAAGGTGGGCAACCCCGACATCGGCTACGGCCTGCGCCCCGAGCACCCGCTGCAGGTGGCGGCGAAGAACGCGAAGGACGCGGGCGGCGCCAAGCCGAGCAGCTTCGACGAGTTCGCCAAGTTCGTGTCGACCTACACGCTCGAGTACACCGCCAAGCTCTCGGGCGTGCCGGCCAACCGGCTGCTCGCGCTGGCCGAGCTGTACGCCGACCCGAAGGTCAAGGTGATGTCGTTCTGGACCATGGGCTTCAACCAGCACACCCGCGGTGTGTGGGCCAACAACATGGTCTACAACATCCACTTGCTGACCGGCAAGATCTCCACGCCGGGCAACAGCCCCTTCTCGCTCACCGGCCAGCCGAGCGCCTGCGGCACCGCACGCGAGGTGGGCACCTTCTCGCACCGCCTGCCCGCCGACATGGTGGTGGCCAACCCCGAGCACCGCAAGCACACCGAAGAAATCTGGAAGGTGCCCCAGGGCACCATCCCCACCACGCCGGGCTACCACGCCGTGCTGCAGAACCGCATGCTGAAAGACGGCAAGCTCAATGCGTACTGGGTGCAGGTCAACAACAACATGCAGGCGGCGGCCAACCTCTCGCAGGAAGGCTTCCCCGGCTACCGCAACCCGGCCAACTTCGTGGTCGTGTCCGACGCCTACCCGACCGTCACCGCCGTCGCCGCCGACCTGATCCTGCCGACCGCGATGTGGGTCGAGAAGGAAGGCGCGTATGGCAACGCCGAGCGGCGCACGCACTTTTGGCACCAGCTGGTCAGCGCACCGGGCGAAGCCAAGAGCGACCTCTGGCAGCTGATGGAGTTCAGCAAGCGCTTCAAGATCGAGGAGGTGTGGCCGGCCGAGCTCATCGCCAAGCAGCCGTCGGTCAAGGGCAAGACACTCTTCGAGGTGCTGTACCGCAACGGCCAGGTCGATGCCTTCCCCACCTCGCAGATCGAAGCCGGCTACGCCAACGACGAATCGAAGGCCTTCGGCTTCTACGTGCAGAAGGGCCTGTTCGAGGAATACGCAACCTTCGGCCGCGGCCACGGGCACGACCTCGCCCCCTTCGACACCTACCACCAGGTGCGCGGCCTGCGCTGGCCGGTCGTCAACGGCAAGGAGACCCGCTGGCGCTACAAGGAAGGCAGCGACCCCTATGTGAAGGCGGGCACCGGCTACCAGTTCTACGGCCACAAGGACAACAAGGCGGTCATCTTCGCCCTGCCCTACGAGCCGCCGGCGGAAGCACCCGACAAGGAGTACCCGTTCTGGCTGTCGACCGGGCGTGTGCTGGAGCACTGGCACTCTGGCTCGATGACCCGGCGCGTGCCGGAGCTGCACAAGGCGGTGCCCAACGCGGTCTGCTACATCCACCCGGAAGACGCACGCGCGCTCGGCGTGCGGCGCGGCGACGAGGTCATGCTCAGCTCGCGGCGCGGCCGCATGCACACCCGCGTCGAAACGCGGGGGCGCAACAAGCCGCCGCGCGGCCTGGTGTTCGTGCCCTGGTTCGATGCCAGCCAGCTCATCAACAAGCTGACGCTCGACGCCACCGACCCGATCTCCCTGCAGACGGACTTCAAGAAGTGCGCGATCAAGATCGAGAAGGTGTGATGCCATGACACGACGCTTTTTGCTCCTGCTCGCCGCGGCGCTCGCGCTGCCGCTCGCACCGATGGCGCAAACCTCCACCAGCGCGCCTGCCAGCGCCCCCGCGGGCTTCACCGACGCCGCCCGCGGCACGGCGCCCATCCCCGACAGCACCCGCCCGCCGCGCCTGACCAACAGCGTCAACGACGACCGCCGCATGCCGCGCAACTACGACATGCAGCCACCGGTGGTGCCGCACCGTGTCGACGGCTACCAGATCGACAAGAACTTCAACAAATGCCTCGACTGCCACGCGCGTGACAAGACCGAGTTCAGCGGCGCGGTGCCGGTGAGCAAGACGCACTACGTCGACCGCAACGGCAAGGTACTCGACCGCATCTCCACCCGCCGCTACTTCTGCCAGCAGTGCCACGTGTCGCAGGAGCCGGTGTCCCCCATCACCGGCAACCGTTTCCAAGGTTTGACGACGCCCCAGAGGACCACACCGTGATCAACCTGCTCAAGCGTTACTGGCATGTCATCTCTCGCCCGAGCGTCCACTACAGCCTCGGCTTCCTGACCATCGTCGGCTTCATCGGCGGCATCGTCTTCTGGGGCGGCTTCAACACCGCGATGGAGGCGACCAACACCGAAGCCTTCTGCACCGGCTGCCACGAGATGCGCGACAACGTGTTCGCCGAACTCAAGACCACCATCCACTACACCAACCGTTCCGGCGTGCGTGCGGTCTGCAGCGACTGCCACGTGCCGCACAACTGGACCGACAAGATGGCCCGCAAGATGCAGGCCTCGAAGGAGGTGTGGGGCAAGATCTTCGGCACCATCGACACGCCCGAGAAGTTCCAGGCCAAGCGGCTGGAACTCGCGCAGCACGAATGGGCGCGCCTGAAGGCCAACGATTCGCTGGAGTGCCGCAACTGCCACCAGTACGACTCGATGGACTTCACCCGCCAGAGCCAGCGCGCGCAGGCGATGCACAGCACCTACCTCGCCAACAAAGAGAAGACCTGCATCGACTGCCACAAGGGCATCGCCCACCGGCTGCCGCACATCCCGCCCGGCCAGGGCCCGAGCGACACCCCGGGGCAGGTGGTGCCCACGCCGCAGAGCGCGGCGGCGGCCTCGGGTGTGGCGTCGAAGTGAATCAGGCCGGCAGCAGCCCGTCGGCCTTGAGCAGCGTCTCCAGGCACTGCTGCTGTACGCGGTAGAAGTCCTTCACCTCGCGCACCTGCTGCAACACCTCGGTGTTGGAGCGCGGCTGCGCCCGCTTCACCGCGAGGATCATCTTGTTCTTCTGCGTGTGCTCCAGCGACACGAACTCGAACACCTGCGTGTCGTAGCCGCAGGCGTCGAGCAGCATCGCGCGCAGGCCGTCGGTCAGCATCTCGGCCTGCTGGCCCAGGTGCACGCCATGCTGCAGGATGGGCGCGAGCGGGTGCGGGCTCAGCAGCTGCGGGCGCAGCTCCTTGTGGCAGCAGGGTGAACACAGGATGATGTCGGCCCCGGCGCGCAGGCCGAGGTGGATCGCGTGGTCGGTCGCCGTGTCGCAGGCGTGCAGCGCGATCATCACGTTTAGCTCGGCGGGCTGGTAGTGCCGCACGTCGCCCTCTTCGATGCGCAGGCCCTCGAGCTTCAGGCGCGCGATGGCGTCGTTGCACAGCTTCACCATGTCGGGCCGCAGCTCCACGCCGGTCACCTGCGCGTCGATGTGTTTCGTGTGGCGCAGCCAGTCGTGCAGCGCGAAGGTCAGGTAGCCCTTGCCCGAGCCGAAGTCGATCACGTGCAGCGCCTTCGCGTCGGCCAGGCGCGAGCGCTCCAACGCATGCGCGAACACCTCGACGAACTTGTTGATCTGCTTCCACTTGCGCGCCATCGCCGGCACCACCTGGTGGTCGCGCGTGGTCACGCCGAGCTCAACGAGGAAGGGCCGGTTCACGTCGACCCAGCGCTGCTTCTCGCGGTCGTGGCCTGACGACGCGGCCTGCGGCGCGGTGGCCCGGTGCGTGGCCAGCGTGCAGCGGCCTCGTTTGCTCACCGCCAGCTGCACTTCCTCGTCCGCATGGAAGAGGTGCGCATTGCCGAACTGCGTGCCCACGAGGCCGAGCAGCACGGCCTGGCCTTCATCGAGCGGGTGGTTCTTGGTGATGTCGCGCGTGGCGTGCGTGTAGACGAGCGAGAGCACCCGCTCGCCGCGCAGCACCACACGCCGCGCCGTCACACGCTGCAGGTCACCCGCCGCCGCGAGCGGCTTGGCCAGCACCAGCTTCGCGAAGTCGTCGCTCGCCAGCACCTCGCCCAGGCGGGCGGCAAAGCGCTGGAAATCCGGCTGCTCGTGCAGCGTGGCGGTCGACGACGACGGGTGGGGTGCGCTCATGGCGCCGATTGTGTCCCGCAGCGGACAACCCGGGCCCGGGCTTGCCCGAAATGAAACGTTTCACTCCTGCGCTAGCATTGCCTCCACAACATCATCACAAAGGAGCCTCCGTGGCCCGCATTCCCTATTTCGACATGAGCCAGGCGAGCGAGCAGTACCAGGCGCTGCTCGCCTCGCGCAACCCGCTCAACCTCTACCGCATGCTGCCGCACGCGGGCGACGCGGCCTCCTCGGGCTTTCTTGCGCTCGGCAGCGCGCTGCTGCGCCACAACGAGCTCGACTCGCAGCTGCGCGAGATCGCCATCCTGCGCGTGGGCATCCTGAGCAACGCGAGCTACGAGGTGCACCAGCACAAGCGGGTGGCGAAGAACGTGGGCATGTGCGACGCGACCATCGCCGCGCTCGAAGTCGGCGCCGACACCTCGGTGCTCACCCCCGACGAGAAGCTGGTGCTCGAGTTCACCGACGTGGTGTTCCGCGAGGTGAAGGCGCCCGATGCCTTGTTCAACCAGGTCGCCGAACGCTTCGGTCACCGCCAGACCGCCGAGCTGGTGCTGACCATCGGCTTCTACATGCTGGTGAGCCGCTTCCTCGAGAACTTCGAGGTCGACATCGAACCCGCCGGCACGATCAAGTAAACACAACCGCTCAGCCTGAGGTATCGAAGGCCCGCTCAGGCCATGCAGGGCTTCGATACCTCAGCCCGAACGGGTTGCTGACTTCCACGCAGAAGGAACCCCATGAACCTCGCCCCCACCGACCTCGACCCGAGCCGCGCCCTGCACCCCGAGACCCTCGGCCACGCCCCCGGCCGCGGCCGACTACAAGGCCGCCGTGTGCTCGTCATCGGCGCCGGCCAGCGGGTCATTCCCGAAGAAGACCCGCCCATCGGCAACGGCCGCGCCATCTCCGTGCTCTTCGCGCGTGAAGGCGCGCAGGTCGCGTGTGTCGACGTCAAGGCCGAGGCGGTGCAGGCCACCGTCGACCAGATCACGGCCGAAGGCGGCACGGCCCACGCCTTCGTGGCCGACGTGCTGGATACCGCCGGCATCGCCCCGCTGGTGGCGCAAGCCGCCGAGGCGATGGGCGGCCTCGATGGCCTGGTGCTCAACGTCGGCATCTCGCATGGCCTGCCGTTCGACCGCATCACGCCCGAGACCTGGGACAAGGAATACGGCGTCAACGTGAAGAGCCACATGTTCTTCAGCCAGGCCGCGCTGCCGCTGATGAGCCCGGGCGGCAGCATCGTGCTGATGTCCTCGCTCGCCAGCCTGCGCAACGCGAGCCGCAACCCGACCTACGAATCGGCCAAGGCCGCGCAGGTCTCGCTGGCACGCGCCATCGCCGTCGCCGGTGAGCCCAAGGGCATCCGCTGCAACGCCGTGCTGCCCGGCCTGATGGACACGCCGATGGGCCGCGACGCGAGCCGCCGTCGCCCCAACCGCGCGCTGGCCGTGCCCTTCGGCCGCCAGGGCACCGGCTGGGAGGTGGCGTATGCGACGCTCTTCCTCATCTCCCACGAATCCACCTACGTCAACGGGCATGCGCTGCTGGCCGATGGCGGGCTGAGCATCGGCGTCATCAGGACATGACAACCCCTCGCCCGATGAGTACATCGGTCGATCCCCCAAGGGGATGCGGGCCGGCTTGGGAGCGGCCCGGCGCTCGGCCCGCCGCCACCTGCTAGAAAGGTCGACATGAGCAAGACGATGAAAGCCGCCGTCCAGGCCGGCGCCCAAGGCCTGCAGATCCAACACGTCGACATCCCCGAGCCGGGGCCCGACGAGGTGCTGGTGAAGGTGCGCGCCTGCGGCCTCAACCGTGCCGACCTCGGCATGGCCGCCGGCCACGCGCACGGGGCGCAAGGCGGCCCGGGCACACGCCTCGGCATGGAGTGGCCGGCGAGGTGG
The DNA here is from genome assembly GCA_019635355.1 of Rhizobacter sp. Taxonomy (NCBI): domain Bacteria; kingdom Pseudomonadati; phylum Pseudomonadota; class Betaproteobacteria; order Burkholderiales; family Sphaerotilaceae; genus Rhizobacter; species Rhizobacter sp. The sequence goes on along the minus strand of JAHBZQ010000001.1, from coordinate 3,544,396 downwards.
TGCGCTGCGGCGCCAACGTGAAGGAATACAAGCCCGGCGACCGGGTGATGGGCTCCGGCCGTGGTGCCTTCGCCGAGTACGCGGTGTCGGACTTCGGCCGTGTCATCCCGATCCCGTCAACGTCCATGAGCTTCGAGCAAGCCGCCACCCTGCCCGTCGCCCTGCAGACCATGCTCGACGCGGTGGTCACCAACGGCCGCCTGCAGCAGGGCGAGGCGGTGCTGATCCAGGGCGCCTCGTCGGGCGTCGGCCTGATGGGCCTGCAGATCGCGAAGCTCATGGGCGCGGGCCTCGTGGCAGGCAGCTCCACCACCCCGACCCGCCGTGAGCGCCTGAAAGACTTCGGCGCGCAGCTCGCCGTCGACACCACGCAGGCCGACTGGCCGCAACGGCTGCTCGATGCGACCGAGGGCCAGGGGGTGCACCTCATCGTCGACCAGCTCTCGGGCGCGCAGGCCAACCAGAACCTCAAGGCCGCGCGCGTGCTCGGCCGCATCGTCAACGTGGGGCGACTGGCCGGCACCCGCGCCGAGTTCGACTTCGACCTGCACGCGCTGAAACGCATCCACTACATCGGCGTCACCTTCCGCACCCGCAGCGTGGACGAGGTGCGCGAGATCAACCGCCGCATGCGCGCCGACCTCGGCCCCGCCCTCGCGGCCGGCCAGCTCGCCCTGCCGATCGACAGCACCTTCCCCTTTGACGACGCCGCGCAGGCCCTCGCCCACATGGCGCGCAACGCGCACTTCGGCAAGATCGTGCTCACCGTGCAGTGACCACAGACCGCCGCATCGCCCCCCTCTGGCTGCTGAGCGCGCTGCCCGCGGTCGGCCTCTTCTCTTCCTCCGCCTACCTGCCCTCGCTGCCGGCGATGGCGCGCGACTTCGGCGTGCCGATCGGCCAGGTGCAGCTCACCGTCAGCGCCTACCTCGCCGCGATGGCAGCCTTCATGCTGGTGGTCGGCCCCTGGAGCGACCGCGCCGGGCGCCGGCAGGTGGGGCTCGTCACGCTCGTGGTCTTCTTTCTCGGCAGTCTCGCCGCCTGGTGCGCGCCCACCATCGAGTGGCTGATCGCCGCGCGCATCGCACAAGGCATCGGCGCGAGCGGCGGCATGGTGCTCACGCGCTCGATGGTGCGCGACGCGATGAGCGACGAAGACGCCGCCCGCGCGAGCGCCCACCTGGGCATGAGCATCGCCATCGCGCCCATCGTCGCGCCGATGGTCGGCGGCCTGGTGCAACAGAGTTTCGGTTGGCGCGCCAACCTGCTGCTCTTCTCGCTGCTCGGGCTGGTGCTGCTGGCCGCCTCGCTGCGCGGCCTGGTCGAGACCCTGCCTGCCGAGCGCCGCAACACGCACGGCGGCTGGCGGCTCGTCACCGGCTACGTGGAGCTGCTGCGCACCCGCCGCTTCATGGCCAACACGCTGCCCATCGCCATCGGTGCCTTGGGCATCTTTGCGTACAACACCCAGGCGCCGGCCCTGCTGATCGGCGAGCTGCACGTGAGCGCGGCGGCCTTCGGTGTCTACGGTGCGCTGCCGCCCATCGGCTACGTCATCGGCAACTTCATCGTCTCGCGGCTCACCGGCCAGGTCACCCCACGCCGGCTGATCGAGGCCGGCTGCCTGCTGCTGGCAACCTCGGGCAGCCTCGTCGCGCTGCTGGGCGGGGTGTTTGGCGACGTGGCCGCCTGCATCGCCGTGCCGATGCTGCTCTTCGGCCTGGGCAACGGCCTCTTGATGCCCAACGCGATGCTGCGCAGCATGAGCGTGTCGCCCATGCTCGTGGGCTCGTCGTCGGCGCTCTCGGGCTGCCTGCGCATGGCCGCCGGCTCGCTCGGCAGCCTGATGGTGGTGAGCCTGCCGATCCACGGCGGCGTGGCGCTCGGCCTGCTGGTCGCCGCGATGGGCGCGCTGTCGCTCGTGAGCTTCGTCGGCCTGTCGCGCGGCGAGACCTGACGCGCCGCGCGCACGAAAGGCCTCAGGTCTTCTTCGGCGCCGGCCCGCACGAGCCGCGCGGGATGAAGTCGCTCACCAGCGTCACGCTCTTGGGCGGCCCGTCGTCGCCACGCATGCGGGCCAGCAGCAGCGCGGTGGCTTCGTCGGCAGCCTTCTCGAGGTCGATGCGCAGCGACGAGATCGCCGGCGCATGGCCCGCCGCGAAATCGGGGTCGCCGAAGGACACCACCGACACGTCGTCGGGGATGCGCAGGCGCTGCGCGCCGATGGCGTTGAGCGTGTCGTTGAGGATCGTCGTGCCCATCACCAGCAGCGCGGTCGGCCGGTCGGTGCGGCGCAGCAAGGTGCTCACCGCCTCGAAGGCCGAGCTGGTGGCGGACGGCAGGTGCACGATGAACTCTTCGTTGACCTCCAGCTTCGCCAGCTTGTGGCCCATGCGGTAGCCCTCGGTGCGGCGGCGGATCGGCCGGTTGGGCGACTGCGACAACACCATCGCGATGCGCTTGTGGCCGAGGCCCGCGAGGTACTGCACCAGGTTCTTCACGCCGGGCACATGCTCGAAGAGCACGCTGTCGGTGGGGGAGTCCATGTCGCGGTCGAGGATGACGGTGGGCACCGGCAGCGAGCGCACCGCCGCCAGCACCTCGCGGTCGCGCTCGTTGCCGGGGGCGATGAGCAGGCCGTCCATGCCGCGGCTCACGAAGGTGGAGAGGATCTCGATCTCGCGCTCGGCCTGGTTGAGGCTGTTGGCGAGCAGCATCATGTAGCCGTGCGGGCGCAGGCGCTCTTCCAGCCCGCGGTAGAGCTTGGCGTAGAGCGGGTTGGCCACATCGGTCAGCAGGCAGCCCACCGTGCGCGAGCTGCGCAGGCGCAGCGACTGCGCCGCGTGGTTGGGCCGGTAGCCGAGCTGGGCGATGGCGCGCTCCACCTTCTCGCGCGTGGCCTCGCTCACGTTGGCCACCTTGTTGATGACCCGCGACGCGCTGCCGAGCGACACACCCGCCAGTTCGGCCACGTCGCGGATGCTGAGGGTCTTGGGTTTGGAGGCGCGTGGCATCGTGTGAGCTCGTAGGAGAGGCCCAGGGAAGTGAGGCGCGAGAATTGTAGGGACGCCCATGCCGCGCAAAGCCCGCTCCTCCACCAGCACCACGCCGCGTTCGCACCACTACCACGTCTACGTGGTGGAGCTCGACGACCGCGTGTGGAACCACGCGCGCTTCCGCGCTGCCAACCCCGACTACCAGCTCGGCAAACCCTTCGTCTACGTCGGCATGACCGGCCTCGACCCCGACGTGCGCTTCGACAAGCACAAGGCCGGCCTCCAGGCCAACCGCTACGTGCAGGAGCACGGGCTGCGCCTGCTGCCGCAGGTATACGAGGTCTACAACCCAATGCCGTATGAGGGCGCGAAGGAGATGGAGGTGGAACTGGCGATCGGCTTGCGCGAGAAGGGCTGGGGCGTCTGGCAGGCGTGAAGACGCCCCCCAGTCGCTTCGCTCCTGCCCCCGAGGGGCGCCCCCTCGACGGCCGGGCAAAGCCCGATCCGTGAGGGGTTGCTCGATGAGCCCGTGCTTCGCCGGGCTTGGTCAATCGTCAGCGCGAGGGCTGAAGGTGCGTGGAAAAAAGACCGGCAGCTTCCGATCTTTCAACTGGTAGCCCATCGGCGGCCGATTCGATTCGCTCGGCACCACGCCCACCTCCTGCAGAAAGCCGGCCGCCAACATGCGGGTGCGGAAGCCGCTCTTGTCGACCGGCCGGCCCAGCACGACCTCGTACATGCGCTGCAGCTGCGGCAAGGTGAAGGGCTCGGGCAGCAGGAAGGCGGGCAGCGAGGTGTATTCCACCTTGCTGCGCAGCCGCTCGACGGCGGCGCGCAACAGCTCGTAGTGGTCGAAGGCCAGACGCGGGCGCTTCTTCAACGCCGCTTCGACCTCGAACCACGCCACGTCCGCCGCGTTGGCGCCTTTGGCGAGCGTCAAGTCGCCACTCGGCAGCAAGGCGAAATACACGTGGGTGGCCGACCAGCCGCGGGGGTCGCGCGTGGCGCTGCCCCAACTGCCGAGCTGCTCGAGGTAGGGGCTCGCAACGGCCGTCTTCTCGTGCAGCTTGCGGCGTGCGCAGTCGAGCAGCGAGTCGTCACGCTCGACGTCGACATACCCCCCGGGCAAGGCCCACTGGCCGGGAAAGGGCTCGCCCGCGTCGGATGGGCGCTGCACGAGCAGCACCTGCAAGCTGTCGTCGCGCACGCTGAAGATCGCCACGTCGACGGTGGTGTAGGGGCGGGGGAAGGCCTCCCCACCGCTCATGCGCCGGCTCATGTCTCGGTCAAGTCGAGGAAGTGATCGAGCATGTGGAAGTGATCGTCATGGAACCGATCCTCCATCGTCGCCAGCCGCGCGATGGGCATCCACTCGACCGACTGCGCGTCGTCGTCGGCCTGCACTTCGGGCAGCTCACGCTCGCCGAGGTCGAAGTAGTGGGCGTGCGTGATCACCCGGCCGCGCTGGCTGCGGTCGGGGTGGTCGAAGACGGCCACGTCGACGAGGCTCGCGCGCATCGTGAGGTCGAGCAGGGTGAGGTGCGTCTCTTCCTCCAGCTCGCGCAGGCAGGACTGGTAGACGGTCTCACGCTGTTCGATGAAACCGCCCGGCACGGCATAGAGGCCCTTGCCGGGTGCCTTGCCGCGCTGGATGAGCAGCACGTGGTTGGCGCAGCGCACCACCGCATCCACCGTCACGAAGACGGGCGGGTACGGCGCGCCGGCCCACTTGGCCTTCTCTTCGCGCAGCAGGCACCACTCTTCACAGAGCGCGTCGAAGTGCGGCAGCCGCACCCAGGCACGCAGGAAGTCGAGCGTGCTCGGCGGCGCCTGGCCCACGAGGGCGGCGAGCGTGGCGTCGATGTTGTGCGCGCCGGCCGCATAGAGCGCGTCGCGCAGGCCGGTGCCGTCGGCGCCCGGCACACGCTCGACCGAGATCACCGTCCAGCCCGGGAAGCTGCGCAGGTACTCGCTGGTCGCGTCTTTGTAGTGGCCGACGAGCGCGACGCTCGCCGCTTCGCCGCACAGGTCGGCCACGCCGCGCTGCACGGCCTGCACCCAGCGGGCTTCGTCGTAGTGGTCGCGCATGGGCAGGAACTTCACGCGCTCGCGCTCCTCCTCGTTCAGCGCGAGGCGCACGACTTCGGCGCGCTCCTGCCAGGTCAGCGGGTTCTTCGGCGTGCGCGCCTGCCAGGCCGAGCCGATCACGAGCACGACGGTGGGCGCGATCTCCAGCGCGTGCTTCAGCAACGCGAGGTGGCCGAGGTGGAAGGGCTGGAAGCGGCCGACATACACGGCCACGTCAGGGGTCGGGGTGGTCATGGGCACCTCAGACGTGTTTCGCGGCAATGGGCATCTGCCGCCCGGTGCCGAAGGCGCGTGCACGCACGCGGATGATGGGCGGCGACTGGCGCCGCTTGTATTCGTTGCGGGCGATCATCGTGCGCACCCGCTGCACCAGGGCGGCCCCCTCGGGCCTGGCGGTCAGCTTGTCGACGAAGCCGGTGGCCTGCGCGAACTCCCAGGCGGCGAGGCGCGGGCCTTCGATCAGCACCTTGAGCACTTCGTCGAGCACCTCGTAGGGCGGCAGGCTGTCGGTGTCTTTCTGGTCGGGGGCGAGTTCGGCCGAGGGCGGCTTGTCGATGATGGCGACAGGGATCAGCTCGCGGCCGGCCGCTTCGTTCACATGGCGCGAGAGCGCGAACACCTCCGTCTTGTAGAGATCGCCCAGCAGGCCGAGGCCGCCGTTGGTGTCTCCGTACAGCGTGCAGTAGCCGACCGAGATCTCGGACTTGTTGCCGGTGGTCAGCAGCAGGTGGCCGAAGTGGTTGCTGTACTCCATGAGGATCGTGCCGCGGATGCGTGCCTGCAGGTTCTCGAGCGGCAGGCCCACGAGCGGCGTGCCGAAGCTCGCCTCGAACTGCTTCGCATAGCCATCGACCAGCTCCTTGATCGGGTGCGTGTGGAGCGCGATGCCGAGGTTGCGGCACAACGTGACCGAGTCGTCGACCGAGCCCGACGAGGAGAACTTCGACGGCATCGTCACGCCCACCACGTTGTCGGGCCCCAGCGCTTCGGCGGCCAGCGCCAGCGTGAGCGCGCTGTCGATGCCGCCCGAGGAGCCGACGACCACCCGGCCAAAGCCACAGCGGCGGGCGTAGTCGCGCAGGCCCAGCACGATCTGCGCGCGATAGAAGGCCATCGTCGACAGCCCCTTCGGGTCGACCGCCGGCAGCGCCTCGCCGGCACGGGTGAGGAAGCGGCCGTTGTCGAAGCGCAGCACGCGCAGGTCTTCCACGAAACGCTGCGCCTCGTAGACCACACCCCGCTCGGGCTCTACGGCAAACGAGGCACCGTCGAACACGACCTGGTCCTGCCCGCCCACCTGGTTGACATAGAGGATGGGCAGGCCGTGGCGCTTGCTCGCATCGCCGAACACCTGGTGCCGCTGCTCGCGCTTGCCGATGTTGGACGGGCTTGCGTTGATGCTCACCACCAGGTCGGGCGCCGCATCGCGCATGCGCTCGAAGGGGTTGACGCGGTAGTCCTGCCCTTCGTCGTTCCAGCCGTCTTCGCAGATCATCACGCCGACCTGGGTGTGGCCGATGCGCAGCACGCGGGCCACGTCGGGGCCGGGCTCGAAGTGGCGGTGCTCGTCGAAGATGTTGTACGTGGGCAAGAGTTGCTTGGCGTACTGCAGCACCACCTCACCCGCATGGATGACAAGCAGCATGTTGTGCAGGCGCTTGCCCGGGCCGACGCGCGGCACCGGCGCACCCAGCACCCAGTGCAGGTTGCGCAACTGGCGCGAGGCGCTCTTCAGGCTCTCGATGCCGGCGGCCACGCGGTCCATGAAGTGCAGCTCGTCGAGCAGGTCGCCGGGGTAGTAGCCGGTGAGCGAGAGCTCCGAGAACACGATCAGCTCGGCGCCGTCGCGCGCGGCCTGCTGCGCGGCCGCGATCATCTTCTGCGCGTTGCCTTCGATGTCGCCAACGAAGTAGTTGAGCTGGGCGACGGCGATGTGGAGCATCAAGTCACCTCCTTCACGTTGAACACCTGGCGCAGGTAGGCCAGGAAAGTCTGGTCTTCGCAGAGCGTCTTGCCCGGCGAGTCGGACAGTTTCGCGACCGGCTGGCCGTTGCAGTGGGTCAGCTTCATCACGATGTTGAGCGGCGTGAGGCCCACGTCGTTGCTGAGCGAGGTGCCGATGCCGAAGCCCGTCTGCGTGCGGTCGGCGAAGTGGCGGTAGAGCTGGAAGGCGGTGGGCAGGTCGAGCCCGTCGCTGAAGACGAGGCGCTTGGTGCGTGCGTCGATGCGCAGCTTCGCGTAGTGCGCGAGCGCCTTCTCGCCCCACACCACGGGGTCACCCGAGTCGTGGCGCAGGCCGTCGAAGAGCTTGGCGAAGTAGAGGTCGAAGTCGGCAAGGAAGGCGTCCATGCCGACCACGTCGGTGAGCGCCACACCGAGGTCGCCGCGGTATTCCTGCACCCAGTCTTCGAGAGCCGCCTTTTGGAAATCGCGCAGGCGCACGCCGAACGCCTGGTAGGCCTGCAGGTACTCGTGGGCCATGGTGCCGATGGGCACGAGGCCGAGGGTGCGCGCCAAGTGCACGTTGGAGCTCCCCTTGAAGAACTGCGGCACGTTCTCCTTCAGCGTCGCCACCACCTCTTCCTGCCACGCGCCGCTGAAGCGCCGGCGCACGCCGAAGTCGAAGAACTCGAAGGGGTTGGCGCGTGCCGGCTCGGCCTCGAAGGCGCGCAGCTGGGCCAGCTTCTCTTGCAGGCGGCGGCGGCCTTCGGCGAGCGCCGGCGCCTGCTCGAAACGCCGGAAGTACAGCTCGTTGACGATCGCGAGCACGTAGATCTCGAACCCCATCACGTGCACCTGCGGCCCCTTGGCCACGATCTCCAGCACCGGGCCCTTGGCGCGCGCCTCGATGAAGCGGCGCTGGAAGCGGAAGATGCGCAGGAAGTCGACGAAGTCGCTCTTGATGAAGCGCAGGCCGCCGAGATAGGCCAGCTCCTCTTCGCGGAACGACAGGCTGCACAGGTGGTCGAGCTGCGCGTTCACCTCGGGCAGCAGCTCGGCCAGCGGGTAGGCCGGCGTGTTGCGGCAGACGAAGCGGTACTCGGCCTGCGCCTGCGGGTGGCCATGCAGCAAGGTCTGCCACATGGTGAACTTGTAGAGGTCGGTCTCGAGCAGGTTGCGGATGACGGGGGTCATGTCAAGCTTTCAACGGTTGGCCAGCAACTCGGGCAGCAGGTCGGCGGTGGTGGCCAATTGCACGCCCCGCCCGCTCATGTCGGCGAGGAAGGCCTCGTGCTGCGCCTGGAACCCACCCACCGGGCTCATGCAGTCGGTGAGCAGCACGATGCGCTCCGGCCGGCCGCCGGGCAGGTGGTCGACGATGTCTTCGGTGGTGGCCTTCACGCAGTGGCTGCTGGCCTCGCCGGCGATCACCAGGAGGTCAGCCGTGTCGAGTGCATCCAGCAGCGTGCGGTTGAGCAGCGTCTCGGGGTCGGCCGCGTCGGGCACCTCGGCTTGCAGCGCGCTGTAGTGCTCGGTGAAGGTATTGCCGCCCTTCATCACCTTGCGCACGACCTTGAGCTGCTGCGTCTCCCACACGTTGTAGGCGTTGCGCACGTCGGGGTGCACGTTGTGGCCCCAGCTGCCCACCTCGCAGTGCACCGGCCACACCATCAGCGTGTAGCGGCCACGGGCGTCGAGCGCGTCGAGGTACGCCAGCGCGCGCGGCAGCATGGCCGGGTCGCGCGGCAGGTATTCGCCGGCGCGCACCTGTTCGGCCTTGATGGCGGTGAATGGGGCCACCGCGCCGCCATCGCCCTTTTGCCAGAAGGTGGGGTGCGCGATGTGCAGGCGGTTGTGCGAGTCGAGGGTGATGGCGATGTCGCTCCACACGGCGCTGGTGTCGCGGATGAACGCGGCCAGGCGCTGCATGTCGGCGTGCGCGCCGGCCACCGGCAGCGTAGGCGCCACACGCTGGCCGGTCAGGGCATCGGCCGGGCGGTAGGAATCGGGCAGGTCGCAGAAGTCGTTCTGAGGATCGATGACGAGAAGTTGGGCTCGACGGCTCATGGTGTTTCTCCTTTGAAGCGAGTTCAGCATAGCGCAATAAGTTGGTCTATGCAACTTGCTGTCTTTGTTTCAGGCGTGGCCCGCGCGTTGCAGCAGGCAGACCGGCTTCTCCCGCCCGTTCGGCAATGTCATGGATCACGCCGTATATTCCTGCCCCACCCCGAATCAACCCCGGAGAGAGCCCCATGAGCACACGCGGCAGCATGATCCAGATGACCATGAGCGACGGCGCCCCCATCGGGGTCTACCACGTCGAGCCGAAGGGCCAACGCCGCGGCGGGCTGGTGCTGATCCAAGAGATCTTCGGCGTCACCGAGCACATCAAGGAGCAGGCCGACCGCTTCGCCGACCAGGGCTTCGAGGTGCTCGCCCCCGCCATCTACGACCGCGAGGCGCCAGGCTTCCAGGCCAGCTACTCCGAAGAAGACGTGGCCAAGGCCATCAAGGTGGCGCGCGAGCTCCACCCCTTCAAGCTGAGCGTGGCCGACGCGCAGACCTGCATCGACGCCCTTGCCAAGAAGGGCAAGGTCTTCATCACCGGCTACTGCTACGGCGGCTCGGTGTCGTGGGCGGCGGCCTGCCGTTGCACCGGCCTCGCCGCCGCCTCGGGCTACTACGGGAGCCTCGTGCCGCAGTTCGCGAACGAGACCCCCAAGTGCCCGACCATCCTGCACTTCGGCAAGCACGACGCCGGCATCCCGCTCGACGGGGTGCAGAAGGTGATCGATGCGCACCCCGAAGTGCCCGTCTACCTGTACGACGCCGGCCACGGCTTCCAGTCCGACCGCCGCAAGGACTACGAACCCGAGAGCGCACGCCTCGCCTTCGAGCGCACGCTGGCGCTCTTCCAGTCGGCGACCTGAGGACGACGACATGGCCTTCGCGGACAACCTCAAGACCCTGCCGCCGGTGAACCACCTCGCCGGCCTGCAACTCCTCGACGACCAGGGCACCACCATCGCCACGCTGGAAAACAAGCCCGGCTCCGCTGGCTCGGTGGCCGTGTACCACGCGCTGGCGCAGCGCTTCGGCGCCATCACGGTGGAGGCCGCGCACGAAGGCCTGACGCTCTACGCCGAGCACACCGCCGACGCCCGCGCCCACCCCGGCAAGCACCCCAACATCGACCGCCTGCTGCAGCTCGTGGAGCGCGGGGGTCGCCTCACGGTGAAGCTGCTGCCGGCGGCTTGACCTAACACAGCTTCGATCAACCCGCTGGCCGGCGCCGGACGCCAAGCTCTGATACCTTCCGCTCCCCTGAGAGGATTGAGGAGACCGTGCATGGACAAGAGACGCGCGCAGCGGGCCGAGCGCCGGGCCGCTCCCAAGCCGGCCCGCATCCCCCTGGGGGATCGCCCGAAGGGCGAGGGGCTGTCATGAGCGACCTGCCAGACCGCCTGCGTGCGCTGCCGAAGAGCGTGCTCACCGGCATCCGCCGCGGCATCGAGAAAGAAAGCCTGCGGGCCCGCCCCGATGCGGCGCTCGCGCTCACGCCGCACCCGGCGGCCCTCGGCTCGGCCCTCACCCACCCGCACATCACCACCGATTTCAGCGAGTCGCAGCTCGAGCTCGTGACCGGCGCGCATGCCTCCATTGAAGGCTGCCTCGGCGAGCTCACGCAGATCCACCAGGCCGTCTACCACGCGATGCAGGCCGCGGGCGACGAGCTGCTGTGGGTGTCGAGCATGCCCTGCGAGCTGCCCACCGACGAGACCATCCCGCTCGGGCGTTATGGCAACTCCAACGTGGGGCGCGCCAAGAGCGTCTACCGCATGGGCCTCGGCCACCGCTACGGCCGGCGCATGCAGACGATCTCGGGCATCCACTACAACTGGTCGCTGCCCGGGGTGTCCGACGAAGGCTACTTCTCGCTGATCCGCAACTTCCGCCGCCATTCCTTCCTGCTGCTCTATCTCTTCGGCGCCTCGCCCGCGGTGGGCGCGAGCTTCGTCGAAGGCCGGCCGCACGAGCTGCAGCAGCTCTCGGAGCGCACGCTCTACATGCCGCACGGCACCTCGCTGCGCATGGGCCGGCTCGGCTACCAGAGCGATGCGCAGGCGAGCCTGGCCGTCAGCTACAACGGCCTGGCGAGCTACGGTGCCTCATTGCAAGACGCGCTGACCCGCCCCTACCCGGCCTATGCCGCGGTGGGCATCCACAACCCGGGCGGCGAGTACAACCAGCTCGCCACCAGCCTCTTGCAGATCGAGAACGAGTTCTACGGGACCATCCGCCCCAAGCGCGTGATCTTCCCCGGCGAGCGCCCGCTGCACGCGCTGCGCGAGCGCGGCGTCGAATACGTCGAAGTGCGGCTGATGGACCTCAACCCCTTCGTGCCCATCGGCATCACCGCCGAGACAACGCGTTTCCTCGACGTCTTCCTGCTGCATTGCCTGCTGAGCGCGAGCCCGCCCGACACGCCCGACGAGATTGCCGCGCTCGGGCGCAACCAGCACCGCACCGCGGCGCGTGGGCGCGAGCCCGGCCTGAAGCTGGAGCGTGGCACGCAGGAGGTGACGCTCGTCGAATGGGGCCTGCAGATCGTCGACGAGTGCCGGCCGATCGCCGCCGCACTCGATGCCGCCCATGGCGGCGAGCTGCACCAGGCGGCGCTCGTGGCCGCGCGTGAGCTGCTGGCCGATGCGAGCCTCACGCCCTCGGCGCGGGTGCTCAACGCGATGGCGCAGGACTTCCAGCACAGCTTTGCGCAGTTCACGCTGGCGCAGAGCCGCCAGACGCAGGCGAGCCTGCTCGCGCTGCCCTTCAGCGCCGAGCAGGCGCTGCACTACGCGCAGATGGCGCAGGCCTCGCTCGAAGAACAGAAACGCGTCGAAGCCACCGACACCCTGCCCTTCGAGGTCTACCGACAGCAGTACCTCTCGCCGCAGCGGCTGGGTTTGTGAACGGACGCCTCGGGCGGTTGACGCTGCGGCCTACGCCTGCAGCAGCCGCTGCGCCAGCGATTTCGCCTCGGCCTCGCGCCGGTGGCGCCGCGCACGGCGCAGCGAGATCGCATCGGCATAGGCCTTGAGCGTGCGGATCTCCACCGCCGTCCAGTGGCGTGTGCGGGCCCGTTCGGCGCAGGCGAGGATGGCAGTCGTCGTGCCGTTGGCGCCGATGGTGGCGTAGAGCACCGAGCGCAGGTCCAGCGGCACGAGGAAGTTGTCGCGCAGGCCCCCCAGGCGTTCGTCGGCCCAGGCATCGTCGCTCGCGAACACGCCCTGCTGCGTCAGTTCCTGCACGTAGGGCAGGATATTGGGGTGGCACACCGGCTCGGTGGCGACCAGCACCCGCTCCGCCGGCCCGTCGTAGCCCACCTGGTGGCGCATCGCCGGGCCTTCCGGCCCCTGCTCGAGCAGCCAGATGCTCACCTGCGAGCACCCCAGCTCGGCCTGCACGTGGCGGCACACCAGCTCCGAGGTCTGGTCGAGGTTGTACGTCCGGGAGTCGAGGCCCAGGGTCAGCTGGTCCAGCAAGGCTTGGAATGTTTTCATGGCCCCGTCGGCAAGTCGGTTCGCAAGTCGGTTCAAAGGGTAGCGGGTGCGTGGAACAGATCAAGCCGGCAAGGCCCTGAAAAGTCGTGCTTAGTCGGCACTCTTCGAGGCTTGACCGCGCGTGCACACCGCTCCAATGGCGGCATGTGGAAGCCCGCCTTGCTTGCCAGTGCCGCGCTGGCCTCGCTGCCGGCGCTGGCCGACGAGGGCCTGACCGCGCTCGAACGGCGCTGGCTGCAGCTCGCCTGGCCGGTCGTCACCTACGCACGCCAGCAAGGCCTGCCGCTCGACATCGTGGTGCAGCCGCAGCCCACGCCGGGGGAAGCGCCACTCGCGATGGCGTATGTCGACGAGCGTTGCAAGCTCGTGCTCTCGATGCGCGGCAACCCTGAGGCCGAGAGCACGCTCACCACCATCCCCACGCCACTGCTCACCCCGGTCGTCGAAGCGATGGCCGCGCATGAACTGGGCCACTGCTGGCGCTACGTGCGCGGCGCCTGGCACACGGTGCCCGCCGGCTTCACCGCCAGCCGCGAGATCGACGATGCCGCCACCCGCGAAGAGTGGCAGGCCATGCAGCAGACCCGCCGCGAAGAGGCCTATGCCGACCTCGTCGGCCTGGCCTGGACGCAGCGCCAGCACCCGCAGCACTACGCCGCCGTGCACGCCTGGCTCGTGGCCTTCCGCGACGACGGCGCCCCACCCGGCAACCACCACGACACGCTGGCCTGGGTCACGCTCGTGCGCGACCCGCTGCGCTTCGCGCCATCGCCCACCACGCCCACCACGCCCTTCGAGGCCGCCTGGCCGCTCTGGCAGGCGGGGCTCGCGTCGGCGGGCCCGGCCAGGTAGGCAATCGCCGACAGCCCCTTGCGCCGCCGTCCGGGTGACGCGCCGCGCCCGCCTGGGGACGATGCGACGAAACGGCCCGCCGGGCCGGCAAGGAGCATGTTCATGGACAGTACGTCAAAGCACGAAACCCTCGGCGTCTTCGCCCCCGTCGGCCACGTGATCGTCTCGTTTCCCACCCAGCAGGACATGGGTGCGGCGGCCGATGCGCTGCGCGATGCCGGCTTCGCCGACACCGACCTCACCCGCTACAGCGCCGACCAGATGCGCGAGCAGGTCGACCTCGACCTGGCCAAGGCCAGCCCGCTCGCCAACCTGGGCCAGGAGATCAACCTCGCACGCGCCCGCGGCGAGCTGGCCGACGAGGGCTACAGCTTCCTCGTCGTGAAGGCCAAGGAAGAAGCGCAATGGACGCAGGTGGCCGAGATCGCACGCCGCTTCCACGCCGAGCGGGCGCAGCGATACGGCCAGTTCATCATCGAAGAGCTGATCGAGCCGAGCGGCGACGAGCAGCAGACCTTCGAATCCCCCGACCGTGGCCTCGACGCGCAGACGCGCTCGGGCGAAGAGAAGGACCTCGCCCCGCACCGCCGCTAGCGCGTCGCGCCGACCTGCGATGTAGGCGCGGTCCGACCTCGATCCGCGCCGCCCTCTCGCAGCCTTCCCGTGAGGCGGCGCGTAGGCTTCCAGCACGGTGAGACGTGAACGCCACGTCTCGGTGTTTCAACCCGACTGAAGGAGATGTCCCCATGAACAAGGACCAGGTGAAAGGCGCCATGAAGGACGCCGCCGGCAAGGTGCAACGCAAGGCCGGCGAGGCGCTCGGCAGCCCCAAGCACGAAGCCCGTGGTGCGGCCAAACAGGTCGAGGGCAAGGTGCAGAAGCGCTACGGCGATGCGAAGGAGGCGTTGAAGGACGCCGACCGCAACCTGCGCCGTGATGACGACCTCTGATCGGCGGTTGACCGTCCGGTGACACCCCAAGGCCCCGCGAGGGGCCTTTTTCATGTGGACGCAGCGGGCCGCTCAGCGCGCCTTGGCACTCGTGACCAGGCCCTGCCCGGCGGCCCACGCGTTCACGTCGTCGCGGCGAATGGCCGCCGCCATCAGGCCGGGGAAGGCATCGGGCGTGCAGGCGAACGAAGGCACCCCCAAGGCGGCGAGCTTGGCCGCGAGCGCATGGTCGTAGGCGGGCGCCCCTTCGTCGCTCAGCGCCAGCAGGGTGATGAACTGCACGCCGCTCTCGACCAGCTCGGCGGCGCGGCGCAGCAGGTTGGCCTCGACGCCGCCTTCGTACAGGTCGGAAATGAGCACGAAGATGGTGTTGCGCGGCTCGCGGATGATGGACTGGCAATAGCCCACCGCGCCGTTGATGTCGGTGCCACCCCCGAGCTGCACGCCGAAGAGCAGCTCCACCGGGTCGTCGAGCTGCTCGCTCAGGTCGACCACCGCGGTGTCGAAGACCACGAGCTTGGTGGCCACCGCCGGCAGCGAGGCCATCACCGCGCCGAAGATGCTGGCGTAGACCACCGAGTTGGCCATCGAGCCGCTCTGGTCGATGCACAGCACCACCTCACGCTGCGGCCGGCGTGCCTTGCGGCCGTAGCCGACCAGGGTCTCGGGCACCACGGTGCGGTACTCGGGCTGCCAGTGCTTGAGGTTGGCGCGGATGGTGCGCTGCCAGTCGATCTCGGCATGGCGCGGCCGGCGGTTGCGGCGGCTGCGGTCGAGCGCGCCGGTGATGGCCGAGCGCATCGGCTCTTCCAGGCGCTTCATCAGCTCGTCGACCACCGCGCGCACCACCTGGCGCGCGGTCTCCTTGGTGCCGGCCGGGATCACGTGCGACAGCGCCATCAGGCTGGCCACCAGGTGCACGTCGGGCTGCACGCTCTGCAGCATCTCGGGCTGCAGCAGCATGTCGCGCAGGTTCAGGCGCTCCAGCGCATCACGCTGCATCACCTGCACCACCTGGCTCGGGAAGTACTTGCGGATGTCGCCCAGCCAGCGGGCCACGCTCGGGGCCGAGCCGCCGCGGCCACCGCGCCGGTCGCGCGATTGCAGGCCGCCGGGGCCCTGCGGTTCGTAGAGCGCGGCGAGGGCCTGGTCCATCTCGAGCGCCGGGCCGGCGAGCGCGCCACAGGACGCTTCGGCCTCCTGGCCCAGCACCAGGCGCCAGCGGCGCAGGCGGTCGTCGTCGTTCGTGCTCATGCTCGTGCTCATGCTTCCAGCCCCAGGATGCGGCGCAGCACCGGCAACGGCATCACCGCACGTGTCTCGTCCCAGCTGTGCGCCACGACCGTGGCCGAAGCGTCGGGCGCGCCTTGTCGCGCACGCTGGCCGAGGTCACGCCGCTCACCCGGCCCGAAGGCCGAGAAGCTGCGCCGCACCAGCGGCAGCACGCGCAGGAAATGCTCATCGCTCAGGCTGGCCAGCCAAGCATCGACCAGCCGCCACACCTGGGGGTCGTGCAGCAGCACCACCGCGTTGCGGTTGAGGAAGCCGTCGAGCCACGCCGCGGCCTTGCCCGGGTCGGCCCCCGACGAAAGGTGCAGCGACAGCGCCTGCGCCGCCTGCTCGTGCGCCCAGGCCCCGGTGTCGAGCAGCAGGCGCACGGCCACGCCTTGCAGCAACTCGTGCGCGCCCGATGACGCGGCCAGCTGCACAAGCGCCCGTTGCCACGCCTGCGTCTGCTCTTCGCCATCGCGCAGCGCCACCGCGGCGTGCGCGCCGAGCAGCTTGTCGCGCAGGGTCTCGGCCGCCGCATCGTCGAGCGACGAGGCGGCCAGCGGCAGGCTGATCGCGGCGCGCACGATCAGCCCGTCGAGCACATGGCCCACCATCGACGCGTCGGTCTGTCGCACGTTGCCGTAGCGGAACACATTGGCCAGCGGCGGCAGGGCCGCCAGCAACTGCTGTGCATCGCCGGTGACGGCCGCGCGGTTTTCCAGCGCCTGCGTCACGGCCGCCACCGCATGGTCGAGGTCGGCGAGCAGCACGCTGTCGACCAGCGCCGACAGGGCGACCAGATCGGAGCTCTGCGCGCTGCGGTCGATGGCGCGGGCGGTGGCCGCCTCTTCGACCGTGCGGCCCCACACGCTGGCTTCGATCAGCCGCAGCACGAACTCGGGTTGCCACTGCAGCGACCAGACCTCATGGAAGGTGCCGCGTGCCGAGCGGCCCACCTTGGCCAGGCTGCCCCAGGCGACACCGATCAGGTTGAGGCGGTGCAGCAGGTGGCTGCGGGCCAGGTCGTTGGCGTTGCGCAGGTCGAGGTCGAGCGTCTTCTGCAAGGCTTCGGGCCTGAGGCGCAGCGACTTCTGCGCCTGCTCCAGGTCACGCTGCAGCGGCACCACCGGCACGTCGGGCGGCACGCTGCCGAAACGGTCGCCGACGACCAGCGCGTCGTGGATGAAATGCAGCACCGTGTCGTCGCCCAGCGTGAGCACGGTGCGGGTGGCCTCGTGCAGCTCTTCCAGGCCGGGTGCCGGCCGCTCGCGCAGCGCCGCCAGCGCCTCGGCGAGGCGCGAGGCTTCGATCAGGTGCGCCGACGAACAGTCGAGCTCGCGCTCGCGCATCAGCCGCGCCACGCGGGCCAGCCAGCCGATGGCACGCGGCTGCGGGCTGCCGTGGCTCTTCCACAGGTGCTCGTACCAGCCGGGCGAGGCGATGCCGGCGCCGTAGCCGCTGGCACGCGAGAGGTGGCGGTAGGTCCAGGGCACCCAGGTGGTCTGCACCTTCAGCTTGGGCAGGCCCTTGAGCAAGGCGGTGTCGGCCTTCACGGTGTGCTCGGCCACCAGGCCGCCCAGGTGCCAGGCGCCGCACACCACCGCGATGCGCTCGAAGCCTTCCTTCTGCGCGGCGCGGATGCTCTGGCGCATGTGCGCTTCGCGCAGGGCCTCGCGGCGTGCGTCGGCGTCTGTCCTCGGCCGGTCACCGGCTTCGGCGCGCAGCGTGGTCATCGCTTCGTGGATGGCGGCGAAGAGCTCTTCACCGTCACCCCGCTCTTCGACCATGTGGTTCCACCAGGCTTCGCCATCGGCATGGCCGGAGGCGCGGGCGAACCAGTCGAGCGGGTCGCCGGTCTCGACATGAGGGCCTTCGTCGGGCAGGGCCTCGCGGTCGTCTTCCACCTCGGCCTCGGGCGGCGGCGCATCGCGCTCGGCCTGGTCGAGCGCCAGGCCATGCACCAGCGGCAGGTCGATGAAGCGCGCCGGCACCCCCGCCAGCACCGACCAGCGCAGGGCCTGCCACTCGGGCGAGAACTCGGCGAAGGGGTGATAGACCGCGAGGCGGGTGTCGTCGGGGCAGTGGCTCAGCAGCGCCACGGGGGGCTGCATGCCATCGGCGACCACGGCACGCACCAGCTCGTCGGCTTCGGGCGGGCCTTCGATCAGCACACAGTCGGGCCGCAGCGCCTCGAAGGCCCGCAGCAGGCTGCGGGCACAGCCGGGGCCGTGGTGGCGGATGCCGAAGTAGTGCGGTGCGGGCATCGGCGGCAGCGGTTCAGCTGAGGTCGCGGAAGGCGCGGTACAGGTCCTTCCACTCGCTGCGCTCTTTCATCACCGTTTCGAGGTATTCGTTCCAGACCACGTTGTCCTGCACCGGGTCTTTCACCACCGCGCCGATCAGGCCCGAAGCGAGGTCGTGCGCGCGCAGCACCCCGTCGCCGAAGTGGCCGGCGAGGGCCATGCCGCTGTTGATCACCGAGATGGCCTCGGCGGTCGAGAGCGTGGCGCTCGGCGACTTGATCTGCGTCTTGCCGTCTTCCGTCTTGCCGTTGCGCAGCTCGCGGAAGATCTGCACGATGCGCCGCACCTCCTTCAGCGCCGGTGGCTCGGCCGGCAGCTGCAGCGCGCGGCCCAGTTCGGCCACCCGCTTGACGACGATGGAGACTTCTTCGTCTTCGGTGGCCGGCACTGGCAGCACCACGGTGTTGAAGCGCCGCTTGAGAGCGGCCGAGAGTTCGTTGACCCCCTTGTCGCGGTTGTTGGCGGTCGCGATCACGCTGAAGCCGCGCGAGGCCTGCACCTCGCTGCCGAGCTCGGGGATGGGCAGAGTCTTCTCGGACAGCACGGTGATGAGGCTGTCCTGCACGTCGGCGGGGATGCGGGTGAGTTCTTCGATGCGTGCGATGCGGCCACGGCGCATGGCCTGCATCAGCGGGCTGGCGACGAGTGCAGCCTCCGACGGCCCGTGGGCCAGCAGCTGCGCGTAGTTCCAGCCATAGCGCAACTGCTCTTCGCTGGTGCCCGCGGTGCCCTGGATCAAGAGCGTGGAGTCGCCGCTGATGGCCGCGGCCAGGTGCTCCGACACCCACGACTTGGCCGTGCCGGGCACGCCGTAGAGCAAGAGCGCGCGGTCGGTGGCGAGCGTGGCGACGGCGATCTCCATCAGGCGGGCGCTGCCGATGTACTTGGCGCTGACCTCGAAGCCGTTGTCGAGCTTGCCACCCATCAGGTAGCGCACCACGGCCCAGGGCGACAACGCCCAGTTCTCGGGCCGCGCACGGTCATCGACGCGGCGCAGCTCGGCCAGCTCTTCGGCGAACTGCACTTCGGCATGCTGGCGCATCACCTGCTGGGGGGTCGTCGCGGCAGTGGAAGCGGTCATGGTGTCCTCGAGGTGATGAAGGAATGAAGGGCCTGGCGCACCGCCACCACCTGTGTGGCGGCGTGCAGCGTCTGCCCCATGGAGGGCGTGAGTTCGTCTTGCTGGGCGAGCTGCGACAGGCGCGGCAGCAGCTCGTGGTGCAGCGCGCAGCAGAGTTCGGGGAGCAGCGAGCGCAAGGCGTAGTCGTCGGCGAAGGTGCGGCCCCCAACACGCGGCACGATGGCCTCGACGAGCCGCTCCGAAAGTTCGCGCGAGAGCGACTCGCCCGGGGCACAGGCCGTGAGCACCTGCTGCACGATGCCCGGCACCGACACCTGGCCCTGGCCCAGGTGGCGCAGCCAGTGGCGCTCGCGCGCGGCGGGTGGCAGCAAGGCCAGCACGGTGGCCGGGTCGTCGCGCAGGTACTTGGCAGGCCAGTGGTCGAGGAAGGCATTGCACCAGGCGGCTTCGGGCGCGGCCAGCAGCACGTCGCGCCAGCCTCGCAGCAGGGCTTCGGCCCAGTCGGTGTCGTGGGCCCAGGCGATGAGGGCGGGGGCGTCGAGCTCGGTGTGAGTGGTCCACCAACCCAGCGGCACCTGGCGCACCAGCTGGTAGAGCCACCAGGCGCGTTCACCGAGCGTCTCGTGCTTGGGCCGGGCCGCGTCGACGTTGTCGGCTTTCCAGTCGGCGGCTTCCGCCGTGGGGGCGTCGATCTGCCAGCGTTTGCGCAGCAGCACCCGTTCGTGCCGGAGCAGCGGCGCGAGGCGCACGGTCGCGCGTTGGGGATGGGCGGCGGTGGGCAGGCGCAGCAGCAGCTGGCAGGCCACTTGTCGCACCTCGCGGCTGCGGTCGGCGCGCAGGCGATCGAGCAGGGCTTCGTCATCGGGGCCGAGGCCTTCGGCCAACACGGCCAGGAGCTCGGCGCGTTCCTTGGCGGGCAGTTCTTCCAGGGCGGCGGCGTAGCGCTCGCGGGCGGCGGCCGGGTTGTGGCGGCGCTCGTGCAGCAGGACCTCGCGGCGCTGCTCCAGGCTGCCGTCGGTCCAGCGTTGGGCATCGGGCGTGTCGGCGTCGGCACCGGCGGCGTATCGCCATTCGTCGCGTTGTGCGGCAAGCCATAGGCCGCGCTGGTCG
Source organism: Rhizobacter sp. (assembly GCA_019635355.1). Classification (NCBI taxonomy): domain Bacteria; kingdom Pseudomonadati; phylum Pseudomonadota; class Betaproteobacteria; order Burkholderiales; family Sphaerotilaceae; genus Rhizobacter; species Rhizobacter sp. The sequence continues at coordinate 3,524,242 of JAHBZQ010000001.1, read as the reverse complement.
AGCACCGGCAGCAACACGGCGCGCAAGGCGATCGACCGACGGCCCGCATCGAGCGCGGCCGGCAGCAGGGTGTGCGGCAAGCGGTGCTGCGCCGACCCGAGCTGCAGGCACAGCCACTGCACAAGGCGCGGCGGGCCCTCGGCCAAGGACCACGCGATGAGGCTGCGCAATGGACCCTCGGGCACCGGCGGCCAGGCGTCGTCAGGTGCGGGCGAAGGCACGGCCTGCGTCCACGCGGCACCTTGTGCACCGGCGAGGCCACACACGGCCAGCACACCGGCGGCTCGCAGCAAGCCATTCGCAGGATGTTCGGCCGATTGCGCGGCACGCTCCATCACCTCCCCCACCTCGCCCGGCCAGCGTGGCAAGGGGCCGGGTTGCCGGTCGGTGCCGACCATGGCGACGGGCAGCATCGGGGCCCAGGGGGAACCTGCGCTCATTCGGCCCCCCGTTGCCACAGCACACCCTCGGCCGGGCCGCGCCAGGCGGTCAGCGGGACGAGCTGCTCGCCGTCCCACTCGCCCATCAACTGGCAGGGACGACCCCCGGTCGACGCCATCAGCTGCCACCGGTTATGTTCGCCCAGGTGGAGCGGCACCGCTTCATCAGCACTCAGTGCCAGCACCTTGGGGCCTTGAATCATCACGATGGCCTTCGCCAGCACCCGCGGGTGGGTGCCCGTCCAGGGGCAGGCCGACACCCGCTGGGCGATCGCAAGCCGCTCCTCGGCCGGCGTCGCAACCGGCCACACGGCGGGGCCCGGCACTGCCGGAGCGTCGGCCCACAAGGCCCGCACACCCGCCGCACCCGGGAAGAAGGCCAGCGCACCCTCGACACCGGTGCCCACCAGCCAGCTCTGCTCGAAGCCGCGCCCACCGAAGGCATGGTCCAGCAGGCAGGCACGGCGGCCCGTCTGCTGGCCGTGCAGCCACACCCGGCGCTCGGTCAGCTTGTCATCGCGTTCTTCGACTGCGATGCCGAGCACCGTCCAGCGGTCGTTCATCCGGGGCCCGCTGGCCAGCACCTCGGCCTTGTCCTGCGGCCACCCGAGTGCACTTTGCAGGTCGGCCTGCTGCTCGGGCGAGAGCTGCTCGCGGCGCTGGAGCGCATCGCACATGAGCTGCAACACCCCGAGGCGATGCAACAGCCGCTCGGGCGACGACACGCCACGGCCGGCGCACTGTGCGGCCTCTCGCACGTGGAAGGCCAGGCCGGGCGCCTGCGCATCCACCATACGCGCTGCCATCGTGTGCCAGGTCCGGAGGGTCTCGTCGTTCAAGGCACCGAGGCCCCGCGCGAGCTGATCGGCCAACCAGCGTTGCAGCTCTTCGCCTGCGGCCGTCATGCGTTGCCAACGCTGGGCCTCGCGCTTGGCCACCGCCTGCGGGTCGGGCGGAGGAGCACTCGCTTTCTCGCGCTGACGCTCTTCCTGCTTCTGCGCCTTTTCGTGGCGCGAGGCCAGCCACTCGCTGACCCAGGCCGGCGCGTCGGTTGCCTTGAAGAGCGACTCGTCCTGCGCCCGCATCATCAGCAACGCCAAGCCGTGCTTGCAGGGGAACTTGCGGCTCGGGCAACTGCAGCGAAACGCCGGCCCGTTGAAGTCGACTTGCGTCTGGTAGGGCTTGGAGCCGCTGCCCTGGCACTCGCCCCAGGCCGCCGCATCGTTCGCCCCGAGCAACGGCCACTTGCCCGCCGAGGTCAGGCCACGGGCTGCCTTTGCCGACGCATCGTCGGGCGCCAGCGCCACCACCCCCTCCAGGCTCCACTGCATGCCGTCCGCTCCCCTTGTCTGTGATCGGCGAGCGGGAGTCTATGCGACGGCTTGCGCCGTCGACACGGCCCGGAAGAGGGTGCAGAAACGAGAGAAAGGGTCAGACGTCGATGTTGGCCGCGCGCAGCGCGTTCTGCTCGATGAAGTCGCGGCGCGGCTCCACCTCGTCGCCCATCAGCATGGTGAAGACACGGTCGGCCTCGATCGCGTCGTCGATCTGCACCTTGAGCAGGCGGCGCACGGTCGGGTCCATCGTCGTTTCCCAGAGCTGCTCGGGGTTCATCTCGCCCAGGCCCTTGTAGCGCTGACGGCCCACCGCGTTTTCGGCCTGCTGGATCAGCCACGCCATCGCCTGGCGGAAGTCGGTGACCTTGGCTTCCTTCTGCTTGTCGCCTTCGCCACGCTTGACCACGGCTTCAGCGCTCACCAGTCCCTTGAAGGTGCGGCCGGCCGTGCTGAGCGCTTCGTAGTCGGCGCCGTGCACGAAGTCGGCGGTGATCACGCTGCTCTTCACGTTGCCGTGGTGCATGCGGCTGATGCGCAGGATGTGCTTGTCCATGCGCGTGTCGAACTCGGCGGTGACTTCGGCGTTGTGCAGCGCAGCCTTCAACGCCTGGGCCGACTGCTCGGCGGCTTCGAGCGTGTCGAGCTGGAGTTCCAGGCCGTTGGCCATCGCGCGCAGGGCTTCCACGTCCATCCACTTGGCCAGGCGGTCGACCACGTTGTTGGCGAGCACGTATTGGCGGGCCAGCGTGTCGAGCGTCTCGCCGGTCAGCACGGCGCCGCCCATGCCAGTTTCGAGCTTGGCGTCTTTCAGCGCCACCTTGAGCAGGTAGCCGTCGAGCTCGTGGCCGTCTTTCAGGTACTGCTCTTCCTTGCCGAGCTTGACCTTGTAGAGCGGCGGCTGCGCGATGTAGACATGGCCACGCTCGACGATCTCGGGCATCTGCCGGTAGAAGAAGGTCAAGAGCAGCGTGCGGATGTGCGCGCCGTCCACGTCCGCGTCGGTCATGATGATGATGCGGTGGTAGCGCAGCTTGTCGGGGTTGAACTCTTCCTTGCCGATGCTGGTGCCGAGGGCAGTGATCAGCGTGAGGATTTCGTTGCTGGTCAACAGGCGCTCGAAGCGCGCGCGCTCCACGTTGAGGATCTTGCCGCGCAGCGGCAGGATCGCCTGGAACTTGCGGTCGCGGCCCTGCTTGGCGGAGCCACCGGCGGAGTCACCCTCCACGATGTAGATCTCGCACAGCGACGGGTCTTTCTCCTGGCAGTCGGCGAGCTTGCCGGGCAGGCCCATGCCGTCGAGCACGCCCTTGCGGCGTGTCATCTCGCGCGCCTTGCGGGCCGCTTCGCGGGCGCGGGCCGCTTCGACGATCTTGCCGCAGATGATCTTGGCGTCGGCCGGGTTCTCGAGCAGGAAATCGGTCAGTGCCTTGCTCACCACGTCTTCCACCGGGCCGCGGACTTCGCTCGACACCAGCTTGTCTTTCGTCTGGCTGCTGAACTTGGGCTCGGGCACCTTCACGCTCAAGACACAACAGAGCCCTTCGCGCATGTCGTCGCCGGTGACCTCGACCTTGGCCTTCTTGGCCAGCTCGTTGTCTTCGATGTACTTGTTGATGACGCGCGTCATCGCCGCGCGCATGCCGGTCAGGTGGGTGCCACCATCGCGCTGCGGGATGTTGTTGGTGAAGCAGAGCACCGACTCGCTGTAGCCGTCGTTCCACTGCATCGCCACTTCGGTGGTGATGGTGGTGCCCTGCTCGCTGTTCTTCTCGCCGGTGGCGTGGAAGACGGTCGGGTTGAGCACCTTCTTGCCGGTGTTGATGAAGTCGACGAAGCCCTTCACGCCGCCGGCGAAGGCGAAGTTGTCTTCCTTGTTGTTGCGCTCGTCGACGAGGCGGATCTTCACGCCGTTGTTGAGGAACGAAAGTTCGCGCAGGCGCTTGGCGAGGATGTCGTAGTGGAAGTCGGCGTTCTGCTGGAAGATCTCGTCGTCGGGCAGGAAGTGCACCTCGGTGCCGCGCTTCTCGGTTTCGCCGGTGATCTTCATCGGGCTCACTTCGAAGCCGTCACGCATCTCCAGCACGCGGTCCTGCGGCACACCCTTCTTGAACTCGATGAAGTGCTGCTTGCCGTCGCGGCGCACCGTCAGGCGCAGCCACTTCGAGAGTGCGTTCACGCACGACACGCCCACACCGTGCAGGCCGCCCGAGACCTTGTAGCTGTTCTGGTTGAACTTGCCGCCGGCGTGCAGCTCGGTCAGGGCAATCTCCGCGGCCGAGCGCTTGGGCTCGTGCTTGTCGTCCATCTTCACGCCGGTCGGGATGCCACGGCCGTTGTCGATGACGGAGATGGAGTTGTCGCTGTGGATGGTGACGACGATGTCGTCGCAATGGCCGGCGAGTGCTTCGTCGATGGAGTTGTCGACCACCTCGAACACCAGGTGGTGCAGGCCGGTGCCGTCGGAGGTGTCGCCGATGTACATGCCGGGCCGTTTGCGCACGGCTTCCAGGCCTTCGAGGATCTGAATGCTGCCCTCGCCATAGCCGGCGCTGATCTCGGCAGCGGTCTTCTTCGGCGGTTCTTCAGGAAGGTTTTGAACGTCGGTCATGGTCACGGGTGACTCGGTGAACGGGGCTTTCACCCCATCTTAGAAACGGTGAAGCGGGCCGAAGCCCGCTTGCGTGTGGCACTCGGCGCAAAGGCCGGCGGGGTCAGATCCGCATGGGCATGACCACGTACTTGAAGCCGGCTTGCTCGGGCACGGTGATCAGCACACTGGAGTTCGTGTCCTGCAATTCCAGCTTGACCATGTCCACGCTCATGTTGGCCAGCACGTCCATCAGGTAGGTCACGTTGAAGCCGATCTCGATGGTGTCGCCACCGTAGTCGATCTCAAGTTCTTCCTTAGCTTCTTCCTGTTCGGCATTGCTCGACGCGATGCGCAGGCTGCCCGGTTCGATGTTGACGCGCACCCCCTTGAACTTCTCGCTCGTCAGGATGGCGGCGCGCTGCAGGCTCGCGAGCAGCGGTGCACGGCCCAGCGTCACGCTGTTCTTGTGGTTCTTCGGAATGACGCGGTTGTAGTCGGGGAACTTGCCTTCGACCAGCTTGGTGACGAACTCCATGCCCGAGAAGCTGAACTTGGCCTGGTTGCCGGCGAAGCGCATCTCGATGGGCGTGTCTTCGTCCTTGAGCAGGCGCTGCAGCTCGAGGACCGTCTTGCGCGGGAGGATCACCTCCTGCTTCGGGATCTCGACATCGAGGTTGGCCTGGGCCAGCGCCAGGCGGTGGCCGTCGGTGGCCACCAGCGTCAAGCTCTTGCCTTCGGCGACGAAGAGGATGCCGTTCAGGTAGTAGCGGATGTCGTGCACCGCCATCGCAAAGTGCACCTGGTTGATCAAGGTCTTCAGCGTCTTCTGCGGCACGCTGAACATCGGGCCGAAGTCGGCGGCTTCCTGCACCAGCGGGAAGTCGTCGGCCGGCAGCGTCTGCAGCGTGAAGCGGCTCTTGCCGCCTTGCAGGGTCAGCTTGTTCTGGTTGGCGGTGAGGGTCACGGTCTGGTCGCTGGGCAGCGAACGCAGGATGTCGATCAGCTTGCGGGCCCCGACGGTGGTGCTGAAGTTGCCGGCGTCGCCCTCGAACTCGGCCAGCGTGCGCACCTGGATCTCCAGGTCGCTGGTGGTGAACTCGATCGACCCTCCGGTCTTGCGGATCAGCACGTTGGCCAGGATCGGCAGCGTGTGCCGACGCTCGACGATGCCCGAGACGGCTTGCAGCGCACTCAATACTTTTTCTTGTGCTGTCTTCAAGACAATCATGTGAACCTCTTAATTTAGTCGTCTTAGTAGAGGACGACGTTTTCTGTGGAGAACGCCATTTTCCCCTTTTCCATCAACCGCTTATCTTGCCGCGAACCCTGTGTGCCGATGGGCTGGCATGGCGGGAAGGATCGACAACAACTTTCGGCTTTCAGCGAAGGCTGTGGACAGCTCCCGAGTTGTCATGGACTTGTCCCCAGGGTTGTGAGTTGACAGTTGGGCAAGGCGTGCGCTCAGCCTTTCAGGGTCTGTTCCAGCACGTGCAGCTGCTGGTTGAGCTCGGTGTTCTTCTGGCGCTCGGCGGCGATCTTGCGCACCGCGTGCAGCACCGTGGTGTGGTCGCGGCCCCCGAAGAGTTCGCCGATCTCGGGCAGGCTCTTCTGCGTCATTTCCTTGGCGATGTACATGGCGATCTGGCGTGGCCGGGCGATGCTGGCCGGGCGCTTCTTGCTGTACATGTCGGCGACCTTGATCTTGTAGAAGTCGGCCACCGTCTTCTGGATGTTCTCGACGCCGATCTGGCGGTTCTGGATCGACAGCAGGTCCTTCAGCGCCTCGCGGGCGAGCTGGATGTTGATGTCCTTCTGCGAGAAGCGTGAATAGGCCAGGATCTTGCGCAGCGCCCCTTCGAGCTCGCGCACGTTGGCGCGCACGTTCTTCGCGACGAAGAAGGCCACGTCTTCCGGCATCGAGGTGCCCTCGCTGTCGGCCTTGCGCATGAGGATGGCCACGCGCATCTCGAGTTCTGGCGGCTCGATGGCGACGGTCAGGCCGGCGTCGAAGCGGGAGGTGAGGCGCTCGTCGATGTCCACCAATCCCTTGGGATAGGTGTCGCTGGTCATGATGATGTGCGCGCGTTTGGCCAGGAGTGCTTCAAAGGCGTTGAAGAACTCCTCCTGCGTGCGCTCCTTGCCGGCGAAGAACTGCACGTCGTCGATCAGCAGCAGGTCGAGCTGGTGGTACTTGGCCTTGAGCTCGTCGAAGGTCTTGCGCTGGTAGTTCTTCACCACGTCGGTGATGAACTGCTCGGCGTGCAGGTAGAGCACACGCGCATCGGCCCGGTCGGCCAGCAAGGCATTGCCCACCGCATGCACCAGGTGGGTCTTGCCCAGGCCCACCCCGCCGTAGATGAAGAGCGGGTTGTACATCTGGCCCGGGGCGCCGGCCACGTGCAGCGCGGCGGTGCGGGCCATCTGGTTGGCGCGGCCCGGCACCAGGGTGTCGAAGGTCAGCGCCGGGTTGAGGCGGTGGCGCGGCAGGTTGGCGCTCGAGTGGCCTTCGGCTAGGGGGCGGGCGGGCAGCGGTGTCTCGTTGGCAGCCGGCGCCTGGCGCAAGGCCTGTGTGAAGGAGCGCGGGCCCGTGCCGCGCACCGCGCTTGCACCCGAGGCCTGCGGCTCGCGGGCGGCAAGCGTGAGGTCGAGCCGCACCGGCTTGCCGGCCAGCTCGCTCAGCACGGCCTCGATGCGGCCAGCGTATTGGTTGCGGATCCAGTCGAGCTTGAAGCGGTTGGGCACCTGCACGCTGGCCACGGCCACGTCACCACCCTCGTCGGTGACGTCAGCGGCCGGCAGGGGCCGGATCCAGGTGTTGAATTGTTGTTCGGGCAACTCCGCCGCGAGTCGTTCGCAGCCACGTTGCCAGAGGTCAGCGCTCATTTGTGGAAAAGTCTTTTTCGGAGCGGCGGGATTCTACGTGCCCCTGGTTGCGGGAGACGCGGTTATCCACAGTTTCGAGACGATGGTCAATCCCTTCACGAAAGCGCTGGCAGGCGCATGCTGCCGTGCAAGTCTTTGACTTCAAAAGGCCTTTTTGGTGTAATAGTGGGTTTCCCGAAGGCTTGGTCGATCGGTGGGCGCCGCGGCACAAAGCAGCGCTTGCGAGTGTCTCAGCGCAGGTCTTCATCTCGATTTCCAGACCTTCAAACAGACCAGCAGGATTGCCCCATGAAACGCACCTACCAAGCTTCCAAGACCCGCCGCGCCCGCACCCACGGCTTCCTCGTGCGCATGAAGACCCGCGGTGGCCGCGCCGTCATCAACGCTCGCCGCGCCAAGGGCCGCAAGCGCCTGGCCGTCTGAAGACGGCACCCGCGCAGCACACGGCCGCGCCTTGACCCTGGACACGGCCACGCCGTGATCGGTCGCATCGTGCGATCTGCCGACTTCGAACGCGTGCTGGGCACTCCCGCCCACGCACGCAGTTTGCATTTCGCCGTCCACTACCTGCGATCCGGCCCGAGCACGGCACGAAAGCCCGCTCCGCCGGCAGTTGCCAGCAAGTTGTCAACAGGTCAGGCACCGGAAATGGGCAAGCCTGTGGATGAATCCCCCGCCGGTTGCTGGTTGGGGGCGGTGGTGCCCAAGCGCCATGCCCGCCGTTCGGTGACCCGGAACCTGCTCAAACGCCAGATCCGCGAGGCCGCGGGTGCGCAGTCCAGCCTGCAGGCCGGGCTGTGGGTGGTGCGCCTGCGCTCGCCGTTCGACAAGAACCGTTTTGCGAGCGCCGCCTCCGATGCCCTGCGCGAGGAAGCGGGGCGTGAACTCTCGCGGTTGATGGCCGACGCGGTGCGCCGCGCGGCCGGGGCGTGAGCCTGGAGATCGCCATGCTCGCCGCCGTCCTGGCCCTTCCCCGACGCCTGTTGATGGGCTTGGTGCGGGCTTACCGCTTCTTCCTGAGCCCGTGGCTGGGCAGCGCCTGCCGTTTCGAGCCCACCTGCTCGGCTTACGCCCTGGAGGCGCTCGAACGCCACGGCGCCGCGGCGGGCACTTACCTCACGCTCGGTCGCCTCGCCCGCTGCCACCCCTGGTGTGCCGGTGGGCACGACCCGGTGCCGGCACAAGCGCCGCGCCCCTTCACCAGTCTTCTGACCTCTTCTCGCGAAAAGACCTCCCCATGACCGATATGCGCCGCACCCTGCTCTGGGTGGTGTTCCTGGTGTCGCTGACATTCCTGTGGAACAACTGGAACATGCACAACGGCAAGCCGTCGATGTTCGCGCCGACGCCGGCCAAGCCTGCGGCCACGGCGACAGCCGCTTCGGGTGTGCCGGCCCCCGGTCAGGTCGGGGTGGCCGCGCCTCCTGCGGGCGCGGCCAGCGCCGCCGCGGTCGCCAGCGAGCAGCGCACGGTCAAGACCGACCTCTATGAAGCCACCTTCGACACCAAGGGGGCCGACTTGGTGAAGCTCGTGCTGCTCAAGCACCCGAGCGATGCCGATCCCAAGCAGCCGCTGGTGCTCTTCGACCGCAGTGGCTCCCGCACCTACGTCGCGCAGACCGGCCTCATTGCCCAGCAGCCTGGCATCAACCTTCCCAACCACCTGACGCTGCTGAAGATGCTGCCCGGCGACACCACGCTGAAGGACGGGCAGGACACCCTGACCGTGAGCTTCGAAACGCCAGAGCCTGCCGGCGTGACCCTGCGCAAGAGCTACGTGTTCAAGCGCGGGCAGTACACCATCGGCGTGCGCCATGAGGTCACCAACCGTGGCACGGCGCCGGTCCATCCCGAGCTCTACCTGCAGCTGCAGCGCGACGGCACCGTGCCGCCGAGCAGCATGTTCATGGCGCCGACCTCGTTCACTGGCCCGGCGGTCTACACCGAAGAAAAGCACTTCCAGAAGGTCGAGTTCGCCGACATCGAGAAGGGCAAGACCGACTACGTGAAGAAGGCTGACAACGGCTGGATCGCGATGGTCCAGCACTACTTCAATTCGGCTTGGCTGGTGCCAGGCAAGGCGCCGCGCGAGTTCCGTACCCAGAGCCTGGGCAACAACCTCTACACGGTGGCGATGGTGCTGCCGCTCGGCAGCATCGCGCCCGACGCCACCGTCACGCACGAAGCCCAGCTCTATGCCGGCCCGCAGGAAGAAAACAAGCTGCAGGCCCTCGCCCCCGGCCTCGAACTCGTGAAGGACTACGGCTGGTTCGCCGTCATCGCCAAGCCGCTCTTCTGGCTGCTCGACAAGCTGCACTCGCTGATCGGCAACTGGGGCTGGGCGATCGTGGCACTCGTGGTGCTGCTGAAGATCGCGTTCTACTGGCTCAACGCCAGCGCCTACCGCTCGATGGCGAAGATGAAGGCCATCAACCCGCGCATCATGGAAATGCGCGAGCGCCTGAAAGACAAACCGCAGCAGATGCAGCAGGAGATGATGCGCATCTACCGCGAAGAGAAGGTCAATCCGCTCGGCGGCTGCCTGCCCATCCTCGTGCAGATGCCCTTCTTCATCGCGCTGTACTGGGTGCTGCTGTCCAGCGTGGAGATGCGCAACGCGCCGTGGCTCGGCTGGATCACCGACCTGTCGGCGAAAGACCCCTACTACATCCTGCCGCTGCTCATGACCGGCTCGACGCTGCTGCAGACCTGGCTCAACCCGACGCCGCCGGACCCGGTGCAGGCCCGGATGATGTGGATCATGCCGCTCATCTTCAGCGTGTTCTTCTTCTTCTTCCCGGCGGGCCTGGTGCTGTACTGGCTGACCAACAACATCCTCGGCATCGCGCAGCAGTACATCATCAACAAGCGCCTGGGTGTGACCTGAGCGAGCGCGCGGGGAGCATTCGGCGATGCTGCCGCGCCATCACCAGCCCATCGTGGCCATCGCCACCGCCGCCGGGCGGGGTGCGGTGGGCATCGTGCGCGCCTCGGGGCGCGACCTGCAGCCGCTGATCGAGGGTGTGTGCGGCCGGGCTCTCGCCCCGCGCCACGCGACCTACCTCCCCTTCCTCGACGCGCACGGCCAGCCCATCGACCGCGGCCTCGCGATCCATTTCCCCGCGCCGAATTCGTACACCGGCGAAGACGTCCTCGAACTCCAGGCCCACGGCGGGCCGGTGGTGCTGCAGCTGCTGCTCGCCCGCTGCCTCGAGCTCGGCCGCGACATCGGCCTGCGCCTGGCCGAGCCGGGCGAATTCACCGAGCGTGCCTACCTCAACGACAAGCTCGACCTCGCGCAAGCCGAGGCCGTGAGCGACCTCATCGACGCCAGCACCGAAGCCGCGGCGCGTTCGGCCAGCCGCTCGCTTTCGGGTGCCTTCTCCAGCGAAGTGGACACCCTGCGCGAGCAGATCGTGCGCCTGCGCATGCTGGTCGAGGCGACACTCGACTTTCCCGAAGAAGAAATCGACTTCTTGCGCCAGGCCGATGCGCAAGGCCAGCTCGATGCGATCAACGCCCAGCTCGCCACCGTGCTCGACCACGCGCGCCAGGGGGCGCTGCTGCGCGAAGGCATCCGCGTCGTGCTCGCGGGCCAACCCAACGTCGGCAAGAGTTCGCTGCTCAACGCGCTGGCCGGGGCGGAACTCGCTATCGTCACCCCCATCCCCGGCACCACCCGCGACAAGGTCAGCCAGACCATCCAGATCGAAGGTGTGCCGCTGCACGTGATCGACACCGCCGGCCTGCGCGAGCTCGGCGACGCAGGCGACGAGGTCGAACGCATCGGCATCGCCCGCAGCTGGGACGCCATCGGCCAGGCCGACGCCGTGCTCTTCCTGCACGACCTCACGCGGGTCGGCGAGCCGGCCTACGACACCGACGACGCCGCGATCGCAAAACGCCTCGCGCCGCTCGCCGCGCGGGTGGTGCACGTGTTCAACAAGCACGACCTGCGCGCGGCGCCCGAAGGCGATGGTGTGGCGATCTCGGTGCAGACCGGCCACGGCCTCGACACCCTGCGCCACACCTTGCTCCGGCTCGCCGGCTGGCACGCGCAGCCCGAAGGCGTCTACATCGCCCGCGCCCGGCATGTCGACGCCCTGCAGCGCACCCGCGATCACCTCGCGATGGCCCGCGCGCAACTGCAGTCTGCCCAGCCTGCCCTCGACCTGCTGGCCGAAGAGCTGAGGCTGGGCCACAACGCGCTCGCCGAGATCACCGGCGCCTTCACGCCCGACGACCTGCTGGGCGAGATCTTCAGCCGCTTCTGTATCGGCAAGTAAGGCGAGTGAGGACCCGCCGCCCGCGGGTTGCCCTTCGTTGTTGACGCGGCGGGGCGAGCCGATAATCGCCCCACGCGGCGCCCGCCGCGCCTACTCACTCCGCGGCCGACTCATCATGGACTTCAACGAACTGGTCAACGCGATCCAGACGCTCAACACCGAAGACGCGTTCCGGGCCCGGCTCAACGCCGAACACTGGCGCACCATCGGCCCCTACTTCACGCAGCACGACATCCGCGCCGGCGACCTGCTCATCAAGCAGGGCGACACCGACCGCACGATGTACTTCCTGGGCCGCGGCTCGCTGCAGGTGTTCGTGACCGGCGGCCCCCCGGGCAGCAACCGCATCGCGATCCTGCGCCCCGGTTCGGTGGTGGGCGAGCCGGGCATCTTCGGCGACGGCCCGCGCATGGCGAGCGTCGAGGCGGTCACCCCGTCGATGGTGTGGGCGCTGCGCGGCCCGCGCCTGGAAGAGCTGGCCCAGCGCTCCCCCGCCCTGGCGCTCGAGCTGGTGCGGGCGGCTGGCGCGGTGATGGCGCAGCGCATGCGCGCCAACATGGCCAGCAAGATGCCTTTCGCCTGACGGCGCCCGCCCCGGCCAACCGCTGCCGGCCGGGGCGCTGTCGATTGCCGTTTCGTGCCACGGGAGTGGCAGCATCGGCCAGGTTCGCGCCGCGTTCCGGCTTGCAGAACCGTTTGTCCCCCACGTGACGAGCTGTAACGGGTATCCCCGCTGATCGCACAAAAGCACGCCCGGATACCGTCGGGCAGAACGTGCGCACGACGCGCGTTTGCAAAAGCAGATCGATCACAGGAGACCCCATGCAGCAACACTTCTCCCCCTTCCGGCTGGCGGCCCTCGCCGCAGCCGTGGTCCTGGCCTCTTGCGGCGGCGGCGATGACGACCCGCCGGCACCCGAAGAGACCCGCGCACAGGACACCCGCGTCTTCACGCCGGTGCCGCTCGACAACACCACCGTCTACCCCGACTACGCCGCCGGCGCTAACGGCCCGAGCTTCACGGCGATGGCCGGCGTCGCCGTCACGACCGACCGTTGGGCGGGCGTGCTCAACGGCGCCTCCTACCGCGTCGAAGTGCCGACCAACTGGAACGGCAAGCTCGTGATGTACGCCCACGGCTACCGCGGCACCACGCTCACCCCGACCACCGGCAACCCGTCGATCCGCCGCTACCTGATCGAGAACGGCTACGCCTGGGCCGCCTCCAGCTACGCGAAGAACTGGTACGACGTGCGGGCCGGCGTCGAAGACACCAACGCGCTGGCGCTCGAGTTCACCCGCATCGCCGCCGCCAACGGCCGCACGCTGGCAGCCCCGACCAAGACCTACATCATTGGCCACTCGATGGGCGGCCACATCGCCGCCGCCGCGGTGGAAGCGGAGACCCTGGCCACGGCGCGAAACCGCGTGCGCTACGACGGTGCCGTGCCGATGTGCGGCGTGACCGGCGACACCGAGCTCTTCAACACCTTTGCCGGGATCCAGGTGGCCGCGCAGGCGGTGGCCGGCGTGCCGCGCTACCCGACGCAGAACTGGGCCGACATCTCGGCCGCCGTCACCGGCAACCTGTTCAGCACCTTCAGCGCCAGCACCATCGTGCCGACCGCGAACGGCGCGCGTTTCGCCTCCATCGTCGAAAACCTGACCGGCGGCGACCGCCCGCTGTTCGACCTGGCACTGGCGGCCGGCCGCAGCTTCCAGTCGGCCTACAGCACCTTCGGCTCCGATGGCACGGTCAACGGCATCCTGAACCGCAACGTGCTGGACACCAATGCCTTCACCTACACGATCACGGGTGACACGGCCGGCAGCACGGCGATCAACAACGTGGCGCTGAAGCTCACCGCCGACCCCGACGCCAACCGCCTGCGCCGCGACGGCCTGCGTTGGGTCCCGAAGGTCAACGGCGAGTTCAGCGTGCCGGTGCTGACCATCCACACCCTGGGCGACCTCTTCGTGCCCTTCAACATGGAGCAGGTCTACCGCCAGCGTGCGGTGGCCCGGGGCAATGGCGACCGCTTGGTGCAGCGCGCCATCCGCGGCATCAGCCACTGCGACTTCACGCTCGCCGAGCAGGTGGAAGCCTTCAGTGACCTGGTCGCCTGGGCCGAAGGGGGCCCCAAGCCGGCGGGTGACGACGTGCTGACCCCGGCGACCGTGGCCGCGCCGGCCTACGGTTGCACCTTCACGCGGGCGGCGACGGCCGAGGACGCGGCGGCGGGTGCCGCGGCCGCGCTCTTCCGCCCGGTGATCGCGGCGAATGGTGGCGCCTGCCCTCCCTGAGCGCAGCGCAATCCGGGAACGACAAAGGGGCCTTCGGGCCCCTTTGTCATCGTCAGCCCCGCCCGAGCAGCTTGCCTTCGGCGAGCGCCAAGGCCTCCGGCAGACCCGACAGCACCAGCGTGTCGCCGGCATGCAAGGTGACGCTGTCGTCGGGTTGCTGGGTGACCGAGCCGGTCGCGCGCCGCACCGACACCACGCTCACCCCCACGGCGTGCAGGGCCAGGTCGGCCAGCGGCTGGCCCAGGCTCGCCGCGGCCGGCGGCAGGCTCACGCTCAGGAGCCGCGCCTGCTGCAGGTCGTCGACCGTGTCGTCGTCGGCGCCGTGGAAGTAGCCACGCAAGAGGCTGTAGCGTGCATCGCGCTGGTCCTGCACCACCCGGATCACGCGCCGCATCGGCACGCCGACGAGCGCCAGCGCGTGGCTCGCGAGCATCAGCGAGCCCTCCACCGCTTCCGGCACCACCTCGGTGGCACCCGCGGCGCGCAGGCGCTCGATGTCGGCATCGTCGATCGTGCGCACCACCACCGGCACGGTCGGCGCGTGTTCCTGCACCAGGTGCAGGATCTTCAGCGCCGAGGGCGTGTCGTGATAACTCACCACCACCGCGCTCGCACGCGCGAGGCCGGCGGCCATCAGGCTCTGCAGGCGTGCCGCATCGCCAAACACCACGCTCTGCCCGGCCGCCGCGGCCTGGCGCACACGGTCGGGGTCGAGGTCGAGCGCCATGTACGGGATGCGCTCCAGGTCGAGCAGGCGCGCGAGGTTCTGGCCGCTGCGGCCGTAGCCGCAAATGATGATGTGCGCCTCGGTGTTGATGGCGCGCTTGGCGATGGTCGTCATGGCCACCGACTGCATCAGCCAGTCGCTCGACGACAGCCGCATCACGATGCGGTTGCTGTACATCACGATGAACGGCGTGGCCAGCATCGAGAGCACCATGCTCGCCAGCACCGCGCTCTGCAGCGTGGGCGACAACAGCCCTTCGCCTTGCGCCAGGTTGACGAGCACAAAGCCGAACTCTCCCGCCTGCGCCAGGTACAGGCCGGTGCGCAACGCCGTGCCCGTGGCCGCCCCGAAGAGCTTGGCCAGCGCGGCCACCAGGCCGAACTTGAACACCACCGGGATCAGGCTCAGCACCAGCACCAGCGGCCACTGCGAGAGCACGATCTCCATGTCGAGCTTCATGCCGATGGTGATGAAGAAGAGGCCCAGCAGCACGTCGTGGAAGGGCCGGATGTCGGTCTCCACCTGGTGCTTGTATTCGGTCTCGGCGATCAGCATGCCGGCCACGAAGGCCCCGAGCGCGAGTGACAGGCCGGCGTGTTCGGTCATCCACGCGAGGCCGAGGGTCACCAGCAGCAGGTTGAGGATGAAGAGCTCTTCGCTCTTGCGCCGCGCCACCAGCGTGAGCCACCAGCGCATCACCCGCTGCCCGCCGACCAGCAACACCGTGAGCAGCGCCGCGGCCTTGAGCGACGCGAAGGCCAGCTCGCGCATCAACGCTTCGGGCGACGATCCCAGCGCTGGGATGAGCACGATGAGCGGCACCACCGCCAAATCCTGGAACAGCAGCACGCCCATCACACGCCGGCCGTGTTCGCTTTCCAGTTCCAGCCGCTCGGCCATCAGCTTGACCACGATGGCGGTGCTGCTCATGGCGAGCGCTCCGCCCAGCGCGAAGGCGCTGCGCCAGCTGAGGCCCCACTCCCGCCCCACGGCGGCAAACGCCGTGGCCAGCAACGCGTTGCCGGCGAGCGCGATCAGCACGGTGAGCACCACCTGGCTCAGGCCGAGGCCGAACACCAGCTTGCGCATGCTCTTGAGCTTGGGCAGGTTGAACTCCAGCCCGATCACGAACATCAGGAACACCACGCCGAATTCGGCCAGGTAGCTCACGCTGGGTGAGTTCTTCGCCAGCGCCAGCGCGTTGGGGCCGATCAGCACGCCGACCGCCAGGTAGCCCAGCATCGGTGGCAGGCGCAGCATGCGGCAGGCCACCACGCCCAGCACGGCGGCAATCAGGTAGAGCAGGACCAGTTCAAGGGTGCTGACCATGTGGGCGCAACGGGCGGCACGAGGGCACAAGCGTGGACAAAAGGGGCACAGGCCACGTGCCTACAATCGCCCGATCCTACTGGACAGCCCTGCCCACGCAGCCCCTCTCGTGTCCTCTGCCACCCCTCTTTCTGCCAGCCTTGATGTGGATCGTGCGCTGCAACTCGCGCGCAAGACCATCGACATCGAGGCCGAGGCGCTGCTCGGCCTGAAGGGCCGCCTCGGCGACGAATTCGGCCAGGCGATGTCGGCCATCCTGCGCTGCACCGGGCGCGTGGTGGTGATGGGCATGGGCAAGAGCGGCCACGTGGGCCGCAAGATCGCCGCCACGCTCGCCTCCACCGGCACGCCCGCGTTCTTCGTGCACCCCGCCGAGGCCAGCCATGGCGACCTCGGCATGGTCGCGCCTGGCGACGTGGTGCTCGCCATCTCCAATTCCGGCGAAGCCAACGAACTCACGGCCATCCTGCCGGCCATCCGCCGCATCGGCGTGACGCTCGTCGCGATGACCGGCCGGCGCGAGTCCACCCTCGCGCAGCATGCCGACATCGTGCTCGACAGCGCGGTCGATGCCGAAGCCTGCCCGCTCAACCTCGCGCCCACCGCCAGCACCACCGCGCAGATGGCGCTCGGCGATGCGCTGGCCGTGGCGCTGCTCGATGCGCGGGGCTTCCGCGAGGAAGACTTCGCCCGCTCGCACCCCGGCGGCAGCCTCGGCCGCAAGCTGCTCACGCACGTGCGCGACGTGATGCGCAGCGGCGACGACGTGCCGCGCGTCGCACCCGACACCCCCTTCGTCGACATGATGCGCGAGATGACGCAGAAGGGCCTGGGCGCCACCGCCATCACCGATGCGCAGGGCAAGGTGCTGGGCATCTTCACCGACGGCGACCTGCGCCGCGGTGTCGAAAGCGGCCGCGACCTGCGTGCGCTCGCGGCGGCCGACGTGATGCACAAGGCGCCGCGCACCATCCGCCCCGACGTGCTCGCGGTGGAGGCCGCCGACCTGATGGAGGCGCACCGGATCACGAGCGTGCTCGTCGTCGAGGCCGATGGTCGGCTGGTGGGCGCGCTCAACTTCAACGACCTGATGCGCGCGAAGGTCATCTGATGCGCGAACTTGCCCCGGTGCTGCGCTTCGCCCCCGAGCTGCTGCTCCAGGCCCAGGCCGTGCGCGCAGCGATCTTCGACGTCGACGGCGTGCTCACCGACGGCCGCATCTACATCGGCGAGCGCGGCGAGGAGTTCAAGGCCTTCAGCACGCTCGACGGCCACGGCTTGAAGCTGCTGGCGCAAGGCGGCATCACGCCCATCGTCATCACCGGCCGCGATTCGCCGGCCGTGCGTCGCCGTGTGGCCGATCTCGGCATCGCGCACGCCGTCTACGGTGCGCACGACAAGCTCGCCGCGGCCCACGGCATCCTGCAGCAGCTCTCGCTCGACTGGCCGGCACTGGCCGCGATGGGCGACGACTGGCCCGACCTGCCGCTGATGACCCGCGCCGGCTTTGCCTGTGCCCCCGCCAATGGCCACGCCGAAGTGCGTGCCATCGCGCACCACGTGACCGGCGCCAGCGGCGGCCACGGTGCCGCGCGCGAGTTCTGCGACCTGCTGTTGATGGCCGCCAACCGCTACGCGGCCTTGCTGCACGGCCACCTCGTCACGCTCGATGCGGGGGGCTGAGCCCATGACCGCGCCGCCCGCTGGCGTGCCCATGCCCGCCGATCCCAAGCCGGCCCATGGCGAACAGCCCTGGCGCTGGCGCGTGCTGGAATTCTTCTCGGCCTACCTGCCGCTGCTGCTGATGGCACTGCTGGCGCTGGGCACCTGGTGGCTGGTGAAGAACACCCCGGTGGTCGACCGCGACCGCGCCGCTGCCCCGTTGCGCCACGAGCCCGACTACGAGATGCGCAATTTCTCGGTGCAGCGCTTCGGTGCGCAGGGGCCCCTCAAGGCGCAGATCGACGGCGACGCCCTGCGCCACTACCCCGACACCGACACTGTCGAGATCGACAACGTGCGGCTGCGCGCCATCGGCGCCGACGGCCGCATCACCTACGCGAGCGCACGTCGCGGCATTGCCAACGGCGCCGGCACCGAGGTGCAGCTGCTGGGCGGTGCCCAGGTGGTCAGCGAAGCCACGCCCACGACCCCGGCGCTCGATTTCCGCGGCGAGTTCCTGCATGCCTTCCTCGACACCGAGCGCGTGAAGTCGCACCTGCCCGTGACCGTCACGCGCGGCGACACACAGGTGCAGGCCGAGGGCATGGAATACAGCCACCTCGACCGCCTGATCCAGTTCAGCGGGCGCATGCGCGCGAGCTTCCTGCCCAAATCCAACAAGGAGCCTGCACGATGAGCACCGCCCCCCTGGCCTACATCACCGGCGCCTCCAGCGGCATCGGCCAGGCCCTGGCCCTGCGCTACTACCGCGCGGGCTACCGGCTGGCGCTGGTCGCGCGGCGCGAAGCGGAGCTGCGCCAGTGGGCCGAACGCGAGAAGCTCGACACGTCGCGCGTGGTCGTCTACGGTGCCGACGTGCGCGACATCGCCAGCATCACCGGCGCCGGCCGCGCCTGCATCGAATCGCAGGGCCTGCCCGATGTGGTGATCGCCAACGCCGGCATCAGCATCGGCATCGATACCGCCATCCTCGAAGACCTCGAGATGATGCGCACCGTCTACGAGACCAACAACATCGGCATGGCCGCGACCTTCCAGCCCTTCGTCACGCCGATGCGCGCACGCCGCTCGGGCACGCTGGTGGGCATCGCGAGCGTGGCCGGCATCCGCGGCCTGCCCGGCCACGCGGCCTACTGTTCGAGCAAGGCGGCGACCATCAGCTACTGCGAGAGCCTGCGTGGCGAGCTGCGCGATGCGAACGTGAAGGTCGTGACCATCGCACCGGGCTATGTGGAGACGCCGCTCACGCGCCGCAACCGCTACCCCATGCCCTTCCTGATGAAGGCCGAGGCCTTTGCCGACCGAGCCTTCCGCACCATCGCAGGTGGCGTGAGCTACCGCGTGATCCCCTGGCAGATGGCCGCCGTGGCCAAGCTGCTGCGCCTGCTGCCCAACGCCATCTTCGATCTCGTGTTGGCCGGCCGGCCGCGCAAGCAGCGCCAGGGCGAATAGGGCTCACAGCACAGGCCGGAATGAAAAAGCGGTGGATGCTTTCGCATCCACCGCTTCTCGTTTGATTCGACTTATGGGCCGAGGGGCTCAGTAGCCGCCGCGGCCACCGCCGCCGCCGCCATAACCGCCACCACCACCGCCGTAGCCGCCGCCACCGGAGCGGCCACCGCCGCCATAGCCGCCACCACCGCCGGAGCGGCCACCGCCACCACCACCGTAGCCGCCGCCACCGCCGGAGCGGCCACCGCCACCACCGCCGTAGCCGCCACCACCGCCGCCGCCGTAGCCGCCGCCACCACCGGAGCGGAAGCCACCCGGGCGCTCTTCACGCGGGCGAGCTTCGTTGACCACGAGCGCACGGCCTTCGAGGGCCTGGCCGTTCATGCCGTTGATCGCCGATTGGGCTTCGGCATCCGAGCCCATCTCCACGAAGCCGAAGCCCTTGGAGCGGCCGGTGTCGCGGTCCATCATGACCTTGGCCGACGACACGGTGCCGAACTGCGCGAACGCTTGTTGAAGATCGTCGTCGCGCACGCTGTAGGCGAGGTTGCCGACGTAGAGTTTGTTGCCCATGGAGAGCGCCTTTCTTTCCTGATGACAGAGAACAATCTGGAGCTTTTACCTATCCTCGAAACATTCGAGTAGAAACATTCAAGCGAAGGCGCTGCATCCAATACCGGGAAATTCCATTATCAAGTCATTGTGCAAACCCACGCAAATAGTGGAAAGCCCTGCAATTCGCTCAAGGTGAAACTGTTGTTTTGAGACCTGCCCGATGCGAAACCTGCAGGACATTCGTATTGCAAGCCTGGTGCCCAGCCTCACGGAGCTGGTAGTAGAGCTGGGTTTGGAAAGCCACCTGGTCGCGCGCACCGGGTTTTGCATCCACCCTGCACCGCAGCTGCGCGAGGTGCCCAAGGTCGGTGGCACCAAGGATGTGAATCTCGCCAAACTGCGGCAACTCGCGCCCACGCACGTGCTGGTGAATGTGGATGAAAACCGGCACGACATCGTGCCGGCGCTGCAGGCGATGGGCGCCGAGGTGGTGGTCACCCACCCGAACGGCCCCGACGACAACCTGCCGCTCGTCGACCAGCTCGTACAAGCCTTCGGCCACCTCCCAGAGGTGGCCGCGCGTGGTGCGCGGCTGCATCAAATGCTGCGCGACGAGCTTGCGCACAGCCGTGCTTTCGCGTCTGCGCCGCAGCAGGTGCTCTACCTCATCTGGTGCGGCCCGTGGATGACGGTTGCGCGCGACACCTACATCTCGCGCATGCTCGCCACGGTGGGCTGGAGCACGTTGCCGGCGGTCGAGGGCGGTGCGCACGGTGCGGCGCGCTACCCCGTGGTGCGCGGCGACGAGCCCTGGCTGCGCTCGGTGCAGCGGGTGCTGCTGAGCTCCGAGCCCTTCCGCTTCGACGACGCCCACCTGCGCGAGGCGCAGGCGCTGTGCCCGCAGGCGATCGTGCAGCGGGTCGACGGCGAGCTCGTGAGCTGGTACGGTCCACGCGCCGTGCCCGGGCTGCGCTACCTGCGCGAGCTGGCGGCGGCCTGACCGGAGCCTCGATGGACCTTCTCAAACCGCTGATCGCGCTCTTGGCCATCGTCAACCCGATCGGGGCGATCCCCTTCTACATCCACTTCACCGAAGGCTTCAGCGCCGAGCAGCGCCGCCGCACGGTGCGCGTGTCGGCCTTCAGCGCGTTCTGCGTGATCGCCATCAGCGCCATCGCGGGCCTGAAGATCATCGAGTTCTTCGGCATCTCGCTCGCGTCGTTCCAGGTCGGCGGCGGCACGCTGCTGCTCATCTCGGCGCTGCAGATGCTCAACGCCCGCCCGGCCGAGACCCGCGACGAAGACGTGACCGAAGGCGACGACAAGGTCGATGCCGGCGACAGCATCGCCGTGGTGCCGCTCACCATCCCGCTCCTCACCGGCCCGGCCACCATCTCGACGATGGTGATCTACGCCGACAAGACCCGCCATTGGTGGGAGCTGGCCTACCTCGTCGGCTACGGCGTGGTGATCGGCCTCTCGGTGTGGCTCGCCTTCAGCGCCGCCGGCCGCATCGCCCGCGTGCTGGGCAAGACCGGCATCAACGTGATGACGCGGCTGATGGGTCTGATCCTCGCGGCGCTCGCGGTCGAGGTGATGTCCGACGGGCTCATCAAGCTCTTCCCGGTGCTCACGGCCACCTTGCGCTGACTCACTTCACGCAGGCTTCATCCCGGCTTCACCGCGGGCTTTGACAGTGCGGCGCTTCCATCCACAAGGGAGCCGCACCCATGAAACTGAACCCCCTCCTCGCCAAGGCCCTGGCTTTGGCCGTGATCGTCGGCCTGCTGATGCTGGGCCTGGGCCGCATCGGCAGCCTGGCCGACGAGCGCCAGCAGCGCTTCCATGAAGCGGTGGCCAGCGTCGAGCAGAGCCAGGCCGGCCGCCAGGCGGTGCTCGGCCCCGTGCTGCACAGTCAGTGCAGCGAGGAATGGGACAGCATCACCGGCGAAGGTCGCGAGCGCAGCACCACCACGCACCGGCGCGAGTTCCAGCTGACGGCCACGCCGCGCCAGCTCTCGGTGCAGGCGGTGGTGTCGATGGAGCCGCGTTACCGCGGGCTCTTCAAGGTCAACACCTACGTGAGCCGCACGCAGCTCACCGCGCAATGGCCCACGCTCGCCGCGCTGCGCCCGGTGGCCGAACACGCCGGCTCGCGCCTCGTCTGCCAGGCGCCGGTGCTGATGGTCGGCGTGAGCGATGCCCGCGGCATCCGCCAGGCCACGGTGCAGGTCGCGGGCGACACCCTCACGGTCGCCGCCGGCACCGGCCACGCGAGCCATCCGCGGGGCTTCCACGCGCTGTTGCCGGAGGCGCTGCGCCAGGCCAATGCACCCGTCACCGCCGAAGTCACGCTCGAACTCGTGGGCACCGCCGACCTGGCCATCGCCCCGGTGGCCGACGACACGCGCATGAAGCTCGACGCCAACTGGCCGCACCCGTCGTTCGGCGGGCGTTTCCTGCCGGTGGCGCGCGAGATTCGCGCCGATGGCTTCAGCGCCACCTGGCAGATGTCGTCGCTGGCCACCACCGCGCCGCTCGACTTCGCCCGTGGCGCCGGCCTGTGTGGCGGGCAGGATGGCCCGGAAGGCAAGTGCATCGAGAGCTTCAACGTCTCGTTCATCGACCCGGTGAACCCCTATTCGATGAGCGACCGGGCCATCAAGTACGGCCTGCTCTTCATCGCGCTCACCTTCGTGGCCGTCGGCATGGTGGAGGTGATGCGCCGCCTGCGGGTGCACCCCATCCAGTACCTGCTGGTGGGCAGCGCGATCTCGATCTTCTTCCTGCTGTTGCTGAGCCTGTCGGAGCACCTGGCGTTCGGGCCGTCGTATGCGGTGGCGAGCGCGGCCTGCGTGGCGCTGCTTGGCTTCTATGGGCGCTACCTGTTGGGCGGTGCGAAGGCCGGGGCGATGTTCGCCGCCGGCATCGCAGGGCTGTACGGCGCGCTCTACCTGCTGCTGCAGCTGGAGCAGAGCTCGCTCGTCATCGGCTCGGGGCTGCTCTTCGTGGTGCTGGCCGCGGTGATGGTGATGACGCGCCGTGTCGACTGGTATGCGCTTCTGCGCACGCCGGCCCCGGCGAACAATTGAAACCAACACGTTCACCACACCCCGGGTCAAGACGGGGGTGGAAGGCCCGAGGCGGCGGCTAGACTTTGCGGCGAACCGCAGGGCGCCGTCTTGAACCCTTCCCCTCCTCCCGTCTACGACTACATCATTTGCGGCGCCGGCACGGCTGGCTGCCTGCTGGCCAACCGGCTGAGCGCCGACCCGAAGAAGCGCGTGCTGCTGATCGAAGCCGGCGGCAAGGACGACTACCTCTGGATCCACATCCCGGTCGGCTACCTCTACTGCATCGGCAACCCGCGCACCGACTGGCTCTACCAGACCGAGCCCGACCCCGGCCTCAACGGCCGCCGGCTGCGCTACCCGCGCGGCAAGGTACTCGGCGGCTGCTCGAGCATCAACGGGATGATCTACATGCGCGGCCAGGCGCGCGACTACGACCACTGGGGCGCGCTCGGCAACGAGGGCTGGAGCTGGCGCGAATGCCTGCCCGCCTTCATGAAGCACGAAGACTTCCACAAGGGCGCCGACGAGTTCCACGCCGCCCCCGGCTTCGACCCGCTGGGCAAACGCCCTGGCGGCGAGTGGCGCGTCGAGAAGCAGCGCCTGCGCTGGGACGTGCTCGATGCGTTTGCCGAAGCCGCGCAGCAGGCCGGCATCCCGCACAGCAACGACTTCAACCGCGGCGACAACGAAGGCGTGGGCTATTTCGACGTCAACCAGCGCCGAGGCATCCGCTGGAACGCGGCGAAAGCCTTCCTGCGCCCCGCGCTCGACCGCGACAACCTGCAGGTGTGGACCGGCGCGCACGTCTCGCGCATCCTCTTCGGCGAGGGCGACGACGCGCGGCGTGCCATCGGCGTCGAGGTGCTGCCGCACGGCGGCGGCCAGCCCGAGATCGCGCACGCGCGCGGCGAGGTCATCCTGGCGGCCGGTGCGGTCAACACGCCGCAGATCCTGCAGCTCTCGGGCCTCGGCGCTGCGAGCCAGCTGCAGCACCACGGCATCGCGGTGCGCCACCACCTGCCCGGCGTCGGCGGCAACCTGCAAGACCACCTGCAGATCCGCGCCGTCTTCGGCGTGACGGGCGTCAACACCCTCAACATCCAGGCCCGCCACTGGTGGGGCAAGGCCCTGATCGGCCTCGAGTACCTCGTCAAGCAGACCGGCGCGATGAGCATGGCGCCTTCGCAGCTGGGCGCCTTCACCCGCAGCGACCCGTCGCAGCCGCACCCGAACCTCGAATACCACGTGCAGCCGCTCTCGCTCGACGCCTTCGGTGAGCCGCTGCACCCGTTCAACGCCTTCACCGCCAGCGTGTGCAACCTCAACCCGACGAGCCGCGGCCATGTGCACCTGCGCAGCGCCTCGCCGCTCGATGCGCCGCTGATCCAGGCCAACTACCTGAGCACCGACGCCGACCGCCACATCGCCGCGCAGTCGCTGCGCCTCACGCGCCGCATCGTGGCCCAGCCGGCGCTCGCGAAATACGCGCCGAAAGAGATCAAGCCCGGCCCGCAGTTCGAGACCGACGACGAACTCGCGCGCCTGGCCGGTGACATCGGCACCACCATCTTCCACCCGGTGGGCACGGCCAAGATGGGCCCCGAGGCCGACCCGCTCGCGGTGGTCGATGCGCGCCTGAAGGTGCATGGCGTGCGGGGCCTGCGGGTGGTCGACGCGAGCGTCATGCCCACCATCACGAGCGGCAACACCAATTCGCCCACGCTGATGATCGCCGAGCGTGCCGCCGGCTGGATCCTCGCCGGCCAGTAAGACAAGAACACGCGACGCCCGCGCCCTTGGACTACACCCTCTCCTTCGGCTTCACCACGGCCATCAACCTCATCGTCGGGTTGTCGCTGCTGCTCACCTGGTGGCGCGACCCGCGGCAGGTGTTCACGCGCGACCTCGGCTGGGCCTACCTCGCGCAGACGCTGGTGCCCGTGGCCTACATGCTGAGCACGCGGGCGCCCGGGCCGGCCAGCCGGGGTGTGGGCACGCTGCTGGTGGTGGTGGTCTCGGCGCTGTACGTGGGGCTGCTGATGCTGGGCAGCGCGCGGCTGGCCGGCTATGTGCCGACGCGCCGACACATCCTCGGTCTCTTCGGTGGCCTCTTCCTGCTCGGCATCGGGCTGATCCAGATCGACGCGCGCTGGGCGCAGGCCTCGAGCGCCACGCTGCACATGGCGGCCGGCATGGTGGCGCTCGGCTGGCTCTGGCACCGCGGCTTCGCCGAGCGGCTGGTCGGGCTGCTGCTGGTGCTGGTGGGCGTCAACCAATACATCTTCGTGGTGGTCGGTGAGGCCGGCCTGGGCGTACAGCTCGCGATCGCCGGGGTGCTGCGCCTGATCCTCGGGCTCACGCTCTTGCACACCGCGGTCACCCGCTCGTCGGAGGAGTCGCGCCGCCTGCGCCTGCGTTTCCAGCAGCTCGTCGAGCACTCGCACCAGGGCGTGGCCGTGGTGCAGGGCGAGCGGGTGCTGTACGCCAACCCGGCGCTCTTGCGCATCTACGGCCTCAGCTCGCTGGCCGACCTCAACACCTTCTGGCGTGGCCCGGCCGCGCTCACCGAGAGCGAGCGCCTCGCCTCGCGCGAGCGGCACCGCCAGCTGATCGACGGCGAGATTCCGCAGGCGAATTGGGACGGCGTGCGCGTGCGCGCCGACGGCACACCGATCCAGCTGCGCTTCACCGCCTGGCGCATCGACTGGGACGGCCTGCCCGCCGAGCAGGTCGTCGTGACCGACGAGACCGTGCAGCACAACGCCGCCCGCGCCCTGCAGCACCAGGCCACGCACGACGGCCTGACCGGCCTGCCCAACCGCAACGCCTTGCGCGAGCGCCTGCGCCAGCTGTGCGCGCAGCCCGGCAAGCGCTTCGCGCTGATGCTGCTCGACGTCGACCGCTTCAAGCTCTTCAACGAAGCCCACGGCCATTCGCTCGGCGACGAGGTGCTGCGCACGCTGGCGAGCGCCCTGCAGCAGGCGGTGAATGGCGACGCCCAGGTGCTGCGCCTGGGCGAAGACGAGTTCGCGCTGATCTCGCCCAGTGCCGACGACGAGCCCAGCGTGCGCGGCCTCGGTGCGCTGGTGCGCGAGCGCCTGGCGCAGGCGCTCACGGTGCAATCGTCGAGCGACGGGCAGCACGAGTTCTTCCTCGACGTGTCGATGGGTGCCGCGCTGCACCCGGTCGGCCCCGGCACGCCCGAGGCGCTGCTGCGCGCGGCCACCGCCGCCATGCACCGCGCCAAGGCGGTGCCGGGCACCTCGCTGCAGTTCCCGCCCGAAGGCTTCGAGCGCGGCTCGGGCCAGGTGCTCGATGCCGAGCAGGGCCTGCGCGCCGGTGTGAGCAAAGACGAATTCGTGCTCTTCTACCAACCCAAGGTCGATGCGGCGAACGGCGCGCTGCTCGGCTTCGAGGCGCTGGTGCGCTGGGACCGGCCGGGCCTCGGCCGCATCGCCCCGAGCGATTTCATTCCCGCCGCCGAACGCACCGGCCTCATCGGCCCGCTCGGCCGCCTGATCCTCGCCCAGGCCTGCCAGCAGATCGCCCGCTGGCGCGCCGAGCATGGCGAGGCCTTCCCGGTGGCGGTGAACGTGTCGCCGCTGCAGTTGATCGACACGCAGTTCCCGCAGCTGGTGGCCGACACGCTCGCGCAGTACCGCGTGCCGCCCGCCCTGCTCACGCTCGAGATCACCGAGAGCGCTGCCGTCACCCACCTCGAGCAGGCGCGCGACCAGATCCGCCAGATGCGCGAGCTGGGCGTGCGGGTGGCGCTCGACGACTTCGGCACCGGCTTCTCCTCGCTCAACCTCCTGCGCAGCCTGCCGGTGAGCACGGTCAAGATCGACCGCTCGCTGATCGAGCCGCTGCCCGCACCCGACGCCGCCGCGGTGATCAAGGCGATCTGCCAGCTGGCCGCCGTGCTGCAGCTCGACGTGGTGGCCGAAGGCGTGGAGACCGAGGCGCAGGCGCAGGCCGCGCGCCACGCCGGCTGCCAGGTGCTGCAAGGTGCGCTCTACGCGCCGCCGCTCACCGTCGACGACGCCGGGGCTTGGCTGGCACGGGCCTGACACGCAAGAGGCCCGGCGCCGATGCGCGCCGGCGGTGTTGAAAACGGCCGTTTTTGGTGGCGACATCGCTCAAGGTGAGTGCTCCCTCAAGGCCGCTCCACTAGAGTGTCGCCCGCACTCCACACCCCATGGCCTCGCTCGCTGCCCTCACCTCCGGTTCGGCCCTGCCCGCCGCCATCGACGCCTCCATCAGGAAAGGCGCGGTCGATGGCCCACCGCTGCCGACGAAAGAGCTGAACGTGCATGTGCCTGCGGCGCCCATCACGCTCGACAACGGCGGGGCTTACACCATTACCTTGTACGGCGGGCCGTCGATGAGCTTCTCGGTGCACGCCAAGCCCGGCAGGTTGCTCGGTACCGCTTAGAAGCGGACGCGGGCCGAGCGCCGGGCCGCTCCCAAGCCGGCCCGCATCCCCTTCGGGGGATCGCCCAAGGTACCCGTTGGGCGAGGGGTCGTCATCCCAGTCGTTTCACCAGCGCCTGTGCGAAGGCCGATGTGCTCGCCGTGCCGCCGAGGTCGCCGGTGCGCACGTTGTCGACGTTGAGCGTCTCGTCCACCGCGCGGCGCACGCGCTCGGCCTTGTCATGCAGCTTCACGTGGTCGAGCATCATCGCGGCGGCCAGGATCAGCGCCGTCGGGTTGGCGATGCCCTTGCCGGCGATGTCGGGTGCCGAGCCGTGCACCGCCTCAAAGATGGCGGCGTCGGTGCCGATGTTGGCGCCGGGCGCCATGCCCAGGCCGCCGACCAGTCCGGCCACCAGGTCGGACAGGATGTCGCCGAAGAGGTTGGTCGTCACGATCACGTCGAACTGATACGGGTTCAACACCAGCTTCATCGCGCAGGCGTCGACGATGATGGTCTCGAACTGGATCTTGCCTTTGTACTTGGCGTCGTACACCTGCTGCGCCGTCTCGAGGAAGATGCCCGTGAGCGCCTTCATGATGTTGGCCTTGTGCACCACGGTGATCTTCTTGCGACCGGTGGCGATGGCGTGCTCGAAGGCGAACTCGAGCAGGCGGCGGCTGCCGGCGCGGGTGTTGATGCCGGTGGCCATGGCCACGGCATGCGGGTCGCCGTCGATCGCCACGTAGTGCTCGTGCCCGATGTACAGGCCCTCGAGGTTCTCGCGCACGATCACGAGGTCGATGTTGTCGTAGCGACCGCCCGGGATCACCGTGTGTGCCGGGCGCAGGTTGGCGTAGAGCTGGAACTCCTCGCGCAGGCGCACGTTCGACGAGCGGTAGCCGCTGCCCGAGGGTGTCTCCAGAGGGCCTTTGAGCGCGAGGCGGGTCTTGCGGATGCTGTCGAGCGTGGCCTTGGGCAGCGGGTCGCCCGCGGCGGCGATGCCGCCCAGGCCGGCCACCTGCCGGTCCCATTCGAAGGGCGCGCCGACCGCGTCGAGCACCGCCAGCGTCGCGTCCATGATCTCGGGGCCGATGCCGTCGCCGGGGATGAGGGTGGCGGGGAGGGTCTGGGGCATGGCGCGGCCTTTCGGAAGTTTCGCAAGCAAGGGACGGGGTGAGAGTGCGGCAGGATACCCGCCGCAATCCGCATGCCAGTGCGAAGCCGGGCGCGGTTCGCCCGGCGATGAATGTCAGTTCATCAGCTGTCAGTTCATCAACTGTTTGCGCGCCCGGTGCAGGCGCACGAAGAGGTTGTCTTCGCTGATCGAGAGCGCTGCGCACACCGCCTCGGTGGGCTGGTCCTGCAGCACGCGCAGCTCCACCACCTCGCGCAGGCTGGCGGGCAGGGCGTCGATGCGGGCGAGCGTCTGGCGCAGGGCTTCGCGCTGGGTGGCCACCTCGTCGGGCTGGGGCTGCGGGCAGGCGACGGCGTGCGCGGCCTCGTCGGGGCCTTCTTCGTCCAGGCTTTCCAGGCCGACACGGCTGCGCACCAGGTCGACGATCTTGTGCTTCAGGATGGCGGTGAGCCAGGAGCGCAGCGCCGCGCGGCCGGCAAAGGCAGCGCGGCCGGAGATCACCGCCTCGAACACGTCGTGCACCACGTCTTCGGCCAGCATCGGGTCGTGCAGCTTGCGCTGGGCGAAGCGCACCAGATAGCTGCGGTGCGAGACCATTTCCGTCCAAGCCACCGGCAGGAAGGTGGACGGGGCGGCGAAGTTGGCGGCGGCTGCGGTCATGGTGGGCTCCTGGGGGTGTCGTGGTGCGATGGAGCTCACTGTCGCGAGCGCGGCTCGCGCCCAGCTCACCGAAGATCACAGGAAGATCACATTTGCATCAGATGCGTGTCAGGGCGCCGGGGCTCGACACGACAATCCCCGCATGCCTGCCAACATCCTCGTCGCCGAAGACCAGACCGACATCCGCGAGCTGATCGCGATGAACCTGCGCAGCGCCGGCTACGAGGTGCAGGCGGTGGCCGATGGCCCCGCGGCGCTGGCCAGCCAGGCCGAGGTGGCGAGCGACCTCCTGATCCTCGACTTGATGATGCCGGGGCTCGACGGGCTGGAGGTCTGCAAGGCGCTGCGTGCGCGCGGACGCACCACGCCCATCCTCATGCTCACCGCCAAGGCCACCGAGCTCGACCGCGTGCTGGGCCTGGAACTCGGGGCCGACGACTACCTGACCAAACCCTTCTCGCTCGCCGAGCTGCTGGCGCGGGTGAAGGCGCTGCTGCGCCGGGCCGACCTGCAACGTGCGGCCCAGCAAGGCCAGGCCGGGCAGACCGGCTGGGTGCGCAATGGCGAGCTGGAGATCCTGCCAGCGAAGCGCCAGGTGAAGCTGCGCGGCGCGGAAGTGGAATGCACCGCGCTCGAATTCGACCTGCTGCTGTACTTCGCCAGCCACCCCGGCCATGTGTACTCGCGCTCGCAGTTGCTCAACGCGGTGTGGGGCTACAGCCATGACGGCTACGAGCACACGGTGACCACGCACATCAACCGCCTGCGCGCCAAGCTCGAAGCCGACCCGATGCGGCCGCAGTTCATCCTCACGGTGCGCGGTGCCGGCTACAAGATGCGAGACGCCCCGGGATGAGCGTCCGCCTCAAGATCGCGCTGACGATCTTTGCGACGGGCTTCGTCACGGCGCTGGCCGTGCTCGCCACCGTCCTCGTCGCCTTCCAGCGCTTCGAGCACGAGACCACCTTCCAGCGCTCGTCGGCCTTCCTCACGCGGGTGGTGGCCCAGTACGACAACCTGATCGAGCTGCACGAGCGCCACCCCGACGACTTCCAAGCCTTTCTCAAGAACCTGGTGCTGTTCGAGGCCGACACCCAGCTCTATCTGCTCGACCCCGAGGGGCGTGTGCTCGCGAGCACCGGCTCGGTGGTGCTGCCGCCCGACTTCCGCGTGGCGATGGCGCCGGTGCGCCAGGCCGCCGCCGTCACCCCCAGCCCCTATGTGATGGGTGACGACCCCGAGCGCATGGATGCCGACGCGGTGGTGGCCGCGCGCGCGCTCAGCCGCAAGGCGATCGGGGGCAGCGACCCGATGGCGGGCTACCTCTATCTCGTGTGCCACAAGGAGGGCCTGCCGGCAAGCCGCTGGCAGGCGCTGCGCAGCGCGTTTGCACGGCCGGCGATGGGGCTGATCGTGGCCATCATGACGCTCACCACCCTGCTCGCGGCGCTGGTGATCGCCTCGGTCACACGCCCGCTCCAGCGGCTCACGAGCGCGGTGGCGGCGCTGTCGATGCACGGCCTCGGGAAAGACGGCCTGCAGGAAGGCGTCGCCGAGGCCCAGCCGCTGCTGCCACCCGCCACACGCGACGAATTCGGCCAACTCACCTTGGCCTTCGGCGCCATGCTCACGACGCTGCGCCAGCAGTGGGACGCGCTGCGCCGCCTCGACCACTTCCGCCGCGAAGCGGTGAGCAACCTCTCGCACGACCTGCGCTCGCCGCTCACCGCCACCACCGCCTGCCTGGAGACGCTGCAGACCCGCTGGGCCGGCGACCCCGCGCGCGGCGACGACCTGCGAATGGCCGAGGTGGCGCTGCGCAACACCCGCAACGCCGCGCGCCTGGTGCAGTCGCTCGGCGACCTGGCCACGCTCGACGAGCCGAGCTTCCAGCTGCGCCCCGAGGTGGTCGACCTGAACGAGCTGCTGGCCGACGTGGCCGCGCGTTTCGCCGAACGTGCGCTGCAGCGCGGCGTCGCGCTCGACGCCGAGCACCGCGATGAGCCGGTGGCCGCCGCCGTCGACATCGAGCTCTTCGAGCGCGCCCTGGCCAACCTCGTCGACAACGCGCTCAAGTTCTGCGGCGCCGGCAGCCGCATCACGCTGTGCGCCGACGCCGAGGGCCGCGAGGTGGCGGTGACGGTGGCCGACACCGGCCCCGGCATTCCCGCCGCCGACCTGCCCCACCTCTTCGACCGCTTCTACCAGGCGCGCCAGACGGTGGCGCCCGCCACCGGCGAAGGCGGCAAGGGGCTGGGCCTGGCCATCGTCAAGCGCATCGCCGAATTGCACGGCGGCCGGGTCGAGGTGGTGAGTGCACCGCAAGAAGGCACGCGCGTGCACTTGTTTCTGCCACGCGATCTGCCCAGCGCCACACGCTGAC
The DNA here is from genome assembly GCA_019635355.1 of Rhizobacter sp. NCBI lineage: Bacteria > Pseudomonadati > Pseudomonadota > Betaproteobacteria > Burkholderiales > Sphaerotilaceae > Rhizobacter > Rhizobacter sp. The sequence goes on along the minus strand of JAHBZQ010000001.1, from coordinate 3,492,987 downwards.
CGGCCGGCGCCCCAGGATGGCGCAGGAAAACCCCTAGTGTGTGCGCCAAAACAGCGGCCTACAGTCCGCCCACTCGCGGCCGGCAGGCCTGATCTGCCGGGCACTGGCGGGGGTCTGAGGAGACATTCAACGCGTCAAGGGCTAGCGCCTGCAGGCGCACAAAAGCTGGCGCCCAGAAGGCGACACGGCCGATGACAAAATCCAAAGGCGCCAGGGTCACCCCTGGCGCCTTTGTTATTTCCGGCGCATGACGCCGGCCCCGAAAGCGCCCCCTGGAACTCCTCACCGTCACCCTCGCCTCGCTGTTCGCGGGCTTCGTCGACGCCATCGTCGGCGGCGGCGGGCTGATCCTGGTGCCGGCGCTCTTCAGCGTCTTTCCCACCGCCGCGCCGGCCACGCTCTTCGGCACCAACAAGGGCGGCGCCATCTGGGGCACGGCTTGGGCCACCTACCAGTTCTCGCGCAAGGTCGAGATGCGCTGGGCCGCGCTGCTGCCCGCGGCCGGTGCCGCGCTCGTCGGCAGCTTTGCCGGGGCCTGGGCCGTCACGCTCGTGAGCCCCCATGGCCTGCGCAAGGCCCTGCCCCTCGTGCTGCTGGCCGTGCTCGTCTACACGCTGCTGCGCAAGGACCTCGGCCGCCAGCACACGCCGCGCTTCAGCGGTCGGGCCGAAGCGCTGTTGGCGGGTGCGCTGGGCGCGGTCATCGGGTTTTATGACGGCTTCTTCGGCCCGGGCACCGGCAGCTTCTTCGTCTTCGCCTTCGTGCGCCTGCTGGGCTACGACTTCCTCCACGCGAGCGCCAGCGCCAAGCTGCTCAACACCGCCACCAACGCCGCGGCGATTGCGCTCTTTGCCTTCAAGGGCCACGTGTGGTGGCACATCGCCGCCGCGATGGCGGTGGCCAACGTGATCGGCAGCCTGCTCGGCACACGCCTCGCGCTGAAGCACGGCGCGGGCTTCGTGCGCGGGGTGTTCATCCTCGTGGTCTCGGCGCTGATTGCGAAGACCGGCTGGGACGCGCTGCACCTCTAGGCTGTGGCCCGGCCGCGTGCCATGTCGCCACGGAGCTGCTTCGCGTAGTCGCGGAAGTCGACTTCCAAGGTGTAACGCGCCGAGCCCAGGTAGCGCTTCGCCTGGTGCCGGTGGTGGCGGGCGATCTCCTCCTGCATGGTGCGCAGATCGGGCAGTGCGGTCTCACCCGCAAGAACGGACGCCACCCAGCGCGCCTGGATCTCCACCAGCGGAATGGTCGGCCCGATCGGCTGCACCAGGCCCACGAAATACAGCCCCGGGTGCTGCGGGGAGAGCATTCGCCGGTACAGCGACACCGGCTGGTCGTTCACTTCGAAGAGTTCCTTCGCCAGGAACGGGAAGCTCGTCTTGTAGCCCGTCGCATAGATGATGGCGTCGACCGGCGCGGTGCTGCCGTCGTCGAACGCGACCTGCGCACCCTGCAGCTCGCGCACGTTGGGCTTGATGCGGATCCAGCCGTGGCCCACGTAAGGCAGCAGCTCCTGCGACAGCGTGGCGTGCTCGCGCCAGATGGGGTGCGCGGGCTTGCGCACGCCATAACGTTCCTGGTCGCCCACGGCGAGAAACGCGAAACGCCGCACCAGCTCGCGCGCCACGACGGTCGGCAGCTTCAGCTTGCGCATGAAGACGCCCGACCAGCGGTCGATGGGCACGCCCATGATGTATTTGGGCATCACCCAGGCGCTGCGCCGCGTGGAGAGGATCGTGCTCTTCGCCGACTTGCAGACGTCGACGGCGATGTCGACGGCCGAGTTGCCGATGCCCACCACCATCACGTGCTTGTCCTGGAAGGGCTCGGCGGTGCGGTAGTGGTGTGAATGGATGGCCTCGCCGTCGAAGTGGCCGGGGAAGGCCGGCAGGCGCGGGTCCCACAGGTGGCCGTTGGCGACCAGCACGGCGCGGTAGCGCTTCGTCTCGCCGGAGGAGAGGCGCACGGCCCAGGTGCCGTCGCCGGCGGGGGTGACTTCATCCACTCTCGTGTTGAAGCGGATGTGCGGCTTCACGCCGGCCTTGTCCGCGTAGGCATCGAGGTAGTCCATCACCTCCCAGTGCGAGAGGAAGTCGGGGTAGGTCTCGGGGATGGGGAAGTCGGCGTAGCCGAGGTTCTTGCGGCTGGTGTCGATGTGCAGGCTGCGGTAGGCCGACGACAGGCCGTTGTCGTTCTCGTAGCGCCACATGCCGCCGATGGCGGAGCCGATCTCGAAGCACTCGAAGGCGACGCCCCGTTCCTTCAGCGCCTTGGCCTGGGTCACGCCGGAGGAGCCGGCGCCGATGATGCAGACGGGGAGTTGAGGTTCAGGCATCGGGGGGCCAAGTCTCCAGGTAGGCGTCGACCAACGCCAGTGCGTCGGCGTCGGGCGTCAGGCCGAGCGCCAGCGCACGGGCCGAGGTGAAGGCGCGCGGCCAGCCGTCGACGATCGCCTGCAGTTGTGCCTCGGGCTGCCAGTGCACGCGGCCGGTCGCACCGCGTTGCGCCACGGCAGCGGCCAGCGCGGCCGGGGTGACGGTGAGCGAGGGCAGGTTCATCACGCGTGTCGGGCCGAAGCGCTCGGGCGGCAAGGCTTGCAGGGCGAGAAAGCCCCCCACCACCTTCTGCACCGAGGCCACCGGCACGCGGGTGTCGGGCGCCAGCGGGCAGATAGCGTCGCGGCCGTTCAACGGCTCGCGGATCAGTGCGGCGATGCGGTCCGACACACTCCCGCTCGGCGGCCCCGGGTGCGTGAGCACGACCGGCAGGCGCAGCACCCGCGCGTCGAGCGCGCCGCGCCGCGAGTAGTCGTTGAGCAGCAGCTCGGCCATCGCCTTGTGCGTGCCGTAGGAGGTCTGCGGGTTCTGGGCGACGGTGTCGTCGACCGTGTCGGGCACGTCGCCGCCGAAGGTGGAGATCGAGCTCGCGAAGACGAACGCGGGGCGCTTGCGCTGCGCCCGGCAGCGCTCCAGCAGCCGCATCAGCGCGTGCACGTTGACGGCCATGCCACGCTCGAAATCCATCTCGGCATCGAGCGTCAGCGTGGCGGCGAGGTGGAACACCGCGTCGACGGGCTTGGCGAACAGGTGGTCGACGAAACCGTCGTCGCAGATGTCGCCCTGCTCGCCGCCGCTCACCGGCCGGTTGTCGGCCAGCAGCAGCTCGGTGATGGGTTGCCCGCCGAGGTGGCCCTGGGCCTGCAGCACCCGCCTCAGGCGCGAGCCGATGAAGCCCGCCGCGCCGAGGACGAGCACCCGCATCGTTCAGTCGGCGTAAGAGAAGCTGCGGTAGGTCGAGATCAGCCGCTGGTAGGCCGACATGGCGCGCTCGTGCGCCAGCGGGTCGCGCACGAAACGCGATTCGTGCAGGAAGCCGACCATCAGGCTGTTGATCTCGAAGGTGAGCTGGCCCGGGTCGGTCTCGGAGCGCAGGTGGCCCTCTTCGATGCAGCGCACGATCGCGCCCTTGAGCAGCACGCGCCACGCGAGCACGGCTTCGAGCAGCTCGTCGCGCAGCTGGCTTTCCACGTGGTCGAGGTCGAAGGCGGCGGTGGCGTGCAGGCCGCCGGCGAAGGCGTTCTCGCCGGTGCCGCGGCCGATCCACAGCCGCATGATCGCGTTCAGGCGCGGCAGGCCACGCGGTGCGCTGAGCGAGGGGGTGAACACGTTGGCCACGAAGATGCGGCTGTATTCCTTGATCACCATGCTCTGCAGCGCTTCGACAGAGCCGACACGGGCGAACACCCCGCTCTTGCTGATGTCCATGCGCTTGGCGACTTCGCCGAGCGTGACGGCCTGCAGGCCCTCCACCACGGCGATCTGCAAGGCGGTCTTGATGATGGCTTGGAGCGTCTGTTCGCTTTTGGCGAGCTTGATGGTCATGTGTCGACCCTCTTTGCGGGGATGTCACGCAGTATAAGAAGGCAGGCACCGAATGGCACGGCCGTTCGTCAAAGCAATTGAAGCCATGCTTTGGGTGGTCTGTTCGGTTGATTGACCCGTTCTGCCTTGCGTAGCATGGTCCGTGAAGTATTGACTTTGATGGAGGCCCCATGCCCGTGGACCCCAAACTGCGCTCCCTGAACATCGATGTGCCGGCCCAGCCGGAGGTGCTGGTCAAGCTCTCGCTGCTGCTGGCCGACGACGAGGTCGACCTGCCCACGCTCGGCCGCCTGGTCGAGTCCGACATGGCGCTGGCCGCCGCGGTGATGAAGGCGGTGAACTCCTCGCTCTACGGCCTGAAGGGCCGGGTGCAGAGCGTGCAGCAGGCGGTGATGTACCTGGGCACCCGCGAAGTGGCGGCGGTGACCTTCGAATTCGGCCTGCGCGCCGTGTTCCCGGCGGTGCCGGAGCTGGAGCCGGTGTGGCAGCGCGCCAGCGTGCGCGGCCTGCTGATGGGCCGCATCGGGCAGGCGCTCAGCGTCGACCCCTGGGGCGCCCACTCGGCCGGCCTCTTTGAGGAGTGCGGCAAGGCCGTGCTCTACAAACACGCCCCCGAGGTCTACCAGCCCATGCTGGCCTCATCGGCCAACGACATGGAGCTGGTCGAGCGCGAATACGAAGCCTTCGGCGTGAGCCACGATTCGCTGGGTGCTTCGCTCTGCGAAAGCTGGGGCCTCGGCCAGGCGGCAGTGGCAAGCGTGCGCCACCACGTGCGGGTGAACGCGCTGCGGCAGCTGCCGGCGCAGGCACCGCGGCGCGCCATCTGTGCGCTGTCGGCGCTGGCCAATGCGCTGATGACCGACCCGGATTCGCTCGATGAAGTAGCGCAGGCGGTGGCACCGCAGGCGATGCTGGACCAGACGCTGGTGTTGCGCGGCGCCCGCAAGGTGCAGCAGGCCATCGAAGACGCTGCCGCGCGCGGCTAAAGCCTGCGCGTCGTTTCTCTGACGATCAACTCCAGCGCCGGCAACTCGATCTCCGGCACGCGGTGCCCGAGCATGTTGAGCAGCGCGTGCGCGGCGAAGAGCCCCATCTCGTAGATCGGCTGGCGCACCGTCGTGATCGGCGGCGTGAGGTAGGCCGCGGCGGGCAGGTCGTCCACTCCCACCAGTGACAGGTCGTCGGGCACGCGGATGCCGCGGCGGTACATCGCCACGCGCGCGCCGAAAGCCGTCTGGTCGTTGGCGGCAAACACCGCGGTGAACGGGTGGCCGCTGTCGAGCAGCCGGTTCATCGACAACAGGCCGCCGCTTTCCAGGAAGTCGCCCTGCACGATCAGCTCGGGCGCCACCTCGATGCCCGCCTCCGCGTGCGCTCGACGGTAGCCCGCCAGGCGCTCGGTGGCGTCGAAATGGTCGCGTGGGCCGGCGATGTGGGCGATGCGCTTGTGGCCGAGGCTGATCAGGTGGCGGGTGGCGATGTAGCCGCCGTGCTCCTGGTCGAGCTGGCGGCTGCGCAGGTTGGGCGCGCTCAGCTGGCGGCCCGTCACGACGATGGGCTGGTGGCGCGCGAAGTCGATGATCTGCGCGTCGTCGAGGTGGCCGGTGAGGATCACCAGGCCATCGATGCGGCGCGCCAGCAGCAGGCGGATGCGCTCGGCCTCTTCCTTCGCATTCCAGTGGCCGCTCACGATGATGGGCGCGTAGCCGCTGCCCGACAGGCCCTCTTCGATGCCCCGCATCGCGCGGTTGAAGAAGGGGCTTTCGATGTCTTGCGTGAGCACGCCCACCGTCATGGTGGTGCCCGTCTTCAGGCTGCGCGCGAAGAGGTTGGGCTTGAAGTCGAGCTTGCGGATCGCGTTCTCGACGGCGGTGCGCTTGTCGGAGGCGACCCGCGCGGTGCCGTTGAGGATGCGCGACACCGTGCTGGCCGAGACGCCGGCCTCGCGGGCCACGTCCAGCACCGTGATGGCCGTGATGGTCTCGGGCGCGGGAGTCGAACTCTGGTGGTCGTTGGGTGAGGTCACGGCGTCAGGCACAGGTCAGGAAAGGGGTGCAGGCGCGCGGGATGATAACGTTTTCAAGCCGCGAGTGTGGGCCACTTGCGTGCCGTTCCAGCCCCCGCCCGCCAGCCACAACCCACCCACGACACACGGAGACAACCATGCCCCACCCCTTCAGATCGCTGCTCGCGAGTCTGGCACTTCTGGCCGCCGGGCCCACGCTGGCGTGCGACGGCCAGCAGCCGCCGCAGGCGCGCGCCGAGAGCTGCAACCGGCTGCTCGCCAAGAGCATCAATTTCGGCAACATGCTCGATCATGCCCGCGAAGGCATGGCCGGCCCCGCCTTGCGCGACGAGTTCATCGCGCTCACCGCGAAGGCCGGCTTCACCGCCATCCGCCTGCCCATCCGCTGGGACGCGCAGGCCGCCGACAAGCCGCCCTACACCATCGACCCTGAGTTCTTCGCGCGCATCGACGGCGTGGTGAAACTCGCGCTCGAGCACCGGCTCGCCATCGTGCTCGACATGCACCACTACACCGGGATGATGAGCGACCCCGACGCCGAGCGCGCGCGTTTCCTCGGCCTGTGGAAGCAGGTCGCCGAGCACTACCGCGATGCGCCGGCGCAGGTGATCTTCGAGGTGCTCAACGAGCCGCACGACAAGCTCACCCAATCGAAGTGGAACGACGCGCTGGCCGCCGTGCTGCCCGTCATCCGCGCGAGCAACCCGAACCGCACGCTCATCGTCGGCGGCTCCGAGTGGAACAGCCGCAAGATGCTGTGGTTGCTCAAGCTGCCTCAGGACGACCGCAATCTCATCGCCACCTTCCACTACTACGAGCCGATGGAGGTCACCCATCAAGGTGCCGAATGGGTGAGCGGTGCCGGCGCGTGGATGGGCAGCACCTGGCGTGGCCGCGCACCCGAGCTGCGGGCGCTGCGCGAAGCCTTCGACGGCGTGGCCGACTGGGCCAAGCGTGAGCAGCGGCCCATCTACCTCGGTGAGTTCGGTGCCTACTCCAAAGCCGACAACGCGAGCCGTCTCGCGTGGACCCGCGCCGTGCGCGAGCACGCCGAAGCGCGTGGGTTCTCCTGGGCGTATTGGGAGCTCGCTGCCGGCTTCGGCGTGCTGGACCCGCACGCGCTCAGCTGGCGCAAACCGCTGCTCGAGACCTTGTTGCCGGCGCGCTGAAGTGCGTCGCCGACGAGACAAGGGCTTTCCCTAGGTTTGTGGCTTTCTGGGGTTTCCCGTGTTGACACCCTCCCGTCACGGGCGATGAAATACGCGCCGTTGTGAAATCGATTTCACATGAAATCGGGTCACATCCCCGCCGACACGGCCGCCCCGTTTCCACCCTCTTACCGAGAGGAATGGCAGACGGGGCGCATGAGGCGATCGAGTGCGCGGGGCATGTGATCGGGTTACATGCGCCGCATTTCGTGAAAACGATGCCAGACGTTGAAAACAACGATGGCAGTCGAGCCCAGACGGAGACACAGATGAAAAACATGATCAAGCCGCTGCTGCTGGCCCTGGCCGGCGTCACCTTTGCGCTGGCGACCGCCGGCGCCAGCGCCCAGACCAAGGTGACCCTCACGGTCGCCTCCTTCCCCGACCTCGACCGTGGCGTGAAGGCCGCGATCCCGCTGTACCAGAAGCTGCACCCCGAGGTGGAGATCAAGCTGGCGTCGCTCGCCTACCCCGACCACCACACCGCGATGACCACCGCGCTGGCCACGGGCTCCAACCTGCCCGACGTGATGGCGGTCGACAACGACTTCATCGGCAAGTTCGCCGAATCGGGCGGCCTGGAAGACCTGTCGAAGGCGCCCTACAACGCGATGCAGTACCGCAGCAAGGTCGCGAAGTTCAGCTACCCGCAGGCCATGAGCGGCACTGGCGCGCTGAACGCGATGCCGGTCGACATCGGCCCGGGCGCGATGTTCTATCGCAAGGACCTGACCGACAAGGCCGGTGTCACCGAAGCCGACCTCACCAAGAGCTGGGAGTCGTACATCGAGGCGGGCAAGAAGGTGAAGGCCGCGACCGGCGCCTACATGCTCGGCAATGCGGTCGACATCAAGGACATCTACATCCGCTCGGGCCTGAAGGACGGCGAAGGCATCTACTTCGACAAGAAGGGCCAGCCGCTCGTCACCAGCGCCCGCTTCGCCAAGGCGTTCGAGCTGGCCAAGGCCGCCCGCACCGCCGGCATCGACGGCAAGATCGGTGCCTGGTCCAACGAATGGACCGAAGGCTTCAAGCGCGACCGCATCGCCTCGCAGATGATGGGCGCGTGGCTCAACGGCCACCTGACCAACTGGCTGGCCAAGGAATCGGCTGGCAAGTGGCGCTCGGCCCAGCTGCCCAACAACTCGTTCGGCTACTGGGGCGGCTCGTTCTACGCCATCCCGAAGAAGGCACAGAACAAGGCCGCGGCGTGGGAGTTCATCAAGTTCCTCACGCTCAACAAGGAGATGCAGCTCGAGGCCTTCCGCAAGCTCGACGCCTTCCCTTCGCTGATCGAAGCGCAGAACGACGACTTCCTGAACCAGCCGATCGAGTACCTCGGTGGCCAGAAGGCCCGCCAGCAGTGGAAGCTCGCGGCCGACAAGATCCAGGCCATCGCCGTCGACAAGTACGACCCGGTCGCGCGTGAGGTGGTCAATGCCGAGCTGGAGAAGGTGCTCGAGCAGAACAAGGACATCAAGACCGCCCTGGCCGACGCACAAGCCACGCTCAAGAAGCGCGTGCGCCGCTGATCGCCGCGGATGAAGCAGAGAAGAGTCTGGGCGCGCCATCATGCAGGCCATGTCTGAACCCCTGACCCCGGAGGCGCGCACCGCCGCGCCGACCGAGCTGCGCCACAAGCGCACGAACCTGCGGGCCCGTCTGCGTGGATGGGTGCCCTACCTCTTCATCAGCCCGTTCTTCGTCATCTTCCTGGTGTTCGGGCTGTTCCCGCTGCTGTTCTCGGCCTACCTCTCGTTCCACCGCTGGGAGCCGGCCGCCGGCCTCGCGGCGATGGAATGGGTCGGGTTCGAGAACTACGTGTACATCGTGTTGAACGACGACTGGTTCCACAAGTCGCTCTACAACACGGGCTGGATGGCCATCGTCTCCGGCGTGCCGCAGCACCTGGTGGCGCTGCCGCTCGCGTTCTTCATGCACATGGCGTTCAAGCGCTGGCGCAACGCGGTGGTGGGTGCCTATTTCCTGCCCTTCATCACCTCGAGCGTGGCCATCTCGCTCGTGTTCTCGACCCTCTTCTCGCGCGACTACGGCGTGATCAACGCGAGCATCGCAGCGCTCCACGAGCTGCCGGTGTTCAGCTGGTTCCTGCCCGCGCAGAACATCGACTGGGGCCAGCCGCAGTACACCAAGTGGATGATCTCCTTCGTCGTCTTCTGGCGCTACGTCGGCTGGAACACGGTGCTCTATCTCTCGGCGATGCAGACCATCCCGAAGGACCTCTTCGAAGCCGCCACGATGGACGGCGCCACCCGCTGGCAGCAATTCCGCCACGTCGTGCTGCCGCTCCTGCGCCCGATGATCTTCTTCGCGGTCACGCTCACCATCATCGGCAACCTGCAGCTCTTCGAAGAGCCCTTCATCCTGACGGGTGGCACGGGCGGCATCGACCAGGCCGGCAAGACCGCGGCCATGCACATGTACGCCACCGCCTTCGTCGACGGTGACTTCGGCACCGCCTCGGCCGTGGCCTGGCTGCTCTTCATGCTGATCGCTGCCGTGACCTGGCTCAACAACAAGCTCCTGGGCCAGAAGGAGGACAAGGCATGAGCGCCACCCTCGCCCTGCAGGCGCCGCGCCCGCGCCGCGCCGGCGTCAACGTCGGCCAGCTCACCGCCTACGCCATCGTGCTGGCCGGTGCGCTGCTGATGCTCGCGCCCTTCTACTTCATGTTCATCTTCGCGACGCACAGCGACCGCGAGATCCTGTCGCTGCCGCCGCCCATCTGGTTCGGCAACCACTTCGACGACAACCTGAAGCTCCTGCTCGAGCGCCTGCCCCACTGGTGGCAGAACCTCGGCTGGAGCGTCTACGTGGCACTCGCCGTCACCGCGGCCAACCTGCTGCTGTGTTCGCTCGCGGGTTATGCCTTCGCGATGTTCGAGTTCCGCTACAAGAAGCAGCTCTTCGTCTTCGTGATGGGCACGATGCTCTTGCCGAGCTTCGTGGCAATGATCCCCACCGCGCTCATCATGAGCGGCCTCGGCTGGATGAACCAGCCCAAGGCGCTGATCGTGCCGGCCGCCTGCGGCGCTTTAGGCATCTTCATGATGCGCCAGTACATCGCCTCGGCCATCCCGCGCGACCTGCTGGATGCCGCGCGCATCGACGGCTGCAGCGAGCTGGGCATCTACTTCCGCATCGTGCTGCCGCTCATCGGCCCGGCACTCGGCACGCTCGGCCTCGTGACCTTCATCGCCTCGTGGAACAACTTCATGGGCCCGCTCATCGTGATGCGCGACATGGAGATGTACACCGTGCCGCTCGCGCTGCGCTCGCTGCAGGGCACGGGGCAGACGCCCTGGGGCGCCATCTGCGCCGGCTCGTCGATCGCGGTGCTGCCGCTGCTCGTCATGTTTGCGATGGCCTCGCGCCGCCTCATCGAAGGGCTCACCGCCGGTGCGGTGAAGGCCTGACGCTCATCACTCATTCACCAGATCTCCAAGGACCCGACGCGTGACTGTCTCGAAATTCCCATCCAGCTTCTCGTGGGGCGTCGCCACGGCTGCTTACCAGATCGAAGGCGCGGCCCGCGAAGACGGCCGCGGCCCCTCGATCTGGGACACCTTCTCCCATTTCCCCGGCAACGTGCACAAGGGGCACACGGGCGACGTGGCCTGCGACCACTACCACCGCTACCGTGAAGACATCGACCTCATCGCCTCGCTTGGCGTCGACGCCTACCGCTTCTCGATCTCGTGGCCTCGTGTGCAACCGCAAGGCCGCGGCGCCTGGAACGACAAAGGCCTCGACTTCTACGACCGCCTCGTCGATGGCCTGCTCGCCAAGGGCCTCAAGCCGCACGCCACGCTCTACCACTGGGACCTGCCGCAGGCCCTGCAAGACGTGGGCGGCTGGGCCACGCGCGAAACCGCACAGCGCTTCGCCGACTATGCCGAGCACATGGGGCGCCGCCTCGGCGACCGTGTGAGCGCGATCGCCACGCACAACGAACCCTGGTGCACCGCGGTGCTCGGCCACGCCATCGGCCAGTTCGCCCCCGGCGCGCGCGACCTGCAGCTCGCGGTGCAGGTGTCGCACCACCTGCTGCTCTCGCATGGCCTCGCGATGCAGGCCATGCGTGCGGCCGGCGTGAAGGCCCCGCTCGGCATCGTGCTCAACCAGTCGCCCGCCACGCCGGCCACCGACGCCCAGGCCGACCGCGAGGCCGCGGAGCGCGAGTACGCGACCTTCGTGCGCTGGTTCATGGACCCGATCTTCCTGAAGCAGTACCCGAAGGCCCCCGGCGTCAACCTTTACCCGGTGACACATGAAAACGATTTCGATGTGATCGCGCAGCCGCTCGATTTCCTCGGCATCAACTACTACACCCGCATCTGGGCCAGCACCGCCAAGCCGCCGGTGCCGGCGCCCAAGCTCACCGGCGAGAGCGACATGGGCTGGGAGAACTACCCGCAAGGCCTCACGGATCTGCTCGTCAAGATCAACGCCGACTACAAGCTGCCGCCGATCTACATCACCGAGAACGGCACCGCCGTGGCCGACGTGGTGGTCAACGGGCGCGTGGCCGACCAGCCCCGCATCGACTACCTGCGCACCCACCTGCAGGCGCTGCGCGCCGCGATGGAAGCCGGTGTCGACGTGCGCGGCTATTTCTACTGGAGCCTGCTCGACAACTACGAGTGGAACTCCGGCTACGACAAGCGTTTCGGCCTGATCCACGTCGACTACGAAACCCAGAAGCGCACCCCCAAAGACAGCGCGCACTGGTACCGCGACTTCATCGCGCAGAACCGCTGAGGCAAAGGAGCCAGCACCATGTCCACCCTCACCCTGCGCAGCGTGCGCAAGAGTTATGACGACGGCGCCGAGGTCATCAAGGGCGTCGACCTCGACATCGCCGACGGCGAGTTCACCGTCTTCGTCGGCCCCTCGGGCTGCGGCAAGTCGACCCTGCTGCGCATGATCGCGGGCCTGGAAGACATCTCGGCCGGCGACATCTTCATCGGCGGCGACCGCATCAACGACGTGCCCCCCGCCGAGCGCGGCGTGGCGATGGTGTTCCAGAGCTACGCGCTCTACCCGCACATGACCGTGGCCGAGAACATGGGCTTTGCCTTGAAGCTCGCCGGCCAGTCGAAGGCGCAGGTGAAGGAATCGGTCGGCCGCGCCGCCGAGATCCTGCAGATCACCCACCTGCTCGAACGCAAGCCCAAGGCGCTGTCGGGCGGCCAGCGCCAGCGCGTGGCCATCGGCCGTGCCATCGTGCGCAAGCCCAGGGTCTTCCTCTTCGACGAGCCGCTGTCGAACCTCGACGCCGGGCTGCGCGTGCAGATGCGCATCGAGCTCTCGCGCCTGCACGCCGAGCTGGGCACGACCATGATCTACGTCACCCACGACCAGGTCGAGGCGATGACGCTCGGCGACCGCATCGCCGTCTTCAACGCCGGCCGCATCGAGCAGGTGGGCACGCCGCTCGCGCTCTACGAGAAGCCCGCGAACCAGTTCGTGGCCGGCTTCCTCGGCTCGCCGCGCATGAATTTCATCCCCTGCACCGCCGAGCGCAGCGAGCGTGACGCCGTGCAGCTGCGCATGGGTGAGGCCGGTGCGGTGCGCCTGCCGGCCACCACGACTTCGCTGCGCCTCACCGCAGGCGACCTGGTGCTGGGCATCCGCCCCGAGCACCTGCAGATCACGCAGGCGGGCGAGGGCCTCGCCGCCCGCGTGGCGCTACTCGAACACCTGGGCGACTCGACCATCGTGCACGCCACCCTGCGCGGCAGCGAGCACACCGTGGCGCTGCGCGTGCCGGCCGACCACGCCCCTCTTGCCACCGGCGACGCTGTGGGCCTCGCGCCCCAGCCCGGCCGCTCGCTCTTGTTCCAACCCGACGGGCAGGCGCTGGCCCTGCACTGAACCGAGACCCGTTCCCACCCTGGGCCGCAAGGCCCGCCACCACCGCCGCAAAGACGGCAAAACCACCCACGAAAGTGACGAGGAGCAACCATGAAAACCGTTCGACTGTTCACCGCCCTGGCCCTGGCCGGGGTTGCCGGTAGCGCATTGGCCGCACCGCCCATCGAGTTCTCGGGCTACTTCCGCGCCGGCGTCGGCGTCAACGCCCGCGGCGGCAACCAGGTCTGCTTCGGCCTGGCCAATGCCGACACCAAGTACCGCCTCGGCAACGAGTGCGACTACGTGGTCGAGCCCACCTTCGACGCCAAGCTGGCCGAGTACGAAGGCTCCGACTGGCATGTGCGCGTGATGCCCAGCGTCTACAAGGGTTGGGACTCGGGCAACGCCCAGAACAACGGCAACGGCCCCGACCAGCTGACCACCCGCTTCGGCCAGATCTACGCCTACGGCCAGAACATCAGCCAGCTGGCCAATGGCCGCGTGTGGGCGGGCCGCCGCTTCTACAACCGCCTGCAGACCGGCATCAACGACCAGTTCCTCGAGAACAACGACGGCAACGGCGCCGGCGTTGAAGACATGGACCTGGGCATCGGCAAGCTGAGCGTCGCGTTCATGATGGACCCGAACAACGACGCCTACAACAACCGCATGGCGCTGCCGATCCGCATGACCGGCATCAAGACGGTGCCCAACGGCGAGCTGTCGATCTACGTCACGCCGTCGAAGCAGCTGAAGACCGAGAACCAGACCACGACGCCGCCCGCCGAGCCGGCTGACCAGCCCAACGGCCTGGCCGTCGGCGTGTACCAGAAGCTCAGCGGCACCATCCTCGGCGGCGACACGCTGTTCGGCGTGAAGGGCGACAAGTTCGGCGACCTGAAGAACACCCGCGTCGTCTTCCAGCAGGGCATGACCCTGGGCGGCACGGCGGTCGACTTCATCACCGAGTACCGCATCCGCAAGAACACGGGCAACACCGGCAACAAGTGGTTCACCATCGGTGCGCGCACCGACACCCACCTGTCCGGCCCGTTCCGCTTCCTCGCCGAGCTGGGCCATGACCAGGTCAAGCCCGATGGCGGCGGCGCGAAGCAGAACCTGACCAAGGGCACCCTGGCCGTGGCGGCCTCGGCTGGCAAGGAAGCCGGGTCTCGCCCGACCGTGCGCCTGTTCGTCACGCACGCGATTTGGAACGACGCCGTGCGCACTGCCGGCGCCGGCGGGTTGAGCTCCACCAACGCCCGCCAGGTGTTCGGCGACAAGAAGTCTGGCACCTCGGTGGGTGTGCAGGCCGAATCCTGGTGGTGATTCGAACCTGCTAAGGGAAAAGAGAGCGTTGGCCCGGTTGGCGGAACCGGGCCTTTTTTTCGCCTTGTCTTTCCGCGCGTCAGACGAACTGCAAGTCCAGATCGCCGTGCGCGTAGATCACCACGCCGGTGTCGGTCTGCGTGATCCGGTGGCCGCTGCCTGAAGGGGCAAGCTGGTAGTCGCCGGCCTGCAGGAGCAGGTCGTCGAGGAAGAGTTCGCCCTGCACCATCAGGCACTCCTCGTCGTGGCCGTGCGAGTGCTGCGGCACGGCGGCCCCGGGCTCGGCGAAATAGAGCAAGGCGGCCTGGCCGTCGCGCTGCCACAGCACGCGGCGCTGGATGCCGGGCGCGAAATCGGGCCAGCCGGCCTCGGCATCGTGCACCGTGTGCGGCACGTCGCCAGCCTGCGCGGGCAGCATCGATTCGCGCAGGAAGAGCAGCGCGGCCGTCTCGGCCCGCCACGAGGGCGTGGGCGCACCGGCCGGGGTGACGTGGTAGTCGCGCAGGCCCAGGTGTGCGCCGGGGCCCGACACGTGCCCGCCCACCACCAGCCACTCGCGGTGGCGGGGCTGCAGCGTGGCCTCACCCCCGAGCAGGGCTGCATCGACCGAGGCACCCGCTGCGAGTTCGATCAGGCGCGCACGCAGTGGCTCCCCGTCGCGCCGGCCGACGCCGTGGTACAGCGTCTGCACGCTCACGCCGGGGCCCAGCGTCTCGCGGGGGGCGTGCCGGCGGCGTGTGGTGACCATGCCCACCTCGGCCGCCTGCGAGGCGGCCACGCGCGACATCAGCCGAGAGCGCAGGCCGCGGCCCGCGCCCTCATGCGCCAGGGCCTCGGCGAACGGCGCGTCGAGCAAGGGCGCAAGTTCGGCCGCCAGCGGATCGGTCGGTGGCTCGGCCAGCGGCATCGGGGTGTTGGGCGTCCAGGCTTTCATCGGGTGACGATTCTTCATGAGGCAAGCGTGCGCCGGGCCTGGGGGCCCAGGGCATCGCGCAAGGTGGCGAGCGCACGGCGGATCTGCGACTTCACCGTGCCCAGCGGCAGTGCGGTGTGGGTGGCGATCT
Source organism: Rhizobacter sp. (assembly GCA_019635355.1). NCBI lineage: Bacteria > Pseudomonadati > Pseudomonadota > Betaproteobacteria > Burkholderiales > Sphaerotilaceae > Rhizobacter > Rhizobacter sp. The sequence continues at coordinate 3,477,602 of JAHBZQ010000001.1, read as the reverse complement.
CCTCATGGCTCAGGCCCCGGAAGAAGGCGAGCGCAACCAGCTGGCGCGGCTGTGCATGGAGCAGCAGCAGTGCGCGCTGCAACTCGGCATGGCCACGTGCCACGTCGAGCAGGTCGTCGTGGCCGGGGTCGTCGGCGTCGAGCGCGGGGGCGTTGTCGGCATCGAGGCTGTCGGCCTGGAAGCGCGACTCGTGGCGCACGGCGTCGATGGCGCGCGAGCGCGCCATGTTGAGCAGCCAGGTCAGGGCCTTGCCGCGCGCCGGATCGAAGCGCGGGGCCTGCCGCCACACCTGGAAGAAGGTGTCTTCCACCACCTCTTCGGCCAAGGACGCGCGGCGCACCACCCGCAGCACGACGCCGTAGACGCGCGACAGCGTGGCGTCGTACAGCGCGGCGAGCGCACGTTCGTCGTGCGTGACGATGCGGCCGATCCAGCCGGCGATCTCGTCGTCGGTGACCGGCGTGGCGCAGCCGCGTGCGACGGGCGGCTCCGCCTCGTCCGGCGTGGGGGGAGGCGCTGCGTCGTCGTCGAAGAGCGCGGCGGGGTCGTCGAGCGTCGTGACGGAGGTGGGCTGGGCGTTCATGCTCGGGTGATACGCCGGGGTTGCGATGTCGGATGCACCTTCAGAGGCTGGCCAGGGCCTGCCCGAGTTCGGGAATGGCGCCACGCAGGAAGATCGTCGCGCCGGTCGTGCTGCCGATGGTGGCGTGCAAGGCGCCCCGGTGGGCCACGTGGTAACCCCCAGGGCCGATCTCGATGCGGGTGCCCACGCGCAGCCGCCCTTCGAGCACCAGGCATTCCTCGTCGAGCGGGTGGCGGTGGGCGGGCAGCGTGGCGCCCGGGTCCAGCTTCAGCAGGTACGACAGCACCCCCTCGTGTTCGCGCAGCACCTTGAGCGCAATGCCTGGGGCAAAGGCCTGCCAGCTGCCCTGGTGGGCGTCCACGGTGAGATGGGTGAGGTCGGCATCGGCCACCCGCTCCAGCAGCCGCGCCTTGATCTGGCGCGCCTGGGCAGGGGGAACCGGGTCGCTCGGGCGGGTCATGCCGCTTCTTACGGCGCGGCCGGTCGTTTGGATGCATCTGGATGCCCCCGCCGGCCGTATGGGCAGACACAGCCCCGAGACACTCCGCCAGGAGACCGCCATGCCCGCGTTTGCCCATGTTCACCACACCCAGTGGATCGCCGCACCACTCGCCACGGTGCGCAGCCAGTTCGCCGATCTCGACCACCACATCGGCTGCAACGTGCACCCCAAGCTGCGCTTCGAGGTGCTGGAGCGACGGGCCGACGGCGCCCGCTTCGTGCAGGTGGTGCGCCTGCTCGGCATCGCGCAGCGCGATGTGTTCGAGCGCCGGCTGCTGGCCGATGGCGGCATCGAAGACGTGTCGGTCGAGGGCTTCAACCGAGGGGGGTCGTTGCGCTTCGGCTTCTCGCCGCAGGTGGTCGGCGGCCGTGCCGGCACGCTGGTCGACATCGTGATCCGCCTGCCGCTGCCCCCGGTCATCGGCCGGCTCCTCAAGCCTTTGCTGGAAGCGCAGATCCGCAAGGAGGTCAGCGCCGCCGCCCTCGAAGACCGGGTCGACATCGAGCAGCGCGGCTACCCGCGCCTGGCGGCCTGATGTCGTCGAGCCACCATTTCGACCTGGTGAGCCACTGGCGCATCGACGCGCCGGTCGAGCGGGTGTGGGCCGCCCTCACCGCCCCCGAAAGCTGGCCGCGCTGGTGGCCTTACGTGCGCTCGGTGCGCCTGCTCAAGGCTGGCGGCGCCGACGGCGTGGGCAGCGTGCGCCGCATCGAGTGGGCCACCCGGCTGCCCTACGGGATGGTGGTCGAGGTGGAGGCGGTGGAGTCGCGGCGCTTCGAGCGCCTTCGCGGCCGCTCGTGCGGTGCGCTGCGGGGCGAAGGCCTGTGGCTGCTGCGCAGCGAAGGGGGCTGCACCGACGTCACCTACGTCTGGCGCGTGGAGTTGGCGCAGCCGTGGATGCGCTGGCTCGCGCCGCTGCTGGCGCCGGTGTTCCGCTGGAACCACCGCGGGGTGATGCGCGCCGGGGGCCTGGGCCTCGCACGCCACCTCGGCGTGCCCTCGCGCGTGATGTGTTGAAGGAGCGGCGAGGCCTGCCTCAGCGCCACGCCCACACCGCGCCAAGCAGTGTGGTTGCCAGCCAGGCGCCGGTGAGCACCATCAGCAGCACCGGCCGCCAGCCCGCGCGGCTCAGGTGGGGGAACGAGGTCTTCATGCCCAGGCCCGCCACGCCGAGCATCAGGCAGGCGCGCGAGGCGACGCCGAGTTCCTGTTCGACGGGGCGAAGAAAGCCCAGCGAGTTGAGCGTGGCCATCGCGACGAAGAGCCACAGGAAACCCGGCACCAGCCCGCCGAGGCGGCGCAGCATCGCCGTTGGCCCCCGCTCGCGCGGTGCCGTGGGCGCACGGCTCACGATCGACACCCCCAGCACCACCAGCACCAGCAGGCTCACGCGCAAAAGCTTCACCACCGACGCCGCGTCACCCGCCGCGGGCGAGACGGAGTAGCCCGCCACCACCACCTGGGCCACGTCGTGGATGCTGCCGCCGATGAAGAGCCCGGCCTCGGCCGGCGTGAGCTGCAGGCGGCGTGCGATCACCGGGTAGGCCACCATCGCCACCGTCGACAGGAGCGTGGCCATCACCACCACGATCAGCGCATGCCGCTCGGGCGGGGTCTCACCCTCTCGCGCACGCGGCAGCACCGCCGCGATCGCGAGCGCCGCCGACGCCCCGCAGATGGCCGTGGCGCCGCCCGCGAGCACCCCCAGCGCCGCCGGCAGGCGCAGCGCCTTCGCGAGCCACCAGCCGCAGAGCAGCGTGCTCGCCACCGCGCCGAGCACGATCAGCACCGTGGGCGCGCCGAGCCCGGCCACCTGCTCCCAGGTGATGCGTGCACCGAGCAGCCCGACGCCGAGGCGCAGCAGCGTGCGGCTGCAGAAGTCGACGCCCGGGGCGGTGCGGTCTTCCAGGCTCTGGTAGTGCACCACGGTGCCGAAGAGCAGCGCGTACAGCATGGGCGGCCCCTGGTGCAGCGTGGCGACGAACGACGCCGCCATCGCGATCAGCAGGCAGGTGGCCGTGCCCGGCCACACCCGCTTGAGGCTGTGCGCGCTGGCGTCAAGGAAGGAGGTGCGCGCGAACATGTTGAGGCTGGATCCGGAACGGGCGCCAGCCACGCTCCGTTCGCACTGAGCTTGTCGAAGTGCAGCGCACGGCTTCGACAGGCTCAGCCCGAACGGGGTTGATTCCGGGGCCGTCTGCGGCGATCACTTCTCGACGAAGGCCCGCTCGATGACGAAGTGCCCCGGCGTGCTCATGTTGCCTTCGCTCAGGCCGAGCTTGTCGAAGAAGGCGCGGGTGTCGCGCAGCATCTCGGGGCTGCCGCAGAGCATGAAGCGGTCGTGTTCCTTCGACATCGGCGGCAGCCCGATCGCACGCGCCAGCGCGCCCGTCTCCATTAGCACCGGAATGCGGCCCTGGTTGCGGAAGGCCTCGCGGGTGACGGTCGGGTAGTAGATGAGCTTCTCTTTGACCTGGTCACCGAAGTACTCGTTGGCCGGCAGCTCCTGGGTGATCACCTCGTCGTAGGCCAGCTCGCCCACCTGGCGGCAGCCGTGCACCAGGATCACCTTCTCGTACAGCTCGTACACCTCGGGGTCGCGGATCATCGCCATGAAGGGCGCCAGGCCCGTGCCGGTCGACAGCAGGTAGAGGTGACGACCCGGCAGCAGGTTCTGCGTGAGCAGCGTGCCCGAGGCCTTGCGGCCGATCTTGATCGTGTCGCCCACCTGGATGTGCTGCAGCCGCGAGGTCAGCGGGCCGTCGGGCACCTTGATGCTCAGGAACTCGAGCGTCTCTTCCCAGTGCGGGCTCACCACGCTGTAGGCGCGCAGCAGCGGCTTGCCGTCGACTTCCAGCCCGATCATCGTGAACTGGCCACTCTGGAAACGGAAACCCGGGTCGCGGGTGCAGGTGAACGAGAACTGACGGTCGGTCCAGTGGCGAACGCTCAGCACGCGCGAGTCGAAGAGGTTGCTCATGGCGAGGCTTCCATTGCCAGTTGATGCAGATAGGGCCAGGGATAGATGCCGCGGTCGTGGCCGTCGCTGAAGACGAGCTGCACGCCCATGTCGCCGATCGGGTGGATCTGCGCCAGTGCGATGCCGGCGGGCGCCTGCGGCGGCTGGCCGTCGCGGCGCCGCTTCTCGCAGCCGGCGCATTTGCAGGCGGCGCGCAGGCGAGCCGAGCTGAAGGCCACGCGCCGGCCGTCGGCCCAGGCCAGCTCCAGCTGGCCACTGGCTTCGTGCCACACCAGGTCGGCCGGCACGGTGTCTTCGGAGATGAGCATCGCGGCCTCCCTCACACCAGCTGCCCCACACCTTGCGGGCCGACCTCGGTGGCCAGGCCCGCGAGCCCACCTTCGCTCAGCTCGCCACCCATCGCCGCGATGCTCTCCTCGCGGATCAAGCCCTTGATCTGCCGCACCATCGCGGCGAACTCCGGCGTGGCCGTCATCTCGGGTGTGCGCGGGCGCGGCAGCGGCACCGGCAGCTCGGCCTTGATGCGGCCCGGGCGCGCCGTCATCACGTAGATGCGGTCGGAGAGAAACACCGCCTCGTCGATGTCGTGCGTGATGAAGAGCACCGAGATGCGCAGGCGCTGCCACATGTTGGTGAGGATCTCCTGCATCACCACACGCGTCTGCGAGTCGAGTGCGCCGAAGGGCTCGTCCATCAGCAGCACCTGCGGGCTGGTGGCGAGTGCGCGCACGATGCCCACACGCTGCTTCATGCCGCCCGAGAGCTGGTCGGGGTAGTGGTTCTCGAACGAGAGCAGGCCCGCGAGGCCCAGCAGCGTGCGCGCCTGCGACTCGCGCTCGGTGAGCGACACGCCCTTCATCTTGAGCCCGAACTCCACGTTCTTGCGCACCGTCATCCACGGGAAGAGCGAGTACTGCTGGAACACCACGCCACGGTCGGAGCCCGGGCCGGTGATGGCCTGGCCGTCGAGCAGTACCTGGCCGCCGTTGGGCTTGAGGAAGCCCGCCACCGCGTTGAGCAGCGTCGACTTGCCGCAGCCCGAAGGGCCGATCAGCGAGACGAATTCGCCCGGCCGCACGTGCACGCTCGCCGAGCGCACCGCCTCGACTTCCTGGCCCTTGACGCTGAAGCGGATGTGCAGGTCGCGCACGTCGACACGGCCTTGCGTTGCCACCACGTTGCTCATGCCTTGCCTCCCGAATGCGCCTGCCACGGCATCGCGAGCTTGGCGAGCAGGCGGATGCCGCCACTGCACAGGAGCCCCAGCACGCCGATCGTGATCATCCCGAGCGCGATCTCGGCGTAGCTGATGAGCGAATACGCCTCCCAGGTGAAGTAGCCGATGCCGAACTGCCCCGAGATCATCTCGGCCGCGATCAGCGACACCCACGCCACGCCCATGCCCACCGCGAGCCCGGTGAAGATGTGCGGCAGCGCCCCCGGCAGTACCACGTGCTTCAAGAGGCTCGCCTCGCCTGCCCCCAGCGTGCGCGCTGCGCGCAGGAGCACCGGGTCGATCGCTTCCACGCCATGCACCGTGTTGAGCAGGATGGGGAAGAAGGCGCCGAGGAAGGTGATGAAGACGATGCTCACCTCGTTGTCGGGCCACAGCATGATCGACATCGGCACCCAGGCGATGGCCGGGATGGGCCGGAAGATCTCCATCGCCGGCATCGCCAGGCCGCGCACCACGCGGTAGCGGCCGATCAGCACGCCCAGGCCCACGCCCAGCACCGTGGCCACCAGGAAGCCCAGCAGGATGCGCCGCACGCTGATGCCGATGTTGGTGACGAACTTCGGGCTGCTGTTGACCTCGACCACCTTCTCCAGCACCGCCGCCGGTGTGGGGATGTTGTTGAAGCGGATGTAGGCGTCGAGCTTGTAGTGCGTGGCGAGCTGCCAGAAGAGCAGCACGCCGCCGATGGAGATGGCCGCCATCAGCAGCAGGGCGCCGCGGCCCTCCCAGAAGCGGCGCCACAGCGAGGGCGCGCTCGGCACGCCCACGGGGAGCGGCAGCGGCGTGACGCCCTGCCCCACGTGGGCAGGGGCTGTGGCCGCGCGGGCCGGCACGGGCTCGGGCGGCGGTGTGAAGTCTTCGACTCGTTGCAGGGCGCGCATGGTGTTCACTTCACTTCGTGGTGGCCGCGACCACGGTGGCCGAGGCCTGGCCCAGCGCTTCGGCGTAGGTGGCGAGCTTGCCGTTGGTCTTGGCGGCGTGGGCCTCGGCGTCCTTCTTCAGCAGGAAGGGCACGGCCACCGGCGCCTTGGGATTGCTCGTGTCCATCGCATAGAAGGCCTTGTCGGCGACGACCTTGATGCCCAGTGCCTTGTCGTAGAGGTAGGCCACGTTGATCTTCTTGCCGGCCGCCTCGTACTGCTTGATGCCGGCCAGCAGGCAGGCGGGCGAACTCACCGGCACGATCTCGCCGGTCGAGAGCCAGATCTCGCCGGCTTCCTTCGGCCGCGTGACGGCCACCTTGCAGATCGGGTCCTTGCCCGAGACGTCGTAGTTCGCGAGGGTCTGCTTCTGCGCGTCGTAGTCCTGGCCGCGCTGCTTGAAGGCTTCACGCACGTAGCTCTCGTTGACCCACGCGTTGACGTCGAAGTCCTTCACGCGGCCCAGCTTGGCGAGAACGCCGTGGGCAATCTTGATCGTCTCGACCCAGCGCGGCTTGATGCTCGGGTCCAGCGTGTGGATGCCGCCCGGCCCGAGGAAGAGGTAGACCACCTCCTTCTCGATCTTGGTCCACTCCTCGACCTTCGCCGCGGCGGTCTTCGGGTCCTTGCGCACCCAGTCGTTGGCTTCCATCAAGGCCTTGACGTAGGCCACCACTGCCTCGGGGTACTTGTCGGCGAACTCCTTGCGCACCACCACGCCGTGGAAGGTGGGGATCTTGGTCTGCGCACCGTCGAAGATCTTGCGTGCGAAGCCGCGGTGCGGCAGCAGGTCGGCGAAGGGCACGAAGTCGCCGTGCGCGTCGATCTTCTTTTCCTGCAGGTTGGTGGTGCCGACCTCGGGGCTCTGGCTCACCAAGTTCCAGTAGTCGTTGGGCCAGCCACGCTCCTGCATGGCCTGCAGCATCATCCCGTGCGCCGCCGAGCCGAAGGGCACCGACACCGTCTTGCCTTTGAGGTCGGCCAGCTCGTAGTACGGGCTGTCCTTGTGCACCACCACGCCGTTGCCGGAGCCGAAGGCGTTGTAGGCGATGACCGCGATGAGCTGTGTCTCGTTGCCCTTGTTCTGCTGGCCAGTGGCGCCGTTCACCAGCAGCGGGTAGTCACCCATCATGCCGATCTGCAGCTTGCCGGCGACCATGCCGTTGGTGATGGGCGGGCCGGAGGTGAAGTTCTGCCAGTCGAGCTTCCACTCGATGTTGGCGTACTTGCCGGTCTTGGGCAGGTGTTTCTCGAGGAGCTTCAGCTCCTTGAGCACCACGCCGCCGGTGACGGTGTTGGTGGTGGTGTTCTGGGTGCCGATGCCGATCGTCACGACCTCCTTGGCCGCGAAGGCCGCGCAAGGCAGCGCCAGCAGGCAGGTCGTCAGGGCGACGGGAACAAGCGGGAGCGATAGGAACTTCATCTCGGATCTCCTGGTGCGTCGGGTCGGAATCACGAAGCCGTTGCGCAAGATCGGTGCCTGCGCAGGGCTCCTCGTTTGTCTCCGTCAAACCTGCTCGGTGTTTTCGGTGAGCAGGCCTCGCTTGTTTTTCTGCTCTGCCCAGTGGTCGGCGTCGGGCAGCGGGTCTTGTGCGGTGGTGATGAGCGGCCACTGCGCGGCCAGGCGTTTGTTCAGCGCGATGTATTCGTGCTGCTCGGGCGGCAGGTCCTTCTCGTCGTAGATCGCCTCGACCGGGCACTCGGGCACGCACACGCCGCAGTCGATGCACGCGGCCGGGTCGATGACGAGGAAGTCGGGGCCTTCGTGGAAGCACTCGACCGGGCACGCGGCCACGCAGTCGGTGTACTTGCAGCGGATGCAGGCTTCGGTGACGACGAAGGCCATGTCAAGCCTCCCGCCGGGCCGCCCCAAGGGAGGCTTGCGCCCCCGTGGGGGGCAGTGAGCGAAGCGAACGTGGGGGCTTCATGTCAGGCTCCTTGCTTGGGCATTTGCATCGACGTCAGCGCCAGCTTCGACAGCTTGCGCACGTCGGGGTCGGGGTCGTGCATCGCACGCTCCAGCGGCGCGATGGCGCGCGAGTCGCCGATCTCGCCCAGCGCGATCACGGCTTCCTTGCGCAGGTTGCTCACCGGGTGCAGCAGCGCTTCGATCAGCGCCAGCACGCCGTCGCGCGCCTTCAGCTTGCCGAGGCTGCGCGCGGCTTTCACGCGCACCTGCCAGTACTCGTCGTCCATCGCACGCACCAGGTTGGGCACGCCGAGCAGCGAGTTCGTCTTGGCGTAGGTGGTGGCGGCCTCCTCGCGCACCTGCCACACCGGGTCGGCCAGCGCGCGGCCGAGCGCGGGCAGCACGCTCACCTCGGCGCTGTCACCGGCGTAGCTCAAGGCGCCCACGGCGATGCGGCGCACCTCGGGGTCGGCGTCGTGCGCGGCGATCTCGGTAAGGGCGCCCAGGGCCTGCGGCTTCTTGAGATAGCCGAGCACGCCGACCGCGGCGCGGCGCACCGCGGCGTCGGGGTGGGCCAGCGATTGCAGCGCGGGCTCGAAGGCGGCGTCGACGCGCAAGGCGCGCACTGCGTGCAGCGCGGCAGCGCGCACGCCGGGGTCGTCGTCGAGCAGGTACGGCAGGATGGGCGTGGCGGAGGCGGCGTCCTTCAGCTCGGCGAGCGTGTAGGCCACCGCGTCGCGCACGGCGGCGTCGGGGTCCTTCAGCAGGGGCACGAGCGCGTCGAGCACCTCAGGCTCCTCGAAGCCTTCGAGTGCCTTCGCCGCTTCGAGGCGCACGCTCGCGTCGGCATCGGCCAGGGCCTCGACGAGCAGCGGCGCCACGTCGTCTTCCTCGTCGCTGTAGGGCAGGTCGATGACCGCGATGCGGCGCACGCCCGCATCGGGGTTGCGCAGCCGGTCGTGGATGGAGGCAATGGCGACCATGGTCAGCGCACCAGGTAAGGAATGTCGACACGCACGGCGCCGGTCGGGCAGTCCTTCTCGCAGGGCATGCAGTACCAGCACTCGTCGAACTTCATGAAAGCCTTGTTCTTCGTCAGGTCGATGGCCAGCACGTCGAGCGGGCAGACGTCGACGCAGACGGTGCAGCCCTTGTCGGCGATGCACTTGTCTTCGTCGATGACGACGGGGGCTTGGGTTCGGGTGATCGCGATGGTCATGGGGTTCTCCTTGTGGGCAATCCCGTTCGCCCTGAGCTTGTCGAAGGGCCTGGGGGCAGGCGCTGGGCTTCGACAGGCTCAGCCCGAACGGAGGTTCGGGTCAGGCCGCGGCGGGGCTCGCCACACGCAGCCGCTGGTAGGCCGACTTCTCTTCCTCGTTCAGCTCCACCACATACGGCTCGACCTCGCGCTTGCGGAAGACGGCGTTGCCGCGCTCGTCGCTCGTCACGTTGGTGTGGCAGAACCAGTTGGCGTCGTCCTTCTCGGGGTGGTCGACGCACAGGTGGTACAGGCCCCAGCGGCTCTCGGTGCGGAAGAGCGAAGCGCGCGCGGCCAGCTCGGCGCAGTCGCGGATGGTGTGGGCCTCCATTGCACGCATCAGCTCGTGCGGGTCGGTGGCGCTCATGTGCTGCAGGTCTTCGCGGATCTCGTCGAAGCGTTGCAGGCCGATCTCCATCTTGCGGGTGACCTTGGGCGGCTGCAGGTAGTCGTTGACGATGCGGCGTGTCTTGTATTCGACCTGGAAGGGCGTGAGGCCCTCGGTCTTGCCGAGCGGGGCGTAGACACGCGCCTTCTCGGCTTCGACCTTCTCCTGCGAGAACGCCGGCTGCGAAATGCCGCTCACGTAGTCGGCCGCGTTCTCGCCGCAGAACTTGCCGTACACGAAGGCCCCCAGCATGTAGTTGTGCGGGATGCTCGCGCAGTCACCCGCCGCATACAGGCCGGGGATGGAGCACTCGCCACGCTCATTCGTCCAGATGCCCGAGGCGCTGTGGCCGCTGCAGAAGCCGATCTCCGAGATGTGCATCTCGATCATCTGCTTGCGGTAGTCGGTGCCACGCCCGGCGTGGAAACGGCCGCGGCTCGGCCGCTCGTTGGTGTGCAGGATGTGCTCGATCTCGCTGATCGTCTCTTCGGCGAGGTGGTCGAGCTTCAGGAACACCGGGCCGCGGCCGCCTTCGAGTTCGTTCCAGAACTCCATCATCATCTGGCCGCTCCAGTAGTCGCACTCGATGAAGCGCTGGCCGGCGTTGTTGGAGGTGTAGCCGCCGAAGGGGCCGGTGACGTAGGCACAGGCCGGGCCGTTGTAGTCCTTGATCAGCGGGTTGATCTGGAAGCACTCGAGGTTGGTGAGCTCCGCGCCTGCGTGGTAGGCCATCACATGGCCCTCACCGCAGTTGGTGGGGTTCTCGTAGGTGCCGAAGAGGTAGCCGCTCGCGGGCAGGCCCAGGCGCCCGGCCGCGCCGGTGCAGATGATCACGGCCTTGGCCTTGATGACGTGGAACTCGGCGGTGCGGCAGTCGAAGCCCATCACGCCCGCGATCTCGCCGCTGGGGCCGGTGAGCAGGCGCGTGGCGACCACGCGGTTGGTGATCTCGACACGCGCGCGCTTGAGCTGGCGGTACAGCACCCGCTTCATGTGGTGCCCTTCGGGCATGGGCAGCACGTAGCTGCCGAGGTGGTGCACCTTGCGCACGGCGTAGTCGCCGGTCTCGTCTTTCTCGAACTTGATGCCCCACTTGTCGAGCTCCTCGATCATCGAGTAGCTGTTGGCGGCATACGCGTACACACCCTTCTGGTCGACGATGCCGTCGTTGGCGACCGTGATCTCCTTGGTGTACTGCTCGGGCGTGGCGTGGCCGGGGATGACGGCGTTGTTGAGCCCGTCCATGCCCATGCTGATCGCGCCGCTGCGCTTGACGTTGGCCTTGTCGAGCAGCAGCACCTTGAGCTTCGGGTTCTTCTCCTTGGCCTTCACCGCGGCCATCGGGCCGCCGGTGCCGCCGCCAACGACGACGATGTCGTATTCGTGTTCGATCGTGTTCATGCGTGCTCCGGGAGTGTGGAGAGAAGGGGCAGCGCCGTGAACGAAGCGCTGCGTGGATCGATATGCGGGCGCTGCGTCATGTGGCGCGCTCCGGCAGGGGCACACGGTCGACGCGCACCTTGTACTGGAAGGCGTCGCCGCGGTAATAGAGGTGCTCGTAGTCGATGGGCGCGCCGTCGGCGGTGTGCGTGGTGCGCTCGATGAAGAGCACCGGCGAGCCCTCTTCCACCTTGAGCTGCGCGGCGAGCGGCTCGTCGGCGAGCGTCGAGCCGATCTGCAGCTCGGCGTGGCCGAGTGCGAGGCCGTAGTCGTTCTCGAGGATCACGAACACGTCGCGCGCGGCGAGGTCTTCCTTCGCCAGGCGCTGGCCGATGGACGTGGGCACGTAGGTCACGTCGAGCGAGATCGGCTCGCGGTTGAGGAAGCGCACGCGCTGCAGTTCGGTGACCTTGGCGCGTTTGGGCAGGTGCAGCTTCTCGGCCACCTGCGCGCTCGGCGTCACCGTCTTCAGCGACAGCACACGCGCAAAGGTCTCGTAGCCCATCTGCCGCATCGCTTCGCCGAAGCCTTGTAGCCGGCCCAGGTCCTGGAAGGCCTTGGGCTTGGAGACGAAGGTGCCCTTGCCGTGGATGCGGAAGATGAGCCCTTCGTTCTGCAGGTCGTTGAGCGCCTGGCGCACGGTGATGCGGCTCACGTTGAACGTGGCCATCATCTCGCTCTCGGAGGGCATCTGCTGGTGCGGCTGGTAGCTGCCGTCGAGGATGCGTGCGCGCAGGATCTCCTTGATCTGCGTGTAGAGCGGTTGCGTCGAGCCGAGCGCCACACGTGGCGGCGGGGCGCCCACCAGTGTCAGCGGCTTCGTCGACGCGGGATCAGCTTTGCCCATGGCCCTTCCAACTCGTTATGACAAGTCATGACGAGCATGAGCCGTGCCAGCCGATGTGGGCCGCTGTTGCGCAGGTCTGGTGCGGGGGGCGCAGGCGCGGGCAAGAGGGTCTGACGCCCGGTGTGGCGTGGTTCTCAGCGGTCGCGTTGGTCCGTGTCGCGCGCGGTCTTGGCGCCGTCGTGGGCGTGCACCGAAGCGGTTCGATGCCCCGTTGTCGAGCGGGCCGCTGCCTCAGCGCGCACCGACGGCGAACTGCCGCCGGAAGCTCGTCGGCGCCGGCAGCCCCTGCAAGCGGAAGTGCCGCCGCAGCGACTCGGGCGAACCGAAGCCGGCCAGCTCGGCGACCTGCTCCATGTCGAGGCCGGCGTGCGACTCCAGCAGCTCCTTGGCCACCGAGATGCGCTCGCGCACCAGCCATTCGAGCGGGGTCTGGCCGGTGGCGTCCTTGAACTGGCGCTGCAGGGTGCGCACGCTCAGGCCCGCGTGCGCGGCGAGCGCCGGCAGCGTGTGGTCGGCGCGCGGGTTCTCGCGCATCAGGTCGATCAGGCGGGCGACCGGGCTTTCTTCTTCGCGTGGCATCGGGCGCGGCACGAACTGCGCCTGCCCGCCCTCGCGGTGCGGCGGCATCACGAGCCGCTGCGCCACGAGGTTGGCCACCTTCGCGCCGTGGTCGCGGCGCACCAGGTGCAGGAGCATGTCGAGGCCGGCGGCCGAGCCGGCCGAGGTGATCACCGACCCTTCGTCGATGTAGAGCGCGCTGTCGTCGACCTGCACGTCGGGGAATCGCTGCGCGAGCTTCTCGGCGTAACGCCAATGCGTGGTCGCGCGCTTGTCGGCGAGCAGGCCGGCATGCGCGAGCACGAAGACACCCGAGCAGATCGACGTGACCCGCGCCCCGCGCGCATGCGCGCTGCGCAGCGCCTTCAGCAGCGCGGGCGGCGGCACTTCGTCGGCATCGCGCCAGCCGGGCACGACGATGGTGTCGGCGCGGCGCAGGGTGGCCAGGCCGTGCGGCGCTTCGACCGTCAGCCCGCCCATCGCGCGCAGCGGGCCGGGCTCGATGGCGCACACCGCGTGGCGGTACCACTCCACGCCCAGCTCGGGCCGCTGCAGCGCGAAGAGCTCGACCGCGCAGCCGAATTCGAAGGTGCAGAGCTGGTCGTAGGCCAGGATGGCGACGAGGTGCGGCTTCGGTTTCGGCATGTCGCAATCTTACCGGCTGGTGTCATTCACGCCACTGTCGATTTTTCCTCTGTCCACGCACACTGAAGCCGTCATCAACAGGAGAGGAAACCACCATGCCATCCGTCGTCAGCCAGACCCCCGCCGCCGCGCCGCACCGTGCCGTCGAGCACTTCCAGTCGGCGCTCGAATTCGAAACCGACTGCTGGGACGTGCAGCACGCCATGAGCACCGGCCAGGCCGACTTCGTGCTGCTCGACGTGCGTGGCCCCGACCTCTATTCCAAGGGCCACGTGCCTGGCGCGCTGAACCTGCCGCACGGGAAGATCGTCGAGTCGAAGATGGCCGAGTGGCCGATGGACACGCTCTTCGTCACCTACTGCGCCGGCCCGCACTGCAACGGCGGCCACAAGGGCGCGCTGCGGCTCGCGAAGCTCGGCCGCAAGGTCAAGCTGATGATCGGTGGCGCCACCGGCTGGCTCGACGAAGGCTTCAGCCTCAAGGAAGGCTCGGCGCCGTGAAGGTGCGGCGTGCGACCGCCCGCGACGTGGTGCCCCTGCTCGCCTCGATGCAGGCGCTGGCGGTGTTCGAGGGTTACGCGGCCGACTTCCGCGTGACCGCCGACGACCTGCTGGTGCGCGGCCTCGCCGGCACGGGCGCGAAGCAGTTCACCGCGCTCGTGGCCGAAGACACGCACGGCGCGCTGTGCGGGCACGCGGTGCTGCTGGTCACGCCCTTCACCTACGACCTGCGGCCCACCGTCGTGCTGAAGGAGCTGTATGTGGATGCGCGCCGCCGCCGCCAGGGCGTGGCCGAGTTGCTGCTCGCGGCGGTGCGCACCGAAGCGCAGGCCCTTGGCGCCGGCCGCATCCGCTGGCTGGTGTTGCCTGGCAACGCCGCGGCCCAGCGCCTCTACTCGCGCTGGGGCGGCGCGCCCGACACGGCTTGGGAGTCGTGGGAACTCCGCCTGGGAGACGGCGCGCGCTGAGGCTTACAGTGCAGCGCGATGAAGACGCTGCAGGTCAAGGTCAAGCCCAACGCACGCACGAGCAGCTTCGAGCAGCAGGCCGACGGGACCTGGCTTGCGCAGCTCAAGTCGCCGCCGGTCGACGGCAAGGCGAACGAGGAGTTGATCGCGCTCGTGGCGCGCCATTTCGGCTGCCGCAAGGCGCAGGTCACGCTCAAGTGCGGCGCCTCGGGCCGGCTCAAGTTGCTGCAGGTGACAGAAGGCTGAGCACGCCGTCGCTAGAGTCGTTCGCATGACCACGCTCTTCATCTCCGCCTTCCTGCTCGGCCTGATCTTCAACGCGACGCCGGGGGCCGTCTTCGCCGAGACGGTGCGCCAGGGCGTGCACGGTGGTTTCCGCCCGGCGCTGGCGGTGCAGGTCGGCTCGCTGGTGGGCGATGCGCTGTGGGCGGTGCTGGGCCTGGTGGGCATCGGCCTCTTGCTGCAGCTCGAATGGCTGCGCCTGCCGATCGGCCTCGCAGGCGTCGCCTACCTGCTGTGGCTGGCGCGCGATGCGTGGCGTGCGGCCAGCCACGAGTTCAGCCTCGAACTGGGCGGCGAGGTGCAGCGCCGGCGTGCGCTCAAGGCGGGCGCGCTGCTCTCCGTCACCAACCCGCAGAACGTGGCCTATTGGGCTGCCATCGGCAGCGCGATGGGCGCGGTGGGCGTGCAGGCGCCCACGCCGGCCGACTACGGCACCTTCTTCGCCGGCTTCATGGCCTCGTCGGTGCTGTGGTGCTTCGTGTGTGCGGCCATCGTCGACCGCGTGTTCAAGCGCGCCGGCCTGCGCTGGGCGCGTGTCACCTACAAGCTCTGCGCGCTGGCCTTCCTGGCGCTGGCGCTCGGCTCGGTGCGCGACCTGGCGCACGAGGCGCTGCGCAAGCCGGTGCGCGAGAAGCCGGTGGTGGTCGGCCGGCCGTGAGACGCGAGGCCTGCGCCGTCATGGCGCCATGCCCTGCTCGTCACGCACCGCCTGGTGGTGGCTCAGGTAGAGCCGGCCGGTGAACCAGCGGGCCCATTGCGCGGCGCGCAGGCCGTCGAGCACCGGGCCCTTCACTTCCGACAGGTCGAGGCGGATGCCGCGTTCGCGCAGCACCGTCTGCAGCGTGTTCAGGGCTTCGAGGCCGCTCAGGTCGATGCGGTTGACGGGGGTCATCTGCAGCACCACGCGCCGGGTGTCGGGAAACGCATCGAGGCGGCGCGCCACCAGGCCCGGCAGCAGGCGCGCGTTGACGAAGAGCAGGCTCTCGTCGATGCGCAGGCTGAGCACGCCCGGCGTGAGCTCGGTGGCGTAGCGCTCCACGTTGCGGTAGTGCTCGGTGCCGGGCACTCGGCCGATCAGCGCGGCGTGCGGGCGGGCGGCGTGCTGCAGCATGAGCGCGATCGAGATCACCACGCCCACGCCGAGCGCCCATTCGGCCGTGTGCAGCACCGTGATCGCCGCCACGAGCCCCATCAGCAGCGCCTCGCGCCGCGAGTAGCGCCAGGCGAAGCCGAAGGCCTTCCATTCGGCCGCGGCCAGCACCGGCACCACGATGGTCGCAGCCAGCACCGTGCGCGGCAGCCAGGCGAGCGGCGCGGCCAGCAGCACGGCGGCGGCGGCGAGGAAGAGCGCCGTCCACGCGCCGGCCCAGCGGGTGCGGGCGCCGGCATCGGCGTTCAAGGCACTGCGCGAGAAGCTGCCGCCCACCGGCATGCCGCTCGACAGGCCTGCGACCAGGTTCGACGCGGCCAGCCCGGCCAGCTCGCGCCGGCCATCCACATGCTCGCCACGCTGCAGCCCCAGCCGCTCGGCCACGGCGAAGCTGCTGACGAAGGTGACGAGCGCCAAGAGCGCGGCCGCGGGCAGCAGCGCGAGCCAGAGCTCGGCGTCGAGCAGCGGCAGGCCGAGCGGCAGGTGCAGCGTGGGCAGCCGGCCCACCACCGCCACGCCGTGCGACGGCGCCGCCAGGCCCCAGGCCAGCGCGATGGCGACGGCGATCACCACCAGCGGCGCCGAGCGCGCCACGAGCTGCGCCATGTCGTGGCTGAACCAGCGGGCCGCCAGCCGCTGCAGGTGGCGGCGCGCCAGCAGCAGCACCGCCAGCGAGCCGAGCCCGAAGGCGGCGGTGGCGAGGTGCACCGCCGGGCCCGCCTGCGCGGCGCTCCACCAGCCGCGCAGCAAGGCGCGCAGGTGCACGCCGTGCGCCGGGCTGCCCAGCAGCGCCGGCAGCTGCGAGAGCGCGATCGAGATCGCCGCGCCGACCGAGAAACCTTGCAGCACCGGCGCGCTCAAGAGCGCGGCCAGCGCATCGAGCTTGAGCACCGCCGCGAGGGCCAGCAGCAGGCCCACCTCGCAGGCCAGCACCACCGCAGCGGCGCTCGGGTCGACCTGGCCCGCCAGCGGGGCGATGGCCTGCAGCGTCATCAGGGCCAGCACGGCGGCCGGGCCGACGGCGTTGACGCTGCTCGCGCCGACGAGCGCATACGCCACCAGCGGCAGCACGCTCGCATACAGGCCCACCTGCGGCGGCAGCCCGGCGAGCAGCGCGTAGGCCAGGCTCTGCGGGATCAGCAGCACCGAGACGATGGCGGCGGCCAGCAGGTCGTCGCGCAAGGCGCTGTGGCGGGGGGCGTGCGGGTCGGGCATCACGGCGATTGTCGACGCCGGTTCATCCAAACGTTGGCTTGACGGGTTTGTTGCTGCGCCGCACCATGTCTGCCCCAGAGGAAGGCCAGGGAGAGCGCCATGTCATTCGTCTACAACCCCATCGTGCACTGGCCCTTGAGCGGCTCGGTCACGCAAGACATCAGCCCCTCGCTGCTCTTTCGGGCGCGCGACGCCGAGACCGAAGTGCGCGTGCTGCGCGAGGTGGCGTCGTATGGCATGCAGATCGGCAAGCTGAGCGAGGTGCTGCTGGCCATCGCCCGGGTGCTGCCCGAGGGCACGCTCGACGACAAGACGCAGCTCACCGTCGACGAGCTGCGCAAGATGGCCGTCAACATCGAGCGCATCAAGAAGGAGCAGAAGGTGCTGCCCAGCACGCTGGCCGAGGCCCGCGCGCTGGTGGACGACCTGAAGAAGCTCTACCCCGAGCTGTGACGCCGCGGGCGGTCAGTCGACCTTCGCGCCCGACGCCTTCACCACCTTCTCCCACTTCTTCGTCTCGGCCGCGATGTAGGCCGCGAACTCGGCCGGCTTCATGCCGCTCGGGATGGCGCCTTGCGCCAACAGCCGCTCCTTCAGCTCGGGTGCGCCGAGCGACTTGGCCGCTTCCTGCTGGATGCGGTTGACGATGTCGGCCGGCGTGCCCGCGGGGGCGAGCAGGCCGAACCACGAGCTGGCCTCGAAGCCCTTCACGCCCGCTTCGGCGATGGTGGGCACCTCGGGCAGCGCCGCGCTGCGCTGCGCGGTGGTCACGCCAAGAGCCTTCAACTTGCCGGCCTTGATGTGCGGCATGGCCGAGGGCAGGTTGTCGAACATCAGGTCCATCGTGCCGCCGATGAGGTCGAGCAGCGCCGGGCCCGAGCCGCGGTAGGGGAAGTGCACGAGGAAGGTGCCGGTCATGCTCTTGAAGAGCTCGCCCGAGAGGTGGATGGAGGTGCCGTTGCCGCTCGAGGCCATGTTGAGCTTGCCGGGGTTGGCGCGGGCGTACTGGATGAGGTCGGCCACCGTGTTGATCTTCGCGGCCTCGGCGCGCGCCGGGTTCATCACCAGCACGTTGGGCACGCCGGCCACCAGCGTGACGGGGGCGAAGTCCTTGATCGGGTCGAAGGGCATCTTGGGGTACAGCGACTGGTTGATGCCGTGCGTGCCCACCGTGCCCATGAGCAACGTGTAGCCGTCGGCGGGTGACTTGGCCACCAGGTCGCCGCCGACGTTGCCGCCCGCGCCGGGTTTGTTGTCGACGATGAACTGCTGCCCGAAGGCACGGCTCAGCTCGGGCGCCATCGCGCGGGCGAGGATGTCGGTGGTGCCGCCGGGGGCGAAGGGCACGACGATGCGCACCGGCTTGGCCGTGGGCCACGCGCCTTGCGCCCATGCGGCCGGTGTGGCCATCAGGGCGGCACCGGCGGCCAGCGCGCGGCGGCGGGTGATCAGGTTTGGAACAGCGTTGGAACGTGACATGCGGCGAGACTCCAGGAGGCAGTGACCGCACCAGTGTGCAACACCGAAGTGTCGCGACAAAAGTGGGTATTTCGAGCAGGTTCGAAGAGGGGCGGGCCCTTCCCAAGCCTGGGGGGCTGTGACACAGTGACCCGACGTCAGCACCGCGGCGTGAAGACCTTGAGCGAACCACCCGTGAGCCCGCACGACCTCGCCGCCATCATCGGGCGAGTGCAGTCCCGCTATATCCGCGCGGCGCCGCCCCGCGAAGTGTTCGACCCGCTGCTGGTCGACCTGCTCGACTGCACCGGCAGCGAATACGGCTTCATCGCCGACGTGCTGCACGACGAACACGGTGCGCCCTTCCTGCGCATGGAGGTGCTGACCGACATCTCGTGGAACGACGCGACGCGCGCGATGGTCGAGCGCCATCTGCGCGGTGGCGAGGGCGATGCGCTCGAGTTCCACAACCTGGGCACGCTCTTCGGCCACGCGGTGCGCACCGGCGAGGTGGTCATCAGCAACCAGCCGGGCAGCGACCCGCGCCGGGGTGGTGGCCTGCCGGCCGGCCACCCGCCGATGCGCGCCTTCCTCGGCGTGCCGCTCTTCCACGGCGGCGAGATGGTGGGCCAGCTGGGCCTCGCCAACCGCGACGGCGGCTACGACCAGGCGCTGGTCGAGCGGCTGCAGCCGCTCTTCACCAGCGTGGCGGCCATCATGGGCGCGGTGCGCGCCGAACGGGCCCGCCGCGCGGCCGAGCAGGCCTTGCGCGAGCAGCGCGCGCAGCTGCAGGCGACCGTCGACCTGGCGGGCGTGGGCATCGTCGAGCTCACGCTCGACGGCACGCCGCGCATGGTCAACCAGCGCATGTGCGAGATGCTCGGCCGCAGCCGCGAGGCGCAGATGAAGCTCGGCACCGACCAGGTCACCCACCCCGACGACCTGCCCGCCGAGCACACCCTGCGCGCCCGGCTGCTGGCGGGCGAGTTCCCGCGCTACCACTGCACCAAGCGCTACCTGCATGCCGAAGGCCACGCGGTCTGGGTCAACGCCAACACCACGCTCGTGCGCAAGCCCGATGGGAGGCCCGACTACTTCATCGTGGTGGCCGAAGACATCACCGAGCGCATGCAGGCCGACGCGGCGCTGCGCAGCAGCCAGCAGCGTTTCCTCGACCTCGTGAACTCGGTCGACGGCATCTTCTGGGAGGCCGACCTCGAAGAGCGCCGCTTCACCTATGTGAGCGACAAGGCCGAGGCCATCACCGGCTTCGCGCCGGCCCGCTGGATGGAGCGTGCCTTCTGGGCCACCCGCGTGCACCCCGACGACCGCGACCGCGCGGTGAGCGAGATCATCGCGGTGCAGCTGGCCGGCACTCCGCAGTCCATCGAATACCGCTTCATCGCGGCCGACGGGCGCGTGCTGTGGATGAGCAGCCTCGTCACCGTGCTGCAGGGCGACGACGGCCGCCGCCTGCTGCGCGGCCTCATCATCGACGCCACCGCGCTCAAGCAGGCCGAAGAGAACCAGCTGGCCGCGCAGGCGGCGCTGCGCGCCAACGCGGCCAAGACGCAGTTCCTCTCGCGCATGAGCCACGAGCTGCGCACGCCGCTCAACGCGGTGCTGGGTTTCGCGCAGCTGCTCGCGCTCGACACCGCGCACCCGCTCACGCCGGCGCAGCGCGCGCGTGTCGACCACATCTCGCAGGCCGGCTCGCACCTGCTCGCGATGATCAACGACGTGCTCGACCTCTCGCGCATCGAAAGCGGCGGCGTGTCGCTGTTGCCCGCGGTGGTGCCGGTCTACGTGGTCGTGAGCGAGGCGATCGCGCTGGTGGTCAACGCGGCGGCCGAGGCCGGCGTCACGATCCAGGTCGACCGCAGTGCGCGCGACCTCGCCGCCCCCACCACCTGCGTGCGGGCCGACCACCTGCGGCTGCGGCAGGTGCTCGTCAACCTGCTCAGCAATGCGATCAAGTACAACCGCCCTGGCGGCCACGTGATGCTGCGCTGGCCGGTGACGCCCGAGGGCCAGGTGCTGCTGCAGGTGCAAGACACCGGCATCGGCCTGAGCGCCGCGCAGCAGGAGCACCTCTTCGAGCCCTTCAACCGCCTGGGCATCGAGCGCAGCGGCATCGAAGGCACCGGCATCGGGCTCGTCATCACCCAGCGGCTGCTGCAGGTGATGGGCGGGCGGCTCACCGTGGAGAGCACGGTGGGCGTGGGCAGCTGCTTCACCGCGAGCCTGCCCGAGGCGCAGCCGGTGGGCGCGCTGCCGGTGCAGGCGCAGGCCTAAGGGCTAAGCCGGCTTCTTGCGGCCGAGCAGCGCCCAGAGCGCGATGGCGCCGAAGGTCGCGGTGCCGATGCCGCCGAGCGACCAGCCGCCGAACTTGAGCGTGAAGTCGCCGGTGCCGAGGATGAGCGTAACTGCCGCGACGATGAGGTTGCGGTTGTCGCTGAAGTCGACCTGGTTGTCGACCCAGATCTTGGCGCCCGCCACCGCGATGAGGCCGAAGACCACGATGCTCACCCCGCCCATCACCGCGAGCGGAATGGTCTGGATCAGCGCGCCGAACTTCGGGCTGAAGCCGAGCACGATGGCGATGAGCGCGGCCACCACGAACATCGCGGTCGAGTAGATCTTGGTCGCCGCCATCACGCCGATGTTTTCGGCGTAGGTGGTGACGCCGGTGCCGCCCGAGGCTCCGCTCACCACCGTGGCCACGCCGTCGCCGATGAAGGCGCGGCCGAGCATCGGGTTCAGGTCACGCCCGGTCATCGCGCTCACCGCCTTGATGTGGCCGAGGTTCTCGGCCACCAGGATGAGCGCCACCGGCGCGATCAGCAGCATGGCCTCGCCGCTGAACACCGGCGCAGCGAACTTCGGCAGGCCGATCAAGGGTGCTGCGGCAATGGCCGAGAAATCGATCGGCTTGCCGAGACCGAAGCCGTTGGTGAGCACCGCGTAGACCACGCTCGCGGCGATCAAGCCGACGAGGATCAGGAGCCGTTGGGTCATGCCGCGCGTGTACACCGCGACCAGGCCCACGCTCACGAAGGTGATGGCCTGCATCCACGCGTCGAACGAGGTCGGCGCCATGTTCTTGATCGGCACGCCCGCCAGGTTGAGGCCGATCACCGCCACCACCGAGCCGGTGACCACGGGCGGCATCAGCCGCTCGATCCAGTGCACCGCCTGGCCCTGCTCCACCTCGTCGACCTCCAGCCCGGCGATGGTGCTCGAGCGGAAGTGGCGCACATTGGTGAAGTGCACCAGCACGCCGATCAGCGTGTAGATCACGCCGCAGGCGATGATGCCGCCGAGGGCCACGCCGAGGTTGAGGTTGGGGCCCTTGCCGGCGTAGCCGCTCGCGGCAATCACCACGCCGATGAAGGCGAAGCTCGAGCCCAGGTAGCTCGGCACCTGGCCTTGCACGATGAAGAAGAAGATCAGCGTGCCCACGCCGCTCATGAGGATGGCGACATTGGGGTCGAAGCCCATCAGGAGCGGCGCCAGCACCGTGGCGCCGAACATCGCGATCACGTGCTGCACGCCCATCGCGAAGGTCTGCGGCCAGGGCAGGCGCTCGTCGGGGGCGACCACGATGCCGGGAACGGGGCGCTTGACGCGCCATTCTGGGAAGAGGGCCATCTCCTGTCTCCTTGCTCGCGCTGTTGTGCGCGGCAGTGTAGGAGTGGCGGGTCAGGGCGTCACGGGGGATGACGCGGGTTCGACAGGACGAAAAAGACAGGGAAGCGGGACAGGTCTCGGGAGCTCGCTCTCATCCACCCCGAATTGCCCGCTTCCCTTGGACGTCACACGTCGAAAAACCCTCTCTCACTTATCTTGATCAACGGCCGTGGGGCTTGAGCCCCGGCGGCGGGAACAGCGACAGCTGCGCAGGCGTGCGGCTGGGCTGCAGAACCTTGAACGAACGATCCGCGGGCAGCGTGGCCCAGCTGGAGTCGGGTGCGCTGCGGCGCTGCACGGGGGCACGTGCGGTGCTCGGCAGCGTCACGCGGGACACGCTCGGCTCGCTCATGCTGGCCTCGTTCAGTGGCCGACCAGCCAGCGGCTGGGGGCGAATTCGCTCGGGCGCACCGCCAGCGACTGCGCGGCGGGCGGGGCCAGCACGCTGGCCGCACGGCTGAGCCAGGTGCTCAGGTTGGCTTGGCGCGGCGCGGCCGGCTGGGCCAGGCGCAGCATCGACGAGGCGCCGCCGCGGCAGCTCGGTGAAGCCGGGCGCACACGGCGCGAGGCTTGCGATGCAGAGGAGGCAGAGCGATGAAACAACGGCATGGCACGACGTCCTGTGAATGTCTTCTCGCTCGCCTGGCTCTTGTGGGGCCTGCGGCGGCGGTATGCGACTCCAGGCGCAGCTTCCGTGCCAGTGCTGACTTGCGGTTTTTCGTGAGACTTTCGACGGCGCCGGCCACGTTTTGATCGCTGGCCGCGCCGTTTTTTGTCGAAGCGTAAGGGCGGTGTTACATCTCTGACCCGTTTGGTCGCACGGCGCCGTCTGGGGTGGCTTGAAGGTGCGCTGTCACAGCTGCCGCCACGGCGGCATCGCCCAGCACGCGGCGGTGGCCGAGCGTCTGCGTGGTCAGCAGCGAGGCGCCCCGCAGCGCCTGCGCCAGGCGCTGGCCGATGGCCAGCGGCGAGACACGGTCGTGCTCGTCGTGCACCACCAGCGTGGGTTGCGCCACGCGCGGGCCCACCCATTCGGGGTCGAAGCGCACCAGGGGCACGCCCTCCACCCGCTCGATCCACGCTCCCATGCGCTGCGGCAGGCCGTCGCCCAGGCCGAGGCTGCCCGCAAACCATTT
This sequence comes from Rhizobacter sp., assembly GCA_019635355.1. NCBI lineage: Bacteria > Pseudomonadati > Pseudomonadota > Betaproteobacteria > Burkholderiales > Sphaerotilaceae > Rhizobacter > Rhizobacter sp. The sequence goes on along the minus strand of JAHBZQ010000001.1, from coordinate 3,454,437 downwards.
CAGAAAGAGCCGGGGTGGCGGTGACGGCGCAAGCAGTGCCAGCCGCTGCACGGGCAGCCCGTTGGCCGCAGCATGCGCGGCGGCCAGCGCCCCGAGCGAATGCGCGACCACGCCGTGCAAGGGCCCGATCCGCGCCGAGACGGCCCACAGCGCCCGCACGAACTGCGGCAGCGTGGCGCGCCAGCCGGCGCTGCGGCCGTGGGCCGGGAAGTCAAGCAGCACTGGGTCGAGGCCGGCCGCGTGCAGCGTGTCGGCCAGCGCCAGCATCTGCTGGCCGCTGCCGGCCCAGCCGTGCACGAGCAGCACGGTGGGCCGCTCGCCCTCGCCTTCTGGGCGACGGCGGTAGACGGCCATCGACCCGTGCTCGAAAGGCCAGTGTTCGACCTGCCAGCCCGCGGGCAGCGGGCGCCGCCGTGCCGCGAGCTTGAGCGGCATGGGCGTGAAGAAGAGCCGCAGCGCGAGCCGCGTGGCCGCGGCCGGCGCGACCGACTGCGACACCCGCAAAGCGGCGCCTAGGCTGCGGGCGACGAGGCCGGCGTAGAACGCGGCGGCCGGGTTGGCGGCCGCGGGGGCCAAGGTGGGCTGGGTCATGGAGGGCCTCCTAGAGGTGGAAGTCGGCATTGCGGCGTGGCACCGAGGCCCACACACCTTGCAACCACGCGCCGGCCCATGCCAGCGCCCCGACGAGTCCGAGCAGCACAACGATCAACATGGTTCAACTCCTTTTGTCGCACGATCGTGCGAAGTGAGGCCAGCAAAAACGTCAGCGGGGTGCATCACGGCGCCTCGTCAACGACGGGAAGGAACTTGCAGCGAGCTGATGATCCGCTCGTAGGCGGTCCAGGCGCGGTCGGCGGCGCGCGGGTCGCGCAGGAAACGCGCTTCGCGCATCAGCGTGACGAAGAGGCCGTCGAGCTCGAAGACGAGCTGGTCGGGGTCGAGCTCGGGGTCGAGGTGACCGGCCTCCACCGCCTGCAGCACGGTGCGGCGCAGCGCGGTGCGCCAGCGCTGGACGTGCGTCAGCAGCAGCTCGCGCAGCGGGCCCTCGCGGTCGTCGAACTCGAAGGCGCCCGCGGTGTAGAGGCAACCCATCTTGATTTCGATGTCGCGGGCACGCTGCATCCACAGGCGCATGATCGCGTTGAGGCGTGGCAGGCCGCGCGGCTCGCGCATCGCGGGGGTGAACACGTCGGCCAGGAAACGCCGGCCGTACTCGTCGATCACCGCCGCCTGCAGGGCCTCGCGCGAGCCGATGCGCGAAAACACGCCGCTCTTCGAGAGGCCCAGGCGCTTGGCCACTTCGCCGATGGTCAGGCTGTCGAGCCCGTCGGCGGCGGCCATCGCGAGCGAGGTGTCGAGGATCGCGGCGAGGGTGAGTTCGCTGCGTTCGGTCTTGGTTTCCATGGGGCGTATCTTCGCACGATCGTGCGAAGTGTCAAGCCCCTCCCCTTCCGGCGCTCAGGCCGCGGCCGCGCGGGGCAGGCCGCGAGGCACGGCGGCGAGCAGGCGGCGGGTGTAGTCCTGCTGGGGCGCGTCGAGGATCTGCGCCACGCTCGCCTGCTCGACCACCTCGCCGTCCTTCATCACCAGCACCTCGTCGGCCATGAAGCGCACCACGGCGAGGTCGTGGCTGATGAAGACGTAGGCGAGGCCGAGCTCGTCCTGCAGGTCCTTGAGCAGGTTGAGCACCTGGGCCTGCACCGAGACGTCGAGCGCGCTCACCGCCTCGTCGAGCACCAGCACCTCGGGGTCGAGCGTGAGGCAGCGGGCGATGGCCACGCGCTGGCGCTGGCCGCCCGAGAACTCGTGCGGGTACTTGTAGAGCGCGGCCTCGTCGAGGCCCACCTTGGCGAGCAGCTTGCGGGCGCGCCCCTGGCGCTCGGTGTCGCTCGCGCCCACGCCGTGGATGCGCATGGGCTCCACCAGCGTCTGCCCGATGGTGAAGCGCGGGTTGAGCGAGGCATACGGGTTCTGGAACACGACCTGGATGCGCCGGCGCATCGGCAGCAGCTCGTCGCGCTTCAGGCCGAGCAGGTCGCGGCCGTCGAACATCACCTGCCCGCCGGTCGGCCCGCCGTTGGGGTCGTGCAGGCGCAAGAGCGCGAGGCCCATCGTCGTCTTGCCCGAGCCCGACTCGCCCACCACACCGAGCGTGTGGCCACGCCGCAGCGTGAAGCTTGCACCCTTCACCGCTTTGAACTCGGTGCGGCCGAACACGCCGCGGCGCAGCCAGTAGCTCTTGCGCAGCGCGGTGGCCTCGATCACCACGGGGGCGTCGGCCTCCTTGGGCTTGGCGGTCGTCTGCGTCGCGATGCCGGCGATGTGGTCGTCGATGGTCGGCAGCCGCGCGCCGCGGTGGGCGAGCGTGGGGCGGCAGGCGAGCAGCGCCTTCGTGTACGCGTCTTGCGGCGCGGCGAAGACGCGCGCCACCGGGCCCTGCTCACGCACCGTGCCCGAGCGCATCACCACCACGTGGTCGGCGATCTCGCCCACCACGCCGAGGTCGTGGCTGATGAAGAGCATGCTCATGCGGTGCTGCTGCTTGAGCTTGGCCAGCACGTCGAGGATCTGGCGCTGGATGGTGACGTCGAGCGCGGTGGTGGGCTCGTCGGCAATCAAAAGCTTCGGCTCGCAGGCGATCGCCATCGCGATCATCACGCGCTGTTGCTGGCCGCCCGAGAGTTCATGCGGATAGGCGCCGAGCCGGCGCTTGGGGTCGGGCAGGCCGACTTCGTGGAGCAGCGCTTCGGCCCGCGTGAGCGCCTGCCGCGGCGTCAGGCCCAGGTGCTTGATCAACGGCTCGCACAGCTGGTGGCCCACGGTGAAGACCGGGTTGAGCGAGCTCATCGGGTCCTGGAACACACAGGCGATCTCGCGGCCGCGCAGGGCTTGCAGCTCGGGCAGGCTCGCCTGCAGCAGGTCGCGGCCCTGGAAGCGGATGGCGCCCGAGCGCTCGGCGTTGTCGGGCAACAGGTTGAGCACCGACATGGCGGTGACGCTCTTGCCCGAGCCCGACTCGCCGACGAGCGCGACGGTGGTGTTCTCGGGCACCTCGAAGCTCACGCCATCGTCGCCATGGCCCACGGCCTGGAAGCGTTGCACCACGCCATTGGCCTTGCCGGTGCGGAAGGAGACACGCAGGTCCTCAAGCGACAGCAACGCGCTCATTCGAGGCCTCGCAGTTTCGGGTCGAGCGCATCGCGCAGTGCATCGGTGAAGAGCGAGAACGCCGTGACGAACACCGCCATGAAGGCGGTTGCCGCCACCAGCTGCCACCACTGCCCGAGGATCAACTCGCTCTGCGCCTCCTGCAGCATCGTGCCCCACGAGACCTCGTCGACGCCCACGCCCAGGCCCAGGTACGACAGGATCACCTCGAACTTGATGAAGCCCACCACCAGCAGCGACATGCGCACCAGCACCACGTGGCTCACGTTGGGCAGGATGTGGCGGAACATGCGCGAGCCGGCCGACGCGCCGATGGCCTCGGCCGCGCGCACGTAGTCGCGCGCCGAGTGTTTCAGGAATTCGGCGCGCACCTGGCGGTACACGCCCGTCCAGCCAACCAGCGCCAGGATGATCGCCACGCTGCCGATGCCGCGCCCGAAGACGACCGCCATCACCAACAGCAAGAGGATGTCGGGCATCGCGGTGAACACGCTGTAGAGCCACTCGAGGAAGTCGCCCACACGCCGGCCGAAGAAGCCGGCCAGCGCCCCGAGCACCGTGCCGATGAGTGCGGCGATCACCGCGCCCACGAGTCCTACCACCACCGAGGTCTGCGTGCCCTTGGCGGCCTTCGCGAGCACGTCTCGACCCAGGCGGTCGGCGCCGAAGGGCAGCGTCTCGGCCTTGGGGGTTTCGTTGGACTTGAGCTGCGCCGCGCGCGCGGCCCATTCGGCATAGCGCGGGGCCAGCGGGTCGACCGACGAGATGTCGAGCACCGGCCCCTTGGGCGCCGGCAGCGCCGACGATTCGACCTTCGGCGCTGGCCCCATGAAGGTGGGCGGTGCGTTGGCCACGCCCACTTCGCTCTGCCAATCCTTGGCGACGAGCCCGGTGCCGGTGAGCACGATCAGCACGATGAACGCGAGCACCACGGCCATCGACGCGAGGCCCACGCGGTCGGCGCGCAGGCGCTTCCACGCGGCGACCCACACCCCGTCGGACTTCACCACCGGCACGGCCTGCGCCGTCGACAACACCGCGCTCATTTCAGCACCACCCGGGGGTCGACCAGCTTGTAGAGGATGTCGGCCAAGAGGTTGATCAGCATCGTGAGCATGCCGAGGTAGATGGCCACCGACTGGATCACCGGGTAGTCGCTGCGGTTCACCGCGAGGATGATCTCGCGCCCGAGCCCGGGGATGGAGAAGAACACCTCGATCAGGAACGAGCCGACGAACACACCCGGCAGCATCAGCGCCACGTTGGTGAGGATCGGGATCATCGCGTTGCGCAGCACGTGGTGGAACAGCACCGTTTTCTCCGTCATGCCCTTGGCGCGTGCGGTGCGCACGTAGTCGTGGCCGAGTTCGTCGAGGAAGAAGCTGCGGTACAGCCGCATCTGCGGCGCAAGGCTCACCACCACCGCCAGCAGCGCCGGCAGCGGCACGTAGGTCGTGAGGTTGGTGAGGATGCTGTCGCTCCAGCCCTGCACTGGGAACCAGCCCAGCTGGAAGCCGAACACGTACTGGCCGATGATGATGTAAACCAGGAACGAGATCGACAGCGCCACCGTCGTGATCACCATCGCCGTGCGGTCGGCCAGCGAGCCGCGGCGGTAGGCCACCCACATCGCGATGGGGATGGCCAGCAGCACGTCGAGCACCAGGATGGGCAGCATCACGGTGAGCGTGGCCGGCAGGCGGGTGGCGAAGATGCTGCTCACCGCTTCGTTGGTGGCCCAGCTCTTGCCCCAGTCGAAGGTGACCACGCCCTTGAGGTAGATCCAGAGCTGCACGTACCAGGGCTGGTTGAGACCGAGCTGGTCGCGGATGGCGTCGATCTGCGCCTGGCTCGCGTTGAGCCCGCCGAGGATTTCGGCCGGGTCGCCACCGACCCACTTGAAGAGCAGGAAGACCAGCAGCAAGACCCCGAGCAGCGTGGGGATCATCTGCAGCAATCGGCGGATGACGTAGGCGGCCATGTGGCGTGTGAGCGGGTGTCCAGGGGGTCGATCAGCGCGCGAGTCTAAGCGGGGGCCTTTGGCGCATCGCCCCGCGTTTGCCCGGGGCATCGCGACGCAACTTGCGTGCCGTCGTGCGGTCCATGCCGCTTAGACTTTGGCGCGAACGACCTAGGAGACCGATCGATGAAGCGTGCCCTCGGTGCCGCCCTGATGGCACTGCTCTTGGTGACGGCGTTGCCCGCCGCATGGGCGCAGCCGGCGGCCACCCCGCCCAAGGTGTTGCGCTATGCCTTCCCCGTGGCCGAGACGGGCTTCGACCCCTCGCAGATCAGCGACATCTATTCGCGCATCGTCACGGCGCACATCTTCGAGGCGCCGCTCAGCTACGACCACCTGGCCCGGCCCTACAAGCTCAAGCCGTCGACGGCGGTGGCCCTGCCGGAGATCAGCGACGACTACAAGACCTTCGTTTTTCGCATCAAGCCCGGCATCTACTTCGCCGACGACCCGGCCTTCAAGGGCAAGAAGCGCGAGCTGGTCGCCGAAGACTATGTGTACTCGCTCAAGCGCGTGTACGACCCGAAGGTGAAGTCGCCGGTGCACCCCTCGCTGGAAGACGAAGGCATCGTCGGCCTGCAAGCCCTGCGCGACGAGGCGCTGAAGAGCGGCAAGCCCTTCGACTACGACCGCGAGGTCGAAGGCCTGAAAGCGCTCGACCGCTACACCTTCCGCGTGAAGCTGCGCCAGTCGCGGCCGCGGCACCTCTATTCGGTGTGGGTGGGGCGTGACGTGTCGGCCGGGGCGGTGGCGCGCGAGGTGGTCGAGTTCTATGGCGACCGCATCATGGAGCACCCGGTGGGCACTGGCCCGTTCCGGCTGGTCGACTGGCGGCGCAGCTCGAAGATCGTGCTCGAGCGCAACCCGAACTACCGGGACGATTTCTACGACGCCGAGCCGAACGCCGACGACGCCGACGGCCAGGCCCTGCTCCAGCGCTTCAAAGGCCAGCGCCTGCCGATGATCGACCGGGTCGAGGTCTCGATCATCGAGCAGTCGCAGCCGCGCTGGCTGTCGTTCCTCAACGGCGAGCAGAGCTTCATCGAGCGCCTGCCCAACGAGTTCGCCGACCAGGCCCTGCCCGGCGGCAAGCTGGCGCCGCACCTGGCCAAGCGCGGCGTGCAGGCGCACCGAGTGCCGGGCTCCGACGTGACCCTGCTCGTCTTCAACATGGAGAACCCGGTGGTGGGCGGCTACACGCCCGCGCAGGTGGCCTTGCGCCGCGCCATCGCGCTCGGCAACGACGTCGACCGCGAGATCCAGCTCGCGCGGCGCGGCCAGGCGATCCGGGCGCAGTCGATGATGACGCCCTTCACCACCGGCTACTCGGCCGACCGGCGCACCGAGATGAGCGAGTACAACCCGGCCCGTGCCAAGGCCCTGCTCGACCTCTACGGCTTCGTCGACCGCAACGGCGACGGCTGGCGCGAGCGCCCCGATGGCTCGCCGCTGGTGATCGAGATGCTGAGCCAGTCCGACGGCGCCAGCCGCCAGCTCGACGAGCTCTTCAAGAAAGACATGGATGCGCTCGGCCTGCGCCTGTCGCTCAAGGTGGCGCAGTGGCCCGAGAACCTGAAGGCCGCGCGCTCGGGCCAGTTCATGACCTGGCGCGTGGGCTCGTCGGCCGCCTCGCCCGACGGCCAGGGCTCGCTGGAGCGCGACTACGGCCCGTCCACCGGCAAGGGCAACCTCGCGCGCTTCCAGCTCAAGGCCTTCGATGCGATCTACGAGCGCATGAAGGCGCTGCCCGACGGGCCTGAGCGCCTCGCCCTCTTCGACGAAGCCACGAAGATCGTCGTCGCCTACATGCCTTACCGCATCGGCGTGCACCGCATCCTCACAGACCTCACCGATGCTTCGCTGATCGGCTACCGCCGGCCCGCCTTCTGGCTCGACTGGTGGCAATACGTCGACATCGACACCAGCAAGCTGCCGAAACGCTGATCTCCTGTGTCATGAGCACCCAGCCTGAACCCCAGATCACCCGCTACACCCACTGGCTGGCCAAAGAGCGCGGCCTGCATTTCGACGCCACCACGACCGAGGGCTACGACGCGATGTGGCGCTGGTCGGTCAGCGACCTCGATGCCTTCTGGTCGTCGGTGTGGGACTACTTCGACCTGCAATCGCCCACCCCGCGCAGCACCGTGCTGGTGGAAGACAAGATGCCGGGCGCGCAGTGGTTCCCGGGCGCGCAGCTCAACTACGTGCAGCAGGTGTTCCGCCATGCCGATGCGGCGCACGCGGCCGGTCACCCGGCGATCGTGTTCCAGAACGAGCGCCTGCGCGAGCGGGGTGAGCTGCAGGAAGTGAGCTGGCCCGAGCTGCGGCGGCAGGTCGCCTCGCTGGCGGCACATTTGCAGAAGCTCGGCGTTGGCGCGGGCGACCGTGTCGTCGCCTTCCTGCCCAACACGCCGCAGACGGCGGTGGCCTTCCTCGCGGTCGCGAGCCTGGGTGCCATCTGGTCGGTGTGTTCGCCCGACATGGGCCCGGTGGCCGTGCTCGACCGCTTCCGCCAGATCGAGCCCAAGGTGCTGATCGCGTGCGACGGCTACGTGTATGGCGGCACCGCCCACGACCGCTTGCCGGTGCTCGAGGGTCTGCTGACGGACCTGCCGAGCGTGCAGCACGTGGTGCTGTGGCGTTACCTCGATGCCGCCGCGCAACCCGAGCGCCTGGCCTCGCCTTCGCGGCCCGTGCACGACTTCGACACCCTCATCGCCGACGACGCCACGCTTGCGCCGACGTGGGTCGCCTTCGACCACCCGCTGTGGGTCGTCTACAGCAGCGGCACCACCGGCCTGCCCAAGCCCATCGTGCACGGCCACGGCGGCGTGGTGCTCGAAGCGATCAAGATGCTGGGCCTGCACAACAACCTCTGCGCCACCGTCGACACCGGCGACCGCTACCACTGGTACAGCGCGACCGGCTGGATCATGTGGAACTCGCAGGTGGCGGGCCTCTTGCTGGGCACGACGATCTGCGTCTACGACGGCAGCCCTTCGGGCAAGAGCGGCCAGGCCGACTGGTCGACGCTGTGGCGCTTCGTCGACGACGCGAAGGCGACCTTCTTCGGCGCCGGCAGTGCCTTCTTTGCCAGCTGCCTCAAGGCCGAGGTGAAGCCGAAGGAGATCCTGAAGCTCTCGCATCTGCGCGCGCTGGGCGCCACCGGCTCGCCGCTGGCGACCGACTGCTACCGCTGGGCCGACGACCACGTGCCCAAGGTGGGTGGGAAGGACATCTGGCTGTCGGTGATCTCCGGCGGCACCGACTTCGCGGGCGCGTTCATCGCCGGCCTGCCGACGCTGCCCGTGGTGGAAGGCGAGATGCAATGCCGGTGCCTCGGCGCCGCCGTCGAGGCATGGAATGAACAGGGCCGGCCGCTCGTCGACGAGGTCGGCGAGCTGGTGTGCGTGAAGCCGATGCCGTCGATGCCGCTGTACTTCTGGAACGACGAGGGCCATCGCCGCTACCACGACAGCTATTTCGACATGTACCCCGGCATCTGGCGCCACGGCGACTGGATCCGCATCACCCCGCGCGGCGGCGCCATCATCTACGGCCGCAGCGACGCCACGATCAACCGCCACGGCATCCGCATGGGCACGGCCGAGCTGTACCGCGCCGTCGAAGCGCAACCCGAAGTGCTCGACAGCCTGGTGGTCGACCTCGAATACCTCGGCCGCGAAAGCTACATGCCGCTCTTCGTGGTGCTGCGTGAGGGTGTGACGCTCGATGCAGCGCTCGACAAGCGCTTGCGCGAGGCGATCAAGACGGCGCTTTCGGCGCGCCATGTGCCGAACGAGATCTTCCAGGTGAGCGCGATCCCCCGCACGCTCTCGGGCAAGAAGATGGAGCTGCCGGTGAAGAAGCTCCTGCTGGGCACAGCGCCCGAGCAGGTGTTCAAGCTCGATGCGATGGCCAATGCCGACTGCGTGCCTTGGTTCGTCGCGTTTGCGCGGCGTCGCTTGAGCGCTGGCTGAGTTCGGGGCGCAAGGCGGTGGCCGCTTGGGCGGCCGGGGTTCAGCGCCCCTGCATGCGCTGCAGGATCCTGCCCGTCTCGTTGCCTTCGTCGCGCCCGTCGGGGTAGCGGCGCAGGTAGTCGAAGACCTTGCTTTGCGAGACCTTCACCTCCTGCCCGGCGTGCAGCGTCGGCACGTCGACCGGCTCGTTCTTCAGCAGCGCCCGGATCGTGTCGCCGTCCCAGCTCAACACCTCGACCCACATCCATTCGTTGCTGCCGGCGGGCGTGGCAAAGGGCAGCTTGAGCAGGATGTATTCGCCCGGCTGCAGGCCCTTGCGGAAGGCCTCGCGCAGGGCGGGCAGGTGCTTCTTCGCGGCAGCGCTGGCGGCGAGCAGCTCCTCGTTGTGCTTCACGCGGGTCACGCCGTCTTCGCTGCCGAAGAGTGCGCTCAAGAGCGCATCCTGCCGGGCGTAGTGGTCCGGCCCGGGGTAGCGGTCGAACTTCACTTCGAGCAGCCGGTTGTCGGGGTCGCCCGACTCGGGCTTGCCGTTGCGGAGCGTGAGCCGTGCCACGGCATTGGCGTTGGACTTGAGCGAGGGCAGCAGGGCCTCCCTCACCGGTGCATGGCGCAGCTTGCGCAGGTCAAGCTCGTACTGGCCCGGTGACGTGAGCGTGGCGCCTTCCACCAGCGCCTGCACCAGGGCGTTGACGAGATTGCCCATCGGCCGGTTGTTCGACCAGGAGAAGTCGTCGATCACCACGTCGGGCAAGCCGAACTTGACCATGCCGAGCGTGATGGCGCGCACCTGCTGGTCGCCCTTGTAGGCGTGGATGACGGTTTGCAGGGCCGCGTCGGGGATGTCGCCCGACCAGCTGTCGAGGCGGCGCGTGCGCCATGCATCGGGGGTGAACACCTCGCGGGTCTCTTCGTCCCACAGCAGGCCCTGGGTGTCGCGGGCGACCTGCTCGGCCAGCTGCAGCGCGGCTCGGTACGCGGTGAGGTTGTTCGGGGTCGGGTGCGCGAAGCGGAGGATGAGCGCGTATTCGGTCGTCTGCAGCGCCTGGGCCTGGTCGCGGCTGAGGCCGCGGCCGAAGCGTTGCAGCATGTCGAGACTGGGCGGCGCGTAATCCTTCTGCACCGTGTCGAGCAGCCTGGCGTGCACGACGGGCGCGGTGGGGGCGGTTTTCGGCAATGCGTCGACCCACGTCGGCATGCCCGAGGCGTTCAGCCGCTGGCGCAGCGCGGGCAAGGCCGTTGCCTTGCTGCCCTTGGGCAGGTAGATGGCCAGCTCGAAGGCGATCGGGCCGCGCTGGAGGTTGCCGCTCGGGAGCGGTTCGGCCGAGAAGGTGGCCGTGGGCCACAGGAAGGCAAGCGCAACGGCCGCCAGCCAGCGGCGCGGCAAGACAGGAAGGGTCATGGGAGCTTCGCTGAAGAGGTCGGCCGATTCTGGCCGGCCGTGGACCGTGCGTCTCTCGGGGCAGCACCCGACCAGGCCGGTTGGCCGGTCGTTAAAGCGGCAGCTCGGTGAAGTAACGCCCGCCGTGGTAGATGAGCGGCAGGGCGCCCTCGCGCCGCTCGCAGCGCTCGACCTCGCCCACGAAGATGACGTGGTCGCCCTCTTCGTACTGGCTGCGGTTGAAGCACTCGAACACCGCGGCGCTGCCTTCGAGCACCGGCGCACCGCCCGCACCCTGGCGGAAGGCCAGGCCGGCGAAACGGTCCACGTCTTTCGAGGCGAAACGCTCGGCCAGCGCGCGCTGGTCGGCGGCGAGGATGTTGATCGCGTAGTGCGAGCCGCCGCTGAACGCCGGCAGTGAACCCGCACGGCGCGACAGGCTCCACAACACGAGGGGCGGCGACAGCGAGACCGAGTTGAATGAATTGGCCGTGAGGCCGATGGGGCGGCCGGTGGCGTCGAGTGCGGTGACGATCGTCACGCCGGTGGCAAATGCGCCCAGCGCCGTGCGGAATTCCTGCGAGGAAAAGGCGGGGGTGAGCGGGCGCAGCAAGGCGGTCATTCGGGCATTGTGGCGGACCCTTTCCGACAAGGCCAACTCCCATACAGGGGGGCAAGCGAGCCCCTACACTGCCGCCGCCATGAAAACTTCACGCCCGGCGCGGTTTTGGCTTGCTGCCCCGCTTCTGGCCGCCAGCAGCCTGGCGGCGGCCGTGCCGCAGTGCGCCGACTGGTCGCGCCGCCTGCCCGGCGTGAGCCGCGGCCTGTGTGAAGAGGCGCGGCTCGTGCCCTCGGGCGCTCAGTCGGTGCGCGGCGTACCGCTGTACCGGCGCGACGTGCATGCGCGCGGCGACGATGCCGCGCCCTGGGTCGGCCCGGCGCCCACGGTGCCGCGGCGGGTGCTGGTGGTGGGTGGCATCCACGGCGACGAGCTGTCGTCGTCGTCGCTTGTCTTCCACTGGATCGCCCAGGCCGGCCTGGCGCCGCACGGGCTCGACTGGCGCTTCGTGCCGGCCCTCAACCCCGACGGGCTGATGCTGCCCAAGCCGACCCGCGTCAACGCCAACCGGGTCGACCTCAACCGCAACTTCCCCACCCCGCGCTGGGCCCAGGAGGCGCCGGTGTACTGGGAAAAGCGCACCCGCCGCGACCCACGCCGCTACCCGGGCCGTGCGGCGCTGTCGGAGCCGGAGAGCCGCTTTCTCGTCGAGACCATCAGCGCGTGGAAGCCCGACCTCATCGTGAGCGTGCACGCGCCCTACGGCGTGCTCGACTACGACGGCCCGCGCGAACCACCGCAGCGCCTGGGCCGGCTCGAGCTCGAGCGGGTGGGCATCTTCCCCGGCTCGCTGGGCCACTACGGCGGCGTGCACAAGGGTGTGCCGGTGGTGACCATCGAGTTGCCGAATGCGCTGCGTGCGCCCACCGACACCGAGATGCGGCAGATGTGGCGCGACCTGCTGCGCTGGGTCGACCAGCGCTTCCAGCCCGGCGAGCGCTGAGGCGCGCCGCGACACACGCATTCCTAGAATCGCCGCCACATGCCTGTTTCCGCGCCTCCCCAGCCCCTGCACGCGCGCCTCGATGCCTGGCGACGCCTGATCGTCGTGGCCGTGCTGGGCTTCGCCTCCGGGCTGCCGCTCGCGCTCACCGGCCAGGCCATGCAGGCCTGGCTGAGCCTGTCCAAGGTCGACATCGCCACCATCGGCTTCCTGAGCGTGGTCGGCCTGCCCTACACCTTCAAGTTCCTCTGGGCGCCGCTGATGGACCGCTTCGAGCTGCCCTGGCTCGGGCGGCGCCGCGGCTGGCTGGTGGTGACGCAGCTGGCGCTCGCGCTCGCGCTGTGGTGGATGTCGAGCACCTCGCCGACGGCGTCGATCCGCCTCTTTGCGCTGCTCGCGGTGCTGGTGGCCTTCATCTCGGCCTCGCAGGACATCGTCATCGACGCCTACCGCACCGACCTCCTGCCCGCGCGCGAGCGCGGCCTGGGCGCATCGACCAGCGTGCTGGGCTACCGGCTGGCGATGATCTTCTCGGGCGGCATCGCCTTCATCTGGGCCGACCCCACGCAGGGCGGCCACTGGACCTGGCCCGAGGTCTACCGCGTGATGGCCTGGTTGATGGTGGGGGCGGCGGTGGTGTCGCTGCTCTTTCTGCCGAAGGTCGACGCCACGCTCAAGCCCACCAGCGCGGCGCGGCGCGACCTGCTCGGCTTCCTGGGTGTGCTGCTGGCCGTGGCCGCCGGCGTGGTGCTCACCGACCGCCTCGGGCCCACCGTCGCCAAGGCGTTGCTGGCGCCTCTGTGGGCCACGAGCACCCTGTCGCCGGCGCTGCAGGCCAAGTGGACGCAGCTGCTCGTGCTGGTGCTGGGCGTCGGGCTCACCCTGCCGCTGGCCGCCTGGGTGGCGCGCGCGCTGCGCTTCGAGACCCTGCTCGGCGGCTTGCGCAGCTACTTCAGCCAGCCCGGCGCCGGGGCCTTCCTCGGCTTCATCGTGCTCTACAAGCTCGGCGATGCGTTTGCCGGCTCGCTGATGACGCCCTTCCTCTTGCAGTCGATGGCCTTCACGCAGGCGGAGTTCGGCGTGGCCAACAAGCTGATCGGCCTGTGGCTCACCATCGGCGGGGCGCTGCTGGGCGGCGTGCTCATGCTCAAGCTCGGCCTCTGGCGCGCCTTGATGCTCTTCGGGGTGCTGCAGATGGTGAGCAACCTCGGCTTCTGGTGGCTCGCCGTCAGCGGCAAGGGCGTGCTGCCGGGCTTCGTGGTGCCGGCCTTCGACTGGTATCTCGTGTGGTTGGACAAGGCGACCCCCGTCGACGGCGGCCTGATCCTGGTGATCGCGGCGGAGAACATCGCGAGCGGCATGGGCACGGCCGCCTTCGTCGCCTTCCTGATGGGCCTGTGCAACCAGCGCTTCACCGCCACCCAGTACGCCTTGCTGTCGGCTTTCGCGTCGGTCGGTCGGGTCTGGGTCGGCCCGCTGGCCGGGGTGATGGCCGAGACCATCGGCTGGCCCACGTTCTTCATCCTCTCCACCGTGCTGGCCGCCCCGGCGCTGGTGATGCTGTGGTGGCTGCGCCGCCCGGTGCAAGCGCTCGAAGTCGACCCGCGCGCCGCCCTGGCCGACGATTGAACGAACGACGGCCGGGCTTGAAGCCGCGCCCCCGGGAACAACATTTGCCCTTCGTGATCCGAGACGCCATGACCACCCACTTCCGACACGACGCCGACCTGCCTGAACCTCCCCTGTCGCCCGAAGGGCACCCGCAGGGCTGCGGCTGCTTCCGTCACCGCCGTCGCCTCTTCACCGGCGCGCTGGCCGCAGGCGCCGGCCTCGCCGCCGTGCCGGCCTGGGCCCGCGAGGGTGTCGAGGTCGGCAAGGAATCGCAGTTCTCCAAATTCGTGTCGGCCGACCAGGTCGAAGGCGCGGCGCAGTCGCAATACGCGGCCATGAAGCAGCAGGCGGCCGAGAAGAAGGCGCTCGCGCCCGACAACCACCCGCAGGTCATCCGCCTGCGCGCCATTGCCTCGCGCATCATCCCGTTCACCGACGAGTGGAACCCGCGCGCCAAGTCGTGGAAGTGGGAGATCAACCTGCTCGGCTCGCAGCAGATCAACGCCTTCTGCATGCCCGGCGGCAAAATCGCCTTCTACTACGGCATCCTGCAGCAGCTGCAGCTCAACGACGACGAGGTCGCGATGATCATGGGCCACGAAATGGCCCACGCCCTGCGCGAGCATGCGCGCGAGCGCATGGGCAAGACGCTCGCCACGCGGGGCGCCATTGAGCTCGGTGCTGCCATCTTCGGCCTCGGCAACGCCGGCCGCATGGCCGCCGACCTGGGCGGCCAGCTGCTCACCCTCAAGTTCGGCCGTGAAGACGAGTCGGAAGCCGACCTCGTGGGAATGGAGCTCGCCGCGCGCGCCGGCTACAACCCGCGCGCCGGCGTGAGCCTGTGGAACAAGATGGGCCAGGCGAGCAAGGGCGCGCCGCCCCAGTTCCTCTCGACCCACCCCTCGGGGCCGACCCGCATCCGCGACATCGAGATGGCCCTGCCCAAGGTGGAAGGCCTCTACGCCAGGGCGCCCAAGCCCGATCAGCGCTTCGAGCCGCCGAAGGCGGCGTCGGCGCCGGCCAAGGGCTGAGCCCTTCGCCCGCCTCCCCGGCGGGCCCCACCCCCGGGATTCAGCGGTTCCGGCTGGCTAACTTCTTGCTGTAGCGTGCCACGTCCTCAATGCGGAGGATGCCCCGCGCGAGCCGCAAATCCACCATGTCGGCGAATCAATCCGAAACGCCCTGGCCTGCCTTGCAGCGGGTCTCTCGCACGGTTGTCGTGGTCGACGTGGTGGAGTCCGTCCGGCTGATGGAGCAGGACGAAGAAGACACGGTGCACCGCTGGCAGGCGTTCGTGGGCGAGGTGGTGATCCGGCTGCTGCCCGAACATGGGGGGCGCCTGGTCAAGAGCCTGGGTGACGGATTGATGCTCGAGTTCGGAAACGTTCCGCCCGCCGTCCAATGCGCCCTGGCCATGCAGCAAGCGATCCAGCCCTATAACGCCAGCCGGCCTCCCCAGGAGTGGATGTGCCTGCGCATTGGGGTGCATGCGGCCGATGTGATCGTCGACGCGCACGATATCTATGGCAGCGGCGTGAACCTCGCCGCGCGGCTGACGTCGCTGGCGGGGCCGGGGGAAATCGTCGTGTCGGCGCCGGTCCGGGACCAGTTGGTGCCAGGGCTCGATGCCGACGTCGAGGACCTGGGCGATTGCCATGTGAAGCATGTGCAAAAGCCCGTGCGAGCCTTTCGCCTGGGTGTGGCGGGTCCGCGGCCCGTGGTCGGCCAGGCGCAGGGCGGTTCGCGCATCGGTTTGCCCGCCATCGCGGTCATTCCCTTCGATTGCCTGGGCGGTGATGCGGGCATGGATGTTCTGGGTGACGTGATTGCCGATGGCGTGATTGCGCAGATCTCCGGCGAGGCCTTGATCCATGTGATCTCCCGGCTGTCGACCGCCGCACTCAAGGGCCGGAAATCCACACCTGCGCAGGTCGCGAACGTGCTGGGCGCCAACTACGTGCTGAGTGGCTCATACCACGCGTCCGCAAGCTCGCTCAGCATCGCGGCGGAGCTGGCCGACACCGCGTCGGCCAGCGTGGTCTGGGCCGACCGCATCGTGGTCGGGCCGCTCGATCCGCTGCAACCCCAGAGCGAGGCGATCCAGCGCATCCGCGACGGCGTGGCCCGCTCGGTACTCGAAGCCGAGGCACGGCTGGTCAGGTCGCATGCCTTGCCCACCCTGGCCAGCCACTCGCTGCTCCTGGGCTCCATCTCGCTGATGCACCGGGCGTCACGCGCAGATTTCGAGCGGGTGCGCGAGATGCTCGAGCATCTGGTGAGCCGCAACCCCCATGCGCCCACGCCTCGGGCCTGGTTGGCCAAGTGGTATGTGCTGAGGGTGACGCGTGGCTGGGCCGATGACGAGCACGCGCAAGCCCGCGAGGCGATCGAGCAGACGCAGCGTGCACTCAACGACGACCCCGATTGCGCCCTGGCGCTGGCCATCGAAGGCTTCGTGCGCTGCCACATGCAGAAGGATCTCGATCACGCGCTGCAACGCTACGACGAGGCGCTGGCTGCCAACCCCAACGAGTCGCTGGCCTGGTTGTTTGCCAGCGTGTCTTATGCCTTCAAGGGCGAGGGAGAGAAAGCGGTGGCCAGCGCCCGGCAGGCCTTGGCGCTGTCGCCGCTTGACCCGCTGCGCTATTACCACGACTCGCTGGCCGCCACGGCGGCGATGTCCGCCCATGACTACGAGCGGGCCATCGAGCTGGCCTTGCGTTCGTTGCGGGCCAATCGATCACACAGCTCCACGCTGAGGGTGCTGGCCATCTCGCATTCGCAGCTCGGGCAGATGGACGAAGCGCGCAACTGGATGCGTGTGCTGCGCGAATCCGAGCGCGGGCTCACGGTTCGGTCCTACCTGGCCCGCACCCCGGCTGCGGCCTACGAGACAGGCCACACCTGGGCCGACGCGTTGCGCCGGGCCGGGCTGCCGGACTGAGCGCGGCTTTTCACGACACATCGATTTCGAGGAGGAGGCCCCATGTATTCCAAGCAGCATTTCTCACGTCATCTCTTGCAATCGGCCATGGGTGCGGCGGGCGGTGCGGCTGTGATCGGCGGTGCCGGTGGAGCCGGCGGAGCCGGAGGTGCGGGCGGTGCGGGCGGTGCCGGGGGCGCGGGTGGTGCCGGCGGTGCCGGAGGGGGTGGGGTCGGCAGCCTGGCCGATGGCTATGCCTCGCCGCTGATGGTGTCGGCGCTGATCTCCAGCCGCGACGCCACGTTTGATCCGGCCCATCGGGCGGCCCGTACCTTCCCGCTGCCGAAGGTTGGGCGTGACACCGAGCTTGAGCGCTGGGAGCCCTGGGTGCGGGCCTATGTGGGCATTCAAGAACTCGTGTCGCCTTTGCACTTTGAGTACACGGCTCAGCGCAAGGGCTTGCAGCTGTCTTACCTCGCGCAGCAACAAGGCGGCAGCTTTGCGGCCAGGCCGGTGGTGACCATCCAGCGCGCGTCTCCAACGGTGTTTGCACGGCAGATCAAGCCGGTTCTGGACTGGGCTGAACTCCGGGACGACCGCGCGGCGGAGATCCTGGCCCAGATCGATCCGCAGTACGCCTTCTGGGGCTCGGTGCTGCCGCTTCAGCCGCAGCGCGTGAAGCGCACCCTGGAGTTGATCAACATCGTCTTGCAGCTCGCGGTGTACGTGGAGATGCGCTTCAAGCACGAGCTGGGCTGCTGGCGCCCGTATCAGCTTTCTCCGCAGGTCCAGCCCCTGATCACCACGCCCGGGCATGGGAGCTTTCCCAGCGGCCATGCGACGCAGGCCTACATCGTCGCCACCGTGCTCAAGGCGCTGTTGAAGCTCGATCCCAACCAAGACACGGCCATCACCGCCCAGCTCGATCGGCAGGCCGCGCGCATCGCGACCAACCGCGTGGTGGCCGGCGTGCACTTCCCCATCGACAGCATGGCCGGGCGCCTGCTGGGCGTCACGCTTGCGGAGTACGCCCTCGCGCGCTTCACGTCCGCCGGCACCTGGACCGAGCGCAGTTTCGACGGTGCGGCATTGACGGGCCGGGAGGACTTCGACCCTGAGCGACAGCCCCTGGACCGCAACGTGAAGGCGTGCCCTTATCACCTCATCGGCAGTCCCGGCCCGATGCCGGCGGGCAGCCCCGTCCTGAAGTACCTGTGGGGCAAGGCACAAGCCGAATGGAAAGACATGCCACCTTCGCGTGTCGTCTGAACGCATCCGGTCACCGAGGCGCCACCATGCCAATCTGGAAATCCATCAAAGCCGGCTCCATGCTGGCCGCCCAGGGTGCGCACGCACCTGGCTTGCTCGACCCTTACGTGGTGTGGGCCCATGCCACTGCGTTCAGAGACTACACATCCGCCTTCCCGTTGCGGCTGTTGATCGAGCTGGATTCGACGGAAGATGCCGCAGGCTTTCAAACGAGTTGTGGCACGAACGCGCATATCCCGCAGGCCTACCAGACGGCCAAGTCCCGCTTTTGCACGGCCACCGTCGGTCCCGGCTTCTTGAAACAGCTCTCGTCCGGCCAGCTCAACTCAGCTGTTCTTCGTGTCGATCTGGTCGAGCCCATCATCCCCGACCGTGCAATCCAGAAGGCTCCCACGGCTTCGGCCGTGGCTCCCAAGCAGCGTGTGGGCAGTGATGGCCCGCTGTTGCTCGGCGTGATCGATTACGGCTGCCCGTTTGCGCACCGCAGTTTTCGCAAGCCGTTGCCCAACGGATCCTGGGGCACACGTGTCGTCGGTCTGTGGGATCAGGACCTCGGATCCACCCTGTGCGATGACCAGCAACAGGCGGCCCCCGTGCCGGCGGAACTGGGCTATGGACGCGAGCTGTCGCGCGCACAGCTGGACGAGGTGATGAAGAAGCACTCGGTCGGGCGAGTGATCGACGAGGACGCCTGCTACGACGACTGCGGCAACACGAACATGCGCCGCCGGATGTCTCATGGCGCGCACGTGATGGACATCATGGCGGGCCCGGTGCCGGTGGAGTCGCGCCTGTTTCGACAGGAAGGCGGGGCCCTCGACAACCTGCCCGATGGCAGCGCGGCTTCGACGGCCGACATCGCGTTCGTGCAGCTGCCGGAGCGCTGCCTGCAAGACACCTCGGGGGGCTGGCTGGGCGGGCAACTGCTGGATGGGCTGCGCTACATCCTGGCCTGCGCGGGCCCGGCCACCCGGCGCGTCGTCGTCAACATCAGCTACGGCTCCTACGTGGGGCCGCACGATGGCTCGTCGGTCTTCGAGCAGGCGCTGGATGCGCTGGTCGCCGAGACCCAAGAGCAGAAGAACATCACCCTGACCATCGTGATCCCCGGTGGCAACAGCCGGTTGGCCCGTTGCCACGCGGCGGAACGCGTGCCCGCGGCCAAGACACGCGAGCTGTGCTGGCGCGTGCTTCCCGACACGCAGACGCCCGGCTTCCTGCAGCTGTGGTTCGACCGCGCGAACGACGTGGTGGTGAACGTGACGGCGCCCGACGGCAAGACCCAGCGCTTTGTGCAGGGAGACGCGGCGACTTGGGCCTCGAGCGCGAAGGAGCCCCTTGCGATGGTCATCTTCTCGACGCGGCGCGGCGTGGAGAAAAAGGGCGGGATGGTGCTGCTGGCGGTAGGGCGCACCGCGTCAGTGGATCCTCGATATCCGGTGGCACCGGCCGGGGTTTGGACGATCGACATCGAAAACATCGCTGTCACCGGCAATCCGGTGAAGGTGCATGCCTATGTGTCGCGCAACGACACCGATGTGGGCATGTTGCGGCGGGGCCGGCAGTCATTCCTGGTCGATCCCGACTACGACCCCAAGCGCTACCTCCGTGCCGCCGTGCAGGACCCTTCTGGCCGCCTCGTGGGTGTACTGCGCAGCGGCACCCTCAATGGAATCGCCACCGGTGAGAAGGTGTTCGTGGTGGGAGGCTGGCGCTACCGAGACGACAAAGACGGGCGCACGGCGTCCGAAGGGCCGACGCGCACCAACAAGCGCAAGCCACTCACGGTGGGCATGGACTGGGTCGGTGTGAGCGAGGAGAGCGCGGCCAGGCCGGGCGTGCTGGCCGCGGCCAACCGCAGCGGCACCGTGGTGCGCCTGCGGGGCACGAGCTTCGCTGCCCCGCAGGTGGCGCGCAAGCTGGCCAGGTAGCGCCTCACCAGCGTGGCGGCAGACGCGGTGCCAGCACGAGGCCCTTGCCGTTGCGCGTGATGTGACCACCGCGCTCGAGGTCCTTCATGAGCCGGCTCACCATCTCGCGCGAGCAGCCCACGCGGCCGGCGATCTCGCCGTGCGTGAGCCGCTGCTGGATCACGCGGGTGCCGTCGTGTTCGCGGCTGATCACCATTCCCTCCAGGAGCCTGGTCACTCGGCCGTAGACGTCGAGCAGCGCCATGTTGCGCGCGCTCTGCGTGGCCAGGCGGGCACGCTGGATCACGCGCGACAGCAGCTCGAAAGCGAACCCCGGGTAGGTGGCGATGTGCTCCTGCAGCGTCTTGCGGGTGATCACGGCGCACACCGTGGTCTCCAGCGTCACCACCGAGGCCGAGCGCGGGCCGCCGTCCAGACTCATTTCACCCAGGTAGTCGCCGGGGCCGTAGACCCCGTAGACGATCTCGCGGTCGCGCTCGTCGGTGGAAAAAGCCTTCACCTCGCCCGACAGCACGATGAACAAGGTGTCGCCGAGATCCCCTTCATGGATCAACACCGTGCCCTTGCGATAGCGCCGCGTCTCCCCGCGGTCGATCAGTGCTTGCAGGCTTGGCGGCCAGGGGGGGCCTTTGGCATCGGCCGGGGTGGGCGGCGGCATGGGCGCATGGCGGAGTGGGCGGCGCGCGCATCTTCGCGCGAAACCGGAGCCATCCGCAATGCGCTGGGCGGTGCGTCAATGCGCCGAGGCCAGCGGACGCATCGTCGGTGTGATCGGCGGCAGGGTGCCTACCTTGGAGACCAGGTCGCGGATGCTGGCCGTCTGCGTCTTGGCCCGGATGCTGCTGATCTGCGTGCGCACGGTCGAGACGGCCACATCGAAACGCTGCGCCACCTCTTTCGGCCGCAAGCCGTCGCACAGCGACTGCAGTACGCGTGCCTCGGCGCTGGTGAGGCCCTGCGTGCGGGCGTAGAAGTCGAGCGTGAGCGCTTCATGGCCCTGGCGGCGGCCCAGCACCAGCAGCACCAGGGCTTCGGCGCGAGGGTCGCCATCGCCCATCGGCACCACGGCCACCGGCAGGGCCTGGTCACCCGTGCCGAGCGTGATCAGCCGGCGGCGGCAGTGCCTGCCTTCGGCCAGCGCCTGGAGCAAGATGCCTTGCTGGTCACGATGGGTGGCGAGGATCTCCTCGCCCGCGAGTCGCAGGCTTTGGCCGCGTGCAAGTTCGTCGCGGGCGGCATGGTTGGCATGGCGCAACCTCCCGTAGGGGGTGATCAGCAGCATGCCGTGCTGGGTCTCATCGAGCATGCGTGCAAGCCAACGTGTCATGGGTGATGGCGCCGTGCTGCGGCGTTCAGGGCCGGTGTAAGCGTTCGGCCAGTGGCTGGTCGTGGCGGTGTCGAACATGACGCTGTCCCTTTGCAATATCGGCGTCGGGCCTCCCGTCGCCGTGATGCAAATTTAGGAAGCGCGCGTCCTCAGAGGAGGTGAATCCTGCCGCCCGGCGTGTGACTTATTCACCTTGGCCCGATCGCGTCACGCACGTAGGGGTTGCTGCGGCGTTCCTGGCCGAAGCTGCTCTCCGGCCCGTGGCCCGGGATGAACACCACCGCGTCGCCCATCGGCCACAGCCGGGTGCGGATCGAGTCGACCAGGGTGTCGAAGTCGCCCTGCGGGAAATCGGTGCGGCCGACGCTGCCGGCGAAGAGCACGTCGCCCACGAAGGCGCGTTGCGAGCCGGGCTCGAAGAAGACCACATGGCCCGGCGTGTGGCCCGGGCAGTGGCGCACCTGCAGCGTGCAGTGGCCCACCTGCACCGTGTCGCCGTCGTGCAGCCAGCGGGTGGGCGTGAAGGTCTCGGCGGGTGGGAAGCCGAACATCGCGCTCTGCTGTGGCAGGCCGTCGATCCAGAACTGGTCGGCCTCGTGCGGGCCGACGATGGGCAGGCCGAGCTCGCGCGCCAGCGTGCCGGTGCCGCCGGCATGGTCGATGTGCGCGTGGGTGAGCAGGATCTGCTTGAGCGTGACGCCGAGCTTATGCGCGGTGGCCACGAGGCGCGGCAGCTCGCCGCCGGGGTCGACGACGGCACCTTCCATCGTCTCGTCGCACCAGACGATGGAGCAGTTTTGTTGAAACGGGGTGACGGGAACGGTTTGGTAGCGAAAGCTCATGGGGTGCCAATGTAGCGAAGCAAAAAAAGCGGGGTGCGGATCGAGACCCGCACCCCGCCTGGCTCAGCGTTTCGCCACCTCGGCGACCACACTCGCCGGGGCCACCGCGTAGTGGTCGAACTGCATCGTGTACTGCGCACGCCCCGACGAGAGCGCACGCAGGTGGCCGATGTAGCCGAACATCTCCGCGAGCGGCACTTGCGCGTCGACCACCGCGGCGTTGCCGCGCTGGCCTTGCCCGCGCACGTGCCCGCGCCGGCGGTGCAGGTCGCCGATCACGTCGCCGAGGGCCTCGACCGGCGTGACGACTTCCACCGCCATCACCGGCTCCAGCAGCACTGGCTCCGCGTTTGCGAAGGCCTCGCGCGCCGCGGCGAACGCGGCCAGCTCGAAGGCGAGCGTCGACGAGTCGCGCTCGTGGAAGGCACCGTCGACGAGCGTGGCCTCGAAGTCCACCACCGGGGCGCCGGCCAGCACGCCGGTCTGCGCCGCACGGCGGATGCCTTGCTCCACCGCGGGGATGAACTCACGCGGCACCGCACCGCCCACGACCTCGCTCGCGAAGCGCACGCCCTCGCCGCGTGCCAGGGGCGCGAAGCGCAGCGTGACCTGGGCGAACTGGCCGGGGCCGCCGGACTGCTTCTTGTGCACGTGGTGCACGTCCACCGCCCGCGTGATCGTCTCGCGGTAGGCCACCTGCGGCCGGCCGACCAGCACCTCGACGCCGAAGCGTGCGCGCAGCTTCTCGACCGAGACCTCGAGCTGCAGTTCGCCCATGCCCGAGAGGATCGTCTGCCCCGATTCGGCGTCTTGCCGCATCTTGAGGCTCGGATCTTCTCGCAGCAGGGCGTGCAAGGCCTTCGACAACCCGGTCAGGTCGTCGCGCGTCTTCGGCTCGATGGCCACGTCGATCACCGGCTCGGGCACGCTGATCTCCTCCAGATGGAGAGGATGCGCCGGGTCGCACAGGGTGTGACCCGTCAGCGTGTCCTTCAGGCCCACGATGGCGGCGATGTCGCCGGCGACGAGCTCCTCGCGTTCGACGTGCGCGTCGGCATGCACCTCGTACAGCCGCGCCACCCGCTCGTGGCGGCCGGTGCTCGCATTGAGCACGCTGTCGCCACGCTTGAGCTTGCCGCGGTAGACGCGCACGAACACCTTCGCGCCGTGGTCGTCGGCCACGAGCTTGAAGGCGAGCGCGGCGAACGGCCCTTGCGGGTCGGACGCAGGTTCGCCTTCCGCCCGGGCGACGTCTTCCGGCGACGGCAGGTAGTCGACGACCGCATCGAGCAGCGGCTCGACGCCGCGGTTCCTGAACGCGGAGCCGGCGAGTGCCGGCACGAACGCGCCCGACAGCGTGGCGCGGCGGATGCACGCGCGAAGCGTGGCTTCGTCCACCGCGTCGCCGTTGAGGTACGCGTTCAGTGCGGCGTCGTCCTGTTCGACCGCCGCCTCCACGAGGCGGGCACGGTGCGCTTGCGCGAGCGCCAGCAGGTCGGCCGGAATCTCGGCCACCCGATAGGGCTCGCGTGCGTCGTCACGCTCCCACACGAAGGCGCGCAGGCCGACGAGGTCGACCACGCCGCGGAAGTCGCCTTCCGCGCCGATCGGCAGCTGCAGCGGCAGCACCTTGGTGCCGAGCCGCTCTTCCATCATGGCCACCACGCGCAGGAAATCGGCGCCCACGCGGTCCAGCTTGTTGATGAAGGCGATGCGCGGCACACGGTACTGGTCGGCCAGGCGCCAGTTGGTCTCGGTCTGCGGCTCCACGCCGGCCACGCCGTCGAACACGACCACGGCGCCGTCGAGCACGCGCAGCGAGCGGTTCACCTCGATGTTGAAGTCGATGTGGCCCGGCGTGTCGATCAGGTTGATCTGCACGCCGTTCCAGTGAACGGTGGTCGCCGCGCTGTTGATCGTGATGCCGCGCTTGCGCTCTTGGGGGTCGAAGTCGAGCTGCGTCGTGCCGGCGTTCACGTCGCCGATGCGATGGCTCTCGCCCGTGTAGAAGAGGATGCGTTCGGACGTCGTGGTCTTGCCCGCGTCGACGTGGGCGATGACACCGATGTTGCGCAGTTGACGAAGCTTGTTGTTGTTCATGGCGAATCTTTCTTTGGAAGAGTCTGAGGCAGGCCAGCCCCAGGCGGATTCGCCATCAGAGGCTAGCGTCGAATGAAAGGGGTGCGGCCGGAGCGCGCACGCAGGATCACCACGCTCCGGCGGGCGTGAATCGTGGCGATCAGCTTGTCGTAGGTGCGCATGGTCATGGCGGGAGTCCAGAAAACACAAAACCCCGGAGGGCGGGTGCCTGCCGGGGTCTGCGGTGTTTGACCAATTCAGAGAGCCGGAAGGCGCAGCACGCCTTCCGATGCGAAATCGAAAGGCGCTAGGCGTCGAACAAATCGTGGTTGATCTTCATGAGGCCGCCATTGTGCTCGCGCGACGCCGCCCGTGCAACGGGCGCAGCATGCATGAGCGCCATATGCGTTTTCAATCGGCCAGCACCTGGAGCAGCCAGCGGTTGAGGTCGTCGACCTCTTCGGCGCACACCGAGTGCGGCATCGGGTACTCGTGCCACTCGATCGAATAGCCGAGCGCGGCCAGCGCATCGCGCGATGCCACGCCGCGGCTGTGCATCACCACCGGGTCCTCGGTGCCGTGGGCGAGGAAGAGCGGCGTGGAGCGGTTGGCCTCGCTGCGCTCGGAGGCGGTGGTGGCCGCCAGTGGCAGGTAGCCCGACAGGCCGGCAATGCCCGCGAGCCGCTCGCCGTGGCGCAGCCCTGTGAGCAGCGCCATCGCGCAGCCTTGCGAGAAGCCGACCAGCGCGATGCGCGAGGCCGGCACACCACGCGTTTTCTCGCGAGCGATCAGCGCTTCGAGTTTCGTCATCGACTCGCGCAGGCCACGCTCGTCTTCACGGCGCGCGAGGTCGGTGCCGAGGATGTCGTACCAGGCGCGCATCACGTAGCCGTTGTTGATGGTCACCGGCTGCATCGGTGCGTGCGGCAGCACGAAGCGCACGGCGCCGAGCGGGCTCAGGTCGAGCTCTTGCGTGATGGGCGCCCAGCCGTGGCCGTCGTCGCCGAGACCGTGCAGCACGATCACGCTGCGTGTGGGGTTGGGGGCGGTTTCGTATTCGAGGGTTTCAAGCGACATGCGGGCTCCAACTGCGTTCTGTCAGTGGAGGTCATCCTACGGGCCCTCAGCGCGGCGGTGCGCCGGCGCTGCGGAAAGCCCCCGGCGTGTCTCCGGTCCAGCCGCGGAAGGCGCGGTGGAAGGAGGCGGTGCTGTCGAAGCCGAGCTGTTCGCTGATGAGGTTGATGGGTGCCTGGCTCTTGGTGAGCAGCTGCAGGGCCCGGTCGCGGCGGAACTCGTCTTTCACCCGCTGGAAGCTCGTGCCTTCGTCGGCCAGGCGGCGGTGCAGCGTGCGGATCGACAGGTGCAGCGTCTCGGCCGCGTTTTCCGCGGTGGCCGGGCGCGGCAGGCGCTCGGCGAGGTAGTCGCGCAGGCGCAGCGCGAGGCTCGGCTCGCGCGGGGTGGCGAAGAACCAGTCGGCCGGCGCGCGGTGCAGGAAGTCGTCGAGCTCGGGCTTGGAGCGTCGGATGGGCAGCGCGAGCAACGCGGCGTCCATCGTGAGCGCCGCCTGCGGCTGGCCGTAGAAGACCGAGCCCGGGTAGAGCAGCGCGTGGTCGGCGGCGAAGCCGGGGCGCGGGAAGGGGAAATCGGTGCGCACGAGCGCGAGGCGCTGGCCGGTCAGCCACGAGGCCACGCCGTGGATCACCTTCAGCATCAGGTCGGAGGCGAAGGGCCGCCGTGCCGGCGCGCCGGCCACCTGCTCGATGGCGATGCGGGCGGTGTCGCCGCGCTGCGTGAGCTCGAGGTAGAAGTCGTCCTGCATCAGCCGCGAGAGGTACGACCAGCGGTGCAGCGCCACCATCAGGTTCTTCGCGTCGAGCAGCGCGAGGCAGGTGAACTTGAGCGTGCCGGGGCGCAGCGGGCGCGAGAAGCAGCGCAGCATCTCGTCGTCGAGCGCGACGACGAGCGAGCGGTAGAGGGTGGCGAACTGGTGTTCGCTCAGGCGGGCGCCGGGGTCGTCGGGGTCCAGCCCCTGCTGGCGCAGCAACTGCGAGGCGTGGGCGGGCGGCACGTCGGCCGCCTCCAGCAACGCGGCGACATACGCCAGCGAAACGGAGAGTGGCGCCTGTTCCATCCAGCAGACCGTAGCACGCAGGGCGCGTGCGCGGGACTGGTGGATGCCTGGGTCGGGCGCACCCTGCCCCGGGTCGGGCTCAGAAGCGGTAGTTGAAGCCGATGGCGATCAGCGGGATCGCCTTCACCTTGCCGGCGCCTTCGCGCACCTCGGCCAGCTCGCGGTCGATGTCGGCCTGCGAGGCCTGGCCCAGGTTGGGGCCGGAGTGCGTCTCGGTGACCTTGGCCTTGCCGATCGAGGCGCCCAGGTCGAAGACGAAGCCCCAGCCGGTGCTGAGCTGGTGGCCGTAGCCGATGCCGACGTAGGGCGTGGTCTTCGGAAACTCGACCTTCACGTTGAATCGGTCGTTGGCTGACATGGTGTAGTCGGTGCCGCCGATGTTGATCGTGCCGCCGTTGCCGCGGCCTTCCATGTCGATCTTCATGTTGTTGAAGGTCACCCCGCCGGTGAAGCGGAACCCGCCCGGCGCGAAGGGAAAGGCGTCGGCAAAGAGGCCGATGCGGTTGTAGGTGAGCTTGGCGTCGTAGTCGATGCCTTCTTCGCGCTCCTGGCGGGTGCGTTTGCCGGCGCTGGCGTAGTCGGCGCGCAGGGTGACGTGCGGCGCCACCGGCTGGGCGTAGCCGAGCATCAGGCCGTGCGTGCCGACGCCGGTGTAGACCTCGCCGGCATGGGCAGCGCCGCTCAGGCACAGGGCCGCCGCGGCGGCGAGGAAATGGGGGTGGCGCATGTCGTTCCTCCTTTGGAAAGGCCTGCCCGCGCAGGCGAATTTCATTCTAGGAACGAGGCCCGGCCGCCAGATCGGCCAAACAGATGACGCCGGCAGGCCTTATTCACCCGACCGGCCCACGCTCAGAGCGTGAAGTCGTAGTCGATGATGAGGGGCGCGTGGTCGGAGAAGCGCTGGTCGAGGAAGATGTGTTCCTTGCGGGCCAGCGCGGCGATGCCGGGCGTGGCGAGGTGGTAGTCGAGCCGCCAGCCCACGTTCTTCGCGTAGGCCTGGCCGCGGTTGCTCCACCAGGTGTATTGCTCGGCCTTCTGGTTCAGGGTGCGGAAGACGTCCACCAGGCCGATTTCGTCGAGGCAGTGGGTCATCCACGCGCGCTCTTCGGGCAGGAAACCGCTGTTCTTCTGGTTGCCCTTCCAGTTCTTGAGGTCGATCTCCTTGTGGGCGATGTTGATGTCACCCACCAGGATGAACTCGCGCTCGGCCTTCAAGCGCGTGAGCCACGGCGTCATCAGCGCGAGGAAGCGGAACTTGGCGAGCTGTCGCTCTTCGCCCGACGAGCCGCTCGGGAAGTAGCAGCTGATGATCGAGAGCTTGCGCGAAGGTGTGTCGAAACGGCATTCGATGTAACGGCCTTCGGCGTCGAATTCGGGGGCACCGATGCCCACGACCACGTCGCTCGGCTCCTTGCGGGTGTACAGGCCCACGCCCGAGTAGCCTTTCTTCTCGGCGAAGTGGAAATAGCCGGTCATGTCGTGCACGGTGTCGAAGCGCTCGGCGATGTCGGCCGCCTGCGCCTTGATCTCCTGCACCCCCATACAATCGGCGCCCAGGGCTTCAGCCCAGGGCAGCAGGCCCTTGGTGGCGGCAGAACGGATGCCGTTCAGGTTCAAAGACACCAGACGAAACACGAAGACTCCCCCGACATGACCCCGAGCACGCAAGCCGACACCTTGGCTCAAGACTTCGTGAAGTTCGCAGTCGAGGCGGGCGTGTTGCGGTTCGGGGAGTTCAAGACCAAGGCCGGGCGGTTGTCACCGTACTTCTTCAACGCCGGCCTGTTCGACGACGGCGCCAAGCTCGCGCGCCTCGCGGAATTCTATGCAGCGAGGCTCGTCGCCTCGGGCATCCAGTTCGACATGATCTTCGGCCCGGCCTACAAGGGCATCACGCTCGCGGCCGCCGTGGCGATGGAACTCGCTCGCGGCGGGCGCAACGTGCCCTACGCCTACAACCGCAAAGAGGCCAAAGATCACGGTGAAGGCGGCACGCTTGTCGGCGCGCCGGTGCGCGGCCGCGTTCTCATCATCGACGACGTGATTTCTGCGGGAACCTCCGTGCGTGAATCCATCTCCATGATCCAGTCGGCCGGGGCCACGCCGTGTGCGGTGGCCATCGCCCTCGATCGCCAGGAGAAGGCCACCGACAACGGCGCCGATGCGCCCTGGTCGGCGGTGCAATTTGTAGAGCGGCAGCTCCAACTGCCGGTTTCCGCCGTGGCGACCCTGGGTGACTTGCTGCAGTATCTGAAGACGAACCAGGACCCGGCCCTGGGCGAGCATTTCGCCCGCGTGGCCGCTTACCGAGAACGCTATGGGGTGTGATGTGTTGCCTGCCGTGACCCGACCGATCCTTGCTGGTGTGCTGGTCGGCCTGTTTGCGGTGAGCGCCCAGGCCGCGCAGATCTACAGCTGCGTCGACGGCAACGGCCGCCGGCTCACCTCCGACCGGCCGATCCGCGAATGCCTGGCGCGCGAGCAACGCCTGCTGAACGCCGACGGGTCGGTGAGGCAGGTGGTGCCGCCCACCATGACCGTCGACGAGCTGGCCGAGGCCGAGGCCAAGAAGCGCCAGGCCGAGCTGGAGCGCGCCGCCAAGCAAGACGCGGTGCGTCGCGACCGCAACCTGCTGGCCCGCTTTCCCGACGAAGCGGCGCACAGCAAGGCCCGCGAGGCCGCGCTCGACGACGTGCGCAAGGGCGTGAAGTTCTCCGAAGACCGGCTGGTCGAGCTGCAGAAGGAGCGCAAGCCCCTGCTCGACGAGATGGAGTTCTACAAAGGCAAGAAGCTGCCGCTCAAGCTGCGCCAGCAGCTCGATGCGAACGATGCCGCGACCACTGCGCAGCGCTCCCTGGTGCAGAACCAGAAGGAAGAGATCAAGCGCATCGATTCGCTGTACGACACCGAACTCGCCCGCCTGCGCAAGCTGTGGGCCGGTGCCCCGGCCGGCAGCCTGCCGGTGGTGGCCTCGCCGCCGGCCCCTGCCAGCGGCACCAAGTCCGCCGTCAAGTAAGGCGGCGGCCCCGGCCGCCTCAGCCGGCGAGCTTCTTCTTCAGGAGTTCGTTCACCACCGACGGGTTGGCCTTGCCTTTGGTCGCCTTCATGGCCTGGCCGACCAGGGCGTTGAAGGCCTTCTCCTTGCCGGCGCGGAACTCTTCCACCGACTTGGCGTTGGCGGCCAGCACTTCGTCGAGGATGCGCTCGATCTCGCCGGTGTCGCTTACCTGCTTGAGGCCGTAACGCTCGATCAGCTGGTCAACCGTGCTCGGAGGCTCTTGTTTTTGATCTCGCCAGCCTTCAGTCCAAAGCTCATCGACCAAATCTTTGCCGGCCTTCAGCGAGATGACGCCTTTGTGGATGCGCATGGCGATACGCCCCAAAGATTCTGGGCTAATCCAAAACTGCCACCGAGGTCCCCCTTCGTTAAGCTTCCGAGCGACATCTCCGATCATCAGATTCGCACAAAGGCGAACAAGATCTGAGTTGCGCCAATCCTCGATGGAAAACTCAGTGTCCGCACTGTTGATGCACGAGCTTTCGAAAAAGTCCGCAAAACTGCGCTCAGAGGTAAGTTGAGCGGCGGCGTAAGGCGTAACTCCGTGCAGCACAAAGCGCGTCGCCATCACGCGTGGCAACTCGGGCATCTCGGCCTTCACGCGCTCCACCCACTCGGGCGCGATCACGAGCGGCGGCAGGTCGGGGTCGGGGAAGTAGCGGTAGTCGTGCGCATCTTCCTTGGTGCGCATCGCCCGCGTCTCGCCGGTGTCGGGGTTGAAGAGCACCGTGGCCTGCTGCACTTCGCCACCGTCTTCGATCAGGTCGATCTGCCACTGGATCTCGAAGTCGATCGCCTGCTGCATGAACTTGAACGAGTTCAGGTTCTTGATCTCGCGGCGGGTGCCGAAGTCGGCGCCGGGCTTGCGCACCGAGACGTTGGCGTCGCAGCGGAAGCTGCCTTCCTGCATGTTGCCGTCGCAGATGTCGAGCCAGACCACGAGCGCGTGCAGGGCCTTCGCGTATTCCACGGCCTCGACGCTCGATCGGATGTCGGGCTCGGTCACGATCTCGAGCAGCGGCGTGCCGGCACGGTTGAGGTCGATGCCGGTCTGGCCGGCATAGTCTTCATGCAGCGACTTGCCGGCGTCTTCTTCCAGGTGGGCCCGGGTGAGGTTGACCTTGTGCTGCGTGTCACCCACGTAGAACTCGACGCCGCCGCCCTGCACCACCGGGATCTCGTACTGGCTGATCTGGTAGCCCTTGGGCAGGTCGGGGTAGAAGTAGTTCTTGCGGGCGAAGATCGACTGCGGCGCCACCTTCGCGCCGACGGCCAGCCCGAAGCGGATCGCGCGCTCGACCGCGCCCTTGTTCATCACCGGCAGCGTGCCCGGCAGCGCCAGGTCCACCGGCGAAGCCTGGGTGTTGGGCGCGGCACCGAACTGGGTCGACGAGCCGCTGAAGGCCTTGCTCTTCGTCGAGAGCTGCACGTGCGTCTCGATGCCGATCACGACCTCGTAGCCGCGGATGAGTTTGCTTGTGGTCGCCATGTCAGAACCCCGAAGGCACACGCGTGTGCCAGTCGGTCGCTTGCTGGAAGGCGTGCGCGGCCTGCAGCAGCGGTGCTTCCTGGAAATAGTTGCCGATGAGTTGCAGGCCGACGGGCAGGCCCCCTTCGCCGAAGCCGGCGGGCAGGCTCATGCCGGGCAGGCCGGCCAGGCTCGCGGGCAGCGTGAAGATGTCGGCGAGGTAGGCGGCGACGGGGTCGTCGCCCTGCGCACCGATCTGCCAGGCCACCGTGGGTGCCACCGGGCCGGCGATCACGTCGCATTGGCCGAAGCACTGCTGGAAGTCGTCGGCGATCATGCGGCGCAGCTTCTGGGCCTGCAGGTAGTAGGCGTCGTAGTAGCCGTGCGAGAGCACATAGGTGCCGATCATGATCCGGCGCTTCACCTCGGGGCCGAAGCCCTGGGCGCGGCTCTTCTTGTACATGTCGAGCAGGTCGGTGTACTTCTCGGCACGGTGGCCGTAGCGCACGCCATCGAAGCGCGACAGGTTCGACGAGGCCTCGGCGGGCGCGATGATGTAGTACACCGGGATCGAGAGTTCGGTGCGGGGCAGGCTCACGTCGACCAGCGTCGCGCCGAGTTGCTCGAAGACGCCGAGCGCGCTGCGCAGCGCGCCGTTCACGTCGGCGGCCAGCGCGGCCGGGAAGAACTCGGTGGGCAGGCCGATGCGCAAGCCCTTCAAGGGTTGCGCCGTGGTGGCACCCTCGCGCGGCTGGGCGAGCGACGCGGCAAAGCCCGGCAGCGGCTCGTTGGCGCTCGTGGCATCCCGTTCGTCGAAGCCGGCCATCGCGTCGAGCAGCAGCGCGCAGTCTTCGGCGCTCTGCGCCATCGGCCCGGCCTGGTCGAGGCTGGAGGCGAAGGCGATCATCCCGTAGCGCGAGCAGCGGCCGTAGGTCGGCTTGATGCCGGTCACGCCGCAGAAGCCGGCCGGCTGACGGATGGAACCGCCAGTGTCGGTGCCGGTGGCGGCGGGCACGAGGCGGGCCGCCACCGCGGCGGCCGAGCCGCCCGAGGAGCCACCCGGCACGCGGGTCGCGTCCCAGGGGTTGTGCACAGCGCCATAGGCCGAGTTCTCGTTGGCCGAGCCCATCGCGAACTCGTCGCAGTTGAGCTTGCCGAGCGTTACCGTGCCGGCCTGCGCCAGCTTGGCGACGACGGTCGCGTCAAAGGGGCTCACATAGCCCTTGAGCATCTTCGAGCCGGCGGTGGTGGGCAGGTCTTGGGTGACGAAGATGTCCTTGTGGGCGAGCGGCACGCCGAGCAGCGCGCCACGCTCGCCCGCGGCACGGCGGGCGTCGGCCGATTTGGCCTGTTGCAGCGCATGGTCTTCGTCGACCACGAGGAAGGCGCCCAGTTGTTCATGCGCCGCAACGCGTGCGAGCAGATGTTTCGTGAGTTCGGTGCTCGACACCTCGCGTGCGTCGAGCGCGCGGCCCATCGCGGCCACGCCCAGGGAATGCAGGTCCTTCATTCGATGACCTTGGGGACGAGGAACAAGCCGTCTTCCGACGCAGGGGCATTGCGCAGGTTGCGCTCGCGGTCGTTGGTCTCGGTGACCACGTCGTCACGCAGGCGCAGGCCCACGTCGCGCACGGCGGAGAGCGGGGTGTACAGCGGCTCGACGCCGCTGGTGTCGACGGCGCTCATGCGCTCGACGATGGAGAAGA
Organism: Rhizobacter sp.; assembly: GCA_019635355.1. NCBI lineage: Bacteria > Pseudomonadati > Pseudomonadota > Betaproteobacteria > Burkholderiales > Sphaerotilaceae > Rhizobacter > Rhizobacter sp. The sequence goes on along the minus strand of JAHBZQ010000001.1, from coordinate 3,421,981 downwards.
ACTCGTTGAGTTGAAGCCTCATCGCCTCTTGTTCATCGGCCTGCAATTCGAGGCGGGCGAGGTGGGCGATGCGGCCGACATCCTTGGGGTCTAGGGCCATGGGAAATCCACTGTTGGATGGGTCTTCGCGGGATCGAAAACCAGGGGTGTTGAAGTATTATCCCCGGTTATCCACACGCCCCTCGACGCCTCGAAAACCCAGAGTTTGCAAGGGTTTGCGAGCTTGTTTCAAAAGGCCTCGGAACCCAATTGCGCTCACGCCGTCGTATTGGTCGAATGCGTGAGCACCCCACCCGCCACCAACACGGACCCACATCGCCCAGCATGACCCGCGCGCCATTGACCGCGGCCGCATGCTCGCCGATCTGACACACAAGAACATGTTCGCTTCTCTGCGTCGCTATTTCTCCACCGACCTGGCCATCGACCTCGGCACCGCCAACACGCTGATCTACGTGCGCGGCAAGGGCATCGTGCTCGACGAACCCTCGGTCGTCGCCATCCGCCACGAAGGCGGCCCCAACGGCAAGAAGACCATCCAGGCGGTCGGCGCCGAAGCCAAGGCCATGCTGGGCAAGGTGCCGGGCAACATCGAAGCCATCCGCCCGATGAAAGACGGCGTCATTGCCGACTTCACCGTCACCGAGCAGATGCTCAAGCAGTTCATCAAGATGGTCCACGACTCGAAGATGCTCAAGCCGAGCCCGAGGATCATCATTTGCGTGCCCTGCGGCTCGACCCAGGTGGAGCGCCGGGCCATCCGCGAATCGGCCCTCGGCGCCGGGGCGAGCGAGGTCTACCTGATCGAGGAGCCGATGGCCGCGGCCATCGGCGCCGGCCTGCCCGTCAGCGAAGCCAGTGGCTCGATGGTGGTCGACATCGGCGGCGGCACGACCGAGGTCGGCGTGATCTCGCTGGGCGGCATGGTCTACAAGGGCTCGGTGCGCGTCGGCGGTGACAAGTTCGACGAAGCCATCATCAACTACATCCGCCGCAACTACGGCATGCTGATCGGCGAGCCCACCGCCGAGGCCATCAAGAAGCAGATCGGCTCGGCCTTCCCTGGCTCCGAGGTGAAGGAGATGGAAGTCAAGGGCCGCAACCTGAGCGAAGGCGTGCCGCGCAGCTTCACCATCAGCAGCAACGAGATCCTGGAGGCGCTCACCGACCCGCTCAACCAGATCGTCTCCAGCGTGAAGAACGCGCTCGAGCAGACCCCGCCCGAGCTGGGCGCCGACATCGCCGAGCGCGGCATGATGCTCACCGGCGGCGGCGCCCTGCTGCGCGACCTCGACCGCCTGCTGGCGGAGGAAACCGGCCTGCCGGTGCTGGTCGCGGAAGACCCGCTGACCTGCGTGGTGCGTGGTTGCGGCATGGCGCTGGAGCGCATGGAACGGCTGGGCTCCATCTTTACCTCCGAGTGAACGTGAACAGCACCACGAAGCCGGCACGTGCATCGCGTGGCCGGCTTTTTCAATTCAAACGTTTGAGCCTTTCCTGAGTCACAGCGCTCACCATGCCTCTCGGCACTCTTGACCGGACCCCGCCGCCCTTCTTCCGACAGGGGCCATCGGCGTTCACGCGCATGGTGTTCTTCTCGGCGCTGGCGCTCTTCCTGATGGTGGCCGACACACGCTTCAAGGTGACGCAGCCGCTGCGCGCGATCGTGGCCACCGTGCTCAACCCGGTCGAGCGGGTGCTGCGCACGCCGGTCGACCTGTGGCAGGGCGCGGCCGACTACCTCGGCGGCCTGCAGCAAGCGCGCAGTGAGGAGACCCGTGCCAAGGTGATGCTGGTGCAGCAGGCCGAGCGGGCCGCCAAGGTCGAGCAGCTGCAACAGGAGAACGCCCGCCTGCGTGCCCTGCTCGAGTTGCGCGGCGCGCTCAAGGTGCGGTCGCAGACCGCCGAGGTGCTGTACGACGCGCCCGACCCCTACTCCCGCAAGGTCATCATCGACCGCGGCAACCGCGACGGTCTGGTGATCTCGTCGCCGGTCATCAACGAGGCCGGCGTGCTGGGCCAGGTCACGCGTGTCTTCCCCTACAGCGCCGAGGTCACGCTGCTCACCGACAAGGAAGCCGCGATTCCCGTGCTCAACAGCCGCACGCAGGCGCGCAGCGCTGCCTTCGGCAACTCGGCCGGCGCGGGCCTGGAGCTGCGCTTCATGGCCGGCAACGCCGACGTGCAGGTCGGTGACCTGCTGTCGACCTCGGGCGTTGACGGCGTCTACCCTTCCGGCCTGCCGGTGGCCAAGGTGGTGAGCGTGGACCGCAAGGTCGAGACCGGCTTCGCCCGCATCGCGCTCGCGCCGATCGCCGAGCCCGACAGCGTGCGCCACGTGCTGGTGCTGGAGCCGGTGGGCATCCAGATGCCGCCGCGCCCCGACACCCCGCCCGCCGAGGAGCCGGCCAAGGCGAAGAAGGAAAAGGGGCCAAAACGATGATGCCCCGTGGCGCCGACCAGCTACTGCTGCCGGTCAACCCGTTCTTCATGTGGACCACGATGTTGCTGGCCTTCGCCTTCAACCTCGTGCCTTTCGGCCGCGTGGCCTACCTGCCCGACATGCTGGCCCTGGTGCTCGTCTTCTGGAACGTGCACCAGCCGCGCCGTGTCGGCCTGGGCGCGGCCTTCGTCTTCGGCGTGCTGATGGACGTGCACGACAGCGCCGTGCTCGGCCAGCACGCCCTCGCCTACACGCTCCTGAGCTTCTTCGCGATCACCATCCACCGGCGGCTGCTGTGGTTCGGCGTGCTGTCACAGGCGCTGCAGATCCTGCCGCTCTTCGTGGCGGCGCATGCGGTGTCGATGGTGGTGCGCATGATGGTCGGCGGCATGCTGCCCGGCTGGGAAGTGATGCTCGCGCCGGTGTTCGAAAGCCTCTTGTGGCCCGTGGTGACCTTGGTGCTGCTGGCGCCACAGCGCCGGCCACCCGACACCGACAAGAATCGTCCCTTGTGATCGCCTTGCGGTACTGAGGCCACCCATGACAGAACTTCGCAACGTCGAGCAGGAAGTCGGGCGCTTTCGCACCCGCCTGCTCGCGGCCGCTGCCTTCGTGCTGCTCGCTTTCGGGTTGCTCGCCGCACGCCTGGTGGTGCTGCAGGTCACGCGCCACGACGAACTCTCGACCCAGGCCGAGAACAACCGCATCGCGGTCGTGCCCATCGTGCCCAACCGCGGCCTCATCGTCGACCGCAATGGCGTGGTGCTGGCCAACAACTACTCGGCCTACACGCTGGAGATCACCCCGACGAAGGTGGCCGACCTCGACGCCACCATCGCCGGGCTCGAGTCCATCATCGAGATCCAGCCCCGCGACCACAAGCGCTTCAAGCGGCTGCTGGAAGAAAGCAAGAGCTTCGAGTCGCTGCCGATCCGCACCAAGCTCACCGACGAGGAAGTGGCCCGCTTCACCGCGCAGCGTTTCCGTTTTCCCGGCGTCGACATCAAGGCCCGGCTCTTCCGCAACTACCCGCTCGGCGAGGTGGGCAGCCACCTGCTCGGCTACATCGGCCGCATCAACCAGGCCGAGAAGGCCGCGATGGAAGACTGGGAGGAAGAGAAGCTCGACAACTACCGCGGCACCGAATACATCGGCAAGCTCGGCGTGGAGCAGAGCTACGAATCGGAGCTGCACGGCCTGACCGGCGTCGAGGAAGTGGAGACGAGTGCCGGCGGACGTGCCGTGCGGCGGCTCAAGAGCAGCCCGCCGACCCCTGGCAACAAGCTCATCCTCTCGGTCGACATCCGGCTGCAGGCGCTCGTCGAGCAGCTCTACGGCGACCGGCGCGGCGCGCTCGTCGCCCTCGACCCGCGCAACGGTGAAGTGCTGGCCTTCGTCAGCAAGCCCACCTTCGACCCCAACCTCTTCGTCGACGGCATCGACTTCGACTCCTGGAAGGAGCTCAACGAGTCGATCGACAAGCCGCTCTTGAACCGGGCCCTGCGGGGCACCTACCCGCCGGGCTCCACCTTCAAGCCCTTCATGGCGATGGCCGCGCTCAACAGCGGCAAGCGCAGCGCCACGCAGATCATCCACGACGGCGGCAGCTTCGTCTTCGGCAACCACACCTTCCGCAGCCACGGTGACCACGGCCTCGGGCCGGTCGACATGGTGCGTGCCATCGCGCTCTCCAGCAACGTCTACTTCTACTCGCTTGCCAACGAGATGGGCGTGGACCTGATGCACGATGAACTCGAGCCCTTCGGCTTCGGCCGCAAGACCGGCATCGACATCGAAGGCGAGGTGACGGGTCTCCTGCCCTCCACCGAGTGGAAGCGCCGTGCCTACAAGAAGCCCGAGCAGCAGAAGTGGTACGCCGGCGAGACCATCTCGCTCGGCATCGGCCAGGGCTACAACAACTTCACCATGCTGCAGCTGGCCAGCGCGGTCTCCACGCTCGTGACCAAGGGCGAGCGCTACAAGCCGCGCATCGTGCGCGAGGTGGAAGACGTGGTCACGCGCGAGCGGCGGCAGGTGGCCCATGCCGCCCTCGACTCCTTGCCGCTCAGGCCCGAGCAGGTGGCCGTCGTCGTGCAAGGCATGCAGCAGGTGGTGACGGCCGGCACCGGCGCGCGGGTGTTTGCCGGCGCGGGTTACCCGAGCGGCGGCAAGACCGGCACCGCGCAGGCCGTGGGCGTGCGGGCCAACGAGAAATACAACGCCAGCAAGCTCGAAGAACACAAGCGCGATCACGCGCTCTACATCGCCTTTGCGCCGATCGAGAACCCGACCATCGCGCTGGCGGTGATCGTCGAGAACGCCGGCTTCGGCGCGGCCAGCGCCGCGCCGATCGCACGCCGGGTGATGGACTACGTGCTGCTCGGCCAGTACCCGAGCGAGGAAGACATCGCGCTCACGCGCGAAGGCAAGACCGCGGCACCGGTCGGTACGCCGCGGGCCGCGTCGGCCGTGCCCTTGCCGGGCGCGGCCGGGTTCGCGGCGGCGCCGGTGGGTGTCGTCACCGCTGCGGCCACCGCCGCCTCCGCCCCTGAAAAGGCACGGCCATGAGCGTCGTCTTCGAAAAACCCTCGCTCTGGAACCGCATCAAGCCGATCTTCACCGGCTTCGACGGGCCCCTGCTCTTCGCGATCTTCTGGCTGGCCGGGCTCGGCCTCGTGACGATGTACTCCGCCGGCTTCGACCACGGCACCCGCTTCGTCGACCACGGCCGCAACATGCTGCTGGCTTTCGCCATCCTCTTCGTCGTGGCGCAGGTGCCGCCGCAAAAGCTGATGCGCCTGGCGGTGCCGCTCTACGCGGCGGGCGTGCTGCTGCTCATCGCGGTGGCGCTTTTCGGCATCACCAAGAAGGGCGCCACCCGCTGGCTCAACGTGGGCGTGGTCATCCAGCCGAGCGAGATGCTCAAGATCGCCGTGCCGCTGATGCTGGCCTGGTGGTTCCAGCGGCGCGAAGGCGCGCTGCGGGTGAGCGACTTCCTGGTGGCGCTCGTGATTCTCGCGGTGCCGGTGGGCCTGATCGTCAAGCAGCCCGACCTCGGCACGGCCATCCTCGTGCTCTCGGCCGGGCTCTACGTGATCTTCTTCGCCGGCCTGTCGTGGAAGCTCATCATCCCGGTGCTCGTGGTCGGTGCCATCGGCATCACGGCGCTCGTGCTGTCGGAGGACCACATCTGCCAGCCGGGCGTGGAGTGGCACGTCTTGCGCGAGTACCAGAAGAACCGCGTCTGCACCCTGCTCGACCCGACGACCGACCCGCTGGGCAAGGGCTTCCACATCATCCAGGGCATGATCGCCATCGGCTCGGGCGGCCTGTCGGGCAAGGGCTTCATGAAGGGCACGCAGACCCACCTCGAGTTCATCCCCGAGCGCACCACCGACTTCATCTTCGCGGCCTTCTCCGAAGAGTTCGGCCTGATGGGCTTTGCGCTGCTGCTGCTCGGCTTCATCTTCCTCATCTTCCGCGGGCTGATGATCGCGGCCGACGCGCCGAGCGTCTTCTCGCGCCTGCTGGCCGGGGCGATCACGCTCAGCTTCTTCACCTACGCCTTCGTCAACATGGGCATGGTGAGCGGCATCCTGCCGGTGGTCGGCGTGCCGCTGCCCTTCATCAGCTACGGCGGCACCGCGATGGTGACGCTCGGCCTCGGGCTCGGCATCCTGATGTCGATCTCGAAGAGCCGGCGCTTCATGCGCCGCTGAGCCTCGGATGGACCCGGAGCGCCTTCCCGTCGCCTGGCCCGTGCCGCGGGTGGGGATCATCGGCGTGGGCAACATGGGTGGTGCGATGGCCGGCCGCCTGCTGTCGCAGGACTATCTCGTGGCGGTGCACGACATCGATGCCCAGCGCGAGGCGCAGGCGGTGGCGCTCGGCGCGATGGCCTGCCCCACGCCGAGTGGGCTGGCGGCGTCGAGCGACGTGGTGATCGTCGCGGTGGTCGACGCGGCGCAGACCGAGGCGGTGCTCTTCGGCCCGCACGGCGCGGCGCACGCCCTGCCGCCCGGCTCGGCGGTGATGCTGTGCCCGACCATCGCCCCCGCCGACACCGAGCGGCTGGTGCAGGCACTGGTGGCGCGCGGCATCGGCTGGTTCGACGCGCCGATGTCGGGCGGCCCCGAGCGGGCGCGCGACGGCAGCATGAGCCTGATGCTGGCCTGCGAGCCGGCGCTGCTGCAGCGGCACCGCACGCTCGTCGACACGCTCTCGTCCAAGGTCTTCCACCTCGGCGCGCGGCCCGGCGATGGCGCGCGCACCAAGCTCGTCAACAACCTGCTCGCCGGCATCAACCTCGCCGGCGCGGCCGAAGCGATGGCGCTCGCCTCGCAGCTGGGCCTGAACCTGCCGCGCACGCTGGCCGTCATCGAGCAGAGCAGCGGCCAGAGCTGGATCGGCAGCGACCGCCTGCGCCGTGCGCTGCAGGGCGACTACCTGCCGCGCGCCCACGCGAGCCTCTTGAACAAGGACACCCACCTCGCGCTCGGCATGGCGCGCGAAGCCGGTGCCGCCACGCCGATCGGCGAGCAGGCGGCGGCTGTTTTCGCGCAGGCCTGCGAGCGGGGCCTCGCCGGCATGGACGATGCCATCGTCTTCGAACTCCTGCGCCGCCGCGAGCGCGGCTGAACTCAGCCCCCGGCCGTGAGCGCCGTGCGCTGCCGCGTCAGCCGACGGTGCGTGGCGCGCGCCGACGGCACCCAGCCGCGCCGCCACCAGCGGGCGCACATGGTGAGGCCGCGCACCCACTCGTCGGCCGCGTAGGCGATCCACACGCCCACGAGCCCGAGCCCCATCACCTCGCCCAGCAGCCAGGCGCCGCCCGCCATCACGAACACCATCGAGGCGATGCCGGCGACCACCGGGAAGCGCGCATCGCCGGTCGCGCGCAGCGCGTTGATGACGACGAGGTTGAAGGTGCGCCCGGGCTCCAGCAGCACCGTGACCCAGAGCAGCGTGCTGGCGAGTTCGATGATGCGTTCGTCGTGCGTGAAGAGCCGCATCAGCCACGGGCCGGCGAGCGCCGCCAGCAGGGCCACGCCGGTCGAGACGACGAGCCCGTAGCGCAGGCTCTTGCGCACCAGCGCGTGCGCCGCGTGCAGCTGCCGCGCACCGACCAGGTAGCCCACGAGGATCTCGCTCGCAAAGCCGATCGCCAGCCCGAACACCAGGATGAAATACATCAGCTGCATGGTGTAGCTGTGCGTGGCCAGGGCGTGGGTGCCCATGCCGGCCGCCAGCGCGATGGTGACCATCAGCGCGAGCCGGTAGGCGATGGTCTCGGCCGCACCCGGCAGGCCGATGTGCAGCACGGGGGCAAGCAGCTTCGGCTGCAGGCGCCACCAGTCGGCCGCGTGCGGCACGAGTTGCAGGCGCCAGCGCCACAGGAAGAGATGGAAGCCGACGCCGAAGGCACGGCTCACCGCGGCGGCCACCGCATACCCGGCGAGCCCCATCGAGGGCATCAGCAGCACCGACAGCAGGAGGTGCACGCCGTGCATCGCGAGCATGTTGTAGAGCGTGTCGCGCGCATGCATGTGGGCGCGCATCACGGCGGCCATGCTGGCGTTGAAGGCGTCGAGCGCGAGGGAGATCGCGAGGATGCGCAGGTACGGCGTGGCGAGCGGCAACACCTCGGCCGGCGCGTTCACCAGGTGCAGCAGCGGTGTCGCGAAGAGCGCAAGGGCCGCGCCCGCGACGAGGCCCAGCCAGGTGCTGGCGGCCAGCACCGAGCGTGCGGTGAGGTCGGCGCTCGCCCGGTCGCCGGCGCCGAGGCTCTGGCTGATGGTCACGCTCACGCCCATGCTGATGATGCGAAACAGCAGGAAGAACGAGACCTGTACGTGATTGGAGAGCGCGAACGCGCCCGACGCGGTGTCGGACACGCGCGAGGCGAGCCACAGGCCTGCCACGCCCACGGCCATGCCGAGCACCAGCTCGGCCAGCAGGGGCAGGGTCAGCGCGACGAGGCTGGGGCGGGGAGCGGCGGGAATCGAAGCGGGCATCCCGCCATCATCGGCGCTGTGCGGTTACGGCGCGGTTTCAGGTGCCTTCACGGCGTGGCGCGAGGCTTGCGCGGCGTGAGGAACTCACGCTCCACGTCCAGCGTGCCGCGCACGCCGATGTCGGCCTTGTGGTTCTGGAGCCAGGCCTGCGCGGCGTCGCGGCCCATGTCGCGCAGGCGCTCGAGGAAGGCGCGGTCGGTGTTGAATTTGGTGTTGGGGCCGAGCGGGCCGAGCTGGTCATCGTCGGCCACCATGTGCAGGCGCAGGTCCTTGTATTTGCCGGCGTCGAGCTTGCCTTCGCGCATCAGGCGCGAGACGAAGGCGATGGCGCGCATCTCGCCCATCAGGCTCGCGTTGAAGGTGATCTCACTCAAGCGGTCGAGGATCTCTTCGCTGCGCGTGGGCGTGCCGCTGCGCACGAGCGGGTTGATGCGCACGAGCAGGATGTCGAGCGCTTCGGTGTTGTAGATCAGCGGGTAGATGGCCGGGTTGCCGGTGTAGCCGCCGTCCCAATAGGGCTCGCCGTCGATCTCGACCGCCTGGAAGAGGAACGGCAGGCAGGCCGAAGCCATCAGCGCTTCCAGGCTCAGCTCGGGCCGTGTGAACACACGCGCCTGGCCGGTGGTCACGCTCGTGGCCGTGACGAAGAGCTTGAAGCGGCAGTGGTGCAGGGCTTCTTCGTCCACGTGCCGGCGCACCACGTCGCGCAGCGGGTTGAGGTTGAGCGGGTTGAACTCGTAGGGGCTGAACGAGCGGAAGAAGGCGCTGACCCACTGGTAGCCCGGCAGGCGGTCGAGTTGGAGGCTGTCGTGCAGGCCGTTGGTCTTGCCCGCGGAGAAGGGCGAAAAGATGGAGCCGGAGCGGCTCACGTCGTGCCAGAACTCGGTGAGCGCCTCGCGTGCGCCGGGGCGCTTGCCCCTGTGGAAGCCGGTCGCCATCACCGCGGCATTGAGGGCGCCGGCGCTGGTGCCCGAGATGCCGCTGAAGAGGATGTCTTCCTCTTCCAGCAGCCGGTCGAGCACGCCCCAGGTGAAGGCGCCGTGCGAGCCGCCGCCTTGCAGGGCGAGGTCGAGTTGTCGTGTGGAAGCGGAGGATGACGAGGCCATGCGAGACGAAGGGGAGGTGTGCGGCCAGTCTAGCGAGGCTCGTCCGCGGCGGCGGCCGTGGGGCTGTCGGGGAGCGCCGCCGCGAAGCGCACGGTGAAGCGCGCACCCGGCCCGAAGGCGGCGCCCGCATGCTCGGTGAGCATGCCGCTGCGGTGGCGCAGGTTGGCGTCTTCGAGGGCGATCTCGGCGTGGTGCTGTTGCGCGATCTCCTTGACGATGGCGAGGCCGAGGCCCGAGCCGTCGACGTTGGTGCCGAGCGCCCGGTAGAAAGGCTGGAACACCTTGTCGCGCTCGGCCGGCGCGATGCCCGGGCCCGAGTCTTCGACTTGCAGCACGACGACCTGGCCGAAGGGGTCGTCGACGACCCGCACGGTGACGGTGCCGCCCTCGGGCGTGTACTGCAGGGCGTTGTCGACGAGGTTGCGCACCAGCTCGCGCAGCAGCACCGGCTGGCCGAGCACCATGGGCTTGGAGGCGTCGCCGGTGCTCGGGCCTTCGTAGCCGAGGTCGATGCGCTTTTCGAGCGCGCGCGGCACGAAGTCGTGCACCACCTCGGTGGCCACCCGCGCGAAGTTGACGGGCTGGTGCGTCTGCGCCTGCGAGGCGTCTTCGGCGCGGGCCATCGCCAGCAGCTGGTTGACCATGCGCGCGGCGCGCTGGCTGCTGCGGGCGATGAGCTGCAGCGACTTCTTCAGCGACTGCGGGTCGGTCTGGCCGGCGTCGATCTCGCGTTGCGCGAGTTCGGCCTGCGTGCGCAGGCCGGCGAGCGGGGTCTTCAACTGATGCGCCGCGTCGGCGAGGAAGTGCTTCTGCGTGCTGATGCTGCGGTCGAGCCGCATCAGCAGGTCGTTGATCGCGCGCACGAGGGGTGACACTTCCTCGGGCACCTCGCGCTCGTCGATTGGGCTCAGGTCGTGGCTCTCGCGGTGGCGGATGCGCTGCTGCAGCTCGTTGAGCGGCGCGATGCCACGCACGAGCGCGAGCCACACCAGCAGCACCGCCAGCGGCAGGATCACGAACTGCGGCAGCATCACGCCCTTGATGATCTCGGTGGCCAGGCGCGAGCGTTTGCCGAGGGTCTCGGCGGCCTGCACCAAGGCGGCCCCACCGTTGGAACCTGGCACGGCGACCCACTGGTAGGCGACGCGCACCGGCTCGCCGCCGATGGTGTCGTCGCGAAAGCGCAGCAGGCCCAGGGCGCCGCGGTCGTCGTCGGGCGGCACGGGCAGGGTGCGGTCGCCGCTCAGGAATTCACCACGCAGGCCCAGCACCTGGTAGTAGAGCGTGTCGGTCTCGTCGGTCTGCAGCAGGTCGGCCGTGCCGCGGGTGAGCGAGAAGCTGGCATGTTGCGCGCCGTCGTCCTGCACCTGCAGCGTGATCTGCTGCGACAGCAGGCGTGTGAGTTCGCCCAGCTGGCGGTCGAAGGGCTTGTTGGCGATGCCCTGCGCCACCAGCCAGGTGAGCACGACGCTCATCGGCCACAGCAGCAGCAGCGGGGCGAGCATCCAATCGAGGATCTCGCCGAAGAGGGAGCGTTGCTCTCTGCGCAGGGCCACCTAGGTCCGGCGCCGGGCCGCCCCAAGCCGGACGGCGCCCCTTGGGGGCAGGAGTGAAAGCGACTGGGGGGCTGTCATCAGTTCGGAATCTTTTCCAGACAGTAGCCAAGGCCACGTACCGTGGCGATGCGGATCGGCCCCTGTTCGATCTTCTTGCGCAACCGGTGGATGTAGACCTCGATCGCGTTGTTGCTCACCTCTTCGCCCCATTCACACAGGCGCTCGACGAGGTGGTCCTTGCTGACGAGGCGGCCGGCGCGCTGCAGCAGCGCTTCGAGCAGGCTCAGCTCGCGCGCCGAGAGCTCGATCATCTGGTCGTTGATGTAGGCCACGCGGCCCGTCGCATCGAAGGTGAGCGGGCCGTGCTTGATGATGCTCGACGCGGTGCCGAGGCCGCGGCGCGTCAACGCCCGCACGCGGGCTTCCAGTTCCTGCAGCGAGAAGGGCTTGGCCATGTAGTCGTCGGCGCCGAGGTCCAGGCCCTTCACGCGCTGCTCGACGCTGTCGGCCGCGGTGAGGATCAGCACCGGCACCGCCGAGCCGCGCGCGCGCAGCTTGCGCAGCACCTCCAGGCCGTGCAGCTTGGGCAGGCCGAGGTCGAGGATCAGCAGGTCGAACTCGTGCGAGACGAGTGCCGCGTCGGCCTCGGAGCCGCTGGCCACCGCATCGACGGCGTAGCCGGTGTTGCGCAGCGTGCGCAAGAGGCCGTCGGCCAGGACCTGATCGTCTTCGGCAATCAGTATCCGCATCGGTGTTCTCCTGGTGTTGTCTCGCTGGCAGTGTGAATGAAATTGCTGACGCGAACCATGCGGGGTATCAACCCGGTGACCAGGCGCCGGCATAGGCCTCCAGGCCCAGCGAGACGACGGTGGCGACGTCGGGCCCGACCTCGGCGCGGAACTCGCGGTCGGCCTGGGCCACGGCCTGCTCGAAGGCCTTGAGCCAGGCCAGGCCCGTCTCGGTGAAGCGCACGACGCGGGCGCGTTTGTCACGCGCGTCGGCCTCGCGCTTCACCAGGCCCCACGCCTCGCATTGGTCGACCAGGTCGCCCATCGCCTGCTTGCTCATGCCGGCGCGGGCGGCGAGGTCGGTGAGGCGCGAGCCGTCGAGCGCCAGGTGACGGGTGATGTGGATGTGGGCCGCGCTCACCTGCGCCCGCGCAGCGAGGTTCGACAGGGCCAGCGGCACCTCGACGTTGCGGGCCATCAGCGCCAGCACGCGCTCGTCGAAACGGCGCAGCGCGTGGCCGAGCAAGCGGCCCAGGTGGGTCTGGCGCCAGGCGTCTTTCGCGGTCGGGGCCGTCATGGCTAGATCGTAAGGCAAACTGACCAAAAAGTGGGTTTACTTCGATCTACTCCGCTTGCAGAATGCTGTTCATTCATCCAGCCTGTCGTTAATTGCAGCTGGTAACCCATTGATCCACAAGGAGAAATTCATGGACGCACCCGTCAAGGCCCTGAACACCGAAAAGGCCAAGGCCTTGCAAGCCGCACTCGCCCAGATCGAAAAGCAGTTCGGCAAGGGGTCGATCATGAAGCTCGGCGAGGGCGAGAAGATCGAAGACATCGAGGTCGTCTCCACCGGCTCGCTGGGGCTGGACATTGCGCTGGGCGTCGGCGGCCTGCCGCGCGGCCGGGTGGTCGAGATCTACGGCCCGGAATCGTCGGGCAAGACCACGCTCACGCTGCAGGTCATCGCCCAGATGCAGAAGATGGGTGGCACTTGCGCCTTCATCGATGCGGAGCATGCGCTCGACACGTCCTACGCCCAGAAGCTCGGCGTGAACCTGCAGGAAATGCTCATCAGCCAGCCTGATACGGGTGAGCAGGCGCTCGAGATCGTCGACGCGCTGGTGCGCTCGGGCTCGGTCGACCTCGTGGTCGTCGACTCGGTGGCCGCGCTCACGCCCAAGGCCGAAATCGAAGGCGAGATGGGCGACTCGCTGCCGGGCCTGCAGGCCCGCCTCATGAGCCAGGCGCTGCGCAAGCTCACCGCCACCATCAAGAAGACCAACACCATGGTCATCTTCATCAACCAGATCCGCATGAAGATCGGCGTGATGTTTGGTTCGCCCGAGACCACCACCGGCGGCAATGCGCTCAAGTTCTACGCCTCGGTGCGGCTCGACATCCGCCGCATCGGCAGCATCAAGAAGGGCGAAGAGGTCATCGGCAACGAGACCAAGGTGAAGGTGGTGAAGAACAAGGTCTCGCCCCCGTTCAAGACGGCCGAGTTCGACATCCTCTACGGCCAGGGCATCAGCCGCGAAGGCGAGGTGATCGACATGGGCGTCGAGGCCAAGATCCTCGAGAAGAGCGGCTCCTGGTTCGCCTACAACGGCGAGAAGATCGGCCAGGGCAAGGACAACGCGCGTGAGTTCCTGCGCGAGAACCCGGTGCTGGCGGTGGAGATCGAGAACAAGGTGCGTGAGGCGATGGGCATTCCGCTGCTGCCGGGCGCGTCAGGTGACGCAGAAGCTGCTGCGCCGGCCCCCAAGCGCGGCCGTGCGGCCAAGGAAGCGGCGGCGGCCGAGGAATAAACGCCGCGCATGAAGCCCCGCTTGTCACTGAAGGGCCGGGGCCTTCAGATCCTCGCGCAGCGGGAGCACAGCCGCAGCGAGCTCAGGCGCAAGCTGATGGTCCACGCCCGCAAGCCTGCGGGTGAGGGCGAGCTGCCGGTCGATGAAGACCGCGCGGCTGAGCAGGTCGACGGGGTGCTCGACTGGCTGCAGGCGAACCGTTATCTCAGCGAAGAGCGTTTCGTCGAAAGCCGCATCCACGTGCGGGCAGCGCGCTATGGCAACCTGCGCATCAAGCAGGAGCTGGCACAGCACGGGGTGGCCCTGAGCGCTGAGGCCGCGCAGCAGCTCAAGGGCAGCGAGGCCGCCCGCGCGCGCGAGGTGTGGGCGCGCAAGTTCGGTCAGCCGCCACAAGACGCGGCCGAACGGGCACGCCAGATGCGCTTTCTCGCGGCGCGCGGCTTTTCCGGCGAGGCGATCCGGCGTGCGCTGCAAGGCGGTGCCGACGACGAATCGGCCTGAACGGATCGACCCGACGGTGCGCGCGGGTTCCGCACGAGCGCGCTAATTTGGTGCAGTGCGCAATGCTAAAGTGCCGAGCTTTCGCGGCCCCGTCACATTTGCTGGGGCCAGCCCTCCGCCAGACCCACACGCCCCGATGGCCTTGCCTGCCGCCGCGCCCGAGCGCCAGCTCAAGCACACACGCTGCATCGACGTGCAGGTGTTTGCGCGTGGCAATGGGTTGTGGGAAGTCGACGCGGTGATCACCGACGTCAAGACCCGCGACACCGAATTTCGCCGTGCTGGCGAGCCCATCCACGACATGCTGCTGCGGCTCGTCATCGACGAGCAGTTCAACGTGCTCGAGGCCGGCTCCGAAACCCGTGGCATGCCCTACCCCGGCGCCTGCAACGACCACGGTGATGCCTACACGAAGCTGGCCGGCCTGAACCTGATGCGCGGCTTCCGCTATGCCGTCCACGAGCGCTTGGGGGGTGTGGCAGGCTGCACCCACCTGACCGAGCTGACGCAGGTGCTGCCCACGGCAGTGGTGCAGGCGTTTGCCGGCGACGTGATCAACACCCGCGGTGGTGATGGCGCCGACGCCAAGCCGCCGTTCCAGCTCGACCGCTGCCACGCCTTGCGCACCGACGGCCCGACCGTCAAGCTGCACTACCCGCGCTGGTATCGGCCGGCGAAGTCCGAAGTTCTCCCCCCAGCTGTTCAAACGTTCCCTGCAAACCGAGTGAAGAGAGTCCGCGATGAAAATCCATGAGTACCAAGGCAAGGAAATCCTGCGCCAAGCCGGCGTGCCGGTCCCCCGCGGCTATCCCGCATTCAGCGTGCAGGAGGCCTTTGAAGCCGCCCAGAAGCTGGGTGGCCCCGTGTGGGTGGTGAAGGCCCAGATCCACGCCGGTGGCCGTGGCAAGGGCGGTGGCGTGAAGCTCGCCAAGTCGCTCGATGACGTGAAGACGATCTCGGGCCAGATCCTCGGCATGCAGCTCAAGACGCATCAGACCGGCCCCGAAGGCCAGAAGGTGCGCCGCCTGTACATCGAAGAAGGCGCCGACATCAAGAAGGAGTACTACGTGTCGCTGGTCACCGACCGCGCCACGCAGAAGGTTGCGCTGATCGCCTCCAGCGAAGGCGGCATGGACATCGAAGAGGTGGCCCATTCCTCGCCCGAGAAGATCATCACCGAGTACATCGACCCGCTGACCGGCCTCTCCGCCGAACAGGCGACGAAGGTGGCGAAGGCGATCGGCCTGCCCGAAGGCTCGCATGCCCAGGCCGTCGACGTGTTCCAGAAGCTCTACAACTGCTACATGAGCACCGACGCGTCGCTGGTCGAGATCAACCCGCTCAACTGCGACAGCAAGGGCAACCTGATCGCGCTCGATGCGAAGTTCAACTTCGACAGCAACGCCCTCTTCCGCCACCCCGAGATCGTGGCCTACCGCGACCTCGATGAAGAAGACCCGGCGGAAATCGAAGCCTCGAAGTTCGACCTCGCCTACATCCAGCTTGACGGCAACATCGGCTGCCTGGTGAACGGCGCGGGTCTTGCGATGGCCACGATGGACACCATCAAGCTCTTCGGCGGCGAGCCGGCCAACTTCCTCGACGTGGGCGGCGGCGCCACCGCCGAGAAGGTGACCGAAGCCTTCAAGATCATGCTGAAGAGCCCCAAGGTGAAGGCGATCCTCGTCAACATCTTCGGCGGCATCATGCGCTGCGACACCATCGCCGAAGGCGTGATCGCTGCGTGCAAGGCGGTCAACCTGAAGGTGCCGCTGGTCGTGCGCATGAAGGGCACGAACGAAGAGCTGGGCAAGAAGATGCTCGCCGAGTCCGGCCTGCCCATCATCAGCGCCGACTCGATGGCCGAGGCCGCGCAAAAAGTGATGGCCGCCCTGAAGTAATCACGCTAGGACACGAACATGAGCATCCTCATCAACAAAGACACCAAGGTCATCACCCAGGGCATCACGGGCAAGACGGGCCAGTTCCACACCCTCGGCTGCCAGGCGTATGCCAACGGCAAGAACGCGTTCGTCGCCGGCGTCAACCCGAAGAAGGCCGGCGAGAAGTTCTCCGACATCCCCATCTACGCCTCGGTCAAGGAAGCGAAGGCTCAGACCGGCGCTACCGTCTCGGTGATCTACGTGCCGCCCGCGGGCGCGGCCGCCGCGATCTGGGAAGCTGTCGAAGCCGACCTCGACCTGGCCATCTGCATCACCGAAGGCATCCCCATCAAGGACATGCTGGAAGTGCGCAACAAGATGAAGGTCAAGGAAGCCAAGGGCGGCAAGAAGACGCTGCTGCTGGGCCCTAACTGCCCCGGCCTCATCACGCCGGAAGAAATCAAGATCGGCATCATGCCGGGCCACATCCACAAGAAGGGCCGCATCGGCGTCGTGTCGCGTTCCGGCACGCTGACCTATGAAGCCGTGGCGCAACTCAGCGACCTGGGCATCGGCCAGTCGAGCGCGGTGGGCATTGGCGGCGACCCGATCAACGGGCTGAAGCACATCGACGTGATGAAGCTTTTCAACGACGACCCCGACACCGACGCCGTGATCATGATCGGCGAGATCGGCGGCCCCGACGAAGCCGATGCGGCCCGCTGGTGCAAGGCCAACATGAAGAAGCCGATCGTCGGCTTCATCGCGGGCGTGACCGCGCCTCCGGGCAAGCGCATGGGCCACGCCGGCGCGCTGATCTCGGGCGGTGCCGACACGGCCGACGCCAAGCTCGCGATCATGGAAGAGTGCGGCTTCACCGTCACGCGCAACCCGTCGGAGATGGGTCGCTTGCTCAAGGGTCTGATCTGAGCTGAGGCCCCTCGCCGGTCCGTACTACTACGAACGTAGCGGCACGGCCGGCTTTCTAGAATCCTGGCAGCTCGACAAGGGGGCCCCCACGCGGGCCTCTGACTCCCACCTACAAACGGGCCCAGCCAATGGACTTCACCTCTGCCGCCTTCTGGGCAGCTCTCGGCTCGATCATTCTCGCGAACATCATCCTCTCGGGTGACAACGCCGTCGTGATCGCGCTGGCCGCACGTTCCCTTCCCCCGCACCAGCAGAAGAAGGCCATCTTCTGGGGCAGCGCTGCCGCCATCGTGATGCGCATCGTGCTCACGCTGATCGCGGTGGAGATGCTCAAGTGGCCTTACCTCAAGATCGTCGGCGCGCTGCTGCTCGTCTACATCGGCATCTCGCTGCTGAACGAGGAAGACGACGACGATGGCGAGGGCCATCAAGCGGGCGGCATGATGTCGGCCATCCGCACCATCCTGGTCGCCGATCTGGTGATGAGCCTCGACAACGTGCTGGCCGTGGCCGCGGCGGCCAAGGGCGACACGCCTTTGCTCGTGATCGGCCTCGCGGTCAGCATTCCGCTGATCATCTTCGGCAGCACGCTGCTGCTCAAGGTGATGGAGCGCTTCCCGATCATCATCACCCTGGGGGCTGCGCTGCTCGGTTTCCTGGCGGGCGAGATGCTGTTGACCGACCCGGCAGTGAGCGAGCGCTTTCCCGACCTGACGCACACCCAGATCAACATCGCCGGGGCCATCGGCGCCGCGCTGGTCGTGGTGGTGGGCCTCTGGCTGCAGCGCCGTGGCCAGCACGCGCGCCAGCGGGCCTGAGGGGCGTACTTCCCACATCCCCAAGCACAACCCCGGTGGCTATACTGGCCGCTGAAGGGGAGTAGCTCGACCCGGTCCGTGGCACCAGTGCCGTCCGCCGGGTATCGGCAAGCCGTCAATACGAAGCGTTGCTTCCGGTTTGCCAGGCCATAACGATTCACTCCAAGCCGAGCAAGACCTTCGATGCAAGCCGATGACGGCAGGCTCGAAGGCGACCGCCCCTCGCCTCCACCACCCGTCCTCATGGGCTTGCACCGTCTGTCGTGCAACCGCTCCTGGAGACCTCATGGAACTCTTCTCTTCCGCGTGGCTGTCAGCTTTGCTGGCCATCGTGCTCATCGACCTGGTGCTGGCCGGTGACAACGCCATCGTGATCGCGCTCGCCGCGCGCAACCTGCCCACCCACCTGCAGAAGCGTGCCATCCTGTGGGGCACCTTCGGCGCCATTGCGATGCGCACGGCCATGACCGTCGGCGTGGTGTGGCTGCTCAGGATCCCCGGTCTGATGGCGCTTGGTGGCCTGGGGCTGGTGTGGATCGCCTACAAGCTGCTCGCCCCGGGGTCGGGTGAAGAAGGCGAGCATGGCGGCCCGGCCGTCACCACCTTCTGGGGCGCGATGCGGACCATCGTGATCGCCGACGCGCTGATGGGCGTGGACAACGTGCTCGGCGTGGCCGGCGCGGCCCACGGCGATTTCACACTGGTGGTGATCGGCCTCCTGATCAGCGTGCCCATCGTGGTGTGGGGTAGCACCCTGGTGCTGAAGCTCGTGGAACGCTTCCCCATCATCACTTACGTCGGTGCCGGTGTGCTGGCCTACACCGCGGCGCACATGATCATCGGCGAGCCGCTGCTCGACGAGGTGTTCGATCCGAGTGCCGTCAACCGCATCGTCACCTATGCGGTGCTCATCGTGGGGGTGCTCGCGGCCGGCTGGTGGTCGGCGCGCCGTACACCCGCGAACCGGCCTTCCGCCACCTGACAGAACCACGCAAGGAGAACGCCGATGGACAAGATCGCTGTGTTCCTGAACGACGCGCCGCATGCGGCGCAGATGCTGGCCCCGCTGGTGCAAAAAGGCGAGGCCAGTCACTGGATCCTGGTGGCCTGCCCGCCCACCCTCACGCGCCACATCGGCCGCTGGGTGTCGGCGGCGGGCCGCCAGCAGTGGCGCGAGCGCTGGGCGGCCGATCTGCTGGCCAAGGTGGAAGTGATGTTCGAGGCGCAGCCCGGCGTCAAGATCGAAAAGATGGTGGCCAAGCGGCCACTGCTCGATGTGGCGGTCCGGCTGGACCAGCGGCTCGGGGGCATCAAGGTGTTCGACGCGCGCCGTCCTCGACTGGGCAAGCCCGACGAGCCGCTGGCTGCCGGGGCGGAGTCGCAGGAATTGAGCCGTTGGACCTACCCCGTGGCCATCAGCACCGGCTTGAGCGCGATGCTGGCGCTCGCGGATTGATGCACACCGTTTCTGCATCGGCGGGAGCTGTAACCCTGTGATACCGTGCCGGTTCCATGACGGAACTGTGAGGTACGGGTCTTGGGTGTGGCGCAGCATCTCTTCCAGACGTCTGCCGCAGGCTGGGGCTTGAGCGCGCTGGCGCTGGGGCTGGTGTGGGCGGAGTTGGTGTGGGTCCTGCCGCGCTTGCGCCGCGAGGCCGGGGTGGCGGTCTCGGTCATGCTGGTGTTCAGCATCGTCGCGGTCGCCGCCTTGCTGTGGTGGCAACTCTCCGTGCCGGTGGGCTGGACGCTCCCGGTGGTGGCGGCGCTGGTCTTCGGCCACATCGGATGGTCGCTGGGCCGCCTGCAGCCGCGCCGCCCGGATGTCGCAGCCACCAGAGCGCCCACCTCCACCTTTTCCGCGCCCCGTTCGACCCTGCCCGCCCAAACCGACCGCGCAAGCCTGGGCCGCTACCGCATCGAACGTGAGCTCGGCCGGGGTGCGATGGGCGCCGTCTACCTCGGCCGCGACCCGAAGATCGGCCGCCAGGTGGCGATCAAGACCATGGCCCTCAGCCGCGAATTCTCGGGTGACGAGCTGGTCGAGGCGCGCGAACGGTTCTTCCGCGAGGCCGAGACCGCCGGCCGCCTGCAGCACCCCGACATCGTCACCATCTTCGATGCAGGCGAGGAGCGCGAGCTGGCCTACATCGCGATGGAGTACCTGAAGGGGGACAACCTGCAGGCCTACACGACACCGACGAAGCTGCTGCCGGTGACGACGGTGCTGCAGATCGTGGCGCGGGTCGCCGATGCGCTGCACTACGCGCACAGCCAGGGGGTGGTTCACCGAGACATCAAGCCCGCCAATGTGGTGGTCGACCCCGCGACCGATCTGGTCAAGGTCACCGACTTCGGCATTGCCCGTGTCGCCGACTCGGCCCGCACGCGCACCGGCCTGGTGTTGGGCACGCCCTCGTTCATGTCGCCCGAGCAACTGGCGGGGCGGCGTGTCGACGGCCGCAGCGATCTCTACTCGCTCGGGGTGATGCTCTTCCAACTGCTCACTGGCCGCCTGCCGCACCGCTCGGAATCGATGGCGACGCTGATGCAGCAGATCGCCAACGAACCCGCGCCCGACGTGCGCAGCATCCGCCCCGACCTGCCTGAAGCGCTGGCGCGTGTCGTGGCGCTCACGCTCGAAAAGCGCCCCGAAGCGCGCTACGGCGGCGGCCAGCAGCTCGCCGCAGACTTGCGCGCCGTCGTGGCCAGCATGAAGTCGCAAGGGCAACAGCCCGGCCCCGTCGATGCGGCGACACTCCCCCCCGATTCCAGCGGATTCGCCGCTACCGTGAAAATGGAGCGGGTCGATACGGGGCACAATCCCAGCCTCTGATCCGCTTGGTCAACGAACCTGCACGCGCCCACCCACCCGCCATGACGCTCGAGTTCTTCAGTGCCACGGACACCGGACGCGCCCGCAACAACAACGAAGACTCCATCGCCGTCCAGGAAGCCGCCGGGCTCGTGGTGCTGGCTGATGGCATGGGCGGCTACAACGCCGGCGAAGTGGCCAGCGGCATGGCCACCTCGTTCATCAAGGCAGAACTCGGCCGCTGGCTGCAGGAAGCCTCAAGCAGCGCCACCGACACCGACGTGCGCCGTGCGATGGACATCTGCGTCGACAACGCCAACCGGGCGATCTTCAACGCTGCCAATTCCAACCCGCAGTACGCCGGCATGGGCACGACGCTCGTCGTCGGCGCGTTCCGCGAAGGCCGCCTGCTGATGGGCCATGTGGGCGACTCGCGTGGCTACCGTTTCCGCGGCGGCCGGCTGGTTCAGATCACCCACGACCACTCGCTGCTGCAGGAGCAGATCGACTCCGGGCTCATCACGCCCGAGCAGGCCGCCTTCTCGACCAACAAGAACCTCGTCACCCGCGCCGTGGGCGTGGAAGACACCGTGCTGCTCGAAACCCACCTGCACGACATCATGCCGGGGGACATCTACCTGTTGTGCTCCGACGGCTTGTCGGACATGCTGGACGACGATGGCATCGCCCAGGTGTTGCAGTCGCACGATGCGCTTCCCGAGATGGGGGCCGGGCTCATCGATGCGGCGAACGACGCAGGGGGAAAGGATAATATTGCCGTGGTGTTGGTGCGCGTGAAGGGCCAGAGCAATGCGCCCCGGTCGTGGTGGCCCTTCCGGCGCTGAGATGGTCGACATCATCAACCTGGCCCGACGGGCCTGAGACATACAAAACACAGAGGTCAAGCATGGGCAAGCTGGTCGTTTCGCTCGACGGGGTGGTGATCAAGGAAGTGCAGATCACCAAGGACAAGACGACCCTCGGCCGCCGTCCGTACAACGACATCGTGATCGACAACCTGGCGGTGAGTGGCGAGCACGCCGTGCTGCAGATGGTCGGTACCGACGTCTTCATCGAAGACCTCAACAGCACCAACGGCACCTACATCAACGGCAAGGCCGTCAAGAAGCAGCTCTTGACGCACAACGACACCGTCGAGATCGGCAAGTACAAGATCAAGTACCTCGTCGACGATGGCACCGACTACGAGAAGACCATGATCATGAAGCAGGGTGCCCCGGCCCCTGCGGCCTACAGCCACGGTTTCGCGCACACCTCGGCTCAGGGCGCAAACTCCGGCTTCGGCGGTCTCGGCCAAAATACTTCCCCCGGCACCATCAAGGTCCTGAACGGCGCTGCCGCTGGCCGCGAAGTGGCCCTCACCAAGGTCGTCACCACCGTCGGCAAGCCTGGCGTGCAAGTGGCCTCCATCACCAAGCGCCCGGGTGGCTATGTCTTCGCCCACGTGGAAGGCGCCACCCGCCCCACCATCAACGGCAACCCGCTGGTGGGCGACACCCTGCATCTGAAGAACGGCGACGTGATCGAGCTCGCCGGCACGCAGATGCAGTTCATCCAGGCCTGACGCCCGCCGCACGCGGCGTGACGCTTTTCACACGGCCCGCGAGGGCGTGGTGTGAGTGCATGCCGTTGGTTGCGAATTGCCGCATTGCGACCTTGCGGCAGGGGTCTGCTGCCGGCAGCATCCGGGTGCCGCGCATGTTGCGCCTGGCTCTGTGCTCTCGCCTGTCGCCTCACCCATGAAAATCCGCGTCCTCGGTTGCTCTGGCGCCATCGCCGAAGGCAGCCGAACCACCTCCTTCCTGGTCGACCACGACGTGCTGGTCGATGCCGGCACGGGGGTGGGTGACCTGCCGCTGGAGGCGCTGGCCCAGATCGATCACATCCTGGTCAGCCACTCCCACCTCGATCACGTTCTCTCGATCGGCCTGCTGGCCGACGCGGTGATGCGCCTGCGAGCGGCGCAGGGGCGCGGGCCGATCCAGGTGTATGGCCTGCCCGAGACGCTGCAGGCGTTGCGCACGCACATCTTCAACGGCGTGATCTGGCCCGATTTCACCCGCTTGCCGGTCGCCGATCGGCCCGTGCTGGCGATGGTCCCATTCCAGATGGGTGACCAGCTGACCCTCGGCGGCAAGACCTTCGAGGTGCTGAGCGCCGCCCATACCGTGCCGGCGGTGGGGTTTGCGCTGCAAGGCCGTGAGGCTTGGTGGGTGTTCACCGGCGACACCGGGCCGAACCCGGCACTGTGGCGGCGCCTGTCGTCCATGAAGGTCGCACACCTGGTCATCGAGACGGCGTTCAGTGACGACGAGCGCGATGTCGCCTGCTTGAGCCAGCATCTGCACCCACAGAAGCTCGGCCTCGAGCTGGCGCAATTGCAGGGCAGCGTCGACGTGCACATCACCCACATCAAGCCGGGCGAAGTCGATGCCGTGATGGCAGAAGTCGGCCGGCTGGCCACTCCCCACCGCCTGGGCGCCCTGCGCGCCGGCCAGGTGCTGGACCTGGCCTGATGCCCCTCAGTGACGATTTCCGTCAATCTGTGTCCGCCTGCAACGTGAACTGGATCACCCGGTGACCCTTTGTGTCAGAACTGAGGTCGGATTCCACGCTTTTTCCCCCGATTCAGGGTGGCATGCAGGGTGCAACAGAAGAACCGTGTCTCACCCCTCTCATTCCTTTCAGGAGCTTTCCATGAAGCGTTCTATTCAAAAGGGTTTCACCCTCATCGAACTGATGATCGTTGTGGCGATCATCGGCATCTTGGCTGCAGTCGCTCTGCCGGCTTATCAGGACTACACGGTGCGCACCCGCATCACGGAAGGTCTGAGCTTGGCTGACTCCATCAAGAAGAACATTGCCACCGACGGCACCGCCGCCACCGGCGATCTGCTCCGCGTCGTCAACACCTGGAATGCCCAGGCCGGCAACTCGGGTGCGAACAGCAAGTACGTCCAGTCCGTGCTGGCCGACAACGCCAGTGGTGTGATCGAAGTGACCTACCTCTCCGCTGCGGTCGGTCTCGCTGCTACGGAAAACGTCATCCGCATCGCACCGTGGATCCGCGTCGGCGCCTCTGGTACCGCCCCGGAAGATCTGGCGACCGCCCTCGCCGCTGGCCACTCTGGCGCCATCGATTGGGCTTGCGTGTCTGAAACGGCTGCAACGGCTGCCGCTGGTGGCATGACCACCGCTGCCGTCGGCGCCACCGGCGTCCGTGCCAAGTACGCTCCGGCTGCTTGCCGCTGAAATTCAGCGACGCTGTTTTCCGCAAGGGGCGCTTCGGCGCCCCTTTTTATTTGGTGTGCAATATCGGATCGCTACACTCGCGCCGTGCCGACATTCGACCTCCGCAGCCGTGTCCGTGCGAGCGGCCTCCATCTCCTGATTTCTGCCCTCATCGCCGCCAGCGCGGCCGCGCTGGTGCTGGGGGTCTGGTACCCGGGCATCTACCGCCACGTCGCTGGCGGCCTGGGTCTTTTTGTGCTCATCACGAGCGTCGACTTGGTTCTCGGTCCACTGCTAACGCTGGCCGTTTTTGACACCCGCAAGACGCGGCGGCACCTCGCCATGGATCTCATCGTGATTGCGGCGATCCAGCTGGCCGCGTTGCTGTACGGGCTCCACACGGTGTTCGCGGCCCGCCCCATCGCGTCGGTTTTCGAGGGTGATCGATTCCGCGTGGTCACTGCGGCCCAGGTTGACGTGGCTGACCTTCCGCGAGCGCCGGCCGAGTACCGTGAGCTTCCTTTGAGTGGTCCCTTGCTGTTGAGCGTTCGCGTGCCCGCTGCGGGGGAGGAAAGCAACGAGGCGCTCTTCAAGGCGCTGGGCGGCCTCGACTGGTCGCAGCGTCCGCGCTTCTGGCAGTCCTACGAACTGCGGCGTGCCGAGGCAGCGCGCAAGGCTCGTCCGATTTCCATCCTCTTTGCGCGTTATCCCGCCGTGCGCGAAGCAGCGATGGCCCGTCTGGCCGAGCTGCATCTTCTTGACAGCGACGCCCGGTTTCTGCCGTTGAGCGGGGCGCGCAAGGGCGACTGGGTGGTGGTCCTGGATGCGCAGGGTACCCCGGTCCATCACCTACCCGTGGATGGCTTCTTCTGAATTCGACGACGACTCGATACCTGTGCAGACCTCTTTCCCAGACCGCCTGAAGCTCGCGCTTCTGTGCCTGCTGGCATTCCTCGCCATCGGGACGCCAACGTTGTTGGCCCGCAATGTCTCTCCCTCAGCAACCTTCTTCAACCAGGCTTTGGCGCTAGGTGGATGGGGTGTCTTCCTGAGCTGTCTTTTCGCCAACAGTCGCTGGATGGCGGTAAGCGGGGTGCTGCCTGCGGTGGCCGCGCTGGGCCTCATGGCCTTTGGCGTGCTGATGTCCTGTGTGCTCGAAAGGTTGCCGCTGAGCCTGGCGATGTCCAGCCTGGGGCTGCTCTTCGCGGCGGCTTTGACGCTCGCGGGGGGCTTCGTCGTGTCGCGCGGGACGCAGCGACAAGCAGTCTTCCTGGCCGTTTGTCTCGCCCTGTTGGTGGCAGGCTTGGTCAATGTGGGGCTGGCCACCGTCCAGACGTTCATGCCCAGTTGGGCTGGTTCAGACTGGATCGCAAGTCCTGGGGCGCAAGGCAGAGCTGGAGGCAACCTGCGCCAGCCCAATCACCTCAGCAGTTTCCTGCTGTGGTCCATCGTGGGGTTGGTCTGGCTCTGCGACACCCTGCTCGAGAAAGCCGAGCGCCACGGTCGCGTACTCTGGCGCGTGGTCGCAATGCTGGCGCTGGCCGTCCTCGTCTTTGGTGACGTGCTGACGGTGTCGCGCACGGGAACAGTGTGCGTGGTCATGCTGGTGCTGTGGGCCATCATCGACCGACGGCTGTCGCTGTTCTCGCGTGTGCTGCTGTGGCTTGTTCCGGTGGTCTATGTCGCGTCATGGATCGGCATGTCGCTATGGGCCGATGCCACCTCGCAGACCTTCATAGGGGGCACCCAACTCCACAAGGCCGATCCATCCAGCTCCCGTTTCGGCATCTGGGCCAATGCACTCTCGTTGCTGCGAGAGCAGCCGTGGTTGGGCGTGGGCTGGGGGGAATTCAACATCGCATGGTCCTTGACGCCGTTCCCGGGGCGACCCGTGGCGTTCTACGACCACACGCACAACCTGCCGTTGCAGCTTCTGGTGGAGCTGGGGCTGCCGCTGGGGCTGCTCGCAATGGGGTTGCTGGCTTGGGCGTTGTGGAAGGGCTTGCGAGCTTCGATGCTTGCTGCCGATGCGGACGTCACGATGGTCCGGGCCACGTTTTTGATGGTGCTCATCATGGTGATCCACAGCATGCTCGAGTACCCGCTGTGGTACGCCTATTTCCTGCTTCCCACCGCGTTTGCGTTGGGGCTTTGCCTTGGATGCTCGACACCGTCAGACGAGAGCACACCTGCCGCCACGCCTGGATCTTCGCGGATGCGTCACGCATTGATCATTGCGTCTTCGCTCCTGATGGCGGGGACCGCCTTCTCGCTTTTCGACTACCTACGCGTCACGCGCATCTTCAGCGTGGACGACGACAGCACCCCCCTCTCACGCCGCATCGCCCAGGGCCAGAAGAGCATCTTCTTCGCCCACCACGCCGACTACGCCGCTGCCACCGTCGCGACGCGTCCTTCGACCGCCTGGAAAGCCTTCCGCCGTGCCCCGCACCTGCTGCTGGACACGCGCCTGATGATGGCCTGGGCCACGGCCTATGCCGAGAAAGGCGACGTCGAGCGTGCGCGCTACATCGCCGATCGCCTGCGTGAATTCCGCAACCCCGACTCAGCAGAGTTCTTCGCGCTGTGCGACAAGCCGCGCCCGCCCGGCATCCCCGAGCCCTTCCAGTGCAAACCGGCGACCCGCCAGTTCACCTACGAAGACTTCAAGCTGCGCTAGGAGCGCTCCAGTCGCCCGACTTGCCGCCGTGCTTCTCCAGCACGCGGATCTCGCCCATCACCATCCCACGGTCGGCAGCCTTGCACATGTCGTAGATGGTGAGCAGGCCCACCTGCACCGCGGTCAGCGCCTCCATTTCGACGCCCGTGCGGCCGAGCGTCTCCACCTGCGCCGTGCAACGCACGAGTGAGGACGAAGCATCGACCTCGAACTCCACCGCCACCCGTGTG
Source organism: Rhizobacter sp. (assembly GCA_019635355.1). Taxonomy (NCBI): domain Bacteria; kingdom Pseudomonadati; phylum Pseudomonadota; class Betaproteobacteria; order Burkholderiales; family Sphaerotilaceae; genus Rhizobacter; species Rhizobacter sp. Next base: position 3,395,217 of record JAHBZQ010000001.1, on the reverse strand, counting down.
ATCGGCAGCGGGTGGCACAACGGGATCAGCTCGGCCGTGCGCTTGCTGGCCTGGATGGCCGCGATGCGCGCCACGCCCAGCACATCGCCCTTCTTTGCGCTGCCGGATTGGATCAGCGCCAGCGTCGCCGGCAGCATGCGGATCACGCCGCTCGCGCGGGCGATGCGGTGCGTCTCGGCCTTGGCCGACACGTCGACCATGTGCGCCTGCCCCTGCGCATCGAAGTGCGTGAGCGGCGAGTTCGGATCGGAAGGCACAGGTGCGGGCATGGTCGAGAAACAGAGGAGCAACGTGGCGCTGGCATGATAGTCGCGGGCCTGCCGAACCTTCCCGCGTCGACCGGCTCCAACCCGCACGCTGCCGGCCCTGCCTGATTTGCTGAACACCGTCTCTTCCCGTCGCCCCGTGGCGCGCCTGCTGGCGGCCTTGGTTGCCGCGAGCCTGCTCGTGCCTGCCGCACCCGTGGTGGCGCAAAGCCGCCTGCCGGCCCTCGGTGAAACGGCGTCCGACGACCTGAGCGTCGGCAGCGAGCGCCGCCTGGGCGAGCAGATCATGCGCGACATCCGCCGCGACCCCGACTACCTCGACGACCCGGTGCTGCTCGAATACCTGCAGTCGCTGTGGGACCCGCTGGTGGCTGCCGCCCGCCAGCGTGGCGACATCGGCCCCGACCTCGAGCAGCGTTTCGCCTGGGAAGCCTTCCTCGTGCGCGACCGCAGCGTCAACGCCTTCGCACTGCCCGGGGGTTACGTCGGCGTGCACCTGGGTCTGATCGCGATGACGTCGACCCGCGACGAGCTCGCCTCGGTGCTCGCACACGAGCTCACGCACGTCACGCAGCGCCACATCGCGCGGTCGATGGCCAATAGCCAGCGCCAGTCGATGATCGGGCTGGCCACCATCATCCTCGGCATGATCGCCGCCAGCCGCAGCACCCGCATGGATGGCGCCAACGCGCTCATCACCGGCGGCCAGGCGGTGGCGGCACAAGGCCAGCTCAACTTCTCGCGTGACGCCGAGCGCGAAGCCGACCGCATCGGCTTCAGCGTGATGACCCAGGCGGGCTATGCGCCGGGCGGGATGGCCGCGATGTTCGAGAAACTCGAACACTCCTCGCGTCTCAACGACAGCGGCGGCTTCCCCTACCTGCGCACCCACCCCTTGAACGCCGAGCGCATCGGCGAGGCGCGCGCGCGCCTGGGCGCCGTGCCGCCCACACCCCCCGCTGGCGTGCTGGCCCACACCGCGGCGCAGGCACGTGCACGGGTGCTGATGGACGCTCGCGTCGATGCGCTGCGTCGCTGGCAGGCGCTCGACGCACCCGCCAGCGCACCACCCGCCGAGCGCCTGATGGCCGGCTACGCCAGCGCACTCGCGGCGACCCTGCTGCGCGACTGGCCGCGGGCCGACAGCGCGCTGCAGCTCGCCCTCGGTGCCGCTCGCGGCGACGCCCGCGCCCAGCGCGACGTGGCACTGCTGCAGGCGCAGTCGCTGCTGGCGCGTGGCGACGCCGAGCGTGCCGGCGAGGCGCTCAAGCCGTTTGCCAAGGCCGAGGGCCAGGCCTCGTCGCGCGCGGTGATGCTGCTCGCGGCGCAGGTCGCGATGTCGCGCGACAAGCCCGCCGTGCAACGCGCCGCCGAAGAGCTGCAGACCTGGACCTCGCTGCACCCGCAAGACGCCACCGTCTGGTCGCAACTCGGCCGCCTGTGGGAAAAGCTCGACCAGCCGCTGCGCGCACTGCGCGCCGAGGCCGAATCGCGCATCGCCCTTGGCGATCTCGTGGGCGGCGTCGACCGCCTGCGCGCCGGCCAGCGCCTCGCGCGCAGCAGCCGCACGGTCGACTTCATCGAAGCCTCGGTGATCGACGCGCGTCTGAAGGAGATCGAGGCCCAGGCCCGTCGGCGCGACGTCGAAGACCGCCAGCGCGAAGGCTGAGGGGCGAGCCCGCCGTTATCCTTGCCGCCTTCCCAAGGAGGCTGGAGAAAACGGCATGCATCGCTTGAAGACTGCCACCCATCGCGCCAGTGTCGCGCTCTACATCGCTGCGCTTGGCGCCGCGGCCCACGCGGCCACCGTCACGAGCGTGAGCCCGCAAGGCGAAGTGGCGCAGGTGCGCCAGGTCGTCGTCAAGTTCTCGGAGCCCGTGGTGCCCTTCGGCGACCTGCGACAGCCCGACCCCTTCAATCTCTCGTGCGAAGGCCCGGTGCCCAAGGGCGCGGGCCGGTGGTCCGACGACCGGGTGTGGCTCTACGACTTCCAGGAGCCCGTGCCGCCCGGCACACGCTGCACGCTGAAAGCGCGCAGCGAGTGGAAGCCGCTCAAGGGCAGCTTCACGTCGGCGAACTACAGCTTCAGCACCGGCGGCCCGGCGGTGAGCGCCACGCAGCCCTACGCCGGCGGGCAGATCGAAGAAGACCAGCACTTCCTGTTGCGCCTCACCGGCCCGGCGGTCGAGTCGACGGTGCTCGCCCACGCGCGCTGCGAGATCGAAGGCATCGGTGAACGCGTGCCGCTGCGCATCATCACCGGCCCCGTGCGCGACGAGGTGCTGAAGGCGCGCCGCCTCACCAAAGACGCTGCCCGTTGGCTGCTCGTCGCCTGCCAGCGCCCGCTGCCGGCCGACACCCCGGTGCGCCTCGTCTGGGGCGCCGGCATCGCGGCGCAAGCCAACCCGCAGGTGCTGACGCGCACCGAGCAGCGCTACAGCTTCCGCGTGCGCAAGCCCTTCACCGCCGAGTTCAGTTGCGAGCGTGAGCGGGCCGAGGCGCCCTGCCTGCCCATCCGCCCGATGTCGCTGCGCTTCTCGTCGCCGGTGCCACGCGCCACCGCCGAAGCGGTGCGCCTGAAGCCCGCCTCGGGCTCGGTGATCAAGCCGCAGTTCGACAAGGACGACACCGCGGCCGAGGTGGGCGAAGTGCGCTTCCCCACGCCGCTGCCCGAGTCGATGGCGATGACGGTGGAGCTGCCACGCGAGGTGAAAGACGCCGCCGGCCGGACGCTGGCCAATGCCGGGTCGTTCCCGCTCAAGGTCGCCACGGGCGACGCGCCACCCATCGCCAAGTTCGCGGCCGCACCGTTCGGCGTCATCGAATGGGGCGAACGAGAGGCCGACGCGATGCTGCCGGTCACGCTGCGCCATGTGCAGGGCGACCTGCGCTCCGGCGCTGCGTCGGGCGCGGTGCGCATCAAGACGCTGCGCAGCGATGCCGACATCCGCAGCTGGTACGCCAAGCTGGCCCGCGCGCACGAGCGCGATCACGAAAGTCGCGAAGTCTCGCTGCTGGCACGGGCCCCCGACACGCAGCGGCTCGACCTGCCCAAGCTGCAAGGTGGCGACCCACGGCCCTTCGAGGTGGTGGGCATTCCGCTGCCCGAGCCGGGCTACCACGTGGTCGAGATCGAGTCGCGTCGCCTCGGCGAATCGCTGCTCGACAAGAAGGCGCCCATGTATGTGCGCACCGGCGTGCTGGTCACCAACCTCGGCGTGCACTTCAAGCTCGGCCGCGAGAACAGCCTCGTCTTCGTGACCACGCTCGACCGCGGCAAGCCGGTGGGCGACGCGGACGTTGCGGTGTACGACTGCGCGGGCCAACGGCAGTGGGCCGGCCGCACTGACGCCCTCGGCCTGGCACGAGTCGACAGGGCGCTGCTGCGGCAGGGGGCCGAATGCGAGGGCGAAGGTGGGTATTTCGTCACCGCCCGCAAGGCGATGGACAAGGGCGCGACCGACATCGCCTTCGTCTTCAGCCACTGGCAGAAAGGCGTGGAGCCGTGGCGCTTCAGCCACCCGACCAGCCAGGACCCAGAGCCCGACCTGCGCGCCCACACCGTGTTCGACCGCACGCTGTTGCGTGCGGGGGAGACGGTGTCGATGAAGCACTTCATTCGCCGCGAAACGTCGGCGGGTTTGGCGATGCTGCCGGCCGCCGAGCTGCCCACGCGCATGAAGATCATCCACCAGGGCAGCGGCCAGGAATACGTGCAGCCGCTCAGCTGGAACGGGGCGCGCAGTGCCAGTTCCACCTGGAACATCCCCGGCGCCGCCAAGCTGGGCGTCTACGACGTGGTGCTTGAGCGCCCGAGTGCCAGAGACGATGGTCTGCAGCGCCGCTGGGCGAGCGGCAGCTTCCGCGTCGAGGAGTTCCGCCTGCCCTTGGTGGACGCGCGTGTGAGCGGCCCCAAGACGGTGGCCGTGGCGCCGAAGGAGCTGCCGGTCAACGTGCAGCTCAACTACTTCTCCGGTGGCGGCATGGGTCAGGCCGCCGCGCGCCTCACCGCCTTGTTGCGCGAGCGCAGCGCCGGCATGCCGGGCTACGACGAGTTCAACTTCGGGCCGCCGCGCGAGACGAGCGGCGACGACGACGAGCCGCGCAGCGAACAGGGCCGGCTCGTCGCCGACAAGCTGCCGCTCACGACCGACCGCAATGGCGCAGCCGTCGTCACGCTGAAGGAACTGCCGCCCATCACCCGGCCCAGCGAGCTCGTCACCGAACTCACCTTCAACGACCCCAACGGCGAGGTGCAGACGGCGTCGACCCGCATCGCGCTGTGGCCGAGCGCGGTGGTGCTGGGCGTGAAGACCGGCTCGTGGGCCAGCAACCGCGGGCGGGTGCTGTTCCAGGCGCTGGCGCTCGACACGACCGGCAAGCCGATCAAGGGCCAGAAGGTCGAGGTGCGAGGCCGGCTGGCGCAGGTCATCAGCACGCGCAAGCGCATGGTCGGCGGCTTCTACGCCTACGACAACCGCACCGAGACCAAAGACCTCGGCGTGCTCTGCAGCGGCAGCAGCGACGACCGCGGCCTTGTGCTCTGCGATGCCGCGCTCGACACCGCCGGCCAGGTCGAGCTGATCGCGCAAGCCAAGGATGGCAACGGCAACCTCGCCCAGGCCGCGAGCTCCGTGTGGATCACCAAGCAAGGCGAGCTCTGGTTCGCGCAGGACAACGACGACCGCATCGATGTGCTGCCCGAGAAGAAGAGCTACCAGCCGGGCGAAACAGCCAAGCTGCAGGTGCGCATGCCCTTCCGCGAAGCGACGGCGCTCGTGAGCGTGGAGCGCGAAGGCGTCCTCTCGACACAGGTGGTCACGCTGCGCGGCGACGACCCGACGGTGGAACTCAAGATCGACAAGGCCTGGGGGCCCAACGTCTACGTGAGCGTGCTGGCGCTGCGTGGCCGCATCCGCGAGGTGCCGTGGTACTCGTTCTTCACCTGGGGCTGGAAGGAGCCGATGAACTGGGTGCGCTCGTTCTGGTACGAGGGGCGCGAGTACCAGGCGCCCACGGCGATGGTCGATCTGTCGAAGCCGGCCTTCAAGCTCGGCGTGGCGGCGCTCGAAGTGGGCATCGGCGAGCACAAGCTGCAGGTCACGGTCACGCCCGACAAGACGCAGTACGCCATCCGCCAGAAGGCGAGTGTGAAGGTGAAGGTGGTGAAGGATGGCAAGCCGCTGGCCGGCACCGAGGTGGCCTTCGCCGCGGTCGACGAAGGCCTGCTGGCGCTCAAACCGAATGACTCGTGGGACCTGCTGCATGCGCTCATCCAGCAGCGGGCCTGGGGCGTGCAGACAGCCACCGGCCAGAGCGAGATCATCGGCCGCCGCCACTACGGGCGCAAAGCCGTGGCAGCGGGCGGCGGGGGTGGCAAGAACCCGACGCGCGAATTGTTCGACACCTTGCTCGTGTGGAAGGACCGGGTGCTGCTCGACGGCAACGGCGAAGCCGTGATCGAAGTGCCGATCAACGACTCGCTCACCAGCTTCTCGCTGGTGGCGATCGCCGACGCGGGCGTGCAGCAGTTCGGCACCGGCAGCGCGAGCATCCGTGTCACGCAGGATCTGCAAGTGCTGCCCGGCCTGCCGCCGCTGGTGCGCGAGGGCGACCAGTTCAGCGCGATGCTGACGCTGCGCAACACCACCTCGCGCGAGATGAAGGTGCGCGTTGCGCTGCAGGGCATGGCGCGTGTCGGGGACGACATCGCCCGCACGCCGATTGCCCTCACGCCGCAGGAAGTGGCCATTCCCGCGGGCAGCGCGAAGGAGCTGACCTGGGGCGTGGCGGTGCCACCCGAGGCGCTGAGCATCGCGTGGGAGGCGACCGCCGATGAAGTAGGAGGAGAGAAAGCCAAGGACCGCGTGAAGGTCACGCAGCTGGTGAGCCCGGCCGTGCCGGTGCGCGTGCTGCAGGCCACGCTGCAGCAGCTCGATGGGCCGGTCGCGATGCCGGTCGCGGTGCCGGCCGATGCGCTGCCTGAAACCGGCGTGAAGCGCGGCGGCCTCAACGTCGCCGTACAACCGCGCCTCACCGGCGCGCTGCCCGGCATTCGCCGCTACTTCGAGACCTACCCCTTCATCTGCCTGGAGCAGAAGACCTCGAAGGCGGTCGGCCTGAAAGACGCGAAGCTCTGGGCGGCCGTCGCCAATGCGCTGCCGACCTACCTCGACAGCGACGGCCTGGCGAGCTACTTCCCGCCGCGTGCGGATGATGGCCCACGCGGCAGCGACCGCCTCACCGCCTACGTGATCGCGGCCACGCACGAAGCGGGCTTCGAACTGCCGTCGTCGGCACAGGCGCTGATGCTGGACGGGCTCACGGCCTTCGTCGAAGGCCGCATCGAGCGGAAGTTCTGGTCGCCACGCGCGGATCTGGACGTGCGCAAGCTCGCCGCGATCGAGGCGCTCTCGCGCCACGGCCGCGCGCAGCCCAAGATGCTGGGTTCGATCAACCTCACGCCCAACCAGTGGCCCACCGCAGCGGTGATCGACTGGCTGCAGATCCTCAAGCGCGTGAAGGGCATCCCGGACCAGGCCAAGCGCCTGGAAGAGGCGCAGCAGATCCTGCGGGGCCGCCTCACCTACGCCGGCACCACGCTGCGCTTCAGCAACGAAGAAGGCGACTTCTGGTGGTGGCTGATGGACAGCGCCGATGCCAATGCGGCGCGGCTCATCCTCGCGGTGCTCGACGAGCCGGGCTGGAAGGACGACCTGCCGCGCATGGTCGTCGGCAGCCTCGGGCGCCAGCGCCACGGCGCGTGGCTCACCACCACCGCCAACCTCTGGGGTTCGCTCGCGCTCGACAAGTTCGCGGCCAGGTTCGAGTCGGTGAAGATCGCCGGCAGCACCGTGGCCAGCGTGGAGGGAAGCAAGCCCGCGAGCATCGACTGGGCCCGCCAGCCCGAGGGCGGCGCGGCACTACTGGCCTGGCCCGAGAAGGGCGGCACGCTCAACGTCGCGCAGCAAGGCAGCGGCAAGCCGTGGTTGACGGTGCAAAGCCTGGCCGCCATTCCGCTCAAGTCGCCGCTGCGCGCCGGCTACAGCCTCACGCGCAGCGTGAGCGCGGTGGAGCAGAAGGACAAGGCCAAGTGGTCGCGCGGCGACGTGATGCGCGTGCGCCTGGAAGTCGACGCGCAAAGCGACATGACCTGGGTGGTAGTGAGCGACCCGGTCCCCGGTGGCGCCACGCTGCTCGGCTCGGGCCTGGGGCGCGACTCGACCATCGCGACCTCCGGCGAGAAGCAGGGCGGCACGGCGTGGCCAGCGTTCGAAGAGCGCAGCTTCGAAGCCTTCCGCAGCTACTTCGACTACCTGCCCAAGGGCAAGCACGTGATCGAGTACACCGTGCGGCTCAACAACGGCGGCCGGTTCTCGCTGCCGCCGTCGCGGGTGGAGGCGATGTACGCGCCCGAGAGCTTCGGCGAGCTGCCGAACGCAGCGCTGGAGGTCGCGCCGTGAGTCTTCCGTTCGGGCTGAGCTTGTCGAAGCCCCGCGGTATGCCACCGGGCCCTTCGACAGGCTCAGGGCGAACGATGCGTGGGTTGGGGCGACCGGCATGGGTGGCTTGCGTCGCGCTGCTGTGGGCGAATGCGGCGTGCGCTGTTCCGAGCTTCGGTGAGGTGAGGGCCACCCACAAACCCTCTGACGTGACGCTGCTCGACCGCACCGGCACCCCCATCCAGACCGTGCGCGTCGACAAGACCGTGCGCCGCCTGCCCTGGGTGCCGCTCACCGACATCTCGCCCGCGCTGCTGCATGCCATCGTGCTCAGCGAAGACCAGCGCTTCTACCAGCACAGCGGCGTGGACTGGAGTGCGGTGGCGCAAAGCGCGTGGGCGAATGTGTGGAACACCCGCACCCGTGGCGCCTCGACGCTGACCATGCAGCTCGCCGGCCTGCTCGACGAGGACCTGGCGCGCCCGACAGGTGGCCGCAGCGTCACGCAGAAGCTCGGCCAGGCCGTCACCGCCTCGCGGCTCGAATCGCGCTGGAAGAAGAGCGAGATCCTCGAGGCGTATCTGAACCGTGTCGCCTTCCGGGGTGAACTGGTGGGCGTGGCGGCCCTGTCGCAAACGCTCTTCGGCAAACACCCGAGCGGCCTCGATGCACAAGAGGCCGCCCTCGCCGCCGCCCTGCTGCGCAGCCCCAACGCCGACGCCGACACCGCCGCGCGCCGCGCCTGTGGCGTGCTGCAACAGCAGAAGCTCGACTGCACCGGCGTGGTGGCGCTCGCGCACAGCGCCTTCCGCAAGCGTGGCGGCATGGTGCTCGGTGAGCAGCTCGCACCGCACTTCGCGCGCCAGCTCTCGCTCGGCCAGCCCGTCGTGCGCACTTCGCTCGACGCGCGCCTGCAGCGCTTTGCGATCGCCACGCTGCGCCGTCACCTCGCCGAGCTCAACGGCCGCAACGTCGAAGACGGCGCCGTGCTGGTGCTCGACAACAAGACCGGCGAGGTGCTGGCCTGGGTGGGCAGCAGCGGCGCGCTGTCCGACGCGGCCCAGGTCGACGGCGTTGTCGCGCGTCGGCAGGCGGGCTCCACGCTGAAGCCCTTCCTCTATGGCCTTGCCTTCGAGCGCCGCCTCATCACGCCTGCGAGCCTGCTCGACGATTCACCGGCGCAGATCGCGACGACGAGCGGGCTCTACCTGCCGCAGAACTACGACAAGAGCTTCAAGGGCTGGGTCAGCGCGCGCACCGCACTCGGCGCCAGCCTCAACGTGCCGGCGGTGCGGGTGGGTGCGATGCTGGGGCCCGAGGCGGTGCTTGCGCGACTCAACGCGCTCGGCTTCGCGCTGCCCGAGTCGGCCGGCTTCTATGGCCACGCACTGGCGCTCGGCGGTGCCGACGTGACGCTGCTGGCGCTGACCAATGGGTATCGCAGTCTTGCGAACGGCGGTGCGTATGCGCCAGTCGCGCTGCAGTCGGCCACCTCTCCTCGGCAGGTCGCGGACCCGGCGGCCGTTTACCTCGTGACCGACATCCTGTCCGACAACGCCGCGCGTGCGCAGACCTTCGGCCTCGACAGCGCCCTCGTCACGCCCGGCTTTGCCGCCGTGAAGACCGGCACCAGCAAGGACATGCGCGACAACTGGTGCATCGGCTACACCGAGCGCTACACCGTCGGCGTGTGGGTGGGCAACGCGAGCGGCGAAGCCATGCACCAGGTGAGCGGCGTGAGCGGTGCCGCGCCCATCTGGCAGGCGGTGGTGCGGCATCTGCATGACGGGCGTGTGTCGAAGCGGCCCGCCGCGCCCCAGGGCATCGTCGGCGAACGGGTGCAGATCGCAGGCAGCGCCGAGCCGATGCGTGACGAGCTCTTCCTCGCCGGCACGACGCAGGCCCGCTGGCAGCCGAGCGGCCAGATGCAGGCGCGCCAGCGCTACGGCATCACCAGCCCGCGCGACGGCAGCCTCTTCGCCATCGACCCCGACATGCCGCCGCGCGCGCAGCGCATCCACTTCGAAGGCGAGCGGGGCACCTGGGTGCTCGACGGCAAGCGGGTCGGCGAGGGCACGCGCCTCGCGTGGGCACCGTGGCCCGGCCGCCACGAGCTGGCGCTGATCGGCCGCGATGGCCGTGAAATCCAACGCGTGCGCTTCGAAGTGCGCGGCGCCGGCGTGAAGACCGCGCAGCTCGGCCGCTAGCTTCAGGCTAATATCCGCGAGCCCTGCGGCTTGCAGGGCACGTCGCTCGGACGGTTCCGGGCGCTCACGTGAAAGTCAATCCAATGTCTCTCTCAGGCAAGCGCCGCTTTGCGCGCATCGATCGCCTTCCCCCCTACGTCTTCAACATCACGGCCGAGCTGAAGCTCGCCGCGCGCCGCCGAGGCGAAGACATCATCGACATGAGCATGGGCAACCCCGACGGGGCCACGCCGCCGCACATCGTCGCCAAGCTCGCCGAGGTCGCGCAGCGGCCCGACACCCACGGCTATTCGGCCAGCAAGGGCATCCCGCGACTGCGGCGTGCGATCTCGCATTGGTACCGCGACCGCTACGGCGTGGAGATCGATGCCGACCACGAGGCCATCGTCACCATCGGCTCGAAAGAGGGCCTCGCGCACCTGATGCTCGCCACGCTCGACCGTGGCGACACCGTGCTCGTGCCCGACCCGAGCTACCCCATCCACATCTACGGCGCGGTGATCGCGGGGGCCGACATCCGCTCGGTGCCGCTGGTGCCGGGCGTCGATTTCTTCGCCGAACTCGAGCGCGCCATCCGCGGCAGCTACCCCAAGCCCAAGATGATGGTGCTCGGCTTTCCGTCGAACCCGACGGCGCAGTGTGTGGAGCTCGACTTCTTCGAGCGCGTGATCGCGCTCGCCAAGAAGCACGACATCTTCGTCGTGCACGACCTTGCCTATGCCGACATCGTGTTCGACGGCTGGAAGGCGCCGTCGATCATGCAGGTGCCTGGCGCGAAAGACATCGCGGTCGAGTTCTTCACGCTCAGCAAGAGCTACAACATGGCCGGCTGGCGGGTGGGCTTCATGGTGGGCAACCGCGAGCTCGTGGCCGCGCTCGCGCGCATCAAGAGCTACCACGACTACGGCACCTTCACGCCGCTCCAGGTGGCCGCGATCGCCGCGCTCGAAGGCGACCAGCAGTGCGTGAAAGACATCGCCCTGCAGTACCAGAAGCGCCGCGACGTGCTGGTGAAAGGCCTGCGCGAAGCCGGCTGGGACGTCGAATGCCCCAAGGCCTCGATGTACATCTGGGCGCAGATCCCCGAGCGCTACCGCGCGATGGGCTCGCTCGAATTCGCCAAGCTGCTGCTGGAAAAAGCCAAGGTCAGCGTGTCACCCGGCATCGGCTTCGGCGACCACGGCGACGACCACGTGCGCTTCGCGCTGATCGAAAACGAGTCGCGCATCCGGCAGGCGGTGCGCGGCATCAAGGCGATGCTGAAAGAGCCGGCGCTCAGTTCTTGAAGAGGCGCTCAAGTGCGGTGTCGATCACGACACCGCACAGGCTGTAGATCAATGAGCCGATCAGCGCGGCGCCGAAGCCTGTCACCGCCATGCCGGAGAGCAGCTCGGCGGCGAAATAGAACATCAGCGCATTGATCACGAAGAGGAAGAGCCCCAGCGTGATCACCGTGACCGGCAGCGTCAGCAGCACCAGCAGCGGGCGCAGCAGCGCATTCAGCAGGCCCAGCACCAGCGCCGCGATCATGGCGGACTGGAAGCTCTTGACGGTGACGCCTGGGTAGACATGGGCCACCAGCAGCAAGGCGGCGGCGAGCAACAGCCAGCGGACGAGCATCTTGATCATGGGCGCAGCATAGCCGCGAGCCCCGTCACAATCTCAAATACGAATCGTTCTCATTAGTGATACACTGGCGCGCCCCGCTGCCCCGGCAGCCGCACATCGCCGTCGCGCCCCATGCCACCCCTCGCTGCACAAGACGCATTGCCCGACCCGCTCGCCGTGATGGCCGCGCTGCGCATGCCGCTGCAGCGCCGTGAAGGGCTGAGCAAGGCACAGCATCGTGCGGTGGTGGCTGCCATCGCGGCCGCGCACGTGGCCGGCGTCTGGGGCATCCTGCAAGTGCCCGCGGTGCGCGCCACGGTGCTCGACGCCGCGCCCATCTTCGTGAACCTGCTGGCGCCGCCCGCGCCTCCGGCCCCACCGCCGCCTCCACCGCCCGAGGTGAAGCCGGTGGTCAAGGCGCCCGAGCCGCGGGTGATCGCCGCGGCGCCCACGCCTGCGCCGGCACCGTTCGAGGCACCGCCCGCGCCCGAGGTGCCGCCGCCGCCCGCGCCGGTGGTCACGCAGGCGCCGCCCGCACCGCCTGCGCCTCCGGCCCCCCCCGCACCGCCACCGCCCCCGCCGCAGATCCCGGCGTCGGAATTGCGCTATCTCGTGCCGCCGAGGCCCGTGTACCCGTCCCTGTCACGGCGCAACAAGGAATACGGCGAGGTGCTGCTGCGCGTCGAGATCGACGCGCACGGCCGGCCCGTGCAGGTGACGGTGGGCAAGTCGTCCGGTTATCCGCTGCTCGACGAAGCCGCCGTCATCGCCCTGCGCGCGGCCAAGTTCAAGCCTCATGCCATCAACGGCGTGCCCGTCGCCGCACGGGCCGAGACCGTGCTCGCTTTTGACCCTCCCTGATCGATCACCATGAATGCAGACACCTCCTTGGGCTTCGCCCATTTCATTGCCCAGAGCGACGTGGTCGGCAAGACCTTGCTCGCGATCCTGGTGCTGATGTCCGTCGTCTCCTGGGCCATCATCGCGATCAAGGGCCTGACCCTGCTCGCGCGCAAGAAGCGCAGCGAAGCCTTCCTGTCGTTCTTCTGGAACGCGAGCTCGCTCGACGCGGTGGCCTCCGAGATCGTGACGCACGGTGCCAACGACCCGTTCTCGCACCTCACCAGCCACGCGATGAGCGCCCGTGCGCACCACGCGAAGTACGGCGCCGCGAAGCTGGAAGAAGCCGGCACGGCCGGCGACTTCGTCACCCGCACCATCAAGAAGGTGCTCGACGAAGAAACCACGCGCCTCGAGAACGGGCTCGCGATGCTCGCCACCGTCGGCGCCACGGCGCCTTTCGTCGGCCTCTTCGGCACCGTGTGGGGCGTGTACCACGCGCTCGTCGCCATCGGCATAAGCGGCGCCGGCACGCTCGACAAGGTGGCCGGCCCCGTGGGCGAGGCGCTGATCATGACGGGCCTGGGCCTCGCGGTCGCGATCCCCGCGGTGATGGGCTACAACTGGCTCACGCGTGCCAACCGCGTGATCCTCTCCAAGCTCGACGCCTTCGCCTACGAGCTGCACACCTTCGTGTCGATGGGCCAGCCCTTGTCGGGCGAGGTGGTGCCGCTGCGCAACGGCGGCACGCCGGCCCGCGCGGCCGCCTGACGAGGAGCGCGACATGGCCTTCGCAAGCTTCGACAACCGCAGCGCCGGCGCGCCCATGGCCGAGATCAACATGGTGCCGTTGATCGACGTGATGCTGGTGCTGCTGGTGATCTTCATCGTGACCGCACCACTGCTCACGCAGGCCGTGAAGCTCGAGCTGCCCAAGGCGAGCTCTCAGCCCAACGTGACGCAGGCCGACAAGATCGAGTTCGGCATCGACGCCAACGGCGGCCTCTTCTGGAACGGCGAGCCGGTGGAGCGCGCCGAGGCCGCACGCCGCTTTGCCGTCGAAAGCCAGCGCCAGCCGCAGCCCGAGGTGCACCTGAAGGCCGACCAGGCTGTGGCCTACCGCGTGGTGGCGCAGACCCTGGCCGATGCGTCCAAGGCGGGCCTCACCAAGGTCGGCTTCATCAGCGAGCCCGAGACGCCGTGACCCTCACGCCACCGCCGATCACCCCGCCGCCGATCGACCGGCCCTCGGTGCACGAGGCCCAGCCCGCCGCGCCGGTGCCGGCCGAGCCGCGCATCTCCAGTCGCCAGCTGCTCGGCGATGCGAAGGAGGTGCTGATCGAGCACCGCGGCGCCGTCTACCGCTTGCGCGAGACCTCGCTCGGCAAGCTCATCCTCACCAAGTAAACCCAACACGCCAGCACAGCCAGCCCGTCGCCGCCAGCCAGTGCCTCACCGACAACCTGGAGATCACTGTGCCCACCAAGACGCTTCCGCTCAGCCCGGCTGCTGCGGCCCCTTCCCGCCCCACCCTGCTGCCCCTGGGTGCCCTCGCAGCTGGCTTCGGCCTCGCCCTGTCGCCCGCGATGGCGCAGCAGTCGGCGCCCGCCGCCGTGCCGGCGGCTTCGGCGGCCTCTCCGGCATCTGCGGCCAACGAACCCGTGGTGACGCTGCCCACCATCCGCATCAAGGCCGAGCCCGCCGAGCCGTCGGGCAAGCAGGACTACCAGGCCACCACCACCCGCATCGGCAAGGGCAAGCAGGAGCTGCGTGACGTGCCGCAGTCGGTGACCGTCGTCACCGAGCGCCTGATCGACGACCGCAACGTCGACACCCTGAAGCAGGCCCTGCACCAGACCGCGGGCATCTCCTTCCTCGCCGCCGAAGGGGGCGAAGAAGACATCCGCCTGCGCGGCTTCTCCCTGCAGGCCGCGGGCGACGTCTTCATCGACGGCATGCGCGACCCGGCCTTCTACGAGCGCGACTCCTTCAACTGGGACCGCCTGGAGCTGCTGCGCGGCTCGGCCTCGATGCTCTTCGGCCGCGGCTCCACCGGCGGTGCGGTCAACCAGGTGACCAAGCAGCCGCAGCTGTCGAACGACTACGAGGTCAGCACCACCCTCGGCACCGGCAACTACATGCGCTCGACGCTGGACTTCAACCAGCGCACCGGTGAAACCACGGCGGTGCGCATCAACACCATGCTCACGCAGGCCGACAACTACGGCAACAAGATCGACAACAAGGGCATCGCACCCACCATCAAGTACGGCATCGGCACGCCCGACGAGGTGTCGGTCGGCCTCTACCACCTCGAGAACAACGGCGGCATCAACTACGGCCTGCCCTGGGTGCCGCAGGGCGCGAGCGGCAACGGCGACCGGCTCTGGACGACCGACCCGAAGAACTACTACGGGCTGGCCAGCGACTACCTGCGCGGCAGCACGACGCAGGGCAACCTCGTGCACACCCACAAGTTCGACGACAGCAGCGAGCTGCGCACCGCCTTTCGCCAGGCCCGCTACACCCGCGACCAGCGGGCGAGCACGATACGTTTTGCGCCGATGGCCAGCCAGCCGGGCGGGGTGCCCGTCACCGCCGACACCTTCAGCGATGCCACGGTGCTGAACCGCGGCACACCCACGCCGAAGATCATGAACATGGACACCCGCTATTTGCAAAGTGACTACAACGGGAAGTTCAACCTGGGTGGCTACAGCCATGCGGTGGTCGGCGGCATGGACTACGCAGACGAGTCCTTCGAAAACTTTGGCCTTTCACCGGTCAGCCCTGTCCTCACGAAACCCACCACGACGGTGGGGAACCCGAACGATGGCGCCAGCATCGACGAAGGGTCGCGTATCACCCGGGTGACGCAGACTTTCCGCGCCAAGGCGCTTGGCGTCTACATCCAGGATCTGGTCCAGGTCGCACCCGCATGGAAGGTGCTCGGCGGTCTGCGCTGGGATCACTTTGCCGGGCGCTACGCGCAGCCGCAAGACGGCGTGGTGCGTGAGCGAACCGATGCCCTCTGGAGCCATCGCTTCGGCATCCTGTTTCAGCCGACCGCAACGCAGTCGTACCACTTCTCCTATGGCACCTCGTTCAACACCTCTGGCGACACCTATCGCTATGACGCGCTCGGTTCGAACACCGGCCCGGAGGGCAGCCGCAACTTCGAGCTGGGCGCCAAGCTCGACACAGCCGACGGCAAGTTCACCACTCGGGTGGCCCTGTTCCACGCCACCAAATACAACGAACGCAACCGCGACGAACCCACGGCGGACAACTACGCACTTTCGGGGGCCCGCCACGCCGCAGGCCTTGAACTGGACATGATGGGCCGGCCGCACCCACTCTGGGAAGTATTCGCCTCCTACTCGTTCATTCCCGACGCCAAGATCGACAAGGCCGCCTCCAACGGCGACACGCTCTTGTCGGGTGAGACCGTCGGTATGCGCCCCGGCCTGACGCCTCGCCACACCGGCACCCTGTGGGCCACCTACAAGGTGCTGCCGAAATGGCGCGTCGGCGGTGGCCTGAATGCCCGCAGCTCGGACCGGCCGCAGCAGAGCACGATCACCGCGCCGCGCTACATCACCGGCGACCTGATGACCGAGTTCGAGGCCACCGACGTCGCGACCTTCAAGCTCAATGTGACCAACGTGACCGACGAGCACTACGCCGACATGCTTTACCGCGGCCACTACATCCCGGGCAAGGGTCGCACGGTCCAGCTCAACATGACCCTGAAGTTCTGAGCGCCCGTTGCCGGCCCTTCGGGGCCAGCCTTCGTCTTCCAGCACAGCCATCGCCATGCTCCAGCACATCCAGCAGGTCTTGACCCCCGACGAAGTCCGCACTGCCCGCGAGATCCTCGCGCGTGCGCCCTGGGGCGACGGCCGGGTGACCGCCGGCATGCAATCGGCCCTGGCCAAGAACAACGAGCAGCTGCCGCAAGACTGCCCCGAAGCGCGCGCGCTGCAGCAGATCGTGCTGCAAGGCCTCAACCGCCACGCGGTGTTCTTCTCGGCGGCGCTGCCGAAGAAGGTCTTCCCGCCGCTCTTCAACCGCTACGGCGGCACCGCCAACGCCTTCGGCGACCACGTCGACAACGCCATCCGCTACGTGCCCGGCTCGCCCACCGGCGAACGGGTGCGCACCGACATCAGCTGCACCCTCTTCTTCGCCGACCCCGCCGACTACGACGGCGGCGAGCTGGTGATCGAAGACACCTACGGCCGCCAGCAGGTCAAGCTGCCGGCCGGCGACATGGTGCTCTACCCCGGCACCAGCGTGCACCGCGTCGAGCCCGTCACACGTGGCCACCGCATCGCAAGCTTCTTCTGGATCGAGAGCATGGTGCGCAGCGACGAGCAGCGCCGCCTGCTCTTCGACATGGACCAGCACCTGATGAGCCTGCGCACACGCCACGGCGAGACCGACCCGGCGGTGATCGGCCTCACCGGCACGTACCACAACCTCCTGCGCGCCTGGGCCGACACCTGAGCGCGCGTTTGCCACTTCGAAAGGGACTCACCATGAAACACCTCTTCCTCGTTGCCACCCTGACCCTGCTCGCCACGGGCGCCGCCCAAGCCCACGGCGACATCAAGTGCAGCACCCCCAAGGCCGAATGGCGCGGCCAGATGGAGCTGCAAAGCAAGCTCGTCGCCGAAGGCTGGAAGGTGCGCAAGGTGAAGGTCGAGAACGGTTGCTACGAGGTCTACGGCTTCGACTCGAAGGGCCAGAAGGCCGAGGCCTTCTTCGACCCGAAGAGCTTTGAGCCGGTGCTGCCCGCGGGCCAGGCCGCCGCCAAGTGATCGCCTGAGCTTCGTTCGATGAAGGTCTGGGACCTGCCCGTCCGCGCCCTCCACCTCGCGCTCATCGGCGCCGTGGCGGGGGCATGGCTCACCACCGAGAAGTGGACGCACTGGCACGAGACCATCGGCTACACGGCGCTTGCCATCGTGCTGATGCGCCTGGTGTGGGGCGTGGCGGGCGGCGCCTATGCGCGCTTCGGGCAGTTCGTGCGCGGCCCGCGCGAGACCTTCGGCTACCTTGCCGCGCTGCTGCGCGGGCGCGCGTCGCGCCACCTCGGCCACAACCCGCTCGGGGGCTGGATGGTGGTGCTGTTGCTCGGCTGCGTGCTCGCGGTCGGCGGCACCGGATGGCTCTGCACCACCGACCGCTACTGGGGCGACGAGACGATGTTCGCGCTGCACGCGGGGCTCGCGTGGACCCTGGTCGCCCTCGTCGCGCTGCACCTCTGCGGCGTGCTCGCGATGAGTGTTCGGCACCGCGAGAGCCTCGTCGCCGCGATGCTGCACGGGCGAAAACGCGAGCCGCACGAGGGCGATGTGAGCTGAGCGCGGGAGCGCTCGTCGTGTCTCTCTGTGGCATGAGAGAGGCGCACGAGAGGCACACAAGTGACGCGCAGCGACGACAAAAGCACGCTGCGAAGCGCGTTTGCGCGCGTTTTACCTATGAAAACTGCTTCTCAATGCAGCACTCTCGCAGTAGTATTCGCTCCGCACGTGATCCATGGAGAACCGAGTAGCTCATGCGGCACTCACCCAACACGGGCACATCAACAACTCATTTGATGGAGAAATTCGAAATGGCAACTGCGAAGAAGGCTGCGAAACCCGCAGCAAAAAAGGCCGCTCCGGCCAAGAAGGCGGCAGCGAAGAAGGCCGCCCCGGCGAAGAAGGCGGCACCGGCCAAGAAGGCCGCTCCGGCGAAGAAGGCAGCCGCCAAGAAGGCTGCTCCCGCCAAGAAGGCCGCCAAGGCTCCGGCGAAGAAGCGCACCCCCAACGCCGCCTTCATGAAGGCGATGACCCCGAGCGCAGCACTGGCCGCCATCATTGGCGACAAGCCGGTTCCGCGCACCGAGGTCACCAAGAAGGTGTGGGACTACATCAAGGCCAACAAGCTGCAAGACGCAGCCAAGCGCACGATGATCAACGCCGACGCCAAGCTGAAGGAAATCTTCAAGAAGGGCCAAGTGTCGATGTTCGAGATGACCAAGCTGATCAACGGTCACCTCAAGTAAATCGAAGGCTTCGGCCAACGACAGAAGCCGGTGCAGTGCACCGGCTTTTTTCATTCTGGGCGGCGAATGCACGCGCCTTCGATACCTCAGGCTGAGCGACCGGCGGCGTGCGAGCGCAGCGATGCACCCATCAAGCCACGCCCGAGGGACGGGTTCCCCGGCCCGATGGGTGGCGCCCCTTGGGGGCAGGAGCGCTAGCGACTGGGGGGCTGTTCCAGCGCCTGGCCGAGGCCTTCGAGCATCGAAGCCACGTTGATCGGCTTCGTCCAGTAGCCGTCGAAGCCCGCGGCGAGCGCTGCGTCGATCTGCGCCTGCATCGCGTCGGCTGACAGTGCGATGCACTGCAGCCCCGAGGTGCGCGGGTCGGCGCGCAGGGCGCGGATGAGCTCCAGCCCGTTCATGTCGGGCAGGTTCATGTCGATCAGCAGCAGGTCGTGGTGCTGCGCGCGGGCGGCGGCGAGGCCGCCCTGGCCATCGGTCGCGATGTGCAGCGCCCATTGCGGGCGTGCCTTGAACACCTCCTGCATCAAGAGCACGTTGAGCGGCTCGTCTTCCACGTAGAGCACCTGGCGGTGCGCGGTGGTGGGCTCGGGTGGCAGCGGGTCGCGCGGGTCGGCGCGGTGGCGGGTGCCGGTGGGGGCGGTGCCGGCCGGCAGGCTCAGCGTGAAGGTCGAACCCTTGCCGGGGCGGCTCGTCACCTTCAGCTCACCCCCCATCGAGGCCGCCAGCTGGCGCGCGATCACGAGGCCGAGGCCGGTGCCTTCCACCCGCTTCTGCTCGGCGCCGAGCCGGTTGAAGGGCTGGAAGAGCCGCGCCTGCTGCGTCTCCGAGAGGCCTTCGCCTTCATCGGTGACGGCCACGAACATGTGCTCGTCGCCGCGCGAGAGCGTGACCTTCACCGTGCCGGCGGGCCGGTTGTACTTGATGGCGTTCGACAGCAGGTTGAGCAGCACCTGCTCCACTGCGCGCGCATCGGCCAGCGCCCAGTGGGCGCGGCGTGGCGGTGCGGCGAGACGGACGCCGGCACTGTCGGCCATCGGCTGGATCAGCGTGAAGCAGGTCTGCAGCGTGGCTGCCAGGTTGACCGGCGTGCTGGCGAGCGAGAAGTCTTCCTGCTCGATGCGCGCGAGGTTGAGCATGTCGTTGATGAGCTCGAGCAGGTGGCGGCCGGCGCGCAGCACGCTGTCGAGGCGGCGGGCCTGGTCGGGCTCCAGCGGGTGCACGCGGTCGATGGCCATCAGCTGCGCGAAGCCGAGGATGCCGTTGAGCGGTGTGCGCAGCTCGTGGCTCACGCGCGAAAGGAACTCGCTCTTGGCGCGGCTGGCGCGCTCGGCGGCTTCCTTGTCGTGGCGCAGCTGCTCGTGCGCGGCCTGCTGCGTCACATCGCGGCAGGTGCCCACCATGCCGACCGGGCGCTGCGCCTCGCCGAGCGTGCAGCGGGCGAAGATCTCGAGCGTGGCCTCGCTGCCGTCGGGCCGCTGCTGGCGGTAGCGCGCCTCCAGCATGCCGCCGGTGGCCAGCGCGTGCTCCAGCCGCGCCTGCACCGCATAGCGGTCGCTCGGGTGGATGGCGGCGAGCCAGTCGTTGAGCCGGTAATCGCCCTGCGGGAACCTGAGGCCGTGGTTGGCGCAGGCGCGGGCGTCGAAGTTCATGCGGCCGCTGTCGAGGTCGAGTTCGGCGATGCCGATGCCGGCCGCTTCGGCGGCCAGGCTCCAGCGCTCTTCGCTGCTGCGCAGGGCGAGCTCGGTCTCCTTGCGCGCGGTCACGTCGGAACAGAAGCCGTGCCAGAGCGTGCCGCCTTCGGCATGGCGCTCGGGCACGGCACGCACTTCGATCCAGCGCACCCCACCGTCGCGGATGATGCGAAATTCGCGCTGCCAGGGCCGCAGCGTGCGCGAGGCGGCCATCAGGCTGGGCACGAAGTCGACGGCGTCGTCGGGGTGCAGCATGCGGCACACCACGCTGGCGTCGCCCCCGTCGCCGTTGCGCGGCGGCTCGACGCCGAAGAGCTCGCGCGTGGCGTCGCTCGCGTAGGTGTAGAAGGGCGTGCCGTCGCGCTGCATCCAGAGCTGGAAGATCACGCCCGGCACCTGTGACGACAGCTTGCGCAGCAGCTCGCCCTGCGCATGCGTGCGCCGCTCGGCCGCGATGTGCGCCGACACGTCGCGGGCGGTGCCGCGGTAGCCGGTGAACTCGCCGTCGGCATCGAACACCGGCACCGCGCTGCGCGACACCTGCAGCACGCCGCGCGCGGTGGCCTTGTCCGTGATCACGCGGGTGATCGGCTGGCGCCGCTGCAGCAGTGCGTGCAGGCTGCGCCCGCCCCCGAGCGGCTGGCCGAGGCCGTCGAGCAAGGGCGCGTCTTCGAGCAGCTGGCCGCGCACCGAGCCGGGCGAGAGCCCGGTCACCGCTTCGAAGGTCGACGACACCCAGGTGTAGCGCAGGGAGGCGTCGGTCTCCCACATCCAGTCGCCCGAGGCGCGCGCGAAGTCGAGCAGGCGGTGGCGCTCGTCGTCGGCGGGCGGTGTGACGTGGCGGTTGGCGATCAGCGTGCTGGCCACACGCGCGAGTTGCACGAGGCTCTGGCGCTGCGCGTCGCTCAGCGTGCGGGGGCGCGAGTCGACCACGCACAGTGCGCCCAGCACCTCGCCGTCGACCACCAGCGGCGCGCCCGCATAGCCGCGGATGTGCGGCACGCCGGTCACGAAGGGGCTGTGTGCAAACCGGACATCGTGCGCCGCGTCGTGCACCTCGAAGAGCCCCTCGCTCACGAGCGTGTGGTTGCAGAAGGAGATGGCGCGCGGGATCTCGCGCACCGGCAGGTCGTCCCAGCCGTGCACGGCCTTGAACCATTCGCGCTGTGCGTCGACCAGGCTGATCGCGGCGATCGGCGTGCCGCAGAGTTCGGCGGCGCACTGCACGAGCGCGTTGAAACTCTCTTCGGGGGCGGTGTCGAGGATGCCCGTCGCGTGAAGCCTGGCCAGCCGTTGGGATTCGTCAGCGGGCAGAGGCGCAGGCGGCATGGGGGTGTCGTCGTGGCGCGTTGCGCGACAGGGGGTGGGGCGGGGCTGCGGCAATGTAGTGCAAGCGTCTGGCGCTTGCCAAGAGTGGCAACCCCCGCATGCAAGCACGATGCCGCATTGCTGCGGTGCATCGTGGCGCTTTTCAACCTCGTGAGAAAAGTCTCGCCAGCGCGGAGCCTTGATCTACCGCAACAACGGCCTGAGGTAGTGCCCCGTGTGGCTCGCCGGGTGGGCCGCTACCTCTTCCGGCGTGCCGGCCGCGACCACCGTTCCGCCACCCGCTCCCCCCTCGGGCCCCATGTCGATCAACCAGTCGGCGGTCTTGATGACGTCGAGGTTGTGCTCGATCACGACGATGGTGTTGCCCGCGTCGCGCAGCTGGTGCAGCACCTTGAGCAAGAGATCGATGTCGGCGAAGTGCAGGCCGGTGGTGGGCTCGTCGAGGATGTAGAGCGTGCGGCCGGTGTCGCGCTTGCTGAGTTCGAGTGCGAGCTTCACGCGCTGCGCCTCGCCGCCCGAGAGCGTGGTCGCGCTTTGCCCGAGGCGGATGTAGCCGAGGCCCACGTCGAGCAGCGTCTGCAGCTTGCGCGCGATGTTGGGCACGGCGTTGAAGTACTCGTGCGCGTCTTCCACCGTGAGGTTGAGCACCTCGGTGATGTTCTTGCCCTTGTAGAGCACCTCCAGCGTCTCGCGGTTGTAGCGCTTGCCGTGGCACACGTCGCAGGGCACGTAGACGTCGGGCAGGAAGTGCATCTCGACCTTCAGCACGCCGTCGCCCTGGCAGGCCTCGCAGCGGCCGCCGGCCACGTTGAAGCTGAAGCGGCCCGGGCCGTAGCCGCGCTCTCGGGCGGTGGGCACTTCGGCAAAGAGCTCGCGGATCGGCGTGAAGAGCCCGGTGTAGGTGGCGGGGTTGCTGCGCGGCGTGCGGCCGATGGGGCTCTGGTCGACGCTGATGACCTTGTCGAGGAGGTCCAGCCCGTCGATGGTGTCGTGCGGCTCGGGCTCGGCGTGGCTGCCGTAGAGCTTGCGGGCGACCGCTGCGTACAAGGTGTCGTTGACGAGTGTCGACTTGCCCGAACCCGACACGCCGGTCACGCAGGTGAAGAGCCCAACCGGGATCTCGGCCGTCACGCCCTTCAGGTTGTTGCCGCGGGCGTTGACGATGCGCAGCGTCTGAGGCTCGTCCATGTCTTGCAGGCG
Source organism: Rhizobacter sp. (assembly GCA_019635355.1). Taxonomy (NCBI): domain Bacteria; kingdom Pseudomonadati; phylum Pseudomonadota; class Betaproteobacteria; order Burkholderiales; family Sphaerotilaceae; genus Rhizobacter; species Rhizobacter sp. The sequence goes on along the minus strand of JAHBZQ010000001.1, from coordinate 3,372,576 downwards.
GCGGCGCTGCTTCGGCACCGGGATCTTCAGCACACCGGCGAGGTAGCGGCCGGTGAGCGACTCCTTGCTCGCCGCCACGTCGGCCGGCGTGCCTTGCGCGATCACCTCGCCACCGTGCACACCGGCGCCGGGGCCCATGTCGATCACATGGTCGGCGGCACGGATCGCGTCTTCGTCGTGCTCGACCACCAGCACCGAGTTGCCGATGTCGCGCAGGTGGCGCAGCGTGCCGATGAGACGGTCGTTGTCGCGCTGGTGCAGGCCGATGCTCGGCTCGTCGAGCACGTACATCACGCCGGTCAGGCCCGAGCCGATCTGCGAGGCAAGGCGGATGCGCTGGGCCTCGCCGCCCGAGAGCGTGTCGGCGCTGCGGTCGAGGCTCAGGTAGTTGAGGCCGACGTCGTTGAGGAACTTGAGGCGCGAGCGGATCTCGCGGATCACCTTGTCGGCGATCTCGGCCTTGGCGCCTTTGAGCTTCAGCTGCTCGAAGTACGCGAGGCACTCGCGCAGCGTCTGGTGCTCGATGCGGTAGATCGGCTCGCCAGGCTCTTTGCCAGAGACGGCCTCGCCGTCGCCTTGCAGGAAGACGTGGCGCGCTTCGGTGCGCAGGCGGGTGCCGTGGCAGGTGGGGCAGGGCTTCGCGGCCTGGTAGCGGGCGAGGTCTTCGCGCACGGCGGCCGAGTCGGTCTCGCGGTAGCGCCGCTCCAGGTTGGGGATGATCCCTTCGAAGGGGTGCTTGCGCTTGACGCTGCGCGTCTTGCCCTTGGGGCCGTCGGCTTCGTAGGTGAAGCTGATCTCTTCCTCGGCCGAGCCATAGAGCAGCACCTGGCGGGCTTGCTTGGAGAGGTCTTCGAACGGCGTGTCGATGTCGAACTTGTAGTGCTTGGCCACGCTCTCGAGCAGCGAGAAGGTGTAGCCGTTGCGGCGGTCCCAGCCCTTCACCGCGCCGCTGGCGAGGCTGAGCGAGGGGAAGGCGACGACCCGTTCGGGGTCGAACGCGGTCACCTGGCCCAGGCCGTCGCAGCTCGGGCAGGCGCCCACCGGCGAGTTGAACGAGAAGAGGCGCGGCTCCAGTTCGCTCAAGCTGTAGCTGCAGATCGGGCAGGCGAAGCGGTTGCTGAAGAGGTGTTCCTTGCCGCTGTCCATCTCCAGCGCGATGGCGCGCCCTTCGGCGTTGCGCAGCGCGGCCTCGAAACTTTCGGCCAGGCGCTGCTGCAAACCTTCCTGCACCTTCACCCGGTCGATCACGATGTCGATGTCGTGCTTCTCGGCCTTCTTGAGCTTGGGCACGTCGGTTGCGTCGAAGGTCGCGCCGTCGATGCGAAAACGCACGTAGCCCTGCGCCTGCATGTCGGCAAACAGTTCGGCGAACTCGCCCTTGCGGTCGCGCACCACCGGCGCCAGCACCATGAGCTTGGTGCCCTCGGGCAACGCGAGCGCCGCATCGACCATCTGGCTCACGCTCTGTGCCTGCAGCGGCAGCTTGTGCTCGGGGCAGAAGGGCGTGCCGGCCCGGGCATAGAGCAGGCGCAGGTAGTCGTGGATCTCGGTCACCGTGCCCACGGTGGAGCGCGGGTTGTGGCTGGTCGCCTTCTGCTCGATGCTGATCGCGGGCGACAGGCCCTCGATCACGTCGACGTCGGGCTTGTCCATCAGCTGCAGGAACTGCCGCGCATACGCACTCAAGCTTTCGACGTAGCGCCGCTGCCCTTCGGCATACAGCGTGTCGAACGCGAGGCTCGACTTGCCCGAGCCCGACAGCCCGGTGATCACCACCAGCTGGTTGCGCGGGATGTCGAGGTCGACGTTCTTGAGGTTGTGGGTGCGCGCGCCTCGCACCCGCAGAACGGGTGCTTCCACGGAGTTGGCACGGAGCATCGGCGCTTCGATGGAGGCCTCGGGCGGAGCGGGCGGGCGGCGGGCGGGCATGGGGCGGCGAGGTAAACGAATGATGATAGCGAGGCACGATGTCCTCGCCGCTGACGCCTGCTGCCGCCGGTCAGCGGCGAGCCCCAAAGAAAAAGGGGCGCGCCCGGGAGGGCCGCCCCTTCGAGCCGGCAAGGTGCCGGCCGCGTGCGCCGTGGCGCGTCAGTTGTTCGGGCAGTAGGTGATGGGGCCGGCGATGGTCTGGATCGGGGGCTGTGGCGGCGTGGCGGACCAGGCGTTCGCAGGGTTGGCGGGGTTGACCGAGATGTTGCAGTCGGTGTCCACCACGATGTCGAACGCATGCCAGAAGTCGTTGAAGCCCTCGCCCGCGGGCGGCGTGAAGATGCTGGTGTAGCCCGCCGCCGAGACTTCGATCCGCACTGGCGATCCCGTCATCGCTGGGGTGTAGGTGCGAGAGTAGTTGGCGACGTAGTAGCGGTAGATGCCGCCGCGCACGACACGGCGCACGGAGACGATCTCTGGGCCGTTCGACGTGGTGTCGTCGTGATCGAGGGCGGCATACGGCAGGCCTGGCAACGAGCCCAGGTTCAGGTATGAAATGTGCGTGCCATGCGGGGTGATCAGGTGCGAGTCCACATCCACCGGGTTGGCCCCCCAGGTCAGTTTGATGCTGATGGCGTCGGCGAGGATCAGGCAGCCCGTGTCGATGGCCTTGGGAACCTTCTCCGTCTCGATCTCGACGTAGTTCGACACACGCCGTCCCCAGCGGGCGTACACGATAGATTCGGCATCGGTTCGCACTGCAATGGAGAAATTGCCGTTGCTGTCAGTGAGGGCGCTCGTCGTGCCCGAATAGTTCACGCCATCAGACTCGACGCGAGCCCTGCTCACGCGCTGGCCGAGGGTGTTCTGCACACAACCCGTGACTTGCACGGCCTCCAGGACGCTGCCGACCGCCCAGGTGCCGGGCTGAGTGGCGGCGCCGGTGTAGTACTGGGCCGGCGCGACGCCCGCCAGGGTGGCCGTGCCTTCATTCACCCAGAAGCCGGTCGACTCGTCGAACCGGAACAGCGCGGCCAGCGGTGGGATGTTGGTGGACCGTGAGGAGACGGGGATGCGCACGGCGGCGCTTGGGGCGAAGTCATACGTGCTGCCGCTGCCATCGGTGACCACGATGGACATCGCACCGTGCGCTTGGAGCCAGGTGTTGGACGACACACGATAGTCGCCGGTCAGCAGGGCCGAGTCCTGGGCGAGGTTGATGGGCGTGACCTGCACGTTCACCGGCTGGGCCGGCGCCGCGCCGCCCGAGGTGACGATCACATTGGCAGGAATGTTCACCTGTGCAGTGCTGCCCCCCACGGTGACGGTGCCACCGACGGCAGCGTCGACGCTCTGCGTCGTCGCCACGGGCGTGAGCTGCACGGGCACGACGGTCTCGACGTTGTTCACCGAGGCCGTGTAGCGCACCTTGGGCACGTAGCCGGGTGCCGAGAGCGTGATCGCGAGGCGATCGTTCTCCGGTACATCCTGGAACGCGAACGAGCCGTTTGCGGACGTCGTGCGTGTCTCGGCACCGACGGTCACCGTGGCGCCGGCCACGGCCAGGCCGGTGGCGGACGACAGTGTTCGGCTGCTCACGTCGCCGGGCACCTGGGGGACCGGTGGCGGGGGTGCGGGCGGGACGTATGGCGTGCTGCCGTTGCCGCCGCTGTCACTGGAGCCGCCGCAGGCGGCCAGCACGGCCGAGAAGGCTGCGGCAACGAGGAAGGCGCGATGAGTCGCGACGTGAGGGGTACGGTTGTGATTCAAGAAGCCTCCGGTGGCGATGCGATCGAATACGGCCGTGGCCTGCAGCAGTTGCCGCAGGAATACGGAACACGATGCCTTGCGCACCCACCCGGAGACGACAGTCACGGTGGGGCGAACACGGAGACGCCAGGCTGCTGCTTCGCAGCAGCCACCCGGCATGGGCCCGAAAACTTGTTCCCCCCCTGCTTCCGACTGGAAGCCGCGCTGACGCTTTTTTTGTTTGAGCGTGTGCACTGGACAGGCGGCAATATAACCAAGACCCTCGCTGAACTGTTGTCGGCGATGGGGGAGTGCACGCCCAATTGAGGGGGGAGAAGGGGGTGCCCGAGCCTCGCCAGGCCTGCTGAAGAAGGCGCCACGGCTGGCGGGAAGGCATTCGTTGTCGACCGGCGCATTCGGCGCTGTGCTCAAGCCGCCCGCCCCGCACGCCCTTTTAGGGCGCGGCGCTGTCGAGGGCTGCTTGCAGCGCGGCGAGCGTCTCGGCCGGCAGCTCCACCTGCCACGCGGTCTGGCCACGTTGCCACAGCACGCTGCGCTCGGTGATCTGGAAGCTGTGCTGCAGCTGGCCGTCGCGCAGCAGGGTGAGTGCGCGGCCCCGCGGCGCAGTGGTCTCGCGGGCGCTGCGTGCTTGCCACTGGGTGCCGGTGCTGCTGTCGAGCTGGGCGAGCCAGGCGTAGATGGCATCGTTCATCGGCTGCGCGGGGGCGTTGGCGCGTTGCCAGGCCCAGCGGGTGGCCTCGCTCGCGATCGCGGCGCGCACGCTGGCCACGCGGGTGTAGGCCTCGCCTTCGAGCTGCAAGCGCGACTCGTTGAGTTGTGCCTTGGCCGCCGCGCGGCGTTGCGACGCTTCGGTGGGTGCCATGCTGCTGCGTTCGCGCTGGTGTTCTTCTTCCTTGACGCGGGCTTTGGCCAAGGCTTCGGCGCTGGCGTCGGCGGACAGCGCCGGGGCTGCGGCCGCCGCAGGTGCCGGTGCCGGTGGCATGGCCACGGGTGCCGGCACGGCGAGCCCTGTCTCGGAGCGCGCGGGGGCGGCGGTGCCCGCTGCCGCATTGCGGGGGGCTTCGGCCGCTTTCTTGCGCGGGGGCTCGGGCTTGGGGGAAGCGGTCGCGGCGCCATCGGACGGGCTGGTGCGCAGCACGGGCGGCGCTTCGGAAGCCGCGGGCGCCGCCGGCTCTGCCGCAGGCGCGGCGGCGGGAACGGGCGAGCGTGGCATCGCTTCGTCCATGGGCTGGTCCCACCACATCAGACCGACGAGCGTCGCGGCCATCACACCCGCGAAGCCGGTGGCGACGGCCGGGCGGGCGAGCCAATCCCACACGCGGCGGGCCCAGGTGGGGGCGGGCGTGACCTCGGGTTTGGCGTCGCGTGCCTTGGCGCGTGCTTCCTTCAGGATCAGCTCGCTGAGGTGCGGCGGCGCCTGCAGCTGCGCATCGGGCGCGTGGCGCAGCGCTTCGCGCAGATGGACGTCGCGCGCTTCGTCGGGTTCGCTCATCGGGCTTCCCCTTGCTGCAGCGGCGCGAGGTAGGCGCCCATGCAGACGCGCAGCTTGCTCATCGCGTAGCGCAGGCGTGTCTTGGCGGTCTCGAAGCCGACCTCGAGCGCACGTGCCACGTCGGCCAGCGGCAGCTCGTCTTCGTGGTGCAGAAGGAAGGCGCTGCGTTGTGCGAGGGGCAGTTCGTCGAGGCAACGCAGAAGCCGCTCGCCGGCACGGCGCCAGAACGCGAGCTCCTCGCTGTGCGGCGCCGGGCTCCTGGCCTCTGGCCACTGCGCCCAGGCGGCGTCGCCTTCGGGCTCCCAGGGGGTGTCGTCGTCGGTGCTCACCGAGACCTCGCGCCCGCTGCGCCGCCAGATGTCGATCACGCGGTGGTGCGCGAGCGTGAAGAGCCAGGTGCGGAAGGTGGCGCCTTGTGGCATCCATTGCGCGCGGGCGTTGACGACCTTGAGCCAGGTGTCCTGGAACACCTCGTCGGCCTGCGCGGCGAGTGCGGGGCCAAGCAGCCGGCGCACGAAGCGGTAGAGCCCCGCCTGGTGGCGCGTGTAGAGGCGCTCGAAGGCGGCGGCGTCGCCGCGCGCGTAGGCGCTCATCAGCTCGTCGTCGGTCGGTTCGCCGCGTGTGTCGGACGGGGGGCTCATCGGCGTGGGAGTCTGCCTCATCCTGGGGTGATACGCGCACGGGGTGCCGATGGGGTGAACCGGGGGCGAAAAAACTTTCACCCCACCGTGCGGGCTGGTGCGTGTCAGTGGAGGTGACCTTCACCTTCAGGAGACCCCCCATGCCCTCGATCCCCATTTCTCGCCGTGCGTTGTGGCCGGCCGCGCTGATGAGCCTCATGCTGATGGCCTGCGGCGCCACCTCGGCCGAACGCGAACCCTGGCCACCCGTCTGGCAAGACACCCCCGCGTGGCAGCCCGACGATGCGCCGCCTGCGTTCAGCCCGCCCTCGGCCGCACATTGCCGCCGCCTGCCGACGATGCGCGAAGTGCCCGGGGGTGGCAACGTGCAGCAAGGCCGCGGCGCTTGGCGGCATGAGCGTGACATGGCTTCGTCGCGCGCCGAAGCGCCGCTTGCGAAGCGCCGTGATGCTGCAGGGGCATCGACGGCGGAAGAAACATCGGCCGCGCCGGCCGCCGAATCGCGCATGGCCGACGCGGCGGGTGGGCCATCTGCCCACGCGCCGTTTGCACCGCCCCCGTGGCCCCAGCCACAACCGCAGCCCTCGGTGCAACGCCCCCACCACCCCGTGGTAACGGCCGGCATGGTCGACGACAACGCCGACTTCGGCGAGTACCTCGCCTACCGCCAGCGCCACGCCGGCCTGCCGGTGCGCGAGCGCGACATCAGCGAGCGTTACCTGCTCGAAGTGACCGATGCCAGTGGCCAGCCGGTGCACGACGCCGAGGTGGCGGTGCAACGCCCCGGCGTGGCGCAACCGCTCATGTGGGCCCGCACCGACACGGCAGGCCGGGTGTGGGTGCACCCGCGCGCCTTCATGCCTTACGGACCTGACGAGCGCACGCTCGGCATCGCCGTGCGCAAGGGCACGATGCAAAGCCGCGCGCTGCTGATGCGCGGCCAGTCGAACGCGGTGCAGGTGCGCCTGGGGGCGGTCGCGTCACAGCCGTTGCGCCTCGACCTTGTCTTCCTCATCGACGCCACCGGCTCGATGGGCGACGAGATCGCCAAGCTCAAGGCGTCGATGCGCGCGATGGCGCAGCAGATCGCCCAACTGCCCGGCCAGCCCGACATCTGCTGGGGCCTGGTGAGCTACCGCGACCGCGGCGATGCCTACATCACCCGCACGCACGACTTCACCGACGACCTGGGCGCCTTCCAGCAGCAGCTGGCGAGCGTGCAAGCCCACGGTGGCGGCGACACGCCCGAGGCGCTCAACGAAGCGCTGCATGAAGCCGTGCACCGCATGAGCTGGCGCCAGCAGGCGGCGCGCATGGTGGTGCTGGTGGCCGATGCGCCGCCTCACCTCGACTACGGCGGCCCGCAATATGACCGCGACATGCAGGCCGCACTCGCCAAGGGCATCAAGCTCTTCGCGGTGGGCGCGAGCGGCCTCGACCCGGTGGGCGAATACATCTACCGCCAGATGGCGCAGTACACCGCCGGCCGCTTCGTCTTCCTCACTTACCGCGACGCACACCACCCGGGCAGCGGCCCAGGCACGCAGACGCCGCACGACGTGAAGCAGTATTCGGTGCAGACGCTCGACCGCCTGGTCGTGCACCTGGTCAGCGATGAACTCGCGAAGCTCAGGCGAAGCTGAGAGAGATGCAGCCGATGAAGATCAGTTCAGGTACGGCTGCAGCACCTGCATCTGCGGCCGGTCCACACCGTTGACCGGCTGGATGCTGAACGGGTCGTGGCTGGCCCAGGCGCCGGCCAGCCAGTAGCTCCAGCCGACCCACACGTCACTGTTCGCCTGCATGAAGGCCAGCATGCCGGTCAGGGCCTGCTGGCAGGTGTCGTTGTTCGCCGCGCCGAATTCGCCCAGCAGGCCGCGCTTGCCGTTCGCACGCAGCCAGTCGGTGAAGACCTGCAGGCGCTGCGCGCCGATCGTCGAGCTGACGCAGCCGGTGGTGGTGCCCGAGCTGTCGGTGTCGAGGTACTGGTGCGTTTCGAACACGAGGTTGTTGCGGCTGTCGGTGATCTGCAGCATGGCCTGCGCGTTGGGCGTGCCGTAGAAATTGGCCGTCCAGCTGTAGGCGCCCGACCAGGCGTTGCCCGGTACCGCAATGGTGTTGGTGGCCCCCGCGAGGCGGATGCGGCGGATGGCCTCGTTGGCGGCGCCGACCCAGTTCTCGGTCGTCATGCCATAGGGCTCGTTCATCAGGCCGAAGAGCACCTTCGGGTTGCCCTTGAAGGTGACGGCGAGCCGGTACCAGAAGTCACCGAAGGCGGTGTGCGGCACACCCGCACTCCCAATCACCTGCTGGCGATAGCGGCCGTAGTTGTGCGGGTCGATCAGCACCGTGACGCCTTTGCCCGTGGTGCTGTTGACGAAGCTCACGAGGCGCTGCAGCTCGGTGGGGTCGAGCGCGCGGTACAGCGTGGGCTGCACCCGCTCCCACAGGAAGGGCAGGCGGACGAGGTTCATGCCCTTCGACTGGAAGTAGTCGACCGAGGTCGGGTTCGGATAGAAGTATTCGAAGCCGTAGCGGCCGGGCAGCAGGGTGCTGTTGTATTCGGCGCCGGAGAGATTCACGCCGCGCCAGCGCAGCCCGGGGGTGGTGAGTTCCGCGGTTTCGGTGGTGGCCGAGGTGGAGGCGGTGGGGGCAGCCGCGGTGGTGTCGCTGGCGGTCGGCTCGCTGCCACCGCCCCCGCAGGCACTCATCAGGGACGCGAAGGCGCAAAGCGCCAGGAGGGAAAGAAGGCTGGCGCGCATGTCAGGTACTGCTTGAGACATGGAGACATTGTCGGAACGCGAGACCGCGACTTCCGTGAGGTCTCGTAAAGCTTTGTGCGTGATGCAGTTCTCGCGCCCAACGGCAGGCCCCGCATCCGCGCGGGCGCATCACGCGCGCGCTGTTGCGTGCGGTGACACCTTCAGGCGGCCGGCACGAGGCCAGCCGCTCAGAACTCGAGCATCAGGTGCAGCACGTGCGACCCGATCTTCTTTTCCACGCGGGGGATGTAGGCAATGCGCGGCGTGACGCCGTACCAGGTGCCCAGCGACACCGACGGCACGAGCAAGGGCTGCACCTTGTGGAAGTAGCCGCTCACGCCGGCGGTGGTGATGTCGAAGATGCCGTACTTCCACGTGTAGCCCACGTAGATGCTGTCGCGACGCACCGAGTTGCGATAGAAGCCGGCGGTCCACCCATCGGGGTGGCGGTAGTACAGGCCGGGATTGGTGTTGTTGTAGGTCTTGTCCGGCTCGTGGTAGCTGACGAGGTGCAGTCCGAAGGTGTGGGTCTGCGTCTGGGCGTGGGCACCGGGCACCGCAGCAGCCAGAGCAACTGCAAGCAAGGCAAGGCGGGCGGGGCAGAACATGGGGGGTCTCGCGGGTGTGGCTGTGTCTCCCTTGTTTTCGAACCCGCGCGCCGTGGGCTGTAGCGCCTGCTGCAACGCACACCCTTTTAGGGGGCATAAATCACGGCACTAGTTGGCGCGTTCCTACTCAGTTACGAGGGTGTCAAAAGAGACCCGATCCGTATACTTCCGCACACTTCTCCAGCAGTAGAAAGCACCAGGTTTCAGGGATGGCTCGCAGACGCGACAAGAGTGAACAAACCCTCGCGGCGATCGTCGCGGCGGGCATGGACATCGCAGTCCACAAGGGCTTGCAGAGCGTGACGCTCAACGCGATCGCGCAGAAGCTCGACATCAGCAAGAGCGGTGTGTTCGTCCGCGTAGGCTCGCTGGAAGCGCTGCAGGTGCTGATCCTCGACGAGTACGAGCGCATCTTCGCGCTCACCGTCTTCATGCCCACGCTGTCGGAGCCCGCGGGCCTGCCGCGGCTCAATGCGATCGTGCATCGCTGGGTGCACCACGGCAACGAGCTCACCGCGCTCATCGCCTCGCACTACGCCGTCAACACCTTCGACGACGACCCCGACGCCCACCCCGATGCGCTGCGCACGCGCCTTGTCAACGGCATGATGGCCTGGCGCCAGACGCTCGAGCGCACCGTGCAGCAGGCCATCGAGCGCGGCCACCTGCGCGCCGACTCCGACCCGGAGCAGATGGTGTTCGAAGTGTTCTCGCTGCTCTCGGGCTTTCTCTACGACGCCCACGTGAAGCGCGACCCGAAGTGCTTCGAGCGTGTGATGTCCGCCTACGGGCGGCTCCTGTCCACCTACCGGGCGTTCGACCAGAACACCAAGGGCTGAGCGCCCTTCGGTGGTGTCAGTCGGCCTCGATGACGAGGACCGGCACCAGCCAGAGCAGGTGGCGCGGCAGCGTGATCAGCCACAGCCCGCCGAGGCGCACGCCGTTCGCGTTGAAGCTCACCACGCCTTGTGTGCCGATGGTGGCCGACCAGTCGCCGAGCCAGCCGCTGTAGGCCATCGTCAGCGTGCCCTGGTGGGTGCTGCCGGTGACGGCGCCATTGGTCGTGGTTCGCGTGTGGATGAGGTCCACCTGGGTGAGGCTCAAGCGCGTGGTGCGGCTGCCGTGCGTGCTGGTGATGCGGGCCGAGGGGGTCTGCCAGCGGTCGGTCGTGACCTGCGTCGTGCCGCTCGTCTGCACCGTGTGGCTGAGGGTCGAGCTGCCGTCGAGCTGGAGCGTGCGGTCCTGCTGCGCCACGGTGAGGTGCGATTCGGTGCTGACCGACAGGTTGTCGCCGTTGGCGCTGTTGACCGTCAGCGTGAGCGCGCCGTTGACCACCGAGTTGTCGGTGTTGCTGCGGCAGCTGCTGAACTGGATCGTGTAGGTCTCGCCGGCGTCCGGCATGCCGTTGGTGAGGTTGCCGGTGGGCCCGGCCGTGGCGATGAAACTCACCGAGCCGCCACCGGCGCAGCTGCTGGAGCCGCTCGCGCCGCTGATGGTGAACACGACCCTGGCGGTGGAGAGCACCGTGGCTTGTGCCCGTGCGCTTTCGTCGATCACCACGATGCCGCGGGTCGATTGGGCGGTCTCGTTGCCCGAGGACGAGGGCGCGTCGTCTCCCCCACCGCCGCAGGCCGTGACGAGGGCCGCGAGCGAAGCAGCGGCAAGCGTGCGCGAGGGGCGTGTGATCGTCATGGCGAGGCTCCCGGTGGCCAGAGCTGCAGTGTGCCGCGGGCGGGGCCGGCCGGCCAGCCGGGGCTGTGTCAGGCCGTGTCCAGCACCCGCAGGATCTCGCGCCCGTAGGCCTCGAGCTTCTTCTCGCCCACGCCGCTGATCTGCGACAGGTCGTCGAGCGACGCCGGCTGCGAGCGGGCCATTTCGGCGAGCGTGGCGTCGTGGAAGATCACGTAGGCCGGCAGGCCGTGCTCCTTGGCCACCTCGGCCCGCCAGGCCTTGAGGGCGGCGAAGCGCTCGGTGCTTGGCGCGTCGAGCGGCACGGGGGGCGGCTTCTCCTTGCCGCCGCGGGTGGCGCGGGCGGTCTTGCCGCGCTTCGGCGCTTCGCTCGGCTGGCGCAGCAGCAGCGTCACCTCGCCACGCAGCACGGCACGCGCACTCGGCGTCAATTCGAGCGTGTTGTATTCGCCTTCGGTGCGCAGGTGGCCGAGCGCGATCAGCTGGCGCAGCACGGCACGCCACTGCGCTTCGCTCACGTCGGCGCCAATGCCGAAGGTCGACAGCTCCTGGTGCCGGTACTGCTGCACCTTGTCGGTCAGCTTGCCGCGAAGCACGTCCATCAGGTGCACGGCGCCGAAGCGCTGGCCGCCGTTCTGGTGGAAGCGGTAGATGCACGAGAGCGCCTTGCGGGCGGCCTCGGTGGCGTCCCAGGTGGCCGGTGGGTTCAGGCAGTTGTCGCAATTGCCGCAGGGCGAGCTCTCTTCGCCGAAGTAGTGCAGCAGGCGCACGCGACGGCAGTCGTGCGCTTCGGCCAGCGCGAGCAGCGCATCGAGCTTGCCGATCTGGTTGCGCTTGAACTCCTCGCCGGCCGGGCTGTCGTCGATCATGCGGCGCTGGTTCACCACGTCGGCCAGGCCGTAGGTCATCCACGCGTCGGCGGGCAGCCCGTCGCGGCCGGCGCGGCCGGTCTCCTGGTAGTAGCTCTCGATGTTCTTCGGCAGGTCGAGGTGGGCCACGAAGCGCACGTCGGGCTTGTCGATGCCCATGCCGAAGGCGATGGTCGCGACCATCACCACGCCTTCTTCGCGCAGGAACTTGTCTTGGTGGCGGCGGCGCACGTCGGCGTCGAGCCCCGCGTGGTAGGGCAGCGCGTGGAGACCTTCGGCCTTCAGCCAGTCGGCCGTTTCTTCCACCTTCTTGCGCGACTGGCAGTACACGACACCCGCATCGCCCTCGTGCTCGTCCTGGATGAAACGCAGCAGCTGGGCCCGGGCGTTGTCTTTTTCGACGATCTGGTAGCGGATGTTGGGCCGGTCGAAGCTGCTGATGAAGACCTGCGCCTCGTGGAGCGCGAGGCGCTCGATGATGTCGGCGCGGGTCAGGTCGTCGGCGGTCGCGGTGAGCGCGATGCGCGGCACATCGGGGTAGCGCTCGTGCAGCAGGCTGAGCTGCAGGTAGTCTTCGCGGAAGTCGTGGCCCCACTGGCTCACGCAATGCGCCTCGTCGATGGCGAAGAGGCTCAGGAGCCCACGCTCGTTCAGCGAATCGAGCTGCGCCTGGAAGCGCTGCGTGGTCACGCGCTCGGGTGCGGCGTAGAGCAGCACCAGGCGGCCGCTCATCATCTCGCGCTCGATCTTCTGCGTGTCTTCGAGCGTGAGCGTGGAGTTGAGGAAGGCGGCGTGCACGCCCGCCTCTTCCAGCGCGCCGACCTGGTCGTGCATCAGCGCGATCAGCGGGCTCACCACCACGGTCACGCCACGGCCCGCGCGGTGGCGCGCGATCGCCGGCACCTGGTAGCACAGGCTCTTGCCGCCGCCCGTGGGCATGAGCACGAGCGCGTCGCCGCCCTGGCCCACGTGGTCGATGATGGCCTGCTGCTGGCCGCGGAACGCGGGGTAGCCGAACACCTCTTGCAGGATGCGCAGAGGGGCGGTGGGCGAAGCGGTGGGGGAGACGGTCGGAGACATGGCGGCAGGCGAGCCGGCATGGTACGCGAGGGCCTGGGGCGCGCCTTCCCCCAACGGCGTGTGGCTAGAAAGTGGGGGTGGTGAGCGCGAGAGCCTGCGTGCTAACTTCGTTTGCATGAAACACACGCTCGTCTGCTTCGCTCTTGCACTTCCCGCCATCGTGGCCCAGGCGCAAGCTCAGCCGCCCGTGGCCCCGGTTCGCACGGTGACCGACACCTTCTACGGTGTGCGCGTCGACGACCCCTACCGCTACTTCGAGAACAAGCAGAACCCCGAGGTCGCCAAGTGGATGAAGGCGCAGAGCGAGCACGCCTACGCCACGCTGCGGCGCATTCCCGGCCGCGAGGCCTTGCTGGAGAAGATCTCGCGCTACGACTCGGCTGCGTCGGAACGGGTGGCGCAGATCACCCGCGTGCCCGGCGACCTGTATTTCATCGAGCGACGCGGTGCCACCGACAACCAGTACAAGCTCTCGCTGCGCCGGGGCCTGAAGGGCGCCGACCAATTGCTGGTCGACCCCGAAGCCGTCGAGAAGAAGACCGGCCAGCCGCATGCGATCAACTGGTACATGCCGTCGCCCGATGGCGCGCGCCTCGCCTACGGCCTGTCGGCGCAAGGCTCCGAGGCCGCGGTGCTGCACCTGCTCGACACCCGCAGCGGCAAGCCGCTCGGCCGGCCGATCACGCGGGCCGAGTTCGGCGGGGTCGACTGGTCGCCCGACGGCACGCAGCTGGTGGTCAACCGCCTGCGGGCGCCACGCGGCGGCGCTAAGGCCACCGACAAGTACCAGCACAGCCAGGTCTGGCTGCTGCGCGCCGGCCGCCCCATCGCGGAGGCGAAGCCGGTGTTCGGCACCGCGACGAAGGGCGTGGACATCCAGCCCGCCGAGATCCCCATCGTCAACTTCACGCACGACGGCAAATGGGCGCTCGGCCTCGTCATCAACGGCACGCAGCGCGAGCTGGGCCTCTTCGTCGCGCCGCAGGCCGGCGTGCTGGCCGGCAAGCCGGCGTGGAAGCGTGTGCTCAAGCCGTCGGACGAGGTCACCGGCATCACCTATTTCGACGACACGCTCTACCTCGTGTCGCACCAGGGCGCGCCGCGCTCCAAGGTGCTCGCGATGCGGCTCAAGACGCCCGACCTGCAGCAGGCCGAGCTGGTGATGCCGCCGTCGGAGCGCGTGGTGGTCAACGTGGCGGCCGCGGCCGATGCGGTCTACATCGAAGCGCGCGACGGCAACATCAAGCGCCTCTACAAACGCCCGCACGGCGCGGGCGGCGCGCCGGTGGAGGTGACGCTGCCGCTCGAAGGCTCGTTCGGCCTCGTCAACGACGAAGGCGGCGGCAGCGCGGCCAACCCGCGCCTGCCCGGACTGCTGCTCGACCTGCAAAGCTGGAACGCCGCGCGCCAGGTGTACGAGGTGGCCGCCGACGGCAGCGTGCGCAACACCGGCCTGCAACCGGCCGGGCCCTTCGACCAGCCCGCGGGCATCGTGGCCACGGAGGTGAAGGTGAAGAGCCATGACGGGGCGCTGGTGCCCATGTCCATCATCCACCGCGCCGACGTGAAGCTCGACGGCCGCAACCCGACCATCCTTTACGGCTACGCCAGCTACGGCTCGACCGAAGAGCCCTTCTACAGCGTGAGCCGGCTCGCGTGGTTGGACCAAGGCGGCGTGTACGCCATCGCCAACCCGCGCGGCAGCAGCGTCTACGGCGAGGAGTGGTACCGCGCCGGGTTCCAGGCCACCAAGCCCAACACCTGGAAGGACTTCATCGCCTGCGCCGAGTACCTCATCGCGCAGCAATACACCTCGCCGGCAAAGCTCGGCATCCTCGGCGGCAGCGCGGGCGGCATCCTGGTGGGCATGGCGATGGTCGAGCGGCCCGAGCTCTTCGCGGCCGTCATCCCGGCGGTGGGGGCCCTCGACATGCTGCGCATGGAGACCACGGCCAACGGCGTGCCCAACATCCCCGAGTTCGGCTCGGTGAAGACCGAAGCGGGCTTCAAGTCGCTGCTGGCAATGAGCACCTACGCCCACATCAAGCCCGGCACCGCCTACCCGGCGGTGCTACTGACGCACGGCGTGAACGATCCGCGCGTGGAAGTGTGGACCAGCACCAAGACGGCCGCCCGCCTGATGGCCGCCACCACCAGCGGCAAGCCGGTGCTGCTGCGCCTCGAATACGACGCCGGCCACGGCATCGGCAGTACCAAGAAGCAGCAGCTGGAAGAGCGGGCCGACATGCTGGCCTTCTTCCTCTGGCAGATGGGGGTGGAAGGGTATCAACCCTAGGTAGGCACCTGTAGGAGGGCGAGACCCCACCGGCGTCGCGCCTCATAATTCGCCTATCCCCGATCTACCCCTTCTTGGAGCGCCCCATGGCCTCGATCAACAAAGTCATCATCATCGGCAACCTGGGCAAGGACCCGGAAGTCCGCTACACCCCCAACGGCTCGGCGGTGTGCAACATCACCGTGGCCACCTCGCGCCAGTGGAAAGACAAGAACTCCGGCGAAAAGCAGGAAGAGACGGAATGGCACCGCATCGTCTTCTTCGACCGCATGGCCGAGATCGCCGGTGAGTACCTGAAGAAGGGCCGCCCGGTCTACGTCGAAGGCCGCCTCAAGACCCGCAAGTGGACCGACAAGGACGGCGTCGAGAAGTACACCACCGAAATCATGGCCGAGAACATGCAGCTGCTGGGCGGCCGTGAAGGCGGCGGCGGTGGTGGTGACGAAGGCGGTGGCGGTGGCTACAGCCGCGGTTCACAAGGCGGCGATCGCGGCGAGCGCAGCGCCCCGGCCTCGCGCCCCGCCGCGAAGCAGGCCCCGAAGTCGTCGACCGGCTTCGACGACATGGACGACGACATCCCCTTCTGATCGCGCTCCACCCCCAGCGATCCGCGACGCGCCGTGCTCCTGCACGGCGTTGTCGTTTCTGGCTCCAGGTGACATGACAACCCCATGACAGCGACGTCTTCCACTCCGGCCCCCCTGCCCACCCCCGTCACCCGCGCCGAGGCCTTCCGCTTCTGGCTCAAGCTCGGCTTCATCAGCTTCGGTGGGCCGGCGGGCCAGATCGCGGTGATGCATGAAGAACTGGTGGAGCGGCGCCGCTGGATTTCGGAGAGCCGCTTCCTGCATGCCCTCAACTACTGCATGCTGCTGCCCGGCCCCGAGGCGCAGCAGCTGGCCACCTACATCGGCTGGCTGATGCACCGCACCTGGGGCGGCCTCGTGGCGGGCGGGCTCTTCGTGCTGCCCTCGCTCTTCATCCTGATCGCGCTGTCGTGGGTCTACATGGCCTTCGGCCACGTGCCGGTGATCGCCGGGCTCTTCTACGGCATCAAGCCGGCGGTCACCGCGCTCGTGGTGCACGCCGCCTGGCGTGTGGGCTCGCGCACGCTGAAGAACGGCTGGCTGTGGGGCATCGCGGTGGCGGCCTTCGTGGCGATCTTTGCCTTGCAGCTGCCCTTCCCGCTGATCGTGCTGGCGGCTGGTCTCATCGGCTATGTGGGCGGGCGTGTGGCGCCGGCCAGGTTCAGCGCGGGCGGTGGGCACGGCCAAGCGGCGCACGGGCATGGCCTGGCCCTCATCGACGACCACACGCCCACGCCCGAGCACGCCCGCTTCAGCTGGGCGCGCTTTCGCACCGTGATCGTGGTCTTTGTCGGCCTGTGGGCGCTGGCGCTCGGTGGCCTCACCGCGGCCTTCGGCTGGCCCGCGGTGCTCACGCAGATGGCGTGGTTCTTCACCAAGGCGGCGCTGCTCACCTTCGGCGGTGCGTATGCGGTGCTGCCCTACGTGTACCAGGGTGCGGTCGACCACCACCAGTGGCTCACCGGCCCGCAGATGATCGACGGCCTCGCGCTCGGCGAGACCACGCCGGGCCCGCTCATCATGGTGGTGTCGTTCGTGGGCTTCGTGGGCGGCTGGACGAAAGCCATCTTCGGCCCCGACGCGCTGGTGCTGGCCGGCGCCGCAGCGGCCACGGTCGTCACCTTCTTCACCTTCCTGCCCTCGTTCTTTTTCATCTTTCTCGGCGCGCCCTTCATCGAGACGACGCACGGCAAGCTGCAGTTCACCGCCCCGCTCACCGGCATCACGGCGGCGGTGGTCGGCGTGATCGTGAACCTGGCGGTGTTCTTCGCGTACCACGTGCTGTGGCCACAAGGCCTCGGCGGCCCCTTCGAGTGGGCCTCGGCCGCGATCGGCGTGGCAGCGGGCGTGGCCCTCTTCCGCTTCAAGTTCGGCGTGATCCCGGTGATCGCCGGCAGCGCCGTGGCGGGGCTCGCCCTGCAGCTGCTGCCTTAGCGATACTGCACAGCTTGCCCACCGGCTCTCCGCCGATGTTCCACTGCTTTCCCACAGGGTTTGCAGCAGTTGTCCACAGGGCTGCGGCACGGGCGCGCTGCATGCGCAACAATTTGCCGATCCACCCCAAAGACGCCAGGAGGCCGACATGACCCGCATCCATTCCCACGAAGACGACAAGCCCGTCGTCAACATCGAAAAGACCGATCGCCTCGAAGACCAGCTCGCTTTCAAGTCACGCTACGTGCTCGTCTTCGGTGCCATCGACGACAAGCTGGCGCACGCCACCTGCCGCCGCCTGCTGGCCCTGTCGGAAGAGTCCGATGCGCCGATCACCATGCTGATCTCCTCGCCGGGCGGGCATGTGGAATCGGGCGATGCGATCCACGACATGATCCGTTTCGTGCGCGCCCCAGTCACGGTGGTCGGCACCGGCTGGGTGGCGAGCGCCGGTGCGCACATCTTCCTGGCCGCGCCGAAGGAGCGCCGCCTGTGCCTGCCCAACACGCGCTTCATGATCCACCAGCCGGCCGGTGGCGCCGGTGGCCAGGCGACCGACATCGCCATCCAGGCCAAGGAGATCCTGCGCACGCGCGAGCGCATCGCCCGCGTGATCTCCAAGCAGACCGGCAAGCCCTACGACACGGTGAAGACCGACATGGAGCGCGACTTCTGGCTGAGTGCCCAGGAAGCGATCGACTACGGCATCGTCTCGCGCATCGTCGAGACGCAAAACGACATCGCTTGACCGAGGTCAGGCCGGGGTGGCAAATAAAAACCCTGGCCTTCCACAAGCGCGCCGGGCACGCTAGGCTGCACGCGTCCGTCCCCCTCCCACTGCGCGTAGGACGACGCCTACACGCGCGAACGCCTTTCCCCGGTTGTGGCATCGCCCGGCCGGTTTCGAGAATGGGTGTCCATCGACCCCGGCACACAGGAGCAAACGCCATGTCCCAAAGCGCACGCATCACCGGCCCCGTGGTCTACCGCGAGGGTGACGGCCCCAACATCACCATCCCCGAAGGCCCGATCGAATTCCAGGAGTCGGAGTTCGACGTGACCCTGAGCTGGGCCGAAGGCAACACCCGCGGGGTGACGGCCATTCCGCTGAGCGAATTCCACCGCTACCTCGCGGCCCGCGCGATCCAGGTCGAGGGCCAGCCCGGCTGAGCCGTCTGCGCCACGGGTCCTCAGCGTGTGAGGACCCGCCGTGTGAGGAACGAGAGCCCGTCCACCGCCAGCACCAGGGCCATCATGGCCAGCAGCACGGTGCAGCTCTCGTGCATCTGGAACAGGCTCAGGTGGTAGCTGAGCATCTGGCCCAGCCCGCCGGCCCCCACCACACCGAGCACGGCGGCAGCACGGATGTTGTTCTCCCAGCGGTAGAGCGCATACGACAGCAGCTGAGGCAGCACCTGCGGCAGCGTGGCCCAGAGGAACACCTGCGGGCTAGAGACGCCGCGCACGCGCAGCGCCAGCGCCGGCTCGGGCGCGGCGTTTTCGATCGCCTCGGCGAAGAGCCGCCCCAGCACGCCGGTGGTGTGCAGGGCGAGCGCCAAGGTGCCGGGGAAGGGGCCCAGGCCCGCGGCCACCAGCAGCAGCGAGGCCCACACCAGCTCGGGCACCGAGCGCAGCACGTTGAGCACCAGGCGCGCGGCGCTGCGGGCCGCCGCATGGCCGCGGGCACTCGCGGTCAGGGCGATGGCGAGCCCGGCCACCGCGGCGAGCAGCGTGCCGAGCAGCGACATCGCCAAGGTCTCGCCCGCGCCCTGCAGCGTCTTGCGCAGAAAGGGTGCCGAGGTCTCGGGTGGGAAGAAGCTGGCGCCGAACGCCCCCATCTTCTGCAACGCCCCCCACGACAGGAACTCGGCCCAGCGCAGATCGAGCGTCGCAAAACTCGCGAGCACGAGCGCGGCGATGCCCAGCAGCACCAGGAGTGCGCGGCGACGGCTTGTCATGCGATCTCCTTGCGCAGCCAGGCGCTGAGCCGGTCGCTCAAGGCGACGAGCGCGACGAACACCAGCAGGATCGCGCCCACCTCGGCGCCGGCAAACATCTTGGTCGCGGTGTCGAGCTGCTGCCCGAGGCCGCCCGCGCCCACGAAGCCCAGCACCACCGACGACCGGATCGCACATTCCCAGCGGTACAGCGTGTAGCTCGTGAGCTCGGGGGCGCACTGCGGCAGCGCGCCGAAGCAGAACGCCTGCAGCCGCCCGCTGCCGTTGCGCAGCAGCGCGAGCGTGGGGCTGGCGTCGCTGCTGTCGAGGATCTCGGCGTAGACCTTGCCGAGCATGCCGCCGTAGGCGATGGCGATGGCCAGCACGCCCGCCGTGGGCCCGAGGCCGACGACGCGCACGAAGACGAGTGCCCACACCAGCTCGGGAATCGAGCGCAGCACCACCAGCAGCCAGCGTGCGGCCTGGCGCAGCGCCTGCGGGCCCCAGGCCATGCGCGTGCCGAGGGCGCTGGTCGACAGCCGCGTGCTGGCCACGAGCGCGAGGGGCACGGCGATCAGCCACGCCAGCGCCAGCCCGGCCGTGGCGATCGCCACCGTGCGCCAGGTCTCGCGGGCCAGCATCGCGAGGAACTCGGCGTCGTGGCGCGGCGGCGCGAAGTCGCGCACGAAGTTCCAGGTGGCGGCGAGGCTGCGCGCGTCGGCCAGCGTGAGCGGGTTGAACTCGGTCCAGGCCACCAGCGGCCACAGCAGCACCGCGCCCACGAGCACGGCCGACCAGCGGCGCAGCCAGGCCGGGTCGCGCAAGTTGCGCTGCGGCAGTGCGCTCACCGGCACATCGCCTCGGGCAGGCCCGGCGCGGGCCGCACCGACGGCGGCGAGCCGTCGCCCGCCTCGCGCCCGGCGTAGAGCGCCCGCAGCGCCTCGTCGCCCAGGCCGCTTGCGGGCCCGTCGTACACGCATTCGCCATCGCGCAGCGCCACGATGCGCGGAAAGCGCTCACGCGCCACCGCCACCTGGTGCAGGCTGCACACCAGCGTGCGCTGCTCGCGCCGCGCGCGCTCGGTGAGCGTGGTGATGACCTGCTGGGCGCGCGTCGGGTCGAGCGCCGACAGCGGCTCGTCGATCAGCCACAGCTCGGCCTGCGACACCAGCGCGCGTGCGAGGCCCACACGTTGCCGCTCGCCACCGGAGAGGCGGTCGACACGCTCCCAGAGTTTGTCGGCGAGGTCCAACGAGGCCAGTGCTTCGTGGGCCACCGAGGCCTCGCGCGGGTGCCACAGCGTGCGCAGGCTGGCCCACAGGCCCATCGTCGGCAGTCGGCCGGCGAGCACCGAGGCCACGACACGCTGGCGCGGCGGCAGCGGCGGCACCTGCGGCGCGAGGAAGAGCCGCGCGCGCAGCCGCTGCCGCTGCGCCGAACCCAGCTGCCACGGCGACACGTCGAAGAGCTTCAGCTCGCCCGACAGCGGCTGCAGCGCACACGCGAGCGCCATCAGCAGCGTGGTCTTGCCCGCACCCGAGGCGCCGATCACCGCCACCTGCTCACCCGGCGCGATGCGCAGGCTCACCCCCTTGAGCGCGGCACCGCGCGCGCCGGGGGCCGCCGCGACCGACAGCTGCTGCAGCTCGATCACTTACTTCAGCAGCCCGGCGTTTTCCGCCGCGGCGCGGATGCCGGTGTAGTTCTCGGCCTTGGTCGGCACGAAGCGCGCCGCACGTTGCAGTGCGAGGATCTCCTTGCCTTGCGGCGCGTTGGCATCGAGTGCGAGGAAGGCGGCCTTGATCTTCTCGCGCAGCTCGGCGGGCATGTCGGCGTGCACCGTCCAGTTGTAGTCGTAGTAGGGCGGGGTCGTGTAGAAGACCTTCACCTGCGTGGTGTCGACCTTCTTCTCGGCCACGAACTTCTCCCACACCGAGATGTTGAGCGCGCCCGCGTCGACCTTGCCGCTGGCCACGGCGGCGATGGTCGCGTCGTGTGCGCCGGAGAAGCTCACGCGCTTCAAGTCGACGTCAGGGTTGACCTTCGCGGCCAGCAGGAAGCTGCGCGGCATCAGGTGTCCCGAGGTGCTGGAGGCCGAGCCGAAGCTGAGCGTCTTGCCCTTCAGGTCGTCGAGCTTGGCGATGCCGCTCTTCGCGTCGGTGATGAAGACCGAGCGGAAGCGCTCGTCTTCCTCGCGCTGCACCAGCGGCACCATCTTGCCGCCCGAGCGCACATTCGCCTGCACGAAGGTGAAGCCGCCGAACCAGGCGAGGTCGATCTTGCGGTGCACCAGCGTCTCGACCGCGGCGGCGTAGTCGGTGACCGGCGTCCACTCCACCTTCATGCCGAGCTTGGCTTCGAGGTAGGCACCGAGCGGCGCGAACTTGCGCGCGAGTTCGGTGGGCGACTCGTCGGGGATGGCGGTGACACGCAGCACCGGCGTCTGGGCGTGGGCCCAGGGGGTGGCGGCGAGGGCGGCGAGGGCGGCGAGGCAGAGCAGGTGTCGGCGGAGGGTGTTCATAGGAGGATGGTCAGGGAAGGGAAGCGATCTGTCGGGCCAGCGCGGCGATGCCGGCGGGCGTGAGGTCGTCGGTCTCGACGCGACGCGCCTGTGTGAGCCGCTGCAGGTGGCGGCCCTGCGAGCGGGCGTACTGCGGGTCGTAGTGCTCGGCCATCAGCGCGGCGAAGAGCGGTGGCAACTCGCGGGCCAGCGCCCAGGCCTGCCAGTGCGCGAGGGTCTCGTTGGGCAGCAGGCCCTTCAGGCCCTCGAGCTTGTCGGCGAGGCCTTGCGGGTCGTCGCCGAGCCAGGCGTAGTCGCGCAGCAGGTAGGCGAGGCGCGCCTCGGGCGTGGCGGCGATCTCCACGACGGGGCTTTCGCGCAGGCGCAGCAGCAGCGCATCGGGCACGGTGATGCGGCCGATGCGCCGGCTCTCGGCTTCGACCCACACGCGCCGCGCGGGGTCGAGCGGCGCCAGCGCGCTCATCAGCTGCGTCTCGAAGCCCTTCTGGGACGGTTGCTCGCGCCCCGGCACGGCGCCGAGCACCGAGCCGCGGTGCGCGGCCAGCGCTTCGAGGTCGAGCACCTGCTCGCCCTGCTCGCGCAGGGCTTGCAGCACGCGGGTCTTGGCGCTGCCGGTCGGGCCGCACAGCACGTGCAGCTGCAAAGCCGGGCACAGCGCCGCAAGACGTTGCATCACGTGGTGGCGAAAGGCCTTGTAGCCGCCCTTCAACTGCTGCGCGTCCCAGCCCACCAGGCGCAGCCAGGTGACGAAGCTGCCGCTCCTCATGCCGCCGCGCCAGCAGTAGACGAGCGGGCGCCAGTCGCGCGGCTTGTCGGCGAACCGTTCGTCGAGGTGGCGGGCGATGTTGCGCGCGACCATCGCGCCGCCGATCTTGCGCGCCTCGAAGGCCGAGACCTGCACGTAGGTCGTGCCGGTGATGCGGCGCTCCTCGTCGTCGAGCACCGGGCAGTTGATGGCGCCGGGGATGTGGTCGAGCGCGAACTCCGACGGCGAGCGGGCGTCGATGATGACGCTGAACTCGCTGAGGTCTTCGACGGTGTACAGCTTATGGCTCATGTTTTGGTCGACACTTCGGGCATGGACCCGATCAAGCTGACTTCCTTCTCCCACGGTGGCGGCTGCGGCTGCAAGATCGCGCCGGGCGTGCTGGCCGACATCCTCTCGCGCGCGCCGCAGGGCCTGATCCCGCCGGAGCTGATGGTGGGCACCGAGACCGCCGACGACGCCGCGGTGTACCGCCTCAACGACCAGCAGGCGCTCGTGGCCACCACCGATTTCTTCACGCCGATTGTCGATGACCCGCGCGACTTCGGCCGCATCGCCGCCACCAACGCGATTTCCGACATCTACGCGATGGGCGGCACGCCGATCATGGCGCTGGCGCTCGTGGGCATGCCGCTCGACAAGCTGCCGCTCGAGGTGATCGGCGCCATCCTGGAAGGCGGCGCCAGCGTGTGCCGCGAGGCGGGCATCCCGATTGCGGGCGGCCACTCGATCGACGTGCTGGAGCCGATCTACGGCCTGGTGGCCCTCGGCCTCGTGCACCCGCAACGCGTGCGCCGTAACGCCGATGCGCGAGACGGCGACGTGCTGGTGCTGGGCAAGCCGCTGGGAGTGGGCATCCTCTCGGCCGCGCTGAAGAAGGGCCGGCTCGATGCCAAGGGCTACGCAGAGATGATCCGCCACACCACGCAGCTCAACCGCGTGGGCAGCGTGCTGGCCGAAATCGACGGCGTGCATGCCATGACCGACGTGACCGGCTTCGGCCTGCTCGGCCACCTGCTGGAGGTGTGCCGCGGCTCGAAGCTCGCGGCCGACGTGCAGATGGCGCAGGTGCCGCTGATCGGCACCGCCACCGCGTTTGCACGCGAGGGCATGGCCACCGGCGCGTCGGCGCGCAACTGGGCCGGCTACGGCGCCGAGGTGGCGCTCGGGGCGTCGATCGCGCCGTGGCAGCAGGCGCTGCTCACCGACCCGCAGACGAGCGGCGGCTTGCTCGTGTCGTGTGCGGCCGATGCGGCCGACACCGTGCTCGCGCGTTTCGCGGCCGCGGGCTTCGACGATGCCGCCGTGATCGGCCGCTTGACGGCCGGCGAGCCGCGCATCCGCGTCGCCTGAGCCGTCAGCCCGCGGGCGCGACCCGCACCATGCGCCCGATCAGCTTTGCGAGCGCGAGCTCGAGGTCGTCGCAGCGGCCGGTGTGCACCGGCGAGGTCTGGATCACCGTGCTGCGCGGTGCCACCAGCCAGTCGAAACGCTCGCGCGGCGACAGGTGGCGCAAGGCCCCGGCCGCCTCGCCCCCGGCGCAGATGTCGGGGATGGCCCGCAGCGTGGCGCGCACCGGCACGAGGTCGAGCCCCGGCGCCAGCGCCAGCGCGCGGGCCTCGTCGAGTTCGATCTGCGCCTTGAGAAAACCCGCGCGCTTGCACGACACGATCGCGCCGACGTTGACGAACTCGCCGCGCTCCACGCGCGGCACCACCCGCACGATGGCGTAGTCATACGTGTGCAGCGTGGGCACGGGCGGCCTCCTCCATGAACGCGCGCGGCGCCTGCAGCCGGCGCTTGAAGTAGTCGACATAGGCGCGGCGCTGCGCATCGGGCCCGGAGAAGAACGGGTCGGGCAGCAGCCACGCCTCCGGGATCAGCGCCACGATCTCGGCGATGCGCTCCGGCGTGAGCGCCGCGGCCATCGCGGCGTCGACTTCGTGCAGGCGGTTGGCAAAGGGCAGCAGCACGTGGTCCTTGATCGGCACGAAGGGCTTCGCCGCGCGTTGCAGGAAGTCGTCCCAGCTGTGGTGGAAGTACAGCGCCGCGCCGTGGTCGATGAGCCAGAGCCCGCGGTGCCACAGCAGCAGGTTGGCATTGCGCGGCGTGCGGTCGATGTTGGTGATGAGCGCGTCGAACCACACGATGCGCGAGGCCAGCTCGCCGTCGGGCCGCTCGGCCAGCGGGTCGAAGGTGACGGAGGCGGGCAGGTAGTCGAGCGCGAGGTTCAGGCCGCCGCTCGCGCGGATGAGGTCCTGGATCTCCGGGTCGGGCTCGGTGCGGGCGAGCTCCGCGTCGAGCTCCATCAGCACGATCTCGGGCACCGGCAGGCCGAGGGTGCGGGCCAGCTCGCCGGCCACGAGTTCGGCGATCAGCGCCTTCGGGCCCTGCCCGGCGCCGCGGAACTTGAGCACGTAGAGCCCGTCGTCGTCGGCCTCGACGATGGCCGGCAGCGAGCCGCCTTCGCGCAGCGGCGTGAGGTAGCGGGTGGCGTGGACGGTGCGCAGGGCGGCCATGCGCGGCATTGTCCCCTGAAGGTCTGGGGCTTCGCAGCGCGCGGCTACCCGTGGCAACCTTGCGGCATGGCTGACCCTTTCGACCTCGATGCCCTCTTCGTGCAGGTCTCCGAGCTGCTGGTCGCGACCGCCGACACCGCCGATGCCGACATCGACCGTGCCGTGCCCGAGGTGCTGCACTCGCTGCGCGAGAAGCTGGGCATGGACGTGGTCTTCGTCTCCGAGTTCGTCGACGGCGAGCGGGTGATGCGCTTCGTCGACAAGGCGCAGGCCGCACCGCCAGTGCAGGTGGGCGACAGCGGCGAGCTGGAGTCGAGCTATTGCCTGCGCGTGGTCGATGGGCGGCTGCCGGAGCTGGTGCATGACGCGACCAAGGTGCCCGACCTGCCGCTGACGCCCTTCCGCGTCGGCGCGCACCTCAGCACGCCCATCGTGCTGCCCGACGGCCAGACCTACGGCACGCTCTGCTGCTTCAGCAGCGCACCCAACGAGCACCTGCGACGCAAGGACGTCGACACCCTGCGCATGTGCGCACAGCTCGTGGCCCGCAAGATCGACAGCGCTGACCGGCGGCGTGTGCCCGAGTGGACGCTCGCGCCGGTGGAGCCGCCGAAGCAGCGTTAAGGCGCGAGCCGCAACAGCGCTTCCTCGCGCCAGTAGTCGACCGCGGCGTACCAGCCTTCCCACACGCAGCCATTGCAGCCGCGCCCGCAGCAGGTGGTGGGCTCGGGCGGCGGCACGCGCAGGCTCACGCCCGCGGCCTGTGCGCGCTGCTGCAGTGCGTGGAACATGGCCTGCGCCTCGGCCACGGTGGTGATGGGGTTCGACATGAAGGCCGCGAGGATAGCTGCCCCATGACAAGATCGCAGCCCCGGAGGTGAGCACGATGGCATGGTTCGACGGTTTCGAGGCGAAGCGGTACGAGGTCAACGGCCAGCAGATCTTTGCGCGCACCGGCGGCAAGCCGGGCGGCCCGCCCTTGCTGCTCTTGCACGGCTTCCCGCAGACGCACGTGATCTGGCACCGTGTGGCGCAGCGCTTACGCGATCGCTTCTTCCTCGTGATGCCCGACCTGCGGGGTTATGGCGATTCGTCCAAGCCGCCCGGCGACAAAGAGCATGTCACCTACAGCAAGCGTGCGATGGCCGCCGACATGGTGGCGCTGATGCGCGCGCTCGGCCATGAACGCTTCGGCCTCGTTGGCCATGACCGCGGCGGCCGGGTGGCGCACCGCATGGCGCTCGACCACCGCGAGGCGGTGACGAAACTCAGCCTGCTCGACATCGCCCCCACGCTCGACATGTACGACGCGACCGACATGCGATTCGCGTCGGCCTACTACCACTGGTTCCACCTGATCCAGCCCGCGCCGCTACCCGAACGCATGATCGGCGGCGATCCGCTCTTCTACCTGCGCTGGAAGCTCGGCGGCTGGGGCAGCGCGGGCATGGGCTACCTGGAGCCCGAGGCGATTGCCGAATACGAACGCTGCTTCGTGGTGCCCGAGAGCATCCACGCCATCTGCGAGGACTACCGCGCCTCGGCCGGCATCGACCTCGAACACGACCGCGCCTCGCGCACAGCCGGCGAGCGCATCGCCTGCGACACGCAGGTGCTGTGGGGCACGCGCGGCGTGGTGCACCGCATGTTCAAGCCGATCGAGCTGTGGCAGGCGCAGTGCGCCGGCCGCGTGAGCGGCGAGGCGCTGCCCAGCGGCCACTTCGTGCCCGAAGAAGCGCCCGCCGAGACGGCGAAGGCGCTGCTGGCGTATTTCTAGTCTTCGAGCAAACGGCCTAGGCTATCTTGGATGGCAAAAATCCGTGAAAATTTGACGTTATCCCGACGTTGAAGAACTGCCCTACACCGAGGATCGAAATGGCAAAAGCATCGCAAAGGGAGGTCATGTTTCCGGCTTCAGGGTCGACTACAGCTCCCCCTACGCTGGTGGACTGTCAAACGAGCGTTGTTGTCATCGGGGCAAATGGAGCGGGCAAAAGCCGGCTGGGCTCATGGCTTGAATTCAAGAGTCCGCAAAAAGATCGAGTCCACCGAATTGCAGCGCAACGTTCGCTGGTATTTCCGGAAAGCGCGAGCCCTATAGCGTTGCAGGCTGCACGCAACCAGTTTTATTGGGCACCTGTTCCAGAAAACTGGAATCAAGAGCAGTATGAAAGCAACAAGGCCATACTGCGCCAACAGGCCCGGTATGGGTCCATGGTCTATCCAGAAACTGCGCCGTTGAGCGACTTCGACAAACTGCTCACACTTCTCTTTTCCGAAAGCTACACGGCGCTTTTGGAATATGAAGCACACCAACGGCAGACGGGGCAGCTGCATCCTGTTGGAGATACCTTGTTGCGCAGGGTGCAGACTCTTTGGGAATCTGTGCTTCCTCATCGTTCTCTCAACATTGACAGTGGCGAAATTCGCGTGAGTCCGGTCGGAGTGCCAGGAGAGCCTTACTCTGCGCGCGCGCTGAGCGATGGTGAGCGTGTCATTTTTTATCTCGTCGGCCAATGCTTGTGCGCACCTTCAGGTGCAATCATCGTTGTTGATGAGCCAGAAATTCATCTTCACAAGGCGATCCAAGACTTCCTGTGGAATGCGATAGAGAAGGCACGGCCCGATTGCACTTTCGTCTATCTAACGCATGACCTCTTGTTTGCGGCCGATCGTCAAGGGGCAACGAAGTTGTGTGTTACCGGCTACGGTGAGGGCGCTTTCCACTGGTTTCTTGTCCCGGAGCAGCAAGAGATTCCCGAGGACGTCTATTTAGAAGTCCTTGGTAGCAGGAAGCCCGTGCTGTTTGTCGAAGGGACAAATGGCTCTCACGACGCTGCTATCTATCGGCTCGCCTTTCCGCAGTTCACAGTGAAACCCATCGGTGGATGTAGCAACGTTGTGGCGGCGACCAAGATGTTTCGCTCTCAGAGAGGCTTGCACCATCTTCAATGCTTCGGCATCGTTGACCGAGACTACCTTGAAGAGGGGCAGATAGCTTCTTATGAGAGAGGCGGTGTCTACGTGCCGCTTGTGGCGGAGGTGGAGAACCTTTATCTCATTCCCGACGTGATCCAGGCCGTTGCCGAACAACTTCTGCTGGACCAGTCCAAGGTTCTGCGAGAAGTGCAAACTTTTGTTTTTGATGAGTTCAATCGCTCAATCTCGGTTCACGCGATTGAAGTCACGCAACACAAAGTCGCGCTAGCCCTTGGCCGATTCAGTTCTGCTGAGATAGACATCGATCAGTACAGCGCGGAATTCGAGAAATTTCAAAAGCAGATCGATCCGAAAGCCATTCACGCTGCTGCGCTCCGAGACGCACAAGAAGCAGCAGCCTCTGGGGACTTCATATTGATCTTGAAGATGTTCAACAAGAAGGATCTGACGGTCAATCTAGGGAGATTCTTTGAGATGAAGAAGGGGAGTTATGTCGAAAAAGTCCAGGAGATGGCAAAACGGGAACTGGGACAAATTCCTCTCCACTTGCGCGCGTTCCTACCTGATCTTGGAGAAAAGCTTCGCGCTGAAGCTGCTGTGCCAGCAGCCGCTGTTGCATTGACACCTTCTTAGGAGCGAAGGATCCCGTCGGGGCCGAACACCCCGAGCTTCACCGCCGTCGTGCCCACATAGGGCGCGGCGTTGGTGAAGTTGATCGCCACCTCGCCCACCTCGAAGTTGCGCAGACCCGCCAGCGCGTTGCGCAGCTTCTCGCGCGTCACGTCGCGGCCCGCGCGGCGCAGCGCTTCGGCGATCACCTGCGCATTGATCCAGCTCTCGAGGCCGAGGCCGGTGGTGGTGAGGCCGGCGGCCTCCATCGACGCGTGGAAGTTGCGCACGACGGCGAACTTCATCACCTGCGCATTCGGGAACACCGAGGCCATCGCCAGCCCCTGGATGTGCTTGCCCAGGCGCTTGGTGTCGGTGAAGGTGACCGACAGGCCGATCACCGGCAGCCCGGCCGCTTT
Organism: Rhizobacter sp.; assembly: GCA_019635355.1. Lineage (NCBI taxonomy): Bacteria > Pseudomonadati > Pseudomonadota > Betaproteobacteria > Burkholderiales > Sphaerotilaceae > Rhizobacter > Rhizobacter sp. The sequence goes on along the minus strand of JAHBZQ010000001.1, from coordinate 3,343,708 downwards.
CTCACGCAGCGAGAGGATGAGGTCGGTGGTGCCGGTGCCGGTGGTGCCGAGGAAGACGGCGCCGCACTTGCTGTCGACGATCTGCTGCGCCACTTCGGCGGCGTTCTTGCCGTCGACCGCGAGCGGGAGCGCGGTGACGGCCTTCAGCTTCTGCTCGGCCAGCACACGCTGCGCATTGCCCAGCACTTCCTTGCCGAAGGGGTTGTCGAGGTAGACGACCGCGATGTCCTGCAGGCCCATCTGCACCAGCTGCTGCACCATGCGCGTGACTTCGTCGGTGTAGCTCGGGCGGATGTGGAAGGTGTTCTTGTACTCGGGCTTGCGCAGCGAGGCGGCGCCGGTGATCGGGCCCAGCACCGGGATGCCGGCCTTCTCGGTCATCGGCAGGATGGCGCCGTTGTTGGGCGTGCCGATCAGCGACATGAACGCGAGCGCGCTGCCGTCGTCGATCATCTTCTTGATGTTCTCGACCGTGCGCGGCGCCTGGTAGCCGTCGTCCTTGGTGACGATCTTGAGCTCGCGGCCGTTCACGCCGCCGGCCTTGTTGATCTGGGCGAAGGCGGCCTGGATGGCCTTGATGTGGTCCTGCCCGGCGTTGCCGAGCGGGCCCGAGAGGGCCGTCGAGTTGCCGATGGTGATCGACTTCGCGGTCACGCCGTCTTCGGCGGCCCAGCTCGGCACGACCCAGCTGGCAGCGCCCAGCGCGGCGGCTCCCTGGCTGGCACGGGTTAGGAAATGGCGTCGGTTCAGCGGGTTCATGAAGGCTGTCTCCTGGTATGTAGTTGTGGAACGATGTTCACAGACGCACCCAAACCGACGGTATCCGTTCAAACGTGATCAGTTCAAACGCGAACACGTCAGACGCGAAGGGTCAGGTCGGGGCCCATCACCCCCAGCTTCACCGGCAGCGTGCCCACGTAGGGCGCGGCGGCGCTGAAGTTGATGACGAGTTCGCCCACCTCGAAGCCGCGGATGCTGGCCAGCGAGGCGCGCAGCTTGTCGCGGCTGAGGTCGCGGCCGCTGCGGCGCACGCCTTCGATCAGCACGCGGGCGTTGATCCAGCTTTCGACGGCCGAGCCGGTGGGCGCTTCGAACTTCAGCGCGTCCATGTCGGCCTGGTAGTCGCGGATGAGCGCGAACTTCTTGCTCTTGTAGCTCGGGAACACCGAGGCCATCGCCAGGCCGAGCGCGCGGTCCTTGCCCAGGCGCGGCAGGTCGGTGTACGTGACCGACAGGCCCACGATCGGGATCGAGCCCATCGCACCGCGCAGTGCGATCACGAAATCGGTCACGCCCGCGCCGGTGGTGGCGAGGAACACGGCACCGGCACGCGAATCTTCCACTCGCTGCGCCACCTCCGCGGCGTTCTTGCCGTCGAAGGCCAGGGCGAATTCACCCGAGGCGGTGAGCTTGGCGGCGGCGAGCGCGGCCTTGCCCTGCGCCAGCACTTCCTTGCCGAAGGGGTTGTCGAGGTAGACGAAGGCGATGTTCGACAGGCCCATCTTCACCAGCTGCTCGACCATGCGCGTCACTTCCTCGCCGTAGCTCGGGCGGATGTGGAACACGTTGCGCAGCTGCGGGTTGCGCAAGGCGCCCGAGCCGGTGATCGGGCCGACCAGCGGCAGGCCGGCCTTCTCGATGATGGGCAGGAGTGCCGCGGTGTTGGGCGTGCCCACTTGCGAGACGAGCGCCATCACCGAGTTCTCGGCCACCATCTGCTTCACGTTCTCGGCCGACTTGGCCGGCACATAGGCGTCGTCCATCGTGACCAGGCGCAGCTCGCGACCATGCACGCCGCCCGCGCGGTTGACCGCGGCGAACGCGGCCTGGATGCCCATGACGTGCTCCTTGCCCGAGGCGCCCAGCGGGCCGGTCAGCGGCAGCGAGCTGCCGAAGGTGATGTGCTTGGAAGACATGGCTTCCGCCGCGGCCTGCGAATTCGGCAGCCAGGTGGCCATGCCGAGGGCGGTGGCGGTCTGGGCGGAGCGGCTGAGGAAGAGTCGGCGATTCATCGTCATGGCGTACATCGAAGAGCTGTGAAAGAAACCGGGGGCGTGTCGGGCCGTGCGCGAACTTGAGGGGCGTTACGACCGATTACGCTTGCTGGTCGGCAGGCTAGTGAGCGAGGAATCCCAAGTCGAGTCGCGAGGGTGACACGGCGCGAATTCATGGCCAGAGTGCGTCTCCGTTCACGGTCCTTTGGCACGACTTGCTAAGCACGACCGTGCGAAAACAACGCATGCCGTGCCGAAGCGTGTGCCGTGTCGGTGTGCATCAGCGGGTGGGCGAGGCGAGGAAGGTGAGCTTGACCACGTCGCCCTGCAAGAGGCTCAGCTGGCGGCCTTCGATGCGGTAGCCGTCGATGCTGGCGAGCGTCTGCAGGAAGCGCGCTTCCTGTTGCATGAGCTCCGGCTCGCAGGCCATGCGCGTGGTGGCCAGGGGCTTGAGCGCGAGCGAGGTGCCGCGCTGGATGTAGCGGCCCTGCAGCGTGTTGCAGCCGGCGAAGCCGCTCAGGTGCTGCGAGGCGGCACGCAGCGAGAGCTGCACCTGGCCTCGCTTGGGGCTGGTGGCGGCGGGGGCGCCGGCGATCGTCTGCAAGGCCCAGCGGGTGTCGCGCAGCGGCGTGTTGGTGGATGGGGCGGAGGCCGGTGCGGCCCACAGCATCGGCGTGAGGCAGGTGGCGCCGCACAGCAGCACGAGGCGCGAGAGAACGGAAGCAGGCATGCAGGTTCGCAGGTCGGAAGACCGGGCGAGCATACGAAGGCAGAAGGGCAGTGTCCATGCCGCTTTTCGAGCAGCCCTGCACGCCAGTGCGCGCCTACCATCGCGCGACTAGGGCCTGTTCACACTAAATGAGCACCCACGTGACTCAACAAAAGCCCGCCAACGAGGCGCAAAGCGCAGCTGTAGCACTTGCTACAGCGAGCATTTGCAACGCTGTGGGCGGGCTTTTGCTGAGATCACCCGAAGGGCCGGGGCCTGAAGGCGCGTGCGGCGGCGTTGCAGCGTCGTTGTGTGCCACGGGCACACGGCCTCCGCTGCGCCTTGCCGCCCACGCCTTCAGGCCTTGGCGTGGGTGCTCATTTAGTGTGAACAGGCCCTAGGGGCCCGCCACCAGGGCCACGAGGGAAACGAGGGAACCATGCACGCCTGGCTGGACAAGCTCAACCAGTACTTCCCGGTTCGCTACAGCGCGTGGCTGCTGTGCGCGATGGGCCTCTTGCTCAGCGCCTTCACCTGGGTGGGCTTCGGCACCAGCGGCGTGCTGGTGCTCGTCTTCGCGTTGCTGCTGGGCCTGGGCCTGCGCGACGTGCTGCAGACGCGCCACTCGGTGCTGCGCAACTACCCGGTCATCGGCCACCTGCGCTTCCTGCTGGAGTTCATCCGCCCCGAGATGCGGCAGTACTTCATCGAGAGCGACAACGAGGCCGCGCCCTTCTCGCGCCAGCAGCGCTCGCTCGTCTACCAGCGCTCCAAGGGCGAGCAGGACAAACGCCCCTTCGGCACGCAGATGGACGTGGGCGCCACCGGCTACGAGTGGATCAACCACTCGCTCGTGCCCACCGAACTCGCCACGCACGACTTCCGCGTGACCATCGGCGCCACGCGTGCGCAGCCCTATTCGGCGAGCGTCTTCAACATCTCGGCGATGAGCTTCGGCGCGCTGTCGGCGAATGCCATCCTCGCGCTCAATGCAGGCGCGAAGCGAGGCAACTTCGCGCACGACACCGGCGAAGGCTCGATCAGCGTGCACCACCAGCAGCACGGCGGCGATCTCATCTGGGAGATCGGCTCCGGCTACTTCGGCTGCCGCGACGCGCAGGGCCGCTTCGACCCCGAGCGATTTCGCGCCAACGCGACGCTGCCGCAGGTGAAGATGATCGAGCTCAAGCTGAGCCAGGGTGCGAAGCCCGGCCACGGCGGCGTGCTGCCGGGCCCGAAGGTCACGCTCGAGATTGCCGCGGCGCGCGGCGTCACGCCGTGGGTCGACTGCATTTCGCCCGCGAAGCACAGCGCCTTCGACACGCCGGTCGAGATGATGAAGTTCATCGACCAGCTGCGTGAGCTCTCGGGCGGCAAACCCACCGGCTTCAAGCTGTGCATCGGCCACCCGTGGGAATGGTTCGGCCTCGCCAAGGCCATGCTCGAGACCGGCATCACGCCCGACTTCATCGTGATCGATGGTGCCGAGGGTGGCACCGGCGCCGCGCCGCTCGAATTCACCGACCACGTGGGCGCGCCGCTGCAGGAGGGTCTGCTCCTCGTGCACAACACGCTCGTGGGCCTGAACCTGCGCGACAAGGTCAAGCTCGGCTGCGCCGGCAAGGTCATCAGCGCCTTCGACATCGCGCGGATGATGGCGCTCGGCGCCGACTGGTGCAATTCGGCGCGTGGCTTCATGTTCTCGCTGGGTTGCATCCAAGCGCAGGCCTGCCACACCGGCCAGTGCCCCACCGGGGTGAGCACGCAAGACCCGCATCGCCAGCGTGCGCTGGTGGTGCCGACCAAGTCGGAGCGTGTGTTCCAGTACCACCAGAGCACGCTCAAGGCGCTGAAGGAGCTCGTGCAGGCGGCCGGCCTCGATCACCCTGGTGGCATCACGGCTTCGCACATCGTGCGCCGCTGCAGCGACCACCAGGTGAAGCTGCTCGCGAACCTCTTGTCGTTCTTGCAACCGGGCGAGCTTTTGCGTGGCGAGATGCCGCACAACGTCTTCAAGCTGTACTGGCCGATGGCCAGTGCGCACAGCTTTCAGGCCTCGCCATAGACCTTCGGCACAAGACGCAAAACACCTCTGTAGCAGCTCGCTACAACGCCCCCCCGAACACGGGGATGAACGCGGGTTTGAGGGGATGCACCATGGGTTGGCTGTCACAACAATGCCCCGCAACCTCCTCCTTGCGTCCACCCGTTCATGCCGTCCGTCGTCCTGCTCCAGCGTGATCACGAAGCCAGTCCTCGGCTGCGTGCGCTGATCGATGCAACCGAGACGTTCTGGGTGCGCGACGAGGTGCACACGGTGGAGCAGGCCCGGCGCGTGATGCGCCAGGGTCGCCCCGACATCCTCATCACCGACCTGCGCGTGCAAGACGGCGAAGTCGAGCCGCTGCTGGGCGAGCTGCGCCAAGGTGCATCGCAAGGCCCGCACGTGCTCGTGACGATGGTCTCGCACGACGACGCGCTGCTGCTCGAAGCGTTGCGAGCCGGGGCCGACGGTTATTGGGTGCACACCAAGACGCACGAGGCGCTGATCGGCGCGCTGGAGCAACTGTGGCGCGGCGAGTCGCCGATCTCGCCGACCATCGCGCGCCAGCTGCTCTCGCACTTCCGCAAGCCGGGTGCTCGCCGCTACGACACCATGACCGAAGCGCTCGACCCGCTGGTGCTCACCGGCGTGGAGCAGGAGATCCTGCAGTGGGTGGCGCAGGGGTATCTCGTGGACGAGATCGCGCAGCAGTGGCACGCGAGCGTGCACAGCGTGGCCTGCGGCATTCGCCGGGTCTACAACAAGCTGCAGTTCGACCAGCGCGCGAGCACGCTGTCTCTGCGCGCGGCCTGACCGGGCACGTCACTGAGATCCGTTCGGGCTGAGCCTGTCGAAGCCCTGCGCTGCACTTCGACAGGCTCAGTGCGAACGGAGGGTGGCGATGCCCTGATCGCAGTTCAGCCCGCCGGAGGCTTCGTGTCGATGAAGCTCTGCCGCTGCGCGAGCTTCGCTTCCAGGCGCTCCAGGTTCGGGTACTGGCTGCGCCAGTCGATGTGGGCGAAGCGGAAGTCGAGGTAGCCGAGCGCGCAGCCGACGGCGATGTCGGCCAGCGAGAAGTGGATGCCGCTGCAGAAGGGCTTGTCGCCCAGGCCCTGGCTCATCGCAGCCACCGAGGCGTGCACCTTGTCCATCTGGCGGCTGACCCAGGCGGCGCTGCGCTGCGCTTCGCTGCGGCCGGCCCAGGTCTGCTCCAGGCGCGCGAGGATGGCGGCTTCCATCACGCCGTCGGCCAGTGCTTCCCAGGTGCGCACCTCGGTGCGCTCGCGGCCACGGTCGGGGATCAGCTTGCCCACGGGTGACAGCGTGTCGACGTATTCCACGATCACGCGCGAGTCGAACACCGCCTCACCGCCTTCCATCACCAGGCACGGCACCTTGCCGAGCGGGTTGGACTTCATGATGGTGTCGCGATTCCAGACGTCTTCGAGTTCGAACTGGTAGTCGAGCCGCTTCTCGGCCATCACGATGCGCACTTTTCGAACGTAGGGGCTGGTGAGCGCGCCGATGAGTTTCATGAATAAGACTTCCCTGTTGTCGAACGATTCTAGGGGGAGTCTCAGCGTTGCAAGGTCCAGTCCACACGGGTCGGTCGGCCTGCCAACGAGAGCGTCGCGGTGGCGGCCGGTGTCTGCGCGATCACCTGGCCGCGGCGCACCACGGCAAGCCGTGTGGCGCGCACGCGGATCGCCTCCACCGGGCTGCGCGCCTGCAGCAGCACGAAGTCGGCGTGGCAGCCCGTCGCCAGGCCGTAGCCCTCGAGGCCGAGCATTCGCGCCGGGTTCACCGTCACCGCATCGAAGCACTGCTTCATCTGCGCCTGCGAGGTCATCTGCGCCACGTGCAGGCCCATCGCGGCCACCTCGAGCATGTCGCCGCTGCCCATCGAATACCACGGGTCCATCACGCTGTCGTGACCGAAGGCGACGTTGACGCCGGCCGCGAGCAGCTCGGGTACTCGCATCATCCCGCGGCGCTTGGGGTAGGTGTCATGCCGGCCTTGCAGCACGATGTTGGCGAGCGGGTTGGCAATCGCCTGGATCTGCGCCTCGGCCATCAGCGGGATCAGCTTGCTCGCGTAGTAGTTGTCCATCGAGTGCATCGAGGTCAGGTGCGAACCCGCCACCCGCCCGTGCAGGCCGAGGCGCTGGGTGTGGAAGGCGAGCGTCTCGATGTGGCGCGACAGCGGGTCGTCGGTCTCGTCGCAATGCATGTCCACACGCAGGCCTCGATCGGCGGCGATCTCGCACAGCAGCCGCACGCTCTCGGCGCCATCGGCCATGGTGCGCTCGAAGTGCGGGATGCCGCCCACCACTTCCACGCCCTTGTCGAGCGCACGCTTGAGGTTGTCGACCGCGTTCCTCGAGCGCAGCACGCCGTCTTGCGGAAAGGCCACGAGCTGCAGGTCGAGGTAGGGCTTCACACGCTCCTTCACGTGCAGCAACGCCTCCACCGCGAGCAGGCGGTCGTCGCACACGTCCACATGCGAGCGCACCGCGAGCAGCCCCTTCGCCACCGCCCAGTCGCAGTACTGCAGGGCGCGCTCGACCAGCGCCTCCTGCGTCAGCAGCGGCTTGAGCTCACCCCAGAGCGCGATGCCTTCGAGCAACGTGCCGCTCGCGTTCACGCGCGGCAGGCCGTGGCTGAGCGTCGCATCCATGTGGAAGTGCGCGTCGACGAAGGGCGGGCTCAGCAGGAAGCCCTGCGCATCGAGCACCGGCGTGCCCGGCGGTGCGCTGAGTTGCGGGCCGATGGCGTCGATGCGGCCTTGAAGCGCCAGCACATCGATCCCGGTGCGCCCATCGGGCAGCGTGGCATTGCGAACGAGCAGGTCCATCATGGGGCGGCTCCTGAGAAACACGAAAACGATTCTGGCTTAGGCTTGCCCTTCCCTCATGCAAGACACGTACCCCATGATCTCCAAGAGACATCTGCTGGCCGCTGCCGTGGCCGCACTGCTGCCGCTTTCCCCTGCGCTGGCCCAGACCGCCGCCTGGCCCACCAAGCCCGTGCGGCTGGTGGTGGGCTTCCCCGGCGGCTCGTCGCCCGACGTGATGGCGCGCGCGCTGTCCGACGCGCTGGCCAAGGCGCTCGGCCAGCCGGTGGTGGTCGACAACAAGCCCGGCGCCTCGGGCAACATCGCTGCCGACCAGGTCGCCCGCGCCACCGACGAGCACACGCTCGGCATCGTGATCAACGGCAACCTCACCGTCGCCAAGCTCATCAACCCGGCCACCCCGTTCGACCCGGCGCGTGACTTCGCGCCCATCTCGCTGCTCGGCACCGCCCCGCTCGTGCTCACCGCCGCAGGCGACGCGAAGGGCAGCACGCCCGCCGAGCTGATCGCCTGGGCGCGCTCGCTCGGCGACAAGGGCAACTACGGCACGCCCGGCAATGGCACCGTGGGCCACCTCGGCATGGAGCTGCTCAAGAGCAAGACCGGCATCGGCGCGGTGCACGTGCCCTTCCCCGGCAACCCGCAGGTGGTGACGGCGCTGATCGCAGGCCAAGTGCAGCTCTCGCTGCTGCCGCCCGGCATCGCGATGCCGCAGGTCAAGGCCGGCAAGCTGAAGGCGGTGGCGGTCACCTCGCCCGGCCGCAGCGCGCTCGTGCCCGATGTGCCCACGCTGCGCGAAGCGGGCGTGAACGGCACCGACCTCGAGGTGTGGACGGCGCTCGTCGGCCCCGCCTCGTTGCCCAAGCCGGTGGTGGCGCGTGTGGCCGCGGCCGTGGCCGAGGTGATGAAACAGCCCGAGACGCAGGCCAGGCTGCTGACGGCCGGCTGGCAGGCCGTGGGCAGCGCGCCCGAGGGCCTGGCCCAGCGCATGAAGGCCGACACGGCGCTGCTCTCCGACATCATCACGAGCCGGAACATCAAGTCTGACTGAAGCGTGCGCAGGCCGCCATGACCTCGCAGGTCATGGACGCCACGCACCCCACGGCGAGACGATCTCCTTGAATTCAACGACGCAAGGAGAAACGACATGGAAGGCATCAACCTCCTCCCCCTCGCCGTGGGCCACATGATCGGCCTCGGTGCCATCGGCTCGTGCCTGGGCGTGGGCGTGATGGCGAGCAAGTACCTCGAAGCCTCGGCACGCCAGCCCGAGATGATGGAGCCGCTGCAAGGCAAGGTGTTCCTGCTGGTGGGCGTGCTCGATGGCGCGTTCATCATCGCGACCGGCATCGGCCTCTGGTTCGCCACCGCCAATCCCTTCAAGTAAGGCGGGTTCCTACGCCGATCCGCGCGGTGCGCTGATGCGCTTGAACGGCGAGCCCACCTAGGCTCGCCCACATGGGATTGCACCGCCTCATCGGGCGCCTCGCGATGGCGCCGTTTTCCAAGGCCCTGCCCGCGATGGGCGAGACCGAACGCGCGGCCCTCGACGCCGGCACCGTCGGCTTCGAGGGAGAGCTCTTCTCGGGCCGGCCCGATTTCGACGCACTGATGCGCCGTGGCCGGCCGCGCGTCACGGAAGTCGAGCGCCACTTCATCGAGCACGAGGTGCGCGCGCTCACCGCGATGCTCGACGACCACGCCATCGACGAAGCTCGCGACCTGCCGCCCGAGGTGTGGCACTTCCTGCGCAAGCACCGCTTCTTCGGGATGATCATCCCGCGCGAGCACGGCGGCCTCGGCTTCAGCCACACCGCGCACGCCGAGGTCGTGGCGAAGATCGCCACCGTCAACGTCGCCTGCGCGGTGACGGTGATGGTGCCCAACTCGCTCGGCCCGGCCGAGCTGCTGCTGCGCTACGGCACCGACGCGCAGCGGCAGCACTACCTGCCGCGCCTGGCCGACGGGCGCGACCTGCCCTGCTTCGCGCTCACCTCGCCGTATGCGGGGTCGGATGCAGCGTCCATCCCCGACCGTGGCGTGCTCACCGAGCGGGTGATCGATGGCCGCGCCGTGCGCGGCTTCCTCGTGCGCTTCGACAAGCGCTACATCACGCTGGCACCGGTCGCCACCGTCGTGGGCCTCGCCTTCCAGGCCGTTGACGAAAGTCGGCCCCAGGGCGAGCAAGACCTCGGCATCACCTGCGCACTCCTGCCCGTGCCCACGCCCGGCCTGCAGATCGGCCGCCGCCACCGCCCGATGGACTCGGCCTTCATGAACGGCCCCGTGCGCGGCGAAGACGTCTTCGTGCCGATGGACTGGGTGATCGGCGGTGAGCCGCAGGTTGGCCAGGGCTGGCGCATGCTGATGGAGTGCCTGGCCGCAGGCCGCGCCATCTCGCTGCCCGCGCTCGGCGCGGCCATGCAGCAGACCTCGCTCTTCGTCGTCAACGGCTATGGCCAGGTGCGCGAGCAGTTCGGCCTGCCGATCGGGAAGTTCCACGCCATCGCGGGCATCACCGCCGGCATGGCCGCGCGGCTCTACGCCACCGATGCCGCACGCCGCTACACCGCCGCCGCGCTCGACGCGGGCGAGCGCCCGAGCGTGGCGAGTGCCATCTTGAAGGTGCAGCTCACCGAAGCCGGCCGACGCGCCGTCACCGACGGCATGGACGTGCTGGGCGGCAAGGGCATCATTTCCGGCCCGAAGAACCTGCTCGGCGTGGCCTACCGGCATGCGCCGATCGCGATCACGGTCGAGGGCGCCAACCTGCTGTCGCGCGCGCTCATCATCTTCGGCCAGGGCGCCACCCGCTGCCACCCGCAGGTGCTGCACGAGATGGCCGCCGTCGAGGGGCGCGACGAGGCCGCGCTCGGCCGCGCGCTGCTCGGCCATGCGGGCCACGTGCTGCGCAACCTGTGGCGCAGCGTGGTGCACGCGCCGTTGCGCGGTCGGGTGTCCGATGCACTCAGACCCGAAGCGCGCCGCATCGCGAAGCTCTCCGCGCAGTACGCGCTGAGCGCCGACCTCGCAATGGGCCTGCTCGGCGGCAAGCTGAAGCGCATGGAGCTGCTGTCGGCGCGGTTGGGCGATGTGCTCTCGCACCTGTACCTGGCCGCCGCCTGCGTGTGGCGCTTCGAGACCGAGGCCGACCCGGCGATGCTGCCGCTCGCGCGGGCGGCCATCCGCGAGCAGCTTTACCAAGCGGGCACGCTGCTGCGCGAGCTCTACGCCAACCTGCCCTCGGGCGCGATGCGCACGCTCTCGCCGCTGTGGCTGCGCGGCCTCGGGCAGCTCACACCCTTGCGCGACAAGGAAACGCTGGCCCTCGCCGAAGCGCTGCGCACGCAGCGGGCGCAGGTGCGGCGCCTGTGCCCCGACGTGTCGCGGCCGAAGAGCGGCGGCCTGCTCGACCTCATGGACGCGCTCGATGCCGCGCAGGCGGTGGGCGACGAGGTCGACGAGCTCAACCGGGCCCTGCGCCGCACGGGCTCGCTCGAAGCGGTGGCCCGCAAGTCGAGGCGCCCGGCGGCCGCACTCGCCTACCTGCGCGCCGCCGAGCGGGTGATCGCGGTCGACGACGTCGAAGGCACCACGAGCGCGGCCCGGCCCCGTCTCCTGCGCTGGATCCTCGGCCGCGGCGGTTGAGGGTTCAAGCCGTGGCAGGGTGCCACGGGTCCACGTGCGTCATCACGTCGAGCACCCGGTGGTGCTGCTGCATCACGTGCTCGCGCGCGGCGACGGCGATCGCATGGCCCGCCTCCACGCTCAGCGTGGCGTCGACCTCGATGTGGGCGTCGACGAGCACCATGTCGCCCATCTTGCGTGTGCGCACGTCATGCACGCCGGCCACGCCGGGCGTGGACACGAGCGTGCTGCGGATGGCATTGAGTTCTTCTTCGTCGACGCCGCGGTCCATCAGGTCGTTGAGCGAACCCCACCCATAGCGCCAGCCCATGCGCACAATCATCAGGCCGACGATGAGCGCGGCCACCGCGTCGAGGAAGGCGTAGCCCATCAGGCTGCCGGCGATGCCGAGTGCCACCACCAGCGAGCTGGCCGCGTCGGAGCGCGCATGCCATGCGTTGGCAACGAGCATGCTCGACTTCATCCGCTCGGCCACGCGCAGCAGGTAGCGAAAGAGCAGCTCCTTGGCCGCCAGCGTGAAGAGCGCCATCCACAGCGCGGCCGGCTGCACGCCGCCGGCCGACGAGGGCGTGGCGATGCGGTCCACCGCCGACCACAGCATGCCCACGCCCACGCTCATCAAGAGCGCGCCCAGCAGCAGCGTGGCCGCGTTCTCGAAACGCTGGTGGCCATACGGGTGCTCCGCATCGGCCCCCTTGTGGCTGTGGCGGTTGACGAAGAGCACCACGAAATCGGAGACCAGGTCCGACAGCGAATGCAGCCCGTCGGCCACCAGCGCCTGCGAGCGGGCGACGATGCCGATCGCGATCTGCGCCGCGGTGAGCACGAGGTTGACCCAGACACTGACCCAGGTGCTGCGCGCCGCAGCGCGGGCCCGTTCGGCGGCGGTGATGGTCGGGTGGTCGTCGGAAGGGGGTGGGTGCAGGATCACGCCGCCAAGCCTACGCGATGTGCAGGCTTGGCCCCGATCGCCGGGCGGGCATGCGGCCCTGTCGTGCGGCGTGTCAGTCGAAGAGGATCACGCCCCGCGCATTGCGCCCTTCGGCCAGGTCGGCAAAAGCCTGCGGCGCTTCGTCGACCGAGTAGGTCTTGGTGATGAGCTCGTCGAGCTTCAACTGGCCGGTGCGGTACATCTTGATGAGGCGCGGGAAGTCTTCGCGCGGCCGGGCCGAGCCGAAGTAGCTGCCCTTGAGCGAGCGCTCCATCGCGGTCATCGCGAGCGTGCGCACCGGGGCGCTGTCGGTCGGGGCCGACACGCCCACGGTGACCGCCATGCCGCCGCGGGCGAGCACGTTGACGGCCTGCGCCACGACGGCGCCCACGCCCACGCATTCGATCGCGTAGTCGGCGCCGCCGCCGGTCAGCTTCATGATCGCCTTGACCACGTCTTCCACGCTCTTGGCGTTGACGGTGTGGGTGGCGCCGAAGTCCTTCGCCATCTGCAGCTTGAGGTCGGAGGTGTCGACCGCGACGATCATCGAGGCGCCCGCGATGCGGCAACCCTGGATCGCCGACAGGCCCACGCCGCCGCAGCCGAACACGACGCAGATCGAGCCGGCCTGCACCTGCGCGGTGTTGAGCGCAGCGCCCACGCCCGTCATGACGCCGCAGCTCACGAGGCAGGCCTTGTCGAGCGGCATGTCCTTGTCGATCTTCACCACGCTGTCGACCGCCAGCGTGGCGTATTCGGCCATCACGCCGCACGCGCCGAACACGTTGAAGCCTTCGCCCTTGTCGGACGTGAAGCGCGGCACCGCGCCGGGTGCCGCGAGTGCGGCGCGCACCGGCTGGTCGCACAGCTGCGGGCGGCCGGTCGAGCAGTAGCGGCAGCGGCCGCACATGGCGACGAAGCTGCTCAGCACCGTGTCGCCCACCTTGAACTCGGTGACCGCCGAGCCGACCGCCTGCACGATGCCGGCGCCCTCGTGGCCGAGCACGAGCGGCAGCGCCATCTGGATGGTGCCGTTGGCGGCCGACAGGTCGCTGTGGCACACGCCGCAGGCAGACATCTTCACGAGCACTTCGTTGGGGCCCGGGTCCTTGACCTGCAGTGTCTCGACGGTGATGGGGCCGTTGACTTCGCGGACGACGACGGCACGTGCGGTGGTGGGCATGGGGGAGTCCTTCTCGAATGGAAACTGCTGGAGCGACGAGGGTACGCACTCCGTTGGCCGCCTTCAAGAGCGCCAGCCCGAACGCTTCTGTCACATGAGCGACGTCGCGGTGGTGACGTGGTGCACACAACGTTCCGCCTGATAGGGACAACGCTCAAATACACACGGCAAAACGGGTGCAGTTCTAAGGCAGATACCTTACAGTTGAAACCTTTCATCGAATTTGTACTGCTGATATATGAGCGCCGACACCCTTGCCGCCCCGACACCCGCACCCGCCTCGGGCCTTTCCGACCAGCAGATGGCCGAACTCGAGGCCTTGCGCGAGCGCTATCGCGTCGAGCGCGACAAGCGCCTGCGTGAAGACGGCAACGCGCAATACGTCGAGATCAAGGGCGACTACGCGCGCTATGCCGTCGACCCGTATGTGCCGCCTGGCTTCACGCGGGCGCCGCTTGCCGACCAGGTCGAAATCCTCGTCATCGGCGGCGGCTTCGGCGGCCTGCAGGCCGGCGCGCACCTGCGCATGGCCGGCGAGGAAAGCATCCGCTTCATCGAAGCCGGTGGCGACTTCGGCGGCACCTGGTACTGGAACCGCTACCCCGGCGCCGCCTGCGACATGGAGGCCTCGGTCTACCTGCCCATGCTCGAAGAGCTGGGCGTGAAGCCGAAGATGCGCTTCGCGATGGGCGCCGACATCCTGGCCCACGCGCAGCACATCGCGCGCCACTTCAACCTCTACCGCGACGCGCTCTTCCAGACGCGGGTGACGAAGCTCGAGTGGGTCGAGGCCGACGCGGTGTGGCTCGTGCACACCGACCGCGACGACCGCATCCGCGCCCGCTTCGTCGTCATGAGCAACGGCCCGCTGAACCGGCCCAAGCTGCCCGGCATCCCCGGCATCGAGGGATACAAGGGCCACACCTTCCACACCAGCCGCTGGGACTACGACTACACCGGCGGCGGCCCGCTGGGCGGGCTCGACAAGATCGGCGACAAGCGCATCGCCATCATCGGCACCGGCGCCACCGCCGTGCAGTGCGTGCCGCACCTGGCCGAGGGCGCGAAGCATTTGTACGTCTTCCAGCGCACACCCTCGTCGGTCGACGTCCGCAACGATCGCCCGGTGCCACCCGAGTGGTACGACGAGCAGAAGCCCGGCTGGCAGCGTGAGCGCATCGAGAACTTCACGACGCTCGTGGCCGGCGGCTATGCCGACAAAGACCTCGTGCGCGACGGCTGGACCGAAGCCGCCCGCAACTTCCGCCAGCTCGCGATGGCCGACCGCAGCGTGCTGTCGTCGATGGAAAAGATCACGCTCACGATGGAGCTGGCCGACGCGAAGAAGATGACGGCCGTGCGCGCGCGTGTCGACGAGGTGGTGAAAGACCCGAAGGTCGCCGAGTCGCTCAAGCCCTGGTACCGCCAGTTCTGCAAGCGCCCGTGTTTCCACGACGAGTACCTGCAGACCTTCAACCGCGACAACGTGACGCTGGTCGACACGCAGGGTGCGGGTGTGGAGCGCATCACCGAGAACGGCATCGTCGCCAACGGCCAGCACTTCGAGGTGGATGCCATCGTCTTTGCCACCGGCTTCGAGGTCGGCACCGGCTACACCCGCCGCGCGGGTTACGACCTCGTGGGCCGCAGCGGCGAGACGCTCTCGCAGAAGTGGGCCAACGGCATGCGCACGCTGCACGGCATGATGACGAACGGCTTTCCCAACCTCTTCATCTTCGGGCCGCCGCAATCGGGCCAGACCGCCAACTACACCCACTCGCTGGGCGAGCAGGCGCGCCATGCCACCTTCCTCATCAGCCAGGCGCATTCACGCAAGGTGCGCACGATGGAGCCCACCGTGGCCGAGGAAGACGCCTGGGTGCAGACCATCATCGACGGGCAGCGCCGCAACCAGGAGTTCCTGGCCTCGTGCACCCCGGGCTACTACAACAACGAAGGCAAGCCGGAAGCGCGCGGGGTACAGAACTCGCCCTATGGGCAGGGGCCGATCCCCTACTTCAAGATGCTGGCGCAGTGGCGCGAGAGCGATCAGTTCAGCGGGTTGCAGCTGACGACGTTCTGACGGGCAAGGGCCCTTCGACCCTTCGACAAGCTCAGGACAGGCAGGCTCAGGGCGAACGGGTGGGTGGCCTTGCCACCGTTCGGGCTGAGCTTGTCGAAGCCTGCGCACAGCGCTGGCTCAGCCCTTGAACTCCCGCGCGTGCAAGAAGTCCGCGTGCTTCGGCGCACGCTTCGTGCGGCTCCATTCTTCGAGCATGTCCCACTTCACCGCGTCGAGCCGTTGGATCGTGGCCTCTTCCTCCGGGTCGGGGCAGGCCAGCTCCACCCGGTGCCCGTTGGGGTCGAAGAAATAGATCGAGTGGAAGGCGCCGTGGTCGGTGATGCCGAGCACGCTCACGCCTTGCGCTTCGAGGTGGGCCTTGTAGGCGAGCAGCGTCTCGCGGTCCTTCACGCGGAAGGCGATGTGCTGCACCCACTCGGGCGTGTTGGGGTCGCGCCCCATCGGCGGCTTGGTCGGCAGCTCGAAGAAGGCCAGCACGTTGCCGCCGCCTGCATCGAGAAAGATGTGCATGTACGGGTCGGGCTCCTTCGTCGACGGCACGCGGTCTTCGGCGATGGCGAGCTGGAACTTGAAGTTGAGCATCTTCTCGTACCAGAGCACGGTTTCCTTCGCGTCCTTGCATCGATACGCGACGTGGTGGATGCGTTCGGTTTTCAGTTCCATGGTCATGCCTCCACCTTGAGTGCGCCGCGGCGGATCTGGTCGCGCTCGAGCGATTCGAAGAGCGCTTTGAAGTTGCCTTCGCCGAAACCTTCGTCGGCCTTGCGCTGGATGAACTCGAAGAACACCGGGCCCAGCACGTTGGCCGAGAAGATCTGCAGCAGCAAACGCTTCTCGCCATTCGCCGTGCTGCCGTCGAGCAGGATGCCCCTTGTCTGCAGTTCCTTCACCGGCTCGCCGTGGCCGGGCAGTCGCTCGGCGAGCATCTCGTAGTAGATGTCGTTCGGCGCGGTCTGCAGCTTCACGCCGGCCAGCTGCAGCGCGTCGACGCTTGCGATCAGGTCGTCGGTCAAGAGCGCAATGTGCTGGATGCCCTCGCCGTTGAACTTCATCAAAAACTCTTCGATCTGCCCCGAGCCCTTGCCCGCCTCTTCGTTGAGTGGGATGCGGATCAGCCCGTCGGGCGCCGTCATCGCGCGGCTGGTCAGGCCGGTGTACTCGCCCTGGATGTCGAAGTAGCGGATCTCGCGGAAGTTGAAGAGCTTCTCGTAGAAGCCGCCCCAGAAGGCCATGCGCCCCCGGTACACGTTGTGCGTGAGGTGGTCGATGATCTTGAAGCCGTGGCCTCGCGGGTGGCGCGCCGCGGGGTCTTGGAAGGCCGGCAGGAACTCGAAGTCGATGTCGTAGATGCTCTTGCCGTCTTCATAGCGGTCGATCAGGTACAGCGGCGCACCGCCAATGCCCTTGATCGCGGGCAGCTTGAGCTCCATCGGCCCCGTGGGCACGTCGACCGGCTGCGCGCCAAGCTCGATGGCGCGGTAGTAGGCCTTGTGCGAATCCTTCACGCGGAAGGCCATCGCACAGGCGCTCGGCCCGTGCTCGGCGGCGAAGTAGCCGGCCAGGCTCTTGGGTTCGCGGTTGACGATGAAGTTGATGTCGCCCTGGCGGTAGAGCAGCACGTCTTTGCTGCGGTGGCGGGCGACGAGGCTGAAGCCCATCTGCTCGAAGAGCGGCTCCAGGGTGTGGGGCGTGGGCGAGGCGAATTCGACGAACTCGAACCCCATCAAGCCCATGGGGTTGTCGAAGAGATCGGGCATGGTGTGCTCCTGTGCGAGGTGGTTGAGGGCGCGGTTCGTTCAGGCGAAGAACCGCCGGGCGCTCAACGACCGGGCGGCGCGCAGGGCAGGCCGCGCACGGAGGCGGCCAGGTGCTCCCCGAAGGTCATGGCCAGCGGGGCCAGACGGGCATGGGAGACGATGGCGTTGGTGTCCACGGGCTCAGCATAGCGCCCGGGCCGATTCCCAGCGAGCAGTGTCGGCTTTGCCGCGTATGGGCCACGAGCCCGAAGCCCCGGGCCGTCAGGGTTGGAATGCGGCCCAGAGGGGTGACTGGGTGAACCAGCGCGGCAACGCGTCCGCGTGGATCTTCATCTCCTGGCCGGCGGTGACTTCGGCAACCAGCAGGTGTGCTTCGCCTGAGTTGTCGAAGATGTAGGCCCGATCGGCGGCATTGGTGGCCGACTCCAGCAGTTCGATGGAGCGGTGATACCGCTCCACGATCTTGACGGGTTCGACGGGGTGGCCGCCCTGCTCGACGCGCTGCTTGACGCGCTCGACGTTAATCGTGGGACTCTCGGTCGCCACGAAATAGAGGTAAGTGCGGTAGCCCGCCGCCTGGGCCTTGGCCATGAACGCGACCTTGCCCTCGTGTGACATCACCGTCTCGAAGGTGAATGAGGTGCCCTGGGCCAGCAATTCGTTCCGGATGTAGTCGGCGATCTCGGATGCGAAATAGGAGTTGACGGGAACCTGGCCGAAACGGATCACGAAACCATCAACTGCGACCTGGTTTGCCAGATGTGTGACGCCTGCCTTCGCCAGCAAGGGGGAATGGGCGAACTGGTGGTGCAGCCTGTCGCCGGGTGCGCGGATCAACTCGTAGTCGGCCAGGTTGAGCTCGCCGGTTTGCTTCAGCACCTTCTCGATGTCGTCGGCGTTGATATACACGCCGATCCATTCTTCCTTCAGCTCCGACAGGATCGTGCTCTTGCCCGACCCATTCGGGCCGGCAAACATGCGCAGGCGCGGGCGAGCCTGTGTCAACTCAACGCGAGCCGCGGCGAACGAGAACCAGGCCTTTCTTGACCGGGGTGGCGGGCGGCAATTGCTGCAGCACCCGGATCGACCCGTCGTTCTTGGCCTCGATCACCTGTCCCTTGATGGCTTTGACCACCCGCCCCGTCGACGCCAGGGTACGCTCGTGCGCAGCGCGTCCGGCCTGGGCGGCCAACTCCGGAAAGCGGGCTTCGGCATCCAGCATGCGGGCTTCACTGATGGGTTGGCGTCGCTTCATTTGGGGCTCCTGCATCCCAATGTGGATGCGCCAGCACGGATTATGTTCCCGTGGGTCGTCGAAGGGTGGGCGGATTGCTCATTTCAGCCGCCGGCTCAGCGCGGCGGCGGCAGCGGCTCACCCAGCGCGCGCCGCCACAGCCACGAGAGCGCACGCTTCATGTCGTCGGGCCGGCGGCCCTGGGGAATGGGCGGCTGCAGCGGCGTGGCCCGGCTGTGCCGTTCGGCCACCGCGAAGCTGAAGGTGTAGGTGGGCTCCTGGCCCATGCGCAGGTCGGTGATGACGAGGCGGGCGGCGTCCTCGTGCAGCTTGAAGTAGCCGCGGCTGAAGGCGGTGACGCGCTGCACCCCGTTGATCGCCTGCAGCTCGGGCAGGAGGCCCAGGGCGCGCGGGAAAGGGTCGAACTGCATCGGCCGATCGCCGTCGAGCAGCGAGCGGAAGCCTTCGTGGTAGCGGTCGCCCTCGATGGCCACCACGCGCCACAGCAGGGTGTTGAAGGGGGTGGGCGTCACCAGCACCTGCGTGGCCTTCACGCCCTGCGCCTGCAGCGCGGCGTGCGCGACACGCTCCACGTGCGCCTGCGCCGCGGCGCTCCAGGCGAGGTAGGCGGTGCCGAGCGCAAGGCCCACCGCGTTGGCCTTCAGCCCCCGGGCGCTGCCGCGCGAGAAGAGCGCCCACAGGCCGCCCACCAGCACCGGCACGGTGTAGAGCGGGTCGATGATGAAGATGCTGCCCACCGCATACGGCTGGTCGGTGAAGGGCAGCAGCAGGCGCGTGCCGTAGACCGTCATGGCGTCGAGCAGCGGGTGGGTCACGAACGCGAGCCACACCGCCAGCCACCAGCGCCGCCACAACGCCCACTCGCCGTGCAGCCGCGCGATCAGCGCCGCCAGCGGCAGCGAGAGCAGCGAGAGCCAGAAGAGCGCGTGCGACTCCGAGCGGTGCAGCACCATGTTGCGGATCGCGTCGCCGTGGTCGATGAAGACGTCGAGGTCGGGCAGCGTGCCGCACACCGCGCCCCACAGCGCCGGCTTCCACACCGCGGTGCGGCGCCCCATCACCGCCACCCCGACGGCAGCGCCCAGTGCAATCTGCGAGAGTGAATCCATGGGGCGCGAGCATGCACCGACTGGCGTAAATTTGCTGGCGCCATGCTGCAACAGTCACACACCACGCTTCACATCCCGACCCGCGGCCGTGGGCTGGTGGAGATCACCCGCCCCGTGTGCGACTGGGTCGCCGCGAGCGGGCTGCGCGAGGGGCTGCTCACCGTGTTCGTGCGCCATACCTCGGCGAGCCTGCTGATCCAGGAAAACGCCGACCCCGACGTGCGCGGCGACCTCGACCGCTTCTTCGCGCGCCTCGTGCCCGATGGCGACACGCTCTTTCGCCACCAGGACGAAGGCCCCGACGACATGCCCGCGCACGTGCGCGCGGCGCTCACGGCGGTGCAGCTCTCGGTGCCGCTCGTCGAGGGCCGGCTCGCGCTCGGCACCTGGCAAGGCCTCTACCTGTGGGAGCACCGCGTGCGGCCGCACCGGCGTGACGTGGTGCTGCACCTGCTGGGCGAGTAGCCGCCATACCTCACCCCGTTCGCCCTGAGCCGGGCCTGAGCTTGTCGAAGGCCCGTCCGT
Organism: Rhizobacter sp.; assembly: GCA_019635355.1. Lineage (NCBI taxonomy): Bacteria > Pseudomonadati > Pseudomonadota > Betaproteobacteria > Burkholderiales > Sphaerotilaceae > Rhizobacter > Rhizobacter sp. Next base: position 3,323,616 of record JAHBZQ010000001.1, on the reverse strand, counting down.
CGAAGGGACTGCCAAGAACCATCATGACCTTGAACCCGTTCGGGCTGAGCTTGTCGAAGCCAGGTGTCAATCGCTGCGATCATCCGGCCATGACGGCCCCTCAGAAACCCCTCGACTGGAAGGTCATCGCCTTCGCCCTCGTCACCTGCTACGTGGTGCCCGGCATCGTGCTCGGCGGCGTGATGGCGGTCATCGAAGACAGGCTCTCTCACGACGCGTGGAAGCTCACGACCGGCGTGATTTCCATGGTGGGCTTTCTCGTGCCGCCGGTCTCGGGCGGCTACCTCGCCGCGCGCTTTGCGAAGGCGCTGGCGTGGCGACACGTCATCGTGGTGGGCGTGCTCGGCGCCTTGCTGTCGCTGCTGGCGTTTCGCGCCACGCCCCGCGCCATGCTGTTCTACGCGCTGGCCTCGGTGGCGCTGGCGGCGTTTGGCGGCTTCATCAGGCTGCAGGGTCGCCCCAAGCCCTGAGCACGCTTTGGTCATTCCCCGGTCTCACTCGCGATGCCATCGAGACGCGATATCGTGTTCACCCACCCCAGGAGATCGACATGAGTGCAGACAAAGACCGCGGCATCCGCCGCATCAAGCAGAAACGCGCAAAAGACCAGAAGCGCGCTGCCAAGCAGGCCAAGTCGGGCAAGCCGGCACCGGCCAAGTCCTGATGGGTGGCGCGGGGCGACCGTGAACTTCCGGCCCTCCCTGCGCACCCGAGCCTGCATCACCCTCGCTGCCGTCGCGCTCTGTGCGTCGAGCCTGCCACCCGCGGCGATGGCCTTCGAATCCGTCACCGCCGAGCTCGAGCAGCGCCTGCAGAAGTGGGGCCCCGAGGCGGTCAACGACCACCTCACCGCCGACGCCTTCGACCTCGCCCTGCTCCACCGCGACACCGAAGCCTGTGCCACGCGCGCCGTGCGGCTCACGCTCGAGCTGAGCCGAGGCCGCCGCTCCAAGATCACCGAGGCCCACACCGATTCGCTTCGCACGGCGCTCGGCCGTTGCACCGGCCTCGTGCTCTCGCTCGTGTCACCGAGCGAGGTGCCGAAGGTCTGCTCATCGGTCGCCTCATGGACCGTCATGCAGACGGTGCGCGAGCTGCGGCGCCGCATGCGCATCATCGCGGCCGACGAGGCGCTGCGCACGAGCCCGCTGGGCAGGGCGTGCAGCGAGGCGTGTTGGCATGAGCTCAGGACGACTCGGGCGGGGTTGCGGGTGCGCTGATGCGGAGCGAGGCCGCTCGGCCAGGGGTCACCGGGTTCTCGTGCCTCGACCTACAGCTTCAGACTGGGTGCGGTCAGTCAGTCGCGTATTCTGCGATGTCAGCTCTTGAGTAAGGCTGCCTGTCGCATGTCCGAGTAGTTCCAGCACCAGCCTGGAAACGAGGCCTTGAGGCGTTCGACTGTGTGCCGCCACTTGGGCGCCGTCGGCTGGCAAATGGTGTTCTGGTTGCCAAACAAGCCCACCTCGTTGACGGCCTTGTTCTCCGGCACGGTGTCGAGCCACTTCACCCGAACGAAGTACCCCGCGCGCTCCGGGTCATCGGCAGTCAGCCGGTATTTCTCGGCGTGCTTCAGCGCCACCAACGCCGGCTGTTCGCCGCCGTCCGTCTGGACCTTGAAGTCCTTCACGGGTTGCACCGACTCCCGGACCGTGCCAACGCCAACGTGGCCCTTCTTCAGGATCTTGACCAACACGCGATCTCCGGGCGACAGCAGCTTCAGGGTCTGGCTGTACCAACTTCCGCCACCGCCGCTGATGTAGCCGAAGCGCCGGGCATCTTCCCAGCTGCGCGAAGCTGCGTCGCCGAAGGACACGTAGAACTCACCGTTCCAGGGCTCTTTGTGCCCCGTGGCCGTGGTGGTGACCACGTTGGCCTGGGTCTCCCCGGGGTCAATCAGCCAGGCCCGGCTCAGCAGCTTGTCGGCGCCGTGCTCGACGACCTGAAAGAACACGACGTTGATCGCGATGTCCCGCGCATTCAGATAGCCGATGATGCGTTCGGTCGACGGGTCGAGCTCGGCGGCCACGATGATGATCTGGTGCGACTGATTGAGCATCTCTTCGTCGAGCTCCACACCGAAGCGCTCCTGGAACGCAACATCCAGGCTCTTACCACCGGAGAACCGCGGGAAGATCTGCGCCACGCGGTCGGCGTCAGCTGCTCGACCCATGAGGCGTAGTCCAGCGCCTGGGCAATGATCTCGCGCGGCGTGCGGTCGCGCTTGAGCTCGATCAACACAAGCGAGGCGTCCGGTGCGATCGCCAAGAGGTCGACACGCCCACTGTGCGATGTCACCTCTTGGCGACCGATGAGCATCCACTCGCTCGACAGGATGCTCGGGTCCCGCACGATCATGTCTTCGAGCTGCTGCTCGCTGGCTAGTCGGCTGGAGAAAAGCGGCACAGGCTGTTCGCCGACGCGCCAGATGGCGTGATGGATGGGCATTGCGCGCTCCTCGCTCAGGCCACCAGCTTCAACAGCTGCGGCTCGTTGCGAACCTGCAGGCACCACCGCGCCACCGACGACAACTCGGCCGACCGGTGCGTGAGCTCGCGAACCTTCGCACGCACCTCCAAGAGCTTGGCCTTCGCAGCAGGGTTCTTGCCGCCTGCGCACTTGGCCTTCGCGATCAGGAAGTCTTCAATGAGGGCATCGACCTTCTGCCAAACGCTGCGTCGCGCCTCTGCCAGCGGCACATGCTCGTTCAGCTTCAGCCGCTTGACAGTCTCACTCACGCGTTCTTGCTCCCACAGGGAACTACCCGGCATTGTGATGAGCTTGCCCTCCTCGTCGAAGGCGATGAGCGACACATCGTCGTCGTCGATCGGGTCGAGCAGGTAGGGCGCCTCAGACTCCTCGCAACGTGCGTCGAACGTCGAGCACAGCGAGCCCTGCTGCAAAGGAAACCAGCCGCCCTTCTTGCGATTGCCGACGTTGCCGCAGACCCGAAAGTTCATGTAGTTGAAGGCCAACCACCAGTAGCCGTCACGCTCCGTGCCATCAAGCGCCTTTGCCGACTTCTTCGGGCGGAAGTGCTCTATGTCGTAGTGCGAGTACGGCTGCCGCGTCTCAGAGAACCAACACTTGCCTCCCGACAGCGCCAACATCCAATCCTTCAGCGCTCCCCAATGTGCGCCGTTGGCATCGATCAGGGCGTTGCGTTCCTCGCGCTTCCCTGCGGCCTGCAATGCCGCCATGTCGATCACCAGCTGCGCCGACTTCGCCAGCCAAGCGTCCCACTCCGCTTGCGTCCAAGGCGTCCACCCCGGAATGTCATGGTCCGTGGGCCGCTTGTGTTCCAGGTCGATGAAGATCACTTGCCGGCCTCCTCGCGGAGGATCTCGTCGATGATCTCGTCGGCCACCCTGTTCTGCTCGGCCTGCTCTTCTGGGCTGAGCGTGGGTTTGCGGAACTTGCGGTGTTCCGCCATCTTGCGCACGAACAGCGCGTAATCTGGGTCGCGGAAGTCCGCCGTCGAAAAACCGAGGTCCGCCAATTCGGCCGACAGGCGGGTCAGCTCGGCATCTTCTTCGGCCGTGCGAGGCTGCTTGACGAACAGCTCATTGCGTCGGAACAGGCGGCGCTCGGTTTCAACATCCAGGGTCGACGACAGGCCAAACAGCTCGCTCTTGAGCAGCCCCGTCACACCCATGCCCTGCGGGTGCTCGTCCGGCGTTTCGACCGTGGTGTGGCCTGCCTGCCGGCGCAGGATGTGGACCTGCTCGCGTTTGAGGCTGCCGATCATCATCGGGTCGTGCGTGGTGATCAGCACCTGCGAGGCGCCTTGCATCAAGGCCTCGCCGTCCTGGTGGAGCACACCCTCGATGTCATCAAAGTAGCGCAGCTTCCAGATCGGGTTCAGGTGCGTGTCGGGCTCGTCGAGCAGGAACAGGCAGTGGTCTTCGCGGGTGATGCGCATCAGGCCCAGCACGGTGAGCATCTGCAACTCGCCTTCTGACAGCTGGGTGAAACCGACCTTGCCGTCATGTGCATCGTTACCATCCACGCGCTTCCTGACGGTGATGCGCACCTCCTCGATCAGGTCGCCGATGTAGGCACCCTCGGCGTAGCGGAAGAAACTGTCGGTGCCGCCAACCAGGCGGCCCAGCTCCTGCAATTTGGCTTGGTTGGGCACGTACAGGTACAGCTGGCGCTGCTTCTCGGTGCGCCCACGAAAGTCGATCTGCTGGGTGACCTCTTGCTCGATGGGCGCCCAGGCCACTTGCCACAGGCTGTCCAGAAACTCGCTCACCACGCTGCCTCGGGCGTACCAGAAGCGCGGGTCGCCCTCGTTCAGCTCCACCTCGTCGAATTTGCCATTGCGGCGCTTTTCGCGCAGCCGGTAGGGCTCTTTCAACACAAACAAGGCCGACTCCAGCGACTCGATGTGCAGGGTCTTCAACACCTTCTGGAACACCGGATCGTCCGACAGCAGGCAAGCCAGCAGTACCAGCTGACTGTGGCCACCACGGCAATAGAACAGGCGGCGCAGGCGGTCATCCCCCAACTTCGCGGATCGCCTGCGATGCTCCGATTCGGTTGACGACAAAAACCGACTGCGCTGCTCATAGAGTGGCTTAAGTGCATCCCGGATACGTGCAAGGTTCGTGAGCTCAGTCGGCGAAAGTTCGTTCTCTTGTCGACCCTCGAAATCTCGCAGCGCTGCCTCCAAGGCAATCATTTCTTTGGGCGCCTTATATGAAGCAAAAAGGTCACCTCGAATCACTTCGTCGGCGGTGATCTCTTGTCGCCCATTGAAGCGCTTTTGGTGATCCTGAAACAGCGCCTCGATGCGCTCGTTGCGGCCCGAGTAGTAGGCGAACACGTGCGAGGGCAGCAGGCGCGGGCCGCGGCGCTCGTCACGTGGCGTTTTGTCGGCCGGGTCGTTCTTGTTCAGGTAGTCCTGGCTGACCCGCTCGCCATCGACCCACACGAACGGCCGGCGCTGCTTGGCCAGGTCGGCCTGAATGCGCACCACATGCCCGCGAATTTCGTATTCCAGCGTGTAGTCGAAGGCGGCGTCGCGGTCGAGGTCCACGTCGCGGAAGAGGGTGATCAGCGCCTCGATCAGGTTGGACTTGCCAGTGCCGTTCTGGCCGATCAGCGCGTGGCTGCGGATGGCCTTGGGCGCCGCCGTGCCCTCAGCGCCCGGCCGGGGTTCGAGGTGGGTGGCGAAGTTGATGACCAGACCACGCAGGTTGCGGAAGTTCGGGATCGCCAGGTGCCGCAACTGCATGTTCAGCCCGCTGCGGTTTCAGCCGTCTTGGTGCGCACCTGGGCCACCGGGGGCTCGGTGATCCACCCATGGGCCACTTCGGTCTTGAGCTGCGCGTAGAAATCATCGATCTCACCGCCGAAGCGCTGCCACAGGTCGCGGGCCGACATCTCGCCTTGGTGACGGGCCAGCAAGGTGGCGAGTGGCGCCTGGTCCTTGACGTCCGGCAAGGCACACAGCCGGAGTGGGGCGATCAGTTCGGTTTGGGGTGCTTTCACGGCTTCCTCCTGTTGTTCGAAGTCCATGCCTGTGAGACCAGCGACAACAGCGTTGGCCAGTAGCGCCGACAACTTGACCTTCTTGTCGAGCTGGTCTCGCCAGGCATTGCACTGAGCGGTCAAGTCGGCCAGCTTCTTGAGAATCCGCCGTTGCTCATCCAGCGGAGGGACCGGCAATGGGAATCCTCGCAGCTGCGTCATGTTGATCGACGCAAGGTTGGTCGTTTGCTTGGAAGCACCCGCAAAGTAGTCCCGGCCAACGCCCGAGTTGAAGACCAGTTCCACCCATTCGTTCAAGAGGTGATCACTGGGAACTCTGGCCTTGAATACATGGTTCTGGTGAAGGCAATTTGGAACACCCCCTCGCCAGATGGCGGTACGGCCGACCTTGTCCCAGTCACCACCTTCGGTGATGAGCAAATCGCCTTCATGTACCGCGTACTTCGTCAGTTCGTCTTCGGCGATTTCAATCGACTTGAGACTGGCGAGCTTGAAGTAACCGCGCTGCACGTTTGCAACGGAGAGGTAGGGACACGCCAATGTCTTCTTGCCTCGGAGATTGCGCCCTTTGGTCACGCCGCCGATCACCACCGCCACCTCGTCAAACGAGGTCACACCCCAATGTTCCGGATAGCCCACATCGTTCTCAGCTGGGCCGACCAGCTTCTGCCGACGCATGACGCCTGACGCGATGTATTTGGCACGCAGTTCGGAGCAGTCTGACTTGATCTGCACCATGTCCACTGGAACTGCAGAAGCGGCTTCGAGATGTCCGCGGACTGCCAGATTCTTTAGTTCGGCAATCACATCATCAACATCACCGGGCTCGAACACCAGTTGTCCAAAGTTGGCTTGCAGGCGTTGCCAGCTCTCATGTAGTTCGTGCGGATTTTCGGCGCTGGCCAGGGCCTGCAGGGTGGACTGGCGCATGGCGTTTTGCAGCTTGCGTCGGTCTTGTTGTTGCTTCTCCAGAAGATCACACAGTGCCATTAGTTCATCGACTTTGGCGACGATGCGGGATTGCTCTTCAGTAGGAGGCAGCGGTATCGGAATGGAAATCAAGCGCTGTTGATTGAGCTTTGGAACGGTCATGCCGGTGATGAAACCGCTCAACTCCATCTCAGTGAGAACGATGACCAAATAGTCGTCCGCTATGAGCTCTCGGTTGGGCCTGAGTACGTGGACATGGTTATTCACCCAGGACTTACCTGAAATCTTGAACGCTGTTGGCTCGCCCCGGCCCCAACGGGCTCCATCTTCGCCGACCAAAACAAGGTCCTCATCGAAGATGTGTTCAGCGATGTAGTCGACGATGCCAGATGCCCCGTAGTACGGAATTTGACCAGGCTTTCGGTGGCTCTTAGTGATCGGCTGTCGAAGTCCATCAAGGACTTCGACCAACTCACCGAGGCGCGCCCACATCCATCCATCAGTTACTGGATATGGCGCGTCTGGGGCAGCCACGGGTTCTAGAACTCGAAACCGAGTTCGCCTTTCCAAAGTCTTCGAATGGTCAAGACCTAAGCGAATCTTTGCCACCCGCGCATGATCGACTGGGAGCCGAGCAACAAGCTCACCCCGAACCGCAAGGAAGAGCACCAACTCACGAAGCCTCGTCACACCTCCCGGTGCATTGGCAACATGCCCGAATTCCGCCAGAAACTGCTGCGCGTCCATCAGACCTCGTCCCCGCTGCGGTGGTCCAGCCGTGCGCGCGACAGCGCGATGGCTTCGTGCAGCTTGGCTTGCAGCACTTCCTTGGATGGCAGGGCGGTGAGGTACTCGGCCACGTGAATGCCGCTGGCGTCCAGCTCCAGCAGCTCGATCTGCTCGCGCTTCTTGTGGCCGCTGCACAAGATGATGCCCAGGGGTGGGGCTTCGCCCGGCTCCTGCTCGTGTTTGGCGAGCCAGCGCAGGTACAGCTCCATCTGGCCCTTGTATTCGGCCTTGAAGTCGCCGAGCTTCAGGTCGATGGCCACCAGGCGCTTCAAGCGCCGGTTGTAGAAGAGCAGGTCGATGTAGAAGTCGTCCTGGTCGAGCTGGATGCGCTTTTGCCGCGCCACGAAGCTGAAGCCCGCACCCAGCTCCAGCAAAAAGCCTTCGAGCTCGCGCAGGATGGCGTCTTCCAGGTCTTTTTCGACGTAGCGGTCTTGCAGGCCCAGGAAGTCGAGCACATACGGGTCTTTGAGCACCAGGGCGGGCTGGATCTCGCCGGTCTGGCGCAGGGTGGCCAGCTCTTGCGCGATCAGCTCGGCAGGTTGTTTGGACAAGGCCGTGCGCTCGAACAGTTGCGAGTCCATGCGGTCTTGCAGGGTGCGGGTGCTCCACCCTTCTTGCTGGCACATCTGCAGGTAGAAGTCGCGCTTGAGCGGGTCAGCGATGTAGATCAGCGCTTTGAGGTGGGTCCAGCTCAATTGTCTCCGCGCTGCGGAGACGGTTGGCTCGTCAGGAAAGGCTTCTGCAAAACGCAGCATGTGGCGCAGGTTTTTCTCGGAAAAGCCCCGCCCGTACTCGGCTTCCAATTGTCTCGCCAGCGCGGAGACTATGCGTTCCCCATAGCCGCCCCGCTGGCCTTGCAGCACCTCGGTGCGGATGCGCTGGCCGATGTGCCAATACAGCAGGGTGAGCGCGCTGTTGACCGTGCTGGCCAGCTGCTGGCGGCTTTGCTCGATGAGCTGGCGAATGTCGCCCAGCAGCTGAGGGGTGGGTTCAACCGACTTGCCGCTCATGACTGGGGGGCCTCGGCGGCATCTTCAGCGCGGTCTTCGGCATTGAAGTGGTGTGCCAATGCGGCGGCCAGTTCAGCCTTGAGCAGGCTTTCGGTTTCTTCGATCTGGCCAAGCAGGGCTTTGTACTTCGCTAGCAGCACGTCGGGGTCGTGGGTTTCCTCTTCCGGTGCGTTGGGGTTCTTCAGGTCCAGGTTGTAGATGGGCCAGTAGATGCGGTCGCCAGCGGCCTGGGCGTCGCGGGCTTGAAGGCGCAGGCCCTCAGCTTGCGGGCGCAGCGTTTCGATGTCGTCTTCAGCCGCCTTGCGCTGCAGAGGGTCGGTCACGCCTTTGATGGACTCGCGCAGGGCGCGCATCTGGCCCTCTACCGCGCTGGCCTGGTTGTTCAGCTGCTCAGCGCGGGCCCAGTGCGGCTGGGCGAGGCTTTCAGCTTGCTCGCGCTTGGCCTTGAAGTCGACCTTCCAGGCCAGCGCGGTTTCCTCCCGGTCGGCAAAGCCGTTGGCTTCGCTGCCCCACCAGTCTTGCAGGGGTTTGAACTCCTCCATGCGGATGGGCTTGGTCTTGCTGTAGCTCTTGTAGCCCGGCGGGTAAGGGTGTTCGTAGAACCAGATGGTGTCGGTGTGGAAGTGATCGTCGCCGTCGTTCACCTGCGCGCCCTTGGTGAAGAACAGCAGGTTGGTTTTGATGGTGGTGTAGGGCGCGAACACGCCTTTGGGCAGGCGCACGATGGTGTGGAGGTGGCAGTCGCGCAGCAGCATGCGCTTGAGCGTGCCCTTGATGCCGTCGCCAAACAAAAAACCGTCGGGCAACACCACGGCGGCGCGGCCGCCTTCCTTCAACAGCTTTTTGACGATGAGGGCCATGAACATGTCGGCTGTCTCTCGGGTACGCAGGTCAGCGGGGTAGTCGCTGCCCACACCGTCGTCCTCATAGCCGCCGAACGGTGGGTTGGTGATGATGCAGTCCACCTTGTCGTGAGCGCGCCATTCGTTCCAGCCCACACCCAGCGTGTTCTTTCGCTCAATCTGGCTGGGCACGTCGATGCCGTGCAGCAGCATGTTGGTGGTGCATAGCAGGTGGGGAAGTTGCTTTTTCTCGATGCCGCTGATCAAGCGTTCGATTGCACGCTTGTCATCGGGCTTAGGCGACTTCATCCGCTCCAATTCATTGCGGAAGTGATCAATAGCCGCCGTCAAAAACCCCCCAGTACCACAGGCTGGGTCCATGACGGTTTCGCGCTTCGCGAGGCTGGGGTTCAGGCGGTTTGCCATGAACTGGGTGATGGTCCGGGGTGTGTAGAACTCGCCCGCGTTGCCAGCGCCGCGCAGGTCGTTGAGCAGCTGTTCGTACACATCGCCCAGGTTGGCGCGAACCTTGAAGTCGTTGAAGTTGATGGCTTCTTCCAGCTTCTCGATCACGGCCAGCAGCTGGGCGCCTGACTTCATGTAGTTGTTGGCGTCTTCAAAGACGCTGCGGATCACCTTGTGTCGCTCTTTGGTCTTGCCATCGGCGTTGTCAGCAACGCTCAAATCTTTGAGCGATGGGAAAAGCCGGTTGTTAACAAAGCCAATGATCTCGCTGGCGGCGGTCTGCGGCTTCTTCTTGCCCTCGGCGTCGGTGATGTAGGCCGCCCAGTTGCGCCAGCGCAGGTCTTCACGCAGCGGGGACTTGTACTTTTTCCTGTCGGCCTTGGCGTCGTCTTCCCACTCTTGCTCGCGCTGGTCAAAGACCTTGAGGAAGAGCATCCAGGTGAGCTGGCCCAGGCGCTGGGCGTCGCCGTCGACGCCGTCGTCCTTGCGCATGATGTCCTGGATGGACTTGATGGTGCTGCTGAGGTTCATGTCGGTCTGTTGTGCTGTGGGCCCACCGGTCGTGGTCAGGCCTGCTTCTTGTCGTTGTCTGCGTCGTACAGGGCTTGTTCAAGTGTCTGAACCGCCTGGATGTATTGGTCCACTCCGCCAAAGATGCCGCGGCGGATCTGGGTCTTGCTGCCGAACTGGTCGAACGGCGGCAGCTCCAGCACCTTGGCGTCTTCGATGTCTTGCACGCCGTGGTCGGCAAACTTCTCGAGCAAGGCTTCGAGCACGGCACGAGCCTGCTCGCCGTATTGGCCGAACACGTCGCGCTTCTTGACGTTGTTCGCCCGTTCGCGGCGGGTCAGCGGCTTCTGATCGAAGGCGACGTGGGCCACGAGGTCAAACGCATCCAGCTCGGTGCCATTCGGTACGGCCTGCTGCAAGACCTCCAGCGCGACGCCATGGTCCGCCAGCTCCTCCAGCACGGCTTGCTTGCGCTCGGTGCTGTTCCAGCGGCGCAGGAAGTCGGTCAGGCTGCCGAACTCGGCCTGCAACGCCTTCTTGATGTCGTCCCTCAGCAGGACGCGGTAGTCCTCGGTGATCAGCTTGCCGTCGGCATCGAGGTATTGCGAACGCTCAACGGCCACGCGCACATTGACATCGTGGATGACGTACTTGACGCGGCCTTCGCCGTTGCCGCCCGTCGTCAGTCCGGGCGGCGCCAAGTCACCGCCGGTCGTGCCGAGGCCCGGCCCGAGGGCTGGCGGCTCGGGCTCGCCAGTGCCTAGGGGCAGCTCGGGAGGCACCACCGGGTCGTCCCCTTTGGGCTCGTAGATCACCACGGGCTCGCCATCGAATTCCGGGTCGGCGAACAGGCGCGTGGCGCCCTTGAAGTCCATGATGGTGAAGTACAGCTTCTGGTAGTCCTCGCGCAAGCGGGTGCCACGCCCGATGATTTGCTTGAACTCGGTCATCGAGTTGATGTTCTGGTCCAGCACGATGAGCTTGCAGGTTTTGGCGTCCACACCGGTGGTCAGCAGCTTCGACGTGGTGGCGATGACGGGATATGGCTCGTCGTTGTCGATGAAGTACGACAGCTGAGCCTTGCCCTCGTTGTCGTCGCCGGTGATGCGCATGACGTAACGGCGGTTGTTGGCTGCGGCCGGGATGACCTTGACCAGCTCTTGGCGCATGCGCTCGGCGTGGTCCTGATCGTCGCAAAACACGATGGTCTTGGCCATCGGGTCAGTGGCCTTGAGGTACTCCCACACCTTGCGCGCCACCAGCTGGGTGCGCTTCTCCAGAACCAAGTTGCGGTCGAAGTCTTTGGTCGTGTACTGCCGTTGCTCAACTTTCTGGCCGAGCTTGTCGACCTTGCCCTTCTCGGGCGTGTAGCCCACGGCGTCCACGTCGGTCGCGATGCGGATCACCTTGTAGGGTGCGAGGAAGCCATCCTCGATGCCCTGCTTCAGTGAGTAGGTGTAGACCGGGTCGCCGAAGTAGGTGAGGTTGCTCACCTCCTTGGTCTCTTTCGGGGTCGCGGTCAAGCCAAGGTGGGTGGCGGCGCTGAAGTAGTCCAGCACATCTCTCCACGCTGAGTCATCCGCTGCGCTGCCACGGTGGCACTCGTCGATGACGACCAGATCGAAAAAGTCCGCCGGGAACTGCCGGTAGATCTGCTTCCATTCCTCGCGCCCGGTCACGGCCTGGTACAGCGCCAAGTAGATCTCGTAGTTTTTCTTGACTTCGCGGTTGGTGACCTTGTGCATCACCTCGCCAAAGGGGGCGAAGTCTTGCTGCATCGTCTGATCGACCAGGATGTTTCGGTCGGCCAAGAACAGGATGCGCTTCTTGGCTTTGGCCTTCCACAGCCGCCAGATGATCTGAAAGGCGGTGTAGGTCTTGCCCGTGCCAGTGGCCATGACCAGCAGCACGCGCTGCTGACCCGTGGCAATGGCCTCGATGGCCCGGTTGATGGCAACGCGCTGGTAGTACCGGGGCTCCCGGCCGCTGCCATCGGTATAGAAGGGCTGCTCGACGAGCGCCACGGCTTTTGGTTCGGTCAAGCCCTTCCACTGCTGGAAGAGTGCCCACAGCTCGGCGTGCGTCGGAAAGGCGTCCAACGGAACTTCACGCTCCGTCGGTGAGGTAAGCCCCGTTCGGTCGTGCATCAGGAGTGCAGTGCCGTTGCTGCAGATCGCGAAGGGAGCGTCCAGCATCTCGGCATAAGCCAGCGCCTGCTGCATACCCTGCCCCACAGGGAAGCGAGCTTGCTTGGCCTCGACAACCGCCAGCGGAACGTTCGGTCGCGCGTAGAGAACGTAGTCGGCGCGCTTCGGCCCGCCCTTTGCTTCTGGGTTGCGGACGCGGGCGGCCAGCATGCCGCGAACCATGACGCGCCCATCCGTGAGGCTGACTTCCTCCCGGAACTGCGCCTGCTGCCATCCAGCGGCCTGGATGGCGGGAGTAATGAACTTGGTACAGATGTCGCGTTCGCTTAGGTCATGAATATTCACGCAGACGCTCCCGCTAGCTCTTCCGTCGAGACAGGAATGCATTCAGCTCCAGCCGCGTGTCGTGTGGGCATCAGCCTGAAGCCTGCTTGAGTAGCAAGGCGACAACACCATAGTTGGTCTTCGCGCCCGAGGGCCCTCTCCCGGCGCAAGTCTACTTGTGACCGGTAGTGCTTCTGCCATCGGCCGCTATGCCGTTCGCCCGCTGGGGGGCGAACGAGCGCTATCTGCGCAAAAGCGGATTTTTTGGGTATCGCCGCGAATGACGCCATTCGCTGCAAAACGGGCACAAGCAGCCGCCAGCGTGACTGCAGTCGTTCAAGTCAAACGTCAACGTCGCCTCGGGACACCCCAGCAGTAAGCTCCCCGCATGTCGCCCCTCCGCCCCTGCCCGTTGCCCCCCAACGCCCTGCTCTCGACGTACACCCGCCCGGGCAGCTTCACCGACTGCTACACCACCGGCGTCGCAGCCCCGGTCGCGCTGCCGCAGTTCATCGAAGCCTTCTACACCGGCCGCGTCTTCAAGCTCGAGCGCTTGCTGATCAAGCTCTTCTTGTCACGCCCTTGCACCGACGAGCAGGTGCGCCAGCTCGCGCGTGGCGAGGTGGCCGGGTTTTCGGCCTGGCGGGTGGAGGGCCGCACGCCCACGCAGTTGCTCCTGTGTGACGTGGCCGGCCGCACGCGCTCGTGGCTCATGGTGAGCCCGGCGGGTGTGGGCGGCACCACGCTGTACTTCGGTTCTGCCGTGGTCGGCCAACCCAGGCCGGGCGGTGGCACGCCGCGCCTGGGGTTCGTGTTCGGGGCGCTGCTGGGCTTTCACAAGCTCTACTCGCGTGTGCTGCTGGGTGCGGCGCGCGCACGTTTGGCAAACAGGAGTTGAACCGTGGCACTGGTTTGGTCGGATTCTCTCGAGGGTGTGGACTGGGCCGAGCTGGTGGCGCTCTATGCAGCGGCCCCGCTGGGCCAGAAGAACGCGGCGGCCCTGAAGACGGCCTTCGGCCACAGCATGTTCAGGTGCTTCGTGCGTGAAGAAGGCAAGCTCGTGGGCGTGGGCCGCGCGCTGGCCGATGGGGCCGACGTGGCCTACCTCTGCGACGTGGCGCTCTTGCCCAGCCACCAGGGCCAGGGTCTCGGCCGGCAGATCGTGCAGCGGCTGCTGGACCTCTCGAACGGGCACAAGAAGATCATCCTGTACTCGGTGCCGGGCAAGGAGGCGTTCTACGCGAAGCTCGGCTTCAAGCGCATGAACACCGCCATGGCCATCTTCGAGAACCAGGCCGCCGCGGTGGAGCGCGGGTACCTGTCCGAGCCGTAGCTCGGGCGGCATTCACTTCGTGCCGAAGATGCGGTCGCCCGCATCGCCCAGCCCCGGCACGATGTAGCCGTGCTCGTTGAGCTCGCGGTCGACCGCCGCCACGTACACCGGCACGTCGGGGTGCGATTCGGTGAAGTTCTTCAGGCCTTCGGGCGCGGCGAGCAGGCACACGAAGCGGATCGACTTCGGGTCCGTCTCCTTCAGCCGGTCGACCGCGGCCACGGCCGAGTTGCCGGTGGCGAGCATCGGGTCGAGCACGATCGCGTCGCGCTCGTGCATGTCTTGCGGCATCTTGAAGTAGTACTCCACGGCCACGAGCGTCTTCGGGTCGCGGTACAGGCCGATGTGGCCGATGCGCGCACCGGGGATCACGTTCAACATGCCGTCGAGAAAGCCCGCGCCGGCCCGCATGATCGAGACGAACACCGTCTTCTTGCCGTCGATCACCGGGCTTTGCATCTTCTCGAGCGGCGTCTCGATGTCGATCAGCTGGGTGGGCATGTCGCGCGTCACTTCATACGCCATCAGCATGCTGATCTCGCCGAGCAAGCGGCGGAAGCTGTTGGTGCTGCGGTCTTTCTCGCGCATCAGCGTGAGCTTGTGCTGGATGAGCGGGTGCTGGATGTGGTGGATCTGGTTGTTGTTCATCTCATGTGCCTCTCGTCATTCCCGTGAAGGCGGGAATCCAGGAATTCGTGCCGTGCGTGGATTCCCGCTTTCGCGGGAATGACGGCGGTCGCTCAAAACACCGTCCCGTCGCTCTCGATCTTCAAGGGCGGGCTACCGCCCTCGCGCAAGCTCTTCGCGATCTCGCGGCCTGCGGCCCAGGTGCCGCCTTCGAGGATGCACGCGAGCGGCATCTCCTCGGGCTTCTTGTGCAGGCGCTCGCGCACCAGCGGCGCGAGTTCGTCGATGAGCGCGACGGTGAGCGCGCGCCATTCGACGATGGCCTCGTCGGCCGCGGTGTGCGTGCGCGAGGCGAAGCTCGCATCACGCGGCACGATCACGCGCGAGTCGAGCAGCAGGCCGCCGTTGCGGTATTCGGGCAGGCCGGTCAGGCCATCGAGCTCGGTGAGCGTGACGCCGGCCCACTCGAAGGGCTCCAGCAGCGAATAGGTGAGCCACTGGCTCAGCTTGTGGAAGGGCACCCAGCCGGCGGTGAGGCCGCTGCCGCCGGCCGCCGGGTGCGGCCAGCAGTCGCCGAGCGGTGTGCCCTGCAGCTGGCTGCCGGTGAGCCAGATCGGGCCCAGGTGGTCGAGCAGGGCCTGCAGCACGGCGGGCGCGGGCAGGCGGTCGAGCTGGCCGCGCTGGGTGAGCGTGTCGTAGAGGCCGCCGGGGCGACCGTCTTCGCCGAAGACCTCGGGCTGTGCGGCGAGGGTTTCGCCGAGGCGTCGCATCAGGGTCGCGCGGCCGGCGAGGCCGACGAGCGGGTTGTCGTCTCGCACCTGGAAGACTTGCGCGAGCAGCGCCTCGTCCACCCGCTGCAGCGCTTGTGCGTCCACGCGCAGCGGGTCCAGCGGGTCGCTCGAGAAGCAGCCGGCGACGAAGGCGCGGAAGGTGGCCACGCCCAGCCCTTCGGACCGCGTGAATTCGACGCCCTTCTCATCGAAGCCCCACGCCGGCCCCGCGCCCGCATCGAGCAGCACGCTCATCACGGTGAGGTCGATGTGGGCCTGCGCCTGCTCGGCCGCGTCACGCCCTTCGAGCTGCAGCGCCAGCTCGGCGCGCCGGTCCACGCTGCCGGCTTCGAAATGCCGCCAGCGCGAGTGATACGGGATGCGCAGGTCGGGGTATTGCCGGCGTGTCACCTGCTCCACGCGCCGCGCCACCTCGTCGAGCTGGCTGCGGTGCAGGGTGAAGTGCTTGGACTGGCCGGCCTCCACGGCCGCAAGGATGTTGCGGCAGCGCTCGCGGATGGTGGCAGGAGAGCGGAGCAGGGCGGCGGGGTCAGACAAGATCCCGCCCTTTCGTCGACGCGAGCGAGGCCGCATCGGGCACCACGCCATCGGTGAAATACCCCGCCGCGATCTTGGCCTCGATCTCCACCTTCGCATCGGCCGGCACCAGCTCATCAGGGATCTTGATGCGCTCGCCCACCTCGATGCCGCTGCCAGTGATCGCGTCGTACTTGTCGTTGCTCATGCTCACCAGGCGGTGGATCTTCTGGATGCCCAGCCAGTGCAGCACGTCGGGCATCAGCTCCTGGAAACGCATGTCCTGCACGCCGGCCACGCACTCGGTGCGCAGGAAGTATTTGTCGGCGCTGTCGCCGCCCACCTGGCGCTTGCGTGCGTTGTAGACGAGGAACTTGGTCACCTCGCCGAGCGCCCGCCCTTCCTTGCGGCTGTAGGCGATGAGCCCCACGCCGCCCGCCTGCGCGCCCTTGATGCACTCTTCGATGGCATGCGTGAGGTAGGGCCGGCAGGTGCAGATGTCGGAGCCAAACACGTCGGAGCCGTTGCACTCGTCGTGCACGCGTGCGGTGAGCGTCACGCTCGGGTCGGCGAGGTCGCGCGGGTTGCCGAAGATGTAGAGCGTCTGCCCGCCGATGGGCGGCAGGAAGATGCCGATGTCGCTGCGCGTCACGAGCTCGGGGTACATGCCGCCGGTCTCTTCGAACATCACGCGCCGGAGGTCCGCCTCGCTCACGTTGAAGCGCTTGGCCACACCCTCGATCCACCACACCGGCTCGACCGCGATCTTGGTGACGGTGGCCGAGGCGTCGTCGAGCAGGATCTTCCCGTCGATCTGCAGCCGCTGGAAGGCGATGGCCTGCTTGATCTCGGGCAGGTGCACATGCGCCTGCGTCACGGCGATGGTGGGGCGGATGTCGTAGCCCTGCGCGATCTGCTCGGCGAAGACCTCGCCCACGGCCGCGCCCCAGGGGTCGAGCGACACGATCTTGTGCGGGTCGCTCCACTGCGGGTAGGGGCCGATGGGCGTGGTGGGGGCAGTGTTGGTGAGGTCGGCGCGGTGGCCTTTCACCAGGTTGCCGGCGGCGACCGCGAGGGCCCGGTAGACACCGTAGCTGCCGCTGTGCGTGCCGACCACGTTGCGGTGCTGGCGGTGGGTGGTGGTGCCGATCACCGGCCCGCGCTCGGCGGCAGTGGCCGCGCCCCAGCGGATCACGGGGGTGGCATTGGGGCCTGGGTGCGAAGTGAGGCGGATGTGCTTCGATGCACGGGCCTCGCCGACCTTGTCGCTGCTCATGGGTGCGTCGCTCCTTTGCTGGTGACGACGCGAGTGAGCATACGCCGTCAACTGGCGCGCTGTCGCGCCTTCGGAGGGTGGAGCAAGGCCCGGGCCACCTGCGTGGCCGAGCAGTGGTTCACGGTCGCACGGCTTGTTGCACGGCGAGCAGGGGCGAGCGGGTGCCGGCGGTCCACCAGTCGTGCAGCTCGGCCACGGCTTCGTCGATCGGGCCGCTGTTGTCGATCACGAGGTCGGCGCCGCTCTCGGGCGCGCCGCGCGACAGCCGCGTGGCCAGCTCCGCCGCCGTCTCGCGGCCCCGGCTTTGCAGGCGCTGTTGGCGCAGCGCCTCCGGCAACACGATCTCGACCACACGGGCCTGCGGCGCCTGCTCGCGCAACTGCGGCAGGTGCTGCCGCGAGCCGTTGACCACCACGCAGCGGCCCTCATGCAAGGCGGCCAGCTCCGACCATCGCACGCCGTAGTGCAGGCTGTGCGCGTGCCAGTGAAACGCGAGCTGGTGCTCGGCCACCAGCCGGTGGAAGGCACTGACCGACACCGGCTCGTGGTCTTCACTCGGGTGGCGCTCGCGCGTGATCACGCGGCGGGCGAGGTGCGGGCGGGTGCCGGGCGCGAAGCGGCGCAGCCAGGCGCCGATCACCGCGTCCTTGCCCACGCCGGAGCGGCCCACCACCACCAGCAGGTGCCGGCTGTGGGTGTGCAAACGGGTGGACAGGGGCAAGAGCAGAGGATCGTCGTGCAGCATGGAACCCGTCAGTGTGGCGTGGCCGCATGGCGGGCCGATGACAGGCGGCGGATGTTGCGGCAATTCGGTGCCCGTGCCGGCAACGCGGCTACTGCCCGAGCGGGAAGCGTTGCACCAGCCGGAAGGGCCGGCCGGGCGCGGGCTCCACGAAGAGGCAGACCGCATCGCACACCAGCGGCTGCGCGAGCGCGCGGGCGAAGTGCCGCTCGGCCTCGCGCTGCAAGGCGGCGCGCAGGCCCATGTCATGCGGCAGTGAATCGGTCAGCGTCATGTGGAAACGCCAGCGCGCCAGCACATGCGGGTAGCCGTAGCGCTGCAGCAGGTCGTGCTGCTCGTCGTCGAGCCGCAGCTTCAGGCGGCGCTGGGTTTCGTCGGGCGTGGGTGGCGCGCGCCAGGGGTCGAGCTGCACCACGCAGTCGTCGGCCAAGCGGTGCAGCGGGTGGCTGCGCGAGAGCGGCTCCACCGGCAGCAGCGCGAGGAAGCCGCTCAGCCATTGCACCGACAGGGACGGCATGGTGAACGAGGGCGTGCGCTGCGCAAGCCTCGCCAGGGTCTCGTGCAGGCTGGTCTCGTCGCGCCCTTCGGCCAGGCGGATGGGCGGTTTCAGCGTGGCGTGGAAGCCGTAGCGCCAGGGCTCGCGCACATGTTCACGCTGCGGCACGGGCGCCTCGGGCGCCGACGGGTCGCGCTGCAGCCACTCGCAGCCGGCACGCCAGAGGGGGTGCGTGGGCGGCGGGGCGAAATACACGGCATGGCGCATGGGACTCATGTCTCCAAAGCATCTGGCTCGACGGTGAGCTGTACCGCGTCTGCGGCAAACAGCGTGCGACCCGCCTCCACCGGCAGGCCCTCGCCGTCGACGTTCACATAACGCACCACCAGCACCGGCTGCGTGACGGGGCGTGCCAGCGCGTCCGCCTCTTCCACCGTGGGCAGGCGGCAGGAGACCACGCTGCGTTTGCGGGTGTAGTCGGGCACCCCCAGGGCGCGCAGCGCAGCGGTGACGCTGCCGTGCTGCGCGAGCGCCTGCACCATGCCCTCAAGCCGCGGCAGCGGGTAGGCCGAGGTGGCGAGGTTGATCGGCCGGCCGCGCACCGTGGCGCGGGTGTAGAGCAGCTGCACCTTGGCACTGGCGGCCACGCCGAGGTCGCGCGCCCATTCGCCGGCGCGCACCACCTCGTGCGCCATCAGCTCGCGGTCGGCCGTCTCGCCTGCGGCGGCCAGGTTCTGCGAGAGGCGGGTGCGGCGCTGGAGTGCGTAGTCGAGAACCAGCTCGCGCACGTAGGTGCCGCTGCCGTGCGCCACCCGCACGAAGCCTTCCTGTGCCAGCGCCTGCACCGCCTGGCGCAGCGTGTGGCGGTTCACCGCGAAGCGCGCGGCCAGCGTGGCCTCGTTGGGCAGCTTCTGGCCGGGGGTCAGGCGGCCTTGCACGATGTCGTCCCGCAGCTCGGCGGCAATGGCTTCCCACCGGCGCACGGGGGCGGGGGTGTCGGGGCTGTCGGCGGGATGGGACGAGGCGTTCAGGGTCATGTCAAAAAGCTGTCACGGGTGGAGCGCTACAGTCGGGGCATTCTAAAGTCATCTAGATGACATCGACATGACCTCGACACCTGATTCTCTACGCCAAGCCTGGCTCGCCGTGCTGGCCCTGGCCCCGCGCGACGCGCTGGCCCGGCACGCCGCGGCGCGGGTTGCCGAGCACCGCTTCGAGTGGCTGCGTGAGCCCGAGACGGGCCTGGCGATGGTGCGTGGGCGCATCGCCAACCGTGGCGACCGGTTCAACGTCGGCGAAGCCACGCTCACCCGCTGCATCGCCCGCGTCACGCTCGGGGGCCACACCACGGCGGGTGTCGGCCATGTGCTCGGGCGCGACGACGAGCGGGCGCGCTGGATCGCGCAGCTCGACGCGCTGCTGCAGCAGCCCACGCTGCACGACACGCTGCAGCGCGAGGTGATCGCGCCGCTGAAGGTGGCACGCGAGCAGGTGCTGGCGGCCGAGCGTGCCCGGCATGCGGCGAGCCGTGTGTCGTTCTACACACTCGCGCCGGAGGGGGCCGCACCATGAACGCCAGAGCCGACCTTCTCGCCAACATGCCGCGCGGCTTTGCCGACGCCACGCACGATGCGCAGGCCGTCTTCCGCGCGGTGCTCGACGCCCTCTCGCGCCCCGGCCGCCTGCAGACGCTTGCTGCGAGCGACGGCCTGCAAGCGCCCGCGCCGCTCTCGCGCGGCTTGACGGCCGTGCTGCTCACGCTGCTCGACGCCGAGACCTCGCTGCACCTCGACGGCCCGCTCGCGAGCGATGCCGCCTGGCTGTACGCGCGCTTCCACACCGGCGTGCAGCCGGCCGCACGCGAGGCCGCCGATTTCGTGGCCGTGCGCGCCGCCGAGGCGAGTCTCGAAGGCTTGCGCCTGGGCACCGATGAAGCCCCGCAACACGGCGCCACGCTGATCGTCGACACCAGCACGCTCGCCGGTCAATCGCTGGTGCTCAGCGGCCCTGGCATCGAGCACACGCAGCGCATCGGCCTGTGCGGACTCTCCGTCGAGTTCTGGCAACGGCGTATCGCGCAGGAGCGGCTCTTCCCGCGTGGCGTCGATCTCTTGATCGTCTGCGGGTCGCAGCTCATCGCGGTTCCGCGCTCGACCCACATCACGATGGAGACGACCTGATGTACATCGCCGTCAAAGGCGGTGAAGCCGCCATCGAGGCTTCGCGCACCCTGCTCGCCACCGCGCGCCGCGGCGACCCGGCGGTGCGCGAGCTCGAAGTCGCGCAGATCCGCGAACAGCTCGGCCTCCTGGTCGACCGGGTGATGGCCGAAGCCTCGCTCTACGACCCCGAGCTCGCCGCGCTCGCGCTCAAGCAGGCGCGGGGCGATGCGGTCGAAGCGATCTTCCTGCTGCGCGCCTACCGCACCACGCTGCCGCTGCTGGCCGCCACCGAGCCGATTGACACCGCCCGCATGCAGGTGCGACGCCGTGTGTCGGCCATCTTCAAAGATCTGCCGGGGGGGCAGCTGCTCGGGCCGACGTATGACTACACGCAGCGGCTGCTGGATTTTTCGCTGGCGTCCGTTCCCCAACCCGTTCGGGCTGAGCTTGTCGAAGCCCCGCTCGAAACCGGCACGAGCCCTTCGACAGGCCCAGGGCGAACGGAGGGCGGGGTGCCCCACGCCCTCGACACCCTCATCGCCGAAGGCCTGGTCGAAGCTACCACCCCGAGCGACGGCGACCCCACACCGCCCGACATCACGCGCAACCCGCCCGTCTTCCCGCTCCCACGCAGCGCCCGCCTGCAGATGCTGGCCCGTGCCGACGAAGGCTGGGTGCTCGGCATGGCCTACGCCACGCAGCGCGGCTACGCGCACAGCCACCCCTTCGGCGGCGACATCCGCTTCGGCCAGGTCGAGGTGGAGATCGTGCCCGACGAGTTGGGCTTCCCGGTCGTGGTCGGCGAGATCGAGGTCACCGAGTGCCAGATGATCAACCAGTTCGAAGGCTCGGCGAGCGTGCCGCCGCAGTTCACCTGCGGCTACGGCCTCGTCTACGGCCACGGCGAGCGCAAGGCGATGGCCATGTCGCTGGTCGACCGCGCGTTGCGGGCCGACGAGTTCGGCGAAGACATCACCGCGCCGGTGCAACAACAGGAGTTCGTGCTGCCGCAAGGCGACAGCATCGAGGCCTCGGGCTTCGTGCAGCACCTGAAGCTGCCGCACTACGTGACCTTCGAGTCGGAGCTTCAGCTGATCCGCAAACTGCGCGAGGAGTTCGCGAAATGATGCAGGGCTACAACTTCGCATACCTGGATGAGCGCTCCAAGCGGATGATCCGGCGCGCCATCCTCAAGGCGGTTGCCATCCCGGGCCATCAAGTCCCGTTCGGGTCCAGAGAAATGCCGCTCGCCTACGGCTGGGGCACCGGCGGCATCCAGGTGACGGCCGCCATCCTCGGCCAGCACGACGTGCTCAAGGTCATCGACCAGGGCAGTGACGACACCACCAACGCCGTCAACATCCGCCAGTTCTTCGCGCGCACGGCCGGCGTGCAGACCACCGAGCGCACGCGCGAGGCGAGCGTGATCCAGACGCGCCACCGCATCCCCGAGGCGCCGCTCGGCGAGCACCAGGTGCTCGTCTACCAGGTGCCGCAACCCGAGCCGCTCTACAAGCTCGAAGCGCGCCGCAGCGAAACGCTCAAGCTGCACGCCTGCGAGGAATACGGCCTCGTCAATGTGAAGCTCTACGAAGATCTCGCGCACTGGGGCCGCGTGGAGACCACCTACGACTACCCCGTGCTGGTGAACCAGCGCTACGTGATGTCGCCCTCGCCCATCCCGAGCTTCGACAACCCCAAGATGCACCGCATGCCCGCGCTACAGCTCTTCGGTGCCGGCCGCGAGAAACGCATCTACGCCGTGCCGCCCTACACCGAGGTGAAGAGCCTCGACTTCGAAGACCACCCGTTCACCGTCGAGCCGCACGGCCACGCCTGTGCGCTGTGCGGCTGCACCACGAGCTACCTCGACGAAGTGCTGCAGGCCGGCGGCGAGCGCCTGTGGACCTGCTCCGACACCGACTGGTGCCGCGAACAACAAGAAGCGAAGGAGGCCACCGATGCCCGCTGAACTCGACGTGCGCGAAGCCAAGCGCACCGACATCCGCACGCTGATCGACCTCTACACCGCCGCCGGCCTCGACACCCGCGGCCCGCACGACGAGGCCGAGATGCGCATGAACTGGGACCGCATGCACACCGCCGCGCCCGGCGTGCGCGTTTTCATCTTCTCGCTCGCCGGCCTGCCGGTGGGCACCTACACGCTCTTCATCCTGCCGCTGCTCGCGCACAACGGCGCGCCCGAGGCGATCGTCGAAGACGTGGCGGTGCACCCCGAGGCGCAAGGCCAGGGCATCGGCCGCCGCATGATGGAGCACGCCCGCGAGCTGGCGCGCGAGGCCGGCTGCTACAAGCTCGCGCTCTCGTCGAACCAGAAACGCGTGGAGGCGCATGCCTTCTACGAGCGCCTCGGCTTCGAGCGACACGGGTTCAGCTTCGTGGTGACGCCATGACCGCACCGCTTCTGAAGGTGCAGGGCCTGCACCACCAGTTCCCCCTTGCACGCCGCTTCGCGGTGGAGGACGCGAGCCTCGAATTGCACCCCGGCGAGGTGATCGCCCTCGTCGGCGAGTCGGGCTCGGGCAAGAGCACGCTGCTCAACTGCATCGCCGGCCGCCTGCAACCCACCCGCGGCCAGGTGCTCTACACCGCGGCCGACGGCGAGGTGCTCGACGTGCACCGCCTGACCGAGCGCGAGCGCCGCCGGCTCGAGCGCACCGAGTGGGGCCACGTGCAGCAGGACGCGAGCCTTGGCCTGCGCATGAACGTGAGCGCCGGGGCCAACATCGGCGAGCGCCTGATGGGCCAGGGCCAGCGCCACTACGGCGAGCTGCGCAGCACCGCCACCGAGTGGATGCAGCGCGTGGAGCTGCAACCCGAGCGCATCGACGATTCGCCTCGTGCCTTCTCGGGCGGCATGCGCCAGCGCCTGCAGATCGCGCGCAACCTCGTCACCCGCCCGCGCCTGGTGTTGATGGACGAGCCCACCTCCGGCCTCGACGTCTCGGTGCAGGCCCGCCTGCTCGACCTCATCCGCCTGCTGGTGGCGCGGCTGCACCTCTCGGCCATCATCGTCACGCACGACCTCGGCGTGGCACGGCTGCTCGCGCACCGCACGCTGGTGATGCGCGAAGGCCGCATCGTCGAGCAGGGTCTCACCGACCGGGTGCTCGACGACCCGCAGCACGCGTACACGCAGCTGCTCGTCTCTTCCGTGGTGGCCCCATGACGATGCTGCAGATCGAATCGCTTTCCAAACACTTCACCTTGCACCTGCGCGGCGGGCTGGAGCTGCCCGTGCTCAAGCGCGTGTCGCTCACCGTGCAGCCAGGCGAATGCGTGGCCCTGCTCGGCGCCTCGGGCCAGGGCAAGAGCACGCTGATGAAGTGCCTCTACGGCAGCTACGGCGCCAACAGCGGCGCCATCTGGTTCGACGCAAGCGAAGGCCGCGTCGACATCGCGCAGGCCACGCCGCAGCAGATGCTCGCGCTGCGCCGCAAGGACATCGCCTACGTCAGTCAGTTCCTGCGCGCCGTGCCGCGCGTGCCGGCTCTCGACGTGGTGGCCGAGCGCTGGCTGCAGGCCCGGCCCGCACTGGATGCGGACGACGCCCAGGAAGAAGCGAGAGACGAAGTGCGTCGCCTCTTCACGCGCCTGAACCTGCCCGAGAGCCTGTGGACGCTGCCGCCCGCCACCTTCTCGGGCGGCGAGCAGCAGCGTGTCAACATCGCCCGCGGCTTCATCGAGCCCGCCCGGCTGTTGCTGCTCGACGAGCCCACCGCCTCGCTCGACGCGGCCAACCGCCGCGTGGTGATCGAGCTCATCCACGAAGCCCGCGCCGCCGGCACCGCGGTCGTCGGCATCTTCCACGACGAGGAAGTGCGCGACGCCGTGGCGAGCCGTTGTGTCGCCATCGCACCAGCGCCCCACCCCGTTCGGGCTGAGCCTGTCGAAGCCCCTCTCAGCCATGCCGTCATGCCCTTCGACAAGCTCAGGGCGAACGGGAACCCGTGCACCCCATGAACGACCTCATCCTCACCAACGCCCGCATCGTGCTCGCGGGCGAGCTCGTGCACGGCAGCGTGCGCGTGCAAGATGGCCAGATCACCGACATCACGCCTGGCGCCACCGCCGTGCCCCAGGCCCACGACCTCGATGGCGACTTCCTCCTGCCCGGCCTGGTGGAGGTGCACACCGACAACCTCGAGCGCCACGTCACGCCGCGCCCCAAGGTCCACTTCCCCATGCTCGGCGCGGTGCAGGCGCACGACGCCGAGGTGGCCTCGGCCGGCATCACGACCGTGCTCGATGCCATCGGCGTGGGCGACCCGTATGACGAAGGTTTTCGCTCCAAGGACCAGAGCGAGCTGCTGCACGTGCTCGACCGGCTGGATGACGCCGGCCTGCTGCGCGCCGACCACCTGATCCATGTGCGCTGCGAGCTGCCCGCGCACAACGCCCGCGCGCTCTTCGAGCCCTTCGCGAAGCACCCGCGCCTGCGCCTCATCTCGCTGATGGACCACACGCCCGGCCAGCGCCAGTGGAGCGAGATCGAGCATGCCCGCACCTACTACACCGGCAAGAAGGGCTGGAGCCGCGAGCAGTTCGAGGCCGAGGTGCGCATCGCGCCCGAGCGCCAGCAGAAATACGCCATGCCCAACCGCGCCTGGTTCACCGACTTCGCGCACACCCACGGCGTGGCGCTCGCCACGCACGACGACACCACCGTCGAGCATGTGGACGAGGCCAAGGCCTTGGGCGCCAGCATGAGCGAGTTCCCCACCACCCTGGCCGCCGCGCAGCGCGCCAAGGCGCTGGGCCTCAGCACGGTGATGGGCGCGCCCAACGTGATCCGCGGCGGTTCGCACTCGGGCAACGTGGCCGCGATGACGCTGGCGCGCGAAGGCGTGCTGGATGCGCTGTCGTCCGACTACGTGCCGTCGAGCCTCTTGCGCGCGGCGTGGCAGTTGTCGGACGACGCGGGCTTCAGCCTTCCCGACGCGGTGAAGGTCGTGACGCGCAACGCCGCTCGCGCGGTGGGCCTGCACGACCGCGGCGAGGTCGCCCCCGGCCTGCGCGGCGACCTGCTGCGCGTGCGTGTGCTCGGCCGCCAGCCGCTGGTGCGAGAGACCTGGGTGCAGGGCCGCCGCGTGGCCTGACGAGAAACGAGCGCCTTCAGTCCGCGGGCAGCTTGGTCGAGACCGGCGCGGTGTCTTTCGCCGCCGCTTCCTTGGCCGCTGCCTGCGCCGCCCGCTGCGCCTCACGCTCCAGCGCCGCCCGTTGCCGGCGCCGCTCGTAGCGCAAGAGGGCCGAGCGGGCCCACGCGGTGAGGTCGCGGTTCGAGAACGCGAGCACCTTGAGCCGCAGCGCGATCGACATGGTCACGATCGCCGGCAGCACGATGGGCCCGGCGATCACGCCCATCCACTGCCGCATGTTGTGGAAGAGTGCACCGGCCCGTGGCGTGTAGTACTGCCACAGCCACACGCCGCCGCCGATCCAGCCGAGACCCAGCAAGGCATTGCTCGACAGTGTGCGCGACGACTGCGGGATGTACCCGAGGGTGAAGTTCCACGCCAGCCGCGCCATCGTGAGCAGCAGCACCACGGTGATCGCCAGCATGAAGAGCGAGCCCATCGTCACCATCACCGAAGCGGCCGAGCGCTTCTGCATGCCCGCGAAGAGCACGTGCTGGCCACGCTCGAGATCGTCCATGCAGGCATCGCGCGCGTCGGCCAGGTGCTGGGCCTGGTCGCTCGGCAGCTCGGCGGGGGCGGCCTCGCTCATGGTGCGCCAGAGGGCCGTCATGTCGGGCGGGCAGCCGGCGGGGATGTCGGGGCGGCCGGTGGCGCTCTGGTGGCCGGCGAGGAAAAGCAGGTGCGCTTCGGTCGCCGCGAAGTCGTCGAGGTCGGTGCGCAGCGCGCGCAGGTGCGGCCACCAGTCGAGGCCGCTCGGCTGCGGCACCGGGTCGCGCAGCGAGATCAGGGTGCAGTTGCGGGCGCGCAGCACGTCGCCGCGGGTCTGCTCCATCATCAGGTCCATCGCACGCATCGGCGTGGCCCAGCCGTCGATCGGCTGCATGGGCAACACCGGCGCCGAGGCGTCGATACAGGTGGCGTGGCCGAGCGCGAGGTCGAACTCGCGCAGGCCGTGGTTGTCGAGCACGCCGCCGTCGCCCAGGTAGAGCTCGCCGCAGCGGATGGGTTCGAAGACGCCGGGCACCGCGCTCGACGATGCGAGCGCGCGCGGCAGCGGAATGTCTTTCATCGTGAGGTAGCTCGCGTCGGGCTGGCGCGGCAGGCCCTTGTCGCCCAGCACCACCACGCAGCGGTTGCCGCGCGCGTAGTCGGAACAGGCGATGCGCCACTCGGGCAGCGGCGCGGGCCAGAGGCCCGTCGACGCCACCTTGTGCAGCGCGCGCAGCCAGCGCCGGTTGATGCGTGCCATGGCCTGCGAGAAGCCGAACTCGTTGCGCACCAGGCCGCTGCTCAGCGCTCGCACCGAAGCCAGCGCGCGCAGCCGCGGGTTGTGCCGGCTCTTGCGAAAGAGCGCCTGCTGCGCGCGCAGCGCGCATTGCGCCAGCGCGTCGTCGCTCACCGCGCCTTCCCGCGCCACGGCCAGCCACTCCTGGAGGAAGAAGCCCGCCGCGATCGAGCCGCCCGAGATGGTGACCAGCATCTTCAGCTCACGCAGCCGGCCCTGCGTGGCCAGCGCATGCAGGGCGCCGAGGTGGAAGAAGGCCGCGCGGAAGCCGCCGCCCGAGAGCGAGAGCTGGTGGATGGGCCCGCCAGGTGCCGAGGTGGCGTGGGCAGTGTCGGCGGGCGGAACGAGGTTGGTCATGGAGCGGCGCGCAGGATCGGGCAGGACGGCACCCACTGTACCGAGAACGCCCTGGCAAGATGCGCCGTCACGGCCACTCGGAAGGATGACGGATGAACCTCACGGACATGCAGGCGGCGCTGCGCCACTTCGCCGCCGAGCGCGATTGGCAACCGTTCCACACGCCGAAGAACCTGTCGACCGCACTGATGGTCGAGGCCGCGGAGCTGGCCGAGATCTTCCAGTGGATGACGCCGGAGCAGTCGCAGCAGGCGAGCCTCGACCCCGAGCGCAAGACCCGCATCGCCGACGAGCTGGCCGACGTGCTGCTGTACCTGCTGCAGGTGGCCGACCACTGCGAGGTCGACCTCGCGCGGGCCACCGCGCACAAGCTCGCGCGCAACGCCGAGCGCTTCCCGCCCGTGCGGACGATCCCCCGCCCCTCGCCCGCCCACGCGGTGGCGCCGGGCGTGCACGTGCTGCTCGACTACGAGAACGTGCAGCCGACGGAAGCCGCGCTGCGCGCCCTGGTGCCCGACGCGAGCCAGGTGTGGGTCTTCCACGGCCCGCACCAGCGGCAGGTGGAGAAGCACTTCGCCGGCTTCGGCGATGCGGTGACCGCCGTGCCCATCAGCAAGGTCGGCAAGAACGCGCTCGACTTCCACCTGTCCTTCTACGTCGGCTACATCGCCTCGCGCAACCCGCTGGCCACGCTGGTGGTGATCGCCAACGACAAGGGCTACGAGCCCATGCTCGCGCACGCGCGTGACCTCGGCTTTGCGGCGCAACAGCTGGGGCACACCAGGGCGAAGCGCGCCGTGGCGGCGAAGGCGCCGGCCGCGAAGAAGACGGTGGAGAAGAAGGCCGTGGCGAAGAAGGCGCCTGCGAAAGTGGCGCCCACGAAGGCCAGCGCCAAGACAACGACCCCGGCGAAGAAGGCGCCGGCCAAGAAGGTGGCAGCCAAGAAGACGACGACGGCGGCGCCGCCACCATCCCCTGCGGCGAAGAAAGTGGCACCCACCAAGAAGACGGCCGCCACCAAGACGAAGGCCCCGCCGGCCGCCAAGCCGCCCGCCTCGAACGAGGCCGCGACCCTCAAGCACCTGAGCCAGAGCCTGCGCAAGATGGGCGACGCGCGGCCGACGAAGGTGAAGTCCTTGTGGCGGCTGTTGAAGTCGCTGCTCGGCGCCGAGGCCACCGACGATGCGGTGGAACAGGCCCTCACGCGCCTGACCAGCGAAGGCCTGGTGCGGGTCAACTCGGTGACCGGCGTGTCCTACCCGCAGTTCGCGGCGCCGGAGGCAGAGGCCTCGCGCGGCGCGGGCCGGCGCTAGTCAGTCGAGACGCCGGTTCAGCCGCGTCGCCACCGCCAGGGCGACGGCGGCCGACGCGACGAACACCGCTGCGACCAGCGCCCAGTCGGCCGCGTGCAGCGGCCGCAGGTTCAAGAGCCGGCTGAGCAGCGGCCACTGCACGAGTGCGCCGAGCGAGGCCAGCGTGCCCACCACGAGCCATCGTGCGGTGGCCCGGCGCAGCCGGGTGAGGCCGGCCGTCATGCCGGCGCTCGCCACCAGCAACACGCTCAGCGCCATGGCGCGTGCGTGTTCGACGTCGCGGTCTGCGCCGAGCGCGTGCAGGTAGCTCCACACCACCGCCACGCTCAAGAGACCGCCGACGAGCACGATGGCCAGCCACCCGCCGGCCGAGAAGAAACGCGCGCCACGCTGGCGCCGCACCGGGGTGAGCGGGCCCGCGGCGGGCAGGTCCTGGAAGGCGAGCATCGCGGTCGGGTGGATCACGAGCTCCAGCCACACGATGTGCACCGGCAGGAAGAGCAGCGGCAGCCCCATCAGCGGGATCGCCGCCGCGCCGATCACGAGCGGCAGGTGCACCAGCAGCAGGTACGCAAACGCGAGCCGCAGGTTCTGGAAGAGTTGCCGGCCTTCGGCCACGGCGTCGACGATGGTGCGGAAGTTGTCGTCGAGCAGCACCACTGGCGCCACCTCGCGGGCGCTGCGCGTGCCGCGCTCTCCCATCGCCACGCCGATGTCGGCCATGCGCAGGGCCGGCACGTCGTTCACGCCATCGCCCGTCACTGCGACCAGCTCGCCTTGCGCCTGCAGGGCCTGCACCAGGGCGAGCTTCTGGG
Organism: Rhizobacter sp.; assembly: GCA_019635355.1. Lineage (NCBI taxonomy): Bacteria > Pseudomonadati > Pseudomonadota > Betaproteobacteria > Burkholderiales > Sphaerotilaceae > Rhizobacter > Rhizobacter sp. The sequence continues at coordinate 3,294,234 of JAHBZQ010000001.1, read as the reverse complement.
GTGGCGTGGCCCGCGCCACCACGTGCACGCCGTCCTGCTCGCGGAGAACGGCCGCCGCGTCGTCGTCGGGTGAGAGCACGATGACCTGTGGCGCCGCGCCGCCGAGCCCGATCTCGCGCGCGATCGCCGCCGCGGTGGCCGGGTGATCGCCGGTGACCATGATGACCCGCATGCCCGCGGCGAGGCAGTCGGCGACGGCGTCGCGCACGCCGTCTCGCACCGGGTCTTCGAGCGCGAGCAGGCCGGCGAAGGTGTAGCCGGTGTCGGGCTCGCGGTCGATCGAGGCGTCCGTGGCCAGGCTTCGTGTGGCGCAGGCGATGACCTTGTGGCCCGTGCGGGCGAAGCTGTCCACCTCGGCGAGCCAGGCGTTGCGGTCGTCCTCGGGCAGGGCGCAGGCCGCGAGCACGGTCTCGGGGGCGCCCTTCATGAACGCGGTGGTGTTCGCACCGTCCACGCGCAAGACCACCGTCTCGCGGCGCCGCGCTTCGGTGAACGGGAAGTCGGCCAGCCGCGTGGCCGGCGGCAGCGGGCCGGCGGCGGCATGCAGGGCCAGATCGAGCGGGTCGCCGCTGTCGGGCCGCGAGGCGAAGGCGGCGGCCTGCCGCAGCGAGGCCTCGGTGAAGCCGCTCGCGGGGGCCTCGTGGGCCAGCACCAGCGAGCCGGCCGTGATGGTGCCGGTCTTGTCGGACACGATGCAGCTCACGCGGCCGATGTTTTCCACCGCCACCGCGCGGCGCACCAGCGCCTTCTTGCGTGCGAGCCGGAACACGCCGACACCGAGGAAGAAGGTGTAGACGACCGGGAACTCCTCGGGCAGCGCCGCCACGGCCAGCGTCACCGCACTGAGCAGCGCATCGATCCACCCGTGGCCGTGCCACAGCCGGATCGCGGCCAGCACGCCGCACATCACCACGGCCACGCCCACGAGCACCGCCACCAGCTCGCCGATCGCCTTCTGCAGCGGCGTGGCCGCGTGGCCGCCTTCGGTGGCGGAGCGCACGATCTCGCCGTAGCGCGTCTCGCCGCCGATGTAGACGATGCGCAGGCGGGCGGTGCCCGTCAGCAGGCGCGTACCGGCGGTACCCCAGTGCGCTTCGGGGACGTCGGCCGAAAGGGCGGCGGGGGCGAGCGCCTGCTTGGCCACCGGCAGCGACTCGCCGGTGAGGGTCGATTCGTCGGCCTGCAGGCCGCTGCCCTCGACCAGCAGGCCGTCGGCGGGAAAGTACTCGCCAGGCGTCACCTCGGCCAGGTCGCCGGGCACCAGCTCGCGCGACGCGATCTCCTGCCACCGGCCGTCGCGCAGCACGCGTGCGGTGCTCGCCAGGCGGCTGGCGAGCCCGGCCGACGAGGCCGACGTGCGCCGGTGCAGGTAGGCGTCCATGCCGAGCAGCGGGGCCAGCGCGGCCAGGAGCGTGAGCGACTCGGTGAGCTGGCCCAGCAGCGCGAAGAGGCCGGCCGTGAGCACCAGGAACCACAGCATCGGGTCGCGCGCCGTGTCGCGCGCGACAGCCCGCCAGCCCCCGGCCGCCGAGGCCACGATGTCGTTGAAGCCGTGGCTGCGCCGGGCCTCGACCTGGGCGCTGCTCAGGCCGTCGGCAGCCGACAGCCCGGCCAGCCGCTCGAGCGGGACGTCGCGCCGGCTCATCGTGTGCCGCGCGCCCGTGGCATCGGCAGCGCGGCCGGGGTCGGTGCAGGCAGTGGAACGGTGCTCATCGAGGCTCCTCGCCTCGCGGGGCGTCGAGATGACCCGGCCGAGGGCGGGTCCGATTCTGGGGCCGGGGCGCCGGGGGCGCTTGTGCTGCGTCAATCACGTGTTCGGCATGCCCTCATGCCGCCAGCAAACCCCCGTCGATCGGCAGGGCATGCCCGGTGATGAAGCTCGTGGCGTCGGAGAACAACCACGCCACCGCTTCCGCCACTTCGGCCAGCGTGCCCACGCGGCCCGCCGGGTAGAGCGCCTTCACCTGCGCCTCGCGTTCAGCGTTGCCGCCGAAGATCACCTCGCTCATCGAGGTCTCGTCGACGATGCCGGGGCACACCGCGTTGATGCGCAGGCCCTGCGCGGCGTACTCCAGGGCCGCGGCCCGGGTGAGGCCGACCACGCCGTGCTTGCTGGCGATGTAGGCCGCGCCGACGAGGCGGTTGGCGTACAGGCCGGCCACCGAGGCGTGGTTGACGATCACGCCGCCACCCTGCGCCAGCATCAGCGGGATCTCGTGCTTCATGCAGCGCCACACGCCGGTGAGGTTGACGTCGATCACGCGTGACCAGGTGGCCTCGTCCTGCTCGGCCGAGGCGAGGAAGAGGCCTTCGAGCACGCCGGCGTTGTTGAAGGCGCCGTCGAGGCGGCCGTGCAGCCGCACGATCTCCTGCAGCGTGGCCTGCACCTGGGTGCTGTCGCGCACGTCCATGCGGTGGAAGCTCGCGCGGCCACCGGCCTCGCAGAGCGCGAGCGCGGTGGCGAGGCCGGGCGCTTCGTCGATGTCGGCGATGGCGACCACGGCGCCGCGGGCGGCCAGCACCTGCGCGGTGGCGCGGCCGATGCCGGCGCTGCCGCCGGTCACGAAGATCACCTTGCCGGCGAGCGGCCGGGTGGCGGGAAGAGGCAGGGGGTGGAGGCTCATGGTCGTGTCCTGTGAAAAGAAGGTGGCGCAAGGCTAGGCACGCGAGGCGGCCACGTCCTTCGGCTGACCTGATCGTTTGCTGATGGCGCGTCGGCCCCGACGCGAGATCAGCAAAGCATCAGCGCCCGCCAAGGACGGGCGCGCCCGCGCTGCCTACGCTGACCCCACTGGTTCAACGAAGGCCCTCGCGGGCCACCTCACGGGTCATGACCACCCTGCACCCCCACGTCGTCCGGCGCGTCGGCATCGCCGCCAACGCCGCCGAACTCGAAGCGGCGCTGATGCGCCTGCGTGCCGCCGAAGGCCGCGTGCCGCAGGCGCGCTGGCTGCACTCCTACGCGGTGTGCGAGCCCGACGGGCGCTTCGGCCTCGCCTGCGTGTTCCAGGCTGACGAGGCGGCCACGCTGCACCGCCATGCCGAGGCCTGTGGCTTGCCGGCGCACGAGGTGCTGCCGCTTGCGCACACGCTCTTCGAGCAGGCCTTTGCGCCCACCCGCGTTTACCTCTTGCGCCGCCGCCATGCGTGGCCGCCGGGCACCGACCTCGACCGCCAGGGCGCCGTGGCGCGCCGCGTGGCCGAGGCGGTGATCGGCCGCGAGGTGAGCTGGCTGCACAGCCACGTGGTTCGCGAAGCCGACGGCTGGCTCGGCACCGTCTGTCTCTATCAGGGCATCGACGCCGCGGCGCTGGCTCGCCATGCCGCACGCGCCGGGCTGCCGGCCGACGAGATCGTGCCGGTGCTCGGGCGCGTGGTGGTGCGCGATGCGTCGCGCGCCGCCGCCTGAACGCTGCACGGAGCGCTGCACGGATCAGGAAACGATCAGCCCACGCAGAGGACTCTTCGGCCCCCGATTTCTACGATTTCCCCCATGGCATCACCTGCCACAACCGAACGGCCGCGACCCCGCAGCACGGCCAGGAGGTTCCCACCGCTGCGGGACTCTCTCTCAATGGAAGACACCATGAAACGCTATCTGATCGAACGCCACATCCCCGCCGTCGACCGCATGAACGCCAAGGAGCTGAAGGACGCCTCGGCGACCTCCAACGCCGCGCTGGCCAAGCTTGCGGGCAAGGTGCAGTGGGTGCAGTCGTATGTGGTCGAAGACAAGACCTTCTGCATCTACCTCGCCGACAAGGAAGACCTGGTGCACGAGCACGCCCGCCTGAGCGGCTTCCCGGCCAACAAGGTGACCGAGGTGCGCACCGTCATCGAGCCGATGACCGCCATCTGACGGCCCACGTCGCCGCCCGGTGCGCCGGGCGGCTTTTTTCTTCCTCCTCTTTTCCGGAGCATTCGACATGGGCCTGCTGATTGCGCTCTATGGTGTGGCCGCCTACGCCATCTTCCTTGCCACCTTCGTCTACGCGGCGGCGTTCACCGGCAACGTCTTCGTGCCGAAGACCATCGACGTGGGCCTGCCGGCCTCGGCCAGCGGCGAGCCGCTCGGCGTGTCGGTGCTCGTCGACGTGTTGCTGCTTGCGCTCTTTGCCGTGCAGCACAGCGTGATGGCCCGCCCCGGCTTCAAGCGCTGGTGGACACGCCTCGTGCCCAAGCCGGCCGAGCGCGCCACCTTCGTGCTGCTGGCGAGCCTGGCGCTCGTCCTGCTCTTCGCCCAGTGGCGCCCACTCGGCGCGGTGGTGTGGAACGTCTCCAGCCACCCGGCCGGGCTGGTGCTGAGCACCGCGGTGTTTGCGCTCGGCTGGGTGCTGGTGCTGGCGAGCACCTTCCAGATCGACCACTTCGAACTCTTCGGCCTGAAGCAGGTGTGGTGGCGGCTCACCGGCCGACGCGAGCCGGCGGTGCAGTTCCGCACGCCGCTCTTCTACCGGCACGTGCGGCACCCGATCTACCTCGGCTTCATCCTCGCGTTCTGGAGCACGCCGGTGATGACGGCCGGCCACCTGCTCTTCGCGGTGATGACCACGGGCTACATCCTCGTGGGCATCTGGTTCGAAGAGCGCGACCTGGTGGCGCAGTTCGGCCAGCGCTACCGCGACTACCGCGAGCAGGTGGGCATGCTGTGGCCGCGCCTGGGGCGCCGGGTGCGGGGCTGGGTGCGGCCATGAGCGGGGCGCTGGCCCCGCCGGGAGAGTTCTGTTGGCTCGACCTCGCGGCCAGCGACCTCGCCGCGGCCAAGCGCTTCTACGCCAACGCCTTCGGCTGGAGCTTCCACGAGCGCTCGGCCAACGGCGGAAGCTTCACGCTGTGCCAGGTGGGCCGGCACGCCATCGCCTCGCTGTACCCGCTGCGCCGGGTGCAGCTCGCGCAGGGCGTGCCCTCGCACTGGACGCCCTATGTGCGCGTCGACAGTGTCGACGACAGCGCGCGTCGCGCCGTCGCGCATTCGGGCCGTGTGCTGGTGGCACCGTTCGACGTGCAGGGCATGGCGCGCATCGCGCTCATCGAAGATGCGGTGGGCGCGCTCGTCGGCCTGTGGCAGACGCTGCCCGGTGTTGCTTGAAGCACTGCCCGCCGCACCCGCTGCGGCACAATCTGCCGGCCCCTGCGAAGGGTTCGGCCAGCTGCTGCGATGGTGCCCCGTGACAGACGCGACGACCTACCGTTTCGGACCCTGCGAGATCGACGAAGCCCGGCGCTCGCTCACCGCGCACGGGCAGGAGGTCAAGCTGCAGCCGCGCGTGTTCGACGTGCTGTGCTACCTGGTGCGCCACCGCGAGCGCGTGGTGCCGAAAGACGAGCTGCTCGATGCGCTGTGGCCCGGCGTCGTGGTGGTCGACAACGCCTTGCAGCGCGTGGTGAGCCTGGCCCGCGGCGCGCTGGCCGACGCTGGCCTGGGCGACGCGGTGCGCACCTACCCGCGCCACGGCTACCGCTTCTGTTACGACGACTGCCCCGACGACGACCCCGCCTTGCCTGACGAGCCGCTGGCCGAGACCAGCCTCGCCGCGGCGCGCGCCGCCACCGAGCGCAGCGACTGGGCCGCCGCCTGCGAGATCTACGCGGCGCTCGATGCAAATCAACCCTTGCCGCCCGACGACGTGGAAGAGTGGGGCCGCGCCGCCATCTGCGCCGGCCTGGGCCCGAGCGTGGGCGCCGCCCTCGAACGCGCTGTGGCCCAGCGCGACGCCGACGGCGATGCGCTCGGCGCGGCGCGCGCCACGCTGCTGCTGGTGCAGATCCGCATCGACCACAAAGAGGGCGCGATGGCCCGCGGCCTGCTGCAGCGCGCCTCGCGCTACCTCGACGGCCAGACGCACAGCCGCGAGCGCGGCCATTTCGCGTGGATGGCGAGCCGCATGGCCATCGGCAGCGGCGACCCCGGCACCGCACTCGCGATGGCCGACGAAGCCTGCACGCTCGGCCGCCACCTGCGCGACCCCGACGTCGAATGCCTCGGCCTCGTCTACCGCGGCCATGCGCTGATGGCGCAGGGCGACGTGGCGGGCGGCCTCGCGCAGCACGAAGAGGCGGCGGCCGTGATCCGCCTCGGCGGCGTGCGCTCGTGGGTGGCCGGCTGGGCGTTGTGCTCCATCCTCTATGCCGCCCGCCACCGCTGCGACTGGCTGCGTGCCGCGCAGTTCGCCGATGCTTTTCTCGACTGGAGCCGTGCGAGCCGCATGCCGGCCTTTCCCGGCACTTGCCGGCTGCACCGTGCCGCGGTGCTCGGCGTGCAGGGCGAGCTGGAGCAGGCCGGCACCGAGGTGCGGGCCGCCGCGGCCCTGCTTGCCCACGCCGCGCCGTGGGCCGAGGGCGATGCCTACTGCGTGCTTGGCGACATCCAGACCAGCCACGGCGACTTCGCCGGCGCCGAGGCCTCGTTCCGGCAGGCCCATGCCTTGGGCTGGGACCCGCAGCCCGGCCTCGCCCGCCTGCACCTGCTGACCGGCCGCGCGACGCTCGCCCGCAATGGCCTCGAGCGTGCGCTCGAAGAGACCGACTGGACGCTGCGCGAGCGCCGCGCTCACCTGCTGTGCCTGCTGGTGCACGCGGCCGTGGCGATGGGTGATGCGACGCGTGCCCGCGAGGCCTTGCAGCAACTGGTGGCCGACCCCGAGATGCTGGCCACCGAAGCCCTGAAAGCCATGCACTGCTGCGCGCAGGCCGAGGTGTGCGTGCACGAAGGCGAGTTCAAACCCGCCGTGGCCCGCCTGCGCCAGGCGGTGCGCCACTGGCGCGAAGTGGGTTCGCCCGTGGGCGAGGCCGAGACCCGCCTGCGCCTGGCCGAGTGCCTGCTGCTCGACCACGATCCGCTGGGCACCGAACTCGAGCTGTTCGCGGTGGAGTCGAACTTCGCCACGATGGTGGCCGCGCACGGCGCGCGCCTCGCCGCGCTGCGGCAGGCGGTGGGGCCGTCGGCGGCGGCCTGATCTGCAGGGCGTGTGATCCACCGCAAGCGCGCGCCGCAGCGGCGTGCCTACGATGCGCCGATGCCCCGCCGCCGTCACGCCCTTGTTCAACTGGCCGGCCTTGCCGCCGCCACGCTCGCTGCAACACCCTTGAAGGCGGCCTCCGGTGGGCCGCTGGCGCCGGTGCAACGCCTCGCCGCCGCCTGGCGCCTGCCCGACGGCAGCGTCGACGAGGTCGACCGTGTGGGCGTGCTCGAGGTCGACTGGGCCGAAGCGCGTGTGCGCATCCTCGCCGACCACCCGGCCCCGGGGCGCGCGCACGGGCTCTTCGCGATGCCCGATGGCGGCTTCATCGCCGTGGCCAACCGGCCCGGCCGCTGGCTGTTGCGCTGCGACCGCGAGGGCCGCACGATGCAGCGCCATGCGCTCGGCGACGACAAGACGCCTCACACGCTCGGTGGCCACGCCCTGCTGTCGGCCGACGGCCGCCACCTCTTCACCAGCGAGACCGATGCCGACACCGGCGAGGGCACGATCGGCGTGCGCTCGCCCGACACGCTGCGCCGCCTGGGCGGTTTCGCCAGCGGCGGGCTCGACCCGCACCAGATGCTGCTCGACGACGACGGCCAGCTCTGGGTGGCCAATGGCGGCATTCCGCGTCTGCGCGACGGGCGCAAGACTGCGATGGAGCGCATGGCGCCGTCGCTCGTGCGCCTGGCGACGGCGGATGGCCGCGTGCTGGCCGAGCACCGCCTCGACGATGCGCGCCTGAGCCTGCGCCACCTCGCCTGGGCGGCCGACGGCAGCGGGCGCCTGGGCGTGGCGCTGCAGGCCGAACACGCCGACGAGACACGCCGCCGCCGCGCGCCGCTGCTGGCGGTGCTCGACGCCCAGGGCCTGCACCTGCCCACGCGCGACCCGCAGGGCGAGGGGTATGCCGGCGACATCGCCGCCGCACCGGGCGGTGGCTTCGTGCTGAGCGGGCAGAAGGTGGGCCTCGGCCTCTGGTGGCACCCCGGCGCCGCCGCGCAGCTCACCCGCGTGGCCGAACTCGGCGAGCCCTGCGCGCTCGCCAGCTGGGACGACGGTCAGGGCGTGCTCATCGCCGCCCGCCGCGGCGTGGCGCGCTGGCATGCCACCGACGCGGCGCGCATGTTGCGCTGGCCGACGGCGATGGCGCCCGACAACCACTGGCTGCTGCTGGGCTGAGCCGGCCGCGGCGAGGTGACGCGGAACGCGGCTTGCTCCCTGGGTCGCATGGCCAGCCCCAAGCTCACGGTGCATGAAGTCGACGGCCAGCGCTGGGACGACTTCGCGCGGCTCTTCGAATCGAAGGGCGCGCCCAAGTATTGCTGGTGCATGGCGTGGCGCCACACCGCCGATGACGGCCCGCTGCCCGACAACGCCAGCCGCAAGGCGGCGATGAAGTCGCGGGTGGATGGCGGCGTGCCGATCGGGCTGCTGGGCTACATCGACGGCGAGCCCGTCGCCTGGTGTTCGATCGCGCCGCGCGCGAGCTACCGCCCGGTGGTGCGCGACGGTTCGTCGCACGAGGGCGTCTGGTCGATCGCCTGCTTCTACATCCGCCGTGAATGGCGCGGCCAGGGCCTCACCCGGCGCCTGCTCGCCGCGGCGCTGAAACACGGCCGCGCGCGCGGGGCGAAGGTGGTCGAGGCCTACCCGGTCGACGAAGACTCCCCGAGCTACCGCTACATGGGTTTCGTACCCCTGTTTGCCGACGCGGGCTTCGTCGAGATCGGCCGCGAGGGCTCGCGGCGGCACGTGATGCGGCGCAAGCTCAGGGCCGCCTCGCGGTCGCGCTAGAAGAGCGGCCCGGACCGCCGCACGTCCGTTGGACGCGGCCAGCAGCTTGGCTCCTGCTGGCCGCGCTCAGTAGAAGTAGCGGTACACGCCCCCCTGGAAGTAGCTCGTCGCGATGAACGCGCCGGGCGTGCCGAAGGTGCCCGGGTCGACCACCACGCCGCTCAGTTGCGTGAGGCCGGTCCACAGCTTGTAGGTGGGGCCGAGGCCGGTCTTGTGCACGAAGGTGAGCGAGTTGAGGCCGAGGCCGTTGACGATGCCGATTTCGGCCACCACGACCCAGTCGCCCTTGACGGTCAGGTCGTCCATCGTCTGGTTGATGGTGGTCTGGTAAAGCGGCAGCGGAATGCCCGCCGAGCCGTCGCTCCTGACCGGAATGCGCCACAGGTTCTGCCCGCCGACGAAGTAGACGTTGCCGTTGTTGACGGTCACGCCGTTGTTGAGCAGGTAAAGCGGTGAGCCGGGCAGCCACGTGGTGATGGTGTGGGCCAGCGTCAGCGTGTTGGTGATCTTGAGCTTGACGATGGCCGGCTTGGTGCCGAGCGGCGCCGAGGGGGTCATCAGCAGCGTGTTGCTGTCGAGCACCGCCATGCCGTTGTACCAAACGGGTGTGGTGAATGCCTTGCTCACGACTTCGTCGGCGGTGCTGCCGCTGGCCGCGGGCTTCACGCGGAAGAGCGCGGCGCGCTTGGGCGGCGCCAGCAGCGGGATGGCGGCCGTCTTGTCGGCCACGGTGCAGGCGGCATACAAGTAGGTGTTGTCCGCAGTCATTCCCGAGTAGTCGCACTGGTCGGCTCCGTATACGGTGGAGAGGAGCTCGCAGACCGTGAGACCCGTGCTCGCGTCGAGCCGGCAGTTGGGGCTGTTGTCGGCGGTCCGTTTGATCTCGTGGATGCCGTACTGGCCGCCCACGAAATAGCGGCCGTTGAGCAGGACGCCGCGCTCGGTCGATTTGAGCGTGGTGGGTGACACCAGGGTGTCGGCCTGGGCGGCGCCGGTGAGGCCGAGCACGAGTGCGCACAGCAGCAGCGATTTCGACAGGAGTTTGTGCATGACGGGTCCTTTGTTTGTCTCCGAAGGGTTGCGCCTGCGGCAGCAGGGCTCGGCGTTTGTAGGCACGCGGCCCGTTCGGCTGAATACCGAAATCGGGTTAAGCCGCGATGCGTCTTGACACGCCCGTCGACCTGCACTGGCTCCACCTGCTCGACCAGCTCTACGCGCTGGTCGAGGCCGAGGACGCCGAGGCGGCGCTCGCCGGCACCGTCGATGAATGGCCCGCGCTGTGGCGGCCACTCGTCGAGCGCTGGACGGCGCGCATCGGCGCCCGTTCCATACAAATCGCATCGCCCTTCGGTGCACGCATGGCCCCGCAATCGCCGGGTCGAGAGGCTGGTCTTCTGTGGCACCGCCGCATCACCGGCCAGGTGATCTCGGCGCAAAGCGCCACGCCCGAGGGCTTCACCGACGAACAGGCGCAGGAGTTCCAGCTCTTCTGCTCGCATCTGCACACCGCCTGGGCCCTGCGCTCGTCGCTCGACGCGACGAAGGCCAGCCTGGCCTCGCTGCAACGCGTGATCGATGGGCTGCCCATGGGCCTCGTGGCGCTCGACGAGCAGGCCGAGGTGGTGGTGAGCAACCGCCAGGGCGACGAATGGCTCGCGCGCACCGATCGGCCAGGCGGGCTTGTCCCTCTGCGCCAGATCGACACGCCACTGCCACGGCTCGCGCAGCACCTGCAACGCCAATACGGCCTCACCGACAAGGAAGTCGGTCTTGCCTGGAACCTCGCGCAAGGCATGCCGCTCAAGCAGTACGCGGCGCTCTCCGGGCGATCGATCGAGACGCCGAGGGCGCAGCTCAAGGCGGTTTTTCGCAAGTTGGGCGTGGCCGATCAGAAGGGTGTCAGCCTCGTCCTCTTCGATGCGCTGCATGCCGTCACGCTGCAGGAAATCGGTACGGGCGTGGCCGCGTTGACCGCCGAGCGTGAGCTGCCGACGCTCGAATCCGCCCCGCAACTGCCATGGCGATAGCCACCTCCGGCGGCCCGGTCGAGGCCCTGCTCGAAGCGATCTACCAGTCGGCGCTCAAGCCCGACCAGACGGGGCGCCTGCATCACCAGCTGCTGTTCCACTTCCGCGAAGACCGCAGCCGCGACGACACGCCGCTCACGCGCGTGATCCTCAGCCACATCAAGCGGGCGCTGCGCCTCGGCGCCACGCACTCGGCCATGCAGCGCGAGCGGCAGCGCTTGATGGCCGTCATCAACGCGGTGGCGCCGCCCATCGTGGTGGTCGACGAGCGCCTGCGCATTCTCGGCATGAACCTCGACGCCGAGGCGTTGATGGCCCGTGGCGGCCAGTTCGGCATCGAGGCGGGCACGCTGCAATGTCGCGAGCCCGGTCTGCTGGCGAGGTTGATGGCGCAGGCCGATCGCCAGTCGTATGCCTGCGCCCGGCTCGGTGGCGAGGCGCAGACGGGCCTGCTGGCCTACCTCTACAAGAACGAGGCGCACCGCAACCGCACCGGGTCGGCGTCGTACTCGCTGCTGCTGATCGACCGCCAGCGCTGCGTCACCCAATCCATCGACGGCCTGGCGCAGCGTGTGAGGCTCACGGCGCGCGAAGCCGAGGTGATCGACCTCTCCCTCCAGGGCCTGGCGCTCGACGACATCTGCCAGCGCACCGGCATCACGCTGCACACGCTGCGCCAGCACATCAAGAACATCTACGCCAAGACCGGCGTGCACAACCAGAACGCGCTCTTCGCGCTGGTGCTGCGCAACATCGTGCTCGAGCAGGCCGGCAGCAGCCGCAACCCGCAGCTCCTGCCGCACATCACCGGCCTTGCGCACAGCCGCGTGCTGCGCCTGGCCGATGGCCGTCAGCTGAGCTATGCGGAGTACGGCGCGCCCGACGGCGTGCCGGTGCTGTATTTCCATGCGCTCAATGCCTCGCGCCTGGAGCTGCTCCTGCACGCCGGCAAGCTGCGCGAAGGCGGCGTGCGCCTGATCGCGGTCGACCGGCCCGGCTACGGCCACAGCTCGTTTCTCGAGCGGCGGGACTACCGCGAGTTCACGCCCGATGTGCGCGCGCTGCTCGACGAGCTGCGGCTCGATGCGGTGCACCTGCTCAGCGCCTCGGCCGGCAGTGCGCATGCGATCCACACCGCGTGGGCGATGCCCGAGCGTGTGCGCAGCGTGCAGTGCACGGCGGTCGTGCCGCCGATCGACCACATCCTGGCCTCGGACTCACCCTCGGTGCTGAACGGCATGATGAACCAGTTCTTCCGCGTGGTGCCGAGCCTCCTGCGGCCGGCGATGGAGCTGGCGCTTTTCGGGCAGACGGTCGAATCGCTGCTGGGTGCGATGTCGACCGCGCGCGGCAACAACGCCTTCAGCCTCGCCGAGCCCGACATCGCGTACATCACGCGGCCCGAGCACCTGCCGTACTTCGTGGCGTCGACCATGGAATCCCTGCACCAGGGCCCGCGCGCCTGGGCGCTGGAGAGCGTGCTGATCAACCAGCCCTGGTCGATCGACCTCGCCGAAGTGCGCGTGCCGGTGCACCTGTGGCACGGCACGCACGACGGCCTGGTCCCGATGGACATGGTGGAAGGCTTTCGCCAGGCGCTGCCCGGGGCCGAGCTCACCGTGCTGGAAGGCGACACCCACCTGCTCGCCTTCCGCAACATCGATCGGCTGGTGCAGGCGATTCACCGAGCCGATGCCTGAGCCTGCGCCCAGTTTGCGGATCGCGCGCCCTCAGCTCGCCTTGCGCTGCACCGGCAGGTAGATCTCGACGATCGACCGCGGATCGTCGGGCTCGAAGGCCTCGTTGTAGCGCTCGAACATCGGCCCGGGCACCTGCACGTAGTTGGACGCGGGCAGCAGCGTGCCGAAGATCTCGCCGAAGCCCGCGCCCAGGCCGGCGAGCGGGTAGCGGAAGAAGGCGTAGTGCGCGTTGGGCAGCACCACGCTCTCCATGCCGGCCGGTGCGCGCGTGTTCGGGGGCACGGCCACCGCGGCCCAGTAGTCGAGGCGGCGCATGTCGGCGGGGTCGCTCTTCATCACGCCGTAGGTCACCTGGGGCTCGGTGCGGCGGCCGATCTCGCCCACGCGGCTCATGAAGCATGGCCAGAGGGCGGGGATGTCGGGCGACATGGGCTGGGTCTCGATGTGCAGGCCCATCACGGTGATCGCGGGGCGTTCGACGATGTGCAAGGTCATGGCAGGGTCCTTCCGGGTTGCGGGAATCGCGGCGATGCGCAGCCGCTCCCTCCACGACGAACGACCGTGGCCGGTTTCGACAGGGCCGTCAGCGCTTCGCCCACGGTGGGCCGGCGATGCCGCGTTCCCGGTTCTTCAGGTAGGTGTCGGCCTGGAACCATTCGGGATCGAGCGGCAGCAGGCCCGTGCGGTCCAGGTGCTCCGTCAGCGGCCAGTGACAGAACTTGACGCTGTAGAAGCGGAAGGGGTCCATGCCGGAGATCAGCTTGGCCAGGCGGTCGGCCATGCCGCGCTTGAGCAGCGAGGTGCCGATGTCGGCAGCCCAATACGCCACGTTGGGCAGGCCTTCGCCGCCCGAGGCCAGCAGGTCGGCAAACGCCGCATCGGGCAGCCCGTCGAACGCCACCCAGTCGAGCGTGTGCATCGTCCGCTGGCGGAGCGGGCTGCCCTCGGGCGCGAGGGCACGCACTTGCGTCTTCAGGCGCTCCAGGAGTTCGGGCGCAACGGTGTGATCGAGGCGACGCAGTGCCACCAGCGCTTCGAGGACCTTCTGCGATTCGGTCGACCATTCGTGGGGCAGGTCGGTGTACTTCACCTCGTGCGGGCCGACGCGCGTGAAGGCGTTCTCACCCCCGACGAGGGCCCGTTTGCCGTCGCGGTCGACCGCGTCTTGCGCCACCTCGAGCTTGCGGTCGGCCACCTTGCGAAGCAGCGGCTCGAATGAGCGCAAGTAGCCGTAGCCCACGGCCTCGATCGTCATCAGGGCCAGCTTGCGGCCTTGCGGTGCGTAGTGCTCGAAGATCTCTTTCTCGGCGTACAGGCAGTTGTGATACGGCAGGTAGCTGCGGATCTCCGACAGGGGCACGGGCTGCCGGCCGAGGTGGAAGTTGTGCACCAGCAGCTTCGCCGGCACGTCGGGTTCGAGCCAGGTCACGACATGGGAGACCAGGGCGCCATCCTTGTCGGCGAGGGCGCGTTCGATGAGTTCGTCCCGCAGGCCCAGCGCCAGCAGCTCCTGCATGCCGCGCTTGCGGGTGGTGAAGCGCTTCGATTCCAGGCGTTTGCGGACTTCGGCGAGGGTCGGCATGCGGCAAGGGGGCGTTGAGACCGCTCGATGCTAACCAGTCATCTGCATGCCCTCGCCTTGGCGACAGGCTCGCGGCCTCACTCCGCGTCGGTGCCGAATTCGATCAGCCGCCAGCGGCCCTGCACCTCGCCGAGGTAGAAGCCGTAGGGCTTGCACCACAGCACGAGGCGGTCGTCTTCGGCCTGTGGCCTCGCGCGTTGCAGGCACTGGCGCACGCGTGGCGTGAAGAGCGCGGGCACGGCCTTGGCGATGAAGGCGTCGCGCTTGAGCGGCTGGCCGTCGAAGAGGAAGGGGAATTGCGTCAGCTCCGCGAGGGCCACGCCGCCCGGCTGGGCGGCGGCATCGCGCAGCTGCTTCACGAAGGCCGCGCCGTCGGCGGGGGCAGCATTCGCCTCGCCGACGAAGGACGCGGCGGCCAGCGCCACGGTCGCGGCGTAGAGCACGAAGGGGTGCTTCGTGCCCATCAGCGGTGGCGGCCTTCGACGAGCCGGTCGGGCACGATGTTGGCGACGACGAGCCGGCCCTGCTCCCGCACCACGTACACGGTGAAGGGGCGTGCGGTGGGCGCTTCGGCGTATTCCATCCACATGTAGAACGCGAAACCCTGCTGGCCCGAGGCGTCGGTGGTGCGGGCGATGGTCACGCTCTTGCCGGGCTCGCGGCCGCGCTGGAAGAAGGGCACGATCTGCGACTGCAGCGCGCGTGTCACGGCCTCGCCACCGGTGCGCTCGACGAGGCTTCGGCTCAGCAGCGATTGCGTGCCCGCCACGTCGCCGGCCATCGAGCGGGCGATGAACTCGTCGGCGGCCTGTCGGAAGGGCTGGCTGTCTTGCGCCATGCGAAGGTCGTGCACGACGCCGGGCGAGGCGGCGCGGGACTCCAGCGCGTGGCTGGCGAAAGCGGCGATCAACAGCAGCGGGAGAAGGACGCGGCGGCGGTTCATGCAGATGCTCCTGGCCAAAGCCAGCAGTCTCGACCGCAGCGGTTTCGCCGCCGTTTCAGCGCGGGGCGCGTTTGTTTCGTTTGTTGGGGCGACGCTCAAGCCGGCGTGGGCAGGCCGTCGAGCCCGGCCTGGAAGCGCGCGGCTTGTGTGCGCATGCCGCCAGAGATGGCCTGCCAGGTGCGGGGCGGGTAGTCGGCCGGCAGGTGGCGCTCCACCGCCTCGAGCGCCGGGCCCACGTGGGCCACCTGCTCCAGCATGCGCGCCCACACCGGCGTGCCACCGGCCTGCATGGCGAGTGCGTGCCAGTGGCGTGGCTGCTGGCTGTGCAACTGGTAGTGGACGTTCTTCGCGCGCAGCGCGAAGGCCAGCTCGGCCTTGCGCCAGCGGAACTGGTTGGCCGCGTCACCCACGTAGGGAAAGATCGACAGCACGTCGTACAGCGGCGTCATCACGTAGGCATCGCCCGGGTGCAGGAAGAGCGAGTGGTTCTTCGCGTGGCCGTCGGTCGCGGCCATCAGCCAGAAGGCGAGCTGCGCGAGCGCGAAGCTGGCGCGGTCATGCGGCTCGCGGCTGCCGGCCAGCAGGCGCAGGCAGTCGGCGATGCCGGGGCCGCCGTCTTTTTCGTACTTGCGGGTGGGCGGGTGGCCGAGCGCCTGGCAGAAGTCTTCCTGCGGCAGGCGGGCGATCCACTCGCGGCCGTTGGCGCCGTGTTGCAGCGCGCGGTCGAAGCGGGTGACGGCCAGCGCCTTCTGGTCTTCGAAGCGCCAGATCTCCGCCGGCGCCACCGGCAGGCCGAGGTGGTGCAGGATGAGCGCGCACAGCCACTCGTTTTCCACCGAGTCGCCGAGGTCGACGCGGCGCGAGCCACCCACCAGGCCGAGCGGCAGCTTGAGGATGTGCGTGGTGGGCGTGGCGCCGAGCGGCCGATGCCATTGGCCCCGGTGGCGCAGCAGGGCGGTTTTCTCCTGGGCGCCGGCCAGCGAGATGCGGAAGTTCTCGTCGTCACCGGCCTGGCCAAGCACCGCCTCGGACGGCACCGCGCGCAGCGTGGCGGCCACCTGCGCTTCGCTCAAGGGTTCGCTCGCGATGCGGTCCCAGCCGAGGGGGGCGGTGCCCTCGGGCAGCAGCTGCACCGCGCCCACGCAGTCGCGGCCGATGGCTTCGAGCAGGGCGAAGGCATCGGCGGAGCCGGTCTTGAAGCGGCGTTGCAACCGCTGGCGGATGCGCTCGTTGTCGGGCAGCAGGTTGTCGAAGTAGTGCGCCACCACCGGGCCGCGCAGCTCGCGGCCCGGGGTGATGGGCAGCGAGAGCGACAAGGCCCGGCACCGGGGCGAGCGCAGCCAGGCCTCGTCGTAGGTGAAGCGGTGGGTGCCGCGCTCGACCGACCAGCGGCCGACGAGCTCGCCGTTCATCCACGCGACGAGGGCCGCGCTCACCAGCGGCCCGCCCTCGGCGTGGGCTCCGAGGCCGTGGGGCCCGGGTCGCGGATCACGAGCGTGGCGCCGAGCACGCCCAGCACCTGCATCACCTGCTGCAGGCTCACCGCGCCCGGGTTGGCCTCGATCTCGACCACACGGGCCTGCGAGACGCCGAGGGCGGCCCCCAGCTGGGCCTGCGTCATGCCGCGCTGCTTGCGCAGGGCCTGCAGCTGCGGGCGCAGCTGGTCGGCCAGTTGGAGGGGGTAGTCCATGCCATGCACGTTAAAAGCCAAAGCTTGTAATGTCAAGAAACAAGCCAAAGCTTGTAACGTTGAAATACAAGGCTTGACTTGTTCAGTGCCGGCCGGCGCGCGGGATCCAGTAGCCCAGCACCGCGGCGCCGCCGAGGGCCAGCAGCCCCGTCACCGCCACGCCGGCGCCCAGCGTCAACGCGCCCGCCACGAACGACAGCAGCACCGGCCCGCAGGTCGAACCCAGGTCGGCCATCAGGCGCCACACGCCGAGGAAGTGCGCGCGACCGCCAGGTGGGGAGTGGTCAGCGCCGAGCGTCATCACGAGGCCCGAGCCGATGCCGTTGCCGAAGCCGATGGCCATCGCGGCGAGGAGCAGCGTCCACGCGCCCGTGGTGAACGGCATCAACAGCATGGCCGTGCCCATGACGAGCATCGAGGGCACCGCGACCCAGCGGCGGCCTTTCAGGTCCATCACCTTGCCGGCCGGGTAGAACACCAGCATGTCGATGCCCCCGGCCAGGCCGTAGATCAATGAGGCGACCGAGGGCGCGAGCCCGAGGTGGTCGGCCCAGAGCGGGATCACTGCCTGCCGGCTCGCCCGCACCGCGGCCACCAGCATCACGCCGATGCCGAGCGTCACGAAGACGTGGCGGTGCTCGCGCAGCGTCGCGGCGAACGAGAGCCGCGTGCCGGGCAGCGCGTGTGCTTCGAGGTCGGGAATGCGCGCCGCCACGGCGGCGGCGACCAGCAACGCGACGACGCCGGCCCCATACGCACCGACGAAACCCCAGGCGTGCACCGCCGCCGCCGAGACGAACGGCCCGATGAAGAGCCCGATGCGCATCACCCCGCCCAGCGTGGAGAGCGCCCGCGCCCGCCACTCGGGTGGCACCGCTTCGCTCAGGTAACTTTGCCGCGCGAGGTTGAACACCGCCTGCGACATGCCCACCATGAAGCAGCCCGCCGCGAAGACGCCGAGGTGCTGCGTCGCCACGCACAAGACCAGCCCGAGCGCCGCCCACAGCGCCGCCGCCACGATGGCCCAGCGCTCGCCGAAGCGCAGCGTGAGCACCGAGGCGGGCAGGTTCGACAGCAGCGAGCCGATGCCCATCAGCGCCACCATCAGGGCCGCCTCCGAGACCGAGCCACCGAGGTCGCGCGCGGTGAGCGGCAGGATGGGCAGGATGGCACCTTCGCCGATGCCGAAAAGCAGCGACGGGCCGAAGGCCGGAACGGCGATGCGGCGAAGCGGGTGAGGGGCGGCAGACATGGGAACGCGCCCATTCTCAGGCACCTAGAATCCCCACCCCGCCCTCATCGACACACACACCGTGGACCTCAAGCTGCCCATCACCATCACCGACGAGCTGACCGACGACGTCATCCACTCGACCGGCATGCTCGACTTGGCCAGTGGCGAGATCCGCAGCGTCGACTACAAGGATTACGACGCCGACCGCCTGGGCCTGCCAGCCGAACGCGAAGACTACGAGTTCACCTCGGGCGCGCTGTCCAACGGCAAGAAGGAAGTCGAGTTCGGCATCCAGGTGAACCTCGCCACCGGCCAATATTCGGTGACGCCCAACGAGCTGCTCGAACTCAAGGGCCGTGCCGCCAAGCTCTTCACCCTCGCCCCCGGCGAGACGACCCGGCCCGAGGCGGCCGGCAAGAAGGCCGCCGCACCGGCGGCCAAGCGCAAGCCGCGCTGAACTTCATCCACGCGCAACCGACAGCCGCCAGCAGGTGAGCCCCGGGTCGTCGCAGGGCACCGCGTCGAGCGTGCCCCCGTGGATGGCGGCCACCCGCCGCACCAGCTGATGCCCGAGGCCGAGGCCCGCGCTGCGGCGTGAGGGCGGCGCGCCCGACGCGCGGCCGTTGTCGACCACTTCCACGCCGGCGGGCTCGGCCGTCACCCGCACCTGCACGGCGGTGCCGCGCGGCGTGTGCAGGATCGCGTTGTCGATCAGGTTGCGCAGCGCCAGCTCCAGCAGCACCGGGTGGCCGGTGACCGTGCAGGGCCCGTCGGCGTCGAGCGACAGCTCGTGGTCGTGGTGGTCGGCGGCCTGGGCGTAGTCGGCGGTCACGCGCCGGGCCAGCTCGGCCAGGTCGACCGGCTGGGCCGCTTCGGCCAGCTGGGTGCGGCTCGCGCGGGCCAGCGCCAGCAGGTCGGTGAGCACGCCGCCGGCGCGCTTGGCGTCGTCGTCGAGCCGGCGCAGCACGTCGGCCTTTTCCTCGGGCGACAGCGGCTTCTGCAGCGAGGCCGCGTGCAGCTGCAGCGAGGCGAGCGGCGTGCGCAACTCGTGCGCGATCTCGCTGGCCAGCGCCCGCTCGCGTTCGAGCGCGGCGTTGTAGCGTTCCATCAGCGTGTTGATCGCGTCGACCGTGGCCTTGAACTCGTCGTGCGGTGGGGCGTGCAGGCGTTTGTCGTGGTGGATGTCGAGCGCGAGCACCTGGCGGCCGAGGTCGTTCAACGGGCGCAGGCCGCGCCGGATGGCCAGCACCAGCCCGAGCGCCACCACCGGCAGCAGCCACAGGCCCGGCTCGGCCACCTGCTCGGCGATGTCTTCGGCGAGGTCGTCGCGCTCGGCCATGCTGAGCAGCACCATGATCTTGCGCTGGTGCTCGGCGCTGCTCCAGCGCGAGAAGGCGCGCCACGCCTTCCGGTCGGCGCCGAGTTGCAGCGTCTCGAAGCCTTCCTGCGCGCTGAACGCCGGGGTGGGCGCGCTGCCGCTGCGCGTGACGACGCGGCCCTCGCCGTCCCACACCACGATGCTCAGCGACTGCTGGTAGTCGTGCGCCTTCAGCTCGGGGTGGCTGCCCATCGCCTGCCCCTCGGGCGTGGGCAGGAACTCGGGGTTGCGCTGGCGCAGCAGCAGCGTGGCCACGCTCGCGAGGTGGCCGTCGGTCAGCTCGTCGGCCTCGTGCTCGCCGGTGTTGTAGCCCACCACCACGAAGAAGAGCCACACCGCGCACAGCGCGGCCAGGGCCCAGGCCAGCAGGTGTTGCAGCAGCGAGCCGCGTGTCAGTGTCAGCAGGCGCTTCATCGGTCTTCGTCGGTCGGCACGAAATAGCCCACACCGCGCAGCGTGCGGATCACCCGCTCGCCGAGCTTGCGCCGCAGGTGGTGCACGTGCACCTCGATCGCGTTGCTCTCCAGTGGGGTGTCGAAGTTGTAGAGGCTGGCTTCGATCTGCTGGCGCGAGAGCACGCGAGGTCGCGCTTCCATCAGCGTCATCAGCAGGTTGAACTCGCGTGTGGAGAGCTCCACCGGCTGGCCGGCGCGCCGCACGGTGCGCTGCGCCGGGTCGATCACGAGATCGCCCCAGGTCAGCAGCACCTGTGCGCGGCCGGTGGCGCGGCGGCGCAGGGCGCGCATGCGGGCGGCCAGCTCGGCGGGGCTGAAGGGTTTGGTGACGTAGTCGTCGGCGCCCATGTCGAGGCCGGCGATGCGCGAGGCCACCTCGTCGCGCGCGGTCATGATGAGCGTGGGCGTGGCCGGGTCGGGCAGGCCGCCGGGCGGTGCGGCGCGCAGCCGGCGCAGCACCTGGGTGCCGTCGCCGTCGGCCAGGCCCAGGTCGAGCAGCACCATGTCGAAGGGCTCGGCCGTGAGCGCGGCCCAGGCGGCGGCCACGCTCGGCACGGTGTCGGCGGCCCAGCCGTCCTGCCGCAGCGCCAGGCCCAGGCCGTGGGCAATGCCCTCGTCGTCTTCGATCACCAGTACCCGCATGCGGCGGATTCTGCACTTTGCGTTTCGTTAAGCCGTACTTAAGCCGGCGGCGAGATGCTTCCGGCATGAGATCGACGCGTGCGGCCGTGTGGGGCCTGTTCCTGTTGCCCGTCCTGCTGCTGTGGGACCGATCCGGCTTCGACCTGGCGCTGGCCCATCTGGCCGGCAACTCGCAGGGCTTCGCCTGGCGCGACGCCTGGTGGCTCACCGCCGTCTTGCACGATGGCGCGCGCCACGCGGCGTGGGCGCTCGTCGTCGCGCTGTGCCTGGCGGTGGTGTGGCCGGTGGGCGCCTTCGCACGGCTGCCGTTCCGGCGCCGCCTGCAGGTGCCGGTGGTGGCCTTGATGGCCACGGCTGCAGTCGCCCTGCTCAAGGCAGGCAACGCGACCAGCTGCCCCTGGGACATGGCCGAATTCGGCGGCGTGGCCCACCCGGTGTGGCACTGGCAGGGCTGGCTGGTGAGCGACGGCGGCGCGGGGCACTGCTTCCCCGCCGGCCACGCCACGACGGGCTTCGCCTGGGTTGGCGGCTGGTTTGCCTGGCGCGACACCTCGCCGGCGGTGGCCTCGCGCTGGCTGTGGGCGGCACTCGCCACCGGCCTCGCGCTTGGGCTCGCCCAGCAATGGCGCGGCGCGCATTTCGCGAGCCACACGCTGTGGTCGGGCTGGATCTGCTGGATGCTCGCGAGCGTCTCCGACCGTTGGTTCGCCGCTGACGCTGAGGAGGTGCGCGCATGACCCGCCGCATGTTCATGTCGCCCACCGCGTCTCCGATGTCGCCGCTGTGGGTGCTCGTCGTCTGCAGCCTGTGGATGGCCGGGCCGGGCAACTGGGTGCTGTGGCGCAAGCTCGGTGAGCTGGGCCTGCTGCAGGGCGTGGGCGGGGTGGCGTTTGCCGTGGCGCTGGGGGTGATGCTCGCCGCAGCCCTGGCGGCGCTGATGGCCTTGCTGGCCTGGCGCCTCACGCTCAAGCCGGCGGCCACGCTGCTGCTGGTGGCCACCGCGGCCGGCAGCCACTTCATGGGCAGCTACGGCGTGGTCATCGACCCCGGGATGATGCGCAACGTGCTCGAGACCGACGTGCACGAAGCACGCGCCCTGATCGACGTGCGCCTGCTGCTCGCGCTCGGGCTGCTGGCCGGCCTGCCAGCCTGGTGGTTGTGGCGGCAGCCGCTCGCGCCGCGCCGCTTCGGCCGCGCGCTGTGGCAGAACGCCGCCACGGTGGGGGCCGCGCTGCTCGTGCTCGTGGCCGCGGGCCTCGCGAGCTTCCAGCCGCTGGCTTCGTCGATGCGCAACCACAAGGACCTGCGCTACCTCTTCAACCCGCTCAACAGCGTCTACGCCCTCGCGCGCGACGTGGGCCTGCCGCGGGCGAACGCAGCGACGCCGATCGAGCCGCTGGGCGCCGATGCGCAGGTCGCGTCGGCGGTGTCGGCCGCGCGGGCGCCGCTCCTGGTGCTGGTGCTGGGCGAGACCGGCCGCAGCGGCAACTTCGGCCTCAACGGCTACGCGCGCGACACCACGCCCGAGCTGGCGCGCGAGGCGGTCGTGAGCTTCCGCAACGCGTGGGCCTGCGGCACCAGCACGGCGGTGTCGGTGCCCTGCATGTTCTCGGGCCTCGGGCGCGAGCAGTTCAAGCCCGACGCTGCCCAGCGTGCCGAAGGCCTGCTCGACGTGCTGCAGCACGCCGGCCTGGCCGTGCTCTGGCTCGACAACCAGTCGGGCTGCAAGGGCGTGTGCGACCGTGTGCCGCACGCCGCCACCTGCCCGCAAGG
The DNA here is from genome assembly GCA_019635355.1 of Rhizobacter sp. Taxonomy (NCBI): domain Bacteria; kingdom Pseudomonadati; phylum Pseudomonadota; class Betaproteobacteria; order Burkholderiales; family Sphaerotilaceae; genus Rhizobacter; species Rhizobacter sp. Next base: position 3,272,051 of record JAHBZQ010000001.1, on the reverse strand, counting down.
CGATTGCCTCGACGACGTGATGCTGGCCGGCCTCGACGAGCGCCTCGCCGCGCTCGACCCGGCCCGCCGCGCCCGCGGCACGGTGATCGTGATGCACCAGATCGGCAGCCACGGGCCGGCCTACCACCTGCGCTCGGGGCCGGCGCAGAAGCGCTTCCTGCCGGAGTGCACGGCGTCCTCGCTCACCGCGTGCAGCCGCGAGGCCATCGTCAACGCGTATGACAACTCCATCGCCGCCACCGACCACGCGCTGGCGCTGACCATCCGCTGGCTCAAGGCGCGTGGCGACGCACCGACGGCAATGGTCTACGTGGCCGACCACGGCGAGTCGCTGGGCGAGAACAACCTCTTCCTGCACGGCATGCCCTACGCCATCGCCCCCGAGGTGCAGAAGCGCGTGCCGTGGGTGACGTGGATGTCACCGGCCTGGCAGCGCGAGTCGGGTGTCGACCTGGCTTGCCTCGCGTCGCGCCGCGACGAGATGCTCACGCACGACGGCTACTTCCACTCGGTGCTCGGCCTGATGGGCGTGCACACGCGCGTGTACCAACGCACGCTCGATGCCTACGCGCCCTGCCGTGCCGAGGGCGTGGCCAGCGCGCGCGCTCCCGGCTGAAGGCCCGCCAGCAGCGCGAGGTAGTAGCTGAACGGCGGCGTGGCCTGCTCGGGGGTCTTGGCGAGGTCGTCCCAGCGGCGCAGCCGCACCGCGTCCATCGCGAAAGGCGTGGCCTCGAACTCGGCCACCTCGAAAGGCGTCATCGGCCCACCCTGCAAGGCCAGGGAGTGCACCGAGGCCTGCGAGAGCCCGGCGAGGTAGGCCTCGTCGATGGCCACCAGGTAGCGCTTGGCCGCCACGTGCAGGCGGATCGGCTCCAGCACGCTCGCGTCGAAAAGGCCCGCGAGGTAAGGCAGCGCGATCGTTTCGTGGCGGTCGTCGTCTTCGTCGCCCTCGACGGGCGTGAGGAAGTGGCCGAGGTCGTGCAGCAGCGCCGCCGCGACGAGCGCATCGTCGGCATGCGCCCACTCGGCCAGCTGCGCGCACTGCAAGGCATGCTGCAACGCGGTGACCGACTCGCGCCGGCTGCCGTCGTAGAGCTGCTGCCCGTGCTGCGTGAAGAGGGACTCGATGTCGCGGAGCGTGAGGGTGCGCGGCATGGGGCGGTGCCTCAGGTGGCGAGCTTGCGCAGCCGCGAGGAGGCCACGTCGATCAGCGACACCGACAGCACCAGCATGATGAGCACCGCCGCCGTCTGCGCGTAGGCGAAGCCGCGGATCACGTCCCACAGCACCATGCCGATGCCGCCCGCGCCCACCATGCCCACCACCGAGGCCGAGCGCACGTTGGACTCGAAGCGGTACAGCGCATACGAGATCCACAGCGGCATCACCTGCGGGATCACGCCGTAGACGATCTCGGCCAGCGGGTGCGCGCCGGTGGCGCGGATGCCTTCCACCGGCTGGGGGTCGATGGCTTCCACCGCTTCGGAGAAGAGCTTGGCCAGCACGCCGGTCGTGTGCACCCAGAGTGCCAGCACGCCGGCGAAAGGGCCCAGGCCCACGGCCACCACGAAGAGCAGCGCGAAGAGCATCTCGTTGATCGCGCGGCAGCCGTCGAGCAGGCGGCGCACCGGCTGGTGCACCCACCACGGTGTGATGTTGGCCGAGGCGAGGAGTGCAAGTGGCACCGAGCAGGCGATGGCGAGTGCCGTGCCCCACAGCGCGATCTGCAGCGTGACCACCAGCTCGGTGACGTAGTGCCGCCAGTCGCTGAAGTCGGGCGGGAAGAAGCCGCGGGCGTACTCGCCCATGTTGCCGCCGTCGCGCAGCAGGTCGAGCGGGCGCATGTCGGCGCCCTTCCAGCAGGCGGCCAGCACCGCGATCAGCAGGCCCCACACCACGAGGGTGAGGAGCGAGCTGCGCGGCGGGGCGATGCGGGCGGCCACGGGGGCGAGGCTCAAGGACGACACGGCTTACTTCGCGAGGGCGATCTGCTGCGCCAGCTCGGCGAGGCGCTGGTCGATGTCCTTCAGCTTCTTGGCCTTGTCGTCGGCCGACAGCGCCGTGTCGGCCTCGACCTTGCTGCGCTCCTTGGCGAGCTCGAGCTGGCGGATCGGCGTGAGCTGCTGGTTGTCGGACTTCACGAAGGCCGACCAGGTGAGCGCCTTCATCACCTCTTTCTCGCGCGCGTCCTTGCTGCCGTAGGTGAAGAAGAAGTTGCGCAGCTTCTGCTTGGTGGCGTCGTCGAGATCCTTGCGGTACAGCAGCGGGTCGCTCGGGATCAACGGCGAGCGCCAGACCTCGCGCAGCTCGGCCGCCTTTTCCGGCAACTTCGCCTTCACACGGTCGAAGGTGTCGCTCGCCACCGTGGCCACGTCGACCTGCTTGTTCGCCACGGCCAGGATGTTGCTCTCGTGGTTGGCGCGGGCGCTGCGCTTGAAGTCGCGCACCGGGTCGACCTTGTTCGCGGCCCAGGCGTAGAAGCCGGGCACCAGCGTGCCGCTGGTGGAGTTGGTGTCGCCCATGCCGAGCGTGAGGCTGGCGCGCTGCTTGAGCACGTCGTCGAGCGACTTGAGCGCGCTGTCCTTGTGCACGACCATCAGGCTCCAGTAGCCCTGGGTGCCGTCGAGCGAGACGACCTTGGCGAAGACTTCGCCGTTGGCGCGGTCGACCGCCTCCATGCCCGACTTGTTGCCCATCCAGGCGAGCTGCACCTTGTTGAAGCGCATCGCCTCGATCACGCCGGCGTAGTCGGGCGCGAAGAAGGCGGTGACCTTGAGGCCGGTCTGCTTCTGCAGGTCGTCGATCAGCGGCTGCCAGGCGGTCTTGAGGTTGGCCGAGGACTCGGTGGCGATGATGCCCATCTGCAACTCACGAGTGGATTCACGCGATTGGGCGTGGGCATGCTGGTTCAGCCACATCGAGGCAGTGGTGGCGAGGACGAGAAGAATGGCTCTGCGGTTCATGAGGGGCTCCAGAAGAGATCAGGCGGCCAGGGGCACGGGGTGGAAGGGCGCCGGGGCGTCGTGTGGCCTCGGCATGAGTTCATCGGTCTGCGTGCCGTAGAGGTCACGCAGGCGTTGCGGGGTGAGGTCGCGCGTGGCGCCGTCGTGCACCACCTCGCCGGCGCGCAGCGCCACGGTGCGCGGGCAGTAGGCGAAGGCGTAGTCGATCTGGTGCAGCGAGACGATCACCGTCACGCCGAGCTCGCGGTTGACTTCGGCCAGCAGCTCCATCACACGCCGGCTCGATTCGGGGTCGAGCGAGGCGATGGGCTCGTCGGCCAGGATGATCTGCGCGCCCTGCACCAGTGCGCGCGAGATCGCGGCGCGCTGCTGCTGGCCGCCGGAGAGCGTGGACGCGCGCTGCCAGGCACAGCGCTCGATGCCCACGCGCTTGAGCGCCTCATGCGCCCGTTGCAGCTCGTGTTGCGGGAATTGCGCGAAGAGGCCACGCCACAGCGGCTGGCGGTGCAACGCACCGGCCAGCACGTTCTTCATCACGCTGAGGCGGTCGACCAGGTTGAACTGCTGGAAGATCGCGGCCACCTGCGCCCGCGTGGCGCGGGCATCGCGGGCCAGCCGGCCGTTGTGCTGCAGCGTGCGGCCCAGCACCTCCACGCGGCCGGCATCGGCCCGGTGCAGCCCGTTCAGGTGGCGCAGGAGCGTCGACTTGCCCGAGCCCGAGGCCCCGAGCAGCGCCACCATCTCGCCGCGCTGCACGCTGAGCGACACGTCGCGCAAGGCGGTGTGGGCGCCGAAGTTCTTGCGCAGCTGCGTCACCTGGATCACGTTGTTCGTCATGCTCGTCACCTCTTCTTCAAACCTCGAAGATTGTGGAAAGCGAGCGTGACGATTGCGTGACGACTCCTGGGCAGGGAGATGAAAGGTCTAGACGACTCTGACCTCTTTCAGGGCACGGCGTAGCCCGCCAGCGGCTGGCTGAAACGGATCAACCACAGGCGCGTGGCCCGCTCGCTGTCGGCCCCACGCGTGAGGCGTGCACCCACCACGCCGGCGGGGCAGCCGGAGACGATGGCGCCGCTGGCGTCGACCGTGCAGTCTTCGATGCTGCCGGCCACCGTGGCACCGGCCGCGTCGACGAGGATGGTGCGCAGGCCGAAGTCGTTGTCGTTGACGAGCGCCAGCGTGTTCGCGTCCACCAGCGTCAGGCCCTCGGCCTTCTCGGCCACCCAGCCGGCGGCGTTGAGGTCGAGCAGCTCGGTCTTGCGCAGGGTGACGACGGTGGCGTAGTCGGCGCCGTTGGAGCCGGCCTGCGTGATGCTGCTCACTTCGAGGTCATGGCCCTGCGCGGTGATGTCGGTCGCATTCGCCGGAATCTCCACCAGGTAGAGCTTGTTCATCACGCGGGCGTCGCTCTTGCGGGCGCCCTGCTCGATGACGATGAACTTGCCCTGCCCCAAGCTCACCACGTCGCCGAGCTTGGCGTTGCCGGTGCGGTCGCGGTCGTACTGCGTGCCGTCGATCGGGTAGGCGTAGAGCTTCGAGGTCTCTGTGGTCGGGTCGAACTCGAGCCAGCGCACGAACTTCGCGATGTGGCGCACGTCGGTGTTGCTGCCGCCGGGTGGGCGCGCGCGGATGGACGCGCCGTTCGCATCCTTCGGGTCGATCGGGCTTTGCAGGAAGCCGTGCAGCTTGCCGCTGGCAACGTCGAGCGTGAGGCCTTCCATGCCGCGGTTGACGCGCCGCTTGGCGAGCACTGCGGGCAGGTCGGCGGCGCCCGGCCCCGGGCCGTACTTGCGCTCGATCACGCCGGTCGTGCGGTTGATGCGCACGATGAAGGGGCCGTATTCGTCGCTCGCCCACAGCACGTTGCGCGCGGCGTCGACGACGATGGATTCGGGGTCGAGGCCGTGGGCGTCGTAGTTGGCGGTGGCCGCGTCGAAGCGGTAGGCATCGTTGAGCGGCGTCTCGCCGGTCGAGCCCACGCCGGCCTGCGGCGGCAGGCCGGTGATGCGGGTGGTGGCATCGCGCTTGATCGGTGTGCTGCTCTGGAGCACGGCCGTGGCGCCCACGCGGATCACGCCGAAGCTCGGCGCGAACGACGGCGCCGGGAACACCTTGCTGATGCCGTTGCCGGCGCCGCCGGGCACGGGCGCGGTGGGGCCGTCGCCGTTGGGACCGCGGTCGGTGATGGCGTAGAACTCGAGCGTGCCGTCGGCGAGGCGTTCCTTGAAGGCGAGGCCCGAGCCGTAGGCGGGCAGGAAGCCGTTCGCGAAGTCGGCGGCAATGGCCGTGTTGCGGCCTTCGTAGGGAACGTGGAAGCTCGTGGCCGCTTGCAACTCGTGCTTGGTGATGCTCACCGAGACATTGCCGAGCGCCTGGGTCTGCGCGTAGGCCTGCGGTGCAGGCGCGGTGGGGCCGGTGGGTTCATCATCGCCGCCGCCGCAGGCGGTGGCGAGAAAGGCGGCCGCGGCGAGGGCGGCCCAGGAGCGAGTGGGTTGTTTCATGGTCATTGAAAGACTGCGACGGTGCAGCCCCCATTGCATGACGTCGGCATGAAACCCGTGTGACACTCCCGCGCATAAAACCGGGCACGTCGATGACCCGAAGGGAGTGTGTATGTGGCATGGATGGGCCTTGGGCTCGATGGGGCGCGGCATGGCGAGCCGCTTGCGCGACTGGGTGCGGCGCCGGCTGAGGATGGGCGCGCCGCCGCCCGCGGCGGCCGGCGCGCAGGGCTCCGGGGCACGGGCTCGCCTGCGGCGCCTGCTGGAGCAGCGGCGCTCGGCCGATGCGCTGGCCCTCTACATTGCGGCGCTCAAGGTGCATCCCGGTTTCGACCCGGGCACGGTGGCGGTGGTGCCCCTCACCAAGCAGGCACTGAAACAACAGCGGCCCGACCTCGCCCTGCAGCTGCTCGAAGCCTTCGGCCAGCGGCGGCCGGCCGACACGCGCACCGCGCTCTACCGCTGGCTGCATGGGCAGGCGCTGATCGAAGCTGGCCGTGGGCCGGAAGGCGTGGCGCAGCTGCAGGCGCTGATGCTGCACCACCCGGGCGATCGGCATGCGCGCGAGGCGCGCAGCCTGCTGGCGCACCTCCGCGACAGCGGCACCACGTCGACGGCCTGAGGCGCCGAGCGGGGCTCAGGGCAGGCGTGGGCGGTGCGCCGCGTCGGGGGTGGCGATGAAGGCCTGCAACTCGGCGCTGCGCGCGTGCTTGGGTGACAGGCCCACGAAGGTGCCGTAGGCCGCGAGCGCCTTCTTGTCGTCGCCGGCCTGCAGGTGCGCGTCGCCCAGGTTGAGGTAGGCGAGCGCGCGGCTGCCGTCCATCTCGATGGCTTTCTCGAACCAGCGCGCCGCTTCGACCGGCTTGCCGCGCTTGAAGTAGACGAAGCCGAGGTTGTTGGCGGCGAGCGCGAATTTCGGCTGCAGCTTGAGCGCTTCGGTGAAGGCGGCTTCGGCTTCGTCGTAGCGGCGCTCGCGGTAGAGCGCGAGGCCGCGGTCGTTGGCGCGCTGCGCGGCCACGCGGGGCGGCACGGCGGTGGCGGCGGTGGTGGTGAGCTTCACGTCGGCGCCGTCGAGGTTCTTCACCGTCACCTGCACCGCCGCACCGGGCTTGGCGGCTTCGGGGGCGGCCTCGTCGAGGCGCTTGGCGAGCTGGCTGGCGGCGGCGTCGAGCTGGCGGGTGTCGGCGCTCAGGCCGTCGCGCTCGATGGGCAGCTCGAACACGAACTCGCCACCTTCCGAGCCGGGCAGGTTGCCGAAGGCCGGGGTCTGCTTCGCGATGGCGCTCACCGAGGGCGCGACATAAGCCGCGAGCTCGGTGCCGGTGATGACGCCGTCGCCGTTCAGGTCGGCCTTGCCGTTGAGGGCTTGCAGGAGCGTCCAGGTGAAGACCGAATGGCCGCCGGGGCCGTCGTCGGCCACCTGCTGGTCGGCGCCGCCGGCGGTGAGCATCTGGCGGCCCAGGCGCCGTGCGTTGTCGGCGAGGAAGTTCTTGCTGCTGCCCGCGCCGCCACGCGTGAGGCCAAGGCCGGAGTAACACGCGTCGACCATGAACATCACGTGCTTGGCGCTGATGGCTTCGGCCACCTCCTGCAGTTGCGGCATCGAGATGGCGTCGCTCGCGAAGTCTTGCAGCGAGGCGTCGACGGGGATCAGGTAGCCCACGTCGCGCCCGCTCGTGAGCTTGCGCGTGCCGCCGTGGCCGGCGAAGAAGACCAGCACGCGGTCGTCGCGCTTGATGCGCTGCCCGTCGGCCAGGCGCTCGTTGAGCGCCTTCAGGATGTTGGCGCGCGTGGCCTCGCCATCGTAGAGCGCGGTCACGTTCTCGGGCTTGAAGCCGAAGCGGGTGGTGAGCGCTTCGTGCACCGCCTTGGCATCGCGCACCGCGTGGTGCAGGCCGGGCCACTTGCCGTATTTGTCGATGCCGATCACGAGGGCGTGGCTGTCGCGGTAGAGCGTTTCGCTCGACGCGGCCATCGCCGCATCGGGTGCGGCCTTCTTCGGCGTGCCCACGATGAACTTGCCGTCGCGCCAGGTGGCGAAGCGGTAGCCGTCGGCGACCAGCGCATCGAGCACGGCGGGCAGCGCCTGCACCGTGCGGCCCTGGATGTCGTGGAAGAGGATCACGCCGCGCTGCTGCTTGTCGACCTCGCTCAGCACCCGCTCGGCGATCGAGCGCGGCACCGGGTCGGCCCAGTCCTGCGAGTCGATGTTCCACATCATCGAGTGCAGCTTCAGGCCTTCCACGGTCGCCAGCGAGGCTTCGTTGCGCGCGCCGTAGGGGAAGCGGAAGAGCTTCGAGGGCTGGCGGCCGGTGGCGTCGAGCAGCGCTTCGGTGTTGGCCGCTTCCACCTTCACCGCATCGCCCGGCAGCTTGGCCATCACGCTGTGGCTGTAGCTGTGGTTGGCCAGCTGGTGGCCGGCGGCGAGCACACGTTTGGCGACGGCGGCATACGCGCCCGGCTTGGCCTTGCCCTCGGCGTCGACGCTGCCGAGGTTGCGCCCGAGATGGAAGAAGATGGCCGGCGCGTCGTAGCGCTTGAGGATGTCGAGGATGTCGTCGGTGTAGCGCGCGTGCGGGCCGTCGTCGAAGGTCAGCACCACGGTCTTGGGCGGCAGCGACATGCCGAAGATCTCGCGTGTGTCGGCCTCTTCGGCGCCGGCCTTGCCGCTCGGCGCGGTGTAGGGCACGACGGTCGCGTAGTCCTTCAGGATCTGCTCGCGGGTGTAGAGCGTTGAAAGCTTCGCGACGTAGTCGCTCCACTTCTCGCGCTTGAGTTCGATGCCACGCTTGGCGAAGCGGCCGAAGACCTCTTTCAGCTCCTTGTCGTAGGCCTGCTCCACCTCGGCGAGCACGGCCAGGTCTTCGTTGGCGCGTTTGGCGAGCTTCAGGCCGGCGATGGATTGCGAGGCGCTGTAGTGCGCGGCGAGGCGAACGAGGAATTCCTTGAAGGCGAGCCGGTCGGCGTCGAACCACGAGGGTTCGCTTTCGATGCGGTCGAGCAGCGTGTTGACGGCGCCGACCACGGCCGGGTCGAGCGCGGTGGCCGCGGTGGTGAGTGTGTCCATGCGCTGCTGCATGTCGTGGAACAGCAGCTGGCCGACGGCGGCGACCGCTCGGCGCTCAGCGGGCTTGAGGCTGCGCTCGCCGTTCATCAGCACGATCATCTGGCGGTGCGCGGCGAGCACGGCATCGGCCAGGGGCGTGAGAGGGGCGTTCTGCGATGCAGGCGCTGGCGTGCTGGCGGCGATGGTGGGTGTGGGGGAAGACGCGGCGACGGGCAGTGCGACTTCCTGTCGCTGGCAGGCCGACAGGAGCAACAAGAGCGGCAAGATCAAGCGAGAAGTGACGACGATCCGGCGCGGCGTGAACATGGGCATGAAGGGCGGTCAGCAAAAGACGCGCGACGATAGCGCACCCGCCTAAAATCGCGGGCTGCTCTTCCCTCCAGCTTTTCCGGCGCCTCGACGCCCGGCCTGTCGTCATGAACCTCAGCTCCCTCACCGCCCTCTCGCCGCTCGACGGCCGCTACGCCTCTCGCATGGGGCCGCTGCGAGGCCTCCTGTCCGAGTTCGGCCTGATGCACCGCCGGGTGCAGGTGGAAGTGGAGTGGTTCATCGCGCTCTCGGATGCCGGCTTCGCCGAGTTCAAGCCGCTCACCGGCGCCGGCCGCGGCCTGCTGCGCGGGCTCGTCACGCGCTTCTCCGAGGCCGATGCGCAGGCCATCAAGGAGATCGAGAAGACCACCAACCACGACGTGAAGGCGGTGGAGTACTGGCTCAAGAGCCGCTTCGAGAACAGCGCCGAGCTCAAGGCGGCGTCGGAGTTCGTTCACTTCGCCTGCACCAGCGAAGACATCAACAACACGAGCCACGGCTTGATGCTCAAGGCCGCGCGGCAAGACGTGCTCTTGCCCACGCTCGACAAGATCATCGGCGCGCTCACCACGCTCGCGAAAGACCTGGCCGACGTGCCCATGCTCGCGCGCACCCACGGCCAGACCGCCAGCCCCACGACGGTGGGCAAGGAGGTCGCCAACGTGGTGGCCCGCCTGCAGCACGCCCGCGCGCGCATCGCCGGCGTGAAGCTGCTCGCCAAGATGAACGGTGCCGTCGGCAACTACAACGCCCACCTGTCGGCCTACCCCGACTTCGACTGGGAGTCCTTCAGCCGCAAGGTCATCGAGAAGCAGCTCGGCCTGGAGTTCAACCCCTACACCATCCAGATCGAGCCGCACGATTACATGGCCGAGCTGTTCGATGCGGTCACCCGCACCAACACCATCCTCATCGACTGGTCGCGCGACGTCTGGGGTTACATCAGCCTCGGCTACTTCAAGCAGCGCACCAAGGCGGGCGAGATCGGCTCGTCGACCATGCCGCACAAGGTCAACCCGATCGACTTCGAGAACGCCGAGGGCAACTTCGGCCTCGCCAACGCGCTGCTCAGCCACCTGAGCCAGAAGCTCCCCATCAGCCGCTGGCAGCGGGATCTGACCGACAGCACGGTGCTGCGCAACATGGGCGTGGCCATCGGCTACGCGGTGCTCGGCTACGACAGCCTGCTGAAGGGCCTCGGCAAGCTCGAAGTCAACCGCGAGGCGCTCGCCGCCGACCTCGACTCGGCCTGGGAAGTCTTGGCCGAGCCCATCCAGACCGTGATGCGCCGCTACAAGCTGCCCAACCCGTATGAGCGCCTGAAGGAGCTGACGCGCGGCAAGGCCATCACGCGCGAGGACATCCAGGCCTTCATCGGCACGCTCGAAATCCCCGAGAGCGAGAAGACCCGCCTGATGGCGATGACGCCCGGCAGCTACACCGGCCAGGCGGCGGCGCTGGCCGGGCGCATCGATGGTGGGATCAGCTCGGGCGCTTGATCAACCCGCCAGGCCTTCGGCCTTCAGCGCCGCCTGCACCTGCGGGCGCGCTGCCACACGGGCGAGGTAGCGCTTCAGGTTCGGCACGTCCGACAGCGGCAGGCCGAGGAAGTTCGACCAGTTCACGATCGTGAACGCATAGGCGTCGGCCACGCTGAACTCGCCGGCCAGGTACTCGCGTGAGGCGAGGTGGCGGTCGAGTTCGGCGAAGCGCGTGGCGAGCTTCTCGCGCACGGCCTGCTTCGTCGAGTCGGCCGTTTCCTTGTGCCACAGCCAGGGGCTGAAGGCCTTGTGCAGCTCGCTCGCCACGAAGGCGAGCCATTGCGTCACCTGCAGGCGGCGCTCGCTGCGCGGTGCGCCGATGAGCGTGAAGTCGGCATCCTGGTCGGCGATGTGCGCCAGCAGCGCGGCCGCTTCGGTGTGGCGGCTGCCGTCGTCGAACTCGAGCATCGGCACGTAGCCGCGCGGCGAGAGGTCGAAGTAGTTGCGGCCGTCGTCGAGCGTGTGCTTCGCGAGGTCGACCTTCACCAGGTCGAAGGCCTGGCCGGCTTCGCGCAAGGCGATGTGGACGGCGAGCGAGCAGGCACCGGGGGCGTGGTAGAGCTTCATGGTTCAAGTCCTTTCAGGGTTGAGGAATGATCAGGCGCGCGAGGCGCCGAGGGTGAGGAAGGGGCTGCGCTTCACGCTGTAGTCGCCATCGCCGAGCAGCCAGTGCACGAGCGAGGCGGCGGCGAGGAACACCGGGTACTCCCAGCCGCCGCCGGTGCTGGTGTGCAGCCAGCCGTTGGGCAGGTGTACCCAGGCGGCGGCCAGCAGCACCGGCACCAGCAGCAGCGAGACCTGGCGGGCGTACACACCCGCCAGCAGGGCGATGCCGCCCAGCAGCTCGGCGGCGAACACCGGGTAGGCCAGCACACCGGGCAGGCCGATGGACTCGAAGAACTGCGCCGTGCCGGGCAGCGTGAAGACGATGAGCTTGAGCAGTGCGTGGGCGATCCACATCGTGCCGAGGGCGACGCGCAGCAAGAGCAGGCCGAGGGAGGTGGAAGGGGTCATGGAAAAGCTCCGTTGAGTGATGACGGAGCGAAATCTATGATTGCGGGGGTGCAGTTGAAATAGGCAGATCGACAAGCGATGAATGCATCCATGCAATCGACTCTCGGCGCGGCCGAGCTGGCGGTGCTGCTGGCGCTGGTGCGCGGCGGCAACCTCGCCGCGGCGGCGCAGCTCGCGGGCGTCGACGGATCCACCGTCTTTCGCACCGTGCAGCGCGCCGAGAAGGCGCTGGGCCAGCGGCTCTTCGAGCGCTCGCGCAGCGGCTACCAGCCGACCGAACTCGGCCAGCGCCTCGCCCACCACGCCGAGCGCATCGAGGCCGAGCTGGAAGCGGCGCGGGCCGAGGCGCGGCTCGATGCCGGCGCGGTGAGCGGCGTGGTGCGCATCGCCACGGCCGACACGTTGCTCAAAGGCCTCTTGATGCCGGTGCTCAAGCCCCTGCACGAAGCCCACCCCGGCCTGCGGCTCGACATCACTGCGCGCAACGAGCTCGCCAACCTCACGCAACGCGAGGCCGACATCGCCCTGCGGGCCACCGCCAAGCCGCCGCCGCACGTGGTGGGCCGCGAGCTCGGCACGGTCCGCAACGCGGTGTTCGCGCCCAAGCCTGCGGGCCGGCGTGCGCGCGCGGTCGACCTGAGCACCGCAGCGTGGATCAGCGTCGACGACGCGATGCCCGACCACCCCTCGGTCCGCTGGCGCCGCAAGCACTTCCCGCGTGCCGAGCCGGTGCTGTGCGTCAACAGCGTGCAGGCCGTGTTCGACGCGGTGGTGGCTGGCTTGGGCGTGGGCTTGGTGCCCGTCTTCCTGGCCCGAGATCGCAACGACGTCATGCAGGTGAGCGAGCCCGTGCCTGAGTGCGACGTGCAGCTCTGGCTGCTCACGCACCCCGAGTCGCGCCACCTGCGGCGCATTGCCACCGTGGCGTCGCACCTTGCCGAGCACATCGCTCTTTGATGTCGACCGTCCGCTCCGCTCCCTAAAATCCGCTCCTCATGAAATTCACCGACCAGCTCGCCGCCGCTCAGCGTGGCAACGATTCCCTGCTCTGCGTGGGCCTCGACCCCGAGCCGGGCAAGTTCCCCACCAAGTGGAAGGGCGACCCCGGTCGCATCTACGACTTCTGCGCCGCGATCGTCGATGCGACCAAAGACCTGGCCTGCGCCTTCAAGCCGCAGATCGCCTACTTCGCCGGCAACCGCGCCGAAGACCAGCTCGAGCGCCTGATGGCCCACATCAAGCGCGTGGCGCCTGGCGTGCCGGTGATCCTTGATGCCAAGCGCGGCGACATCGGCTCCACCGCCGAGCAGTACGCACGCGAAGCCTTCGAGCGCTACCAGGCCGATGCCGTCACGCTCTCGCCCTTCATGGGCTTCGACTCCCTCGAGCCTTGGCTGCGCTACAGCGGCAAGGGGCTGATCCTCCTGTGCCGCACGTCCAACCCCGGCGGCTCCGACCTGCAGGCGCAGAAGTTGGCGAGCTCAGATGGAAAAGCGGGCGACCTGCTGTACGAGCACGTCGCCAAGCTCGCACAAGGCCCGTGGAACACCACCGGCCAGCTCGGCCTGGTGGTGGGCGCGACCTTCCCCAGCGAGATCGCCCGCGTGCGCGAACTCGCGCCCACGCTGCCGCTGCTGATCCCCGGGGTCGGCGCGCAAGGCGGTGATGCCGTGGCCACGGTGAAGGCCGGCTTCAAGCCCGGCGGCACCATCGTCGTCAACTCCTCGCGGGCGGTGCTCTACGCCTCGTCGGGCGACGACTTCGCGAGCGCCGCGCGGGCCGTGGCGGTGCAGACGCGTGCGGCGTTAAATGCCGCACGGTCATCCTCCGCAGCCGGGTAAACCACCCATCGCACGCCCGTGCAGAGCGCGGGACACTTGCGGCTGGCCGTGGCGCCTGAGCGTGCCCAGGCTGCCGCATGACAGAAGTACACGACACGTCCGAGGGAAGCGCCGCCGCTGCCACGCGCGACGGCCTCAATGCCACCATCGCCCGCCTGTTCTTCGGGCTGGGCTGCGGCATGTCGCTGGTCGGTGCGGCGGCCTATGGGCTGCTCGGCCTCACCCTCGAGCCGGGCATGCGGGCCATGCTGGTCACGGTGTGTTCGGTGCTGGCCCTCGTCTTCGCGCTCTCCATGGTGCTGCTGCGCCGTGCACCGCTGTCGACGGTGATGCTGGTGGTGGGCTGGAGCGGCGTGACCGTGGTCACGCTCACCGCGGTCGGGGTCGGTGAAGGGGTGCGCAGCCTGAGCCTCGGCTTCTTCGGGCTCATGGTGTGCCTGGTGACCGTGCTCACCAGCCTGAGGGCCGGCCTGGTGCTCGCGCTCGGCTGCGTGGCGGCGGTGCTCGCCCTCACCTGGGCCGAGTCGGCCGGGCTGCTGCAGGGCGGCCTCGCGCTGCAGCGAAACCCGACCGCGCTGCACGTGATCGCGCATCTGATGCTGCTCGCCTCTGCGGTGGTGACCGGCACGCAGATGTCGCGCATGATCAACCGCGCCATGCGCGACGCCGAAGAGCGCCAGCAGCGGTTCCGCAACCTGCTCGCCATCGCCGCCGACTGGTACTGGGAGCTCGACGCCGACCTGCGCTTCAAGCGCATCGACACCCACGTGCACGCGAGCGCCGGCCCGGCCGCCGAAGCGCGCATCGGCCAGCGCCCCTGGGAGAGCTCGCAGCTCGACATGGACCCGATCGCGCTTGACCTGCACCGCCAGGACCTCGAGGCGCACCGCCCCTTCAGCGACCTGCCGGTGCGCTACCGCTCGCCCTCGGGCCGCATGCTGCACTTCAGCGTGAGCGGGCGACCCCGGCACGACGAGGACGGCAAGTTCCGTGGCTACTGGGGCGTGGGCCGCGACATCACGCCCGAGGTGCAGGCGCGCGAAGCGCACCGCGCCAGCGAGACGCGCTACCGCGAGCTGTTTGCGATGTCGCCCACGCCGCTGGTGCTGCACCGCGGCGGCATCACCATGCTCGCCAACGAAGCCGCGGCGCGCCTCTTCGGCTTTGCCAGCCCCGAGGCCATGGGCGGCTTCAACCTCGAGCAGCTCTACCCGGTGCCGCAGCGTGGGCTGCTGCACGACCGCATCTGCATGCTCAACAGCTACCCCATCGGCAAGACCCTGGATCTGGCCGAGTTCCAGCTGCAGGCGATCGACGGCCGGCGCCTCACGGTACAGGCCAGCGGCTCGCGCGTGAGCACCAGCGACGGCACGGCCTTGCTGTCGATGTATTACGACGTGACCGAGCGTGTGAGCACCGAGGCGCAACTGCGCCGCTCGCAGGCGATGCTGTCGCACCTCTTCGCCACCAGCCCCGACTTCATCACGCTCAGCGACATGGAGACCGGCGTCTACGTGATGGTCAACGAGAGCTTCACGCGCATGTTCGGCTACAGCGCGGGCGAGGTCGTCGGCAAGAGCGCGCTGGAACTCGGCATCTGGTACGAGCCGGCCGACCGCAAGAAGATGGTGGCCGAGCTGCTGGCGCACGGCGGCGTCAACGAAGTGGAGACGCTCTTCGTGCACAAGTCGGGCGCGCCGGTCACGCTGATGATGTCGGCCGGCCGCTTCTCGATGGACGGGCGCGACTACCTCGTGGTCAACGGCCGCGACGTGACCGAGATCCAGCGCACGCGCCTGGAGCACGAGGCGATTCTCAAGAACGCGTCGATCGGCATCGCGCTCACGCGCAACCAGCGCTTCCTGCAGGCCAACCCGAGCTTCGAGCGCATGTTCGGCTGGGCCAGCGGCGAGCTGATCGGCAAGCCCGGCGCGGTGGTGTGGGCCACCGAAGACGACTATGCCGAGGTCGGCCGCATCGCCGGGCCGCTGCTCTCGGAGGGCAAGCCGGTCGAGATCGAACGCCAGATGCTGCGCCACGACGGCACGCTCTTCTGGTGCCGCCTGCTCGCGCAGGTCGTCGACCCCGGCCACCCGAGCATGGGCGGCACCATCTGGATTGCCGAAGACGTGACCGAGCGGCGCCAGATCGAGCAGGCGCTCGCTGCGGCGCGCGACGTGGCCGAAGCGGCGAGCCGCGCCAAGAGCGCCTTCCTCGCCAACACGAGCCACGAGATCCGCACGCCGCTCAACGGCCTGCTGGGCCTGGCGAGCCTTGCGATGCAAAAGGGTGTCGACGAGCAGCGGCGCATGCAGTACCTGGAGCAGATCCAGGACAGCGCGCAAAGCCTCTCGGGGATCATCAGCGACATCCTCGACCTGTCGAAGATCGAGGCCGGCAAGTTCAGCATCGAGGCCGTGCCCTTCAATCTGCGGCACCTGCTGAAGGCCGTGCACCACGCCTACCAGTCGCTCGCCACGGCCCGCTCGCTGCAGCTGCATCTCGAGATATCGCCCGAGGTGCCGGCCACGGTGCTGGGTGACCCGGTGCGGCTGCGGCAGATCCTGAGCAACTACATCACCAACGGTTTGAAGTTCACCGAGCGCGGCGAGGTGCGGCTGGAGGTGACGATGTCGTCCCACACCGCGCGTGCCGGGCAGGTGCGCTTCACGGTCAGCGACACCGGCCCGGGCATCGACACCGCCACGCAGAAGCGCCTCTTCCAGCCGTTCACGCAGGCCGACGATTCAACGACGCGGCGTTTCGGCGGCACCGGCCTCGGGCTCTCGATCTGCAAGGAGCTCGCGGAGCTGATGGATGGCGCGGTGGGCGTCGACAGCACCCCCGGCATCGGCAGCCGCTTCTGGGCCGAGTTGCCCTTGCCGCCGACGGACCTGCCGGTGATCGACCCCCGCGTGGAGGCCGAGGACATCCAGCGCCTCGAAGGCCTGCGCGTGCTGCTGGTGGAAGACAACCCGGTCAACATGATGATCGGCGTGGCCATGCTGGAGCAGTGGGGCGTGGAGGTGACGCAGGCGGCCGATGGCGCCGAGGGCGTGGCCGCGGTGGAGCGGGCGCAGGCGGCGCAGCGGCCGTTCCATGTGGTGTTGATGGATGTGCAGATGCCGCGCTTGAGCGGGCATGAGGCGGCGCGTCAGCTGCGGTGTCTGTACTCCCCGGAGGAGTTGCCGATCATCGCTTTGACGGCTGCGGCGCTTGTGTCCGAGCGGGAGGAGGCGTTGGCTTCGGGGATGAATGATTTTTTGACGAAGCCGATTGATGTGCACAAGTTGAGGGTGGCGTTGATTCGGGCTCTTGGGTGAAGGGGTTCACTGCGTGGCGGCTTTGCCGGGATTTCGCCCCGGCAGGCGAGTCCCTTTTCTTTGCTTGCCCAAAGAAAAGGAACCAAAAGAAAGGGCACCCCGTTCGCCGGTCGGCCTAGGGCCGACTGCTCTGCGCTGCTCGGTCTTTGTGGGTCGGGCAGAACTCGCTACGCGGCCGTTGGCCGCTGCGCTCAAACAGCTGCCCGAAGTCAGTTCACAAAGCGCGCTGACGCGCGCCCCACAAAGCCCTGCGCTGCTCGACGGCTCTCAAGGGCCCCGGGAAACCCTCGCCAGCTTCGCTGGCCTCGTACTCTCGGCTCGCTTCGCCTCGTGCTGGATCACCCTCACCTCCCTCACCGTTCGGGCTGAGCCTGTCGAAGCCAGCGCATGGCACCGGCCCTTCGACAAGCTCAGGGCGAACGGGGGTGGGGAATGAGGCGATGCGAAGCGAGCCGTATCGCACCGCTTCCCGTGGGTGGCGTCGAGGAGCGCAGGGCTTGAGGGGCGCGCGCGTCAGCGCGCATCAACAACTGACTTCGCGCCGCCTGTCTGAACGTAGCGCCCTGCGGGCGCGAAGTGAGTTCGGCGCGGCCCCTCGAGCCCGAGCACCGCAGAGCAGTCCGGCCTCCGGCCGGACCGCCACCGTCGGGTCGCCTTTTCTTGGTTACTTCTTTTGGCGAAGCAAAAGAAGTAACTCGCCCGCCGGGGCGAGACCCGGCAAGCAGCCACGCAGTGAAATTCACATCCGAGGCGGCACCACCGGCAACGAAGACGACAACCCCCCATCCACCGGAATCGCCTGCCCATTCACATAAGACGCCTCATCGCTCACCAGAAACAGCGCCGCATACGCAATCTCATGTGGCAAGCCCCCACGCCGCAGCGGGTTCAGCTGCCCGATCTTGTTCTCGGTCCCCCGCTCGCGCGCCCGCTCGAACACCGGCTTCGTCATCCCGGTCTCGATCAACCCCGGGCAGATCGCATTGATCCGCACCCCGGTGCCGCCAAACTGGTTCGCACTCGTCTGCACCAGGCTGATCACGCCCGCCTTGCTGGCGCTGTACGGCGGCCCGCCCGCCCCGGAGCGCAGCCCGGCCACCGACGCGGTGCAGATGATCGAGCCGTGCCCGGCCGGCACCATCACGCGGGTGGCGTACTTGATCGCGAGAAACGTCCCGACCAGGTTGATCGAGAGGATGCGGTTCCATTCCTCCACCGTCCACTCGTCGAAGGCGCGCATGCCGCCGCTCACGCCGGCGTTGGCGAAACACACGTCGAGCCCGCCGTGCTGGCGTACTGCGGTTTCGATGTAGTCGGCGACCGCCTCCTCCTGCGAGGTGTCGCGCACGAGCGCGAGGGCGGTGCCGCCGGCCGCGCGGATGTCGGCGACGGTGGCCTCGACTTCAGGGGCGCGGTCGACAGCGACCACCTTGGCGCCCTGCTCGGCAAAAAGCTTGGCGGTGGCGCGGCCGATGCCGCTGGCGGCGCCGGTGACGACGGCGGATTTGCCTTCAAGACGTTTCATGGGGTGCTCCGTACCGATGTTTCCAAATCGCCAAGCATAGGCGCAGGCGCGGCCACCCGGCCCCGGTGCGATCCCGAGGCAAGGGTGTCGTGCAGGCGACGCCGTTCTGCTTTAGTATGATGATCATCATGTAAAGGAGAAGCCCATGAGCGACACCACCTTGACCGTCGACCCTGCCATCGCGCGCGCGGCGCTGGCCTTTCTCACGCCCTCGCCGCTTGCCAAGGCGCCGTCGCTTGATTTCCTGCCCGGCGCGCGCCGTCGGCTGATCGACAGCCCAAGCGGCGCGCTGGCCGTGGCCGAGTGGGGCGACGGGCCGGCGGTGCTCTTGCTGCATGGCTGGGACGGCAAGGCCAGCGACCTCGCCGCGTTTGCGCCGCCGCTGCTGGCGGCCGGCCACAAGGTGATGGCCGTCAACCTGCCGGCGCACGGCGATTCGGCGGGCGAGCGCACCTCCATCCCGGGCTCGGCGCGGGCGTTCGTCGCAGCTCAGGACGCGCTGGGCCCGCTGCACGCGGTGGTGGCGCACTCCATCGGCACGGCGGTCACGGTGGAGGCGGTGGCGCTCGGCCTGCCGGCGCAGCGGCTTGCGCTGATCTCGGCGCCGGCGCGTTATGCGATGTATGCGAAGGGCTTCGCGGCGCAGGCCGGCCTGTCACCCGAGCAGACGGAGCAGATGCTGCAGGTGTTGCGCGAGATGGGTGTCGACGTGCACGCGATCTCCACGCCCCGCCGCGCTGCGGGTTTGCAGCAGCCGGTGCTCTTCGCCCACTCGGCCGACGACCGTGTGGTGCCGATCGCCGATGCCGAGGCCAGCCATGCGAAGTGGGCCGGGCCGGCGCAGTTCCTGCGGCTCGAGGGCCTTGGCCACCGGCGCATCCTGCAGGCGCCCGAGGTGGTGGCGGCGGTGACGGCTTTCGTCACCGCGCCCTGAGCGGCCTCAGCCGGCCAGCCGTTGCCCCGAGGTCACCGGCCACTGGCCGCCCAGCGTGCGTGTGGCGGTTTCGGCGGCAGTGAAGAGCAGCGAGTTCATGCGCTGCACGGCGAGGTCCGAGAAGCGCTCGAGCGGCCCCGACAGCGACAGCGCGCCCAGCAGGATGCCAGCCGGGCCGAACACCGGCGCGGCCACCGCACCGCACAGCGGGTCACGCTCGCCGAAGGAGTTGTGCAAGAGCGGCGTGTCGCCGGCCACGTTGAGGCCACCGGCAAATGCCTGCAGCACCTTGCCGGCCGCGCCGCGGTTGAGCGGCAGCACGTCGCCGGCGCGCACGCGGTCGAGCGTGGAATGGGCCGAGTCGATGCGGAAGAGGCACAGGCGCGAATCCTTGCCGTGCCGCACGTGGAACGACGGGCTTTCGGTGCCCTTGCTCACCAGCCATTCGAGCACCGGTTGCACGCCCTCCTTGAGCCCGTAGGTCTGCTCGAACGAGCGGCCGAAGAGGAAGGCCAGCGGCCCGAGTGCGTAGCGCTTGTCGCTGCGGTGCACGACGAGGCCGGCGCGCGCCAGCGAGGCCAGCAGGCGCAGCAGCGTGCTCTTGTACATGCCGGTGCGGCGCGCGAGTTCCGCGAGCGTGAGCGGCGCGCTGGCGCGGGCCAGCGTGGTGGCGATCGACAGCGCACGGTCCACCGCGGCCACACCGTCGGCCGGGGCCGAGGGCGGAGGGGCCACGGTGGGCGTGTCGTGCGCGAGCACGGCAGGAGCGGGCGCCACGGGGGTGGTGGCGGTGGGGGGCGTCAAGACATGGGACACGGAGACCTCCGAATACACCCGCGTGGTGAGGCACGGAGGGTGTTCTGCTAAGTGGAATTTCGATTCTCTTTGTGGCATCAGTGTGCGGCAGCAAAGGGGTCGACCGTTCCTCGGGTGATCCCTATTGACCTGCCGGCCGGCTGGTTCGGATACTGAAAAAACGGACCATGAGTTCCATTCAACAGAACTCGCGGAATTCACCGGGCCCACCGGAATTCACAGGAGGCGAACCGATGACCCCTCGCAAGGCCAGAAGAGCTCTTTGCCTCGCCGCGGTGCTGTGCGCCGCGGTGGGTGCCGCCCCCGCGCAGGCGCAGGGCTACCCGGCCAAGCCGATCCGCTTCGTGGTGGGCTTCAGCCCCGGCAGCTCGATCGACACCGTGGCGCGCATCGTGGCCGAGCACCTGAAGACGAAGCTCGGCCAGCCGGTCACCGTCGACAACCGCACCGGCGCCAACGGCATGCTCGCGGCGAGCGAACTCGCCCGCTCGCCCGCCGACGGCTACACCGTGCTCGTGAGCAACTCCAGCACCATCACCGTCAACCCGCTGCTCTACGGCAAGAAGATGGCCTACGACGTGGAGCGCGACCTCGCGCCGGTGTCGCTGGTGGTGTCGGTGCCCTTCATCCTGACCGTCAACCCCGAGAAGGACACGACGGCCAAGGTGATGAACGTGCCCGACTTCGTGAAGGCCGCGAAGGCGAATTCGCTCGCCTACGGCTCGGCCGGCATCGGCAATCTCACGCAGCTGAGCATGGAGCTGCTCGCGCAGCAGTCGGGCATGAAGATCACGCACGTGCCCTACAAGGGCTCGGCGCCGGCGCAGCTCGCCTTGCTCGGCAAGGAGGTCGACGCCGCCTTCGACAACCCGGCCGCGATGCAGCAGATCAAGGCCGGCAAGCTGCGCGCGATCGCGGTCTCGTCGGCGCAGCGCTGGCGCGACCTGCCCGAGGTGCCGAGCATCGCCGAGCAGGGTTATCCGGGCTACGACATCTCGTTCTGGGTGGGCGCCTTCGTGCCGGCGAACACGCCGCCTGCGGTGGTGAAGGTGCTGGCCGATGCGATGAAGGCTGCCACCGAAGACCCGGCCACCCGCGCCCTGCTCGCGCAGCAGGGGAACATCCTGGCGCTGGGGCCGAAAGACTTTGCCGCGCGCATCAAGAGCGAGACGGCGCAGTACGCCGAGATCATCAAGCGCTCCAACATCGAGCTGAAGGAATGAGCTCTCCCTGGCAGGCCGAACTCGATGAACTGGCGAAGCGCCAGCAGCTTGCCGCGCGCATGGGCGGCGACGAGAAGCTCAAGCGGCACCGCGACAACGGCAAGCTGCCGGTGCGCGAGCGCATCGCGGCGCTCGTGGACGACGGTTCGTTCATCGAGGTCGGCGGCCTGGCCGGCAGCGGCCAGTACGACGAGCGGGGGCAGCTGAAGGACTTCACCCCGTCCAACGTGCTGATGGGCCGCGCGCAGGTGGCGCAGCGGTCGGTGGTGGTGGTCGGTGACGACTTCACCGTGCGCGGCGGCGCCAACGATGGCGCGGTGGGCGACAAGCTCATCGTCGCCGAGCAGATGGCGCACGACCTGAAGCTGCCGCTGATCCGCCTGGTCGACGGCACCGGCGGTGGCGGCTCGGTGAAGAACATCGAGCTCAAGGGCCACACGCTGCTCCCGAAGCTCAAGGCCTGGCCCTACATCGCGCGCAACCTGGCCACCGTGCCGGTGGTGTCGCTCGGCCTCGGCTCGGTGGCCGGCATGGGCGCGGCGCGTGTCTCGGCGGCGCACTACTCGTTGATGGTGAAAGACATCTCGCAGGTCTTCGTCGCCGGCCCGCCGGTGGTGGAGCGCACCGGCCAGAAGATCGGCAAGAACGAACTCGGCGGCAGCCACATCCACACCCGCAACGGCGTCGTCGACGACGAGGTGGCGAGCGAGGCCGAGGGCTTTGCGCGGGCGCGGCGCTTCCTCTCCTACCTGCCGTCGTCGGTGCACGGGTTGCCGCCTCGCAGCGACGTGGGACGCGAGCAGGCGAGCGATCCCACCCTGCTGCGCAACGCGATCCCGAAGAACCCGCGCGCCGTCTACAAGGTGCGCAGCATCGTGGAATCGGTGGTCGATGCTGGCAGCTTCATGGAGATCGGCCGCCACTGGGGCCGTGCCATCGCCACGGGCCTCGCGCGCCTCGACGGCTGGCCGGTGGCGGTGATCGCGAGCGACCCGTATCACTACGGCGGTGCGTTCGACCGGCTGAGCGCCGAGAAGTACACCCGCTTCATCGATTTCGCCGAGCTCTTCCACCTGCCGGTCATCAACTTCGTCGACATCCCGGGCTTCCGCATCGGCCTCGAAGCCGAAGAGGAAGGCGTGATGCGGGCCGGCGTGCGCGCGCTCACGGCCTTGTCGCAGACGACGGTGCCCTGGTGCAGCTTCATCCTGCGCAAGGCCTTCGGCGTGGCCGCGGCCTCGCACCAGCACCCGGAGCGTTTTGCCTTCCGCTATGCGTGGCCCTCGGCGCAATGGGGCTCGCTGCCCATCGAGGGTGGCCTCGAAGTCGCCTACAAGGCCGAGATCGAAGGCGCCGCCGACCCCGAGGCCAAGCGCGCCGAGATCGAGGACCGAGTGCGCGGCCTGACCTCGCCCTTCCGCAGCGCCGAGGCCTTTGTGGTCGAAGACATCGTCGACCCGGCCGACACGCGCAAGCTGGCCGTCGAGTTCGCCAACCTCGCGGCGCCCTTGCGCGTGGCCGGCGTGACGCGATTCGCCTTCCGCCCGTGAACGAGCACCACCCGCTCAGCCTGAGGTATCGAAGGGCCGCGCCGACCGTGCCGGGCTTCGATACCTCAGCCTGAGCGGCCCTGCCACTTTCAAGACACTGCCATGCCCCAGATCGAATCCCCCCTCACCGGCCGCGTGCTGTCGGTCCTCGTCGCCGAAGGCGATGCCGTCACGCCCAGCATGTCGCTGATGCTCATCGAGTCGATGAAGATGGAGATCCCGCTCGAAGCCGAGACTTCCGGCGTCGTTGCCCGCGTGCTGGTGGCCGAGGGCGACGAGATCAGCGAAGGCCAGGCGGTCATCGCGCTCTCGTAAGCGATGCTCGACAAGACCGTCGCCACCTTGGCCGACGCCGTGCGCGGCGTGCACGACGGCGCCACGCTGCTCGTGGGCGGCTTCGGCGTCTCGGGCGTGCCGCAGGAGCTCCTGTGCGCGCTGCTCGAACAGGGCGCGCGCGATCTCGTGGTCGTCAACAACAACGGCGGCAATGGGCCCAGGGGCCTGAGCCAGCTGATCGAAGCCGGGCGTGTGCGCAAGGTGATCACCTCGTATGCGCGCTCGGCCAACCCGGCGCGGCCGAGTGCGCAGGCGCTGGCCGAGGCCTACCACGCGGGGCGTGTCGAACTCGAATGCGTGCCGCAGGGCACCATCGCCGAGCGGCTGCGCGCAGCCGGCGCCGGCATCGGGCCCTTCTTCACGCCGGTGTCGTATGGCACGCCGCTCGCCGAAGGCAAGGAGGCACGCGTGATCGACGGCATCGGCTACGTGCTCGAACACCCGCTGCACGGCGACTTCGCCTTCGTGAAAGCGCAGGCCGCCGACCGCCACGGCAACCTCGTCTTCAAGAACGCCGAGCGCAACTTCGGCCACGTGATGGCCACCGCCGCGAAGACGACGGTGGTGCAGGTGGAAGAGATCGTGCCGCTCGGTGCCATCGCGCCCGAGCAGGTGATGCTGCCCGGGATCTTCGTGCAGCGGGTGGTGCAATGCCGTCACGAGCCGTGGATATGAGTCATACACCGTTGACACGCATGCAGATGGCCCAGCGCGTGGCGCAGGACATCCCCGACGGTTCGTATGTGAACCTCGGCATCGGCATCCCCACGCTGATCGCGAAGTGCCTGCCGACCGAACGCGAGGTCATCCTGCACAGCGAGAACGGCATCCTCGGCATGGGCCCGGGGCCGGCGCAGATCACCGACGTGAGCCTCATCAACGCGAGCAAGGAGCAGGTCACGCTCCTGCCCGGCGCAGCGCTCTTCGACCATGTGCTCTCGTTCGCGATGATGCGCGGCGGCCACCTCGACCTCACCGTGCTCGGCGGCTTCCAGGTGTCGCAGAACGGCGACCTCGCCAACTGGGACACCGGCGCCCCCGGCGCCATCCCGGCGGTCGGCGGCGCGATGGACCTCGCCGTGGGCGCTCGCCGCATGTTCGTGGTGATGGAGCACGTCGACAAGCAAGGCCGCCCGAAGCTCGTGCGCGAGTGCAGCTACCCGCTCACCGGCCGCGGCGTGGTGGACCGCGTGTACACCGACCTCGCGGTGATCGACGTTGACGCCGGCGAGCTGCGGGTGCGCGAGATCGTGCCGGGGCTGGACTTTGATGGACTGCAGGCCTTGACGGATGCACGATTGACGAACGCCCTCTCAACACACGACAGACGATGAGCGATCTTCCCGCCCGCGGCCTCACGCAGCCCGACCCCGCCCGCCACGTCTTCGACGAAACCCTGGGCCGCGCCCCCGCGCGCGGGCGCATGCAGGGCCGCTCGGTGCTCGTGGTCGGCGCCGGCCAGCAGGTGGTGCCCGACGACCCGTCGCCGCCCACCGGCAATGGCCGCGCCATCGCGGTGCTGCTCGCGCGCGAAGGCGCGCACGTGGCCTGCCTCGACCGCGATGCCGCGGCGGCGCAGGCGACGGTCGACCTGATCCAGCGCGAAGGCGGCCAGGCCTTTCCCGTGATCGCCGACGTGGCGCAGCCGCCCGACATCGAGCGTGCGGTGCAGGAGAGCCTGGCGGCGATGGGAAAGCTCGACGGCCTGGTCATCAACGTCGGCATCGGCGGCCCGCCGCTGCTGGCCGGCCAGACGCCCGACGCGTGGGACGCCGCGATGGCCGTCAACCTGCGCGCCCACATGCTTTTCTGCCGAGCCGGCCTGCCGGTGCTGGCACCCGGCAGCGCCATCGTCTTCATCTCGTCGACGGCGAGCCTGCGCCCCGGCACGCGCATCCCGTCGTATGACACCTCAAAGGCCGCGCTCGCCGGGCTGTGTCGCCACGTGGCCCTCGAAGGCGAAGCGCTCGGCGTGCGCGCCAACGTGCTCGCCCCCGGCCCCATCGACACCCCGCTCGGCCGCAACGCCAGCGCCCGCCGCCCGGCCCGCGCGGCGCAACGCCTGCCCTTCGGCCGCGAAGGCACGGCGTGGGAGGTGGGCTACGCCACACTCTTCCTCCTCTCGCACGAGGCTTCGTTCGTCAACGCCCAGGTGATCGTGGCCGACGGCGGCATCACCGGCCTGCAGCTGCGCTGAAAGGAAGACCATGCCCCGCATTCCCTGCATCACCGACGAAGAGGCCGGCCCGCCCGAGCTGGTCGAAGCGATCCGCAAACGCCGTGGCGGCCGGCTCGCCGAGCTCGACCGGCTGCTGCTCTACAGCACCCCGTTCGCCACCGGCTGGGGCTTGATGATGGGTCGCGTGCGCACCGAGCTGTCGCTGTCGCCCTTGCTGCGCGAGATCGGCATGCTGGGCGTGGCGGTGCTCAACGGTGCGGAGTACGAGTTCCACCACCACAGCCAGCCCTTTCTCGACGCGGGTGGCACGCCCGCGCAGCTCGAGGCTTTGCGCAAGCTGCCGGCGATCGACGCCTCGCGCTTCAACGCCACCGAGCGGGCCGCACTGCAACTCACGGTGGAGATGACACGCGACGTGAAAGTGGCCGATGCCACCTTCGCCGCGGCGCGTGCGGCGCTCGCCAACGACACCCACCTCGTCGAGCTGATCGCGGTGATCTCGTCCTACAACATGGTGTCGCGCTTCCTCGTGGCGCTCGACCTCACGCCTGAATAGCTTCTTCAACCAACCTTCAAGGGAGACAACATGAGTGCAGAGACCCAACTGCTGGAGATGATCGCCACCAAGGCCGCCTACCCGGCCTCGATGCTGATGCCCCTCTTCGACCAGCTCAAGCCCATCAGCGCCGCCGAGATCATCGGCATGTGGCGCGGCGGCAAGTTCGACGGCGGCAAGGACCCCGACCCGATCAAGTGGTACGGCAAGCGCTTCGTCTCGCGCGAGCACGTCGACCCGCTGATGTGTCGCGCCGAAGACGGCTCCATCTATTCCTACGACAAGCTCGGCTTCGCGCAGCTGCGCGAGGTGGCGCACAACGGCGTGGTGTCGGCCGCGCTGATCTACGACAAGCAGCCGATCATGGATTACTTCCGCAAGGTCACCGACAACGTGATCATCGGCCTCGGCGACATCAAGGGGAAGCCGCTGGACTTCTTCTTCCACCTCACCCGCGAGTGAACGACAGGCATCTTTGCCTGGGCTTTACAGAGCGGCCATGACGGCCCGGGGGCGCCGGCGCGATGATCCGGCGCATCGCCCACGCCCAACCGGAGCCCCTCATGATGAGCCCCCGTGACCAGGCCGCCCTCGTGCTGGCGGCCGTCGCCGCGTTGACGGCAACGCACAGCCAGGCGCAATCGATGCGCTGCAAGAACGACCTCGCCAACGTCGGCGAGGGCAAGGCCTCGGTTCTGCAGAAATGCGGCGAGCCGGTGCACCGCGAGTCGTTCTGCAAGCCCGTCGCGCAGACGCCGACCCCGGCCCCAGGCGGCACGACCATCGTCAACGTGACGCCCTGCGAGACCGTCGACGAGTGGACCTACAACCCCGGGCGAGGCCAGTTCATGACCACCCTGCGCTTCGAGTCGGGCCGGCTCGCGGCCATCTCCTATGGCGATCGGGTGAAGTAGGGCGGTGACTTGAAACCGGCGGGCCGGGGCCTCAACTGGCAGGTCTCCCCGCTTCAAAGGCCCGCGCGTGACCCTCTTTGTCGCCTTCGGTGTGATGGCGCTGCTCGTGGCCTGGTTCGCCGGCCAGCCGCTGTGGGTGGCGCTGCGGCGTGCGCGTGTACGCCGCCAGCCGTTTCCACAGGCCTGGCGCGAGATCCTGCGCCGCCGAGTGCCCTATGTGCGGCACCTGCCGGCTGACCTGCAGCTGCAGCTGAAGAAGCACATCCAGGTGTTCGTGGCCGAGAAGCCCTTCATCGGCTGCGCTGGCCTCACGGTCACCGACGAGATGCGCATCACCATCGCGGCGCAGGCCTGCCTGCTGCTGCTCAACCGGCGGCGGCCGGCGTATTACCCGTTGTTGCGGCAGGTGCTGGTCTACCCCGGCGCCTTTGCCGTCGACCGGGTGCATGCCGATGGCAGCGGTGTGCTGCAGGAGCAGCGGCTCGCGCTCTCGGGCGAGTCGTGGTCGCAGGGCCAGGTGATCCTGTCGTGGCAAGACACGCTCGACGGCGCCGCCTCGCCGGGCGATGGGCAGAACGTGGTGATCCACGAGTTCGCGCACCAGCTCGACCAGGAAAACGGTGCTGCCAACGGCGCCCCGCACGTGCCCGGCCGCCGCGCGCGCGAATGCTGGGCGCAGGTGATGACGGCCGAGTTCGCGCAGCTGCAGTCGGCCGTCGAGGGCGGCATGCCGACGCTGCTCAACCCCTATGGCGCCACCCACCCGGCCGAGTTCTTCGCGGTGGCGAGCGAGGTCTTCTTCGAGCAGCCGCAGGCGCTGGCCGAGCGGCACCCCGCGCTGTATGACGAGCTCGCGCGCTGCTACCGGCTGAACCCGCTGTCCTGGTCGTGACCGAGGGCCGACCCCGGACAAACCCATGAATGTGCAAAAAGCACATTCAGGTAGAGTCGGCCTTCCCGTGGCCCGTCCGTGCACGCATTGTTCCTCGACGACCTCACCCCGCCGCCTGCCACTCCGCCCTCCGCGCCCGACGCGTCGGCGGTGCTGGCCGCCTGCCGCGCGCTGCTGAGGCCGCTGGCCGAACTGGCGATCGCCCGCGGCCTGCACCACGCCGACATTGACGAGCTGCTGCGCGGCGCCTTCGTCGACGCCGCCCTCGCCGCCCACCCCGATGTGACGCCGCACCGGGCGGTGAGCCGGGTCAGCACCGCCACCGGCCTGCACCGGCGCGAGGTGAATCGACTGCTGCAGCGAGAGCCTGTGCTCACTGCCAAGCGCACGCCGGCCACCCAGGTCTTCACCCGTTGGCTCAGCGACCCGGCCTGGCGCGAGCAGACCTCGCTGCCGCGCCAGGGCGCCGGGGCCAGCTTCGAGGCCCTGGCCCAGTCGGTCACGAAAGACGTGCACCCGCGCAGCCTGCTCGAAGAGCTGAGCCGCCTGGGGCTCGCGCGGCTCGACGAGTCGACCGACCGGGTCGAACTCCTGCTCGAACGTTTCACCCCCGCTGGAGACGAGCCGCGCATGCTCGGCTTCGTGGCCAGCAACGTGGGCGACCACCTGCGTGCCGCGGTGGCCAACGTGCTCGCGCCCAAGCCGCTGCACCTGGAGCAGGCCGTGTTTGCCGACGAACTCTCGGCCGAATCGGTGCAGCGGCTGCAGCCGCTGATCCGCGAGCAATGGCAGCACCTGCTGCGGGCGCTGGCGCCCGTGCTGCAACAGGCGATCGACGATGACGCCGCGAACGGCCGCCCGCAAGACCAGCGCCTGCGCGTGGGCCTCTACGGCTACCACGCACCGATGCAAGACGGTGCCGCCGCCGCGCCCGACGCCTCCCCACCTGACGAGACCGAGAAGGCCCCGCGGCGCGCTGCCGCCCGCAAGGCCGCACGAAGGAGCAGCCCATGAAGCGCCTGCGGTTCACGGCGTCCTCATCCACCACCGCCGCGCTTTCGCTGGCGGCCGTGCTGGCCCTCCTGCTGCTGGCCGCGGTGCTGCCCGGTTGCGGCGGGGTCGACAGCGGCGGCACCGGCCAGACCGTGGAAGACCCGAGCACCACCTCCGGCCGCCTGAGCGGCTTCGGCTCGGTGATCGTCAACGGCCTGCGCTTCGACGACGGCCAGGCGATCGTCATCGACGACGACGGTGTGATGCACCCGCGCAGCGACCTGCGCCTGGGCATGGTCGTCGAGGTGCAGGGCCGGCTGCGCGGCAACTCCGGCCAGGGCACGGCGCGGCAGATCCAGTTCGGCCATGAGATCGCGGGGCCGGTGGAGTCGGTCGACGTGCCGGGCTCGACGCTCGTGGTACTGGGCCAGACGGTGCTCGTCGACGCCGACACGCTCTTCGACGGTTATGCCGCTGGCCTCGCCGACGTGCTGGCGGGCCAGCTGGCGGCGGTGCACGGCTTCTACGACCCGAGCGCGGGCCGCTACACCGCCACGCGCATCGAGCGGCGCGCGTCGCTGGCGCAGTACACGCTGCGTGGCCGCATCAGCGCCCTGCAGGGCCCGCCGGTGCGCACCTTCGCGATCGGGGCTGCGCTCATCGACTACGGCAGCGTGGCCCCGGCCTCGCTGCCGACGCTCGCCGACGGGCTGTCGGTGCGGGTGAGCCTCAACACCACGCCGGTGTCGGGGCGCTGGGTGGCGAGCTCGGTGCACAGCGCGCAGCGCCAGTTCCCCGACGACGACGAGGCCGAACTCGAGGGCTTCGTGAGTGGCTATGCCAGCAGCGCCAGTTTCCGTGTGGCCGGCTTGCCGGTGGACGCGAGCGGCCCCGGCGTGAGCGTGCGCCACGGCACGCTGGCCGACCTGGCCGATGGCGAGCGCGTGGAGGTCGAAGGGGTCATGCGGGCCGGAGTGCTGGTGGCCAGCGTGGTCGACTTCAAGCGCGGCGGCCGGCAGGAGTTCGAGCTGCACGGGGCGGTCGAGTCGATCGACTTCGGCGCGCAGACCCTGGTGCTGCGCGGCGTCACCGTCGCCTGGGACGGCAGCACCCGCTTCGCCGCCGGCAGCGCCGGCGATCTCGCGGTCGGCGCCCGGCTCGAGGTGCGCGGCCTGCCCTCGGGCGGCGTGCGGATCCACGCCGATTCCATTCGATTCGAACGATGAAGACCGACCTCAACCCCTCGCCACGCCGGGCGCCGCTCTGGCACGAGCGCCACGACGCTCCGACCTTCATCGCCGGCAGCCGCCGCACCCACGTGCTGGTGGTGGAAGACGACCCGGTGCAGGCGCTGCTGCTCACGCTGATGCTCGACCACCACGGCGTCGACGCCACGCTCGTCACCGATGGCGAGCAGGCCGTCGCGGCGGTGAAGGCCGGGGGCTACACGCTGGTGCTGATGGACTACCTGATGCCGGTGGCCAACGGCATCGAGGCCACGCGGCAAATCCGCCAGTGGGAGCGCGAGCACCATCGCATGCGCACGCCCATCGTCGCCGTCACGGCGAGCGCGATGAGCACCGAATGCGAGGCCTACCGCGCGGCGGGGATGGATGATGTGATCCTCAAACCTTTCTCGGCCCGCGCCCTGGCCGACGTGCTGGCCCGCCACGGCGGCACACGACCCCAGGGTGCCTTTGTTCACGGAGCAGTGTCATGAAGCAGTTTTCGAATCTCTTGGGCCTCGCGGCCGCCGTTGCGGCCCTGGCATGCGGCGGCGCCGCCTCGGCGCAGACCAGCGTGGGTGTGTCGGTGCAGGTGGCGCAGCCGGGTGTCTACGGCCGCATCGACATCGGCAACATGCCGCCCCCGCCCGTGGTCTACGCACGGCCGGTGGTGATCGCGCAGCCGGCCGTCGTGGTGCCGGCGCAGCCGGTGTACCTCTACGTGCCGCCCGGCCACCAGAAGAACTGGCGCAAGCACTGCCGCCGCTACAACGCGTGCGGGCAGCAGGTGTACTTCGTCAAGGAAAGCTGGGTGCGCGAGCGCTACGAGCACGAGCATGGCCGCGGCGGTCCGAAGGACAAGCACCCGGGCAAGGGCCATGGCAAGGGCCACGGCAAGGACCGCGACTGACGTGCGATGACGCCTCCCCGGCCGATGGACCCCATCGGCCAGGGGAATGACTCCTCTTAGCCGACCAGGCGCCCGTAGCGGTCGATCGCGATCAGGTCGACGTACTGCGAGCCCTGCGTCACGCCGGGTGCGAACTCCACGCGGTAGCCACCGAGGTCGGTGCGCAGGCCGGCGATCGATTCCTTCAGGCGCGCACGGCTCACCCGCTCGCCACCGCTCACCTTGAGTGCGGCACGCGCCGCTTCGATGGCGGTGCGGCCGGCGATGTAGCCCTCGAGCGTGGTGATGCCGAGCTTGGCCTCACCGCCGAACGCGGCGAAGTCCTGCTTGGCGCGGCTCACCACGTTGGCGGCACCCGAGTTCGGGCGCGGCACCACCATGCTCATGATGCAGCTCTGCTTGCGCGCGGTGAGCGTGTCCATCAGCCCCTGGCCGGCATACGACGAGGCGTAGAAGAGCCCCGGGTACTTCGCGTTCGACATGTGGTCGATGATGGTGGCCACCGGGCCGGCGTTGGCCGAGATCAGCACGATGTCGACTTTCGCGGCCAGCAGCGAGGCGGCCACGTCTTCGAAGTTGGTGCCGGCGCGTTCGATCGCGATCGACACCGTCGGTGTGATCTGCACCGCGTTGAGCGCCTGCGTCATCACCGCCAGGTTGGCCGGCGAGGTGTCTTTCAGGTACACGTAGCCGATGCGGCGCATGCCGAACTCCTTGATGTAGTTCGCCATGCGCTTGTATTCGAGGTCGTAGCCGGCGCGCACATGGAACACCCCGCCCGACACGCCGGTGCGCAGGCCCATGTTGCCGCTGGCCGTGCCCAGCAGTGCCATCTGTTCCTTGTTGGCCAGCGGCACGCAGGCCTCGGCCGCGATGCCGTTGGTGAGGCCGACGATGGCCGACACGCCACCTTCGACGAGCGTGTTCACGTTCTGGATGCAGCGGTCTTTCACGCCACCGTCGTCCAGCGTCACGAGTTCGAAGCGCGGGCTGCCCGGCACGGCCGAGGCCGCGGCGAAGGCGGCGGTGATGCCGTCGCGGATGTCCTTGCCGTAGCTGGCCTGGCCGCCGCTCAGCGAGGCCGATTGACCGAACTTGATGACCGGGCCGTTGGCGGCGCGGCTGGCCGCCCAGGGGCCGAGCATGCTGCCGGCGACGATGGCGGGGCTGCCGATCACGAGGTGTCTGCGCTTCATTTCAACTCTCCCTAGCTAGAACAGTGGACCTGAGAAAGAACTGCCGTCCGTCCGCGGAGGACGGGTGGGGTGACGGGTTCTCGGCCGACTTTTTTCACGGTTGAGGGTTGTGTACAGATTGATACGGTCGCTGCATTTCGGTTGCAGCTGCGGTTCGTGAAGTGACGCACAACGTCACTTCAGACGCGGATCGAGCGCGAATTTGTGCGCAATGACGACGCGTTGTATCAGTCGTTTACGAATTGACACAGCCCGCAGCGCCCCAAGACACTGGCCTCACCGCAGCACACGGAGCCTTGACGCCATGAAGACCGCACGCACTGCCGCCCGCCTGATCGCGTTTTCTCTCGTGCTCGCCGCCGTGGGCGCGCAGGCCTTCCAGCTGCGCGGCTTCCGCGGCGTCGAGTGGGGTGCCGAAGCCGAGCGGCTCGGGCCCGATGCGACGGTCGTGTCGCGCGAAGGCGAGCTGACCTGCTACCAGCGCGCCAACGAGAACCTGCTTTTCGGCGACACCGAACTCAAGGCGGTGCACTACTGCTTCGTGAACGACCGCCTCTACACCGTGCGGCTCGAAGCGGCGGTGGGCGCAAAGGCGCTGGCCGCCGAAGTCGAGCGTGCCTACGGCCGCCCCGATGCACGCCGTGGCCTCAACGCCACCTGGGGCCGCAAGGCGACCGACGCGCGGGGCGAGCTGGTCTCGCGCGGCGAACACTCGCAGCTGACGCTCTCGCCCGACAGCTCGCGCAAGACCGAGCTGGCGCTGCGCAGCAGCGCCGCGCCCACGCCCGGCTTCTGATTCAGCGCGCCGCCTTCTCCACCCAGTCGGCCACCGCGCCCGCCGCGGCGCCCTGCGTGCGCAGGCCGCGGGCCACCCCTTCGCGGTTGGCGGCCGGGTGGTTCTGGCTCATCTTCCATTTGCCGCGCAGCGAGGTGAGCGGGATCTCGAGGCCCACGATGCCGCGCAGCATCGCGTCGAGGTAGTCGGCCGGCGCATCGCTCACCTGCCACGGCACGGCCTGCGTCGATTCATGCCGCAGCGTGAGCCGGGTGACGAGGCGGCGCAGCCATTCCACGTCGTCTCGCACCACGAGCCGGCCGCGCGCCTGTACCACGATGTAGTTCCAGGTCGGCACCGCCTTGCCGTTCTCGGCTTTGCTCGGGTACCAGCTGGGTGAGATGTAGGCCTGCGGGCCCTGGAAGACGACAAGCACATCGCTGTCGGCGGCGTCTTTCCAGACCGGGTTGGCGCGGGCCACGTGGGCGGTGAGCACCCCGGCGCCACCGGGCTGCGCGTCGTACAGGAAGGGCAGGGGGTTGGCGTCCAACCCGTTGGCACCGT
This sequence comes from Rhizobacter sp., assembly GCA_019635355.1. Classification (NCBI taxonomy): domain Bacteria; kingdom Pseudomonadati; phylum Pseudomonadota; class Betaproteobacteria; order Burkholderiales; family Sphaerotilaceae; genus Rhizobacter; species Rhizobacter sp. The sequence goes on along the minus strand of JAHBZQ010000001.1, from coordinate 3,238,900 downwards.
GCGTGATCAGGAGGCCCAGCGGGTGGTCGTGCAGCAGCTGCTGCAGCGGCTCGGGCCGCGTCTCGTCGAAGTGGCTCGGGGTGTACATGGGCTCAACGCTCGATGGTGGGTTCGCAGAGGATCTCGCTCTTCACCGAGTTGGCGATGAAGCACTCTTCATGCGCGCGGTGGTGCAGGTGCTCGTGCTCTTCTTTTGTGGGTTGCTTGCCCGCAAAGCGCACAGCCGGCCGCAGCGTGACGCGCGTGATCGCCACGCGGCCCTCGGCGTTGGGCTCCATCACGCCCACCGCCTCGTCGCGGTAGCCGTCGACCACGAAGCCGGCGCGGCAGGCGATGTCGAGGAACCACAGCAGGTGGCAGCTGGAGATCGAGCCGATGAAGCTCTCTTCCGGGTCGACGGCCGCGGCGTCGGAGTACGGCACCCGCACCGACAGCGGGGACGACGACGCCGGCAGCACGTGCCCGCCATCGAAATGGATCTCGTGGCGCCGGCTGTAGCGCTTGTCGCTGAAGGGCGCGTCGCCGCGCTGCCAGACGGTGGTGGCGGTGTAGACGTGATCGGCCATGGGGTGCTCCGGGTCAGAGGGGGAAGTCGTAACGGATGAAGCCCTGGAATTGGGCCACCTTGTCGTACAGCGTGCGCGCCGTGTGGTTGTGCTCCTGGGTGAGCCAGTAATAGCGCTGGGCGCCGCGCTCGCGTGCCGCGGCGGCCACCGCGTGGATCAGGGCCCGAGCCACGCCGCGCCCGCGCTGCTCCGGCGCGACGAAGAGGTCTTGCAGGTAGCAGTAGCGCGGGGCCCACACGCCGGTGTGGAAGAGGTGGTGGGCGATGCCCACCAGCCGGCCGCCGAGCTTCGCGCCCAGGCCGTAGACCTCGTCACGCTTGAGCAGGCGCTGCCACGCGGTCTCGTACTGCTCGGGCGTGGCCTCGGTCTTGTAGAAGGTCTTGTAGCCGCGGGCGAGCGTCTCCCAGGGCAGGCGGTCTTCGGGGGCCAGCGGGGCGATCTGGAGCGTCATGGCGCGCACGGTCAGGGAGTGGATTGGCTCCTGATCGTAGAGGGCTGCGCGCCACCAACAGGGGCCAATTCCCGCAGGGTGCCGGAGCCAATCGCGCCGTGCCGGCGCGCCGTCGGCCTCAGAACGAGGGCACGACCACCGGCCGCGGCGCCGGCTTGGGCGCCGTGGCGCGCGTGGCCGGCTCGGCTGCAGGCGGCGGTGCCGGAGCGGGTGCCGGGGTGGCGCGCTTGAGTTCGGCTTCGCGCAGCGCCAGTTCGGCCTGCGCCTTCTCGAGCGCCTCGCGCTCCTTCTTCAGGCGCGCCATCTCGGCCTGCTCGGTCGGGTTGGCGCAGCCGGCGAAGCAGAACTCGCCGGTGAACGAGCCGTAGCTGAAGGGCACCTGGCGTTTGCCGCCCTGCACCTGGGTGTCGTTTTGCACGCCGGCCGACACCCGCTTGATCATGGCCTCGACCGTGAGGCCGGGTTGCCGCATGTGGGTCAGCAGGTGCTTGGTGAAGGGGCTGTTGCGCTGGCCGCTCGGGCCGTCGGAGGCGGTGTCGTTGGCGGCGGTGGAGTAGAGCACCAGCGAGCCGGTGGGGGTGTCGCTCACGGCGGCCAGACCGCGGTTGACGGCGCGGGTGAAGCCGCGGGTGAAGGGGCTGTTGCGGCAGGCGTCGAGGATGATGAAGCTGAAGTCGCTGCGGGCCTCATCGAGCGCGGCCATCACGTAGCGCAGGCTCACCGTTTCGTCTTCCACGTCCTCCTTGCGCTCGATGCGGGCGTCGGTGGGCACGAGGTAGTTCTCGCCGTCGATCTGCAGGCCGTGCCCGGCGTAGTAGAAGAGGCCGGCCACGCCGGTGCCGAGCTTGCCGGTGAAGTCTTGCACCGCGCGCTTGAAGTCGCGCCGGGTCTTGAGGTCGCGCACGCACAGCACGTCGAACTTGAGTTCGCGCAGCGCCTTGCACATGTCGTCGGCGTCGCTCAGGGTGTTGGTCAACACCGGCACGCCGGTGTAGCGGGCGTTGCCGACCACGAGCGCCACGCGCTTGAGTTCGGCCGGCGCGGCGGCGCGGGCCTGGGCCAGCGCCGCGGTGGGCACGAGGCACAGCGCTGCCAGCCATGCGGCGGCGGCACAGGTGGCGAAGAAGGTCTTGCTCTGGCTCATGGTGGTATCCCGTCGCACGGATCGGCTCGCGTGCGGTGACGGCCTGTGCGGCTCTATCACGTCCCTGTATCAAAAGATACCCCGAGCCTGCCGGTGTGGCATCCGCTGTTTTGAGGGGGAGGCTGACTTACGTCACGCCTAACATGCTTTCCGCTTGGACGCATGGCCGTTGGGTGCGCCAAGCCACCCGTCCGAAGCCGGGTCCGCACCGGCTTCGCCCACCCCGTCTGTCGTTGGAGCCTCTCATGCAAACAACCGATCGCTCTGGCCGGCGTGTGTCGCCGCGCCTGCCCACCCTTTGCGCCCTGACTTTCGCCCTGGCGGGCGGTGCCGCCCAGGCCCAGGAGTCCAATTTCGGTGTCAACTTCGGCACCAAGGTCTGGGTGGCCGACTGGTCGACCTGGTTCATCCAGGAAAACGGCAGCAACCAGGAGTTCGTGACCCAGGAGTCCGCCAAGACCAAGGCGATGGTGATCCCCCAGCTGAGCTTCCGCTACCGCGACTTCATCGGCTCGGTGAGTGGGGCCGTCAACTCGACCCACAGCTTCGAGGATTTCGGCGGGCCCTCCGAGTTCAAGCGGCGCGAGGTCGACGCCAACTTCGGCTACCACATCACCCCGGGCCTCGCGGCCACCATCGGCTACAAGAAGTTCGACCAGATCACCGCCTCGGGCCTCAAGATCTACCAGGTCTCCGGCCCCACGGTCGGCGTGAGCGCGGCGTCGGCGCTGTCGGGCGGCTTCTCGGTATACGGGGCACTCGGCATCGGCGTGCTCAACATCAAGGGCTCGCGCGACGTGTCGGCCGACTACTCGCTGAGCGAAGTGGGCTTGGGCTACACCCTGCCGCTCGGGCGCTTCGTCAAGGCCATCAACTTCAACCTCGGCTACCGCACGCAGATCATCAAGGCGAAGGGCCTCTCGCTGAGCAGCGACACCAGCGTGCCCACGGCGCCCGTCATCAAGCAGGACGCACGCGACACCACCCAGGGCTTCACGCTGGCGGCGGTGGTGGCGTTCTGACGGCCACGGCGCCGTCGCTGCGCCAGCGGGTCTACCTGCAGCTGCGCAGCGCCATCGAGCAGGGCACCTTCGCGCCCGGCAGCAAGCTGCCGCCGTCACGCGAGCACGCCCAGGCGCTGGGCGTGGCGCGCAACACGGTGCTGTGGGCGCTCGACCGGCTGCGCGCCGAGGGCTACATCGTGGCGCGGGTGGGCGACGGCAGCTACGTCGCGCCCGACCTCGCCGCGCTGCACCCCGCGGCCGCGCCCCGCCAGCGCGCGGCCCTGCAACCCGAGAGCGGCTTGTCGGGCCGCGGCCGGCAGATCGCCGACACCGCCTTGCGCTGGCGCCCGCCGGTGTCGGCGGTGGTGCCGTACCGCATCGGCGCGCCCTCGGTGGCCGATTTCCCGTTCGAGCTGTGGTCGCGCCTGGCGCGCCAGGTGCCGCTCGGCCTGCAGCAGAGCACCGCGCAGTACGGCTCGCCGGCCGGCCACCCGCCACTGCGCGAGGCGATCGCGCAGTGGCTGCTGGTGTCGCGCGGCATCCGCTGCGAGCCGGGTCAGGTCGTGGTGACCTCGGGCTCGCAGCAGGCCATCGACCTGCTGGCCCGGCTGCTGCTCGACGTGGGCGACGAGGTGATGGTCGAAGACCCGGGCTACCTCGGCATCCGTGCGTGCCTCCTCAGCCACGGCGTCACGGTGCGGCCGGTGGAGGTCGACGCCCAGGGCTTCGACATCGCCGAGGGTGCGGCGCGCTGGCCGCGGGCGCGCATGGCGGTGGTCACGCCCACGCACCAGTTCCCGCTCGGCGTGCACATGGGCCTGCCGCGCCGGCTGGAGCTGCTGGAGTGGGCGCGCCAGCAGCGCGCGTGGATCGTGGAAGACGACTACGACGGCGAATTCCAGTACGGCACGCACCGCATCCCCGCGCTGTGCAGCCTGCCGCACAGCGAACGTGTGCTCTACGTGGGCACTTTCTCGAAGACGCTGCACCCGGGCCTGCGGCTCGGCTTCATCGTGCTGCCACACCACCTGGTGGAAGCTTTTGCCAGCGCCCGCTCGCTCACCGACCGCCACAGCCCGGGCGCCTCGCAGGAGGTGCTGGCGCGCTTCATCACCGAGGGCCACCTGCTGCGCCACCTGCGGCGAATGCGCGAGCTGTATCAGGAACGGCAGGCGGTGCTGGTCGAGTCCTTGCGCAAGGCGACCGACGGGCGGCTGCAGTTGACGCCGGCGGGGCAGGGCATGCATCTGTCCTTCGAGATCGCGGCGGGGCGGGATGACACGGCGTTGAGCCGCGCGGCCGGAGAGGCGGGCGTGTACCTCGCGCCGCTGTCCTTGTATGGCGTGGAGACACGCCGGCGCGGGTGGGTGTTTGGGTACGCGGGGTTTTCGGAGCGGGCGCTCCGTTCGGCGGCTCGGGCGTTGGGGCCTGTCGTCGTCGGAGCGGCGTCGCGGGCGTGGGGTGGGTGACTCCGTTCATGTCCCCCGACGAAGACCACTCCCGTGGTCTTCGTCTCCTCCTTGACTTCACTGCGTCACCCACCCCACACCCGCGCCGGGAGACACAGTGGTCGCCCGCTAGAAATCTTTGCCGTGCGACGGCCGTGCCGCGTTGCTGCGGCAGGGCGCCGTGTGGAGTGAAGCAACTGTGTTCGGTGTCAAGTCAAGAAGAGGTCTTGAGAGGGATGTGTTTGTCGGGATTCCATGCGGAGCCGTCACGCAGCATTGCGTTGAGGATGACGAGAAGCTTGCGCATGCAGGCCACCAGCGCGACCTTCTTGGGCTTGCCTGCGGCCACCAAGCGCTGGTAGTGCGTGCTGATGACCGGGTTGCTTCGGCTCGCCGACAACGCCGCCATGTAGATCACCGAGCGCACCGCCGCACGACCACCCCAGATGTGGCGACTTCCCTTGCGCGGGCCCGAATCGTGCGCCATGGGGGCCGTCCCCACGAGCTTGGCGATGGCCCGCCGGTTCAACTTGCCCAACTCCGGCAAGGCCGCCAGCAGCGTCACGATGGTCACTGCACCCACGCCTTTGACACTGTCCAGCAGCTGCCTCTGGCTGTCGAAGTGGTCATCGATGTGCCGCTGGATTTCCTGGTCGATTTGCTCGATCTGCTTATCCAGCACACGCTTGACGGCCAGGACGCTGCTCTTGGCCTTCTTGTGCGCCGCCACCGCCAGGCGGTTGGCTTCTGCGGCACGCATGTCCACCAGCTGGCGCCGCCGCAGCATCAGCGAGTTGAGCGCCTCACGCTGCGGGTCCGACGGAGCGGTGATGTACTTGTGGCGCTCCTTGTGCCGTGCCAGCACGTCGGCCAGGTCACGCAGGCAGCGTGCGTCCACCCGATCGGTCTTGGCCAGTACACCCATCGACTTGGCAAAGTCGCGCGCTTGGCGCGGATTGATCCGTGCGACGGCTACGTCCGCTTCCTGCAGCGCACACACCAAGCCTCGCTCGTAGCCTCCCGTGGCTTCTATGACCACGAGGTCTACGCGCTCGGCCACGAGCCTGGCGATCAGCTCGTTCCACCCACCGGCGTCGTTGGCCACGCGCAGTTCAACTTCGCTCCAACAAGCATCCAGATGCTGTTTGGACACGTCGATGCCTGCGTTGGGCCGCTGCTCGCCGCTCGCTACCCTGACTTGCGGATGCATGTTCATGATTGGCAACTGTTCGGGCTACACGGTTGTGGGAAGAACGGGCCGGCGCGTTGGCCAATAGCTTCACTTCGAACTGCAAGCTCTCGTAAGGATCAGGTTTGGCGCGCCGACCGCGAACTTGGCTCTCCCTGCAGTCTCCTGCAAGGGGGTGAAAGAAAGATACAAGTAAAGGAATGAATTGGTGAACGCGGGAGCGTTCACCAAGAAGGGACATGAACGGAACACGGCGCCCTGTCGCAGCAACGCCGAGCCGACTAGATCCTCAAGCAATCTCGCGCCGCAACGCCTGCGCTGCTTCCACCATGTGACGCAGCGCCCCCCGCGTCTCTTCCCATCCGCGGGTCTTCAATCCGCAGTCGGGGTTGACCCACAACCTGTCGTCGGGAATCACCTCACGGGCCTTGCGCAGGAGGCTCAGCATCTCGTTGGCATCGGGCACACGCGGCGAGTGGATGTCGTAGACGCCGGGGCCGATCTCGTTGGGGTAGGCGAAGTCGCCGAAGCCGCGCAGCAGCTCCATCTGCGAGCGTGAGGTTTCGATGGTGATCACGTCGGCGTCCATCGCGGCGATCGACGGCAGGATGTCGTTGAACTCCGAGTAGCACATGTGGGTGTGAATCTGCGTGTCGTCGCGCACGCCACTCGCGCTGATGCGGAAGGCGCGCGCCGCCCATTCGAGGTAGGCCGCCCAATCGGCGCGGCGCAGCGGCAGGCCTTCGCGGAAAGCCGGCTCGTCGATCTGGATCACGGCGATGCCTGCGGCTTCGAGGTCGGTGACTTCATCGCGCAGCGCAAGCGCCAGTTGCAGCGCCACCTGCTCACGCGGCAGGTCGTCGCGCACGAAGGACCACTGCAGCATCGTCACCGGGCCGGTGAGCATGCCCTTCATCCAGCGTGAGGTGAGGCTCTGCGCATGACGTGTCCACTCCACCGTCATCGGTGCGGGGCGCGCCACGTCGCCGAAGAGCACCGGCGGCTTCACGCAGCGCGAGCCGTAGCTCTGCACCCAGCCGTTGTCGGTGAAGGCATAGCCCGAGAGCTGCTCACCGAAGTATTCGACCATGTCGTTGCGCTCGGCTTCGCCATGCACCAGCACATCGAGGCCCAGCGCTTCCTGCTCGCGCACGGCCTGGCCGATGGCGTCTTGCATCTGCTCGCGGTAGAGCGCTTCGCGCAGCTCGCCGCGCTTGAAGCGCGCGCGGGCCACGCGGATCTCGTTGGTCTGCGGGAAGGAGCCGATGGTGGTGGTGGGAAAGGGCGGCAGCTTCAGGCGTGCGCGCTGCTGCACGCTGCGCTCGGCATACGGGTGTTGGCGCTCGGCGTCGGCCGCCTGCAGTGCGGCCACGCGGGCGCGCACGGCGGGTTGCTGCACCTGCGGGCTGCTGCGGCGAGAGCGTTGGGCGTCGTCGCTCTCGTCGAGGGCTTTCGCTTCGGCGGCCTCGCCGTCTTGCAGCGCCCGCTTCAAGGTGCCGAGCTCGGCGAGCTTCTGCACCGAGAACGCGAGCCAGCGCTTCACCTGCGGGTCGAGCCGCGTCTCCGCCGCAAGGTCGACTGGGCAGTGCAGCAGCGAGCAGCTCGGTGCGAGCCACAGCCGCTGGCCCCAGCGGGCGTGCAGCGGCTTCAGCTGCGCCAGCACGGCGCGCAGGTCGGCACGCCAGATGTTGCGGCCGTCGATCACGCCGGCTGACAGCACCTTGTCGCGTGGCCACAGGCGCAGCGCCGCGGCGGCCTGCTGCGGGGCGCGCACGAGGTCGAGGTGCAGGCCGTGCACCGGCAGCGTGGCGAGCGCCGGCAGGTGGGCTTCCACCGACTCGAAATAGGTGGCCAGCAGGATGCGCAGGTGCTGCGGCGCGAGGGCCCGGTACACCTCGGGCAGCGCCTGCCCCCAGGCGGGCGGCAGGTCGAGTGCCAGCACCGGCTCGTCGATCTGCACCCAGGCCACGGCACGCGCTTCCAGCGCCGCGAGCAGCTGCTGGTAGACCGGCAGCAGGCGCGGCAGCAGCGCGAGCTTGGCCGCCACTTCGTCGGCGCCTTCGGGCAGGCCGTGGATCTTCGACAGCCACAGGAAGGTCAGCGGCCCGATCAGCACTGGCTTCGGCGTGAAGCTGCGGTTCTCGACCTCGCGCACTGCGTCGAGCAGACCTTGCGCGTGCAGGCTGAAGTGCTGGTCGGCTGAGAGCTCGGGCACGAGGTAGTGGTAGTTGGTGTCGAACCACTTCGTCATCTCCATCGCGCCCTGTGTGGCGTTGCCGCGGGCGAGGGCGAAGTATTCGGGCAGCCCGATCTGGCCCGGCGTGAAGCCGAAGCGCGCCGGCACGGCGCCGAACATGAGGGCGTGGTCGAGCATCGCGTCGTAGAGCGAGAAGTCGCCGGTGGTGGCGAAGTCGAGCCCCGCGTGCCGCTGCAGCAGCCAGTGGCGGGTGCGCAGCTCCTGTGCCATCAGCGGCAGCACCTCGGGCTGCGACTCGCCGCGCCAGTGGCGCTCGAGGGCGAACTTGAGTTCGCGTTGTGCGCCGATGCGCGGGAAGCCCAGGGTGTGCGTTTTCATGCCGTTCTCGTGGTGTCGAAGGAATCCGGCGATGCTAGGAACGGGGGCTCTATGATTCAAGCGAAAGAATTTCAGCATTCGCTTGAATCGGATTCATACCCCCATGCCCACGCCCCTCGAACTGCGCCACCTGCGCACCCTCGCCGTGCTGATGGAAGCGCCCTCGCTGAGCGCTGCCGCCGAGCGGCTGCACCTCACGCAGTCGGCGCTGTCGCACCAGCTGAAGCTGCTGGAGGGCGTGTACGAACTCGAGCTGCTGGAGCGCCGCACGCAGCCGGTGCGGCTCACGCCGGCCGGCCTGCGCTTGGCGCAGCTGGGCCTGCAGGTGATGGAGGCGGTGCAGGCCGCCGAGCGCGACCTCGCCAACATGGCCGGCGGCAGCGCGGGGCCGCTGCGCATCGCGGTGGAGTGCCACACCTGCTTCGACTGGCTGATGCCGGCGATGGACGCCTTCCGCCCGCACTGGCCTGAGGTCGAGCTCGACATCGTTTCGGGCTTCCACGCCGACCCGGTGGGGCTGGTGGTGAGCGACCGCGCCGAGCTGGCCATCACCTCCGAGGTCGACGACAGCAGCGGCATCGAGTTCGTGCCGCTCTTCCAGTACCCGATGGTCGCGGTGATGGCCAACGACCACCGGCTCACCGCACGCACGCACCTCACGCCGAAAGACTTTGCGGGCGAGACGCTGATCCACTACCCGGTGCCCGACAGCCTGCTCGACATCATGCGTGTGCTCGCCCCCGCCGGCGTGAACCCGCCGCGGCGCACCTCGGAGCTCACCGTCGCCATCCTGCAGCTGGTGGCCAGCCGGCGCGGCATCGCGGTGCTGCCGAGCTGGAGCGTGCAGCCGTATGTGGAGCGCGGCTACGTCAGCACACGGCCGGTGGGCAAGCGCGGCCTGGTGTCGCGCCTGCATGCGGCGCACAAGGCGGGCCTGTCGCAGCGGCCCTACGTGCGTGCGTTCGTGGAGACCTTGCGCGACACCAGCTTCCAGCTGCTGCCGGGGCTCGTGCGCCTATAGCGCCGCGGGCCGCTGCCCCATCTGCCGCAAGAAGCGGAAGTGCGAGCCCACCGCTTCGCGCACCGTGCCGAAGCAGCGGTAGGGCACACCGTATTCCGCGCAGGTCTCGCGCACGATGTGGTGGATGGCCGGGTAGTGCACGTGGCTCACGTGGTGGAAGAGGTGGTGCTCCACCTGGAAGTTCAGGCCGCCCATGTAGAAGGTGGCCAGCCGGTTGCGCGGCGCGAAGTCGGCGGTGGTCTGCACCTGGTGCGTGGCCCAGTCGGTGGCCATGCGCCCGTTGGCCGGGTCGGGCTGCGGGAACTGCAGGTCTTCGACGATGTGCGCCAGCTGGAAGACGAGGCTCAGCGTCAGGCCGAAGAGGGCGTGGATGCCGAAGAACACCAGCAGCACCAGCCACACCGGATGGAAGAGCATCGGGATCACCAGCGCATAGGTGACGTAGAACGCCTTGGTGGCGAGGAAGTAGGCCACGTCGGTCCACTTGCGCTCCATCAGTGGCGTGTGGCCGATGCGGCCGGTGATGAGTTTGTGCCAGTCGGAGTAGATGGCGAGGTAGAGCGTGAGCAGGCTGTACAGCAGCGGGGCGTACCAGTGCTGCACGCGGTGCCAGGGGTGCCAGGCCTGGTGCGGGCTCAGGCGCAGCAGCCGGCCGAGGGCGAGGTCGTCGTCCTTGCCGTCGATGTTGGTGTAGGTGTGGTGCAGCAGGTTGTGCTTCTGGCGCCACAGCAAGGCGCTGGAGCCGATGAAGTCCATCGACGCGCCGGCCAGCCGGTTGACCCAGGTGCGGCGCGAGTAGCTGCCGTGGGCGCCATCGTGCATCACGTTGAAGGCGATCAGCACGTAGCCTTGCACCATGCCGAGCGCGACCAGCAGCAGGCCCCAGCCGCTCTGCACCCACCAGACGGCGCTCGAATAACTGGCTATCAGGAGGGCGTAAGCGAAGACCGTCTTGGTGAAGAGGCGCCAGTCTCCACGCTCACTGCGGCCGGTGCTGGCGAAATACGCGGCGACACGCGACTTGAGCGCGTCGGCAAACGGCGCGCGCGGCGCAAAACTGATGCGGGGAACGCTGAGGGTGGTCATGCGGATCGGCGCACACGCCGAGGTGGTCGGGTCGGAGCAGGATTCTGCCCCGGCCCACCACCGCCGCCGTCACCCCCTTGCGGGCTGCTTGACGAGCGTCATCCGTTCACTTGACCGGCGTGTAGTGCACCGGAACGAACACATAGCCCTTGCCGTCGGCGCGCAGGTGGCCGATGCCCGGGAAGGGCAGGTGCGCGCTGGCCACCCAGTAGCCGCCCTTGGCCGCGTCGGCAAACGCGCGTTTGCGCTGGGCCATCGCTGCCTTGCTGTCGCTGTCGAACTGGATGGTCACCTCGGGCTTGGGGAACTGCACCGCGGCCACGTGCATCAGGTCACCCCACAGCACGAGCTTCTGTCCCTTGGACTCGACGCTGTACACCGCATGGCCCGGCGTGTGGCCGTGTGCGGCGACGGCCTTCACGCCCGGCACGATCTCGGTGTTGCCCTCGAAGGGCTTGAACTTGCCAGCCGCCACGTAGGGGTTGAGCGTCATCTGCGCGCCCTGGAAGAACATCTTCATGCCCTCGGGCGCCTTGGCCAGGTTCTCGGCGCTGAGCCAGAAGTCGGCGTCGTGCTGGTCGGCCATCACGGTGGCGTTGGGGAAGGCGATCTTGCCGCCCTGGATCAGGCCGCCGATGTGGTCGCCGTGCATGTGGGTGATGACCACCACGTCGACCTGCTCCGGCTTGTAGCCCGAGGCCTTGAGGTTGGCGTGCAGCTGGTCGAGCCCGGGGCCGAAGAGCGTGGCCGCGCCGGCGTCGATCAGCACCAGCTTGCCGCCGGTGTTGACGAGGTAGGCGTTGACCGAGGTCGGCACCGAGTCGCCGAGGAAGGATTTCGCCAGCAGCTGGCTCACGTCTTTCGGCTTGGTGTTGGTCAGGAGCTTGTGCGGCTCGAGGTTGATGACGCCGTCGAGCAGCGCGGTGACCTCGATGTCGCCGATCATCAGGCGGTACCAGCCAGGGGCCTGGGTCTTGACCTGCGGCGCCTCGGCGTGGGCGGCGGTCGAGAGCAGCAGGGCGCCGGCGAAGGCCGCAACGGCGCGGCGAAGTGATCGTGCAATCGTCATGGGAGTCCCTCTTGGTGTTGTGAGTGGGGACGCGAGCATAGGCGGGGCGCACTAATCCGCATTCATGACAGGGAATGCTCAGACCCCTGCTTTGGCCAGCACCACCACCGACACGCCTTGCGCCGCTGCCAGCGCATCGGCGTTCTGGTACGAATGCGGCAGGTTGCCCGGGAAGGCCAGCACTTCGCCCGCTGCCAGCGGGTAGCGCTCGCCGGCCACGCTGACCACCACCTGGCCGTGCAGGCAGGTGAAGAACTCGCGCGTGCCCGGCAGGTGCGGCGTGCCGGCCATCACCGCGCCCGGGGCGAAGTCCATCACTTCCATCATCTCGTCGGGCACGGGCTCGGGCACCAGCTCGCGGATGGTGACGCCGCGCCCCTTGTGCCGCTTCGCCACCTCCGTGGCCGACCAGTGCCGCACCAGCGCGCGCGGCGATGCCAGCAGCTCGTCGATCGGCACGCCGAGCGCGCCGGCCACCTTCACCAGCACCGCGAGCGACGGGTTGCCCACGCCCGACTCCAGGTTGGCGATCGTCGATCGCGGCACGGAGGCGGCCTTGGCCAGCTGCTCCTGCGTCAACGAGCGGGTGTGGCGCAGGCCGGCGAGGTTGCGGGCGAGGTGGGCAGGAATCGAAGACGGGTCGTCGGCCGGCATGGTGGGCTGCATTGTCCGTTCGAAGGCCGGCTTGCCAATCGGATGGACAAGACGCTCGTCTCGCAGGGCACGGCTGCCTATCGTGCAGGCCATCGACACCTCGGAAGCCACACCATGCATCACTCCCCGCTTCAAGACCTGCGCGTCGCCGTCACCGGCGGCACCTCGGGCCTCGGCCTCGCGCTCGTGCGACAGCTGCACGCGGCTGGCGCCCATGTCGCCTTCGTCGCCCGCACGCCCGGGCGTGTGGCCGACGTCGCGCGCAGCCTGCCCGGCACGCACGGGCTCGTCGGCGACATCACCCGCAAGCACGACATCTACCCGCTGGCCCTGCAAATCACCGCCGCACTCGACGGGCTCGACGTGCTCATCCACAACGCCTCGCACCTCGGCCCGGTGCCGCTGGCGCTGCTGGCCGACACCGACTGCGAAGACCTCGAGGCGGCGCTTGCCGCCAACCTGCTCGGCCCCTTCCGCCTCACCAAGGCGCTGTTGGGCGCCCTGCGCGCCTCGGCCCGAGACGGGCGGCCCGCCACGGTGATCAACATCACGAGCGACGCCGCCACCACGCCCTACCCCGGCTGGGGCGCCTATGGCGCAAGCAAGGCTGCGCTCTCGCACCTGAGCCGCATCTGGCACGAAGAGCTGCGCGAGCACGGCGTGCGCGTGCTGGCGCTCGACCCGGGCGACATGGACACGCCGTTCCACGCGCTGGCGCTTCCCGACGCCGACCCCGCGACCCTCAAGCGCCCCGACGACGCGGCGCGCGAGATCCTGCGCCGCCTGACCGAAAAGGAGCCTGCATGACACCCGCCACCACCCCGGTGCAACGCCCGCGCGATGCGCGCCTGCTCGTCGTCGACGGCCAAGGGCGGCTGCACCATGCCGCCCGCACCGCACTGCCTCGCTTCCTGCGCGCAGGCGACCTGCTCGTGGCCAACGATGCGGCCACGCTACCCGCCAGCCTGCACGGCCTGCACCTGCCCACAGGCGAGGTGATCGAGGTGCGCCTTGCCGGCCGCCGCTCGCTGGCAGTCGACGATGTTCACGAGTTCACCGCCATCGTCTTCGGCGCCGGCGACCACCGCACCCGAACCGAAGACCGCCCCTTGCCGCCGCCCCTGAAGCCCGGAGACCGGCTCGCGCTCGGCCCGCTGCGCGCGCAGGTGCTGCGCCTGCTCGACCACCCGCGCCTCATCGCGCTGCGCTTCGAGGGCACGCCCGATGCCATCTGGGCCGGCCTCGCGCACCACGGCAAGCCAGTGCAATACGCCCACGTGCCGCAGACGCTGGCGCTGTGGGACGTGTGGACCCGCGTGGCCGCGCTGCCCGTCGCCTTCGAGCCGCCCTCGGCCGGCTTCCTGCTCGACTGGGGCCTGCTGCACACGCTGCGCGACCAGGGGGTGGGTTTCGCCACGCTGACACATGCGGCCGGACTGTCGTCGACCGGCGACCCTGAGCTCGACGCGCGCCTGCCCTTCGACGAGCCTTACCACCTGCCCGCCGCCACCGTGCAGGCGATCCACGCCGCGCACGCGCAAGGAGGCCGCGTCATCGCGCTCGGCACCACCGTCACACGCGCGCTCGAACACGCCGGCCGCCGCGGCACCTTGCGCGCCGGCCCCGGTGTGGCCACCCAGCGCCTGGGCCCGCAGAGCTTCGGCTGGCTGCAGGTGGTCGACGCCATCGTCACCGGCACGCACGAGCCGGGCTCCAGTCACCACGGGCTGCTGCACGCGTTCGCGCCGGCGGCGCTGCTGCAGCAGGTCGACCGCAGCCTCGACGCGGGCGGATACCGCACGCACGAGTTTGGGGACTCCGTGCTCATCGAGCGGCAGCCGGTGCGCAGGGCAGAACCCGCGCCCAGTCGCGCCATATCGCACGCCGCGTGACCCCGGCGCGGGGTTTCCCGGGAGCCGCGTGCTTCGGCGGGGCGGGAATAATCCGGCCCATACCGACATCTCGAAATCCGGAGTTCCCATGTGTGCTGCCCTTGCCCGCCCGTTAGCCGCCTTCGTGACCAGCCTGGTGCTGACGCTGGGTGCCGCGCAGGCGCAAAACACATCCACCAAATTCGAAGCGTCCACCGTGGTGGCCGGCACCCCGCTCGTGCTCAACGGGGCCGGCACGCGCCACCGCACCGTGTTCAAGGTCTACGACATGGCGCTCTACACCACCAAGAAGGTGAGCAAGGTCGACGACCTGCTGGCGCTGCCCGGGCCCAAGCGCCTCAACTTCGTGGCGCTGCGCGAGCTGCCGAGCACCGAGCTCGGCCGCCTCTTCCTCAAGGGCATGGGCGAGAACTCCTCGAAAGACCTGATGACCAAGCACGCGCTGGCCTCCACGCGGCTGATCGAAGTCTTCTCGGGCAAGGCCAAGCTGATGCCCGGCGACTCGTTCGCGATGGAGTTCGTGCCCGGCAAGGGCACGCAGTTCTTCATCACCGGCAAGGCCCAGGGCGAGCCCGTGGGCGACGCCGAGTTCTTCTCGATGATCATGAAGATCTGGGTCGGCGCTTCGCCCGCCGACAACCTGCTGAAAGAAGCGCTGCTGGGCGGCTGAGGCCGCCCCCATGTCAGGCGGGCGGCGCCAGCAGCGCACGCACCGCCGCCAGCGAAAACGGCTTGGGCAGCACGCCCGCCGTCTGCAGCCCGAGTGCGCGCGCTTCGCCGAGCGCTTCGTCGAGCTCACCGGCGCCCAGGCCGCTCGAGACGATCACCTTCGCGCGGCAGCCCGCCTCGGCCAAGCGGCGCAGCACTTCCTGGCCGGAAATGTCGGGCATCAGCAGGTCGACCGCCACGTGCGTGGGGCGCCAGTCGGCGAGGTTTTCAAAGAAGGTGTGAACGTGCTCGCACCATCGTGCTTCGACCCCCGCGCTCTTGGCCGCCATCTGCAGGATCTGGCCCACCGCGGGGTCGTCGTCGAGGATCAACAGTCGTCCATCGGGCATCGGGCAAGACCTCTGTCAGATACAGCCACTCGCACGGTCGGCGCTTATGATCCGCCGCAGTTTCGCCCTCGGCACACCCGCTGCCGCCAGGCCAAAGCAGCATAGCAGCGCACACCGCACGCACAGACAGCAGGGAGAACCATGAGCATCCGAACCCGGCTGTTGCTGCTCACGTTGTTGGCCACCGCCCTGCCCGCCTTGCTGGCGCTGGCGCGCTTCTTCCACGACCGTGACCGCGCTGTCGAGGCCGACACCGCCGTGCTGGTGGCCTTCGCGCAGCGGCGCAGCGAGACCTTGGTCGACCGCATCCAGGGCACCGCCCAGCTGCTCTACGGCCTGGGCCGCGCACGCGACCTGCAGACCGACGACCGCGATGCGTGCTCGGCCTTTCTCTCCAACGTGCGCGAGACCTACCCGCAGTACACCGGCATCCTCACCATCAAACCCGATGGCCGGCTCTTCTGCGACTCGTTGCGCACCGGCCGCGACCTCGACCTGCGCGACCGCGCCTATTTCAAGGCCGCACTCGCCTCGCGCGACGAGAAGGTCGTGCTCGAGCCGACCTTCGGCCGCCTGACCGGCGTGGCCGTGCTGCAGATCGCCTACCCGGTGCGCGCAGCCGACGGCAGCCTGCAGTTCGTGCTGCTCGCCTCGCTCAACCTGCAAAAGCTCTTCGACGGCGACACGCCGCCGCTGCCGGGGGCGAGCCTGATGCTCTTCGACCGCAAGGGCGCGGTCTACGCCCGTTCGCACGGCCCCGACGCGGCGCTGCCCGAAGGGGCCTCCCTCGCCGGCACCGCGCTGCACCAGTTTGCCGGGCAGCACGCTGGCGCCGCCAGTGACGAGCTGGCCGACACCGCCGGCCACGCGCACGTGTGGGCCCTGGCCGACAGCGCACCCCTGCAGGCCGCCGGCCTGCGCATCGCGGCCGGTGCCCCCAAGAGCAGCCTGCTCGCCACCGCCAACCGCCGCTTCGGGCAAGACATCTCGCTGCTCGCCGGGCTCGCGCTGGTGCTCTTCTTCGTGGTGTGGTTCTTCGCCGAGATCGTGCTGCGCCGGCAGATCGTGCGCAGCACCCGCATGGCCCGCCAGCTCGCCGAAGGCGACCTGAGCGCGCGCATCGCGCCACCGCTGCCACGCGGCGAGCTGGGCGAGCTGATGACGCGGCTCAACCAGGCCGCCGAGTCGCTGCAGCACCAGCGCGACGACATCACCAAGCTCAACGCCCGGCTGATGCAGTCGCAGCGGCTGGAGGCCGTGGGCCAGCTCACCGGCGGCGTGGCCCACGACTTCAACAACCTGCTCACCGTCGTGATGGGCAATGCCGAGCTGCTGGCCGAGCAGGCCGGCGAGAAGCCCGAGTGCGCCGAGCAACGCCAGCTCGCCGAGATGATCGTCGGCGCCGCGCAGCGCGGGGCTGCGCTCACGCAGCAGCTGCTCGCCTTCGCGCGCAAGCAGGCGCTGAGCCCCAAGCCGCTCGACGTCAACCAGCTCATCGCGCAGATGGACTCGATGCTGCGCCGCACGCTCGGCGAGCACATCGAGATCGAGCTCATCCGCGCGGCTGGGCTGTGGCAGGGCATGGTCGACCAGGGCCAGCTCGAAAACGCGCTGCTCAACCTGTGCCTGAACGCCCGCGACGCCATGCCCAAGGGCGGGCGGCTGACCATCGAGACCGCCAACACCGTGCTCGACCAGGCCTACGCCGACAGCCACCCCGAGGTGAAGCCGGGCCAGTACGTGATGCTGGCCGTGTCCGACACCGGGCAGGGCATCGCGCCCGAGCACCTGGAGCTCGTCTTCCAGCCTTTTTTCACCACCAAGGAAAAAGGCAAGGGCACCGGACTCGGCCTCGCGATGGTCTACGGCTTCGTCAAGCAGTCGGCCGGCCACATCAACATCTACTCCGAGCAGGGGCACGGCACCGCCGTCAAGCTCTACCTGCCGCGGGCGCTCTACACCCAGGCCGGCAGCCCCGAGACGCACGAGCGGGTCATGCCCACCGGCGGCAAGGAAAGCATCCTCGTGGTCGAAGACGACGAGATGGTGCGCCGCTACGCCTGCCAGCAGCTGCGCTCACTCGGCTACCGCGTGATCGACATGGATAACGGTGCCGACGCGCTGGCGCACATCGAGCAGCACGACAACATCGACCTGCTCTTCACCGACGTCGTCATGCCGGGCGGCATGAACGGCCGCGCCCTGGCCGACGCGGCGCGCAAGCTCCGCCCCGGCCTGCGGGTGCTCTACACCTCGGGCTACACCGAAAACGCGATCGTCCACCACGGTCGGCTCGACCCCGGCGTGCAGCTGCTCGCCAAGCCCTACCGGCTGGTCGAACTGGCCCGCGCGGTGCGCTCGGCGCTCGGGCAGGCGACGACCGCCTAACCGGCGTCGTCGGCCAGCGGCAGCCGCTCCAGCAGCACCGCGTAGTCGCGGTAGCCCATGCGGCGCCAGAAGGCGAGCGCGCGGGCGTTGCCGGCGAGCACGTCGACGGTGAGGCGCTTGTCGGGCCAGCGCTCGAAGACGCTCAGCATCAGGTGGCGTGCCACGCCCTGCCGGCGGTGCTCGCGCTGCACGAAGATCTGGCGCAGGTAGACGCAATCGGGCTCGTCTCTCCACAGCACGTAGGCGACCAGGTCGTCGCCGTCGAAGCCGAGCAGCGCTTCATAACCCTCGTCGGTGAGCCAGCGGCGCATGCGCTCGACCAGCTCGTCCACCCCCATCGGGTTGCGATGGCCCTCGTCCCGGATCAGCAGGTGGTTCAGGCACCCCAGCAGCGCGGCATCGGCCACGGTGGCAGCGCGAAAGCACAGAGACTCTTCGACCATGCGGCCGATCCTAGCCAGTGAGCCCGCACTTGCGCCCTTCGGGTCTACCCCAGAAGGAGATTCATGCGGGTGTCACCGGCGCTGGAACTTGAACACCGCCACGCTGGCCATGAGGTTGGGGAAGCGGCGCACCACCTCGCCGTTCTGGATGCCGAAGCCGTCGAGCACCTCGAAGCCGTCCTTGCGCAGCAGCACTTCGCAGTCGGTGTAGGTGCCCACGCGGATGTTGGGCGTGTCGTACCACTGGTAGGGCAGCGCCTTGGTCACCGGCATGCGGCCGGTGGCCACGCGAAGGCGGTTGGGCCAGTGCGCGAAGTTGGGGAAGCTCATCACGCCCACCCGCCCCACGCGGGCCGTCTCGCGCAAGAGGCGCTCGGTGTGGCGCAGGTGCTGCATCGTCTCCAACTGCAACACCACGTCGAAGCTCTGGTCTTCGAAGATCGCGAGGCCGTCTTCGAGGTTGAGCTGGATGACGTTGACGCCGCGCTGGGTGCACGCCAGCACGTTCGCGTCGTCGATCTCGATGCCGTAGCCGGTGCAGCCACGCTTGTCGCGCAGGTGGGCGAGCAGCTCGCCGCTGCCGCAGCCGAGGTCGAGCACGCGCGAGCCGGGGGGCACGAGTTCGGCGATCAGTTCGATGTCTTTCCGGTCGCTCATACGGCGATCCCCTTCAGCGCCACGGCAACTGGCTTGTCCTCGAACTCCTTCGCGATGCCCTCGAAGCGCGCCCGCATCAGCGCGTGGTAGCGCGGGTCGTCGAGCAGGAAGGCATCGTGGCCGTGCGGCGCGTCGATCTCGGCATAGCTCACGTCGAAGCGGTTGTGCAGCAGCGCCTTCACGATCTCGCGCGAGCGGGCGGGCGAGAAGCGCCAGTCGGTGGTGAAGCTCACGAGCTGGAACTTGCAGCGCGCGGGGGCGAACGCCGCGGCGAGGTTGCCACCGTGCTCGCGCGCGGGGTCGAAGTAGTCGAGCGCGCGGGTGATGAGCAGGTAGGTGTTGGCGTCGAAATACTCGCTGAACTTGTCTCCCTGGTAGCGCAGGTAGCTCTCGATCTCGAACTCGATGTCCTGCGTGCTGTAGGCCGGTTGCTCGCCTTTGAGGCTGCGGCCGAACTTGGCCTCCATCGAGTCGTCGGAGAGATACGTGATGTGGCCGATCATGCGCGCCACGCGCAGGCCGCGCTTGGGCACCACGCCATGCGCGTAGAAGTGGCCGCCGTGGAACTCGGGGTCGGTGATGATGGCGCGGCGGGCCACTTCGTTGAAGGCGATGTTCTGGGCCGAGAGGTTGGGCGCGGTGGCCACGGCCACGCAGTGGCGCACGCGCTGCGGGT
This sequence comes from Rhizobacter sp., assembly GCA_019635355.1. Lineage (NCBI taxonomy): Bacteria > Pseudomonadati > Pseudomonadota > Betaproteobacteria > Burkholderiales > Sphaerotilaceae > Rhizobacter > Rhizobacter sp. The sequence goes on along the minus strand of JAHBZQ010000001.1, from coordinate 3,219,579 downwards.
GGCGGATGGCCCAGCCGAGCGCCTGCATGCCGCCGAGGCTGCCGCCCAGCACGGCGGCGAGCTGCGTGATGCCCAGGCGGTCGAGCAAGCGGGCCTGTGCGTCGACCCAGTCTTCCACCGTCACCACGGGGAAGTCGGCCCCGTAGGGGCGGCCCGTGTCGGGGTTCGTGTGCATCGGCCCGGTGGAGCCGAAGCAGGAACCGGGGTTGTTGACCCCGATCACGAAGAAGCGGTTGGTGTCGAGTGGCTTGCCGGGGCCGACGAGGTTGTCCCACCAGCCTTCGCTCTTGGGCTGGCCTTCGTAGGTGCCGGCCACGTGGTGCGACGCGTTGAGCGCGTGGCACACCAGCACGGCGTTGCTCTTGTCGGCGTTGAGCGTGCCGTAGGTTTCGAAGGCGAGGGTGTAGTCGCGCAGGCGGGCCCCGCTGCGCAGGGGCAATGGCTCGGCGAAATGCATCGCCTGCGGTGTCACGTTACCGAGAGAACTCATCACGCACGTCATGCCTAAGAAAAAACCCGGCGCCGCCAAAGCGGGACACCGGGTGTGCGTCCTGTCTTTAGCTGAATTTATTAAGCGCTCGCAATCCGGAACAAATCAGCGCTGGGCTCGCAGTATAGCGACGGGCTCGGGCCTTATCCCGGGGGCGACTTCAACATGAAGTCGAGCGTGTCGGTCCACGCACGCTGGGGCAGGCGGACGAGTTCGGCTCGCGCCTGTTCATAGATCTCCGGCGTCCAGTCGCCGTAGCGCGGCCAAGTTTCCGGTAGCGCCATCATCGGCGGGCTTACCCGGTTGTAGAGGACCTTGGACTCCAGGGCGCCGTTCTGCAACAGCCGTGCCGCGAGCGGGCGGCCGGACTTGCAGTCGAGCATCGCCAACTGGGCCGAGATCATGAGGTGGCCGTGCCGCTGCTGCGGGTGATTGGACGCCGAGACGTGTATGCCCCAATCGCCCACCTTGGCGAGCACGAACAGCGCGTCGAGCTGTTGGTCGGCGCAGGTCTTGCGCGTGAGCTCCTCGATCGCACCCCAGCCCGGCCACTTGTCGGGGTAGCTGCGATCGACCTTCGAAAACGGTGCTGGATCGAGACCGGTGTCGACCACCGTCAGGCGGTAGCGCGTGCGCAAGACTTCCGACATCTGCGCCTCGTAGATGCGATTGAGGCCCCATTCCGGAATGGGCTTCACGTGCCGTTCGTTGCCGAAGGCGGTGTGGCCGATATACGTGCGCCCGAAGACGTTGCCCACCGTCGAGACGACGGCCACTCGCTTGACACGCTGGATCGAATCGGCCGGAGCCCGCTCCGGAGATGCGCAACCCGCGCCCACCACCAACATCACCGCACCCAGCAGGACTTTCCACATCGTCATGTTCAACGCCTCCTGGCACCGATTGTCCCCTCGGTTGCGCCAACGGGGGCGCTGCCACTCAGCCCAACTCCCGGCTCGCCAATGCGGCTGCGGCGGCCCGCGTCTCCACCCCGAGCTTCTCGAACACATGCTCCAGGTGCTTGTTCACCGTGCGCGGGCTCATGCCGAGGATGTCGGCCACGTCGCGGTTGGTCTTGCCCTTGGCGACCCACGACAGCACCTCGGCTTCGCGCGGGGTGAGCGCGGCGGTGCTCAGGCGGCTGGGCGTGGCCGCTTCGGGCGAGCGCCGTTGCAGCAGCAGCATCTGCTCGCCGAGGCCGACGGCGCCGAGGTTGCGCAGCAGCAGCGCGTCGCTCGCATGCTCTTGCGACGTTCCTTCGGCGAGCCAGTGGCGCCACGGCGCCGGCAAGCCGGCCTCGCCCGGGTACAGCTCGCGCATCCACGCCGCCGCCTGCGGCGAGCGCCAGGCCACGCGCTGCTGCGCATCGATCACGAGCACGCCGTGGCCGCCCACGTCGATCGCATCGCGGGCGAGCCGCACCGCGCGGGCGTTGCGCAGGTGCGTGGCCAGGCGCGCCAGCACCTCCTGCGCGCGCACCGGCTTCACCACGTAGTCGACGCCGCCGCTCTCGAAACCTTCGACGATGTGCGCCGTCTCCGACAGGCCCGTCATGAAGATCACCGGCACGTGCGCGAGCGCCGCATCGGCCTTGAGGCGCCGGCACACTTCGAAGCCCGACAGGCCGGGCATCAGCGCATCGAGCAGGATGGCATCGGGCGAGACCAGCTCCAGCCGCGCGAGCGCCGATTCGCCGTCGTGCGCCACCACCACGCTGTAGCCGTGTTCCTCGAGCGCCATGCACACCGGGCCGAGCGACTGCGGCGCGTCGTCGACCAGCATCACCACGCCGGCCAGGCGCGTGCCGCTCCCCGCGCTCACAGCGGCACCTCTTCTTCGGCGGCGCGGCCCTGCAGGTTCTTCACCAGCTGCTGCAACACGCCTTCGAGGTCGTAACGCGCAACGAGCTCGGCCAGGCGCTGCAACTCGGGGGCGCATTCGGCGTGGGTCTGCAGCGCACTCTCGACGGCAGCCTTGAGGCCCTGCACGTGGCCCAGGCGCGCCAGCCGCATCAGCTCGCCCACCAGCTGTGCCGGCAGCGACGCTTCCACGTCGGACACCACCGAGCCCGTCCACGCCGGCATCGCCAGTTCGGCCAGCCATTCGAGCTGCAGGTGCCGCTGCAGGGCCGCGAGCAGCTCCGACTCGATCACCGGCTTGTCGACGAAACCTTGCACGCCGGCCTCGGCCAGCTTGTCGGGCTGGTTCTCGAAGGCGTTGGCCGAGACCATCACGATCGGGAGCTGCGCAAAGCCGGCGTGGCGGATGCGGCGGGCGGTCTCCCAGCCGTCCATGTCGTCCATCGAGACGTCGAGCAGCACCGCATCGGGCGGCTGCGCGAGCACGCTCTCCAGGCATTCGCTGCCGCTCGCTGCCTCGCGGATCTGGAAGCCCAGCGGCACCAGCATGCCCACCAGCATCTGCCGCTGCGTGGGCTGGTCGTCCACCACCAGCAGCGTGCGGCGCGGGCCCACGTAGCCCGTCACCGGCCGGTGCGGCAGGCGCGGCCGGGTGGGCGCGCTGACTTCGCGCAGGTAGAGCCGCACGCTGAAGGTGCTGCCTTCGCCGGGCGTGCTCTTGAGCGTGAGCTCGCCACCCATCAGCTGCGTGAGCAGATGCGTGATGGTGAGGCCGAGGCCGGTGCCGGGGTCGCCGGTGCGGCGGCCGGCGCTGCCGCGCTCGAAGGGCAGGAAGATGCGCTCCTGGTCTTGCGCGGCGATGCCGATGCCGGTGTCGATGACCTCGAAGCGCGCCACTTCGCGGCGGTGGTCGAGGCGCAGCGTCACGCTGCCGCGGTCGGTGAAGCGCACGGCGTTGCCGAGCAGGTTGATGAGGATCTGCCGCAGTCGCCGCGCGTCGGCGTTCACGTAGTCCGGAATGCGCCCGCTCGTCTCGAGCTTGAACGCGAGGCCCTTCGCTTCGGCCTGCGGCGCGACCATGCGCACCAGGTCGTCGAGGAACTCGTGCATGGGCAGCGGCGCGGGGTCGAGCCGCAGGCGGCCGGCCTCGATGCGCGCGAGGTCAAGCAGGCCGTCGATCAGGCCGTGCAGGTGCTCGCCGCTGCGGTGGATGGTGGCCACCGAGGCGCGCCGCGCGCCTTGCACCTGCTCGTCCTTCAAGAGGATCTGCGCGTAGCCGAGGATGCTGTTGAGCGGTGTGCGCAGCTCGTGCGTCATGCCCGCCACGTAGCGGGTCTTGGCCTGGTTGGCGGCTTCGGCGAGATCTTTCGCCTGCTGCAGCGCGGCGTCGGTGCGCTGGTGGGCTTCGATCTCGCGCGTGAGCAGCAGGTTCTGGCGGTTCGACTCGTCTTGCGCCATGTGGCGGCTCTCGCTGCCGAGCACGATCCACCAGGCGCCCACCGCGGCCACCAGCGACAGCAGCGCGAACACCTTCAGCAGCGGCGCCTGCAGCAGCAGTTGCTCGCCGGCGTGCAGCACGCGGTGCTGGTCGTACACCACGCCGAGGATGACCGCCAGCAGCCCGATCAGCGAGGCCAGCACCACGAGGTAGTGCGCCACGCGCGAGTTCACGCGCGCGGCCAGCCGCTCGGGCAGCACGGTGGCGAGCGCAGCACTCACCTGCTCGGCCGCGCGCGAGTCGGTCTTGCAGCGGTCGTGGCAGCGCGACTCGAGCGTGCAGCACAGCGAGCAGATCGGCGCGTCGTAGGCGGGGCAGTGCGCCATGTCTTCCGACTCGAAGGTGTTGTCGCACACCGAGCACTGCACGTTTTGCCCCGGCGCCCAGCGCGTGAGGTTGGGGCGTGCGAGGTAGTAGCGCCCGCGCGTGGCCCAGGCCAGCAGCGGCGAGAGCAGCATCGCCGTGGCGAGCGCGATGAAGGGCGAGAAGGCCTCGGCCGTCGGGCCCAGGGCGCCGGCGTAGGCCACGATCGCGACCACCGTGGCCGTGAGCATCGCGCCCAGGCCCACCGGGTTGATGTCGTACAGGTGCGCGCGCTTGAACTCGATGTGCTTCGGGCTCAGGCCCAGCGGCTTGTTGATCACGAGGTCGGCCACCAGCGCGCCCACCCAGGCGATGGCCACGTTGCTGTAGAGCCCGAGCACCCGCTCCAGCGCCTCGAAGACGCCGAGCGTCATCAAGAGCACCGCGATCAGCACGTTGAAGACCAGCCACACCACGCGCCCCGGATGGCTGTGCGTGAGCCGTGCGAAGAAGTTGCTCCACGCCAGCGAGCCGGCATACGCGTTGGTGAGGTTGATCTTCACCTGCGAGACCACGACGAAGAGCACGGTGGCCGCGAGCACCCACGCGGCGTTGTCGAACACGTAGGCGAAACCGGCCAGGTACATCTGCGTCGGCTCGATGGCCTTGTGGGTGGGCACCTGGTGCTGCAAGGCGAGGAAGGCGAGGAAGGCGCCGCCCAGCATCTTCACCATGCCGAGCACGATCCAGCCCGGGCCGGCCACGAGCACCGCCGTCCACCAGCGGCGCTTGTTGGCGGCCGTCTTCTCGGGCAGGAAGCGCAGGTAGTCGACCTGCTCACCGATCTGCACCACGAGCGAGAAGGCGACGGTGGCCGCGGCGCCGAACATCAGCCAGTCGAAGCCGCTCGAGCCCGAGGCGCGGCCCACGAGGCCGGTGAAGTCGGCATAGGCCTGCGGGTTCTTCGCGAGCACCCACACGAAGGGCAGCGCGAGCAGGAAGAGCCAGAGCGGCTGCGTCCAGGTCTGCAGGCGCGAGATGAGCGTGATGCCATACATCACGAGCGGCAGGATGCCCAGCGACGACAGCAGGTAGCACCACGCGAGCGGCCAGCCGAAGTACATCTGCAGCGCGAGCGCGAGGATGGCCGCTTCGAGCGCGAAGAAGATGAAGGTGAAGCTCGCGTAGATCAGCGAGGTGAGCGTGGAGCCGAGGTAGCCGAAGCCCGCGCCGCGGGTCAGCAGGTCCATGTCGACGCCGTACTTGGCGGCGTAGTAGCTGATGGGCAGGCCGGTCAGGAAGGTGATCAACCCGACGACGAGGATGGCCCACAGCGCGTTCGAGAAGCCGTAGTTGATGGCGATCGCACCGCCGATGGCTTCGAGGGCCAGGAACGAGGTGGCGCCGAACGCGGTATTGGCCACGCGGAACTCGCTCCACTTGCGGAAGTGGCGCGGCGTGTAGCGCAGCGCGTAGTCCTCCAGCGTTTCGTCGGCGACCCAGGTGTTGTAGTCGCGACGGATGCGAAAGATCTTTTGCGTGGCCCCGGACACAGCTCGTACTCCTGCTCTGACCAGCGTCAATGCAAGAAGCGAACCCACGCCCCACTCCGTTCGGGCTGAGCTTGTCGAAGCCCCCTTCGACAAGCTCAGGACTGGCCCTTCGACAGGCTCAGGGCGAACGGAGCCGGGGCTACGTTGAATGACGTATTCGCCATACGCAGCGGTTCTTGGACAGTGAACCCAACGCGATCGCATCACGCTGCACAAGGCTGGTGCTGATCTGCACGGTTTCTTCACCACCACTGCCCGCCAGGAGCACCGCCATGTCACGCGACCACGACCGCACCCCCGACGCCCAACGCCGCCGCCTGTTGCAAGGCGCCGCCGCCCTGCCGCTGGCGGGGCTGGCCGCGCCTTCGTTTGCTCAAGCTTTCCCGACCGCGAAGGTGAACACCACCAAGCTCGCCGTCACCGACACCGAAGTCACGGTGGGCCAGCTGCACTCGGCCACCGGCACCATGGCCATCAGCGAGACCGGCTCGATCCAGGCCGAGCAACTCGCCATCGACCAGATCAACGCGATGGGCGGCGTGCTGGGCCGCAAGATCAAGGTCATCAAGGAAGACGGTGCGAGTGACTGGCCCACCTTCGCCGAGAAGAGCAAGAAGCTGCTCGTCAACGACAAGGTCGCGGCCGTCTTCGGCTGCTGGACCAGCGCCTCGCGCAAGGCGGTGCTGCCAGTCTTCGAGAAGGAGAACGGCATGCTCTATTACCCGACCTTCTACGAAGGCCTGGAGCAGAGCAAGAACGTCATCTACACCGGCCAGGAGGCCACGCAGCAGATCCTCTGGGGCCTCGACTGGGCCAACAAGGAAAAGAAGAGCAAGAGCTTCTTCCTCATCGGCAGCGACTACATCTGGCCGCGCACCAGCAACAAGATCGCGCGCAAGCACATCGAGAACCAGCTCAAGGGCAAGGTCGTCGGCGAGGAGTACTACCCGCTCGGCCACACCAACTTCAACTCGCTCATCAACAAGATCAAGGTTGCCAAGCCCGACTGCATCTACGCGGTGGTGGTGGGCGGCTCCAACGTGAGCTTCTACAAGCAGCTGAAGGCCGCGGGCATCACCTCCGACAAGCAGTTCCTGCTCACCATCTCGGTGACGGAAGACGAGCTGCTCGGCATCGGCGGTGAAAACACGGCCGGCTTCTACGCCTGCATGAAGTACTTCCAGTCGCTCGACAACCCGAACAACAAGAAGTTCGTGTCGGCCTTCAAGGCCAAGTACGGCGAGAAGGCGGTGATCGGCGACGTGACGCAGGCCGCCTACCTCGGCCCGTGGTTGTGGAAGGCGACCGTCGAGAAGGCCGGCAGCTTCGACGTCGACAAGATCGCCGTCGCCTCGACCGGCGTGGAGTTCAAGGAAGCGCCCGAGGGCTACGTGAAGATCCACGAGAACCACCACCTGTGGAGCAAGGCGCGCATCGGGCAGATGACGGCGGACGGGCAGTTCAAGCTGGTGGCCGAGTCGCCCAACTTGATCGAGCCCAACCCGTTCCCGAAGGGTTACCAGTAAGCAGAACGAGTCCGTTCGCCCTGAGCCTGTCGAAGGGCCTGCCGTGCCACACGCCGGCTTCGACAGGCTCAGCCCGAACGGTGGTGTGGGGCGAGTCGACCCCTCTTCCCGGAGCCGCGAATGACCTTCTCCGAATTCATGAACATCGGGCTCATGCAAGGCTTTGCCGGCCTGAGCCTCTTCTCGGTGCTGTTGCTGATGGGCCTGGGCCTGGCCATCATCTTCGGGCAGATGGGCGTGATCAACATGGCGCATGGCGAGTTCATGACCATCGGCGCCTACACCATCTTCCTCGGCAGCACGCTCACCGAGAAGTTCGCGCCGGGCTTCGTGCCCTACTACTTCCCGCTCGCCATCGTCGTGGCCTTCGTGTTCGCGTTCATCGCGGGTTGGCTGGTCGAGTGGGCGTTGATCCGCCACCTCTACAAGCGACCGCTCGACACGCTGCTGGCCACCTGGGGCGTGAGCCTCGCGCTGCAGCAGTGCTTCCGCACCGGCATCGGCCCGAAGGAAGTGAGCCCCACGCTGCCCGAGTGGCTGATGGGCTCATGGTCGCCCAAGGAAGGGCTCGACATTCCCATCAACGGGCTCTTCGTGCTCGCGCTCACCGCCGTGGTGACGGGCGGCGTGATGCTCGCGCTCTACAAGAGCCGCTGGGGCCTGCGCGTGCGTGCCACGGTGAGCAACCGCCAGATGGCCAATGCGATCGGCATCAACACGAAGAAGACCGACCGGCTCACGTTTGCCATCGGCTGCGGCATCGCCGGCGTGGCGGGTGCGGCCTTCACGACCATCGGCTCCACCGGGCCCACCAGCGGCTCGCTCTACATCGTCGACGCCTTCCTCGTCGTCACCTTCGGCGGCGCGGCCAGCCTGCTTGGCACCGTGGCCTCGGCCTTCGGCATTGCGCAGACGCAGTCGATCAGCGAGTTCTTCATGACCGGCTCGATGGCCAAGGTGCTCACGCTCTCGCTGATCGTGCTGATCCTGATGGCGCGGCCGCAGGGGCTGTTCGCGGTGAAGGTGCGGCGCTGACCTGCAGTTCTCTGGAGTACTCGGAATGATTCCCTTGAAGAAGTGGTTGTTGAAGCCCGGTACGGGCAGCACGCTGATCCTCGCGGTCTTCCTGCTCGCGGTGCTGCCGCTCACGCTCGACGTCTTCCGACTCAACCTCGTCGGCAAGTACCTCACGTATGCCTTCGTCGCCATCGGCCTGGTGATGGTGTGGGGTTACGGCGGCGTGCTGAGCCTCGGGCAAGGTGTGTTCTTCGGGCTCGGCGGCTATGCGATGGCGATGTTCCTGAAGCTGGAAGCCAGCGACCCGGTGAGCACCAAGATCCAGAGCACGCCGGGCATCCCCGACTTCATGGACTGGAACCAGCTCACCGAGCTGCCCACGTTCTGGATCCCGTTCAAGAGCCTGCCCTTCACGCTTTTCGCGGTGATCGCGATCCCGACGCTGCTCGCCTTCATCATCAGCTACGCGATGTTCAAGCGCCGCGTGGGCGGGGTGTACTTCGCCATCATCACGCAGGCGGTGGCGCTGATCCTCTCGGTGCTCATCATCGGCCGGCAGGGCTACACCGGCGGCGTCAACGGCATGACCGACCTGAAGACGCTCGTCGGCTGGGACATCCGCACCGACAGCGCCAAGGTCATCCTCTACTACGTGTGCTGCGCGCTGCTGCTCGCGAGCATCGTGCTCTGCGCCTGGGTGCAGAAGAGCAAGCTCGGCACGCTGCTGCTCGCCATGCGCGACAAGGAAGACCGGGTGCGCTTCTCCGGCTACGACGTGGCGATGTTCAAGGTCGCGGTGTTTTGCTTGGGGGCGGCGCTCTCGGGCATCGGCGGTGCGCTCTTCGCGCTGCAGGTGGGCTTCATGTCGCCGAGCTTCGTGGGCATCGTGCCCTCGATCGAAATGGTGATCTACGCCGCGGTGGGTGGGCGCATGAGCCTGGTCGGCGCGGTGTACGGCGCGCTCTTGGTGAACGCGGGCAAGACGCTCTTCTCCGAGACCTTCCCCGACCTCTGGCTCTTCCTGATGGCCGCCCTCTTCATCGGCGTGACGATGGCCTTCCCGAACGGCTTGGCCGGCCTGGTCGAGAGCCACCTCAAGCCGTGGTGGCAGAAGCGCCAGGCCGAGCGCCGCTCGATCCGCGAGCGGGTGGCCGCCGCCCAGGCCTCCTACCCCGAGCCGCCGGCGCCGCGCCCCGCGCCCAAGCCCCTGAACCCCACGCTGAGCGGCCAGCAGGCCTGAGGAGGAAAGTCCCATGAGCAACACCGACTTCGCGTTGGCGGTCGAAGACCTCACCGTCAGCTTCGACGGCTTCAAGGCCATCGACGCGCTCACGCTCTACATCGACAAGAACGAGCTGCGCGTGATCATCGGCCCCAACGGCGCCGGCAAGACCACCCTGCTCGACCTGATCTGCGGCAAGACGAAAGCCAGCGCCGGCAGCATCAAGTTCAAGAACGAAGAGCTGACGAAACTCGCCGAGCACACCCGCGTGCGCCGCGGCATCGGCCGCAAGTTCCAGACGCCCTCGATCTACGAGAACCTCACCGTCTTCCAGAACCTGGAGGTCTCGTTCCCGAAAGGCCGCTCGGTGCTGGGCGCGCTCTTCTTCCAATGCAGCGACGAGGTGAAGGCGCGGGTGCAGGTGGTGGCCGAGGAAGTGGGCCTCGCCGAGATGCTCGCGATGGAAGCGGGCCTCCTGAGCCACGGCCAGAAGCAGTGGCTGGAGATCGGGATGTTGCTCATGCAGGAGCCCGAGCTCCTGATGCTCGACGAGCCCATCGCCGGCATGAGCGCGCGCGAACGCGAGCTCACCGCCGAGCTGCTCAAGCGCATCTGCGCCAACCGCGCGGTGATCGTGATCGAGCACGACATGGACTTCGTCAAGCAGATCGCCCACAAGGTCACCGTGATGCACCAGGGAAAGATCCTCGCCGAAGGGTCGATGGAGAAGGTGCAGAACGACCCCAAGGTCATCGACGTCTACCTCGGCCATTGAACAGGACCCACACATGCTGAACGTCAAGGACCTCTACGTCGCCTACGGCCAGAGCGAAGCGCTGCACGGCATCTCGTTCGAGGCGAACACCAAGGAGACCGTCGCCATCATGGGCCGCAACGGCATGGGCAAGACCACGCTGTTCAAGAGCCTGATGGGCGTGCTGCCCACCAAGAGCGGCAGCGTGCAGGTGGCGGGCTCCGAGATCAGCCACGACGAGAGCTACCGCCGCGTGGCCAAGGGCATCGCCTACGTGCCGCAGGGCCGCATGATCTTCCCGACGCTCTCGGTGGAAGAGAACATCCAGACCGGGCTCGAAAACGCGAAGCACAAGCGCATCCCCGAGGAGATCTACGCGCTCTTCCCGGTGCTGTGGGACATGCGCCGCCGCAAGGGCGGCAACCTCTCGGGCGGCCAGCAGCAGCAGCTCGCCATTGCGCGCGCGCTCGTCACTAACCCCAAGGTGCTGCTGCTCGACGAGCCCACCGAAGGCATCCAGCCTTCCATCATCAAGGACATCGCGAAGGCGCTCAACGAGATCCGCAAGCTGCGCGAGATCACCATCGTCGTGAGCGAGCAGGTGCTGAGCTTCGCGATGGACGTGGCCGACCGGCTCTTCGTCATCGAAGGCGGCCGCCTGGTGCACGAAACCAAGCGTGCCGACACCGACGTCGCGCACATCAAGCAATACCTCTCCGTCTGACCCATCCACACCGAGGAGCCCACCATGCCCGAAACCCTCATCAAGGTTGACCTGACCCAGCCCGCCCCGTCGAACGAGAAGGTGCACAACCGCTGGCACCCCGACATCCCGATGGCCTGCTGGGTCAACCCCGGTGACGACTTCGTGCTCGAGACCTACGACTGGACCGGCGGCTTCATCAAGAACAACGACTCCGCCGACGACGTGCGCGACATCGACCTCACCACCGTGCACTACCTGAGCGGCCCGGTGGGCGTGAAAGGTGCCGAGCCCGGCGACCTCTTGGTGGTGGACCTGCTCGACATCGGCGCCAAGGACGACAGCCTCTGGGGCTTCAACGGCTTCTTCTCGAAGAAGAACGGCGGTGGCTTCCTCACCGAGCACTTCCCGCAGGCGCAGAAGTCGATCTGGGACTTCCACGGCATGTTCACCACCTCGCGCCATGTGCCGGGCGTGAAGTACGCGGGCCTCATCCACCCCGGCCTCATTGGCTGCCTGCCCGACCCGAAGATGCTGGAGACGTGGAACACGCGCGAGCAGGCGCTGATCGATTCCGACCCGGCCAACACCGGCCTCGCCAACCCGCCCTTCGCCGGCACGGCGCACATGGGCAAGCTCAAGGGCGATGCGCTCACGAAAGCGGCCGCCACCGGCGCGCGCACCGTGCCGCCGCGCGAGCACGGCGGCAACTGCGACATCAAGGACCTCTCGCGCGGCTCGAAGATCTTCTTCCCGGTCTACGTCGACGGCGCGGGCCTCTCGGTCGGCGACCTGCACTTCAGCCAGGGCGACGGCGAGATCACCTTCTGCGGCGCCATCGAGATGGCCGGCTGGGTGCACATGAAGGTCAACCTCATCAAGGGCGGCATGGCCAAGTACGGCATCAAGAACCCGATCTTCAAGCCCAGCCCGATCACGCCGACCTACAACGACTATGTGATCTTCGAAGGCATCAGCGTCGACGAGAGCGGCAAGCAGTACTACCTCGACGTCAACGTGGCCTACCGCCAGGCCTGCCTCAACGCGATCGAGTACCTGAAGAAGTTCGGCTACTCGGGCGCGCAGGCCTATTCCATCCTCGGCACGGCGCCGGTGCAGGGCCACATCAGCGGTGTGGTCGACGTGCCGAATGCGTGTGCCACGCTGTGGCTGCCCACGCAGATCTTCGACTTCGACATCAACCCGAATGCGGCCGGGCCGCAGAAGTTCATCGACGGGTCTATCCAGATGCCGCTCTCACCCGACCTCGTCTAGAGGGAGCACGCATGCCGACCTACGACTACGCCTGTGCCGACTGCGGTGGCTTCGATGCCTTCCGCACGCTCGCGATGCGCAACGAGGCCGCGGCCTGCCCCGACTGCGGCGCGCCCTCGCCGCGTGTGTTTGCGACCGCGCCGCGGCTCGGCCTGATGGAGAGCACGACGCGCCGCGCGATGGACGTCAACGAGCGGGCGCGCCACGAGCCCCAGCGTTCCAGCGACTACGCGCGGCTCAAGCACCCGTCGGGTTGCGGCTGCTGCTCGACGGGCACGAAGCGCAAGGCCACCGTCACCGCACCCAACGGGGCCAAGGCCTTCCCCAGCAAGCGGCCCTGGATGATCAGCCACTGATCACCGCAGGGCGGCGTTGAGGAAGGCGGTGATGCGCGGGCCCGCTGCGGCTTGCCACGCGGCGCGGTCGAAGCCGTCCGGGTCTTCGGCCGGGTCGAGCCCCGGCGGGCCGAGGCGGCCGGTGCCCATCTGGAAGATGGCGTGGTGGCCGGCGCGCTCGTCGCGGAAGCAGGTGGCCTTGGGCAGGGCCTGGCACAGCGCCTCGGCGTGGAAACGCGGCACCAGGTTGTCGTCGCGCGCCCCGTACTGGATGAGCAGCGGCACGGTGATGCCGGGCAGCGACTCGGGGGCGAGGCCTGTTGCCAGCGGCACGTCGGCCACCACGGCGCGGATGCGCGCATCGCGGCGGTCGATCGGTTGCGAGGCGCCCACCGGCACCGGCGCCGGCCGGGCCTTGGTGAAGCCGCCTTGCAAGCACATGGTGGGGTCTTCGTCGAGGCCCCGGCCTTGCACGCTGCAATGCAGCGCGGGCCGTGCCGGCTGGACCTGCGCACCGGCCAGCGCCAGCACGGTGTGCCCACCGGCCGAGGTGCCGAGGGCGGCGATGCGTGTGGTGTCGATCAGCGGGGCCCAGCGCTCGCTCGCGAGCAATTGGTCGAGCACCTTCGAGAGGTGGCGTGGCCGCTCGGTGAAATAGGCCGGCCGGCCCTGGGCGCTCATGTCCTGGTAGTTGGAGCCCGGGTGGCGGATCGCCACCACCACGTAGCCGGCGGTGGCCAGCGTCTCGGCCAGCCACGCGTGGCCGACGTCGGTGCCGCCGTTGCCGTGCGAGACGAGCACCAGCGGGTGGCGGCCCTGCTTGGGCGTGGCGCCGAGCGCGGCCTGCAGGCGGAACGGGCCGAAGCGCAGGCTGTCGCTCTTCGCGTCGGTGGGGTACCAGACCATGCCGGGCACCGTGTCGGCGGGGCCTTCGGTGTTGGCGAGGGTCCAGGTCTCGCGCTGCAGGCCGACCTGGGCCGAGGCGGGCACGCTGCACAGGGCGGCCAGCGCCAGCCCGGCGAGTGTCGAAGCGAAGCGGAAGCGCATGCGTGTCCTCCTGGGGTGGGGTGTGGGAATGAAGCCATTCTTCCCAACCCGGGAGGGCGCCGCGAGGCCGGTGCGACGAAGCGCCGCGGGCCGGTGCGAAATGCCGGCCCGGGGGCGCAAGCCGTCGCTCAGCGCGCGTTGGCGCGCGCTTGCGGTGCCTGCGACGAGGCGCGCCCGCCCACGCCCAGCCACCAGCGCAGCTTGGGCGCGGCGGCCGTGCTGCCCATGCGGCGCTCGCTGGCCGCCGCCGCCGTCGGCGTGCCGCGGTTGTAGAGCACCGACACGCCGGCCTGGGCGATGTCGATGCGGCCGTCGCCGTTGAGATCGCCGACCGCGAGGCCGTGCGGGTTGGCGCTGCCGTCGGTGCCGGCGAAACGCTCCTCGGCCTGCAGCGTGCCGTTGGCCGCCTGCAGGTAGACGCCCACGCTGCCCCAACCGTCGTGCGCCACCACGGCGTCGAGGCGGCCGTCTTGATTGAAGTCGGCGATCTCGATGGCGCCCGGGTAGTCGAGGCTCGTGAGCGTGACCGGCGGCGCGAGCGTGCCGTCGGTGCGCTGGTAGAAGACCGAGAGCGCAGCTGGCGCCGCACCGCCCCAGGTGACGGCGAGGTCGCGCCGGCCGTCGCCGTTCAGGTCGCCGATCGCCACGCCGCGTGCGGCCCAGCTGCTGTCGACGCTCAGCGTGAGCGGCGCGCCGTAGCGGCCGTCGGCCTGCTGGTACAGCACGGCGATCGAGCGGGCCGCGTCGCCATTGGGGTTGCTGACCACGATGTCGGGGCGGCCGTCGCCGTTGAGGTCACCCACGTCGAGGTCGCCCGCGGTGAAGACGCTGCCGCCACCGGCATCGACCGGGTAGAAGGTCGGCAGCGAGATGCGGCCACCGACCTGGTACCACACGGCCACCTGGCCGGTCTGCGCGCTCATGCCCACGAGGTCGGCGAGGCCGTCGCCGTTGACGTCGGCGGCGCGGATGCGGTGCGATTCGCCGTAGGGCAGCCAGTTGCCGCTCGCGAGCGTGCCGTCGGGGCGCTGCAGGAAGATCTCGACACCGCAGCCGCCTTGGGCGATGGCCACGTCTTTCCGGCCGTCGCCGTCGAGGTCGGCGATCGCCAGCGAGCTGGCCTTGCACTCGCTGTAGCTGGCGTTCGAATAACGCACCGGCGCGGCCAGCGTGCCGTCGGCCTGCTGCAGGTAGACCACGAGCTTGAAGTCGTTGGCGGGGTCGAACGAGAAATAGGTGCTCATCACCACGTCGTCGAGGCCGTCGCCGTTCACGTCGCCGATGGCCACGGCTTCCGGGGCGTACTGCGGCTGCACGAGCGTGGGGTAGCCGAAGAGGCCGGGGTCGGTGCCGAAGGTCCAGGGCTGGCTCATCAGGAGCGGGTTGCCGCGCAGGTCGGTGATCGCCGGGTCGAGCTGCACCAGGTAGCGCGTGGCGCGTTGCAGCGGGGCCTGCGGGCGGATGGTGATCGAGCGCGGGTTCACGAGCGTCACGGTGGCCGCGACCTCGGTGCCGGTGGCGGTGTCGAAGAGGTGCACGTTGCCGGGCACGGTGCTCGCGGCCAGCGCTTCGCTGAACTCGGCGCGCAGCACGGCGTCGAGCGCCACGTCGCCCGCATCGCGGGCCGGCGACAGCCGCACCGCGGTGGGGGCCTCGGCTTCGATGGTGAAGGCCCAGCTGCGCGGGCGCAGCGCGTTGCCCGCCAGGTCGACCAGGCCTGCGCCCAGGCGCACGGTGTACACGCCGCTCGGCCAGGGCTCGTAGGGCACGAAGGTGAGGCGGCTGCCGTTGAGCGAGAGGTTGCCGTAGACCGCGCGGCCGTTTGCATCGGTGACCGCCACGCTGGTGGGCACCAGCGCATCGGCATCGAGCGGCTCGCTGAAGTCGACGTTCACGACCGTGCGGCTGCCGTTGAGGCTGCGCGGGGCCGGGTCCAGCGTGGTGACAGTGGGCGCGATCGCATCGCTGCGCCGGCCGCCCACGCGGTAGGCGAGCAGGCTCTGGCTGGTGTTCTGCACCGCCTCGCCGTCGCGGAAGACGCCGCGGCTGCGCACCAGGCCCACGCCCGGCGCGTACCAGTCGTCGATGGTGGCGGTGATGGTGGAGCGGGTGGCGGTGGCTGAGGCCACGAGCGTCTGCTCGATGTGGGTGCGCAAGTGCGCGGTGCGGGCGAAGCGGCCGGCCTCGGTCTGCGTGAGCAGCTCGAAGCCGACCATGGTCACGTCGGAACGCACGCTGAGCATGTCGTTGCGGCCGTCGCCGTCGATGTCGACGCCGGCGTCGACCGTGCGGTCGACCTGCGTGAAACGCTCGCCCGGGGTGAGCGGGAAGCGCATCACGTCGAGCGGGCCGAGCGCCTGCAGCACCGGCCCGGCGTTCGGGCCGGGCACCTGCCGCAGCGCGCGGCCGTTGACCGCGAAGTTGACCTGCTCGAAGGGCGCGAAGCCCGGCACGTTGTGGCTGATGACGCTGGTGTCGATCTCGCCCACGCGCTCGCGGCCCGTCACCTTGAACTTGAGCTGCCCGCCGTCGCCGGTGCGGTAGACCCACTGGTCTTGCTGGCCGAGCGGGAAGTATTCGCTGCCGCGGCCGAGCAGGCCGTCGAGGCCCAGGCCTTCGGCGTCGTCGACACCGGGGGTGGTCTGGTCGGTGCCGCCGGTTGCGGCCGTGCCGTCGTCACCGCCGCCGCCGCAGCCGGCCAGAAGGCCGGCGACCACCAGGGAACTCACCAGAAAACGCCGTACACGCCATGTGCCAGCCAAGCTTGACAACACCATCGACCACCTCGGAAGGCAACAGGTGTTGAAAATTTTGGCAGTCGCGACTTCCCTTTTCGGAAGACCCTACCACCCGACTCTAGGGATGGCGGGCGAGGCCGAGCGGTGCGTCCCTGGAGAGTGCAACGATTCGTATCGTTGCACCGAGGGTTTACGCGCCTGGGCGAGCGGGCCGCGCGGCGTGCGGTGCCATCATCGGCGCATGCTCAAGACGCTGAAAGACCTCTTCGACAGCCTGTGCCCGCCCGCGGCGGCCACCGACCCCGCCGCCGCCGAACACGCGCTGCAGCTCGCCACCGCGGTGATGCTGGTCGAGGTGATGCGCGCCGACCCCGGCTTCCACGCCGGCGAGCGCGAGGCGGTGCTGGCTGGCCTGCGCGACAAGTTCGCGCTGTCCGACGACGAAGCCCAGCGCCTCACCGAGCTGGCTGAAGACGCGGCCAAGCGCGCCACCGACCTCTTCAGCTTCACCTCGCGCATCAACGAGCGTTTCGAGATGCCGCAGAAGCTGCGCATGGTCGAGCACATGTGGCGCGTGGCCTACGCCGACGGCCACCTGAGCGCGCACGAACGCCACGTGCTGTGGCGCATCGCCGACCTGCTGCACGTGCCGCAGGGCGCCTACGTCAATGCGCGCCTGCGGGCCGAGAAGGAAGCCGGCATCGGCTGAGGCGCGGGCCCGGCTCAGCGCACGCTGTTGAGCGCCAGCCGGCGCTGCATGCCCTCGCAGCTGAGGTCGAAGCCCTGCGCGGTGTGCACCACCGCCACCCCGTGCGATGCCGACCACACCGCTTCCGCGCTCAGGCCGGCGCTGAGGGCGAGCGTGCGTTGCAGCGCCGTGACCTGCGGGCCGAGTGCCTTGTCGACCAGGCGCGGCAGGCGGCCGGTGTGCACGTCGGAGCGGGCGGCGAGCGCGGCCAGTTGCAGGGCTTCGTCTTCGGCTTGCGGCTCGTCGCGTGCGCGGGCTTCGGCGGCGAGGGCCTGCCAGGGCACGGCGTTGTCGGGGTCGAGCCGCACCCACTGCGCCGTGCTCAGGAGGTTGCACGAGCCGCCCTCGGGCCCCTGCCGGCCGCGGCAGGCTTCGAGGGCGATGGCGTAGACGAAAGGGTCTCGCGAGGCGGCCGCGAGGCGCGCGATCTGCTCGATGCGGCTCGTCACCTCGCGGCCACGCAGGCGGGCGCCCATCCAAAGGGCCGCGGCGCGCACCTGGTCGTCGTCGCTTGCGAGCATCAGCGCGTCCATCGCCTCCAGCGCCGCGCGGCGCACATCGGGTGGAATGCGCTGCACCGGGTCGGGGTCGTCGGGTGGCAGCTGCACCTCGCCGTAGCCGCAGACCTCGGCCACACCGGTCGGGCGGCGCGGCGGTGAGGCCCGTGGCGTGGGGGTGCGCAGCACGGGTGGGCGGGTGTAGGGCAGCGTGGGGGCGGTGGCCAGCCGCTGGGCCGATGCAACTGGCGCCGGCGCGGTGACGACGGCGGGGTGGGGCCCGGGGGGTGCCGGCTGTGCCAGCCACAGCCATGCCCCCACCGCGCCGGCTGCGACCGGCACGGCCCATCGTGCGTGGCCGTGTTGTCTCCGTTCATGCATGGCCTGACCTCGTGGGGCGAGCCTGTGCAGCCAGCGTGTCACAAGCCGGCGGCCAAGACAACTGCTGCCCGCGTCAGCAGGAATGGCGGCGCCTCGGCAGAATCGACGCCACCTCACTCACCCCATCGAGCCATGCGGACCGCCGACGACTTCAACCAGCGCGCTGCGCACAACCTCCCCGGGCACCTGGGCATCACCATCACCCAGGGCGGGCCGGACGTGATCCGCGCCGAGATGCCGGTGGAGAAATTCCTGATGGCGCCCAACGGCTTCCTGCACGCTGGCAGCGTGGTCACGCTGGCCGACACCGCGGCCGGCTTCGGCTGCCTGGCCAACCTGCCCGACGGTGCCGTGGGCTTCACCACCATCGAGCTCAAGTCCAACCACCTCGGCACGGCCCGCGACGGCACGGTGGAGGTGACCGCCACGCCGGTGCACAAAGGCCGCAACACGCAGGTGTGGGACTCGGTGGTGACGCACCGCGAGACCGGCAAGACGATCGCACTCTTCCGTTGCACGCAGATGGTGTTGTACGGAAAGGCGGGCTGACCTTGGTTGTCGAGCTGAGGCCATGCGGCGCGTGCTGAGCAGCCTTCTCGTCGTTGCCGTGCTGGCTTACGTGGCCGCATGCGCGGCGCTCTTCTTCCAGCGCTCGCTGCTCTACTTCCCGCAGCCGGCGCATGTGGCCACGCCGCTCGTGCCGGTCGACGGGCGCGTGGGCGTGGTCGCCAGCCACCGCGCGCTGCCGGGCGCACAGGCGGTGGTGTATTTCGGGGGCAACGGCGAAGACGTGACGCAGGCCTTCGCGCCGCTCGCGCAGGCCTTTCCGCAGCATGCGCTCTACCTGCTGCACTACCGCGGCTATGGCGCAAGCCGCGGCAAGCCGACCGAGGCCGACATCGCCGACGACGCACTCGCGCTCTTCGACCAGGTGCACCGGCAGCACCCGCAGGTCACGGTGATCGGTCGCAGCCTCGGCAGCGGTGTGGCCACGCGCCTCGCGAGCCGGCGGCCGGCGGCGCGGCTGGTGCTGGTCACGCCCTACGACAGCATCGAAGACATCGCGGCGGCACGCTTTCGTGTCTTCCCGGTGCGTTGGCTGCTGCTCGACAAATACGCGTCGTGGCGCTACGCCGCGCAGGTGCAGGCGCCGACCACGGTGCTGATGGCCGAGCACGACGAGGTGATCCCGCGCGACAGCACCGAGACGCTGATGACCCGCTTCGCCGCGGGCCGCGCCACCCTGCACCTGCTGCCGGGCACCGGCCACAACGACATCTCGCTTGCCCCCGGCTACGCCGGCCTGCTGAGCGGCGCGCGCTGAGGCTCAGTCGGGCAGACGTTCGTAGCCGGCACTGCCCGGCGACACCACCGAGATGAAGCGCAAGGGATGGCGGCCGTGGTTGAACACGCCGTGCACGAAGCCGCGCGGCGCCACCACCACGTCGCCCGCGTAGACCTCGCGGGCCGTGCCTTCGGGGTCGAGCCGGTATTGGCCGGTGCCGCTGAGGATGGTCCAGGTGTCCTGCCCCTCGGGGTGCACATGGGCCGGGATGCACTGGCCGGGCGCGACGTGCCAGGCCACGATCACCGCATCGGCGGTCTCCACCACCACGGTGCGCAGCGGCTCGCCCTCGGTGGTGGGCTGGAAGAACTCGGCACTGGGGAAGATGCGGATCGGGCTCATGCCCGGGCTGCTCGCAAAAAGCAGGCCGGGGCGCGAGATCTGCCGAGCCTGTCAGCCCAGGGTGTCGGCCCAGATGTTGCGCGCCCAACCCGCCGCGTAGGCGGCCTCGGCCTCGTTGCGCTGCGCCGAGACGCCGCCCGAGCCGGGCACCGGCTTGAAGGTGGCCTCGGCCACCACGTATTCGTGCACGCTCGCCACGTGGATGGCGCTCGCATCGCCCACATAGCTGTAGCAGGTGTTGGTGAGCATCGGCTGCGGGTTCACCGGCAGGCCACGCAGGCGCGCGACGATGGCGGCCGCCGCCACCTTGGCGTGTGCGTTGGCCATGTGGGCGCTCTTGGGCATGCCGCCCGCGGCGAGCACCGCATCGCCGAGCACGTGCACGTCTTTCGCGGCGGTCGACTCGAAGCTGAGCCAATCGACCTTGCACCAGCGCCCGGCGTTCATGAGCCCGCTCTCGGCCGCGATGGTGTTGGCGCGCATCGGCGGCAGCAGGTTCAGCACGTCGGCCTGCACGTCGTCCTGCACTTCGATGCGCACACGCCGGCCCTCCACGCCGACCACCTTGTGCAGGGGCCGGAACTCCACCATGCCGGGGTAGAGCTCAGCCCAGGCCTTCTTGAAGAGCGCGGGTTTGGAGGTGACGTCGGGGTTGGCGTCGAGGATCAGCACCTTCGACTTCGGCTTGGCGCGCTGGAAGTAGGCCGCGATCACGCTCGCCCGCTCGTAGGGCCCGGGCGGGCAACGGTAGGGCGACTCGGGCACCGAGATCGCATACACGCCCCCGTCGGGCATGGCTTCGAGCTGGCGGCGCAGCGCCAGTGTCTCGGGCCCGGCCTTCCACGCCTGCAGCACCTGGCCGCTCGCGTGCGCGGCGCGCAGGCCGGCGATCTCGTCGAAGAGCAGCTCCACGCCGGGCGAGACCACCAGCGTGTCGTAGCCGATCGCGGCCCCGCTGGCGAGCGTGACGGTCTTGGCCATGGTGTCGAGGCGCGTGGCACGGTCGCGCACCCAGCGGATGCCGTGGCGCGAGACGAGCGTGTCATACGGTGTGGTGATGTCGGCCAGGCTGCGCAGGCCGCTCAGCACCAGGTTCGACACCGGGCACGAGACGAAGCTCGCCTGCGGCTCGATCAGCACGACGTCGATGCGGTGGTCGGACAGCAGCCGCACGTAGCGCGCGGCCGTCGCTCCGCCATACCCACCGCCCACCACCACGACCTGCGCTCGCGCCGGCACGCGGGTGGCCGGGGTGCCGCAGGCCGCGAGCGTGGTGGCGGCCCCCGCGCCCAGCAGCAGACGGCGGCGCTTCATGGCGATACCCTCGGCAGGGCCGCGAAGTAGGCGGCGAGCTGGTCGATCTGCTCGGGTGTGTAGCCCTTGGCGATCTGGTGCATCACGGTGGCGGGGCGGCTGCCGTCGCGAAACGCGACGAGCTGCGCCCGCAGGTACTGCCGGTCGAGCCCGCGCAGGCTCGCCATGCCGGCGCCGCCGACGGCCTGGCCGTCGGTGCCGTGGCAGGCGGCGCAGGTGGCGGCGAGCGAGCGCGTGGCGAGGGGGGCGGCCGTCTGCGCCGGGGCTGCGGCCGCCGCCACGAGGCCGGCCAGAAGAATGCTCGCGTGTCGTCTCGCCATGCGTGGGTCTCCGCGTCGTGAGGCGCCGCATCTTGCGCCGCACCACCCCATTCCCCTGTCACGTCAGGGTTTTAGCCTTGCCGCATGCTCGCCTGCCTCATCCACCCCGACCGCCACGAGGAGACGTTTCGATGGCCACCCTTCACGTCAACGGCACACCGCGCACCCTCAAGGTCGAACCCGACACCCCGCTGCTGTGGGTGCTGCGCGAGCAGCTGGGCTTGACCGGCACGAAGTACGGCTGCGGCATCGCGCAGTGCGGCGCCTGCACGGTGCACATCGACGGCCAGCCGACCCGCAGCTGCGTGCGGCCGGTGTCGTCGGTGGGCGCGAAGGAGAAGATCGTCACCATCGAAGGCCTGTCGGCCCAGGGCGACCATCCGGTGCAGAAGGCCTGGCAGGCGATGGACGTACCGCAGTGCGGCTACTGCCAGTCCGGGATGATCATGGCCGCGGCGGCGCTGCTCAAGGCCAAGCCCGACCCGACCGATGCCGACATCGATGCGGCCATGACCAACATCTGCCGCTGCGGCACCTACAACCGCGTGCGCGCCGCGATCAAGGCGGCGGCGAAGGGTGGCGACATGAAGAAGCTGGCGGTCGACATCCAGCACATCGTGGCGGAAGGGGGCCGGGCATGAACACCGTGACGCTCTCTCGCCGTTCCTTCGTGGGCGCTTCGGCCGGACTCGTCGTCGGCTTCCACATTCCGTTCGCGCGCGCGGCGACACCGACCGCCACGCCCGAGATCAACGCCTGGGTGGTGGTGAAACCCGACGACACCATCGTGATCCGCATCGCTCGTTCCGAGATGGGCCAGGGCACGCTGACGGGCCTCGCGCAACTCGTGGCCGAAGAGCTCGAGGCCAACTGGGCCAAGGTCACGACCGAGTACCCCACGCCGGGGCAGAACCTCGCGCGCAAGCGCGCCTGGGGCAACTTCTCGACCGGCGGCAGCCGCGGCATCCGCGAGTCGCATGAGTACGTGCGCAAGGGTGGGGCCACCGCGCGCGTGATGCTCGTCCAGGCCGCGGCCGACCAGTGGAAGGTGCCGGCGAGCGAATGCACGGCGGCCAACAGCCTCATCACGCACACGCCGAGCGGCCGCACGCTCCGCTACGGCCAGGTCGCGCTCGATGCCGCGAAGCTCACGCCACCCGCCGACGTGAAACTGAAAGACCCGAAGGACTGGAAGCTCGCCGGCAAGCCCCTCGCCCGCCTCGACACGATCGACAAGACCACCGGCGCGCAAATCTACGGCAGCGACCTGCAACTGCCCGGCATGCTCAACGCGGCGATCAAAGACTGCCCGGTCTTCGGCGGCAAGGTGAAGCGCATCGATGAAGCGGCCATCGCCAAACGCCCCGGCGTGAAGAAGGTCGTGCGCGTGGGCGAGAGCGCCGTGGCCGTGGTGGCCGACACCTGGTGGCACGCCAAGAGCGCGCTCGATGCGCTGCCCATCGAGTGGGACGAAGGGCCGAACGCGAAGGTGTCGAGCGCCGACATCGCGGCGATGCTGAAGGAAGGCCTCGACGCCCCGCAGGCGGTGGTCGGCAACAGCAACGGCGACGCCAAGGCGGCACTCGCCAGCAGCGCGCGGGTGATCGAAGCGGTGTATTCGTACCCCTTCCAGAACCACGCGACGATGGAAACGATGAACGCGACGGTGAAGTACACGCCGGAGAAATGCGAGGCCTGGACACCCACGCAGAACGGCGAAGCGGCGCTGGCCGCCGCCAGTGAAGCCTCGGGCCTGCCGGCCGAGAAGTGCGAGGTCTACAAGCTGCTGCTCGGCGGCGGCTTCGGCCGGCGTGGCGCGGTGCACGACTGGGTGCACCAGGCGGTGGCGATCGCCAAGCAACTGCCCGGCACGCCGGTCAAGCTGATCTGGTCGCGCGAGGAAGACATGACGCACGGCCGCTACCACCCCGTCACGCAGTGCAAGCTGCGCGCGGGGCTCGATGCCGACGGCAAGCTGCAGGCGCTACACATGCGCATCTCAGGCCAGTCGATCCTCGCGGGTGTGTTCCCGCAGATGATCCGCGACGGCAAGGACCCGGTCGTTTTCCAGGGGCTCAACCCGCCGGGGCCCGAAGCGTCGATCGGCTACAGCGTGCCGCACCTGCTCGTCGACCATGCGATGCGCAACCCGCATGTGCCGCCCGGCTTCTGGCGTGGGGTCAACCTGAACCAGAACACCATCTACCTCGAGTGCTTCATCGATGAGCTGGCGCATGCGACGAAGACCGACCCGCTCGCCTTCCGCCGCGCGCTGATGGCGAACCACCCGAAGCACCTGGCGGTGCTCAACGCGGCGGCCGAGCGCGCCGGCTGGGGCACACCGGCGCCGGCGGGCGTGTACCGCGGCCTCTCGCAGACGATGGGCTTCGGCAGCTATGTCGCCGCGTGTGCCGAGGTCTCGGTGAGCGACGAGGGCAAGCTCAAGATCCACCGCATCGTGGCCGCCACCGACCCGGGCCATGCGGTGAACCCGCAGCAGATCGCGGCGCAGGTGGAAGGCTCGTTCGTCTACGGGCTCTCGGCCGCGCTCTTCGGCGAGTGCACCGTGAAAGACGGCCGCATCGAGCAAGACAACTTCAGCACCTACCCCGTGCTGCAGATGGACGGCATGCCCCAGGTCGAAACCATCGTCATGCCGTCGGGCGGCTTCTGGGGCGGGGTGGGCGAGCCCACCATCGCGGTGGCCGCGCCAGCGGTGCTCAACGCGATCTTCGCCGCCACCGGCAAGCGCATCCGCGACCTGCCGCTGCGGCACCACAGCTTGAAGAAGGCTTGATGCGGCGATTGCTTGCGCTGCCGTTGTTGCTGTTGGCCGCCTGCGCCACACCGCCGGGTGACACGCTGCCACCGCTCACCGCCACACCCGGCGATGCGGCGCGCGGTCGTGCCATCGCGGCCAGCCGGCAGGCGGGCCTGTGCCTGCTGTGCCACACCGCACCCATTCCCGAAGACCGCTTCCAGGGCACGCTCGCGCCGGATCTTGCGGGCGTGGGCAGCCGCTACAGCGCCGGCCAGCTGCGCGCGCGCGTGGTCGACGCACGCCGCTTCAACCCCGAGACCATCATGCCGGCGTACCACCGCAGCGACGGGCTCACGCGCGTGGCCCCGGCGCTGCGCGGCAAGACCTTGCTGACGGCGCAGGAGGTGGAAGACGTGGTCGCCTGGCTGGTCACGCTGAAGTAGGGTCGTGGCATGAATCGACGCGATGCGCTTCTTTCCCTCGGAGCCGTGGTGGTGCTGCCGGCGCACGCCACCTCGTCGGAGATGGAGGCCGCCATCCGCGGTTATGCCGACGGCAAGCCGGTGACACGCGGCAAGGTGAAGCTCGACGTGCCGCCGCTGGTGGAAAACGGCAACGCGGTGCCCATCACCGTCAGCGTCGACAGCCCGATGACGCCCGAGGCGCACGTGACCGGCATCGCCGTCTTCAACGACCGCAACCCGCAGCGCGACGTGGTGCGCTTCACGCTCACGCCGCGCTCGGGCCGCGCGCAGGTGTCGACGCGCATCCGGCTCGCCACCTCGCAGCAGCTCGTCGCCGTGGCGCGGCTGAGCGACGGCAGCTACTGGTCGGACGCGGTGGACGTGCTGGTCACGCTCGCCGCCTGCCTGGAATGAGCGCACGATGGCCCGCACCCTGATCACCGCCCCCAGCACCGCCAGGAAAGGCGAGGTGATCGAGCTGCGCACGCTCATCGCGCACGTGATGGAAACCGGCTTCCGCCCCGACGCCAACGGCACCACCAAGCCGCGCGACCTCATCACCCACTTCAGCTGCCGCTACAACGGCGAGCTCGTCTTCAACGCCGAGCTGTACCCCGCCGTGGCCGCCAACCCGTACATCGTCTTCAGCACCGTGGCCACCGAGAGCGGCACGCTGCAATTCGAATGGACCGGCGACAACGGCTTCCAGCAAAGCGAGAGCGTGAAGATCACCGTCACATGAAGTTCGTGGCGCTGCTCCTCGCCTGTGCGGCCACCGCGGTGTGGGCCCAGGACGCGCGCCGCTCCGGCTTCGACGACATGAGCCGCGAGACGCAGGCCATGCAGCGCGACGACTTGCAGAACCCCGGCATGCTGTGGGTGCAGGAGGGCGCGGCCCTGTGGGCCAAGCCACCGCCCGGCGACCGCCCGGCCTGCAGCGGCTGCCACACGGTGGCCTCGATGCGCGGCGTGGCCCCACGCTACCCGGCGATCGACGCGGTGCTGCAGCGCCCGGTGAACCTGCCCCAGCGCCTCAACCTCTGCCGCGAGCGCCACCAGAAGGCCGCGCCGCTCGCCTACGAGGGCCCGGAGCTGCTGGCCCTCGAAAGCTTCGTCGCCCACCAGTCGCGCGGCCTGCCCATCGCACCGCCCGACGACGCCCGCCTGCAGCCGTATCGCGCGCGTGGCGAGGCGATGTACCGCCAGCGCCTCGGCCAGCTCGACCTCTCGTGCGCGCAATGCCACGACCAGCGCGCCGGCCTGCGCCTGGGCGGCAGCCGCATCCCGCAGGGCCATGCGAACGGCTACCCGCTGTACCGCCTGGAGTGGCAATCGCTCGGCTCGCTGCAGCGCCGCCTGCGCAACTGCCTCACCGGTGTGCGCGCCGAGCCTTACCCGTTTGGTGACATGGCGCTGGTCGAACTGGAGCTGTATCTTGCGAAGCGCGACCAGGGCATGGCGATCGAGTCGCCCGCCGTGCGGCCTTGACTTGGCGCATGACGGCGCCTGTCACGCGTGGCAAGCTGGCCCGCCCCCACATCCCCAGGAGGTTTGCATGATCGATCACCTCGGTTTCGGCGTCAGCGACTACGCCGCCAGCATGGCGTTCTTCAAGGCGGCCCTCGCGCCGCTGGGCTACGCGGTCGCGATGGAAGGCCCGCCCGGTGCCGGCGCCGGCCTCGGCCGCCAGGGCAAGCCCACGCTGTGGATCCACCCCACCGACGAGAAGCCCGCGAAGCTGCACCTCGCCTTCAGCGCCGACAGCCGCGCCGACGTCGACGCCTTCTACAAGGCCGCGATGGCGGCCGGCGCGAAGGACAACGGCGGCCCCGGCCTGCGCCCGCACTACCACCCGAACTATTACGGCGCCTTCGTCATCGGCCCGGATGGGCACAACGTGGAGGCCGTGTGCCACAAGCCGGCGTGAGTTCGCCGTGAGGCCGGGCACGCAGGGCTATGCCGAACAGGCGCAGGCGCTCGTCGAGCAGTACGAGGCGCTCGGCTTCGAGCACAAGCACAGCGAGGTGCTGCACCTGTTGCCGGCAGCGCCGTCGAGCGTGCTCGACATTGGTGCCGGCACCGGGGCCGATGCCGCCTGGCTCGCCGAC
Organism: Rhizobacter sp.; assembly: GCA_019635355.1. Lineage (NCBI taxonomy): Bacteria > Pseudomonadati > Pseudomonadota > Betaproteobacteria > Burkholderiales > Sphaerotilaceae > Rhizobacter > Rhizobacter sp. Next base: position 3,192,979 of record JAHBZQ010000001.1, on the reverse strand, counting down.
CGGGGGCACACGGTGCTCGCGGTGGAGCCGACCGCCGAATTGCGCGAAGCCGGCCGGCGCCTGCACGGCTCGCCGCGCATCACCTGGCTCGACGACGGCCTGCCCGACCTCACGCACGCGCGCGCCCGGCGCGAGCAGCACGCGCTCGTGATGCTCACCGCCGTGTGGATGCACCTCGATGCTGGCGAGCGCCGCGAAGCCTTCCCGCACCTGGCCGCCTTGACCGCCCCGGGCGGCCGCCTCGTGATGGCGCTGCGCCACGGCCCCGTGCCGGCAGGCCGGCGCATGTTCGAGGTGAGCGCCGAAGAAACCGATGCCCTCGCCGCACGGAACGGCCTGCTGCCGCGGCTGCGCCTGCGCACCCCATCGCGCCAGCTGCACAACCAGGCGGCTGGTGTCACCTGGACACGCCTCGTCTACGAACGCCCGGCCTGAACCCCGCGGCCTGCACGAAGCACGAGGCTCTGCCACACTCGCCGCTTCCCGGCCACCCGCACCGCCATGCCTGCGATCTGGAAACAACCTGCCTCCGTCGAGCTGCTCACCAAGATCAGCGTCAACACCGCCTCCGAGCACCTCGGCATCGAGTTCACGGAGCTGGGGGACGACTACCTCAGCGCCCGCATGCCGGTCGACCAGCGCACCAAGCAACCGGCTGGCATCCTGCACGGCGGGGTGTCGGTGGTGCTGGCCGAGACGCTCGGCTCCTGTGGCGCGGCCTTCGCCGCACCGAAAGGCCACCGCGTGGTGGGGCTCGACATCAACGCCAACCACATCCGCCCGGTGACGGGCGGCTGGGTGACGGGCACGGCGCGGCCGGTGCACATCGGCCGCACCACGCAGGTGTGGCAGATCGAGATCAAGAACGAGGAAGGCAAGCTCACCTGCCTGTCGCGCATCACGATGGCGGTGCTCGTTCCCGATGATGCAAAAGGAGCCACGTCATGAGCGCATCGACCCTCTTGCAGTCTCTCTTCCAGGAGAAAGCCTGGATCAACGCGCAGTTCTTCGCGCAGCTCGACCAGCTCGACGACGCGAACCGCCACACCGCGCTGCGCACGCTCAACCACATCCACACGGTGGACCGCATCTTCCGCGGCCACCTGAGCGGGCAAGCGCACGGCCTGGACGGCACCAACACACCCGAGACGCCCACCGTGGCGCAGCTGCGCGACGCGGTGGCCGAACTCGACCGCTGGTACGTCGACTACACGCGCGAGCTCACCCAGCCGCAGCTCGACGAGCGCCTGGCCTTCACCTTCACCGACGGCGACAAGGGCCTGATGTCGCGCGAGGAGATCCTCGCCCACGTCATCACGCACGGCGCCTACCACCGCGGCGAAGTCGGCCGCCTGATGAAGAGTGCCGCGCTCACGCCGCCGCGCGACCTCTTCACCCGATTCCTCCACCAGTCCGAGCCCTCCCGGCGCGCCTGACCTCCACGACCCCCATGAACCTCAACGACTTCCCCATCACGAAGAAGTGGCCCGCCCAGCACCCCGACCGCCTGCAGCTCTACTCGCTGCCCACGCCCAACGGCGTGAAGGTGTCGATCGCGCTCGAAGAGACCGGCCTGCCGTATGAGCCGCACCTGGTCGACTTCAACACCAACGACCAGCTCTCGCCCGAGTTCATCTCGCTGAACCCGAACAACAAGATCCCCGCCATCATCGACCCGCACGGGCCCAACGGCGAGCCGCTGGCGCTCTTCGAGTCGGGTGCGATCCTCGTCTACCTCGCGGCCAAGACCGGCCAGCTGATGCCGGTCGACGTGGCGAAGCGCTACGAGACGCTGCAGTGGCTGATGTTCCAGATGGGCGGCATCGGCCCGATGTTTGGCCAGCTCGGCTTCTTCCACAAGTTCGCCGGCAAGGACTACGAAGACAAGCGCCCGCGCGACCGCTACGTGGCCGAGAGCAAGCGGCTCTTGGGCGTGCTCGACAGGCACCTCGCCGGCCGCACCTGGAGCATGGGCGACGAGTACACCATCGCCGACATCGCGACCTTCCCCTGGGTCAACAACCTCGTGGGCTTCTACGGCGCGGGCGAGCTGGTCGGCTTTGCCGACTTCAAGCAGGTGCAGCGGGTGCTCGAGGCGTTCAAGGCCCGCCCGGCGGTGCAGCGCGGGCTGCAGATCCCGAAGCGGCCGGGCTGAGCCGCCGCGCCAAGCACTGACCGCCTGGCGGCGCTCAGTGCGCGGCCAGCTCCGACCAGCTCGTGCGTGGCTCGCCGAGCACGAAGCCCTGGGCGTAGTCGACCCCGGCGCTGCGCAGGCGCTGCAGCACGGTGTTGTCTTCGATCAGCGGGGCGATCACCACCGCCTTCATCGCGTGGGCGAGGTCGGTCATGGCGCGCACCATCAGCACGCCCACCTCGTCGCCGGCGAGGCCCTGCACCAGGCTGCCGTCGAGCTTGACGGCCGACAGCGGCAGGCCGCGCAGGTGGCCGAGGCCACCGAGGCCACGGCCGTATTCGTCGAGCAGCAGGCGCACGCCGAGCTGGTGCAGCTCGCCCAGCACCGGCAGCAGCGCCTGCAGCTGGCCGGCGAGTTCGCTTTCCTTGATCTCCAGGCACAGCTGGCCGGGCGCGAAGGCCCCTTCGCGCAGCAGCGTCGTGAGGCGGGCGAGGTAACCCGCGTCGAGCAGCGAGGCGGTGGCCACGTTGAGGTGGAAGCGCGAGGTGACGGGCCGCGCCTCTCGGGCGAGCATGAGCGCGATGCGGTCCATCACCCAGCCGTCGAGCGCGGGCATCAGCTCGAAGCGCTCGGCCTGCGAGAGGAAGGCGCGTGGGGCGAGCAGGGTGTCGACGTCATCGAGCCGCACGAAGACCTCGTGCCCGTAGACGGCCTCGCCCGGCAGCTCGTCGGCCGCCTCCTCGGGCAGGCGGCGCAGGTCGAAGATGGGTTGGAACTGCAGCGCGAAGTTGCCGGCGGCGAGTGCGATCTTGAGCCGCTCCGACCACGACTGCTGCAGCGTGGCCAGCGCGCCGGCGTCGCCGCCGAGGTCGAACATGTGGATGCGGTTGCGGCCTTCGCGCTTGGCGATGTGGCAGGCGGCGTCGGCGCAGTTCATCGCATACGCCGGCGAGAGCGTGTGGCGGCTCAGGCGCGCGATGCCCACGCTGCCCGAGACCTCGAACTCGCGCCCGCCGTGGCTGAAGTTGCCGTCGTCGAGGATGGCGCGGAATTTCTCGGCGAGTGCGAGCACGCTGCCGTCGTCGACGTTGCGCAGGAGCACCGCGAACTCGTCTCCGCCCAGCCGCGCCACGAGGTCGGACTGGCGCGAGCGCGATTTGAGCTTGCGCCCGATGCTCGCCAAGAGCGCATCGCCGGCGGCGTGGCCGGCGGTGTCGTTGATGTGCTTGAAGCGGTCGAGGTCGATGAAGAGCAGCGCGCTCTGCTCGGCGCTGCGGCGCAGGCGGAAGATCTCCTGCTCCAGCATGTATTCGAAGTGGCGGCGGTTGTGCAGCTTGGTGAGGTGGTCGTGGCGCAGCTGCCATTGCGTCTCGGCCTCGTGGCGCTTGCGCTCGGCGATGTCGCGGAAGGCGACGACCACGCCCACGCACTCGTCGCCTTGATGCTGCGGGCGCACCGTGCATTCCACGTTGAGCATCTCGCCGTCGGCGCGCCAGAACACCGTCTCCCAGTTGCTGAGTGAATCGCCCAGCTCGTAGGCCTGCTGCAGGAAGCAGGTCTCGGCCGGCACCGGGCGGCCACGCTCGTCGCGGTGGTGCAGGCGCTCGTGCGCCGACAGGCCCACGAGCTCGTCTTCGTGCGTGCACTGCAGGAGGCGCAGCGCAGCCGGGTTGACGAAGGTGATGCGGCCGTGGCGGTCGACACCGTACACGCCGTCGCCCACCGACGAGAGGATGAGCTCCAGCCGCTGGCCTTCTTCCTTCAGGCGGCGCTCGCGCTCGCACAGGCGCGCCATGCTGTCGACGCGGGCGACCACGAGTTCGTCGGACTCGTTCTTGAACATGCACTCGCTGGCGCCGGCTTCGAGGCAGTCGCTGATGAGGCCTTCTTCATACGAGCCGGTGAGCACGGCGAGCGTCATGTCGCGCGTGGCGGGCAGCTCGCGCAACGCGCGGCAGAGTGCGGCGCCGTTCATGCCGGGCATGAAGTAGTCGATGACGGCGAGGTCGAAGTGCTCGGTCTGCACCCGCTCGAGCGCGGCTTCGGCGTCTTCGCAGGCGACCACCGCATAGCCGTGGTGGCGCAGCAGGCGCTGGTACTTGGTGCGGCTGGTGCGCGAGTCGTCGACCAGCAGCACCTTCAGCGCCGCGGGCGACTCGGCATCGGGCCGCAGCTCGCTGGCCACCTGGGCCAGCAGGCCGCGCACCAGGCGCGGCACTTCAGACGGGCGCTGCAGGCGCTGCACGCGGGTGTAGGCGCGCCCCGACGAGAGGCCCGCGTCGACACGCGCCGGGTCGGCGGCGAGCACCACCACCGCGAGCTGCTGGCAGTCGGGCTTCTGCAGGCGCTGCACGAAGGCCTCGCAGACGGCCGCCGGCGTGTTCGACCAGCCGAGGATCAGCGTGGCCAGGCCGCGCGACAGCTCCTGGTCGAAGGTGTCGAGCGCGCTCGCGTCGGCCGGCAGCGCCACCACGGCGAAGCCGTGGCGCAGCAGCAGCTTCTCCATGCCGCGGCGCAGGGTGGGCGACGACTCGACGAGCAGCAATCGGTGCATGGTCGCGATGTTAGGAGGGGCTCCCTGACGACGCGCCGCGCATTCCGTGAGCAATTTGCACAAAGGTGCGGGTGCCCTGTGCAGCGTGGGTTAGGCTGTGGCAAACACCACGATCGGACCGTCCCCGTGCGCGCTTACGTGAAAGTCCCCAGCCTGTTCTTGCTGCCCTTGCTGTTGTCGGCCTGCATCGTGGTGCCGCGCACCGAGATCGTGTTCGACGACGACTGCAAGATCCAGAAGCGCCAGATGGTGCTCGACGTGCAGCAGATCGGCTGGTTCGGCGGCTGCGCCAACGAAGGCTGCGTGACGCTGCTGGTGGGCGCGGGGGCGGTGGCCACGGCGAGTGCCGTCATCTCGGGCAGCATCGCCGTGATCGGCAACGTCGTCTACTGGCTGGAGCGGCGCGGCCAGTGCTTCAAGTAGCCGCCTGCGGGCGCTGCACGGCCACGCGCCCGCGGGTGGCCAGCTGCACCGCGAGCGACGCCACGGTGGCCACGGTGAAGGCCCAGCCCGTGCCCCAGGCCGGCAGCGCCAGGGCGAGCACGAAGCAGAAGGCGACGAAGGCGTAAAGCCCGGTCGCCATCGCGCGCAGCAAGGCGGCGGCGAAGCCGCCTCCCTGGCTGCGGTGCGAGAACACCGCGAGCACGATGCCCAGCACCGGGAACACCGCCAGCAGCCCGCTCCAGGCCGGCCCGAGCGCCGCCGCGGCGGCGGTGACGCCCACCGTCAGCCCGGCGCCGGTGGCCATGCGCAGCAGCAGTTCGCCGCGGCCCATCGCGCGGCCCGAAGGTTGAGGCGCGACGGCCGGGAAGAGCCTCGGGGCCATCCACAAGGTGGCCAGCGACAGCGCCAATGCCCACCCGATCGGCAGCGGCCAACGCGCGAGCGCCGTGGCGGCGAGCGCCCAAGCCGCCAGCCCTGCGAACAAGGCCGGCCACCACGGCCCGCGCCGCCCAGCGTGGGCGAAGGCGAGGCTGAAGCTCACCGAGGCCAGCACCGCCGAGAGCGACAGCGTGGCCGCCGTGGCCGCGAAGCCCGCGCCACGCTCCACCGCGAGGAAGAAGAGGATGGGCCCGGCCACCACCGGCAGCCCGGCCAGCCAGCCCGCCACTTGCGGCCCCCAGCGCCGGCCGGCCAGCGAGACCATCAGCAGGAAGGCGGGGACGAGCAGGAGCTTGAGGGCGAGCAAAGTGGCAGGGGCGGAAGACGGAGGAGCCCCCGATTGTGGCGGTGAGCGTCAGCCCACCGCGTGCCGGTACAGGTGCCAGCTCGCATGCCCGAGCCACGGGCCGATCACGAGCAGCCCCGCGAAGGCCGGCAGCAGCGCCAGCACCACGAGCACGGTGACGATCGCGCCCCACGCGAGCAGCACCGGCGTCTGCGTGAGCACCAGGCGCAGGCTGGTGAGCGCGGCGGTGATCGCATCGGTCTGCCGGTCGAGGATCATCGGGATCGCCACCACGCTCACCGCGTAGATGAGCCCGGCGAACACCGCGCCCACCGCCAGGTAGGCAACGATGAAGCCGAGGTTGTCGAGGTCGAGCAGCGCGAGCAGCGAGCCCTTGAAGTCGGGCATGCCGTCGAAGCTCACTGCAAACACCACCAGCGCCGCGCGGCCCCACAGCATCTCGAGCACGAGCAGCGCAAAGCCGAAGATCGCGAGCGTGCCGAGCCGGGTGCGCCAGGCGAAGAGCGAGTCGGCGAAGCGCGGCGCGCCACCGGCTTCGAGCTGCTGGCTCACGCGGTACAGGCCCATGCAGAGAAACGGCCCCATCAGCAGGAAGCCGGCCGACAGCGCGAGCACGTACACCGGCGCATGCTGGAACACCGCCAGCAGCGCCCAGCCCATCGCCACGAAGCAGGCGCCGTAGAAGAGGCCGATCCACGGGGCGCGGGCGAAGTCGCGCAGGCCGAGCCGCAGGCAGTGCACGAGCGTGCGCCAGGCCAGCGGGCGCAAGGGGATGTCGAAGGCGGTGCTGGGCCGAGGGGCGTCGTCACGGGTGGGCGTGGATTCGGAGGTGGTCATCGCCATGTTCGAGGGGAGTCGCGTGGGGGCGCAACACCGCATCTTGAGCCGATCGCGCTCGCGCGTGCCCCTCGTTCTCCCCGATACACAAGTGCCGGCCCAGGGATAGCGTGGCCTGCATGAGTGAGGACCCGTTCAGGGAAGGCGTCGCCTATCACGTGCGCCGCTTGGTCGACCATGTGCCGTCGATGCTCGGCTACTGGGACAGCGAGCTGCGCTGCCGCTTTGCCAACCGGGCCTACGAGCGCTGGTTTGGCGCCGCGCCCGGCAGCCTCGTCGGCACCCGCCTGCAGGACCTGCTCGACCCGAAGGTGTTCGCGCTCAACGAGCCTTATGCGCGCGGTGCGCTCGCGGGGCAGGAACAGATGTTCGAGCGGCATGTGCGCTCGCCTGGCGGCGACATGCGGCACATCGTGGCGCACTACCTGCCCGACATGGTCGACGGCCGCGCGGTCGGCTTCATGGTCGAGGTCACCGACGTCACGCGGCTGAAGGAGATCGAAGCCGCCTTGCGCGCCGAGGTGGCCGAGCACCAACGGGCGCTCGACCTGCTGCGACGCAGCGAGGCCGCCATGCGCGAGGCGCAGCGCCTCGGCCAGATCGGCAGCTGGGAATGGGACATGGCCACCAACCGCACCACCTGGTCGGAGCAGCTCTACGCCATCTTCGGCTACGACCCCAGCGAGCCGCCGCCGCCGGCCGACGCGGGCCGTGCCCAGACCTACCCGCCGCGCAGCCTGGCGATCGTGCAGGCGGCCGTCGTGCGCACGATGAAGACCGGCGAGCCCTTCGCCCTCGAAGTGGAGTACCGGCGCCGCGGCGGCGGGGGCGGCTGGATCGAAGCCCGCGGCGAAGCCGTGCGCGACGAGCACGGCCGAAGCACCGGCCTGCGCGGCACGGTGACCGAGATCACTGCGCGTCGACTGATGCAGAGCGCGCAGGTCGAGCGCGACGTGGCCGAAGCCGCGAGCGTCAACAAGACGCAGTTCCTCTCGCGCGTGAGCCACGAGCTGCGCACGCCGCTCAACGCCATCCTCGGCTTCGCGCAGCTCTTCGAGATCGACCTCTCGCTTTCCGAGAAGCACCGCGGCTGGGGCGGCCTCATCCGCAGCAGCGGGCAGCACATGCTCGACCTGATCGACGAGATCCTCGACCTGTCGAGTGCCGAGCTGGGCCAGCTGCGCGTGGCCAATGCCCGCATGGACCTGGCCGAGGTCGTGCGCGGCTGCCTGGTGCAGCTGTCGCAGGTGGCCGAGGGCGCGCGCATCCGTCTCGTCGACTCGCTGCCGGCGCAGGCGCTGCCGGTGCACGCCGACCCGCGGCGCGTGCGCCAGGTGGTGCACAACCTGCTGTCGAACGCGATCAAGTACGGCCGCGCGGGCGGGCGGGTGACGGTGTCGGCGCGCGTCGGCGGCGACGAGATCGCGCTGCGCGTGCAAGACGACGGCATCGGCATGGACGCCGCCCAGCTGCAGCGCCTCTTCACCCCCTTCGACCGTCTCGGCGCCGAAGCGACGGCCGTGCCCGGCAGCGGCCTCGGCCTGGCGCTCAGCCGCCGCCTGGTCGAGCTGATGGGCGGGCGCATCGAGGCGCAGAGCGAGCCGGGCCAGGGCTCGCTCTTCACCGTCTCGCTGCCGGTGGCCCCGGCGCCGGCCGAGGGCCCGGGGCACCCACAATCGGGCGCATGAGTGTTCCCGGGCCCGCGCACACCGCCCCGTCCCCATCCCGTTCACGTTTCCGCCCACGCCTCACGCTGCAGACCCTGAACCGCGGCCACGGCCTGCTGGGCCTGCGGCCGAGCGGCCCCTTCGGCCCGCGTGGCCCCGAGGTCACGGTGGCGCGCATCGGCTGGCTCTACCGCCACGACGACGGCCGCGAGACCGAGCTGCCCGCGCCCACCTCGGTGCTCAACAGCCGCGGCCCGGCGGTCGTGCAGGTTGACGACGCCGACGGCGGCCCGTGGTCGCTCACCCGCGAGCGTGCCGCCGAGGCCGACGCACTCGACGCGGTGTGGGCCGCCGGCCTGCACCCGCTGCCCGACGACGCCTTGCAATGGCGCTCGGCCGACCTGCCGCGCCCGGCGGGCCCGCTGTGGACGCTGCTGCGCGAAGAGCAGTTCGGCGAGTTCTGGGCCGAGCGTGTGCCCGAGTGGCAGGCCGCCGGCTGGAGCGTGGTGGTGCTGCCCGGCTTCGCGCACGAGACGCTGCAGGTGCAGGGCTGGAAGCTCGTCGTCGAGCCGGCCACCGGCGAGGTGCTGGGCCGCGAACTCGCCGCGCCGCTGCGCCGCGACGAGGTGCCCGTCGAGGCCTTGCGCCAGCCCTGGCGCGAAGGCAGCTGGATGCTCTCGCTCGGCGTCGAGATCGCGGGCGAGACCTGGGACCTCGTGCCCCTGCTGGCCGACCTGCTCAAGCGCGACAGCCGCTGGCTCTCGGTGGCCCACATCGCGAGCCTCGACGACCGCGCGACGGTGCGCCTGCGCGCGCCCGGCGGCCGGCGCATCGACGCGCCCGCCGCGCCGATCAAGGCCATCGTGCGCGCGATGGTGGACCTGCTCACCGACCCCGCGCGCCAGCACGGGCCCCTGCCGCTCGGCGGTTGGGACGCGCACCGGCTCGAGCTGCTGCGCAGCGCGCTGCACGACACGCAGGCGCAGCGCGCCGGCCCGCACGGCGCCTGGCAACTGCAGGGCGAGGCCGGCCTGCAGCTGCTCGCCGAGCGGCTGCGCAGCGCCGGCACGCCGCCGCCGGTGCCGCCACCGGCGGGGCTTCAGCTCAGCCTGCGCGCCTACCAGCAACGCGGCCTCGACTGGCTGCAATACCTGCGCGAGCACCGGCTCGGCGGCATCCTGGCCGACGACATGGGCCTGGGCAAGACGGCGCAGGCGCTGGCGCACTTGCTGGTCGAGAAAGAAGCCGGCCGCCTCGACCGCCCCGCGCTCGTGGTGCTGCCCACCTCGCTGCTTTTCAACTGGCGCGCCGAAGCGCAGCGCATGGCGCCCGGCCTGCGCTTGCTCGTGCTGCAAGGGCCCGAGCGCGCGAAAGACTTCCCCCGCATCGCCGAGCACGACGTGGTGCTCACCACCTACCCGCTCTTGTGGCGCGACATCGAGGCACTGCTCCCGCACAGCTTTCACATCGTCCTCCTCGACGAAGCGCAGGCGGTGAAAAACGCCACCGGCCGCAGCGCCGGCGCCCTGCGTCGCCTGGAGACGCGCCACCGCCTCTGCCTCACCGGCACGCCGCTCGAAAACAACCTTTCCGAACTGTGGGCGCAGTTCGACTTCCTCATGCCCGGCTTCCTCGGCGACAGCCGCAGCTTCGCCCGCCAGTGGCGCAAGCCCATCGAAGAGAACGGCGAGACCTTGCGCGCCGAGCGGCTCGCGCAGCGTGTGCGCCCCTTCATCCTGCGCCGCCGCAAGCAGGACGTGGCCACCGAGCTGCCGCCGCTCACCGGGGTGGTCGAGCGGGTGCAGCTGCAAGGCCAGCAACGCGAGCTGTACGAGAGCGTGCGCGTTGCCTCCGACGAGATCGTGCGGCGCCTGCTCACGCGGCGCGGCTTCGCCGGGGCGCAGATCACCATCCTCGATGCGCTGCTCAAGCTGCGCCAGGTGTGCTGCGACCCGCGGCTGCTGAAAGGCCACCAGAACCCGCGCGGCATGGAGCGCGCCAAGCTCGACTGGCTGTGCCAGCAGCTGCCCGCGCTGGTGGCCGAAGGCCGGCGCGTGCTGCTGTTCTCGCAGTTCACGCAAGCGTTGTCGCTCATCGAACTGGCGCTCGACGAGCTGCAACTCCCCTGGCTCGCGCTCACCGGCCGCACGCCGGTCGCGCGGCGCGGCGAGGTGGTGCAGCGTTTCCAGCGTGGCGAGGCGCCGCTGCTGCTGGTGAGCCTGAAGGCGGGCGGCCAGGGCCTGAACCTCACCGCGGCCGACACCGTGATCCACTTCGACCCGTGGTGGAACCCGGCCGTCGAAGCGCAGGCCACCGCGCGCGCCCACCGCATCGGCCAGACGCAGCCGGTCTTCGTCTACAAGCTCATCGCCGAAGGCAGCATCGAGGAGCGCATGCTGGCCCTGCAGGCGCGCAAGCGCACGCTGGCCGACGGTGTGCTCGGGCACGACGACGAGGCGGCGGCGAAGTTCAGCGAGCAGGACCTGCACGACCTGCTGGCGCCCTTGAGCTGAGACACGCTCAGAACGGCAGCGCCGTCGTGTCCTTCACCTCTTCCATCACCGCGTAGGTGTGGGTTTCGCGCACGCCGGGCAGCGTCCAGATCACCGAGCCCACCAGCGCGCGATAGGCCTCCATGTCGGCCACGCGGGTCTTGATGAGGTAGTCGAAGCCGCCGGCCACCATGTGGCACTCGAGGATCTCGGGGCGCACCTGCACCGCGGCCTTGAAATGGTCGAACACGTCGGGCGTGGTGCGGTCGAGCACCACCTGGATGAAGACCATCATGCCGGCGCCGAGCTTCTTCGGGTTGAGCCGCGCCTCGTAGCCGAGGATGTAGCCATCGCGCGTGAGCCGCTTCACCCGCTCGAGCACCGCCGTGGGCGACAGGTGCACCGCCTCGGCGAGCTTCAGGTTGCTGATGCGCCCGTCGGCCTGCAAGAGGCGCAGGATGCGGGCGTCGGTCTTGTCCAGGCCCTCGGGCAACGGCTCGGCGCTGGCGGCGTTTTTCTTCATGCGTGGGTTATAAACCGAGCACCCAAGAACACCCACCCCCGGAGGATTCCTTATGCGTGCGACCCGTTGGCTGATCGCGCTTCTCGTCGTCGTGCTGCTCGGTGCCGCGTACATCGCGGTGGTGATGAGCTGGAGCTACTCCGATGGCGAGCGGGCGGGCTGGGTGCAGAAGCTCTCGCGCAAGGGCTGGCTCTGCAAGACCTGGGAAGGCGAGCTGTCGCTGGTGTCGATGCCGGGCTCGGCGCCCGAGAAATTCCTCTTCACCGTGCACGACGACGCGGTCGCTGCCGAGATCAACAAGGTGATGGGCAAGCGCGTGGCGCTGCACTACGAAGAGAAGGTGGGGCTGCCCACCAGCTGCTTCGGCGAGACGCGCGCCTTCGTGACCGGCGTGCGTGTGCAGGACGAGATCTCGCTGATGCCGGGCGTGATCGTGCCGGTGCCGCCCGGCGCGTCGGCGCCGGCCTCGGCGGCGTCGCGCTGAGCGGGCGCGCATGGGCGGTGCCGTGCGTCGCGCCGCCGTGCTGGCGGCGCTGCTCTCGCTGCTGACGGCGCAGGCACCGGCGCAGACGCCCACCCCCACACCCGTGGCGCCGGCCGCCCGGCCCAAGGTCGGCCTCGTGCTCTCGGGTGGCGGGGCCCGCGGCGGTGCGCACATCGGCGTGCTCAAGGTGCTCGAAGAGCTGCGCGTGCCGGTCGACGTGATCGTGGGCACGAGCGCCGGCTCCATCGTCGGCTCGGCCTACGCGAGCGGCCTGCCCCTGGCCGAGATCGAGGAGGAGATGAAGGGCCTGTCGACCTCCACCCTCTTTCGCGACGTGTCGCGCATCGACGCGCCCTTTCGGCGCAAGGCCGACGACGGCGTCAACTACCTCGGCCCCGAGATGGGCATCAACGCCCGGGGCATCGCGCTGCCGAAGGGTGCGGTGGCCGGTGTCTCGCTCGAAGCGGTGCTGCGCCGGCTCACACGCCGGCAGAACACCAGCAACTTCGACAAGCTGCCGATTCCCTTCCGCGCGGTGGCCACCGACCTCGCCAGCTCGGAGATGGTGGTCATCGGCCACGGCCAGCTGGCGCTCGCCGCGCGCGCGAGCATGGCGGTGCCGGGCGCGGTGAACCCGGTCGAGATCGATGGCCGGCTGCTGGTCGACGGGGGCTTGAAGCGCAACCTGCCGGTCGACGTGGCGCGCCAGCTCGGGGCCGAGGTGGTGATCGCGGTCAACATCGGCACCCCCTTGCTCAAGCGCGGCGACATCCACTCGCTGCTCGACGTGACCGACCAGGTGCTGCGCATCCTGACCGAGGCCAACGTCACCCAGTCGCTGAAGGAGCTGAGCGAGCGCGACGTGCTGATCGCCCCCGACCTGAAGGACATCGGCTCCACCGCCTTTGACCGCCTGGGCGAAGCCGCCGCCGCGGGCGAAGTGGCGGCCCGCGCGGTGACCGGCCAGCTCGAGCGCCTGAGCCTGCCCGAGCCCACCTGGGCCGCGCTGCGCCGCGCGCGTGCCAGTGCGCCGGGCGACGAGGCGCTGAAGATCGACGAGGTGCGCGTGGTCGGCGCGCGGGTCGTCAACCCCGACGTGGTGCTCGCCGCGATGGACACGCAGGCCGGCGACGCACTCGACGCGCAGCGCCTCGACCGCGACCTGAAGCGCATCTACAGCCGCGGCGATTTCGAGAGCGTCAACTACAGCGTGTTCGAAGAAGCCGGCATCGGCCGTGTGCTGCAGGTCGAGGCCAACGAGAAATCGTGGGGGCCGAACTACCTGCGCCTGGGCCTGTCGCTCTCGTCCACGCTGGAGGGCAACGCCTTCTTCAACCTGCAGGCGAGCCACCGCGCCACCTGGCTCAACGCGCTCGGCGCCGAGTGGCGCAACGACGTGCAGCTCGGCCACACGAGCGCGCTGCACACCGAGTGGTACCAGCCGCTCACCACCGCGCAGCGGGTCTTCGTCGCGCCGCGCCTCGAGGCGGTCGACGAGCCCTTCGACGTGTACGACGACGACACCCGCGAGCGCCTGGCGCGCTTTCGCCGTCGCGCCTACGTGTTCGGGCTCGACGTGGGCGTGCCGATCGGCACCCTGGGCGAAGGCCGGCTCGGGGTCGTGCGCGGGCGGGTGACGCTGGCCGACGACACGAGCTTCGTGCCGGCGCGCCTGCTCGGCATCGACCGCCAGCTGGCCGGCGTGCTCGGCCGCGTGCGCATCGACCGGCTCGACAACCTGCGCTTCCCGCGCGAAGGGTATGCGGGCGAGCTGCAGGTGTTCATGTCACACACCGCGCTCGGCGCGAGCGACACCTACAGCAAGGCGCAGCTCGCGCTGCAGGGCGCCACGCACACCGGCCCGCACACGCTGCGCGCCGCCACGCGCCTGGGCGGCAACCTGCGCTCCGGGCCGCTGCCCGACCACGAGATCCTGCAGCTGGGCGGCTTCCTGAACCTGTCGGGCTACCAGACGGGGCAGCTGCTCGGCAAGGAGATGCGCTTCGGCCGCCTCGTCTACAACTACCGGCTGGCCCGCCCGGGCTTCCTCGATGGCATGTACGTCGGAGGGTCTCTCGAATTCGGGCGCATCGGCGACACCGTCTTCGGCCCCGACCGCGCGCCGCTGCGCCGCGGCAGCGCGCTCTACTTCGCGCTCGACACGCCCATCGGCCCCTTCTACCTGGCCTATGGCGTGGGCGACCGCGGCAACCGTTCGGCCTACCTCTTCCTCGGCCAGCCCTGAAAGCCGGCGCCGGCGTGCGGAATGCCACGCGCTGCGGGGAGAACCGTCACGATTTGATGCGCCTGGGCGGCGGCCTGCGTGCCACGATGCCGCTCACCATGAAGCGCTCTGCCCTCTCCCACACGGTCGTCCACACCCTCACCCGCCATCCGCAAGCGATGGCCCTGATGCTCGGGCTCTTGCTCGGCCAGGTCGTCGCGCTGATGGCGCAGCGCAATGCGGCCGGCTGGGCCGGCTTCGGCATCTCGACGGTGTTCGTCGCCGCGGCCTCGGCGGCCTTCGTGATGGGCGTGCTGGGCCTGCGCCAGCAGCGCCAGCCGGTGTCGGCCCCGATGCTCACGCGCCAGGCGCGTGGCCTCGCGATCGCCATCGGCCTCGGGTTGCTGCTCTCGCTCAACCTTCTCGGCTGAGCACCCGTCAGAAGTAAAGGGCGATCACCTCGCCCACCCCATCGTTCGTCATCACCGGCACCGCCACCAGGGCGCTCAGGCCCGCATCGCGTGCCGCGTCGCCCACCGGGCCGGGCTCGGTCTCGGCGTGTTCGTTGATCACCGGCACGCCGCTCGCGAAGGCCTTGCCGATCGAGCCGGCGAGCACGGTGCCGCCGTCGGAGGCGCGCAGTGCCCCCATGCGTTCGCAGAAACCGAAGACGCGCTGCAGCCCCAGGTGCCCGTCGTCGGGCGCCCAGCACTCCACGCGCAACGCGATGGGCGTGTCGGCCGTCGACAGCAGCGTGAGCACGTAGGCGTCGTCGCTGGGCGTGGCGCAGGGGATGGCCAGGCCGCGGTTGATGCCAAGTTCGGCGGCGGTGTCGGCGCGCACGAACTTGCCGGCCTGGCCCAGGTCGTCGATCAGCACGGCCGCGCCTTTCTGCCAGGCGAGGCCGGGCAGGCCGGTGCCGCGTGGCAGGTAGGTGTCGCGGCTGATGGCGGCGAAGCTCTCGGAGATGCGCCCGCCGAAATAGCCGTCGACGAGCGTCATGTCGGACGACACCCGCGCGTTGTGCCGCCACAGCTCGACCGCGCCGTCGTCGCCATCGCCGTCTTCGTGCCGGTTGGGGCCGCAGAAGAGCACCACCACGCCGGAGAGTGCGTCGCCGTGGAAGAGCGGCAGGCCGATGGCGCAGGTGTAGCCGGCGTCGCGGGCCACTTCGGCGCGGCGGAAGTAGGAGCCGTCGAGCTCCTTCAGCACGATGGGCTGGCCGTCGTACCAGGCGCGGCCCGGCAGGCCTTCGCCACGGCCGAAGCACAGGCTGCGGCTGATCGCACCAAAAGCGGTCGCACGGCCGTACAGGCCGCCGCCGAATTCGAGCAGGCTGCCGTCGGGCGTGGGCAACCAGGTTTCGACGGCCTTGATGAGGGTGTTCATGGGCGGCAGTGGGGTCAGCATCGGATGCACGCTTCCAGCAGGTTTCGAGCCAGCCTGCGGATGTGCTGCAGGGGACAGCAGGGAAAAAGGGCCCTGGCTACGATGGCCGCTTCGCCACTCTTGCACAAGCCCCTGCCATGAGCCACAAGCAAGGCCAGAAAAAAGTCGCCGTCGTCACCGGGTCGTCGTCGGGCATCGGGGCGGCCACGGCCCGCCTGTACGCCAGCCACGGCTGGAACGTGGTGATCAACTACTCGCGCGACCCGGCGCCGGCGCAGGCCGTGGCCGAGGCATGCAAGGCGCTCGGCGCCGAGGTGCTGGTGGTGAAGGCCGACGTCTCGCAAGACGCCGACTGCCGCCGCCTCGCCGCCGAGACGCAAGCCCGCTTCGGCCGCGCCGACGTGCTGGTCAACAACGCCGGCACAACCAAGTTCGTCGACATCAAGGACCTCGACGGCCTGGAGGCCGACGACTTCCACAAGATCTACAGCGTGAACGTGATCGGCGCGTATCAGATGGTGCGCGCCTTCGCGCCGCTGATGCGCCAGCACCCGGTGGCCGGCATCGTGAACGTGTCGTCGGTGGCCTCGATCATGGGGCGCGGCTCGTCGCTCGCCTACATGGCCTCGAAGGGCGCGTTGAATGCGATGACGGTGGGCTTGGCGCGTGCGCTCGCGCCGCACATCCGCGTCAACGCGATCGCGCCGGGGCTGGTGGAGACGCCGTGGCTGCAGGAAGGCCTGGGCGCCGAGAAGTACCAGGCGGGTGTCGACTGGTACAAGGGCCGCGCGGCGCTGGAGCAGGTGATCTCGGCCGACGACGTGGCCGAGACGGCGTGGTACCTGGGCGCGAGCGCGGCGAAGACGACGGGGGAGCTGCTGCTCGTCGACGCCGGCCTGCGGATCACGAAGGCTTAAGACACCAGCGGCAGCGCGCGGACACGCTTTTGGGTCAACACGAAGAGTGCATTCGCCACCGCCGGCGCGATGGGCGGCGTGCCGGGCTCGCCCACGCCACCGGGCGGGTTCACGCTCTGGACGAGATGCGTCTCGATGACCGGCGGCGCGTCGGCCATCTTGAGCAGCGGCAGGTCGGGGAAGTTGGTCTGCTTCACTGCGCCGCCTTCGATGTCGATGCGGCCGTAGAGCGCGGCGCTCAGGCCGAAGATCACCGCGCCTTCCATCTGCTGCGCCACGATGCCGGGGTTGACCACGGTGCCGATGTCGGCGGCGCACACCACGCGGTGCACGCGTGGCTTGCCGTCCACGAGTGACACCTCGGCCACCTCGGCCACGATGCTGCCGAAACTCTCGTGCAGCGCCACGCCGCGCGCCCGGCCGGCCGCGAGCGGCTTGCCCCAGCCGGCCTTGTCGGCTGCGAGCTTGAGCACCGCCGCGTGGCGCGGCATGTCGTGCAGCATCGAGAGGCGGAAGGCCACCGGGTCTTGCTGGAGCTCGTGCGCGAGTTCGTCGATGAAGCACTCGGAGAAGAAGGCGTTGTGCGAGTGGCCCACCGAGCGCCAGAAGCCGATGGGCACGCCGCTCTTCGTGGCCACGTGGGCGATGCGCTGGTTGGCGATGGCGTAGGGCAGGTCGAAGAGGCCTTCGCTCGCGGTCTTGTCGGGCGCGTCGATGGGGCCGGCGAGCGCCGGCAGGCCGCGCTCGATCCAGCGCGGCGTGATGAGGTCGCCGGCGCTCGTGATCGAGAGGCCGCTCACCGCGCCCTTGTCGTCGACGCTCGCCTGCATCACCGCCGCGCCGGCGGGGCGGTAGAAGTCGTGCGTGGTGTCTTCCTCGCGCGGCCAGGTGAGCTGCACCGGGCGGCCGTTGGTCTCCATCGCGATGCGCACCGCCTGGCCCACCACGTCGACCTCCAGTCGGCGCCCGAAGCCACCGCCGAGGTAGGTCACGTGCAGCACCACGTTGCGCACGTCGACCCCGGCCACACGCGCAGCCATCGCCCGCGCCATGTCGGGCACCTGCGTCGGCACCCAGACTTCGACGCGGCCGTCTTTCACCTGCGCGGTGCAGTTCATCGGCTCCATCGCCGCGTGTGCGAGGTAGGGCGCGTGGTAGACGGCTTCGATGCGGCGCGTGGCGGCGGCGCTCGCGGCCTGCACGTCGCCTTGCTTGTGGAAGGCGAAGCCGCCTTGCCGTGCCGCAGCCTCGCGGGCCGCCGCTTCGAGCGAGGCGGCGATGCGTGCCGAGTCGACCGTGCCGGCGGGCGGTGCACGCCATTCGATGTCGAGCGCCTGCGCGCCCTGCTTGGCGTGCCAGGTGCTGCGGCCCACCACGGCCACGGCGGCGGTGGCACCGCCCAGCGGGTTCAGGCGCACCACCCGCTCGACGCCCGGCAGCTTCATCGCCGCCTCGACGTCGACGCGGCCCGGGCTGCCGCCGAGCACCGGGCTGTGGCGCACCGAGGCGAAGAGCTGGCCGGGCTGGCGCACGTCGATGCCGAAACGTGCGCGGCCGTTCACCTTGTCGGCGAGGTCGGTGCGCGGCGCGCGGGTGCCGACGAGGCGCCAGGTCTTCGGGTCTTTCGGCTGCACGGTGCTCACCGGCGTGGCGGCGGCCTCTTTCGCGAACTGGCCGAAATGCGCGCTTTGTTTCGCTCCGGCGTGGCCGATCACGCCGTCGACGATCTGCAGCTCTTCGCGCGGCAGCTTCCATTGCAGCGAGGCGGCGCCCAGCAGCTGCGCGCGTGCGGTGGCGGCGGCCAGGCGCAGCACGTCCCACGCATCGGCCACGCTCGACGAGCCGCCCGTCACACTGATGCCGAGTTCGCGTGCCACCTTGCTGACGATCCAGCGGCCGGCCTTCACGCCTTGCGTTTCGTGGCCGGGCTCGCTGTCTTTCGGGTGCAGCGGCAGGCTGCCGACGAACATCGCCACGTTGCCGTAGATCTTGCTCGGGCCGGCCTCGACCAGCTCGACCTTGCCGAGCGAGATGTCCAGTTCTTCGGCCACCAGCATGGCGAGTGCGGTGTGCACGCCCTGGCCCATCTCGCTGCGGTTCATGGCCAGCAGCACGTGGCCGTCGGGCGCGATCTTGAGCCAGCCATTGAGCATGACGGGGCCCTCGGCGGCCGGCGGGCGCTGTGCGCTGCCCAGGCGGCTGCGCGGCGGCATCAGGCCCCAGCCGACGACGAGTGCGCCGGCCGCGCCAGCGCCCAGCAGGAGCAGGCTGCGCCGCTTCATGGAGCCCTCCTGTCACTGCGTGACGTCCTCCCCGAGGGAGGATGAGCGCCCCCTTCGGGCTGCCGGGCGGGGGCGCTCATGTCGCCACCCCGCCGCTGCGCAGCTGCTTTGCCGCCGACTTGATGGCTTCGCGGATGCGCGGGTAGGTGCCGCAGCGGCAGATGTTGGTGATGGCCGCGTCGATGTCGGCATCGGTGGGCGTGCGGTTCTTCGCCAGCAGGTCGGCCGCGGCCATCAGCATGCCGCTCTGGCAGTAGCCGCATTGCGGCACCTGGTGGTCGACCCAGGCCTTCTGCAATGCGTGCGGCTGCGCGGCGGTGCCCAGGGCTTCGATGGTGCGCACCGGCTTGCCCTGCACGGCGCCGATGGGCGTCACGCACGAGCGCACGGCCAGCCCGTCGACGTGCACCGTGCAGGCACCGCAGGCCGCCACGCCGCACCCAAACTTGGTGCCGGTGAGGTTCAGCACGTCGCGCAGCACCCACAGCAAGGGCATGTCGGGCGGCACGTCGGCTTCGGGCAGGCGGTGGGTCTGGCCGTTGACGCTCAGGTCCATACAAGTCTTTCCGAGGTCGGGGGTGGCGCATTCTCAGCCAAGAGCTGTAGGCCGATCACCCCACACAATGCGCTGGCACCAAATGTTGCAGGTACGGCGCTTGCATACAAGTTGCGCGTCTCACACGACACACTCTTCCCTCAAACCAAACGACCGTTGGAGCCTCTCGCCATGCTTCGCCCGCTCATGCCTTCGCAATCTTCCCTGCACCTCTCTTCGCTGAACCTCTCGCCCCTCGCCAAAGCCGTCGCACTCGCCGCCGCGACGCTGTGCCTCGCCGCCCCCGCCCACGCCCAGTCGTCGGTGTCGCTCTACGGCCTGATCGACATGTCAGCCGGGCAGTTCCAGGACGCGGGCACGAGCAAGGTGAACAAGGTGCAAAGCGGCAACATGGCCACCAGCTATTTCGGCTTCGGCGGCAAGGAGCAGCTGAGCAACACGCTCAAGGCCAAGTTCGCGATCGAGGGCTTTCTGCTGGCCGACACCGGCAGCGCCGGCCGCTTCACCGGCGACGCCTTCTGGGCGCGCTCGGCCTGGGTGGGCCTCGAAGGCGACTTCGGCTCCACCACGCTCGGCCGCACCACCAACCAATACTTCGTCTCCACGCTGATCTTCAATGCCTTCGGCGACTCGTTCGGCTACTCGCCGTCGATCCGCCAGGTGCTGATCCCGAAGGCGGCGATGCTGCCCTTCCTTGGCGACACCGGCTGGAGCAATTCGCTGCTCTATTCGAGCCCGAGCGCCGGTGGCTTCAGCTTCAACCTGCAGGGCGCGCTCGGCGAAGGCAGCGCGAGCGCGGTCGGCCACAGCGTGGGCGCCAACGTGCTGTATTTCGGCGGCCCGTTCTCGGCGACGGTGGCCTACCAGCGCGTCAAGCATGGCCTGTCGGGTTTCACGCCGGCCATCGTGTCCACCGGCTTCAAGTACCAGGACGCGGCGACCGTCGGCGTTGCCTACGACGCGAAGGTGGTGAAGGTGTTCGGCCAGTACGCCCTCGTGAAGACCGAGGCCGCCACCGACACCGAGACCAACTACTTCGGCCTCGGCGTCTCGGTGCCGGTGGGTGCGGGCAAGGTGCTCGCGCAGTACGGCGCGGCGACGGCCGAGTTCCCCACCGCCGACGTGAAGAACAAGACGCTCACACTGGGCTACGACTACTGGCTGTCGAAGGCCACCGATGTGTACGCGGTCTACATGAACGACAAGCTGACCGGCACCAACACCGGCAACACCTTCGCGCTCGGCCTGCGGGTGAAGTTCTGACCGGCGTGGCCTGATCAGAGCCGCACGAGCAGCAGCTCGGCGGCGCGGGCCGGGTCGTCGGCGTCGGTGACCAGGCACACGTCGAGCCCGCCTGCGTGTTCGCGCACTGCAATGCCTTCGGGCTTGTGGGGGGTGGCCAGGCGGTGCAGCGCGGCCAGCTCGCCACCGGCGTTCACGAGGCCGATGGCGCCGCCCGCGCAGGCGCCGTCGGCATAGCTGCTGGCGGTGTCTTCGGCCGCGGCGCAGAACACCCAGCCTCCCCCCGGCAGTGCCGCCCCGTCGGTGAAGCCAAGCGGCACGCCGTCGAGCGTGCCCAGCGGCATGGGTTTGATGCGCGGTGCGGGCCCGATGCCGCCGCGCCCGTCGATGGCGGCCACGAGCTGCGCGCGTTGCAGGCGCAGCACCGCGTTGTCGGCGCCGCCCTGGCCGCCACGGTGCAGCAGCACCAGATCATCGCCTTGCATGAAAGCGCCTTCGATGTTGATCTCGCCGAGCGCGTGGCGCAGCGGCTGGTAGAGCGCGGTCAGCGTGAAGCGGCGCAGCGCGTTCGTCGGCCGGCCGTTCGCATCGAGCACGAGGGCGACGCCGGTGTCGCGCTGCGCGGTGGAGCCCGAGCCGAGCGCCACCAGGGTGTGGGCGTGCCGGCGCGGGTGGTCGTCGAGCAGCACCAGCGCTTCGAAGTCGGCCTTGCGCCGTTTGCGTTCGGCGGCATCGGCCGGCAGGTCGCCGTGCAGCAGCCGGTGCAGGCGGCCGGGGCGATGCGCGTCGTGGAACACGACGAGGTGGTGCTCGTCGTCACACACCACGTAGGCGTGGCCGAACGCGCACACGAGGCCGCTCGCGGCCGACACGTGGGCGAGCCCGCGCGGGTGCTGGCGCGGGTCGACGCTCAGGGGGCGCAGGGTCTGCGCGGGCAGGGCGGGCGGTGCCGCCCCGGCGCGGGCGCCGATCAGGCGCTCACCGGCTTGAAGTAGCGCGCTTCCAGCGTCTTGGCGTTGGTGAGGTGCAGCCTCACCATCAGGCGCTCCACCCAGGTCAGCGGCTGGATGCGCCCATCGGGCATCGCCAGCACGGGGCCGAGGATGGGTTCGTCTTCAATCCGGGACTCCTGGTACTCGCGGGCTTGGATCGCGTCGCTCATGAGACCTCCTCTGTGGCGGACTGGTGGAAAGCGGCACGCGTGGTGCCTGTAACCACTTGTAGTCTACGTGCGGCATTTCACGGCCGGAAGGGGGTGCGACCCCCGAGAAACCCTGGCCTTTGTGTTGATCCACACTCCGGGGCATGACCGCTTCTGCCCTTGCCCACTTGCCGCCTGACGGCCCGACCGAACTGCTGTTCCTGCTCTTTCATGGCGTGGGGCAGGACGCGTCGACCATGACGCCGCTCGCGCAGCGCCTGGCGGCCGAGTACCCGCAAGCCGCCATCGTCTGCCTCAACGCGCCTGACGCCTTCGAAGGCAAGGGAAGTGGCTGGCAGTGGTTTTCGCCGGTCGGGCTGACCGAGGCGCGGCGCGTGGAGCGGGTGGCCGCCGCGCTGCCGCGGTTCGTGGGCATCGTGCGCGCGGTGCAGCAGCAGTTCCACATGGGCTGGGAGCGCACGGCGCTCGCCGGCTTTTCGCAAGGCGCTGTGATGTCGCTCGAAGCCGTGCAGGCCGAGCCGCAGCTCGCCGGCCGCGTGCTCGCGTTTGCCGGCCGCCATGCCACGCCGCCTGAACACGCGCCGCACGACACCACGGTGCACCTCTTCCACGGCATGGCCGACACGGTGATCCCGCCCGGCCCGGCCATCGACTCGGCCGAGCGGCTCGTGGCGCTCGGTGGCGACGTGACGGCCGACGTGCTGCCGCACATCGGCCACGAGCTGCACCCCGCGCTGATGGAGAAAGCCATCGAGCAGCTGCGCACCTTCCTGCCCAAGAAGGTGTGGCGCGATGCGATGAGCGAGGCGCCGGTGCTGTCGAAGCCGGCCTCGAGTCGCGACCTGGATTGACTCAATCGAGTGAGACTTCGGCGCGCACCGCACCGGCGCGGTCGGCACGCGCACTGAGCGCGAGGCGCGTGCCCTTGGGTGCGCGCACCACCCATTCGCCCACGGCCCGATCCGCCGTGACCTCGCGTTGCGGCAGGAAGGCCTGCAGCGAACTGGGCGGCGCATGGCCTTCGAGCTGCGGGCCTTCGAGGCGCTCCTGGCCGCTCACGAGCGACACCGTCGGGTCACCGGCCGGCAGGTGGATCTCGAACACCACGCCGCGCACCGCCTTGCGCTCAAGCGCCCGCTTGGTCACGTAAGCGGGCAGCCAGCCGCTGTTGCCCACCGCGAAGCGCACACGCCAGGTGTCGGGGCCGAGCGCGCGCACTTCTGTGCGCAGCACTTCGAGTCTGGGCAGACTCAAAGCGATCTGCGTCATCCACTTCGGGAACCGTGCGGCCTCGCGTTCGCGAAGGTGCGGCGGCGGGTTGCGCCAGTAGTTCATCTTGTCCCAGCCGCCGATCTCGACCGCGCCGAGCTGCGGGTGGTGGAAGGGCTTCCAGTCGACGTGTGCGAGGCCACCGCACTGTTCGTCGCTCCACTTGATGAGCTTGAGGTCGTCTTCCACCGGGTGCTCGCGGTACCAGTCGATCCACTTGTAGTCGGTGATGCCGGCCTCGCGGTTCGGCGCCCAGAGTTCCACCACCCAGAAGAGCGCGCCCAGGTGCTCGTACATCCAGTCCTGTGTGCCGGTGATGACTTCCTTCGGGTGGTACTTGAAGTCGTGCCAGATGCTGATGGCGGGGTAGCCGGTGAGCTTCTCGCCCAAAGCGCTGAAACGCTTGTAGGCCCACAGGTCTTCGGGCGTCATGTCGTCGTCGCCATGCGTGCCCGGCGGGCGCAGGATCACGCCGCTGTGCGTGTGGTAGCTGATGCCGGCACCGATGTTGGGGTGCGCGAAGATGAAGTCGACCATCGCGCGCACCTCGGGCTCGCTGGTCGGGTAGGGGCCGGCACCCACCTGCTCGTGCTCCTGCCGCCAGCCGGCGGGGAAGTTGCGGTTGAGGTCGAGGCCTTCGAGGTCCTTGTTGACCTGGATGGTGAGGCCGTCGTAGTTCTTCACGAAGCCTTCGGGCATCAGCCGGTAGTACTCGCCGCCGAACTCGCCCGGCTCGCGCGGCACCATGAGCCGCGGGTCTTGCGCGCACTTCTTGTAGGCGCCGTGCGGGTCGCGCTGGCGCATGAAGAGGATGCGGCCGTCGCCGTCCACGTCTTCCATCGTGAGGCCGTCGACCGGCTCGTCGTCGAAGGGGTAGCGGCGGGTGGACGAGCGGATGTGCCGCGGCCGCTCGGCCAGCGCGAGCTCGGCGCCGTCGGGGTTGAGGCGCGGGCAGAGGTAGACCACGCGGGTGTCGAGCAGGTGGGCGATCTCGCGGTCGGTGTCGAAACCTTGCACCAGCTGCTGCAGGTAGTACAGCACCGCGGTGCTCGCGGTGAGCTCGGCCGCGTGGATGTTGCCGTCGACCCAGAAGCCGGGCTTGTCGGCCGCGTCGCCGGTGTGCTGGTTGGTGACGGTGGCCACCCAGATGTCGCGCCCTTCGTGGCTCTTGCCGATGCTGTCGACCCGCACCAGGGCCGGGTAGGCGGTGGCGTAGTCGAACAGCAGCTGGGTCAGCGCGTCGTAGGGGTAGAAGCTGTCGAAGCGTTGGGCGGGCGGCTGGGGCATGGTGGGGTCGAAATGGATGACAGGCGTTTTCCAGGTCGGGCTACCGTGCACGCGCGGCTTCCACCGCCTGGTAGGCCTGATCCGGTCGATTCGGCACGTCGGGGTAGCGCATGGCCAGCCGCTGCTCACGCACCATGGCCGTCAGCACCCGGGTTTGCAGGTTGTCGGGCTCTCGCCCCAGCAAAAGTCCCAGCTCGCGGCTCGTGAGCCAACGGCCCTGGCACAAGTCCTCAATCAGCGCCTTCAAGGTCTCGATGCGCATGCGCGGTCGCTCGCGTGCGGGAGCGGCTCGCTGCCACAGGCCGTTGTCGGTGGCTGAAGTTTCAGGTGATTCGGCGCCCGATTGAGGGGAGTCCTCCGCATATTGAGGGGAGTCGCCTGTGTATTGAGGGGAGTCACCTGTGTATTGAGGGGAGCTCAGGTCGGATTGAGGGAAGTCCTCGGGCACCGAGTAGCTGGTCCATCGCCGCTGGTTTTGTTGGCGCAGCAGGCCATGGCGCACCAGGCCTTGCAAGGCAATGGTGATGTCGGCCGGATGCTCGCCAGTGATCTCTTGCAACCGGCTGTTGGTTACCGCCCCTTCGATCTGCGCGGTGACTACTGCCTGTACCCCCAGCGGGCTGAGCTGGGTGTAGCGCTCACCGAAGCGCTGGTTCAACGCCCGATCGACTTCATCAGGGATCAGGCTGACCATGGGCAACACCAGCTTGACGCGATCAGGTTGCACGCTTTCTTCGATCTTGGGCGAGCGCCAGTGCTGGCTGCGCCAGCCGCTGCGAATCTTGTCCATGCCGGAGCCAGCCTTTTCACCGCCGCCGATCATTTGAAACATCAACTGCAGCGACTTGTTGCGGCACTCGCTGACGCCCCCACGCAGCAGCTGCTCGCGAGACAGCAGCAAGGAGCCCGGGTTGGACAGTTCGATGCGATCTGCGTAGCGCTCGATCACGATGCCGCCCTGCCCGTGATGGTCGGCGTGAATCAAAGCGTTGACCACGGCTTCGCGCAAGGCCTCATGCACGATGGTGTCGTCGCGCCGGTAAAGCTCCCGGCTGAGCTGGAACGGAATCTTCAGGTCAGCCGCCAGGCGCTGCACTACGCGCTGATAGAACTGAAAGGCGTTGCTCTGCCAAGAGCCATCAGGCGCGAGGCGATCTGTCCAGCGCACCTTAGGGTCGGCAGACAGCTTCTCCCGGTAGTCGATGTGAAACGTGGGCAGTCCTTCGCGCAAGGCATCGAAGGTCGCGAACATCACCAAGCCGGCCACGGTGGCGCCTTGCAAACCAGTGGCGCGGTCACGTCGCAACGCGCCGAGCTTGTACAACAAGCCTTCGTCGTCTTCGGACAACCATGGGTGATCCGGGTCACGAGAAGCAAAGCGATTGCGGTACTGTTTGAGCGTGTCGCTGTCGAAATCGGCAATGCCGAAATGTTCAAGGATGGCAGCGTCGGCCGGCGTGGAAGACTGATCGGCCAACATGCGGCGCACTTCGTCTTCGCTGCAGCGATAGTCCCCTTCTTCGGCCCGGCGGAACGTGCCGGCCATCGGGTTCGGCCCGACATAGACGGGGCGTTGCGCACGTGACGCACGCGGCACCGTGACAATCAGAAAGGTTCGCCCATCGCGGTCTATGGTTTCGAGGTTGCCGTCGGTCAACAGGTTGGCGCTGATCTTGTTGCGGTCGTTGAGTTGATTCCAGAGTACCGTGCGCAGTGCTGCAGCATCCGGTACACCGTCCCACGACAGCGCGCCCTGTTTTTCTGACACACCCAAGATGATGCGGCCACCTTGCGTGTTGGCCATGGCCGAATAGGTTTCCCAGAAGGCCCCAGGCAGACCCCCGCGAGCGGCCTTGAACTCAATGTCGTTGCCTTCGCTGGTTGGCGTCAATACATCAAACAAAGTCAGTTGCCGCATGCCGTCCCCTGTCGCCTCGTGACGTCACTTTGCACAGCGTCAGTCGCGGAATGAATGATATGGCCCGGTCGGGCGTGATAGTCAGCCTAGCAAGGGCCTTGACATAGAGTGCACTCTAGATCGCCCAATGCCGAGCTCCCCTTCACCTCATCAGGAGCTGACCATGAGCACCACCACCCTTGCGGCCGAGAACACCCGCGTCGCCCGCCACTTCATCGAGCGCTTCAACGACAACGACATCCCAGGCGTGCTCGAGCTCTTCGCCGACGACATCTGCTACCGGCTGATGGGCAAGCCCGACCGGCTGCCGAGCGCGGGGCCGAAAGACAAGGCGCAGATCGCCGCCGTCTTCGAGCGCATGAACTCGCGCCTCAACGGTGGCCTGCGCATGTGGGTCAAGAACACCATCGCCGAACGCGATCAGGTGGCGATGGAAGTCGAGTCACGCGGCGAGATGAAGAACGGCCGCGTCTACAACAACGAGTACCACATGCTCATCACCCTGCGCGAGGGCAAGATCGTCGACCTGAAGGAGTACTACGACACCTTCCACGTGTGGGACACCTTCTTCCGCCCCGACGACCCCGAACTCACCAAGAGCACCTGATGCCCCGCAAGCCCGGCACGATCAAGATCGGCGAGCTGTCTCGCCGCACGCTGCGCAGCGTGCACACCATCCGCTGGTACGAGGCGCAGGGCCTGATGCCGGGCGTGCAGCGCGATGCGGCGGGCCGCCGCCTCTACCAGGAAGAGCACGTGGCCTGGCTCGACCTGATGGAGCGGCTGCGCCTGACCGGCATGACGATCCGCGAGATGCGCCGCTACGCCACGCTCGTGAAGCAGGGCAAGGCCACCATCGCCGACCGGCATGCACTCTTCGCGGCGCATCGCGAGCGGGTGCTGGCCACCATCGAAGACTGGAAGCTCGGCTTGAAGCTGCTCGACCGCAAGATCGATTACTACGGCGAGTGGCTCGCCAGCGGCAAGCGGCCAGTGGTGGGGCCTTACGAGGTCACACCACCGACCCGTCCACGAACACCTTCAGCTCGCCCGGCTGCAGCGCGATCCAGGGCTCGTCGGCCGTGAGCGGCTCCGTCACGACGACGGCCACGCGGTCGCGCGGCGTGGTGAGCTGCGAGAAGTCGACGCTCATGTCCTCGTCTTGCAGGCGAGCGGCGCGAAAAGGGTGCTGGCGCACCAGGTAGTGCAGCTTGGTCGAGCAGTGCGCCCACAGCGCCTGCCCGTTGCTCAGCATGAAGTTGAAGGTGCCATGGGCGGCGATGCGCGGCACGAGCTCGCCGAGCGTGCGGGTGAGTTCGGCGATCGAGGGCACGCCCGCGTGCGCTTTGGCCAGCTCCTGCATCAGCCAGCAGAAGGCGCGCTCGCTGTCGGTGTCGCCCACCGGGTGGAAGGCGCTGTGCAGCGTGGGCGCGTAGCCTTTCAAGTCGCCGTTGTGCGCAAAGGCCCAGTAGCGGCCCCACAGCTCGCGCTGGAAGGGGTGCGTGTTCTGCAGCGCCACGTGGCCCTGCGTGGCCTTGCGGATGTGCGCGATGACGTTGGCGCTGTGGATGGGGTAGCGCCGCACCATCTCGGCCACGGGCGAGACCGCGGCGCTCTGCGCATCGACGAAGAGGCGCACGCCGGCGTCTTCGAAGAAGGCGATGCCGAAGCCGTCCTTGTGCTCCTCGGCGCGTTTCGAGAAGCCGGTGAAGCTGAACACCAGGTCGGTCGGTGTGTTGGCATTCATCCCGAGGAGTTGACACATGGCGGCTACTCCGTGAACAAGCGGAACACACCCTTCGCGCTCAGCAGCTGCGCCGGGTTGCCGTTCTCTTCGAGCACGCCGGCCATGCGCCGCACGAGGCGCTCGCTCTTGCGCGCACGCCAGATCAGGAGGTCGACCAGCCACGGGTGAGCGTTCACGCGGTTGGCGCGCTCGTAGAGCTGGAAGCGGGGCTTGAGGGCTTGCAGGCTCTTGTCGTAGGCGTGGCGCACGTCGGCGTCAGCTCGCTGCGAGAGGATGGCTTCGGCCGCGAGCAGGCCGGTCTCGAGCGCCTTGCCGATGCCCTCACCGGTGAACGCATAGGTGCTGCCTGCGGCTTCGCCCGTCACCAGCAGGCCGGGGCGGCTGTGGCGTGCGCCGTCGAGCGTGCAGCGCAGCGGCGCGCCCTTCAGCGGGCCGAGCAGCTCGCCACCGGCCATCAGCTCGCGCGCCGGCGCATAGAACTCGCAGAAGCTCTCGAAGAGGCGCTTCAGGTTCACGTCTTCCTTCGCATGGCCGAAGACGCCCACGCCGATGTTGAACACCCCCTCGGCGCACGGGAAGATCCAGCCGTAGCCCGGCCGCAGCTGGCGGTGCCACACCACTTCGAGCGCGCGGATCTGGCTGGCCTGCGACTCGTTCTTCACATAACCACGCAGCGCCACGGCCGACGGCCCCTGCCGGTCGCACAGGCCCGCGGCCAGCAGCGCCTGCGGCACCGCGCCGGTGGCGAGCACCACCCAGTCGGCGTAGACCTCGCGTGTCTCGCCGCCGTGCGAAAGCTTCGTGCCACTCACGCGGCCGGCGGTGTCGGTGAGCGGCGATTCGAAATGCACCGGCGCAAACATGCGCGCCCCCGCGCGCACCGCGTTGCGGCAGACGATGTCGTCAAGCTCGCGCCGCGGCAGCACCGCCAGCCGCCCCGGCACGTCGACACGCCCGCCGCGCGGCGCGATGCAGCCCACGTGCGTGGCCCGCTGCGCGCGCGCCATCACCTCGTCGAGCACACCCAGGCGCGCGAGCGCGGTGTGCGCATCGGGGATGAGCCCGTCGCCGCACACCTTCTCGCGCGGGAAGCTGCGCTGGTCGACCAGCACCACGTCTTTGCCGGCCCGCGCAAGCGCGGTGGCGGCAGCACTGCCGGCGGGGCCGGCGCCCACCACCAGCACCTCGCAGCGCTCGGGGAGTTGGGCCAGGGTCAAGTTCATCCGGCAAGCATAGCGGGCCGCTTTCGCCCACCCGTGTGACAGGCTGGCGCACGCGGTGCGACACCACCGCAGCAAGAGGCTTCAGGCTTGCGGGAAAACACCTTGTTGTGATCGATCTGCGATCTCCTGATGATCCATCGACACCCTGCCGACTCGATGCAGGGACGGATGGCGGCGCCCAGCCGGCCAGCCTCGAATCACACAGGAGACCTCCCGCATGAAGAAGCACTGGATCGCCATGCTCGCCGTGGCCGTGGGCGCCGCCGTGCCCCTGGCCGCGCACGCACAAGCCCCGGCCAAGGGCTCGGAAGCGCACATCCGCGCCGTCACCTCGCGCATCGACGGCAAGGCCATCGCCAACAACACCACCACGCGCGACTGGCCGAGCTACGGCCTCGACTACGCCGAGACGCGCTTCAGCAAGCTGGACCAGATCAACGAGAAGAACGTCAAGGAGCTCGGCCTCGTCTGGAGCTACAACCTCGAATCCACGCGCGGTGTGGAAGCCACGCCGCTGGTGGTCGACGGGATCATGTACGTCACCGCCTCGTGGAGCGTGGTGCACGCGATCGACGTGCGCACCGGCAAGCGCCTCTGGACGTATGACCCCAAGGTGCCGCGCGAGGTGGGCGTCAAGGGCTGCTGCGACGTGGTCAACCGCGGCGTGGCGCTCTACAAGGGCAAGGTCTACGTCGGCTCGTTCGACGCACGCCTGATCGCACTCGATGCCGCCACCGGCAAGCTGGTGTGGGAGAAAGACACCTCCATCGACCGCAAGCGCCCCTACACGATCACCGGCGCGCCAAGAGTGTTCAAGGGCATGGTGATCATCGGCAACGGCGGCGCCGAGTACGGCGTGCGCGGCTACATCACCGCGTATGACGCCGAGACCGGCGCCGAGAAGTGGCGCTTCTTCACCGTGCCGGGCGACCCGGCCAAGCCGTATGAGAACGAAGCGCTGGCCCGCGCCGCCAAGACCTGGGACCCGAGCAACAAGTACTGGGAAGCCGGCGGCGGCGGCACGGTGTGGGACAGCATCACCTTCGACCCCAAGCTCAACCTGCTCTACATCGGCACCGGCAACGGCTCGCCGTGGTCGCGCGCCAAGCGCAGCCCGGGCGGCGGCGACAACCTCTTCCTCGCCTCCATCGTCGCGATCAACCCCGACACCGGCAAGTACGTGTGGCACTACCAGGAGACCCCGGGCGACAACTGGGACTACACCTCCACCCAGCCGATGATCCTGGCCGACATCCAGCTCGGCGGCAAGACGCGCAAGGTGATCCTGCACGCCCCGAAGAACGGCTTCTTCTTCGTCATCGACCGCACCAACGGCAAGTTCATCAGCGCGAAGAATTTCGTCGACGTGAACTGGGCCACCGGCTACGACGAGAAAGGCTTCCCCATCGAGACCGCAATCGCGCGCAGCCCCGACAAGGGCTACGACAGCATCCCCGGCCCGCTGGGCGCGCACAACTGGCACCCGATGTCGTTCAGCCCCAAGACGGGCCTCGTCTACCTGCCGGCGCAGAACATCCCGCTCACGCTGATGGACAACAAGAACTACAAGTTCAACGAGATGACGCTCGGCGTGCCCGGCTCCAACCAGGGCTGGAACACCGCGATGTTCATCGGCGCGGTGCCCGCCACCAGCAAGCCCTTCGGCCGCCTGCTCGCGTGGGACCCGATCCAGCAGAAGGAAGCCTGGCGGCATGAGCATGTGTCGCCGTGGAATGGCGGCACGCTCGCCACCGCCGGCAACCTCGTCTTCCAGGGCACGGCCGAGGGCCGCTTCATGGCCTTCAATGCCAAGACCGGCGAGAAGCTCTGGGAAACGCCCACCGGCACGGGCGTGATCGCCGCGCCCAGCACCTACATGGTCGACGGCAAGCAGTACGTGTCGATCGCGGTCGGCTGGGGCGGCTCCTACGGCGTCTCCCAGCGCGCCAGCGACAAGGTCGGCCCGGGCACGGTCTACACCTTCGCGGTGGGGGCGAAGAACCCGATGCCCGAGATGGCGCAGGTGAAGATGAACGCGCTGCTGCAAGGCGTGGCCTACGACCCCAAGCAGGTGCCCGAAGGGCAGGGCCTGTATGTGGCGAGCTGCGTGCTCTGTCACGGCGTGCCGGGCGTCGACCGAGGCGGCAACATCCCCAACCTTGGCTACTCGCACCCCGACGTGATCAACAACCTCGAGGCCTACGTGCTCGGCGGCGCGGCCAAGGAGCGTGGCATGCCCGACTTC
This sequence comes from Rhizobacter sp., assembly GCA_019635355.1. Classification (NCBI taxonomy): domain Bacteria; kingdom Pseudomonadati; phylum Pseudomonadota; class Betaproteobacteria; order Burkholderiales; family Sphaerotilaceae; genus Rhizobacter; species Rhizobacter sp. Next base: position 3,161,638 of record JAHBZQ010000001.1, on the reverse strand, counting down.
ACCGGCCGGCTGAAGCCCGAAGACATCCCGAAGCTGAAGGCCTTCATCCAGGGCGTGCCGGATTCGATCCGGCCGAAGAAGTAGGCACGTTCGCCGCCTGGCGTTTCCGTGAACCCGCCGGCCTCGCGTCGGCGGTGCTTCATGGCGAGGGCAGGTTGTAGCAGGTCCGGTCTTCGCGGCAGCTGCGCAGCCGCTGGAGTTCCGAGGGGAAGAGCACTTGCAGGTCGAATGCGGAGCCCTGCAATTTCGCGAGGTAGCCCTTGCAGTGGGCCTGGACCGCGTCGCCACCGGGTTTCCCCAGCGCTTCGAACGCACGGGCCCGGGCTGTGGCACGCCGGTCGCGCTCATGCGCGAAGACGCGCCAAGGCGACAGCTCGAAGTCCTGGGCCAGACGTTCCACATGGGCTCGGGCATGCCGCTCGACGACGTCCAGCGGTGCGGCGTTGCGTGCCCGCCAATGCTCGGCGGCCTGATCGAGGGCGTGCTCGGCCTGTGGAAGCGGCTCGCGGCACAGTCCCGGCGTGGCCGCGACCGTCTCGACGAATGCGAGCAGGTCGTTCACGGCCTTGTCGTACAGCTGTTGGGGTGAGCTGGCGCCCAGGTAGTACAGGCCGAGTCGCTCAGGCGGCAGCCGCGTCTTCACGCCACGCTTCACCTGTGTGCGCACCTCCACCCATTCGTCCTTGTCGTTCTGGATGATCTCGCTCAGGATCAGCCCGTCCGCGCCGATGGACTGGATGCGGCCGAAATCGCGCCCCATGTAATGCTGGACCCCCACCGCGTGCAGCAGGCCGTCGGGCGACTCGATCAAGGCCCTCCAGCGGCCGGACCACTCCATGTGGCCGCGCATCACGAGCGATCCCAGTGGAAACAACTCCAGCGGCTCGCACACCCTGGCGTTCTCTTCCGAGCTGGGCGCCCGATACGGGCAATGGCCGTGGGGGGCAAGCGCCGGGCGGCTGGACGCGCTCAACGAGGGAACCGGCTGCACGGCCAACTTGCCGCGCCAGCAACCCTCGCCGCCGACGCTCGATGCCAGGCCATCGCGCGCGTCGCGCACCGCGCGCTCGCAGCGAGGGTGCATCACGATGACCCGCCCCTGCACCGTGAGCTGGAGGTCGAGCGCCGTTGCCAGTTTGGCGAGCAGGTCGTCGATGGACGCGTAGCGCAGCGTGAGCGACAGCCTGCGCTCATCCAGGGGCACTGCAACCACCAGGTTGACCTTGGCCACATCCGCCACCGCGCGCAGCAGCCCCGCGGCCTCGGCGTCGCTCACGTCGAGATGGCCCGGACCGAGGGTGGGTGCGGAGGCCGGCATCGATGGGGGTGCGGCGCCGGCCGGCGCCGCAGCGCTGAGCCCCGCCAACAAGAGGGCGATGACGAGGGTCGACCAGCGGGCGAGTCCGTGGCGAAGACGCATGGCGACGAAGGCCGGGTGCGAGAGCCGGCGTGCGGGGAGGTCGGCGCATTGTGCGGCGTGACCGTGAGGCGCATGCCGTAGCACAGGCGACTGGCCCCAGCTTGTACAAAAAGGGGGCACACAAGCACCAATCGCACCACGCGGGCGCTTCCACGAGGATCGCGTCCCCAGCTGGGCCATCCCGGTCCGCTCAGCACGTCCAAGGAGCGCGCCTGTGATCACTTCCCACTTCGTCTTCAAGGCGCTTCGCCGCGCCGTCGTCTGCACTGGCGCCGTCGCGCTGCTCGGTGCGGCCGGCTTCGCGCAGGCGCAGATCGCCACGGGCAAGCCCAAGTTCCTGGGCAACATCATCGCGGGCGGCGTGCCCTCGAACTTCAACGCCTACTGGAACCAGGTCACGCCCGAGAACGCGGGCAAATGGGGCTCGGTGGAGGCCACGCGCAACCAGATGAACTGGGGCCCGCTCGACACCGCCTACAACTACGCACGCGCCAACGGCTTCCCGTTCAAGCAGCACACCTTCGTGTGGGGTGCGCAGGAGCCGGGCTGGATCGGCTCGGTCAGCGCCTCGCAGCAGGCGTATGAGGTGGAAGAGTTCATGCGCCTGTACTGCGCGCGCTATCCGCAGACGCAGTACATCGACGTCGTCAACGAGCCCATCAGCCAGCCGGCCAGCTACCGCAATGCGCTGGGCGGCTCGGGCTCGACCGGCTGGGACTGGATCGTCTGGTCGTTCCAGAAGGCGCGCCAGCATTGCCCCACGGCCAAGCTGCTGATCAACGAGTACGGGATCATCAACGACATCAACAAGCTGAACCGCTACAAGGGCATCGTCAACATCCTCAAGGCGCGCGGGCTGATCGACGGCGTGGGCATCCAGGCCCACCACTTCAGCATGGACAACCTCACGGCGGCCACGATGAAGAGCAACCTCGACGCGCTGGCGCAGACGGGCGTGCCCATCTTCGTCTCGGAGCTCGACATGACCGGCGACGACTCGACCCAGCTCGCGCGCTACCAGCGGCTCTTCCCCGGCCTGTGGACGCACCCCGGCGTGGCCCACGTGACGCTCTGGGGCTACATCGAAGGCCAGACCTGGGTCAACAACACCCACCTCGTGCGCCGCGATGGCAGCGAGCGCCCGGCGATGGCCTGGCTCAAGAACTACGTGCGCACCACCACCATCGGCGGTGGCGGCGGCGGCACCAGCAAGAACATCGTCGTGCGCGCTCGCGGCACCACGGGCCAGGAAAGCGTGACGCTGCGCATCGGTGGCACGGCGGTGCGCACCTGGACGTTGAGCACCACGATGACCAACTACACGATCACCACCTCGCTGTCGGGCGGCTCGACCGTCGAGTTCACCAACGACGCGACCGGCCGTGACGTGCAGGTCGACTACCTCAGCGTCAACGGCAGCGTGCGCCAGGCCGAGGCGCAGAGCTACAACACCGGCGTCTACCAGAACGGCGCCTGCGGCGGCGGCAATGGCCTGAGCGAGTGGCTGCACTGCAACGGCGCCATCGGCTTCGGCGACCTGTGAACCCGCCGGTTGCGAAAGGACACCCGATGAACCTCATCACCACCCGCGCGCGCCGCACGATCTCGGCGCTCGTCTTCGCCGCCGGCGCGGCGCTCCTGCTGGGCCCGCGCTCAGCCGATGCCGCCATCACCATCGACACCAACGCCTGGTACGTGCTCGTCAACGCCAACAGCGGCAAGGCGCTCGACCTCTACAACTGGGTCACCGCCGACGGCGCCGAATTCCGCCAGTGGACGCGTGCCGATGGCAACAACCAGCAGTTCCAGTTCGTGAGTTCCGGCAACGGCTACTACCGGCTGAAGAACCGCCACTCGGGCAAGGTGGTGGGCGTGGCCGGCGCGTCGACGGCCAACGGCGCGGCCATCAACCAGTACACCGACCAGAACGCGGCCAGCCAGCAATTCCGCCTGGCCGGCAGCGACAACGGCGCGGTGCGCTTCGTCAACGCCAATTCGGGCAAGGCGCTCGACGTGGTCGGTGGGTCCACGGCCGACGGTGGCGACATCCAGCAGTACACCGACTGGGCGGGCAGCAACCAGACCTGGGCGCTGGTGCCCGTCACCACGACCACGCCGCCGCCGACGGGCGGCGTGAAGCTGCCCACCAGCTTCCGCTGGACGTCGAGCGCAGCGCTCATGGTGGCCAAGCCCTCGTCGCAGTACCCCGAAGTGGCGATCAAGGACCCGACCGTCGTCTACTACGGTGGCCGCTGGCATGTGTTCTCCACGCAGGCCAAGGGCAACGGCTGGGGGCTCGAATACCGCTCGTTCACCGACTGGTCGAACGCCGGCTCGGCCAACCCGTATTTCCTCGACTCCACCGCCATCGGCGCGGGCTACCGCGCGGCACCCTTCGTCTTCTATCACTCGCCCTCGCGGCTGTGGTACCTCGTGTTCCAGAACGGCAACGCCGCCTACTCCACCAACCCCGACATCAACAACCCGGGCGGCTGGAGCGCGGTGAAGACCTTCTACAGCAGCGTGCCGAGCAACATCCAGGCAGATATCCGCGCCGGCGCCAACTGGCTCGATTTCGCGGTGGCCTGCGACACGGTCAACTGCCACCTCTTCTCGGCGGGCGACAACGGCAAGATCTACCGCTCGCAGACGACGCTCGCGAACTTCCCCAACGGGTTCGGCAGCACGGTGGTCACCTTGCAGGACTCGAACCGCAACAACCTCTTCGAAGCACCGCAGGTCTACAAGGTGCGCGAGACGGGGCAGTACCTGATGATCGTCGAGGCCATCGGCAGCAGCGGGCGCTACTTCCGCTCGTTCACCTCACCGAGCCTGAGCGGCCCGTGGACGACGCTCGCCGCCACCGAGAGCAACCCCTTTGCCGGCGACGCCAACGTGAGTTTCCCCACCGGCAAGTGGAGCCAGGGCATCAGCCACGGCGAGATCCTGCGCACCGGCTACGACCAGAACCTGGAGATCAGCGCCTGCAACATGCGCATGCTCTACCAGGGGCTCGCGCCCGGGGCGAGCGGCAGCTACGACCGGCTGCCGTACCGCCTGGGCCTGCTCACGCAGACCAACTCGCCCTGCTGAGCGGGGCGAGGCCCCGCCGGCGTCCTCAGGACGCCGCGGGCGTCTGCGTCTTGGCCAGCAGGGCTTCTTTCGACGGCTGGGTGCCGTCGGACTTGCGGCGCTTGCGCCCGCTTGCCGTCTTGCGGACCTGGGTCGCCGAGATGGTTCTCTTGCCCACGCGCTTCTTCTTTGCCAGTGCCATGTCGATCCTTTCGAGTGAATGAGCCCGTCAGGATACAGGCGGGCTCGGCGATCGAATTCCCCGGCCGCAAAAAAGGCCACCCGAAGGTGGCCTGGTCCCGCCATCAACAACCCCCGTCGAATCGTTCTAGGCCGACTGGATCTTCTCCGGCGTGAACGGCATCGAACGCAGGCGCTTGCCGGTCGCGGCGAAAACCGCGTTGCCGACCGCCGGGCCGATGAGCGCCGTGCCGGGCTCACCCACGCCGCCAGGCTTCTCGGTGCTCGGCACGAGCACCGTCACCATCTCGGGCGACTCGTTCATGCGCAAGAGCTTGTACTGGTGGAAGTTGGTCTGCTGCACCCGGCCCTTGTCGAGCGTGATCTCGCCGTAGAGCGCGGCCGTGAGGCCGAAGACGATGCTCGACTGGATCTGCGCTTCCACCGTGTCGGGGTTGACCATGCGGCCGAGGTCGGCCACGGTGGTCACCTTGTGCACGGTGATCTCGCCGTTCTTGAGCGAGATCTCGGCCACCATCGCCATGTAGGTGTCGTAGCCCTCCATCAGCGCGATGCCGCGTGAGCGGCCGGCCGGCGCGGCCGTGCCCCAGCCCGACTTCTCGGCCACCTGCTTGAGCACGTTGGCAAAGCGCGGCTTGTTCGCGAGCAGCGACAGGCGGTACTGATACGGGTCCTGCTTGGCGTTGGCCGCCAGCTCGTCGATGAAGGTCTCGTTGGCAAAGGCGTTGAGCGCGTGGCTCACGCTGCGCCAGTAGCCCACGCGCAGGCCGGCGTCGTGCTTCAGGATCTCGTGCTTGGTCGCCGGGATCTCGTAGGCCGCCATCGCGGCCTCGGTCATCAGCGGGTCCTGCACCGGGGCGGGCAGGCCGAACACACGCCCGGTGACCGACTGCGAGGTCATGCGGAAGGTCATGGCGGTGGGCTTGCCGTCGTCGCCGATGGCCGCGGCCAGGTGGTGCACCGACTGCGGCCGGTAGAAGTCGTGCGTCATGTCGTCTTCACGCGTCCACACGAGCTTGACCGGCTTGCCGACCGCCTTGCTGATCTGTGCGGCCTGGATGATGAAGTCGATGTCGATGCGCCGCCCGAACCCGCCGCCGAGGAAGGTGGTGCGCAGGGTCACGTTCTCGATCGGCACGCCGCAGACCTTGGCCACGGTGCCGGCGGCGGCGTCCTGCCATTGCGTGGGGCCGATGAGGTCGACCTTGTTGTCGTGGTACCAGGCGGTGAAGTTCATCGGCTCCAGCGGCGAGTGCGAGAGCAGCGGCATCACGTACTCGGCCTTGAAGACCTTGGCGCCCGCCGCCTTGATCACCGCGTCGGCATCGCCCGCCTTGGGCAGCGGCAGGGGCTTGGCACCCTCGGCCACCGCGGCGGCCTTGATGCTCGCGAGCATGGTCTTGTCGGTGAGCGCGGCGCCGGCGCCTTCGTCCCACTCGATCTTCACGCCGGTGCGGGCCTTGTTGGCGTGCCACCAGGTGTCGGCCACCACGGCCACGCCGTCAGGGATCTGCACCACGTCGATCACGCCGGGCATCTTCTTGGCGGCGCTGGCGTCGAAGCTCTTCACCTTGCCGCCGATCACCGGGCACTGCTCAAGCGCGGCGTAGACCATGCCGGGCAGCTTCACGTCGATGCCAAACTCGGCCGTGCCGTTGGTCTTGGCGGGCGTGTCGAGCCGCTTGGTGGGCTTGCCGACGATGCGGAAGTCCTTCGGGTCCTTGAGCTTCGGGGTCTGCGGCACCGGCAGCCGGGCGGCGTCGGCCGCGAGCTGGCCGTAGGTCGCCTTCTTGCCTTTCGGGCCGAGCACCATGCCGTTCTCGGCGCGCAGCTGGTCTTCCGGGATGTTCCATTTCAGCGCAGCGGCGGTGGTGAGCATCATGCGCACCTGGGCGCCGGCCACGCGCAGCTTGTCCCAGCCGTCGCGCACGGAGGTGGAGCCGCCGGTGAGCTGCGGGCCGCCGAGCAGGGCGTTGCCGTAGATCTTGCCGTTGGGCGGCGCCATCGCGACGCGGATGTTCTTGATGTCGACGTTGAGCTCTTCGGCGATGAGCATGGGCATGGAGGTGTAGACCCCCTGGCCCATCTCGGAGCGGGCCGAGATCAGCGTGATGGTGTTGTCGTCGCTGATGTGCACCCAGGCATTGGGCGTGTGCACGGTGCCGGCGGCCAGCGCCTTGCCGAGGCCGCCGACGTCGACGCCCAGCAAGAGGCCGCCCGAGGCGGCGAGGGTGGAGGCTTGCAGGAAGCCGCGGCGCGAGGTGGTGATGGTGGTCATGTCATCTCCTCCTTCAGGCCTTGTTCATCTCGGCCGCAGCGGTCTTGATCGCGGCCTTGATGCGGGAGTAGGTGCCACAGCGGCAGATGTTGCCGCTCATCGCGGCATCGATGTCGGCATCGCTCGGGTTCTTGTTGGCCTTGAGCAGCGCGGCGGCGCTCATCAGCTGGCCACTCTGGCAGTAACCGCACTGCGGCACGTCGTGCGCAATCCAGGCCTTCTGCAGCGGGTGGGTGTTGTTGCGCGACAGGCTCTCGATGGTCGCGACCGACTTGCCGGCCGCGGCCGACAGCGGGGTCTGGCATGAGCGCACCGGCTGGCCGTCGAGGTGCACGGTGCAGGCGCCACACAGCGCCATGCCGCAACCGAACTTGGTGCCGGTCAGGCCGACTTCATCGCGGATCACCCACAACAGCGGGGTGTCGGGTTCGGCCTTGACGGTCATCGTCTTGCCGTTGATCTTCAGGCTGGTGCTCACGGTGGTGTCTCCTTGTGGTGGGACGTGCGATCACCGGGTGCTGCTGCTGTCGCACGGCTCGATGAAGCATCGGCCAACAAATGCGTGAAGTCCAACCTGGGCAAACCCCAAGGCGCGCTGGGGGTCAGGTGATGTCGGTCGCCTGGTGTTCGCTGGCGGGCGGCTCGGCATCACGCCGCACCACGCCGGCCCCCGGCGGCTGCATGCGCCAGCCTGCCACGATCGCCAGTGCGCAGATCGCACCGAGCAGCACGAACGTTTGATGAAACGCCCGCATCGGGTCGTCGACGTGCACCTTGAGCCGCCACTCGAGGAAGATGCCTGCCGTCGCCACGCCCACCGCGCCGCCGAGCTGGCGCAGGAAGTTGATGGTGCTCGAGCCGTGCGAGATGTTCTCCATCGGCAGCCGGCGGATGGCGCCGAGGTTCAGTGAGGGCAGCACGGTGCCCAGGCCGATGCGGCCGACGATGGCAAATGCGGTGATGACCCACAGCGAGGTCTGCAGCCCCACCAGCGCCATCAACCAGAACGACAGCGTGAGCAGCGTGATGCCGATGGCCACCAGCTTATTGAAGGGGTAATGGTCGGCCAGCCGCCCGCCCAGCGGCAGCATGAACGCGAGCACGATGCCCGCCGGCAGCAGCACCGCGCCGGCCTGCGAGGGCGGCAGCTTCAGGCCGATCTGCATGAACACCGGCACGAGGTAGGTCGAGCCGAAGAGTGCCATGCCGTAGATGAAGGCCACGCAGGCGCCCATGCGGAAGGAGCGGATGTCGAAGAGCTTGAACTCCATCAGCGGGTGCTCGGCGTGGCGCTGCCGCCAGATGAAGACGCCAGCGGTGACCGCCGAGACCGCCAGCAGCACGTAGGCATGCGGCGTGGGGCTGTGCAGCTCCACCAGCCCGTTCATGCCGGTGACGACGGCGATGGCCAGCAGCACGAGGCCCGGCAGGTCGAAACGCCGCTCGCTCTGGTTCACCGACTCGGCGCCGGGCGAGGTGTGCGGCAGGTACACGCGCCCCATCGCAAACGCCGCCAGGCAGAACGGCACCACCACGAAGAAGATCGAGCGCCAACCCCAGGCCTCGACGAGGATGCCGCCGATCGACGGCCCGAGCGCCGGTGCCAGCACCACGCCGAAGCCGAAGAGGCCCATGGCGCGCCCCTGCTCCTGGCGGCCGAACACATGCAGCACGATCACCGGCGGGATGGGCTGCATGATGCCGGCCGCGAGGCCTTCGATCACACGCATGGCGAGCACCATCTCGAAGCTGGAACTCAGGCCACCCGCGATGCCGCCCACCAGCAGCATCCACACACCGGCGAAGTAGGTGTGCCGGTAGCCGAAACGGCCGAGCAGCCAGGGCGTGGTCAGCATCGCCACGGTGACGGCGGCCATGAAGCCGGCCGACAGCCACTGCGCCCGCTCCTGGCCCAGCGTGAACACATGGCTCATGTCGGGCAGGGCCACGTTGACGATGGTCGACGCCATGATCGACGCCATCGTGCCCAGCATCACCGTGATCAGCACCCGCCAGCGGTAGGCGGGGCCGTGACGCTCTTGCATCAGCGCAAGGCTGTGGGGATGGGAGGTGCCGGACACCCCGGCATCCTAAGCGGTGGCTTGTGCCCTGCCTGTCATGAAGGCGGCAGGGCCGGCGTGTCCCCAACCCTTGCGACAGCCGGCGCGTGTGCGTACAAGCTCTGGGTGCAGACAGGGCACGGGGCGACACGAATACTGCGGTCGCCTTCTTCAAACGCTTTCGGAGCCCCTGTCATGCAGCCCCAGACCTCTCCTTCTTCTTCTCATCCCCTCAACGGCCACGCCGTGGCCGCTGCCTACCCCCGCGCTGCCGTGCCGGTGCAGCCCCGCAAGCGCCGCCCGCGCGTGGCGCTCGTGCTGGGCAGCGGCGGCGTGCGCAGCATCGCGGCCGTCGGCATCGTCGAGCGCCTGCGCCTGGAAGGCATCTGGCCCGACCTGGTGGTGGGCTGCAGCTCGGGCGCGCTCTTCGGCGCCACCATCGCGATGGAGATGTCGCCGAAGGACGCGCTGCACGCCGCCACCACGCTGTGGTCGGCCGAGCTGACGCAGCAGCCGCGCTGGCGTGCCTACCCGCAGATGGTGGCGCCCAAGCTGATGGGCTTCGACGCCGATTTCGGGCTGCGCGACAACAGCCTCATCGCCCTGCGCCTGGAGGCGGCCTTCGGGGGACGCAAGATCGAATCGCTGCCCACGCCGCTGCGTGTGGCGGCCACCGATGCCACCACGGGCAAGCCGGTGGTGCTGTCCGAAGGGCTGCTGACGCAGGCGCTGCTCGCGAGCATGGCCGTGCCCTTCATCTTCCCGAGCGTCGAGGTCGATGGCCGCCGCCTGGTGGACGGCGTGGTGTCCGACCCCTTGCCGCTCGATGCGGCCCGCGATGCCGACCTCATCCTCGCGCTGGGCTTCGAAGGGGCCATGCCGCGGCGTGTCGACCGCGCCTCGCGCCTGGTCGCCCAGGCCACCACCTCGCTCATCAACAACCTGATGCAGGCGCGGCTCGAAGCTGCCGTGGCGCGGGGCCAGCGCATCGTCAGCATCGAACTCGGCCTGGAGCGCAAGGTGGGCCTGTGGGAGACCGGTGCGTTGCCCTACCTCTATGAAGCCGGCCGCCGCGCGGCGACGCACCACCTGCCGCGCATCCTCGACCTGCTCGAAGGCCGGGCGCAGCGCGAGGTGGCCTGAGCGCGCCTCGACGGCGCGGCACTGGATTGACGCCCGCCGGTCGAAGCCCTAGCGTCGCGCCATCGAGAGGGCCGATCCATGAACGCTGACACCGCCACCGCTGTGCCTGACTCGGCCGCGAGCGCGCTGCCGATCGCCGTGGCGATCGTCGAAGACGAACGCGAGGTGCGGCAGCGCTTCGAGGACGCGGTGCGCGCGCATCCGCGCTTGTCGTGGCAGTTCTCGGCGGGCAGCGTGTCGGAGGCGATGGCCCTCGCGGCGCAGCGCCAGGCCGATGTGTACCTGGTGGACCTCGGCCTGCCCGACCGCGACGGGCGCGACTTCATCCGCTGGCTGGTGCGGCAGTGCCCCGACGCGCTGCCGATGGTGGTCACCGTCTTCGGCGACGACGAACACGTGCTCACGAGCCTGGAGGCCGGCGCGATGGGCTACCTGCTGAAGGACTCGCCGAGCAGCGAGATCGCCGGCCGCATCGTCGAGCTCTTCGAAGGCGGCTCGCCGATCAGCCCGTCGGTGGCGCGTTCGGTGATCCGGCGCTTCGTGAAGCCGGCCGCTGGCGCGCAGGAGCCGCCGGAAGACAACCCGCTGAGCCAGCGCGAGCTCGAGGTGCTGCGCCTCATCGAGAAGGGCATGACCTACGACGAGGTGGCGCAGGTGCTCGCGCTGTCGTGGCACACCGTCACCGCCTACCTGCGGCGGGTGTATCGCAAGCTGCAGGTGCACTCGCGCGGCGAGGCGGTCTTCGAGGCACGCCAGCGCGGGATTCTCTAGATGTGGCGCGCTGCGGCGCTGTGCCTCGCGCTCGTGATGGGCGCGCTGCCCTGCGCGTCGGCGCAGCCGGCGGTGTCGCCCGAGGCGCTCGCCATCCGCATCGACCACGCCACCTTGCAGGAGCTGGGCGACGCCGGCTCGACGAGGGAACTGGCCACGCTGCCAGCCCGGCTCACCCGCGCGCCACGCGTCTTCCGGCACTACCGGCTCGACGCGCAGTTCGATCTGCCCGACAAGACGGCCGCGCCGCTGTGGGCGATCTACCACCACCAGCTGAGCGATGGCGCGCGCGTGCGCGTGAACGGCGTGGTGGTGGGTGACGTGGCTACTTCCACGCCCACGACCGCCGTGCTCAACGTGCGGCCCTACATGTTCGTGCTGCCGGTGGAGCTGCTGCGCAACGGGCCCAACCGGATCGAGATGGAATGGGCCACGCACGACTCGATGGTCCACGTGGCCGGCATGGTGGTCGGGCCCTTCGACCTGGTGCGGGCCCACTACGAGCGCCGCTTCTTCTGGCAGAACACGATGGCCCAGGTGGGCCTCGACTTCGCGCTCGTCAACGCGGCGATGCTGATGGGCATCTTCGCGCTGCGCCGCAGCGAGGTGCGCTACCTGCTGATGGGCCTCACGGCACTGAGCTGGGCCAACGTCTGCTTCGCCTACCTGCTGCCGCCGATGCCGGCCGCGCTGTACCCGTACTGGCTCTTCGTGCGCATCCTCGGCATCTCGGGCGTGGCCGCCTGCTGCTGGCTGGTGCTGTGGCTCGAGACCGCGCCCGAGCGCCAGGGCTTCGGTCGCTTGTGCGTGGCGTGGGCGATGGTGGGGCCGCTGTGGTATCTGGGCGATCTCTGGCTGCACAACAGCACGGACTCGAGCCGCCTGGAGGCGGTGTGGGGCAGCGCGCTGCTCGCGCTTGGGCTGTACCCGCTCTTCCGTCTGGCGCGGGCGCTGCTGCGCCAGTGGGACTGGCGGCGCGGTGTGTACCTGATTGCCGCGGTCGCCGGCATCCTCACCGGCGGCGCCGACCTGCTCATGTCGGCCACCGGCCAGAGCGTGTTCGGTGCCATCGGCTACTCGGCGCAGGCCACCTCGCCCTTGTGGTTCACGGCGATGGTGGCGGTGCTGGTGAAGGACTTCGCCACCTTCCTCGTCGCCCAGCGCCAGCAGAACGAGTTGATGGCCCGCAAGCTCGAAGAGCAGCAGCTCACCCTGCAACGCCTGCACGAGCAGAGCCAGCAGCGCGAGCGCGAGCGCGCCGCGCTGGAAGAGCGCCAGCGCATCATGCAAGACATCCACGACGGGCTCGGCTCGCAGCTCGTGAGCTCGCTGGCCCTGAGCGAGCGAGGCGAGCTCGATGCGCAGCAGACCAGCGCCCTGCTGCGCGAATGCATCGACGACCTGCGCCTGGCCATCGACAGCCTGTCGGGCGACGAAGACGCCTTCGCGGTGATGGCCGGCAACCTGCGCTTCCGCATGGCGCCGCGCCTGCGCGCCGCCGGCATCACCCTCACCTGGCACAGCGCCGGCCTGCAGGACTCGGCGGTGATCCCCGCCGCGCATGCGCTGCCGCTGCTGCGCATCCTCCAGGAAAGCCTCAGCAACGCGCTCAAGCACTCGCAGGCCACCCGCATCGCGGTGACGCTCACGAGCGACGCCGAGCACCTTCACATCACGGTGCAGGACAACGGGCGTGGCCTGTCGGAGCAGCCGGCCTCGCGTGGCAAGGGCGTGGGCATCATGGAAAAGCGCGCCCGCGGCATCGGGGCCCGCTTGCGCATCGAGAGTTCGGAGGGCACCACGGTGCAGGTGTCGCTGCCGCTCGCGCCACATCGCAGCGCACCCACTGGCGCCGACGACCACGCGGTGGGTGGCGTCAGCGCTCTCTGAGCAGCAGGGCCCGCGCGCGCTGCAGCTCAGGCCCTTTGAAGCGACGTGCGAGTTCGGCCTCCTGCGCCGGGGCCGGCATGGTTTGCAGGGCGGCTCGCGCCTCTTCGAGGCGGCGCGCCCAGTCCCAGCGGGCGAGGTCCTGCGCGTGCAGGCGTTCGGCCGCGGCGCTGCCGAACTGGCTGACACGCTGGGCGTGCACGGCCTGGGCCTCGGCCTCGCTGGCGGGCGGGTCGGGGATGAGCAGCGCGCGCGGGGCGACGGTGGGCCGCTTCGGTGTAGGCGCCGTGGCCTCGGGCGCCGGGTTGTTCGGCAGCTGCGCGGGCGGCTCGCCGCGCAGCAGGGCGAGGTGGGCGTCCCACGCGGCGACCGTCTCCTGCGCGGCGGTGGCGCCACGCTCGCGCGTCACCTCGCGTTCGATGAAGCGGCGCAGCTCGGGCAGGCTGGTCTCCCCGAGCGCGGTGAGCAGGTGGTCGAAGCGGCGCAGCAGCTGGGCTTCGGCGTCGCGGCGCGTGCCGGGGGTGGCCCAGGCGCCGTCGAGGTCGGTGCCGCGCAGCGAGCCGCGGGCGCGCACCTCGTCGACGCTGCGCGGGGTGGTCGCCGTGGGCGGTGCGGCGCACGCGGCGAGGCCGGTGGTGAGCAGGCACAGCATCAGCACGCGTTTCATCGTCACAGCCCCAGCTTGCGCAGGCGGTTGGCGTGCAGTCGGTAGACCGCCAGCGGGTCGGGCGACAGCGGCGCACGCAGGCCGAGCGCCTGGTTCACCTCGTCGAGGTGGTTCCACTCGTAGTCGTCGCGCAGCACCGTGCCCCAGTGGCTGGAACAGCGGCCCACGAGCCCGTCGTTGGGTTCGTCGCCGAAATCGCGGCTGGTGATGGCGAGCACCGCATCGCTGGCGTCGAGCGCGTTGGTGGCGACGCGCGTGCCGCTCATCGAAAAGTAGTGCACCCCGTTGACCACCGCCGCGCCCTCGCCGCAGGGCTGGAAGGGCATCGCCTGCGGAAATCGCCGGTTGAAGGCGGCCGCGCCCGCGCTGTCGAGCGAGGCCAGCGCGCCGAGTGCGTCTTGCGGCAGGCTCGGTGCGCCCGCCAGCCACGACAACGCACCCGACACCGTGTTGGCCAGCCAGGCCGGCACGCCGCTGCTGCGAGACAGGTCTTTCATCGCATCGGCGGTCTTGCTGCCGGTGTGCGGCGAGCCGATGGTGGTCACCGACGCCACGAGTTCGGGCGCCACGGCGGCGACGTAGCGCGCGGTGGGCCCGCCGTGGCTGTGGCCGATCAGGTGGAATTTCTCGTGGCCGTAGGCGGCCTTCAGCGCGAGCAGCTCCTGCAGCAGCTGCTCGCCGCGCACCTCGGAGAGATTCGCGGCCGACACCGCGGGCGCATAGACCGTGGCGCCGCCCTCACGCAGGGCATCGGCGATGCCGTGGAAGTAGTCGACCGGGCCGATGGTGTGGAAGCCGAAGAGACCGTGCACCAGCACGATGGGGTGGCGGGTGGCGGTGTAGCCGTCGGCGGCGTGGGCGCTGGTCGTGCAGGCCAGCAGCGCGGTGAGCAGCAGGCGCCGGAGGCGGGCGGTGAAGGTCGTCACGCCCGCGATTGTGGCGTGCAGGCTATTTCAGCAACAAGGCACGCGCACGTTGCAGCTCGGAGCCGCTGAAGTGTTGCGCGAGGTGGTCGTCCTGCGCCTGCTGCCGTTGCGGGGCCGACAGGTTCGGTGCGGCGGCGAGGGTGTTGAGCGCTTGTTGTGCGGCGGCAAGGCGGCGCTCCCAATCGGCCCAGGCCTGGTCTTCGGCGCGCAGGCGCTCGGCGGCGTCGGCGCCGAGTTGCTGCACACGCTGGCTGTGCAGTTGGTCGGGTGCGGTGCCGGGGGTGGCGATCAGCAGCACGCTCGGGTCTGGCTCGACACGCTGTTGCTTGCGCTGCTCGATGTACTGCGTCAACGTGGCTTCTTCATCGGCGTAGAACGCTTGTGCCCAGTCGCGGCCCAGCAGCTGCTGGCGCACTTGCGAGCGCTCGGTGAGGGCGACGGCCCAGGTGCCGGGGTCGGCCACGTTGGGCGCGTGGCGGAAGCGGTGTTGCTGCAGGGCGATGTAGCGGTCCCACACGGCGAGCACCTGGCGCGCGGCGGCGGCGCTCTTCTGCGCGGTGACCTCCTGCTCGATCCAGTGGCGCAGTTGCGTGGGGTCGGCTTCGCCGAGCGAGGTGAGCAGGTAGTCGAAGCGTTGCCGCAAGCTGCGACTGGGCTGCAGTTGCACGTCGACCCAGCGGCCCCAGTCGCCGTCGAGTTCCGACTCGCGCAGCGAGCCACGCTCGAGCACGGCCTGCACATGGGCGCGTGCCGCATCGGCTGCACGTGCAGCATCGGCGTTGTGTTGAACCGCGGGCAGCGGCTCGCCTTTGGCGTAGGGGCTGAAGTTCCAATCGGTGAAGACCGGCGCAGCCGCTTGTGGCCGCTGGCCGTCTTCGGATGTGAGCCACCCGTGGGCGGCCCACACCAATGCGAGTGCGAGCGGCACCGCGCCGTAGAGCCAACGGTGCCGCGCGAGCATCACAGGCCTGCCGACTTGATGCGGTTGGCCTGCGAGCGGTAGAACGCCACCGGGTCCTGCGAGAAGAGGCCACGCAGGCCGAAGGCCTGGTTCACTTCGTCGAGGTGGTTCCACGCGTAGTTGTCTTTCAGCACCGTGCCCCAGTGGCTGGAGCACTGGCTCACGAGGCCGTCGTTCTGCTCGAAGCCGAAAAGCACGCTGGTCGACACCAGCAGCGCATCGCTCACGTCGAGCACGTTGGTCGCCACGCTCGTGCCGCCCACCGACCAGTAGCGGATGCCGTTCACCGAGGCCGGCCCTTGGCCGCACGAGGAGGTGGGTTTGCCCTGCGGGAAGCGGCGGTTGAAATCGGCGGCGCCGCGCGTGCTGAGCGACTTGAGCGAGCCCAGTGCATCCTGCGGCAGCGTGGGCGAGCCAGAGAGGAAGGCGATCGTCGAGGCCAGGCCATTCGCGAGCGTGGCGGCGAAGCCGGTGGTGCCGGTCCACGAGGTCACGGCCTCGATTGCATCGGCCACCTTGCTGCCGGCGTGCGGCGAGCCGACCGTCGTCACCGAGGCGATGAGTTCAGGTGCAACCGCCGCGACGTAGCGCGCGGTCGGGCCGCCGTGGCTGTGGCCGATGAGGTTGAACTTCTGGTGGCCATAGGCGGCCTTGTACGAGCGAAGCGCGCGCAGCAGCTGTTCACCGCGCGCCTCGGACGTTTCCGCACCCGACACGCTCGGTGTGTAGACGGTGGCACCGCCACTGCGGAGCGCACTCACGATGCCGTACCAATAGCTCACCGGCCCGATGGCGTCGAAGCCGAAGGCACCGTGCACGAGCACGACGGGGTACTTGGTCTGGGTGTAGGTGTCGGCGGCAGCGGCGTGCGTGGTGGCACCGAAGGAAAGGCCTGCAGCGAGCGCGGCACTGCACAGGCCGCGCATCAGGCGATGGCGAAGGGTCATGTTGTCTCCTGCTTGTGGGGTGAGATGCGCCGACGCCCTCCAGGCGCCTGACGATCACCGTTCGTCCACTGACGGGGCGATACGTTGATGCAGGAAATTCTTGAACTGCTGCGCGATTGGCGTAAGTGGCAATCCGCGCCAAAGGCTGGCGCGTCGTGCCAGTGGGGGAGGGAGTTTCCCTGCTTCGTGTCTTCGGAGCGGCGCCAAGGGGCTGGGGTGAGTGAATCCCTCCGTGTCCCCCGCGTTTGATCGCTCCCGCGATCAAACGCTCCTCCTTAACCTGCGGGATTCACTCACCCCAGCCCCTTGGCGCGAACCACCGTGCCCGCCCGAAAAGGTGGCGGTGCACTGTGTGTCGCGAGAAGGGCTTGGGGACGCGGATTCCGTAAGTAAAGGAGGAGGGCTGGGCTGCAAGCCCAGCCCGGGGGACATGGAGGAATCCGCGTCCCCAAGCCCTTCTCGTCGCGCCACTACACGCACACAAAGAAAAACGGCGCCCGAAAAGGACGCCGCTTTCAAATCAACAAAGAAGAATCAGCGCGAAGCCGCCTTCAACTTCAACCGCCACGCATGCAGCAGCGGCTCGGTGTAGCCACTCGGCTGTTCCTTGCCCTTGAAGACGAGGTCGAGCGCCGCTTGATAGGCCATCGAGGTCTTCGCATTGCCCGCGAGCTTCTTGTAGAGCGGGTCACCGGCGTTCTGCTTGTCGACCACTGCGGCCATGCGCTCGAAGGTGTCGCGCACCTGCTTCTCGGTCACGACCTTGTGCTGCAGCCAGTTGGCGATGTGCTGGCTGCTGATGCGCAGCGTGGCGCGGTCTTCCATCAGGCCGACGTTGTGGATGTCGGGCACCTTGGAGCAGCCGACGCCCTGGTCGATCCAGCGCACCACGTAGCCGAGGATGCCCTGCACGTTGTTGTCGAGCTCTTGCTGGCGCTCAGCGGCAGACCAGGTGGCTTCCTTCACCACGGGCACCTGCAGCAGGCCCTTGAGCAGCTCGTCGCGCATCTCGTCGGCGTCGGTCTTCTCCAGCTCCTTCTGCACGTCGCTCACCTTCACCTGGTGGTAGTGCAGGGCGTGCAGCGTGGCGGCAGTGGGGCTCGGCACCCAAGCGGTGTTGGCACCGGCCTTGGGGTGGACGATCTTCTGCTCCAGCATGCCGGCCATCAGGTCGGGCATGGCCCACATGCCCTTGCCGATCTGCGCGCGGCCGCGCAGGCCCATGCCGAGGCCCACGAGCACGTTGCTCTTCTCGTAGGCCTGGATCCAGGCGCTGGTCTTCATGTCGCCCTTGCGCATCATCGGGCCGGCGAGCATGGCGGTGTGCATCTCGTCGCCGGTGCGGTCGAGGAAGCCGGTGTTGATGAAGGCCACGCGGCTCGCGGCGGCGGCGATGCAGGCCTTGAGGTTGACGCTGGTGCGGCGCTCTTCGTCCATGATGCCGAGCTTCACCGTGCTGTCGGCGAGGCCGAGCAGTTGCTCGACGCGGCCGAAGAGTTCGGCGGCGAAGGCCACTTCATCGGGGCCGTGCATCTTCGGCTTCACGATGTAGACGCTGCCGGTGCGCGAGTTGCGGATCTTCTTGTTGCCGGTGCGCTTGAGGTCGTGCAGCGCGATGGTGGTCGTGATGACCGCGTCCATGATGCCTTCCGGGATTTCCTTGCCGTCGGCGTAGAGGATCGCGGGGTTGGTCATCAGGTGGCCCACGTTGCGCACGAAGAGCAGCGAGCGGCCATGGAGCACGACTTCGCCCTTGCCCTTGGGGGCGGTGTAGACACGGTCTTCGTTCAGGCCGCGGGTGAAGGTCTTGCCACCCTTGCTCACTTCTTCGGTCAGCGTGCCCTTCAGGATGCCGAGCCAGTTGCTGTAGGCCAGCAGCTTGTCTTCGGCGTCGACGGCGGCCACCGAGTCCTCGAGGTCGAGGATGGTCGAGAGCGCGGCTTCGAGCACCAGGTCGCTCACGCCGGCCGGGTCGGTCTTGCCGATGGGGGTGTTGCGGTCGATGCGGATGTCGAGGTGCAGGCCGTTGTGGGCGAGCAGCACCGACGAGGGCGACTTCGCGTCACCTTGATAACCGACGAACTGGTCCTTCTCTTCGAGGCCGGTGGTCTTGCCGTTCTTCAGCGTGATGACGAGCTTGCCGTCTTCCACGGTGTAGCCCACGGAGTCGATGTGCGAACCCTTCTTCAGCGGCGCGGTGCGGTCGAGCACGTAACGGGCGTACTCGATGACCTTGGCGCCACGCACCGGGTTGTAGGCACCGGCGCGCTCGGCGCCGTCCTTCTCGCTGATGGCATCGGTGCCGTAGAGCGCGTCGTACAGCGAGCCCCAGCGGGCGTTGGCAGCGTTGAGCGCATAACGTGCATTGAGGATGGGCACCACCAGCTGCGGGCCGGCCTGGATGGCGAGTTCGGCGTCGACGTTCTTCGTCGTGGCCTTGGCCTTCTTGGGCGGGGGCACGAGGTAGCCGATCTTCTCAAGGTGGGCGCGGTAAGCCTTCATGTTCGAGATCGGGCCGGGGTTGGCGGTGTGCCACTGGTCCATCTCGGTTTGCAGGCGGTCGCGCTCGGCGAGCAAGGCGACGTTCTTCGGCGCGAGGTCGCGCACGATGGCGTCGAAACCTTTCCAGAAGGCGGCGGCGTCGACGCCGGTGCCGGGCAGCACCTGGTTTTCGATGAACGCGTGCAGGGCCGAATCGACCTGCAGGCTGTGGACGGTGGTGCGTGCGGACATGAACCCTCTCCTTTTATGTGCGGTGCAAAAAGACGAAAGGCGCCAATCTATTCGATCTCGCGGCGAAGAGTAAGTGGCGCGCAAGTTCGGGATTCATGACTTGGAAGGGGGTAATCTCCGCCGGTCATGGACAAACTCAAGCAACTCGAATCCTTCGTCGCGGTGGCCGCCAAGGGCAGCCTGACCGCGGCGGCCGCCGCCGAGGGCATCGCCCCGGCCGTGGTGGGCCGGCGCATCGACGCGCTGGAAGAGCGGCTCGGCGTGAAGCTGCTTGTGCGCACCACCCGCCGCATCACGCTCACCCACGAGGGCAGCGCCTTCCTCGAAGACTGCCAGCGCCTGCTGGCCGACCTGGCCACGGCCGAAGCCAGTGTCAGTGCCGGCGGCGTGAAAGCCAGTGGCTACTTACGCATCACCGCCCCGGCCGGTTTCGGCCGCCGCCACGTGGCGCCGCTGGTGCCGGGCTTCGTGGCCCAGCACCCGGATGTGAACGTGTCCCTCAACCTCAGCGACCGACTGGTGGACATCGTCAACGAAGGTTATGACTGCGCCGTGCGCGTGGGCGACCTGCCCGAAAGCAGCCTCGTCAGCGTGCGCCTGGCCGACAACCGCCGCCTCTGCGTGGCGTCACCCAGCTACCTGGCCCGCGCCGGCACGCCCCGACACCCCAACGACCTGGCCCAGCACGACTGCCTGACCCTGAGCACCGAGGCCAGCCAAACCCGCGGCTGGGCCTTCACGCTCGATGGCGAGGTGAACCACCTGCGCCTCACCGGCAGCCTCTCCTGCAACGACGGCCAGGTGCTGCACGACTGGTGCCTCGCCGGCCTCGGCCTTGCCTGGCGCTCGACCTGGGAAGTGGAAAGCCACCTTGCGAGCGGCGACCTGGTGAGCGTGCTCGACGACTACGCCGCGCCGCCCAACGGCATCTACGCCGTGTTCGCCCAACGCAAGCACTTGCCGCTGCGCGTGCGCTTGTGGGTCGATCACCTGAAGCAGACCTACGGCGACCCGGCGTACTGGCAACAAGCCGCATAAACGACAACGCCCGGCAAGCCGGGCGATGCGCAAGCATAGCGAGTGCCCCATCAAGCAACACCCGCGGAACCGGCTCTGCCGGGCCGCTGGGTGGCGCCCCTCGGGGGCAGGAGCGCTAGCGACTGGGGGGCCTTACTTGCTCAAGCATTCCTTCATGAAGGCCTGGCGCTCGCTGCCGGGCTTCTTGGTCGCCTTGAAGTCGGCGCTGCAGGTCTTCATCTTGTTCTGCTGCGCGGTCTTCGCGTCCTTCTCTTTCTTCAGACAGTCGGACATGAACGCCTTGCGCTCGTCGCCCTTCTTGTCGCCGGCTTCCTTGTTGCAGGAAACCATCTTGTTCTGCTGCTTGGTGGGGGCCGATGCGGCATCGGCGGCGTGTGCGGAGCCTGCGAAGCCGGCCACGGCCAAGGCGATCGCGCTGAGAAGTGTCTTCATGGAGTAGTCCTTCCTTCCCGGTGGGATGTTGACGAGGGGGTTCGCCGGGTCGGATTGAAGCACTGCCCCAGGGGCCCAGCAATGGCTACAACGCAACAGCGCGTTGCGTGGCTGACGCAGATCAGAGGATTCTGCGGGGATGGGCGAGTGCTTCGTGGGCCACGTGCAATCGGCGCACCAGCACGCGGATGAACGCCTCGTCGAACAAGTGCCGGCAATTCGGGCTCACCTGCGCGAGCGTCTCCGGCGTGAACGAGATCGTGGTCGCCGGGTCGGTGACGATCACGTTGGTGCTGTGGCGGCGCAGCTCGGGGCTGGGCGCGAGGTAGGCCATCTCGCCCACCGAGGTGCCCGAGCCGAGCTGGGCCACCTTGTCGCCCTCGCGGTACACCTCTACCTCGCCCTGGGCAATGATGTGGAAGGTGTTGCCCTCTTCGCCCTTGGTGTAAAGCGCGTGGCCGAACGGAAAGCGTTGCCACTTCGCGCGGTGCACCACTTCCCACAGCTCCACGTCGCCGAAGTTGGAGAAGAAGTCGAGCGTGCGCAGCAGGTTGAAGCGCTCGGAGTCGAGCACGCCCTGCAGGTGGCCGCGCGGCACCTGCTGGGTGGTGATGAGGCTGGAGAGTGCCTGGGCGAAGTCGTCCCAGCTGGCGTAACGATCCTCCGGGCGCTTGGCCACGGCCGACAGGATCACGCTGTCGACGCCCGGCCCCACACCCGAGCGCAGGCTGCTCAAGAGCGTGGGCTCGGCGCTGTAGATCTGGTTCATCATGGCCGACTGCGAGGTCGAGTCGAAGAGCGGCCGGCCGGCGATGAGGTGGTAGAGCACGGCGCCGAGCGAGTACATGTCGGCGCGGCAGTCGAGCGTGTTGCCGTCGAGCTGCTCGGGCGACATGTAGGCGAGCGAGCCCACGCGGTAGACCTGCGTCGTCTCGCTCGCCATGTTGAGCGCGCTGCCGAAGTCGCTGATCTTCACGTCGGTGATGTGGCCGTTGTTGATCACGGCCAGGAGATTCGCCGGCTTCACGTCGCGGTGGATCAGGCCCTGGCGGTACACATAGCCGAGCGCCATCGCGCACTTGAAGCCGATTTCGACGATGAGCTCCAGCGGCAGCAGCTGGTCGGCGCGGCAATAGGGGCGCAGCGTCGTGCCGTTCACGTACTCCATCACCAGATAGGAGTCGGCCGGGTCGACCACCGCGTCGTAGATCTGCACCACGTTCGGGTGCTTGAGCCGCCCCACGAGTGCGGCCTCGGCGGCGAAGAAGCGCTCGAAGTAGCGGCCGTCGCCGGGGTCGTTGGTGGCGCCGGCGCGCACGCGCTTGATGGCGACGTCGCGCTGCTGGAAGTCGTCGCGTGCGAGGAAGACCTCGCTTGTCGCCCCTTCGCCGAGCCGGCGCAGCACCGGGTACTTGCCGATCTGCGTGGGCAACGGCAAGCCACCGAACCCGCTGGGCGTGGCACTGGGAACGGGGGTGAACGAGGGCGAGAACGACGACATGGGAGCTGCCATCTTGGCACCGCCCGCATGGCCCTGCTTGCCAAATTGAGCACAAAACGTAGCCCATTTTCCCTGGGTCAAACGCCCCGTCCGGCTGCTCTTGTGCAGTGCAAGACGCCCGGTGGGGCCACTTAGAATCCGCCGATGATCCAAGCCAAACAGGAGCTGCTGGCCGCGCTGGCCGAAGCGCTCGCCGAACTCGCGCCCGGCACCTCGGTGCCCGCGGCCTTCGAGTCCCCCAAGCAGGCCGCCCACGGCGACCTGGCCTGCACGGCTGCGATGCAGCTGGCCAAGCCGCTGAAGAAGAACCCGCGCGAGTTCGCGCAGGCGCTGATCGCCGCGCTGCAGCAGCGCCCCGCGGTGCAGCAGTGGGTCGACGCGATGGAGATCGCCGGCCCCGGCTTCATCAACCTGCGCCTGAAGGCTGCCGCCAAGCAGGCCATCGTGCCGCAGGTGTTGCGCGAGGCCGAGGCCTTCGGCCGCAAGCCGGCCAACGGGCAGAAGCTGATGGTCGAGTTCGTCTCGGCCAACCCGACCGGTCCGTTGCACGTGGGCCATGCGCGCCAGGGCGCCTTGGGCGACTCGATCTGCCACCTCTTCGAGACGCAAGGCTGGAAGGTGCAGCGCGAGTTCTATTACAACGACGCCGGCGTGCAGATCGCCACGCTCGCGATGTCGACGCAGGCGCGCATCAAGGGCCTCAAGCCCGGTGACGCCGAGTGGCCCGAGAACGCCTACAACGGGGACTACATCGCCGACGTCGCCCGCGACTACCTCGACAAGAAGACCATCAAGGCCGACGACCGGGAGTTCACCGCCTCGGGCGACCCCGACGACCTCGACAACATCCGCCAGTTCGCGGTGGCCTACCTGCGCCATGAGCAGGACCTGGATCTTCAGGCCTTCGGCGTGAAGTTCGACCACTACTTCCTCGAGTCGAGCCTGTACACCACGGGCAAGGTCGAAGCGACGGTGAAGAAGCTCATCGAGGCTGGCAAGACCTACGAGCACGAAGGCGCGCTGTGGCTCAAGACCACCGACGACGGTGACGACAAGGACCGCGTGATGCGCAAGTCCGACGGCACCTACACCTACTTCGTGCCCGACGTGGCCTACCACGTGAGCAAGTGGGAGCGTGGCTTCACCAAGGTCATCAACTGCCAGGGCACCGACCACTACGGCACCATCGCACGCGTGCGCGCCGGCCTGCAGGGCGTGGGCGTGGGCATTCCGAAGGGCTACCCCGACTACGTGCTCAACACCATGGTGCGCGTGGTGCGCGACGGCGCCGAGGTGAAGATCAGCAAGCGCGCCGGCAGCTACGTGACGCTGCGCGACCTGATCGAGTGGACGAGCCGCGACGCGGTGCGTTTCTTCCTCATCAGCCGCAAGGCCGACACCGAGTTCACCTTCGATGTGGACCTGGCGTTGAAGCAGAACGACGAGAACCCGGTGTTCTACGTGCAGTACGCCCATGCGCGCATCTGCTCGGTGCTGGCACAGCGCGCGGGCGACGACCTGGCGCAGGCCGACTTCACGCTGCTCGGCGCGCCCACCGAAGTCGCGCTGATGCAAAAGCTCGCCGAGTACCCCGAGATGCTGGAGCGTGCCGCGGCCGACCTCGCGCCGCACGACGTGGCCTTCTACCTGCGCGACGTGTCGGCCAGCTTCCACAGCTACTATGCCGCCGAGCGTTTCCTGCTCGACGACAACGCCGCGCTCACGCAGGCCCGCCTCGCCCTGCTGGCCGCAACCCGCCAGGTGCTGCGCAACGGCCTCACGCTGCTCGGCGTGAGCCACCCCGACAAGATGTGACGGAGACCGAATGAAGAAGCTTGTTCGTAGCACCCCCGGCCGCCAGCGCGGCAGCTTCGTGCTGGGCCTGATCGTCGGCCTGCTGGTCGGGTTGGCGCTGGCGCTGGGCGTGGCGCTCTACATCGCCAAGGTGCCGGTGCCCTTCGTCAACAAGGTGCCGCAGCGCACCGCCGAGCAAGACGCCGCCGAAGCCGAGAAGAACAAGAACTGGGACCCGAACAGCTCGCTCTACAGCAAGGTGCCGCGCCCGGGTGCGGCATCGAGCGGCGTGGTGAGCGCGCCGCCGCCCGCTTCTGCTGTGCTGCCGCCGGGTGCTGCGCCCAACGCGGCGGCGAGTGCGCCCAAGCCCGACCCGGCGGCCATCCTCGCGGGCAAGTTGCCGCCCGATGCGTCCACCAAACCCGGCAGCGATGCGTTGAGCTATTTCATCCAGGCAGGCGCGTTCGGTCGCATCGAAGACGCCGAGGCCCAGCGCGCGAAGCTCGCGATGTCGGGCTACCAGGCCAAGGTCACCGAGCGCGAGCAGTCCGGCCGCACGGTGTACCGGGTGCGGCTTGGGCCGTTCGACAAGAAGGAAGAGGCTGCGCAAGTGAAGGAAAAGCTCGAAAGCACCGGCGTGGAGTCGGCGCTGGTGCAAGTCCAGAAATGACGCCGGCCGGAAACAATCCCGACACGAAGCTTTGAACCAATCAAGCCCGGGCGCACTCCACACCCCGTTCATTCACCCCAACTCACACACCACATGAACCGTCGCGACTTCTCTGCACACCTGATGGGCCTGGGGCTCGGTGCCACCGCCCTGTCGGCCAGCCTGCCCGCGCTGGCGCAGGAAAAGCCTGTCGAAGGCAAGCACTACGTGAAGCTGGGGTCGCCGGCCCCGGTGAGCGCCCCGGCCGGCAAGATCGAGGTCATCGAGTTCTTTTGGTACAACTGCCCGCACTGCGCCGCCTTCGAGCCCAACCTCGACGCCTGGCAGAAGAAGTTGCCGGCCGACGTGGCCTTCCGCCGTGTGCCGGTGGCCTTCCGCGAGATGTACGCCGGGCAGCAGCAGTTCTTCTATGCGATCGAGGCGCTGGGCAAGGTCGAGGCGCTGCACCGCAAGGTCTTCTATTCCATCCACAACGAGCGCGCCCCGCTCGAGAAGCAAGACCAGATGGTCGCCTTCATGGAAAAGAACGGCGTGCCCAAGGCGCAGTTCCTCGAGGTCTTCAACTCCTTCGCGGTGCAGACCAAGGCCAAGCAGGCGACCCGCCTGGCCGACGCCTACAAGATCGACGGCGTGCCCGCGATGGGCATCCACGGCAAGTTCTTCACCTCGGGCACCATCGCCGGCACGCCGGAAAAGGCCTTGCAGGTCACCGAATACCTGCTGCAGACGCTTCGCAAGGGCTGATCTGCCCTGCGTGAAAAGGCCGCTCCGAAGCGGCCTTTTTTCCCTGCGATCCGGGTCGTCGACGCGGATCTGTGGCTAGAATGGCCTGCAAGTTTCATGCCGCCATGAGCCAACTTTTCTCCCCCCTTCTGGTCCCCTCCTGGCCCCGCCGCGCGCTGTGGAGTGCCTTGTTGCTGTGCAGCATGGCGTTCCCGGTGCATGCGGAGAAGGCCGATCGGTACCAGAAGATGGAGGTCGAGTCCGACCAACCGGGCAAGGTCGACCTGCAGAACCAGATCGTCGTCTTCAACGGCAACGTGGTGGTGAGCAAGGGCACCATGAGCATTCGCGCCGGCCGCATCGAGGTGCGCGAGACGCCCGACGGCTACCACCACGCCACCGCCCTCGGGGCGCCCGGGGCCCTCGCCACCTTCCGCCAGAAGCGCGAAGGCGTCGACGAATACATCGAGGGCGAGGCCGAGAAGCTCGAATACGACAGCAAGGCCGACACCATCCGCTTCACCGGCAAGGCGTCGGTGAAGCGCCTGCGCGGCAAGACGGTGGCCGACGAAGTGAGCGGCGCCCAGATCACCTACGACAACACCGCCGAACTCTTCACCGTGGCCGGTGGCGCCTCGGCCGCCACGCCCGGCAACCCGACCGGCCGCGTGCGCGCGGTGCTGTCGCCCCGCCAGGACAGCCCGGCCGCTGCCGAGGCCGCCTCGGCCGTGCCCCCGGGAGCCCGCCGTTGAACGCCGCCGCCGCGCTGCCCGAGCGGGGGGCCAGCCCGAGCCAGCTGGAAGCGGCCGGCCTGCAGAAGACCTACGGCGCCCGCAAGGTGGTGAAAGACGTGCGCCTGGGCGTGCGCAGCGGCGAGGTGGTGGGCCTGCTCGGCCCCAACGGCGCGGGCAAGACCACGAGCTTCTACATGATCGTGGGCCTGGTGCGCGCCGACGCCGGCCAGATCACCATCGACGGTGAGCGCATCGAGCGCCTGCCCATCCACCAGCGCTCGCGCATGGGGCTGTCGTACCTGCCGCAGGAAGCGTCGATCTTCCGCAAGCTGACGGTGGAAGAGAACATCCGCGCCGTGCTCGAGTTGCAGCACGGGCCCGATGGCAAGCCGCTGCCCAAGGCCACGATCGAGCAGCTGCTCAATGGCCTCTTGAACGACCTCAGCATCGAGAAGCTGCGCGAGAGCCCGGCCCCGGCGCTTTCGGGCGGGGAGCGCCGCCGTGTCGAGATCGCCCGTGCGCTCGCCACGCAGCCGCGCTTCATCCTGCTCGACGAGCCCTTCGCCGGTGTCGACCCGATCGCGGTGCTGGAGATCCAGCGCATCATCGGCTTCCTCAAGGCGCGTGGCATCGGCGTGCTGATCACCGACCACAACGTGCGCGAGACGCTGGGCATCTGCGACCGCGCCTACATCATCAGCGAAGGCCGGGTGTTGGCCGAGGGAACACCGACCGAGATCGTCGAGAACGCCGACGTCCGCAAGGTCTACCTCGGAGAACACTTCCGCATGTGACGTGACGGCCGCAGTATGAAACCGTCGCTTCAGGTCCGCCTCTCCCAGCATCTGGCGCTCACGCCGCAGTTGCAGCAGTCCATCCGGCTGCTGCAACTGTCGACGCTCGAGCTGCACCAGGAAGTCGAGCAGATGCTCGAAGCCAACCCCTTCCTCGAAATGGAAGAGGACAACGGCCCCGCCTTCGAGCCGATGACCGAGCGCTTGAGTGCGTCCGAGCAGGCGGGCGAACGCGAGAGCGAGCGGTCTGCCGAGGTCGAGACCAGCGGCGGTGACGACACGCCGGGCGTCGACAGCGTCGAACTCGGCGCCACCGAGCGCGACGACTGGGAAAACGGCACCGAGCGCGACGACTTCGACGGCATCCGCGAGCAGCCGAGCAGCAGTTCGTCGAGCAACAACGACAACGACGACTTCGACCCGCACGAGCGCAACAGCGTCGGCGAGAGCCTGCAGGACCACCTGCACCGCCAGCTGCTGGGCATGCGCCTCTCGGGCGAAGACGCCGCCGCGGTGAAGGTGCTGATCGAGTCGCTCAACGACGACGGCTACCTCGACGACCCGCTGGAAGACATCGCCGCGAGCCTCGCGGGCGACGACGAGGAAGCACGCGAAGAGCTGCTCGAGCGCCTGCGCTGCGCGCTCAAGTGGCTGCAGAACATGGAGCCGCTCGGCGTGGGCGCGCGCGACCTCTCCGAGTGCCTTGCGCTGCAGCTGCGCGCCACGCCGCGCTGCGAGGCGCAGATGATCGCCATCCTCATCTGCAAGCAGCACCTGGAGCTGCTCGCCCGGCGCGACATGAAGAAGCTCATGGCCGCGACCGGCGCCGACGAAGAGCTGATCAAGGAGGCCCAGGCGCTCATCGTCGCCTGCGAGCCCAAGCCGGGCCGCCAGTTCGCACGCGCCGAGGCCAACATCATCGTGCCCGACGTGATCGTGCAGAAGTCGGGCCGCAACTGGAAGGTGGTGCTGAACCCCGAGGTGATGCCCAAGCTACGCATCAACGACCTCTACGCGCAGGCGATCCGGGGCAACCGCGGCTCAGGCGGCGCCAATGGCGCGCTCAGTTCGCGCCTGCAGGAAGCGCGCTGGTTCATGAAGAACATCCAGCAGCGCTTCGACACCATCCAGCGTGTGTCGCAGGCCATCGTCGAGCGGCAGAAGAGCTTCTTCACCCACGGCGAGATCGCGATGAAGCCGCTGGTGCTGCGCGAGATCGCCGACGAGCTCGGCCTGCACGAGTCGACCATCTCGCGCGTGACCACCGCCAAGTACATGGCGACCATGTTCGGCACCTTCGAGCTCAAGTATTTCTTCGGCTCATCGCTCAACACCGAGGCGGGCGGCAATGCGTCGAGCACGGCGGTGCGGGCGCTCATCAAGCAGCTCGTCGCCGCCGAAGACACGGCCAAGCCGCTGTCGGACAGCCAGCTCTCGAAGATGCTGGAAGAGCAGGGCATCCAGGTTGCGCGCCGCACGGTGGCCAAGTACCGCGAAGCGCTGCGCATCGCGCCGGCCAACCTGCGCAAGGCGATGTAGATGGCGTTGCCACTTTTCCTGCCCTGTGCCGCCGGCGTCGAGCCCTTGCTGGCGGACGAGGTGAAGCGCATCCTGCCGGGCCGCGAGGTGCACGTGGGCCGTGGCGGCGTGGGCGTCGATGGCGACCCGGCCGACGTGATGGCGCTCAACCTGGAGAGCCGCCTCGCGCAGCGGGTGCTCGCCGAAGTGGCCTCGGGCCCGTACTTCGCCGAAGACGACATCTACGCGCTCGCCCGCAGCGTCGACTGGACGCAATGGATCACCCCGCAGCACACGCTGCGCGTCGACACCACCGCCCACCGCAGCCCGCTGCGCAGCTTGAACTTCGTCGCGCTGCGCGTGAAAGACGCGGTCTGCGACGTCCTGCGGGATGCGACCGGCGAGCGCCCGAGCGTCGACACCCGCCACCCCGACCTGCCGCTGTCGCTCCACCTCGGCGAGACGCACGCCTCGGTCTACGTCGACACCTCCGGCGAAGCGCTCTTCAAGCGCGGCTGGCGTGAAGACAAGGGCGAGGCGCCGCTCAAGGAAACGCTCGCTGCCGCGATGCTGGCTGCGGCCGGCTGGCAGGGCACGCCCGAGGCAGGTGGCGCGCTGCACGACCCCTGCTGCGGCTCGGGCACCATCGCCATCGAGGCCGCGCAGCTCGCCTGTGGCGTGGCGCCGGGCCTGAAGCGCCGCTTCGCCTTCGAGCGCCTGCTGCCTTTCGCCGACCCCGACAGCCGCGCGCAGTGGCAGCGCCTCAAGAGCCACGCGCAGTCGCGCATCCACGCGAGCGCGGTGCCCATCTTCGCGAGCGATGTGTCGTTCCGCATGGTCGACTTCGCGCGCCGCAACGCACAGCGCGCGGGGGTGGAGCATGCGATCCAGTTCAACGGCGGCGACGCGCTCGAGCGGCCGGCACCGCCGCTGCCCGAGGGCCTGCACGGCACGCTGATGATCAACCCGCCGTATGGCGAGCGCATCGACGTCGCCGGCAAGGCCGCGCGGCCGTCCGTGCACGAGCGCCCCGACGACAACCGCGCCGCACCCGACGATTTCTTCCCCCGCCTGTCGGCGCACTGGAAGCGCGCCTACACGCAGCACCCGGCCGGCTGGACGGCCTTCGTGCTCAGCCCCGACATGAAGTTGCCGAGCGCGATGCGCCTGAAGGAATCGCGCCGCGTGCCGATGTGGAACGGCCCCATCGAGTGCCGCCTGTTCCGTTTCGACCTCGTGGCGGGCTCGGCGCGCTGAACTTCCTCAGTCCGTGTCGGTGACGCGGCCGTACCAGCGCGCATCGAGCCAGTTCGCGCCGCGCTGGAGAAGCATCACCACGAGGCATGCGCCGACCCAGAGATAGAGCAGCAGCGGGCCTCGCTCGACCGCATCGACGCTCCTGAGGGCGAAGACCAGCCCACCAGCCAGCGCCATCGGTGCCATGGCGGTGCGGTAGCCGTCGCGCGGCACGCACGAGAGCGTGAGCAGCGCGGCGGCGAGCGCGCACAGCGTCACAGTGAGCCACTGCATGACGCTGCTCGCCTGCCCCCGTTCGTTCAGGCGAACGAATTGAAACGCCGCCAGCGCGATCCACCACGTCCAGCGACCGCCGCCCGCGAACTGCCACCGCCCCTCGGCATGTTGCGCCGCAAGCAGTGTGACCGCGCCGGCGCCGCCCAGCAGCGCGAAGAAGGGGACTTCGAGCGATGCCACCGGCATCAGGCACGCCAGCAGGAAGCCCCAGGTGCCGAGGGTCACCACGCCGACATCGGGCCGCTGCGGCCAGGCCAGCAACAGCTGCACGAGCGTGAGGACCACACCGACCGGCCACCACCAGAGGGCGTCGTCGCCGGTGGCAGCCCACACGTAGAAGGGCAAGGCCAGCAGCCCGATCACCAGGCCGATCCATGGGGCCCAGCGAGACGCGCGCCAGCGCTGCAGCCAGCGGCCGGGTCGGGTGTCGGCCTGCACGAGTTCGTTCAGGAAGTTGGACAGCCGGGAACCGAAGATCAACGAACCCCCGAACACCGCCGTGCCGGCCGCCAGCGTGGTCGCCGTGGCGGCGATCGCCACCACCCAGTCGCCGCGTGCGACGAGGGCGCTTGCGCCGAACAGCAGTGCCGTCATCAGCGCCACGCGCCACCACATGCCCACCGTCATGGCCTCGGCGAGCCGCTCCTGCGCGGGCAGCTCGATGCCGAAACGACGCAGCAGGCGCGAGCCGGCCTCGGCGGTCTGGCGCAGCAAGGGCCACCCGAGCAAGGCCGCGTGCAACCACGCATGCAGCCGCCAGCGGCGCTGCAACAGCTGGTGCAGGCCTCGCACGTCGGCGTACTGGCGCAGCACCTGCTGATCGGTCACGGGCGTGACGACCATGTCGCTCAAGGCCTGGCGCAAGGCCTCGGCACGCGCAGGCCCGATCATGCGGTCGATGCGGAAGTCACCCATCCACCCAAAGTGGGTCTGCAGGCGCTGCATGAATTCGTGGGGCAGGCTGGACGCACACGAGATCACGAGATCGGCAAAGCGCGCCGACGCCTCGGGGCGGCGGTCCAGCGGCAGGCGATCGAGCACCTGCTCGAGTCGCGGCCACGCGTCCATCAAGGCCCCGCCACCCTGCTCGCGCCACAGTTCGTAGATGCCGTCGACGATGGTTTCCGGTGTTTCGTCAGGCGCCAGTGCAGCTTCTTCCGGCCAGGCGGTCGCTTCGCCCACGGGCTCGGTTTCGGCGCGCGCGGCAGGCGGTGCGGGCAGGTCGACCTCGTCCGGCGGCTCGTGCTGCAAGGCCGGCGTGGCCACCTGCACGAGCTGCTCGGCGGGCGGGGAGTTTTCGCGTTCCGTCTCGTCGGCCTCCGCGTCGACGGCGTCATCGTCGTCCGGTGCGTAGCGCGCCCAGTCCTGCACCCGCTCGTAGGCGGCGCGCAGCGCTTGGTACGCCCGCGCATCGTCGTCGGGCCGGGTCGCCCTCAGCTTGAGGGCGTAGGCCCGCTTGATGGCGGGGATGTCTCGTGTGGGCCCGATGCCCAGCCGCTCCCAGTCGGAGGTGTACATGCGAAGGCGTCAGAAGCGGAAGCCGCGGTCGATGCTGTCGAGCGCCTCGCGGAAGGCGTCGCGCGACTGGCGGATCAGGCGGCCATCCTGCGTGTCCAGTGTCGCCTCGAAACGGGACAGCCAGCCCTGGATCATGGTGCGCTCCTCTCCTAGCCGGTCTTCGTAGAGCCGCTTGGCGCGTTCGATCAGGTAGCGGTTGTCCTGCTCCTCGCGCGGGTGCAGCTTGAGCTGGCGCAGCTTGGCGAGCGCCTCCTGGACCTCGTCATCGCTCATCTCGGCCCGCGTGTTGCGGATGAGCGTGTTCATCGTGCGCCCGCCCTTGGTTTCGCGCGCATCGACCTCCAGCAGCCCGTTGGCGTCGTAGGTGAAGCGCACCTCCACGCCCGCATGCCCGGCAGGTGCCGGCGGGACTTCCATCTCGAGCGCACCGAGGTGCAGGTTCTCGCTGCCCACCGGCGATTCGCCCTGGCGGATGTCGATGCGGATCAGGGGCTGCCTGTCCTGCAGCGTGACGTAGGTCTGCACGCGCGACACGGGCACCGGCGTGTTGCGCTCGATGATGGGCGAGAAGCGGTCATCGAGACGTCGGCCGTCGATCTGGTCGGAGGCGATGATGCCCAGCGAGTAGGGCATCACGTCGGTCAGCACGACCTCGTCCAGCGCGGCATCGCGCGCCTTCAGGCCGGCCTGCACCGCCGCGCCCTGCGCGATGGCGAGGTCGGGGTCGATGGTCCGAAGGGGCAGCCGCTGGAAAAGGCGTGTGGCGAGCTGGCGCACCATGTGCATGCGGGTGGCCCCGCCCACCAGCACGACCTCGTTCAGGCCGCCCGGGGAGATCTGGGCATCGTGCAGCGCGCGTTCGATTGGCCGGCGCAGGCGCAGCAGCAGCTCGGCGCTGGCCGCTTCGAACTCGGCGCGTGTGACCTCGCACGCCAGCCGCTGGTCGTTGTGCAGCAGGCTCATCTCCGTGCGCTCGCGGTCGCTCAGGTCACGCTTGGCCTGCTCGGCCGCGCGCCACCAGCCGCCTTCTTCGAGCAGGCGCTGGCGTTGCGTCGCGCTGAGGCCGCTGCACGCGCGCTCGATGAAGAGGCGGCCCAGTGCGTGGGCGAAGTCCTCGCCGCCGAGGCGGGTGTCACCTGCGCTCGCACGCACCTCGACCACGCCTTCGAAGTATTCGAGCACTGACACGTCGAAAGTGCCGCCGCCCAGGTCGAAGATGAGGAAGGTGCTGTGGTCGGGCCGTTCCTGCAGGCCGTAGGCGAGGCCCGCTGCGGTGGGCTCGTTGAGCAGGCGCTCGACCTTGAGGCCGGCCAGCTCGCCGGCGGTGCGGGTGGCCCGGCGCTGCGCCTCGTTGAAGTAGGCCGGCACGGTGATCACCGCTTCGGTGACCGGCTCGCCTAGGAAGGCCTCTGCATCGGCCTTGAGCGAGCGCAGCACCATCGCCGACAGCTCCTCGGCGCGGAAGTCTCGCTGGCCCAGGCGCAGGCGCTTGTCCGTCCCCATCCAGCGCTTGAAGCCCTGCTGCACCGAGGTGGGGTCGCTGCCCATCCGTTCGCGCGCCGGCAGGCCCACCAGGGTGTGGCCCTGGGCGTCGAGGGCCACGGCCGACGGGGTGAGCAGGTCGCCGACGGCGTTGGGAATGAGTTGCGGGCGGCCATCGCGAAACACGCCCACGAGGCTGTTGGTGGTGCCGAGGTCGATGCCGACGATCATGAGGTGAAGTGCGCTGGAAGGGAGCGAAGCAGAATATCAGCGCGCCCCGCCGCGATCGGCCCCCCTTCTTGGGGGCGCGGCGCGCCGCTGCCGCGCCAGCCACACCAGCGTGCCGGCCAGCACGGCAAGGGGCACCAGGGTGCCGAGGTTCATCCACGTCCAGCCACCGGTGGTGACGAGCGCGCCCGAGCCGAAGGCGGTGAGGGCCATGGTGATGTAGACCCAGAAGTCCATCGCCGCCTGGGCTGTGGTGCGCTCTTCGGGCCGGTAGGCCTCGGTGAAGAGCGTGGTGCCGCCCACGTAGAGGAAATTCCAGCCCACGCCGAGCAGCAGCAGCGCGCTGATGAAGTGCATCAGGTCGATACCCGACAGCGCGATGACGACGCAGGCGATGTTGAGCACCAGGCCCACGATGAGGATCGGCATCACGCCGAAGCGCTTGATGAGGCTGCCGGTGAAGAAGCTCGGCACGAACATGCCGAGCACGTGCCACTCGAGCACCAGGGCCGCGCTGGAAAACGGGTGCTTGCACTGCGCCATCGCGATCGGCGTGGCCGTCATCAAGAGGCTCATCACGCCATAGCCGAGGGCACAGGCCATCACCGCGGCGATGAACACCGGCTGGCGGGCGATCTCGCGCAGCGGCCGCCCCGGGTGGGTGGCACTCGGCAGCGGCAGCGGCGGGAAGGGGATGAAGGAGATCACCGCGAGCGACATCAGCGCCACCACGACGAGCGCCGCATACGCGCCTGCAAAGGGCACCGGCAGCACGTCGCGCGTGAGGTTGGCGAGCTGCGGCCCCACCACGCCGCCGAGGATGCCGCCGGCCAGCACCCACGAGATCGCGCGCTCCTTGAAGGCGGGCGTGACGAGCTCGGTGGCCGCGAAGCGGTAGAGGCCGGCACTCGCGTTGTAGTAGCCCGCGATCACCGTGCCGGCCACCAGCCACCAGAACTGGTGGGCCATCGCCGCCCAGGCGCACAGCGCGGTGGAGGCCATCGCCACCAGCAGGCTCACCTGGAAGGCACGCCGGCGGCCCCAGGCGCGGTGATGGCGGGCCACGAGGCCGGTGAAGAGCGCACCGCCCGCCACGTAGCCCATCACCGGTAGCGTCGCGAGCCAGATGTTGGGCGCGAGCTGCAGGCCGACGAGGCCGTTGATCGCGATGAAGGTGACGTTGTTGATCAGCAGGAAACCCTGGCAGAGGGTGAGCCACAGCAGCGATGCATTCATGGGCGGGCTTTCAAAGCGAACGCAGGGAGAGATGGGCGAGCACGGCGAGTGGCGCGGTGTCGGCGCGCAGCACGCGCGGGCCGAGGCCGACGCGGCGGAAGCCGGCGTTTTCGGCGAGCTGCACTTCGGCGTCGCTCAGGCCGCCTTCGGGGCCGCTCAGGAACACGGCCGCGCCGGCCAGCGGCAGGGCTGTGGTGCCGGCGCGGGGGTCAAGCACGCAGGCGGTGGCGCCGGGGTGCACCGGCCCGGTCGCCAGCCACGCGGGCAAGGTGAGCACCGGCGCGATGGTGGGCACGCGGGTGCGCCCG
Source organism: Rhizobacter sp. (assembly GCA_019635355.1). Lineage (NCBI taxonomy): Bacteria > Pseudomonadati > Pseudomonadota > Betaproteobacteria > Burkholderiales > Sphaerotilaceae > Rhizobacter > Rhizobacter sp. The sequence goes on along the minus strand of JAHBZQ010000001.1, from coordinate 3,127,063 downwards.
CTCTGCTCGCAGGCGGCCACGGCCACCGCCTGCCAGTGCGCCTGGCGCTTCTCGGCACGCTCGCCGGCCAGCCGCAGCACCGAGCGCTCGCACACCAGCGGCTGCAGCGCGGCCACGCCGAGTTCGGTGGCCTTCTCGACGAGCGTGTCCATGCGCTCGTTGGCCGGCATGCCGACGGCCAGCGTGACGTGCTGGGCCAGCTCGCGGTCGACCGGATCGTGCGCGAGGATCTGCACGCTCACCTGGCTGCGCCCCATCTGCTGCACGCGGGCCGCGCATTCGCCGCCTTGGCCATTGAAGAGCGTGAGGGCGTCACCGGGTTGCAGGCGCAGCACCTGCACATGCCGGGCCGGGCCGGGCGGCAGGTCGATCACGGAATCGGGGGGAAGGGCTTGGTCGACGAACACGCGGGCGGGCATCCGGCGAGTGTGCCGCAAGCCGTGTCAGGCGGCGCGCTCAGCGAGGGAATCGGCGCAGCATCACTCGCACCCGGCGACGCAGGCCGCGCAAGCTGCGCCACAGCGCCGAGCGGTGCAGCGCGGCCTTCACACGCGCCTTCGTCGCGATCCACCAGCCGAGCGCCCGCGCGAACCAGGCGTATTGCATCAGCTGCGCCTGCGTGAGCAGGTAGATGCGGCCCACGAGGGCGGTGCCGACCAGTTTCGCCACCACGATCACCAGGAGGCCGAGGCCCGCCTGGCCCCGGTGCATCAGCCACAGCGCGGCCAGCTTCACCGGAAAGAGCAGCACCGCAGGCACGAGGAAGAGCAGCAGCGCGCCGAGCGGTGGCAGGCGCCGGATCGCGGCTTCGAGCCGCGCAAGCGGCGGCCAGCGGGCGAACCAGGCCACGCAGGCCGCGAGCGGGCGCCAGCCCCACTCTTCGACGAAGAGCACGATGGCGGCCACGCCCAGCAGCACGGCCCGAAGGCCGCGCCGCAGCGCTTGCAGCGGGTTCAAGGTGAAGAGGGGCGGCCGGCGGTCAGCCGGGTTCAGCCGCCGTAGAGCGAGCGGCGCGCCTTGTCGGCGACGGCCACGCCTTTGCGTTCGCGGATCTGTTCCAGCACCCGCTCACCCACGGCGCGCAGCTCTTCGATGGTCGAGGCCTTCTCGACCGCAAGCGTGAGCGTGAAGCCGCGCAGACCGAGCTCGCTCGAGATGAGCTGCGTCAGCTTGGCGGTGAACTGGCCGTAGTCCATGTCCGCGGCGTCTTCGAGCGGCGGGGGCAGCGTCATCGGCTGGGTCGCGGCGCCGCCGCGGTCCGACGACGAACCGGACGAGCGCCCGTTCGACGACGAAGGGGCCGGGGCGATCAGGTGCAGCGATTCGAGGAACTTGAAGTCCTCGGGCTTCAGGCCGACCACGTTGGCCAGCAGCATCTCTTCGGTCTTGACCCCGTCGATCAGCAGCAGCAGGTTGCGCTGCAGGCGCTCTTTCACCAGTGCGCGTGCCTGCACTTCCGCTCGTCCTGCTTCGGTCTTGCTCCAGATCACTGACAACCTCCCGTGGACCACCTGGTTTCGGCTGCGGGGCTCGGTCGGCCCGTCACCAAACTCCCTTGGGGCCTGTTGGTACCCCTTTGGTCGCCCGTGTGGGGGCGACGTTCTGCATTAGAACCGCCTCGCCACGAAATTTTCACGAATTCCCGCCGCTTGCGAAGGTATTGCCGGCGGCGGGTGAGTCGTGGGCTGGGCGGCGTTCAGGCCGCCTTGTCGCGCAGCTCGCGGCGCAGGATCTTGCCGACCGGCGTCTTGGGCAGCTCGTTGCGGAACTCCACCACCTTGGGCCGCTTGTAGCCGGTCATGTTGGCCTCGCAGTAGGCGCGGACGTCGGCTTCGGTCACGGCCGGGTTGCTGCGCACGATGACGAGCTTCACCGCTTCGCCGGCCTTCGCGTCGGGCACGCCCACCGCGGCGCATTCGAGCACGCCGGGCATCTGCGTGACCACGTCTTCGACTTCGTTCGGGTACACGTTGAAGCCGCTCACGAGGATCATGTCCTTCTTGCGGTCGACGATGCGGAAGAAGCCGCGGTCGTCCACCGTGCCGATGTCGCCGGTGCGGAAGAAGCCGTCGGCCGTCATCACCTTGGCGGTCTCGTCGGGGCGCTGCCAGTAGCCGGCCATCACCTGCGGGCCGCGGATGGCGATCTCGCCCGGCGTGCCCGGGGGCACCTCGTTACCGTCGTCGTCGAGCAGCTTGAGCTCGGTGCCGGGCAGCGGCAGGCCGATGGTGCCGGTGAACTTGTCGCTGTCGGTCGGGTTGCAGGTCGCGGTGGGCGAGGTTTCCGACAGGCCGTAGCCTTCGACGATCGGGCAGCCGGTCTTCTCGAGCCAGAGCTTGGCGGTCGCCTGCTGCACGGCCATGCCGCCGCCGACCGAGATCTTCAGGTGGCTCCAGTCGACGGTGTTGAAGTCGGGGTGGTTGGCCATCGCCATGAAGAGCGTGTTCACCGCCGGAAAGCTGTGGATGCGCTCGCGCGAGAGGTCCTTGAAGACGGCGGGGATGTCGCGTGGGTTCGGGATCAGGATGTTGCAGCCGCCCATGCGCATGCCCAGCATCATGTTCGAGGTGAAGCCGAAGATGTGATACAGCGGCAGGGCGGCCACGGTGGTGATCTGCTCGCCCGGCGTCATCTTCTTCAGCGCGGGCTGGTACCAGGCTTCGCACTGCAGCGTGTTGGCCACGAGGTTGCGATGCAGCAGCACCGCGCCCTTGCTCACGCCGGTCGTGCCGCCGGTGTACTGCAGCACGGCGATGTCGGTCGGCTTGGTGTCGGGCGCGCGGTAGGCGGCCTTGCGGCCGGCGGCCACGGCGTCCTTGTAGCGCACGGCGTTGGGCAGCGTGAACGCCGGCACCATCTTCTTCACGTTGCGCACGACGTAGTTGACGATCAGGCCCTTCACGCCGAGCAGGTCGCCCATCGAGGCGAGGATCACCTTCTTGGTCGGCACCGCGGCATAACAGGCCTGCAGCGTGGCGGCGAAGTTCTCGATGATGACGATGGCCTTGGCGCCCGAGTCCTTCAACTGGTGCTCGAGTTCGCGCGGGGTGTAGAGCGGGTTCACGTTCACCACCACCAGGCCGGCGCGGATGATCGCGGCCACGGCCACCGGGTACTGCGGCACGTTGGGCATCATGATGGCCACGCGGTCGCCCTTCTCCAGCCCTTGCGACTGCAGGTAGGCGGCGAGCGCACGCGACTGCTCGTCGATCTGGGCGAAGGTGAAGCCCTTGCCCATGAACTTGTAGGCCGTGGCCGAGGCGTGCTTCTTGAACGACTCTTCGAGCAGGGCCAGCAAAGACGGGTACTGCCCGAAGTCGATCTGCTCAGGCACGCTGGCCGGGTACTGCTTGAGCCACACTTTTTCCATTTTTGATTTCTCCGAAAGAGAGTCCGAGACCGCGGTCTGCATGAAGCGGGCGATTCTGACGTGGAACTGACGTGTACTCCATCAGGGGTTTCGAGCGAACGATCGTTCTTTTCTGAGGTTTTGCCTCTAGGGCGGGCCCCAAAGGACGTCGGCCCAGACCCCCTTTGGGAGGGTCTGGGCCGAGAACTGCGTCACGCTTGGGCGGGGGCTTACTCGACCGCCTTCACCATGTCTTCCACGACCTTCTTTGCATCGCCGAAGACCATCATGGTCTTGTCCATGTAGAAGAGCTCGTTGTCGAGGCCGGCGTAACCGGCGGCCATCGAGCGCTTGTTCACGATGATGGTCTTGGCCTTGTACGCCTCGAGGATGGGCATGCCATAGATCGGGCTGCCCTTCACGTGCGCGGCCGGGTTCACCACGTCGTTGGCGCCGAGGATGATGGCCACGTCGGCCTGGCCGAATTCGCCGTTGATGTCTTCCATCTCGAAGACCTGGTCATAAGGCACTTCGGCTTCGGCCAGCAGCACGTTCATGTGGCCTGGCATGCGGCCGGCGACCGGGTGGATGGCGTACTTCACCGTCACGCCCTTCTCGGTCAGCTTGGCGGCCAGTTCCTTCACGGCGTGCTGGGCGCGGGCGACGGCCAGGCCGTAACCCGGCACGATCACCACCGTCTCGGCGTTGCCGAGCACGAAGGCCGCGTCGTCGGCGCTGCCGCTCTTCACGTTGCGCTGCTGCTGAGCGCCGCCCACCGCGGCCGTGGCGTCACCGCCGAAGCCGCCGAGGATCACGTTGAAGAACGAGCGGTTCATCGCCTTGCACATGATGTAGCTCAGGATCGCGCCGGACGAACCGACGAGCGAGCCCGCGATGATCAGCATGCTGTTGTTGAGCGAGAAGCCGATGCCGGCCGCGGCCCAGCCCGAGTAGCTGTTGAGCATCGACACCACCACCGGCATGTCGGCACCGCCGATCGGGATGATGATCAAGACGCCCATCACGAAGCTCAGCGCCAGCATCGCGAAGAAGGCATTCCAGTTGCCGGTGAACATGAACACCAGGCCCAGGCCCACGGTGGCCAGGCCCAGCACCAGGTTCAGCATGTGCTGGCCGGCGAAGACCACCGGCGCACCCTGGAACAGGCGGAACTTGTACTTGCCCGAGAGCTTGCCGAAAGCGATCACCGAGCCGCTGAAGGTGATGGCGCCGATGGCCGCACCGAGGAAGAGCTCAAGCCGGTTGCCGGTGGGGATGGGGTCGCCCTTGGCCGCGATGTTGAACGCATGCGGCTCGGCGACGGCGGCCACGGCGATGAACACCGCCGCGAGGCCGATCATGCTGTGCATGAACGCGACCAGCTCGGGCATCTTGGTCATCTCGACGCGCTTGGCCATGATGGCGCCGGCCGTGCCGCCGACCAGCAGGCCCAGCAGCACCCAGCCGAGGCCGAGGGCACTGCCGCCGGCCAGCTTGACGATCAGCGCGCCCGTGGTCACCACGGCGATGGCCATGCCGACCATGCCGAAGAGGTTGCCGCGGATCGAGGTGGTGGGGTGGCTCAGGCCCTTCAGGGCCTGGATGAAGCAGATGCTCGCAACGAGGTAGAGCAGCGTGACGACATTCATGCTCATTTCGCGCCCTCCTTGGCGGCGGCGGGAGCCTTCTTCTCTTTCTTCTTGAACATCTCGAGCATGCGCCGCGTGACGAGGAAGCCGCCGAACACGTTGACCGCGGCCAGCGCCACGGCGAGCACGCCCATGGTCTTGCCGAGCGGCGTCTCGGTGAGCGCAGCGGCCAGCATGGCGCCCACGATCACGATGGCCGAGATGGCGTTGGTCACGGCCATCAGCGGGGTGTGCAGGGCCGGGGTCACCGTCCAGACGACGTGGTAGCCCACGTAGATCGCGAGCACGAAGATGATGAGGTTGGTGATGGTCGGCGAAATGATGTCCATCTCGACGTTCTCCTTGGAATGGGTTCTGGCGGAATTACAGCTTGCGGATTTCTTTGACCTTGTTGCGCTCGTCGAGCAGCACCACGGTCGGCTTGTAGGTGGCGGAGTTGACCTCGCTCATCGTCGCGTAGGTGCAGATGATGAGCAGGTCGCCCACATGTGCCCGGCGGGCGGCGGCGCCGTTGAGGGAGATCGTCCCCGAGCCGCGCGGCGCCTTGATGATGTAGGTGGAGAAGCGCTCGCCGTTGTTGATGTTGTAGAGCTCGATGCGCTCGTACTCCACCATGTTGGCGGCTTCCAGCAGGTCTTCGTCGATGCCGCACGAGCCCTCATAGTGCAGGTCGGCTTCGGTGACGGTGGCTCTGTGCAGCTTGGCACGGAGCATCACGCGGTTGTTCATGCTGGCCTCTTACTTCCGCTTCACTTCGCCGCCCTGCGTCATCAGGCAGGCGGCCACGATGTCGTCGTCCATCGGCACGTTGAAGCCGCCTTCCTTGGTGATGACGAGCTTCAGGAAGTCGAGCACGTTGCGCGCGTAGAGCGCGCTCGCGTCGGCGGCGACCAGCGCCGGCAGGTTGGTCTCGCCCACCAGCGTGACGCCGTGCTTCACGACCGTCTTGTTGGCCTCGGTCAGCGGGCAGTTGCCACCTTGCGCCGCGGCCAGGTCGACGATCACCGAGCCCGGCTTCATCGCCTTGACCATCTCTTCGGTCACGAGCACCGGCGCGGCACGGCCCGGGATCAGCGCGGTGGTGATCACGATGTCGGCTGCGGCCACGCGCTTGGCGACCTCGACCTTCTGGCGGTCGAGCCAGCTTTGCGGCATCGGCTTGGCGTAGCCGCCCACGCCTTCGGCGGCTTCCTTCTCTTCCGGCGTGTCGTAGGACACGTCGATGAACTTCGCGCCGAGCGACTCGACCTGCTCCTTCACCGAAGGCCGCACGTCGGAGGCTTCGATCACGGCGCCCAGGCGCTTGGCGGTGGCGATGGCCTGCAGGCCCGCCACGCCCACGCCGAGGATCACCACGCGCGCGGCCTTCACCGTGCCGGCCGCGGTCATCAGCATCGGGAAGAAACGCTGGTACTTGTCGGCCGCGATCATCACGGCCTTGTAGCCGGCGATGTTGGCCTGCGAGGACAGCACGTCCATGCTCTGTGCGCGGGTCGTGCGCGGCGCGGCTTCGAGCGCGAAGCTCGTGAGGCCGGCGCGGGCGATGCGCTGCAGGCCGGCGGCGTCGAAGGGGTTGAGCATGCCCACGAGGTTGGCGCCGCTCTTCATCAGCGACAGCTCCGAGTCGACCGGCGCACGCACCTTGAGCACCAGGTCGGCACCGAAGGCGCCGGCCTGGTCGGTGATCTCGGCACCGGCGGCGATGTAGGCCTCGTCGGTGGCGCTGGCGGCCACGCCGGCGCCCGACTGGATGCGCAGGGTGTGTCCCTGCGCCTTGAGTTTCTTCGCGGTTTCAGGCGTGACGGCCACGCGCGTCTCACCGGCCACCGTCTCGAGCGGTACCCCAATCAACATGGAACTGACTCCTCCGTCGCGGGCGCAGCCCATCGAGCTTGCGCTGAACTTACAAAAACACGCGAGCGTAACGCATCGCGCGCACGCCGTCGTCGCCTTGGTGTCACAGGAGAGACACGCGACTACCATGCCGCCCATGACTGAACGTTGGAAGCCCAGTGTCACCGTGGCCGCGGTCATCGAGCGCGTGGTCGACGGCGAGAGCCGCTTTCTGTTGGTGGAAGAAGACACCGCCGAAGGCTTGAAGCTCAACAACCCGGCCGGCCACCTCGAAGAGGGCGAGTCGCCCGAGCAGGGCGTGCGGCGCGAGGTGCTCGAAGAGACGGCCTGCGTCTTCTCGCCGCAATGCTTGGTGGGCGTGTACCTGTCGCGCTTCCAGCGGCCGGCCACCGGCGAAGACGTGACCTATCTGCGCCTGGCCTACGGTGGCACCGTCGGCGAGCCCGACCCGACGCGCCGTCTCGACGAAGGCATCGTCCGCACCCTGTGGATGAGCCTGCCCGAGCTGCGCGCGAGTCGCGAGCGGCACCGCAGCGCCCTGGTGCTCACCTGCATCGAGGACTACCTTGCCGGCCGGCGCCACCCGCTTTCGCTGGTGCACGCCGATGCCACGGTCCACGAGCCCGAGATCAAGCGCTGAGGCTCCACGCTCCTGACACGCCGCTGGCGGCAGCCCTCGCGCACGATCGGCCCCCTCGACCACTCGCCCAGGAACCGACATGCCCTTGCCCACCGCCCCCGACGCCCCGCACGATTTCGACTTCATCCTCGGCGACTGGCGCGTGCGGCACCGCCGCCTGAACGCCCGCCTGTCGGGCTGCACGGAATGGACCGCGTTCGAGGGCCTGTCGTCCACCCGCGCGACCCTGGGCGGCTTCGGCAACGTCGAAGACAACCTGCTGCACTTTCCCGACGGCGACGTGCGCGCGATCGCGATGCGGTCCTTCGACCCGGCAACAGGCACCTGGGCCATCTGGTGGCTCGATGGCCGTCACCCGCACCGCCTCGACGTGCCGGTGGTGGGCCGGTTCTCCGGCGGGGTGGGGGTCTTCCTGGCCGACGACACCCTGGACGGGCGGCCCATCCGCGTGCGCTTCACCTGGCGGCCCAACGGCGGTGACCGCCCGACGTGGGAGCAGGCCTTCTCGCCCGATGCCGGCGCCACCTGGGAAACCAACTGGACGATGGAGTTCACCCGCCGTGAACCTTGACCGCCTCCGCCGCGCCCTGCTGTGCAGCCTCGGCTGGCTGGCCCTGGCCGGTGCCGCCGGCGCGCAGGGGGCAGGCGGCTGCAACTGCTTCCCGCCCGAGGTGCAGGAGAAGACGGCGCGCGAGGCGCTCGACAAAGCGCGGGTGGCGGTCTACGGCCGTGTGATCGAGGTCGACCCTGCCACCGGCCGCGCGCGGCTGCAGGTGCTCGAATCCTTCAAGGGGCCGGCGACAAACGCGGTGCTGCCGCTCCTGCCCGCCACCGCGGCCTGCCTGGCGAGCAGCGTGAGGGTGGGCGACGAACGCCTGCTGCTCGTCTTCGACGAGCCCGCGAGCGCCTGCGACACCCACCCGCCCGAGCACTACCTGCTCGCGGCCTTCCGCGCGCTGCGCTGAAGGCTGCGGCCTCGCGTCACTTCGAGGCGATCACTTCCAGCAGCTCCACCTCGAAGACGAGTGCCATGCTCGGCTCGATCTTGCCGCCCGGCGCGCCACGCTTGCCGTAGCCGAGCTCGGGCGGAATGAAGAGCTTCCACTTGTCGCCGACCTTCATCTTCTGCAGCGCCTGCGTCCAGCCCGGGATCACCTGGTCGACCTGGAAGGTGGCCGGCTCGCCGCGCTTGACGGAGCTGTCGAACACCGTGCCGTCGAGCAGGGTGCCGGTGTAATGCACCTTCACGCGGTCGGTGGCCTTCGGGCTCGCGCCCTTGCCGTTGGTGATGACCTGGTACTGCAGGCCGCTTGGCAGCGCCGTCACGCCGGGCTTCTTGGCGTTCTCGGCCATGAACTTGGCGGCGGCGTCGCTGTTCTTCTTCTCGGCGGCTTCCATGCGCGTGGTGCGCTGCGCCATCAACTGCTGCTGGAACTTGCCCATCACCTCGGCCTGCTGCTCTTGCGTGAGCGCGGGCTGCTTCTTCTTCAGCGCGTCCTGCACGCCGCGCTGCAGCGCTTCGGTGTCGATGTCGGGCACTTCCTTGCTGACCGAGGAGCCGAAGTTGAAGCCGATGGAATAGGCCGCCTTCTGCGCCTCGGTGGTGAGCTTGGGCGCCGGGTCGGCGGCGAAGGCGGGCAGGGCGAGGCACAGGGCCAGGGCGAGGACGTGTTTCATGTCTCGGGGGTGTTGTAGTAGAGCGGAGGCGCGAGTATCCGCTGTCCGCCGGTCGCAGCCGCGACCCTCGCACAGTGCGAGGCTTGCTAAGGTTGCCGGCATGAAGATTTCCGAACTGGCCCGCCGCACCGGCGTCTCGGTGCACCGACTGCGGCGCTACGAAGACGCCGGGTTGATCCACGCCGAACGCCAGCCTTCGGGCTACCGCGAGTTCGGCGAGCGCACGGTGCGCGAGGTGGTGTTCCTCTCGATGGGCCGCGACCTCGGCTTTTCGCTGCAAGACCTCGGTGATGCCGTGCCGCGCTATCGCGCCGGCACGCTCACCTTCGAGCACATGATCGAGGCCATGCAGGCGCGCATCGCCGAGGTCGACGCGCTCGTCGCCGAGCAGCGCGCGCTGCGCAAGAAGCTGGTCTCGCACATCGGCTGGCTGCAGCAGCGCCAGCGCGAGGCCGTGACGGCCCGTACCACCTCGAAGAGTCCCTGGCCTCGCCCCCGAAAGGAACGCCCATGACTGCCCCCATGACCCAGCTCGACCGTGTGCGCCACGCGGTGCTCGCCATGCCGATGGCACGCACGCTACAACTCAGCTTCACGCGCCTCGACCCCGGCGAGGTGGAGCTCGAGATGCCGGTGCAAGACGCCTGGTGCTTCGCCCCTGGGCGGCTGCAGGCCACGGCGTTGTTCGCCGCCGCGGACTTTGCCGCCGTGTCGGCCGCGGGCACCTTGCTGCCCGCCGGCAGCGCCAATGCCACCGTCGACGCCACGCTCAAGCTCCTCGCGCCCGCCTCCGGCGTGCGGCTGCGCGCGCGGGGCCGTGTGGTCGATGCGAGCCGGCAACTCACCGTCTGCGCCGCTGATGTCTACGCCATCGATGCGCAAGGCGAAGAGACGCTGTGCGCCACACTGCTCGGCACGGCCCGGAATTTCGACGCGAGGCCCGCGGCATGATGCCCGACGGCTACACACGCCACACGCGGCGCAGCCCGCTCACCGACCCCTGGGAGCCGCTCTATGCGCGCGAGACGGGCGAAGCGGTGCAGCTCGCGGTCGAGGTCCGCGAGGCGCATTGCAACGCGCGGGGCTTCGCACACGGCGGTTTCATCAGCGCCTTGGCCGACAACGCGATGGGCCTGTCGGTCGTGCGCCTGGCGCGCCTGCAGCCCGGCCACGAGCAGGCCAGCGCGGTGACCGTGACGCTGGCCCTCGACTACCTCGACACCGCCCGCATCGGCGAGTGCCTCGAGGTGCGGCCGACCGTGCTCAAGCTCGGCCGCAGCCTTGCATTCGCCGAGTGCCGCGTGGTCTGTGGCGAACGCCTCATCGCACGCGGCAACGCGAGCTTCAAGATGGTCTGAGCCGGTGCCTCAGGCCATCGCCGGCGCGCTCTGGCGCCGCCAGTGCACGATCTCGGCGATGGTGAGCGTGGGCAGGCCGTGCGCGAGTGCGAAGCGGCTCACCTCGTCGCCACGCGCCATCGTGCCGTCGGGGTTCATCAGCTCGCACAGCACCGCGGCGGGCTTCAGGCCCGCCATGCGCATGAGGTCGACCGAACCTTCGGTGTGGCCCTCGCGCTCCAGCACGCCGCCCGGTCGGGCGCAGAGCGGGAACACATGGCCCGGGCGCACCAGATCGTGCGGCTGCGCGCCCTCGGCGATCGCCGCGCGGATCGTCGTCACGCGGTCGGCCGCGCTCACGCCGGTGGCCACGCCATGCCGCGCCTCGATCGACACGGTGAAGGCCGTGCCGTAGCGGCTCTCGTTGCACGGCACCATGGGCTGCAGCGCGAGCTGCGCCAGCCGATCGGGCGGCAGGCACAGGCAAACGATGCCGCTGCCCTCGCGGATGAACATCGCCATCACCTCGGGCGTGATGTGCTCGGCGGCGACGATGAGGTCGGCCTCGTTCTCGCGCTCGTCGTCGTCGAACAGAAGAATGGGCCGGCCCGCATAGAGCGCACGCAGCGCGGTTCGCAGGCGATGGGGGAAGGTGTTGAAGGTCGGTTGAGACATGAAACGCTCCTCGTTGAGTGGACGAAAAACGTTTCAGGGCGCGCAGACACACGACGCCCACGCCGGTGGCCCGGCTGGGCAGCCATGTGTCGGCACATCTTCTTGCATCCGGACTGTGACCGTCGGCCCTGGCATCGCACCAGGTCTGCTGACCCTCGCCCTGAGAAGAGCGAGGCGCTCGCGGGCTCGCGGCTTGCGCCGCATACCGCCGGTGGGGAATTCCGCCCCGCCCTGAAGACGTGTGCCGGCTCGAAGGCCGGCGCCGCGATCTTTGGCCAACGCGTGCGCCGCGGCTGTCATCTGCACGACACCGCGCGCGACGAGGCACGCGAGGGCATCGATTTTTCCGATGCCGCGACCGAAAAACTTTCCATCCACCACATGGGCGCCGCGCCTCACCATGCGCACCTCGGAACGACAGGAGGCCCCATGCGACGCCGACACCTGCTGCTCACCGCCGCCGCCACGCTCGCGCCCCGCGTGAGCCAGGCCGCGACGACGACCTGGACGCTGCCCACCGGCTACAAGGCCGATTCCTTCCAGGGCCAGAACGTCGCGCGTTTCGCGCGGAGCGTGGAGGCCGCCAGCGCCGGCAGCCTGCGCATCGAGGTGCAGCCCGACAACCAGGGCGTGCCGCTGCCGCAGATCGCCGCCGCGGTGCGCGCCGGCCGCGTGCAGGCGGGCGAGGTCATCATGACCGGCTTGGCGCAGGACATCCCCATCGCCGGCGCCGACGCCGTGCCCTTTGTCGTCGCCAGCTACGAAGACGCGCAGCGCCTGTGGCAGCACCAGCGGCCGCTGGTCGAGCGCCACTTCGAGGCGCGTGGGTTGAAGCCGCTCTTTGCCGTGCCGTGGCCACCGCAGGGGCTCTACACGATCCGCCCGGTGCGCAGTGCCGACGACCTGCGCGGCAGCCGCATGCGCACCTACAACGCCACCACCGTGCGGATCGCCCAGCTGCTTGGCGCCGAGCCGGTCGACGTGCCGATGTCCCAGGTCGGCCAGGCGCTCGCCGAGGGCCGCATCGACACCATGATCACCTCCGCCGTGACCGGCGTGGAGAACAAGGTCTGGAGCGCCTTCAAGTTCTTCTACGAGATCAACGCCTGGTTCCCGAAGAACCTCACTTTCGCCAACGCCGCCGCGTATGCGGCGCTGTCGGACGCGCAGCGGCAGGCGGTGCGCCAGTCCGCCAGCGCCGCCGAAACCGCCGGCTGGGCGGCCAGCCGCGTGGCCGCCACCGAATCGGCGCAGGAGCTGCGACGCAACGGCCTGCGCATCGAGCCGGCGCCGCCGCTGCTGCAGCCGGTCATCCGCCGGCTCGGCGAGCGCTTCTCGCTCGAATGGCTGCAGAGCGTGGGGCGCGAGGCCAACGAGGTGTTCGTGCCCTTCTACGCCACGCGCTGAGGGGCGGCGCGAGAAGGCTCTCAGTGGCCTTGCGCCAGCGCCGCCGGGGCGCGCTTTCTACAATCGCGCCCCATGGTGAAAGAGCGTGTGGTCGTGGGCTTGAGCGGCGGTGTCGATTCCGCGGTGAGCGCGCACCTGCTCAAACAGCAGGGCCATGAGGTCATCGGCATCTTCATGAAGAACTGGGAAGACGATGACGACGACGAGTACTGCTCGTCACGGCAGGACTTCCTCGACGCCGCCTCGGTGGCCGACGTGCTTGGCATCGAGATCGAGCACGTGAATTTCGCCGCCGAGTACAAGGACCGCGTCTTCGCCGAATTCCTGCGCGAGTACCAGGCCGGCCGCACGCCCAACCCCGACGTGCTGTGCAACGCCGAGATCAAGTTCAAGGCCTTCCTCGACCACGCGATGCGGCTCGGCGCCGGGAAGATCGCGACAGGCCACTACGCCCGCGTGCGTGAGGTGAAGGGCGAGTTCCAGCTGCTGAAGGGCCTCGACCCGCTGAAGGACCAGAGCTACTTCCTGCACCGCCTGACGCAGGCGCAGCTCTCCAAGACGATGTTCCCGGTCGGCGAGCTGCCCAAGACCGAGGTGCGCCGCATCGCCGCCGAGATCGGCCTGCCCAATGCGAAGAAGAAGGATTCGACCGGCATCTGCTTCATCGGCGAGCGGCCGTTCCGCGAGTTCCTCAACCGCTACCTGGCGAACCAGCCCGGCCCCATCCTCGACGACCGCGGGCGCAAGGTGGGCGAGCACGTGGGCCTCTCCTTCTACACGCTCGGCCAGCGCAAGGGCATCGGCATCGGCGGCCTGAAGGAGCGCGGTGCGGCCAAGGGTGGCAGTGAGCACGAGCCGTGGTTCGTGGCGCGCAAGGACATGGCGCGCAACACGCTCTCGGTGGTGCAGGGCCATGACCACCCGTGGCTGCTCTCGTCGGGCCTGGTCGCCGACGACCTGAGCTGGGTCGCCGGCCAAGCGCCGAAGGCCGGCCCGGTGGCGGCCAAGACCCGCTATCGGCAGAGCGATGCGCCCTGCACCATCGCCCCGACGGCGGGCGGCTTCACGCTGCACTTCGACAGCCCGCAGTGGGCCGTGACCCCCGGCCAGTCAGCCGTGGTCTACGACGGCGAGGTCTGCCTGGGCGGGGGCGTGATCTCGGCGGCGATCACCGAGCCCGAGACAGCCGAAGCCAGGTAAGCCAGCGCTCATCAACGCACGGCCTGGGAAATGGCCGTGAACTGCTGCACGCCCCGGCGTGTGATGGCACGCGCGTCTTCAAGTCCCCCGGTTGCAAGCCGATACACCGAGGAGCCCGACCAACCGGCCGGGCGCTGCTGTCGACGCGCCGCCATGCCCCGATTTCCCCTTGCCTTCGTGTTTGCGTTCAGCGTGCTGGTGCCGGCGCTCGCCCATGCCGCGGTCCACGTGGCCGTGACCGATGAAGGCGGGCGGGCGCTCGCGGACGCGGTGGTGATGCTCGACGCGACCGGCCCACGCCCGCCGGTCAAGCCCATGCCCACGGTCGAGATCGCGCAGGCGCAGCGCAAGTTCAACCCGAGCCTCACGGTGGTGACGGTCGGCACGCCGGTGAACTTCCCGAACTTCGACACCGTGCGCCACCATGTGTACTCGTTCTCGCCGACCAAGACCTTCGAGCTGAAGCTCTACGCCGGCGTGCCGGCCAAGCCCATCGTGTTCGACAAACCGGGTGCCGCCGTGCTCGGCTGCAACATCCACGACCGCATGGCGGCCTGGGTGGTGGTGGTCGACACGCCGTATTTCGCGCGCACCGATGCGCAGGGCCAGGTGCAGCTCGAGGGCGTGCCACCCGGTCAGTACCGTCTGCGCGCCTGGCACGCCGGGGTGCCGGCGGGCAAGGAGCCGGCGCCCGTCGCCTTCACCGTGGCCGGGGGCGATGCCCGCGCTCAGCTCACCCTGCCGGCGGCGCCGCTGTGAACCACACGAGCATGAGCGCCCCGTCGCCCCGCCCTGGTCCGATCGCGCGGGTGCGGCGCTGGCTGCGCAAGTCGCTCAGCGCGCGCATCGTGTTCGTGTTCCTTGGCTTGCTGCTGGTGGTGCAGGGCCTGAGCTTCCTCGCCATCCGCGCCAGCATCGACCACAACGCTCGCGCCGCGATCGGTGGCGATCTCGAAGTGGGCGAGCGGCTGCTGCGGCGCCTGCTGCTGCAAAACGCCGCCAAGCTCACCGAGGGCGCGACGCTGCTCGCCTCTGACTACGGCTTCCGCTCGGCCGTGTCTAGTGGTGACGAGGCCACCATCGGCTCGGTGCTCGCCAACCACGGCGAGCGCATCGGCGCGAGCGTGGCCGCACTGCTCGACACCGACTTCAAGCTGCGCGCCTCGGCCCATGCCGATGCGCGCTCGTTGCAGCCCGTGTTGAACCGCCTGGGCCAGTTGCACGATCGCAAGGCCGCGGGCGACGTGGTGATGGTCGACAACCGGCCCTTCCAGTTCGTGCTGGTGCCGCTGCGTGCGCCGGTCACGGTGGGCTGGGTGCTGATGGGCTTCCCGGTCGACCAGCGGTTGGTCGACGAAATGCTCGGCTATTCGTCGCTGCACGTGATCCTCGAAGCGCGGCCCGCGCCGCAGGCACCGTGGACGCTGCTGCTCTCGACCCTGCCGCAGGAGTCTCGCAACGCCTTTTTGCGGCTGGAACAGAGCGTCGACCGCGACCAGTCCGGCAGCGTCGTGCTGCCCAGCGGCGAATACCAGACCCGCGCCGTGCCGTTGACCGAAGGCGACGTGCCCGGCCCCACGGTCTCGGCCTTGCTGATGCTCTCGGTCGACGAGGCCGTGGCCCCGTTCCGCCAGCTGCAGCTCGGCCTGGCCGCGCTCACGCTGCTCGGCGTGCTGGTGTTCGGCATCGGCAGCGTGCTCACGGCACGCCGGGTCACGACGCCGCTGCGCCGCCTGGCTGCCGCGGCCGAACGCCTGGGCGCCGGCGACTACGCCACCCCGCTCGGCGGCCAGCACCGCACCGACGAGGTCGGCGACCTGGCCCACGCCTTCGAGCGCATGCGCATCAACGTGGCCGGCCAGCAGGAAGAGATCCTCAAGCTCGCCTACTGGGACAGCCTCACCGGCCTGCCCAACCGCGTGCAGTTCCGCAACGCGGTGATGGAGGCGATGGCGCTGGCTGCGGCCGACAGCCGCTCCGTCGCGGTGGTGATGCTCGACCTCGACCGCTTCAAGCACGTCAACGACGTGCTGGGCTACCGCTTCGGTGACCTCATGTTGAAGGGCGTGGCCGAACGCCTGTCGCAGCAGGCCGTGCGCAACGGCGATCTCGTGGCCCGCCTCGGTGGCGACGAGTTCGCCGTGCTGCTGGCCGACCTGGAGCCGGCCGATGACCTGGCGCACACCCGCTCGGTGGCGCAGCGCCTGCATGCCGCGTTTGGCGATGTGATGACGCTCGAAGATCACACCGTCGACATGAACGCGAGCTTCGGCATGGCGGTGTGGCCGCACCACGCGCAAGACGCCGACGGCCTGCTCAACCGCGCCGAAGTGGCGATGTACCAGTCCAAGCGCCGCAACGACGGGCCGGTGCTCTACGACCCGGCCTTCGACGCCGCCAGCAGCCAGACGCTCACGCTGCTGGGCGAGCTGCGCCACGCCGTCGACCACCGCGAGCTGCGCCTGTACCTGCAACCCAAGCTCGCGCTCGACACCGGCCACGTGGTGGGGGCCGAGGCGCTGCTGCGCTGGCAGCATCCGCAGCGCGGCCTGGTGCCGCCGATGCAGTTCATTCCCTTCGCCGAGCAGACGGGATTCATCCGCACGCTCACGCTCTGGGTGTTCGAGGAGTCGGCACGCATGTGGCGCGTGCTCAACGAATCGGGCCTGCGCATCACCATCTCGGTCAACCTCTCGACGCGCGACCTGCTCGACGTGGAGCTGCCGCAGAAGTTCGAGGCCCTGCTCGTCAAGCACATCGTGCCGGCCGAGGGCTTCTGCCTCGAGATCACCGAGAGCGCGATCATGGACGACCCCCAGCGTGCGATGAGCACGCTGGAGCGCCTCTCGGGCCTGGGCTTCCGCCTGTCGATCGACGACTTCGGCACCGGCTATTCCTCGCTCGCCTACCTGAAGCGCCTGCCGGTCGACGAGATCAAGATCGACCGCTCGTTCGTGATGAGCATGGAGAAAGACCCCAACGACGCACGCATCGTGCGCTCGACCATCGACCTCGCACACGGCCTGGGTCTCACCGTGGTGGCCGAGGGGGTGGAGAACGCGCAGGTGTGGCAGCTGCTGCGCGAGCAGGCCTGCGACGAAGCGCAGGGTTTCCACATGAGCCGGCCGCTGCCGAGCAGCGAATTCATCTCGTGGTCCACCGGTTGGACGACGCGCCTGTCGGCGATGAAGCTCAAGGGCGAGAGCCGGATGAACGTCACCTTGCACTGAGCGTCAGTGCACGGCGCGCTGGGGCTGTTCAGGGCTTCTGGCCTTCGGCCGGCGCGGGCTCGGCCACGAAGCCGATGCGGTTGAGACCGGCTTTCTGCACCGTGCCGATCAGTTCGGCCACCCGGCCATAGGGCACGGTCTTGTCGGCGCGCAGCTGCACCTCGGTCTGCGGGTTCTTGCGCGCGGCCTGGGCCACACGCTCGGCGAAGGTGGTGGCGTTGACCGGCTGGTCGGCGATGTAGAGCCGGCCTTGCGGGTCGATCGAGACGGCGATGAAGTCGGGCTGGTCGCTCGCGGTGGCGGCTTCGCTCTTGGGCAGGTCGAGCTTGAGGCTCGAGCTCATCAGCGGCGCGGTGATCATGAAGATCACCAGCAGCACCAGCATCACGTCGATCAGCGGCGTCATGTTGATGTCGCTCATCGGCGGGGGCGCCGAGCTGCGTTCGAGGCGGCCGAAGGCCATGGCTCAGACGTCCGTCTTGTTGGCCGAGGGCTCGGCCAGCAGCTCGCGCAGGTCGTGGGCGAAGCCTTCGAGATCGGCTTCGCAGGCGGCGACGCGCTTGTTGTAGACGTTGTAGGCCAGCACCGCGGGAATCGCGACCGCGAGGCCGGCGGCCGTCATCACGAGCGCTTCACCGACCGGGCCCGAGACGCGGTCGATCGTCACCGTGCCGGCGGCCGAGATGCTGAGCAGCGCGTGGTAGATGCCCCAGACCGTGCCGAAGAGGCCGATGAAGGGCGCGGTGCTGCCGATGGAGGCCAGTACCACCTGGCCGAACTGCAGCTGCGTGAGCACGCGGTGCAGCGCATCGCGCAGGCGGCGCGTGAGCTGCGAGGCCAGGTGGCCGCGCGATTCGAGCGTCTGGCCGGAGTGCGAGGCGGTGGCGGCGGCGAGCAGCGGGCGCAGCACGCCTTCGCGGTCGAACACGGCGAGCTGCTTTTCGCCTTCGTCCAGCGAGGCGGCGCCCCAGAAGGCCGGCACGGCGCGGGCGATGTCGCGCTTCACGCGGCCGAGCACCCAGCCCTTCCAGAAGATGAGCACCCACGCGCTGATCGACATCAGCAGCAGCAGCACGGCCACGCCGCGCGTGATGGCGTCGCCCTGTTGCCAGAACTGTGCGAAGCCGCCCATGTTCAGCGCAGCCCCAGCACGTCGTTCATGGTGAAGAGGCCTGTGGCCTTGTCGCGCAGGAAGCGCGCGGCGCGCACGCTGCCCTGGGCATATCCGGCGCGGCTGCCGCTCTTGTGCGAGATCTCGATGCGCTCGCCGGTGCCGGCGAAGAGGGCGGTGTGGTCGCCGATGATGTCGCCGCCGCGGATGGTGGCGAAGCCGATGGTCGAGGGGTCGCGCTCGCCGGTCACGCCTTCGCGGGCGTACACAGCGCAGTCCTTGAGGTTCTTGCCGAGCGCCGCGGCGATGGTTTCGCCCATCGCGAGCGCGGTGCCACTCGGCGCGTCGACCTTGTGGCGGTGGTGGGCTTCGATGATCTCGATGTCGTAGCCCTCGCTCAGCGCACGCGCGGCCACGTCGAGCAGGCGCATCAGCACGTTGACGCCCACGCTCATGTTGGGCGACTGCACGATGGCGATGTGCTTGGCCTGCGCGGCGATCTCGGCCTTCTGGGCGTCGGTGAGGCCGGTGGTGCCGATCACGAGCTTCACGCCGAGCTCGCGGCACACGGCCAGGTGGGCCATCGTGCCTTCGGGGCGGGTGAAGTCGATCAGCACCTCGGCGTTGGCGAGGCCGCTCTTCAGGTCGGCCGTGATGTGCACGCCGCTCGTGCGGCCGAGGAAGCCGGCAGCGTCTTGGCCCAGGGCGGGGCTGCCGGGCACGTCGAGCGCACCGGCGAGCTGGCAGTCGTCAGCGGCCATCACCGCCTCGATCAGCATGCGGCCCATGCGGCCGGAGGCGCCCGCAATCGCGATGCGCAGGGGGGAGGTGCTCATGTGCGGGGCTCCAGCGGCGGGTAGCTGCGCGCCGGGCCTTCGGGTGCCGAGGCGGCGGGCTCGGGCTTGGGCGGCACCGGCAGGGCCTTGATCTCGTCAGGCGTCAGGGCGAGCTTGGGCGCCTTGCGCGGCGTCTTCGCGGTGTCGATCGACGACACGAAATCGCGCTCGGAGGGCAGGTCGGGGGCGTCGAGGCTCTTCAGCTTCTCGCCCTCGAAGAGTGCGACCACCTTGCGCTGCTGCGGCTCGGCGCCCTGGCGGCGGATGGTGAAGACGTAGTCCCAGCGGTCGGCGTGGAAGACGTCGGTGAGCAGCGGCGAGCCGAGGATGTCGCGCACCTGGCTGCGCGTCTGGCCGGGTTTGACGAGCGCGACCTGCTCCTGGGTCAGCACGTTGCCCTGCACGACCTCGATGCGGTAAGGGGTGATGAAGCCGAGGAAATGGTCGCTGGATTGCAGCGAACTGCAGCCCGCGAGCAGGATGGCGGCCAGCGGGCCGGCAATGCGAGGAAACGACATGCGCATGGGGCGTTGCAGAAGGGGTGGCGGCCTGCTGGGAAGAGGCCAACCTCGATATGATCCGCGGATTCTAGGGGTGCGTTGCGCCCCGCTGGACAGCCCCCATGTCAAACGCCGAAGACCTCAAGAGCAGTGGCCTCAAGGCCACCCTGCCGCGCATCAAGATCCTGGACGTGTTCCACCAGTCCAGCCAACGGCACATGACCGCGGAAGACGTGTTCAAGTCGCTGCTGACCGAAGGCGCCGACATCGGCCTGGCCACCGTCTACCGGGTGCTGATGCAGTTCGAGCAGGCGGGCATCCTGTCGCGCAACCATTTCGAGTCGGGCAAGGCGGTCTTCGAGCTCAACGAGGGCCAGCACCACGACCACCTGGTGTGCATCGACTGCGGGCGCGTGGAAGAGTTCTACGACCCCGAGATCGAGAAGCGGCAGAACGCCATCGCCGAAACCAAAGGCTTCCAGCTGCAGGACCACGCGCTGTCGCTCTACGCGGTCTGCACGAAGAAGAACTGCCAGTACAAGCAGAGCAAGTAAGCCCTACTCGGGTTTCTGCATGGCTTTCTGGTGGCGCTCGATGAACTCGCGGTAGGTGTCGATGCCGCGCAGTTGCAGGATGGTGTTGCGCACCGCGGCTTCCACCAGCACGGCCAGGTTGCGGCCGGCGTCCACCGCAATCACCACCTTGCGGATGGGGACACTCAGCACGTCTTCGTTCAGCGGCTCATAGGGCAGGCGCTCGAAGTCGCGTTCCAGCGTTTCCTTGCGCACCAGGTGCACGATGAGCTTGAGCCTCATCTTCCGGCGCACCGCCGTCTCGCCGAAGATCGACTTGATGTCCAGCAGGCCGATGCCGCGCACTTCGAGCAGGTTCATCAGCAACTCGGGGCAGCGGCCTTCGATGGCGGTCTGCGAGATGCGGTACAGGTCGACCGCATCGTCGGCCACCAGGCCGTGGCCGCGGGAGATCAATTCCAGGCCGAGTTCGCTCTTGCCCAGGCCCGATTCACCGGTCAGCAGGACGCCCACGCCCAGGATGTCCATGAAGACCCCATGCCGCGTGGTGCGCTCTGCGAACAGCTGCGCCAGGTAACCGCGCACCACGTCGATCACGTGGCCAGCGGAGCCGTCTGTCACGAAGAGCGGAATGTCGGCGCGGTCGCACAGGGCCACGAGCTTGTCGGGCGGCGTCTGGTTGTCGGCCACGATCACCACCGGCGGCTCCAGCGTCACGATGCGCTGGATGCGGCGTTCCTGGTCTTCAGGAGAAGAGTCCTGCAGATAGGCGACTTCACGCCGGCCGACGATCTGCACCCGGTAGGGGTGGATGTAGTTGAGATAACCCACGAGGTCCGCCGCCGATTGCGCGTTGCGCACGGCGGCTTCGTCGAAGCGACGCTCGGGGTGGGCATGGCCGGCAACCCATTCCCAACGCAGGGCTGGCCGGTGTTCTTCGAACAGCGCTTCCGCGCTGATGACTGAGGGCTTCACGCGGCGAGGATAAACCGAGTGGCGAGCCGGCCGCTCAGGCGACCGACTTCAGCGGTTCCCAGTTGGAGATCAGCTCGTGCACCTTCGCTGCCGTGTGCTCGGTCTTGAGGCGCTCACGCAACTCGCGATCGCTCAGCATCTCGGCAATCTCGGACAGGATCTCGAGGTGGCGCTGCGTGGCCGCTTCCGGCACCAGCAGGAAGATCAGGAGGCTCACCGGCTCGTCGTCGGGCGCGTCGAAGGGAATCGGCTGCTGGACGCGCACAACCGCAGCCAGCGGATTCTTCAAACCCTTGATGCGGCCGTGGGGGATGGCCACGCCGTGGCCGAGGCCGGTGGAGCCCAGCCGCTCGCGCGCAAAGAGGTTGTCGGTGACCGTGGCACGCGCGATGGAGTGCTGGTTTTCGAACAGCAGACCGGCGTGCTCGAACGCGCGCTTCTTGCTGGTGGCCTCCACGTCAACGAGTACGTTGGCGAGCGGCAGGATGGCGGACAGTCGGTTCATCGCAGGTCACGTTCGAGCCTCGCAAGAGGCGCCCGGTTCCACGAGCGACCCGGGTGACCGATCATAGAACCGGGCCCTTTCCTTGCGCACGCTCGTGCATCGGCAATGCGAGGAATTGTGCACTCGCTGCTGCGCAGCAGCAACGACTGCGGCTCCCTGGGGCCGGGTGTGTGGTGAACGTGCGAAAGCGTGGCACGCACGAAAAAGCGGCCCGCAGGCCGCTTGTGTGCACCGTGATGAGGCCTCCGGCTCAGAGGGTGGCGTCCATGCGCTTGGGCGCGAGGTGGTGGTGGTCTTGCAGCTTGTCCTTGTGCCGCATGACCTGGCGGTCGAGCTTGTCCATCAGCTGGTCGATCGCGGCGTAGAGGTCTTCGTGCGAGTGCTCGACGAAGATGTCCTTGCCCTTCACGTGCAGCGTGACCTCGGCCTTCTGCCTTCGTTCCTTCTCCTTCAGCTTCTCGACCGACAGCAGCACGTTGATGTCCACGACTTGATCGAAGTGACGCGTGATCCGGTCCAATTTCGTAAGCACGTACTCACGCAGGGCTGGGCTCACATCGAGGTGATGGCCGCTGATCGTCAAATTCATCGGGGACTCCTTTCGCAAGGCGGGTGGGAAAACCGGGGGAAGGAAGAAAGAGGAGGGGAGGCGGGGAAGAGGGGGCGGAATCGGAGAAGTCGAGATCAGTGTGCGCCCGAAACCGAACAGTGACAAGCGGGTGACAACGACGTTCGCAGGCTTGTTTGCGCGCATTTCTGCGTCGGATCAAACTGGCGTCTTTTCCATCACGGAAGCACCGTTTTTCGGGGGTGTTTCGCGGGTTGGCTCGGCTTGATGGCCCTGCAAAACGAGTGTGATAATCCGCCGTTTTCGTACACGGAGTGCGACCCCCGCATATGGACAGCAGTCACCCTCGGTGACCGTCCGCTCTGACGCTCGACAGGCGCCCACCCCTCGGTGATGTGCCCGTGGCCCTGAGTGAGACGGTTCCCCGCGTCAGCCCCTCACCCGTTTTCTGGCCACACCCCACGGCGCCTCCATGCAGCCCGTGCGGACCTGTCGGAGCCCTGCATGCTCAACGTCTTTACGCTGGCCAACGGCCGGCTGTTCCAAGAAGAAATCGAAAACCCCGGCGCCCTGGCCAACGTGCGCCCGGTGTGGGTCGACCTGGAGTCGCCCACGCCCGAAGAAAAGACCTGGATCGCCGAACGCTTCGGCGTGACCATCCCCGAAGACGTGGTCGACGACGACCTGGAGGAATCGGCCCGCTTCTACGAGGAAGACAACGGCGAGCTGCACATCCGCTCCGACTTCCTGATCGACGACGACGAGACCCGCCGCAACGTGCGCGTGGCCTTCATCCTGCACAACAAGGTGCTGTTCTCTATCCACGGCGAAGACCTGCCGGTGTTCCGCCTCCTGCGCCTGCGTGCGCGCCGCATCCCGGCGCTGATCGAAGACGCGAAGGACGTGCTGCTCAAGCTCTACGACGCCGACGCCGAGTACAGCGCCGATGCGCTCGAAGGCATCTACGACAACCTCGAGAAGGTCAGCGCGCGCGTGCTGAAGGAAGAGGTCAACGACCAGGCCGCCGGCCAGGCGCTCGCCGCCATCGCCAAAGAGGAAGACTTGAACGGCCGCATCCGCCGCAACGTGATGGACACGCGCCGTGCCTTGAGCTTCATGATGCGCAGCCGCATGCTCAACGCCGAGCAGTTCGAGGAGGCGCGGCAGATCCTGCGCGACATCGATTCCCTCGATTCGCACACCGCCTTCCTCTTCGACAAGATCAACTTCCTGATGGACGCCACCGTCGGCTTCATCAACATCAACCAGAACAAGATCATCAAGATCTTCTCGGTGGCGAGCGTGGCCTTGCTGCCGCCGACGCTGATCGCGAGCATCTACGGCATGAACTTCCAGGCCATGCCCGAGCTGACCTGGCGCTTCGGCTACCCGTTTGCCATCGGCCTGATGATCGTCAGCATCGTGTCGCCCTTCTGGTACTTCAACCGCAAGGGCTGGCTCAAGTAAGGTGTGAACACCTCCGGAGGAGAGCTTGCCATGACCGTTCCGCGTTTCGTTGTTGCCCTGGTCCTTGCCGCCGTCGGTGCGGCGTCGCAGGCGGAATGCCTGAGCGATGCCCAGGCCGCGGCCCTGGTCGAGGCCTTCGTGGCCAAGGCGCCCGCGGCCAACCCGGAGGGTCTCAACGAGGCCGACGGCAGCTGCAGCCGCGCCAAGGTCAATGCGCTGCTCGCCCAACGCTACGGCGCGGTGGTGGGTTACAAGGCTGGCCTCACCAACCCCGCGGTGCAGAAGCGCTTCAACTACAACCGCCCGGTGTGGGGCGTGCTCTACCAGGGCATGCTGCTGCCCAATGGCAGCACCGTCGAGGCCGGCTTCGGCGCGCGGCCGCTGTACGAGGCCGACCTGCTGGTGCGCGTGAAGAGCGCTGCCGTCAACCAGGCCAAGACACCCGAAGACGTGCTGGCCGCCATCGACCAGCTCATCCCCTTCATCGAGCTGCCCGACCTGATGGTGCAGGCGCCGCCCAAGCTCAACGGCCCGGCGATCAGCGCGATCAACGTCGGCGCGCGCTTCGGCGTGATGGGCACGCCGGTGGCGATCCCGCCGTACCGGGCCGAGCGTTTTGCGCTGCTCGACGCGCTGCGCGACATGACGGTGGTGCTGAGCGACGCCAATGGGGCCGAGCTGGCGCGCGGCAAGGGCAGCGACATCCTCAACCACCCGCTCAACGCCGTGGTGTGGCTGGCCGAGGCGCTGGCGAAAGAGGGCAAGGCGATGAAGCCGGGCGACCTGATCAGCCTCGGTTCTTTCTCGCCACTGCTGCCACCCAAGGCCGGTGCGGGCGCCAGCCTCACCTACATCGGCCTGCCCGATGCCAAGCCGGTGACGGTGAGCTTCAAGTAGTCAGCGCGCTGGCTTCTTCTTCGAAGCCGCCAGCGCCTTGCTTTCCTTCTTGAGCCCGCGCGACACCGGGCACACAGCCTGCATGAACGACGCCAGCGTGCTGGCCAGGTTGTCGCCCTGCAGCCGGTAGAACACGAACTGCCCGCGCTTCTCGCCGGTCACGAGCCCGGCCGATTCCAGGATCTTCAGGTGCTTGGACAGCGAAGGCTTCGTCATGTCGAAGCGCGAGGCGATCTCGCCGGCAGAGAGCTCCGTCTCGGCGAGGTAGGCGAGGATCTTGCGGCGCGGCGTGGACGCCAGGGCTTCGAACACTTTGTCCATGGCGGCGGATGATAGCGCTGTTCGTTGATTATTTAATTAGGCATTTAGCTAACTATAGGCTTATGATGGGCGCCATGGATGCGACCCATGCCACCCACCGCCCGCCGGCCCAAGCTGCAGCACCCGATGCCCCCGAAGCGGCGGCCACCGTCTACTACAACAGCGCCTGCCCGGTGTGCGACGCCGGCATCAGATCGCAGCGCGAGCACATGCAGGGTTGCGACGTGCGCTGGGTCGACGTGCACGAGAACCCGCAGGCCGCGCAGGCGCTGGGCGTCGAGCTGGAACGGGTGCGCGAGCGCCTGCACGTGCAGGGCGCCGACGGCCGCCTGCACGTCGGCGCCGATGCACTCGCGGCGCTCTGGTCGCAGTCGCCGGGCCAGCGCTGGCTGGGCGGACTGGCGCGTCGCCTGCGCTGGCTCAGCCGGCCGCTCTACAACGCCTTCGCGCGCGCCCTCTACCGCTGGAACCGCCGGCGCGGCCATTGGTGACAACCGTCTTCGCCACAAGGAGGGAGCCATGAGCACGATCAACGCCGACCCCGCGGAACTCGCCCGCTTCAACGCCCTGGCCGAGCGCTGGTGGGACGAGAACTCCGAATTCCGCCCCCTGCACCGCATCAACCCGCATCGCCTCGACTGGATCGACGCCTTGGCCAGCCTGCGCGGCCAGCAGGTGCTCGACGTGGGCTGCGGTGGCGGCATCCTCGCCGAGAGCATGGCGCGGCGTGGAGCCCGGGTCGACGGCATCGACATGGCACCCATGCCCTTGCGCATCGCACGTTCGCATGCCGAGCGCGTGGGCGAGGCCAACGTGGCCTATGCCGACAGCAGCGCCGAAGACTGGGCCCAGCGGCACGCCGGCCGCTACGACGTCGTCACCTGCATGGAGATGCTGGAGCACGTGCCCGACCCCGCCGCGGTGGTGGCCGCCTGCGCGCGCCTCGTCAAGCCGGGCGGCTGGGTGTTCTTCTCCACCATCAACCGCAACCCGCTGAGCTACCTCGTCGCGATCGTCGGTGCCGAGCGGGTGCTGCGCCTCTTGCCGCGCGGCACGCACACCTACGCGCGCCTGATCAAGCCGGCCGAGCTGCTGGACATGGCCACGCGCGCCGGCTTGTCGCAGCACGAGCAGCGCGGCCTCGGCTACAACCCACTGACGCAGCGCTTCCGGCTGCACCGCTTCATGGGCATCGGCTACCTGCTCGCGATGCGGGCCGCCCCGTCAGGCAGGTCAGCTTGAGGCGCGCTTCTTCAGCCAGCGCATGAGGCCGCCGATCACCGGCAGCTTCTCGTACAGCTCCTCGGCGGCGTCCCAGTAGTCGCGGTGGTGGAGGATGAGCCCGATCGCGTCGAGCTGCAGCTGCGAGCCACCGTGCACCGTCTGCAGGCCCTCTCGGTAGCGCTTGAAGCGGAAGAGGAAGTCCCAGCTCAGGAAGCACTGGTCGCCCTGCACGATGGCGTCACGCACCACGAAGCGTGGCTCGTCGAGCGCCTCGAACATGTGGTGGAAGACCTGCTGGATCGCCGCCAGACCGCGCACGTCGTTGAACGGGTCCTTGAAGTGCGCACGCGCGGCGTAGAACTCGCCGAGCCGCGCCACGTCATCGCGGGTGAAGTGCTCGAAAAGCTCGACGATGCGTGCGACACGCGGATCGGCCGTCTTCTGCGTCACAGGCCGGTGCTCCATCGGATGGCGCGGAAGTAGAGCGCATCGCTCACGTGCGTCAACGCCTTCAGGCACAAGGTGAAGCGCTTGGGGAAGTGGATCTCGAAGCGCCCTTGCGCCCAGCCCTTCAGGATCTCTTCGGCCGCCTGCTCGGGCGTGAGCAAGGCCGGCATCGCGAATTCGTTCTGCGCGGTGAGCGGCGTTTCGACAAACCCGGGGTTGATGACGGACGCGCCGATGCCCAGCGGTGCCAGGTCGAGGTAGAGCGTTTCGGCGAGGTTGATGAGCGCTGCCTTCGTGGGCCCGTAGGCCAGCGAATTCGGCAGGCCGCGGTAGCCGGCCACGCTGGAGACGAGGCTCAGGTGCCCGCTTTTCTGCTGCAGCAGCACCGGCAGCACCGCATCGAGCAGGTGCAGCGCGCCGATGTAGTTGACCTGCTGGTGGCGCACCGCTTCGTCGAGGTCGAACTGCGTGGCGCGAAGTGCCTTGTAGTAGCCGGCGCAGTAGAGCGCGAGGTCGATGCGGCCGTGGTGCAGCACCAGCTGCTGCGCGGCGCGCGACACCGCCTCGCGGTCGGTCACGTCGAGCGGCAGGCCCACGCTGCCCGGGTGGCTCTTCTCGAAGGCCTTCAGCGCGCCCTCGTTGCGGGCCGACACGATGACCTGTGCGCCGCGGGCATGCAGCGCCGAGGCGGTGGCGCGGCCGATGCCGGTCGAGGCGCCGACCAGCCAGACCACTTGGCCGTTCCAGTCGGTGATGCGAGGGTTGAGTGGCATGTCATTGCGCTTTCTGGAAGGCGAGCGTGACTTCGCCGAGCCGGATGCCGAACTTGCTCATCACCGCGCGGTTGAGCATCACGCGCTCGTCCATCAGGTACATCCAGTCGTCGAACTGCACCTCGTAGACCTTGCCGTCCACCGGCAGCTTGAGCGTGTAGTTCCACTGGAAGGCGTTGCCGGCGACCTGCCCGTTGGCCGTGCCGACCACGTCGTCGGCGGTGCCGGTGTAGCGCCCGCCCTCGAGCTTCTTCAGGCGCCAGATGCGGCGGTCGGTCTTGCCGTCGCTGTAGGTGAAGGCTTCGTCGAGCGTGCCTTCGTTGCCCACCCACTCGCACTTCATCAGCACGGTGAAGCGGCGCACGACCTTGCCGGAGCGGTCGCTGAAGATGCCGTGCGCGACCACGTCGCCGTTGAAATAGCGCTGCAGGTCGAGCGTGGGTTTCTCGGCGGCGTAGTCCTGCGGCGTGGGCGAGGCGCAGCCGGCCAGGGCGAGCACGCAGGCGAGGGTGAGGGCAAGTTTCTTCATCGGAGGTCCTGGGTCCAGTGACGCCACAGGAGCGCTGCGGCAACGAGTTTGAGCACGCACGGCAACACGCAGTACGCGATGGTGAGGGCCTGCAGGGCGTCGGCGCCGCGCGTGCCGGGCGCATAGCCGAAGGCCTGCAGCACCGGCAAGGCGATGCCGGCGGCGAGCGCGAGGTTGAGCTTGGTCGCGAAGTTCCACCAGCCGAAGTACGCGCCTTCGGCACGGCCGGCATGACCGGCGCGTTGCACCACGCCCGCCAGCAGCGCGGCGGGCAAGGCGAGGTCGGCGCCGAGGGCCACGCCGCTCAGCAGGCAGATGGCGGTGTAGGCCGCCACATCGCCCGCCGACAGCAGCGCCGCCCAGGCGAAGACGAGCACCGACAGCCCCATGCCGACGAGCCAGCTGCGCGCCAGGCCCAGGCGCGCCACGAGCCGCACCCACAGCGGCACCGACACGGCCGCCGCGGCGAAGTAGCTGGCGAGGAAGAGCGGCTCGTAGGCCGGCGCCTGCAGGCGGTCGCGGATGAAGAACAGCACCAGCGTGGCCGGCACCGCGCTTGCGATGCCGTTGAGCAGGTAGACCGCCAGCAGCCGGCGAAAGGCCGGGCTGCCGAACGGCAGCGCGAGCGAGTGGGTGGCCAGCACCGCCAGGCGGCGCGGTGCGGGCGCCTGCCGCATCAGCGCCAGCGCCAGGCACAGCACGATGGCGAACACCAGCGTGCTCACCTGCAGGCCCGCCATCGAGGGCAGCACGCTCGCCACCAGCACGCCGCACAGCGACAGCCCTTCCCGCCAGGCCACGACGGTGGCGCGCGCCTGCTCGTTGCCGCCCAGCCGGGCGCCCCAGGCCTGGTGGATGACGCTGATCACGCTGTAGGCGAGGTAGGTGATGACGAGCAACCCGCCGCACCACACGAGCAACGCGGTGGTGTTCGCCGACGCCGCCGGAAAGAAGAGCCCGCGAAAGCCGAGCGCCAGCACCACCGCCGCGCCGGCCATCGCGAGCCACGCGGCGTGAGCCGAACGGTCGAGCAGCGCATCGGCCCAGCGGCCGATCCACGGGTCGACGAGGGCGTCGAGCAGGCGGGCGGCGAGCAGCACGGCGCCGAGGGCAGCGAGCGGCACGCCGAACTCGGCGGCGTAGTGGTTGGGCAGGGCGACGTAGAGCGGCAGGGCGACGAAGGCCAGTGGGAAGCCGGGCGCGCCGTAGCGCAACCCGTCCCAGCCGCGTGCGGTGGTCGAGGGCGTCGAGGCGGCCACCGCGCTCATGCGAGGCCCAGCAAGGCGCGCCGCAACGCCGGCTCGGAGCTGCGCGGCGACAGCCAGATGCCGATGAAGAGCCGGGCGAAGGTGGCGTCGCGCACCTCGCGCCCGGCCTTGCCGTTGACGAAGAAGCGCATGCCTTCGCCCGGTCGGTAGAGGCCGGTGATGCGGTCGCCGGCTTTCACGTCGGGAAAGGCCTGCTCCATCGCGGCGAGCCAGGCGTTGCCCTTGTCGGCGGGCACCTCGCCGACCTTGCGCATCTCCACGAGCGAGCGCTCGGCGATCAGCTTGCCGACGAGTTCACGCGCGTACTCCAGCTCGAGCGCGACCGGGTGGAGCGCGTAGTCGTCGGGTTTGAAGCCCTCGGTCACCCACAGGCGGGCGTCGTAGACCCGCAGGCCGAAGAAGCGCAGCAGGCCCTGGCCTTGCAGCTTGGCGCCCGGCAGCTCGCTGCTCAGCTCGGCCGGCCGCGCCTGCGCTGCCCAGGGCAGGGCCAGCAGGGCAGCGGCGAGGATCGGGCGGCGCGTGAGCATGCTCAGTCGCGCTGCAGCGTGAACTGCATGACGCCGGTGTTGCCGGTGGCGAAGGCGGCCTCGCAGTAGCCGAGGTAGAACTCCCAGATGCGCATGAAGCGGGTATCGAAGCCGAGGCGTCGCACCTGGGTTTCTTCGGCGAGGAACTTCTCGCGCCAGCGCTTGAGCGTCTCGGCGTAGTCGGTGCCGAAAGAGAGTTCGTTCACCACGCGCAGGCCGGCCTTGGCCGCGGCTTCGCGGAAGGCGCTCGGGCTGGGCAGCAGGCCGCCCGGGAAGATGTATTGCTGGATGAAGTCGGTCGACTTCACGTAGCGCTCGAAGAGATCGTCGCGGATGGTGATGCTCTGGATGCAGGCCTTGCCGCCGGGCTTGAGGTTGCGCTTGAGGGTGTCGAAGTAGCCGCTCCAGTATTCGCGGCCGACGGCTTCGAACATCTCGATGGAGCAGATGGCGTCGAAGGGGCCGTCGGTGATGTCGCGGTAGTCCTGGAAGCGCAGCTCGCCCGCGAGGCCGGCGTCACGCAGGCGCTGCTGGCCCCAGGCGAGTTGTTCGCTGGAGAGCGTCACGCCGGTCACGCTCGCCTGGAAGTCGCGGGCGGCGCTTTCGGCGAGCGCGCCCCAGCCGCAGCCGATCTCGAGCACGCGGTCCCCAGCCTTCACGTCGCACTCGCGCAGCGCGCGCCGCACCTTGGCCCATTGCGCGTCGACCAGGTTGCCACTCGCATCGCCCTCGAACCAGGCGCTCGAGTAGTTCATCGTCGGGTCGAGCCACAGACGGTAGAACTCGTTGCCGAGGTCGTAGTGCGCGTGGATGTTCTTCTTGCTGCCGGTGCGCGAGTTGCGATTGAAGAGGTGCCGCACGCGGTACAGCAGCGAGCCCCACCAGCTGCCGTAGACCACCTGCTCGATCTCGTCGCGGTTGGCGATGAAGAGCTTGAGCAGCGTGGTGAGGTCGGGCGTCGTCCAGTCGCCGGCGATGAAGGTTTCGGCGAAGCCGATGTCGCCCGACTTCAGCGCGGCGCTGCAGACGTTCCAGTTGCGCAGGCGGATGGCGGCGCGCAGGCCTTGAGCTTGGCCGAAGTGGAGCTGCGTGCCGTCGGGCAACTGCACGTCGAGGCTGCCGTGGCGCAGCCGGGCCAGCAGGCGGAAGACGGCGCGCGCGGTCGCCGGGGCGCTGTCGGGCAGCGACAGCTGCAGCGGGTTGAGGGAGGCGTGGGTGGTGGTGTTCATCGTCTGGGTCTCTCGCAGGGGCGCTCAGCGGGTGATGAAGGCCCGAGGGGGCTCGGGCTTGCGAAAGAACGGCACGTGCCGGGTCCACAGCTTGAGCGCCTGCCAATGGATTCGCGCGACGACGAAGACCGTCATCAGCGGCATGCCGAAGAAGGCGCGCAGGGTGGATGCCTTCGTCAACGCTTCGAGCCGGCCGGCCACACTCGTTTGCAGTAGCGGGCCGTGCTCGTCGTCGTGGTCGATGCGCACCACCGTTCTCTGCGCGGTGTTACGCGCGCCGTCGGCGTGTGGATGCAGCGCGGTACGCAGGAAGCGGAAGCGATACCGGCCGCTCACGCTGCAGAAGGGCGAGACGTGGAAGACCTTCGCCGCCTGCAGCTCCTGGCCGAAGGCGAGGCGGTCTCCGCGCAGCAGGTAGCAGTGGCGTTCGCCGAAGGTGTTGTTGACCTCGACCACGATGGCGGCGAGCGAGTCGTCGGCGCGGTGGCAGTACCAGAAGCTCACCGGCTTGAAGGTGTGGCCGAGCACGCGCGGGTAGCAATGCAGCCAGACTTCGCCGTCAGCGTCGGTGATGCCTTCGCTCTTCAGCAGCTCGTCGACCCAGGCCAGGCTGTCGGCGCGGCCGTCGCCGTGGTCACGGTCGTGGAAGCTGATGAGGCCGAAGCGGTTGCGCTTGAGCTCGGCCGACGGTTGCGCGCGCAGGCTGCGCATCGGCAGCATGAGGAAGTAGGTGCGGTAGCTGAAGTCGTTCACCACCGGCCGCAGCCGCGTGTGGCGCACCTGGCCGGTGCCGATCAGCGGGGCGGGCGCCGTGCTCACGCGGCCTCCGCGATGCGCACCGGCAGCGATTCGCCGACCCAGCGGCGGCGCAGCCCGTTGACCACGGCCTGGCCCGACATCAGGCCATCTTCGTGGAAGCCGTAGCGCGTCCACGCGCCGCAATACCAGGTGTGCTGCTGGCCTTGCAGGGCCGGCACCTTGGCCTGCGCGGCGATGGCGGCGCGGTCGAACACCGGGTGGGCGTAGTCGATCTCGGCGTGCACGCTGGCGGCGTCGGGCTCGCGCACCGGGTTGAGCGACACCAGCACCGGCTGCTGGAAGGGCAGCGGCTGCAGCTTGTTGAGCAGGTAGTGCAGGCACACCGCGGCGTCTTCGCGCGGCGCGTCGGTGGCACGCTCGTAGTTCCAGGCGGCCCAGGCGAGCGGGCGCGTGGGCAGCACCGAGGTGTCGGTGTGCAGCACGGCGCGGTTGCGGTGGTAGCGGATGGCGCCGAGCACGGCGCGCTCGTCGGGCGTCGGGTCGGCCAGCAGCGCGAGCGACTGGTCACTGTGGCAGGCGAGCACGACCTCGTCGAAGCGCTCGCTGCCGTGGTCGGTGCTGACGATCACGCCCTGCGGTGTGCGGCGCACGCTGCGCACCGGGGTGTTGAGGCGTGCATCGGCGATGCGCGGCAGCATCTTGCGCACGTATTCGCGGGCGCCGCCGGTGACGGTGAACCAGCGCGGGCGGTTCGCGACCTGCAGCAGCCCGTGGTTGTGGCAGAAGCGGATCATGGTCGCGATGGGGAAACGCAGCATCTGGTCGGTCGGGCATGACCAGATGCAGCCGATCATGGGCAGGAAGTACCAGTCGCGGAACGCGTCCGAGAAACGGTGCTCGGCGAGGAAGTCGCCGATGGGCTGCTGCAGTTGGGCGTCTTCGCCTTTCACCGCGAGTGCGGTGGTGAGCCGGTTGAAGCGCAGGATGTCGCGCAGCATGCCCAGGAAGGCCGGCCGAACGAGATTACGGCGCTGCGCGAAGACGGTGTTGAGGTCGCTGCCACTCCATTCCAGGCCGAGGTCGGGCACCTGGACGGAAAACGACATGTCGGACGGCACCGTGGCCACGCCCAGCTCGCCGAAGAGGCGGATCAGCTGCGGGTAGGTGCGCTCGTTGAAGACGAGAAAGCCGGTGTCGACGCCGTGGGTGACTTGGCCCGTGGGCCCGTCGAGCGTGATGTCGACGGTGTTGGTGTGGCCGCCGAAATACGAGCCGGCCTCGAACAGCGTGACCTGCGTGTCGTCGGCCAGCGAGTAGGCGGTGGCCAGCCCCGAGATGCCCGAGCCGATGACGGCAACGCGGCGGCTCATGGGTGAACCGCCGGCGTCAGGCCATCAAGGGGGTGCGGCGCGCCGCTTCGGGCGGTCCGCGAAATAAAGATTGCTGCACAGCGCCCCGGGGGGAACAAGGGAGGGAGGAGGGAGGAGGAAAACCGCCCCGGGATTCCAGCCGGATCAACCGGCTGGCTGTGCAGCATAGAACTGGTCGCTACCGGAACGCAGTGTGCGCCGGCCTGGGGTTTGAAGCACTCCCCAGATCGAAGTTCCCTGAATCTGACGTTGGCTTTGGCCATGGCCCACTCCGCGTTGAACTGAGTGGTATGAAATATAACTCATCAGTCTTCATTTTGCATCCAACAGTTTTTCAATCGTGCCGATGAAGACGGCGCTGTCGGGTGACGTGGTGCTGCCGAAACTGAGGACGGCCTTTCCGTCGCGAGCGACCACATACTTATGGAAGTTCCAGCGGGGCGCTTCGCCGGTGATCTGCTTGAGGTCGACGTAGAGCGGGTGCCGCTGCGCCCCGGCCGATTCGGCCACCCGGGTCTTGGTGAACATCGGGAACTTGACCCCGTAGGTGTTCTCGCAGAACTCGGCGATGGCCTTGTTGTCACCCGGCTCCTGGGAGAAGTCGTTGGACGGGAAGCCGAGCACGACGAGGCCGCGGTCCTTGTACTTGCGGTGCAGCGCCTCCAACCCCTTGTACTGGCCGGTGAAGCCGCAAAAGCTCGCGGTGTTGACGATCACGACGACCTTGCCGGCGTACTGGCAGAGGTTCTGCGGCTTCTCGTCCTGCAGGCGCGGCACCTCGCGCTGGAGCAGGGGCGGGCAGTCCGCCGCCTGGCTGGCACCGGCGGCGAGGGTGAGCAAGACAAACAGCAGGTGTCGAAGGGGCATGGTCGGTCCTCGTGGCTTGGAAAGCGCCAATGCTGCGCCCTTCCGGGCCCTTACGCACGCGCCGAAAGTCCGGATGCGCGCCGGGAATGGCCGCCCTGCACACGCCTGTCACAACAGCCCCCCTTAAAATGCCGGGTCTACCTTTGAAAGCTGACCATGCTTTACCCCGAACTTTTCAAGCAGCTCGAAGCCGTGCGCTGGAACATGGACACGGACATCCCCTGGGATCAGTTCGATGGCAGCCAGCTCAGTGAAGAGCAAGCCCAGACCATCAAGATGAACGCGATCACCGAGTGGTCGGCATTGCCGGCCACCGAGATGTTCCTGCGCGACAACCGCGATGACAGCGACTTCTCCGCCTTCATGAGCGTGTGGTTCTTCGAAGAGCAGAAGCACTCGCTGGTGCTGATGGAGTACCTGCGCCGCTTCCGCCCCGACCTCGTGCCCACCGAGCAGGAGCTGCACGAAGTGCGCTTCGAGTTCGACCCGGCCCCGGCGCTCGAGACGCTGATGCTGCACTTCTGCGGCGAGATCCGCCTCAACCACTGGTACCGCCGCGCGGCCGAGTGGCACACCGAGCCGGTCATCAAGGCCATCTACGAGACGCTCGCCCGCGACGAAGCCCGCCACGGTGGCGCTTATCTCCGCTACATGAAGCGCGCGCTGCAGAAGTTCGGCGACGAGGCGCGTGCCGCCTTCGCCAAGGTGGGTGTGCTGATGGCCAGCGCCCGCCGCACCGCGCAGGCGCTGCACCCGACCAACCTGCACGTGAACGAGAAGCTCTTCCCGCGCGACACCATCCAGAGCCGCCTGCCCAACCCGCAGTGGCTGGAGCAATGGCTCGACAAGCAGATCCAGTTCGACGCCGTGTGGGAAACCAAGGTCGTCGAGCGCATCCTGCACAACATGAGCCTGCTGATGGAGCGCAGCTTCGCGAGCGTCCAGGAGCTGAACCGCTTCCGCAAGGAAGTGACGGCCGCGGTGGCCGCAGCGGCCAAGGGCAAGTCGCAAGGCGGTCCGCTGCCGGCCTGAGCGCTACCGCTCCAAGAAACGAGGCCCGCTGATGCGGGCCCTTTTTTTCAGCCTTTGGCTTGATCGGCCTTGCGGTCGGCCGTCACCTTCTGCGCCGAGGGGCGCTCGCCGATGAGCTTGGTGTACGCGCGGGTGTCGATGCCGGCGGCGGCCAGCAGGTCTTCGCCGTAGACGATCTTGGTCGACATGCTCACGAGCGGCAGGCTCGGGTAGGCCGCGCAGTCGGCGAGCGTGAAGGTGTCGCCGGCCACGTAGGGCGAGAACTTCGCCAGGCGCTTGAAGGCGGCGATGTTCTTCTCGAGCTGCTTGCGGATGCGCGCCTGGTTGGCTTCGCTCAGCTCGCCGCCAGAGAAGGCCTTGTAGTACAGCTCGCGCGCCACGAGCTCCAGGTGCAGCTCGATGAAGGTGCACAGCTCGCGCACCTTGGCGGCCTGCCACGGGTCGGCCGGCACCAGCGCCGGCGTCGGGTGCGTGGCTTCGAGGTAGTCGGCGATCACCTGGCTCTCGCACATCGCACCGTGCTCGGTGCGGATGAAGGGCACCTTGGCGAGCGGGCTCTCCTTCAGCACCGCTTCGTCGGTGCGGCCGGTCTTCACCAGCTCTTCGGTGAAGGGGATGCCTTTTTCGAGCAGCACCATCTTCACCTTGTTGTAGTAGTTCGAGATGGTCGAGCCGCAGAGCGTGATCATGGGGAGTCTCCTGGTCTGGTGATGACAACTCAGTCTAGGTGGCACGCGTGCGCCGCGGCTGCCGCGCAAGCGACAATCGACCGCCATGAGCGCCACCTTCTTCGACAAGCTGTGCCCCCGGGCCGACCTGCCTTCTCGCCTGGCGCAACTGCCGCGGCCGATGGTCTTCACCAACGGCGTGTTCGACATCCTGCACCGCGGCCACGTGACCTACCTCGAACGGGCGCGCGCGCTCGGCGCCTGCCTGGTGCTCGGGCTCAACAGCGACGCCTCGGCACGCCTGCTCGGCAAGGGCCCCGACCGCCCGCTCAACGCCGAGACCGACCGCGCCTGCGTGCTGGCCGCGCTCGAGAGCGTGAGCCTGGTGACGCTCTTCGACGAGCAGACGCCGGTGGAGCTCTTGAAGATCGTCAGGCCCGACCTCTACGTGAAGGGCGGCGACTACGACATCGAGACGCTGGCCGAGACGAAGCTCGTGCGCAGCTGGGGCGGCGATGCGCGGGCGATCTCCTTCGTCGACGGCTACTCGACCACGTCCCTGGTCAAGCGCATCCGGGGCTGACTACTTCCGGTTCACCAGCACCATGCCGACGGCGACGCCGGCCAGGGCCAGCAGCAGGCGCAGGGTCAGCGGTTCGCTCAGCATGACCACACCCATCAGGAGCCCGAACACCGGCGTCAGCAGCGTGAAGGCCGCGAGCCGCGTGGCCGGGTAGTGGCGGATGAGCCAGAACCAAAGCAGGTAGCTCGCGAACACCACGATCACCGTCTGGTACGCCAGCGAGGCGCTGGCCATCAGCGACAGTGAATGGGGAACCGGCTCGCCCAGCCACCAGGTGCCGATGGCCAGCAGCACGCCCGAGACGCCGAGCTGGTAGGCGAGCGTTTTCTCCGCCGAGGCCGACGCGAGCCGCGTGGCGCGGATCGACAGCGTCGTGGCCGCCCACAGCGCCGCGGCCAGCACACCCAGCGCATCGCCGATCCATTGCTTGGGGCCGATCGCTGGCTGCGTGAAACCTTCGGCGAAGGCGCTCGCCACACCCGCGAACGCCAGCACCAGCCCCGCCGTCTGCACCCAACCCAGCCGTTCCGACTTCGCGATGAAGGGCATGCCCAGCGCCACTATGAAAGGCGCGAAGTAGATGAACACGATCATGCGCGAGGCGGTCGTGTACTGCAGCCCGATGAAGATGCAGGCGAACTCGGCCGCGAAGAGCGCGCCGGCGAGCAGGCCGCCGGGCAGCGTGCCGTCGCGCTGGAAGAGCGGGATGCGCCGCCACGCCGCCCACAGCAGCACCAGCAACACGCCGCCCAGCGAGCGGATCGTCGCCTGCACGAGCGGCGCCACTTCGCCGAGCGCGGCTTTCGCGGCGACCTGGTTCAGGCCCCAGAGAAAGCTGCAGCCGATGAGCGAGACCACGGCCAGTGAGTCGAGGTGGGTCTTGCGCTCGGTCATGCGGAAGGGCGCGGCGCGTTGAGCCGGCGCAGGGCGTGCGCGGCCAGCGCGAGGGTGGTGCCGGCGAGCACGCCGGTCACGTGGGCGATGGGGGCGATGGCGATGTCCCAGCCGTCTTGCTGCTGCACGGCGCCACGCCAGGGGGTCTCGCTGAGGATCTTGGCGACGAGGCCGGCGCAGAGCGCGGCGGCGATGAGGCGCTGACTGCGCGTGCCGGTGACGAAGAGGTGCACGAGGCCGATCGCCACGCCTGCATGCACCACGCCCGACAAGCCGCCGTAGTGGCGCAGCTCGGGCGCGAGC
This sequence comes from Rhizobacter sp., assembly GCA_019635355.1. Lineage (NCBI taxonomy): Bacteria > Pseudomonadati > Pseudomonadota > Betaproteobacteria > Burkholderiales > Sphaerotilaceae > Rhizobacter > Rhizobacter sp. Next base: position 3,089,859 of record JAHBZQ010000001.1, on the reverse strand, counting down.
CACAAGAAGGCGAGATGCGTGAGCGGCCAGGCCAGCGCCCAGCTGATGGTGGCCGAGGTGGGCAGGCGCGACACCCAGCCGAAGGCGGCGGTGAGTGCAAGCCCGGTCAGGTTGCCGATCAGGTGCAGGCGGCTGTAGTGCACGAAGGCCGCGCTCCACGCACGCCAGGGGTCGTCGACGATGGCATCGGGGCGCCACTCGAGCACCGCCCGTGCGGTGGGCCCTTGGGCGATCAGGCTGCCGGCGAGCAGCACCAGCGCCATCGCACACCAGGCGGCGCCGGGGCGGTGGCGATGGTTCAAGCGAAGACCGTGCGCCACAGCGCGAGCACGGCATCGCGCTCGGTGGCGGCGCTGGCCGGGTCGACCTGCGTGGGCTTCTCGTCCAGGCGCGCGCGGTGCTGCGCGCGGCGCAGCTCGCGGTAGGCGTCGGCGGCGGCGGTGCCCACGCCGGCGGGCAAGAGGCCGCAGGCTTCGGCACGCTGCAGCAGGGCGATGTTGCCCACGTTGTCGAGCAGGCCCGGGTGTTGCCGGCCGTGCGCGAGCACGAGGTACTGCACCGCGAACTCGGCGTCGACCATGCCGCCCGGGCTGTGCTTCACGTCGAAGAAGCCTTCCTTCACCGGGCGGGCGGCGCGCAGCTTCTCGCGCATGGCCTGGATCTCGCCGCGCAGCGCCACCGGGTCGCGCTCTGCGCAGATCACCGCGCGGCGCACGGCTTCGAAGCGCGGCGCGAGGCCCGGTGCGCCGGCGCAATAGCGGGCGCGGGTGATGGCCTGGTGCTCCCAGGTCCACGCGGTGTTGCTGCCGCGGCCTTCCTGGTAGTTCTTGTACGAGGTGAGCGAGGTCACGAGCAGGCCCGAGTTGCCGTTGGGCCGAAGCGCCGTGTCGATGTCGAAGAGCTCGCCGACGGCGGTGCGCGTGGTGAGCCAATTGATCAGCTTGCGCACGAAGGCGCCGTAGGCGACGACCGCGGTGTCGGTGTCGGGCTCGGCGGTGTCGTCGAAGATGAAGACGAGGTCGAGGTCGCTGCCGTAGCCGAGCTCCTTGCCGCCGAGCTTGCCGTAGGCGATCACGCCGAACTGCGGCGTGTCGCGGTGGCGCTGCTTCAGGTGCTGCCAGGCCCAGCTGATGCTGCACTCGACGGTGGCGTCGGCCAAGGCCGAAAGATCGTCGGCCACCTGCTCGACGGTGATGTGGCCTTCGACGTCACGCACCAGGGTGCGGAAGACCTCGGCGTGGTGCGCACGGCGCAGCGTGTCGAGCAGCGATTCTTCGTCGGCCTGGTTGAAGCGGCTCCAGGCGGTGTGGCGCGCTTCGAGGTCGGCGATGTAGCTGTCGCGCTCGAAGCGGCCGTGCAGCAGGCGCTCGTCGGCCAGCTCGTCGATCACGCCGGGGTGGCGCATCAGGAACTGCGCGGGCCAGCGTGCCAGGCCGAGCAGGCGCAGCAGCCGGTTCTGCACCTCGGGGCGCTCAACCAGCAGCGCGAGGTAACTCTCGCGCCGCAGCAGCGGCTCCAGCCAGTCGATGAAACGGCCCGCGGCCTCCTGGCTGCAGCTGCCGTCGGCCACGGCCTGCGCCGAGCGCATCACGAGCTTGGACAGGCGCAGCTTGCTTTCCTCGCGCAGCATGCGCACGCGTGGGTGGTCGACCCAGCCGCGCACGCGGTCGGCCAGCGCGGGCGGCAGGCGCTCGATGAAGGCGGGGCTGTCGACCGGCTGCGGCGGCTGGCCGCAGGAGCGGCAGCCGTCGTTCCCGGCCGGGCTGGCCGGCGTCTTGCCGTCGTGCAGCAGCGCGTCGAATTCCATCGCCACGAACTCGCGCGTCTCGCCGAGGTGCTGCAGCAGTTCGCAGGTGTCTTCGGTGCAGGTGAAGCCCATGCTGCGGGCGATCCAGCCGAGGTCGGCGTCGGACGTGGGCAGCACGTGCGTCTGCTGGTCGTCGAGGAACTGGATGCGGTGCTCCACGCGGCGCAGGAAGACGTAGGCCTCTGCGAGGCGCTTGGCGCTCTCGGGCTTCATCAGGCCGCCGGCGGCGAGCTTGTCGAGCGCCTTCAAGGTGGAGCGCGTGCGCATTTCGGGGAACTGGCCACCGCGCACCACCTGCAGCAGCTGCACGATGAATTCGATCTCGCGGATGCCGCCGCGCGAGAGCTTCACGTCGTTCGCGCGCTCGGGGCGGCCGGCGGCGCGGCGCTGCGCTTCCTCGCGCACCTTGCGGTGGAGTTGCCGCAGGCCGTCGAACACGCCGTAGTCGAGGTAGCGCCGGTAGACGAAGGGTGTGACGGTGGCCGATAGCTGCTTGGCCCGGCCGCTCGTGATGCTGGCCGAGGGCGCGATCACGCGGCTCTTGAGCCAGGCGAAACGCTCCCATTCGCGGCCTTGCACGAGGAAGTATTCCTCCAGCATCGACAGGCTCACCACCGGCGGGCCCGAGTTGCCGTTGGGCCGCAGCGCGAGGTCGACGCGGAAGACGAAGCCGTCGTCGGTAGTGTCGCCGATCAGGGTGTAGAGGCTGCGCGCCACCTGCGCGAAATACTCGTGCGCGGTGATGACCTTGGGGCCAGTGGTCTGGCCGTCTTCTTCGTAGACGTAGATGAGGTCGATGTCGGACGAGACGTTGAGCTCGTGCGCGCCGAGCTTGCCCATGCCGACGACCCAGAAGTCGATGCGCTCGCCCTGCTCGTTGAGCGGCGGGCCGTGGCGCTCGTCCTGGTCGGCATAGGCCTGGATCAGCGCGCGGTCGAGCGTGGCCTCGGCCAGCTCGGTCATGGCGCGTGTGATGTCGGTCATCGGCGCGGCTTGCTCGATGTCGAGCACGGCCAGGCGCTCGATGACCACGTGGCGCGCCACGCGCAGTGCGCTCGGCAGGGCGCGGCCTCGCGTCAGCAACTCGTTGATCAGGGCATCGATGCTTGCGCGCACCGGCAGGCCCGGCGCCAGCAGCGGCAGTTCGGCTTCATAACGGCGGCGCACCCGCTGTACGAAGCGGCTGTGCTCTGCGCCGGCGGAGGAGGTCTCGGTGCCCATGGCGCGCGGATTTTGCCGCAGCCTTAACCGCCTTGCGGCAGCGTGGCTTAGGCGCATGGGTAAGCTTGTGCGACCCATCTCACAGGTCAAGACACGGGAGAGCCGCCATGTGGATTGCTGCGCTGCAAACGGTTGCCACGCCGGATGTGGAACGCAACCTCGACACCGCCCGCCGCCTGATCGCCGAGGCTGCGCGTGATGGCGCCCAGCTGGTGGTGCTGCCCGAGTACTTCTGCTTCATGGGTCACCACGACCGCGACAAGCTGGCGCTGGCCGAGCTGCCCGGCGAGGGGCCGATCCAGGCCATGTTGGCCGAGACCGCCAAACGCCACGCGGTGTGGGTCGTGGGCGGCACGTTGCCGCTGCGCAGCGAGCAGGCCGATCGGGTGTTCAACGCGAGCTGCGTGTACTCACCCGAGGGCGTGCTGGCCGCCCGCTACGACAAGGTCCACCTCTTCCGCTACGACAACGGCCGCGAGAGCTATGACGAAGGCCGCGTGCTCCAGGCGGGGCAGGTGCCGCAGGCCTGCGAAGTGGGCGGGCTGCGGCTGGGCTTGAGCGTGTGCTACGACCTGCGTTTCCCCGAGCTCTACCGCGCGCTGATGACGCCACCCTGCGACTTGATCGCAGTGCCCTCGGCCTTCACCCACACCACCGGACGCGCGCACTGGGAAGTGCTGCTGCGCGCCCGTGCCATCGAGAACCAGTGCTACGTGATCGCGGCCGCACAAGGCGGTCTGCACGAGAACGGCCGGCGCACCTGGGGCCACAGCCTCATCGTCGACCCGTGGGGCGAGGTGGTGGCGATGGTGGAAGAAGGCGAAGGGGTGGCGATGGCGCAGCTCGATACCAAGCGCATCGCCGAAGTGCGGGCGCAGCTGCCGGCGTTGACGCACCGGCGCTTGTGCTGAATCGGCTTAGCGCGAGCCGTACATCATCTGGCGCGCGAGCGCCGACTTGACGGGCTTCAGCGCCTGCAGCGCGGCCAGCCCCAGACCGCGTGCTGCACCGGCGCCCGGCAGCTTCCAGGTGAAGCTGCGCGCCAGGAAATCGGTGGCGGCGATCATGGCCCAGCGGTCGGGTGCGCGTTGCCATTCGAGCTTGCGCAGCACGCCCGGCACGTCGTTCGAGCGGGCCAGGGCCTGCACGAGCGAGAAGCCGTCACGCAGCCCGAGGTTGAGCCCCTGGCCGGCCACCGGGTGCAGCGTCTGCGCCGCATTGCCGATGCGCACCGTGCGGCCTTGCGTGAGCGTGCGCTCGGCGACCAGCCCGAGTTGAAAGCACTTGAGGGGCGAGACCGCGCTGAGCGGGCCGACCTCGGGGTGGAAGAGCGTGTTGAGCACGGCCAGGCGCTGTGTGTCGTTGAGCTCCAGCACCGGGTCTTCTTCGGCGTTGACACACCACACGAGCGCGGCGCGACCGTCTTTCAGCGGCAGCAGCGCCGCCGGGCCGTGGCGCGTGAAGCGCTCGTAGGCAACGCCGGGGCGGGCCTTGGTGAGCTGCACCGTGCCCACCCAGGCGTGCTGGCCGTAGTCGTGGCGCAGCGGGGGCTTCGCCGGCTGGGCCACCGTGCTCGCCGCTTCGTTCGTGTAGACGCCGCCCTCGGCCACCACCACGAGGTCGAAGGTGTCGGCGATGCCAGCATCCACTTCGACGCCGTCGGCCAGCGGCTTCAAGGCCCGCACCTTGGCGTCGAAGCAGGCGTGCAGCCGGGACGGCTCACCTTCGCAGGCGGCCAGCCACGCGGCTTGCAGCGGCGCCACGATCGCGCCGTAGCTCAACACCGCGCCCAGCAGCGGCACCCGTTCTTCTGCCGCGCTGATGCGCACCTCGGGTTCGCCCATCACGTCGGCCAGCAGCCCGCCCAGCGACGGCGCCTGCTGCGACACATGCACCTCGACGATGGCCTGCGCGCGCTCGCCGTCCCACGCGCCCAGGCGCTGAAGCAGCTGCACACTGCCCAGCGACAGGGCCAGCGTGCGGGGGTCGGCCGACACATCCTGCGTGGCGGCGCGGCTGTCGTAGAGGCTCACGCGGGCGTGTGGCAATGCGCGTGCGGCGTGCAGCGCGAGGCTCAGGCCCACCGGCCCGGCGCCCACGACGGCGAGCCGCAAAGAAGGGGCGAGTTCAGACATGGGCCGCAGCATACGCGCGCGATGTGCATTCGCCCTTAATCCGGGGAAATCGGCCTGGGGTGAGAGGTATTTCACACCCCGCGCGGGCTTCGAAAAATTCCACCGTTTTCTTCCACCTGATCGAGGGGGGCGTTGCCGCGCGTTGCGCCCCGTGAACGGGGGGCCGCGGCGCAACACCGCGGTCGTGCGGGCTGGCACATTCTGAAACGTATTCAGACATCACCAAAAACACCCCGGAGGTTGTTCATGAAGTTCAAGGCGCTGGCTCTGCTCTTGCTGGCAATGGTTGCAGGCACCCCCGCCTCGGCCGCGTGCACCCAGACGTTCAACCTCGGCGTGATGGGCCCCCCGGCGCTGCGCGTGTTCGGCAACGACTTCGGCTCGACCACGCACTTCGAGGACTGCTACAACTTCACGCTCACCGGCGCCGCTGACTCCTTCGGTGCGACGTTCGAGTTCGACCTCTCCTCGCTGCGCAACATCGACATCAGCTCGCTGAGCCTGACCGGCGGCGGCCTGTCGAGCGCGCTGACCGACACCTCGCCGTCGACCTTCAGCTTCAGCAACCTCGCTGCGGGTGTGTACCAGTTCGTGGTGACGGGTGACGTGACCGGCCGCAACGGTTTCGACTGGTTCGGCCAGGTCGGCTACGTCGGCACGATGGTCACCGCCAACGCCGTGGCGGCTCCGGTGCCGGAGCCTGAGACCTACGCACTGCTGGCCGCCGGCCTGTTGGCTGTGGGCGCCACGGTCCGCCGCCGCCAGCGGAGCTGATCGCCATTTCGGGTGTGTCTTGCAAAGCGGGCTTCGGCCCGCTTTTGCTTTTTGGGGGCCCAGGTTCGCCCCTATGATCGTTGGCCTCTTCAACGGGAGATCACCATGGGCCTGATGGATTTCATCAAGAAACAGTTCATCGACGTTCTGGAATGGACGGAGTCCGGCGACGGCGTGCTCGCCTGGCGCTACCCGATGGCGGGCAATGAAATCCAGTACGGCGGCTCGCTCACGGTGCGCGAGTCGCAGATGGCGGTCTTCGTGAACGAGGGCAAGGTGGCCGACGTGTTCGGCCCCGGCATGTACAAGCTCACCACGCAGACGCTGCCGGTGCTCACGTATCTGAAGAACTGGGACAAGCTCTTCCAGAGCCCGTTCAAGAGCGACGTCTACTTCTTCAGCACCCGTCAGCAGATCGACCAGCGCTGGGGCACCACCCAGCCCGTGACGATCCGCGACAAGGACTTCGGCGCCGTGCGCCTGCGGGCCTTCGGCAACTACAGCTACCGCATCGTCGACCCGAAGCTCTTCCACACCGAGATCTCGGGCACGCGCGACACCTACACCGTCTCTGACCTCGATGGCCAGCTGCGCGGGCTGATGTTGCAGCACATCTCGGATGCGGTCGCGTCGAGCGGCGTGGCCTTCCTCGATCTCGCGGCGAACCAGATCGAGTTCGCCAAGGCGCTGCACGAGGCCACCGCCCCGTCGTTCGCGGCGCTCGGCCTGAAGCTCGAAGGTGTGACGATGCAGAGCGTCTCGCTGCCCGAGGAGCTGCAGAAGATCCTCGACCAGAAGATCGGCATGGGCATGGTCGGCAACGACATGGGCAAGTTCATGCAGTACCAGACCGCGCAGTCGATCCCGAAGTTCGCCGAAGGCGCAGGCTCTGGCGGTGGCGGTGTGGCCGGCGATGCGATGGGCCTGGGCGCCGGCGTGGCGCTGGGCCAGGTGCTGGCGGGCCAGCTGGCGGGCGGCCTGCACGGTGGCCAGCCAGCCCCGGCCGCCGCCGCAGCGGCTGCTGCGGCCATCCGCCCCGACGAGGTGATGGCCACCATCGAGAAACTCGCCGACCTCAAGGGCAAGGGCATCCTCACGCAGGAAGAGTTCGACGCCAAGAAGGCCGAGCTGCTGAAGAAGCTGATCTAAGCCTCGCCAGCCGCTCTTGGTCACCGAACCCAGCCCACAGCGCGCCTACCGCGCCGCGTGCCCGAACTGCGGCGCGCCGGTCGACTTCCGCTCGGCCGCGTCGGCCTTCGCCGTCTGCAGCTTTTGCCGCAGCACCATCGTCCGCGAGGGCGAGGCGCTGCGCAAGATCGGCGAAAGCGCCGAGCTGTTCGACGACCACTCACCGCTGCAGTTAGGCGCCGGTGGCAAGTACCAAGGCAGCGGCTTCACGCTCGTGGGCCGCCTTCAATACCGCTACAAGGATGGCACCTGGAACGAGTGGCACGCGCTCTTCGACAACGGCCGGAGTGGGTGGCTGAGCGAAGACAACGGCCGCTACGTCATCTCGTTCGACGTGGAGCTGGGTGGCAGCGCGCCACCCGCCGAGCAGCTGCGCCCGGGCGTGCAGCAGATCGTGTCGGGCCAGCCGTGGACGGTGGCCTCGGTCACGGCTGCGAAGCTGATCGCCGCGCAAGGCGAGCTGCCCTTCAAGCCGAACACCGAACGCGGCTTCGTGGTGGCCGACCTGCGCAGCACGCGCGACGAGGTCGGCACGCTCGACTACAGCGACCCGGCGGCGCCCAAATGGTCGATTGGCCGCTCGGTCGCCATCAGCGAACTCGCAATGACGGGCCTCGCCGAAGGCGCGGAGAAGACGCTCAAGGCCCGCAGCATCGAATGCCCGAGCTGCGGCACCTCGCTCGAGATCAAGCTCTCGACCACGCAGAGCATCGTCTGCCATCAGTGCCATGCAGTGGTCGACCTCACCTCGGCCGACGGGGCCGGCAAAGGCATCGGCGGCGACCTCGCCCACTACGCGCAGGACAACGGCGACGAGCCGCAGATCCCGCTCGGCCGGGTCGGCACGCTCAAGCTCGGCAAGATCGCCCGCGCCTGGCAGGTGGTCGGCTACGTCGAGCGATGCGAAGAGGGGGAAGACGAGCAGAGCTTCTGGCGCGAGTACCTGCTCTACCACCGCGAGGAAGGCTTCGCCTTTCTCGTCGATGCCGAAGACGGCTGGAGCTGGGCGGCCCCGATCACCGGCGTGCCAACGCCCTCCGGCAACGGCGTGCGTTACCAGGGCGTGCAGTACCGCGAGATGTACCGCTACACCGGCCGGATCACCTACGTGCTGGGCGAGTTCTACTGGCAGCTCAAGCGCGGCGAGCGCACGAGCAACGTCGACTACCAGGGCCCCGGCGGCAAGCGCCTCAATCTCGAAAAGACCGAAGGCGAGCAGGTCTGGTCGGCAGGCGAAACGCTGAACGCCGCCGACGTGGCCAAGGCCTTCCGCCTGACGCCCGAGACGAGTGCCGCGCTCAAGCGCGATGCCACGCCCACCTCGGGCAACGCGGCCAGCCTGCTGGCGAAGATCTTCTTCTGGGTGTTCGTCGTCGTGGTGCTGTTGATGATGTTCCGCTGCAGCGACGACGACCGCCGTGACTGCGAGCCGCTTCGCGCGAGCTACGGCGAAGCCTCGCAGGAATACCAGAGCTGCCTGGCCAGCAACCGCAGCAGCGGCTACCGCACGAGCGGTGGGTCGTGGGGCGGTTTTTCCAGCGGCGGGGGCCACAAGTAATGGGCCCGCATCTGCTTATCAATATGTCAAGGAGAGTCACATGATGGGAATCGAATGGCTGAAGCCCAGCGTCTTCTTCGGGTCCATCCTGTACGCGCTGATCGGCGTGTTGGTGTTCTGGATCAGCTTCGTCATCGTCGACAAGCTCACGCCTTATGACCTGTGGGGCGAGATCGTCGAGAAGAAGAACGTGGCGCTCGCGATCGTGGTCGGCGCCATGTGCATCGCCATTGGTTTGATCGTGGCCGCTGCGATTCACTAGCCCGTTGAACACCACCGAGCCGGCCGCGCGCATCCGCCCGGCCGAAGTGGCGCTGCTGGCGTCGGTCTTCGTCGTCGCGGCCTGCGGGCTGGTCTATGAACTCGCGGCGGGGGCGCTCGCGAGTTACCTGCTGGGCGATTCGGTCCTGCAGTTCTCCACCATCATCGGCAGCTACCTCTTCGCCATGGGCATCGGCTCGTGGCTGTCGCGCTATTTCGAGCGGCAGCTGGTGGCGCACTTCCTGCGCATCGAGTTGCTGGTCGGCTTGATCGGCGGGTTGATGCCGGCGGCGCTCTTTGCGCTGCAGACGCTGCCGTCGACCAGCTTCCGCTTCGTGCTCTATGGCCTGGTGCTGCTGGTCGGCACGCTGGTGGGGCTGGAGATCCCGCTCGTCATGCGCATCCTGAAGCGCCACTTCAGCGAGCGTTATGCGCTGAAGGACCTGGTCTCGCAGGTGCTGACCTTCGACTATCTCGGGGCGCTCGCCGTGGCCGTGGCCTTCCCGCTGCTGCTGGTGCCGCACCTGGGCCTCGTGCGCACCGGCGCCTTCTTCGGTCTGCTCAACGCGGCGGTGGCGGTGTGGGCGCTGTGGCTCTTCCGCGGCGAGCTGCGGCAGCTGGGGTCGCACGTGATCGCCTGCCTCGGCGTGGTGGCGGCGCTGCTCGGCGCGATGGCGTATGCCGACCGCATCAGCACCTGGGCCGAAGACCGCTTCTACGCCGACCGCATCGTCTACAGCGAGACGAGCCGCTACCAGCGTGTGGTGGTCACCTCGGGGCGCGCGGGCGTGCGGCTCTTCCTCAACGGCAACCTGCAATTCCACTCGCGCGACGAATACCGCTACCACGAGGCCCTGGTGCACCCGGCGATGGCCGCGCACGGGGCGCCCAAGCGCGTGCTCGTGCTCGGCGGGGGCGACGGCATGGCGGTGCGCGAGGTGCTCAAGCACCCGAGCGTCGAATCGGTGACGCTCATCGAACTCGACCCGCACATGACGAAGCTCTTCGCCGAGCAGCCGATGCTGCGCGAACTCAACGGCGATGCGCTGCGCTCGCCCAAGCTCACCATCGTCAACACCGATGCCTTTGCGTGGCTGGAGCAAACCCCGGGCAGCTTCGACGTGATCGTGGTCGACTTCCCCGACCCCACCAACTTCTCGCTCGGCAAGCTCTACACCACGAGCTTCTACGCGCTGCTCGACGCGCATCTCTCGGCTTCGGGCTACGCGGTGGTGCAGACCACCTCGCCGCTCATTGCGCGCAAGAGTTACTGGACGGTGGCTGCCACGCTCGAGGCCGCGGGCCTCACCACCACGCCCTACCACGCCCACGTGCCGAGCTTCGGCGAGTGGGGCTTCATCCTCGCCAGCCGGCGGCCCTTCCGCATGCCGACCGCGCTGCCGAGCGGCCTGCGATTCCTCACCGTCGACGGCCTGCCGGGCCTGCTGCAGTTCCCGCCCGACATGGCGCGGGTGCCGGCCGAGCCCAACCGCCTGTCGAACCAGGTGCTGGTGCAGACCTTCGAGCAGGAGTGGGGCAAGGTGCACCCGTGAGCCTGCGCCGGCGTGCATTGCTGACGGCGGTGGCGGGCCTGCCGCTCGTGTCCGCCTGTCGGCGTGCGCCGGAAGTCCAGTACGACGGTGGCTGGGTCGGTGCGCAACACGCCCGTGGCCATCGACTGCGCAATCTGAAGGGGGGTGCGCTGCCGCCGCCCGCCGTCACCAAACAGCCCCACGTGCTCATCGTCGGGGCCGGTGTCGCGGGCCTCGCCTGCGCCCGCGCGTTGGCGGCGAGGCGCATCGACGACGTCCACCTCGTCGACCTGGAAGACAGCGCCGGCGGCAACAGCCGTGGCCACCAGATCGCCGGCATGGCCTGCCCGCTCGGCGCGCACTACCTGCCGGTGCCGAACGAGGCCGACGTCGACGTGGTCGCGCTGCTGGAAGAGCTGGGCCTCAGCCGCGTCGAGCACGGCAAGCGCGTGTACGACGAGCGCCACCTCTGCCACAGCCCGCAGGAGCGGCTCTTCATCGGCGGCCAGTGGCAGGATGGTTTGCTGCCGGTCCACGACCAACCCGAGGCCACGCTCGCGCAATACCGCCGCTTCGCCCAGGCGGTGACGGCGACGGCCGCGCTCGGCTTCAGCCTGCCGACCGCGCGCGCCCCGTGGACGGCCGCACACCAGGCACTCGATGCGCAGACCTTCGCCCACTGGCTCGACCGGGAGGGCTTCGATGCACCGGCATTGCGCACCTACCTCGACTACTGCTGCCGCGACGACTACGGCGCCGGGGCCGCGCAGGTGTCGGCCTGGGCCGGGCTGCACTACTTCGCCAGCCGACACGGTTTCCACGCGCCCGGCGACGCTGAGGGCGACGGCCGCGAAGGCGTGCTCACCTGGCCGCAGGGCAACGGCTGGCTCACCGAGCGCCTTGCGCAGCCGCACCACGAGCGCCTGCACGCCGGCCGGGTCGCGCTGCGCGTGGAAGAAGGTCGCCACCAGGTGAGCGTCGACCTGTGGCATGCGCAATCCGAGCGCGTGGAGCGCTGGACGGCGAAGCAGGTGGTGCTCGCCACGCCGCTTTTCATCGCGCAACGCTTGCTGGTGGCTCCCCCTTCGGCCTTGCCGACGGCCGTCTCGCAGATGCGCCACGCGCCCTGGCTCGTCGCCAACCTGCACATCGACACCCCGCTCGACGACGCCGGTGGCGCCCCGCCCGCCTGGGACAACGTGCTGCACGGCAGCCCCGCGCTCGGCTACGTGAACGCCATGCACCAGAGCACCCGCCCCCACCCCGGCCCGACCGTGCTCACGAGCTACTGGGCGCTGGGCGGCGACAACGCGGAGCAGCTGCGTGCCAACCGCGCGCGCCTGCTCGCCGACGGCTGGCAGGCGTGGTCACGCGTCGTGCTGGACGACCTGGCGAAAGCCCACCTCGACCTGCCCGCCAAGGTGAAGCGCATCGACCTCATGCGCTACGGCCACGCGATGAGCATCCCGCTGCCCGGCCTGCGCGGCAGTGCAGCACTGCAGGCCTTGGCGCGCACGACGGGCCGCGTGCACTTTGCGCACAGCGATCTGTCGGGCTACTCGGTGTTCGAAGAAGCCTTCTCGCACGGCATGCGTGTCGGGCGGCGTCTGGCGGTCTAGGCGCCGTCGCGCATCAGCGCCTCGATCTCGTCGGCCTGGACCGGCACGCCGCGGCTGATCAGCTCGCAGCCCTGTGCCGTGACCACCGCGTCGTCTTCGATGCGGATGCCGAGGTGCCAGTAGCGCTCGGGCACGCCGTCGGCGGGGCGCACGTAGAGGCCCGGTTCCAGCGTCACCACCATGCCGGGTTCGAGCCTGCGCGACGGGTGCTTGACGACGCGCCCGCCCAGGTAGTCGGGCTGCTCGAACGGGGCTTCGTCGCGGGCGAGGTAGTCGCCGGTGTCGTGCACGTCGCGCCCGAGCCAGTGGCCGGTGCCGTGCATGTAGAACTGGCGGTAGTGCGCGTGCTCGATCACGTCGTCGAGCGTGCCGTGGCGGTCGTGGCTCAGGAGACCGGTGTCGAGCAGGCCCTGGGCCAGCACGCGCACCGCGGCGTGGTGGGCCTCGCGGTGGCGCAGCCCTGGCCGCGTGGCGGCGATGGCGGCCTCCTGTGCGACGACCACGATGTCGTAGAGCTCGCGCTGCGGGGCGCTGAAGCGGCCGCTGGCGGGGAAGGTGCGGGTCACGTCGCTCGCGTAGCCGTCGAACTCGCAGCCGGCGTCGATCAGGCACAGCTCGCCTGCCTGCAGGCGCGCCGGCCCGGCGCTGTGGTGCAGCACGCAGGCATTGCGCCCGGCGGCCACGATCGACGGGTAGGCCGGCCCAGCCGCGCCGTGGCGGCGGAACTCGTGCAACAGCTCGGCCTCGATCTCGTATTCGGCCACGCTGCCGGCCGGCTCGGCGCGGAAGCGCGTGGCACAGAAGCGCATCGCACGCCGGTGGGCGCCGGCCGAGATGCTGGCCGCACGGCGCATCAGCGCCAGCTCGTCCTCGCGCTTGACGAGGCGCATCTCGTCGAGCAGCGCGGCCAGGTCGCGGTGTGCGGCAGGCGGGGCATGGCCGAAGTGCGCCTGCGCCCGCACCTTGTCGAGCCAGCCGTCGAGGCGCTGCGCGAGCGGGCTACCCGGGCCGAAGACCGTCCACACCGCGGGGGCCTGGTTGAGCAGCTCCGGCAGGCGCTGGTCGAGTTGCGAATTCGGGAAGGCGGCGTCGACACCGAGCGCCTCGCGCGCCGCCTCGGGCCCGAGGCGCACGCCGGTCCACACCTCCTGCTCGGCATGCTTCTCGCGGCAGAAGAGTTCGCTGTGGCCGTCGGCCTGCAGCACCAGCGTGGCGTCGGGTTCGTCGAAGCCGGTGAGGTAGTGGAAGTAGCTGTCGGCGCGGAACGGATGTTCGGTGTCGCGGCTGCGCGTCAGCTCGGGGGCCGTCGTCACGATGGCGATGCCACCGCCGGCGGCACGCAGCCGCCGGGCCAGCTCGGCACGACGTTCACGCTGCGGGGTGAGGCCTGCGGGTAGCGCCGGGGTGGCCGCGCTCATCGCGTCACGCCTTGCCGGAGCCTTCGATGTGTTTGACGGCCGGTGGCAGGTTGGGCGACTGGGCTTGTTTGCGCAGGCGACGCAGCTCGCGCAGCATTTCGCGGTCGGCCGTGGTGGGCTCGCGGGCGGCACGGGCGGCGGCTTCGCTGCCCTGGTCGGCTGAGCGTTTGACGGCTTGCCGGTCGCCGGCCAGCTGCTGGCGCGAGCGGATGTGATTGGCCAGGGCTTCGACTGCCTCGACCTCGCCGTGCGCATCGGTCTTCGGCAGGGCCACCACGCGCTTGTCGTTCATGCGCATGGTCAGCCGGCAGGTGCGGTTGCGGTTGAGGTGGCGCAGGGTGTAGCCCGGGGCCTCGGCCTCGACCACCGAGACGTCGCGGATGTTCTCGATCGCCACCTGGTGCACCTTGTGGCCCAAGCCGCGCTGGAACCACACGTAGCTCGCGCTGACCGTGACCCGCTCCCAGCGCGCCATGTCGAGCGCCACCGCGCCCAGCAGCATCAAGACCCCGAGGGCGCCGACCCAGCCGAGCTTCCAGGTCATGCCGATCCACATGACGACGCCCGAGGCCAGCACGAGGGCGACGATTTCGAGCATCGCGCGGTCGGCGGTGCCGTAGACGCGCCGCTCGTAGCCCACCGCTTCCGGCTCGCCGGTGGCCAGCAGGTAGACGGCCGAGGCCAGCGCCTTGGCGCCGCGGCTCAGCAGGATGTGGCCGGCCACCGCGATGGCCAGCAGGAACGGCAGGGCGAGAACATGCGTCACAGCCCGAAAGGTAGCGCGAACCTCCGGCCGGCGAAAGGCCTGCGCGCAAAGCGGTCAAAACCGGGCCGACACACGGTTGATTCGGTCGCCCGAGCGGCCACACCCCGTGGCTAAGATGCTTCACCGAGACGCCGACGACGCACCGTTCATGGCCCACACCCACGACCTCAAACCCTGGCAGCACGCGCACGTGTTCGACTCCGGCAACCGCCTGGGCGAGCGCCGCACGCACTGGGTGCTGGCGATCACGCTGCTGACGATGGGCGTGGAGATCGCCGCCGGCTGGTGGACGGGCTCGATGGCCTTGCTGGCCGATGGCTGGCACATGGGCACCCACGCCCTGGCGCTTGCGGTGACGGCCGGCGCCTACTGGCTGGCGCGCCGCCATGCGCACGACACGCGCTACGCCTTCGGCACCTGGAAGATCGAAGTGCTGGGCAGCTTCGCCAGTGCGCTGGTCCTGGGGCTGGTGGGCGTGGGCATCGTAGTCGAATCGGCAGGCCGGCTGTGGCGTGCCGAGCCGCTTCAGGCCCACTCGGCGCTGGTGGTGGCGGTGATCGGCCTGGTGGTGAACCTCGCGTCGGCGTGGCTGCTGCATGGGGCGCAGGGCGGGCACGACCACCATGACCACCATGGGCACGACTCTCACGGCCACGATCACCCGCACGAGCACGCCGACCTGAACCTGCGCGCTGCCTACGCCCACGTGCTGGCCGATGCGCTGACCTCGGTGTTTGCGATCGGCGCGCTGTCGGCGGCGCTGTGGCTCGGCTGGACCTGGCTCGACCCGGTGGTGGGCATCGTCGGCGCGGTGGTGATCGGCGTCTGGGCCTGGGGCCTGATGCGCCAGTCGGCGGCGGTGCTGCTCGACCGCGAGATGCACCTGCCGCTCACGCAGGAGGTGCGCGAGGCGATCGAGTCCGACGGCGACGCCAAGGTGGCCGACCTGCACGTGTGGCGCGTGGGCCGCGACAAATTCGCCGCCATCGTGTGCGTGGTGGCCGACGCGCCGCTCGAGCCCTCGGCCTACCGCGCGCGCCTGGCGGTGCACGAAGAGCTGGCGCATGTGTCGGTGGAGGTCAACCGCTGCCCGCACGCCGGGCCCTGAGCTGCGTCAGCGGCTGCCGCGCAGCGCTTCTTCCATGCCCGGCAAGGGCGACGCGCTCGGGTTGCGCCCCTGCAGCAGGTTCTGCATGCGGTGCTCGACCTGGCCCAGCCACTCGGGGTGCGTGAACACGTAGAAACGCCGGTCGCGGATGGCGTCGAGCACCTGCCGGCCCACCGCGAGCGGGTCCAGGCCCTGCTCGACCTGCTCGTTGAACCACTGCTTCATCGCCAGCGCCAGGGGCGAGGAGGCGGGCGCCGACGCATCGCCGAGCGTGGCCGGCCGGTTGCGCTCTGCGCTGAGGATGCGCGTGGCGACGAAGCCCGGGCACAGCAGCGAGACGTCGACGTTGGAGCGGCTGCGCTGCAATTCGAGATAGAGGCTTTCCGACAGGCTCACCACCCCCGCCTTGCTGGCTCCGTACACCGGGTTGCCGCCCGCGCTCAGCCCGGCCATCGAGGCGGTGTTGACGATGTGCGCCGGCGTGCCCTGCTTGAGCAGGATCGGCATGAAACTGCGGATGCCGTGCACCACGCCCATCAGGTTGACGCCCAGCACCCAATGCGAGTCGTCGAGCGTGCTGTGCCAGCTGGGCATGGTGCCGGCGCCCACGCCGGCGTTGTTGCAGAGGATGTCGATGCTGCCCCAGCGGTTGAGCGCTGCCTGGGCCAGGCGTTGCACCTGCTCGGGGTCGGAAACGTCGGCCACCACGGTGTGCACCTGGGCGCCGCCCGCACGCAGCGCTTTTGCGGCGGCGTCGAGTGCATCGGTTTCGACGTCGCTCAGCACCACCCGGATGCCGGCTTCGGCGAAGGCCTGGGCCATGCCGAGCCCGATGCCGCTCGCCGCGCCGGTGATGACGGCGACCTTCGCGTCGAACGAGTCCATGGCGGTCAGCCCCCGGTGTTGAGTGCGTGGAGCCGCTCGACCGTGCCCACGTCGGTCCACGGGCCGTCGTAGGCGGTGGCGCCGATGCGCCCGGCGTCGGCCCCGGCGCGCAGCAGCGGGGTCAGCGGCAGCTTCTGGCCGACGGTCACGTCTTTCACGATCGCGGCACGGAAGAGGCCGACGCTGGCCCAGGTGCGTTTCGGGGTGACGGTGCGCGAGGCGAGGCCTTGCGCATCGATGCCGAAGTCGCCTTCGGGGTGGTGCGGGGCGTTGGGCACGAGCCAGAGATGCGCGAATTGGGTGCCCTCGGCGAAACGCTGCGCCAACGCCGCGTCGAAGCGGAAGCCGGGCAGGAACACGTCGCCGGAGACGACCCAGAAGCAGTCGGTCGTGGCGTCGATGAGCAGCGGCAGGGCCTTGGCGATGCCGCCGGCGGTTTCCAGCGCGCCGCCGTGGTCGCGGCCTTCCAGCGAGTAGCGGATCGAGACGCCGTGGCGCGAGCCGTCGCCGAGCGTGTCGACGATGCGTTCTTCCAGCCAGGCGGTGTTGATCACCACCTCGCGGATGCCGTCGCGCGCGAGCGCTTCGAGGTGCCACACGATCAGCGGCTTGCCCTGCACCTCGAGCAGAGGCTTGGGCGTGTGGTCGGTGAGTGGACGCATGCGCTCGCCGCGGCCGGCGGCCAGGATCAGGGCTTTCATGTGGGGGTGCCTCGCTCGAGGGCGTGCCGCTCGACGGTCTCTGGCGCGAAGTGTGCGATCAGCGCATCGAGCAGCGCACGCGCCTTGTGGGAGTTGTCGGCGCCGAAATTGCAGACGTAGACGTCGAGCGTCACCGCCTGCAGCTCGGGCCAGGTGTGCACGGCGAGGTGAGACTCGGCGAGCAGCACCACGCCGGTCACGCCCGCGGCGCCCGGGAAGGTGTGGAAGAGTTCGCCGACGGGCTGCAGGGCGGCGCCGGCCACGGCCGCCAGGCACAGGCGCCGCAGGGCGTGTGGGTCGGTGAAGGCGGGGTTCTCCGAGGAGCATCCCCGTAAATCGGCGGTGAGGTGCAGGCCGTGCATCGGGTCGGATTATCGAGGCCCGTAAAATGCCGGGTTTCCCCCCAAACCCACCCCAGCGAGCCCATGACCGCGATCGCCTCCAACACTTCCTTGATGGCGAACGCCATCCGTGCCCTCTCGATGGACGCGGTCCAGCAAGCGAACTCCGGGCACCCCGGCGCGCCGATGGGCATGGCCGAGATCGCCGTCGCGCTGTGGGGCCGGCACCTCAAGCACAACCCGGCCAACCCGCACTGGGCCGACCGCGACCGCTTCGTGCTCAGCAACGGCCACGGCTCGATGCTCATCTACTCGCTGCTGCACCTCTCGGGCTACGACCTGCCGATGAGCGAGCTGCGCAACTTCCGCCAGCTGCACAGCAAGACGCCGGGCCACCCCGAGGTGGGCATCACCCCGGGCGTGGAGACCACCACCGGCCCGCTGGGACAGGGCTTCACCAACGCCGTGGGCCTGGCGCTCGCCGAGAAGCTCTTGGCGAAGGAATTCAACCGCGACGGCCACGAGATCGTCGACCACCACACCTACGTGTTCCTCGGCGACGGCTGCCTGATGGAAGGCATCAGCCACGAAGCCGCGGGTCTCGCCGGTGCGTGGAAGCTCAACAAGCTGATCGCCCTCTACGACGACAACGGCATCTCGATCGACGGCAAGGTCGCGCCCTGGTTCGTCGACAACACGCCGCAGCGTTTCGAGGCTTATGGCTGGAACGTGATCGCGAAGGTCGACGGCCACGACGTCGACGCGGTCGACAAGGCCATCGCGCAAGCCAAGAAGAGCGACAAGCCGACGATCATCTGCTGCCAGACCACCATCGGCAAAGGCTCGCCCAACCGCGCCGGCACCGCCAAGGCCCACGGCGAAGCGCTCGGACCCGACGAGATCAAGCTGACGCGTGAAGCGCTGGGCTGGCTGCACGAGCCCTTCGTCGTGCCCGAAGAAGCCTACGAACAGTGGGACGCCCGCCAGGCCGGCCTGCAGGCCGAGACGAAATGGGTCGATGCCTTCGAGGCCTATGCCAAGGCCCACCCCGAGCTGGCCGTCGACCTCGTGCGCCGCCTCGATGGCGAGCTGCCCAAGAACTGGAAGCAGACGGTTGCCGACATCGTGGCCGCCACGCACGCCAAGGCCGAGACCGTCGCCAGCCGCAAGGCCAGCCAGCTCGCGCTCGAAGCCTTCACCAAGGCCCTGCCCGAGCTGCTCGGCGGCAGCGCCGACCTGACCGGCTCCAACCTCACCAACACCAGCAGCACGCCGGCCCTGCGCTTCGACGAGAAGGGCGAATCGAACGGCGGCCGTCACATCAACTACGGCGTGCGCGAGTTCGGCATGGCCGCGATCATGAACGGCGTGGCGCTGCACGGCGGCTACCTGCCCTACGGCGGCACCTTCCTCACCTTCAGCGACTACAGCCGCAACGCCATCCGCATGGCCGCGCTGATGAAGCAGCGCGTGGTGCACGTGTTCACGCACGACAGCATCGGCCTCGGCGAAGACGGCCCGACGCACCAGTCGATCGAACACGCTGCCGCGCTGCGCCTGATCCCCGGCCTCGACGTCTGGCGCCCCGCCGACACCACCGAGACGGTTGTTGCCTGGGCCAGCGCCATCGAGAGCAAGACCCGCCCGAGCGCGCTGCTGCTCTCGCGCCAGAACCTCACCTACTCGCCCAAGGCCAGCCTCGACGGCATTGCCAAGGGCGCCTACGTGCTCGCCGAGCCGAGCGAAGTGGGCCTCAAGAAGAAGGCGCAGGCGGTCATCATCGCCACCGGCTCCGAAGTGCAGCTTGCGCTGCACGCGCAGTTGCAGCTCGCGGTGCAAGGCATCGCGGTGCGTGTGGTCTCCATGCCGTCGAACACTGTCTTCGACCGCCAGAGCGTCGACTACAAGGCCTCGGTGCTGCCCGCCGGCCTGCCGCGCATCGCGGTGGAAATGGGCGTGACCGACGGTTGGTGGAAGTACGGCTGCGCGGCCGTGGTGGGCATCGACACCTACGGCGAATCGGCCCCGGCCGGGGTGCTCTTCAAGCACTTCGGCTTCACTGCTGAAAACGTCGCCGACACCGTGCGCGCGGTGTTGCAGAAGAAATGAATCACCGCCGTTCGGGCTGAGCCTGTCGAAGCCCTGCGCCGCGCGCAGGCCCTTCGACAAGCTCAGGGCGGACGGAGACTTGGCAAGACTTTCAATTCACAGGAGCGAATGACATGACCATCAAGATCGGCATCAACGGCTTCGGCCGCATCGGGCGCATGGTGTTGCGCGCAGCTGTCGCCAACTTCAAGGACGTCCAGATCGTCGGCATCAACGACCTGCTGGAGCCCGACTACCTCGCCTACATGCTGCAGTACGACAGCGTGCACGGCCGCTTCGACGGCAGCATCGCCGTCGACGGCAACACGCTCATCGTCAACGGCCAGAAGATCCGCCTGACGCAAGAGCGCGACCCCGCCAACCTGAAATGGGCCGAGGTCGGTGCCGACATCGTCGTCGAGTCGACCGGTCTCTTCCTCACCAAGGAAACCGCGCAAAAGCACATCGACGCTGGCGCCAAGAAGGTCGTGATGTCGGCCCCGTCGAAGGACGACACCCCGATGTTCGTCTACGGCGTGAACGACAAGTCGTACAAGGGCGAGGCCATCATCTCCAACGCCTCGTGCACCACCAACTGCCTGGCCCCGCTCGCCAAGGTGCTGAACGACAAGTGGGGCATCAAGCGTGGCCTCATGACCACCGTGCACGCCGCCACCGCCACGCAGAAGACCGTCGACGGCCCGTCGAACAAGGACTGGCGCGGCGGCCGCGGCATCCTGGAAAACATCATCCCGTCGTCGACCGGCGCCGCCAAGGCCGTGGGCGTGGTGATCCCCGAGCTCAACAAGAAGCTGACCGGCATGTCCTTCCGCGTGCCGACCTCCGACGTGTCGGTGGTCGACCTGACCGTGGAGTTGGTCAAGGAAGCGACCTACAAGGAAATCTGCGCCGAGATGAAGGCGCAGTCGGAAGGTGCCATGAAGGGCGTGCTCGGCTACACCGAAGACAAGGTCGTCGCGACCGACTTCCGTGGCGACCCCCGCACCTCGATCTTCGACGCCGAAGCCGGCATTGCGCTCGACGGCACCTTCGTCAAGCTCGTGTCCTGGTACGACAACGAGTGGGGCTACTCCAACAAGGTGCTGGAGATGGTGCGCGTCATCGCCAAATAAGCTGGCATCTCGCACTGCAACAAAAGGCCTCGCAAGAGGCCTTTTTGCTTGCCGGCCTGGACTTTGTTGCAACCGGGCGTTTCCGTTGGGTGATTTGCCACGAGTCGTGACACGAGGGGCTGTGGGCCCGTGCCTACACTTCGCGGTCACGCCGTCCGTTGCCGTACCCACGGAATCGCGTGTTAGCGACCTTGATCCTTCGGAGTTCTGTTCATGCGCACATCCTGGCCCGCCGTGGTTGCCCTTGCCTTGCTGGCACCCCTGGGTCTTCATTCACCGGCACTGCAGGCGCAAAGCGTGGTGACGGTCGAGAACGCACGGGTCATCGTGAAGTTCAAGGCGGGCTCGTCTCTCCTGGTTGACAGGGCGCGCGCAGCGTCGGTGGGTGCCGAGCGTGCACTGGTGCTCGGCCAACGCGTGGGGGTGGCGCTGAATGCCGGCGCGGCGGTGAGCGAGCGGGCCCAGGTGGTCAGTGCCAACGGCATCAGCTCGGTCGAACTCGCCCGGCGGCTGGCCGCGCAGCCCGACGTGGAATACGCCGAGCCCGATGTGCGCCACCGTCGCATGGCACCGCCCAACGACCCGCGCTACAGCTCCGTGCTGGTGGGCTCTGGCGGGCCGGTCTCCGGCCAGTGGTACCTGAAGCCATCGAATTCGACGCTCGTTTCGGCCATCAACGCCGAGACGGCGTGGGACACCACCACCGGGAGCAGTTCCGTGGTGGTGGCTGTGCTCGACACCGGGGTGCGCTTCGACCACCCCGACCTGCTCGGTGCCGGCGTCGGCAACATGCTGGCGGGCTACGACATGATTTCGGGCGACTCCGCCATCGCCCTGGCCACCGCCAACGATGGCAATGGCCGCGACAGCGACCCCTCCGATCCGGGCGACTGGGTCAGCAGCTCGGACGTGCAGACCGCCAACTTCAGCGGCTGCCTGGTGGAAGGGAGCAGTTGGCACGGCACGCAGACCGCCAGCCTGGTCGGTGCGCTGACCGACAACGGCGTCGGCATGGCGAGTGTCGGGCGCACGGTGCAGGTGTTGCCGGTGCGCGTGCTGGGCAAGTGCGGTGGCTTCACCTCCGACATCGCGGCGGGCATTCGCTGGGCGGCCGGCATTCCGGTCACGGGTGTGCCGACCAACCCCACGCCCGCGAAGGTCATCAACATGAGCCTGGGGGGCGAGGGCGGGTGTTCCACCACCTACCAACAGGCCATCAACGAAGTCGTCGCCCTGGGGGTGGTGGTCGTGGTGTCGGCCGGCAACAGCGACGGCCATGCGGTGTCGTCACCGGCCAACTGCAATGGCGTTGTCGCCGTCACGGGCTTGCGCCATGTCGGCAGCAAGGTCGGGTTTGCCGATGTCGGCCCCGAAGTGGCGATCGCGGCGCCCGGTGGCAATTGCGTCAACGCCAGTGGGCAGTGCCTGTACCCGATCATGACGGCGACCAACACCGGCACGACCTCGCCGGTGGCCTCGGGCTACACCGATGGTGACAACGCTGCGGTCGGCACGAGTTTCTCGGCGCCGCTGGTGGCCGGCACCGTGGGTTTGATGTTCTCGGTGCGCCCGGCCATGACGGTGAACGAGGTGCGGGCCGCGCTCCAGGGCAGTGCGCGGGCCTTCCCGGCCTGGGGCGGCGACCCCGGCACGGTTGCATGCCGCGCACCCGACGGCAATTCCCAAGGCGAGTGCTACTGCACCACCAGCACCTGCGGCGCCGGCATGCTCGACACCAACGCCGCCGTGCTCGGCGCACAGCGCGGCCTGCAGGCCCGCATCACGCAGAGCGCGACCGCGCCGCGTGCCGCCCAGGCACTGACGCTGAGCGTGGCCAACAGCTATGTGCTGAGCCCGCGCACCCTCGCCAGCTACCAGTGGACGCTCGTCGATGGCGGCGGCATCGTGACGAGCCTGGGCACGACCACCGGGCCGACGGTCACGGTCACCCCGTCGGCCCAAGGGCGTTTCAGCGTCAGCGTCACGGTGACCGACAGCTCGGGTGCCCAATCGACCACGGCGCAGGCGGTGAACGTGGGGGCACCTGCGCTCATCACGGGTGGCGGTGGGGGTGGCGGCGGCGGCGGTGCCCTCGGCCTCGTCTGGCTGACCGGCCTCGCGATGGCGGTGGTCGCCCTGCAAGTGCAGCGGAACCGCATTTGCCCCCGGAAGGTGTCGCGCCGCCGGCAGTGAGTTCACCCTCCCCGCGGCGCTCCATCTTGAGGAGGCGCCATGGGGATCTGGAGCAGGTTCGGTCGGCAATTCGGGGTGCTGGTGGCGGTAGGGCTGACCTGCGGCGCCGCCGTGTGGGCCGCGCCGGCCGACGGTCTCATCGTCAAGCTGCGGGATGCGCCGGCCCATGAGCGGGCGGCGCGCCTCGGCGCTGCCGAACAGGCGCGCCACACCGAACGCCTGCAGCGCCTGCTGCAAACCGAGCGCATCACCGAAGCGCGTCTGCGCCCGGCCGGGCGTGACGCCCAGCACCTGAATTTCGGCCGCCGCCTCTCCGAAGCGGAAGCTGAAGCCCTGGCCACGCGGCTGCGTGCCCGCCCCGAGGTCGAATGGGTGGAGCCCAACACCCGCGAGCGCCTGCTGCAGGCGCTGCCCACGCCCGACGACCCCTACTTCCGCTACGTCTCGCCGACCGATCTCGGCCAGTGGTGGCTGCGCCCCGACGGCGAGACCACCGGCGGCCAGCTGCCGAGCTACGGGGCCCCGGGGGTGCAGAACGCGTGGGCCTGGCAGACCGGCCGGCCGAGCGCGGTGGTGGCAGTGCTTGACACCGGCATCACCGCCCACGCCGACCTGGCCGGGCGTGTGCTGCCGGGCTACGACTTCGTCTCGGAACTCGAATACGCCAACGACGGAAACGGCCGCGACCCCGATCCGTCGGACCCCGGCGACTGGGTCTCGCCGGCCGACATCACCGGCAACCCCGCGCTCTTCGACACCTGCCCCGAGCAACCCAGCTCCTGGCACGGCACCATCATCAGCGGCGTCGTCGCCGCTGCCACCAACAACAACCTCGGCGTGGCGGGCGTGAGCTGGAACGGGCGCGTGCTGCCCGTGCGGGTGGCAGGCAAGTGCGGCGCCACCGTGCTCGACATCACCGACGGCATGCGCTGGGCGGCCGGCCTCGC
This sequence comes from Rhizobacter sp., assembly GCA_019635355.1. Lineage (NCBI taxonomy): Bacteria > Pseudomonadati > Pseudomonadota > Betaproteobacteria > Burkholderiales > Sphaerotilaceae > Rhizobacter > Rhizobacter sp. The sequence goes on along the minus strand of JAHBZQ010000001.1, from coordinate 3,066,184 downwards.
GGTGCCGGGGGCGCCCCTCAACCCCCACCCGGCGCGCATCGTCAACATCAGCTTCGGCGGCAGTGCCGCGTGCGGCGGGCTGTACCAGAGCACGGTCGACGAGCTGGCGAGCGTCGGCGTGGTGGTGGTGGCCGCGGCCGGCAACGAGGCCGGCGCCGTCACGCGGCCCGCGAGTTGCCGCGGGGTGGTCGGCGTGGCGGCCCTCGCCCGCGATGGCTTGAAGGCCTCGTATTCGAACTTCGGGCCACAGGTCACCGTCGCCACCGTCGGCGGCGACCCCGATGCCGACGATGGCCTGCTCACGCTGCTCAACACTGGCAGCCAGGCGCCGGGGGCCGACAGCTACGGCAACGTGTTCGGCACGAGCTTCGCCACGCCCGTGGTCTCGGGCGTCATCAGCCTGATGCTGAGCGTGAACGAGCGGCTCACGGTGGCACAGGTGATCGCCGGCCTGCGCGCCACGGCACGGCCGCATGTGCAGTCGGCGGGTGGGGTGCCGGCGTGTTCGTCGTCGAGTCCGAACACCTGCGTGTGCACCACCAGCACCTGCGGCGCGGGCGTGCTCGATGCCGAGGGCGCGCTGCGTTATGCGGCGTCACCACCGCCGCCAGCGGGTGCGTCGGACGACGGTGGGGGCGGAGCGTTGGGTGCGCTGTGGCTGTTGGGGCTCGCGCTGGCGGTGGCCGCGCTGCAGTCGCAGCGCCGGCCGATCAGGGGCGGGCGCAGGCGGTGAAGCTCTTGCCGAGCAGCGGCTCGGCGCGCAGGCCGGCCAGCCGCGCCTGCAGCGTGGCGTCGGCGCGCTCCACGCGCAGGCTGTGCGTGACGGCGGGCGGCGAGAGCGGCATCACCCGGGCGGTGCGCACGCCACGCTGCGTGACCTCGGCCAGCGCCTTGTCGGCCGCGGCGCGGTTGTCGTAGCGGCCGAGGGCGAGGCCATCGGCCAGCTCGGGCGGCACGTTGCGCAGCTCCTCGAAGCCGATCTTCAGGCGCTTGAGTTCGTCGGCCTTCTTCTGCAGCGCCTCGCGGTTGGGGTACTTGCCCATGTAGACGATCCATACGCCGGGCGTCTCGGTCTTGAGGCTGGCCCAGCTGCCGGCCGGCAGCACCGTCTGCAGCACACCTTCGGCGGCCGTGATCTGCGCCGGCGTGTACGGGCCGGCCTCGAGGCACACGGGGGCGGGCTCGGTGGCCGTGGCCGCGATGGCCACAGCCGACGCGGCCGGCAGCACGCGGATGGTCTCGGGCCTCACCTGGCGCGTGAGCCGGTCGGGCTCGCGGTCGCCTTGCGCACGCACGCCGATCACGTTGTCGAGCAGGCCCTGCGTCCACGCATAGAACGCCAGGTTGGCCAGCAGCAGCACCACCACCAGCAGGCGCAGCATCAGCGGCTGTCTCCGGCACGGCCGTCGTCGCCGTCGCGCACGAGCCGCACGCTCACCTCGCCGCTGCTCACCTCGTGCAGCTCGGCCGCGTCGCGCACGAGCAGCGCGCCCGTGGGCGAGATGCCGGCCGCGACGCCGGTGGGCACGTTGGCCTGCGTGGTGGTCACGTTGCGGCCGCGCAGCAGGTCGCGGGCGGCGTAGCGCGCGGCAAAGGGCGCGAAGCCGTGCCGTTCGAAGTCTTTCAGGGCCCGCACGAGCGGCTCGGCCACCAGGGCCAGCGTGCTCGGGGCGGTGGCGTCGGGGTCGAGCTCCTGCAGGCAGGCGTAGCCGCTGCTCAGGTCTTCGAGAGGCTGCGGCGTGATGTTGAGGCCGATGCCGATGACGGCCAGGCGCACCGGGCCGGCCGTCACCGTCTCGATGAGGATGCCGCCCAGCTTGCGCCCGGGAGGCGCGCCCGGGGTGGGCGCCGGGTCCATCAGCCAGAGGTCGTTGGGCCACTTGAGGCCGACGCGCGCGCCGGCGGGCTCCAGCGCGTCGGCGATCGCCACGCCGACCGCGAGCGACAGGCCCGACCAGTCGGCCGGGTTCATCGGCAACGAGAGCGAAAACGTGAGCGAGGCGCCGATGCTCGCCTGCCAGGTGCGACCCAGTCGGCCGCGGCCGCCCGTCTGGTGCTCGGCCACGAGCAGGCAGGGCTGCACGTCGGCGGCGCGGCGGCCGAAGGCGCCGCTTTCGATGCTGCGGCGAACCTGCACCAGCTCATCGGTGGGCGGCTCGGCGCGCACCCGGGCCCGCTCGAGCAGTGCGCTGTTGGTGGAGACGCTGCGCGCCACCACCTCCACGCTCAGGCCGGGCAACAGCGGCTCCAGCCGCTGCCACAGCGCTTCTGCTCCCCATTGCAAGGAGTGGTTCATGTCTGCCCCTCGGCCGACGGGTACGTCAGCCGATCCCCCATGGGGATGGCGGGCCGGCTTGGGAGCGGCCCGGCGCTCGGCCCGCCAGCTCGGGTTGACAGTGAGGGTCTCATGTCACGTGCGTTCAGCGTTTCGGCGAGAGCATGGTGCCGCGGCAGTTCTTTGCGCCGCAGCGGCATTCGTATTCTTTCTTCAGCTTGGGCGTATAGGGCTCGTCGATCGTCAAGCCATAGTCGTAGAACAGTTCCTCGCCCGGCTTCAGGTTGCGCAAAGCCTTGATGAAGACACGGCCATTCTGCTCGTCGGCCTCGCAGTTGGGGTTGCACGCGTGGTTGATCCAGCGGGCCGAGTTGCCGCCGACGTTGGCGTCGATCGCGTCGCCGCTGTCGAGCGAGAAATAGAAAGTGTGGTTGGGGTCGCTCGGGTCGTGCGGGTGGCGGCGCAGGGCTTCGTCCCAGGAGATGGTCTCGCCCTTGTATTCGATGATGGTCTCGCCCTTGGCGATGGGGGCGATGGCGTAGACGCCCTTGCCGTGCACGCCGCTGCGGCGGACCTGGATGCGCTTGCCCGCAGACGCGGCCTTGGGTGCCGCCTTCGCGGTCGTGGCAGGGGGGGCGGCGCGGCGGGCTTGCGTCATCGTGCTGTTTGGGTACATTGAATTCATGGGTGCGCGCATGCGTGTGTGCACATACGTGTGTGCGCATGCGCATGCGCGCGAGAGGCTGGATTGTAGAGAGAGCGCCGGCGACACCGGCACAAGGAACACAGAAAGAGCCATGAGCAAGTCTTTGATCATTGCGGAGAAGCCGTCGGTCGCGCAGGACATCGTGCGTGCGCTGACGCCGGTCGCCGGCAAGTTCGACAAGCACGACGAGTACTTCGAGGGCGAGCATCACATCGTGACGTCGGCCGTGGGCCACCTGCTGGAGATCAAGGCGCCGGAGGAGTTCGACGTCAAGCGCGGCAAGTGGAGCTTTGCCAACCTGCCGGTGATCCCACCGCACTTCGAGCTGAACCCGATCGACAAGAGCAAGGGCCGGCTCAACGCCATCGTGAAGCTGGTCAAGCGCAAGGACGTGGGCGAACTGATCAACGCCTGCGACGCGGGCCGCGAGGGCGAGCTGATCTTCCGCCTCATCCAGCAGCACGCGAAGAGCAAGCACCCGGTCAAGCGCCTGTGGCTGCAGAGCATGACGCCGCAGGCCATCCGCGAGGGCTTCGAGCACCTGCGCTCCGACGCCGAGCTGCAAGGCTTGGCCGAAGCCGCGCGCAGCCGCTCGGAGGCCGACTGGCTGGTGGGCATCAACGGCACCCGCGCGATGACGGCCTTCAACTCGCGCGACGGCGGCTTCTTCCTCACCACCGTGGGCCGCGTGCAGACGCCCACGCTCAGCATCGTGGTCGAGCGTGAAGAAAAGATCCGCAAGCACGTGGCGCGCGACTACTGGGAGATCAAGGCGAGCTTTGCCGCCCAGGCCGGTGAATACGAAGGCAAGTGGTTCGACCCCAAGTGGAAGAAGAACGCCGACGACCCCGAGCAGCGCGCCGACCGTGTGTGGGACGCCAAGACCGCCCAGGCCATCGCCGATGCCGCACGGGGCCAGCCCGCCACCGTCACCGAGGAAAGCAAGCCCAGCACGCAAAGCTCGCCCGGTCTGTACGACCTGACCACGCTGCAGCGCGAGGCCAACTCGCGCTTCGGCTTTTCCGCCAAGACCACGCTCAGCATCGCGCAGGCGCTGTATGAGAAGCACAAGGCGCTCACCTACCCACGGACCGACAGCAAGCACCTGCCGGAAGACTACGTGGCCGTGGTGAAGAACACCATGGAGATGATCGCCAACGAAGACATGCCGGGCCCGCTCAAGGCGCTGTCGACGCACGCGAAGACGGCGATCAAGAACGGCTACGTCAAGCCCAACAAGCGCATCTTCGACAACGCCAAGGTGTCGGACCACTTCGCCATCATCCCCACGCTGATCGCGCCCAAGAGCCTGACCGAGGTCGAGGCCAAGCTGTACGACATGGTGGTCAAGCGCTTCCTGGCGGTGTTCTTCCCGCCGGCGGAGTTCATGGTCACCACCCGCATCAGCACGGCGGCGGGCCACAGCTTCCAGACCAACGGCAAGGTGATGGTCAAGCCTGGCTGGCTCGCCATCTACGGCCGCGAGGCCCAGGAAGACGACGCCAACCTCGTGGCGGTGGAGAAGGGCGAGGTCGTGCGCACCGAAGCGGTGGACGTCAACGCGCTCAAGACCAAGCCGCCGGCGCGCTACACCGAAGCCACGCTGCTCTCGGCGATGGAAGGTGCGGGCAAGCTGATCGACGACGACGAGTTGCGCGAGGCCATGCAGGAGAAGGGCCTGGGCACACCGGCCACGCGCGCGGCCATCATCGAAGGCCTGATCCTCGAGAAGTACATCCACCGCGATGGGCGCGAGCTGATTCCCACCGCCAAGGCCTTCCAGCTCGCCACGCTGTTGCGCGGCCTGGGCGTGGAAGACCTCACCAAGCCCGAGCTCACCGGCAACTGGGAATTTCAGCTGGCCGAGATGGAGAAAGGCCGGTTGAGCCGCGACAAGTTCATGGCCGAGATCGCCGCGATGACGCAGCGCATCGTCGCCAAGGCCAAGGAATACGACCGCGACACCATCCCAGGCGACTACGCGACGCTCAAGGCACCGTGCCCCAACTGCGGCGGCGTGGTGAAAGAGAACTATCGCCGCTTCACCTGCACCGGCAAGTCGGGTGACGGCGAAGGTTGTGGCTTCTCCATCGGCAAGATTCCGGGTGGCCGCAGCTTCGAGCTGCACGAGGTCGAAGACTTCCTCGTGCACAAGAAGATCGGCCCGCTCGAAGGCTTCCGCTCCAAGGCGGGCTGGCCCTTCACCGCCGAGCTCAAGCTCGTGTTCGACGACGAGATCAAGAACTGGAAGCTCGAGTTCGACTTCGGCGAAGACGCGAAGAAGGAAGGCGAGTCCGGCGAGCCGGTCGATTTCTCGGGGCAGGAGCCGCTCGGTGTCTGCCCCAAGGACCAGGGCCGCGTCTACGAACACGGCACGAGCTACGTGTGCGAGCACGCCGTGGGCGCCAACGTGACCTGCGACTTCAAGAGCGGCAAGATCATCCTGCAGCAGCCGGTGGCGCGCGAGCAGATGACGAAGCTGCTGGCCACCGGCAAGACCGACCTGCTGGAGAACTTCGTCTCCAACAAGACGCGGCGCAAGTTCAAGGCCTTCCTCGCCTTCGACAAGAAGGAAGGCAAGGTGAGCTTCGAGTTCCAGCCGCGCGCCGGCAAGGCGCCGCCCGCGAAGGCCGCGCCGGCCAAGGCTGCCGCCAAGGAGGCTGCACCGGTCGAGGCCGCGCCGGCGAAGAAGGTGGCTGCGAAGAAGACCCCGGCCAAGAAAGCCGCAGCGAAGAAGGCGGCTTGAGGGCTGCTGCAAAATGGCCGCGACGCTGGTCCAACGCAATCCTGGAGGTGGTGCATGAAGACAAAACTCGCGGTCGCCGCGCTGGCGCTGGGCGCTGTACAGGCAGCCTCGGCGCAGCCCGTGGTGCGCCCGCTTGTGGGTCTGGGCTTCACATTCGGCGGAGACACGGTGGCGCCAATCGCCTACACCAATGGTGACTCCGACAAGGTGCGTGCCGGGGGGCTGATTGCTTTCACCACTGGCGTCGAGATGACGTTCAGCCCACTGGTGTCGGCGCAGGCTCTGATCGGCTACCACGTCGACGGCGTTGCCGCTTCGAATGGGGATGTGAAGTTCGACCGCTACCCCGCCGAGCTGCTCGGCCACTTCCGCCTCACCGACACCTTCCGCGTGGGCGGCGGTGCGCGCTACACCGACAAGGCTCGCACGCGCTCGTCGGGAGCGGCAAGCATCGATGTTCCAAGCGAAAGCTACAAGCCCGCGTGGGGCACGGTGGTCGAAGGCGAATTCACGATCGGCCGGAACCTCGGCATCAAGCTGCGTTACGTATCCGAGAAATTCGAGCCCGAAACGGCGGGTGGCAGAACGCTCAAGGGCAACCACGGCGGTATCTACTTCGTCGGCTATTTCTTCTGAAGGTGGTTGACGGTTTGCGGCGCAGTGAGGGCTGCGCCATGTCTTCGTTTTCACAACAACAGCGCAACAGGGAGGTTTGAATGAACAAGAACATCGCCATCGCCGCGATGGCATGGGCTGCGGCCAGCAGCGTTCCGGCACAGGTGCTGGTCAAGCCCATGGTGGGCTTCGGCGTCACCGCGGGCGGCGACACCATTGCCACCGTCTACTACCAGAACAGCAATGTCGATGAGAGCCGAGTGCACGCCGGGGCGCTCCTCGCCCTGCACGGCGGCATCGAACTGCAATTCACGAGCCGCGTGTCGACGCAGTTGCTCTTCGGCTACCACGTCGACCAGGTGCGAGCCTCCAACGCCACCGTGCGCTGGAGCCGCACGCCGGTCGAAGCCCTCGGGCACGTCTACCTCACCGACTGGTTCCGCCTGGGCGGCGGGGCGCGCTACTCGGCCAACGCCCGCCTGCACGCCTCGGGCGTGGCGAGCAACACCATCCCCAACACCAGCTTCAAGGCGAGCCTGGGCGGGGTGGTCGAGGGCGAGTTCTTCCCCTACCGATCGGTGGGCATCAAGGTGCGCTACGTGAATGAGCGCTTCAAGGTCAACAACGGCTTCAACGACGTGACGCTCGACGGCTCGCACGGCGGTGTCTACGTCGGCTACTACTTCTGATCTGACGCGACTCCGGCCGGGCCCGCCCGGCCGCTTTCCAGATGTACTCGCTCATCCTGCTCAAGCTCCTCGCCATCTTGCTGATGGTGGCCATCGGCTACGGGGCAGGGCGCATGCGCTGGCTGGGCGAGAACGACCCGGCGCGGGTGCTGGGCTACGCGGCCTTCTACATCTTCGTGCCGGCGCTGCTCTTTCGCACCACCTCGCACATCGACTTCACCACGCTGCCCTGGGGCACGCTGGCCGCCTTCTTCGTGCCCATCGTGGTGCTGATGGTGGTGCTCTACGCGTGGCAGCGCCGCACGCCGGGCCTGCCCACCGCGGGCCCGAGCGTGCGGGCCATCACCGCGAGCTTCGGCAACACGGTGCAGCTGGGCATCCCGATGGCGGCGGCGATGTTCGGCGAGCAGGGCCTGCCCATCCACGTGGCCATCGTGAGCCTGCATGCGCTCACGCTGCTCACCGTGCTCACCGCGCTGGTGGAGCTCGACCTCGCCCGCGAGCGCGCGCGCAGCGGCGATGCCGAGGCGCACATCGGCCGCATGCTCTTCGACACCGCCCGCAAGACCATCATCCACCCGGTGGTGCTGCCCATCCTGGCCGGCCTGGTGTGGAACGCGCTGGGAGCGCCCACCCCCGCGCTCATCGACGAGGTGCTGGTGCAGTTCGGCCACGCGGTCGTGCCCTTGTGCCTGGTGCTGATCGGCCTCTCGCTTGCGCAGTACGGTCTGCAAGGCGCGCTGGCCGGTGCCGTGCGCCTGTCGCTGTGGAAGCTGCTGCTGCTGCCGGCGGTGGTGCTGGTGGTCGGGCACTGGGGCTTCGGCCTGTCGGGCCTTCCGCTGTCGGTGGTGGTGATGGCCGCGGCGCTCCCCACCGGCAACAACGCGCTCATCTTCTCGCAGCGCTACCACTCGCTCGAAGGCGAGACCACGGCCACCATCACGGTGTCGACCTTCGCTTTCGCCCTGACCGCGCCGGTGTGGTTGTGGATCGTGACGCACCTCTGACCAAAACCGTGACGCCATGACGGTGCTCCAGACGTACCACCGCCTCGCCGCCGACGACGGCCACCCGATCGACCTGCACTCGTGGACCGACGATGCGGCGTCCGTGCGCGGCATCGTGCAGATCGCCCACGGCATGGGCGAGCACGCACGCCGCTACCGCGCGCTCGCCGAAGCACTCGCGGCCACCGGCGTGGCCGTCTACGCCAACGAACACCGCGGCCACGGCGAGGAGGCGCTGCGCCGCCACGAAAAAGGCGAGCTCGGGCCGCGTGGCTTCCCGGGCCTGGTGGCTGACATGCGGCGCGTGAGCGAGTTCGCCCGTGGGCGCCACCCCGGCGTGCCGCTCATCCTCCTCGGGCACAGCATGGGCTCGTTCGCGGTGAAGGTCTACCTGCTCGACCACGCGCACGAGGTCGACGCCGCCGCCTTCACCGGCACCGTCGCGCTCGACCTCGCCGAAGCCGGCAATGCCTCGGCCTGGAAGCTGGCCGACAAGGCCGCCGCGCCGGCCGTGGTGCGCCGCACGCCCTTCGACTGGCTGAGCCGAGACGAAGCGCAGGTCGACGCCTACATCGCCGACCCGCTGTGCGGCCACCGCCTGAACGTGAAGTCGCGCCAGTCGATGTATGCGGCCTACGCGCGCACCACGCCGCCGGGCGCCTTCCGCGTGGTGCCACCGACGATGCCGCTCTTCTTCTTCGTCGGGGGCGACGATGCGATGCACCGCCAGCTCGCCTACTTCGAGCCGCTGGTGGAACGCTTCCGCTCGGCGGGGGCGACCGACATCACGGTGAAGGTCTACCCCGGTGCGCGCCACGAGGTGCTGCACGAGACCCACCGCGACGAGGTGATCGCCGACGTGGTGGGGTGGGTGCAGCGGGTGCTGGGCGGCTAGAGGCCCAGCGCCTCTTCGATCCGTCGCACGCGGTCGTCGACGGAACCGCGCGCGCGCAAGGGCGTGATGCCGCGCTGCGCAAGCTGCGCCACGTACCAGTCGGTCTGCCGCTGCCGAAACGCCGCGTCGCGGCGCGTGCCGTCCTGCACGAAGGGGAAGTCGGGCTCGCACAGCACCACGAGGTCGTAGCGACGCGCGGCCAGCGCCTGCAGCGCGGGGTCGGCGCGACCGAACTGGTCGAGCGCGTAGAAGAGCGTGGTGAGCGGCGAGGTGTCGCAGGCGAGGAAGGCGCCGGCCTGCGCCGCGGCGGCGTCTTCGCGCCGCAGCTGCTCTTCGGCGATGTGCAGCAGGTCGGGCTCCTGCAACACCCCGCCCTGGCGCTCCCACAGCTCGCGGCCGTATTCCGCGACGAACACGGTGCCGTGTCGTTCGGCGAGGGCCTGCGCCAGGGTGCTCTTGCCGCTGGACTCGCCGCCGAGCAGGCACACGCGCGGCACCCAGTCGGCCCACACGGCGGCGGGCAGGTGCTGTCGATGAGCGACCGGCTGCTCGCGGATGCGCGTGGCGCTCACCGGCACCGTGCTGCGGTTGCGGTCCACCATCACTGGCGCCACCGCGTGGCCGAGCGTTTGCGACAGCCGCGCCGCACACGGCACGAGGTAGTCCTCGCTCGCGAACATCGCATCGGGCTTTTGTTGCAGCACCTCGGCCAGCAGCCACGCGAGAAAACGCTGCTGCGTCGCATCGTCGCTCGCATCGGGGGGCAAACCCTGCGCGAACGAGCTTTGGTCGAACACCCAGGCCTCGTGCTGCGGCCGGCAGGCCTGCAGCCAGCGCCGGCGGGTGGCGGCGTCGCAACGCGCAGGCTCGGGCTCGCACCAGCTCAGCAGCAGCACCCGCTCGCATTGCGCCGCCGCGGTGTCGATCAGGTGCAGGTGGCCGTGGTGCAGCGGCGCGAACTTGCCGACGACGAGGCCGAGCTTGAAACGGTGGCTCACCGCCGCATCTCCCGCCGCCAGTGCCACCACCCATGCCAGGCGTTGACCCAGTACACGGCGTAGAGCGTGGCGGTGAGCCACAAGCCGCGTGACGCGAAGAGCGGCACCGAGAGCGTGTTGACGATCAGCCAGGTCGGCCAGGTCTCGATGCGCCGCTGCATCAGCAGCAGCTGCGCGACCACGCTGAAGGCGAGCACGGCCGAGTCGATGAAGGGCGCGTAGGCATCGGTCCAGTGCTTGAGCAGGCTGCCGTAAAGCGCGGTCACGGCCAGCGCGGCCAGCGTCAGCGCCACCAGCGTGCGCGCCGAGGTGCGCTGCACCGGCGTGGGCGCGCCCCCGGCACCGTGCCGCCACAGGCGCCAGCCCCAGAGGCTGGTGGCGATGAAGAAGACCTGCAGCGTGGCGTCGGCGTAGAGCTGCGTCTGCAGGAAGAGGGCGCCGAAGAGCGCACAGCCGACGATGCCCGTCCACCACAGGTGCACGTTGTTGCGCGCGGCCAGCCAGATCGAGGCCGTGGCGAAGACGTTGGCCGCGACTTCGAGCGGGCTCATCGCGCGGACTCGGCGCCGGCCAGCGCGCTCGTGTACTGGCGCACCTTGTCGTCGGCCTGCAGCGCGGTGATCTCGACGGGCGTGGGGCCGAACAGCGCGGTGAGCGATTCGCGAAGACGCGGGGCGAGGGGCGCAAGCGGCTCGGCCGCGTCCACGCGCAACACGAGCTGGCCGTCGGCACGCTGGTGCAGCGCGTAGCGCACGAGCGCAAACGGCGCCATCGCGCGCGTGACCTCGATGTTGTTGTGCCAGCGGCCATCGGCGCCGCGAAAGCGCACCGGCGCCCGCCCTTCCAGCCCCTGCAGCAGCAGGCCCTGTGCCGTGCGCACGAGCGAGCCGTGGTCGCCGGTGCGGTAGCGCAGCAGCGGCAGCCAGGGGTTGAAGCCGCCGGTGACGGTGATCTCGCCACGCTCGCCGGGCGGCAGCGGGCGGCCCGCGTCGTCGACCACTTCGATCAGCAGGCGCGGCTGCAGCGGCACGAAGCCGCCGCGCGCCGGCACTTCCACCGCCACCGGCCCCACCTCGTTCAAGGAATAGAGATTGAGCACCGGGCAGGCGAAGGTGGCTTCCAGCTCGGCGCGCAGGCCGGCCGAGAGCGCCATCGAGGTCGACAGCAGCGCACGTGGCCGGTGCCGCAAGCCGAGGCGCAGCAGCTCGGCCAGCGAGACCGGGTCGCCCGAGATGAGCTCGGGCGCCATCGCCTCGAGGTAGGCCGCACGGTCGGCGGGGTGCCGCCATTCGGCCGGGTGCAGGTTGATCTTGGCGAGCCCGCATTCACCCTGCAGCGGGTTGACCGACACGTAGGTGAAGCAGCGCTGCTGGAAGCCCGCGAGCACGATGCCGACCTCGCCCGTGCCGGCCTTCGGCACGATGCCGAACAGCGCCAGCGCGCGACGGTGCTGCGCGAAGTAGTCGCAGGCCACGCGCGGGTGCGAAGGCACGCGCAGCGGGTGGCCGGTGGTGCCGCTGGTGGAAAAGCAGATGAGCTGGTCCAACGGCCGCCCGCGCGGCACGTGCGCGGCCAGGCGGGTGGCGAGCGCCTGCCGGTCCATCGTCGGCAGGTGTTCGAACGGCTTCGCGCCCTTGCCGGCATGCGCGTCGACCTCGCGTGCGCAGCGTGCGATGAAGGGGCTCACCCACGCGGGCAGCGGCTCGCCGGGCAGCCAGTCGGGCGCCGCATGGCGCTGCCACCACGCTTGGCGCGCACGCGCCTGCCAGCGTTCGGCGAGGCCGAGCCGGTGCCCGCTGAAGTCGCGGAAGCGGGGCGCCTGCGGGTGCTCGCGCAGGCGGCGCAACAGGGCGCGCCCCTGCGCCGACAGGCCGGGCAGCCGAGCCGGTGAGAAGAGTTCTCGCAGGTCCGTCGCGTGGGGATCAGTCACGGGTGTATTTGTCGGCCGCTTCCTGCGCCTCGGCGCTGTCGAGCCGCTGCTGCAACTGCTCTTCGCGTGGGACGGAGGGGGGTGACGGCGGCGGCGGGTCCGGCACCGGCACCGGCGTGCGCAACTGCTTCCACAGCCCGGCCACCAGCATCGGCAGCGTGATGAAGAAGAGCACGTCGTGCAGCCGGTGCAGGCCGGCGAGGCCGCCGAGCCAGAGGGCGATCAGCACGATCCAGCCGTGCAGCGCCACGAGCGCCAGCAATGCGAACACCACGAAGAGCGCGCGGCTCGCCGCCAGCGCCACCACGGCCAGCAGCGCCAGCACCACCGGCGCACCCAGCCACACGAACACGGGCACCGGCCACTGCCCGAGGCCGTGGCGCGCGGCACGCAGCATCAGCACCATCGTCACGCCGCCCGCGGCGCAGGTGAGGAGCGTGCGCCAGGGCCGCGCGAGGTCGGTGCGCAGCGCACCGCCGGCCGCCATCAGTGCGGCGAGCGGCAGCAGCACCCAGGCGAGCGTCCAGTGCAGGTGCTGGGCGATGTCCAAGGCCGACGGGCAGGCGCCGAGGTCAGAAACCCGCTTGCGCGAGCATGGCCTCGCTCACCGTCCACAGGCGGGCCGCGGCGTCGCGGTCGCGCACGTGCGCCACGTAGCCGTAGCGGCGCTCGCCGTCGGGCGAGGGCACGGCCTCGTTGCAGTCTTCGAGGTAGCGCCCGCCGTGGCCTTGCAGCTCGGGTGCGGTCGCGGCCCACACGGTGGTGGCGGCGCCCTGTTCGGGGGTCTTGAAGCCGGGCGGGATCTCCCCCGGCGCAGCACCCGGCTTCACCCAGCCCATCGCCTCCATCTCTTCGCGCGTGATGTGGCGCGACAGCCCGGTGCGGATGCCGCCCGGGTGCACCGCGTTGGCGGTGAGGCCGTCTTTCGCGTGCAGCGTGTCGAGGTGCAGGGCCATCAGCGCGTTGGCGGTCTTGGCCTGGCCGTAGGCCTTCCACTTGTTGTACTCACGCTTCTCGAATTGGATGTCGTCGAACACGATCGGGCTCAGCCGGTGGCCCGAGGAGCTGAGCGCCACCACGCGCGGGGCCTCGCTCTTGAGCAGCACCGGCAGCAGCGCACGCGTGAGCGCGAAGTGGCCGAGGTGGTTGGTGGCGAACTGCGCTTCCCAGCCATGGGCGTTGCGGCTGAGCGGGCAGGCCATGATGCCGGCGTTGTTGACGAGCACGTGCAGCGGCTCGCCACGGGCACGCCAGTCGTCGGCGAACTGCGCCACGCTCGCGAGGTCGGCCAGGTCGAGCCGGGCCACGCGGATGTTGGGGTTGCCGGTGTCGCCGGAAAGTGCGGTGGCGGCGGCATCGCCCTGGGCCATGTCACGCACGGCGAGGGTGAGCGTCGCGCCGGCCTTGGCGAGCGCCCGCGAGGTCTCGAGGCCGAGGCCCGAGGCGCCGCCGGTCACGAGCATGTGGCGGCCGGCCAGCGAGAGGCCTTCGATCACCTCCAAGGCGGTGCTCTTGCGGTTGAAACGGGAGGTGATGCGCGCGGTGTCGGTGGTCATGGAGGCCTCTCCTGGGTGTGATGTATTTGGGGGTGAACCGACTCTACCCCCGGCCCGTGTCGCCTTTGTTCCGATAGCCGCACCGCGGCGTTCAGTTTGGGTGGGGGGCGCCGATAACGGGCGAACGAACCCGACCCGACGGAGGTCCACATGCGCTCCCGTTTCCTGTCCTGGTGCTTGCGCCCCGGCCTTGCTGCGATGCAGCGGCTGCGCCTGCCCGGCAAGCTCGTGCTGCTGGCCGTGCCGCTGCTGGCCGCCCCGCTGCCGCTGATGCTCGGCAACGCCGCCGCGTGGCCGCTGGCCGGCGCCGCCATGGTGCTGTGGCTCTACGTCGCGCTGTGCTTCCACCTGAGCCTGAGCCGCGCGATGCGCGCGCTCGACGAGATGGTGAACGCGCTCTGCGCCGGTGACCTCACGCAGTCGCGGGTGCTGCCCGGGCGCGACGAGCTGGCCGACATGGCGCGCAGCCTGGAAGCGATGACGCGCCGCTTCTCGCAACTCGTGTCCACCATCCGCAGCGAGGCGCAACTCGTGGCGATGGCCGGCGACCGTCTCTCGGCCAGCGCCCACGAGTTGCACGGCCGCACCGAAGAGCAGGCGAAGAGCCTGCACCACACCTCCGAGAGCATGGCCTCGCTCGTGACCACCGTGCAGGTGAACGCGAGCGACGCGCAAGAGGCCGACGGCCTGGCCGCCCGCGTGCGCCACGCGGCCGAAGGCGGCACCGCCATCGTCGAATCGGCGGTGCACTCGATGCAGGGCCTGGAGAAACGCTCGGGCCAGATGACCGACATCATCGGCGTCATCAACGGCATCGCTTTCCAGACCAACATCCTCGCGCTGAACGCCGCGGTGGAAGCCGCGCGTGCCGGCGAGGCCGGCCGTGGCTTCGCGGTGGTGGCGAGCGAGGTGCGCACGCTCGCGCAGCGCTGCGCGCAGGCGGCCACCGAGGTGAAGACGCTGATCGAAGGCTCGGCCGCTGAAGTGACGGTCGGCATGAGCCGCATCCGCGAGGCGAGCCAGTCGCTGCAGTCGGTGATGCAGGGCATCTCGCAGGTGGCCGACAAGGCGCGTGTGATCTCCGAGTCGAGCGCCGCACAGAAGAGCGGCCTGCAGGGCATGGAGCAGTCGGTGCAGAGCCTGGACGGCATCACCCAGAGCAACGCCCGCATGGTCGATAGCTCGGTGAAGTCGGCCGAGCGCTTGCGCGAGCAGGCGCGCCAGCTCTCGGCCGCGGTGATCAGCATGAAGCTGCGCCAGGGCTGCGCCGACGAGGCGCGCGCGCTGGTCGACAAGGCGGTGGCGTTGATCCACAGCGCGGGGCTGCCCTCGGCCGTGAGCCGCTTCCATGCGCGCGACGGCGGCTTCGTCGACCGCGACCTCTTCATCATCGTGATGGACCGCAAGGGCTACTTCCGCGCCTTCGGCATGGACCCGAACAAGGCCGACAAACCCGCGGTGGCCGCCCCCGGCGTCAACATCGACGAGCTCAACGCCAAGACCTATGCCTGCGCCGATGCGGGTGGCGGCTGGATCGAGTTCAAGAGCCTGCACCCGCAGACCAAGCTGCCGGTGGAGAAGATGGCCTACGTGCTGCCCGCGGGCCCCGAGCTGGTGGTGATGTGCAGCGTCAACAGGACCGACGGTGCCGCTGCTCCCGCAGCGGCACCGCCGGCCCGCGCCCTCGCTACTGGCAGCTGAAGCTCGCCGCCAGGTTCACGTCACCCGTGCCGTTGTAGCGCGCCACCTTCGGATAGGGGCACAGCGGGCGGGTGCGGCTCGCGCCCCAGCCCACCGGCACTTCGGCGTTGGCGCCGGCCGCGTTGCCGGTGCCGCGCGCGGTGGCGGTGATGGCCTGCGGCTCGGTGCCTTGCTCCACCCAGTCCACCAGCGGCGTCAGCATGTCGAACTGGTCGGTGGCGGGGCCACCCGAGCAGTGGCCCATGCCGGGCACGCGGTAGAACTTCGCGAAGTTGCTGGCGTCACCGCCGTTGCGGGTGCGCAGGCCGTCGTACCAGGCCTTGGTGTCGTCGACCGAGAAGATCGGATCGGCCACGCCGTGGTAGACCATCACCTTCGCGCCGCGGTTCTTGAGTGTCGAGAGCTGCGTCGGGTTGGGCGGCGTCATGAAGCTCATGGCCGACTCGGTGTAGGTCGCATCCGTCGTCTCGATCCACTGCAGCGCGAGGTCGATGTTGAGGTTGAGCGCGAAGGCCGCGCCGTTGAAGCCGGCCACCGGCTCGGGCGGCACCTTCCAGATCTGGCCGACGCCGCCGGTGTCGAGCGCGACCGGCGCGATGAACTCCCAGAACGGGATGCCGGAGCTTGCGATGCCCGGGTCGTAGGGGAAGCTCGCGTAGAACGAGCGGCCGGTGCTGGTGGTGGCGCCGCTGAAGATCGGCGCGATGGCGATCTTCTGCGAGGTGGTGAGGCACGTGCCGTCGCGTGCACCGGGGCAGGTGGGCACGTCGTTCGCGAGGTTGAAGGCGCCGCGGCAGGCTTCCACGTCTTGCACCAGGCCGTCGGTCGCGCCGTCGAGCGCGTCGCACTTGGCGAGCACCGCGTTGGCCACCGTCGTGCGCTCGGCCGGCGTGAAGGCGTTGGCCAGGTTGGCCGGGTCGATCAGCGCATAACGTTGCGCGCCGAAGATGTTGGCGATGGCGGCCTTGGGCAGGTTGTAGCCGGGGGCGCCGGCGAGGAAGCCGTCGTACTGGTCGGCGAAGCGGCTCATCGCCACCATCGTGTGGCGCCCGCCGTTGGAGCAGCCGCCGAAGTACGAGCGGTCGGGCGCCTTGCCGTAGGCCGTCTGGATCAGGCTCTTGGCCATGGGCGTGAGCTTCTGCACCGCCTGGTAGCCGTAGTCGAGGCGGGCCTGCGGGTCGATGCCGAAGTTGGGGCCGAGCGCGCCGCTGTGGCCTGCGTCGGAGCTGATGACGGCGAAGCCCATGTGCAGCGCATTGGTGAGGCCGGCGCCGCCGTTGACCGCGCCGGTGGCGGTGCCCACGTTGCCGTCGATGCCGCCGTTGGCCTGGTAGAAGAAGCGGCCGTTCCAGTTGAGCGGCAGGCGCATCTCGAAGCCGATGGCGTAGGCGTTGTTGTCGATGCCGGTGCGCGGATACATCGAGCCGACCACGCGGCAGTGCGCCGCGATGGGCTGGCCGCCCACGAGCAGCGTGCCGGCCGCGACCTCGGTGGTCGAGGTGATGGTGGTGTTGGCAAGGTTCAGGCGCGAGGCGAGGTCGGCGCAGTTGCCCGACAGCGTGGCCGGTGTGGCGGCGGCGAGGCGGGGCAGGCCGGTGTTGTCGTCATCGTTGCCGCCGCAGGCGGCGAGCGTGGCCACGGCGAGGGCGGCCGACGTGAGTAGTCGCAATGAAGTCATGCATGTCTCCTGGCTGGCCGCTCTGAGTCGGCTCGTGTGTCCCTAGGGGCGCAACGGGCCCGGTTCCAGCCGAGCCCAAATTGCTTATTAAATTTAAGCAATTGGCTCGCATGCAGTTTGCGGGCAATCCCGCACTCGGCGCCCGCATGGGCGATCCACGAGGAGCCTGTGCGAGGTGTGGATCGGGGCCGTCGGCGCCGCGCGCGCCCCATTGCTTATGACCCGACAGCGCTTGCGCGCGCGGCTCGCCACCCCGCGTAACACCGCTATGCGACCTTCGCCCGTGGGGCTAAGGTGGCCTCGCCCGGCGCTCCGGGTCGAACAACCAACAAGGCCCGACCGGGCCAAAGGAGACACCAGCATGAAGACCTGGAAGGTTCAGGCCGTCTCTGCCGCCAGCGCGTTGCTGCTGGCCGCATGTGGTGGCGGCGGTGATGCGGGCCGCGAGGCCGGCCCAAGCGATGACAGCGCGCGCGAGGTAGCGCAGTCGGCAGGATCCAACGCACGCGGCGATGGTGCCCACGACAGCGACCGCCACGGGCCGGTCGAGCTGACCGTGCTCTCCAGCCCGCCGCAGTACGTCTCGGGCGGCGATGCGCGCATCGCGGTGCGCGCGCCGCGCGGCTTGCGTGACAAGCTCGACCTGTGGGTCAACGGCAAGCGTGTGCGCGGCGTGCTCGCGCCCACCGACGACGGCCTGGAAGGCGTGGTCACCGGGCTGGTCGATGGCCGCAATGTGCTGGAAGTGCGGCACAAGATCCTGGGCACGTTGCTGCGCGACCGCCTCGTGCTCACCAACCACCCGATCACCGGCCCCATCTTCTCGGGCCCGCAGCAGGAGCCTTTCGTCTGCACCACCACGCAAGGCGCGGTGGGCCGGCAGCCGCTGGTCGAGTCGGCTTCAGGCCCGGGCTTCCCGGTGTTCGACACCAACGGCGCGCGCATCGGCTACAGCAAGACCTGCTCCATCGAGACCTTCGTCAGCTACGTGTACCGCAGCACCGCCAACCAGTGGCGCCCGCTGCCCACCGACGGCTCCACGCCCGCCGACATGGCCAAGACCACGCTCGCCGACGGCCGCGAGGTCGACTTCATCGTGCGCCAGGAGCGCGGCACCATCAACCGCTTCCTCTACAGCTTCGCCATGCTCGCGCCACGCGGCGAGAACCCGGCGTCACCCGACCTGAGCCTGTGGAACAAGCGGCTGCAGTACTGGTTCCAGGGCGGCGTGGCGGTGGGCCATTCGCAGGGCACGCTGCATGGCGGCGCGATGAACGCCGACATCCTGCGCACCGGCACGGCCATCGTGCACTCGAGCGGCAACAACACCGGCACGCACTACAACATGACGTTGGCCGCCGAGACCGCGATGATGACCAAGGAGCGCTTCGTCGAGCGCTACGGCGTGCCGCTCTACACCTACGGCCTGGGCGGCTCGGGTGGCGCGATCCAGCAGTACCTGCTGCAGCAGAACCAGCCGGGCATCCTCGATGCCGCGCTGCCGGTGCAGTCGTACCCCGACATGGTCACGCAGACCATCCACGTGGGCGACTGCGAGTTGCTCGAGCACTACATGGACGCGACCGACCGCAACAACCCGAAGTGGCGCGTGACGAAGAACCGCAGCTGGCTCGTCGGCATGAACGCCGAGGAAGGCTTCGCGCGTGTCAACGATGCGCTCGCGCCATTGAAGACGGCGCTCGGCTACAGCACCGCACCCGGCACCACCGAGTGCGTGCCGGCCTGGCGTGGGCTCACGCCGCTCGCGATGAACCCCTGGTACGGCCAGGCGCCCAACCAGCAGCTCTACGAGCCGCAAAGCGACATCGCCGCCATTCGCTGGACGCACTACGACGACCTGCGCAACGTCTACGGTGTCGACGCGACCGGCGCCGCCCGCCCCACGTGGGACAACGTCGGCGTGCAGTACGGCCTGCGCTCGCTGAAGGAAGGCAAGATCACGCCCGACGAGTTCCTCGACCTCAACTTCAAGGTCGGCGGCTGGAAGCACCCGAGCGAGATGGTGCAGGAGGGCTTCCCGTTCTTCGGCACCTCGCAAGCCGAGATCAACCGGGCGCTCACCGAGCCGGGCTACTTCGACCCGTGGAGCCGCCGCAACATGCGCCTGAGTCCCGCAGCCGACCAGCCCGCGCCGCGCACGAAGGGCGACCCGATCGCCACGCGTGCGGCCTACACCTCGGGCCATGTGTTCGACGGCGAACTCTCGCTGCCGACCATCGACCACCGCCAGTACATGGAGCGTGAGCTCGACATGCACAACGTGCACCAGTCGTTCGCGGTGCGAAAGCGGGTGCTCGAGAAGATGGGCCGTGCCGACCACCTGGTGATCTGGTTCACCGACACGATGCCCGGCCAGCCCAAGGCCAGCCAGTCGATGGACGCGATTGCGGTGATGGACGAGTGGATGGCCAACATCCGCGCCAACCCGAAGAAGGGCATCGCCCGCAACCGACCCGCGCGGGCGGTCGACAGCTGCTTCGACGTGTACGGCCAGCTGATCTACGCCGGTGACGATGCGTGGAACGGCATCCTCGACTCGCTGCCGCCGGGCCCGTGCACGCAGCGCTTCCCGATCTACGGCACCTCACGCACCGTGGCCGGTGCGCCGATCGAGGGCGGTATCTACCAGTGCGCGCTCAAGCCGGTCGAGCGGGCGCTGCGCGACGGCACCTATGCGCCGTGGATGCCCAACGCCGCGGCCGTCGCGAAGCTCAAGCAGATCTTCCCCGAGGGGGTGTGCGACTACAGCCGGCCCGACCAGGCGCGGCCGCGCAAGCACCACCACTGAGCGCGGATTACTTGCTCAGCGGCCTGGCATGACGCATCGCGTCGGCCAGGCCGCCCCAGGTCTCCTGGAAGATGCCCGGGTCCATGGTGCGCACGTGCTTCATCACCGGCTTGAAGTCCATGTGCGCGAGCACGTCGCGTTCGAGGTCGATGCCGGGCGCGACCTCGGTCAGCTCCAGGCCGTCGGCCGTGAGGTGGAAGACGGCGCGCTCGGTGATGAAGAGCACCGTCTGGTCGCGCTGCACCGAGCCCGGGCCGCTGAAGGTGATCTGCTCGACCTGGTGGATGAACTTGCGGTGCGCGCCTTCCTTCGTCACCTTGAGCAGGCCGCCGCCGATCTGAAGCTCCAGCCCGTCGGCGGTGAAGGTGCCGCAGAAGACGAGCTTCTTCGCGCTCTGCGTGATGTTGATGAAGCCGCCGCAGCCGACCGGGCGGCCGCTGAACTTGCTGACGTTGACGTTGCCGCTCGCATCGGCCTGCGCGAGGCCGAGGCAGCTCACGTCGATGCCGCCGCCGTCGTAGAAGTTGAACTGCAGCGGCTGCTCGATGATCGACTCGGCGTTGAGCGAGAGCGCGAAGTCGCCGCCCATCTGCGGCACGCCGCCGTTCACGCCCGACTCGACGGACAGCTCGAACGCATCACCCAGGCCTTCTTCGAACGCCACCGCCGGCACGCCCGCGGGCACGCCGATGCCGAGGTTCACGACCGCGCCCTCGATCAGCTCGGCCGCGGCGCGGCGGGCGATCACCTTGCGGGCATCGAGCGGCATGGGCTTGAACGCGCTCACCGGCACACGGATGTCGCCCGCGAGCGCCGGGTTGTACTGCGTGCTGATGGTCTGCATGTGGTTCTCGGGTTTCGAGATCACCACACGGTCGACCACGAGGCCCGGCACCTTCACCGACTTCGGGTGCAGCGAGCCGGCCTTCACGATGCGCTCGACCTGCGCGATCACGAGGCCGCCGTTGGCCTTGACCGCTTGCGCGACCGAGAGGGTTTCGAGCAGCACACCTTCCTTGTCCATCGAGAGGTTGCCCTTCTCGTCGGCGAGCGTCGCGCGGATCAGCGCCACGTCGACCTTGGGTGACGGATAGAAGAGCCACTCTTCACCGGCGAACTGCACCACCTCGTTGAGGCTCTCGGTGGTGGCTGAGTTCATCTTGCCGCCCTCGATGCGCGGGTCGACGAAAGTGCCCAGGCCCACCTTGGTCAAGAGGCCCGGCGTGCGCGCCGCGATGTGCTTGGGCAGGTTCGACAGCGAGCCCTGCGGGAAGTTGTAGGCCTCGATCTCGCCGGCCATCACCATCTTCATCAGGTTGGCGCCGCACTGGCCGTAGTGGCCCGCGATCATGCGTTTGAGCAGGCCGGGGTGGGCGAAGTGCACCATGCCGCCGTCCTTCGCGTTGCCGATCGCGCCCGAGGCCCAGGTGGTCAGGTTCTTCGGGTGGCCGCTTGCCAGGTAACGCGCCTCGATCGCCTTCGCGATCTCTTCGGCGAAACCCATCATCGCCAGGCCCCCCAGCCACACGGTGGCGCCATCGGGGATCAGGCCGGCGGCGGCTTTTGCATCGATCAGTTTGCTCATGGCGGGGTCCTCAAAGTCCGGGGTGGGCTGCGCAAATGTTTATGGTATTGAACTATATAACGCACAATCCTAGGGTAAACACTAGGGGTTCTGCCATAGCTGAAACTTGCAGAGCCGGGGTGCGGCTCCTAAGATGGCAACATCGAAAAGTAGTTTTGTCTTTTAACTAAATTCTTGGCGATCACCACCGAGACCCGCGCATGAGCACAGATTTCCGCCCCGCCACCGGCCTCTTGGCCTCGCTCGACCTGCTGCAGGTGAGCCAGGCCGGCCCGGTGCTGCACATCCGCCTCAACCGCCCGGCCAAGCGCAACGCCATTTCCGACACGCTGATTCAGCAACTCCACACCGCCGTCGTCAACCTGCCCGACGACGTGCGTGTGGCCATCGTCAGCGGCGAGGGCGACCACTTCTGCGCTGGCCTCGACCTGTCGGAGCTGGTGGAACGCGATGTGGGTGAGGGCGTGCTGCACTCGCGCATGTGGCACGCCGCCTTCGACCAAGTGCAGTTCGGGCGGGTGCCGGTGGTCGCGGTGTTGCACGGCGCGGTGGTCGGCGGTGGGCTGGAGCTGGCCTCGTCCACCCACATCCGCGTGGCCGAAGCCTCGGCCTACTTCGGCCTGCCCGAAGGCCAGCGAGGCCTCTTCGTCGGCGGCGGTGGCTCGGCGCGCATCCCGCGCCTGATGGGCGTGGCGCGCATGGCCGACATGATGTTGACCGGCCGTGTCTACGACGCGCAGGAGGGCTTGGCGGCCGGCCTCGTGCAGTACGTGGTGCCGCAGGGTGAAGGCTTTGCGAAGGCCTACGAACTCGCCAAGCGCATCGCGCAGAACGCGCCGCTGTCGAACTACGCCGTGACGCACGCGCTGCCGCGCATCGCCGACCAGTCGCAGTCGGAAGGTTTGTTCACCGAGTCGCTGATGGCGGCGGTGGCCGAGTCGACGCCCGATGCGAAGGAGCGCCTGCGCGCGTTCCTGGAAAAACGTGCCGGGAAGGTGGTGAAGTCGTGAGCGCGAAGTATCGGCACGCATGCGTTGGCGGGGCGATCAGCGCCACGCTGGAGACGCGCGCCGATGGCGTGAAAGTGCTGCGCTCGACCGAAGCGCTGCAGCCGTACCCGGTCCGCATCACCGACCGGCTGGAACAATTCGCGGCCGAGGTGCCCGAGCGCACCTTCGTCGCCAAGCGGGTGAAGGGTGGCGACTGGCGCCGCATCAGCTACGCCGAGATGCTGGCCCGTGCGAAGGCCATCGGCCAGGCGCTCGTCGACCGCCAGCTCTCGGTCGACCGCCCGGTGGTCATCCTCTCCGACAACGACCTCGAGCACCTCACGCTCGTGATGGGTGCGCTGTGGGTGGGCGTGCCGCACGCCACCATCTCGTCGGCCTACTCGGTGGTGGCGCAGGACTACGGCAAGCTGCAGTACATCCTCGACAAGCTCAACCCCGGCCTCGTGTTCGCGAGCCACGGCGCGGCGTATGCGCGTGCCATCCAGGCCTGCGTGCCGGCCGGTTGCGAGGTGGTGCTGTGCGACGGCGAGATCCCGGAGCGCAAGACCACGCGCTTCGACGTGCTGCTCGACACCGCGCCCGGCGCCGGTGCCGCCGATGCGCACGCGAAGGTCGACGCCGACACCATCGCCAAGTTCATGTTCACCTCGGGCTCGACCAAGCACCCCAAGGGCGTGGTCGTGACCCAGCGCATGTGGTGCAGCAATCAGCAGATGCTGCGCCAGAGCATGGCCTTCCTGGCCGAAGAGCCGCCCGTGCTCGTCGACTGGCTGCCCTGGAACCACACCTTCGGCGGCAACCACAACATCGGCCTCACGCTCTACAACGGCGGCACGATGTACATCGACGACGGCAAGCCCACGCCCAAGGGCATCGCCGAGACGCTGCGCAACCTGCGCGAGATCCAGCCCACGGTCTACTTCAACGTGCCCAAGGGCTTCGACGAGATCGCGTCGGCGATGAACACCGACGCGGCCTTGCGCGAATCGCTCTTCAAGCGCGTGGCCGCCTTCATGTGTGGCGGCGCCGGCATCTCGCAGGCGACGTGGAACCTGCTCGATGCGCACGCCGAAGCGACGGTGGGCGAGCGCATCCGCGTCATCGGCGGCCTGGGCATGACCGAGACCGCGCCCTCGTGCACCTTCGTGCTCGGCACCGACGCGCGCGCCGGCTTCATCGGCCTGCCCTGTCCGGGCGTGGACGTGAAACTGGTGCCGCTGGGCGACAAGACCGAAGTGCGCTTTCGCGGCCCCAACGTCATGCCCGGCTACTGGCGCGACGACGAGAACACCGCCAAGGCGTTCGACGACGAAGGCTTCTACTGCACCGGCGACGCGGTGCGCTGGGTCGACGAACGCGACCACAACAAGGGCCTGATGTTCGACGGCCGGATCGCCGAGGACTTCAAGCTCTCCACCGCCACCTTCGTGAGCGTGGGCCCGCTGAAGGCCGCGGTCGTGTCGCACGGCGCGCCGCTGGTGCAAGACGTGGTCATCACCGGCCTCAACCGCGACGAGGTGGGCGCGCTCGTCTTCCCGCGCATGGAAGAGTGCCGCCACCTCGCCGACTTGCCCGAGGCGGCTTCGGTGGAAGAGGTGCTCACGCACCCGACAGTGGTCGGCTTCTTCCAGGCGCTCGCCAACAAACTCTGGGTGCAAGGCACCGGCAGCGCCAACCGCATCGCACGCCTGCACGTGCTGCGCGAGCCGCCCTCCATCGACAAGGGCGAGATCACCGACAAGGGCTCGATCAACCAGCGCAACGTGCTGACGCACCGCGCGGCGGTGGTCGATGCGCTGTACGACGGAACGGTGGCGGGGCTCGTCCTGCCGCGGACATGAAACAGGCCCTTCGACAGGCTCAGGGCGAACGGAGCACGCCACCGTTCGGGCTGAGCCTGTCGAAGCCAGCGCAAGAACAGGAGTAAAGACATGGCAAGCAAAGGCTTCTTCGGCGGCTTCGACGACATCTGGATGATCGACGGCGTGCGCACGCCGATGGTCGACTACTGCGGCGATCTCGGCGCGGTGAGCGCCACCGACCTCGGCATCAAGGTCGCGCGTGAAGTGCTCGCAAAGACTGGCGTGCCCGCCGCCGACATCGGCTCGGTGATCGCCGGCAACATGGCGCCGAGCGACTTCTTCCAGTTCATGTACCCGCGCCTCGTGGGCCTCTACGCCGGCGTGCCGGTGGAAGTGCCCGCGATCATGGTGCAGCGCATCTGCGGCACCGGCTTCGAGCTCTTCCGCCAGGCCGGCGAGCAGATCAGCAACGGCTACTGCGATGCCGCGCTCGTGGTCGGCGCCGAGTCGATGACGCGCAACCCGATCGCCGCCTTCACCCACCGCACCGGCTTCAAGCTCGGTGCGCCGGTCGAGTTCAAGGACTTCATGTGGGAAGCGCTGATCGACCCCGCGCCGAACATCACCATGATCCAGACGGCCGAGAACCTGGCCAAGAAGTACGGCATCACACGCGCCGAAGTCGATGCCTATGCGGCACGCTCGTTCGCGCGCGCCGTGGCGGCGCAGGAAGAAGGTTTCTTCGCCGGTGAGATCGTGCCGGTCACGCCCGAGACCTTCAAGCTCGACGGCTACGCCGACCGCCACATCGAGCTGCCGCGCAGGGTGACGAGCCTCGACCGCGACACCCACGTGCGCCCCTCGCCGGTGGAAGTGCTGGCCAAGCTGCGCACCGTCTACCCGAACGGCGTGCAGACCGGCGGCAACAGCTCGGCGCTGGTCGATGCGGGCGCGGCGGCCGTCGTCGCCAGCGGCTCATACGTGAAGGCCAACCAGCACAAGCCGCTCGCACGCGTGCTCGCCGCCGCCGCCGTCGGCGTGCCGCCCGAGATCATGGGCATCGGCCCGGCCCCGGCCATCCGCCTGCTGCTGGAGCGCACCGGCTTGAAGCTCGACGACATTGGCCGCTTCGAGATCAACGAAGCGCAAGGCGCGCAGACCCTGGCGGTGGCCAAGGAGCTCGGCCTCGACCAGGACCGGCTCAACGTCCACGGCGGCGCCATCGCGCTCGGCCACCCACTCGCCGCGACCGGCGTGCGCCTGACCATCACCGTGGCCCGCGCGCTGCGCAAGAGCGGCCAGCGCTACGGCATCTCGTCGGCCTGCGTGGGTGGCGGGCAGGGCATTGCGCTCTTGCTTGAAAACCCTGACGCCGCTTGATCGGCCCATACGTTCAACTCACACACCCATCATGAAGATCCAAGGACAAGCAGCCCTCGTCACCGGCGGAGCCTCGGGCCTCGGCGCGGCCACCGCGCGTGAACTCGCCCGCCGCGGCGCCAAGGTCGCCATCCTCGACCTCAACGTCGCCATGGGCGAGAAACTTGCGGCCGAGATCGGCGGCATCGCGCTCAAGTGCGACATCACCGACACCTACTCGGTGACGGCCGCGCTCGACGCCGCCGAGAAGGCCCACGGCCCTGCGCGCATCGTGATGAACATCGCCGGCATCGGCACCGCCAAGCGTGTGGTGCAGAAAGACGGCTCGCCTGCGCCGCTCGAAGACTTCGAGCGCGTGATCCGCGTGAACCTGATCGGCACCTACAACGTGATCCGCCTGGCCGCGGCGCGCATCGTGGCGCTCGACCCGCTGGAAGACGGCGAGCGGGGCGTGTTCGTCAACACCGCCTCGGCCGCGGCCTTCGATGGCCAAGTGGGGCAAGAGGCGTACTCCGCCTCGAAGGGCGGCCTCGCCGCGATGACGCTGCCGCTCGCCCGAGACCTCGCGCAGTTCGGCGTGCGCGCTTGCACCATCGCCCCGGGCTTGTTCCTCACGCCGCTGCTGGCCGAGCTGCCTCAAGCCGTGCAGGAGTCGCTCGCGGCGAGCATCCCCTTCCCCAAGCGCCTGGGCAAGCCCGAGGAGTTTGGCCACCTCGCGGCCAGCATCGTCGAGAACCTCTCGCTCAACGGCGAAGTGATCCGCCTCGACGGCGCCCTGCGCATGGCGGCCCGCTGACCTGACCGAAGACCCATGCCCCGCACCACCACCTACGGCGTGACCGTGCAGTTCGGCGATTGCGATCCCGGGGGCATCGTCTTCTTCCCGAATTTCGGGCGCTGGATGGACGCGGCCTCGCTCACGTTTTTCTCGCAGTGCGGCGTGAAACCCTGGCGTGTGCTGGAAAACGAGCGGGGCATCGTGGGAACGCCGCTGCTCGAACTCCACACCAAGTTCCACAAGACCGCGACCTACGGCGACAGCCTCACCGTGCACACGCACGTGGACGAATGGCGCCGCGTGGCCTTCACCCAGGTGCACCGCGTGTTGCGTGGCGACGAGCTGATCTGCGAAGGCCGCGAGGTGCGGGCCTTCGTGACGCGAGACGCGCACGACCGCGAGCGCCTGCGTGCGATCCCCGTTCCCGAAGACATCCAAGCCCTTTGCAGTTGACCACCCGCAGTTGAGCCCACGACCCTTCTTTCATCACTGGAGACAAGACACATGAAAGCCTTCCGACCCCTCGCGCTAGCCCTGGCAACCTTGTTTGCCGCAGGTGCCGCCCAGGCCGACATCACCGTCGGCGTGGTGCTCCCGCTCACCGGCCCGGCCAACGGCCTGGGCATCCCGGTCAACAACTACATCAAGCTGTGGCCGACCAGCATTGCCGGCGAGAAGCTCAAGGTCATCGTGCTCGACGATGCCAGCGACCCCAGCAAGGGCGTGCAAAACGCCAAGAAGCTCGTCACCGAAGACAAGGTCGACGTGCTGGTCGGTTCGGCGGTGACGCCGGTGGCCATCGCGATGGCCGGTGTGGCCGCCGAAGCGCAGACCGTGCAGCTGATGATGTCGCCGGCCAACCTGCCCGCGGGCAAGGACTACTGGTCGTACCGCCTGCCGCAGAGCAACGCCGTGATGGCCCATGCGCTCATCGAGCACATGAAGAAGAAGGGCATCAAGCAGATCGGCTTCCTGGGCTACACCGACGCGTATGGCGAAGGCTGGCTCAACGACTTCAAGGCCGAGTCGGCCAAGCTGGGCGGCCCGCAGATCGTGGCGGTGGAGCGCTTCGCGCGCCCCGACACCAGCGTGACCGCACAGGCGCTGAAGCTCGTGTCGGCCAACCCGCCCGCCATCCTCGTGGTGGCCTCGGGCTCGGGTGCCGCCATGCCGCACAAGGGCCTGATCGAACGTGGCTACAAGGGCACGATCTACCAGACCCACGCCGCAGCCTCGCGCGACCTGATGCGCATCGGCGGCAAGGACGTCGAAGGCTCCTTCGTGGTCTCGGGCCCGGCCGTCGCGCCCGAGCAGCTGCCCGACTCGCACCCGTCCAAGAAGCTCGCGCTCGACTTCGTGCAGAAGTACGAGAAGGCCTATGGCGCCGGCAGCCGCAACCAGTTCGGCGCGCACGGCTATGACGCTGCGCTGGTGCTCGAGAAGGTGGTGCCGGTCGCGCTCAAGGCCGGCAAGCCGGGCACGCAAGCCTTCCGCACCGCGCTGCGCGATGCGATCGAGAACATGGGCCGCACCGTGCTGTCGCAAGGGGTGGTGACGTACTCGAAGGACAACCACTGGGGGTTCACGACGGAAACCGGCGTGATCTTGAAGGTGGTCAAGGGCGAGTGGGACGTCGAGAACTGAGCGCTCGCTGAACCACGGGGCGGCGGCCGTCGGCACCGCTGCCCGCTTCATCCTGTCCCGCACCCCGCCGCACTCCGTTCGGGCTGAGCTTGTCGAAGCCAGCGCCGTGCACACCTGGCCCTTCGACAGGCTCAGGGCGAACGGAGACGGCGGCGGAGTGTGTGTTCATCCCCTGATTCCATGGACTTCTCAATTGCCAGCATCCTCACGCTAGACGGCGTCACCAACGGCGCCATCTACGCGCTGCTGGCCCTGGCCACCGTGCTGGTGTTTGCCATCACGCGCGTCATCTTCATTGCGCAGGGTGAGTTCGTCGCCTATGGCGCGATCACGCTGGCGATGCTGCAGAACGGCAACCCCGTCGGCAGCTTCTGGGAGCGGCATGGCGACCTGCCGGGCACGGTGTGGCTGCTGCTGGTGGTCGCGCTGATCGCGGTGGTGGTCGACTCGGTGCGCGGCAGCCGCCGCGGCCTCGGGGCCGACCAGTTGCTGAAGGACGCGGCCAAGACGCTCGCACTGCCGGTGCTGGTGTTCGCCGTGGCCTGGTTCGCCGGCCCGCGCGGCTGGCCGCTGTGGGCGCAAAGCCTCTTCACGCTCGCCGTCGTCACGCCGCTCGGCCCGCTGGTGTACCGCCTGGCCTATGAGCCGGTGGCCGATGCAAGCGTGCTGGTGCTGCTCATCGTCTCGGTCGGCGTGCACTTCGCACTCACCGGCCTGGGTCTCGTGTTCTTTGGTGCCGAGGGCTTCCGCAACCCGAGCTTCTGGGACGAGCGCTTCCAGATCGGCGCGATGACCGTGTCGGGCCAGGCCATCATCATCTTCGTTGCCTCGATCGCGCTGATGGCGGCGCTCTTCGTCTTCTTCGAGCTGACGCTGCGCGGCAAGGCCTTGCGCGCCACGGCGGTGAATCGACTCGGTGCGCGGCTGATGGGCATCTCGACCTCGGGTGCCGGCAAGCTGACCTTCGGCCTCGCCGCCTTCATGGGCGCGCTCTCGGGCCTGCTCATCGGGCCGACGACCACGGTCTTCTACGACTCCGGCTTCCTCATTGGCCTCAAGGGCTTCGTGGCGGCGATCTTCGGTGGGCTGGCCAGCTACCCGGCCGCGGTGCTGGGCGCGCTCTTCGTCGGCGTGCTGGAGAGCTTTGGTTCCTTCTGGGCCAGTGCCTTCAAGGAGGTGATTGTCTTCACCGTGATCATTCCGGTTCTCTTGTGGCGCTCGTTCCTCCACGGCCACGACGACGAAGAGTGACGGAGCACAACAACATGAACATCCGTCGCATCTCTCTCATCGTCTTCCTCGTGCTGCTGGTGGCGTTCCCGCTGCTGCCGCTGCCCGACTTCTGGATCACGCAGGCCAACTACATCGGCATGTACGCGCTGGTCGCGCTCGGCCTGGTGCTGCTCACCGGCGTGGCCGGGCTCACCTCGTTCGGCCAGGCGGCCTTCGTCGGCATGGGGGCCTACACCACCGCCTACCTCACCACCGCGCACGGCCTGTCGCCGTGGGTCACGGTGTGGATCGCGCTGGTCATCACCGCCGTGGCTGCGCTGGTGCTCGCGTGGATCACGCTGCGCATGTCGGGCCACTACCTGCCGCTGGCCACCATCGCGTGGGGCCTGAGCCTGTACTACACGCTCGGCAACATCGATGCGCTCGGCAAGTACGACGGCCTGCTCGGCCTGCCGGCGATCAACTTCTTCGGCACCGAGTTGCGCTCGGGGCGCAGCTTCTACTACCTGCTGTGGGTGATCGTGGTGCTGGCTTCGTTCGCCACGCTGCACCTGCTCGACTCGCGCGTGGGCCGTGCGCTGCGCGCGGTGAAGGGCGGCGTGACGATGGCCGAGGCGATGGGCGTGAACACCTTCCGCACCAAGGTCATGGCCTTCGTGATCGCCGCGATCTTCGCGGCCATCTCGGGCTGGCTCTTCGCGCACTTCCAGCGCACGGTGAACCCGTCGCCCTTCGGCCTCGGCAAGGGCATCGAGTACCTCTTCATGGCGGTGCTCGGCGGCGTGGGCCATGTGTGGGGCGCCATCGTCGGCGCCGGCATCGTGAAGATCCTCGAAGAGCAGCTGCAGACCTGGCTGCCGCGCCTGATGGGCAGCAGCGGCAACTACGAGGTGATCGTGTTCGGCATCGTGCTGGTGCTGGTGCTGCACTACGCCCGCGACGGCGTGTGGGCCTTCATCGAAGGCTGGTTGCCGCCGGTGCGCCGCAAGGTCGACTGGCATGGCGCGGCGCCGCTGGCCGAGCAGTCGAAGCCGCCGCAGGGCGAGCTGGTGCTCGACGTGCAGGCGGTGCGCAAGCAGTTCGGCGGGCTGGTGGCGGTCAACGACGTGAGCTTCCAGGTGAAGGCGGGCGAGATCGTGGGCTTGATCGGGCCGAACGGGGCGGGCAAGTCGACCACCTTCAACCTCGTGACCGGTGTGCTGCCGGCGACCAGCGGGGCGGTTAGTTTTCGCGGCCAGCGGATCGACGGCATGGCCTCGCGTGACATCGCGAAGCGGGGTTTGTCGCGCACCTTCCAGCACGTGAAGATGATCCCCACGATGACGGTGCTCGAGAACGTGGCGCTCGGGGCGCACCTGCGCGGCTCGCGCGGGGTGGCGGCGGCGATGTTGCGGCTCGATCGGGCCGAGGAGCGCTCGCTGCTGCGCGAGGCGGAGCGGCAGCTGAAGCGCATCGGGATGGAGCAGTACCTGCATGAGCAGGCGGGGAATCTGGCGATGGGGCCGCAGCGGTTGATGGAGATTGCGCGGGCGCTGTGTGCCGACCCGGCGTTGCTGTTGCTCGATGAGCCTGCGGCGGGGTTGCGGCACAAGGAGAAGCAGGCGCTGGTGGAGGTGCTGCGGCAGCTGCGGTCTGAAGGGTTGTCGATTCTTCTCGTCGAGCACGACATGGATCTGGTGATGCAGGTGACCGATCGGATCGTGGTGATGGAGTTTGGGACGAAGCTCATGGAGGGCACGCCTTCTGAGGTGCAGGCGTCGCCGGCGGTGCGGGCGGCTTATCTTGGGACGGAGCACTGAGGTCGTGGCTTGTTGTGCACTGCGTGGTGCGCTGCCGGGATTTCGCCCCGGCGGGCGACCTTCTTTTCTTTGCTTGCCCAAAGAAAAGAAGGCAAAAGAAAGGGCCCCCCGTTCGCTCGGTCGGCCTAGGGCCGACTGCTCTGCGCTGCTCGGACTTGGGGTGTCGGGCAGAACTCGCTACGCGGCCGTTGGCCGCTGCGCTCAAACAGCCGCCCGAAGTCAGATGACGAAGCGTGCTTCGCACGCCACCCCAAGCCCTGCGCTGCTCGACGGCTCTCAAGGGCCCCGGGATACCCTCGCCAGCTTCGCTGGCCTCGTACTCTCGGCTCGCTTCGCCTCGTGCTGGATCACCCCTTTCACCGTTCGGGCTGAGCCTGTCGAAGCCAGCGCATGGCACCAGCCCTTCGACAAGCTCAGGGCGAACGGAAAAAAGGAGGCGATGCGAAGCGAGCCGAGTCGCACCGCTTCCCGTGGGTGGCGTCGAGGAGCGCAGGGCTTGAGGGGCGCGCGCGTCAGCGCGCATCAACCACTGACTTCGCGCCGCCTGTCTGAACGTAGCGCCCTGCGGGCGCGAAGTGAGTTCGGCGCGGCCCCTCAAGACCGAGCACCGCAGAGCAGTCCGGCCTCTGGCCGGACCGCCACCGTCGGGTCGCCTTTCTTTGCCTACTTTCTTTGGCGAAGCAAAGAAAGTAGGTCGGCCGCCGGGCCGAGACCCGGCAAGCGGCCCACGCAGTGAAACAGGGACACCCCATGACAAACCCCCTGCTGAAAGTCAGCAACCTCCAAGCAAGCTACGGCCAAGCCGAAGTCCTCCACGGCCTGACCCTGGAAGCCCACAAAGGCACCGTCGTCACCGTGATCGGCCCCAACGGCGCCGGCAAGAGCACCCTGCTCAACGCCCTGATGGGCGTGATGCCGTCGAAAGGCGAGATCCACTACGACGGCAAGCCCATCGAAAAGCGCAGCCTCGAAGAGCGCGTGATGCAAGGCATCGCCCTCGTCCCCGAAACGCGCGCGCTCTTCTCGACCATGCCGGTCGAAGACAACCTCCTGCTCGGCGCCTACCGCCACGTGCGCCAGGGCCCATCGGCCGCGCGCGACACGATGGAAGAAGTCTTCACCCGCTTCCCGCGCCTGAAGGAGCGCCGCAAGCAACTCGCCGGCACGCTTTCGGGCGGCGAGCGGCAGATGCTCGCCGTCGGCCGCGCGCTGATGAGCAAGCCGCAGCTGCTGATGCTCGACGAGCCATCGCTCGGCCTCGCCCCGCTCATCGTGAAGGAAGTCTTCCGCACCATCGCCGACCTGCGCGCCACCGGCGTGACCATCCTGCTGGTCGAGCAGAACGCCCGCGCCGCGCTCGAGGTGGCCGACCACGGCTACGTGCTCGAGATGGGCGAGATCGCCCTCAGCGGCCCGGCCGCCGAGCTGGCGAAGGACCCGCGCGTGATCGACACGTACCTCGGTGCCGCCCGCAAGAAGGCCGAGGCGTAGGCGGCGCGCACCATGTGGCAGTACCAACCCCCGCTGCGTGACATCCGCTTCGTCACCGAAGAGCTGCTGAACCTGCCCGCGCAGTGGGCGCAGATCCCGGCCTTCGCCGAGGTCGATGCCGACACCGCGCGCCAGGTGATTGAAGAAGCGGGCAAGTTCGCGTCCGAAGTTCTCGCGCCGCTCAACGCGGTGGGCGATGTCGAAGGCTGCACGCTGAAAGACGGCGTCGTCACCACGCCCACAGGTTTTCGCGAGGCCTACCAGGCCTTCGTGCAAGCCGGCTGGCCCGCGCTCGCGTGTGAACCTGAGGTCGGCGGCCAAGGCCTGCCGCAATCGCTCAACGCGGTGCTGCACGAGATGCTCAACTCGGCCAACCACGCCTGGAACATGTACCCGGGCCTGCTGCACGGCGCCTACGAGAGCCTGCTCGCGCACGCCACGCCCGAGTTGCGCGCGCAATACCTGCCCAAGGTCGTGAGCGGCGAGTGGCTCTCCACCATGTGCCTCACCGAAGCGCACGCCGGCTCCGACCTCGGCCTGCTCAAGACCCGCGCCGAGCCGCAGCCCGATGGCAGCTACCGCGTGAGCGGCACCAAGATCTTCATCTCGGGCGGCGAGCACGACCTCACCGACAACATCGTGCACATGGTGCTGGCCCGCATCGCGGGGGCGCCGGCCGGAACGAAGGGCCTGTCGCTCTTCCTCGTGCCCAAGGTGATGCCCGACGGCACGCGCAACACCCTGCGCTGCGACGGGCTCGAAAAGAAGATGGGCATCAAGGGCAGCGCCACCTGCGTGATGAGCTTCGAGGGCGCGACCGGCTGGCTGGTGGGCGAGGCGCACCGCGGCCTCGCGGCGATGTTCGTGATGATGAACGCGGCGCGCCTGCACGTCGGGCTGCAGGGCGTGGGCCACGCCGAGAGTGCGTACCAGAACGCGCTGGCCTATGCGCTGGAGCGGGTGCAGATGCGCGCGCCGGTGCGCGATGCCACGCGAAAGAGCGCCGAAGCCGACCCGATCGCGCTGCACCCGGCCGTGCGCCACAACCTGCTGCGCCAGCGCGCGCTGCTCGAAGGCGGCCGCCTGCTCGCCTACGAAACCGCCCACCTGCTCGACATCGCCGAGCGCCACCCCGACGAGGCCGTGCGCCACGTGGCGCACGACGAGGTCTCGCTGCTCACGCCGATCTGCAAGGCCTTCCTCACCGACAACGGCTTCGCCGCCGCGCAGGCCGCGCAGCAGGTCTACGGCGGCCACGGCTACATCCACGACTACGGCATCGAGCAGTGCGTGCGCGACAGCCGCATCTCGCGCATCTACGAAGGCACCAACGAGATCCAGGCGATCGACCTGCTGGTGCGCAAGGTGATCACCGATGGCGGCGTGAAGCTCGCCGGCCTCATCGCACGCCTGCAGCGCGAGCTGCCAGCCACCGAGCTGGCCACGCGCGTGCAACCCTGGTTCGCCGACTGGCAGCAGGCCACGCAGCAACTCTTGCAGCAGGCGAAAGTCGACGCCGAGCTGCCCTACCGCGTGGCCGACGACTACCTGCGCCTGGCCGGCCTCATGCTGCTGGCGCAGGGCTGGGTGCGCGCCGAGGCGGTGGCCGCTCCCCACGCCACGCCCTTCCACGCCGCCAAGCGCGAGACGGCGCACTACTACCTCGACTACCTGCTGCCCGAAGCCGGGCTCTGCCTCGCGCGCATCCGCGCAGGGCAAAATCTGCTGCCTCAGCTCTCTGCCCCCTCCGCATGAACGCCCCCGAGCTTGCCGCCGACGAGACCCTGGAACCGCGCGCCCGCTCAGGCCCGCTCGACCAGGCGCGCCTCACGCACCTGATGGGCTACGCGGCCACGCGCGCGTCGGTGGCGCTCAAGAAGGTGTTCGCCAAGCACCTGGGGCCCTTGCAGCTGAAGGCGGTGGAGTTCTCCATCCTCGTGCTGGTGGCGTCGAACGAGAACGTGAACCAGAAGCAGCTCGGCCAGGCGCTCGACGTCTCGCCGCCCAACCTGGCCGTCACGCTCGACCGCATGGTGGAGCGCGGCTGGGTCGAGCGGGTGCGCAGCACCGAAGACCGCCGCTCGCAGATCGTGGTGCTCACCAAGGCCGGCCAGCAGCTGGTGCAGCGCGCCGAGAAGATCGCCGCGACGATGGAAAACGAAGCCCTCTCCGTGCTCTCGCCGGCCGAGCGGCTGCTGCTGCTGGAGCTGCTGCTCAAGGTCTCGCAGCCGCGCCCGCGCCGCGGCTGACCCGACACAAAAATATTTCACCCCGCGTCACCCCGTTCGGGCGGCCCGGCCGTGGAAGGAAAGGTGTCCCACCTTTTCTTCCACTGACATGGCCACTGCCGCACTGACCTCTACGCCGCTCACCCGCCGGTCCTGCCTCTCTGCCCTCGTGGGCGCCTGCGCCGCGCCCGGCGCACTGGCCCTCGCGCCGCCCGTGCGCCCCTTCGAGCCCTCGGTGCTGCGCATGCGGCTGCAAGACAACGCCGCCGAGCCGGTGCGGGTGATGAGCGCCAGCGTGCACGCCGAGGTGGTGGGCCATGCGGCGCAGATGCGCGTGGAGCTGGTCTTCTTCAACCCGAACGGGCGCGTGCTCGAAGGCGAGCTGCAGTTCCCGCTCGGCGACGGCCAGTGGGTGAGTGGCTTCGAGCTCGACATCGGCGGCGAGCTGCGCCCCGCGGTGGTGGTCGACAAGGCCCGGGGCCAGCAGGTGTTCGAAGACGTGATCCGCGCGCGGGTCGACCCCGCGCTGCTGGAGGCCACCGACGGCACGCACCACAAGCTGCGCGTCTACCCGCTGCCCACGCAGGGCACGCGCCGCGTGGTGCTGCACATCGCGCAGACGCTCGACAGCGTGGGCCGGCTCGACCTGCCGCTGCATTTCGGCGACCGCCTCTCGCGGCTCGACCTGCGGGTGCGGGTGGCGGGCGTGGCCGTGGACCAGCTCGCCGTGTCGATGCAGGGCCTGCCCGAGCCGGCCATCGAGCGGCGGCCGATGAAGCAGGGCTGGGCCGAGCTGTCGCTCTCGGCCGAGCAGCCGCAGCGTGCGCCGTCGTTCATCGTCACCCTGCCGCGCCGCCAAGCGCCGGTGGTGATGACGCAGCGCCACGCCGGCCGCGAGCACTTCTACGCCGAGCTGCCGGTGGACGACGCCGCGCTGGCGCCGGCTCCGCGCGCCAAGCCACGCCGCATCGCGCTGCTGTGGGACGCGTCGGGCTCGGCCGCGCGCCGCGGCCGTGCGGCCGAGCTGGCCCTGCTCGACGACTACTTCCGCGCGCTCGGCCAGGTGGAGGTGGTGCTGCACGTCGGGCGCGACGTGGTCGAGCCCGCGCAGCGTTTCAGCGTGCGCGGCGGCCACTGGCCTGCGCTGCGGCAGGTGCTGGAGGCGCTGCCGTATGACGGCGCGAGCAACCTGCCCGCGCTGATCAAGACCGAGGGCTGCGATCTCGCCCTGCTGTTCTCCGACGGCCTCTCCAACTGGGGCCCGAAGACGGCGCTGCCGGCCAGCGCGGTGCCGCTCTATGCGCTGTGCTTCCGCACCGAGCCCGGCCACCACGCCGCACGGCTGCGCCAGCTCGCCGAGCCGAGCGGCGGCGAATACCTCGACCTCACGCGCCGCGCCGATGCGCTGCAGGCCCTGCAGACGCGCAAGCCGCGGCTCCTGCGCGCCACGAGCCTGCAGGCGCGCGAGGTGGTGGTCGACGACCCGTTTGCGCACGACGGCTACGTCCGCCTCGCCGGCCAGCTCACGCAGCGCGACGCCGAGCTGACGCTCGAGTTCGAGCGCGCCGACGGCCGCGTCGAGCGCCGCCGCATGAGCGTGTCGGCCGGCGACGGCACGTCGACGCAGGTCGCCCAGCGCTGGGCCGCGCTGCGCATCGCCGAACTCGAAGGCGCGGTGGCCGACACCCGCGCCGAGGTGCGTCGCCTCGGCCGCGCCTATGGCCTCGTCTCGCGCGAGACCTCGCTCATCGTGCTGGAAGCGCTCGACGACTACGTGCGCTTCGAGATCGAGCCGCCGCCGTCGCTGCGCGAGGCTTACGAGCGTGCGATGGCGCAGGTGCAGCAGCGCCAGCGGCTGGCGCAGTCGCAGCACCTCGACCAGGTGGCGGCCCGTTTCGCCGAGCAGGTGGCGTGGTGGGAGCGTGACTTCCCGAAAGACGGCGCCGGCGTGCGTGCGCTGCAGAAGCGCGAGCAGGAACAGCGCCAACGCGCCGGGGCCGTGCAGGAGATGGACCTCGCGCGCCGCGATGAACGCCCCCGCATGGCGCCCGCCGCTCCCGCGCCGAGCCTGGCCGAGAGCCGCGAGGCCGCCCCCGCCGAGGGCGCGGCGCGCAAGGCCAAGGCCGGTGCGCCAGGGCAGGGCGCACCCGCCGCGGTGATCCGCCTGCAGCCCTGGCAGCCCGATGTGCCCTATGCGCGCCGCCTGCGCGCGGCCACGCCGGAGGCGGTCTACCGCGTCTACCTCGATGAACGGGCGCAGCACGCCAACAGCACCGCCTTCTTCCTCGACGCAGCCGATGTGCTCTTCGCCAAGAAGCTGCCGGCGTTGGCCATGCGCGTGCTCTCGAACCTGGCCGAGATGGACCTGGAGAACCGCCACATCCTGCGCGTGCTCGGCTACCGCCTCTTGCAGGCGCAGGCCCCGGCGCTCGCGGTGCCGGTGCTGCGCGAGGTGCAGCGCCTGAGCCCGCACGAGCCGCAGTCCTTCCGCGACCTGGGCCTCGCGCAGGCCGAAGCCGGGCAGTGGCAGGAGGCGGTCGACCAGCTCTGGCAGGTGGTCTCGCGCCCGTGGGATGGCCGCTTCCCCGACATCGATCTCACGGCGCTCAACGAGATGAACATGGTGATCGCCCGCGCCGAGCGCCTGGGGCGGCCGGTGAAGACGCAGGCCTTCGACAAACGCCTGCTGCGCAACCTGCCGCTCGACCTGCGCATCGTGCTCGGCTGGGACGCCGACAACACCGACATCGACCTCTGGGTCACCGACCCCGATGGCGAACAGACCTACTACGGCAAACGCCTCAGCTACCAGGGGGCGCGGGTCTCGCGCGACGTGACCGGTGGCTACGGGCCGGAAGAGTTTGCGCTCAAGGTCGCCAAGCCCGGCCCGTACCTGGTGCAGGCGCGCTTCTACGGCCACCGCCAGCAGGTGGTGTCGCCCGCGACCACGCTGATGCTCGTGCTCAGCACCGGCTTCGGCCGCGCCGACCAGAAAGACGAGCGGGTGACGCTGCGCCTGTCGGGCCCGGCCGACATGGTGACGGTGGGCCGCTTCGAGGTGGGCCACGGGGGGTGAGACGCGTGTTTGTCTGACACGGCGCGGCGCCCCCCGCCGCTACCATCCGCGCATTCCTACAGAAGCGCACAGAGGGTGCCCCCATGCCAGCGATGAAGCGGTTTCCCACGGCGGTGCCGGGTTTCGACGAGATCCTGCACGGCGGCCTGTTCGAAGGTGGGGTCTACATCCTCGAAGGGCCGCCGGGGGCCGGCAAGACGACGCTCGCCAACCAGATCGCCTTCGCCCATGCCGGGCGCGGCGGCAAGGCGCTCTACGTCACCATGCTGGCCGAATCGCACTCGCGCATGCTGCAGCACATGCGGGGCCAGAGCTTCTGCAAGCCCGAGCTCGTCAACGCCTCGGTGCTCTACCTCAGCGGCTACCGCGAACTCGAAGAGCATGGCCTGAAGGCGGTGGTGCAGCTGCTGCGCGGCGAGCTGGCGCGCCACCAGGCGGAGCTGCTGATCGTCGATGGGCTCGTCGTCGAGACCTCGCCCGAGCGGCCCGACGAAGGCGTGCGCCAGTTCGTGCACGAGCTGCAGAGCCTCGCCTCGGCGATGGGCTGCACCTGCCTGCTGCTCACCAGTGGCCACGGCCGCTCGATCGACGCCGAGCAGACGATGGTCGACGGCATCATCTCGTTCGAGGACTACACCTTCCAGTGGCGCAGCGAGCGGCGCATCCAGGTGCGCAAGTTCCGCGGCAGCGCGGTCGAGCGTGGCAAGCACACCTTCTGCATCACCGACCACGGCCTGCGCTTCTTCCCGCGGCTGGAGGGCATGCCGTCGACCGAGCGTGACGACACGCGTGGTGTGGCCACCGTGTGCCTGGGCGTGCCCGATGTCGATGCCGCCCTGCTTGGCGGCGGGCTGGCGCGCGGCAGCAGCACGCTGCTCGTGGGGCGCAGCGGCTCGGGCAAGACGGTGCTCGGCCTGTCGTTCCTGCTCGCCGCGCCTGGCGAGCCCGCGCTGATGCTCGCCGGCACCGAGACCGTGCCCGAGCTCGTGCGGGCGGGCGCCCCCTGCGGCCTGCCGGTGGCCGAGGCCGTCAAGCGCGGCACGCTCGGCATCCATGTGCAGGGCTCCGAAGACGAAGCGCTCGACGAGATCGGCCACAAGCTGCTGCGGCTCGTCGACGAGCGCGGCGTGCAGCGCGTGGTGGTCGACGGGCTGGCCGTGCTGGGCGACACGGTGGCCTTCCCGGAGCGTGGCTACCGCTTCGTCGGCCGCCTGCTGCGCGAGCTGAAGGTGCGTGGCGTGACCTCGGTGTTCACGCTCGACCCGGCCGCGATGGCCGCCGCGACCGGCAGCAGAGACCCCAACGGCGACGGTCTCGCGGCCTGGTTCGACAATGTTTTCCACCTCACCCGCCACGACGACACGCCGGACCGCCGGCGGCTCACCGTCGGCAAGCTGCGTGCGGCGCATGCCGAGCGCAGCAGCTTCGACCTGAGGCTCGATGTGTCGGGCTTGACGGTCGTGTGAGGTCCACGAGGTTGCGCAACATGAAATTGGTCCTGCTGGCCGAAGACGAGTACGGAAGCGCGGAGATCCTGAGCCTGCTGCTCGAGGCCGAAGGCTTTCGTGTGGCCTGCGCGGCCAACGGCAAGGCGGCGCTCGAGTTGCTCGCGGGCGAGAAGCCCGCGGTCATCCTCACCGATTTCATGATGCCCCACGTGACCGGCGGCGAGCTCGGCCAGGCCGTGCGCGCCAACCCGCTGCTGGAAGACATCCCCATCGTCGTGATGAGCGGCACCCACGAGAAGGTGGTGCGCGAGTCCTTCACCGACTACGACGCCTTCGTCGAGAAGCCCTACGCGGCCGACAGCCTGCTGCAGCTCGTGGCCCACTTCTCGGTGCATGGCCGCGTGCAGCAGGCCGCGGGCGGCGCGGGTGTGGCGGCGCCGAAGCTCGACGCGTCGCTGCAGCGCTTTCTGCGCGGCCTCAAGGTCTAGCCTCGACCGGCCCGAGATGTGCCGGGTCGACCGCCGGCACGGTGATGGGCGGCGGGTCGGGCGGCAGCCAGCCAGTGTCGAGCGCCGACACGCGCGCGCGGGCAAACGCCTTCGCCTCGGCCAGGTAGTCCCAGCGTTCGACCAGGCACAGCCCGAGCGGCAGCACGCCGCCCCAGCGGATGATGTTCACCGAATTCGGAATGCCCTCGCGCACCCGGCGCGACACCGCCGTGCCCGCCTGCACCGCCCACATGCGGCGCTTGAGCCGCTCGGTCGGGCTGAAGAGCGGCAGCACGTAGGGCAGGTGGATGTGGCCGCCCAGCACCAGGTCGGCGCCGGCCTCGGCCCAGCGCTGCAGCGCCTCGCGCAGCGGGCCGCGCAGGCGGTCGTGCGCGTCTTGCGCCCGCTCCACCGCGATCGGCTGGTGCATCGCCACGATGCGCAGCTGCCCCGGCTTCGCCTGCCGCAGGCACTCCACCACGTGGTCGATCTGCTCGGGCGAGAGCACGCCGTTCTTGTGCCGGCTGGGGCGTGTGGTGTTGAGCGCGATCACCCGCAGGCGGCTCGAGTCGTGCAGGCCAGCCACCGCCGGGAACTCGCGCAGGTAGTTGGCATAGGGCCAGAAGAGCCGGGCCGCCAGGTTGAAGAGCGGGATGTCGTGGTTGCCGGGGATCACAAGCGTGCGTGGTGTGTTGAGCCGGTCGACGAACTCGCGCGCCGCGCGGAACTGCGAGCGCCGCGCGCGCTGCGTGATGTCGCCCGAGAGCAGCACCAGCTCCGGGCGGTGCGTGTCGGTGAGGCGCAGCAGCGCGTCTACCACCTCCGGCTGCTCGGTGCCGAAGTGCGGGTCAGAGATGTGCAGCAGCATGTTCGACGGTGTCGACCGCACCCGGGCGCACGGCCGGCTTGAGCAGGTACAGCGGCCGTGGCGACACGCGGAATTCGAGGGGCGCACGCATCAGGCTCACCTCACCGTCGGTCGCCACCTTCACGCGCCGCGAGCCGTAGGGCAGCCAGGGCTGCACCGTCATGTGCTGGAACTGGAAGTGCTCCACCTCCTGCACCTCGGCCAGCTCGCCCCTCGCGCTGCGCCACATCAGGCGCACCAGGCCCCAGGTGCTGGTGGGCTTCAACATCACCGCGGCCACGCGGCCCTGGTCGATGGCGCGCGCTTCGGGCAGGCCCACCTGCTCCAGCTGCAGCCGGTTGTTGCCGACGAAGAGCGTGGCGCTGCGCACGTCGCGCACCGCGCCGCCGCGCTCGATGCGCAGGCGCAGCTGGCGGTGCTCGCGCAGCAGTGTGGCGCCGGCGGCGAAGAGCGCCACCACGCGGCTGCGGCCGAAGCGCTGCTTGTAGGCCTCGCGGTCTTCCAGCAGGTCGGGGTAGAGGCCGAGGCTCGCGTTGACGAGAAACACCCGGTTGTTGATGAGCCCCACCTGCACCGGATGCGCCTGCGCCCCGAGCATCGCCTCGATGGCGGCGGCGGTGTCTTGCGGGATGCCGTGCGTGCGGCTGAAGTAGTTGAAGGTGCCCTGCGGCAGCACGCCCATCGGGCAGCCGGCGTCGTGTGCGGCCTGGGCCACGGCGTTGATGGTGCCGTCGCCCCCGGCGGCGAC
Source organism: Rhizobacter sp. (assembly GCA_019635355.1). Taxonomy (NCBI): domain Bacteria; kingdom Pseudomonadati; phylum Pseudomonadota; class Betaproteobacteria; order Burkholderiales; family Sphaerotilaceae; genus Rhizobacter; species Rhizobacter sp. The sequence goes on along the minus strand of JAHBZQ010000001.1, from coordinate 3,025,001 downwards.
CACCACGCCGCCTTGCGCGGTGGCCTGCGCGGCCAGGCGCTGCGCGGTGCGCGGAATGTCCTCGCCACGCTCCACCATCTCGATGCGGTAGCGCCGACCCGATTCGGCCAGCTTCTGGCCGATCAGTGCATAGGTGGCCTGGGCGTCATCGCGGCCCGAGGCCGCGTTGAGCAGGACGTGGAGCGGGCTGTCGTGGAAGGAGCTGTGGCGCATCCTCCTCCCTGCGGCAATCCGTGTGCCGTTCAACCCAGGCGGGCGGGCGCGAGCGGGCCGAGCGCCGGGCTGCCCCAAGCCGGCCCGCATTCCCTCGGGGGATCGGTCGACGTACCCGTCGACCGAGGGGCTGTCATCCCCGCATGCGCGCTTCGCGTTCAGCTTGTGCTGCGGGGTCCCACACATGGCGAGGGCCGATGAACGCGCCGCCGTCCACGAGCAGGTGCTCGCCCGTCACGAAGGCCGAGTCGTCGCTGGCAAAGAAGAGCACCGCGTTGGCAATGTCTTCCGGCACGCCGGCCTTGTGGATCGGCTGGGCGTTGGGCGCGCCCTTGGCCATCGCGGCCTTCACCATTGGCGCCGCTGCGGGCGGCACACGCTCCGGGTTGGCGGTGAAGATGTTGGTGAGGATGAGCCCCGGGCACACCGCGTTGACGCGGATGCCGCTGCGCGCGAGCTCGGCTCCGGCGATGCGGGTCAGGTGGATCACGCCGGCCTTGGCCACCGAGTAGGCGATGGGTGCGGCGCCCGACTGCACGCCCGCGATGGAGGCGGTGTTGACGATGGCCCCGCCGCCGCGCTTCTTCAGGTGCGGCACGGCGTAGGCGATGCCGAGCGCCACCGAGCGCAGCAAGAGGCTCTGGGTGCGGTCCCAGCCTTCGGGCGTCATCTCGGCAATGGATGCGGGCGTGCCGCCGGCCCCGGCGTTGTTGAAGACGATGTCGAGCCCGCCGAAGCGCGCCGCCGCCGCGGCCATCAGCGCCTCGATCTGCGGCGCATCGGTCACGTCGCAATGCTGGTAGGCGACCTTGCCGGCAAAACGTGCTTCCAGCGCGGCGCCGTCGGCGTCGTTGATGTCGCCCACCACCACCTGCGCGCCTTCGGCGACGAACTTCTCCACCGTGCCGAGGCCAATGCCCGAGCATCCGCCGGTGATGACGGCCACCTTGTTCTTCAAACGATCCACCACGACACCACTCCCTCCGCTGCGCCCAGGGCACCGTGCCCCGCGTCTTGCGCGCGAATCGAACGGAGGGTTGTATCACGGTTGGCGATTTGACTTGTCGGCCGACAAGTAACTTTCGCGACGCTGCTGCGCCGCGTCAGGCGCGGGCGAGAGCGGGGCCGCGCCGCAGCGACACGGCCGTCCAGGAGGCGGCGGCCGCGTCGACCAGGCCGAAGAGCACCAGCGCGGCCGGTGCACCGGCCAGCAGCACGAGGCCGCTGAAGACCCCCAGCACACCGAAGCGCGCCACCACGCTGGCGCGCATCAGCGGCACGACCTCGTGACGCGCGATCACGAGGTAGTACGCGCCGAGCACCAGGGCCAGCAGCCCGACCACGCGCACCCACACCTCCTGCGGCGCGGCGATGCCGAAGGGGGCCAGCAGAGGCCCGGGCGCCACGAGCAGCCCCGGGCCCAGCACGCAGAGATAAAGACCGAAGGCCTGCAGGGAACGGGCGGCAGGTGACATGGTGGGCTCCTGGTGGGTGTCGCGATGACGGGAACCCGATTGCAGCGCCACCGGCTCACGTGCACCACGGGGCAACGGGCCCGGCGGCCGGCCGGGCGGGTGTGCAGGCGTGCGCCGGGCGGGACGCCTGTCCCGCTCAGCCCTGCCCGAAGCCCAGCTCGCGGGCCCGCACGATGGCCTGTGGGCGGCCTTCCACGCCGAGCTTGGCGTAGAGCGGCGAGAGGGCGTTGCGCACGGTCTTGTCGGCCAGGCCCAGGTGGGCGGCGATCTGCAGGTTGTCGAGGCCGCGTGCCACCGCGTCGAGCAGCTCGCGCTCGCGGCGGGTGAAGCCGGCACTGGGCGCCGCCGACTCGTTGACGAACTCGGTGATGGCGTCGCAGAAGCGCTCGAAGGCCGCTTCGCCCGCCAGCGGGATGTGGTTGCGGCTGCGCAGCGCCTCGAAGCGTGCACCGGCGATGCCGGCCGCGAGCTCGCGGCCACGCTCTAGCGGCACCATGACGTCGCCTTCGCTGTGCAGCACGAGCGTGGGGCAGCGCACCTGCGGCAGGAAGGGCCGCACGTCGAGCGAGGCGCGGGCATCGAGGATGGCCGCGGCCCGCGCGCCGTCGCACGACAGCCGCTGCTGCTCGTTGAGCGCCGCGGCCTGCTCGGGCGTGGCCTCGGGCAGCAGGGTGGTGGTGAAGAACTGCTGCACCGCCGGGTTGCGGCGGCCCCAGCCCAGGGCCATCAGTTGCAGTTGCGCGCGGTGGTAAGCCAGGGCTTCGGCACTCGGCTCGCGCTGCAGCAGCCCGTGTGTGTAGCCGCCGTGCAGCACGAGGTGGCTCACCCGCCCGGGGTGGCGCGCCGCATAGGCGACAGCGGCGGCGCACGAGCCCGACATGCCGAGCAGCGCCACACGTGCGCTGCCGCTGGCGTCGATCACCGCGGCCAGCTCCTCGACGGCGGCGTCCAGCCCGGGCGGCGTGTCGTCGCTCGACGACGAGCCGCAGCCGCGCTCGTCGTAGCGCACCACCCGCAACGAGCGGCCCAGGCGCGTGAGCCAGGGTTGCCAGAGGGGCGACTGCGCATCGTGCTCCACATGCGTCATCCAGTGCGCGGCGCGCACGAGCGGCGGTGTGCCCGCCGTGCCGCGGCCGCTTGCGGCCCAGGCGATGCGCGCGCCCGACGCCAGGGTGGCGAAGCGCAGTTCGCTGCGCACGGAGGAAGAGTTCGCGGCCATGCGGGGGATCGTAGGGCCAGGCTCCGGTGATGTCGACGCCGCCGCGGCACGCGGGGCGGCGGTGTCACTGCGCCACGTAGCGCCCGGGTCGGTGGTTGGTGGCGATCACGAGGTTGAGCACCACGGCCGCGGCCACCGAGAGGGCCACACGGTCGAGTGGCACGGTGGCGAGGGCGGCGCACACGATGGCCGCGTCCATCGCCATCTGCACGTGGCCGGCGCGCCAGCCTTTCTTCTTCTGCGCCAGCAACGCGAGGATGCCCAGGCCGCCCAGGCTCGCGTGGTGGCGAAAGAGCACCAGGAAGCCATTGCCCATCAGCACGCCGCCGAGCAGGGCGGCGAGCCACGCGTCGAGCGAGGCGAGCACCAGGTGGCGCGGCAGCCAGTCGCTCATCACCGCCACCAGCACCACCGCGGCCAGCGTGCGCAGCGTGAAGCGGCGGCCCATGTGGCGCCAGGCCAGCCAGTAGAAGGGCAGGTTGATGACGAAGTACGCGAGGCCGAACGACCAGCCGCCGAGGTAGTGCGCGAGGAAGGCGATGCCCGCAGTGCCGCCCGACAGCAGCCCCGCATGCTGGAAGAGCGTGACCGCGAGCGACACGAGCAGCGTGCCGATCAGGATCGCCTGCAGGTCTTCGAGCGGCGTGTGCTTGAGCGTGGCGGGGTCGGGGTCTTGCATCGCCCGATTCTCCACGCGGGCCATGCGCGTTTGCGAAATCGATATCGATGCGCGATTTCGTTCGTTGGCGCACCGCAGGCTGCTGGCTATCGTGCAGCCATGAACATCGTCAGCATCTCCGGCAGCCCCTCGCAACGCTCGCGCTCGGGCTGGTTGCTCGAACTGGCCCAGGCCCGGCTCGAAACCGCGGCCTTCGAGCGCCACCGTGTGCACGTGCGCGAGTTGCCGGCGCACGCGCTGGTGGCCGCCGATGCGCGGCACCCCGCGGTCGCGGCGAGCGTTCAGCGCGTGGCCGAGGCCGACGTGCTGATCGTCTCCACGCCCATCTACAAGGCGGCCTACAGCGGCCTGCTCAAACTCTGGCTCGACCTGCTGCCGCAGGACGCGCTGCGCGGCAAGACGGTGCTGCCGCTCGCCACCGGCGGCAGCATCGCGCACCTGCTCGCGGTCGACTATGCGCTGAAGCCGGTGCTCTCGGCACTCGGCGCGCGCAACATCCTCGACGGCGTGTACGCCACCGATGCGCAGCTGCCGTCGCTGCCGGCCGGCGGCTACGCCCCCGACGACGCCCTGCTCGAGCGGCTCGACCGCGCGCTGCAGCCCTTGCTCGCAACGCACGAGCGAATGCGCGTCGCCGAGCCGGCGCGATGTTGATCGGCTGAGCGGCTCGGCCCTCGTTTCACCCCTTGTCTCCTCGCCCCGCGTGGGCGATTCGGTGCCCGACGCCCCGTCGGGTCGGGCGCCCCTTTTCCTGACGAAAGCACACAGCTCCCATGACCCTCTCGAACCTTCGCCCTTCGCGCCGCCGCTGGCTGCAACTCGCCACCGCCGCGCTGGCCTCTCTCTCCTTCGCCGCCCAGGCGCAGACCGCACCGAAAGAGCTGCGCATCGGCTACCAGAAGTACGGCACGCTCACGATCCTGAAAGCGCGCGGCGACCTCGACCGCCGCCTCGCGGCGCAAGGCATCACGGTGAAGTGGACCGAGTTCCCCTCGGGCCCGGTGCTGCTCGAAGGCCTGAACGTCGGCTCGCTCGACTTCGGCACCGTGGGCGAAGCGCCACCCATCTTTGCGCAGGCCGCCGGCGCCGACCTCGTCTACGTGGCCAACCAGCCGCCCGCACCGGCCGGTGAAGCCATCGTCGTGCCCAAGACCTCGGCGGTAAAGAACGTGGCCGACCTGAAGGGCAAGAAGGTCGCGCTCAACAAAGGCTCCAACGTGCACTTCCTGCTGGTGAAGGCGCTCGAGAAAGCCGGCCTCAAGTACAGCGACGTGCAGGTCGTCTTCCTGCCACCGGCCGATGCGCGTGCCGCTTTCGAGCGCGGTGCGGTCGACGCGTGGGTGATCTGGGACCCGTTCCTCGCCGCCGCCGAGAAGCAGCTCGGCGCGCGCTCGATCGCCGACGGCCGCGGCATCGTCGCCAACCACCAGTTCTATCTCGCTGCGCGTGGCTACGCCGACAAGCACCCGCAGGTGATCCAGGCCGTGATCGACGAGCTCGCGAAGCTCGACCGCTGGGCCGCCACCAACGCGAAGGCGGTGGCCGAGCTGCTCGCGCCGCAGATCGGCCTCGACCCGGCCATCACCGAAGTGGCGGCCGGCCGTTTCGCCTACGGCATCGTGCCCATCAGCGCGCAGGTGGCGGCCGAGCAGCAGAAGATCGCCGACACCTTCTTCGAGCTGAAGCTCATCCCCAAGGCCATCCGCATCCGCGATGCGTTGCCGCGCGGCGTGTCGGTGGCGCAGAACTGAGCGGGAGGCTGCGATGACGAACATCAGCCGCCGCGCGGCGCTCGGGGTCCTGTCGGTCACGGCGGCCACCTGGTGGCCGGCAAGGGCCAACGCTGCGCCGCTGCGCATCGGGTTCCAGAAAGGCTCGATCAACCTCACGATCGCCCGCTCGCTCAAGCTCGTGGAGCAGCGCCTGCCCGGCACGCCGGTGCAGTGGGTCGAGTTCCCCGCCGGCCCGCAGCTGCTCGAAGCGCTGGCCGTGGGCAGCGTGGACTTCGGCGCGGTGGGCGACTCGCCGCCCGTCTTCGCGCAGGCCGCGGGCAAGGACATCGTCTACGTGGCCGCCGAACCGCCCAAGCCCGACACCTCGGCGCTGCTGGTGCGTGAGGGCTCGCCGCTCAAGACCCTCGCCGAGTTGAAGGGCAAGCGCATCGCGGTGCAGAAGGGCTCGAGCGCGCATTTCCTGCTGGTGCAGGCGGTGCGCAAGGCCGGCCTGAATTGGGCCGACATCCAGCCGGTGTACCTCGCACCCGCCGATGCTCGCGCGGCCTTCGAGCGCGGAGCCGTCGACGCCTGGTCGATCTGGGACCCGTACTACGCTGCCGCCGAGATCGACGGTCGTGCGCGCCCGCTCGTCACCAGCCGCGGGCTCACCAGCAACAACTCCTTCTACCTCGCCTCGCGCGGACTGGTGCAGCAGGAGCCGGTGCTGCGCCAGCTCTTCGCCGCACTCACCGAGGCCGACGCGCACGTGGCACGCCACCGCGCCGAGACCGCGAAGCAGTACGCCGAGTTCTCCGGCCTCGGCCTCGCCACCGTGCTGCGCTTCCTCGACCGCCGCCCGAGCTCGCCGGTGGGCCCGCTGAGCGTGGCGCTCGTCGCCGAGCAGCAGAAGGTGGCCGACGCCTTCCACGAGCTCGGGCTCATCCCCAAGGCCATCCGCGTGGCCGACATCGTCTGGCAGCCCGCTCAGCTCCGTTCGGGCTGAGCCTGTCGAAGCCTCCTGCCCCGCGCTGCCCTTCGACAAGCTCAGGGCGAACGGCGTGCCCCGCCCACATTCGCACGGTTCCGACCCATCCACATTTCCACAAGCACCCCATGAAGATCCTCTGGTTCATCCCCACCCACGGCGACAGCCGCTACCTCGGCACGAGCAAGGGCGCCCGCGCCGCCACCTTCGACTACTTCAAGCAGGTGGCCGTGGCCGCCGACACGCTGGGCTACGAAGGCGTGCTGCTGCCCACCGGCCGCTCCTGCGAAGACTCGTGGATCACCGCCGCGAGCCTGATCGACGCGACCCGGCGCCTCAAATTCCTCGTGGCGCTGCGCCCCGGTCTCGTGGCGCCCTCGCAGTCGGCCCGCATGGCCGCCACGCTCGACCGCCTCTCGGGTGGCCGCCTCATCGTCAACCTCGTGACGGGCGGTGATGCGCACGAGCTGGCCGGCGACGGCCAGTTCCTCAGCCACGAAGCACGCTACGAAGAGAGTGCCGAGTTCCTGAAGATCTGGCGCGAGATCCTCGCGCGCAGCCACGACGGCGAGGCGTTCGACTACGAAGGCCGGCACCTCAAGGTGCGGGGCGCGAAGCTGCTCTACCCGCCGATCAGCCAGCCGTACCCGCAGGTTTTCTTCGGCGGCTCGTCGGAGGCGGCGCATGACCTCGCCGCCGAGCAGGTCGACACCTACCTCACCTGGGGCGAGCCGCCCGCCGCCGTGGCCGCCAAGGTGGCCGACGTGAGCGCGCGTGCGGCGAAGCACGGCCGCCAACTGAGCTTCGGCATCCGCCTGCACGTGATCGTGCGCGAGACGGAAGACGAGGCCTGGCGCGCCGCGGCCGAGCTGGTGTCGCAGCTCGACGAGAAGGTGGTCGAGGCCGCGCAGGCCAAGTTCGCGCAGATGGACTCGGTGGGCCAGCGCCGCATGGCCGAGCTGCACAAGGGCAAGTTCAACAAGGCCAACATCCGTGAAGGCCTGGAGATCTCGCCCAACCTGTGGGCCGGCGTGGGCCTCGTGCGCGGCGGTGCCGGCACGGCGCTCGTGGGCAACCCCGAGCAGGTGGCCGAGCGCCTCAAGGAGTACGCGGCGCTCGGGCTCGACTACTTCGTGCTCAGCGGCTACCCGCATCTCGAAGAAGCGCATCGCTTTGCCGAGCTGGTGTTCCCGCTGCTGCCGCTCGAGCTGCAACACAAGCTGCCGGGCCGCGCGCTCACCGGGCCGTTTGGCGAGATCGTCGCCAACACGTATGTGCCCAAGGTCTCGCAAAGCTGACGACCATGAGCACACGATCCCACACATCGTTGGCGCACCGTGCGCTGCCCTGGCTGGTGCCGGTGCTCATCCTCGCGGCGTGGGAGCTGTCGTCGCGCGGCGGCTGGCTCTCCACCCGCGTGCTGCCCGAGCCCTGGTCGGTGATCACCGCGTTCTGGAACCTGCTCGCCTCGGGCGAGCTGATCCAGCACGTGGCGGTGAGCACCGGCCGCGCGCTTGCCGGCCTGGCGATCGGCGGCGGCCTCGGCCTCTTGCTGGGCCTCTTCACCGGCACCTTCCGCATCGGCGAGACCCTGCTCGACACCACGCTGCAGATGGTGCGCAACATCCCGGCGCTCGCGCTCATCCCGCTCGTGATCCTCTGGTTCGGCATCGACGAGAGCGCCAAGCTCTTCCTCGTCGCGGTGGGCGTGTTCTTCCCGATCTACCTCAACACCTTCCACGGCATCCGCTCGGTCGACAAGGGCCTGATCGAGATGGCGCGCAGCTACGGCCTGTCGGGCTGGCAGCTGTATCGCCAGGTGATCCTCCCCGGCGCGCTGCCCTCGGTGCTGGTGGGCCTGCGCTTCTCGCTCGGGTTGATGTGGGTGCTGCTCATCGTGGCCGAGACGATCTCGGCGCAGGCGGGCATCGGCTACCTCACGATGAACGCGCGCGAGTTCCTGCAGACCGACGTGGTGCTGGTGGGCATCCTGCTCTACGCGCTGCTCGGCAAGCTGGCTGACGTGCTGGCCAAGGCGCTGGAGCGCTGGTGGTTGCGCTGGCACCCGGGCTATCAAGTGAAGGAGGCCTGAGATGGCACGCACCGAACTGTCTGCTCCCACGCTGCAGCATCACGCACCCAAGAAGCCGCAGGGCCTTGCGCTCGCGGTGCGCGGGGTGCGCAAGGTCTACGGCGAGCGTGTCGTGCTCGACGGTGTCGACCTCGACGTCGCCCCCGGCGAATTCATCGCCATCGTCGGCCGCAGCGGCTGCGGCAAGAGCACGCTCTTGCGCCTGGTGGCCGCGCTCGAATCGGCGCAGGCCGGCACGATCGCGCTCGACGGCGACCCGCTCGCGCAGCACCGCGACGACGTGCGCATCATGTTTCAAGACGCCCGCCTCTTGCCCTGGAAGCGCGTGGTCGACAACATCGCCCTCGGCCTCGAAGGCCCCGACGCGAAGGCGCGTGCGCTCGAAGCGCTGGCGCAGGTGGGCCTGGCCGACCGCGCCCACGACTGGCCAGCGGTGCTCTCGGGCGGCCAGCGGCAGCGCGTGGCGCTGGCCCGCGCGCTGGTGCACCGGCCGCGCCTGCTGCTGCTCGACGAGCCGCTGGGCGCGCTCGATGCCCTCACCCGCATCGAGATGCACGGCCTCATCGAGCGGCTGTGGAAGGAACACGGCTTCACCGCCATCCTGATCACGCACGACGTGTCGGAAGCGGTGGCCCTGGCCGACCGCGTGGTGCTGATCGAAGACCACCACATCGCACTCGACGAGGCCGTGCCGCTGGCTCGCCCGCGCTCGCGCGGCCACGCGAGCTTCGCAGCGCTGGAAGAGCGGGTGCTGCAGCGCGTGCTGCAGCAGCCGGCGATCGACACCTCCCGGGAAGCCGAACTGCCGGTGCCTTCGGGCTTCGGTGGCTGGCGCTTCTCCACCTGACACTTTCATCCCAAGGAAACTTCCATGAGCATCACCGCCATCAACGTGCGCAACCAGTTCCGCGGCAAGGTCCGCGAAATCATCGAAGGCCCGGTCGTCTCCGAGATCGACGTCGAAACGCCCTCGGGCCTCGTCGTCACCTCGGTCATCACCACCCGCTCGGTGAAGGAACTGCGGCTCGAAGTCGGGCGCGAGGTCATCGCGCTCGTGAAGTCGACCGAGGTGTCCATCGCGGCCCTCTGATGCTGCACGCCGAGCCTCGCTTGCTGATCGTTCCGGGCCTGCACGACAGCGGCCCGGCGCATTGGCAGACCTGGTTGCACACGCTGCACCCCGAGGCGCTGCGCGTGCGGCAGGACGACTGGTCGACCCCCGATCTCGCACGCTGGGCCGAGCGCATCGGCGAGACGCTGGGCGACGCACCCGGCCCGGTGGTGGCCGTGGCCCACAGCTTCGGCTGCCTCGCGCTCGCGCAGCTACTCGGCCGGGGTGAGGCGCGCATCAGCGCAGCCCTGCTGGTCGCGCCCGCCGACCCTGAGCGCTTCGGCCTGCAGCAGCGCCTGCATGCGGCGCCGCTCGCGCCGCGCACCACGCTCGTCGCCAGCGACACCGACCCGTGGATGCGCGCCGCCGAAGCCCTGCGCTGGGCGCGCCGCTGGGGCGCGCACTACCTGAACCTCGGCGACGCCGGCCACATCAACGCCGAGTCGGGCTTCGGCCCGCTGCCGCTGGCCGCGCAATGGGTGCGCCGGCAGCACCAGCAGCATTCGCGTGAGCACCGGCTGGAGCGCGCTTCAGTCATGGAGTGGTCGTTTGCGGTCTGACGCGAAGCGATGCGGAAGCGACTCCTGTCAAAGACCCAACTTGCTGGCGAACTTGCCCTCGCCGCTGGCCGTGATCAGCAACTTGTCGGTTGCGCGCGTCGCCGCCACATAGAAGATGCGCGCTTCTTCCACTTCGTCGTCGTCGGGGCCGGCCATGTGTCCTAGCCCGGGGATCGCGACGAACGGGAACTCCAGCCCCTTGCTGACCTTCATCGTCATGACCTTGATGGCGTCTTGTTTCGGCTGGAAGTCGCCCGAGCGCTTGCGGACCTGGTGCGGCAGGCGCCGAGCCTTGAGGGCGTCGGCGCAGGCGTTCATGACCTCGAAGTTCTTGCACAGCACCGCCATGTCGCTCCACGCACGACCGCCACCGTCGTGTTCGTCATGCTGCAGTTCGGCAATCCGCTTCGCCTCGTCGCGCAGGCTCGGCAGGCGCAGTACCAGCGGTGCCGGCCCTTCGCGCCCGGCGCTGATGGGGCGCACAAGCGGAATGCCGTCATCGTCGCGGTCTTCCGCCGTCAGCAGATCTTTCGCGATCAGACTGGCGGTCTGGAGGATCTGCCGTGTGTTGCGGTAGTTGATCTTGAGAATGGTCGTGCGGCCCTGCGCCTGGATGCCCACGCTCTTGAAGCTGAACTGGCGTTTGCGCTGGCGTTCGTAGATGCTCTGCGCGTCGTCATAGAGCAGCAGCAGGCTGTTTGTGGTGGGGTCGACCATCTGGGTGATGAGCTTGAGCCATTCAGGGCGAAAGTCGTGCCCTTCGTCGATCAGGATGGCCTGGTACTGGCCCGAAGGAATCTGCCGCCGATCGACTGCCGCGATTACGCGCTCGACCATCTCGTCGAACATCCTCGGGCCTTGCTGCGGCAAAGTCTGGCCATAGGTCTTCAGCTGGTGCCAACACCACTTGTGGAAGTTCCGTGCGTGCACCCTGTCGGCGAGGCCTTTCGCCTCGAACACGCTGTCGAGCTTGACGGCCAACGGCTCGTTGAAACACAGCACGAGGATGGGCTTGGAGGCGCTTGTCTGCGCTTTTGCGAGGTACTCGGCCCGGTAGCCGAGGATCATTGTCTTGCCCGAGCCCGCCACGCCGTGGATCACGCGGTGCCCGTCACCCAGGCTGCGGGCTAGTTGCTCTTGCTGCAGGTCCATCACCTGCATGACGTCGGGCAACTGGGCGGAATCGTCGTGTTCGTCGAACAGCGCGGTCTGTGCCGGTACCCGCACCTCGGGAAACATGATCCAGCGAACACGGTCGAGCTGCGGTGCGGACATCATTGCGCCGAATGCATGCGGCAACATGTGCCATAGGCGCTGCTGGAATTCTTCCGCCTCGACCGACTCGGGCATTTCGTCCGAGCAGATCACGAGGTGCGGCTCGATGGCCTGGCCGAGCTCGGCACTTTCGAACTGCTTGCGCGTGATGCGTGTGAGTACCACGCCGTAGCCCCACGGGAACGCCAGTTTGCCGGCGTGCTGGCCGGCTGTATGCACGAGCTGCCGGTCGCGTTCGAGCGCGTTGACGACTTGTATAGCGCAATGTCGTGCCTGTGCGAGGGGGTTGATGACGACTTTTGGGTGGCCGTCGGGGGCGATCTCCCAGTATTGCCGTGTGGCTGTTCGCACGGTCTCCAGGCGCCAGTCCTTGGTCTCCAGGATCAAAAGCCCGCGCCTGGGGTGCAGCACCACGAAGTCTGGGTGTGATTGTTTGGGCCCGACGGGCACGTCGTACCAGAGCAGGTAGTCGTCCTCCAGCTTGTCCTCGAGGCGCTGCGCCAGGCGCCGCTCGCCCGACGTCATGCGCGAGACGCAACTGCTCAGGGCGGGAATCAGCACAGCCATCGTCAAGCTCCCTTGCTCAAACGCTGCGGCGACCGAGGTGCGGCGCAGCAGCGTCGAAGTCTATGGCGCCGTGGCGGCTAGGGCGCAGGGGCATGCGCCAAGCGGGGCGGGAACGTGCGAAGTTCGCGGCCCGGCGCGTGCGTCCATTCGTGAACCATGGGTGGGTGGTTGTTGGCAAGATGCGGCGATGCCCGTCTTCCGCTTGCTGCTGCTCGCCCTCGTGTGCCTCGCAGGGGTGGGCCCCGCCCTGGCCGATGACGCGACCTTGCAGGTCGGCTCCAAGCGCTTCACCGAGTCGTACCTCCTCGGCGAGGTGATTGCGCAGACGGCGCAGCGTGCGGGCGCGAGCGCTCAGCACCGCCAAGGCCTGGGCAACACCGCCGTGGTGTTCGAAGCGCTGAAAGCCGGGGCGATCGACGTCTACCCCGAGTACCTCGGCACCCTCGCGGCCGAGATCCTCAAGCAGCCGCAACTTGACAGCGTCGAGGCGCTGCGGGCCGGGCTCGCGCAGCACGGGATGGGCATGAGCGGCACGCTGGGCTTTTCCAACGGCTATGCGCTGGCGATGAAGGAGGCCGAGGCGCAGCGGCTGAACATCCGGCGCCTGAGCGACCTCAAGGCGCATGCGGGGCTCGCGCTGGGCTTGTCCCACGAGTTCCTCGGCCGCCAAGATGGCTGGCCCGGCCTCGCGGGGCGCTACGGCCTGCCGCACCAACCCATCGGCATCGACCACGGCATCGCCTACGAAGCGCTCGCCAGCGGCCGCATCGCCGCCACCGACATCTACACCACCGACGCCAAGATCGCGACGCTGGGCCTGCGCGTGCTCGAAGACGACCTCGCGTTCTTCCCGCGCTACGACGCGGTGCTGCTGTACCGGCTCGATGTGCCGCAGCGTTTTCCGGCCGCGTGGAAGGCCCTCGCTGCGCTAGAAGGCCGCATCGGCGTGGAGCAGATGATCGAGATGAACGGCCAAGCCGAGCTGCAGGGCCGGCCCTTTGCCGACGTGGCGCGTGGCTTCCTCGCGCCTAGCACCCCCGCAGCGGGACAGTCCGGTCTGGTGCAGCGTCTCTTCGCCGACGACCTGGGCCGGCTCACCGCGCAGCACCTGCTGCTGGTCGCCGTGGCCGTGCTCGTGGCCTGCCTCGTCGGCATTCCGCTCGGCGCCGCCGCCGCCGCGCTGCCGCGGGTGGAGCAGCCGGTGATGGCGCTGGTGGGCCTCTTGCAGACCGTGCCCTCGCTCGCGCTGCTGGCGATGCTGGTCCCGCTGCTCGGGCGCATCGGCACCGTGCCGGCGCTGGTGGCGCTCGCGCTCTACGCGCTCTTGCCCATCGTGCGCAACACGGCCACCGGGCTGCAGCAGGTGCCCGCCGGCCTGCGCGAGGCGGGCACCGCGCTCGGCCTCACCGCGCCGCAGCGCTGGCGCACCATCGACCTGCCGCTCGCCGCGCCGGTGCTGCTGGCCGGCATCAAGACCGCCACCGTCATCAGCGTGGGCACGGCCACCATCGCCGCCTTCATCGGCGCCGGGGGCTATGGCGAGCGCATCGTGACCGGCCTCGCGCTCAACGACCACACCGCGCTTTTGGCCGGGGCCATTCCGGCGGCGCTGCTGGCGCTCGCCGCGCAGCTCGTCTTCGAGCTGGCCGAGCGCTGGGTGCGGCGCGCGAAGTAAGGCCGGCTTCCGCGGCGTTTTCGGCGCATCGCACGCCGCTGGCCCGGGCCACACTGGCCTCCAGGCGCCATCTGGCCGCCAGGTCGTCGGAGTGCTGTCGTGGTGGGTGTGGTGAGCGCGTTGTATGCGCTGTTCGGGGTGCTGTTCGTGGTCGGCTACGTGCCGCAGGTGCTGGCCGTGTGGCGCAGCCGCAATGGCGCGGCCGACGTGTCCTTGCCCACCTGGGGCCTGTGGTGCGCGTCGTCCACCGTGTCGCTGCTCTATGCCCGCTTCGTCAGTGGAGACCCGAACTACACGCTGGTCTGCCTGGGCAACGTGGCCGGCTGTTATGCCGTCACAAGCGTGACGGTTTTGCGCAGGCTGGCACATTTCCCTCAACCGGCCTGAGCTACTTGCGCCACGGGCGCCGAAGCCGAATATTCTGAAGGGCCCTTTGTGACGAGGAGCCCCGATGAGTGACCCGCACGATCTGCAACGTTTTGTCGACGCCCAAGCGCCGGTGATGGCGCAGGTCGACGCCGAACTCTCCGCCGGTGCGAAGAAGACGCACTGGATGTGGTTCGTCTTCCCGCAACTCAAGGCGCTGGGCCGCAGTGACATGGCGCAGCGCTACGGCATCGCCTCGCAGCAGGAGGCCGCGGCCTACTGGGCGCACCCGGTGCTGGGCCCGCGGCTCAAGCGCTCGGTGCAGCGGGTGCTCGCCGTGCCCCACAAGAGTGCCAGCGAGATCTTCGGATCGCCCGACGACGCCAAGTTCCGCTCCTGCCTCACGCTCTTCGAGGTGGTGGCTCCGGGCGAGCCGGTGTGGTCGCTGGCGCTGCAGCGCTGGTACGGCGGCGAGCGCGACCCGCGCACGCTCGAATTGCTCCGCGACGACGCATAGGCCCGCCCGCCGCGGCCCGAGGGCTGGAAATCGGGCCCGATACAGCTCGCTTTCCCTCCCTTGAAAACGCGCCGTCCGTAGCATCCTAGAGGGGCTCTGGCGCCGTTCGTCGAGGGTGATTCATGCGCATGGCACTGTGTCTTCGGCGAGTGGCGTTCTGGTGGGCCCTGTGGCTGGGCGCGCTCGTGCCCGGCCCGGCGCTGGCCGAGCCGCCGCTGCGCCTGGCCGTCTCCAGGACGCCCCTGTCCTTGCCGCTCTACGTGGCCGAGGAGAAGGGTTACTTCGCCGCCGAATCGCTCGAGGTGCAGGTGCAGGAATGCGTGGGCGGGCAGCGCTGCCTGGGCCAGCTCTTCGAGGGCCGGGCCGACGTGGCGACGGTGGGTGACCTGCCGCTTGCGATGGCGGCCTTCCAGCGGGCCGACTTCTCCATCATCGCCACCTTCGTGAGCGCCGGCGACGACCTCAAGATCGTGATGCGCGGCCCGCGCAGCAGTGGTGCGAGCGTCGCCGCCAAGCGCATCGGCGTGCCTTTCGGTTCGACGGCGCAGTACTTCCTCGACCTGCACCTCATCGTCTCGGGCATCGACCCGCGCACCGTGCGCATCGTCGACCTGCGGCCCGAGCAGCTGGTCGACGCGCTGGTGAAGGGCCAGGTCGACGCCATCGCCTGCTGGGAGCCTTTCGGCTTCCAGGCGCTCAAGGCCCTCGGGCCGCAGGGCCACGCGCTGGCCGCCTCGAACGGCTACATCCAGACCTTCAACCTCGCCGTGCAGCGCCGGCTCGTCGGCACGCACGACGCGGCCTTCGAACGCCTGCTGCGCGCCATGCGCCGCGCCGAGCAGTACATCCAGCAGGAGCCCGAAGGCGCCCAGGCCATCCTGCGGCGGCGCCTGCAGCTCGACCAGGAGTTCCTCGACTTCGCCTGGCCCATCTTCTCGTACCGGCTCGGGCTCGACCAGTCGCTCATCGCCACCCTGGAGAGCCAGGCGCGCTGGGCCTTGCGCGAAGGCCAGATCCAGGGCCGGGCGGCCCCGAACTACCTCTCGTTCGTGCACACCGCGCCACTGCGAAAGGCCAAGCCCACGGCGGCGGCCGTCGGGCGCTGAGCAGGCAGACGCACCATGCGCATCCGCATCCAGATCGTCGCCGCCGTCGCCGCCTCGCTGGTGGCCGGCCTCGCGTCGCTGGCCGTCGTGATTGCCGCGGCGCGCGAGAGCGACGCGGCCGGCGAGGCCCAGCAACGCGCGCAGGTCACCGCGCACGAGGTCGCCGGCCTGCTCACGCTCACGCAGGAGTACGCGCGTTACGCCGAGCCGCGCTCCGCGCAGCAGTGGCACCAGCGCCACGCCAACATCCTTGCGGCGCTCAACGACGGCCGCCCCCGCGGCATCGACAGCGTGGCGTTCACCGAGCTTGGCCTCGTGGTGGGCGCGCTGCCGCCGCTCTTCTTCAAGCTCGAATCGCTGCCGGTGCAGGCCGATGCGTTCGCCCTGCGACGCAAGGAGATGCTCGTCGACCAGCTGCTCACCAGCACGCAGGCGATGAGCGACTTCGCCTACCAGTGGTTCCTCGATGCCTCGCAGGTGAAGGCGCGGGCCGACGAGCAGTTCCGCGTGGTCGCCTTCTTCGTGCCGGGCGTGCTGATGGTGTTCATCTGCGGCGTGGCGCTGCTGGTGCACCTGCGGGTGCTGGTGCCGCTCACGCGGCTGGAGGTGGCCACGCGCGCCATCGCGTCGGGCGAGCTGGGCCACCGCATCGGCAGCACCGAGCGCAACGAGTTGGGCGACCTGGCGCGCCAGTTCGATGCGATGTCCGAGCGCCTGAGCGAAAGCAGCGAGCGGCTGCAGCGCTCGGAGCAGCAGCTGCGCGCCGTCACCGACAACATGCCGGCGCTCATCGCCTACGTGAACCGCGAGCAGCGCTACGAGTTCGCCAACCAGCGTTACCTCGACTGGTGGCACACCGACCCGGCCACCATGCAGGGCAAGCACATGCGCGAGATGCTCCCGCACGATGTGTACGAGAACAAGGTGCGCGCCCGCATCGAGGAGGCGCTGGCCGGCCACCGCGTGCAGTGGACCGCCAGCTCGCGCCGCAGCGGCAGCGAGCGCCACTACCACATCGACTACATCCCCGACCTCGCCCCCGACGGCCGCGTGCGCGGCTGCTACGCGATGATGGTCGACATCACCGAGCGCCACGAGGCCGAGCAGCGCCTGGCCGCGAGCGAGCAGCGCCTGCTCGACCTGCTCAACAGCATCCCGGCGATGGTGGGCTACTTCGACATGGACGAGCGCTGCCAGTACGCCAACGACACCGGCATCAAGTCGCAGGGCCTCGAACGCTCGCAGATCCCGGGCCTCACCCTGCGCGCGGCGCTGGGCGACGCCACCTATGCGCAGCACGAGCCCTACGTGAAGGAAGTGCTGCAGGGCCGGCGCGCGCGCTTCGAGGGCAAGGTACCGTTCCAGGGGCGCAGCGCGCACTTCCAGGCGCACCTCATCCCCGACCGGCTCGACGGCGGTGCCCAGCGCGGCTTCTACCTGATGACCTTCGACGTGACGGCGCTGAAGGAGGCGCAGTTCGAGCAGGCGCGGGTCGAAGGGCGGCTGCGGGCGATCGCCGACAACCTGCCGGTGCTCATCTCCTACGTCGACCACGAGCAGCGCTACCAGTTCATGAACCGCACCTTCCGCGAGTGGGTGGGCATCGAGCCGGCCGCCGCGCTCGGGCGCCACAAGTCGGAGTTCATGCCCCGCAAGCCCTACGAGCAGCGCCTGCCCTACCTCGAGCGGGCCCTGGGCGGCGAGCGCGTGACCTTCGAGCTGGAGACCGAGCTGCTGGGCATCACGCGCTACCTGCAGAGCACCTACATCCCCGACATCCAGCCCGACGGCCGCGTGACCGGCGTCTACATGCTGAGCACCGACGTCTCGGCGCTCAAGGCGGTGGAGCGGCAGCTGAGCCAGTTGGTGCGGGTCGACACGCTCACCGGCCTGGGCAACCGCTTCCTCTTCAACGAGGTGCTGCCGATGGCGCTGCTGCGCGGCGACCGCGGCCACACCGGCGTGGCGCTGATGGTGCTCGACGTCGACCGCTTCAAGGAGATCAACGACACCCAGGGCCACGTGGCCGGCGACCAGGTGCTCCAGCAGTTCGCCGAGCGCCTGCGCCACTGCGTGCGTGCCACCGACACCCTGGCGCGCCTGGCTGGCGACGAGTTCGTGATCGTGCTCGAAGGCCTGCGCGCCGCGGCGGAGCCCGAGTTCGTGGCGCAGAAGATCATGGCGGCGATGGCGATGCCGGTGATGCTGGCGGGCGGCGGGCAGCTGCGGGTCAGCACCAGCGTGGGCGTGGCCTACTGCGCGCCGGGCAAGACGCGGCTCGGCACCGAGGAGCTGATGGCGCGCGCCGACGAAGCCCTCTACGGGGCCAAGCGCGCCGGCCGCAACACCTACCGCTTCGCGCAGGAGCCGGCATGAGCGGGCGTGCGCAGCGCTGGCTGGCGGGCACCCTGCTCCTGGCGGCGGCCTGCGCGGCGCAGGCCGCCGAGCTGGTGCTGGCGGTGTCGCGCGGGCCGGTGTCGCTGCCGGTCTACGTGGCCGAGGCCAAGGGCTATTTCACCGCCGAGGGCCTGGCCGTGCGCGTGCGTGAATGCAGCAGCGGGCGCAACTGCCTCGAGCTCATGCTGCAGCGGCAGGCCCAGGTGGCCACGGCCGCCGAACTCGCCGTGACGCTCGCGAGCTTCCGTCGCCACGACCTCGCCATCCTCGGCACCACCAGCACCTCGTCGCACCAGATCAAGCTCATCGCGCGCGGCAGCAGCGGGGTGCGCAGCGCGGCCGACGTGAAGGGCCGGCGGGTGGGCTTCGTGCCGTCGAGTTCGTCGCAGTACTTCCTCGACACCTGGGTCACCTTCCACGGCATCGACCCGAAAGACATGCACAAGGTGCCGCTCGAGCCCGAGCGCATGGCCGAGGCCATCGCGCAGCGCGAGGTCGATGCGCTCGCGGTGTGGGAGCCGCATGCCGCGCGGGCCGTGGCGGCGCTCGCGGGCGACGCGGTGCTGCTGCCCAACCCGCGCGTCTACACCCAGCACTTCGTCGTCGTGACCGACCGGCTGCAGCTGCAGGGCCGTGGCGGCGAGATGGGCCACCTGCTGCAGGCGCTGGTGAAGGCCGAGCGTTTCATCGCCGAGCGCCCGGCCGAGGCCACCGCGCTCCTGCAGGCGCGTTTGCAGACCGACGCGCGCACGGCGGCGGCGCAGTTCAAGGAGCACGACTACCGCATCCGGCTCGACCAGTCGCTCATCAGCACGATGGAGGAGCAGGCGCGCTGGGCCATCCGCGAGCAGCTCGTCGACGCGCGGCAGCGCCCCGCGAGCCTGCTGCACACCATCGAGCCGGCGCTGCTGCGCCAGGCGTCTCCGCGCGCCGTGAGCCTGGTGCAATGAGCGGCCCCGGCGAACACGCCCTGCCCGACGAGCCGCAGCCCCAGGCCGCGCTGGACGAGCGGCAGCGCCTCGCGGCCGAGCTGCAGCGCACGCTCGGCGACCTGAACGCCATCATCGACAACCTGCCCGCCTCGCTCGGCTACTGGGACCGCGACGGCATCACCCGCCTGGTCAACCGCGAGTTCCAGGCCTCGGTGGGCCTGCCGGTGGACCGCATCGTCGGGCAGCGCCTGCAGGACATCCTCGACGCGGTCGACCCGCAGGCCCATGCCGCGATGGCCCCGCACATCGCGCGCGTGCTCGAAGGCCGGCGCCAGGAGTTCGAGCTGGCCATGCTCACCACCGCCGGCCTGCGCCAGCTGCGCATGACCCTCGTGCCCGACCAGCCGCAGGCCGGGCAGGTGTCGGGCTTCTACGGCCTGGGCTACGACATCACCGGCCGCAAGGCGCTGGAGCTGCGCCTGTCGGACAGCGAGATGCGCTACCGCGCGCTCTTCGACCACCTCAACAGCGGCTTCGCGCTGCACGAGATCGTGGTCGGCCCCGATGGCCGGCCGCGCGGCTACAAGGTGCTCGCGATGAACGTGGTGTACGCCGAGCTGCTGGGCCTCGACCGCCGCCAGGCGGTGGGCCTGGGCTCGACCGAACTCGCGCCCGATTTCGACGGCACGCGCGACGACTGGATCGAGCGCTTCGGCGAGGTGGCGCTCAAGGGCATCGCCTACCGCGGCGAACACCGGCTCGGCGGCAGCGAGCGCTGGCTGGAGGTGGTGGCCTACCAGCCCGTGCCGGGCCAGTTTGCCCTGCTCGTGCAGGACATCAGCGCGCGCAAGGCCACCGAGGCGCTGGTGCAGCGCCAGCAGGAGCGGCTCACGCAGGCGCTCGACGAGAAGGAGACCTTGCTCAAGGAGGTCTACCACCGCGTGAAGAACAACCTGCAGGTGGTGCAGAGCCTGCTCGCGCTGCAGCGGCGCAGCGTGCCCGAAGGGGTGGCGCGCACCGCGCTCGACGACAGCGTGCAGCGCGTGCGGGCCATCGCACTGGTGCACGAGAAGCTCTACCAGTCGGGCAGCCTCGCCTCGGTCTCGCTGCCCGACTACACGCGCGACCTGCTGTTCCAGATCGGCGAGGTGGCCGGCCAGCGGCACATCGTGCTGCGCACCGACATCGAGGTGGCCCATGCGGGGCTCGACGGCGCCATCCCCTTCGGCCTGCTGGTGGCCGAGCTGGTGGGCAACGCCTTCAAGCACGCCTTCCGCGGGCGTGCCGAGGGCGAGATCCACGTCGAACTCAAGCCGGGCGCCGGGGGTGCGGAGCTGTCGGTGGCCGACGACGGCGTGGGCCTGCCGGCCGGCTTCTCGCTCGACGGCCGCGCCACGATGGGGCTGCAGCTCGCGGCCTCGCTGGCGCGCCAATTGGGGGGCGAGTTGCAGGTGCATTCCGACCACGGCACACGGTTCAGTGCGATATTGAAACGCCTGTGAAGCCCGATGCTGTGAGGTGACCCGTGGCGCCATCGTCGATCTTGATCGTGGAGGACGAAGCGGTGGTCGCGCTCGACCTCAAGATGCAGCTCGAAGACCTGGGCTATCGCGTGGTCGGCATCGCCGACGATGCCGAGCAGGCACTGCGGCTGGCCGCGCAGCACCAGCCCGCGCTCGCGCTGATGGACATCCAGCTGCGCGGGCCGGTCGACGGCGTGGCGGTGGCCGGCGAGCTGCGCCGGCGCATGGGGCTGCCGGTGATCTTCCTCACCTCGTTCAGCGATGCGCAGACGGTGCGCCGCGCCGCCGAGACCGCGCCCTATGGTTACCTCACCAAGCCCTTCCAGATCAAGGAGGTGGCGGCCGGCGTGGAAGTGGCGCTCGCCAAGGCACAGATGGAGCGCGCCGACCGCGGCACCGAGCGCACGCTCGCCTACGCGCTGCAGTGCGTGACCGACGGCGTGGTGCTCACCGACGAGCGGCAGCGGGTGCGCTTCATGAACCCCGCGGCCGAGCAGCTCACCGGCTGGGACCTGCGCGACGCGGTGGGCAAGGGCGTCGACGAGGTGGTGAGCATCAGCATCGACGAGCACGATGCGCAGACGCTCGGCCTCGCCGAGCCGGCGCAGGGGGTGTCGACCCAGCAGCGGGTGGCGCTGGCCAACGCAATGCGCCTGCACCGGCGCGATGGCGGCTCGGTGCACATCGACGAATGGACGGGCCCGCTGCGCGACGACGCGGGCCGCCGCACCGGCGGCATCGTGCTCCTGCGCAACGCCTCGACGCGGCTCGCGCAGGAGCAGCGCCTGCTGGAGGCGCAAGACCGCTTCCGCTCGGCCTTCGACTTCGCGCCCATCGGCATGGCGCTCGTCTCGCTCGACCGGCGCGTGCTGCTGGCCAACGCGGCGTTTGCGCAGATGGTGGGCCACGACGCGGCGGCGCTGGTGGGGGTGCCGGGCGACAGCCTCACGCTCGCCGAAGACCGGGCCCACGAGCACGAGCGCCTGCAGGAGCTGATGCTCGGGCACGAGCCGATGGTGCAGTTCGAGAAGCGCTACCTGCATGCCGACGGCGGCCCGATGGACGGCTCGCCGGTGCTGGTGGTGGTGACGGTGGTGCGCGAAGACGACGAGCTGGTGTGCTTTCTCTACCAGGTGCACGACCGGCAGGCGCAGCGCGAGATCGCCGGCAAGGCGGCCGAGCTGGCGGTGGAGCGCATGCGCCGCCAGGCGAGCGACGCCGAGAACCGCGCCACGCGCGACGTGCTGGCCCGCGTGACGCACGAGATGCGCACGCCGCTCAACGCCGTGCTGGGCTACGGCGAGCTGCTCAAGATGATGTCGATGGGCCAGAGCGCGCAACTGCACGGCTACGCCGAGCAGGTGGTCAACGCCGGCCGGCACATGCTGTCGCTGGTGAAGGAGGTGCTGGAAGCGCCTGCCGGGCGCACCCAGGGCCTGCCGTTGCCGCTGCAGCCGGTGGCCCTGCGCGAGGCGATCGACGAGGCCATCGGCCTGCTCAAGCCGAGCGCGCTCGCGCACCACATCTGGCTCGACAACCGGGTGCCGCCGCAGGTGACGCTGCTGGCCGACCCGCTGCGGCTGCGCCAGGTGCTGCTCAACGTGGGCTCCAACGCCATCAAGTACAACCGGCCGCAGGGCTTCGTGCGCTGGGCGCTCGAGCCGGCGGCGGCCGGGCGGGTGAAGTTCTCGGTGCTCGACGAAGGCGTGGGCATGACGCCCGAGCAGCTTGCCCGCCTGTACCGGCCCTACGACCGGCTGGGCCGGGAGGACTCGGGCATCGCCGGCACGGGCCTCGGCCTCGTGGTCACGCGCGGCCTGATGGCCCGCATGGGCGGCTCGATCGAGATCGCAAGCGAGCCGCGCGGGGGCACGCGGGTCGAGCTGGAGTTCGATGCGGGGTGAGGTCGAGGCGGGCACGGCCCTTCGACAGGCTCAGGGCGAACGGGTGTGGCGCCTGGTCTCCGTTCGCCCTGAGCTTGTCGAAGGGCCTGCGCCCGGTCCTCAGTCGCCCCAGACTTCGCGCGCCGTTTCTACGACGAGCTTGAGCTTGTTGCGCTGAGCCTCGACGGCGATGTTGTTGCCGTGCACGGTGGAGCTGAAGCCGCACTGCGGGCTCAGGCACAGCTGCTCCAGCGGCGCGTACTTCGAGGCTTCGTCGATGCGGCGCTTCAGCGTGTCCTTGCTTTCCATCTCGCCGAACTTGGTGGTCACGAGGCCGAGCACCACGATCTTGCCCTTGGCCAGGTAGCGCAGCGGGCGGAAGTCGCCCGAGCGGTCGTCGTCGTATTCGAGGAAGTAGGCGTCGAGGTTCATCTCCGAGAGCAGCGCCTCGGCCACCGGCTCGTAGTTGCCGGCGGCGGCGTGCGTGCTCTTGAAGTTGCCGCGGCACAGGTGCATGGCGAGCGTCATGCCGGCGGGCTTCTGCGCGACCACGAGGTTGATGAACTTGGCGTAACGGTGCGGCAGCTCGTTGGGGTCGTCGCCCCGCTGGCGGGCGGCTTCGCGCATCTTCTCGTCGCAGAGGTACGCGAGGTTGGTGTCGTCCATCTGCACGTAGGTGCAGCCGGCGGCGGCCAGCGAGCGCAGCTCGTCGCCATACGCGTTGGCCACGTCTTGGTAGAAGCTCGGCTCCAGCTCGGGGTAGGCCTCGCGGCTGATGCCGGCGCGGCCACCGCGGAAGTGCAGCATCGTGGGCGAGGGGATGGTCACCTTGGCGGTGCTGCCCGGGGCGATCTGGCTCTTCAGGTACTGGAAGTCGGCGAGCTGGATGTCCTTCACGTGCTTCACCTTGTCGATCACGCGCATGACGGGCGGGGCCAGCTCCTCGGTGCCATCGGGGCGGATCACGGTGACCGGGATGTCGGTCTTCACGCCACCGATCTGCTCGAGGAAGTCGACGTGGAAATAGGTGCGGCGGAACTCGCCGTCGGTGATCGACTTCAGGCCCACGTCTTCCTGGAACTTCACGATCTCGGTGATGCACTCGTCTTCGACCTTGCGCAGTTCGCCGGCCGAGATCTCGCCCTTGGCCTTCTTCTCGCGCGCTTCGAGCAGGCGCTTGGGGCGCAGGAAGCTGCCCACGTGGTCGGCGCGGAAGGGGGGGGTGGTGCGTGCGGTCATGGTGGTCCTCCGGGAGACGGGAAAGAGGGCGATGGTAGCGGCGGCGGCCTGTGGATGAATACAGGATCGCCCTCAAGATACGGGTTAACCCGCAGTTTGTTCTGTCTGACGGGCCATTTAGACTATTGCTGTATACAACGCGTATTCAGAAAGTCGCCTCATGAAGTCCGCTGCCAAGACCTTTCCCCTCAACGCCTGGTACGCCGCCGCCTACGACGTGGAGGTGAAACCGGCCTTGCTGAGCCGCACCATCTGCGGCCAGAAGATGGTCATGTTCCGCCGCAAGGACGGCACCGTGGCTGCGCTCGAAGACGCCTGCTGGCACCGCCTGCTGCCCTTGAGCAAAGGCACGCTGCACGACGACGAGATCACCTGCGGCTACCACGGCCTGGTGTTCAACGGCGATGGACGCTGCACCCACATGCCCTCGCAGGAGACGATCAACCCCTCGGCCTGCGTGCGCGCCTTCCCGGTGGTGCAGAAGCACCGCTTCATCTGGGTCTGGCCCGGCGACCCGGCGCTGGCCGACGAGTCGAAGGTGCCCGACCTGCACTGGAACGACGACCCCGCCTGGGCCGGCGACGGCAAGCTGATCCAGGTGAAGTGCGACTACCGCCTGGTGCTCGACAACCTGATGGACCTGACGCACGAGACCTTCGTGCACGGCTCGTCCATCGGCCAGCGTGCGGTGGCCGAGGCGCCCTTCGTCGCCACGCACAGCGACCGCTTCGCCACCGTCACCCGCTGGATGGAAAACATCGACGCGCCGCCCTTCTGGGCCGGGCAGATCAAGCACGCGCGAGGCTATGAGGGCAAGGTCGACCGCTGGCAGATCATCCGCTTCGAGGCGCCGTGCACCATCACCATCGACGTCGGTGTGGCCCAGGCCGGCACCGGCGCCCCGCAGGGCGATCGTTCGCAAGGCGTGAATGGCTTCGTGCTCAACACCATCACGCCTGAGACCGAGACCACCTGCCACTACTTCTGGGCCTTCGCCCGCAACTACTGCCTGGGTGAGCAGCGCCTGACGCACGAGCTGCGCGAGGGTGTGGCCAGCATCTTCCGGGAAGACGAGACCATTCTCGAAGCGCAGCAGCAGGCCATCGACGAACACCCGGGCTACAAGTTCTACAACCTCAACATCGATGCCGGCTCGATGTGGGCGCGCAAGTTGATCGACAAGATGGTGGCGAAGGAAACGCCGCCCGATGCGCCGCGTGTGATCCCGCTGCGGACCGCGGCATGAGCGCCAGGCTCGAGGACGACGCCGGCACCTCGCAGACGGTGCGGGCCCAGCTCAAGCTGCGTGAACTCATCGTCAACGGAGAGCTGAAGGCCGGCAGCCGCATCGCCGAGCTCACGCTGGTCGACCTGCTCGGTGCCTCGCGCACGCCGATCCGCATGGCGCTCGTGCGCCTGCAGGAAGAAGGCTTGCTCGAAGCGCTGCCCAACGGCGGCTTCGCGGTGAAAGATTTTTCCGAAGCCGACATCCACGATGCCATCGAAGTGCGCGGCACGCTCGAGGGCCTGGCCGCACGCCTCGCGGCCGAGCGCGGCGTCACGTCCATCCTGCTCGCCGAAGCACGAGATTGCATCGCCCGCATCGACGACCTGC
Source organism: Rhizobacter sp. (assembly GCA_019635355.1). Taxonomy (NCBI): domain Bacteria; kingdom Pseudomonadati; phylum Pseudomonadota; class Betaproteobacteria; order Burkholderiales; family Sphaerotilaceae; genus Rhizobacter; species Rhizobacter sp. The sequence continues at coordinate 2,999,857 of JAHBZQ010000001.1, read as the reverse complement.
TGGCCCAACCCGAGCTGAGCGAAGACTCGTTCAACGGCTACGTCGAGCAGAACGGCCGTTTCCATGACCTCTTGAGCGAGATGGCCGGCAGCGACCTCGTCGCCCGCCAGCTGGAGCGGGCCAAGACCTTGCCCTTCGCCTCGCCCAACGGCTTCGTGCTCGCCCGCTCCACCGGCCCCGATGCGCGCGACACGCTCGTCGTCGCGCAGGCCCAGCACCGTGCGGTGCTCGACGCCATCGTGCAGCGCGAAGGTGCACGCGCCGAATCGCTGATGCGCGAACACGCCCGCATCGCCCACCAGAACCTGCGCGAGGCGCTGCAAAGCCACCAGAGCCTGCAGCGCCTGCCCGGCGCGAGCCTGATCCGCCGCCGCGCCACCCGGTGATGGATCTCTTTCCGTTCGCCCTGAGCCTGTCGAAGGGCCTGCGCGCTTGGCACCAGGCTTCGACAAGCTCAGCCCGAACGGAGGTGTATTCGGACTTGACCTTGGATTGACCTCATGAAAAGCAGCAACACCTGGCACCCCGCCCACATCCGCGCCCACCGCAACCTGAGCCCCACCGTGCGCGAGTTCGAGATCCGCCCCGAGGGCGGCGTGAAGCCGTGGACGGTGGGCAGCCACCTGAAGGTCAAGGTGAAGGTCGACGGCCGCGAAGAGACACGCTCCTATTCACTCGTTGGTCTGCACGACCCGGCCGTCTATCGCATCGCCGTCAAGCTGGCGGCTGAAGGCCACGGCGGCTCGCGCCACATGTGGTCGCTCGAAGACGGCGAAGAGCTGACCATCGGCGAGCCCGACAACCACTTCGAACTCGCCTTCAACGCGCCGCAGTTCCTGCTCGTGGCCGGCGGCATCGGCATCACGCCGCTGGTGGGCATGGCGCAGATGCTGGCCGCGAAAGGCGCCGACGTGCGCATGTGCTACGCCGCCCGCTGCGCCGCCGAGCTGGTCTACGCCGACACGCTGCAGCTCACGCTCGGCGAGCGTCTGCAGACCTATTGCAGCGATGCCGACGAGCGCCTGAGCCTCGACCGTGAGATCGCCTCGCTTGCCCCCGGCGCGCAGATGCTGGTGTGCGGCCCGCTGGGCCTGCTCGACGCGGCGCGCGACGCCTGGGCCGCCGCCGGCCGGCCGCCCGCCGACCTGCGCTTCGAGACCTTCGGCAACAGTGGCCACCACGCGGCCGAGCCCTTCTGGGTGGAGCTGCCGCGCCACCAGCTGCGCATCGAGGTGCCGCCCGACCGCACGCTGCTCGACGTGCTGGAAGAGCACGGCGTGGAGACTTTGTCGGACTGCTGCCGCGGCGAGTGCGGCCTGTGTGCGATGGACGTGATCTCGGTGCAGGGCCAGATCGACCACCGCGACGTGTTCTTCAGCCCGCACGAACACCAGGCCAACCAGCGCCTGTGCGCTTGCGTGTCGCGCGTGAGTGGCGGTGGGGTGGTACTCGACACCGCGTACCGCGCCGACTGAAGTTCCCGGCGAAGGGCCAGGGTCTTCCCTGGCCGTCATGCCGGCGCGGCATAGCTGGTAGTCGAACTCCCTGATTGCCGAATAGCGCACGCATGGCGCACAGTCCGCACACTCTTCGATTCCCCCCGCCACCCGGAGACACACCATGCAAAAACGCCACGTCCTGAAAGGCGTCCTGCCTCTCGCGCTCGCTCTCACCGTTCCGCAGGCGTTCGCCCAGGCGGCGCCGTTCAAGATCGGCTTCATCCTGCCCATGACCGGCCAGTCGGCCTCCACCGGCCGGCAGATCGAAGCCGCGGCCAAGCTCTACATGGCGCAGAACGGCGCCACCGTCGCCGGCCGCAAGATCGAACTCATCATCAAGGACGACGCCGGCGTGGCCGACTCCACCCGCCGCCTCGCGCAGGAGCTGGTGGTCAACGACAAGGTCGACGTGCTGGCCGGCTTCGGCCTCACGCCGCTCGCGATGGCCACCGCGCCCATCGCCACGCAGGCCAAGGTGCCGATGGTCGTGACGGCCGCCGCCACCTCCGTCATCACCACCGCGTCGCCCTACATCGTGCGCACGAGCTTCACGCTGCCGCAGGCGGCCGTGGCGATGGGCGAGTGGGCGGGCAAGAACAAGATCAAGAAGGTCGTCACGCTCGTGACCGACTACGCCCCCGGCATCGACGCCGAGAAGTTCTTCAAGAGCCAGTTCCAGCTCAATGGCGGCGAGATCGTGGCCGAGATCCGCTCGCCGCTGAAGAGCCCCGACTTCGCACCCTTCCTGCAGAAGGTGCGCGATGCCAAGCCCGATGCGGTGTTCGTCTTCCTGCCCTCGGGCCAGGGCGCGGCCTTCATGAAGCAGTTTGCCGAGCGTGGCCTCGACAAGTCGGGCATCAAGCTCATCGGCACCGGCGACATCACCGACGACGACCAGCTCAACGACATGGGCGACGTGGCCCTCGGCGTGGTGACCGCGCAGCACTACTCCGCGTCGCACAACTCGCCGATGAACAAGAAGTTCGTGCAGGCCTTCGAGGCCGCCAACAAGTTCCGCCCCAACTTCATGGCGGTGGCCGGCTACGACGGCATGCGCGTGATCTACAAGGCGCTCGAAGCCACCAAGGGCAAGGGCGGCGGTGACGACCTGCTGGCCGCGATGAAGGGCCAGGTCTTCGAGAGCCCGCGTGGGCCGGTGATGATCGACGCGCAGACGCGCGACGTGGTGCACGACATCTACATCCGCAAGGTCGAGCGTGTGGGCGGCCAACTGTGGAACCAGGAGTTCGACGTGCAGAAGGCCGTGAAGGACCCGGGCAAGCTGGGCGCGAAATGACGGCCCCCTGACGCCTTCGGCGCCATCCCCCCGAGGGGGAGCGCGCCGGGCTTGGGGCGGCCCGGCGCTCCGTCGCGCACCGCTTCGTTCACCGCTCCTCTTCTATGCTGACCCTCCTCTTCGACGGCATCGCCTACGGCATGCTGCTGTTCGTCCTGTCCGTCGGCCTCGCGGTCACGATGGGCCTGATGAACTTCATCAACCTTGCGCACGGTGCGTTCGCGATGGCCGGTGGCTACACCACCGTGCTGCTGATGAACAAGCTGGGCGTGCCCTTCCTGGCCACGCTGCCCCTGGCCTTCCTCTTCACCGCCCTGCTCGGCGCCGCCTTCGAGCGCACGCTGTACCGGCCGATGTACAACCGGCCGCACCTCGACCAGGTGCTGTTTTCCATCGGCCTCGTCTTCATGGCGGTGGCGGGGGTCGACTACATCATCGGCTCGCAGCAGCAGATGATCTCGGTGCCTGAGTGGCTGCAGGGCCGCTTCGACCTCGCCGATGTCGGCATCGGCAAGTACCGCCTCTTCATCATCATCGTGTGCGGGCTGTTGACCGTGGCGCTGCAGATGATCCTGAGCCGCACGCGTTTCGGCAGCCGCCTGCGCGCGGCGGTCGATGACCCGCGTGTCGCGCGCGGCCTCGGCATCAATGTCAACCAGGTCTTCCTGCTCACCTTCGCGGTGGGCTCGGGCCTGGCCGGGCTCGGCGGCGCGCTCGGCGCGGAAGTGCTGGGCCTGGAGCCGATCTTCCCGCTCAAGTTCATGGTGTATTTCCTGATCGTGGTGTCGGTCGGTGGCACCACCACCATCACCGGCCCGCTGCTCGCCGCGCTGCTGCTCGGCATCGCCGACGTGTTTGGCAAGTACTACGCGCCCAAGCTCGGCGCCTTCATCGTCTACGCGCTGATGATCGCCATCCTCACCTGGCGTCCGCAGGGCCTCTTCGGCCAGAGGGGTTCGAAATGAGCGCAGGCACCTCCTTGGAGAAAGTGCAGGCCTCGCTGCGCGCCGCTTTGGGCTGGCGCTGGTGGGAGATCGCGCTCGCGGTGGTGGCCATCGCCTCGGTCTTCCTCTCGGGCCGCCACGCGTTGCTGCTCAACGAGATCGCGATCCTCGCGCTCTTTGCGCTCTCGCTCGACCTCATCCTCGGTTACGCCGGCATCGTGTCGCTCGGCCATGCGGCCTTCTTCGGCTTCGGCGCCTACACGGCTGCGCTCTTCGCCAAGCACGTGATGCCCGACCCGCTGGTGGGCCTGGCGGTGGCCGTGGCCGGCACGGCGGTGCTGGGGGCGCTGTGCAGCGTGCTCATCATGCGCGGCTCCGACCTCACGCGGCTCATGATCACGCTCGGCGTGGCGGCCGTGCTCTATGAACTCGCCAACAAGCTCGACTGGCTGACCGGCGGTGCCGACGGCCTGCAAGGCGTGGTGATGGGCAAGCTGCTCGGCACCTTCGAGTTCGACCTCTTCGGCAAGACGGCGTATGCCTACAGCCTGGCGGTGCTCGCGGTGTGCGTGCTGATCACGCGCCGCATCGTGCATTCGCCCTTCGGCTATTCGCTCAAGGCGCTGCGCGACAACCGACTGCGCACGCAGAGCATCGGCCTGTCGGTGCACCTGCGGCTGGTGGCGGTCTACACGCTGGGCGCGGCCGTGGCCGGCGCGGCGGGTGCGCTGATGGCGCAGACCTCCGGCTTCGCCTCGCTCGACGGCTTCGAGTTCCACCGCAGCGCCGACCTCGTGCTGGTGCTCGTGATCGGCGGCACCGCGTACCTCTACGGCGGCATCTTCGGCGCCATCATCTTCAAGCTGCTGCACGACCTCGTCTCCGCGTGGACGCCGCAGTACTGGACCTTCTGGCTGGGGCTCTTCCTCGTGGTGCTGATGCTGGTCGGCCGCGAGCGCCTGATCCGCCCGTGGACGTGGTTCAAACGCGGAGGCCAGGCATGAGCCACATCGTGCTGGAGACCCACAACCTGCTGAAGCGCTACGGCGGCATCACGCCGACCAACGACGTCTCGATCAAGGTCGAGAAAGGCGCACGCCACGCCTTGATCGGCCCCAACGGCGCCGGCAAGACCACGCTCGTGAACCTGCTCACCGGCGTGACCGAGCCCACCTCCGGCCGCATCTCGCTCGACGGGCAGGACATCACCCAGCTCGCCCCGCACCAGCGCGTGCGCCGCGGCATCGTGCGCACCTTCCAGATCAACCAGCTGTGGAATGAGCTGACGCCGCTGCAGTCGCTCGCGCTCACCGTGAGCGCGCAGCTCGGCATCAGCCACCACTGGTGGAAGCCGCTCGGCCGCGACCCGCGTGTGGCCGAGCGCTGCGCGGTGCTGCTGAAGCAGTTCCGCCTTGATGACGTGATGGACCAGAAGGTCAGCGTGCTGGCCTACGGCAAGCGCCGCCTGCTGGAGATCGCCACCGCGATTGCGAGCGAGCCGCGCGTGCTGCTGCTCGACGAGCCGGTGGCCGGCGTGCCCGAGGGCGAGCGCCAGGAGATCTTCGACACCATCAACGCGCTGCCGCCGGAGGTGACCATCCTCCTGATCGAACACGACATGGACCTCGTCTTCAACTTCGCCCGCACCGTGACCGTGCTCGTCAACGGCACGCTCTTCGCCGAAGGCGACGTGGCCAGCATCTCCACCGACCCGCGCGTGAAGGCCGTCTACCTCGGAGAAGGTCATGGCTGAGCTGCTCAAGGTCGAAGGCCTGAAGTCGGGCTACGGCGAAGCGGTGGTGGTGCAGGGCGTCGACCTCACGCTGGAGGCCGGCCAGTCGTTGGCACTGCTCGGCCGCAACGGCACCGGCAAGACGACCCTCATGAACACGCTCGTGGGCGTGACACGCCGCCACGCCGGCCGCATCTCGCTCGCCGCGCAAGACATCACGAGCCTGCCGGCCCACCTGCGCGCCGGTGCCGGCATCGGCTGGGTGCCGCAGGAGCGCAACATCTTCAAGTCGCTCACCGTGCACGAGAACCTGACCGCCGTCGCGCGGCCCGGCCCGTGGACGGTGGCGCGCGCCTACGAGATGTTCCCGCGCCTCGCAGAGCGCAAGTCGAACATGGGCAACCAGCTCTCGGGTGGCGAGCAGCAGATGCTTGCCGTGGCCCGCGCGCTGGTGCTCAACCCCAAGCTGCTGCTGCTCGACGAGCCGCTGGAAGGCCTCGCCCCCATCATCGTGGAAGAGCTGCTGCGCAGCATCGCCCGCGTGGTGCGAGACGAAGGCATGTCGGCCATCATCGTGGAGCAGAACCCGCGCATGATCCTGCCGATCACGCACAGCGCCGTCGTGCTCGACCGCGGCCAGGTGGTGCACCGCGACCGCAGCGAAGCACTGCTCGCCGCGCCCGAGCAGCTGGATCGCTGGCTGGCTGTCGCGAAGGCCTGAGCGCGCGGCTTCAGCGCGCGCAGGGCCCGGTGCTGGCGTCGGCGCCGGAGCGGATGGAGTTGCCGGTGCTGGTGTAGCTGCCCGCGTTGATGGCCAGGAGGAACTGGGTGCTCTGGCCGGAATAGGTGTTGCACAGGATGTTGTTGCGCACGATGCCGCCGTTGTCGACGTCGTCGCCACCGCTGCCGGCGCTGTCCACATGTGCCCCGAGCACGGTTGGGGTCACGGGCCGGTTCTGCGTGTTGAAGAGCCGGTTGTTCTCGATGAGCGGGGCGTTGGCCGCGCCGACGCAGATGCCGCAGCCGACGTTCACCACCGTGTTGCCGCGCACCACCACGCGCCGGAAAAACTCGGCCGAGGTGTAGCCGGGAGTGATCGAGAAACCGTAGCAACTGCCGGTGCCGGCGGTCTGCTCGATGGTGTTGCCTTCGATCAGGAGGCCGTCCCACTGGCCGTGGACCGTCACGTTGCCGCCGCGGCAGAGCGTGGCGTCGACCGGGCTGCTGTCGGCACACGGCGCGCGGGTGCACACCGAGTTGCGCACGAAGGTGTTGTTGCGGATCACACCGTTGGTGCCGTGGCCGCCCAAGTAGATGGCGTGGTTGAAGGCGCTGCCCGAGAAGTTGTTGGCCTCGAAGGTGTTGCCCTCGAAGGTGAGGTTGACCGAGGAGCCGAGCATGCCCATCGACCCGTTGTGGTGGATGTGGTTGTTGCGCACCATCACGTTGCCGATGGGGCTTTCGTTCTGGAAGTGCAGGCCGATCTCGAAGCCGGTGATCTCGAGGTTCTCGATCAGGATGTCGTGCGACAGGTTGCGCAGGTGGATGCCCCAACCTGGCTGGCCGTTGCCGTCGAGCTTGAGGTTGCGGAACACGTAGCCGCCGCTGTCTTCGGTGCGGTTGTAGTGGCTGGTCTGAAAGGCGTAGGACGCGCCGCCGGCCACGAGCCACGGCCGCGCCGTGCCGCCCCAGGCGGGCGTGTAGCTGTCGAACACCAGCGGTGCGGCGGCGGTGACGTTGAGGTTGTGCACCTGCACGTTGAAGCCGGTCCAAGCACCGCCGCGGGCGAAGAGGAGCTGGCTTCCGGCGGGCAGGGTGTCGAGGTTGAGGCCGGCGAGCGTGCGTTTGGGGGCGCTCGGGCTGGTGCCGGGGTTGGCGTTGTTGCCGGGCACGCAGGTGCTGGCCGCGCCCGTCTGGCAGTCCGAGAAGTAGTAGGTCACCGCGGTGCCCGGGGCGGGCGCGGGGGCCGGGCTGGGCGCCGGGGCGGGTGCCGGCGCGGGGGCGGGGGCGGGCGAGGGGGCGGCCGGGGGTGCGGCTTCGTTGTGGACCGAGTCGGTGCCGGCCCCGCAGGCGGCGAGCAGGGCCGTGGCCGCGATCGACAGGCTCAGGCTTCGCAGGGCCGAACGGCCCGGGTGTGCGTGCGTCATGTTGTTTCTCCCTTGTGAGCCGGCATGCTGCCTGAGCCCCGCGTACAGAAGGCGTTACCAACTGCAAACGATGGGAGCGCCGCGTTAACGCGCGGCAGGAAGTCGCACTCGGGCCCACCCCCTTCGGGGGGCCTTCTCTGTCAACGCCCGGTCACACCTCGTAGGGCAGGCCCACGTAGTTTTCGGCGAGCGAGGTCATCGCCGCCTGCGAGCCCAGCAGGTAGTCGATCTCGGCTTCCTGGATCTTCTGGCTGATGGCGCCGGTGTCGCCCGCGGCAGCCGGGAACTTGTGCATCAGCGCGGTGAACCACCACGAGAAGCGCACCGCCTTCCACACGCGGCGCAGCGCGCGGCCGGAGTAGGCGTCGAGGCCCGCCACGCTTTTCTCGTGGTAGTGCTCGATGAGGCCGTGGGCGAGGTAGTGCACGTCGCTCGCGGCGAGGTTCAGGCCCTTGGCGCCGGTGGGCGGCACGATGTGCGCCGCGTCGCCCACGAGGAAGAGCCGGCCGAAACGCATCGGCTCGGCGACGAAGCTGCGCAGCGGCGCGATGCTCTTCTCGATCGACGGGCCGGTGACCATGCTGGCGGCGGCCTCGGGGTCGAGGCGCTTGCGCAGCTCGTCCCAGAAGGCCTGGTCGCTCCAGTTCTCGACCTTGTCGTCGAGCGAGCACTGGATGTAGTAGCGGCTGCGCGTCTTCGAGCGCATGCTGCACAGCGCGAAACCACGCTCGTGGTTGGAATAGATGAGCTCGTGCGCGACCGGCGGCACGTCGGCCAGCACGCCCAGCCAGCCGAAGGGGTAGACACGCTCGTAGTGCTGGATGCTCTGCGCCGGCACGCTTGCGCGGCTCACGCCGTGGAAGCCGTCGCAGCCGGCGATGTAGTCGCACTGCACCTCGTGTGTCTTGCCGTCTTTGGTGTACGTGACCGACGGCGTGTTGCCGTCGAAGCCGTGGATGCGCACGTTCTCGGCCTCGTACACCGTCTTCGCGCCCCAGGCGGCGCGGGCGTCCATCAGGTCGCGCGTGACTTCGGTCTGGCCGTAGACCATCACGTTCTTGCCGGTGAGCGCGTGCAGGTCGATGCGGTGGTGGGTGTTGCGGTAGCCGAGGTTGAAGCCGCCGTGCACCAGGCCTTCGGCATGCATGCGCTCGCCCAGGCCCAGGCTGTCCATCATGTCGACGCAGCCCTGCTCCAGCACCCCGGCGCGGATGCGGCCGAGCACGTAGTCGGCGCTGCGTTGTTCGATGACGATGGCATCGATGCCGGCCTGGTGCAGCTTGGCACCTAACAACAAGCCTGATGGGCCTGCTCCGATGATGGCGACCTGGACTCTCATGCGCTGTCTCCTTGTGTTTAGAGCGTGCTGCGCAGGCGGGCTTGCGCTTGCAGCAGGGCCGGCAGGCATTCGCCGACCAGCTGCTCCATGCTCATGCGCGAGGCCTGGGCGCTCACGTTGATGGCGGCGAGCACTTCGCCGCGGTAGTTCTTCAGCGGCACCGAGATCGTGCGCAGGCCGAGTTCGAATTCCTGGTCGACGGCGGCGTGGCCACGCAGGCGGATCTGCGCGATCTCGGCGGCGAGCTTGTCGCGGTCGATCAGCGTGTGCGGCGTGCGGGCCTCGAAGCTCTGGCGGGCGAGCCAGGCTTCCACCTCGGGCTGTGGCATCGCGCTCAGCAGCACACGGCCGTTGGCGGTGCAGTAGGCCGGCACGCGGGTGCCCGGCTGCAGGGTCGACGAGACCAGCCGGCCGGCTTCGGTGGCGGCGATGCAGATCACGTCGTTGCCGTCGAGCACGCCGGCCGACGAGGCTTCCTTGAGCGTGTAGGCGAGCTTGTGCAGCTCGGGCGCCACGATGCGCGGCAGCCGCGCCGAGTGCATGTAGCTCTGGCCCAGGCGCAGCACCTTGGGGCTCAACGAATACATGCGGCGGTCGCTCGTCACGTAGCCCAGGTGTTCGAGCGTGATCAGGTAGCGGCGGGCGGCGGCGCGGGTCAGGCCGCAACGGGTGGCGACCTCGCTGATGGTCAGGCGCGGGCGGTCCTGGTCGAAGGCCTCGATCACGGCCAGGCCCTTCTCCAGGCCGGCGATCAGGTCACGCTTGTGCGGGCCGGCCGCGGTGTCGGCCTGGGCAGCGGGGGCGTCGTCGGGCTCGAGGTCGGAGAGGGCAAACGCATTCATGGGCGGTTGGGCGTCGTGGAAGGGCTCTCCCAATATAGTTATTGATCATCACCAATACCATTGCCAATCGCCGCAGTTGTGCGATTAATGGACGATCTGGGCTACAAATCGACCGGCAGCGGCGAGGGCGCCTTCACCTCTTCCAGGCAGATCATCGAGCGCACGTCGTCCACACCGGGCACCTGCATCAGCTGGTCGGTGAGGAACTGGCTCAGGCTCTTGAGGTCTCGCGCCACCACCTTGAGCAAGTAGTCACTGTCGCCCGAGATCGTGTGGCATTCGAGGATCTGCGGAAAGCTTCGGATGTCGGCCTCGATCTCGCGCACGCGGCCGAACTGGCCGCCGTCGATGTTGAGGCTCACGTAGGCCATCACGCCCAGGCCCAGCGCCTCGGGTTGCACCATCGCCCGGTAGCCGCGCAGCACGCCGCGCTCCTCGAGCGCTCTGACGCGGCGAAAGCATTGGGGCGCCGAGAGGTGCACCTGCGCGGCCAGCTCCACGTTGCTGGCGCGGCCATCGGCCTGCAAGGCCGTGAGAATCTTGCGGTCGAGCTTGTCGATGGGGGCTTGCGGCATGCCGATCTCCGATGAGGTGAACGAATCGTGCGCTTCATCCCGACTGGGCGCAAGAAGTGGCATGCACATTTCGCGCCGCGCTGCCTAGAGTGGGGCGGTCGCCCACCGGAGCCCGCCATGACCACCGCCGCCCGCGCCGCCGCCCTGCGCCACGCCCAGCCCGCGCCGCCTTCGCCGCTGCACCTCGAAGCCACCTACGGCGCGCACAACTACCACCCGCTGCCCATCGTGCTCACACGCGGCGCCGGGGCCTACCTGTTCGACGACACCGGCCGGCGCTACCTCGACATGATGTCGGCCTACTCGGCGGTGAGCTTCGGCCACAGCCACCCGGCGCTGGTGCACGCGCTCACCGAGCAGGCCGGCCGCCTCGCGGTCACGAGCCGGGCCTTCCACACCGACCAGCTCGGCCCCTTCCTGCAGCAGCTGTGCCGCATGACCGGCATGGCCCGGGCGCTGCCGATGAACAGCGGCGCCGAAGCGGTCGAGACGGCGATCAAGGCGGCGCGCAAATGGGCCTACAAGGTGAAGCGCGTGCCCGAGGGGCAGGCGCAGATCCTGGTGGCCGAGGGCAACTTCGCCGGGCGCACCACCACCATCGTCGGCTTCTCCAGCGAAGCGCAGTACCGCGACGGCTTCGGCCCCTTCGCCCCGGGCTTCGCGAGCGTGCCCTTCGGCGACGCGCACGCGCTCGAGGCGGCGATCACGCCGCACACCGCGGCCTTCCTCGTCGAGCCCATCCAGGGCGAGGCGGGCATCGTCGTGCCGCCCCCCGGCTACCTGGCCGCGGTGCGCGAGATCTGCACCCGCCACAAGGTGCTCATGATCTGCGACGAGGTGCAGACCGGCCTCGGCCGCACCGGCGCGCTGCTCGCCTGCGACCACGAAGGCGTGAAGCCCGACGGGCTCACGCTCGGCAAGGCGCTGGGCGGCGGCCTGCTGCCGGTGAGCGCCTTCCTCGCGCGCGACGACGTGATGGCGCAGTTCACCCCCGGCGACCACGGCAGCACCTTCGGCGGCAACCCGCTGGCCGCGGCCGTGGGCCACGCCGCCTTGTTGTTATTGGAGAAGGAGCAGCTCGCGCAACGCGCCGCCGAGCAGGGGGCTTACCTGATGGCGCAGCTGCGTGCCCTCGCCCACCCGGCCATCACCGAGGTGCGGGGGCGTGGCCTGCTGGTGGGCGTGGAGATCGACCCGGCCTTCGCCTCGGCGCGCCAGGTGTGCGAGGCGCTCATGCACGAAGGCGTGCTGACCAAGGACACGCACCACACCGTCGTGCGCTTAGCGCCGCCGCTCGTCATCGAGCGTGAGCAGGTCGACGCGGCGGTGCAGGCGCTGGGGCGGGTGTTGCAGCGCCTGTAAGGGTCAGACCGAGCCCACGAACGCCGCAAACAGCTCACTCTTGAAGTGCAGCCCCATGCGCTCGAAGGCGCGGCGGCGGTAGGTCTTCACCGTGGCCACCGAGAGGCCCAGGTCGGCGGCGATGCCGTCGTAGCTCAGGCCCTGCAGCAGCCGCGCGCACACGTCGAGCTCGCGCGCGGGCATCTCGGGGTGGCGGCGCTGCAGGGCGGCCCGCAGTTGCAGCGCATCGGGCCGCGGCGGCGTGGCCGCTTCGGTGAGCTCGAGGTGGCGGCGCACGGTGGCGAGCAGGCCCACCGCCAGCTGCTCGAAGTTCTGCAGCTCGCCGTCGGCAAACGCGCCCTGGTGCTCGTGGTGGTAGAGGTTGACCGCCAGCACGCCGCCATCGGGCTGCGGCTCGGCGATCGACAGGCGCTCGCTCACGCCGTGGCGCTTGTAGATCGCCTCGCGGTGGTCGGGGTTGGGGATGTCGTGCGCGCTGAGGCGCAGTAGGGTGGTGCCGGCCTGGGCGATGTCGAAGGTGCGGTCGCGGCGGTACAGGCCGTCGAGGTAGGCCGCGAAGCAGTCGCGCGTGGTGTCGCGCAGGCCGTGCGCCGACGACAGGTGCAGCACCGGCGCCTTGTCTTTCCACACCCGGTAGACCGCCCACGAGCCGGCGTGCAGCGCGCGGTTCACATGCCCGAGCGCCGTCTGCGCGAACGCGTCGCTGCCCACCGTGCCGATCAGGCCGGCGAGGCTCGTCTGCACGTCGTGACGGGCGCCACTGGGCGGCGCGAGGTGCCAGGTCTGCATGGCGTGGGGAAGTTGAAAAAAGGGGACGGCTGCGCGGTCGGGAGGCGGCCAGTCTAGGGATCCGGCCCGGCGCTGCCATCGGGTCTGACCATGCCGCGGCCCCATTTCCGGTCACAAATGGCCGGGCGTTCAATTTGTGCATTTGATAGCTTTTATCAACCGACTTGCTGCGCTGCATCGACGCCCTCTTGGCGAGCACACACTCCCTTACACAGTCGCAACAGAAAGGGCTCCAAAGAGGCGTTTCTTCCGTCGATCACGGTTCAAGGCGCGTCTCGATGATGTCGATAGCCCTTCACCATGACGACCGTCTCCATGACCTCCACCGAACTCGCGGCCGAACCGGCCCGACGGCTCGACACGCCTGGCCGGCGGCCTTTCGGCGCCACCCTGCGGGCCTTCTGCGCCGCTTGGTCGGGCCGGCTCCTGGGCCTGGCGGGTGCCGCGGCCGGCCTCGCCTTCGGCGCGGGCGCCTGGCCCTGGGTGGCCGCGGTGGCCCTGCTGGGCGCCGGGGCCTGGCTCGACCACCACCACGCCGCCCGCGCGCGGCAGGCCCGCCTCGACACCGAGCGCTATCTGGCAGGCAGCGGCCAGCTCGGCCGCCAGCTCATGCCGGTCTGGAGCGGCCACATCGAAACCTCGCGCCTGCAGATGGAAACCGCGATCTCGTCGTTGAGCGAGCGGTTCGCCGGCATCGTCGACCGGCTCGACCACGCGATGAAGGCGTCTGACAGCGCCGCCGGTGCCGACCACGATTCCGGCGGCATGGCCGCCATGTTCGCGAGCAGCCAGCAGGAGCTCCAGGCCGTGCTCGCCTCGCTGCGCCAGGCCACCGAAAGCAACAACGCCATGCGCGGCGACGTGCAGGGCCTGAGCCGATTCATCGAAGAGCTGCGCCAGATGGCCACCGACGTGGCCAAGATCGCCGCACAGACCAACCTGCTCGCCATCAACGCCGCCATCGAGGCCGCGCATGCGGGTGAGTCCGGCCGCAGCTTCTCGGTGCTGGCGCAAGAGGTGCGCAAGCTCTCGGCCGAGTCGGGCGAGACGGGCCGGCGCATGGCCGAGAAGGTGTCGGTCGTGGCCGACGCCATCGCCCAGGCGCGCGAAAGCGCCGAAGCCTCGGCCTCGCGCGAAGCCGCCTCGATCAGCGGCTGCGAGTCCTCGATCAACAGCGTGCTCGACGGCTTTCGCGGCGTGACCGAAGCGCTCGCCGAATCGGCCGACGTGCTCAAGCGCGAGAGCCTGGGCATCCAGGCCGACGTGTGCGAGGCCCTGGTGCAGCTGCAGTTCCAGGACCGCGTGAGCCAGGTCATGACGCACGTGCGCCAGAACATCGACATGCTGCCCGAGCACCTCGCGCAGGGCAGCGAGACCTACGAACGCGAAGGCCGCCTGGTGCCGCTCGACGTGCCCGGCCTCCTGGCCGAACTCGAGAAGACCTATGCGATGGCCGAAGAGCGCAGCACCCACGGCGGTGGCGGCTCGGCCGGCGCGCCCAAGAACGAAGAGATCACCTTTTTCTGAACCATCGGACATCCAGCGGAGGCCATTTCAAACATGGGCAAGAGCATCCTGATCGTCGACGACTCCGCCTCGGTGCGGCAGGTCGTGAGCATTGCGCTCAAACAAAAGGGCTATGACGTGATCGAGGGCAGCGACGGCAAGGACGCGCTCGCCAAGCTCACCGGCCAGAAGGTGCACCTCATCATCAGCGACGTGAACATGCCCAACATGGACGGCATCAGCATGGTGAAAGCCGTGAAGGCCATGCCGGCCTACAAGTTCACCCCCATCGTGATGCTGACCACCGAGTCGCAAGAGGCCAAGAAGCGCGAAGGCCAGGCGGCTGGCGCCAAGGCCTGGATCGTCAAGCCCTTCCGCCCCGACCAGCTGCTGGACGTGGTGCAGAAGCTCGTGCTCCCCTGATCCACCCGGGGGCCACATGGCATCGAGAAAAAAGGCAGCCGCCGCCGCCGCGCAGACGCTGCGCATCGACGGCGAGTTCAGCATCTACCGCGCCGCCGAGTTGAAGCCTGTGATCTTGCAGGCCGTCGAGGCCTCGCCGGTGCTCGAGATCGACCTGTCCGGTGTCGCCGAGTTCGACACCGCCGGCGTGCAGCTCCTGCTGCTCGCCAAGCGCGTGGCCGCCGAGCGTGGCCACGAGCTGCGCCTCGTGCGCCACAGCGCCGTCGTCGTCGACGTGCTGCAGCTGCTCGACCTGGCCGCCCACTTCGGCGACCCGCTGGTCGTCGCGGCCTGAGATTCCCCAGGGAGAACACCACATGGACATGAACGACGCTCTGCAGACCTTCTTTGCAGAGAGCCGGGAGCTGCTCGACGACATGGAGGCCGCGCTGCTGGGCCTGCACCAGAGCGAGGACCCCGCCGAGACCGTCAACGCGATCTTCCGCGCGGCCCACACCATCAAGGGCTCGGCCGGCCTCTTCGGGCTCGACCCGCTGGTGGCCTTCACCCACGTGGCCGAGAGCGTGCTCGACGAAGTGCGCGACGGGCGCGTCGAGATCGGCGAGGCGCTGGTCTCGCTGCTGCTGGCGTGCGCCGACCACCTGCGCTCGCTCGTCGATGCAGCCGAGGCCGACCCCGTGAATGCCGACGCCGCCCTCATCGCCCGCGGCGAGCCGCTGCTCGTGCAGCTGCGCACCTACCTCGCGCCCCGGCATGAAGTGGCCGAGGTTGAAGTGCCGGTCGAGCGCCTCGCGCCCGCGCAGGCCGAAGGCGACGACGCCTGGCACATCTCGCTGCGCTTCGGCCCCGACGTGCTGCGCAACGGCATGGACCCGCTGTCCTTCCTGCGCTACCTGGGCACGCTCGGCACCATCGTCGGCATCGTGACGCTGCCCGAAGCGCTGCCCGCGGCCGACGAGATGGACCCCGAGTCCTGCTACCTCGGCTTCGAGATCGCGCTGCGCAGCAAGGCCGACAAGGCCACGATCGAGAGCGTCTTCGACTTCGTGCTCGACGACTGCAAGCTCCTCATCGTGCCGCCGCGCAGCCGCATCGAGGAATACATCGCGGTGCTCAAGCAGATGCCCGACGAGGGCGTGCGCCTGGGTGAGATGCTGGTCAATGCCGGCACCGTGACCGCACACGAACTCGAAGCGGCGCTGCAACGCCAGGCCGACGCGCGCACCGCTGCCGCCGTGCTGGAGCCCACGGCCGCCACGCCGCTGCTGGGCGACATGCTGGTGCAGCAGGGCAGCGCCCCCGCCACCGTGGTGGAGGCCGCGCTCGACAAGCAGAAGCGCGCCCGCGACAGCAAGGCCCAGGAAGGCCAGTCGATCCGCATCGATGCCGACAAGCTCGACCGCCTGATCAACCTCGTGGGCGAACTCATCATCGCCTCGGCCGGCGCCAACCTGATCGCCCGCGCCACGCGCAATGTGGAGCTGCAGGAAGCCCACTCGGTGCTCGGCAACCTGGTGGAAGAAGTGCGCGACAGCGCGCTGCAGCTGCGCATGGTGAAGATCGGCGGCACCTTCAGCCGCTTCCAGCGCGTGGTGCACGACGTCTCGCGCGAGCTGGGCAAGGACATCCAGCTTCTCGTGAGCGGTGAAGACACCGAACTCGACAAGACGGTGGTCGAGAAGATCGGCGACCCGCTCACGCATCTCGTGCGCAACTCGATGGACCACGGCATCGAATCGCCCGAGCTGCGCGCCCAGCGCGGCAAGCCGGCGCGCGGCACCGTCAAGCTCAACGCGTACCACGACTCCGGCAGCATCGTGATCGAAGTCAGCGACGACGGCGGTGGCCTCAACCGCGACCGCATCCTCGCCAAGGCGGTGGAGCGCGGCCTGGTGGAGGCCGGCAAGACCTTGAGCGATGCCGAGATCTACGACCTCGTGTTCGAACCGGGCTTCTCCACCGCCGAGAAGGTGACCAACCTCTCCGGCCGCGGCGTCGGCATGGACGTGGTCAAGCGCAACATCACCGCGCTGCGCGGCAGCGTGAGCATCGGCAGCGAGCTGGGCCAAGGCACCACCGTCACCGTGCGGCTGCCGCTCACGCTGGCCATCATCAACGGCTTCCAGATCGGTGTGGGGCGCGCGGTGTTCGTGGTGCCGCTCGACGTGGTCGAGGAGTGCGTGGAGTTCAAGGACGACGGCGGCCAGCACGACTACGTGGACCTGCGCGGCCAGGTGCTGCCCTTCATCCGCATGCGCGAGTTCTTCGGCGTGGGGGGCCCGCGGAGTGCCCGGCCCAACATCGTGGTCGTCAAGCACGCCGGCCTGAAGTTCGGCCTGGTGGTCGACACCCTGCTCGGCGAAGCGCAGACCGTCATCAAGCCGCTCTCCAAGATGTTCGGCCAGGTGCGCGGCATCAGCGGCTCTTCCATCCTCGGCAGCGGTGACGTGGCCCTCATCCTCGACGTGCCGGCGCTGGCCCAGCACGCTTCGCCCCCTGCACGTGCCAGCGCATCGGCCCAGATCACGGCAGCGTCTGCCGACTGAGCGTCATTCGCAACCCCAGGGAGTTCCAAGATGTTTTCCAACCTCAAGATCGGCGTGCGGCTGATTGCGGGCTTCGTGCTCGTGGCCAGCATCAGCGCCGTGGTGGGTGCCATCGGCATCAACAACACCGGCCGCATGAACGACATGGCCGAAGACATGTACAGCCGCGAGCTGATGGGCCTGTCGTACATCCAGGAAGCCAACGTCAAGCTGATCTACATCGGCCGTGCGCGCGCCAACTACCTGCTGGCCACGAGCCAGGCCGAGCGTGACAAGCACCTCGAGTCGATCAACAAGAACACCGTCTCGATGAAGGAGCAGATCGAGAAGGCCAAGCCGCTCTTCGTCACCGACCGTGCGAAGGAGATCTTCGCCGCCTTCTCGACGCTCTCGGCCGAGTACGAGCGCGAGATGCAGCGTGCGCTCTCGATGGCCGCCACGCGCAAGCTGGCCGACCGCGACGAAGCGCTGAGCCAGTCGCTGGAGGTGGTGCGCGAGAAGGCCAACCGGCTCGACGAGATGCTCGACGAGCTGGTGTCGCAGAAGCAGGCGCGCGCCAAGAAGGCGTCGGAAGAAACCGAGGCCCTGTACCGCAGCAGCCGCCAGCTGATGCTGGCCGCGATCGGCGGCGGTGTGCTGCTGGGCATCGTGCTCGGCTGGGCCATCAGCCGCAGCGTGAGCCGCCCGCTGGCCCGCGCGGTCGATGCGGCCAACCGCCTGGCCGAAGGCGACCTGTCGGTCACGGTCGAGTCGACCAGCCGCGACGAGACCGGCCAGCTCCTCAACGCGATGCAGAACATGATCGCCAAGCTCTCGGGCGTGGTGAATGAAGTCAAGAGCAGCGCCGAGGCGCTGGCAGGGGCCGCCGAAGAGGTGAGCGCCACCGCGCAATCGCTGTCGCAAGCGAGCAGCGAGCAGGCGGCGGGGGTGGAAGAGACGAGCGCCTCCATCGAGCAGATGACGGCCTCGATCTCGCAGAACACCGACAACGCCAAGGTCACCGACGGCATGGCCACCAAGGCCTCGGCCGAAGCCAGCGAAGGCGGCGAAGCGGTGAAGGCGACGGTGAGCGCGATGAAGCAGATCGCCCAGAAGATCGGGATCATCGACGACATCGCCTACCAGACGAACCTCCTGGCGCTCAACGCCGCGATCGAGGCGGCCCGTGCCGGCGAGCACGGCAAGGGCTTTGCGGTGGTGGCGGCCGAAGTGCGCAAGCTGGCCGAGCGCAGCCAGGTCGCCGCCCAGGAGATCGGCGACGTGGCCGGGTCGAGCGTGGAGCTGGCCGAGAAGGCCGGCCGCCTGCTCGACCAGATGGTGCCCAACATCAAGAAGACGAGCGACCTGGTGCAGGAGATCACCGCCGCCTCGGAAGAGCAGAGCTCCGGTGTCGCCCAGATCAATTCAGCGGTCGGCCAGCTGAGCCAGACCACGCAGCAAAACGCCAGCAGCTCCGAAGAACTCTCGGCCACCGCCGAAGAGATGAGCAGCCAGGCCGAGCAGCTGCAGCAGACCATGGCCTTCTTCAAGCTCGCCGGCCACGGGGTGCCGGCCGCGTCTGCGCCCACCCCGCCTGCCCGCCGCAAGCCCACGCGCCCCTCGCGTGAGACCCGGTCCGCCTCGGACCGCGGCCTCGCGCTCGGCGGCCTCGGCATGGCCGCCGTGGCGGTCGATGAATCCCAATTCGCGAAGTTCTAAGGAGAGCCAGACCATGAATGCAATGGTGGAAGTCGAAGCCCAGGCGGTGGCCGCCGCGGCCCGCAAGGCCGCCGAGGCGGGCCAGTACCTGACCTTCGTGCTCGGAGGCGAGGCCTATGCCATCGGCATCCTCGCGATCAAGGAAATCATCGAGTACCACGAGCTGACCGAGGTGCCGATGATGCCGGCCTGCGTGCGCGGCGTGATCAACCTGCGCGGCGCGGTGGTGCCGGTGGTCGACCTGCAGGCGCGCTTCGGGCGCAAGACGGGCGAAGTGACCAAGCGCACCTGCATCGTGATCGTGGAAGTGGCTGCGCAAGGCGAGCGCCAGGTGATCGGCGTCGTGGTCGACGCGGTGAGCGAAGTGCTCGACATCGAGGCCTCGGCCATCGAGCCGGCCCCGAGCTTCGGCGCGGGCATCCGCACCGACTTCATCCAAGGCATGGGCAAGGTGCGCGGCAAGTTCGTGATCCTGCTCGACGTGGACCGCGTGCTGTCGTTGAACGACCTCAGCGCCATGTCCGGTGCCCTCGGCACCCCCAACGACTGAACCGGGTTTCGGTGGGCGGTCGCTCCAACTCCAACACCTTCAAGTGAGTGCACAAATGAACTGGTTCTCTCGTCTCAAACTGGCACACAAGCTGTCGATCACCTTCCTCGTCTGCTCGGTGCTGACCGCGGCGGTGGGCGTGTACGGCCTCACCCGCATGAGCGTGCTGGGTGACATGCTGGGCTACACCTACGACAACAACGTGGTGTGCCTGCAGCAGATCGGCGAGGCGCAGATGCGCCTGTCGGCGCATGCGCGGGCCTATGTGCGCCTGCTGTCGATGAAGAAGGTGGAAGACATGAAGTCCACCACCGACCGGGCCAAGAGCCACCTGGACAAGTTCAACAAGTCCATCCAGGAGTACCGCGCCACCACGCTCAGCGCCAAGGAAGCTGCGCTGCAGAAGGAGCTGGATGCGCAGCTGCCCGTCTACCTCGGCTACATGGACAAGGTGGCCGCGCTCGCCGCGGCCGGCAAGATCGACGAGGGCGTGGAGCTGTCCAACGGTGCGGCCCGCAAGGCCACCGACGACATGGAAAAGATCATGGACCGCGTGGTCGAGGAGCTCGGCGCGCAGGCCAAGGCCTCGAACGAACAAGGTGCGGCGACCCTCGCGCAGGCCAAGCTCATCACCACCACGGTGGTGGTGGTCTCGGTGCTGCTGGCCATCGGCCTCGGCCTCTTCGTCACGCGCCTCATCACCCGCCAGCTCGGCGGCGAGCCCGACTACGCGGCCCGGCTGCTCACGCAGGTCGCCCACGGCGACCTCTCGGTGCAGGTGGAGACGCGTGCCAGCGACGACAGCAGCATGCTCTTCGCCGTCAAGCAGATGGTGGGGCGCCTGCAGCAGGTGATCTCCGGCCAGCGCCAGGTGGTCGAGGCCGCCAACCGCGGCAACTTCGATGCGCGCGTCGACCTGAACGGCCTGGAAGGTTTCCAGAAGGAAATGGGCGAAGGCCTGAACCAGCTGGTGACGACCACCGGCCAGAGCATCGACGACGTGGTGCGCGTGATGGGCGCGATGTCGGAAGGCGACCTCACGCAGACCATCGACAAGGACTATGACGGCGCCTTCGGCCAGATGAAGGAGTTCGTCAACAACACCGTGGGCAAGCTCTCGCAGGTGGTGCAGGAAGTCAACAGCAGCGCCGAGTCGCTGGCCGGGGCGTCGGAAGAGGTGAGCGCCACCGCGCAGTCGCTGTCGCAAGCCAGCAGCGAGCAGGCGGCGGGGGTGGAAGAGACGAGCGCGTCGATCGAGCAGATGACGGCCTCGATCTCGCAGAACACCGACAACGCCAAGGTCACCGACGGCATGGCCACCAAGGCCGCGGCCGAAGCGGCCGAGGGCGGCGAGGCGGTGAAGTCGACGGTGGTCGCGATGAAGCAGATCGCGCAGAAGATCGGGATCATCGACGACATCGCCTACCAGACGAACCTCCTGGCGCTCAACGCCGCGATCGAAGCGGCACGGGCGGGCGAGCACGGCAAGGGCTTCGCGGTGGTGGCGGCCGAAGTGCGCAAGCTCGCCGAGCGCAGCCAGGTCGCCGCGCAGGAGATCGGCGACGTGGCCAGCTCCAGCGTGGAACTGGCCGAGAAGGCCGGCCGCCTGCTCGACCAGATGGTGCCCAACATCAAGAAGACGAGCGACCTGGTGCAGGAGATCACCGCCGCCTCGGAAGAGCAGTCGTCGGGTGTCTCGCAGATCAACGCGGCGGTCGGCCAGCTGAGCCAGACCACGCAGCACAACGCCAGCAGCTCCGAGGAGCTGGCCGCCACCGCCGAAGAGATGAGCGGCCAGGCCGAGCAGCTGCAGCAGACGATGTCGTTCTTCAAGGTGTCGTCGGGTGCGGTGCGGGTTGCGGCCCGGCCGCTGGCCGCGCCGGTGGCGGCTCCCGCGCAGCGCCGCGTGAAGGCGCCGGTGCGCAGCCGCGAGCCCAAGGGCGCCAGCGCGCTCGCGATGGCCGAAGTCGACGAAGCCCATTTCGCCAAGTTCTGAGGGTGGTTCAGCAGTTCAGCAGTTAGCAGTACAGCAGTACAGCAGTACGGTAGGGAGAGAAAACCATGTTGCAGATCAAGACCCAGGGCCGCCTCCGCGAGGAGGAAGCGGCCTACGCCGAGTTGCTCGACGCACGCTTCAACCAGGTGCTGGCGGCCGCGGCCGACGGTGACCTGTCGAAGCGTCTCGATGCACATGCCCTGCCGGCGCCGCTGCGCTCTGGCGCGGAGTCGATCAACAAGCTGCTGCGCAGCGTGCAGGCCTTGCGTGAAGACCTGCTGCGCATGCAGGCCGAGCATGCGCGTGGCGACATCGACGTGGTGATCGAACCGCATCGCCATGCCGGCGAGCTGCGCGAGATGGCCGTGGGCGTGAACGACCTCGTCAACGCGCACATCGCGGTGAAGAAGCTCGCGATGGGCGTGGTGGCCGAGTTCGGCAAAGGCAATTTCGAGGCGCCGCTCGCGCCGCTGCCCGGCAAGAAGGCCTTCATCAACGACACCATCGAGAAGGTGCGCGGCAACCTGAAGGGGCTGATCGCCGAGATGAACCACATGTCGAGCGAGCACGAGAAGGGCGACATCGACGTGGTGATCGACACCCAGCGCTTCGATGGCGACTTCCGCGTGATGGCACGTGGCGTCAACGAGATGGTGGCCGCGCACATCGCGGTGAAGAAGCTCGCGATGGGCGTGATCGCGGAGTTCGGGCGTGGCAACTTCGAGGCGCCGATGGCACCGCTTCCGGGCAAGAAGGCGTTCATCAACGACACCATCGAGAAGGTGCGCGGCAACCTGAAGGGGCTGATCGCCGAGATGAACCGCATGTCGAGCGAGCACGAGAAGGGCGACATCGACGTGGTGATCGACGTGCAGCGCTTCGACGGCGACTTCCGCACCATGGCGATGGGCGTAAACGACATGGTCAACGCGCACATCGGCGTGAAGAAGCTCGCGATGGGTGTGGTGTCGGAGTTCGGTCGCGGCAACTTCGAAGCCCCGATGCCGCAACTGCCCGGCAAGAAGGCCTTCATCAACCAGATCATCGAGCAGGCCCGCAGCAACCTGCGCAGCGTGCGCGACGTGGTCGAGCTGATGGGTGCGATGGCCGAGGGCGACCTCACGCGCCAGGTGGAGGGCGAGTACCAGGGCACCTTTGCCGACCTGCAGCGCTACGTGAACGCGATGGTCGACAAACTCTCCGAGGTGGTGGGCGAGGTGAACGGCGGCGCCGAAGCGCTGGCCGGGGCTGCCGAAGAGGTGAGCGCCACCGCGCAGTCGCTGTCGCAGGCGTCGAGCGAGCAGGCGGCGGGCGTGGAACAGACCAGCGCGTCGATCGAGCAGATGACGGCCTCGATCTCGCAGAACACCGACAACGCCAAGGTCACCGACGGCATGGCCACCAAGGCCGCGGCCGAGGCCGCCGAAGGGGGCGAGGCGGTGAAGGCCACCGTGAGCGCGATGAAGCAGATCGCGCAGAAGATCAGCATCATCGACGACATCGCCTACCAGACGAACCTCTTGGCGCTGAATGCCGCCATCGAAGCGGCCCGGGCCGGCGAGCACGGCAAGGGCTTCGCGGTGGTGGCCGCCGAGGTGCGCAAGCTCGCCGAGCGCAGCCAGGTGGCGGCGCAGGAGATCGGCTCGGTCGCGGGTTCCAGCGTGGAGCTGGCCGAAAAGGCCGGCCGCCTGCTCGACCAGATGGTGCCCAACATCAAGAAGACGAGCGACCTGGTGCAGGAGATCACCGCGGCGTCGGAAGAGCAGAGCTCGGGCGTGGCCCAGATCAACTCGGCCGTGAGCCAGCTCAACCAGACCACGCAGCAAAACGCCAGCAGCTCCGAGGAGCTGGCCGCCACCGCCGAGGAGATGAGCGGCCAGGCCGAGCAGCTGCAGCAGACCATGTCGTTCTTCCGCCTGGGCAGCAGCGAGCCCGCCACGCCGCGCACGGCGCCGACCCGGCCGCAGCCGCGGCCGAAGGGTGCGGCCCGCCCGGCGCCGGCGCGCACGGCCGAGCGCAAGAACGGCAGCACGAACGGCAGCGCCAATGGCAAGGCCAACGGCTTCAGCCTCACGCCGCCCGACGAAACGCAGTTCACCCGCTACTGACCCGCCGGCACGACCGCCAGCCCTGCGCCATGCACGTCATCACCGACACCGAGTTCGGCCACTTCCAGCGCTTCATCTTCGATGCGGCGGGCATCAGCCTCTCGCCAGGCAAGAAGGCGCTGGTGAGCGGGCGCCTGGCCAAGCGCCTGCAGGCCCGCCAGCTGCAGAGCTTCTCCGACTACTTCAAGCTGCTCAAGAGCGGCGATGCCGGCGAAGTGCAGATGGCGGTGGACCTGCTCACCACCAACGAGACCTACTTCTTCCGCGAGCCCAAGCACTTCGAGCTGCTGCGCGCGCTGGCGCAGGCGCACGGCGGCCGCGGCGCGCCGATGCGGGTGTGGAGTGCCGCCTGCTCCAGCGGCGAAGAGCCCTACAGCATCGCGATGGTGCTGGCCGATGTCATTGGCGACAGCGGCTGGGAACTGATCGGTTCCGACATCAGCACCCGCGTGTTGGAGCGCTCGCGCCTCGGCCACTACCCGCTGGAGCGCACGCGGCACATCCCGCCGAGCTACCTCAAGCGCTTCTGCCTGCGCGGCGTGGGCGAGCAGGACGGCACGCTGCTCGTCGAGCGCTCCCTGCGGCAGAAGGTGCAGTTCCGCCAGATCAACCTCAACGAGCCGCTGCCGCACACGCAGCCGTTCGACGTGGTCTTCCTGCGCAACGTGATGATCTATTTCAATGCCGAGACCAAGCGGCAGGTGGTGGCGCGCATCGTGGCGCAGTTGAAGCCCGGCGGCTACTTCCTGATCGGCCACTCCGAGAGCCTGAACGACATCAGCAACGCGGTGCAGCCGGTGGCGCCTTCGATCTACCGCAAGCCGTGATGACCACACCCCGATCGCCGTGTACGTCGATCGACCCTCCGGGAGGGTCGGGCCTTGCTTGGGGCGGCCCGGCGCGGCGGCCCGCGACGCCATGAGCAGCTCAGCCCCGTCAGCCGTCGTCGAGCGTGTGCTCAGGCCGGGCGAGGTCGCCGTGGGTGATGCCGGCATGCGCATGCGCACGCTGCTCGGCTCGTGTGTCTCGATCGTGCTGTGGCATGCGCGCTTCCGGGTGGGGGCGATGTCGCACTTCCTGCTGGCGGCGCGCGGCCACGCCGCGCACGGCCCGCTCGATGCGCGCTATGGCGACGAAGCGCTGACGCTCATGATCGCGGGCCTCGCGCGCTACGGTGTGGCGCCGGCCGACTGCGAAGCCAAGATCTTCGGCGGCGGCAACATGTTCCCCGACCAGGCCCACCTCGGCCCGCTGCACGTGGGCCGGCGCAACGGCGAGGCGGCGCGCGAGATGCTGCGCGGCCAGGGCATCGCGGTGGCGAGCGAAAACCTCTTCGGCGTGGGCCACCGGACGATCGTGTTCGAGGTGGCCACCGGCAACGTGTGGGTGCGCCAGGCAGCGTTGCCCACCGGCCCCATGCCCCTGGAGCCACGATGACGAAGGCCGGCGACAACCCGATCCGCGTGATGGTGGTCGACGACTCGGCGGTCGTGCGCCAGGTCGTGACCGGCCTCTTGCAGGCGGCGCCCGACATCGAGGTCATCGCCGCCGTCTCCGACCCGGTGCTTGCCATCGAGCGCCTGAAGACCACCTGGCCCGACGTGATCGTGCTCGACGTGGAGATGCCGCGCATGGACGGCATCACCTTCCTGCGCATGATCATGTCGCAGCGGCCCACGCCGGTGGTGATCTGCTCCACGCTCACCGAGAAGGGTGCGAAGACCACGCTCGAAGCCATGTCGGCCGGCGCGGTGGCGATCGTCACCAAGCCCAAGCTCGGGCTCAAGCAGTTCTTGCAGGATGCGTCGGACGAGCTCGTCGCGACGGTGCGCGCCGCCGCCCGCGCCAACGTGCGACGCCTCGCACCGGGCAGCGCAGCGGCGCCGGTGGTGGCGCCGGCCAAGCACACGGCCGATGCCATCCTGCCGGCGGCCACGCGGGCCATGACCACGACCACCGAGCGCGTGGTGGCGCTCGGCACCTCGACCGGCGGCACGCAGGCGCTGGAAGAGGTGCTGACCGCGCTGCCGCGTGTCTCGCCCGGCATCGTGATCGTGCAGCACATGCCCGAGAAGTTCACCGCGGCGTTTGCGGCGCGGCTCGACACGCTGTGCCAGATCACGGTGAAGGAGGCCGAGCACAACGACCGCGTGGTGCCCGGCCGGGCGCTCATCGCGCCGGGCGGGCGCCACATGCTGCTCAAGCGCAGCGGCGCGCAGTACCACGTGGAGGTGGTCGACGGGCCGCTCGTGAACCGCCACCGGCCCTCGGTCGACGTGCTGTTCCGCTCGGTCGCCAAGAGCGCGGGCGCGAATGCGCTGGGCGTCATCATGACCGGCATGGGCGACGACGGCGCGGCCGGCCTGCTGGAGATGCGAAACCAGGGCGCGCGCACGCTGGCGCAGGACGAAGAGAGCTGCGTGGTCTTCGGCATGCCCAAGGAAGCGATCAAGAAGGGCGGCGCCGAGCGCGTGGTGCCGCTCGCGGGCATCGCGGGCGAGATCCAGCGGCAGTTGATTTAGTGTGAACAGGCCCTAGCATCACGGCGCACCCGGGATGGGTGCGGGAGGATGCGACATGAAGAACACGGTGATGGCCTGCGCGGTGGCAGTGGCGGCTTGTCTTTCGTTTGCGGCCACGGCGGCCGAGCCGGCGCCCTGGCGCATCTCCCACCAGATCGAAGGCTACGGCCCCGATGCGCTCGCGCTATGCCTCGTGAAGCCCCGCCGCGGCGGCTGGGCCGTCAGCCCGGTCGACGACGCCGGGCCCGATTGCGTGGAGGAGCTGCGCTTCGACCGCGAGAGCCGCACGCTCTACATCGCCTTCCCCGGTGTGCTCGGGCTGTCGGAATACCAGTGCAGCGGCAAGCTCAACTTCCAGGGCCGGCACCCCTGTTCGTCGCCGTTCTTCCCGCCGCAGCGCGGCCGGCCCGACTGGCGGCGCCTTGACCGCGAGATGCTGCAGGAGGCGCTGACCGAGGCGAAGGCCTTCGCCTACGTGGAGCAGCAGTTCGCCCGCCAGCGCGAGCAGGAAGCGCTGGAAGCCGAGAAGCGCGCGGTGCGTGACGCGCTGGCTCGCGAGCAGGCTCTGAAGGACTACCGCGCCGCCTTCGATGCGCTCGCCGCGAGCCGCGGCACCGGCGAGGTTGAAGCCTTCATCCGCCGCTACCGCCGCGACGACCCCGACGGCCTGGTGCCGCGCGCGCTGGCCTTGCTCGACGAGCGCGAGAAGCAGGCCGAGGCCGCGGCCCGCGAGCAGGCGCGGCGCCAGTACCTCGCGGCGTTTGCGCTGCTGTCGGTCGAGTCGCCGACCTCGCTGCTGGAAGACTTCATCGTGCGCTACTCGGTGCAGGGCGACCCCGATCGGCTGGTGCCGAGGGCGCGCACGATGCTCGAGGAGCGCCTGCGCCGCCTGCAGGCCGAGGCCGCGGTGCGCGACCGGCGCCAGCGACTCGAAGCGCTGGAGTTCACCATCGCACGCTGCAAGCGGGTGATCGCCGAGTCGCAGGCGGTGCGGCGGCGCGAGGAGAAGATCGCGGCCGGGTCGGGCTACGTGCAGCCGCAGACCCTGCGCCAGGCCGTTGCCAACGAAGTGGACTGCGGCCAGATCATCGACGAGTCGTACAAGCGCTACCGCGAACTCGGAGGCTCCCGCCGCCAGGTCGAGATCGAGTAGCGCGCGTCGATCCTCAGATGCGATCGACGCAACGCGTTCAGACGCGTTCCACGATCAAGGCGATGCCCTGGCCGACGCCGATGCACATGGTGCACAGCGCATAGCGGCCGCCGGTCTTGTGCAGCTGGTTGACCGCAGTGCCGACCAGGCGCGCGCCGCTGGCGCCCAGCGGGTGGCCGAGTGCGATCGCGCCGCCATTCGGGTTGACGCGGGGGTCGTCGTCCTTCAGGCCCAGGTCGCGCAGCACGGCGAGGCCTTGTGCGGCGAAGGCTTCGTTGAGCTCGATCACGTCCATCTGGTCGAGCTTCAGGCCGGTGAGCGCGAGCACCTTGCGCGTGGCCGGGGCCGGGCCGATGCCCATGATGCGCGGCGCGACGCCGGCGGTGGCCATGCCGACGATGCGGGCGCGCGGCGTGAGGCCGTACTTGCCGGCGGCGGCGTCGTTGGCGAGCAGCAGGGCGACCGCGCCGTCGTTCACGCCCGAGGCGTTGCCGGCGGTCACGCTGCCATCGGGGCGCACCACGCCCTTGAGCTTGGCGAGCGCTTCGATCGAGGTCTCGCGCGGGTGCTCGTCCTGCTTCACCACGATCGCATCGCCCTTCTTCTGCGGGATCGTGACCGGCACGATCTCGCCGTCGAAGAAGCCGCTCTTCTGCGCGGCCACGGCCTTCAGCTGCGAGGCGAGCGCCATGCGGTCTTGCGCTTCACGCTCGATCTTGTAGTCGGTGGCCACGTTTTCGGCGGTCTCGGGCATGGAGTCGACGCCGTACTTCTCTTTCATCAGCTTGTTGACGAAGCGCCAGCCGATGGTGGTGTCGTAGACCGCGTTGCTGCGCGAGAAGGCGCTCTCGGCCTTGGGCATCACGAAGGGCGCGCGGCTCATGCTTTCCACGCCGCCGGCCAGCATCAGCTGCGCTTCGCCCGACTTGATGGCGCGCGCGGCGGTGCCCACCGCATCCATGCCCGAGCCGCAGAGGCGGTTGATCGTGGCGCCGGGCAGCTCCAGCGGCAGGCCGGCCAGCAGCGACGACATGCGCGCCACGTTACGGTTGTCTTCGCCCGCCTGGTTGGCGCAGCCGTAGATCACGTCGGCCACGGCGGCCCAGTCGACCTTCGCGTTGCGCTCCATCAGCGCCTTCAAGGGAATGGCGCCGAGGTCGTCGGTGCGCACGGACGACAGTGCGCCGCCGTAGCGGCCGAAGGCGGTGCGCGCGTAGTCGCAAATGAAGGCTTGGGTCATGTGGAACTCCCGGTGAAAAAGTGGAAAAGTGCTGCCTCGGATTATCGTCAGCGGGCCTTTCGCGCACCGCCTGCACAGTGGAACGAAACGCACTTGGAAACGGGGTTCAAGCCGCGGCCGATTGCTGCCGAAATCAGTCGGCGGCGTGCCGCTTGTTTTGCTTCGTTCCCGTGAGTTCGCCCGCCCCCCGATCACCGTCCTCCGCCAGCGTCGCCCTGCACCGGCGCCGCGTGAAGCGCATGCTGCTGCTGGGCAGCGGCGTCGCGCTGGCCACCTGTGTCGGCTGGGGGACCTTCTTTGCCTTGCGCGGGGACTGGTTCGTCGTCGGCTTCGATGTCGTGACCGCGGGGCTGGCCATCGCCATTGCGGTCATCACTTGGCGCGGGCACGCGCGCCTGGCGTCGTACCTGCTGATCGCGACGATGTACGTGGTGCTCTGCGTGAACGCTGCGCTGCTCGACATCCCCACGCAGGCCATCCCACGTTCGGCGCATGCCTTCCTCATCGCGCTCGGCGTGGTGGCGTGCCTCTTGATGCGCGACGAGCCGGCGTGGTTGCGGCATGGCGTGCCGCTGCTGTGCCTGGCCACCTATGTGGTGTTTGCGAGCACGCCCGTGGGCTGGGCGTCGCCGTATGCGCTGCCCGAGAGCGTGCGGGCGAGCGGCGTGTGGGTCAACCACGGCGTGGCGATGCTCGCCGTGCTGCTCGTGCTGCACGTGATCCAGAACGACGCGGCCGAGCGCAGCCGCCTGGAGGGCGAGCTGCGCGATGCGCTGGTGCGCGGCGAGCTGCTGCTGCACTACCAGCCGCAGGTCACGGCCGACGGCCGCATCGTCGGCGCCGAGGCGCTGGTGCGCTGGCAGCACCCGCAGCGCGGCATGGTGCCGCCGGGTGAGTTCGTGCCGGTGGCCGAACGCACCGGCCTGATGCTGCCGATGGGCGACTGGGTGTTGAAGACCGCCTGCCAGCAGCTGGCCCTCTGGCAGCGGCGGCCCGACACGGCCGGCCTGGTGGTGGCCGTCAACGTGAGTGCGGCGCAGTTCGCGCAAACCGATTTCGTGGCGCGGGTGCTGGCCTGCGTGGCGCAGTCGGGCGCCGACCCCGCCGGCCTCAAGCTCGAGCTGACCGAGAGCATGCTGGCGCACGACGTGGAAGACATCATCGCGAAGATGACGGCGCTCAAGGCGCGTGGCATCGGCTTCTCGCTCGACGACTTCGGCACCGGCTTTTCCTCGCTCAGCTACCTGCGCCGCCTGCCGCTCGACCAGCTGAAGATCGACCAGTCGTTCGTGGCCAACATGCTGCAGTCGCCGAAAGAGGCGGCCATCGTGCAGGCGCTGATCTCGCTCGGGCACAACCTGGGCATCGCGCTCATCGCCGAGGGCGTCGAGACCGCCGAGCAGCGGCAGGTGCTGCACGAGAAGGGCTGCAGCGTCTACCAGGGCTATCTCTTCAGCCGGCCGGTCGCGAGCGCCGCGTTCGAAGCGCTGCTGGCCGGGCCTGTCAACGCTCAGGCGGCGCGCGCCACGGTCTCGTTGGCGTAGACGCGGCCGTGGCGGTTGGCGAGGAAGTCGTCGAGCCGCAGATCCTCCTGCCGCACGAAACCCTGCTGCGGCAGCCGGCCTTCGGCCAGCAGGTCGAGCATGGCGCACAGGCTGCTCGCGGTCGTCACCTGGATGGCGCTGCGCAAGCGGCCGCCCAGCACCTGGCTGTAGATCTTGCGGGCATAAGTCTCTTGCTGCAGGTGGCCGTCGCGCAGGCCGCTCACGGTCACGAAGACGATGACCACGTCTTGCAGCGTGGCGGGCAGGGCGTTTTCGAGGATGTCTTTCAGCACCTCGCGCCGGTCTTTCAGGCGCAGGTCGTGCAGCAGCGCTTTCATGATGGCCGCATGGCCGGGGTAGCGGATGGTGCGGTAGTTGAGCGTGCGCACCTGGCCCGCCAAGGATTCGCACAGCGTGCCCAGGCCGCCCGAGGTGTTGAAGGCTTCGTAGAGCACGCCGTCGAGCGAGAATTCCTCGCGCTCCTCGAGCGCCGGTACGCTCGTGAGGCGGCCGTCGACGATGGCCTCGCAGGGCTCGCAGTACTCGTTGATGACGCCTTCGGTGCTCCAGGTCAGGTTGTAGTTGAGGGCGTTGCTCGGGTAGGCGGGCAGGGCGCCCACGCGCATGCGCACGCTGTCGAGGCGCTCGAAGCGGCGGGCGAGATCGGCGGCCACGATGGAGATGAAGCCGGGCGCGAGGCCGCACTGCGGGATGAAGGCGCTCGTCGCCCCCTCGGCCAGCTCGCGGATGCGGCGGGTGCTGGCCACGTCTTCGGTGAGGTCGAGGTAGTGCACGCCCGCGGCACGCGCGGCCTCGGCCACCTTCACCGTCAGGTGGTAGGGCGCGGCGCTGAGCACCGCGAACTTGCCGTGCAGCGCCGCACGCAGCTGGGCGGGGTCGTGCACGTCGAGCACCAGGGCGTCGAGGTCGGCGTGGGGCGTTTCGCGCTTCAACTCGGCCAAGGCCTCGGCCGAGCGGTCGGCCACCGTCACTTGGTAACGCAAGGGGCCGGCCGACTGGGCCAGCAGTGCGGCGACCACCGAGCCGATCTTGCCGCCGCCGATGACGAGGATGGAATGGGTGGGCATGGCAGGCTCCTGTGCGGTGGACGTACACCCATTTTCGGCAGCCCCTGCGCAATCTGCAGCTGGTGTTTCGACGATCCAGCGCCCATAGTTCGGCAATCCGACGAGTCTCATTGGCACATATGACCAGCTCCCCCCTCGATGCCACCGACCGCGCCCTGCTTGCCCTGCTGCGCGAGAACGCCCGCACGCCGGTGGCCGAGCTGGCTCGCGCGCTCAAGCTCTCGCGCACCACGGTGCAAAGCCGCATCGCGCGGCTGGAGCGGCAGCGGGTGGTGGTGGGCTACACCGTGGTGGTGCCCGATGCGGCCGAGGCCGCGCTGGTGCGCGCTCACATCTTCATCACCGTGGCGCCCCGCCAGAGCGGGGCCATCGAGCAGGCACTGCGGCGCATTCGCGAGCTGCGGGTGCTGCAGTCGGTCAGCGGGCCCTTCGACCTCATCGCGTTGGTGGCGGCGCATTCCATCGGCGAGCTCGATGCGCTGATCGACCGCATCGGCGCGCTTGACGGCGTGGAGCGCACCACTTCGGCCATCGTGCTGTCGACGCGGATCGAGCGTTAGGCACTTTGAACAGACTTGGCATCCGGGCCCTCACGTAGGGCGCGAAGGCGCTTTGCGCAATAACGCACACACCGTGCGTCTTGCATCGCAGCACTGTCAGAACTTGCAGGTGCGGCCCTCTGACCGCTGAACATAATCGGTTCAAGTTCAGGGGGCTGGCGACCGAAAAGTCGCACAAGCAATGCAGATTCACGGGGCCACGAGCCACCGTCATGAAAGAAGTACCTACACCCACACTGATCGACGTGGCCCAGCTGCGCATCGGGATGTTTGTGCATCTCGATGGTGGATGGATGTCGCACCCGTTTCCCCTGAGCAGCTTCAAGATCGGCTCGGCGGCCCAGATCGCGACCATCCGTTCCCTCGGCAAGCAGCGCGTGCGCTGGAGCCCGGAGAAGAGCGACCCCGCGGCCGTCGAAAGCCTCACCCACCCCGGCCCGGCCGAAGACCCGTCGGTGCCCGACACCGTGCCCGCCGAAGCGCACGTGGCCCCCATCACCGAAAGCGCCGAAGCGCAGGCGCGCCGCCGACAGCGCGAAGCCCTGCTGGCGCAGCGCGAGGCGCTGCAGCTGTGCGAGGCCCAGTTCGCCGAAGCGACGACGGCCTGCAAGCGGGCGTCGGAGATCGTGCTCACGCAGCCGCAGGTGGCGCGCGAGCAGACCGAGGCGCTGGCCCAGGCCTTCGTCGACAAGATGATCGGCCAGCAGGACATGTGCATCCGCCTGCTCACCGAAGCCGCAGGCGACAAGGCCTCGCTGCATGCCGTCAACGTGGCGGTGATCTCGCTGCTGATGGGCAAGACCTTCGGCCTGTCGGCCCAGGAGATGGTCGACCTGGGCGTGGGCTCGATGCTGCACGACATCGGCAAGATCGAGCTGCCCGAGCGGGTGCGCCACCGCGAAGAGCACTTCACCCCGGCCGAGAACCAGTTCTATCAAGAGCACGTGGCCCACGGCGTGACCATCGCCAAGAAGATGGGCTTGGCCGCCGGCGCCACGCTCGTGATCGCCCAGCACCATGAGCATGCCGACGGCAGCGGCTTCCCGCTGCGCCTGAACAGCGACCGCATGACGATCGCCGCGCGCATCGTCTCGCTCATCAACCGCTACGACAACATGTGCAACCCGCACGTGCCCTCGCGTGCGCTCACGCCGCACGAGGCGCTGTCGCTACTGTTTGCTCAGGGAAAAAACCGCTACGACACCGCCATCCTCGGGGGCTTCATCAAGATGATGGGCGTGTACCCGCCAGGCTCGGTGGTGCAACTCACCGACGACCGTTATGCGATGGTCGTCTCGGTCAACTCCTCGCGCCCGCTCAAGCCGCGCGTGATGGTGCACGAGCCGCGGGTGCCGCGCGACGAAGCGCTGCTGCTCAACCTGGAGACCGAGCCGCGCCTGGGCATCCGCCGCAGCCTGAAGCCGCAGCAGCTGCCGACCGAGTCGCTCGACTATTTGTCGCCGCGCACCCGGGTGGCCTATTTCTTTGAACCCTACGCGGCACCCTTGGAGGAGGCGGCGTGAGCGCCGCCGCGCCGGGCCGCCCCAAGCAAGGCGCCACCCTCGCGGAGGGTCGGTCGCCGTACTCGGCGACCGGGGTGTCGACATGAGCGCCGCGGCGAGGGCCGCAACGCTTGAACACTGGTCGGCCCTGATCGAAGGGCTGCTCGACCCCGTCTGGCTGGTCGACGCGACCGACCTCTCCATCCTCGCGGCCAACACGGCAGCCGGCGCGCTGCTGGGCATCGATGCCTGGTCGCTGCGCGGCCGCGCGGCCACCGACCTGAGTGCCACCGCCGAAGACTTCGCCTTCTGGGACGAAGCCCGCGAGGGTCTGTCGGAAGCCATCCTGTCCGACACGGCTGTGCGCCGCTTCGACGGCAGCATCGTGCCCGTCACGCGGCGTGTGAGCCGCATCGGCCAGATGAGCGACTGCGAGGTGCTGATCGTCACCCTGCGCGACCTCACGCAGCAGCGTGCCGCCGAGGAAGAGCTCGACACACGCGTGGCCGAGCTGCGCGCCACGCTGGAGTCGAGCGCCGAGGGCATTCTGGTCACCGACCTGTCGGGCGCCATCCGCAATTTCAACCGCCGCTTCGCCACGATGTGGGGCCTGCCCGACGAGCTGCTCACGCAACGCGACGACCGCGCCGTGCAGGACTGGATGCGCCGCAGCGTGACCGACGGCGACCAGTACGTGCGCCGCCTGTCGGCCATCCTCGACGCGGCGCTCCTGCAGGCCACCGACACGCTCACGCTGCACTCGGGCAAGGTGCTCGAGCGGGTGACGCTGCCGCAATGCAGCCGCGGCCAGCCGATCGGGCGGGTGTTTTCCTTCCGCGACATCACCGAGCAGCTCGCCGCGCAGCAGCGCATCGAGCAGCTCTCGCACACCGACGCGCTCACCGGCCTGCCCAACCGCCGCCTGCTGGAAGACCGCGTGGAATTCGCCCTCGCGATGGCGCAGCGCAACGGCCAGCCGTTTGCGCTGATGGTGTTCAACCTCGACCGCTTCAAGCACGTCAACGACACGCTCGGCATGGGCGCGGGCGACAAGGTGCTGCTCGAAGTCACCGAGCGCATCAAGAGCTGCCTGCGCAACGTCGACACCGTGGCCCGGCTGGGCGGCGACGAGTTCGTGCTGCTGGTGCACCACGCCGACGCGGCCGGCGCCGAGGCCACCGCACGGCGCCTGCTCGACGCGATGGGCCGGCCCTTCACGCAAGGCGGCGAGAGTTTCACCGTGACCTGCAGCATCGGCGTGGCGCTGTGCCCATCAGACGGCAACGCGCTCGACGAGCTGATGCGCGGTGCCGCCACCGCGATGCAGCGCGCCAAGGAGTCGGGCCGCGCGAGCTTCCGCTTCCACCAGGCGCAGACCGAAGGTGTGCGCCGCTCGCGCATGCAGATGGACCACGCCATGCGCCAGGCGCTGGTGAGCGGGCTCTTCCGCCTGCACTTCCAGCCGCAGGTCGACCTGAAGACCGGTGCGGTGATCGGCGCCGAGGCGCTCATCCGCTGGCGCGACCCGGTGCTGGGCGAGGTGTCGCCGGGCGAGTTCATCCCGGTGGCCGAAGAGAGCGGCTTCATCATCCCCATCGGTGACTGGGTGCTGTCGCAGGCGGTGCGCCAGGCGGCGGCGTGGCGCACACGCGGCATCGTGATGCCGGTGTCGATCAACGTGTCGGCGCTGCAGTTCCAGCAGACCGATTTTCTGCAGCGCGTGCAGCACGAGCTCACCACGGCGGCGCTGCCGCCCGAGCTGCTGGAGCTGGAGCTGACCGAGAGCATCCTCATCCGCGATTCGGAAGATGCGCTGCGCCGCCTCGAAGCCCTGCACCAGCTGGGCGTGGGGCTGGCCATCGACGACTTCGGCACCGGCTATTCGAGCCTGGGCTACCTGAAGCGATTCCCCATCCACCGGCTCAAGATCGACCGCAGCTTCGTGAGCCACCTGCCCGGCGACGCGAGCGACCAGGCCCTCGTCAACGCCATCGTCCAGCTGGGCCGTGCGATGAACCTGAAGGTGATCGCCGAGGGCGTGGAGACCGAGCCGCAGCGGCAGTTCCTGCTCGATGCCGGCTGCGACGAGTTCCAGGGTTACCTGTATGCCGCGGCGCTCGACAGCGCGTCGTTCGAGGCGCGGGTGGGCGTGGCAGCCGCACCGGCCGCCACCAAGGTGCCGGTGCGGCTCATCAAGAAGTAGCTACGTCACCACCTGCCGCTGCTCGCCCAGGCCGCCGATGCCGAGCGTCATCACGTCGCCGGCCTTCAGGAACTGCGGCGGCTTCATGCCCATGCCCACGCCGGGTGGCGTGCCGGTGCAGAGGATGTCGCCGGGCAGGAGCGTCATGAAGCGGCTCACGTAGCTCACCAGCTGCGCCACGCCGAAGATCATGGTGGCGGTGCTGCCGCTCTGGCGGCGCACGCCGTTCACGTCGAGCCACATGTCGAGCGCCTGCGGGTTGGGCACCTCATCGGCCGTCACCAGGTAGGGGCCGATGGGGCCGAAGGTGTCGCAGCCCTTGCCCTTGTCCCAGGTGCCGCCGCGCTCGATCTGGTATTCACGCTCCGACACGTCGTTCACCACGGTGTAGCCGGCCACGTAGGCGAGCGCTTCGGCCTCGGCCACATGGCGGGCGGTGCGGCCGATCACCACGCCCAGCTCCACCTCCCAGTCGGTCTTCACGCTGCCGGGTGGCAGCATCACCGGGTCGTTCGGGCCGGTGATGCAGGTCGTGGCCTTGAGGAAGACGATGGGCTCCTTGGGCAGCGGCAGGCCGGCTTCGGCAGCATGGTCGGCGTAGTTGAGGCCGATGGCGACGAACTTGCTGATGCCCGTGTACGGCACGCCCAGCCGGGGCTGGCCGCTCACTTTCGGGTAGGCCTCGGGTTTCAGCGTCGACAGGCGCTTCAGGCCCTCGAGCCCGAGCGTGGGCAGATGCAGGTCGGGCACGTCGGCCGACAGGTCCCGCAATTGCCCCGAAGCGTCCAAGGCCCCGATGCGTTCATGCCCATCCGGGCCAAAGCGAAACCATTTCATGGCATTCCGATCAGGATTGAGGTGATGGCAGGCGATGCGATTTTCATACCATTGCCCTGCTCCGGTTGAACGAGGTGGCGAACGATGCAAGCGATCGAACGAGCCCTTGAGCAACGCCTGGCACCGCAGGGCGTGCCGCTGGCGGTGGTGTTGCCCGGTGGCCGGCGCCTCGGTCAGGCCGACGCCGCGGTCACGCTGCGGCTGCACGAGCTGGCACCGCTGGCGCACCTGGCCACCGGCCAGATCGGCCGGGTGGCCGAGGCGTATGTCGAAGGCCGGCTCGACATCGACGGCAGCATGCGCGACCTGATGGCCGTGGCGGCGCTGTTGGTGGGCGACGACGCATTGGCCGACGACGCGGCGCGCCCGCTCCATTGGTGGAGCAACCTCGTGCGCACCGTGAAGTCGCGCGTGCGGCACCAGCTCGATGCGGATGCGCGGCAGGTGCAGTTCCACTACGACGTCTCCGACGACTTCTATGCGTTGTGGCTCGACGAGCGCCGCGTCTACTCCTGCGCCTACTGGAAAGACCCCGCGATGACGCTTGACGGCGCCCAGGCCGCCAAGCTCGACCACATCTGCAGGAAGCTCATGCTGCGCGAGGGCGAGCGTTTTCTCGACATCGGCGCCGGCTGGGGTGGCCTCTTGCTGTGGGCGGCCGAGCACTACGGCGTGCGGGCCGACGGCATCACGCTCTCGAAGAACCAGCATGCGCACGTCAACCGGCTGATCGACGCGCGTGGCCTGCGTGGGCGCGTGACCATGACGCTGTGCGACTACCGAGACCTACCTGAAGCCGAGCCCTACGACGCCATCGCCTCGGTCGGCATGTTCGAGCACGTGGGGCATGCCAACCTGCCGGTCTACTTCCATCAGGTGCACCGGCTGCTCAGGCCGGGTGGCCTCCTGATGAACCACGGCATCACCGCCGGCGGCACGCGCAACCACCAGCTCGGCGCCGGCATGGGCGATTTCATCGAGCGCTACATCTTCCCGGGCGGCGAGCTGATGCACCTGTCGCACGTGCTCAAGGTGACGAGCGAAGCGGCGCTCGAGCCGGTCGACGTGGAAAACCTGCGCCCGCATTACGCCCGCACGCTCTGGGCCTGGAGCGACCGGCTGGAAGCCCAGCTGGCGCGGGCCCGCGAACTCACCCGCGAGAGCGTGGTGCGCGCCTACCGCCTCTACCTGGCCGGCAGCGCGATGAGCTTCGAGCAGGGCTGGATCTCGTTGCAGCAGGTGCTCGCGACCCGGCCCGACCACGACGTCGCCTCGGGCCCGATGCGGGGCGCACAATCCCGCTTTCCGTTCAACCGCGAGTACATCTACCGATGATCTACAAGTTCAAGTCGAAGGCAGCCGGTGACGTGATCATGATGGGCCCGAGCGGCGACCAGGTGCTGCGCCTGATCGGCAAGGAGCCGTCGGCCAAGGGCATCATCGAGCCGGCGCAGATGCCGGCCGCCATGCAGGCGATCGAAGCGGCCATCACCGCCGACGAGGCCGCACGCAAGGAAGCCGAAGCCGAAGACGGCAAGGCCCCGAAGGGCGACGGCGTCTCGCTGCGCCAGCGCGCCTGGCCGCTGGTCGAGATGATGAAACGCGCCCATGCGGCGAATGAAAACATCGTGTGGGGAGTCTGATCTCATGAAGCTCACGAGCACCAGCTGGAAGAACGGGGCGCGCATCCCCACCCGCTACGCTGCCGGCAAGCCGGGCGACAACGGCCCCACGATGTCCGACAACGTGAACCCGCAGTTCGCCTGGAGCGAGGTGCCCGAGGGCACGAAATCGTTTGCGCTCATCTGCCACGACGGCGACGTGCCCAGCCGCGGCGACGACGTCAACAAGCCCGACCGCGAAGTGCCCAGCGACCTGCCGCGCACCGACTTCTTCCACTGGGTGCTCACCGACCTGCCCGCGAGCCTGCGGGAGATCAAGGAAGGCGAGTTCAGCGCCGGCGGCCTCACGCCGAAAGGCAAGCCCGGCCCGGCCACGCTGCACGGCGCGCGCCACGGCCTGAACGACTACACCGGCTGGTTTGCCGGCGACCCGGCGATGGCCGGCCAGTACTTCGGCTACGACGGCTGCTTCCCGCCCTTCAACGACACGCTGCTGCACCAGTACGTCTTCACGCTCTACGCCCTCTCGGTGCCGCGCGTGGCCCTCGAAGGCAGCTTCACCGGCGCGCAGCTTCGCGAGGCCATCGCCCCGCATGTGCTCGCACGCGCGTCGCACGTCGGCATCTACACCCTCAACAAGAACCTGCTCGCCTGATGAACCACGTCACCCGGGTGCTCGCCATCCGCCACGGCGAGACCGCCTGGAACGTCGACACCCGCATCCAGGGCCAGCTCGACATCCCGCTGAATGAGACCGGCCGCTGGCAGGCCGAGCGCCTGGCCGCCGCCGTGGCCGACGACGAGCTGCATGCGATCTACGCGAGCGACCTGCAGCGCGCACACCAGACCGCGCAGGCCATCTCGCGCGCCACCGGGCTGCCCATCACCGCCGAGCCAGGCCTGCGCGAGCGGGGCTTCGGCAGCTTCGAAGGCCACACCTACCAGGAGATCGAGGCGCGCTGGCCCGAGGAGTCGCTGCGCTGGCGCAAGCGCGAGCTCGACTTCAGCCCCGGCGGCGTGGGCGAGTCGTTGCGGGTCTTCTACGAGCGCTGCGTCAACACCGCCGCGCGCCTGGCCGCGGCGCACCCCGGGCAGACGATCGCCATCGTGGCGCACGGCGGCGTGATGGACTGCCTCTACCGCGCCGCCTCGCGGCTCGACCTGCAGGCGGCTCGCTCCTGGCAGCTCGGCAACGCCAGCATCAACCGCCTGCTCTACACGCCCGAGGGGTTCAGCCTCGTCGGCTGGAGCGACACCTCGCACCTTGACCAGGGCTCGCTCGACGAGAGCAACGACCGCGTGGGCCACGCGGCCTGAGGCCTGGGGGGATCTCTCCAAACACGGGATGCCCCGCTTGCGCCTCGAGGCGCGGGCGGCACCATGAGCGGATGCTCACCCCCGCCCAAGTGATCGTCCTCGCGACGCCGGTCTTCCTGCTGCTGATCGGAATCGAGTTCCTCGTCGGCCTCAAGCGTGGCCGCAACACCTACCGGCTCAACGATGCGATGAACAGCATCGGCCTCGGGATCATCAGCCAGCTGGTCGACCTCTTCGCGAAGCTCTTCACGCTGTGGCTCTACGCACTCGTGTTCGAGCACGCCTCGCTGTGGCAGCTGTCGGCGAAAGACGCGTGGGTGTGGGTCGCAGGCCTCGTGCTCTACGACTTCTGCTACTACTGGCATCACCGCCTCGGCCACACGGTCGCGCTTTTCTGGGCGGCGCACGTGGTGCACCACCAGAGCGAGGACTACAACCTGTCCACCGCCTTGCGGCAGACCGGCAGCGGCTGGGTGGGCGGCTGGCTCTTCTACCTGCCGATGGCGGTGCTGGGCTTTCCGCCGCTCGTCTTCGGCGTGGTGGCCTTGATCGACCTGCTCTACCAGTACTGGGTGCACACGCAGCACATCGGCAAGCTCGGCTGGTTCGACCGCTGGTTCTGCGCGCCGAGCAACCACCGCGTGCACCACGCGGTCAACGACCGCTACCTCGACAAGAACTACGGCGGCATCTTCATCGTCTGGGACCGCCTCTTCGGCAGCTTCATCGAGGAAGACGACCGTGAGCCCATCGTCTACGGCACTCGCGGCCCGCTGCGCAGCTGGAACCCGGTGTGGGCCAACCTGCAGTACTACACCGAGCTCTTCAAGGACGCGTGGCACGCGAAGCATTGGGGCGACAAGCTGCGCGTGTGGTTCAAGCACCCCGGCTGGCGGCCGGCCGACGTGGCGGCGCGGTTTCCCAAGCCGGCGTTCGACATCGCGCAGGTGCAGCGCTACGACCCGCCGATGTCGCGCGGCGCGCAGTGGGTGTCGGCCGGCCTCTTCGTCGCCCTGCTCGGCGTGACCTCGCTCTTGCTGTGGAACGCCCACACCCTGAGCCTGCCGCAGCAGGTGGTGGGGGTGGTGGGCGTCGTGCTCGGCCTGTGCGGGGTCGGCTGGATCAGCGAGCGGCAACACCCATGACACGCGCGAGGTGACGTTCGCCACTTGGGGTGTGGGTGCGGGCTGATTAACTTCCGGGCATCACATTGCACGGGAGACACCCATGATCAAGTTCCATGACGGCACGCACCCAGACCTCACCAGCTACACAGGCGGCAGGGCCTGGAACAACGCTGAACTCCTCGGCAACCCCGGCGGCCGGATGGCCGGCTGGAACGCCAAGGAGACGGTCATCAGCGGCTTGCTGAAGGCCTGCTCGAAACAGGTGGACGGCCTGGCCATGAACGCCGTCGCCGTGCACGACACCGAAGTGCTGTGGGTGATCAAGGGCTTCCATCAGACCGCCAACCCCGACAACGCGCTCATGCAGGAGTGCCACCTGACGCTCGGCTTTCGGGGCACGGTCTACCACGTGGCCTGCTGGTTCACCGGCACACAGAATCCGGTCATCTCCAGCGTCACGCAAGGCGCCAAGCACAAGGTGGACCTCGACGGGTTCAAGACGGTGAACAGCAAGGGCAAGTGACCGACCGCGGGCAGGAACCCGCCTTGCCGCCCACGGTCAAACCCCGAACGTGGAGGCGCCTTGCAGTCCTTGCCTTTCCATTCCCTGCTGTACCGCTATCTCTTCTACGGCTGGCTCTTCTTCGACGCCAGCCGGGGCGACGTCTTTGCCCGCGCGGCGGCGCTGCGCCACAACCGCGAGCAGGCCCACTGGCTGCCCACCTACATGCGCCGCTGGTGCGTGCTCGGCGTCGGGCTTTTCGTCGTGGCCTACTTCTGCGAGCTGGTGCTGGTGAGCCCGCGGCTGTCGGTGGTCTTCTACGTGCCGAGCGCGCTCACCATGCCGATGAACCTGGTGACGGCGGTGTGCTGGTTCGGCCTCGTCACGCGCTGGGGTGATTAGCGGATTGAAATGAAGCATCGCTCGCCTATGGTTGAAGCATCCCGTGCTCCCGCAGGAGGCTTTCATGGCGATCAAGCGCATGACCAAGGCCGATCGGCCGCAGTCGCTCGGCACCTACAACCCGGTCGGGCATGTGCTGCTCGCCTTTCCCGACGACACCACCGCGCGGCAGGCGATGCAGGCCCTGTACGACGCGGGCTTCGACGCCGACGACGTGCTCTTCTACGACCATGACGAAGAGCGCGAGCAGATGGACGCGATGCTGCCGCGCGCCAGCCAGCTCGCTGGTTTCGGCTACGAGGTGACGCTGATGCGCCGCTACCAGCAGCTCGCCCGCGAAGGCTGCGGCTGGCTGCTCGTCTACGCGCCCGACGGGCCGCACACCGACCGCGCGATGGACATCGCCCGTCACCTCGGCGCGCGCAGCGCGGTGAAGTACCACTGGCTGGTGGTCGAAGACCTGCTCTGAGCCGCCCTCGACCAGCGGCTCAGGCCGCGGCGGGCACCTGCGCGCGGAAGAGCCGGCGCAGCCGCTCCAGCAGGCCGAGGCCGGCGGGTGCGGCCGGGTGGAAGGCATCGGCCGCGATGTGCTGCGCATCGAGCCCCGCGGCGAGGGCGTGGGCGCGCACCGCCTCCACCATCGGCGGCGGGCCGGCGGCGTAGAGGGCGGCGCTGTCGAGGCGGGGG
Organism: Rhizobacter sp.; assembly: GCA_019635355.1. Taxonomy (NCBI): domain Bacteria; kingdom Pseudomonadati; phylum Pseudomonadota; class Betaproteobacteria; order Burkholderiales; family Sphaerotilaceae; genus Rhizobacter; species Rhizobacter sp. The sequence continues at coordinate 2,958,198 of JAHBZQ010000001.1, read as the reverse complement.
AAGTCGCGCGCCAGCACCTCGTGCACGAGGCCGGTACGGCGCGGCGTGGGCGCGCTCGGGGCCGACAGCACCGGCGTGTAGCGCAGGCGCCGGGCGGCGTGCAGGGCCATCAGCAGGTCGCTGTCGTAGAGATCGCGTTCGTCGCGCACGCCGTGGTAGACGTGGATCTCGGGGTGCTCATCGTCGAGCGCCGCCTGCAGGATCGACAGGATGGGGGCGAGCCCGGTGCCGCCGGCCACCAGCAGCAGCGGGCCGGGCTCCACGCCCCGCCAGGTGGCGCTGCCGAACGGGCCTTCGAGGCGCAGCGTGTCGCCCACGTCGACGTGCTGCGCGATGTGCCCGCTCACGAGCCCTTGCGGGACCATGCGGATGTGGAACTCCAGCTCGCCCTCGCCCGGCAGGTTGGCCATCGAGTAGCTGCGCGGTGGCAGCCGCCCCACGCGCAGGCGGGCGTATTGGCCAGGCTCGAAATGCAGGGCCTGGCCACTCGCGGCCACCCGCAGGCGGATCACGTCGTGGGCCGCGCGCGTCTTCTCGGTCACCCGTACCTTGAGGTGGCGAGGCGGCGGCAGCGCCTGGCGCACCCGCTCGGGCACCAGCCACTCCACCGCCACCGGCCCGCGGGCGCGCGAGCGGCAGGCGAGCACCAGGCCTTGCGCGCGTTCGTCGGCACTGAGCGCTTCGGGCAGGTGAGGGCCGTGCTCCACCTCGCCGTCGAGCACGCGGCATTTGCATTCGCCGCATTCGCCGCTCATGCAGTTGTGGGGGAAGGGCACGCCGGCCGCGAGCGCGGCCTCGAGCAGCGTCTGCTTGTCGCGCAGCGTCACCGGTGCGGCCCATTGGCGAATGGAAAGTCGTGTCGTCATGTCGGTGCTCCTGCGGCGGGTCAGTCGAGCACCAGGCGCACGGGGTGCGTGTGCCGCGTGTGGCGGGCCTGGCTGTGGTCGAAGGCCGAGACCCACACCGACAGGCCGGTCTCGAAGGGCAGGTCGTAGGCGGAGTGCGTGTCGAGCTTGCGGCGGGCTTCGAGGCGCCAGCGGCCGTCTTTCCAGGTGCCCACGGCGGCCACGTCACCGCGGTCGCCGGTGAAGGGCGCTTCCAGCACCACCGAGGGCAGCACCGTGCCCACCGGGTAGGTGTCGAGCTCGGCGCTGTAGGGCACGGTCTCGGCCTTGTGCATCGCGAGCAGCTGGGTGTCGCCGTGGGTGGGGCTCAGGTCGATCGGGCCGAGGCGGGCCTGCAGGGCGGCCATGTCGCGCGGCAGGAACTTGGGCCGCACGTAGGGGCTGCCGGGGATCTTGTCCCAGTTCTGGTCGAAGCCGCCCGACTGCTTGGGGTCTTGGGTGTAGCCGCCGGTGTAGCGCTTGCCGGTTTCGGCGGGCAGGGGTGGGCCGAAGTAGTTGTCGTCGATCTGGCCGAGGCCGCCCGAGCGCACGCTCTTCCAGTGCCACACGTCGACGATGCTGCCGTCGGTGGTGGCGTGCAGGCCGCGGCCGGCCACCGGCGCGGGCTTGCCGGGCAGCGGGTGCGGGCCGAGTTGCGCCGCCCCACCGCCCATGCTGGCCAGGCGCGAGAACATCACGCCGAACTTGTCTTCGTAGTAGTCGTCTTCGTCGTTCTTCGCGTAGCGCGATTCCTTCACCTGCCAGCCCTGCGCCGTCTTCACGAGCGGCAGGTGCTTGTGGCTGCGGGTGCTGTCGGGCCATTCGAAGAGGAAGACCGCGTCGGTCGCGTCGCGCACCGCGCGGATCGTGACCGGTGTCTCACCGTGCGGGAAGTTGGCGCCGCGGGTGGTGTGCACGGTCACGGCGGGGGCGTCTTTCCAGGCTGCGTCGTCGGGCAGGCCGTCGACCACCGGCAGCACCGCCACGCGGCGCATGTGCAGCTCCGAGGTGGCGACCCGCTCGCCGCCGGCCAGCACTGCCCATGCGGCCCCGGCCACGCCCATCGCCGCGAGACCTGCCGCACCGTAGGCCATGCGCGGGCGCAGGATCTTCAGCAGCTGCGCCACGCCGCCCAGCCAGAGCTGCGCGGCCACGTGCAGGCCGACGTAGGCCACGAAACCCCAGGCGGCGGCCTGGTGCACGTTGGCCAGCAGCGGCTCGGGCAGGCGGCCGGCGGCGAAGTACATCAGCGCGCCGCTGGCGCCGGCCACCGCGAGCAGGGCGAAGGCGACCCAGTAGAGCAGCCGGTTCCAGCCGCGGCGGCGCTGCGCCGGGTCGGTGGCGGTGAGGCTGGCCGGCATCAGCTTCACCCGCCCGCCGAGCGCGCCGCGCCACAGCAGCGCCACGTAGGCGCTGGCGGCGGCGAGCAGCAGGTAGGCGCTCCACACGTGCCAACGGCCCACGTCGCCCTGCAACAGCAGTGGCTCGATCCAGCGCCAGCCGAGGCGGCCGTCGCTGTCGGCGATGCGCAGGCCGGTCAGCAGGCTCACGGCCAGGCCGACGACCATCAGCCAGTGGATGACGAAGGTGGGGGTGTCGCTGCGCGGCGAGGCCTCGGTGGAGGGGCCTGGCGGGGTCTTGGCGGACGTGGCTTGGCGGGTCATGGGTGTCTCCTGCACGGCGTGCTTTTTTGTGGAAGGAAAGGGGCCGCGTGGACCCCCTTCACCCAGGAAGCCCGCTCAACTTTTCGCTTGAACGGGGCCCCTGTCAGATTGAATCTAGGGTAGAAGTGCACATGCGTGCATTAGTGGTCGGCGCGCCGCGGTTTCATAAAAGTAAGTGGATGTAACTTGGTGTGCCGTGAGGCCTGCCCACCCGAAGGAGACGCTGGACATGCGTGTTTTGCTCGCCGAAGACGACCCGGTGCTGGGCCAGGCGCTGCGGGTGGGCCTGAGCCGCGAAGGCCTCGACGTGGCCTGGACGCGCGACGGCATCGACACCTACACCGCCTTCCGCCAGGGCGACTACGCGGCGCTCGTGCTCGACCTCGACCTGCCCGGCCTGCCCGGGCTCGACGTGCTGCACCGCATCCGCCAGACCGACTGGCGCGTGCCGGTGATCATCGTCACCGCCTTGAGCGACGTGCCGCACCGCGTGCGTGGGCTCGACCTCGGTGCCGACGACTACCTCGGCAAGCCCTTCGACCTCGACGAACTGCTGGCCCGCCTGCGCGCCGTCACCCGCCGCTCGCACGGCGTGCCCGGCGCGGTGCTGGCCTGCCGCGGCGTCGAGATCGACCTGCGCGACCACCGGGCCACCCGCGACGGCCTGCCGCTCTGGCTCACCGGGCGCGAGTTCACCGTGCTGCGCCTGCTGATGGAATCGGCCGGCAAACCCGTGCCGCGCCAGCGCATCGAAGAGCAGCTGGGTGCCTGGGGCGGCGAGGTCGAAGGCAACTCGGCCGAGGTCTACATCCACAAGCTGCGCAAGAAGCTCGGGCGCGATTTCATCCAGACGCTGCATGGCAACGGCTACCTCATCCCCCTCTGAGGCCGGGCACCCGGCACCCCGCGCCGAGCCTGAAAGCGCCTGGCGGCGTTTCCTCGCCGCGCCGCGCAGCCTCAAGTACCGCTGCCTGCGCAGCATCGCGCTGGTGTCGGGACTGACCTGGCTGGTGGTCACGCTCACCATCGTGGCGCTGGCACGGCATGAGTCCGATGCGATGTTCGACGCCTCGCTGCGCGAGCTGGCGCACATGGCGCTCGCCTTCGCCGACCACGAGCTGGCCGAGATCCAGCGCACCGGCGGCGGTGACGTGAGCGACGACACCGACGAGGTCTTCAGCGACAAGATCGTCTACCAGGTCTGGCAGCAGGGCGGGGTGCTGGGCTACCGCAGTGCCAACGCGCCCGCCCAGACGCCGCTGGCGCCGGGCGCGGCCGGCTTCGGCGACACCGTGCTCGACGGGCAGCCCCTGCGCACCTACAACACCTGGAACCGCGACCGCAGCTTCCAGATCCAGATGGCCGCCAGCCCCGAGCGCCACCAGCACTACGGGCTGTGGGTGTCGCTCGCGCTGTGCATCGGCATGCTGTCGGCGTTGTGCGTGTTCCTGCTGCTGATCCGCCGCCAGCTCGACCAGGCCTTCGCGCCCTTGAACGACACCGCCGAAGCGCTGGCCGGCAAGTCGGCCGCCGACCTCTCGCCGGTCGAGCTGGACGGGCAACCGGCCGAGCTCGCCCCGGTGATCGGCGCCTTCAACGGCCTCATGCGCCGCATGAGCCAGACGCTGCGCTACGAGCAGCGTTTCACGAGCGATGCGGCGCACGAGCTGCGCACGCCGCTCTCAGGCCTGAAGATCCTGGTGCGCAACGCGCAGCGCGCACGCAGCGCCGAAGAGCGGCGCGAAGCGCTGCAGCAGATGGACGTGGCCATCGATCGCTCGACCACGCTGATCGGCCAGCTGCTGGCCCTGGCCCGCTACGACCGCGACCCCTCGCAGTTCGCCTTGCACGAGACGGTCGACCTGTGGGAGCTGGCGACCTCGGTGTGGGCGGGCGTGGCGCCGCTCGCCGAGGAGAAAGGCATCCGCCTGCACTGGAGCCCGGGCCGCCCGCTGGTGAGCGTGCGCGGCAACCACGATGCGCTGGCGGTGGTGCTGCGCAACCTGATCGAGAACGCGCTGGTGCACACCCCACCCGGCGGCGAGGTGCTGATCGAGGCCGTCGCGGAGGCGGGTGACGGCCAAGCGCAGTGGCTGGTGCACGACAGCGGCCCGGGCGTGCCGCCCAAGATGCGCGAGCGGGTGTTCGCGCGCTTCGTGCGGGTCGACCGCAGCAGCGCGCCCGGCGCGGGGCTGGGCCTGGCGATCGTCAAGCGCATCGTCGAGATTCACGGCGGCAGCGTCGTCATCGGCGAATCGCCCCGGCTGGGCGGGGCGCTCGTCACGCTGCGGCTGCCGCTGGCCTGAGGCGGCTCAGCCGGCGTCGAAGAGGTCGCCTGCGCTCTTGGGCGGCGCGACCCCCAGGTGCCGGTAGGCGGCGAGCGTGGCGATGCGCCCGCGCGGCGTGCGCTGCAGGAAGCCTTGCTGGATGAGATAGGGCTCGATCACGTCTTCGATGGTGCCGGCCTCTTCGCCGATGGCGGCGGCCACGTTGTCGAGGCCCACCGGGCCGCCGTCGAAGCGGTGGATCACCGCTTCGAGCAGCTTGCGGTCCATCACGTCGAAGCCTTGCGGGTCGACGTCGAGCATCGCGAGCGCCTTGTCGGCGATGGCCTTGGTGATGCGGCCGTCGCCCTTCACGTCGGCGTAGTCGCGCACGCGGCGCAAGAGGCGGTTGGCGATGCGTGGCGTGCCGCGCGAGCGGCGGGCGATCTCGAAGGCACCTTCGGGGTCGGCGGCCACGTCGAGCAGGCCGGCCGAGCGGTGCACGATGCGCGCGAGTTCTTCCGAGGTGTAGAACTCGAGCCGCGCCACGATGCCGAAGCGGTCGCGCAGCGGGTTGGTCAGCATGCCGGCGCGCGTGGTGGCGCCCACCAGCGTGAAGGGCTGCAGGTCGAGCTTGATGCTGCGCGCGGCGGGGCCCTCGCCGATCATGATGTCGATCTGGTAGTCCTCGAGGGCGGGGTAGAGGATCTCTTCGACGACCGGCGAGAGCCGGTGGATCTCGTCGATGAAGAGCACGTCGTTCTTCTCGAGGTTGGTGAGGATGGCCGCCAGGTCTTTCGGCTTCTCGAGCACGGGGCCGGAGGTCTGGCGCAGGTTCACGCCGAGCTCGTTGGCGATGATGTGCGAGAGCGTGGTCTTGCCCAGGCCGGGCGGGCCGAAGAGCAGCACGTGGTCGAGCGCTTCCTTTCGCTTCTGCGCGGCGCCGATGAAGATCTCCAGCTGCTCGCGCGCCTTGGCCTGGCCCACGTATTCGGCCAGGCCCTTGGGGCGCAGCGCACGCTCGATCGCCTCTTCGTTGGGCGAGGCGGGCGCGGCGCTCACGACGCGTCGTGACGGGGCGAAATCATCGGTCTGGATGCTCATGCTGCGCATTGTGCAGCGGCCTCGTCGGCGGGGACTGGCGGGTGGGCTGGCACAATCGCGCCCCATGTTCCGCCGCCCCGCCAGCGCCTTCAACTCGCGATTTGCCGTGTGGCTCTTCGCCTGCGCGCTGCTGCTGAAGGCGGCGGTGCCGCTGCTGGCGAGTGCCTCCGCTGAGGCACAGGGCAAGGCGCTGGTGGAGGTCTGCACGGTCTACGGCGTGAAGACCATCGCCCTCGATGGCGAGCCGGCCCAGGACCACGCGGCCACGCACGCGGCCGACCATTGCGCGCTCAGCGCCGTCGTCGCGCTGGGGGCACCGGTGCCGATGGCCAGCGTGGCCGTGGCGCCGGCCACAACCCCGTTCACCTTGCGTCCCGCTGCCACGGCTCCCCCCGTGGACGCCAGCGCCCGCTGGCTCACCCAGCGCTACCACGCGCCACCCGCCATCGCCTGAACTTCTCTGAGGCAAGCCGCTGTGTGCGACGGCTTGCCGACCGGCCTGCGGCCTCGTCGCGGGCGTTCAGGACGATTGCCATGACCACCGACATCCCCCCTCCGGCCGGCGCTTCGACGCGCCGCGCTGACCTCCACCGCCTCTTCTGGCGGGTGCACTTCTGGGCCGGCCTCGTGACCACGCCGCTCGTGATCGCGGCCGCGCTGACCGGCCTGCTGTATGCGCTCTCGCCGCAGATCGAAGCGCAGCTGCACGGCCACCTCGACCGTGTGCCCCTGGGCAGCGCGGTCGCGTCGATCGACGAGCAACTCAGCGCAGCACGTGCGCATGCGCATGGCGCGGCGCTTCGCGCGGTGATCCCGGCGCATCGGCCGGGTGACAGCACGCAGGTCCTCTTTGCCGCGGCCACGCAGGGAGAGCATGCCGGCCACGCGCCGGCGCGCACGGTCTACGTCAATCCGTACACGAGCGAGGTGCTGGGTCACCTGGCCGAAGGCGAGCGATTCAAGGATTGGGCACGCCGACTGCATTCGCGCTACCAGCAGGGCGATGGCTGGCGCTGGCCAGTGGAGCTCGCGGCGAGCTGGATGCTGGTGATGCTGGCCACGGGGCTCTACCTGTGGTGGCCGCGCCCGGTCGCCGCAGGCGGCCTCGGTTGGCGTGTGCTGGTGCCCCGCTTCGGGCGCGGCCGGGCCACCTGGCGCGACCTGCATGCAAGCGTGGGCCTGCTGGCCGGGGGCGTGCTGATCGTGGTGCTGGTCACGGGCCTCACCTGGTCGCGCTACAGCGGCGAGAACTTCCGCAGCGCGCAGAAGGCACTTGGCCAATCGACACCACGCCCGCCCGCCGGCTTGCAGTCGAGCGCGCCCGGTGAGGGAGGCCGCCTGAGCCTGCAGGCCTTGTATGCGGTGGCCCAGGCTGAAGCGCCCGGCGTGCCACTGCAGCTCACGTTGCTGCAGACCGAACGTGGCGTGCTGCGCGCCGAGAGCGTCGACCGCCGCCGCCCCACCCAGCGCGCGGTGCTGCTGCTCGACACCGGCTCGGGCCGCGTGCTGCACCGTTCGGGGTGGGGTGACCTGCCAGCCCTGTCACGCGCCACGGCGCTCGGCATTCCCTTCCACCGCGGCGAGTTCGGCGTGTGGAACCAGGTGCTGCTGGTGCTGGCGGCACTCGGCCTCGTCTTCTCGGTGATCTCGGGCGTGACGATGTGGTGGAAGCGCCGCCCGCCTCGCCGCGTGGGCGCCCCGCCGGTGTTGGCCGCACAGGTGCGCGCGGTGCCGTGGCCGCTGTGGCTGTTCGCTGCCGCGATGGCGCTGGCCATGCCGGTGTTCGGCGTGAGCGCGGCCCTCTTCCTGATGCTTGAACTGCTGGCCGCCGCGTGGCGCCGCCGACAGGTCTCACCTTCTTGTTGAAATTCTCATGACCACCAGAACCCTTCCCTTCCAGCTTGGCAGCCTGGCCGCGGCCATGTTCCCGCTAGCCACAGGCGCACAGACCACCGAGCCCACGCCGCCGGTGCGCGAGCTCGACCGCGTCACCATCGTCGGCAACCGCCCGGCCACGCTGCCGCTCGAGATCCCGACCACCACCGAGACCATCGACGGCAAGCAGATCGCACGCAGCATCAACGCCACCGATTCGGAAGACGCGCTCAAGTACTTCCCGAGCCTCAACGTGCGCAAGCGCTACATCGGCGACTACGACCACGCGGTGCTCGCCACCCGCGCCTCGGGCACGGGCAACAGCGCCCGCTCGCTGGTGTATGCCGATGGCATCCTGCTGTCGAACCTGCTGGGCAACGGCGCGACCTACACCCCGCGCTGGGGCCTGGTGACGCCGGAAGAGATCGACCGTGTCGACGTGATGTACGGCCCGTTCTCGGCCGCCTATCCGGGCAATTCGGCGGGCGCGGTGGTCGACTACGTGACGCGCATGCCGCAGAAGCTCGAAGCGCATGTGAAGCTGCAGGGCTACACGCAGCGCTACAAGCAATACAACACCAACGACCGCTTTGGCGGCCAGTCGGGCAGTGCGTCGATCGGCAGCCGTGAAGGTGCGCTGTCGTGGTGGGTCAACCTGAATCACCTCGACAGCGAAGGTCAGCCCATCGCGTTTGCCAACCGGCGTGTGGCGCAGGGCGTGGCAGGCAACGCCGGCACGCCGGTCACTGGCGCGGTGGCCGACCGCAATCCAACGAATCAGGACTGGTGGATCCTCGGCGACACCAACCGCAGCCGCACCGTGCAGGACCACGCCAAGTTCAAGCTGGCCTACGACGTCTCGCCGACCGTGCGTGCCTCGTACACGCTCGGCTACTGGCGCAACGACAACGAGCGCGAGGTGCAGAGCTACTTGCGCGACGCGGCGGGCAACACCGTCACGAGTGGCGTGGTCAACATCGACGGCCGAGACTACACCCTGGTCGCCAGCGACTTCGCCGGCAGCAAGGCACGGCTGGAGCATGTGGCGCATGGCTTTGGCCTCAAGAGCCAGACACGTGGCGAATGGGACTGGGAGGCGGGCGCCAGCCTCTACGACTACGCGCGTGACCAGGTGCGCAATTCGGCCAGCGGCATCACCGACATGGCAGGTACCGGGTGGAACACGCTCTCGCTCAAGGGCATCTGGCGCCCGGCCGGCACCATGCACACGGTCGAAGCTGGGCTTCAGCGGGAGGCATACAAGCTGCGCACCCAGACCTTCCTTGCGGTGGGCGACTGGGCCGCTGGTGAGCCCGGCGCGCGCCAGTCGGCCTTCCAGGGCGACACCACGCTGCACAGCCTGTGGGCACAGGACGCCTGGCACATCAATGACGAATGGCGCCTGGTGCTGGGCGGCCGGCTCGAACACTGGCGCGCCTTCAACGGCCGCACCGCCAACGCGACGACGGAGCGGCCCCACGGCGAGCGAGCCGAGACCTGGTTCTCGCCCAAGGCGGCCGTGTCGTACCAGCTCGATGACGACTGGACGCTCAAGGCCTCGCTCGGCCGCGCCGTGCGCGCGCCGACCGTGGCCGAGCTGTACCAGGGGTCGATCGTCGGCGGCGTGCTGATCAACAACGATCCTGACCTCCGCCCCGAGAAGTCGTGGACGACCGAGTGGACCGCCGAGCGCGCGCTGCCGCGCGGCCAGGTGCGCACCACCTTCTTTGCCGAGCGCACGGCCGATGCGCTGTACTCGCAGACCAACGTGACCGTCAGCCCGGCCGTCACCAACATCCAGAATGTCGACGCCATCCGCACCTACGGGCTGGAGATCGCGGCGTCATCAAGTCGTGTCGGCATTCGCGGGCTGGAGCTGAGCGGCAGCCTCACCTACGCCGACTCCATCATCACGAAGAACGACAAGGCCCCCTCCAGCGTTGGCAAGTGGCAGCCGCGCGTGCCGCGCTGGCGTGCGAACCTGCTGGCCACGTATCAGGCCACCGAGCACCTGACCACCACCCTCGGCGTGCGCTACAGCGGCAAGCAATACGGCACGCTCGACAACAGCGACCCCAACGGCCGCACCTACATGGGCGTCAGCTCGTTCCTGGTGGCCGACCTGCGCGTGGTCGTCCGATTCGACAAACAGTGGTCGGCCGCCTTCGGCGTCGACAACCTCAACAACGCGCGCTACTGGGCCTTCCACCCCTACACGCAGCGCACCTTCAACGCCGAACTCAAGTTCGACCTGTGATCATTCCCCTCAACCCCAAGGAGCACCCATGACCCTCACCCGCCGACTGCTGACTGCACTTTCCCTGAGCACCATTGCGCTCGCCGCCCACGCCCATTCGTTCAAGGTGGGCGATCTGACGATCGGCCATCCCTACGCCCGCGCCACCGCCCCTGGCCAGCCGACGGGCGGCGCCTACCTGAGCGTGCGCAACGCCGGCGCGGCCGGCGACAAGCTGGTCTCGGCCACGGCCGAGGTGGCGGCCAGCGTGGAGCTGCACGAGATGAAGATGGACGGCAACGTGATGCGCATGCGCGAGGTGTCGGCCGTCGACGTGCTGGCCGGCCAGGCCGTCGAACTCAAGCCCGGCGGCCTGCACATCATGCTGATGGGCCTGAAGGCACCGCTGAAGCAGGGCGACAAGTTCCCGCTCAAGCTCAAGTTCGAGAAGGCGGGCGAGGTGACGGTGACGGTGAACGTGGAAGGGGCAGCCACCTCCCATGGGAAACACTGAAGACGCCGACCCAAAGGGTCAGGCGTTCATCGAGCCACGCCCAAGGATCCGGCTTTGCCGGTCCGATGGGTGGCGCCCCTCGGGGGCAGGAGCGCCAGCGACTGGGGGGCTCAATTCCTGAGCATGCCCATCGCCTTCACCAGGCTGCGGCGCATGCGGTTGAACGACTTCTGCAGCGTGCCGATCTCGTCGGGGCGGTCTTCGGAGAATTCGGCCAGCGACAGGTCGCCCTGGCTCACACGCCGGGCGGCCATCGCCACCTCGCGCACCGGCTGGACCACGAGCCGCTGCAGCAGCCAGTTGAGCACCAGGAAGAGGGCGACGAACACCGCCACCAGCGAGCCGGTGAAGGTGGCGAAGAGCTGCTGGGCCTTCTCGCGCGGCAGCGTGGTGGGCACGGCCACGATCTGTGCGCCGACGATCTCGTTGAGCTGCCAGCCGAAGCCGGCCTTGTCGCCATAACGTGCGATCAGGCTGGGCGGCGCGGCGGCCGGCGTGCTGTGGCAGGCGAGGCACGCCGGGTTGGTGATGCGGATCGGCCGTGCGACGTAGAAGAGGTCGCCCTTGCCGGTCTCGACCTCACCCGACAGCTCGGTGGTCTTGGGCTCGGCGCGGAAACGGTCGACGATCCGGCGCTCCCAATCGAGAGGCTTGTCGCGCGGGTTGGTCGGGTTGAGCGTCGCTTCCTTGTAGCTGTAGCCCGGCTGCTTGGCGGCCAGGCGGGCGAGCGTCTCGGTGGCTGCGAAGGCCGGCACCGTCTCGGGCAGGAAATGGCGGTCGAGCAGCGGGTCGAGGTGGGGCTTGATGTTGTCGACGGTGTAGCCGCGCACGGCGATGGCCACGTCCATCAGGCGCTGCGCATCGCGCACCACTTCGGCACTCGCGTTGGCCTGCACCAGGCGGTACACCGTGCCGCCGGCCACGGCCAGCGCGATGACGAACAGCAGCGTGAACACCAGGTTGAATCTGAGCTTCAGGTTCATGGACGGTCTCGGAGGGTGAAACGGATTCGAGTCGCCGCCGCGGTGGGCACCGCAGGCGCTTCACAACCAACTGCCAGGAGCACGACTCAGGCGTCGAGCGAACGGGAAGATAGCGTGGACTGGCGGAAACGGGCGCGCTGTTCGTCGCTTTCCAGATGCGACTCCAGGCGTTGCAGCAATTCGGTCACGGAGTCGGCGCGCCGGGCTTCGTTGTCGAGCAACAGGTCGGCAATCGGGCCGAGCTCGTTGGCCAGCGCTTCACGCACACGTTCGCGCTGCTGGGGGGTGATGCGGAAGGTGCGCTGCAGCGGGGCATCGAGCGACGAGGGGGTGGTGGTGTCCAGCTCGGCCGGGGTGGTGTCGGCCCCTTCGTTGTGGCGGCGCGACGCCCACGAGGCCAGCCACTCCTGCCGCTCCTGCGGGTTGATCAGCATGCGGGCCGCCGCCGCCATGAAATCGTCTTCGCTCTTGGCATGAGCGGCGCAACGTTTCAGATGGGGCGTCACGTTGACGTTCAACCGCTTGCGCAGGGAACGCTCGACACGAGCGAAAAGACGAGGGTTGATCAGGTCGGACATGGACGGCGACGCTGCAAAGAGCCGGCGAATTTTATGTGTCGACCCTGCCCATGACGGGGACATTTCAGACCCCGCCCCCGTGACCCGGTGCAAGTTGTAAGCAATGTTTGCACGCCTGTGCAGTTCATGCTTGTACTACTTGGCCAGTGCCTTCAACGCGAGCTTGATGCCGTCGCTCACGCCCACGTCGGCGGGCAGGCTCTTGAGCGCGAGGGCCGCTTCGCGGTCGCTGTAGCCGAGGGCCACCAGGGCTTGCAGGATGTCGGCTTGGGCGTCGTTGGCCACGCTCGTGGGCAGCGCGAGATCGGGCCCGAGCTTGCCCTTCAGTTCGAGCAGCAGTCGCTCGGCGGTCTTCTTGCCGATGCCCGGCACCTTGATGAGGCGGCCGCTTTCCTGCAGCGACACGGCCTGCGCCAGCTCGCCCACGCTCAGGCCCGAGAGGATGGACAAGGCCGTGCGTGGGCCGATGCCCGAGATCTTCACGAGCTGGCGGAAGGTGGCGCGCTCTTCGGCAGTGAGGAAACCGAACAGCACCTGCGCGTCTTCGCGCACCACGAAGTGCGTGAGCAGCGAGACACGCTCGCCCAGGGCCGGCAGGTTGTAGAACGTGCTCATCGGCACGTCGACTTCGTAGCCGACGCCGCCCACGTCCACGAGCAGTTGCGGCGGATTTTTTTCTGCGAGCAGCCCGGTGAGGCGGCCGATCATCGACGGAACAGACCCAGCCGTTGTGCTTCGAGTGCCGCTTCAGCGCGCGAGCTCACGTTGAGCTTGCGGTAGATCTGCTTCACGTAGTCGGCGATGGTGTGGCGCGAGAGGTTCAGCTGCACACCGATCTCGGGCAGCGTGAAGCCCTTGGCCACCCACAGCAGCACTTCGTTTTCGCGGTCGGTGAGCTGCACGTGCGGCAGGTTCTGCGGGCGCTCCTGCGGCTTGTTTTGTGCGGCGAAATAGGCGATCACGCGGCGGGCGATGGAGGGCGACAGCGGCGGCTCGCCCTGGCTGATGCGCTGCAGCTGCTCGACGAAATGCTCGCGGGGCTGCTCTTTCAGCAGGTAGCCGAAGGCGCCGGCCTGCAGCGCGGGGAAGAGGTGATCGTCGTCGTCGTGGATGGTGACCACGACCGACTGCGCTTCTGGCTGGGCCTTCTGCAGCGCCGCGACCACGTCGACGCCAGAGCCATCGGGCAGGCCGAGGTCGATCATCGCGATCTCGAAACGTTCGGCGGTGATCAGCGCCAGCGCATCGTGCACCCGCGCGGCTTCGAACACCTGCGCCTGCGGAAACACCTGCAAGGCCAGCGCCTTGAGCCAGCTGCGGATTTCAGGAAGGTCTTCCAACAACAGGATCTTGTTCATGGCGGCAACTCGCACGGTGAAAAACCGAAGTGCATCCTAACAGTCCGGCGGTTCTGCAGAACGCCTCGCGGCGCTCAATCTCAGGCCGTACCCAGGGGAAGCGTGAGCCGGATCACGGTTCCGTAGCCGGGGCCCGACTCCACCAGGCACTGGCCCTGCATCTGCTTGGCGCGGTGCTTCATGCTGGCCATGCCGTGGCCACGGTCGAGCTTGCCGTCGAGCTCCATCGGGATGCCCTTGCCGTTGTCTTGCACCACGAGCACGAAGTCCTGCTGGCCGAGGGTGCAGCGCACCTTGCAGTGCGAGGCGCCCGAGTGCTTGATGACGTTGCTGACCGCCTCGCGCAGGATGCGTGTCGTCTGCACGAAGGCGCGCGCCGAGAGCAGCTGCGTCACGTCTTCGGTGGGGCTGCGCCAGTCGACCTCGATGCCGGCCTGGCCCAGGCGCGACACGGTCTCGGCGCGCCAGTCGGCCAGCGCATCGGCCACCGGCAGCGGCTTGCCGGTGAGGCCGCGCACCGAGAGGCGCATCTCCTCCAGCGCCTCGCGAGCCAGCGACGAGATGCGCTCCGACTCGCTGGTGTGCACGATGGTCAGGAGCTTCGCGCCCAGGTCGTCGTGCAGGTCGCCGGCAATTCGCTTGCGTTCCTTCTCGGTGACCTGCTCGACGCGCAGCTCGGCCATCTGCACGTAGTTGCGTTCCATCTCGGCGGTGGCTTCGGCGAGGCGGCGATCGAGCGAGTTGCGTGCCGCTTCGGCCGAGCGCAGTGCGTGGCCGAACATCTTGATCTGCCGCGAGGCGATGGCGAAGAAGATCACCGGCAGTGCGAAGTTGAGCAGGTTCACGCGCGGCATCCAGTCGAACTGCGCGGCCCGGTCCATCGCCACCAGCAGCGCGAGCACCGCCATCATCGCGGCCATCGGCCAGAAGGTGCGCCGCCGGGCGCGCCACTCGGTGTAGAGGTAGAGCACCATCATCGCCACCACCTCCAGCACCATCAGCAGGTACCAGGCGCTGCTGAGGTTGAAGAGGCGCTGCGGCCCGGCCAGCGCGAGCGTCAGCGGCACCATCAGGCACTGCGCGAGCAGGCCGGCTTCGATCATGCGCGAGCGCAGGGCGCTGTAGCTCAGCAGGAACTGCACCGTGAGCCCGGTGACGATGGCAAACCCCACGCAGGTGAGCAACTCCACGGTGTGGGTGTCGACCGGGATGTGGGCCCACCAGCTGCGCAGGCCGAGCGCGTTCCAGCCCAGGATGAGAAGCCCCAGGTAGCCCAGGTGCGCCTCCTTGGGGTTGATCGCCCGAAGGAACAGCAGGAAGGCGGCCAGCACGGTGGTGGCCACGGCCAGCATCTGAAGGGCCGTCACGTTCCAGAAGGTCTGCGAAGCCTGCTCTTCGGCGAGCAGCGCCTGCGGCCCGATCTTCACGGCCGAGAGGCCGCCCGAGCGCTGGCGCGACGAGACCTTCTGCACCGCGTAGCCCTGCACCTTGATGTCGAGCGTGTTGCCTTCCGCCTTCAGCAGGCTGGCCGGCAGCGGCACCAGCTGCGGGTAGGCGCAGTTGCGCGTGAGCGGCTCCGTCATGCGCCCGCCGCTGTGCACGAGGAAGCCGTTGAGCTGCACCTCGGCGTTGCTGCACACCCGCTCGAGGTAGGCGGCCATCAGATGCTCGGGGCTGCCGGCAGCCTCAGGCGCGTCGAAGCGTAGCCGGTACCACACCGGGCCGTCTTCGCGCGGCCGGCTGCGCCACCAGTCATCGGGCAGGGACACGGGGCGCACGGTCTGCTCGTCCGGGAACTGGTCGCTCGCGCCGGACGCTGTGATGGCTTGCTGCATGACGATGACCTTGCCCTCGGCCGGTGCGGCACGCCCCTGCAGCGCGGCTGCCGCAAGCAGCCAGAGCACCAGCAGGCTCATCCACGAAAAGGGCCGGAAGCGGAGACGGAGGCGATCGCGCATGGGCGCCGATTGTGCAGGAGGGTCTCCCTGCTCGGCGTGGGCTGGCACGCGGGGCGACAATCGCATTTTGTAGAGAGGTTCACGCTTGATCCTTCGCCACGCCTTCATCCCGCTCGACAACATCCGCCTGGCCCATTTGTGCGGCAGCCTGGACGAGCACCTGCGCAACATCGAGTCGGCGTTCGACGTGAGCATCTCGCGGCGCAACGAGTCGTTCCGCATTGAAGGGGCGAAAGCCGATGCGGAGCGCGCCGTGGCCTTGCTGCAGACGCTCTACGACCGCGCGCGCAAGCCGATCTCGGCGGAAGCCTTCCAGTTGGCCCTGGTGGAGGCGCTGGCTGACGTGCCGCGTGGCCGAAAGCGCGCTGCGGCGCCCGGCGCGGAGCGTGCGGAAGATGCCGAGGGCGAGGAGGTTGTGCTGCGCACACGCCGCGCCGACCTGTCGGGCCGCACGCCCAACCAGCACCTCTACCTGAACAACATCCGCACCCACGACATCACCTTCGGCATCGGTCCGGCCGGCACCGGCAAGACCTTTCTTGCGGTGGCGTGTGCGGTCGATGCGCTGGAGCGCAGCGCGGTGCAGCGCATCATCCTCACGCGCCCGGCGGTCGAGGCCGGCGAGCGCCTGGGTTTCCTGCCTGGCGACCTGGCGCAGAAGGTCGACCCTTACCTGCGCCCGCTGTACGACGCGCTCTACGACCTGATGGGCTTCGAGCGGGTGGGCAAGGCTTTCGAGAAGGGCAACATCGAGATCGCGCCGCTCGCCTTCATGCGCGGGCGAACGCTCAACCATGCATTCGTGATCCTCGACGAGGCGCAGAACACCACGCGTGAGCAGATGAAGATGTTCCTCACGCGCATCGGCTTCGGCAGCAAGTGCGTGGTGACCGGCGACGTGAGCCAGATCGATCTGCCCAAGGGCACCGACAGCGGCCTCATCGACGCCGAGCGGGTGCTGCGGCGCGTGAACGGCATCGCGATGACCCGCTTCACCGCCGCCGACGTGGTGCGCCACCCGCTGGTCGCGCGCATCGTCGAGGCCTACGACGCGGCGCCAGCGGAGCGCAGCTGATGGCCCGCCCCGAACTCACCCTGTCGCTGCAGTTTGCCGACGCCTCGCACCGTGCGCACCTGCCGCGCCACAAGGTGGCCCGCTGGATCCGTGCGGCGCTCGAGGCCCCGGGCGAGATCACGGTGCGCATCGTCGGCGCCGAGGAAGGTCAGGCCCTCAACCGCGACTTTCGCGGCAAGGACTACGCGACCAACGTGCTGACCTTCGACTACGAGCATGAGCCAGTGGTGCAGGCCGACCTCATCCTCTGCGCGCCGGTCGTCGAAGCCGAAGCGAAGCAGCAGAAGATCACGCTGGAGGCGCACTACGCGCACCTGCTGGTGCACGGCACGCTGCATGCGCAGGGCCACGACCACGAGGAGGATGACGAAGCGCGCGAGATGGAAGCACTGGAAACCGCGGTCCTCGCCGGCCTCGGCTACGACGACCCCTATTCGCGCTGAAGCAGGCTCAGCGTTTGTGCGAGGTGCTCAGGTAGCGCTTGCGCCAGAAGAAGAGGCCCAGCCCGACGCCGACGATCACCATCGTGACCGTCGCCACCCACACGCCCGTCTCGGCGTGGATGAGCGGCAGGCCGTCGAAGTTCATGCCGAAGAACCCGGTGATCAGGTTCAGCGGCATGAAGATGGCCGTCAGCACGGTGAGCGTGCGCATGATGTCGTTGGTGCGGTTGCTCTGCGCCGAGAAGTGCATCTGCACCGCGGTCTCGGCCGACGATTCCAGCCGCCGCACGTGGCTCAGCACCCGCTCGATGTGCTCGAGCACGTCGCGCGAGCGCAGGCGCAGCAACTCGCGCTCGCGCATGGCGCCGGGGTTGTTGCGCTCGGTGGGCCACTCTTCCAGCGCATCGATCCACTCGACGATGGCGCTGCGCTGGTCTTCGCAGGTGTCTTCCAGCAGGTGCAGTGCGTTGCGCGAGTCGAGCAGCACCTGCCAGCTGTCGAAGTGGCTGCGCGGGTTGAAAAGCTCCTGCTGCAAGTAGCCGAGCTGCTTGGTGAGCAGCCGCCGCAGCTCCAGGTAGCTGTCGACCATGTGGTTGACCATGCGCAGCATCAGGTCGGCCGGGCTCGTGGGCAGGCGCGAGCTGCCGGTGCTGCGCTCGCCGGCGCCGAGCGTCATCTGCTGCAGGCGGGTGGCGAAGAAGTCGCGCACCGGGCAGTCGGTGGGGTGCACGGTGAAGAGCACCCGGTCGAACACCGCGAAGCCGACCGGGCTGGTGTCGATGGCTTCGAGCGCCCGCTTGGCGCTGCTCAGCGTGCCCTGTGCCTCGTCGAGGAAGAGGTTGTTGCTGCCGCTGCCTGCCGCCAGGCGGCGAAACACCATCAGGTCGTAGGTCGAGGTGTAGTCGAAGTGCGAGGGCAGCTGGTTGTTGAGCAGGTCGGAGATGTGCAGGTCGACGAGTTGCCCGCCCGTCCAGCGCTGGAAGGCCGTCTGCAGCGGGGCGATGTTGACTTCGAACTCGCGCCGCGCGCTGCCGATCCAGATGTAGCCGGTGGGGGGCAGCTGCTCCGGCAACTCGGGCAGCTCGGTGAACTGCTCGGGTGTGATGTGGAGGATCCGCATCGCGACGGCGGGGTTCAGCGCTGGCGCAGCAGGCGTGCGGCGTCGAGTGCGAAATAGGTGAGGACGCCGTCGGCACCGGCGCGCTTGAAGGCGAGCAGGCTTTCCATCATGACCGCGTCTTTGTCGAGCCAGCCATTGATGGCCGCGGCCTGGAGCATCGCGTATTCGCCGCTCACCTGGTAGGCGAAGGTGGGCACGCGGAACTCGTCTTTCACGCGGCGCACGATGTCGAGGTAGGGCATGCCGGGTTTGACCATCACCATGTCGGCGCCTTCGGCGATGTCGAGCGCCACTTCGCGCAGCGCTTCGTCGGTGTTGGCCGGGTCCATCTGGTAGACCTTCTTGTTGCCCTTGCCGAGGTTGCCGGCCGAGCCGACGGCGTCGCGGAACGGGCCGTAGAAGGCGCTCGCGTACTTGGCGCTGTAGGCCATGATCCGCGTGTGGATGTGGCCACGCTTCTCGAGCATCTGGCGGATGGCGCCGATGCGGCCGTCCATCATGTCGCTCGGGGCCACGATGTCGACGCCCGCTTCGGCCTGCACCAGCGCCTGCTGGCTCAAGATCTTCACGGTCTCGTCGTTGAGGATGTAGCCGCTCTCGTCGCGCACGCCGTCCTGGCCGTGCGAGGTGTAGGGGTCGAGCGCCACGTCCGTGAGGATGCCGAGTTCGGGGAATCGCTTCTTCAGCTCACGCACGACCTTGGGCACGAGGCCCTGCGGGTTGGTCGCTTCGGCACCGTCTTCGCTCTTGTTCTTCGGGTCGATCACGGGGAAGAGCGCCATCACCGGGATACCGAGCCGCACGCATTCATCGGCCACCGGCAGCAGCTGGTCGAGGCTCAGGCGTTGCACGCCAGGCATGGAGTCGACGTTCTGGATCTTGTTCTTGCCGGGCAGCACGAAGACCGGAAGGATCAGGTCGCTCACCTGCACATGGTGCTCGCGCACGAGCGCGCGGGTGAACTCGTCGCGGCGCAGTCTGCGCGGCCGGCTGGCGGGAAAAGGTGGGGGTGTGTGCACGGCGCGGTTCCAGCGGAAGGTCGGGGGTCAGATGGGTCGCGGCGTAGTTCTCACTTGCGCGTTTTCACGGTGCTCGCGCACTGGGCGCACGCGGTGTTCATCTGATAAAGTTGCCGTCGGATGATAGCCGCAAGGTTGTTGTCCCCTGCTTTTCCTCCCTGAGCAGGAGCCTTACCGTGATGACAGCGATGAGGCTTTCGAGCCCCGGCTGATGGCCGGGGCTTTTTTTATGCCGTCCCATAATGCCGCCGCATGAGCAGCTTGTACTTGTGGGTCAAGGCCTTCCATATTGTTTTCGTCGCGAGCTGGTTCGCCGGCCTCTTCTACCTGCCGCGGATCTTCGTCAACCTGGCGATGGTGCCGGCCGACAGCCATGCCGAGCGTGAGCGCCTGCTGCTGATGGCGCGCAAGCTCTACCGTTTTGCGAGCTTCCTGATGGTGCCCGCGGTGGCGCTCGGCCTGTGGTTGTGGCTTGGCTTCGGCGTGACGGGCGGCTGGATGCACGCGAAGCTCTTCTTCGTCGTGCTGGTGCTCGGCTACCACCATGCGTGCCGTTCGCTGCTGCGCAAGTTCGAGTCGTTTGCCAACACGCGCAGCGAGCGCTGGTTCCGTGTCTTCAACGAGGTCTCGGTGCTGTTGTTCATCGCGGTCGTCGTGCTCGTGGTGGTCAAGCCGTTCTGAACGGCGCACGCAAAACGACACACCAAACGCACATGCCGCCGCGCCACCGCAGCTCCGCCGCGCCGCTGGCCTGGTTGTACGCGGCGCTGATCGTCTACGCGAGCCTGTCGCCCTTCACCGGCTGGAAGCAGCCAGCCGGCGTGCCGCTGCTGGGCTTCGGCCACATGCCGTGGCAGCCCTACTGGACGTGGTTCGACGTGGTCTCGAACCTGCTCGGCTACGTGCCGCTCGGGGCGCTGCTCTTCGGTGCCCAGGTGCGTGGCGGGCGGCCGGTCGGCTGGTCGGCGCTCAACACGGTGCTGGCGGGGGCCTTGCTCTCCTTGTGCATGGAGAGCCTGCAAAACTGGCTGCCCAAGCGCGTGCCGTCGGTCGCCGACTGGCTGCTGAACAGCGGCGGCATGCTGCTGGGCGTGCTGATCGCGATGGCCGTGCGCGCCCTCGGCGGGGTCGACCGCTGGCAGGAGCTGCGCGACCGATGGTTCATCCACCGCAGTGCAGGCGGCATCGCGTTGCTGCTCTTGTGGCCGGTGGGCCTGCTGTTCCCGACAGCGGTGCCCTTCGGCCTGGGGCAGGGCGTGCTGCGTCTGCGCGAGGTGGTGGCCGGCTGGCTGGACGGCACTCCGTGGGCCGGCTGGGTGACCGAGGGCCTGCACGCCGATGAACTGCTCACGCCGTTGTCGCGCGGCTCCGAATGGCTGGCCATCGTGCTGGGATTTCTCGCGCCGACCTTCATCGCCTTCAGCATCATGCGGCCCGGCTGGCGGCGGCTGGCCCACGTGCCGGCCGCGCTGGCGCTGGGGCTTGCGGCCACCACCTTGTCGACGGCGATGAACTTCGGCCCGCAGCACGCCTGGGCCTGGGTCACGCCCGCGGTGGTGCCGGCCCTGGTGGTGGCGAGCGTGCTGGCCCTGGCGCTCGCCTTCGCGCCACCGCGCGGCGTGGCGGCCTTCGGCCTGGTGGCGCTCACGATGCTCGTGGCGCTCGTCAACCAGGCGCCCACCGACCCCTACTACGCCGAGAGCCTGCAGGCCTGGGAGCAGGGCCGCTTCATCCGCTTCCACGGCCTCGCGCAGTGGGTGGGTTGGCTGTGGCCCTTCGCGGGACTCGTCTACCTGCTGGCCAGGGTCGTGGTGCGCGACGAGGCTTCCTAAAATGCGCCATGACCTATTTCAAACGCCACATCTTCTTTTGCCTCAACCAGCGCGACAACGGTGAAGACTGCTGCGCCGATCACAACGCGAAGGCGGGCTTCGACCACTGCAAGTCGCGCGTGAAGGCCGAGAAGCTCGCCGGCCCCGGCGGCGTGCGTGTCAACAAGGCCGGCTGCATGGACCGCTGCGCCGGTGGCCCGGTGGCCGTGGTCTACCCCGAGGCCGTCTGGTACACCTACGTCGACGAGAGCGACATCGACGAGATCGTCGAATCGCACCTGAAGAACGGCGTCGTGGTCGACCGCCTCGTGCTGCCGGACTCCGTCGGCCGATGAACTCGCAGACGAAGCGGGTGACGATCCCCGGCCCGGCCGGCGCGATCGAATGTGCCATCGACGAGCCCACGGCGGCGCCGACGGGCGTCGCGGTGGTGTGCCACCCGCACCCGCTGCATGGCGGCACGATGGACAACAAGGTCGCGCAAACGCTCGCCCGCGCCTTCGTGCAGCTCGGCATGCGTGCGGTGCGCTTCAACTTCCGCGGCGTTGCCGGCTCGCAAGGTCAGTGGGACGAAGGCCGCGGTGAGGTCGACGATGCGCTGGCGGTGATCGCCGCCCACCGCGATGCGGCGCTGCCCTTCGTGCTGGCCGGCTTCTCGTTCGGCGGTTACGTGGCAGCCGAGGCCGCACACCGCTTGCCGTCCGAGGCCAAGCCCAAGTGGCTGGCCCTGATGGCTCCGTCGACGCAGAAGCAACAGGTGCCTCCCGTACCGGAAGGCACGCTCGTCGTGCATGGCGAGGCCGACGACGTGGTGCCGCTCTCGGCCACGCTCGACTGGGCCCGACCGCAGGCGTTGCCGGTGGTCGTCGTCCCGGGCGCCGGGCATTTTTTTCATGGGCAACTCACGCTGCTCAAGAACTTGGTGGTGCGGCACGGCTCATAAGAGTCCCCGCCCCCTCGCTTTCAACATCACAACAATTCCTGCATGAAAAAGTTCATCGCTTTCCTGTTCGCGCTCGCCTCGACGTTTGCCAGTTCGCTGGCCCAGGCCCAGATGCCCACGCCCCCCGAAGTGGCCGCGCGCAGCTTCATCCTTGTCGACATCACCACCGGCCAGACGCTGGCCGAGCGCGAGGCCGACGCACCCTCCGACCCGGCTTCCCTCACCAAGCTGATGACGGCCTACCTCGTGTTCGCCGCGCTGCGCGAGCACAAGCTGCAGCTTGATCAGGTGCTGCCTGTCTCGGTGCGCGCCTGGCAAGAGCGCAAGGGCGGCGGCTCGCTGATGTTCATCGAGCCGCGCAGCCAGCCCAAGGTGTCTGACCTGTTGCGTGGCCTGATCGTCAACTCGGGCAACGACGCAGCCGTGGTGCTGGCCGAAGGCGTGGGCGGCACGGTCGAGAACTTCGTCGCCATGATGAACCGCCAGGCCCAGGCCTGGAATCTCAAGAACACCACCTTCAAGAACGCCCCCGGCCTCACCGAAGCCGGCCACAAGAGCAGCGCGCGCGACATGGCGGTGATCGCCTCGCACATCATTCAAGACTTCCCCGAGCACTACCCGCTGTACTCCATCAAGAAGTACCGCTTCGAAGGCTCGCCCGCCACCAACGAGAACAACCGCAACGTGCTGCTGCTGCGCGACCCGAGCGTCGACGGCATGAAGACCGGCTACACCGAAGCCGCCGGCTACTGCATGGTGATCTCGGCGCAGCGCGACTTCCCCAACCTCGCCGCCAACGGCGCCGGCGGCGGCAAGCGCCGCCTGCTCAGCGTGGTGATGGGCACCGCCTCGATGGAGGCCCGTGCCAACGAAAGCCAGAAACTCCTCAACTGGGGCTTCCAGGCCTTCGATACCGTGCGCCTCTTCGAGGCCGACAAGGCGCTCGCCACCGTGCCGGTGTGGAAGGGCAAGGCCAACGAAGCGCGCCTGGGCAGCACGGGCGGCGTGTTCGTGAGCGTGCCCAAGGGCGAAGGCGCCAAGCTGCAGACGAAGATCGAGCGCACCGACCCGCTGGTGGCGCCGCTCGCGCAGGGCCAGCGTGTGGGCACCGTCAAGGTCACCACCCCCGCGGGGGCCCTGGTGGCCGAGCGGCCGCTGGTGGTGCTGAACGCCGTCGAGCAAGCCGGGATCCTGGGTCGGGCATGGGATGCGGTCCGGCTGTGGATCAAGTAATCTGATCCTTCACGCCGGCCCGCCTGTTGGTCGAAAGGAGGCATCATGGCTGTGATCCCTGAGATCGTGTGTTACCTCAACGGCGAGTTCCTGCCGCTGCGCGAGGCGAAGGTCTCGGTGCTCGACCGGGGCTTCCTTTTCGGTGACGGCATCTACGAGGTGCTGCCGGTCTACGGACGGCGGCTCTTCCGCTTCGAGGAGCACATGGCCCGCCTCGGGCGCAACCTGGCGAAGGTGCGCATCGCGAACCCGCACACCGCGGTGCGCTGGCTCGAGCTGTGCCGCGAGCTCGTGGCGGCGCAGCCCGATGACGATCAGGCGCTCTACCTGCAGGTCACGCGGGGTGTGGCGCCGCGCCACCACGTGATGCCGGTCGACGTGGCGCCCACCGTCTTCATGATGAGCCAGCCGCTGGTGCAGCCGAGCGCCGACGAGCGCCACCGCGGCGTGGCCTGCGTCACCGCGCGCGACTTCCGCTGGGAGCGCGGCGACCTCAAGTCGATCTCGCTGCTGGGCAATGTGCTGGCGCGCCAGATGTCGGCCGACCACGGCGCGGCCGAGACCATCCTGCTGCGCGACGGTTTCCTCACCGAGGCCTCGGCCAGCAACGTGTGGGTGGTGCACGAAGGCGCGGTGCTCGGGCCGCCCAAGAGCGAGCATGTGCTGGAAGGCATCCGCTACGAGCTGATCCGCGAGTTGTGTGAGGAAGAAGGCATCGCCTTCAACCTGCGGCCCATCGCCGAGGCCGACCTGCTCTCGGCCGACGAGGTGATGCTCAGCTCGGCGGCCAAGGAAGTGCTGCCCGTGACCTCGATCGACGGCCAGCCCGTCGGCCACGGCGCGTTGCGCGGCAAGCCCGGCCCCGTCTATGCACGTCTCTACGAGGCCTACCAGCGCGCCAAGAAAGCGCAGTCCCTATGAAACACATTTCGCCCGAAGAATCGCTGATCGAGTACCCGTCGAAATTTCCCATCAAGGTGATGGGCGAGAACGTCGACGGCTTCGTGCACGCCGTCACCCTGGTCGCGAAGAACTTCGACCCCGATTTCGATGCCACCACGGTGGAGATGCGCCCGAGCAGCGGCGGCAAGTACCTCGGCGTGACCATCACCATCACCGCCACCAGCCGCGAGCAGCTCGACGAGCTGTACCGCACGCTCACCACGCACCCGATGGTCAAGGTGGTCTTGTGAGCGACCTGCCCCAGCGCGGGGTCTACAAGATCCAGGCGCAGGAGCGCATCGTCTTCGGCGAGCCGGCCGGCGAGGCGGTCGCCGCCGAAGTGCAGCGGCTGGGGGCGAAGCGGGTGTTACTCGTCAGCAGCGCGTCGCTGGCGCGGCTGGACGATGGCCCGCTGCAGCAGGTGCAGCGCGCGCTCGGCGAACGTTGCGCGGATTCGTTCACCACCATGCGCGCCCACAGCCCGCGCGAAGACGTGATCGCGGCGGCGAACGCCGCGCGGGCCGCGCGTGCCGACCTGCTGGTGGCCGTGGGCGGTGGGTCCTCGATCGACGGGACCAAGGCGGTGCTCGCCTGCCTGTGGCACGGGCTCGACACGCCCGAGGCGATGGCGCCCTTTCTCGCCGAAGGCACCGCCGCGCGGCCGCTCGAAGCGCCGCCAAACCCGATCCGCATGCTCTCGGTGTCGACCACGCTCTCCGCGGCCGACTTCACCTCGCGTGCCGGCGTGACCGACAGCGCCACGCGTGCCAAGCAGGGCTTCGGCCATGCGCTGCTGGTGCCGCAGGTGGCGGTGCTCGACCCGCAGGCCACGCTGCACACGCCGCTGCCGCTGCTGCTGTCGACCGGCATCCGCGCGGTCGACCATGCGGTCGAGAGCCACTGCGCGCCACGGGCCCACACGATGGCGTCGATGCACGCACTCGAAGGCTTGCGGCTGCTGTCGCGCGCCTTGCCGGCCATCCACCGCGATCCGGCATCGCTGGCCGCGCGCGCCGAAGCGCAGCTCGGCATGTGGCAGGCGATGTGGGGCTCGTCGACCGGCGGTGGCACCGGCGCGAGCCACGGCATCGGCTATGCGCTGGGCGCGGGCTTCGACATCCCCCACGGCGAAACTTCGTGCGTCATGCTCGCCCCGGTGCTGCGCTTCAACGAGCCGGCCAACGCCGACCGGCAGGCGGCCTTGCTGAAGGCGATGGAGAGCCCCTTGCCGACGGCCGCCGATGCCATCGCCGCGCTGGTGCGCGGCCTCGGCCTGCCGACTTCGCTGCAGGCGCTGGGCCTGAAGCGCGAGCACCTCGATGGGCTCGCGCGGCGTTCGCTCGCCTACCCGCCGGTGCGCGCGAATCCACGGCCCATCCGCAGCGAGTCCGAGGTGCGGGAGATCCTCGAACTCGCCTGGCAGGGGCTTGCGCCGGTCGCCTAGTCGAGCGAGGCCGGCTCGTCGGTCTCGCTTGTCGGCGCCCCCTCCAGCCGCCCGAGGGTGAGTGGCTCGGCGGTGTCGACCGAGCCCAGCCCGCGGGCGAACTGGGTGTAGGCCGTCGACGAGGTGAGCGCCGAGTCGGGCACTTCGACCACGGGCGCCGGGGTGTCGTCACTGCCACCCCCGCCGCACGCGCTCATCAGCGCGCCGGCCACCAGGGCCACGGCCCATCCATGAAGTCTGGTTTGCATGATGGGTCTCCTTCTCACTGCGTACCGCCAATGGGCGTCGCGAGGTAGGGGAAGCCGGGCAGCAGCGTGGCGCGCGACTGGTCGACCGCGTCGTGCAGCTGGAAGGCGGTGGCGCCCAGCGGCACGGCCGAGGGGCGGCAGGCCGCGCCGAAGCCGAGCGTGTTCATGTCGCCGTTGGCCACGCACAGCCCGCCCATCATCGCGATCAGCGAGATGTCGACCACGTCGTCGTTCGGGCGCCGGCCGTTGGGGTAGCCGGCCATGTCGTTGCCGCCTGCAAGCAGGTTGCCCACCACGCCCAGCGTGTTCTGGCTGGCCAGCGGCACCGGCGTCGTGGTGGTGTTCAGGCGCAGCATCTCCGAGGCCACCGCGTTGCGCGGCTGGTTCACGCCGGCGATGCCGGTGAGGAAGGTGGTGACGAGGTCCGTGCGCGGGTAGTTGGTCGGCGCGATGTTGGGGGTGGCGAGCGCCACTTCCAGCAGCTTGGGCAGCGTGGGCTTGGTCACGTAGGTGAGGAACTGGCCGTCGTCCTTCGGCTTGGCGCTGTTGAAGCGGTCCTTGTCCTTGAGGCCGATCACGACTTCGTTCACGAGCGGCATGCCCAGGCGCGAGACCTGCGTCCACGCGCCGCCGGTCTTCTCGGTGGTCTGGTGGCCGGCGCGTGGCGTCGGGTCGAGCAGGCGGGCCTGGCGCAGGCTCGCGGTCGTCCAGCCGCCGATCACTGGCTCGCTGCCTTGCGTGAGGCAGGCGGTGGGCACTTCGAGCGCGAGCGAGGTGATGTTCTTGTCGTCGATGGTGTTGGGCGCGGCGTTGGCGAACTGGCGGTTGGTGATCACGTTCACCGGCGCGTTCACCAGGTCGAAGATGGTGCCCAGGTTGACGGCGAACGGGTCCTTGCGCTGGCCCACGAACACCTTGCCGGGCGCGCTGCAGCCGGGGATGTTGATGGTGTAGACGTGGCGGCCCGCATACGCGGCGTAGTCGGGGATCGTCTTCACGCCAATGTTGTCGACCGGCTTGTCGAAGACGGACGAGCCGTTCACGTAGTTCGTCACGGCCTGCGCGTTGCCGCGACGGCGGTCGCCGCGCACGACGGTGAGCGTGAAGCTTTCGCTCAGGTTGAGGTTGGCGTCCTGCACGTTGCCGACCGGGCCGAACTGGATCAGCGGGATCGCCACTTCCTCGCCGCCCACGGTGAGCGTCTTGCCGATGGTGTCGCGCAGCTTGTTCCTGAAGCGGAATTGGAAGGTGAGGTCTTCGCGCGCATCGCCGTCGTTGTCGATGTGGATCTCGTACAGCGCGTTCGGGTCCATCGAGAAATAGTTGGGGCCGCCGTAGGCGTCTTGCAGCGGCATGTAGTTGGCGATCAGCGTCGTGTACGCGGCGCGGCCGGCTTCGTAGCTGCGGAACATGTAGAAATCGGTCCCGTCCACCTTGGGCGAGGTGGTGATGAAGGGCGCTTCGCGGTGGCTGGAGGCGTGGGTGGCGCCGATGCCGCACACCGCCAGCACGGCGGCGGCCGCGAGGGGCGCGGTCTTGAAGAGAGAGAGTCGCATGGGGGTCTCCTGATGGCACCCGGCAAGATCACCGGATGGCATGCGTTACGCGGCACGATTCGTGATGGATGCACGGGAATCGCGCCGGCCCCGACATGTTTTGTGCGGACCCCCGACAATCCGGGGGTGTCAGATATCGCCCCCGCCTCCGACCTACTCCGCGGCCATGCGACCACCGGGCCCCTCGTGCGTCTGCGTGGCCGTGTGGACTACGTGGCAACCGTCGACGAGATGCGTAGCTTCACCGAGGCACGCGGCCCCGACACCCCGGACGAGATCTGGCTCTGCGAGCACCCACCCGTCTACACGCAGGGCATCGCCGGCAAGGCCGAGCACGTGCTGGTGCCGGGCGAAGTGCCGGTGGTGCAGACGAATCGCGGCGGCCAGGTCACGTACCACGGCCCGGGGCAGGTGGTGGCCTATCCGCTGATCGACCTCAAGCGCCTGAACATCTTCGTCAAGGAATACGTCTACCGGCTGGAGCATTGCGTGCTCAAGACGCTGGAAAGTTTTGGCGTCACTGGCCACCGCGTGGCCGGCGCGCCCGGCATCTACGTGAACCTCGCCGACCCCTTCGGCCATGCCGCGCTCACCGGCCCGAGTGCACGCCCGTTCGACGGGCTGGGCAAGATCGCCGCGCTTGGCATCAAGGTGAGCCGCCACTGCACGTACCACGGTGTGGCGCTCAACGTGGCGATGGATCTGTCGCCCTTCTCAAGCATCAACCCTTGCGGTTACGCAGGGCTGGCGACAGTCGACCTCGCTACACTGGGCGTCCACACCGACTGGCACACCGTGGCCACCCGACTGGGTGACAAGCTCGCGGCCCATCTGAGCTGACCGGCTCCCTCTCGAAAGCTAGATCCCATGTCCACCGACAAGGTCGTCCACACCGCCCAAGACGCGGCCTCCTACGACGCCACCGCCAAGCAGAAGTCGCAGGCCAAGACCGCACGCATCCCGATCAAGATCGTGCCGGCCGAGCAGCTGAAGAAGCCCGACTGGATCCGCGTGAAGGCGGGCTCGCACAACACGCGCTTCTACGAGATCAAGCAGATCCTGCGCGAGCACAAGCTGCACACGGTGTGCGAAGAAGCCTCGTGCCCCAACATCGGCGAATGCTTCGGCGGGGGCACCGCGACCTTCATGATCATGGGCGACAAGTGCACCCGTCGCTGCCCCTTCTGCGACGTGGGCCACGGCCGCCCCGACCCGCTCGACCAGGACGAGCCGCTCAATCTCGCGAAGACCATCGCCGCCCTCAAGCTCAACTACGTGGTGATCACGAGCGTCGACCGCGACGACCTGCGCGACGGGGGCGCCGCCCACTTCGTCGGGTGCATCCAGCGTGTGCGCGAGCTCTCCCCCAAGACGCGCATCGAGATCCTCACGCCCGACTTCCGCGGCCGCATGGACCGCGCGCTCGAAATCCTGAAGGCCGCGCCGCCCGATGTGATGAACCACAACCTCGAGACCGCGCCGCGCCTCTACAAGGAAGCGCGCCCGGGCTCCGACTACGCCTACTCGCTCAACCTGCTCAAGCGCTTCAAGGAGTTTGCGCCGCACGTGCCGACCAAGAGCGGCCTCATGGTCGGCCTCGGCGAGACCGACGAAGAGATCCTGCAGGTGATGCGCGACATGCGCGAGCACGACATCGACATGCTCACCATCGGCCAGTACCTCGCCCCCTCGGGCCACCACCTGCCGGTGCGCCGCTACGTGCACCCCGACACTTTCAAGATGTACGAGGCCGAGGCGATCAAGATGGGCTTCACGCACGCCGCCGTCGGCGCGCTGGTGCGCAGCTCGTACCACGCCGACCAGCAGGCGCATCAGGCCGGGGTCGACATCCCTGCCTGAGAGCCTTCAGGCTTTCAGCGGCTCGCCGTAGCCGCCGCCTCCCGGCGTTTCGATCACGAACACGTCGCCCACCTGCATCTCGGCCTGGCCGATGTGCGGCAACGCTTCGATGCGGCCGTCGGCGCGCTCGACGCTGTTGCGCCCCGGCGCGCCGGGCTGGCCGCCCAGCATGCCGAACGCGGGGTGCTCGCGGCCGTTGCTCAAGATCGACGCCGTCATCGGCTCCAGGAAGCGCACGCGGCGCACGCCGCCGTTGCCGCCCACCCACTCACCCGCACCGCCCGAGCCGGCGCGGATCTCGTAGCTGTCGAGTCGCACCGGGTAGCGGAACTCCAGCACCTCGGGGTCGGTGAGACGCGAGTTGGTCATGTGCGTCTGCACGACGCTCGTGCCCGCGAAGCCCGGGCCCGCGCCCGAGCCGCCGGAGATGGTCTCGTAGTACTGGTAGGTGTCGTTGCCGAAGGTGAAGTTGTTCATCGTGCACTGGCTGGCGGCCATCACGCCGAGCGCGCCGTAGAGCGCATTCGTCACGCACATCGAGGTCTCGACGTTGCCGGCCACCACCGCCGCCGGGTGTCGGGGGTTGAGCATGCAACCCTCGGGCACGATCACTTCGATGGGCTTCAAGCAGCCGGCGTTGAGCGGGATCTCGTCGTCGACCAGGGTGCGGAAGACGTAGAGCACCGCCGCCATCGTGATCGAGCGTGGCGCGTTGAAGTTGTTGGCGAGCTGCGCGCTGGTGCCGGTGAAGTCGACCTTGGCACTCCGCGCTTTCGCGTTCACGCTCACCTTCACGCGGATCACCGCGCCGTTGTCGAGGGGCAGCGTGAACTCGCCGTCGTGCAGCGCGGTGATCACGCGGCGCACCGACTCTTCGGCGTTGTTCTGCACGTGGGCCATGTAGGCGGCGACCGTCTCGCGGCCGTACTGCGCCACCATCGCACGCAGCTCCTGCACGCCCTTCTCGTTGGCGGCGATCTGCGCGCGCAGGTCGGCGAGGTTCTGCTGCGGGTTGCGTGAGGGGTAGCGGCCCGAGCCGAGCAATTCCAGCAGCTCCTTCTCGCGCAGACGGCCTTCGGCCACGAGCTTGAAGTTGTCGATCAGCACGCCCTCTTCTTCGATGGTGGCCGAGAAGGGCGGCATCGAGCCGGGCGTGGTGCCACCGATGTCGGCATGGTGGCCGCGCGAGGCCACGTAGAACGAAGGCTTACCGTCCTTCGGCTCCAGGTACACCGGCGTCACGACGGTGATGTCGGGCAGGTGTGTGCCACCGTTGTACGGGTTGTTGAGCACGTAGACGTCGCCCGGGCGCATCTTGGGGTTGTGCTCGATCACCGTGCGGATGGACTCGCTCATCGAGCCCAGGTGCACCGGCATGTGCGGCGCGTTGGCGATCAGGCTGCCGCTCGCATCGAAGAGCGCGCACGAGAAGTCGAGCCGCTCCTTGATGTTCACCGAGTAGGCGGTGTTCTGCAGGCGCAGGCCCATCTGCTCGGCGATGTTCATGAAGAGGTTGTTGAAGACCTCCAGCATCACCGGGTCGGCGTCGGTGCCCACGGCATGGGCGCTGGTGCGCGGCTTGATGCGCCGCAGCTCCAGACTCTGGCCCGCGGTGAGGCGGGCCTGCCAGCCGGGCTCGACCACGGTGGTCGCGTTCTTCTCGGCGATGACGGCCGGGCCGTCGATGGTGGCGCCGGGGTTGAGCGATTCGCGCACGTGCAGCGCGGCGCTGCGCCAGCCAGCCGGGGCCTCGTCGGCCTGGCAGTACATCTGCACCTGGGCGACGGGCGCAGGGGAGTGCGAGGTTTCCATCGACATGCCGTGCGCGGCCGGGGTGCGCTCGCCCGGCGCGACGGCCTCGACGGCCACCGCTTCGATCACGAGCGAGCGGTCGGGCATCAGGAAGGCGAAGCGTTGCTGGTACGCACGTTCGAACTCGTCGCGTACCGCGGCGATGGCCTGCGCGGGGGGCAACTCGCCGGGCAGCCCGCAAGTGAGCGCGGTGTCGGTGCCGGCGTAGCGCACCTGCAGGCGCGCGATGGTGTGCACGCCGGCATCGGCCACACCTTGCTGCGCCAGCTCTTCGCGGGCCTGCTGCGCCAGCTCGCCAGCGGTGTGGCGCGCGGCCTGCAGGCCGGCGTCATCGAGCGCCTGCTCGACCGAGCGCTCGCGCATCGCGATCTGGTCGGCCAGGCCCATGCCGTAGGCCGAGAGCACGCCGGCCAGCGGGTGCGCGAAGACGCGTGTCATGCCCAGTGCATCGGCCACCGCGCAGGCGTGTTGCCCGCCTGCGCCGCCGAAGCACTGCAGGGTGTAGCCGGTGACGTCATAACCGCGGGCGACGGAGATGCGCTTGATCGCGTTGGCCATGTTGGCGACCGCGATCTGCAACGCGCCGCTGGCCACCTCTTCCGGCGTGATGCGGCGGCCGCTGGCCTCGGTCATCTGGCGCGCCATCTTCGTGAAGCGCTCGACCACCACCGCGCGGTCGAGCGATGCATCGGCCTGCGGGCCGAACACCTTGGGGAAGTGATCCGGCTGGATCTTGCCCAGCATCACGTTGGCATCGGTGGTGGCGAGCGGCCCGCCGCGGCGGTAGCTCGCCGGCCCCGGGTTCGCCCCCGCCGACTCGGGCCCGACGCGCAGCCGCGCGCCGTCGAAGCTGATGATCGAGCCCCCGCCGGCCGCGACCGTGTGGATGCTCATCATCGGCGCGCGCATGCGCACGCCCGCCACCTGCGTCTCGAACGCGCGCTCGAACTCGCCCGCGTAGTGGCTCACGTCGGTGGAGGTGCCACCCATGTCGAAGCCGATCACCTTCTGGTGGCCGCCTTCGACGGCGGTGCGCACCATGCCGACGATGCCGCCAGCCGGTCCGGAGAGGATGGCGTCCTTGCCCTGGAAGCGCTGCGCCTCGGTGAGGCCGCCCGAGCTCTGCATGAAGAAGAGGGGCACGCCCGGCATCTGCCGCGCCACCTGGTCGACGTAGCGGCGCAGGATGGGCGAGAGGTAGGCGTCGACCACCGTCGTGTCGCCGCGCGAGACCAGCTTCATCAGCGGGCTCACCTTGTGCGACACCGAGATCTGCGTGAAGCCCACCTCGCGCGCCAGGCCCTCGGCCACTTCCTCGTGGGCGGTGTAGCGGTAGCCGTGCATGAAGACGATGGCGCACGAGCGCAGGCCGTCGGCGTAGGCCTGCTGCAGTTGCGCCTGCAAGGCAGCCTTGTCGAGCGGCTGCACTTCGTCGCCATGCGCGCCCACACGCTCGTCGGCCTCGATCACGCGTTCGTAGAGCAGCTCGGGCAGCACGATGTGCCGCTCGAAGAGCTTGGGCCGGGCCTGCAGCGCGATGCGCAGGGCATCGCGGAAGCCCTTGGTGGTGACGAGCAGCGTGCGGTCGCCCTTTCGTTCGAGCAGGGCGTTGGTGGCCACCGTCGTGCCCATCTTCACGCACTCCACGCGCTCGGGGGTGATGATCTCGCCGGCCTGCAGGCCGAGCAGGCGGCGGATGCCTTCGACGGCCGCGTCGGCGTACTGCTCCGGGTTCTCGGAGAGCATCTTGAGCGTGTGCAGCACGCCGTCGGGGGCGCGGCCCACCACGTCGGTGAACGTGCCACCACGGTCGATCCAGAACTGCCAGCGTGAAGGAAGGGTCGTCATGTCGTGATCCTTGGTTGGGAGGCCCATGCCGCGGCGCGCCCTGCTCACAGTACAGGACGAACCGGGCGTGTGCGCAAGAGGTCGGTTGCTTACATCAGGCCGGGCAGCCAGAGCACGGTCTGTGGGAAGACGTAGATCAGGGCGAGCGCGGCCACCAGCAGCCCAAAGAAGGGCAGGGCGGTGCGGGCCAGGTAGGGCACTTCGCGCTTGGTGAGGCCCTGCAGCACGAAGAGGTTGAAGCCGACCGGCGGGGTGATCTGCGCCATCTCGACCACCATCACCACGAAGATGCCGAACCAGATCAGGTCGATGCCGGCGGCCTGCACCGTGGGCAGCAGCACCGCCATCGTGAGCACCACCATCGAGATGCCGTCGAGAAAGCAGCCGAGCACGATGAAGAAGCCCATCAACAGCACCAGCAGCATGAAGGGAGACAGGTGCAGCCCGCCGATGAAGCTGGCCACCTCGCGCGGCAGGCCGATGAAGCCCATGGCCAGCGTGAGGAAGGCGGCGCCCGCGAGGATGAGGCCGATCATGCAGTACACCCGACAGGCGGCCCACAGGCCCTCCTTGAAGCTCTTCCAGGTGAGCGAGCCTTCCAGGGCGGCGAGCCCGAGCGAGCCGGCCACGCCGAGCGCGGCCGATTCGGTGGCGGTGGCGATGCCGGAGTAGATGGCGCCGATCACGAGGACGATGAGCGACAGCACCGGGATCAGGTGGCGGCCCGCGGCGAGCTTCTGCCTGAGCGTGGTGTCGGCGTCGCCCTCGGGGATCTGCTTCGGATGCCGCAGCGCCCACAGCATCAGGTAGCCGGAGAAGATCGCCATCAGCAGCAGGCCCGGCACCACCCCGGCGACGAAGAGCTTGGCGATGGACACGTCAGTGGCCACGGCGTAGACGATCATGATGATCGACGGCGGGATCATCAGCCCGAAGGTGCCGGCG
The DNA here is from genome assembly GCA_019635355.1 of Rhizobacter sp. Taxonomy (NCBI): domain Bacteria; kingdom Pseudomonadati; phylum Pseudomonadota; class Betaproteobacteria; order Burkholderiales; family Sphaerotilaceae; genus Rhizobacter; species Rhizobacter sp. Next base: position 2,924,460 of record JAHBZQ010000001.1, on the reverse strand, counting down.
CCGGCCAGCGAGCCGATGGCGATGTCATCGGGATAGCCGCGTTTCTTGAGTTCGGGCAGCGTGATCTTGCCGATGGTGGCGCAGGTGGCCGCGCTCGAGCCCGACACCGCCGCGAAGATGCCGCAGCCGATCACGTTGGCGTGCAGCAGCCGGCCGGGGACGCGGTTGAGCCACGGCGCGAGGCCGCGGAAGAGGTCGGCCGTGAGCCGCGAGCGGAACAGGATCTCGCCCATCCACAGGAAGAGCGGCAGGGCGGTGAGCGTCCAGCTCGAAGTGGAGCCCCAGATGGTGAACACCATGCTGTCGCCCACCAGGCGCTGGGTGAAGAAGTGCATCGAGAACGCGGCCACGCCCAGCAGCGACAGGCCGATCCAGAACCCGGAGGCGAGCACCGCGATGAGTGCGGCGATCAGGAGCGAGACGGTGAGGATGTCCATGTCGTCACTCCACGTGGGCGGCTTCGCCGGCGGGGTCGGCACGGAAGAAACCGTGGCGGGCCCAGCGCGACATGGCCGCGTCGAGGAAGGCGACGGCGAGCCCCACGCAGCCGAGCGCCATCGCGAGCTGCGGGATCCACAGCGGCGTGGCATCGGACGAAGGCGAGACGTCGTGCGTGACCTGCGAGGCCCACACGAGCTTGCAGGCGTACCAGGCGAGGTAGAGCGCGAGGCTCACGCCTGCGGCCAGGCACCAGGCCTCCAGCACCGCCTGCAGGCGCGGCGGCAGCTTCTGCAGCAACAGCGTCACGCGGATGTGCTCGCCGCGCTGCAGCGTGCCCGGCAGCGCGAGGAAGAGCGCCGCCGCGATGCAGTAGCCGGCGTAGGCATCGAGCCCGCGCAGGCCGAGGGCGAGCTGACGGTCGGCGATGCCCAGCATCACCAACGCGAAGCAGCCGACCATCGCGATGGCCGCGAGCGCCATCAGCGTGTCGTAGAAGGAATCGAGGGCCTGGCGCATCGCCGCCTCACTTGCGGTAGGCGTCGACGATGGCCTGCCCGTCGGCGCCGGCCTGCTTGAGCCACTCGGCCGTCATGCGGTCGCCGATGGCCTTGAGCTCGCCTTTCAGCTTGGTGTTGCTGCGGTCGACGTTCATGCCCTTGGCGGCCAGCTCCTTGAGGTACTCGTTGTCTTTCTGCTCGCTCGTCTTCCAGCCGCGCTCGCTGGCCTCGCCTGCGGCCTTGAGCACGGCGGCCTGGGCGGTCTTGTCGAGTGCGTCGAAGGCCTTCTGGTTGACCACCAGCGCATTGCGCGGCAGCCACGCGCTCACGTCGTAGAAATACTTCACCTGCTCGTGCAGCTTGCTGTCGACGCCGCTCGCGCTCGAAGTGAGGAAGTTGTCGACCCCGCCCGTGGCCAGCGCCTGCGGCAGCTCGGCGAGCTGGATGGTCACGGGCTGCGCGCCGACGAGCTCGGCGATGCGGGTGGTGGCCGGGTTGTAGGCGCGCATCTTGGTGCCCTTGAGGTCGGCGAGCGCGGCCACCGACTTCTTGGAATAGAGCGACTGGCCGGGCCAGGGCACGGCGTAGAGCAGCTTCATGCCTTGCGAGGCCAGCAGCTTTTCGAGCGCGGGCCGCGAGGCGGTGTCGAGCTTCTTCGATTCGGCGTAGGTGGTGGCGAGGAAGGGCACGGCGTCGACGCCGAAGAGCGCGTTCTCGTTGGCCGCGCCGGAGAGGATGAATTCGCCGATCTGCGTCTGCCCGGTCTGCACCGCGCGCTTGATCTCGTTGGCCTTGAACAGCGAGGCATTGGCGTGCACCGTGATCTTGAGCTTGCCCGCGGTCGCGCGGTCGACCTCCTGCGCGAACCACTCCAGGTTCTGCACGTGGAAGGTGTTGCCGCCGTAGCCCGAGGGCAGGTCCCACTTGGTTTGCGCGTGGGCGGTGCCGAGGCAGGCCAGCGTCAGGGCACAGACGAGGGTCTTCATTGCAGTCTCCTGGAAGGGTGGGTGGGTCAGAAGGCGGCGAGATGCCGGTTCAAGAGATCGGTGACGAGCATCGCGCCCGGCGCGTGCGTGATGGCGAGGGGCACGCGGGCCTGCACGAGCGCGGCCTGGGGCGTGACGCCGCAGGCCCAGAACACCGGCAACTCGCCTGCCCGCACCTCGACGGCGTCGCCATAGTCGGGCTTGGACAGGTCGGCGATGCCGATCTGCGCCGGGTCGCCGATGTGCACCGGCGCACCGTGCACCGCGGGCAGGCGCGAGGTGATCTGCACCGCACGGATCGCGTCGGCCGCGTTCATCGGCCGCATCGACACCACCATCGGGCCGCTGAAGGGACCGGCGGGCGCGGTGGCGATGTTCGTGCGGTACATGGCGACGTTGCGCTGCTGCTCGATGTGGCGCAGCCGGATGCCGTCGGCCATCAGCGCTTCTTCGAACGAGAAGGAGCAGCCGATCACGAAGGTGACGAAGTCGTCTTGCCAGAGCGAGCGGATGTCAGTGGGCTCGTCGACGAGCGCGCCCTCGCGCCACACCCGGTAGCGCGGCAGGTCGGTGCGGATGTCGATGCCGGCGCCCAGCGTGGCGAGCGAGGCGTCACCCGGCTCCGACACCGCCAGCAAGGGGCAGGGCTTCGGGTTGCGCTGGCAGTAGCGCATGAAGTCGGTGGCGAGTGCCTCCGGCAGGATCACCACGTTGCCCTGCACGTGGCCCGGAGCTTGCCCTGAGGTGTGCCGGTCGAGGCGACCGCTGCGCGCGGCGAGGCGGGCGTCGGCGGCAAGGGGATGGAGGGATTCGGAAGACATGACGGGGCATTGTTTCGATCGGGGCGGTGCCGGGCAAACGAGATTTTTCTTGCTGGCCTCATCGATTTTTTCGATGATGCGCGGGAAAGGAATCCGCCATGAACCTGAGATTCGTCGAAGCCTTCTACTGGGTGGCCACGCTCAGGAGCGTCTCGCGAGCCGCCGAGAAACTGTCGATCACGCAGTCGGCGATGTCGAGCCGCGTGGCCGGGCTCGAAGAAGAGCTGGGCACCATGCTGCTGGACCGGCGCGACAAGCAGTTCAAGCTCACCATCGCCGGCACGCGCTTCCTGCACTACGCCGAGAAACTGCTGGCCCTGCAGCGCGAACTGAAGGAGGAAATGGGCTCGGGTGGCCTGGCGGCGGCGCCGGTCACGCTGCGCATCGGCAGCATCGAATCGGTGCTGCACTCATGGCTGATGCCGTGGATCGAGAAGCTGCGCGCCGACCTGCCGCTGCTCGAGCTGGAGCTCTCGGTCGAAACCACGCCGATGCTGCAGGAGCTGGTGCGCCGCGGCACGCTCGACCTGGTGTTCGCCGCCGCCCCGGCGTCGCATGAGGGCGTGCGGGTGCGCACGCTCGCGTCGATGGAGATGGCCTTCGTCGGCAACCCCACGGTGCACAAGCGCCCGCGCTACAGCCTCGCCCAACTGGCGCAATACGACCTGCTCACCTTCCAGCGCGGCTCGCAGCCGCATGTGGCGCTGATGGACCTCTTCCGTCGCGATGAGGTGGCGCCCCCGCGTGTGCACACCATCTCGTCGATCTCGGCGATGACGCAGCTGGTGGAGGCCGGCTTCGGCATCGCGACGCTGCCGCGTGCCGCGGCGGAACGCCTACGGCCGAACCGGGCTCTGAAGATCCTGGGGTGCGAACACGAGTTGCTGCCGCTGCCGGTGTTCGCGAGCTTTCGGCCCGATCCGCAGTCGCGGCAGATCGAAGCGGTGGTCGATGCGGCGTTGGCCTTTGCCAACGAGGCCAAGCACGCCCGGGTGGTGGGAAGATCCACGAAGTAGACGATTTCGATCAGGAGCAGTCGATGAAACGCAGACAACTGGTGAAGGCCGTGGGCGTGATGGCCGCGGGCGGCAGCGTGTGGGTGCCGGTGCAGGCGAGCTGGCTGTCGGAGACCGATGCGGCGGCCGGCATCCGCGCGGCGCTGGAGCGTGGTGCGGTGGCGGCGGTCGGCCTGCTGGGCAAGACCGACGGTTTTCTCGGCAACCCCAAGGTGCGCATCCCCTTGCCCGATTTCCTGCAAGACGTGGCGGGTTTCCTCAAGGCCACCGGCCAGCGCAAGCGAATCGAAGAGCTGGAAGTCTCGATGAACCGCGCCGCCGAAGCGGCCGTGCCCGAGGCCAAAGCCTTGCTGGTGAACGCGGTGAAGGCGATGAGCGTGGAAGATGCCAAACAGCTGCTCACCGGCGGCGACAACGCGGTGACGCAGTTCTTCGCCACCAAGACGCGCGAGCCGCTCTCGGTGAAATTCCTGCCGATCGTGCAGAAGGCGACCGAGCGCGTGAAGCTCGCCGCGCGCTACAACGCGGTGGCCTCGAAGGCGGCGAGCTTCGGTCTCCTGAAGGAGGAGAACGCCAACATCCAGTCCTACGTGACGGGCAAGGCGCTCGATGGCCTCTATCTGATGATTGGCGAAGAGGAGAAGAAGATCCGCGCCGACCCGGTCGGCACCGGCAGCGCGATCCTCAAGAAAGTCTTCGGTTCTCTGAAGTAGAGATCAGACGGTTTTCGCCAGCTCGAACATCAGCGCAGAGGGCAACGAGGTCAGGATCGCATCGCGCCCCACACGCGCCATGCTGAGGCCGCCGAAGCCCGAGATCTCGAAGGTGTTGCCCTCTTCGATGATCTCGATGAACACCACCTCGGCGCCTTCGGCGTCGATCTCACGGCGCATCTCGTTGAAGCGTTCGCCGCGCAGCACCGATTCGATGACGATCGCATGCGGCAGGCCGCCGCGGCAGAAGTCGCGCGCCTCGTCGACCGAGTTCACGAAGTCGACGATCAGGCCCATGTTGCGGATCGCGTCGCGGATCTGCACCCGCACGTCGCGCCGCGAGGCGACCACCAGCACCTGGCTGCCCACCAGCGGCTTGCTTTGCAGCGAGGGCGAAAAACCCTGGTCGAGTTCGATGGCGCTCATGCCTTCGAGCTGGTCGCTCACGGTGCGCGGAAATTCGATCGTCAGGTGCACCTCGTGGCCTTCGAGCTTGCGCTCGATGGGCAGGCCCATGGTCCATGCGGTCTGCTCGACCAGGCGCCAGGTCATGGAGTCGAGCTGGCTCGGGCTCCATTCAGTGTCGGCCTGCTGATCGGCCGGGCGCACCGCAAAGCGCGTGGCCAGGCGTGCATGGGCGGGCCAGGTCTTGATGTCGATGCGGAATTCGATGTTGGAGCGGGCGTGCTCCATCGCCCAGGTCAGCTGGGTGTTGAGCAGGCTGAAGAGCAGCGAGGCGTCGACCACCACCTCGGCCGGCCGCAGCACCTGCTTGATGTGGATGCCGCGGGCTTGGGTTTCGCGGTGGCGCTGGGTGAGCACGTCTTTCAGCGTCTCGGTGAGCGCCAGGCGCTCGGGGGTCTGGCGCAGGCGGCCGGAGGCGAGGCGGGCGATCTGCTGGCCCGACATGCTGATCTCGCGGGCACGCTGGATCTCTTCGCCCAGCGAACGCAGGCTGGAACGGTCGATGCGGCCGGTGCTGGCGAGCGTTTGCACACGCTCCAGGGCGGCGGTGAGCGGGCCGGCGATCTCGGCGCTCATCTCGCCCACGACCTCACGCCAATGGTCGTGCTCGACGGCGGTGTCCTCGGGGGCGAGGGGCGCAGTCGCTTCCGGCGCGCGTTTGAGTTCGGTCATGTCCATGGGGGCCTCGGCTTACAGTTTTTGTCACTGGGTGGCAAAAAGTTGACATCCGAAGTGTCCCTGGACTGGGGCAGGTTGTGACAAAAGAAGACCGCCGCTCCCCCGGAGCGAGGGGGCGTTGCGGGGCCTGCTTTTGCGGGGGAAAACGCGGAGATCGGGCTAGGGCCTGTTCACACTAAATGAGCACCCACGTGACTCAACAAAAGCCCGCCAACGAGGCGCAAAGCGCAGCTGTAGCACTTGCTACAGCGAGCATTTGCAACGCTGTGGGCGGGCTTTTGCTGAGATCACCCGAAGGGCCGAGGCCTGAAGGCGCGTGCGGCGGCGTTGCAGCGTCGTTGTGTGCCACGGGCACACGGCCTCCGCTGCGCCTTGCCGCCCACGCCTTCAGGCCTCGGCGTGGGTGCTCATTTAGTGTGAACAGGCCCTAGAGCGTGCCGCTCTCGCGCAGGCGGGCGCGCTCGGCCTCGCCGATGCCGAATTCCTGCAGCACCTCGTCGGTGTGCTGGCCCAGCAGCGGCGGCGGCCGGCGGTACTGCACCGGCGTGGCCGAGAGCTTCATCGGGCTGGCCACGAGCTTGAGCGCGTCGGTCAGCGGGTGCGGCATCGCGACCGTCATGCCGCGCGACTGCACGTGAGGGTCAGCGAACACTTCGCCGAGGTCGTTGATGGCGCCGCACGGCACCTTGGCGGCTTCGAGGGCGCTGAGCCAGTCGTGTTTCTTGCGGGTCTTGAGGATCTCGGCCAGCAGCGGCACGAGCGTCGCCCGGTGGCGCACGCGGTCGGCGTTCTTGATGAAGCGTGGGTCTTGGGCGAGGTCGGGCCGGCCGGCCACGTCGCAGAACTTGGCGTACTGGCTGTCGTTGCCCACCGCCAGGATCAGGTGGCCGTCGGCCGTCTCGAACACCTGATACGGCACGATGTTCTGGTGCGCGTTGCCGATGCGCTTGGGCGCGACGCCGGTGGTGAGGTAGTTGGCGCCGAGGTTGGCGAGCATCGCGACCTGGGTGTCGAGCAAGGCCATGTCGACCACCTGGCCCTTGCCGGTGGCGTCGCGGTGGCGCAGGGCGGCGAGGATGGCGACGGTGGCGTACATGCCGGTGAAGAGATCGGCCACCGCCACGCCCACCTTTTGCGGGCCGCCGCCGGGCAGGTCGTCGCGCTCGCCGGTCACGCTCATCAGGCCGCCCATGCCCTGGATGGCGTAGTCGTAGCCGGCCCGCTCGCGGTAGGGGCCGGTCTGGCCGAAACCGGTGACGGAGCAGTAGACGAGGCGGGGGTAGAGCTTGCGCAGCGTGTCGGCATCGAGCCCGTAGCGGGCCATGTCGCCCACCTTGAAGTTCTCGATGAACACGTCGCACTGCGCGGCCATCTGGCGGATCAGCGCCTGACCCTCGGCGGTGGCGATGTCGACCGTGACCGAGCGCTTGTTGCGGTTGGTGCCGAGGTAATAGGCGGCTTCGGCGGTGTCGGCCCCGTCGCGGTCCTTCAGGAAGGGCGGGCCCCAGCCGCGGGTGTCGTCGCCGCCCACGCCGTTTTTCATCGGGCGCTCGATCTTGATGACGTCGGCGCCGAGGTCGGCCAGGGTCTGCGTGCACCAGGGGCCGGCGAGCACGCGGGAGAGGTCGAGAACGCGGATGCCGGCGAGCGGCAGCGCAGAGGTCGGGGCGGAGGACGCTGGGGTGGTGCTCATCCAAAGATTGTCATTCACCCCGTTTGATAATGCCCCGATGCAGTTGTCTCACCTTCTTTGCGGACGCAGAGCCGCATGGGTGCTGTCGTTGGGGTGGGTGGGGGCGGTGTTGACGGGGTGTGCGCCCTCGCTCGACTGGCGCGAGATCCAGCCCGAAGACAGCCACGCCGTCGCCATGTTCCCCTGCAAGCCCACGACCGACGCCCGCATGGTCAGCCTGGCCGGGGCGCGGGTGCGCATGGTGCTCGTGGCCTGCCGTGCTGGCGACGTGACCTGGGCGCTGGCCTTTGCCGACGTGGTCGACCCGGCCAAGGTGACGCAGGCGCTGCAGGATCTGCGGGCTTCGAGCGCTGGCAACCTGGGCGGCACGTCGACGGTGGCCGGCCCGATGCGCCTCACCGGCATGACACCCAACCCGCAAGCCGAGCGGGTGCAGGTGCAGGGCCGCCTGCCGGGTGGCGAGGCGGTGCGGTTGGAAAGCGGCTTCTTCGCCCACGGCACCCGGGTGTACCAGGCGACGGCGATGGGCAAGTCGCTCGACGCCGAGGCGGTGGCCACGTTTTTCGACGGTCTGAAGCTGCGCCCATGAACGCGCCCACTGTTTCGACGAACCTGCCGGCCCGCACGGCGACGCTGGTGTTCCTGAGCTTTGCCTTTGCCTATTTCCCCTCCGCGCTGGTGCGGGGCGTGGTGGCGACGCTGGCCCCGGCCTTCAGTGCCGAGTTGCAGCTCACCGCCAGCGAACTGGGCCTGCTGGCCGGGGCGTACTTCCTCGGCTTCGCGGCGATGCAGCTGCCGCTCGGCAGCGCGCTCGACCGTTACGGCCCGAAGCGCGTGCTGCTGGTGTTCCTGGCGGTGGCGGTCGTCGGGTGCGGCGCGTTTGCGCTGGCCGACAGCTTCATGGCGCTCACCGTCGCCCGCGCGCTGATCGGCGTGGGCGTCAGCGCCTGCCTGATGGCGCCGATGACGAGCTTCCGCCGCAACTTCACGCCGACGACGCAGATGCGGGCCAACTCCTGGATGCTGATGACGGGCTCGCTGGGGCTGATCGCCTCGACCTTGCCTGTGCAGTGGCTGATGCCGCTGCTGGGCTGGCGCGGCCTGTTCTGGGCGCTGGCACTCTTCTTTGTGGTCGCGATGGTCTTCATCGCCCGCGCCGTGCCGCCCGACCGGCTGGAAGACGCGCCTTTGCCGGTGGCCACGGGCGGCTACGGCGAGGTGTTCCGGCACCCGGTGTTCCGGCGCTACCTGCCGATGGGCTTCTTCCAGTACGGGGGCATGGTGGCGCTGCAATCGCTCTGGATCGGGCCGTGGCTGACGCGTGTCTGCGGGTGGTCGCCGGGCGAAACGGCGGCCGGGCTGTTCGGCATCAATGTCGCGATGCTCCTCGCCTTCATGGCCTGGGGCTTCCTGGTGCCGCGCCTCTACGCCCGCGGCTGGACGGCGCACGGCCTCATTGCGCGGGGCATGACCGTGCCGATCCTGGCGCTCTGGGCGGGCGTGGTGGCGGGCTCCGAGGCGACGGCGTGGCTGTGGGGGCTTTTCTGCGTGTCGAGCACCTTCGTGTCGCTGTCGCAGCCGGCCATCGGGCAGGCCTTTCCCGCGTCGCTGGCGGGGCGGGCGCTGTCGGCCTACAACCTTGTCATCTTCGCTGGCGTGTTCACCCTGCAGTGGACGATGGGCGCGGTGATCGACGCTCTGGTGGCCACCGGGTGGAGCACGGTGTCGGCGTACCAGGGGGCGTTTGCGTTGTTGGCGGTGTGCTGCAGCCTGTCTTATCTGTGGTTTTTGTGGCGACGCGAGCCCAAGCTGGCCGTCACGGCCGCCGTGACGGCGCGGTGAACCCTCTCATAATCGCCCCACCATGCCCGGCCTGCTGATCATTGCCCATGCGCCGCTTGCGTCTTCGCTGAAGGCCGTGGCTCAGCACACCTTTCCCGATTGCGGCGGGCGCCTGCAGGCACTCGACGTGCTGCCCGACCAGTCGGTGGAAGACATCGAAGCCAAGGCGCGCGAGCTGCTGGCGGACGTGAGCGAGCCCGATGCGGTGATCTTCACCGACGTCTTCGGCGCCACCCCCTGCAACGTGGCGCAGCGCCTGGCCGACGGCTTGCATGTGAAGGTGATCGCCGGCGTCAACGTGCCGATGCTGTGGCGCTCGCTGTGCTACGCCGACGAGCCGCTCGACGCCGTGGTGGCGCGGGCGGTGGCCGGGGCCACGCAGGGCGTGATGCAGGTGGCCACGTCCAAGCCGCAGAACCAAGCCTACAAACCGGGTGCCAATGATCAAAGCAAACATCAGCATCAGCAATAAGCTGGGCCTGCACGCCCGCGCCTCGGCCAAGCTGACCAAGCTGGCCGGCAGCTTTCAGAGCGACGTGTTCATGACCCGCAATGCCCGCCGCGTGAATGCCAAGAGCATCATGGGCGTGATGATGCTGGCGGCCGGCATGGGGGCGGAGGTCGAGATCGAGACCTCCGGGCCTGACGAACAGGCCGCGATGGACGCGCTCTGCGCCCTCATCAACGACAAGTTCGGCGAAGGCGAGTGAGGCCTTCGGCGCTCAGGCGCCGAGGGTCAGTTGCCCAAGAAATGCTTGCGGTAGCGAGCGGGCAAGTCATCGATGCGCATCAGCATCGGCAGGTCGGCGGTGTTGAAGTCCGGGTCCCAGGCGGGCGCGCCCAACACCTTGGCGCCACAGCGCAGGTAGCCCTTGATCAAGGCGGGCGCCTCCACATCCAGGTTGTGCTGCAGGTCGTCGACCGGCAAGGGCAGGCGGGGCGTCACCTGCAACTCGATCGGCGCTATATGTGTGTGGCGCAGCTGCTCCCAGAGGCTCGCGGCGTAGTGGCCGCCGTCGCGCATGCTGACGCTGGCGCAACCGATCATGGTGTCGAGGTTGTTGCGGACCATGAATTCGGCCAGCGCACCCCACAGCGCCATGATCGCGCCACCCGAGCGCCAGGCCGGGTGCACGCAGGAGCGGCCCAGCTCGACCATCTTCGAACGCATCGGGCGCAGCCGGGTCAGGTCGAATTCGGTCTCGCTGTACAGGCCGCCCACACGGCGGGCGGCTTCCGGCGTCATCACGCGGTAAGTGCCGATCACCGGGCCCGGTCGCGCCCCTTCACCGGGAGCGCGCACCAGCAGGTGCTCGCAGAAGGCGTCGAACATGTCGATGTCGTGACCTTCGGGGGCGCCGGCCGGCACGCTCAGGCGTGCGCCCATTTCTTCCGCGAAGACCAGGTGCCTCAGGCGCTGCGCTTCGCGAACCTCTCGTTCATCGCGTGCCCAAACCACTTCAAACCGAGGCGCGTGAGCGCTGGCAGGGTGGGCAGCGTCCGAGCGTGGGTGAAGTGACCTCCGTGGCGCGTCGGGGCGCAGGGCCGAGATCGGCAGGGTCGGCAAGGGAAGGTCACGCATGGAGGTCGCTCCTGGTAAAACTGCCTCGCATGGTCCGGGCGTGGCGTGACGTGGTCGTGAACTGGTCGTGACGTATCAATGACAGGCTCGCGGGTCGCCCCCGAGAAGGCCGCGCAAACACCGCTGCTAGGATGGTCCGCATGAGCTTTCAGGTCTTTGGATTGCCCGTTTCACGCGGCGTGGCCATCGGCCGCGCGGTGCTGGTGGCGTCGAGCCGCGTCGACGTGGCGCACTACTTCATCGACGAGGCCCAGGTCGACGCCGAGATCGAGCGCCTGCGCGCGGCCCGCGACGAGGTGGCCGAGGAGCTCGGCAACCTGAAGCGCGACCTGCCGGCCGATGCTCCGGGCGAGTTGTCAGCGCTGCTGGACGTCCACCTCCTGTTGCTGCACGACGAGACCCTGGCCGACGCCACCAAGCAGTGGATCCAGGAGCGTCACTACAACGCCGAGTGGGCGCTGTCGGCGCAGCTCGAGGTGATCGCGCGCCAGTTCGACGACATGGAGGACGAGTATTTGCGCGAGCGCAAGGCCGACCTCGAGCAGGTCGTCGAGCGGTTGCTGCGCGCCCTGGCACGCGCTTCAACTGGCGGGCATGCCCCGGCGCCGGGTGTCGGGCCGCGAGATTTCGCGGGGGAAGACCCGCTCGTGCTCGTTGCCAATGACATCGCACCGGCCGACATGTTGCAGTTCAAGCGCAGCGTGTTCATGGGCTTCATCACCGACGTGGGCGGGAAGACGTCTCACACCGCCATCGTGGCGCGCAGCATGGACATTCCGGCCGTGGTGGGGGCGCGCGAGGCCAGCCACATCATTCGGCAGGACGACTGGGTGGTGATCGATGGCGACAGCGGGATCGTGGTGGTCGATCCATCGCCGTTGCTGTTGGAGGAATACCGTTTTCGCCAGCGGCAGAGTGGCCTCGAGCGTGATCGCCTGGCACGGCTGCGGCATACGCCGGCCGTCACGCTCGACGGTGAACGCGTGGAACTGCAGGCCAACATCGAGCTTCCCGTGGATGCGCCTGCGGCCCTGGAGGCTGGTGCGGTGGGGGTGGGTCTCTTTCGCAGCGAATTTCTCTTCATGAATCGCAACGGCGAGCTGCCCGGCGAGGAGGAGCAGTTCGAGGCCTACCGTTTGGCGGTGGAGGCGATGAAAGGCTTGCCCGTCACGATCCGGACCGTCGACATCGGCGCTGACAAGCCGCTCGACCGGATGAGCAGTGCGGAGCTGCGCCATGAGCACGCGTTGAACCCTGCGCTGGGGTTGCGGGCGATCCGCTGGAGCTTGTCGGAACCCGGGATGTTCCGGCAACAGCTGCGCGCGATCCTGCGCGCCGGTGCCTTCGGCAAGGTGCGGCTGCTGATCCCGATGGTGGCGCACCTCAGTGAGGTCCGCATGACGCTCGAGGCGATCGCGCGAGCGAAGCAGCAGTTGGCCGACGCTGGGCGCCCACACGCGGACGTGGAAGTGGGCGCGATGATCGAAGTGCCCGCTGCGGCGCTGGCGCTGCCTGCTCTGTTGCCGCACTTCGATTTCGTGAGTGTCGGCACCAACGACCTCATCCAGTACACGCTCGCCATCGATCGCGCAGATGAGTCCGTCGCGCACCTCTATGACCCGTGGCACCCGGCGGTGCTTCAACTCATTGCCAGAACCATCGAGTGCGCCCGTGCTGCCGGTAAAGGCGTAAGCGTTTGCGGTGAGATGGCGGGTGACCCGGCATTTACTGAGCTGCTCCTGGCGATGGGGTTGCGCAGCTTCTCCATGCATCCATCCCAGATTGCAGCTGTGAAGCAGCGAGTGTTGAGGGCGGACACGCGCCGTTTGGCGCCGCACCTCTCGGCGGTTCTCTCGAGTGAGGACCCTGAGGCCGCATGCGCGACTCTCTTCGCCAGACCGGGCGAACTTCAATAAAAAGAATGGAGGTGGCTTGCGCCGCCTCCAAAATAAGTGCTACAGTCGCGGTCTTCGCTGATCACTGAAGGCCGCGCAGAAAAAGCAAAGCCAAAACGACAGCAAAAGAAAAAAGAGCAAGTAGTTGACGAGCGGAAAGAAAGCAAGTCATAATCACAGGCTCTGCTGACGAAGCAAGAAATCGCCAAAGGCGACGACGGCAACGAAAGCAAAATAACTGAGTGCTTGACAGGGTTTTATAAAACATGTCAAAATCACAGGCTCAGCTGAAATAGAGAATTTCAGCAAGCAAACGAAAGTTTGCAAGCTCTTTAAAAACATACAGCCGATAAGTGTGGGCGTTTGAAGGCGAGTGCCAAGGGTCGCAAGACTCAAGGTCTCATGGACCTTAAACGCTCATAGAAGTGAAGTTCACTTCAATTCTTTGAGTAATTTATCAAGATCGAACTGAAGAGTTTGATCCTGGCTCAGATTGAACGCTGGCGGCATGCCTTACACATGCAAGTCGAACGGCAGCACGGGAGCAATCCTGGTGGCGAGTGGCGAACGGGTGAGTAATACATCGGAACGTGCCCAGTAGTGGGGGATAGCCCGGCGAAAGCCGGATTAATACCGCATACGACCTAAGGGTGAAAGCGGGGGATCGCAAGACCTCGCGCTATTGGAGCGGCCGATGGCAGATTAGCTTGTTGGTGGGGTAAAAGCCTACCAAGGCGACGATCTGTAGCTGGTCTGAGAGGACGACCAGCCACACTGGGACTGAGACACGGCCCAGACTCCTACGGGAGGCAGCAGTGGGGAATTTTGGACAATGGGCGCAAGCCTGATCCAGCCATGCCGCGTGCGGGAAGAAGGCCTTCGGGTTGTAAACCGCTTTTGTCAGGGAAGAAACGGCTCAATCTAATAAATTGAGCTAATGACGGTACCTGAAGAATAAGCACCGGCTAACTACGTGCCAGCAGCCGCGGTAATACGTAGGGTGCAAGCGTTAATCGGAATTACTGGGCGTAAAGCGTGCGCAGGCGGCTTTGCAAGACAGATGTGAAATCCCCGGGCTCAACCTGGGAACTGCATTTGTGACTGCAAGGCTAGAGTACGGCAGAGGGGGATGGAATTCCGCGTGTAGCAGTGAAATGCGTAGATATGCGGAGGAACACCGATGGCGAAGGCAATCCCCTGGGCCTGTACTGACGCTCATGCACGAAAGCGTGGGGAGCAAACAGGATTAGATACCCTGGTAGTCCACGCCCTAAACGATGTCAACTGGTTGTTGGACGGCTTGCTGTTCAGTAACGAAGCTAACGCGTGAAGTTGACCGCCTGGGGAGTACGGCCGCAAGGTTGAAACTCAAAGGAATTGACGGGGACCCGCACAAGCGGTGGATGATGTGGTTTAATTCGATGCAACGCGAAAAACCTTACCTACCCTTGACATGTCTGGAATTCCGAAGAGATTTGGAAGTGCTCGAAAGAGAGCCAGAACACAGGTGCTGCATGGCCGTCGTCAGCTCGTGTCGTGAGATGTTGGGTTAAGTCCCGCAACGAGCGCAACCCTTATCATTAGTTGCTACGCAAGGGCACTCTAATGAGACTGCCGGTGACAAACCGGAGGAAGGTGGGGATGACGTCAGGTCATCATGGCCCTTATGGGTAGGGCTACACACGTCATACAATGGCCGGTACAGAGGGCTGCCAACCCGCGAGGGGGAGCTAATCTCAGAAAACCGGTCGTAGTCCGGATCGCAGTCTGCAACTCGACTGCGTGAAGTCGGAATCGCTAGTAATCGCGGATCAGCTTGCCGCGGTGAATACGTTCCCGGGTCTTGTACACACCGCCCGTCACACCATGGGAGCGGGTTCTGCCAGAAGTAGTTAGCCTAACCGCAAGGAGGGCGATTACCACGGCAGGGTTCGTGACTGGGGTGAAGTCGTAACAAGGTAGCCGTATCGGAAGGTGCGGCTGGATCACCTCCTTTCTGGAAAATAGCACTCAAATTCTTGCGCCCACGCTTATCGGCTGTCGTTTACAACAGTGTGAAATGTGAGCCGGCCCTTAATGGCTCGGATCGTCGCGCTTCACAAAGAAACGCGTTGGGTCTGTAGCTCAGTCGGTTAGAGCACCGTCTTGATAAGGCGGGGGTCGTTGGTTCGAATCCAACCAGACCCACCAATTTTCATTGGGGGATTAGCTCAGCTGGGAGAGCACCTGCTTTGCAAGCAGGGGGTCGTCGGTTCGATCCCGTCATCCTCCACCAATCACATCACATCGATTTGGTCGCTGATGAAAGCAAGCTTTAGCTTGCTTTCATCAGTGATTCGAAAGAATCGGCTGTTGTTCTTTAACAATTTGTAGAGTCGAAATCAGCGTTGCTGACGGAAATGCGCTTCATGGCGTTCCGTGCCGTCAGCAACATTTTGATTGCGTCAAATGAACTTCAACTCGTAAGAGATTTGAAGACGGCATAACGCGTAATACTCAATAGACAGTCCTTGACGACGTCCGCGACAGCGGCGTCAAAATTATAGGGTCAAGTGACTAAGTGCATGTGGTGGATGCCTTGGCGATTACAGGCGACGAAGGACGTGATAGCCTGCGATAAGCTTCGGGGAGCTGGCAAATTAGCTTTGATCCGGAGATTTCCGAATGGGGAAACCCACCCTTAGGGGTATCGCATGATGAATACATAGTCATGCGAGGCGAACCGGGTGAACTGAAACATCTCAGTAGCTCGAGGAATAGACATCAACCGAGATTCCGAAAGTAGTGGCGAGCGAAATTGGAACAGCCTGCACGTTTTAGCTATCGACTTATCAGAACGGAATGGAAAGTCCGACCATAGTGGGTGATAGTCCCGTATGAAAAAAGTTGATAGTGGAACTAGGCGTGCGACAAGTAGGGCGGGACACGTGTAATCCTGTCTGAATATGGGGGGACCATCCTCCAAGGCTAAATACTCGTAATCGACCGATAGCGAACTAGTACCGTGAGGGAAAGGCGAAAAGAACCCCGGGAGGGGAGTGAAATAGATCCTGAAACCGCATGCATACAAACAGTCGGAGCCCGCAAGGGTGACGGCGTACCTTTTGTATAATGGGTCAGCGACTTACATTCAGTGGCAAGCTTAACCGAATAGGGAAGGCGTAGGGAAACCGAGTCCGAATAGGGCGTTCAGTCGCTGGGTGTAGACCCGAAACCAAGTGATCTATCCATGGCCAGGATGAAGGTAGGGTAACACCTGCTGGAGGTCCGAACCGACTAGTGTTGCAAAACTAGCGGATGAGCTGTGGATAGGGGTGAAAGGCTAAACAAACTTGGAAATAGCTGGTTCTCTCCGAAAACTATTTAGGTAGTGCCTCAAGTATTACCTGCGGGGGTAGAGCACTGTTTAGGCTAGGGGGTCATGGCGACTTACCAAACCTTGGCAAACTCCGAATACCGCAGAGTACAGCTTGGGAGACAGTGCACCGGGTGCTAACGTCCGGACACAAGAGGGAAACAACCCAGACCGCCAGCTAAGGTCCCCAAAATTGGCTAAGTGGGAAACGAAGTGGGAAGGCTAAAACAGTCAGGATGTTGGCTTAGAAGCAGCCATCATTTAAAGAAAGCGTAATAGCTCACTGATCGAGTCGTCCTGCGCGGAAGATGTAACGGGGCTAAGCCAGTTACCGAAGCTGCGGATGCATCGCAAGATGCGTGGTAGGAGAGCGTTCTGTACGCCTGTGAAGGTGGCTTGTGAAGGCTGCTGGAGGTATCAGAAGTGCGAATGCTGACATGAGTAGCGTTAAAGGGGGTGAAAAGCCCCCTCGCCGTAAGCGCAAGGTTTCCTACGCAACGTTCATCGGCGTAGGGTGAGTCGGCCCCTAAGGCGAGGCAGAGATGCGTAGCTGATGGGAAACAGGTCAATATTCCTGTACCGATATGTAGTGCGATGTGGGGACGGAGAAGGTTAGCTCAGCCGGGTGTTGGATGTCCCGGTTCAAGCGTGTAGTCATACCCTTTAGGCAAATCCGGAGGGATTAGATGAGGCGTGATAACGAGGCGGCTTGCCGCTGAAGTGAGTGATACCCTGCTTCCAGGAAAAGCCACTAAGCTCCAGCTACATACGACCGTACCGCAAACCGACACTGGTGCGCGAGATGAGTATTCTAAGGCGCTTGAGAGAACTCTGGAGAAGGAACTCGGCAAATTGACACCGTAACTTCGGAAGAAGGTGTGCCTTTAGTAGGTGATCCATTTACTTGGTGAGCCCAATGAGGCCGCAGAGAATCGGTGGCTGCAACTGTTTATTAAAAACACAGCACTCTGCAAAGACGAAAGTCGACGTATAGGGTGTGACGCCTGCCCGGTGCTGGAAGATTAAATGATGGGGTGCAAGCTCTTGACTGAAGTCCCAGTAAACGGCGGCCGTAACTATAACGGTCCTAAGGTAGCGAAATTCCTTGTCGGGTAAGTTCCGACCTGCACGAATGGCGTAATGATGGCCACACTGTCTCCTCCAGAGACTCAGCGAAGTTGAAATGTTTGTGATGATGCAATCTCCCCGCGGAAAGACGGAAAGACCCCATGAACCTTTACTGTAGCTTTACATTGGACTTTGAACAGATCTGTGTAGGATAGGTGGGAGGCTTTGAAGCGGTGCCGCTAGGTGTCGTGGAGCCAACGTTGAAATACCACCCTGGTGTGTTTGAGGTTCTAACCTTGGCCCGTTATCCGGGTTGGGGACAGTGTATGGTGGGCAGTTTGACTGGGGCGGTCTCCTCCCAAAGCGTAACGGAGGAGTTCGAAGGTACGCTAGGCACGGTCGGAAATCGTGCTGATAGTGCATAGGCATAAGCGTGCTTGACTGCGAGACTGACAAGTCGAGCAGGTACGAAAGTAGGACTAAGTGATCCGGTGGTTCTGTATGGAAGGGCCATCGCTCAACGGATAAAAGGTACTCTGGGGATAACAGGCTGATACCGCCCAAGAGTTCATATCGACGGCGGTGTTTGGCACCTCGATGTCGGCTCATCTCATCCTGGGGCTGTAGCCGGTCCCAAGGGTATGGCTGTTCGCCATTTAAAGAGGTACGTGAGCTGGGTTTAAAACGTCGTGAGACAGTTTGGTCCCTATCTTCCGTGGGCGCTGCAAGATTGAGAGAGCCTGCTCCTAGTACGAGAGGACCGGAGTGGACGCACCTCTGGTGTATCGGTTGTCACGCCAGTGGCATTGCCGAGTAGCTATGTGCGGAAGAGATAACCGCTGAAAGCATCTAAGCGGGAAACTCGTCTTAAGATAAGTCTTGCCGGGGCCTTGAGCCCCCTGAAGAGTCGTTCGAGACCAGGACGTTGATAGGCTGGGTGTGGAAGCGTAGTAATACGTTAAGCTAACCAGTACTAATTGCTCGTGAGGCTTGACCCTATAATTTTGACGAATGTCAAGTGGGTAAGCTGTTATGCCAGTCTTCAATTGAAGCGGCGCAATCAAATGCTGATTCACAGTTTATAAACTGTGCGACTCTACAAATTGGCTGTCTTGAGCACTCAAGGCAGTGACCGGTTAAGCCTGATGACCATAGCGAGGTGGTCCCACTCCTTCCCATCCCGAACAGGACAGTGAAACGCCTCAGCGCCGATGATAGTGCGGATTCCCGTGTGAAAGTAGGACATTGTCAGGCTATTAATTGAAACCCCCGTCACGATGTGGCGGGGGTTTTTGCTTTTCGATTCGCAATTGGAAAGTCACCAAAAATGTGCAGGCCTGCGGGCCTAACGCAGAAAAGGCCGCTCCGCGCGGCCTCTTTTCTTTCAAGCAAAATCCTCAGGCCGTGGCTGGGCGCAATTCACGTCGGAGAATTTTGCCGACATTGGACTTTGGCAAGTCGTTCCTGAACTCGATGTGCTTCGGGCGTTTGTAGCCTGTGAAGTTTTGCGTGCAGTACTCGAACAACGCGTCCTCGGACAAGGTCGGGTCCTTTCGAACGACAAAAAGCTTGACCACCTCGCCCGACTTCTCGTCGGGGACACCGATCGCGGCACATTCCAGCACACCCGGGTGCATGCCCACCACCTGCTCGATCTCGTTGGGGTACACGTTGAAGCCGGACACCAAGATCATGTCCTTCTTGCGGTCGACGATCTTGGTATACCCGTCGGCGTCCATCACACCCACGTCGCCCGATTTGAAGAAGCCGTCGGGCGTCATCACCTTCGCGGTCTCGTCGGGCCGGTTCCAATAACCTGCCATGACCTGCGGGCCACGGATGCAGATCTCGCCGGGCTCGCCGTAAGGAACATCGCGACCATCATCGTCTCGGATCGCGATGTCGGTCAGCGGCACTGGCAAACCGATCGAGCCGGTGAAGCCCGAAATGTCGAAGCGATTGATGGTCGCGACGGGCGATGTTTCCGAGAGGCCGTAGCCTTCGACCACCGGACAGCCGGTGATCTTGAGCCAGCGTTCGGCCGTGGCCTGTTGCACGGCCATGCCGCCACCATTCGAAATCTTGAGCCCTGAAAAGTCGAGCTTCGGAAAATCAGGATGGTTGGCGAGGGCGTTGAACAAGGTGTTCACCGCCGGGAACATGTGGACCTGGTGTTTGCGCAAGGTGGCGATGAAGCCCGGGATGTCGCGCGGATTCGGAATCAGCAGATTGAGGATGCCCAGCCGCGCCCCCAGCATGTAGCAGGCTGTCAGCGCGAAGATGTGATACAGCGGCAAGGCACAGACCGCGACCATCTGAACGTTCGCATCGATCGTGGCGAGCCGAGGCTGAAACCATGCTTCAGATTGAAGGATGTTGGCGACCACATTGCGGTGGAGCAGTGTGGCGCCTTTCGATACACCAGTCGTGCCACCCGTGTACTGCAGGAATGCCACGCTTTCCGGGGTCAGCTTCGGTCGCTGCAAGGTCTGACGTGAGCCTTCGGACACGGCCGTGTTGAACCGGGTCACGGTGCGGCCGTCGCCCACGGGCAAACGGAACGGCGGCACCATCTTCTTCACGTTGCGAACAACGAGGTTGACGAGCGTGCCTTTCGCGGCACCGAGCAAGTCGCCCATCGACGCCAACACGACATGGCGGACCTTGGTGTTGCCGATCACCTGCTCCAAGGTCTTGGCGAAGTTCTCCAGGATGAAGATCGCCTCGGCGCCCGAATCCTTGAGCTGATGCTCCAGTTCGCGCGGCGTGTAGAGCGGGTTCACGTTCACGACCACGAAGCCGCCGCGCAAGATGGCGGCGATCGCCGGCATGTACTGCAACACGTTGGGCATCATGATGGCCACACGCGCACCAGGCTGCAGGCCTTTGGCCTGAAGCCACGCAGCAAGCGCGGTGGACATCCGATCGATGTCGCGGAACTTGAGCGATGCCTCCATGCAGATGGCCGCGGTGCGCTCTCCGTACTTGGCGTAGGACTCCTCGAGCAACTCGACGAGCGAGTTGTACTGGTTGAGGTTGACGTCGATCGGGACGCCCGGGGGATAGCTCTTCAGCCAGGGTTTTTCCATGCTGTTCACGCCGAGTTTTGACCGCGCGGATGATCCCAGCCGGCGCTGACGGGTGGCTACGGTAGTTGTCCTAGCGCCCTCGACGCGGCCGCATCTTCTGCGTCAAACAGTGCATTCAGCAGCGCATGCTCGCGGGTGCTCACTGTGCCAAGGAACTCTTGTGCACCCCGCATCGCGAGAAACGTGTCGAATCCGCTTTCAAGAAACCCCTGCAGGGCAGACAGGCCCGCGGCACGCGCCGGGCCGCGCATCATGCGAAGGCTGTGCCGCAGCAGGGGTTTGCGGGTGAGCGCGTCGAGGTCGCGGCCGACGTCCAAGGTCAAGGCGACTTGCTGCTCACGGTCACGCGCGTGCCCGATGGCGCGCCAGGCCTTCACATAAGCCGCGGCATCCACCTCGGCGCCAGCCAAGGCGTGCGCCATCGCCGAATCGAGCCGCTCTGACAGCGCGTGCAAGCTGGCCAGCGTCGCCACGGTGGCGACCACGTCGCGCGGAAACAGGCGCACCAGAGCCGGCACCACCCGGGCGAACTGCGCATCGCGGTGGCTGAAGTCGCTCGGGCCATACAGCTCGTCGAGAAAGAACCGCGCCGCAGCCCCATAGCGTGGCGTCGCCAGGAGGTCGGCATAGGTGTGCGCGAAGCGGCGCTGCTGATACGCCTTCAAGGCTTGCACACGCGCGTGCAACTCGGGAGACGCAGCGCGCAGGCGCCGTTCGTGTTCGACGGTTTCCAGGTGGCCAAGGATCAACGCAGCGGGTGTGGACATCGTTCGGGCGCGGGTTTTTCATGGCGCCGAGTAGTCGTGCATCTCTACGGCGCCGCGGAGGAATGATGCAACACTCATCGCCACATGGAACGACGCAGCCTTCTGAAACTCGGCGTGGGCGCCGCGGCGCTGCTCGCACTGGCCGGCGGCGGCGTGGCGCTGTTCCAGCCGGGGCTGGCCGCGGGCCGTCTCACTGACTCGGGCAAGACCGTGTTCGACGCGGTTGCGCGTGCCGTGCTCGACGGCAGCCTGCCCCAAGCCGCGGCTGCGAAACGCGCCGCACTCGATGCACAGCTGAAACGCCTCGACGAGGTGATCCTCGCGTTTCCCAGCGCCGTGCAGGCCGAACTCTCACAACTGCTCGCGATTCTTTCGACGAGCGCCGGCCGCCGTGTGCTCGCCGGCCTGCCGACCGATTGGCCTGACGCGAGCGCGGCCGAGATCCAGGCCGCCTTCGACGACATGCGCCTGTCTGGCCTTGCGGCGCGACAGCAGGCGTACCACGCCCTGCGCGACCTCACCAACGCCGCCTTCTACGCAGACGCTGCGGCATGGCCGCTCATCGGCTACCCGGGCCCCCGGCCGACATGACCACCACCGCGAGCACCGTTCCCGACCCGATACGCGCCGGCCTGCAACGCGGCTGGCGCGTGCTGGGCGGCACCCACGGGCCCTTGCCCGCCCAGATGACCTGCGACGTGGCCATCATCGGCAGCGGCGCCGGTGCCGGCATCACCGCCGAGTTGCTGACGCAGGCCGGGCTTCGGGTCGTGCTGGTGGAAGAAGGCCCGCTCAAGAGCAGCAGCGACTTCCGACAGTTGGAAAGCGAGGCCTACCCGAGCCTCTACCAGGAGTCCGCGGGCCGCAAGACCGCCGACAAAGCGATCACCATCCTGCAGGGCCGCTGCGTGGGTGGCTCCACCACGGTGAACTGGACGAGCTCGTTCCGCACGCCGCCCGGCACCCTGCAGCACTGGCAGCAGCACTTCGGCCTGGCCGACTACACCGAGGAGGCCTTGGCGCCCTGGTTCGCCCAGGCCGAGCAACGCCTCAACATCGGCCCCTGGCTGACGCCGGCGAATCGCAACAACGAGGTCCTGCGCGCCGGAGCGAGCCGCCTGGGCATCTCTGCGGCGGGCATCCAGCGCAACGTAAAAGGCTGCTGGAACCTCGGCTCCTGCGGCATGGGCTGCCCGACCAACGCCAAGCAGTCGATGCTGGTGACCACCATCCCCACCGCGCTCGACCGCGGCGCCACGCTGCTCGTGGAGACACGCGCCGAAGCCTTCGTGGTGGGGCACGGCCAGGTGCAGGCGCTCGTGTGCACGCCGGTCACCGCCAATGGCTCGCCCACGCGGGGCGTCGCGTCCACACGCATCGTTGCCCGCCATTTCGTCGTCGCCGGTGGCGCGATCAACAGCCCGGCGCTCTTGATGCGCTCCGGCGTGCCCGACCCACACCGCCTGCTCGGCAAACGCACCTTCCTGCACCCGGTGGTGATCTCGGCGGCCACGTTTGACGAGCGCGTCGAGGCCTGGAGCGGCGCACCGCAGACACTCTACAGCGACCACTTCCTGCACACCCAGGCGATCGACGGGCCGATGGGCTACAAACTCGAGGCGCCGCCCATGCACCCGGTGATCGTCTCGACCACGCTCACCGGCCACGGGCAGGCCCAGGCCGATCTGCTGAAGCAGTTTCCGCACACACAAGGCCTCCTCGCCTTGCTGCGCGACGGCTTCCACGCCGAGTCCATCGGGGGCGCCGTGCAACTGCGCGGCGATGGGTCCCCCGTGCTCGACTACCCCTTGAACGACTACGTGATGGACGGCGCCCGCCGTGCCTTCCTCAGCATGGCCGAGATCCAGTTCGCGGCCGGTGCGCGCCAGGTGATGCCGGTGCATGAACTCGCGCGCCAGTACACGAGCTGGACGCAGGCGCGCGACGCGATCCAGGCCCTGCCGATGAAGCCACTGCTGACCCGTGTGGTCAGCGCGCATGTGATGGGCGGCTGCGCGATGGCCGGCACCGAGCGGCAAGGCGTGGTGCGACCCGATGGCGTGCACTGGCAACTGGCCAACCTGTCGGTGCACGATGGCTCGCTCTTCCCCACGAGCATCGGCGCCAACCCACAGCTTTCGGTGTACGGCGTGGCCAACCGCCTGGCGACGGGCCTCGCCAAGTCAATGACGGGACGAGACGTACAACTCGTCGCGTAGCATCGCCGGATGCTCGCTCGGCTCCAGCAGTTCATCACCCTCGGGCTCCTCGCAACCGCCATCGCATGGGCCGCCTGGTGCGTGCAGCGCGGCCACACGACGTGGGCCTGGGCCGGTGCGGCGGTGGTGGTCTTCGGCTACGCCCCCTTCCTTGCAGTGGAACTCGTGCTCGTCTGGTTTGTGCACGGCAATGATCCGGCGCCCAAGGCGAGCCCGGCGCAGCTCTTCAAGGCCTGGTGGGCCGAGGTGCTGGCGGCGCCGCGGGTCTTCTGCTGGCAGCAACCCTTCCGCTCCCGCCGCGAACCCGATCACCTGCCCGCAACACCCAGCCGCCGCGGTGTGGTGCTGGTGCACGGTTTCGTGTGCAACCGCGGATTCTGGAACCGCTGGATGCCGCAGCTGCGTGCACAAGGTGTGCCCTTCATCGCGGTCAACCTCGAGCCGGTGTTCGGCACCATCAGCGACTACGTGCCCATCATCGAAGACGCGGTGCAGCGCCTCGAGCACAGCACCGGGCAGGCGCCGGTGCTCGTCGGCCACAGCATGGGCGGCCTCGCGATCCGCGCGTGGTATGCCGCGAGTGGCGCAGGCCGGGTGCACCGCATCGTGACCATCGGCAGCCCGCATCGCGGCACCTGGCTCGCGCGCTTCGGCAGCACGCAGAACGCACGCGAGATGGCGCTCGGCACCGACTGGCAGAAGGCCCTCGAAGCGCTCGAGCCGGCCCAGCACTTCGAGCGCTTCATCTGCTTCTACAGCCACTGCGACAACGTTGTATTTCCGGCCTCGACTGCCACGCTGCCCGGCGCCGACAACCGTCACCTCGTCGGCATGGCGCACGTGCACATGGTGGACCACCCGCTCGTGCTGCAGGCGGTGCTGGACACGCTGACCCCGGCTCAGTAGACGCGATCGCTCGGCAGCCGCGCGTCGGCCGCGAGTTCGCCCTCGTGCGACACCCGCTCGTAGAGCGGCGTGAAGTCGGGCGCGGTGGCCTCGAAGAGCTGCTCGAAGCCGCTGATGACGAAGTAGGTGGCCTGGTAGCTGTCGATGCGGTAGCGGGTGCGCATGATGCGTTCGACGTCGAAGCCCAGGCGTTGTGGCGCCGGGCTCTGCACGCTGTGGCGCAGCTCGCCGGTCGACGAGAGGATGCCCGCGCCATACGCCCGCAAACCCTTCGGCGTGGCGATGAGCCCGAACTCCACCGTGTACCAGTAGAGCCGCGCGAGGTACTCGCAGGCCTGCAGGCGGCTCGCCTTCAGTCCCCCCGCGCCATAGGCCTGCATGTAGTCGGCGAACACCGGGTTGAAAAGCAGCGGCACGTGGCCGAAAAGGTCGTGGAAGACATCGGGCTCGACCACATAGTCGAACTCTTCCGGCTTGCGGATCCACCCCGTGACTGGAAAGCGCCGCTGCGCGAGCAGCGCGAAGAATGCTTCTTCGGGGATGAGGCCGGGCACCGCCACCACCTCCCACTTCGTCGCGCGGTGGAGGCGCTCCGACAGCGCATCGAAGCGCGGAATGCGATGCGGCTCGCCGAGCTGCTCGACGGCCGCAATGAACTCCTCGCAGGCCAGGCCCGGCAGTTGCGCGGCCTGCCGCTGGTAAAGCCGCTCGTAGAGCGCGTGGTCGTCGGGGGTGTAGCGCGACCACTGCTGTTCGCAGGTGTAGTCGGCGCGGGCGGAGGCGTAGTCGCCGCGGGGTGGGCGGGTGCCGGTGCCGTAGGTGACCGGCGCGACCCCCTGGTTGACTGCCTTGTGAGCGTTGGCCATGGCGGTTCGTGCAGACGAGAAGGTCGTAGGTTCCCGCGTGCCGGCGCTTTTTGCAAGCCTCGTGCGTTCAGCTTTCGATGTCGCGCACGAACTGCAGCGTGGCCGGCTCGGAGAGGTTGAGCAGCTGCGAGAGCGCGCTGATGTCATCCGGGATGGCCGGGTTGTCCCAGCTCTCGGCGCTGTGGCGCGCCAGGCGCACCGCCAGCATCACGTTCTGCACCGAGGGGTGGCGGGCGTGGCGGTCGTCGGTGATCTGGATCAGCAAGTCCGGCAGCGCCCAGGCGCGCATCAACGCCTGCTGCAGGTCGAAGAGCTGGATGTTGAGCACCTGCTGCTGGACCGTGTGCGAGCGCAGCGTGGGGTCGGCCTTCTGCGCGGTGCGGATCTGCAGCGCGAGCGTCGGAGCATGGCACCACAGCAGCATCTCGGCGAAATCGTGCAGCAGCGTGGCCTCGTAGATCACCGCGGCGTCGTGGTCCATGCGGTGCACCGCGAACGACAGTGCGAACTGGGCCGCGCGGTGCGCACGACGCAGCACCTCGCCCACGCCTTCGAGCGCCTCGGGCTGGTCGCCCAACCAATCCTCAATGGCCGGCTGCAGGCCGAAATTGCCGAAGAAGGGCGAGATGCCCATCATCACCACCGCCGCGGTCACGGTCTCCACATCGGTGATGAGCCGCGGCGGCCGGTGCGTCGAGGCGTAGGCTAGCACCTTGAGCGTCATCAGCGGGTCGTCGGCCACCATCTCGCCGATGAGGTTGGCGTCGACGTCGTCTTCGTTCGCCCGCATGGCTTCGAGCGCATCGGCCGTGCTGCCGAGCACCGGGATCTCGGCATCGCGGAAATGCCTCACCCACGCGTCCAGGTCACGCAGCGGTTGCGTGATGAACGAAGGGGGCGGTGCGATCGGGTCCACGTCAGCTAGTCGAATGGGGTACTTCTTACCGAGGTTATCGGCCGCCACCGGTGCGGACTTGAGCCTCAGCGCCCGCCGAGCTTGGCCTTCTGGTCGAGGCCGACCTTCTTGTTGACGAATTGCAGCGCCGCCACCTTCGACAGGTCGACCTCGCCCGCCTTGTAGAGGCCGGCCTTCACCATCTGCGCGTAGAAGTCGTTGATGCGCGCCTGGCTCATGGCGCCAATGCCCCCGGCAAGCGACTCGCCCGAGTCGACGATGCCTTGTTGCTTCATCAGCGAAACCGAGGCTTCCATCTCGGCTTCGGTCATCTCGGGGTTGTCTTTCATCATCAGCGCGGCGGCGGCCTTGCGGTCGCCGTAGAGGTAGTTCACCCAGCCGACGATCGACGCGTCGACGAAGCGCTGCACCAGGTCGGGCTTGGCCTTGACGGTCTCGGCGCGCGCTTCGATGAGCGTCGAGTAGGTCGAGAAGCCGTGGTCGGCGAGCAGGTGCACCACCGGCTTGAACTTGCCCTGGTTCTGCACGTAGATCGGCTCGGCCACCGAGTAGCCCTGCTGGATCGCCTTGGGGTTCGCGAGGAAGGGGCCTAGGTTGTAGTTGTAGGGCTTGAGGGCTTCGTCCTTGAAGCCGTGGGTGACCTTGAGCCACTGCCACCAGCTGAACTGGCCATCCTTCGCGATCAGCGCGACCGGCGCGTTCTTCAGCGCGGCGAAGTTCTCGTAGCCCTGGCCCGGGTGCGCGATGAGCGCCTGCGGGTCCTTCTGGAACATCGCCGCCACCACCACGGTCGGCACGCCGTTCTTCACGTTGTCGAAGCTGTGCAGCAGGTTGCCGGTCATCAGGAAGTCGATGCGGCCGGCGGGCAGCAGCGGCCGGTTGTTCACCTGCGGGCCGCCTTGCTGGATGGTGACGTCGAGCCCGTACTTCTTGTAGGTGCCGTCGGCCACCGCCTGGTAGAAGCCGCCGTGCGCGGCCTGCGCCTTCCAGTTGGTCGCGAAGGTCACCTTGTCTTGGGCGAGGGCCGTGCTGCAGGCCACGAGGGCCACGGCGGCGAGGGCGAGTGTGCGCATGAGGGCTCCAGAAAGAAGGTCGGAAAGAAGGTCAATCGGGCTTGGAAGATTCGACCGCATGCCAGCGCCCGAGCAGGGCGCGCGACAGTGCGTTGAAGCTCCAGAAGATCAGCACGCCCGTCAACACCAGCAGTGCCAGCGCGGCGAACATCTTGGGGGTCTCGGTGCGGAAGCTGGCTTCGAGGATGCGTGAGGCCAACCCCGTTTCGCGGCCCGCCGCGCCGGCCACCATCTCGGCGGTGACGGCGCCGATCAGGCTCAGGCCGCCGGAGATTTTCAGCCCCGCCACGAAGTAGGGCAAGGCGCTCGGCACCAGCAGCCAGCGCAGGCGCTGCAGGGGTGTGGCGCGGTAGAGGCGGAAGAGGTCGTGCAGTTGTGGGTCGGCGGCGCGCAGGCCGATCACGGTGTTCGAGAGGATGGGAAAGAAGGCCACGATCCACGCGCACAGCAGCAGCGCGGCGGTGGTGCTCTCGACGTAGATGAGGATCAGCGGGGCCACCGCGACGATGGGTGTGACCTGCAGCACCACCGCGATCGGAAAGAGCGCCTGCTCGACCGCCCGCGACAGCGCGAACACCGCCGCGATCAACACGCCGCCCGCGCAGGCCAGCAGCAGCGCGCCGAAGGTGATCTTGAGCGTGAACCACCAGCTCGCCGCCAGCGAGCCGAAGTTGGCCACCAGCGTCTGCACCACGAGGCTAGGTGCGGGCAGCGTGTAGTGCGGGATGTGGGCGAGGCGCACCAGCGCTTCCCAGGCCGCGACGAGCGCAAGCAAGGTCAGCACCGGCACGGCACGCCGCATCAGCCCGCCACCTGCGATGCTTCGAGCGCCTGGCCGATGCGCTGGCACAGGGCGAGAAATCGCTCGGTGCTGCGGAAGGCCGGGCGGCGCGGGTAGGGCTCGTCGACCACCACTTCGTCGACCACCCGCCCCGGCCGCGCGCCCATCACCAGCACCCGCTGGCTCAGGTACACCGCCTCGTAGATGCTGTGCGTGACGAAGAGCACCGCCAGCGTGCTGGTGTGCCACCACTGCAGCAGGTCGTCGTTGAGCTTCTGGCGGGTGAACTCGTCGAGCGCGGCGAAGGGCTCGTCCATCAGCAGCACACGGGGTTGGGCCACCAGTGCCCGTGCGATCGAAGCGCGCATCTTCATGCCGCCGGAGAGTTCGGCCGGGTGGGCGTCGGCGAAGTCGGCCAGGCCCACGAGGCGCAGCACCGATTCGACCCGCTCGGTAGCCTGTGCCCGCGACTGGCCGGCGATGCGCAACGGCAGCCACACGTTGTCGAACACGCTGGCCCAGGGCATCAGCGTGGCGTCTTGAAAGACGCAGGCGGTGTCGGCTGGCGCACGGCGGTCCAGCGCGGGGGCCGACACGCTGCCGCTCGTGGCCCGATCCAGCCCGGCCACCAGCCGCAGCACGCTGCTCTTGCCGCAACCCGACGGGCCCAGCAAGGAGACGAACTCGTGCGGCCCCACCGCCAGCGACACATCGCGCAGCGCCAGCACGCCGTTGGCGTAGCGTTTGTCGACGTGGTCCAGCGCGAGCAGGGGCGGCATGCCCGCGAGTGTGCCCTAGCGAACTACAGGCGTCTCACGCCCGGCAAGTGGCCGATCAGGTTCCCGTCGAGATAGAGCGCGCCCTCGGGAGCACCCGCGTCGGCGTAGAACTCGAGCGTCTCGGGGAGCACCGGCAAGGTCGCGATCGCGGGTTCGCCCACGCGCTGGGCCAGGCGGGCCAGCAGGCGGCTCGCGCTGCGCAGGAGGGCGGCGGCCAGGCGCCGCAGGGGGTGGGCGGGAGGGCGGGGCGTGGTCTCGGCGGGGTTCCACGTCACGAGTCTCAGGTGGGTCATGGCGATGTCCTTCAGGCGTTGCCCGCGCGTGGCGGGCAAGGGGTCATGGGCTGTCCTTGCGGGGGTCGAGCTGGGCCAGGGTCTGGCGTAGGTCCTGGCGTGATCGCTGGCGCTGCGCGCCGGTGCTCGGTCGGTGGCTGCCGGCCCGGCGGCTGCGGGCGGCGGTGGCAAACGGGTTGCGTGGCTTGGGTGTGTCGATGACGAACTTCATGGGGCACTCCTGGGCGGACGGGTGTCCGCACGACAAAAACAAAACGGCCCGGGGCGTTGGACGCATCCCGGGCCGTGTGGCGCTCTTGCTGCAAGAGCACTCAGGTGAGCAACGGCCCTGGCGGCGCCACCATGACGATGGCTGCATCGACGACGCACGATCGGCGTGGGGTCGGCAGGCAGGCGAATGTCGACATGGCGTTCCGGGTGGGGGTGGATCGGTGGGGTGTCGCTGCGGTACGGGCAGGCCCCGCAACTTGCGCAAATGATAAACAGTTGATTATCTTGCGCAAGAGGTGTTGCTCACCTTTTTTTGATGCGTCAGCGCTTTCGCTTCAGCGGCGCCACGCCGGCCTGGCTGCTCAACCAGAGGCTGTGCGGGTCGTCGGCGGGCGCGGGTTTCTTCGGCGCCGCGCTCGGTGCCGGCGGCGCCGGGGCCAGCACCTCGCCGAGCAGGTCGAGCAGACGCGTGCGGGCGCGTTGTGGGTGGCGGCGGTAGTAGGTGAGCACGAGGCCGACGATGAAGCGCTCGTCGTCGTCTTGCGGCAGGCCGGGGGCCGGCTCGGCCTCGGCCTGCGAGGGAACGGCGCCCTGGGCGCCGTGTACTTCGTCCATCCAGCCCAGCGGCTTGTGGCTCAGTTGCTCGAACTGCCGCGCGAGGCGCTCGCCGATCTGCCGCGAGCGCCCCTTGATCTGGCTCCAGTAGCTGGGCTGGATCTGTAGCCGCTCTGCAAAGCGGCGCTCCAGGCCGCGCAAGGTGGCGGCATCGGCGTGTTTGACGGTGGCGTGCACGAAC
The DNA here is from genome assembly GCA_019635355.1 of Rhizobacter sp. Classification (NCBI taxonomy): domain Bacteria; kingdom Pseudomonadati; phylum Pseudomonadota; class Betaproteobacteria; order Burkholderiales; family Sphaerotilaceae; genus Rhizobacter; species Rhizobacter sp. The sequence continues at coordinate 2,894,713 of JAHBZQ010000001.1, read as the reverse complement.
TCGTCGAACAGCGCCATTGCGTTGTCCAGGCGGATCTGCGCCACGTCGTGGTGGGCGGACGGCATGGGCCGCGATGATAAATCTTTGTTGAGCATCGTCTTTCTAGAATGGGCGCCTCGTTCGGCACTTCAAGAGCTTCCCCATGACGACCCTCGGCACCCCCCTGTCCCCTTCGGCCACGAAAGTCATGCTGCTGGGCAGCGGCGAGCTGGGCAAGGAGGTGCTGATCGCGCTGCAGCGGCTGGGCGTGGAGACGATTGCCGTCGACCGCTACGACAACGCCCCCGGCCAGCAGGTGGCGCACCACGCCCGCACCATCACGATGAGCGACCCGGCGCAGCTCAAGGCGCTGATCGAGGCTGAGCGGCCGCACCTTGTCGTGCCCGAGATCGAGGCCATCGCGACGCCGATGCTTGAAGAGCTCGAAGCGGCCGGCACCGTGCGCGTGATTCCCACCGCTCGCGCCGCGCGGCTGACGATGGACCGCGAAGGCATCCGCCGCCTGGCCGCCGAGACGCTGAAGCTGCCGACGAGCCCGTATGTCTTCTGTGACTCCCTCCAAGAGTTGCAAGCAGCGATCGACCAGGGCATCGGCTACCCCTGCATCGTGAAGCCGGTCATGAGCAGCTCGGGCAAGGGCCAGAGCAAGATCGACGGCCCGGCCGACGTGCAGAAAGCCTGGGACTACGCGATGGCCGGTGGCCGTGTGAGCCACGGGCGTGTGATCGTCGAGGGCTTCATCGACTTCGACTACGAGATCACCCAGCTCACCGTGCGCGCGCTCGGCGCGAATGGCCAGGTCGAGACTCATTTCTGCGACCCCATCGGCCACATCCAGGTCAGCGGCGACTATGTGGAGAGCTGGCAGCCGCACCCCATGTCGCCGGTGGCGCTGCAGCGCTCGCGCGAGATCGCCAAGGCCGTGACCGACAACCTCGGCGGTCAGGGTCTCTTCGGTGTCGAGCTCTTCGTGAAGGGCGAGCAGGTCTGGTTCAGCGAGGTCAGCCCACGCCCGCACGACACCGGCATGGTCACCATGATCACGCAGTGGCAGAACGAATTCGAGCTGCACGCCCGCGCCATCCTCGGCCTGCCGGTCAATACCGCGCTCAAGAGTCCCGGCGCGAGCGCGGTGATCTATGGCGGGGTCGAAGCCACCGGCATCGTGTTCGACGGCGTCGACGACGCCCTGCGGGTGCCCAACACCGAGCTGCGCCTTTTCGGCAAGCCCGAGAGCTTCGTGAAGCGCCGCATGGGTGTGGCGCTGGCCTTCGATGCCGACGTGGAGGTCGCGCGCCGGCAGGCCAAGTCGGCCGCCGCCAAGGTGCGGCCCCGTCGCGCCTGAGGTGTTGCTCTGCAACACGGATTGCGGGTCAGCGCGCACTTTGTCACGGCGCCATGAGCCACCGGGCCTGACAAGTCGGCGCGCCCTCGCTACGCTCAGGGTCTTGCGCAGCGACGCCCGCCCCTGACGGCGCGCGCTGCGAGGGAAGGGGCGACGATGGACGTGATGGGGATTGCAACGGCGCTGAGCGCCGGTCTGGTCGGTGCTGCGCTGGGCGCTGCGGTGACGTGGCGCGTCATCGGCAGCCGGGCGGCGGCGCGCCATGCCCGGCTCGTGGCCGCAGCCCGCGAGCAGGTCGCCGCCAGCACCCAGAACGCCCGCGCCGTGAACGCCCGCCTGCAAGCCGAGCTGGAAAAAGAAAAACTGTCGGCCCGCGAACGCCAGGCCGCCTTTGCCGCCGAGCAGCGCTCGTCGGTCACGCGCCTGGAAGGCCAGCTGCGTTTCGCCTATGCCGAGATCGATCGCCTCAACGCCGCCGCGCGGGGCGGCGGCGCGATGCCCGGCGACGGTGTCACCGACGGCAGCGGCTTCGCGTTGACGCGCCCCTTCGAGCGCTGACGCCCCGCGTTGTCACCCCTTCGGACGAGGCGATGGCAGTACCCCGTTTGATAAACTCCGACCCCCGCCGAACCGGGCCTGCGCGCACCCGCGCCACGCCCCACACCCACCGATTCCACGCATGACTTCCACCCAAACCGAGCTTCAGCGCGAAGTGGCCGCGCTCCTCGTCGAAGCGCTCAACCTCGAGACCGCGCCCGAGACGATCGACCCGCAGGCCCCGCTCTACGGCGAAGGCCTGGGGCTGGATTCGATCGACATCCTGGAAGTCGCGCTGGTGGTGTCGCAGCGTTACGGCTTCCAGCTGCGCTCGGACGACCAGGACAACGTGCGCATCTTCACCTCGCTGGCCAGCCTGACGGACCACATCGCCGCCAACCGCACGAAGTGAGGTGAGTGGCATGCAAGCCCGCATTGCCTTGCGCGTCGGCCTGGTGCTCGGGGTCGGCCTGCTCTACGTGCTGGCCTCGCACTGGCTGATGACTCAGACCGAAGCCTCGGCCTGGAACGTCGTCGGCGTGCTGTCGCCGATGCTCGTGATCCTGATCCTGGGCACCTGGCGCAGCGGTCACCGCGCCGTGGCGCTCTGCGCAGCGCTCGTGCTGGCGACCCTGTGCGGGCTGGCATTGCTCGGCATCCAGGTTCCTTCGCATGTGCTGTACCTGCTGCAGCACGCCGGCATCAACTTCTTCCTCGCGCTTTTCTTCGGCAGCACGCTGCGGCCGGGGCGCACCTCGATCATCACCTCGGTGGCGCAGCGGGTGCACGGCAAGGAGCTGCCTCCGGCGCATTTCGCCTACACCCGGCAGGTGACGGCCGCGTGGACGGTCTTCTTCCTCGTGATCGTGGCCATCTCGCTGATGCTCTTCTTCGGCTTCAGCTTCGAGACCTGGGCCGTCTTCGCCAACCTCGTCACCCCCATCGCCACCGCCACGATGTTCATCGGCGAGTTTTCGCTGCGCTACCGGCTGCACCCCGAATTCGCGCGCTCCACCGTGGCCGATGCGATCAACGCCTACATGAACAACAGCAAGCCCGCGGCGCCGCGGGTGCCGCAGTGAGCACCACGCCCCTGCTCTGGGCGGGCGATCTCGACGCGCCCCTGGCCTGGCGCGACGGCCAGCCCATCTCGCGCCGCCAGTACCTCGCCGATGTGCAGGCCCTGTCGGCCCGCCTCCCCGAGACCGGCGCCATGCTCAACCTGAGCGGCGACCGCTACCGCTTCGCCGTGGGCCTGGGCGCGGCGCTGCTGCGCGGCCAGCGCAGCCTGCTGCCGCCCAACTTCACGCCCGACATGATCGAGCGCCTGAGCGCGCTCTTCCCGGGCACCTACGTGCTCACCGACCACGTGGCCGGCAGCACGGGGCTGCACACCGTCTGGCACGCCGAGGCGCACGCGAGCCTCCCGGCCACGCCCGTCGTGCCCGAGATCGACGAAGCGGCGGTCGCGGTGCAGGTGTTGACGTCGGGCTCCACCGGCGCGCCCGTGCCGCACCCCAAGGCGTGGCAGTACCTGCGGCTGGGCGTCGAAGCCGAGGCGCAGCGCCTGGCCGAGCAGATGGGCCTTGCGAGCTTCACCGGCGTGACCCTCGTCGCCACCGTGCCGGCGCAGCACATGTACGGCTTCGAGTCGAGCGTGCTGCTGTCGCTCCTGGCCGGCGCGACCATCGACACCGAGCGCCCGTTCTACCCCGCCGACATCGCCGCGGCCCTGGCCCGCGCGCCCCGCCCGCGCATGCTGGTGACGACGCCGTTCCACCTCAAGTCGCTGGTCGAATCGGGCGTCGAGCTGCCGGCGATCGACCTCACGCTGTGCGCCACCGCGCCGCTGTCGCCGCAGCTGGCGGCCCGCGCCGAGGCCGCCCTGGCCGCGCCGCTGATGGAAATCTACGGCTCCACCGAGACCGGCCAGGTCGCCACGCGCCGCACGGTGCAGGGCGCCGAATGGACCACCTTCCGCGGCGTGCACCTCACCGGCGACGCCGAGGCTGCCGTCGCGCAAGGCGGCCACGTGCCGCAGCCCACGACGCTGGCCGACGTGCTGGAAGTGCTGAGCCCGACCAGCTTCCGCCTGCTCGGCCGCTCCAACGACCTCATCAACATCGCCGGCAAGCGCAGCTCGCTCGGCCACCTCAACTACCACCTCAACGGCATCGAGGGCGTGCGTGACGGCGCCTTCTGGCTGCCGCACGACGCCCCCGATGGCGTGGTGCGCCTGGTCGCGTTCGTGGTCGCGCCCGACGTGTCGGCCGACGAGATCCACAAGCGGGTGGTGGCCGAGATGCGCCTGCGCGTCGACCCGGCCTTCCTGCCGCGGCGCGTGGTGCAGGTGCCCGAGCTGCCACGGGTGCAGGGCACCGGCAAGCTGCCGACCGGCGCGTTCGCCGCCTGGGCCGAGCAGGCGCTGGCCGCCGCCTCGCGCCGCTGAGCTCTTCCATTCCTTTCGCGAGCGTTTCGGTGGACGTTTTCATTCCCCTCGACCACCCGGCGTTTGCCGGCCACTTCCCGGGGCAGCCCTTGCTGCCGGGCGTGTCGCTGCTGTCCGAAGTGCTGGAAGCCGTGTTGCGCGATCCGGCCCTGGCGGCGGCGGTCGGCCCCGCGCCGCGCCTGGGCGCGGCCAAGTTCCTCTCGCCGGTGCGTCCGGGCAGCAGCTTGTCGATCCAGTTCAGCGAGAGCGCGAGCGCCGTGCGTTTCGAGGTGAAGGTGGGTGAGCGCGCGGTGGCCTCGGGGCATTTCGAACGCATGCCATGACCGAGCACACCAAGGCGGGCGCCAAGGTGGACTGGTCCACCGAGCCTGAACGCAGCGCCATGTGGGCACTGACGCTGATCCGACTGATCGCGGTGGGCGCCGGCCGCACGCTGACCCGCCTGCTGCTGCACCCGATCACGCTCTACTTCGTGCTGGCCAACGGCAAGGCACGCCGTGCTTCGAAGGCCTACCTGTCGCGCGCGCTCAAGCGCCCGGCGGGCCTGGCCGACGTGTACCGCCATGTGCACGCCTTCGCGGCCACGGTGCTCGACCGCATCTACTTCCTGCGCGAGCGCTACGACCTTTTCGACGTGACGACTACCAACGGCGAGGTGGTGCACCAGCCGCTGCGCGAAGGCGAGGGCGTCATCACCATCGGCGCCCACCTGGGCAGCTTCGAGGCCATGCGCGCGGGCGGCGAGGCGCATGGCGAGCGGGTGGCGATGCTCATGTACGAGAACAACGCCCGCATGATCAACACCATGCTGGCGGCGGTGGCGCCCAAGGCCAAGCTGCACACCATCGCCCTCGGCCAGGCCGGCGCCATGCTGGCCCTGCGCCGCTTCCTCGACGGGGGTGGCATCGCCGGCATGCTGGGCGATCGCACGCTGCCCGGCGCGGCCGGGCGTTCGCACACCCTGTGGTTCGATTTCCTCGGCACGCCGGCTCCGTTTTCCGATGGCCCTTTCCGCCTGGCGGCCATGCTCAAGCGCCGCGTGGTGTTCAGTGCCGGCCTCTACCATGGGGGCAATCGCTACGAGCTGGTGTTCGACGAGCTGGCCGACTTCCGCGGCCTCACCAACGAGCCCCGCGACGTGGTCGACCGCCTGGTGCGCGAGGCCCTGGAGCGCTATGTGCGCCGGATCGAGGCCGCGTGCGTTGAGTCTCCGTACAACTGGTTCAACTTCTACGACTTCTGGGCTGCTGCCGATGCGACTCCTCCCTCGCCGTGAGTTCTGGCCGATCGTCGGTCTTCTGCTGGCCCTAGCGCTGCCGCTGCAGGCACGCGCCTTCGACCTGCCCGAGCTCTCGCGCCTGATGTCGCAGGTCAAGAGCGGCGAGGCGGTGTTCACCGAGAAGCGCTCGGTGGCCATGCTCGAGCGCACGCTCGAATCCTCGGGGCGCCTCACCTTCTCTGCGCCCGACACCTTCGTGCGCGAGACCCTGAAGCCGCGCCCTGAGAAGGTCTCGGTGGTGGGCAACATCCTCACCCTCACCTCGGGCAACCGCACCCGCACGCTGCGGCTCGACGCCGTGCCCGAAGCCGCGGTGATGACCGAAGCCATCCGCGGCACGCTGACCGGCAACCGCCAGGCCATCGAGCGCAACTTCATCGCCAACGTGTCGGGCCAGCCGCAGCGCTGGACGATGGAGCTCGTGCCCATCGAGCCGCAGATCCGAGAGCTCGTGCGTTCGGTGCAGATCGCGGGCCAGCAGTCGTGGGTGCGTGAGGTGACGGTCGTGATGGCCGATGGTGACCGCTCGGTGATGAGCATCGAGCAGGTGTCTTCCGTGCCCGCCTCGTCTCGCCCGGCCGCGAGCACGCCGAATTGAACCCCGACGAGGGGCGCGTGCGCCGCGCCGCGGTTCTGCTTCGCCGTGGGGTGCTGGTCGTGTGGCTGGCCTGCGTGGCCGCCGCCATTGCCATCGCCGCGCGCACGCACTACGTGGCCGACCTGTCGGCTTTCCTGCCGTCCACGCCGAGTGCCGAACAGGCCGTGCTGCTCGACCAGCTGCGCAGCGGGGTGGCCGCGCGCCTGGTGTTGATCGGCTTGGAGGGCGGCACCCCGGCGGCGCGGCAGGCGGCGTCGCGCCAGCTCGCGCAGGCCTTGCGCGAGGGCGGCGCCTTCGATGCCGTGCACAACGGCGACCATTCGCAGTTCGAGGCCACCGGCAAGTTCCTCTTCGAGCGCCGCTACCTGCTGAGCCCGGCGGTCGATGCGCAGCGGTTCAGCGTCGAGGGCCTGAAGGCCGGCATCGACGACACCACCTCGCTGCTCGGCACGCCGGCCGGCGCGCTCATCAAGCCGGTGATCCTGCGCGACCCGACCGGCGAGACCATCCGCATGGCCGAGGGCATGCTGCCGGCGCAGTCGCCCCGCATGGACGGCGGCGTGTGGGTGTCGCAAGACGGCCAGCGCGCCGTGCTGTTGGCCACCACGCATGCCGACGGCGCCGACCTCGACGGCCAGGAGAAGGCGCTCGCGCAAGTTCGCGAGCGTTTCGGCGCGCTCAAGGCCGAGGGTGTCACGCTGCTCGTCACCGGCCCGGCGAGTTTTGCCGTCGGCTCGCGCGCGAAGATCAAGCACGAAGTGGAGCTGCTGGCGCTCGCCGGTGGCGTGGCCATCGTGGGCATCCTGCTCTTCTCGTTCGGCGGCTCGTGGCGCACGCTGCTGGTCGCGGTGCTGCCGGTGGCCTGCGGCGTGCTGGCCGGCGTGGCGGCGGTGAGCCTCGCCTTCGGCAACGTGCACGGCATGACGCTTGGCTTCGGCACCACGCTGATCGGCGAGGCGGTCGACTACGCCATCTACTACCTGATCCAGGCCCGCTCGCGCCCCGGCGCACCGCGGGGCGACGGCGCGCGCCGCTGGACGCTCGAGAGCTGGCCCACCGTGCGCCTGGGCTTGTGGACCTCCATCTGCGGCTTCGCGGCGCTGCTGTTCTCGGGCTTCCCGGGCCTCGCGCAGCTGGGTCTCTTCTCGGTGGCCGGCCTCGCCGCAGCGGCGCTGACCACGCGCTACGTCTACACCGTGATCGCACCCGATGGGGCGCCCGGTGCGGGCATGCGGCGCCGGCTGGGCGAAGCGGTGGGCGCCTGCAGCGCCGTGCTGCCGCGGCTCCGGTGGCCGCTCGTCGCGGTGACGCTGGCGGCGGCGGCCGCGCTGGCCTGGTGGCCTTCGGCGTGGCATGCCAACCTCGCCTCGCTCAACCCGGTCGGGCCCGAGCAGATCAAGCTCGACGAAGAGCTGCGCCGGGAGATCGGCGCGTCCGACAACGGCACCATCGTCGCGGTGGCCGCGGCCGACGAAGCCGGCGTGCTGATGCAGGCTGAAGCTGCGGGCCTGCGGCTCGACAAGCTCGTGGCCTCGGGGGCGATCGGCGGCTACGAATCGCCGGCCAGGCTGCTGCCGAGCCCGGCCACGCAGCAGCGCCGGCGCGAGGCCCTGCCCGAGCCGGCCGTGCTCGCCGCCAACCTCGCGCAGGCCACTGCCGATGGCCCCTTGCCGGCGCGTCGCCTGGGGGCCTTCCTCACCGACGTGGAGGCCGCGCGCGCGCAGCCGACGCTCACGCTCGCCTCGCTCAAGGGCACGCCGCTGGCGGCCGCGCTGGCCGCGCAGGTGTTGCCTGGGGAGGGGGCCCGCCCCTGGCGCGCGCTGCTGCGCGTGCAGCCGGTCGACCCAGCCGGCACGGTGGAAGTGGCTGCCCTGCGCGCGGCGCTCGCCGACCTGCCCGGCACCCACGTGGTCAACATCGCCGACGAAGTCAGCTCGCTCTACGCCCGCTACCTGAAGGAGGCGCTGGTGCAGGCGCTGCTGGGCGCGCTGGCGGTGTGCGTGCTTCTGGGCGTGCACCTGCGCTCGTGGCGGCGGCTGCTGCGCATCGCGCAGCCGGTGGCCGCTGCGGTGGTGATCGTGCTGGCCGTGATGACCGGCCTCGGCGTGGCGCTGGGCATCCTGCACCTGGTGGGCCTGCTGCTGGCGGTGGCCATCGGCTCCAACTACGCACTCTTCTTCGACCAGATCCGGGCCCAGGAAGACGCGCAGCCGCCGGGCATTCCGTTCGTCGTCGATACCGACACGCTCGCGTCGCTGGCGCTGGCCAACATCACCGCCGGCATCTCCTTCCTGCTGCTGGCGTTCTCGAGCATTCCGGTGCTGTCGGCGGTGGGCCAGGTGGTGGCGCCCGGCATCGTGCTGAGCCTGCTGCTCTCGGCCGCCTTCATCCCCCGGCGCCAGCGTTGAATCTGCCCTGACCCCAGGGCGGTGCCGGAGGGGCCCCTGTGCAAAAATCGCGGCCCGGTTGCGCGCTCGGCGCGCCGGTCCCTCCTACGCTGTCCCACCCCGCGCCACGCGCCTGTTTCGATGCAGTCTTCCACCCCCTTGACGCACCCGGCCCCCGCCGTGCCCTGGCATGCGCCGGTGCTGGTGAAGGCCAGCCTCGCGTGCCATGTGGGCGCAGTGCTGGCGGTGGTCATCGAGACGGCCCTGTGGCCGTGGGCCGTCGGTGTGGTGGTGCTCGACCACCTGCTGCTGGTGCTGGGCGTGCTGAGCCCACGCTCCAGCTGGATGGGCCCCAACGTGCGCCGCCTGCCCGAGGCCGCCGTGCGCCGCCGCGAGGTGGCCCTCACCCTCGACGACGGCCCCGACCCCGAGGTCACCCCGGCCGTGCTGGACCTGCTCGATGCCCACGGCGCCCGGGCCACCTTCTTCTGCATCGCCGAACAGGCGGCCCGCCACCCGCAGCTCGTGCGCGAGATCCTCGCCCGCGGCCACAGCGTGCAGAACCACACCCACCGCCACGCGCACACCTTCGCCTTCAATGGCCCGAAGGGCATGGCCGACGAGGTCGACCGCTCGCAAGACACGCTGACGCGCCTGACCGGCCAGCGACCGCTCTACTTCCGCGCGCCGGCCGGTTTTCGCAACATGTTCCTCGCGCCGGTGCTGCACGCGCGCGGCCTGCAGCTCGTGAGCTGGACGCGCCGCGGCTTCGACACCGCGCGCCGCGACCCGGCCGATGTGCTCAAGCGGCTCACCCGCAAGCTCGCGGCCGGCGACATCCTGCTACTGCATGACCGCGGCTCGGCCCGCGCGGCCAGCGGCCGGCCGGTGGTGCTCGAGGTGTTGCCGGCGCTCTTGACGCGCTGCGACGAGCTGTCGCTGAAGTGCGTGACCCTGCCGCAAGGCCTGGGAGCCGCGGCATGAGCGCGGTGTTGCACGCGGCGGCCACCGAGGCCTGGCCGGCGCTGCTCGACGCCGCCAGCCAGCCCTACCTGAAGGACGGCCGCTTCGCCTGGGGCTTCGCCCGCGGCAAGCTGGGCCGCGACCCGGTGTTCCGCCACCTGCTGAGCGAAGGCCTGATCGCGCCGCGTGCGCGGGTGCTCGACATCGGCTGCGGCCAGGGCCTGCTGGCCAGCCTGCTGCGCGCGGCTGAGCAGCTGCACGCGCAAGGCCTGTGGCCGCAGGGCTGGGCCGCCGCGCCGGCCGGGGCCCGCGTGACCGGCCTCGAGCTCGTGCAGCGCGACGTCGACCGCGCGCGCACCGCGCTCGGCGACGCGGCCGAGTTCGTCTGCGCTGACATGCGCAGCGCGGCCTTTCCCGAGGCCGATGTGGCCGTGCTCCTCGACGTGCTGCACTACGTGAGCGCAGGCGACCAGGACGCGGTGCTCGCCAAGGTGCGGCGCGCGCTGTCGCCCGGGGGCGTGCTGCTGCTGCGCGTGGCCGATGCGGCGTACAGCCGCCGTTTCGCTTTCAGCCGGTGGGTCGACGCGGCGGTGATGCGGGTGCGTCACGGCCGGGTGCTGCCGCAGTGCGGTCGCACCTTGCCCCAATGGATCGCCCAGCTGCAATCGCTGGGTTTCGAGGTGCGCAGCCAGCCCATGAGCCAGGGCACACCGTTCGCCAATGTTCTGCTCGTCGCAAGGGTTGCGTCCCGATGAATCCTGTTGCCATTTCGGCCTACACCGTGACTTCCGCGCTCGGGCTCGGCCTGGAGGCCACGCTGGCGGCGCTGCGCGAGATGCGCAGCGGCCTGGCGCCGGTCAAGTTCCTCGACCTGCCGCTGCCCACCTGGGTGGGCGAGGTGCCCGGTGTCGATGCGGTGCACCTGCCGGCGCCGCTCGCCGACTTCGATTGCCGCAACAACCGCCTCGCCTGGCTGGGGCTGCAGCAAGACGGTTTCCTCGAGGCCGTGGCCGCGGCGCGTGCCCGCTGGGGCGCCGAGCGCGTGGGCGTCTTCCTCGGCACCAGCACCTCGGGCCTGCTGCAGACCGAGCTGGCCTACCGCCGCCGCCAGGCCGATGGTTCTCTGCCGGCCGACTTCCTCTACGGCCCCACGCAGAACACCTACTCGGTTGCCGCCTTCGCGGCCCAGGCACTCGACCTGCACGGGCCGAGCTGGGTGGTGTCGACCGCGTGTTCGTCGAGCGCCAAGGTCTTCGGCACCGCCGCACGCCTGATGCAACTCGGCCTGATCGACGCGGCCGTGGTCGGTGGTGTCGACAGCCTGTGCCTCACCACGCTCTACGGTTTCAACTCGCTGGAGTTGCTGTCCGACGAGATCTGCCGACCGTGGGACGGCGGGCGCAAGGGGCTGTCGATCGGCGAGGCGGCAGCCTTTGCGCTGCTCGAGCGCGAGACCGCGCACCCGCAGGGCTGGCTGCTCGGCGTCGGTGAAAGCAACGACGGGTACCACATGAGCACACCGCACCCCGAAGGCGCCGGTGCCATCGCCGCGATGCGCGGTGCGCTCGCGTCGGCCGGCCTGCAGCCGGGCGACATCGACTACGTCAACCTGCACGGCACTGCCACGCCGAGCAACGACGCCGCGGAAGACAACGCCGTGCGCCAGGTGTTCGGCACCGGCACGCCGGCCAGCTCGACCAAGGGCGCGACCGGCCACACGCTCGGCGCGGCCGGTGGGGTGGAAGCGGCAATCTCACTGCTGGCCCTGCAGCACGGCCTGATGCCCGCGGGCCTCAACGTGCGAGACCGCGACCCCGCCCTGCAACTCGACTACTTGCGCAGCAACCGCGAAGGCCCCGTGAAGCACGTGCTCTCCAATTCCTTCGGCTTCGGCGGCTCCAACGCCAGCCTCGTGTTCGGGAGCGCCACATGAGCACGAACCAGGGCATGCAGGTCTGGGTTCAGGGCGTGGGCTTGCTCGGGCCGGGTCTGGCCACCTGGGCGGCTTCGCAAGCCGTGCTGCGCGGCGAGCAGCCCCATGTCAGCACGGCCACGGTGCTGCCGCCGCCCGCGCGCTTGCCGGCCGCCGAGCGCCGCCGCGCCGGCAGTGCCGTGAAGCTGGCGATGGCCGTGGCCGACGAAGCCGTGGCCGCGGCCCAGGCCGATGCCAGCACGCTGGCCACGGTCTTCACCTCGTCGAGCGGCGAATGCGCCAACTGCCATGCCTTGTGCGAGGCGCTCGCGATGCCGGAGCCGGTGGTGTCGCCGACCCGGTTCACCAACTCGGTCCACAACGCATCGTCGGGGGCGTGGCACATCGCCGTGGGCAGCCGCGCGTCGTCGACCAGCGTGTGCGCCTTCAACGGCAGCTTCGGCGCCGGGCTGATCGAAGCGGCCGCGAGTGTGTGCCTCGACGGCCAGCCGATGCTGCTGGTGGCCAGCGATTCGCCCTACCCCGAGCCCTTGCAGAGCGCCCGGCCCTTGCCCGATCACTTCGGTGCGGCGCTGCTGCTCTCGCCGGTGCGCACTCCTCAATCGATCGCCTCGCTGACGGTGCATCTGGCGCCCGGTGAGCCGCCAGCCGCGGCGATGGCCGATGCGTCGCTCGATGCCCTGCGCCGTGTCGTCCCGGCCGCGGCGGCGCTGCCGCTGCTGGTGGCGATGGCCCGGGGCGAAGCGCAGCAGGGCCTCGTGCTCGACTACCTGCCGGGCATGGGTCTGCGGCTCGATCTGGAGCCGGTGAAGGCCGGCTGAACCTGATGCAGCAGACGCTCGACCACGCCGGCATTGCCCAGCTCGTCCCGCACAGCGGCAGCATGTGCCTGCTCGCGCGGCTGCAGTCGTGGGACGCACAGCGCATCGCCTGCGTGGCCACCAACCACCGCGACGCCGACCATCCGCTGCGCACCGCAAGCGGCCTCATGTCGCCCTGCGCCATCGAATACGCCGCACAGGCGATGGCCTTGCACGGTGCGCTGATCGGGCAGGACGCCGGCACGGCCGCGAGCCCCGGCTTCCTCGCCAGCGCACGCGGTGTGCAGCTGCACGTGCTGCGGCTCGACGACCTGCCGCCTGCCGCGGTCGACGAATTGCACATCGAGGCCGTGCGCCAGAGCGGCGATGCGCGCCAGATCCTCTACAGCTTCACCGTCCGCCACGACGGAAAACCGCTCGCCGAAGGGCGGGCCGCCGTCGTGCTCAACACGCCTCTGCCCGCATGAACACTCCCGCCCGCAAACGTGCGCTCGTCACCGGTGGCAGTGGCGACCTCGGCCGTGCCATCGCCCTGCGACTCGCGCGTGATGGCCTGCACGTCATCGTGCACGCCAACAGCCGCCTCGCCGTGGCGCAGGAGGTGGTGGCGCAGATCGAAGCAGCCGGGGGCAGCGGCGAAGCCGTCGCCTTCAACGTGGCCGACCGCGAGGCCGCGCAGGCCGCGCTCGCGAAGCTGCTCGAAGGCGGGCCGGTGCAGGTGCTGGTGAACAACGCCGGCACGCACGACGACGCGGCCTTTCCGGCGCTGAGCGAGCAGCAGTGGCGGGGCGTGATCGACGTGTCACTGAACGGCTTCTTCAACGTGACGCAGCCGCTCACGATGCCGATGATCCGCACCCGCTTCGGGCGCATCGTCAACATCTCCTCGATCGCCTCGATCACCGGCAACCGCGGGCAGGTGAACTACGCGGCGGCGAAGGGCGCGCTCAACAGCGCGACGAAAGCCCTGTCGCTGGAACTGGCGAGCCGCGGCATCACGGTCAATGCGGTAGCGCCGGGCATCATCGATTCGGGCATGGCCGAAGGCACGTTCGACAAGGACACGATCGACCGCATGGTGCCGATGAAGCGCGCCGGCCGGGCCGATGAAGTGGCCGCGCTGGTGTCGTTCCTGGCGAGCGCCGAGGCCGGCTACATCACCGGCCAGATCATCTCGATCAACGGCGGGATGGCTTGATGACAGCCCCTCGTCTGCTGAGTACAGCAGACGATCCCCCAAGGGGATGCGGGCCGGCTTGGGAGCGGCCCGGCGCTCGGCCCGCTCAGGCCCGCTGGAACAGCAGCACCGCGTTCGACCCACCAAACGCAAACGAACTGCTGATCGCGGCTTCGAGCTGAGGTGCGGCCAAGCCGTTCTCGGCCACCAGGTTGAGCGTGCAAGCCGGATCGGCCTCGGTCAGGTTTGCATTCGGCGGCAGTTGCCGCTGGTGCAGCGCCAGCACGGTGAGCATCGCTTCGAGTGCACCCGCCGCCCCCAGCAGGTGGCCATGCAAGCCCTTGGTGGAACTCACCCGCAGGCGGTCGAGGTCGCTGCCCCAGACCTGCGCCAGTGCTTCGCATTCGATGGGGTCGCCGATGCGCGTGGCGGTGCCGTGCGCGTTGCAGTAGCCCACGTCGCGCGGCTGCAGGCCCGCACGCTTGAGTGCGGCGCGCAGCGCGCGGGCCTGGCCTGGCGCGTCGGGTTTGGTGAGGTGGGTGGCATCGGTGCTGATGCCCCAGCCGCTGAGCGTGGCGTAGCGCCTGGCGCCGCGCGCCTTGGCGCGGGCTTCGGATTCGATGACGAGAAAGGCCGAGCCTTCGCCCAGCGCAAAGCCGCTGCGGTCGGCCGAGAAGGGGCGCACCGAACGGGCGGCGCCTTGCGGGTCGGCCGGGTCGAAGCTCGCGAGCGTCTGCATGGCCTGCCAGGCCAGCACCACGCCGGGCACGATGAGCGCCTCGGTGCCCCCGGCGATCGCGATGTCGACCTCGCCGGATTGCACCGCCTTGGCCGCTTCGGCGATGGCGATGGCGGATGACGAGCAGGCCACGGAGTAGGTGAGCACCGGGCCCAGCACCTTCTGGCGCATCGCGATGTGCGAGGCCGGCGCGTTGGGCATGAAGGCGGGCACGGTGAGCGGTGGCACGCGGTTGCTCGCGCCGCGGTAGGCGGCTTCGAGCGAGCCGGCACCGCCCATGCCGCAGCCGACGTAGATGCCGATGCGCTCGGGGTCGCAGTCGGTGGCGTTGGCGTCCTTGATCGCGAGATCGGCGGCGGCTACCGCCAGCTGGCTCACGCGGTCGACACCGGCCAGCTGAAGCTTGTTGAACCAGCGGGTCTGGTCGAAGGTGGTGGTGGCCGCGGCGGTGGGCTTGGGCAGCTCGGGAAAGACCGCCTGCACCGCCGATTCGCCGCGCATCACCGCGGCGAAGATGGCCTCGGGGCTGTCGCCATGCGGCGCCACGGCGCCCAGGCCGGTGATGGACAGCGAGATGGCCGTCATGCCGGCGTTTGCGCCGCCCTCACCTTGTCGACCACGAGGGCCAGCTCGGCCAGCGTGTCGACGTTGGAGTCGACGTCAGGCAGGTTGATGTGGAAGTGGTCTTCCACGGCAAAGAGGAATTCGACGAGCGCCAGCGAGTCCAGGCCTTTTTCACGCATGGAGGTGGTGGGGTCCAGCTCCGATGGGTCGATGCCGTACTTCTCGTGAATCAAATCCTGCAGTTCCTTCAGCGAACTCATCGTCAAACCCCTGTGTGCCTCGGTCTCCTCCGGTGCGGGTCGCTGCCCGACACCCCCTCCTCAGGGACCGATTCATGTCAAAACTACTGTCGTCGGATGATATCCGCTGCGCCTGGGCCCACCGAGTCGGCCGACCACCCCCCCGGGCGCCAGCGCAGGGAAAAGAGTGCAAAAGTCGCCCCGAGCAGCACCCCGGCCACGGCGTCGAGCGCCACGTGCTGCTTGGTGGCGAGCGTGGAGTAGACGATGGCCGTGCACCACGCGCCGTTCACCAGGCGCAGCCAGCCCGGTGCGCCGATGCCGCGCAGCAGGCTGTGCAGGCCGATGGCGGTGAACACCGCCACCGCCACATGCATGGACGGGCAGGCGTTGCCCGGCGCATCCACGCCCTGCAGCAACGCGAAGCCGGGGTAGCCCGACGCGTCGAACGCGCGCGGCGGCACGGCGGTGGGCCAGAAGTAGAAGATCGCAAGCCCGGTGACGCACAGCGCCGCCGCCCACGCACCGTGCACGATCAGCTGGCGGAAGCTCGGCGCCAGCCCGGCCACGATGCCCACGTAGAACCACAGGGTCAGGTAGGGCCACAGCATCGTCGGCTGGAAGGGCACCGCCCGGTCGAGGGCGGTGAGCGGCATCAGGGTGACGGGGTAGGCCGGGTGGCGCAGCACCCAGAAGTAGCCGATGAAGAAGACCCAGATGAAGGCGGTGATGCCGACCGTCTTCAGCACGCAATGCAGGCGGATCCGCGCCGCCAGCTCGGCGGCCCAGCCGGTGGGGCGGGGCTGCGCGGTGGCGACGAGGTCGGCGGGAAGGCTCATGGTGAGGTGCGGATCACGGCTGGAAGGGCGGGAGTCGCCGTGCGCGCCGCCACAGGAGGCTGGGCAGGCGCAACCCGAACTCGATCATCAGGCGCAGGTGCATCCAGCTCAACAACACGTTGTCGCGCCCGTAGCGGAAATGCGAAACCCCGCCTTCCTCGGCCGACAAATACTTGACCGGTGCGTCGAGGTTGATCGGCTTGGCGCCGCGCCACGCGAGGCGCACCACGGCTTCGGTGTCGAAGTCGAAACGGCGCATCCAGGGCTGGCCGCGCATCACCGCGATCAGGCCCTCGACCGGGTAGACGCGAAAGCCGTAGAGCGAGTCGCCCACGCCGGCCCCGAGCGTCTCAAGGTTGGTCCACCAGTTCGACACCCGCCGCCCGCGCACGCGCAGCAGCGGCGCCGAGGCATCGAACACCGGCCGGCCGAGCACCATGGTGTCGGGCCGCTGCTGCGAGGCCTGCATGAACTGCGGAATGAGCTCGGCCGGGTGCTGGCCGTCGGAGTCCATGGTGAGCGCATGGGTGAAGCCTTCGGCGCGCGCGGCCTCCAGCCCGTGCAGCACGGCGGCGCCCTTGCCGCCGTTGGCCGGCAGCACGATCACGCGCAGGCCGGGGTCGGCGGCGGCCATCGCCTGCAGCCCGGCCGGGGTGCCGTCGGTGCTGCCGTCGGTGACAACCCAGACCGGGTTCCATTGCGCGCGTGCCGCCTTCACCGTCGCATAGACCTGCGGCCCGGTGTTGTAGCTCGGGATGAGCACGAGATGCGTGGTTGACGACGACCCCTCGGCCGATGGGTACATCGCCCGATCCCCCGAGGGGATCGCGGGCCGGCTTGGGAGCGGCCCGGCGCTCGACCCGCTCACGCGCTCAGCTCCTGGCGGAAATAGGCTTCGAGCCGCTGCGACAGCCCCTTGTGGTCGGCATCGGGTGCAAACCGCTCACCCAGGCGCACGTGGTAGACCATCGGGAAGTGCGGTGGCTTCCACACCGGCCAGCCCTTGCCCAGGTAGCCGGTGGTGGTCTCGACGATGACGGTCTGGATGGGCACGCCGGCCTTGTGCGCGATGAGCGTGAGGCCGGGCAGGAAGGGGTTCACCGGCGGGGTCACCGTGCGGGTGCCTTCCGGGAACATCACCAGCTGGCCACCGGCCTGGAGGTTGGCCACCGCGCCGCGCACGAGGCCGCTCGGCGGGTCGTTGCGGATGTAGCGCGCAAGCCGGGCGCCGGCCCCGAGGAAGGGGTTTTGCATGAGGCTCGCGCGCATGATGCACACGCCGCGCGGCACCCGGGCCACCACAAGCAGCGCATCGAGCGCGGTCGGGTGGTTGGGCGCGATGATGAGCCCGGCGTCGCGGTTGAGCGCGTCGATGCCGTCGTAGCTCAGGCGCATCACGCCGGTGAGCTGCAGCCACCACCAGAAGAGCCGGTAACCCCCGGCGATGGCGGCACGGCCGATGTCGCGCCCGCGCTCGCGCGGCAGGAAGGGGTAGAGCACCCAGCTGATGAGGTTCCAGCTCAGCGACCCGATGCCGAGCAGCAGCAGGGCGAGGTAGAAGAAGAAGCCGGCGACGACCTGGTGCAGCAGTTTCAAGGTCGCCTCAATAGCGGCTCTCTACCATCGTGTCCGATGTCGCGAGGATCCACGACACGCCAAAGCCCACCGTCAGCGACGAGTTGCGCTTCACCAGCGGGCTGTCGGCGTACACCGCGCCGTTCAGGTTCTCCAGGCGCGCGAACGCGCCGAACCAGGTGTGCCCGAAGCGCTTGGAGGTGGAGGCGATGGTCTGCCAGCCGGCGTAGCCGCCGCGGGTCTGGTAGGCCGGGCGGTCCGGGCGGGCGTAGGCGGCGTCGACCTGGTAGTACTGCTCGTGGTAGCGCCGGTTGGCGAAGAGCGGCCCGGTCAGGAAGCCGACGTTCCAGCCGTGCGTCGGGTCCTTGAGGTCGAAGTTGAGGTTGGGCGAGAAGGTGGCGCCGCCGTAGCGTGGCGAGCCTTCGAGCGTGACCACGCCGCGCAGCGGCAGGCGCAGGTCGAGCGTCCAGCGCTTGCGCACTTCCTGGTCGAGGGTGATGTTGAGGCTCGGGCCGATCTCCACGTTGCCGGGCAGGTCGGGCATGCCTTCTCGGGCGGGGTTGTCTCCCCGTGACGGAGCGGCCGCACCGAAGCTCACGTCGAGCTTGACGCGAGGCGAGTCGAAGAGCATCGCGCGTGTGCCGTCGCGGTCCGAGCGCAGCCAGGTGCCGCGGTAGATCACGTAAGGCAGGGGCAGCAGGTAGTTGTGGCTGACGCCGGAGCCACGGTAGTCGGGCAGCCGCAGCCCGGAAGCCCCGAGGCCCAGCTCCCACAGCGGCTTGAGGTTCTTGACCGGCGCCGTCGCGCTGGCGGCGGGCGGGGCGGCTTCGGGCGTGGCGTCTGCGGTGGCGTCAGCCGCCTGGCTGCCCACGCCCGCCAGGGCGAGGCCCGTGGCGGCACACCACGCCCAGCAGGCGCGCCGGCTCACGTGGCGCTCCGTGCGGCGGGCTCGATGAACCCGTGCGCTTCGATCTCCACCAGCAGCTCGGCGCGGCAGATGTCGGCGTTGAGGTAGATCGCGTCGCGCGCGGCCGGGCTGCCTGGGCCGACGGCGCGTTCGAAGACCTCGCGGATCACCGGCAGGTCGGCGGCATGGCGCACGTACACGGTGTAGGCCATGTCGCCGGCCGCAATGGGGCGCCCGGCGCGCTCGCTGGCAGCGTCGCGCACGGCGGCGAGGTTGGTGAGGCTTTCTTCGGTCTGCCGGCGCACGTCGCCCAGGTGCATGCTCTGGTGGCCCACGATGCTGGCGGTGCCAGAGATGAAGAGCGCCTGCCGGCCCTGGCCCACGTCGGCCAGGGCCGCGCGCGAGAAGGTCGGTGCGCGGGGGCCGTAGGTGTCGGGGTAGCGGTAGGCGCTGACCTGGCGCGGGTTCTCGATCGCGACGGGCGCCATGCGGCCGGCGAGGAAATACACGCGCAGCGGCCCGCCGTGCGTGCCCAGCGCGCAGGCGGCGGGCGAGCCCTCGAAGGCGCTGCGCTGCACGTCGAGGAAGGCCTGCTGGCGGCCGGCGTTGAACTGCCGGTAGCGCTCGCTGCCGTCGGCCTCGAGGTTGATGTCGGCGAGGTAGTTCCACAGGCGCAGCAGGTGCGTGCAGGGCTGCGCGGCGAGCACGGCGAAGACGTCGGCATAGGCACGCTGCGTGGCCGCATGCACGCCGCCGTTGCGGTCGTCGAGCACGGCGCAGCCGTGCAGCCAGTGGCCGTCGGTCACGTAGTGCACGCTGCCGTGCTGCTGCGCCCGCAGCGGGCCGTCGCTCAGCCAGGCATCGAGCAGCGCCTCTTGCGGGCCCAGTGCGGGCGCGAGCACCGGTGCGGCCACCGCTTCGGCCGAGGCCCCCACCCAGCGGCCGCCCAGCGAGCCGGGCAGCGTGGCGCCCGCGGCCAGCCGCAGGCGGCGGAAGCTCAGGGGCGGGGTGTCGGGAGAGAGGCGGGCCTGCGAAGCAAGATCAGTGGAGGCAAGCGGATTCATGCAACTGACGTCGGGCTTCGAGGGGGCGGAAAGGCGGGTGGAACAAGCCGCCAGCGCGGGTGGCGGCGCGAGCACTTGCGCCCCCGGAATGCGGCGGAAAAACGACGGGGATTGTAGCGGCCACCCCCGTGTCGGCCGGGCGTAACACCCTGTTATGTGGACCTTTGCACGATGTGCGCCAGGCGCGCCAGCCGGGGCGCCACCATCGGTGTGGTCAGCATGGTGCTGGCCACCGCCATCAGCAGCAGCGCGGTGAAGGTTTCGCCGCTGATGAGCTGTTTGTCGAGCAGCACGTTGGCGAAGATGATCATCACCAGGCCCTTGGTCTGCAGCAGCCAGCCGATGAGCGCGCCTTCGCCGCGTTCCCATTTCAGGATGCGGCCGGCCAGCCCGGTGGCGATCAGCTTGCCGATGACGGCGGCGGCCAGCATCGCGCCCGCGGCGATGAAGACCGAGGCGCCGCCCACCGTCCACTGCGTGCGCAACCCGGTGCTGAGGAAGTACACCGGCGCGGCCACCAGCAGCACGTTGTGGCGCAGGGCGTCGAGCTGGTCCTGGTCGAACCAGTGCGTGTCGATGATGGCGCCGGCGAGGAAGGCGCCCACCATGAAGTGCAGCCCCGCCCAGTCGGCCGCGAAGCCGCACACGCCGAGCCAGATCAGCCCGACGTACCAGCGGTCGCGCGGCGGGATGCGCTGCATCAACCCGCGGAACAGCACGCCCACCACGGCAAACCCGGCCAGGAAGATCGCCTGCCGGCCGACCCGCTCCCAGTCCATCACGATGATGGCGAGCACGCCCCAGATCGCGATGTCGTCGAGGCTCGAGTAGCGCAGGATGCGCTGGCCCAGCGGCTGGCGCAGGAAGTCGAGCTTCTCCATCAGCAGGATGAGCACCGGCAGGGCGGTCACCGCACACGCCATGCCCACGCCCAGCACGAACTGCCAGCCGCTCGCCTTGGCACCCAGCCAGCCCGGCCACTGGATCATCGCGGCGGCGACCGCGCAGCCCAGCACCAGCGGCACCCCGAGCGCGAGGCCGGCGGTGATGCCGCTCTCGTGGCGGTGTTCCCAGGCCTTCTTCAGGTCGAGTTCGATGCCGGCGATCCACACGAAGAGCATCACCGCCCACCACGCCAGGCCGTTGAGCGACTGGATCACCGGCGCGCTGAAGACCTGTGCGTGGAACTCGGGGAAGGCCGCGCCGAGCACGCCCGGGCCGAGCAGGATGCCGGCCACCGTCTGCACCACCACCAGCGGCGCGAAGTAGTCGGTGCGCGCGAGCCGCCAGATCAGGTAAGGCACGCTGAAGATGATCACCATCGCGATCAGGTAGTACTCGGTGGTGGTCATGCGGGGCGGGGCGTCGGGCGGAAGCGGGCGGCAGTGTGCCACGCTGGGAAATTGCCCCGCCGTGGCGGGCGCACTCGCTACACTGCGCCGGTTCAGTTTTGGCATACAGGATTCGCAAATGACACCCCAGCAGTTCACCGGCATGAGCCCGGACGTGGTGGTCATCGGGGGTGGGCCTGCCGGCTCGACCGTGGCCGCGCTTCTGGCCGACAAGGGCCACGACGTCGTGATGTTCGAGAAGGCGCAGCACCCGCGCTTCCACATCGGCGAATCGCTGCTGCCGATGAACATGCCGCTCTTCGACCGCCTGGGCGTGCGCGTCGAGGTCGAGAAGATCGGCATCACCAAGCTCGGCGCCGAGTTCGTCTCGCCCTGGCATGACCACACCAGCCGCTTCTTCTTCGCCGAGGCGATGGACAAGTCCTTCCCTTACGCGGTGCACGTGCGGCGCTCGGAATTCGACGAGCTGCTCTTCCGCCACGCCGCCAAGTTGGGCGTGCGCACCTTCGAGAACCAGCGCGTGCTCAAGGTCGACATGGACGCCGGCAAGGGCGGCGACATGCGCGCCCTGGTGAAGGTGAAGAACGCCGACGGCACCGAGAGCGAATGGCGCCCGCGCTACGTGATCGATGCGAGCGGCCGCGACACGCTGCTGTCCAACCAGTACGACGCGAAAGAGAAGAACCCGCGCCACGCGAGCGCCGCGATCTTCGGCCACTTCCGCGGCGCGCAGCGCGCCCCGGGGCGGCTCGAAGGCAGCATCAGCCTCTTCTGGTTCGACCACGGCTGGTTCTGGTACATCCCGTTGCGCGACGGCACCACGAGCGTGGGCGCGGTGGCGCACCCCGGCTACTTCAAGGAACATCGCAAGGGCGCCAACCTCGACGACTTCCTGATGCAGACCATTGCGCTCGCGCCCAAGCTGGCCGAGCGGCTGAAGAACGCCGAGATGATCGAGCCGGCCACCACCACCGGCAACTACGCCTACAACAGCAAGTTTTGCCGCGGCGACCGTTTCATCATGGTGGGCGACGCCTATGCCTTCGTCGACCCGATGTTCTCGTCGGGTGTGTTCCTCGCGATGAACAGCGCCTTCGAGGCCGCAGCCGGCGTCGACCTCTGGCTCAAGGGCGAGGCGCGTGCCGCCGAGAAGCAGTTCAAGCGCTTCGAGAAGGTGATGAAGCACGGCCCGGCGATGTTCTCGTGGTTCATCTACCGCATCACCTCGCCGGCCATCCGCAACATCTTCATGAACCCGCGCAACATGTGGCGCATGCAGGAGGCGCTCTTGTCCATCCTCGCGGGCGACCTCTTCCGCGACACGCCGGTCGGCCCGCGGCTCATGGGCTTCAAGCTGCTGTACTACGCAAACTGCCTGACCATCCTGCCGCAGGCCATCAAGACCTGGCTCTGGCGCCGTGGCAACGTGAAGAAGGCGGCGGACGACCAGCTCAGCGGTGCGGTCTACCTGCAGGACCAGGGCGCGCGGTCGGAATCGGTCTGAACGCGCCGGTCTGAACGCTCAGGCCGTGCGGGGGCCGTCGCTCAGAGCGAGACCTCGCCGAAGACGCTGTCTCGCCCCTGCGCCTTGGCGCGGTACATGCGGCTGTCGGCCAGCCGCAGCAGCGCCGACAGGCTGTCGGCCTGCGACGGGAAGGTGGCCACACCGAACGAGGCCGTGAGCCGCAGCACGATGCCGTCGGCCAGCACGCTGGTCGAGGCGAGCGTGGCGCGCCAGGTTTCGGCGCGGGCCAGCGCGGTGCGGTGGTCGGTGTCGGTCATCAGCACCGCGAACTCTTCGCCGCCGAGACGGCACGCCAGGTCTTCGGCGCGCGTGGTGGCCACGAGCATGGTGCCGACCGCCCGCAAGGCCACGTCGCCCACCAGGTGACCGTGCGCATCGTTGATCGACTTGAAGTGATCGAGGTCGATCATCACCAGTGAGAGCGCGCCGCCGTCTTGCCGCACCCGGTCGAGCTCGCGCTCGGCCACCTCGACGAAATGGCGGCGGGTGTGCACGCCGGTCAGCTCGTCGCGGATCGACTGCTCGTGCATCTGTGCATGCAGCTCGTGGATGCGCTGCAGCTGCGCTTCGAGGCGCTGGTTGGCCTCGCGCAGCGCGTGTTCGGCGTGCTTGCGTTCGCTCACGTCGCGGGTGATGCCGAAGTAGCCGATGTGCGCGCCGTTGTCGTCGAACACCGGCACCGACACCGTCTCGATCCACAGCCGCGAGCCATCCTTGCGGAAGAACTCGCCTTCGTGGCGAATGGGCTGCGTGTGCGCCAGCGGGTTGTCGCCGGCGCTGCGCGACTCGGCCATGCGCACGATCACCGCGCGGTACTCCGGCGTCATGAAGTCGACCACCGAGCGGCCCATCAGCTCCTCGCGCGGGTAGCCCATCATGCGGCACATGTTGTCGCTGACGTGCACGAAGCGGCGCTCCACGTCGGACTCCCAGAAGCTGTCGCCGCTCGCGTTCACCATCGCCAGCAGGCGGGCTTCGGTGATCGGGCGCGGCTCGGGAGGGGCGGGGCGACTGCTCATGGGGCTTGGGGGAGGCAGGGGGCCTGGCCGCAAGTTGCGGGCCACGGCGCCGGTGCGCAGGGCGTGAGTCTAGGCGGGCTTGGGGGCGGGGTGTTCAGGGGACTCCCTGAGGTGTCCTGAAACCTCCTGAATTCATGCGATGTGAAGAAACACCTTCGCGCCAGCCAAGGTTCTTTACCCGCGTGGCCGTCAGCCGGGCCGGCGCGGCCCTCGTTGAAAGGCCACGGGCGTCACCTTCGAGGCCCGCTCAACGCAAAAGGAATCGCCACCATGCTGAACCTCAAGACGCTCGTTTTCGGTGCCCTCATTGCCGCCGCTTCGGTGGGCGCGATGGCGCGGCCGATGGGGCACCCCGTCACCGCCACGCCCGAGGTCGATGCCCGCCAGGCCCGCCAGGAAGCCCGCATCGAAGCGGCATTCCATGACGGCCGCCTGAGCCGCCGCGAATTCCGCCACCTGCAGCGCGAGCAGGCGGCGATCCGCCACTTCGAAGCGCGGGCCAAGGCCGACGGGCTCGTGACGCGCGAGGAGCGCCGCACGCTCGACGAGATGCTCGACCGCGCCAGCCGCAACATCCGCCGCGCCGCGGCCTGAGCTTGAAGCTCAGGGCCGCCCCGAGCGGCCCTCGTCCTGGCCGTGGTCGAACCAGTGGTCGAACGCGGCGTCGTAGTTGGTGGCCCCGAACGCGCGCTGCAGGTCGGGGTAGCGGGCGAGGTAGGCCTTGATGTCGAAATCGGGGCTGCCTCGCCGGCCTTCGGCCATGCCGTGGTTGACCCAGTGGTCGAGCGCTGCGCCGAAGTTGTCGCCGTAGAGGCGCTGCAGGTCGGGGTAGCGGTTGAGGTAGTAGCGCATGTCGAACTCCAGGCTGGCACGCCGGCCTTCGTTGAACCCGCTCGAGCGCCAGTGGTCCACGAAATCGACCTTGGCCGCGCGCAGGTCGGCATAGGCGTCGTAGTAGTAGTCCCAGTCGAACACCGACTGGTCGAAGCGCAGGTCGGGCTTGGACTTCTTCTTTTTCTTGCCGCCTCCGAAGGCCCGCTTGATCGCGTTGCCGGCATCGGCCATCGCGCGGCTGGCATCGTTGATCGAGTTCTGCGCCTCGTTGCGGGCCGCATTCTTGATGCGGTTGTATTCGGCCTTGGCGGCGGCTTCCTGCCGCGCCAGTTCTTCATTGGCCGCTTTCGCGGTGTAGCCCCCGAGCTGGCTGCCGGTGCTGCCCACCCAGTTCAGCGCCTTCTTCAGGTCTTCGCCGATGCAGTTGTCGAGCTTGCTCGGATCGACGTTGACGCCCGGCAGGCTGTCGAGGATGCGCGCCGCGTCGAGGTCGGGCTTGAAGTCGATCTTCTCCGAGATCTCGAACGGCGTGGCGCAGGTGGCCGGGCTCACGATCGAGAGCTTGTAGGGGTTGAGGTTGAGGTCGAGCGTGCGGCCGATCACGTTGCCGTGCAGCAGCATGTCTTGCTTGCCCTTGTTGATGTCGACCTTGGTGGCCATCGCGATGCCCTGGCGCCCGAGCGGGCCGAGCTTCAGGTTCATGCCGGCCGAGGCCTTGGCGCGCAGGCCGCTGATGCCCATGCGCACATCCATGCTCGCCATCTGCTGGCCGAGCACGGTGGCGTCGCCCATCGTCTTGAGCAGGGGGCCCTGGATCGTCTTGCCGTCCACG
The DNA here is from genome assembly GCA_019635355.1 of Rhizobacter sp. NCBI lineage: Bacteria > Pseudomonadati > Pseudomonadota > Betaproteobacteria > Burkholderiales > Sphaerotilaceae > Rhizobacter > Rhizobacter sp. The sequence continues at coordinate 2,869,735 of JAHBZQ010000001.1, read as the reverse complement.
TCGTCGATGCTCGCGAGCGGCCCCAGCAGCAGGATGTTGAACGCATTCAGCGGCGGGAAGGGCTTGGTCTTGTCGCCGAACCTGTATTCGCCCACCGGCCGCGGGTTGCGCAGCTGGAAGACCGCGAGCGGCTTCGTCACCTGCCTGAGTTCATCCTGATACTTGGTGATGTCGCGGATGAAGTTGCCGCCGGGCAGCTTGGGCGTCGAGAAGGCGAAGCCCATGTTCACGTAGTCTTCCAGCGTGATCTTCTGCGCGGCCAGGCCGAAGGTGAAGTCGAGCAGGTCCATCGCGCCGGCCGGGTTGAGCGGCGTCTGGAAGAAGGTGATGAACTTCAGCCCGTTGTTCAGGGTGACGTTGCCCTTGTAGCCCACCGTCAGCGTGTTGGTGATCGAGAAGGTGGCGTCCGAGAGCGTCATCGCGCTCATGCCCATCGGGCTGCTGATGGTCTTGCCGGGTGCGAGCTGCAGCTCGACGAAGAACTCGGGCAGGTCCTTCACGGTCTTGCCGATGTTCTTCATGTCAGACAGCATGCTCACGGCGAGCGCCGCACGGCTGTTGGCATCGGTGGGCGCCGGCAAAAGGGTGCCGGCGCGCAGGGTGTAGCTCTGCGCGGGCACGCCCATGCCGATCTCCAGCACCGTCTTCATCGGGCCGCCGATGTCGGCGCGCATGGCTGTCTGGAAGCCGCTCGCGAAGTCGATGGCTGGCACGCCGAAGTAGCTGTCGGCGATGACCTTCTGGAACTCTGCCGGCATCTCGTTGACGTTGAGCGAGAACTCCACCGTCGAGAGCGAGAAGATGGGCGCGGCGGCGGCCGTGCCGTTGCCGAGGAACTTCCACGCGCGGTTGTTGAAGACACCCGGCAGGCTCAGGCGTTTGTCGACGACCAGCAGCACGGCCTGCTTGTCGGCGTCGCCCATGAAGTAGAGCTGCAGCGGGATGTCGCCCACGCCCGGCACCTGCGGCACGGTGGCCTTGGCCATGTAGACGCCGTGGCCTGCAGGCTTGAGCGCGCCGAAGAGGTCGTTCACCGCCTTCTCGATGCCCGGGATGGGGATCAGCGTGGCGGCCTCCTTCAGCGCGCCGTTCACCGGCTGGGCGTGCGCGGGCGAGAGGATGGCGGCGACACAGAGGAACAGCGCCGCCAGGAGTTTCTTGTGCATGGGGGCCTCGGTCCGATCGATCAGTAATAGAGGAATTCCAGCGCCTGCTTGAGCCGTTCGCCGGTGCTGTGCAGGCGGTCCCACTGCTCGAGCGACACATCGCCCTGGCGGAACTCGCGGAAGAGCCGTGTCGTCTTCAGGTGCTGCAGGATCGACTCGACGTTGGCCGGCGTGCGGCCCGAGAACCCCATGCGTTCGCGCAGGAGCTTCATGCTGTCGCTCGTGCCGCCCGCGGCGTCGTGTTCCATCTTCGAGGTGTAGACCGGCTGGCGCGGCGTGATGAGGATCAGCACCGAGCGCTGGAAGTCCAGGCTCGTCTTCTTGGCGAAGAGGTATTGCACGCCCGGCACGTCCTGCAGCAGCGGCACGCCGGTGCGCGAGCCCGAGGCCTCTTTCTCCGACAGGCCGCTCAGCACGAGCGTGTCGCCGAGGTTCATCACCACGTTGGCATTGGCCGAGGTCTCCGAGATCTCTAGCCGGTACGAGAAGCCCGCGCTGTCGACGTTGGCGTTGAGGAAGGTGCGCATCGCATCGACCTTCAGCTTGACCATGCCGTTGGGCAGGAAGCTCGGCGTGATGCCGAGCTTGACGCCGAAACGCTTGTCGATCGGCACCGCCTGCGGGCTGCCCAGCGAGCTGGTGGAGACCACGCCTGCGTTGAGGTTGGTGCCGGAGAAGAACTCCGAGGGCACGCCTTCCATCGCCGCGAGCGTGGGCCGGGCCAGCACCTCGTTCGTGCCGCTGCTGGCGTTGGCGATGTTGAGCGAATACGCCAGCGCCGGCACGGTGATCGCGCGGGTGATCACGTTGCCGGTGCCGGTCGAGCTGTTGAAGCTGCGTGAGAACGCGGGGGCGCTCGACGAGCCGAACTGCAGCGACAGCGCGTTGAGCAGGTTGATGCCCTTGGAGGTGGAGATGAGCTCCTCGGTGGCGACCATCACCACGTCGACCAGCACCATGCGCGGCGTGCCGTCGTTCGGCTCCGGGCGCGCCGGCGTGGCCACGGGTGCGGGTGCCGGTGCGGAGGCGGGCGGGGCTTCGTCCTGCGGCGCGACGTTGAAGGCGGCGGCCACGCGCGGGTTCTCGACGGCCTGCGTGCGGTGCACCACCTTCCACTGGGCGAGGCGGCGGTCCACCCGGTCGATCTCGCCTGGCTCGCGCTTCGCGTCGACCATCAGCGCCCGCATCTGCTCGGCCTTGTCGAACTCAGCGCATGCGGCGTAGACCGAGACGCTGGAGCGCAGGAAGGCCGGCGTTGCAGGCGCAGATGTTTTGCGGATCTGGTCGGCCATCGAGCATGCGGCTTCGGCGTCACCGGTGAGGTAGGCCGACACCATCAGCCCATGCATCGACACCGTGCTGTCGGGCGAGAGCAGCAGGGCTTCGGCGAAGTGGTCGCGCGCCTGGTTGAAGCGCTTCTGCTCGAGGAAGGCGAGGCCGAGGAATTCCTGGGCGATCCAGTTGCCCGGGTCGAGGCGCAGCGCCTGCTGGTAGCCCTCGACGGCGAGTTCGTTCTTCTGGGCATCGCCTTGGCGGGCCTGCAGGTGGTAGATGAAACCGTTGAGAAAGTGCAGGTAGGAGTTGCGCGCGTCGAGCTGCAGCGCTTCGTTGATCGCCCTGCCCGCGTCGTCGAGCTCCACCCGCTTGAGCAGGCCGATGGCGAGGCTGGCCTTTTTCAGCATCTCCGAGTCGGGGCGCGCGGGCATCGCGAGTGAGGCCTTCTGCACCATCGCTTCGAACGAGCGCTCCAGCGGCTGGGCTGGCGTGGCGGCCCGGGTGGGCGAGGCCAGCAAGAGGCCGAGCATCGCGGCGATGCCCAGCTGCGTTCGCATCGGGCGACGGCGGGAAGTCTTCATGGTTCAGCAGTCCGACAGGAGGCGGACGACCTCCGTCCGCTTTCTTCCCGCTTGTGCGGAACGAGCCACAGCGGTCAGGCCGCTGCAGTATCCGGAAGGGGCCGCTGGCCCGATCCCGACAAGTGCCCCGTCTTTGCCGGCCTGTTTGGCGCCCGTCGGGCCGGCTCAGGGCGCGGCGTGAAAGGGCGCGGCATCAGCCGGCGCGGTGGGCCTCGGGGTGGAGGATGCGCTGCACCACCTCGGACCACGGCCGGTGCGTCAGCACCGACACCCGGGGCGCCGCGAGCGCCGCCCGGATCGCCTGGACGATCGTGTCGGCGTTGCCGGGCGCATACCCGAAGCGGTTGCGGCACCCGGCGACGATGGCCTGTGGGCACACGGCGGGCAGCTTGAAGTGGTCGTACTGCATCAGCTTGAGCGAGGTCTCGCCCAGGTGTGCCGGCAGGTTGGCGGCGCGGTAGGGCGCGATGCCGACACTCGCGTGCTTGATGTAGGGGATCGTCTGCCGGTGCGGCATCTCCCCGTACACGCGCACGTTGGGCCCGTAGCCCGGCTGCGGCCCCTTGCCCGAGCCAATCACGTGGAAGGTGATGTCGGGGAAGGCTTTCGAGGCCACCACGAAGAAATCGGGGTCGAAGAGCATCGACCCGAGCGACACCGCGTGCAGGCCCGGCCCGTAGGGCGAGGGGTCGGCGTGCTGGTCGATGCTGAAGTCGAAGCCGTGCGGGATCACGTGCAGGTTCGGGCCCTTCGGCACGTGCTCTGCCATGCTGTGCGTCTTCAGGCAGATGGCGGTCATGCTTGGTGCCACCCGCGCGAAGCTGCGCTTCACGAAGCCCGCTGCATTGATGGCGTTGAGGTCGTCGGAGGCGATGTAGATCGTCTTGGCCGCCGGGTTCAGGCGCCGCACCTGGTCGAAGAACACCGGCGCCATGCCGCTTTCGAAGAAGACCACATCGGCCTGCCGCACCCACTCGACGAACACCGGGCTCGGCCAGGCGGTGTGCAGCCGGAACATGGCGGCTTCCAGCCATGCGAGCCGCGGAGAGCGCAAGCGGAACGGGTGCACCAGCGTGCGCCACAGGTAGCACTCGACGCCGTCGGGGCTCAGCCCCTTGCGGTTGGCGAGTGCATCGAGCGACCGGCGCGGGTCAGCCTTCAGCTTCGACAGCCAGCTGTAGTGCAGCGAGAAGAAGCGCGTGGTGCCGAGCTTGGCCAGCTCTTCGGTGACGAAGTGGATGCCGGCCCGGCGCGGCGATCGGTAGTCGTGGGCGGAAAGGATCAGGAAGTTCATCTGCTCTTCTGACCCTCTCGCGAGGGCTGTTTATTGGAAGGCGACTTCCGCGAAGCTGCGCAGCTTGCGGCTGTGCAGCTGGTCGACCCCTTGTTCACGCAGCAACTCCATCGCACGGATGCCGATGCGCAGGTGCTGATCGACACGCTCGCGGTAGAAGTGATTCGCCATGCCGGGCAGCTTGATCTCCCCGTGCAGCGGCTTGTCGCTCACACACAGCAAGGTGCCGTAGGGCACGCGGAAGCGGAAGCCGTTGGCGGCGATGGTGGCGCTTTCCATGTCGAGCGCGATCGCGCGCGACTGCGAGAAGCGCTGCTCCGGCGTGCTCTGCGGGTGGGTGAAGGGCAGCAGCTCCCAGTTGCGGTTGTCGGTGCTGGCGACGGTACCCGTGCGCATCACGCGTTTCAACTCATAGCCCTTCAACTGGGTGACCTCGGCCACCGCGTCTTCGAGCGCGACCTGGATCTCCGCCAGCGGCGGGATCGGCACCCACAGCGGCAGCTCTTCGTCGAGCACGTGGTCTTCGCGCACATAACCGTGGGCGAGCACGTAGTCGCCGAGCGCCTGCGTGTTGCGCAGGCCCGCACAGTGGCCGAGCATGATCCACGCATGCGGGCGCAGCACCGCGATGTGGTCGGTGATGGTCTTGGCGTTCGACGGGCCCACGCCGATGTTGACCATCGTGATGCCGGTGCGGTCTTCGCGCACCAGGTGGTAGGCCGGCATCTGCGGCAGGCGCGGCGGCGCCACGCGCAGCTCGTCGTCGGGCTGGGGGCCGAGGCCCGCGCGGCGCAGCACCACGTTGCCGGGCTGCACGAAGGCGCTGTAGCCCGAGTTCGGGTCGGCCATCATCTCGTGGCCGAGCTGGATGAACTCGTCGATGTAGAACTGGTAGTTGGTGAAGAGCACGAAATTCTGGAAGTGCTCGGGCGCGGTGCCGGTGTAGTGGCGCAGGCGGTGCAGCGAGTAGTCGACGCGCGGTGCGGTGAAGAGCGACAGCGGCAGCCGCGGCTGGCCGTCGGGGCCGACGTGCGGCACGTGGGTGCCGTTGGCGATGCCGTCGTCCATCGCAGTGAGGTCGGGCAGGTCGAACTGGTCGCGCAGCAAGAGGCGCCGCTCGGGCGGCATGCTGCCTTCGAGGTGGTCGTTCTCGGCCAGCGAGAAATGCACCGGGATCGGTTGGCTCGACAAGCCCACTTCGAGCGTCACGCCGTGGTTCTTCAAGAGCAGCGTGAACTGCTCCAGGTAGTAGTCGTGGAAGAGGTCGGGCCGCGTGAGCGTGGTCTCGTAGGTGCCGGGGCCGGCCACGAAGCCGTAGGCCAGGCGCGAGTCGGCGCGGGCCACGGTGTCGGTGTGCACGCGCAGGTAGGGGTAGCAGGCGCGCACGTGCTGCTGCAGGTCTTCGCCGGCCACGAAGCGCACGAGGCTGTCGCGCAGGTGCGCGATGCCCATGTCGTAGATCGTGGTGGCGTGCGCCAGCGCGGCGGCGGCGTCGTGGAAGGAGCGGGCGGTGATCTGGGTGGGAGAGGCCATGAGGCGCATTGTGCGTCCACGGCCTTTCACCTCACGCGCTCACGCGGCCCACGGCGGCACGAAAGGCGCTTCGCCCGGCACCACCGCCTGGCCGCCCACGGGCAGCACCGCCACCGCCTCGAAGGGCTCGTCGTGCGGGTTGGACAGCGCGAAGTCCGCATCGGCCGGCACCACCAGGGCGCTGCCGGCGGCGAGCGTGTGCTGCTGGCCGGCAAGCGTGACCTCGGCACGGCCCGACAGGGCCACGAAGATTTCCTCGCGCGTGAGCCGGTGGGTGCGGGGCGCGGTGCCCGGCGCCATCGACAGGCGCCAGACCGCGTTTTCCTTCGACCCGCGGTTGGGCGAGGCGAGGCCGGTGAAGGTGACGCCGGGCAGGGCGAAGACGGGCGCGTCGGGGGCGGCGATGAGGGTCATGGTGGGCTCTGGGTATAGTGGTCAAGTAAATTGACTATAGGGTGAGTCGGAAAAGTGGTCAAGAAAATTGACGAAAAGGCGCCGCCGCTGATCGACCACGTGGGCTGGCGCCTCTGGCGCGCGAGCCAGCAGTGGATGCGGCGCTTCTCTGCCGAGATGGTGGCGGCCGGGCACCCGGTCTTCGCGGAAGCGCGCTCGCAGTTGATCCCGCACATCGCGCGTGAGGGCACGCGCCAGTCGGAGCTCGTCGTGCGCATGGGCTTGAGCAAGCAGGCGGTGCAGCAGCTCGTGGTGGCCCTCGAAGACGACGGCCTCGTCCAGCGCCTGCCCGACCCTGCCGACGGGCGCGGCAAGGTGGTGGCCTTCACCTCGCGCGGCCTGGCCTTGCTCGCAGCAGCCAATGAGGTGAAGCAGCGCATCGAGAAGGACTACCGCGACCGTCTCGGCGCTGACGATCTCGCGCAGCTGGTGCGGGCGCTCGACCGGCTGGAGCCGCTCGCGTGAGGCGCCGTCGTGTTGTCACGGCTGCGTCAAGCGCCTCACGAGGTGCCCGCTAAAGTCGCCCGCCAAACAGGAGACAGGCGCATGACGCAGACAACGATCAAGGCCCCGATGGCCGGCACCGTGGTGCAACTCGCGGTGGCGGCGGGCGAGGGCGTGCGCGCCGGCCAGCTGCTGCTGGTGCTGGAAGCCATGAAGATGGAGCACGAGATCCGCGCCGAGGCCGACGGGCAGGTGCTGCACATCACCGTGGCCGCCGGCGACACCATCGGCGAAGACGAGCTGCTGGTCACGCTCGGCGCGCTGCAGGCGGCGCCCGCGGCGGCGGCGCAGGCCGAGGTGGCGCCCGCCTCGCCCACGTCATCCCCCGCCTCGGCCGTGCGCGCCGACCTGCAGGAAGTGCTCGACCGCCACGCCCTCACGCTCGACGCCAGCCGCCCCGAGGCCATGGCCAAACGCCACGCCCTCGGCCTGCGCAGCGCCCGCGAAAACATCGCCGACCTCTGCGACGAGCACAGCTTCCTCGAATACGGCGCCCTGGCCTATGCCGCGCAGACACGCCGCCGCGAGCTCGACGACCTCATCAAGAACACCCCGGCCGATGGCCTCATCACCGGCATCGGCAGCGTCAACGGCGCGCTCTTCGGCGAAGAGAAATCGCGCTGCGTCGTGATGTCGTATGACGCCACCGTGCTCGCCGGCACGCAGGGCATGCGCAACCACGAGAAGACCGACCGCGTGCTCGGCGTCGCGCTCGAGCAGAGGCTGCCGGTGGTGCTGTTTGCCGAAGGCGGCGGTGGCCGGCCCGGCGACACCGACTCGGCCAAGGTCGCCGGCCTGCACCTCACCACCTTCGCCAACTACGCGCGCCTGAGCGGCCAGGTGCCGGTGGTCGGCATCGTCGCGGGCCGCTGCTTCGCCGGCAACGCCGCACTGCTGGGCTGCAGCGACGTGATCATCGCCACGCGCGACAGCAACATCGGCATGGGCGGCCCCGCGATGATCGAAGGCGGCGGCCTGGGCGTCTACACGCCCGAGCAGGTCGGCCCGAGCCACGTGCAGCACGCCAACGGCGTGATCGACGTGCTGGTCGACGACGAAGCGCAGGCGGTGGCCGTGGCGAAGCAGTACCTTGGCTACTTCCAGGGCCGCGTGGCCGAGTGGTCGGCGGGCGATCCGCAAGCGCTGCGCAGCGCGTTGCCCGAGAACCGCGTGCGCGCCTACGACGTGCGCCAGGTCATGCGCGGCGTGGCCGACACCGGCTCGCTGCTGGAGCTGCGCGCGGGCTTCGGCCACGGCATCCTCACGGCGCTCGCGCGCATCGAGGGCCGGCCCATCGGCCTGATGGCCAACAACCCGGTGCACCTGGGCGGCGCGATCGACGCCGATGCGGCCGACAAGGCCGCGCGCTTCATGCAGCTGTGCAACGCGCACGGCCTGCCCATCGTGTCGCTGGTCGACACCCCCGGCTTCATGGTCGGCCCCGAGATCGAAGAGAAGGCACAGGTGCGACACGTGAGCCGCATGTTCGTCACGGCCGCGCACCTGCGGGTGCCGCTGCTCGCGCTGGTGCTGCGCAAGGGCTACGGCCTGGGGGCGATGGCGATGGCCGGCGGCGGCTTCCACTCGCCGGCGATGACGGCCGCTTGGCCCACCGGCGAATTCGGCGGCATGGGGCTCGAAGGCGCGGTGCGCCTGGGCTACCGCAAGGAGTTGTCGGCTGCGCCGGAAGGCGCCGAGCGCGACGCGCTCTTCGACAAGCTCGTGGCCGCGCAGTACGCGCGCGGCAAGGCGATCAACATGGCGGCGATGCTGGAGATCGACGCAGTGATCGACCCAGCCGACACGCGCCACTGGCTGGCGCGCGGGCTCGCGTCGTCACGCGTGTCGGAGCGCCGCAGCGCCCCCATCGACACCTGGTGAGGGGTCAGACGGGGCGTTGCTCGCCCCGCACGCTGGCCGCATCGGGCCAGTGTCGCGCCTGCAGGGCGGGGTGGGCCGCTTCGTAGCCGAGCTCGGCCGGCGCCGTGGCGCCCGCATCCACGTCCGCGGCTTCGGCCGCCGGCGGGTTGCCGCCGTAGTACCAGCGACGCACGTCTTCCAGCCATTCATCGTTCGGCATGATCTCGCTCCTGCAATCCCGCGGCCCCTCTCCACACGGTGGGGCACGGCTGGTGGCCATCGTGCAAATGAGTGGCTGAAGCCGCCATCAGGCGACCGAGCGAACCGCTGTAGGCCCACGCCTACACCTGTGTGCAGCTGCAACGCCGCGGCTTTTCGTCCTACGCCATGCCGCGGCCGGGGCGGGCAGACGCCAGCCAGCCGACCCTGGACGATTCAGCTCCGTGAAGACAGCCCGAGGAGCGGGCCAGGAGCACGACATGCAACACCACACTCATCCCAAGCATCCCGTTGACCGCATCACTGCGTCGCTCGCCGCCGGCTCGCTGGCGTGCCTGGTCGTCCTCGGCGGTTGTGGCCCGCAAGACGGCAGCCCCGTGAAGGCGAACGGCACCCAGGTGCCGAGCGCGAACACCACCGCGCGTACAGCACCCGAGCGCCCCGCCGCCCCCGTGGCGCTGATGGGCGAAGTGCGCCACATCGAAACCCTCACCGAGCGGCCCAAGGGCACCGGCGTGGGCGCGGCCACCGGCGCCGTGATCGGCGGCGTGCTCGGCTACCAGGTGGGCGACGGCAATGGCCAGAAGGCCGCCACGGCCGCCGGGGCCATCGGTGGCGGCCTGCTGGGCAACAAGATCGAGCGCGACCGCAACACCCGCGTGGTGGGCTACAACGTGCAGGTCCAGCTCGACAACGGCCAGACCCGCACCTTCCGCCGCGAATCGCTGGGCGGCCTGCAGGTCGGCTCGCGTGTCAAGGTCGAGGGCGCAAGCCTGCAGCCAGCCTGATGACAAACCCCGCGCCGGCTTCGCAGCCGGGCCGCGGGGTGCGACACTTTCCCGGCTTGGCCGGCCCAATGCCGGCAAGCCCTCAGCATGGCCATTGGTTGGATGACCGCCCTCAAGGTGATCCCGTGGGGCGACGTGATCGAAGCGACCCCGGGCATCGTCAAGAGCGCCCGCAAGATCTTCACCCGCTCGCAGCAAGCCGAAGAGGCCGCCACCGCCGCGGCGAGCAGCTCGGGTGACCTCTCGGCGCGCGTCGCGCAACTGGAAAGCAGCGTGGCCCAGCTCGCCGAGCAGCAGAAGGCCTCGGCCGAGCTGATCGAAACCCTGGCCGAGCAAAACGCGCGCATCGTCGAGGCGGTCGATGCCTTGCGCAGGCGTGCACGCCTGCTCATCGTCGTCTCGTCGCTGCTCTCCATCGCCTGCGTGGGGCTCGTCGCCTGGAGGCTGGTGTGAGTCGCCTCCGTGTGGGCATCGGCGGCTGGACCTTCGAACCCTGGCGCGACAACTTCTACCCCCAGGGCCTGCCGCACGCGCGCGAGCTGCAATACGCGGCCGGCAAGCTCACGGCCATCGAGGTCAACGGCACCTACTACAGCACCATGAAGCCGGCCACCTTCGCCAAGTGGCGCGACGACACGCCCGAGGGGTTCGTGTTCTCGCTCAAGGCCAACAAGTTCACCACCAACCGGCGCGTGCTGGCCGAGGCCGGCGAGTCGGTCGAGCGTTTCATCGGCAGCGGCCTCGCCGAGCTGGGCGACAAGCTCGGCCCGGTGCTGTGGCAGTTCGCCCCCACCAAGAAGTTCGACGCGGCTGACTTCGAAGCCTTCCTCAAGCTGCTACCCGCCAAAGTGAGCGGCCTGCCGCTGCGCCACGTGATGGACGTGCGGCACGACAGCTTCAAGTCGCCCGAGTACCTGGCGCTCGCCCGCCGCTACAACGTGGGCACCGTGTTCACCGACTCCGACGACTACCCCTCGTTTGCCGACGTCACGGGTGACTTCGTCTACGTGCGCACCATGCGCTCGCAGAGCCACCTGCCGCAAGGCTTCGAGCCGCAGGCGCTCGACCAGCTCGCGGCCTGCGCAAAGCGCTGGGCCGAAGGCGGCGAGCCCGACGGCGTGCCACGCGTCGAACCGGCCGCAAAGGCCGGCCCGCGCGACGTGTTCCTGTTCTTCATCAGCGGCGCGAAAGAGCGCAACCCGGCCGCCGCGATGGCGCTGCTGGAAAGGCTTTCGCCCGCGTGAAGATGGCAGGGCCGGGGCATGCCGCTCAGGCCTTCGTGTGGCCCACGGTCTGCGCCAGCAAGAGTTGTTGGTCGTTGCCCAGACCCATCGCCTTGGCCAGCGCCTCACGGTCGAACCACGCCCGCACCACCGTCGCCAACCCCGCCGAGGCGCAGAACAGATAGGCGTTCTGCGCCATGGCCCCCGCGGCTGCGCAGGCGTAAGCGGTGCGCTGCGCCGCCGGCACCATGCCCATGCGGCCATGGTCGGCGACGTAGACCAGGTCGAGCGCCGCGTTGTCGACGAAGTCCTGGTAGCCCGTGACGCGCCGCACGTCGCTCGATTCGACGAGCTGCAGCGCGTGCACCACCGGCTCGTAGCGGTACAGGCCTTGCGGCATGGCGGCGTAGAGCAGCACCTCCTGCGCGTTCATCGCGCTCGGCGTGGTGCGTCCGCCGAGCGCCGGGCGGTTGACGCCCGCCGCAGCCCACAGCAGGTCAGACAGGGTCTGTTCGTCCAGCGCCGTGGGCGCGAACTCGCGCAAGGACTGGCGGCGCGCCAGCGCCTCCATCAGCGGCAGCCCGCCTTCGCGGTGCGGCGGCGGCAGGGCGAGCGTGTGTTTCGCGTCACCCACCGCCGGCCGCGGCGGGTTGTGGCCCATCAGGCCCAGGGCCAGCTTGGTCAGCGTGTTCATCGTTGCATCTCCGGTCGATCAGGCGCAGCCTAGGCGCCACACGCCGCAGCGGATTGATGGGCGTCAATGTCCATCGTGTCGATTTGGCTGGCCGTCGTTCGTCGTGGGAGACGGGGTGCCCGGAGTGGGTGCGCCGAACGGTCTAACGAACAGGAGTGCAGACATGTCCTACATCGATGGTTTCGTGATCGCGGTCCCCACCGCCAACAAGCAAAAGTTCATCGAGCATGCGCGCCAGCTCGACCCCATCTTCCTCGAGCTCGGCGCCATCCGTGTGATCGAGGGTTGGGGCGACGACGTGCCCGACGGCAAGGTCACCGATTTCCGCCGCGCCGTGCAGGCCACGGCCGACGAGACGGTGGCGTTTTCGTGGGTCGAATGGCCCGACAAGGCCACCCGCGACGCCGGCATGAAAAAGATGATGGAAGACCCGCGCATGGATCCCTCCACCCCCGGCAACCCGCCGATGCCCTTCGACGGCAAACGCATGATCTTCGGCGGCTTCGTGCCGGTGGTTGAAGTGAAGGCTTGAGCGGCCTGGAGCTTCAGGCTCGCAGCCATGCGAGGTGACGACGCCGCGAGCGCCATGCCGTTGGTGGGTGGGCATCACAACTGGGCGAAAAGCTGCGACTCAGCGCTTGTAGCCCTTCACAGCATTCGCCTTCGCCTTCAAGACGAGTGGCCCATCACCCGGGCTTCCGGTCCGCTCGCGGGCTCGCTCGCTCAAGCGCTGCAGGCCAGATGGCGAGAGCGTTGCGAACAGGCCACGCAGGCGCGGACTCCCGTATGCAGTACGCCAATAGGCCTCAAAGCTTTCGAAGGTGCGGCTCACCTCGAACTGGCGTGTTTGCACGTCTACCAAGCCGGCGCTTCGCCAGAGATCTACCGACGCTTGCAGTGTTGCCGCCCAGGCGCTCGGCGGCTGCTGCGATCTGTAGCCTTCGACGTGCACGGAATCGAGTATCGGTTGCAGCGGAAATCCGCCGCCGTCCAAGTCCCATTGATAGGCAGCAACCATCCCGCCCCCCTTGACCACACGCACCAGTTCGCGCAGACCCTTCGGCGGATCAGGCAGGAAGAAGAGCACCAGGGCCATGACGGCGGCGTCGACGGACGCATCCGGAAGCGGCAATGCCTGGGCATCCCCTTCCATGAAGCAAACCTCGGCGGTTGTCACCCACTGGCGCGCGAAACTGAGTTGGGCCGGGGCCGGATCGACGCCGACCACCGAGGCAGGACGTTGATGCAACATCAGCGACCGGGTAAACGAGCCATCGCCGCAGCCGGCGTCAAGCCATGCCAGACCGTGCGGAAGCGCTAACCATTCCAGGAAGGGCTGTGCGACCAGCGCGCTCCATCGTCCCATCATCAGCTCGTAGGCGGCACCGTCGTCGAATACGAAAGCAGGCAATGCAGATGCGTCAGCGGCTGACGGCGACACGTTTGCCTTTGGCGGCACTCTCACGCGACACTTCCTCTCAAATGGACAAGCTCAAGGCCATTCAATACTTCCTGGCGGCAGCCCAAGGCGGCAGCTTGTCTTCTGCGGCACGCCAGCAAGGCGTGACCTTGCAGGCCGTCGCGAAGCTGGTCAGCGCGCTTGAGGCCGAACTCGGGACCACGCTGTTCCAGCGCGGCAGTCGCGGGCTCCAGCTCACCGCGGATGGCGCGCAGTACGCTGACGCCTGCGCCCCGCTGCTCGCGCAGCTGCAAGCGGCCGACGATGGTCTTCGGCAGGCAAGGCAGCGGCCGCAAGGCACGCTGGTCGTGGGCGGTACACCGTTTCTGCTGCAGCACTGCATCGTGCCGGCTTTGTCGGCGTTCCATGCCACCTACCCGGACCTGACGCTCGATCTTCGCGCTGTGTTGCACCTCGAGGGGACGGCCGCGAAGGACTGCGACCTGCTGCTGCTGCACGGCTGGTTCGAGGCTGGCAGCTGGGTGCGCCGTGAGCTTCCGGTGATGGCGCAGGTCACCGCGGCCACGCCCGACTACTGGAAGCGCCAGGGCATTCCACGCCACCCGCGCGACCTCGCTGACCACAACTGCCTCAGCTACCGAAATCCATATGGCAAGCTGCTCGATCTCTGGCGCTACCGACAGGCTGGGCCGCAGGGCGAAGTCATCGAAGAGGTGGTGGTTCGAGGGTGGCTGAACTCCAACCATCGAGACAACCTGCTCGCCCTGGCCCTGAACCACGGGGGCGTGATGCGCATCGCACCGGCCACCGCGCAAGCGGACCTGGCGAGCGGCCGCCTGGTCGCAGCGCTGCTGGACTGGGAGATGATGGACCCACCGCCGCTGGCGTTGTACTTCCGGCCCGAACTGCGCCGGACCTTGCGCTTGCGCGTCTTCGCCGACTTCGTCGCCACGCACTGCACCGAGCTTGCCCAGATGACGAACGCGAAGGGGCAGGCCAGCGTCGACGGGCGGCCGGCCTGGCACCAAGGCAACAGTCGACGCGCCTCCAGTTGGTTGAGCCACAGGTGAGCCCCGGTGCTCAGTCGATGCTGGCGCCTGTCTCGCGGACAAACTGAATGTATTGCGCCTCCGCCTTGAGCATCAGTTCTCGCGTCTCCGCGGACGATCGTGGGCCGCCGACGATGAGAAGGCGCTCCATCTCCTGCCTGAACTCGGCCGACTGCGCCGCCTGACGCGCGACCACGGCCAGACGGTCGACGATGTCGGCCGGCAGCCGGGGAGGTCCTACAACGAAGTGAGCGGTGATCAGCGGTTCGGCGGAAATGCCGGACTCGGCCAGCGTGGGCACCGTCGGCAGCGCAGGGATCCGTTCAGCCATGCTGCAGCCGAGCATGGTCAGGCGGCCAGACTTCACGTGCGGGACGCTGGCGCTTACCGGCAGCACTGCGACCTGGATCCGACCTTCAAGCAGGTCGGGGAGCAGCTGAGGCGCGCCCTTGTAAGGCACCCGCTCAAAAGCGATGCCGAACGCGCTGCTCACCTGTCCGGCCACCATGTCTTCCGAGACGTTGTTCGCCCCACGCATCAGCGGCTTCGGACTTGCCTTCGCGTATGCGACGAACTCAGCCAGTGTCTTGGCTGGCAGGTTGGTCGACACCACGAGGCACTGCGTGTTGCCGCCGATTGCGGCGATGGGAGTGAACTCGGCGATGGACTTGTAGGGCGAGGCCTTGCTGAGGTGTGGCAGACCGGCGTTGGACGCGAGCGCGAAGAGCAGCGTGTAGCCGTCGGGGGCGGCGTTGAGGACGGTGCCCGCTCCAATGCCTGTATTGCCGCCGGGCCGGTTTTCGACCAGTACTTCCTGCCCAAGGCTGGCGGCCATGCCCTTTGCGAGAGCGCGGGCCGCCGTATCGCTCGGGCCGCCAGCGGGAGTCGGAACGACCAGTCGGATCGGCCGGCTGGGATAGGACGGCTGCCCGCCTGACGCCGCCGTAGACAGCGTCATTGCGCCAACCACGAGGGCTTTCGACAATTTGTTCATCCCGATACTCCGTACTGTGAGCCGGGGCACAGTGTTGCCGCGAGAGATTCTCGTGGGAAGTGCCGTGCCGGAAGAGGCTGCCTCAACTTTCGGTTCAGTCTGCGGCGGACATGCCCGCGGCTGCGAGATCAACTACTGGTTCAGCACCGCCTCAACGAATGGAGCCTTCTCGAGGGCGCCCCGAGTTCGGATGATGCGGCTCATCGACATTGCGACGAGGGCCACATGAACACTTCCGCTCTTCGGCAACTTTCATCCACCACAAACGCCTACCTTGCGGTGCTGACGTGGCTGTTCACGCTGTTCAACTCGGTGCGCGTGCTGGCCTATCTGCCGACCCTCTTGGCCATTTTCACGAGCGGCGACAGCAGCCAGCATTCGCTGCTGACCTGGATCACATGGGTTGGGGCGAATGCCACGATGGCAGCCTGGCTCTACGAGCACAACGGGCGATGCCTCAATCGAGCCATCGCCGTCAACGTCTGCAACTCGCTGATGTGCCTTGCAACATCGATCCTGATCGTGATCTACCGCCTCTGATGCGTGCTCAGACCGCAAGGCGGTGGTGGCGGTCGGGGACTGAGGGGCAAGCTGAGGGCAATACGGCTGCTCGGCTCCTATGGCGGCCCACTCGCCAGCAACTCCCCCATGTCCCGCTGCCCCGCCAGCCGCGGCCGTTTCGGGTCAGGGTGCACGCGCCGAATCCACACCCCCAGCACCTGTGCACCAAAGCGCGCCTGCAGCTCCGCATAACTCTCGGGGTCACGCTCGCCGTCGTCGCCGAGCAGCGCGAAGCGGGTCTGCGGAAAGGCTTGCAATATGGCGCTCGCACGCCGCACCTTGTAGGCCTGCTGGTCGACGAGTGGGTCGGTGCTGGCTGGGCTCACTTCCTTCAGTTGCAACACGCCTTGCGGGAAGCCGTGCTGGCGCAGGAAGCGGCGCACGCTGTCGGTGAGCTGGCGTGGCGAGGCCGAGATGTAGAACACGGGCGTGGCCTCGGGGCGCGGGTTGCGCTTCGTCCACGCGGTGTAGAGCGCCGCCATGCCGCCCACCGGCGCGCGCGCCTCGGGCGGCACGGTGAGGCTGTTGCGCAGCAGGCGCGTGGTCTGGTTGACCTCGCTCACGAGAATGGTGTCGTCGAGGTCGGAGATGAGGCCGATGGTGTTGGCCGGGTCGTGCACCAGCAGGTGGGCCGCGCTGCTCGGCGCGGGCTGGCTGTCGATCGGGTGCCAGCCGGGGGTGAGCGACGCTGGCGGCAGCGGCTGGTTGGCGCGCAGCTCCCAGTAGCCCTGGTCGTCGGCGCGGGTCTGCCACTGCAGGCCACCGACGGACCAGCGCACCGCGCCTTCTTCGCCGCTCGTGAAGAGCAGGCGGCTGTTGCGGTAGAGGCTGCTGCGCACGCCGCTGTCGGCGCGCGGGCCGCGGCGCTTCTCGACCAGGCGGCCCGAGAACACCACGCCCTGCGCGGTGGCCCAGGCGTCGTCGACGATGTTGTGCAGCGGGTCGTCGTCTGCCTGCGATGGCAGCGGAAGGCCGAGCGCCAGCAGCGGCGCGAGGCAGAGGCGGCGTCTGTCGATCGTCATGCGCCGAGGGCGGCGACGAGCCGTCGTGCCACGTCGGCCGCGGCCTGCGGGCGGGCGATGCGCTCGGCGTTCGCGCGCATGTCAGCCATGCGGGCCGCATCGTGGAGCCAGCGCGTGAGGTGCCAGGCGGCATCGGGCTCGTCGTGCAGGCGCACGGCCGCGCCTTCTTCGAGCAGGTAGTCGCAGTTGCGCTGCTCCTGGCCGGGGATGGGCGCCACGAGTGCCATCGGCTTGCCCTTGGCCAGCACCTCGTTGGTGGTGAGGCCGCCGGGTTTGGTGACCACGAGGTCGGCGGCGTCCATCAGCTGGTGGATGTTGGTGACGAAGCCGTGCACGGTGACGGGCAGGTTCAGCGTCTTCGCGCGCTCGCGGCAGGCGGCTTCGAGCTCGGCGTTGCGCCCGGCCACCACCACGAGGCTCAGGCCGCAGTCGTCTCCCGCAAACGAGTCGAGCATCGCCACCAGCGGCCCCACGCCGAAGCCGCCCGAGAGCAGCAGCACGGTGGGCCGCTCGGGCAGGCCGAGCGTGGCGCGCATCGTGGCAGCTGGCGTGCGCTCGGCGAACACCGGGTCGATGGGAATGCCGCTCACGCTGATGCGCTCGGCCGCGATGCCCTTGCGTTGCAGCTCGCGCGCGCCCACCTCGGTGGCCACGTGGTAGTGGTCGATGTGGGGGTAGACCCAGAAGGCATGCGGGCTCACGTCGGTGACCACGGCGTGCACCGGCGTGGCGAGCTTGCCGCGGCCTTTCAGGTCCGACAGCAGCGCCATCGGCAGGAAGTGCGTGCACAGGATGGCGCGTGGCTGCGTGGTGGCCAGCAGGTCTTTGAAGCGGGTGCTGTTGGCCTTGTCGAAGGCGAGCCGGGCGCGGGTGCTCTTGCTGCGCGGCGGCTTCACCACGTCGTAGCGGTCGTAGAGGTGGCCCCAGAGTTCGGGCGCACGCTGCACGAGCTCGATGTAGGCCTGCGCGTAGAGCTTGCGGAAGAGGCTGCTGGTGCAGGCGAGTGTGTCCACCACATGATGGGCCGGGGCGCCCTGCTGGCGCAGCGCGGCCGAGACGGCTTGCGCCGCGCGGGTGTGGCCGGCGCCGGCGGTGGCATGGAGCAGCAGCAGCGGCGCGGGGGTGAGGTCGGTCATCTTGAGGGGCGGTGTCGGGTCAGGGCTCGCTGCGCTTGAGTTCGAGTTCGGCGAAGGCGAACTCGCGGTAGGGCGTGGCCTGCAGGTCGACGGTGCGGCGGAACATGCGCTTCGCTTCCGACGTCTTGCCCGCGAGCAGCAACTGCTGGCCCATGTAGAAGTAGGCCTCGCTCAGGTTGAGCCGCTCCATCGACTTGTTTTCCTTCGCGCGCTCGATCACTTCGTCTTGCGAGGCCTCGCCGGCGAGGTAGTGCACCAGCACACCCGGCCAGCTGCTGCGGCTCACGTCGGGCAGGTGCGGCAGCACCGCCGCGCGGCCCTTGCCGCCGGCCTTTTGCGAGGCGATGTAGAGCCACGACAGGGCGAACACGCGGTCGTTGCCCGACGACTCCTGCACCGCCTGGCTGAAGTTGCGCTCGGCATCGGCCAGCTCGCCCTGGTAGTACTGCGCGTTGCCGATGCCCATCTGCCAGGCGGCGCGGTTGTTGGGCGTGGTGAACTGCTGCATGGCGCTCAAGGCCTCGCTGCCGCGGCCGAGCGACATGAGTGCGAGGCCGCGGGTGTAGTGCGAGTAGCGCGCCTCGGGGGCGCTCGCGAGCGCGCGCTCGGCGTCGGCCAGCGTGGCGTCGTGGTCGGCGAGGCCGCTGTTGGCAATGGCGCGGCGCTCCAGCAGCTGGCCCACCAGCGGGCCGCTGTCGCCCACCTGGCGCAGCAGCTCGGTGGCGAAGAGGCGCTCCACTTCCTGGCGCACCACCAGCTCGCGCAGGGTGTCGGTCTGGCGGCCGAGCTTCTTGGTCACGCGGCGGTCGATGTCGTCGAACTGCGCGCGCAGCGGCTCCATGCTCAAGAGCGGCAGGCGCACGCTCACGCCGCCGAGCCGGCGCGCCGTCTGCAGCTTCTCTCGGAAGCCGTTCAGGTCGGCCGGCTGCACCTCGTCGCTGCGGCGCTCGTAGGTGAGCAGGTAGTCGAAGCTGTTGCCGTTGACTTCGTAGCGGCTGGCCACGCGGAAGTGCTTGTCGGTCACGTCGGCGGGCGGCGGCGGGGAGGCGGTGAAACGCTGCGGTGCGATCGCGCGCAGGCGCTGGCGCACCTGCACCGGCTGGTCGACGAGGAAGGGCATCTCGCGCCGCAGCTCGCGCGGGCCGACCAGGCTGTCGAGCAGCTCGAGCGCCGGCAGCTCGACGGCGAGCGCACCGCGGTCGTACTGGCCCAGGCCCGGGGCCTCGTACTTCAGCTCCAGCTGGAAGGTGTTGGTGTCGCGGTTGTCGCGCACGGTGGGCGAGCCCACCGCTTTCAGGCCCGGCAGCATGCGCGCATAAGCGCCGGCGATGGCACCGGCCAGCCGCTCGGCGCCGCCCGCTTCCACGCCGGCACGCCAGCCTTCGGCCGCAAGCCCGCGGGCGCGCAGGGTGGTGGTGAAGGTGGGGGTGCGCTTGAGGTCGGAGGCGTCCCACACCGAATCCCATTCGAGGGTGTAGGCCTGCGCCGGGCCCGGGCCCACCTTCACGAGCCCGGTGGTGCCGGGGCTCACCACCAGCCCCATGCCGTAAGACGCCACGCCACGCGTCTGCAGTTGCCGGCCCTGCTTCTGCATCGTCGGGTCGATCCAGTAGACGGTGCCGTCGAGCGTGAGCTGGGTGATGACGTGGTCGAACTGGTCGTGCGAGGGCAGGTAGTCGGCCACGCCGCGGTTGCGTCGCACCGAGATCAGCACCGGCTTGGCCTCGAAGCCCAGGCGCTGCAGGATGGTGTTGAGCAGCGCGGTCTTGTCCTTGCAGTCGCCCAGGCGCTCGGCCAGCGTGCGCGCAGGCGGCTTGGGGCGGTGAGAGCTTTCGCCCAGGCTCACGCTGAAGTAGCGCACTTCGTCTTGCACGAACTCGATCACCTCGGAGGCGAGGCGCTCGCGCGGCAGGCCCTTGGCGCGCCAGGCGTCGATGCGGCCCTGCAGATCAGGCCCGAGATCGCCCGGGGTGGCGAAGAGGTCTTCGGCCCAGGCGGCGACCTGTTGCCAGTCGGCGTAGTCGCTCACGTGCAGCGCGGGGTAGACCTTGAACCACGGCGGTGTGTGTTCTTCGGCGATGACGGCCGGGATGTTGCGGCGGGTGAGCGTGAGCACCTGGCGCCCGCCCTGCGTGCTGCGCTCGACGGTGGCGTCGCTGCGGATGCCGCGCGTGTGCAGCGTGCGGCTGGCCGGGGCTTCGAGGCGGATCTGCAGCTCGTCGACGGCGGCCGGGTGGCCGAGCTGGAAGGTGTCGGCGTAGTGGCCCTTGTAGATCGGGTTGGTGCCGTGCACGGTGTAGGCCACCTCGACGGCATCGCCCACGCGCACGTCGTTGAGCAGCACCAGGAGGGTTTGCACGCCGGTGAGCGTCATGCGCTCGAGGCCCTCTTCGCGCCGCAGCAGCTCGATGCGGGCGTCTTTCAGGCGGTCGAGCCGCGCGCCGTTGCGCAGCACTGCCGCCTCGTGCAGCGAGACGGTCTGGAAGGCCGGGTTGAAGTAGACCTCGACCTTCGACACCGCCTGCACGCCGGCCGAGTCGCTGATGGCGAGGCGGGTGTGGGTGTAGGCATGCTCGCCGCCGTCGGGGGCGAGCTGCGTCTGGTAGTCCATCAGCGTGATGCGATAGCCGGGCGAGGTGCTGGTCGGCGCGGCCGTTGCGGCGGAAGGTTTGATCGGCTTCACCCAGGCCGGTGTGCGCTCGATCTTGTAGCCCGCACCGCTGCGGGCCGAGGCCTTGGCCGTGGTGGCCGATTGCGCAGAAGCGGTGGCCGGCAGCAGCGCGGCGGCCAGGCTCAGTGCCATGATGGCGAGGTGACGAAGAAGTGGCGTGTGGGCAGCGTGTGGGCGTGGGGACATGGGCAAACCTCAGGGCTGCGGCCATTATGGGGAGCGCTCCGGGCCTGCGGGCTCGCACGTTCGGGGGTGTCGTGGCGTTTCGCGTGACGATCTTGGGCACCGGCCTGCATTTCGACGCCGGGCCCGGCGAGACGCTGCTGGTGGCGGCGCGCCGGCAGGGCGTGCTGCTGCCGAGTTCATGCCGCAACGGCACCTGCCGCGAGTGCCGCTGCCGGGTCGACCAGGGGCGTGTGCGCCACACCATTCACTGGCCGGGCCTCAGCGCCGAGGAGAAGCAGCAAGGCTGGGTGCTGCCCTGCGTGGCCGAGGCCGAGAGCGACGTGGTGCTGGTCGCGCCGCGGGCGCGGGCCGGGCCCTGAGCTGAGGCGAGCGGCTCAGCCGCCCGAGAGGCTCTTCGTGTCGTGAGCGATCTGCGCGTCGAGGTGGCGCGTGCAGTCGACCAGCTCCAGCGTGTGCGGCGGCGTGGCACCGCAGATGGTGACGGAGGTGTTGCCGACGCGCAGCGGCAGCGCATCGGCACCGAGCTGCAGGTGCTGCGCGAGCAGCGCGCGGATCACGAGGCCGTGGGTGACGACGGCGAGGTGGCCGTCGACGCGGCCGCGCATCTCGACCATCTGCGCGAAGGCTTGCGCCACGCGTTGCTGGAACTCGGCCACCGATTCACCGCCGGGCGGCGCTTCGGTCATGGTGAGCGGGTTGTAGGGCAGGCTGTCGTAGGGCTGGCCGCGCAGCGTGCCGAAGTTGCGCTCGTGCAGCAGCGGCGTGGGCGTGAGGGGCGCGCCGGTGGCGGCGGCGATGGCCTGTGCCGTCTGCAGCGCGCGCGGCAGGTCGCTCGTCAGGATGGCGGCGATCTTCAGGTCGGCCAGGCGCCGGGCCACGGCCTCAGCCTGCTTGAGGCCGGTGTCGCTCAGCGGGGTGTCGGCCGGCTGCAGGGTGCGGGCCACGTTGAGCGGCGTTTCGCCGTGGCGAACGAGGATGATGGACATGGCGGTCGGCGGCTGCTCGGGGCCCTCATTCTGCGCACACGGGCCCACCCCGCGCAGCCACCTTGGCGACGCCTCGGAATGGCGCGGGAATGCGAGACTGTGCAGCGCGCTCCGCCAGGCTCACAGTGCTGACATGACCTCACCCGACGTCGCCCCCCTCGACCACAGTTCCGCCGGCAAACCGCCGCGGGCCGCCGCCACGCTGGTGGTGGTGCGCGACACCCTCGGCGGCCTCGAAGTGCTGCTCCTGTGCCGCGCCGAACGGGGCGACCACA
Source organism: Rhizobacter sp. (assembly GCA_019635355.1). Lineage (NCBI taxonomy): Bacteria > Pseudomonadati > Pseudomonadota > Betaproteobacteria > Burkholderiales > Sphaerotilaceae > Rhizobacter > Rhizobacter sp. Next base: position 2,847,845 of record JAHBZQ010000001.1, on the reverse strand, counting down.
ACAGCGGCGCGTGGGTCTTCCCGGGCGGCACGGTCGACAAGACCGATGCGCAGTGGCGCAGCCTCTGCGACGGCCCCGACGACGCAGCCCTGAGCGCGCAGCTCGCGTTGCCCGAAGGCGGGCTCGACTACGCCATCACCGCCATCCGCGAGTGCTTCGAAGAGTGCGGCCTGCTCTTCGCGCGGCGAGGTGGCGAGCCTGTGGGCGACGTGCAGCATCTGTTCGACTGGCGCGACCCGCTCAACCGAGGCGAGCGCACGCTGGGCGAGTTCTGCGCGGCTGAAGGCCTCCGGCTGGCGGTCGACGAGCTCGCGTACTTCAGCCACTGGCTCACGCCCCTTGGCCGCGCCAAGCGCTACGACACCCGCTTCTTCGTCGCCGTGGCGCCGGCCGGCCAGACCGCCTTGCACGACGGCAGCGAGATGGTCGGCATGCACTGGCTGCGCCCGGCCGATGCGCTCGCCCGCAGCGATTCGCTCAAGCTCATGGGGCCGACCCGCGCCACGCTCACCGCGCTCGGCGCGTTCGACACCACCGAGGCGCTGATGGCCTATGCGCGTGGCCCGCGCACCGTGAGCCTCATCAACCCGCGCATCGGCGCCGGCAGCCAGGGCCTGCGCCCGGTGATGCCGCACGAATACGCGTGGGCCGAGATGGGCCGCATCGACCCGCTGGGCCACGGCACCGCGTCTTACGAGATCGTGCCGGGGCGCGCGGTGAAGCTCTCGCCGCATGTGATCCGCGTGACCGCGCCCAACCCCAGCGTGATGACCGGGCCCGGCACCAACACCTACCTGGTGGGCGGCGGGGCGAGCAACGAATGGGCCGTGGTCGACCCCGGCCCCGACCTGCCCGAGCATGTGGAAGCGGTGCTGCGCGCGGCGCCGGGGCCCATCCGCTTCATCCTTGCCACGCACACGCACCACGACCACTCGCCCGCGGCCGTGCCGCTGAAGCAGCACACCCACGCGCCGGTGATGGGGCGCGTGGCGCTGCACCCGCACAAGCAAGACGGTACGTTCGCTCCCGACCGTGTGCTCGAACACGGCGAGCGCCTGGCCATCGCGCCCGGTGTGACGCTGCGCGTGCTGCACACGCCGGGCCATGCGTCCAACCACCTGTGCTACCTGCTCGAAGAAGAGAAGACCCTCTTCACCGGCGACCACCTCATGCAAGCCAGCACCGTCGTCATCAACCCGCCCGATGGCGACATGGCCGAGTACCTGCACACCTTGCGCGCGCTGCTCGACGAAGACATCGAGTGGCTCGCCCCGGGGCATGGCTTCCTGATGGCGCAGCCGCACAAGGCGGTGCAGGGCGTGATCGAGCACCGGCTCAAGCGCGAAGCGAAGGTCGTGACGGCCTTGCGCGCGCACGGGCCGGCCACGCTGGAGCAGCTGCTGCCGCACGCGTATGACGACGTCGACCCCCGCATGCTGCCGGTGGCGGCGCGCTCGCTGCTGGCGCACCTCGACAAGCTGCGCAGCGACGGCGTGGCCCGCGACACCGCCGGCGCCTGGGCCCTGGTTCAGCGCTGAACCCAGCCCCCGCACACCGGGAACACCTGCCCCACGAAGCAGTTGGCGGCGTCGCTGCACAGGTAGGCGGCGAACTCGGCGTCTTCGCGGGCGCTGACCAGCCGGCCGAGCGGCACTTCGCGCTTCAGGCGCTCCTGGAAGCGCGGGTCGGCCTGCACCTCGGGTGGAAAGTAGGTCGGGTTCTCGACGAAGTTTTGCGCGATGGCGTTGACCTGCACGTTGTGCGGCGCCACTTCCACGCCCACCGCCTGCACGTAGGCGAGCTGCGCGCCGCGTGCGGCGCTGTAGGTCGACGTGCGCTTCATCCCGCGCAGGGCCGACGAGCTGCCCATCACCAGCACCTTGCCGGAGCGCCGCGCGATCATCTGCGGCAGCACCGCGCGCACCAGGCGCGGCAGCGGGTCGACGAGTGCGGCGAAGGTGTCGCGCCACTCGTCGTCGCCCACATCCTTGGCGGCGGTGCTGGGTGCGGGGTGGGCCAGGTTGACGAGCAGCACGTCGAGCTCGCCGGCCGAGGCCACCACGGCGGCCGGCGCCTGCGGGTCGCGCATCGGGTCGACGCTTTCGATCACCGTGGCACCGTGCGCGCGGAACACCTCGCACAGCGTCGGCCCCATGAACCCGTCGGCGTGGGTGACGAGGATGCGCTTGCCGTGCAGAAGCGGCGCGCTCATGAAGCTTCGCGTGCGGCGGCCGCGCCGCGCTCCACGTTGACCGGCAGCAGCAGCAACAGGCCGCCGATGAAGAAGAGCGCCGTCGACAGGATGGCCAGCCGGTGGTTGCCGGCGGTGGCCACGGTCACGAGGCCGTAGGTCACCGGGCCGAGGATGGCGGCCAGGCGCACCGCGAAGGTCCACAGCCCGTAGAACTCGGCGCGCTGCGCCTCGGGGGCGAAGAGGCCGGCGATGGCGCGGCCGGCCGACTGGCTGGAGCCCATGCACAGCCCGGCGATCACCGCGGCCACCCAGAACGGCCCCGGCGTGGTGGCCACGATGGCCAGCACCGTCATCACCACCCAGCCCACCAGCGTGACGGCGAGCGCGCGCTTGTGGCCGATGCGGTCTTGCCAGTAGCCGAAGCCGAAGGCGCCGAGGGCGGCGGCGATGTTGACGAGGAAGACCAGCATCATGGTCTGCGCCTGCTTGAAGCCCAGCACCTGCTCGGCATACACCGCGGCCAGCGCGATCACCACCGCGATGCCGGCCTGGTAGCACACGGCGCAGGTGAGCAGCCACGAGAAGTCGCGGTACAGGCGGGCACGCCGGAAGGTGGCCGCCAGGCGCTGCAGCGAGGCGGTGATGCCCGCCGTGTGCGCGACCTGCGGCTGCGGCACGGCGCGCTCGCGCAGCAAGGCGAAGGTGGCGACCGAGGCCACGCCGTAGACGCCGGCGGTGATGAGCATGGTGACCGGCACGAACGAGGTGGCCGGCTCGCCGCGTGCCTGCGCCGCGAGCACGTAGGCGAGGCTCAGGCCAAGCGACAACATGCCGCCGAAGTAGCCGAAGCTCCAGCCCCAGCCTGACACCCGGCCCATCGCCTCGCGGCGCGCGAGTTCGGGCAGGAAGGCGGCGGTGAGCGCTTCACCAAAAGAGAAGAAGGTGTTCGACAGCACCACCGCCGCCACCGCCCAGGCCACGTCGCCGCGGTCGGAGAACGCGAGCATCGTGGTCGAGGCCACGCACAACACGGTGGTCACGGCCAGCAGCTTCTTCTTGTTGGCACGCAGGTCGGCGTAGGCGCCCAGCGCCGGCATCACCAGCATCACGATCACGCTCGACGCGGCGAGTGCCAGCGTCCACGCGAGCGTGCCCCAGGGGGCGCCGTTGGCCACCACGCCGACGAAGTAGGCGTTGAAGACGGCCGTCAACACGACGGTGGTGTAGCCCGAGTTGGCGAAGTCGTACATCGCCCAGCCGAAGACCTCGCGCTTGCGCACGCCGTCGTTGAGGGCATCTTGGGGGAAGAAGGCCATGCGGGCTCCAGTGGTGGGAGCCCGAGTGTGCCGGGGGATGCGTGACAGCGCATCCGGGGCGACGCGGCCTGGATGCCGCGTGTGGCGGTGCCGCGTCAGGCGCAGCCTGTCGGCTCAGCGCGTGACGTTGAACGGCTTGCCCGTGCGCGGCTTGCGGCGGCGCTCGACGAAGCGCGGCTCGGGCTCGGTGTTCATCGCCTGCATCAGGTCGGCAGCGACCTCGGCACCGCTGGTGAACTGCACGGCGCCGCGCCGCGGGGCTGCGGCGGGCGTGGCCGGCTTGGCGGCCGTGGCGGTCGTGGCAGGGCGAGGGCCGGAGGCGGAATCCTGGAACAGCTCGCGGGGCAGGAAGAGGTCGCTCATGGTGCAGCTCGCTGGCGATGGTGTGTCGCCACTGTCGCCGGCCACTGTCACCCGTGTGTTTCAGCGCCGGGGGCGCTGTGTTTCATTGGTTGCGTGTCAGCGCAGCGGCCGGCGCAGCGCGATGTGCCCACCCGCCACCGCCGCCGGCACGCTCACCAGGAAGGCGAGGGCGTCGAACCAGAACGGCGCCTGGCCACCCATCAGGAGCCCGAGCAGGATGCCCAGCACGCCGACCGCCAGCGCGTTGAAGTAGGGGTGGCTGCGCGCCACCCGCGCCGCGACGAAACCGCCGAAGACGGTGGTGGCGGTGCCCCAGAGCAGCGAGGCGAAGATGAAGCCGTCGGTGCGCGTGATGGCCTCGATGGCGGCCTGCGTCTCTTCGGGTGTCATCTGCGCGGTGACCTGCAGGCCGAAGCTCACGACGAGTGCCACGCCGCCCACCACATCGAGGGCAAGCGAGAGCAGCATGGCGATGATGATCGCCTTGGGGTCGAAGCGGGTCATGGGGGCCGGAGCATAGCCGGCCCGCGGGGTCGTCGCGTGCTCAGGCCGCCGTCTTGGCGTTCTCGCGCTCCTGCAGCTCGCGCCACTGCACCTTGCCCGTGCCCGACTTGGGCAGCGCGTCGACGAACTCCACGATGCGCGGGCTCTTGTAGGCCGCCATGTTGTCGTGGCCCCACTTCACGATCTCGTCCTCGGTGACCTGGCCCTTGTGGCTCGGCTTGAGCACGATGAAGGCCTTGACCGTCTCGCCGCGCTTCGCGTCTTTCGCCGCGATGATGCAGGCCTCTTGAATCGCCGGGTGCTGGTACAGCAGGGCCTCCACTTCGGCCGGCCAGACCTTGAAGCCGCTCGCATTGATCATGCGCTTCAGGCGGTCGACGAAGAAGAAGTAGCCCTCGTCGTCGGTCTGCCCGAGGTCGCCGGTGCGCAGGAAGCGCTTGCCGTCGAGCTCGACGAAGGCATCGCGGGTGGCGTCTGGGTTCTTCCAGTAGCCGAGCATCACCTGTGGGCCGCTGACGATGATCTCGCCCGTCTCGCCCGGGGGCAGCTCCTGGAGCGTGCTGGGGTCGACCACCCGCGCGTCGACGTCGAAGGCGGGGATGCCCAGGCACTGTTTCTTCGAGCGGTCGGGCGGGTTCAGGTGGGTGGCGGCGAGCGTTTCCGACATGCCGTAGCCCTCGCCGTATTTCAGGCCGAGTTTGTTTTCCAGGATGTCGGCCACGGCCTTGGGCATGGCGGCACCGCCGCCGCCGATGCGGCGCAGGCTGGAAAGGTCGTACTGGTCGAGCTTGGGGTTGGAGACGAAGTCGACCACCATGGCGGTGATGAGGCCGAGGCCGGTGACGCGGTAGCGCTGGATGCACTCGGCCGCGGCATCGCGGTCCCAGCGCGGCAGCAGCACGACGGTGGAGCCACCGTAGATCACCGCATTCATGTTGCCCTGCATGCCGGTCACGTGGAAGAGCGGCAGCACCGCCATCGACACCGTGCCCTGGTTGCTCTGGCCCCACACGCCGCCCGACACCGTGTTGTACATGGCGGTGCGGTGCGTGTGCATGCAGCCCTTGGGGTGGCCGGTGGTGCCCGAGGTGTAGGGCATCACGCAGAGATCATCGGGGCCGGCGGTGAGCGGGCCGGGCTTCAGGCCCCGGGCGATCGCATCGGCCCACGGCGTGACACCCTTGTCGGCGATGGGCGCGCGCGGTGCGGCCACGAAGTCGGGCACGGCGAGCGTGGTCTTCTCGCGCAGGTAGTCGCTGTAGGTGCCGACGATCACGTGCTCGAGCGTGTGTTCGTCGCCCCCCGGCTGCAGCAGCGGCTTGAGGCGCGGGAAGAGCTCCTGCGTGGTGATCGCGACCTTGGCGTCGGCATCGCTCACGTAGTGCTTGAGTTCACCCGTGAGGTTCATCGGGTTGACCGGCACCACCACCGCGTTGGCGCGCAGGATGGCGTAGTAGCCGATCATGAACTGCGGGCTGTTCTGGGTGTAGAGCAGCACGCGGTCGCCCTTCTTCACGCCGCACACTTGCTCCAGATAGGCCGCGAGTGTTTCCGTTTCCTGCTTGAACTGCGAGAAGGTGAAGGGCGTGTCGTAGAAGATGAAGAAGGGCTTCTTCGGAAAGCGCGCCGCCGAGACTTCCACGTTGAAGTAGAGGTTGGTCTCGGGGACGTAGAGATGGCGAGGCGCGTGCTCGGGCCAGAAAGCGAAGTGACGGTCAGACATGTTGCAGCGCCTCGGTTCAGGCTAGTGGATCAGGCTTTTACTTTGGGTGCCATGTACTTGGCAAGTTCCGACTTGCCGATGGCGTTGAGGTGCACTTCGTCGGGCCCGTCGGCAAAGCGGATGGTGCGTGCACTGGTGTACGCCGCGGCGAGTGGCGTGTCTTGCGAGACACCGGCGCCACCGTGGATCTGGATCGCCCAGTCGATGACCTGGCAGGCCATCTGCGGGGCCACGACCTTGATCATCGCGATCTCGTTGCGGGCGCCCTTGTTGCCCTTGGTGTCCATCGCGAACGCGGCGTTCATCGTGAGCAGGCGGGCCTGGTCGATGAGGATGCGTGAGTGTGCAATGCGCTCGCGCCACACACCCTGGTCCGACAGCAGCTTCCCGAAAGGTTTGCGCACCAATGCACGCTTGCACATGAGTTCGAGCGCACGCTCGGCGCCGCCGATCAAGCGCATGCAGTGGTGGATGCGGCCCGGGCCGAGGCGGCCTTGCGCGATCTCGAAGCCGCGGCCTTCGCCGAGCAGCAGGTGGTCGGCCGGCACACGCACGTTGGTGAAGCTGATCTCGGCGTGGCCGTGCGGCGCGTGGTCATAGCCGTAGACCGACAGCCAGCGCTCGACCTTCACGCCCGGCGTGTCCATCGGCACGATGATCATCGACTGCTGCTTGTGCGGGCTCGGGTCGTCGACCGTGCCGGTCTTGCCCATGAAGATCAGCACCTTGCAGCGCGGGTCGGGCGCGCCGGAGGTCCACCACTTGCGGCCGTTGATCACGTAGTGGTCGCCGTCGCGCACGATGCGCGACTGGATCTGCGTGGCATCAGACGACGGCACATCGGGCTCGGTCATCGCGAAGCCGGAGCGGATCTCGCCCGCCAGCAGCGGCTTCAACCACTTCTCCTTGTGCTCAGGCGTGCCGTAACGCTCGAGCAGCTCCATGTTGCCGGTGTCGGGCGCCGAGCAGTTCATGGCCTCGCTCGTGAGCGGGTAGCGGCCCATGATCTCGCACAGCGGCGCGTACTCGAGGTTGGTGAGGCCGGCGCCGTGCTGCGAGGCGGGCAGGAACATGTTCCACAGGCCAGCGGCCTTGGCCTTCGCCTTCAGCCCATCCATCACCTCGTGCGTGGGGTTCCACTGGTTGCCCTTCGCGCGGTTGGCTTCCATCTCCTTGCGGAAGAGCGGCTCGGCCGGAACGACGTTCTCGGTCACGAATTTCATGAGCCGCTCTTGCCATTCGAGCATCTTCGGGGTGGGGGCGAAGTTCATCCAGGGTCTCCTTTTGTAGTGAGTGTGACCCTAGCCTACGAACATACTTGTTTTTCTGCAAGCCAGGGTTCTCACCGGGGAACTACGCCATACCGAGACAGAGATCGGGCCCCGTTCTGCCCCTCGGATCAGCGCCCGAGGATGACGCCGCCGTCGACGACCAAGGTGTGGCCCAGCACGTAGTCGCCGGCACGCGAAGCCAAGAAGATCGCGGCACCCGCCATGTCTTCGTCGCTGCCGATGCGGCGGGCCGGAATGCGTGCGGCCACCGCTTCTTCATGGTCGCGCGCGGCGCGGTTCATTTCCGACGCAAACGCGCCCGGGGCGATGGCCGTCGTCACGATGTGATGCTGGATCAAGTGCGTGGCCATGCGCTTGGTGAGGTGAATCAGGCCGGCCTTGCTGGCGGCATACGAATACGTCTCCAGCGGGTTGACGGCGATGCCGTCGATCGAGGCCACGTTGATCACCTTCGAAGGCTTGCCGGCCGTCGCGCCCTTGGCGAGCAGCGGCTTCAGCGCCTGCGTCAGGAAGAAGGGCGACTTCATGTTGAGGTTGACGACTTTGTCCCAGCCGCTCTCGGGGAACTCGTCGAAATCGGCGCCCCAGGCGGCACCGGCGTTGTTGACGAGGATGTCGAGCTGGCTCTCGTGCTGGCCGTAGGCGGCGACCACGCCTTGGATGCCGGCCATGCTCGACACGTCGGCCGGCAGCGAGACGCAGGTGCCGAGGGCCGAGAGCTCTTTCGCGGTGGCGTCGCACTGGTCGGCCTTGCGCGCCGAGATGTAGACCTTCGCGCCTTGCGACAGGAAACCTTCCGCGATCATGCGGCCGATGCCGCGCGAGCCGCCGGTGATGAGGGCGGTGCGGCCCTTCAGCGAGAAGAGTTGGGTGGTGTTCATGCGCTGTCTCCTGGGCTGTGGAATGAAGCCCGGGAGACTAGCGAGTGCGGCGTGCGAAGTCAGTCGCTTCGGTGTCAACCCTGCGCGGCGAATTGCGGGGCGGGCTCGGGCGGCGACCAGCGCAGCGGCAGCGCCTGCGCACGCCACCAGCCGTGTTGCACGGTGATGCGGATGGCGCGCAGCTCGCCGTCCCACAGCGCTTGCGCGTCGCCGGTGAGCTGCAGCAGGTGGCCGGCGTGGTAGTCGATGAAGAGCAGGCCGGCGCGTGGGTTCACCACGAGGTTGCCGAGCGTGTTGAAGAAACGGTTGCCGGCGTAGTCGGGGATGGTGAGCACGGTGTGGCCGTCGTGCGTGCCGCCGTGGGTTTCGATGTGCACGAAGCCGGGCGGGCCGCCGCGGTGCGACACGTCCACGCCCTCTGCGCCAGCGTGCGCGCGTGGCGTGCGCGAGGCGGTGGCGATGAAGAGCGTGTCGGCATGGCGCACGAGTTCGAGCGCGTCGTCGCCGAGCCGCGGGCCTTCGGCGCGCGCTGCGGCCGGTGCGCGATCGACCGTGCGCGGTGTGCGGGCCTGGATGTACTTGGGGCAGTTGCCGAAGCTCTGGTCGACCTCCACGGTGAAGCCGTCGCCATCGAGCGCGACCACGCTGCCGTTCATGCGGTTGCGGCGGCGCGTGTGCGGCTCCAGGCCGAGCAGGCCGAGAGGCGTGTCGAGCGCGGGTTGCCAGGGGTCGTCTGGCGACGGCTTCGCGGCGATGCGCAGGTGGCGCTCGTCGGGTGCGGTGATGAAGCCGGGCTCGCCGTGCAGCACCGAGGCCCAGGGCCGCCCCTGGGCGTCGAGGCTGCCGACGAAGAGCGTGGGCAGCTTGCCGAAGAGCTCGCGGTGCTGCTCGGGCATCCAGGTGCGCACCACTTCGCCCATCACCTCGCCCATGCGTTCGTCGACGCCGAGACGTCGCTGGACCGCGGCTTCGCCTGCGTGACGCATGGCGGGCCTCAGGCGAGCGCCTTCTGGCGCACCATCGAGACGTAGCCCGGCAGTGCCTCGATGCGTGCCAGCCACGCCCGCAGGTTCGGATACGGCTCGAGCGACACGCCGCCCTCGGGCGCGTGCGAGGTGTAGCTGTAGAGCGCGAGGTCGGCGATGGTGGGGTGCGCAGCGGCGAGGAAGGGTGAGGTGGCCAGGTGCGCGTCCATGCGTTGGAAGAGCTGCGCCGCGATCTCGCCACAGCGCTCGTCTCGCGGCCGGCCGAAGAGCACGTTGACGCGCGCGTTGCCGGGCCCGTTGACCAGCGGCCCGGCAGCGACCGACAGCCAGCGCTGCACGCGTGCCGCGCCGACCGGGTCGCGCGGTAGCCACTGGCCGCTGTCGTCGTAGCGCAGGGCGAGGTAGGTGAGGATGGCGTTGCTGTCGGCGAGCGTGACGTCGCCGTCCTGGATCACCGGCACCTGGCCGAAGAGGTTGAGCGCGAGGAACTCGGGGCGCTTCTGGGCGCCCGTCGTCAGGTCGACCAGCGTCTCTTCGAACGGCAGCTTGAGCAGCGAGAGAAAGAGCTTCACGCGGTGCGCGTGGCCGGAGAGCGGATGCTGGTAGAGGCGGATCGGGGTCATGGGAGTCCTCGTGGTGGGATGCCCGGCATGGTGCTCACATCGCCGCCGCGGCGGAATCACCGCGCCGTGCATTTGATAATTCCGCGCAGCGAAAGGAATCGATGGACAAGCTCGAAGGCATGCGCATCTTCGTGGCGGTGGCCGATGCGAAGGGCTTCGCGCCCGCCGCGCGCCAGCTCGGGCTCTCGGCCCCGGCCGTCACGCGCGCGGTGGCGGCGCTCGAGGCGCGCATCGGCACGCAGCTCCTGCGCCGCAGCACCCGCCAGGTGGCGCTCACCGAGGCGGGAGCGCGCTTCCATGCCGATTGCCGGCGCATCCTGGCCGAGGTCGACGAGGCGGAGTCGTCGGCGAGTGGTGCCCACAGCGTGCCGCAGGGGCTCTTGTCGATCACCGCGCCGGTGATCTTCGGGCGGCTGCACGTGGCGCCCGTGCTGCAGGACTTCCTCGGCCTGCACCCCGGTGTGAATGCCCGCAGCGTCTACACCGACCAGATCGTGCACCTGCTCGACGAAGGCCTCGACGTGGCACTGCGCATCGCCCACCTGCCCGATTCGGGCCTGGTCGCGGTGCGGGTCGGCGAGGTGCGGCGGGTGGTGGTGGCCTCGCCGCAGTACCTCGCCGAGCACGGCGTGCCCCGCACGCCGCAAGACGTGTCGCAGCACCGCGGCATCGGCTTTTCGCAGCATGGCTCGGTGGCCGCGCCGTGGGTCTTCCATCCACCGGGCCGTTCGCGCGGCGAGGGCGAGGTGGCGCACCCGCAGCTGCGCCACGTGACGAACGCAGGCGACGCGTCGATCGGCGGCGCGCTCGCCAGCCAGGGCCTGGCGCGGGCGCTGTCGTACCAGGTGGCCGAGCACGTGCTGGCCGGCCGCCTGCACATCGTGATGGCCGACCACGAGCCGCCGCCGATCCCCGTGCAACTGGTCTATGTGGAAGGCCGCCGGGCCGCGGCGAAGGTGCGTGCTTTCGTCGATTACGCCGCCGAGCGGTTGCGTGCCGAGCCGGTGCTCAACGGCTCGTTGCCGTGGCCCGCGCCGCCGTGAGACGAAAAAAAGCCCGGGGCAGGCCCCGGGCTTCGAGCTGGACGAACCGAAGAACGGATCAGTCTGCCGGACTGGTCATCGCGCAGTTGCGGATGCCATAGATGTCCAGCGCCAGCTTGGCGGTGTTGCGCGCCGTGATGCCCCAGATGGTCTCTTGCGGGTTGAGGCCCAGGCTGGTGGGGAACACCGACGCGTCGTGCACCGACAGATTGGTGATCTGGTGGTGACGCCCGTTCGGGTTGACCACGCCCTTGGTCGGGTCGGCCGACATGCCGCAGCCGCCCATCTGGTGCGCCGAGTTCAGGCGCACGCGGCCGCTGACCATCGGCAGCGCATCCGCCGCGGCCTGGAACGAGGCGTTGTCGGTGTAGCCCGCCGTGGCGGCATCGATGTGGCCGATGAAGACGCGCTGTGCGCCGGCCGCGAAGTGCACCGCACCCTGCGACTTGATCGACTGACGGATCGACTCGAGCACCGAGGTGCTGAGCGGGTAGTCGAGGCCCGGCGAGCCATCGGCGCGCAGGACCACGGTGCCGCCCACGCTGTCGCTCATGAAGCCGTCGCGCACGAAGGAGATCGTGACGCCGTACTTGTTGAAGTTCTTCATGAGCGAGGCGTGCTGCTCGCCGAAGTAGGTCGGGCCACCGGCCACCAGCACCGGGTGCAGCGGCGCCACTTCCAACTTGTAGCCCGGCGTGCCGGTGAGCGGCACGTTGTCGAGGTAGTGGTCGGAGTAGATCGACTGCGGCAGGCCGGAATGGGCTGCGATGTCGTTGTTGTAGAAGCCACCCACCGAAGCGCTCGGGTGCAGGAAGGTGCGCTTGCCCAGCGTGCCGTGCGGATCGGGCGCGCCCGAACGCATCAGCAGCGCGGGGCCGTTGATGGCGCTGGTCGCCTGAACGTAGTGGCGCGCCTTGATCGTGACCTTACGGCCGCTCGGCTTCAGGCCCGACGGGTCGAGCGCGTCGCAGACGATGCCGGTGATGGCCGTCTTGGCGGTGTTGAAGGTGTAGTTCTGGGCACGCAGGCGGGTGTACATCGTCGCACCCAGTGCCATCGCGACCGGCAGCGAGGTCACGAGCATCGACTGCTTGGCGTTGATCGGGCAACCCAGGCCGCAGTAGCCGAGCGCGGCGCAGCCCCGCACGTTGGGCGAAATGATGCCCCACGAGAGGCCGAGGCGCGACAGGCCGGTCGACAGGATGCTGTTGTTGGCGTTGATCTGGCCGGTCCAGGGCTTGATGCCCAGGCGCTTCTCGACCGCGGCGAACCACGGGTCCATCTTGGCCTTGGTGTAGTCGGTCAGGCCGTAGACACGCTGCCAGTGCTCGAGCACCTGCGGCGCCGTGCGGAAGCTGGTCGCCCAGTTGACGGTGGTGCCGCCGCCGACGGTGCGGCCTTGCAGGATGCCGACGCCGCCATCGATGGTGCGGCGTGCCAGGTTCTCCTGGTACATCGCCGGATAGGCTTCCGACTCCTTCATGTTGAAGTCGCTCGACGACTTCAGCGGGCCTTCTTCGATCAGCACGACCTTGAGGCCGCTCGCTGCGAGCATTTCGGCGGTGAGGCCACCGCCCGCGCCGGTGCCGATGATGGCCACGTCGAAGGTGACGGTGCGGTCAGCGGTCAGGGTGGAGGCGTCGATGACCTTCCAGCCGGCGCGCTTGCCGACGACCCACGGGTCGGTGGGTTTCTTGGTCGGGATGGGAATGACTTGAGGAATGGGCATGTTGGCGTGCCTCTCAGTTGAATTTCGGGGGGCCGGCGTAACCGATGGCAGGCCAGTTGGTGGGGTTCGAATAGAACGCGTTGGGGATCAGGCCCATCAACGCGCTGAAGATCGAACGCTGGCTCGCGACCTGGCTCACGCGCAGGCCGTCCAGCAGAGCGGCCAGCAGCGTGGCGGGCATGGCTTCCCAGGTGGCAGGGAAGGCCGCGTTGAAGATCTGCGGGCCGCCCTTCAAGGTGTTGAACAGGCCGACGATGCCGGCCTGGTTGAGCGGGGGGTAGTTGCTGACGATCTCGCCGGCGCGCTGGGCGCAGAGGGTGATCGCGGCGGTGCGGGCGGTCGGATCGGTCGGCAGCGCGCTGTTGCCGAGGATCACCGGCACCCAGACACGCACGATGGCGAGCGACGCTGCATCGAGCGCCGAAACAGGCGGAATGACCTGCGCCTGGGCAGGGTTCAGGACCGCGCCCCCTCCCAGCGCAAGCGCTGTACCACCGGCCACCCCTGTGGCCAGCAGATCTCTTCGTTTCATCATGGCTTGTTCTCTCCTTGGTGTTCACGCGTCAGGTAAATGCACGCTCGTGCAAATGTGAGCCAAAGAAATGACGAAACGGTGAGGGAAAACGCCAGTTCCAGCCTCGAGTGATGGAGAAATAAGACATATGTCCTAAAAAACTGTGTAAGCGATCGCAATAAGGCGATCGTGCGCGGGCCTGTGGGGGTAGGCCCGAGGGGTGGCTCAACCGAGGCGCGCGCCGCTCTCCGCCGCGTCTGCCGCAACCCACATCACCTGGTTGCGCCCGCGGCGCTTGGCGTCGAGCAGGCGGTCGTCGGCGACCTTGAGCAGGCGCTCGACCGACTCGCCGCCGCTCAGGGCATCGGCCAGCGAGTCGGCCACGCCGGCGGAGAAGGTGTTGGCCGCGAGCGAGCCCGTCTCGAAATGGAAGGCGCGCCGCCGCCAGGCCTGCAGCAGCTTGAGCACCTTGCGCTGCGCCAGCTCGGCCGAGCTGCCGGGCATCAGCAGGCAGAACTCCTCGCCGCCGAAGCGGAAGGCGAGGTCGGCCTGCCGCGTGTTCTCGTTCAGCAGCGCGCCGAACGCGGCCAGCAGGGTGTCGCCCGCCACGTGGCCATGCCGGTCGTTGACCGCCTTGAAGTGGTCGAGGTCGATGATGGCCACGGCGAGCGGCTGGCCTTCCCGCTGCGCGAAGGCCAGCATCTGCGGCATCACGTCGTTGAGGTGGCGGCGGTTGAAGAGGCCGGTGAGGAAATCGCGCGTGGCCTGCCGCTCCAGGCGCGACTTGAGGGCTTCCACCTCGTCGATCTTCTGCGAGAGCTGCTGGTTGATGGCCTCCAGCTCGGCGCGCGCTTTCTCGGTGGCGCGGCGGCGCGCTTCGGTCTCGTCGAGGTGCTGCTGCAGGCGGCGCAGCTCGGTCTGCAGCGAGGCCGCCTGGTAGCGCGCCCGCGAGGCCTGGTGACCGCGCGCCACGTGGCAGCGTTGCCACGCGCGCAGGGCGGCCAGCGCCGGCTCGGGCTGGCCGAGCTGCTGGCAGGTGTCGGCCAGGGCCGCGTGGTAGAGGCAGCGCACCCGCAGGCTCAGGCCGGCGTCGGCCTGGTGCAGCAGGGGCCCGGCGGCCTGCAGGTGCTGCACGGCGTCGGCGAGTTTCCCGTCGGCCCGCAACACCTCGGCTTCGGCCACCACCAGCGTGAGCGCTTCGTCGGGCACCTCGACCTCGGGGCAATTGCCGCGGGCGCGCCCCGCGAGGTCGCGGCCCAGCGCCAGGTCGCCGGCACGCAGGGCCGCGAGCGCCATCGTCTCGAAGTGGGCGTTGGTCGGGCCGCGGCCGGTCTCGTCGGCGGGCAGCTCGAGCAGCTGCTTCACGTCGGGCAGCGCTTCGGGCGCGCGGTCCAGGCCCATGAGGCAGATGATGCGGTTGATGAGCAGCACGCTCAGCAGGCGCGGGTTGCGCAGCTGGTGGCTGCGCGCGATGCCTTGTTCGACGTAGGCGAGCGCCTGGTGGAAGTCGCCGAGCTGGATCAGCTCGTGCGCGAGGTTGCAGTACAGCACCACCTCGAAGCCGCTGCTGCGCGTGGGCTTCGCTTCGTGCAGCGCCTGGTACATGTAGGCGAAGGCCTGCTCCGATTCGCCGAGCGACGAGTAGCAGCCGGCGATCACGTTGAGCAGCATGCCCAGCTCGTCGCGCTTGAGCACCTGCAGGCCTTCGGCGCGCAGCGGGAGGATGCGCGCCAGCGACTCCTGGTACTTCGCATCGCGCCACAGGCAGCGGGCGATGCCCACTTCGGCGAGCAGGTGGCCGGGGCGGTCGTTCAAGGTGGCGAAGCAGGCCTCGGCCTGGCCGAGTTCGTGCGCGGCCGTCTGCGGCGTGGAGTACCAGATGAGGTGCAGGCCGCGCACGAGGCGGGCCCAGCCTTCGGCGAGCGTGTCGCCGTCTTCGAGTGCGCGGGCCAGGGCCTGGTCGGCCAGCGCGATGCAGCGGGTGGAGTCCTGGTACAGCAGCTTCCAGGCGCGGCGCGCCGTCGCGAGCGCCGACGAGGCGGGCAGGGGGGCGGTCTGCTGCGGCATGCGCGCGATTTTCGCTGCATTCCCTTTGCGGAACCCGGGCCGGCCCGCCCGGCGCTCAGGCCTTGAGCGCGCCTTCGGCCGCGTACTTGTAGAGCAGGTGCACCGACTGGTGGCCGACCTGTCGTTCATCGAAGCGGATGGGCAGCCCGCCGAGGTTCATCTGCTTGCCGCGCAGCGCCGCGGCGAGGGCCTGGCGTGTGGGCGCGGCCTTGGCTTTCATCTCGACCAGCGTGCGGGTGATGACGCTGCCGTACACGAAGCCTTCGAAGGCGCTGAAGGAGCGGGTGAGGGCGTCGAGGTCGCGGTCGATCATCGCGTCGCGGAAACGGCTGGCCACCTCGGTGCGCGACAAGGCCGGGTTGCTGAACGGACTGGCCACGCCGAGGCCGTTGAGGGCACGCTCGCGGCTCTCGGCGAAGGGGCGGCTGATCACCTGCGACAGCGTGCACACCGGCGCCATGTAGGCGTTGCCGCGGCCCCGCAGCTCCATCATGGTGTCGACCACCGCTTCGGTCGGCAGAAGCAGCAGCATGCTCTGCGTGCCCGGCGTGGCGACGACCTCGCGCGCGGCGGCGGCGAGCTTGTCGGCGCTGGTGGGGTCGACGGCGATGGCGCGGGCGATGCTCGCGCCCGAGGCCTGCATGTGCTTGAGCAGCTCGCGCTGGCCAGGCTCGTCGACGTAGAGCACGCCCACGCGCGGCAGGCTCATGCCGCTGAAGGTCTTGAGCACCGCGTTCAGCTCGTCGACATCGCTCGCCTTGAGGTGGAAGGCCCAAGGGTTGTCGCCACGCCGCAGCTCGGCGGCGCTCGAGCGCATGCCGATCACTGGCAGGCGCAGGCGCGCGGCCACCGGCAGGGCCGCCTGCGCATGGGCGGTGGACCAGAGGCCGCTGATCGCGACGACCTCCTGGCGGGCCAACGCCTCCACGTTGGCGGCGGCCTGCTCGGGCTTGTAGGCGTCGTCGAGTTCGATCACTTCGATGGGCTGCCCGCGCCGCTCGGCTGCGACCGCCTGTTGGAAGCCGGCGAGGAAGTCGAGGCCCACGTCGGCCGTGCCACCCCCCTGGATGGCGTTGCGCACCACGGGCGCGCCGCTCAACGGCAGCGTGAGGCCGATCTTGAGCGTGGGCTGCGCGCGCAGCCAGGCCGGTGCGGCGAGTGCGGCGCTGGCGGCCAGGGTGGTGCTGACGAAGCGGCGTCGACGGATGGCGGGCATGGGGGGTGTCTCCTCGCAGGGAAGCCAGTTGTGCCGGCTTCCTGAAATCGTTTTCAGGCGCGAGGGTAACGAGATGAGGCCAGACCGTCGACTAGGGAAATCGCGCGCGGCGGTGCGGCCTGGCGCGGCTCACATGCTGCGCCGGTATTGGCCGCCGACTTCGAAGAGTGCGCTCGTGATCTGGCCGAGCGAACACACACGCACCGCGTCCATCAGCACCTCGAAGACGTTGCGGTTGTCGATCACCGCCTGCTGCAGGCGCTTGAGCATGGCGGGCGCCTCGCTCGCATGCGTTGCGTGGAAGTCGGCGAGCCGCTTGAGCTGCGACTGCTTCTCGTCTTCGGTCGAGCGCGCGAGCTCGATGTGGGTGGGCACCGGGTCGCCATGCGGGTTGCGGAAGGTGTTGACGCCGATGATGGGGTACTCGCCGGTGTGCTTGAGCATCTCGTAGCGCATGCTCTCTTCCTGGATCTGGCCGCGCTGGTAGCCGGTCTCCATGGCGCCCAGCACGCCGCCACGTTCGGCGATGCGCTCGAATTCCTTCAGCACCGCTTCTTCGACGAGATCGGTCAGCTCGTCGATCACGAACGCGCCCTGGTTCGGGTTCTCGTTCTTCGCCAGGCCCCACTCGCGGTTGATGATGAGCTGGATGGCCATCGCGCGGCGCACGCTGTCTTCGGTGGGGGTGGTGATGGCCTCGTCGAACGCGTTGGTGTGCAGCGAGTTGCAGTTGTCGTAGATCGCGATCAGCGCCTGCAGCGTGGTGCGGATGTCGTTGAACTGGATCTCCTGCGCGTGCAGGCTGCGGCCACTCGTCTGCACGTGGTACTTGAGCTTTTGCGAGCGCTCGTTGGCGCCGTACTTGTCGCGCATGGCGACCGCCCAGATGCGGCGTGCCACCCGGCCGAGCACGGTGTACTCCGGGTCCATGCCGTTGCTGAAGAAGAACGACAGGTTGGGCGCGAAGTCGTCGATGTGCATGCCGCGCGCGAGGTAGGCCTCCACGAAGGTGAACCCGTTGCTCAGCGTGAAGGCGAGCTGCGAAATCGGGTTCGCACCCGCTTCGGCGATGTGATAACCGCTGATGCTCACCGAGTAGAAGTTGCGCACGCCGTGGTGCACGAAGTACTCGGCCACGTCGCCCATCACCTTGAGGCTGAACTCGGTGGAGAAGATGCAGGTGTTCTGGCCCTGGTCTTCCTTCAGGATGTCGGCCTGCACGGTGCCGCGCACGTTCTGCTTCACCCAGGCCACGATCTTCTGCGCTTCGTCGTCGCTCGGCTCGCGGTGGTTGTCGAACCTGAACTTCTCGAGCTGCTGGTCGATCGCGGTGTTCATGAACATCGCGAGGATCGTGGGCGCCGGGCCGTTGATCGTCATCGAGACCGAGGTGTTGGGGCTGCAGAGGTCGAAACCGCCGTAGAGCACCTTCATGTCGTCGAGCGTGGCGATGCTCACGCCCGAGTTGCCCACCTTGCCGTAGATGTCGGGCCGCAATGCCGGGTCGTGGCCATAGAGCGTGACGCTGTCGAAGGCGGTCGACAGGCGTTTCGCCGGCATGCCTTCGGAGAGCAGCTTGAAGCGCCGGTTGGTGCGGAAGGCATCACCCTCACCGGCGAACATGCGCGTCGGATCTTCGTTCTCGCGCTTGAAGGCGAAGGTGCCGGCGGTGTAGGGGAAGCTGCCCGGCACGTTGTCGAGCAGCAGCCACTTGAGCGCTTCGCCGTGGTCTTCGTATTTCGGCAGCACCACCTTGCGCACCTTGGTGCCGCTGAGCGTTGTGGTGGTGAGCGCGGTGCGGATCTCCTTGTCGCGGATCTTCACCACGTATTCGTCGCCGGCGTAGGCCTTCTGCAGATCAGGCCATTGGGCGAGCAGCTTCTTCGCGTGCGGGTCGAGCTTGGCCTCGCGCTGATCGGCGAGCGTGTGCACGGCGTTGACGGCGTTGCGCTTGTCGGGGTTGTCTTCGGTGAGCATGCGGCCGGACTCGCGCAGCTGCTGGATCTCGCGGGCGAGGCGCGATTGTTTGAGTGCGTCGGCCTTGTAGTGGCGCACCGCGTCGCTGATCTCGGCGAGGTAGCGCACACGCGCGCCGGGCACGATGGGCACCTGGTGCGTGCTGTGGCGGGTGTTGGCCCGGGGCAGCGTGCTCTGTCTTGTCTTCAGCCCCAACTCGGCCAAGCGCGGCAGCAGCGCCTGGTACAGCGCCGTCACGCCGTCGTCGTTGAAGCGGCTCGCCATCGTGCCGAACACCGGCATCTCATCGGGTGATTGGCCAAACGCCTCGCGGTTGCGCATCACCTGCTTGGCCACGTCGCGCAGTGCATCGGCCGCACCCTTGCGGTCGAACTTGTTGATGGCCACGAACTCGGCGAAGTCGAGCATGTCGATCTTCTCCAGCTGGCTCGCGGCGCCGAACTCGGGCGTCATCACGTACATCGGCACGTCGACCAGCGGCACGATGGCCGCATCGCCCTGGCCGATGCCGGACGTCTCGACGATCACGAGGTCGAAGCCGGCCACCTTGCAGGCGGCCAGCACGTCGGGCAGGGCCTGGCTGATCTCGCTGCCAAAGTCGCGCGTGGCGAGCGAGCGCATGAAGACACGCTGCCCTCCCTCCGTTCGGGCTGAGCCTGTCGAAGCCCCAGAGCCCTGCGCCGGCCCTTCGACAGGCTCAGGGCGAACGGGGGCGTGCCACGGGCCGATGGCGTTCATGCGGATGCGGTCGCCCAGCAGCGCGCCGCCGCTCTTGCGGCGTGATGGGTCGATGCTGATGAGCGCCACGCGCAGCGCATCGCCCTGGTCGAGCCGCAAGCGGCGGATCAGCTCGTCGGTGAGGCTCGACTTGCCCGCACCGCCGGTACCGGTGATGCCGAGCACGGGGATGCGGGTCTTCTTGGCCGCGTCGTGCAAGGCGGTCTTCATCGATGCCTCGGCCGCGCCGTTCTCCAGTGCCGTGATGAGTTGCGCCAGCGCCCGCCAGTTCGCTTCGCTGTGCCCCTGGATGGCAGCCAGCGAGGTGGGCGCATGCGACGACAGCGCGTGGTCGCAACGCATCACCATCTCGCCGATCATCCCCTGCAGCCCCATGCGCTGGCCGTCTTCCGGGCTGTAGATGCGCGCCACCCCGTAGCCCTGCAGCTCGGCGATCTCGCTCGGCACGATCACGCCGCCGCCCCCACCGAACACCTGGATGTGCGCGCCGCCGCGCTCGCGCAGCAGGTCCACCATGTACTTGAAGTACTCGACGTGCCCGCCCTGGTAGGAGCTGATCGCGATGCCTTGCACATCCTCTTGCAGCGCCGCCGTCACCACCTCGTCGACCGAGCGGTTGTGCCCGAGGTGGATCACTTCGGCGCCCATGCTCTGCAGGATGCGCCGCATGATGTTGATGGCGGCATCGTGCCCGTCGAAGAGGCTGGCCGCGGTGACGAAGCGCACCTTGTTCGTCGGGCGGTAATTCGCGAGCGCCTTGTGCTCGGCGGAGAGGTCGGTCATGTCTTTGTCTCCTGGTGTGGTTCTGGGTCAGACCACTTTGAGGTTCTTGAGCGCCGGGTCGTCGGGGGGATAGCGCAGCTTCAGCGACTCGAACACCTGCTTCATCACGCTGGCGATCATCAGGTTGCGGTGGGTCTTCGAGTCGGCCGGCACGATGGTCCACGGCGCCCAGGGCGTGCCGGTGGCCGAGATCGCGTCGGCATAGGCCTGCTGGTAGGCGCTCCACTGCTTGCGCACCTCGAGGTCGCCGGCCGAGAACTTCCAGCGCTTGGTCGGGTCGTCGAGCCGCTCCTGCAGGCGGCTGCGCTGCTCGTCTTTCGAGATGTGCAGCATGAACTTCACGATCACCGTGCCGGTCTCGGTGAGCATGCGCTCGAAGGCGTTGATGTGGGCATAGCGCTCTTTCACCTGCGCCGGGGTGATCCATTGGTTGACCGCCGGCACGAGCACGTCTTCGTAGTGGCTGCGGTTGAAGATCGTCACCTCACCCGCGGCCGGCACCTGCTGGTGGATGCGCCAGAGGTAGTCGCGCGCCCGCTCGGGCTCGGTGGGCGCCTTCCAGGCCACGGTGTGCACGCCGAGCGCGCTCATCTGGCCGAACACGCCGCGCAGCGTGCCGTCTTTGCCGCTGGTGTCGGTGCCTTGCAACACCACCAGGAGCTTGAAGCGGCGGTCGGCAAAGAAGAGGTTTTGCAGCGCGTCGAGCTCTTGCGCGAGCGCTTCCACGGCGGCCTTGTCGGCGGCTTTGTCGCCGCTGGAGTAAGGCTTGGCTTGCGGCGAAACCTTGTCCAGATCGAAGCGGGCGGGTTTGCCGTTCGCCGTCGCGTGCTGGTAGGGCTTGAGGTTCGGGGTGGGTCCGGGCACGTCGCCTCCAATTGACGTATACGTCAATTGGCAGTGTATCCCCCTCGGGCCCGACACCCCTGTCCACGGGGCGGGCAGGCGGGCTCGGGCGGGTTTTCGGGCGCTCTCGAAAGAAGGGTTTGGCCTCAAAATCCCGGCCACAGCGGGTGCTGGAGGGCGCCCGGAGAGAAAAGCAGTCAGAGGAGTGTTGCCGTGCCCACGCCATTTGTCCCCGTCAAGACGTCCGAGGCCGTCCAGGAATTGCAAAGCCGCCAGCGCAAGCTCAGCCAGCGCCACCGCACGGTGCTGTTGCTGGTCGACGGGCGCCGGCCGGAAGATGAGGTACGGCAGCTGGCCCAGGCCGCGGGCTCGCCCGACACCTGCTACGACGAGTTGGTCGATCTCGGCATGATCTCGCGCCCCGCGCCGCTCGATTCGGCGCCGATGCCGCTGGAGACGGTCGACGTGGAGGTCGACGTGGCCGAGCCGGCCGCGGCGGTGGCCGCGCCGCAGGCGGCTCCCGAAGCCGTGCCCGTGGCCGACTCGGTGATCAGCAGCTTCCTGCCCGCCGCCGCCAGCCTGCAGCCGGAGTCGCACCTCGACTCCTCGCTCAACGAGTTGTCGGGCGTGTCGGGTGCGGCGATGGACGCGATCGAGGCCGAGCGGCAATCGGGCGGACAGGACGAAGCGCTGGAAGAAGCGCGCGACATCCTGCTGCGTGCCGTGAAGGCCGAAGCCCCGGTCGCCGGCTCATTGACCATGCTCCGGTTGCGGCGCGCCCGCACGCGCGAAGATCTGGAAGCCTTGCTCGAAGAAGTCGAGGGCCGTATCTTCAAGCCGTTCAAGGGCCTGTGGGCCTCGCAGACCATGGCCCGTGTGCGCGAACTGCTGGCCACCCAACCACCGTTGTCCATTCCTTCTTCCTGATGACCTTTCTCGCCATCGACGTCGGCAACACCCGCCTCAAATGGGGCTTGTACGCCTCGCCACAGCCGGGTGCCGCCTTGATGGCGCATGGTGCTGTCTTTCTCGAGACCATCGACCACCTCGCCGACCACGACTGGAAAAAACTCCCTGCACCCACCAGCATGCTGGGCTGCGTGGTGGCCGGCGAGAGCATCCGCCGGCGGGTCGAGGAGCAACTGGAGATCTGGGACATCGACCCGCGCTGGGTCGTGTCGTCCGCCCACGCTGCGGGCGTGACCAACGGCTACGAACACCCGGCCCGCCTGGGCCCCGACCGCTGGGTCGCGATGATCGGCGCGTGGCACTACGTGTGCTCGCGCGGTGCGCCGCGGCCGGTGCTGGTGGTGATGGTGGGCACGGCGGTCACGGTCGATGCGGTCGACGAGACCGGCCACTTCCTCGGCGGCCTGATCCTGCCGGGCTTCGGTGTGATGCAAAACGCGCTGGAGATGGGCACCGCCGGCCTGCGCGTGCCGACCGGCGAGGTGGTCGACTTCCCCACCAACACAAGCGATGCGCTGATGAGCGGCGGTGTCAACGCGATGGCGGGCGCGGTGGAGCGCATGTACCGCAAGCTGCGCGCGAAGACCGGCCAGGAGCCGGTGCTGCTGATGTCGGGCGGGGCCTCGCCCAAGCTGTCACCCGTCACCGACCTCAAGATCGAGGTGGTGGAGCGGCTGGTGTTCGACGGGCTTCTGGCCCTGCAATCACACCGTCTGGCCCTGTGAGCTGAACGCTCACAGGATGTAGCGCGACAGGTCCTCGTTCTTCGACAGGTCGCCGAGCTTGGCGTCGACTTCCGCGGCGCCGAGAGACACGGTCTGGCCAGACAACTTCGGTGCGTCGAAGCTCACCTCATCGAGCAGCCGCTCCATCACCGTCGACAGGCGGCGCGCGCCGATGTTCTCGGTGCGCTCGTTCACGTCGCAGGCGATCTGCGCCAGGCGGCGGATGCCGTCAGGCTTCAACTCCAGCGTCACGCCTTCGGTGGCGAGCAGGGCCTGGTACTGCTTCACCAGGCTCGCGTGCGTCTGCGTGAGGATGGCCTCGAAATCGTCGACGCTCAGCGACCCCAGCTCCACGCGGATCGGGAATCGACCCTGCAGCTCGGGGATCAGGTCGCTCGGCTTGCTCAGGTGAAACGCGCCCGAGGCGATGAAGAGGATGTGGTCGGTCTTCACCATGCCGTACTTGGTGTTGACCGTCGTACCTTCGACGAGCGGCAGCAGGTCGCGCTGCACGCCCTGGCGCGACACGTCGGCGCCGCCGGTTTCCTGGCGCGAGGCCACCTTGTCGATCTCGTCGAGGAAGACGATGCCGTTCTGTTCGGTGTTGGCGAGTGCTCGGGTCTTGATCTCGTCTTCGTTGACGAGCTTGGCGGCCTCTTCCTCGGCCAGCAGCTTGAGCGCTTCGGCGATCTTCACCTTGCGCTGCTTGCGCTTGGCGGCGCCGAGGTTGGCGAACATGCCCTTGAGCTGCTCGGCCATCTCGTCCATGCCCGGCGGGCCCATGATCTCGAGCGTGGGCTTGGGGTCGGCGACCTCGATCTCGATTTCCTTGTCGTCGAGCGCACCTTCGCGCAGGCGCTTGCGCATCACCTGGCGGGCGGTGTTGTCGGTCGGCTGCGAGGGAGAGAGACCGAAGTCGCTGCGCGGTGGCGGCACCAGCACGTCGAGCACACGGTCTTCGGCGGCGTCTTCGGCGCGGGCACGCTGGCGGCGCATCGCGTGCTCGCGCTCCTGCTTCACCGCCATCTCGATGAGGTCGCGGATGATGGTGTCGACGTCCTTGCCGACGTAGCCCACCTCGGTGAACTTGGTCGCCTCGACCTTGATGAAAGGCGCATCGGCGAGCTTCGCCAGGCGGCGTGCGATCTCGGTCTTGCCGACGCCGGTCGGTCCGATCATCAGGATGTTCTTCGGCGTGATCTCGCCGCGCAGCGTTTCGTCGACCTGCTGGCGGCGCCAGCGGTTGCGCAGCGCAATCGCGACCGAGCGCTTGGCCGCGGCCTGGCCGACGATGTGGCGGTCGAGTTCGGAGACGATCTCTTGCGGGGTCATGTTGAAGCTCATGCCGTGTCCCCGAGGGTCTCGATGATGTGGTTCTGGTTGGTGTAGATGCAGAGGTCGCCGGCGATTTCCAGCGAGCGCTTCACGATGTCTTTCGGTGCGAGCGACGTGTGCTCCAGCAGCGCGATGGCCGAGGCCTGGGCATACGAGCCGCCCGAGCCGATCGCGACGATGCCCTTCTCCGGTTCCAGCACATCGCCGTTGCCGGTGATGATGAGCGAGGCCTCTTTGTCGGCGACGGCGAGCATCGCTTCCAGGCGGCGCAGCACGCGGTCGGTGCGCCAGTCCTTGGTCAGCTCGATGGCCGCGCGCACCAGGTGGCCCTGGTGTTTTTCGAGCTTGGCCTCGAAGCGCTCGAAGAGGGTGAAGGCGTCGGCGGTGGCGCCGGCAAAGCCTGCGAGCACCTGGTCGCGGTAGAGCTTGCGCACCTTGCGGGCCGTCGCTTTGACGACCACGTTGCCGAGGGTCACCTGGCCGTCGCCGCCGAGTGCGACGACATTGCCGCGGCGCACGCTCAGGATGGTCGTGCCGTGATATTGGTCCATGGTGTATGAGATTCGGGTGATTCGTGCCGATTCAAGCAGAACATCGCACGAGCGAAGCGAGGTGCTTATCAAGCCACGCCCAAGGGACGGGTTTCCCGGCCCGATGGGTGGCGCCCCTTGGGGGCAGGAGCGGGAGCGACTGGGGGGCTAAACCACCCTGACTTTGACCTTGGCGTGCTCGTTGATGCCCATCGCGCCAAAGAAGAGGGCGACGAGACGATGCGAATCGGCAAATTGCACCGTGCGGTTCTCGCTGCGGCGTGCCAGCACCCAGTTGAGCAGGTCGCCGGCGGCGATGAAGTCGACGCGGATCAGCTTGGCGCACGACACGGTGACGATGCTGGCGGTGCCCAGCTCGTTGTTCATCTTGGTCAAGGTGGCGCTGATGTCGCCCACCAGCTGGCCCGAGAGTTCCACGCGAGCCACCTCGACGACACCCGGCTCATCGATGATCTGCGACTCCTGGAAGGTGGTCGACACATCGCTCACCACCGACATCGGCGGCGACTGCGTGCTCACCGACGCCCCGCTGATGCGCGCCTGGCAGGTCGCCGGCTCCCACGACGGGGGCGACACCTCGTAGGTTACGCAGTAGTCGATGGCCGCTTCGTCGAACTGGTCGGGGCGGTTGGCGATGCGCAGCACGTCGAGGCGCAGCTGCCAGTAGACCGGGTCGGCATCGCGCACGCCGGTGGGTGCGGCGTCTTGAATCACTTCCAGCAGGCGCTCGCCGCTCAGCCAGCGCATGTCGAGCTGCTGTGGCATCCAGGTGCGGAAGAGCTCGGACAGGCGCGCTGCGCCTTCCACGTCGATGCTCTTCAGGCCGCTCCAGTCGAACACCCAGGGCAGCGGCATCTGCAGCGTCTGCGAGCGCAGCTTGGCCACGGCTTCGGCATCGAGCGCGGCGGGGCACACCCAGCCGACCTGGCCATCGACACGCGTGCGCGGCTGGCGCTCTTCGCTCGCGGCTTCGGCCACCATCTTGGGCATCGAGAACCACTGCGGTGCCGACCAGCCGAAGGCCTGCGCGTAGTCGATGGCGAGGCTCTCGAACTTGTGCTGCTGGCCGATCGCACGGTAGAGGTCGAAGAGGGCGAGCCAGGTCTCGGCGTGCTGGGCGCGCGGGCCACCCTGGCCCGTGAGACCGGCGAGGGACTGTTCGCACAGTTCGAAGTCGGCGTTGGCAAACGCGATGACGGCTTCGTCGAGCTCGGGGTCGTGGGCCACCTCGCTCAGCTCGGCGAACTGGCTGCCAGTGCCGGCATCGAGGTCGAGCGGGGCCATCGTGGGCTGCATCGGGGCAGCAGCCGCCACCGGCGCCGCGGCTGGGCGGGCGGGGGCGGGGCGTGGCTCGGCCGCGGGTGGTGCGCCACCTTCGTCGGGCTGCGTGCGGGCATAGCCCATCGCCGCCGGCTGGGTGGGCGCTTCGTAGAACTGGGGCGTGCGGCGCGGCGAGGGCGAGGCGAGGCCGTCGCCCACCATCTGCTGCTCGATCTCGTCGATCTTCGCCTTGACGCCGCTGTCCTGCTTGGCGCCCGACTCGGGCATGCGGGCTTCGGAGTCGTCGAGGCGCGACGAGCCGCCGAGCGCGGCGAGCTGCTCGCCGGTCAGGCCTTCGCGGCGCACCTTGCGCAGCATGTCGAACTCGCGCTTGCGGACGAAGTCGTTTCGCCGCTTGCGCTCGATCATCGCCTTGAGTTCGGACTTGGCGTATTCGCTTTCGCGAGCATCTTCCGCAGGCGTGCCGAGTTGCGCCCAGTCGGTGGCCGGGTTGGCCACGAACTTGACTACCTTACGGAAGAAGCTGTTGCTGTCTTTCGAATCCGCCATGAGAAAAGACTGTCGCGCGGCGAGATCAGTCGCCGAACATCTTCTGTTTCAGCTCGCGCCGTTGCTGGGCTTCGAGGGACAGTGTAGCGGTCGGGCGGGCGATGAGGCGGCCCAAGCCGATCGGCTCGCCGGTTTCATCGCAGAACCCATAGTCACCGGCGTCGATGCGGGCCAGCGACTGCGAGATCTTCTTCAGGAGCTTGCGCTCGCGGTCGCGGGTGCGCAGCTCAAGGGCGTGTTCTTCCTCGATGGTGGCGCGGTCGGCCGGGTCGGGCACGATGGTCGTGTCTTCGCGCAGGTGCTCGGTGGTTTCACCGGCGTTGCTGAGCAGGTCGTCCTTGAGCGTCTGCAGCTTGACGCGGAAGAACTCCAGCTGCTTCTCGTTCATGTATTCCGAGTCGGGCATGGCCAGCACTTCGGCCTCCGTCAACTCGCGGCCCGACTTCGACTTCCAGGCGTTGGCCAGCTTGGGGTCGGACTTCTGCGGTGCCTTGACGGCATCGGCCAGGATCGGGTCGACCATGCGGGCCGGAGGGCGCGGAGGCGCGAATCGGTCTGCGAAGCGAGACGTGGCGGGCGGCACCGGGGCCGGGGTGGAGGCTGCGGCGGAAGCGCGCGCAGCGGCCGACATCTTGGGCTGCGCTGTTCTGGCGGGCTTGGGCGGTTCGGCGGGAGGGGCGGGTACGGCTGTCTTGGTCACGGTGAGGGGCTTGACGGTTTCCGGTGCTGCAGGTGCCTTGACCGCCGACTTGGCGGGCGCAGCGGCTTTCACGGGTGCCGGCTTCGGTGCCGGTGTCGCAGCAGGTTTTGCGACGGACTTCGCGACGGGCTTCGCTGCAGGGGCCGGAGGGGTCTTGGTGGCGGGTTTGAGAGTTTTGGCGGGAGCCTTGGCCGGGGCCTTGGAGGTCTTGCTGGCCTTGGAAGGAGCGGCCGGTTTGGCGGAGGTCTTGCTCGCGGGTGCCGCAGCTTTCGGGGCCGGCTTCTTGGCGGCCGGCGCTGGCTTTTTGGCCGCTGGCTTGGTGGGAGTGGGACGCTTCACCGGGGTCTTGGTCACTGAAGTCTCCTCGCAACGGCGGTTATACCCGCTCTGCAGGGCCCTGGGTTGGCCAGCAGCCCCGTTTTGGGCGCCGCGGATTGTAGCCACGTTGTTTGCCGGTCAAAGTGCATCTTCCGAGCCCTTTTTCCTGAGGCGATGGGCCTCAGGCCAAGCACTGCTCCAGGCCCTGTTCGAGGATCTCGCGCGGCAGGTCGACCCCGATGAAGACCAGCTTGCTCTGCTTCTTCTCGCCCTTGGCCCAGGCCGGCCCGAGGTCGCTGCCCATCAGCTGGTGCACGCCCTGGAAGATGACCTTCTTGTCCGACCCCCTCATATAGAGAACACCCTTGTAGCGCAGCATCTTCGGCCCGTAGACCTGCACGATCGCCCCGAGGAAATCTTCCAGCTTGGCCGGGTTGAAGGGCTTCTCGGAGCGGAAGACGAAGGACTTCACGTCGTCGTCGTGCGCATGGTGGTGCGGGTGGTCGCAGTGCTCGCCATGCTCGTGGTCATGGTCGTGATGATGGTGGTGGTGATCGTGGTCGTCGGCCTTCAGGAAATCGGGGTCGATGTCGAGCTTGGCGTTGAGGTTGAAGCCGCGCAGGTCGAACACCTCGGCGATCGGCACCTCGCCGAAATGCACCTTGCGCTGCGGTGCGCGGGGGTTCATGTGCTTGATGCGGTGGGTGAGGTCGTCCACCGCGGCCGCGTCGACCAGGTCGGTCTTGCTGATGAAGATCTGGTCGGCGAAGCCGATCTGGCGGCGGGCTTCCTGGCGCGAATCGAGCTGGTCGTTGCCGTGCTTGGCATCCACGAGCGTCAGGATGGAATCGAGCAGGTAGCTCTCGGCGATCTCATCGTCCATGAAGAAGGTCTGGGCGACGGGGCCGGGGTCGGCGAGGCCCGTGGTCTCGATCACCACGCGGTCAAACGTCAGCTCGCCCTTGCGGCGCTTGGCGGCCAGGTCGGAGAGGGTGGTGCGCAGGTCTTCGCGGATCGTGCAGCAGACACAGCCGTTGTTGAGCTGGATGATCTGCTCCTGGGTGTCTTGCACCAGGATCTCGTTGTCGATGTTTTCGTCACCGAACTCGTTTTCCACCACGGCGATCTTCTGGCCATGCGCTTCGGTGAGCACCCGCTTGAGCAAGGTGGTCTTTCCGGAGCCGAGGAAGCCGGTGAGGATGGTGGCGGGGATGAGACTCATGATGAAACCCGGGTTGGCGATGGAAAGGCCCCACGTGGGGGCCGCGGGAAAGGGTTCAAGGTACCAGATGTGTCAAGCATCTGCCGGCGCGGGCCGCGGCTTCAGTTAAGCTTTTGGGGTCCGAACTTCCCGCAAAGCGGCCTGATGGCTGACCCTCACCCGAGTCGATACCCCAAGGGTGCTGACAAACACGCGTCCCATGCCGACAAGCGCAGCCTGTTCGAGCGCCTGATCGAATTTGTCTCGCCCGGCCCCGACTCGAAAGACGAGCTGATCGAAACGCTGGCCGATGCCGAGCATCGCGAGCTGATCGCGCCCGAGTCGCGCATGATGCTCGAAGGCGTGATCCGCATGGCCGACCTCACGGCCGGCGATGCGATGGTGGCCGCGCCCCGCATGGACGTGCTCGACATCGACTCCCCCTACGACGAGTTGCTCGAAGTCGTGATCGACACCGGCCACTCGCGCTTCCCCGTCTTCGAAGGCAAGCGCGAGAACATCATCGGCACGCTGATGGCCAAAGACCTGCTCAAGCTGCAGCGCGCGCCCGAGCTGAACCTGCGCACGCTCCTGCGCCCCGCCGTCTTCGTGCCCGAATCCAAGGGCCTGAACGAGCTGCTGCGCGACTTCCGCGTCAACCGCAACCACCTCGCGATGGTGATCGACGAGTTCGGCAACACCGCCGGCCTCATCACCATCGAAGACGTGCTGGAAGAGATCGTCGGCGAGATCGAAGACGAGTTCGACGACAAGAGCAGCGAGACCGGCATCTACACCCTGGCCGACGGCAGCCACCGCGTGGCGGGCGATGCCGACATCTCGGCCGTCAACGAAGCCTTCGTCGTCAAGCTGCCAGAAGACGAGTTCGACACCATCGGCGGCCTGGTCGCTCAGGCGCTCGGCCGCGTGCCGCGGCGTGGCGAGGCGGTGCCGCTCGGCAGCCTCATCTTCACCGTGATGCTCACCCGCGGCGGCGCGGTGCGCTGGTTCAAGGTCACGCGAGCACCGGAAGTCGCGGTGGGCACCGATGGCGCGTGACCGCGAGGCGCCGACCAAGAGCGCTTCCGGGCGGCGCAGGGGGCTTCGCAGCACGCGTTCCGACGGTCTGCTGTTCGGGCTCGACATCCTGCTCGCCGTGTTGCTTGGCGTGGGGCACGCCCTGCCCACGGCGTACCCGGCCGTCTGGTGGCTGCAGATCTTGTGTGTGGCCGGGTTCGTGTGGCAGGTCAGCCGCGCGAGCCCCGGCCGTGCCGCGCTGGTGGGCTGGGTCTTTGCCACTGCCTGGGGGGCCACCGGCACGTGGTGGCTCTACATCAGCATGCACCAGTACGGTGGCCTGCCGTCGTGGATGTCGGGCATGGCGGTGCTGGCCTTGAACGCGGTGCTCGGGCTGTACCTGGCGGTGCTCATGGCGGTATTCGCCCGGCTGCGCCGCCACCGTGCGCTGCTCGACGCGCTGCTTTTTGCCGGCTGCTGGATGCTGGCCGAATTGGCGCGTGGCGTCATCTTCACTGGCTTCCCATGGGCCGCGTCGGGCTATGCCCACGTCGACAGCCCGGTGGCCAACCTGGCGCCGTGGATCGGTGTCTACGGCGTGGGCTTCGTCTGTGCGGCGCTCGGGGCCGGCCTGGTGCTGGGCATGAGGGTCGTGGGTCACCAGGCCGCGGGTGGCGTGCTTGGCCTTGGCCTGAGCGTGACCGCGCTGGTGGCGCTGGCGCTGATCAAGCCCGTGCCCTTCACCCGCCCGACCGGCACGCTCACGCTCACCCTGCTGCAGAGCAACGTGCCGCAGGACCAGAAGTTCGCCGAGGCCACCCTGCCGCAAACACTGGAATGGGCGCAGCGCCAGCTGCTCGCGGCCAAGGGTCAGCTGGTGATCGGCCCCGAGACGGTGGTGCCGCTGCTGCCCGAGCAGTTGCCGTCCAACTACTGGAAGCCGCTCGCGCTGCACTTCCAGGGCGAGCAGGCCGCCTTGATCGGGCGCCCGCTCGGCAGCTTCGAGGCGGGCTACACCAACTCGGTGGTCGGCCTCTCGCGCGACACGCTCAAGTGGCCCGGCGGCTACTACCGCTACGACAAGCACCACCTGGTGCCCTTCGGCGAGTTCATCCCCACGGGCTTTCGCTGGTTCACCGAGATGATGAACATCCCGCTCGGCGACTTCAGCCGTGGCCTGCGCGTGCCGCCGTCCTTCGCCTTCAAGGGCGAGCGCATCGCGCCCAACATCTGCTACGAAGACTTGTTCGGCGAGGAGCTGGCGGCGCGCTTCGCCGAGATGGACGAAGCGCCCACCATCTTCGCCAACATCAGCAACATCGCCTGGTTCGGCGACAGCATCGCGGTCAACCAGCACCTGGGCATCTCGCGCATGCGCGCGCTCGAATTCCAGCGCCCGATGGTGCGCGCCACCAACACCGGCGCCACGGTGGTGATCGACCACCACGGCGTGGTGACGCATGCGCTGCCGTATTTCACGCAGGGTGTGCTCGACGCGCAGGTCGAAGGCCGCCAGGGCCTGACGCCGTATGCCTGGTGGGCGTCGCGCTATGGGCTCTGGCCTTTGGTTGCCCTGGCTGTAGCGCTCATGCTGATGACCTTGCCCTTGCGCCGCAAAGAGTAGGGGTGCAGGGCAGGGTGGCCCCTAAAATCGCGCGTTTCCGTCGCGAATGCCACCCATGCTGACCTTCCAGCAAATCATCCTGCGCCTGCAAGACTACTGGGACCGCCAGGGCTGCGCCCTGCTGCAGCCCTACGACATGGAAGTCGGCGCCGGCACCAGCCACACCGCCACCTTCCTGCGCGCACTCGGCCCCGAGCCCTGGAAGGCCGCCTACGTGCAGCCCAGCCGCCGCCCGAAAGACGGCCGCTACGGCCAGAACCCGAACCGCCTGCAGCACTACTACCAGTACCAGGTGGTGCTCAAGCCCGCGCCCGACAACATCCTCGACCTCTACCTCGGCTCGCTCGAAGCGCTGGGCTTCGACCTCAAGAGCAACGACGTGCGCTTCGTCGAAGACGACTGGGAGAACCCCACGCTCGGCTGCTGGGGCCTGGGCTGGGAGGTGTGGCTGAACGGCATGGAGGTCACGCAGTTCACCTACTTCCAGCAGGTCGGGGGCGTCGAGTGCAAGCCCATCACCGGCGAGATCACCTACGGGCTGGAGCGGCTGGCGATGTACCTGCAGGGCGTCGACAAGGTCTACAACCTGAAGTGGACCGACACGCTGAGCTACGGCGACGTCTACCTGCAAAACGAAGTCGAGCAAAGCACCTACAACTTCGAGCACAGCGACGTCGACTTCCTGCTGCACGCCTTCGCGGCCCACGAGAAGCAGGCCAAGTATTTGATGGAGCAACAGCTCGCCTTGCCCGCCTACGAGCAGGTGCTCAAGGCCGGCCACACCTTCAACCTGCTCGACGCACGTGGCGCGATCAGCGTGACCGAGCGCGCCGCCTACATCGGCCGCATCCGCAACATCTCGCGCAGCGTGGCGCAGAGCTACCTCGACAGCCGTGCTCGCCTTGGCTTCCCGATGGCACCGAAGGCTTGGGCCGACGAGGTCGTGGCCCAGCTCGACAAGAACAAGAAGGCCGCCTGATGACCACCAAGAACCTGCTGCTCGAACTCTTCGTCGAAGAGTTGCCGCCGAAAGACCTGAAGAAGTTCGGCGCCTCGTTCTCCTCGGTGCTCGCCGAGAGCCTGAAGGCCAACGGCCTCGGCACCGAGCATTCCGCCGTCACCTCCTTTGCATCGCCCCGCCGCTTGGCCGTGCACATCAGCGCCGTGCGGGCGCAGGCCGACGACAAGGCCGTGTCGCTCAAGCTCGTGCCGGTGAGCGTGGGCCTCAACGCCGACGGCCAGCCGACCCCCGCGCTCCTGAAGAAGCTCGCGAGCGTCGGCGCCGATGCGTCCGTCGTGCCGACGCTTCGCCGCCAGATGGACGGCAAGGCCGAAGCCCTCTTCTACGACAGCACCGCCAAGGGCATGACGCTCGCCGCCGGCCTGCAGGAAGCGCTCGACAAGGCGCTTGCGCAACTGCCCATCCGCAAGGTCATGCAGTACCAGCTGGCCGACGGCTGGAGCAGCGTGAACTTCGTGCGCCCCGCACACGGCCTCGTCGCACTGCATGGTGCCGACGTGGTGCCGATCTCGGCGCTCGGCCTCACCGCCGGCCGCGAGACCCACGGCCACCGCTTCGAAGCGAAGGTCGACCCGGTGGTGGTGCAGGACGCCGACCACTACGCCAAGCAGCTCGAGGAGCAGGGTGCCGTCATCGCAAGCTTCGAGCACCGCCATGCCGAGATCGTGCGCCAGCTGCAGCACGCAGCCGGCCAGCTCGGCCTCACCCCCATCGACGACCCGGCGCTGCTCGACGAAGTGACGGCGCTGGTGGAGCGCCCCAACGTGTTGCTGTGCGAGTTCGAGAAAGAGTTTCTCGACGTGCCGCAGGAGTGCCTCATCCTCACGATGAAGGCCAACCAGAAGTACTTCCCGCTGCTCGATGCGCACGGCAAGCTGACGAACAAGTTCCTCATCGTCAGCAACATCCGCCCCGAAGACCCGAGCCGCGTGATCGGCGGCAACGAGCGTGTGGTGCGCCCGCGCCTGGCCGACGCCAAGTTCTTCTTCGACCAGGACCGCAAGAAGACGCTCGCCTCGCGCGTGCCCGGCCTGGCCAAGGTGGTCTACCACGGCAAGCTCGGCACCCAGGGCGAGCGCGCCGAGCGGGTGCAGGCCATTGGCCACGCGATCATCAACCTGCTGCGCCTGAGCACGGTGCCCTACTCGGTCGACGACAAGGACCACTTCGACGTGCTCGACAGCAAGGTGCGCGAAGCCGCGCAGCTGGCCAAGGCGGATCTCTTGACCGACATGGTCGGCGAGTTCCCCGAGCTGCAAGGCGTGATGGGCGGCTACTACGCCCGCCACGAAGGCCTGCGCGACGGCGTGGCCATCGCGATCGAAGACCACTACAAGCCGCGCTTTGCCGGCGACACCCTGCCGCGCAACCACACCGGCACCGTGCTCGCACTGGCCGACAAGCTGGAGACGCTCGTCGGCCTCTTCGGCATCGGCCAGCTGCCCACCGGCGACAAGGACCCGTTCGCGCTGCGACGCCATGCACTCGGCGTGATCCGCATCCTGATCGAGAAGGACCTGCACCTGTCGGTGACCGAGCTGGTGAAGGCGGCGGTGCCGGCCTTCGGCACCTTGATCGAAGACCCGACCGAGGCACTCGCCACCTTCATCTACGAGCGCCTCGCCGGCACGCTGCGCGAGCAGGGTTACAGCGCGCACGAGGTCGACGCCGTGCTCGCGCTGCGCCCCGCCCCGAGCGACGTGCCCAAGCGCCTCGCCGCCGTGCGCGCCTTCGCGTCGCTGCCCGAGTCGGCCTCGCTCGCCGCCGCCAACAAGCGTGTGGGCAACATCCTCAAGAAGGCCGAGGGCGTGGTCGACGCGAAGGTCGACACCGCGCTCTTGAAGGAGCCGGCCGAAGCCGCGCTGTACGAATCGTTGCAGCAGGTCGGTCCGAAGGCCGATGCCGCCTTCGACGCCGGCGACCAGACCGCCTCGCTGCAGGCCCTGGCCGCGCTCAAGGAGCCGGTCGATGCCTTCTTCGACAAGGTGATGGTCAACGCCGAAGACGCCGCGCTGCGCGCCAACCGCCTTGGCCTGCTGGCCACCCTGCATGCCGCGATGAACCGCGTCGCCGACCTGTCCAAGCTCGCGGCCTGACACGATGATGAACCTCATCATCCTCGACCGCGACGGCACCATCAACGAAGACCGCGACGACTTCGTCAAGTCGGCCGACGAGTGGGTGCCGCTGCCGGGCGCGCTCGAGGCCATCGCCCGCCTCAACCAGGCCGGCTGGCAGACCGTGATCGCCACCAACCAATCGGGCCTCGGCCGCGGCCTCTTCGACATGGCCGCCTTGAACGCAATGCACACCAAGATGAACGCCGCGCTCGCGCGCGTGGGCGGCCGCGTCGGCGCCGTCTTCTTCTGCCCGCACGCCCCGGAAGACCAGTGCAGCTGCCGCAAGCCGTTGCCGGGTCTCTATGAACAGATTGGCGAGCGTTATGGCGTGGACCTGCGCAAGGTGCCGGTCGTGGGCGACTCGGCCCGCGACCTCGAAGCGGCCGTGGCCGCCGGTTGCCCGCCGCACCTGGTGCGCACCGGCAAAGGCGCGGCGCTCAGCGATGCGCAGATCGCGCTCCTGGAGCAGCAGATCCCCGAGCT
Organism: Rhizobacter sp.; assembly: GCA_019635355.1. Classification (NCBI taxonomy): domain Bacteria; kingdom Pseudomonadati; phylum Pseudomonadota; class Betaproteobacteria; order Burkholderiales; family Sphaerotilaceae; genus Rhizobacter; species Rhizobacter sp. The sequence goes on along the minus strand of JAHBZQ010000001.1, from coordinate 2,813,159 downwards.
GCAGGTGCACGCCGACCTCGCGGCCTTCGCCGAACACATGATCCAGCGCGAGCGCACGGCGCGCAGCGGCAAGGTCGATTCCGGCTTCGGGAGGCTCGACTGATGCGCACCCTCTGGTATGCCCTGCGCTCGGCCTTCTTCGTGCTGTGGATGTCGGTCACGGTGATCCCCTGGGCCATCGCGGTCATCATCTACTCAGCCTTCGTGCGCGGCGACAAGATGTACTGGGCCTGCGCCGGCTGGCTGATGCAGTCGATGTGGATCTGCCGCGTGGTCTGCGGCGTGAAGCCGCGTGTCACCGGCATGGAGAACCTGCCCGACACCGGCGTGATCCTCTTGCCCAAACACCAGTCGACGTGGGAGACGTTCTTCTTCCCCTCGCTGATGCCGCACCCGCTCGCCTACGTCTTCAAGCGCGAGCTGCTCTACATCCCCTTTTTCGGCTGGGCGATGGCACGCATGGACATGATCCACATCGACCGCAGCAAGCGCAACGAAGCGTGGAGCAAGGTGGCCGAGCAGGGCAAGCGCCTCATGGACGCAGGCAACTGGGTCATCATGTTCCCCGAAGGCACACGCGCAGCGCGCGGCCAGAAGGGCACCTACAAGGCCGGTGGCACGCGCTTGGCCTGCTCGACCGGCCGGCCGGTGGTGCCGATCGCGGTGACCTCCGCGCGCTGCTGGCCGCGCAAGAGTTTCCTGCTGCGCCCGGGCATCGTCGACGTCTCGATCGGCAAGCCCATCCCCTCGGTGGGCCGCGAGCCCGACGAGCTGATGCGTGAAGTCGAAGCCTGGATCGAGGGCGAGATGCATCGGCTCGACCCCGAAGCGTACCCAGCGAAAACCGCGGAACCCAGAACCTAGAATCACGGCCCATGACCCGCGGCACCCCGGCCCCATCGACCTCGCAGCTTTCGCTGTTCGATGAGCCGACGCCGGCAGACATTCCGGCTCCGGCGGCCCCGCGCATCGTCTCCGCGCCGCCCGTCGCGGCCCCTCCTGCAGTCCCGATCGCCGACGTGCTGGCCCCCGCCGTCTTCCGCCACCCCAACGCCCAGCGCGAGATCCGCCTGCGCGAGCACACGGTCGCCTATGCGCTGCGCCGTGCGCGGCGCAAGAGCATCGGTTTCGTCGTCGGCGTGGAAGGCCTGAGCGTGGCCGCGCCCAAGTGGGTGGGCCTCGGCGAGATCGAATCGGCGCTGCGCGAGAAGGGTGACTGGATCCTGCGCAAGCTCGCCGAGCAGCAGGAGCGCGCCCAGCGCCTGCAGGCCGCCAAGGTCGACTGGCGCGACGGCACCGGCATTCCCTTCCTCGGCGAGACCGTGATCGTGGTGCTCGACGTGCGCGCCGGCCTCACGCGCGGTGGCGCGGTGCTCAACACCGATGGCGACGCTCTGCCCGGCGTGCCGCGCCTCACGCTGCACGTGGGCCTGCCGCACACCGCCACGCCGGATCAGATCCGCGACGTGGTGCAGAGCTGGCTGCAACGCCAGGCGCGCCGCATCTTCGAAGAGCGCCTCACGCATTTCGCGCAGCAGCTGGGCGTGCGCTACACGCGGCTCTCGCTGTCGTCGGCACAGACGCGCTGGGGCAGCGCCGGGGCCGACGGCTCGATCCGCCTCAACTGGCGCCTGATCCACTTCGCGATGCCGCAGATCGACTACGTGGTCGCGCATGAACTCGCACACTTGCGCGAGATGAACCACAGCCCGCGCTTCTGGGACGTGGTGCGCTCGGTGATGCCCGACTATGAGCAGGTGCGCAGTACCCTGAAAGACGACGTACTGCCGGTCTTCGACTAAGGTCGGGCCCCGTGCATCGTTACTCCTTTCGCCAGCTGCTGCTGGTCGCCTTCCTGTTGATCGCTGCGCTTCTGAGCGCCGCTTCGCTGCGCGGCCTCTTCACGCTGGAGAAGCTGCTGCGCCAGAGCAGCGAGGGCGCCCGCCGCGCCGTGGCCCACACCGCCGATGCGCAGCTGCTCGCCGAGCGCACGGTGGCGATGGAGCGTTCGGCCCGCCAGTACCTCGTGCTCGAAGACCCGGTGCTGCGCCAGCGCTTCGAGGAAGCCGGCCGCGATGCGCGCGACGCGCTCAAGCGCCTGGCCGACAACCTCGTCTCGGCCAACCTTGCCGCCGAGTGGAACGCGCACGAGTCGGGCATCGAAGACCAGCTCAAGGGCACGCCGGCCGACCTGCGCGAGCGCGAGGCCTCGATCACCAACGCCTTCCGCGAACTCGAAGGCATCAACGACACCATCGCCAACCAGGTGCGCGTGACCACCGAGCAGCGCAACCAGGTGCTGATGGACGAGCTGGAAGCCGGCCGCGCCGAGCTGGGCCGGCAGATGCTGATCGCCATCGTCGTGGCCGTCGGGCTGGCGTTCATCTTCGGCCTCTGGCTCGCCCGGCCGCTCAAGCGCCTGGAGCAGGCGGTGATCGGCCTCGGCGAAAACCGGCTTGACCAGCCGATCGAGATCCGCGGGCCGTCCGACGTGCGCCTGCTCGGCCGCCGCCTGGAATGGCTGCGCCTGCGCTTGGCCGAGCTCGACTCCGACAAGTCGCGTTTCCTGCGCCATGTGTCGCACGAGCTGAAGACGCCGCTGGCCGCGCTGCGCGAAGGCGTGTCGCTGCTGGAAGAGGGCGTGACCGGCGCGCTCAGCGACGACCAGAAGGAGGTCGCCCGCATCCTGCGCCAGAACACAGCGCTGCTGCAGAGCCAGATCGAAGACCTGCTGCGCTTCAACGCCGCTGCCTTCGAGGCGCGCAAGCTCGTGCGCCAGCGTGTCGAGCTGATCGGCCTGCTGAAAGACCTGGTCGCCCGCCAGCGCCTGCAATGGCAGGCCCGCCAGCTGGCGGTGAAGGTCGAGGGCGAGGCCCTCTGGGCCGAAGTCGACCCCGACAAGCTCGGAACCGCACTCGGCAACCTGCTCTCCAACGCGATCAGGTTCAGCCCCCCGGGCGCTACCATCCGCCTCTGCGTGACCCGCGTGCCGGGTCGTGCCTGCATCGACATCGTCGACCAGGGCCCCGGTGTGGCCGCCGCCGACCGGGCCCGTGTGTTCGAGCCCTTCTACCGCGGCGAGCGGCAGCCGAGCGATGCGGTGCGTGGCACCGGCATCGGCCTGTCGATCGTGCACGAGTACATCACCGCGCACGGCGGTGTGGTCGAACTGCAGGACGACGGCCCGGGGGCCCACTTTCACATCGAATTGCCGCATGCGCGTTAAATCAATCCTGGGTCTGTCATCGAGCGTGGTGGGGGTGCTGCTGCTGCAGGCCTGCATGTCGCCGCCTCCCAAGCCCGTGCCCCCTGCGGCGCCCGTGTCGGTCGAGGCCCCGGCACCCAAGGTCGTGGTGCTGCCCGCACCGCCCGCCCAGCCCGAGCCGGCCGACGTGGCGGCGCGGCGGCTGCTCGCGTACCACGAGCAGCTCCGCCAGCTGTCGCCGCAAGACCTGGCCAACGAGATCAACCGATTGAACGCCGCGGTGTCGGCCACCCCCACTGCTGCGCCGCCCGACGCGGTGCTCGAACTGGCGCTCGCGCTCGCGCAGCAGCACAACGGTGGCGACGTGGCGCGCGCCGTGGCGCTGCTGGAGCCGATCGCCAAGTCGAGCGCACCCGAACTCGCGCCCTGGCAGCCGCTCGCGCGCTTGCTGCTCGGCCGGGTGCTGGAGCAGCGCCGCCTCGAAGACGCGCTCAACCGCGAGGCCACGCGCAACCGCGAGCAGCAGCGCACCCTGCAGCAGCTCAACGAAAAGCTCGAAGCGCTCAAGGCCATCGAGCGCAGCATGGCCAACCGGCCGCCGAGCGGCGGGCCGGCCCCGGCCGCGCCGCCCGCTCCCGCGGCGCAGCCCCCCGCCGCCCCGAAAACCCCCTGACCGCGAGCGACGCGACGCCATGGCCAACCTGCTGCTGGTGGACGACGACGCCGACCTGCTGAAGCTGCTCTCCATGCGGCTCAGCGCGGCGGGCCACCGCGTCACCGCGGTCGAGTCGGCCGAAGCCGCGCTCACGCAACTGGCCGTGGCGCGCCCGCAGCTGGTGGTGAGCGACGTGCAGCTGCCGGGGCGCGACGGCCTCGCACTCTTCGACGAGATCCACGCGCGCCACCCGGCGCTGCCGGTGATCCTGCTCACCGCGCACGGCACGATTCCCGACGCAGTCGACGCCACCGCGCGCGGGGTCTTCAGCTACCTCACCAAGCCCTTCGACGGCAAGGCCTTGCTCGACAAGGTCAACGAAGCGCTCGCGCTCGCTGCTCCCGCCGTCGACACCGCCACCGGGCACGACGGCTGGCGCGAGGCCATCGTCAGCCGCTCCAACCGCATGGCCGAGCTGCTGTCGGAGGCGAAGATGGTGGCCGCGTCGGACGCGAGCGTGCTCATCCGCGGCGAGAGTGGCAGCGGCAAGGAGCTGCTGGCGCAGGCCATCCACCGCGCGAGCCCGCGCGCGGCCAAGCCCTTCGTCGCCGTCAACTGCAGCGCCATTCCCGAGGCGCTGCTCGAGTCCGAACTCTTCGGCCATGTGAAGGGCTCCTTCACCGGCGCGGTGACGAACCACACCGGCCTCTTCGTCACCGCCGACGGCGGCTCGCTTTTCCTCGACGAGATCGGCGACATGCCGCCCGCCCTGCAGGTGAAGCTCTTGCGCGTGCTGCAGGAGCGCTCGGTGCGCCCGGTGGGCGCCACGCAGTCGGTGCCGGTCGATGTGCGCATCCTGTCGGCTACGCACCGCGACCTCGATGCGCTGATGGCGCAGGGCCAGTTCCGCGAAGACCTCTACTACCGGCTCAACGTGGTGTCGCTGCACCTGCCCACGCTCTCCGAGCGGCGCGAAGACATCCCGCTGCTGGCCAACCACTTCCTCGCCAAGCTCACCGCGAAGTACGACAAGCGCCTCACCGGCTTCGCCCCCGATGCGATGAAGGCGCTCACCACTGCCCCGTGGCCGGGCAACGTGCGCCAGCTGCACAACGTGGTGGAGCAGGTCTGTGCGCTGACCACCACGCCGCTGATCCCGCTCACGCTCGTGCAGCGGGCCTTGCGCGTGCCGAGCGTGGAGGTGCTCACCTACGCGCAGGCGCGCGAGCGTTTCGAGCGCGACTACCTGGTGGGCCTGCTCAAGCTCACCGACGGCAACGCAGCCGACGCCGCGCGCCTGGCCGACCGCAACCGCACCGAGTTCTACCGGCTGCTGCAGCGGCACGGCCTGACCCCCGGCCAGTTCAAGGCCGAGCCGCCTGTCGCTGAGTAGAGACAGCGGCGTACCTCAGCAAAATCAAGCACTTGCAGCAGCCGGCGTGAGGACTTGTCGCCGCACGGCGACAAAAACCCGCCGATTCCGCCCCGTTTGGCGTGCGCTGCAGCATGCGCCCCGTTCGCATGCGGCCAAGTGCTTGATCCACAAGCCTTTTTCTGAATTGGCACGGGCGTTGCCCAAGGAAGCTCGCAGCCTGGTTTGGGGCTGTGCTTTTTCCAACGACACCCCGCGCCCTTGTTCCTCGCCCTCACACTTTTTGCGCCCACCGAGTCGGGCGTTCGCCGCACGGCGACACGTGCGCTCCTGCTGTTCGCGCTGGCCGTGCTCTGCGTGTGGGATGCCCGCGCCTTCGGCTTCGACGACGTCGCCGAGCGCGCCCGCCAACTCGCCGCCCAGCCCTACGTGGCCCCCAAGGAGCAGCTGCCCGCCGAGCTGAAAGCCCTCGACTACGACGGCTACCGCGACATCCGCTTCAAGCCCGAGCGCGCGCTGTGGCGCAAGGACGGCCTGCCCTTCGAGCTGGCCTTCTTCCACCTCGGCAAGTTCCAGACGTTGCCGGTGCAGATCCACGAGATCACGCCGCAGGGCGTGCGCCACATCGCGTTCGACAAGAACGACTTCGACTACGGCAAGAACAAGCTCACGCCCTCGAAGTGGGGCGACCTCGGCTTTGCCGGTTTCCGCGTGCACTACGCGCTCAACAACCCGGCCTACAAGGACGAGCTGGTCGTCTTCCTCGGCGCGAGCTACTTCCGCGCCTTGGGCAAGGGCCAGCACTACGGCCTGTCGGCGCGTGGCCTGGCCATCGACACCGTGGGCGGCAGTGGTGAGGAGTTCCCGCGCTTCAGCGAGTTCTGGATCGAGCGGCCCGCGCCCGGCGCCACCTCGCTCGTGATCCACGCGTTGCTCGACTCACCCCGCGCGGCCGGGGCCTACCGCTTCACGCTGCGCCCCGGTGACAACAGCGTGGCCGACGTGCAGGCCCGCCTCTTCTTGCGCGCTGGTGTCGCCACGCTGGGCATCGCCCCGCTCACCAGCATGTTCCACCACGGCGAAAACACCCCGCGCGTGGCCGACTTCCGCCCCGAGGTGCACGACAGCGATGGCCTGATGGTGGCCAGCGGCGACGGCCAGGGCGGCGTCGAGTGGCTGTGGCGCCCGCTGATCAACCCCCAGCGGACGCTGGTGACCTCGTTCGCATCGAAGGAGCCCAAGGGCTTCGGCCTGATGCAGCGTGACCGCAGCGCGGCCAACTACGAAGACACCGAAGCGCAATACCACCAGCGCCCGAGCGCGTGGGTCGAGCCGGTGGGCACCTGGGGCCCGGGCCGCGTCGAGCTGATGCTGCTGCACACGCCCGACGAGACCGACGACAACGTGGTCGCCTATTGGGTGCCATCGACGTTGCCCGCCCCCGGCCGGCCCTTCGACTTCGCCTACCGCCTGCATTGGCAAGGCGAGCAGCAGCAACGCCCGCCCGCCGGTTGGGCGGTGCAGAGCCGACTCGGCCACGGTTTCATCGACCGCAAGGCCAAGCGCGACCCGAACGAGCTGCAGTACGTCGTCGACTTCGACGGCCCCGCACTGCGCAACCTGCCGGCCGATGCGCCGGTGAAAGCGGTCGTCAGCAGCAATGCCGCCGGCCGCATCGTCGAGCGCAATGCGTACCGCAACCCGCTCACCAACACCTGGCGCATGACCGTGCGCGTCACCCGTCTTCAGCCCACCCAGCCGGTGGAACTGCGGGCCTTCCTCCAGAACGGCGACAGCGCCCTGACCGAAACATGGACCAACATCATTCAGCCGGATTGAGCGCTGCGCCCGGCCGCAGCACGCCCGCCATGCTCCGTGGGTCCATGGTCGCGCGGCCGTGGCGCGGGTTCTGGGGCAGCCTGGCCGACCGGCTCCTGGGCCGGCCGTCCGACATCCCGGCGCCGGTGGCGCACGAGCCGCAGGCATGGGAACGCGCCGCCAAGCTGCGCCGCCGTGTGCTGATGCTGCTCGTGCTGCTGTCGGCCGCGGGTGCGACCACGCTCCTGTCCAACATGCTGCCCAGCGACCAGACGGGCCTGGCGCGCGGCGTGCAGATCGGGCTCTACGGGCTGCTCTTCGCCTGGGTCTCGGCGGGCTTCTACACGGCCATGATGGGCTTCTGGGTGCTGTGGCGCGGTGACAAGCATGCGATGTCGGCCGCGTCGGTGGGCCACGCGCCCATCCACCGCGACGCGCGCACCGCGATCGTCATGCCCATCTGCAACGAGAACGTGGCCTCCGTCTTCGCCGGCCTGCGCGCGACCTGCGAGTCGCTCGCTGCCACCGGCGCCTCGAGTCTGTTCGACGTCTACGTGCTGTCGGACACCAGCGATCCTGAAATCCGCGCGGCCGAGCTGGCCGCGTGGGGCCAGCTGCGCCACGAGTGCGGCTCGGCGGGTCGCATCTATTACCGCTGGCGCCAGCGCCGCACCAAGCGCAAGTCGGGCAACGTGGCCGACTTCTGCCGCCGCTTCGGCCGCCTCTACCGCTACATGGTCGTGCTCGATGCCGACAGCGTGATGAGCGGCGATTGCCTGGTGAAGCTCGTGCGCCTGATGGAAGCCAACCCCACGGCCGGCATCCTGCAGACGGCGCCGCAGGCCTGTGGTCTCGACACCGTGCACGCGCGCTCGCAGCAGTTCTCGGGCCGCGTGGCCGGGCGCTTGTTCACCGCCGGCATGTCGTATTGGCAGCTCGGCGAGTCGCACTACTGGGGGCACAACGCGATCATCCGCATCGAGCCCTTCATGAAGCACTGCTCGCTCGCGCCGCTGAAGGGCCACGGTGGCCTCTCGGGCACGCTGCTCTCGCACGACTTCGTCGAAGCCGCGCTGATGCGCCGCGCCGGCTACCACGTGTGGCTGGTGCAAGACCTGCACGGCAGCTACGAGCAGCAGCCGCCGAATCTGCTGGAAGAACTGCAGCGTGACCGCCGCTGGTGCCAGGGCAACCTGCAGAACGCCCGCCTCATCGCCGAGCCCGGCCTGCACGGCGTGCACCGCGCGATGCTCGGCACCGGCGCGATGGCCTACCTCTCGGCGCCGCTGTGGCTGGCCTCGGTGCTGGTGGGTGCGGGGCTGTGGCTCTTCGGCGAGCGCCCGCTCGGGGGCGGTGCGCTGCCGATGGAGATCGCCGGCCTCTGGCTTGTCACCGTGCTGATGCTGCTGCTGCCGCGTGTGATGGGCGTGGCGGTGATCGTGATGTCCAAGCAGCAGCACCGTTATGGCGGCACACGCGCGCTGATCCGTGGCGCAGTCCTCGAAGCGGGCCTGTCGGCGCTGCAAGCGCCGGTGCGCATGCTGGCCCACACCATCTTCGTGGTGGTGGCGCTCACCGGCCTCAAGCTCGACTGGAAGTCGCCCCCGCGCGAAGCCAACGACATCGGCTGGCGCGACGCGCTGCACCGCTTCGGCCCGACCACCGGCGTGGTGGCGGCCGGCGCCGCAGCCGTGCTCGCGCTGCAACCCGAGATCACGCTCTGGCTCGCGCCGATGGCGCTGCCGCTGATGCTCGCCGTGCCGCTGACGGTGCTCACCAGCCGCTCGGCCCTCGGCCAACGTTTGCTGGCGAGCCGCCTGCTGCTGATCCCCGAAGAGCACAGCGCGCCGCAGGTGTTGCGCCGCGCGTGGGCCTATGCCAAGCGGGCCCAACCGGCCCCGCAGTGGCGCGATGCGCTCACCGACCCGTGGCTCTTCGACGTGGTGCGCGGCGCGATGGGCCCGCGCAACACCAGCTGGGGTTCGCGTGGCAAGGCGCGCAAGCTGATGCTGAGCGGGCTGCTCGCGAACCAGGACGCCGAGCAACTGAGCGCCGAGCACCGCATGCGCCTCCTGAGCGAGCCGCAGAGCATCGTGCGGGTGCGCGACCAGCTGGCCGCGGCGAACGCGAACCAGATGCGCGCCAGCTGGCGCGATGGTGAGGAAGTCGAAGCGCTGCGGGCGTGATCCATCACCGTTCGGGCTGAGCCTGTCGAAGCCCCTTTCGAGCTTGGGCTTCGACAGGCTCAGCCCGAACGGGCTCGCGGCGGCGAGAGCCTCGCGGCGCTTGGCGTGCCGCTCAGGTGACGGCCCCAGGCACGCCGCAACTGCAAGTCCGAACTGAACCCTGCCGCCTCCGCCGCCCGCGTCACGCTCGCCCCGCGCTGCAGCGCCTGGCGCGCCCGCTCCAGGCGGATCTTCTCCACATAGACCATCGGCGACACCGTCGCATGCTCGGCAAAGAGCCGCAGCAGGTGGCGGCTCGTCACGTGCGCGGCATCGGCGAGCGACTCCAGCGTCCACTCGGCCTCGGGCCGTTCGCACACCGCATCTTGCGCGCGGTGCAGCGCCGGGTGCAGGTGGTGGCGGTGTGCCAGTAGCGGCGAGAGCTCCGGATCCTGCGGCGTGCGGCGCAGGTAGACCACCATCGTCTTCGCGACCGCCGCGGCCACGGCATCGCCGCAGGTGTCGGCGATGAGGTGCAGCGCGAGGTCGATGCCGGCCGTGACGCCCGCGCTCGACGCCACGCGGCCGTCGACCACGAACACGCGGTTGTCGACCACCTCGGCGGCCGGCGCGAGGGTGCGCAGCATGTCGAGGTAGTCGTGGTGCGTGGTGCAGCGTTGCCCGTCGAGCAGGCCGGCGCGGGCGGCCATCAGCGTGCCGGCGCACACGGTCAGCAGCCGGTGCGGTGTGTCGGGTGCGGCGAGCAAGGGCCGCATGTCGCGCCGCAGCCAGTCGATGGTCGTGCGGCTGGCCGCATCGGGCGTGCGCAGCGTGTCGCTGCTTTGGCCGACGAGCAGCAGCCAGGTCGGCCGCGGCAGCGTCGTGGGCAACGGCTCCAGCTGTGCGAGCGGCAGGCCGACCGAGGTGGTCGCCTCTGCGCGCGGGCCGGCGAAGCGCAGGCGAAAGCGTGCCGCCTCGCCTTGGCGTTCCAGTTGCTGGTTGGCGAGGCGAAACGCTTCCGCCGGGCCGGCCACGTCGAGCAGCAGGCTGCGGGGCGGCACGACGATGAGGACGTCGATCATCGGATCACGTGGTGCGTGCGAGCGCTTGCTCCACCGTGCAGATCGTCGCGAAGCGGCCGGTCAGCACGGCGGCGGTGCGGGCCACGACATCGGCGCTCTTGAAGGTCGAGCCATCGGCGAACGCGAGGTCGAAGGTCAATGTGGCTTCGGGCACGAAGTCGACCTCGTAGCCTTCGTCGTTGGCGTGGCGCGCGGTCGTCTCGCAGCACTGCTCGGTGCGGATGCCGCTCACGATGAGCCGGTGGATGCGCTGCTGCTGCAGCCACACCGAGAGGCCCGTGCCGACGAGCGCGCTGTGCCGCTGCTTGTGGAACTCGGCCGCGGCGTCGAATCGGGCCAGCCCGTCGAGCGGGCGCACGTGGCCCGAGGCGAGCGAGAACGAGGCGTCACCGTCGACGTGCAGGATGCGCACGATGGGAATGCCGCGGGCGAGGCAACCATCGATCAGCGCATTGCTGCGCGAGAGAAAGGCGTCGAGGTGCTCGTCTTGCCAGTAGGGGCGGTGGCGAAACGATTCCTGCACGTCGATCACGAGAAGTGCGGTGTTCATCAGCGGGCCTCCGGGGCGATGCCTTCGAGTTGGGCCACGAGTCGTGCGTGTGCCGCGAGGTCCACGGGCCGGTGCTTCACCTTCGTGGTGGCCGGGTAGGCGCCGAGGAAGTTGCCGCCTTTCCGGTCTTGCGCCGGCCGCACCGGCCGTGCGCTGAAGCCACCGCCGCAGTTGGGGCAGACGTTGTGCAGCAGCCCGGTCGCGCAGTCGCGGCAGAAGGTGCATTCGAAGCTGCAGATCATCGCGTCGGTGGCCGCCGGGGGCAGGGCTTTCGCGCAGTGTTCGCAGACGGGTCGCAGGTCGAGCATCGAATCCTCCGGAAGTGATGATGCCTGCCAGCGTAGGCGCAGGCATCAGTTCTGTCGCCGCGGCATGCGACGAGAACCGATCAGTTCCGGACAGGGCCGTGAGCGTGTCGTCAGGGCCGTGGCGTGGCCAGCCACTTCTGCGCGAGCCGCACCCACAGCGTCGCGCCGAGCGGGATCAGCTCGTCGTTGAAGTCGTAGCTCGGGTTGTGCAGCATGCACGGGCCCAGGCCGTGGCCGCCGACGCGGTGGCTGCCGTCGCCGTTGCCGATGAGGAAGTAACAGCCCGGCTTTTCCTGCAGGAAGTAGCTGAAGTCTTCGGCGCCCATGGTGGGCTCGAACTCCTCTACGCCTTCCGGCCCCACCACTTCGGCCATCACCTCGCGCACGAAGGCCGTCTCGGCCGGGTGGTTGATGGTGGGCGGGTAGTTGCGCACGAACTCGAACTCGCACTCCGCACCGAAAGCAGCGCAGGTGTGCTCGGCCACCTCGCGCATGCGCTGCTCGAAAAGGTCGAGCAGCTCGAGCGTGAAGGTGCGCACGGTGCCTTCCATCACGCACGAATCGGGCACCACGTTGGTCGCCTCGCCGGTGTGGATCATCGTCACCGAGATCACGCCCGGGTCGATGGGCCGCTTGTTGCGCGAGACGATGGTCTGGAAGGCCTGCACGATCTGGCAGGCGACGGGCACCGGGTCGATGCCGAGGTGCGGCATGGCGGCGTGCGAGCCCTTGCCGCGGATCGTGATCTTGAATTCGTTGCTCGACGCGAAGCAGGGCCCGTTCTTCACCGCGAAGTGGCCGACCGGCATGCCGGGCCAGTTGTGCGCGCCGAAGATGGCTTCCATCGGGAAGAGGTCGAAGATCCCTTCCTTGATCATCTCGCGCGCACCGCCGCCGCCTTCTTCGGCGGGCTGGAAGACGAGGTACACGGTGCCGTCGAAATCGCGGTTCTTCTCGTTCGAGAAATGCTTGGCGGCGGCCAGCAGCATCGCGGTGTGGCCGTCGTGCCCGCAGGCGTGCATGCGTCCGGGGTGCTGGCTCGCGTGCGCAAAGGTGTTGTGCTCGGTGATGGGCAGGGCGTCGATGTCGGCGCGCAGGCCCACCGCTCGCGAGCTGTGGCCGCGGGTGCCCTTGACGATGCCGACGACGCCGGTGGTGCCCAGGCCTCGGTGGATGGGGATGCCCCAGTCGGTGAGGGCTTTGGCGATCAGGTCGGAGGTGCGCTTCTCTTCGAAGCACAGCTCCGGGTGGGCGTGGATGTCGCGCCGCAGGGCGGTGACGGCGGCGGCGTCGGCGAGGATGGATTCGATCAACTGCATGCCGGGCTCCTTGGGGGTCGGGCCAGTTTACTGACCCGCCATGAAGCCTGCGGCCATGCGGTTAAGAGGTCAGCGGCGGACCTTGCCGTCCTCGGTGAGCATCGACAGCTCGACGAAGTGCGAGGCCACGTGGTCACGCGCCCCGAAATTCACCGGGAAGCCGCCCAGGTTCAGGTTCTGGATCGACTCCATCGCGGTGATGAAGCTGTCGCGGGTGGGGTTGCGGCCGGCGCGCTTGAGGCCCTCGGCGAACACCTTCGCCGCCACGTAGCCTTCCATGCTCGAGTAGTTGGGCGTGGCGTCGCCACCGGCCTTGGCCACGGCGGCCAGGTACTCGCGCGAGAGCGCGGAGGTGGTGGAGAAGGGCGAGGGCATCACCTGGCTGATCATGATGCCGCGCGCTTCGCGGCCGAGCTCGTCGGCCAGCGCCTGCGTGCCCACGAACGACACGTTGTAGAAGGTGCCGCCGTAGCCGGCCTTGCGCGCCTCGCGGATGAACGCGGCCGACGACTTGTAGGCGCTGATCTGCACCACGGCCTCGGGTGTGGCGGCGGTGATGGTCTTCACGGCCTGGGCCACGTTGACGGTGTTGCGCTGCACGGTGCCGGTGGCCACGGGCGCGAGGTTGGCCGCCTTCAGCGCGCGGTTCACCCCGGCGAGGCCGGCCTGGCCGTAGGCGTCGTCTTGATAGAAGACGGCGATCTTGGTGAGGCCGATGGAGAGCAGCTGCTTCACGATCAGCGCGGTCTCGTCGAAGTACGAAGCGCGCACGTGGAAGACGTTGCGGCTGAAGGGCTCGCGCAGCGACTCGGCGCCGGTGAAGGGCGCGAAGAAGATGGTGCGGTTTTCCTGCACCAGCGGCATCGCGGCCAGGCAGGTGGGCGTGCCGACGTAGCCGAAGAGGCCGAACACGTTGTCCTTGTCGATGAAACGCTCGGTGTTGGCCTTGCAGCGGTCGGGCTCGTAGCCGTCGTCCAGCGTGCGCAGCTCCACGGTCTGGCCGTTCACGCCGCCGGCGGCGTTGAGCGCGTCGAAGTAGACCTTGGCGCCCCGGTTCATCTGCGTGCCGAGGTAGGCGGCCGGGCCGCTGAAGGCGGCCGACTGGCCGAGCACGATGCGGCGCTCGGATTGGGCGAAAGCTGAAGGGAGGGCGAGGGTGGCGCTCGTGGCGGCCAGGTGCTGGAGCAGGTGTCGGCGTTTCATGGAGTTGTGGAGTCCGAAAAAGCGAAACCCGGCGGATCGCGCCAGGCGAACTCAGTGTAAACCCTAGGTTTTGCCCGACCTAGCCCCGCGCGACGCGCTGCGGAGACCCTTGTGCAATAGTTCCTCGCATGAGCAGCACCACCGCGTTCGACCGAGTCGCCATTCGCACAATCCACGCCGCCTGTCCGCACGATTGCCCCGACACCTGCGCGATCCGCGTGACGGTCGAAGACGGCAAGGCGGTCAAGGTGCAGGGCGACCCCGACCACCCGCCGACGCACGGCGCGCTGTGCACCAAGGTCTCGCGCTACCCGGAGCGCACCTACCACCCCGAGCGCGTGCTGCACCCGATGAAGCGCGTGGGCCCCAAGGGCAGCGGGCAGTTCGCGCGGGTGACGTGGGAGGAAGCGCTGGCTGACATCGCCTCGCGCCTGAAAGCCATCGCGGCGCGCGACCCCGAGGCGATCGTGCCCTACAGCTACGCCGGCACCATGGGCCTGCTGCAAGGCGAGAGCATGGACCGCCGCTTCTTCCACAAGCTCGGTGCCTCGCTGCTCGACCGCACCATCTGCTCGGCGGCCGGCGGCGACGCGCTTGCCGCCACCTACGGCGGCAAGGTCGGCATGCACCTGGAGCACTACGCCGACAGCAAGTTGATCCTCATCTGGGGCAGCAACTCCATCGCCAGCAATCTGCACTTCTGGACCTTCGCGCAGAAGGCGAAGCGCGAGGGCGCGAAGCTCATCTGCATCGACCCGCGCAAGACCGAGACGGCCGACAAATGCCACCAGCACATCGCGCTGCTGCCCGGCACCGATGGCGCGCTGGCGCTCGGCCTGATGCACGAGCTGATCGTCAACGACTGGCTCGACCAGGACTACATCGACCGCCACACCGACGGCTGGCCCAAGCTGCGCGAGCGTGCGCTGCAGTGGCCGCCCGAGCGAGCAGCCGCGGTCTGCGGCATCAGCGCAGAAGAAGTGCGCCAACTGGCCCGCGACTACGGCACCACGAAGCCCGCCGCCATCCGCCTCAACTACGGCATGCAGCGCGTGCGCGGCGGCGGCAATGCGGCGCGGCTGATCGCGATCCTGCCCTGCCTCGTCGGCGCCTGGCGCCACCCGGCGGGTGGGCTGCTGCTGTCGGCCTCGGGCTGGTTCCCGCGCAATGCGGCGCACCTGCAGCACCCCGAGCTGATGCCAGCCAAGCGCCCGCGCATCCTCAACATGAGCACCATCGGCGATGCCTTGCTGAAAGAAAGCTCGTCGGACTTCGGCCCGAAGATCGAAGCGCTCGTCGTCTACAACAGCAACCCGGTGGCCGTGGCGCCCGAGTCGCCCAAGGTGGTGAAGGGTTTCCTTCGCGACGACCTCTTCACCGTGGTGCTCGAGCACTTCATGACCGACACCGCCGACCACGCCGACTATGTGCTGCCTGCCACCACGCAGCTCGAGCACCTCGACGTGCACACCAGCTACGGCCACACCTATGCCATGTTCAACGAGCCGGCCATCGCGCCGCTCGGCGAGGCCAAGCCCAACACGCAGATCTTTCGCGAGCTGGCCGCGCACATGGGCTTCGCCGAGCCGTGCTTCCGCGAGAGCGACGAGTCGATGGCCCGCCATGCCCTGAATGGCGTGGACTTCGAGACGCTGCGCGCCGTGGGTTGGGTGAAGCTGCCGATCGCCGAGGCCCCGTTTGCGAACGGCGGCTTCAAGACGCCGACCGGCAAGTGCATGATCGACGCCCCCGGCCTCGGCGTGCCCGATCACGTGCCGAACTACGAGTCGGTGCAGTCGTCGCCGCAGCTCGCGCGTGACTACCCGCTCGCGATGATCTCGCCGCCGGCGCGCAACTTCCTCAACTCCACCTTCGTCAACGTGAAGAGCCTGCGTGACATCGAAGGCGAGCCGCTTGTCGAGATGCACGCCGACGACGCCGCCGCGCGCGGTCTGCGGGGTGGCGAGATGGTGCGCGTCTTCAACCAGCGCGGCGAATACCGCTGCCGCCTGCAGGTGAGCCCGCGAGCACGGCCCGGGGTGGTCAACGGCCTGGGCGTGTGGTGGCGCAAGCTCGGGCCTGACGGCACCAACGTCAACGAAGTCACGCACCAGCAGCTCACCGACCTCGGCCGCGGGCCGGCGTTCTACGACTGCCTGGTCGACGTGCGGGCCGTTTGAAGCGCTGGCTGCTGATGGGGGTGGCCAGCCTGATCGGCATCGCGGCCCTGGCCGCGGGCGCCGTGTGCCTCACGTCGGGCTGCAGCAGCCTCGGCTACTACGCGCAGGCGGCCGGGGGACACTTTTCGTTGCTCAACAAGGCGAAGCCCGTGCCCGAGTGGCTGGCCGACAACACGACCCCCGCGCCGCTGAAGGAGCGGCTCGCCCTGAGCCAGCGCATGCGCGACTTCGCCGTGAGCGAACTCAAGCTGCCCGACAACGCCAGCTACCGGCGCTATGCCGACCTCGGCCGCAACGCCGCCGTCTATAACGTGGTGGCCGCGCCCGAGCTGAGCCTCACGCTCAAGACCTGGTGCTTCCCCGTCGTGGGCTGCGTGGGCTACCGCGGCTACTACGACAAAGCCGATGCCGACGCGCTGGCCGCCGAGCTGCGCACGCAGGGCTACGAGGCGGTGGTGCAGTCCATCCCCGCGTATTCGACGCTCGGCAAGCTGCCCGGCGACTACTTCGCCGACCCGCTGCTCAACACCTTCCTGCGCTGGGCCGAGGGCGATCTCGCGCACCTGATGTTCCATGAGCTGGCGCACCAAGTCGCCTATGCCAAGGGCGACACGATGTTCAACGAGTCCTTCGCGACGGCGGTCGAGCGCCTCGGCGGCCGCTTGTGGCTGGAGCGGCACGCGAGCCCGCAGGCGATGCAGGAGTCGGCCACGCTCGACGTGCGCCGGCAGGAGTTCCGCCGCCTCGCGCTCTCGGCCCGCGCCGACCTGGAGGCGATCTACACCAGCACCACCTTGAGCGACGACGCCAAGCGCGCCGCGAAGGCCGACCGCCTGGCGCGCCTGCGCGCCGACCACGCAGCGCTGAAGGCCGGCCCCTGGAACGGCTACACCGGCTACGACAACTGGTTTGCGACCGCCAACAACGCCTCGCTCGGCGTGATGGCGGCGTACAACGAGCTGGTGCCGCAGTTCGAGCACTTGTACGAGCGCGAGGGTCGTGACTTCGAGCGCTTCTACGCCGAGGTCAAACGCCTGGCCGCCTTGCCGATGGCCGAGCGGCGGGCGACACTCGCGCGCTAAGGAGAACACCCATGCCCGACATCAAGATCCACCGCGAGCACACGCTCGGTCTCGCCAAGGCGCGCAAGGTCGCCTTGAAGTGGGCGGAAGACGCCGAGAAGAAGTTCGACATGGAGTGCACCATCCTCGAAGGCGAACTCTCCGACACGGTGGAGTTCAAGCGCAGCGGGGTGAACGGGCAACTCATCGTCGCCCCCGATCACTTCGACCTCACGGCCAAGCTCGGCTTCCTGCTGGGTGCGTTCAGCAAGACCATCGAGAGCGAGATCGAGAAGAACCTCGACGCGCTGCTCGCGGCCGGTGGGAAAACGGCGGCCAAGAAGGCCGCCAAGAAATAGTTACTTCAGGCTCTCGATCAAGTCGATGTAGGCCTGCATCGCCTCTTCCTTCGACTTGCCCTTTGCCATGGCCCACGCGTCGTACTTGGCGCGTTCCACCATGTCGGTGAAGCCGGGGCGCTTGCCTTCCACGTCGCCCACGCTGCCCTGCTTGTACAGCGCGTAGAGCTGCAGCAGCGTCATGTTGTCGGGGCGCTCGGGCAGGTTCTTCGACTCCTCGCGGGCTTTCTCGAAGCGGGCTTGCAGATCGGACATGGCGGTCTCCTGTAGGGGTTCGGTATTAGCGGGCATTGACGGCTCGGATGTTACCCAGCATCGTGCGCCGCATCACTAGAAGAAGGGCTCCAAACATGGCTGCAGCAGCAAGCGCCGAACGCATGTCGCGGGTCGACACCGCGTGGCTGCGCATGGACAACGACGTCAACCTGATGATGATCGTCGGCGTGTGGCGCATCGAGCCCGGCATCCGCCATGCGGCCTTGATGGAGCGGGTGCAGGAGCGGCTGCTCAAGTACGGGCGCTTCCGCCAGAAGGTGGTGGAAGACGCGATGGGCGCGCTGTGGGTCGACGTGCCCGAGGTCGACCTCACGCACCACGTGCGGCTGGAAAAGCTCAACCGCAAGCCCGGCCAGGGCGAACGCGAGGCGCTGCAGGAGCGTGTGGGCGAACTCTGCACGAGCCCGCTCGACCGCACGCGGCCGCTGTGGCAGTTCCACTTCATCGAACACTACGACGGCGGCAGCGCGCTCATCGCGCGCATCCATCACTGCATCGCTGATGGCATCGCGCTGATCTCGGTGCTGCTGTCGATCACCGACGGCGGCAGCGACCCGCCGCAGCGCAAGAAGCGCGAGAAGGAAGAGGGTGCCGAGTTCGACTGGTTCGCCGAAGCCATCATGCGCCCGCTGGCCGACGTGACGGTCAAGGCCATCGGCCTCACCGGCAGCGGCATGGCCAAATCGGTGGAGATGCTGGCCAACCCGCAGCAGCCGCTGCAGGGCACGGTGGAGCTGGCGCGCATGGGGGCGCAGGTGGTGTCGGATGCGGCCTCGATGCTCCTGATGCCCGACGACTCGCCCACCCAACTCAAGGGCAGGCCCATCGGCACCAAGCGGGTGGCCTGGGGCGAACCGATCCCGCTCGACGTGGTGAAGGCCATCGGCAAGGGCCTCGGCTGCTCGGTCAACGACGTGCTGCTCGCCTGCGTGGCCGGTGCCATTGGCGGCTGGCTGCGCGAACAGGGCGAAGACACGAGCGGCAAGGAGATCCGCGCCATGGTGCCGGTGAACCTGCGCCCGATGGAGAAGGCCTACAAGCTCGGAAACCAGTTCGGCCTCGTGCCGCTCGTGCTGCCCATCGGCATCGTCAACCCCATCGAGCGGGTGTACGCGGTGCGCTCGCGCATGCAGGAGCTGAAGGGCAGCTACCAGCCGCTGCTGGCGTTTGCGGTGCTGGCCGTTGCCGGCTTGCTGATCAAGCCGATGCAGGACGCGCTGCTCAACCTCTTCGCGAAGAAGGCCACGGCGGTGATGACCAACGTGCCGGGGCCGGGCACGCCGCTCCAGATCTGCGGCTCGACGCTGTCGCAGGTGATGTTCTGGGTGCCGCAGTCGGGCGAGATCGGGGTGGGGGTCTCGATCCTCAGCTATGGCGGAGGCGTGCAGTTCGGGCTCATCACCGACGCGCAGATGTGCCCCGATCCGCACAAGATCATTGAGCGCTTCGAGCCGGAGTTTCAGCGGCTGCTGCTGGTGACGCTGATGTTGCCTTGGGAGTGAGGGTTCGGTCTGGCATGCCGCGCCGTCGGAGCGGCCAAGGGGCTGGGGTAGGCGAATTCCTCCGTGTCCCCCGCGTCTGATCGCTCCCGCGATCAGACGCTCCTCCTTTACCTCCGGAATTCGCCTACCCCAGCCCCTTGGCCGCTCAGGCCGGCGAATAGGGCGCGGCCAACCCCGCATACACCTTCGGCAACGGCGACGCGTAGTCCCCACGTTTGCTGGTTCCCAATCCGAGCGAGACCAGCCCCTCAGCCAGCTTCACCGCCGCCGCCACCCCGTCGATGACGGGCACCCCGAGCTCGCCTTGCAATCGCCGGCACAGATCGGCCATGCCCGCGCAGCCCAGCACGATGGCTCCCGAGCGGTCGTGGGCCAGTGCCTCGCGTGAGGACGCGAGGATGCGCGCGTAGGCATCGCTCGCGGGGTCGTCGAGTTCGAGCACCGCGATGTCGGTGCCGTGGATGCCGCGGCAGCGGCGCTCGAAGCCGTATTGCAGGACGAGGTGCTCGGCGATCACCACCGTGCGGGTGAGCGTGGTCACCACCGAGAAGCCGGTGGCCAGCAGCGAGGCGGCGTGGAAGGCCGCCTCGGCAATGCCGATCACCGGGCCGCGCGCCAGCTCGCGCGCGGCGTGCAGGCCCGGGTCGCCGAAGCAGGCGATGACGTGGGCGTCGGCGCCGGCGGCTTCGCCCGCGCGCACCTGTTCGGCCACCCCGGCGGCGGCCCACACGTCGTCGTGGTGCCCTTCGATGGAAGGTGCACCAAAGCTCGGCTGCACCGCGTCGATCACGGTGCTGGGGGCGGCCACGGCCCGCGCGGCCTCGCCGATCTTGGTGGTCATCGCGAGCGTGGTGTTGGGGTTGATGACTCGGATCTTCATGGTTGTCTTTCGCGGTGGTTCGCACCATTTTGTATACAAAGTGCGCTTCGATGCAGCGCTTGAGCAAGACGCGCACCCACGTTTGCGGCGGCTTCTGAACCAAAGGAGTGCGGTTCGAGCGGCAAAACGCATGGCACATGCATTGCATACATGGCGCCGCATGAAACCCGTGCTCGACTCGTCCCTGGTGCTGACCTCGCTCGTCAAACGCTATGGCAACACCGTGGCGGTCGACGGCATCGACCTCACCATCCCGTCGGGCAGCTACTGCTGCCTGCTCGGGCCCTCGGGCTGCGGGAAGACCTCGACGCTGCGCATGATCGCGGGCCACGAGCTGGCGAGCGACGGGCAGATCCTGCTCGGTGGGAAGTACATCACCTACAGCGCCGCTGCCGACCGTGGCACGGCGATGATGTTCCAGAGCTATGCGCTCTTTCCCCACCTGAGCGTGCTCGACAACGTGGCCTTCAGCTGGAAGATGCGTGGCAAGCCCGTGGCCGAGCGCCATGCGCGGGCGAAGGAGCTGCTGGCCCTCGTCTCGATGACGCCCTACCTCGCGCGCCTGCCGAGCGAACTCTCGGGCGGCCAGCAGCAGCGTGTGGCGCTGGCGCGTGCGCTGATGACCGAGCCGCGCGTGCTGCTGCTCGACGAGCCGCTCTCCGCGCTCGACCCCTTCCTGCGCGTGCAGATGCGCGCCGAGCTCAAGCGCTGGCAGCAGGAGCTGGGCTTCACCTTCGTGCACGTGACCCACTCGCAGGAAGAAGCGATGGCGCTCGCCGACCAGGTGGTGGTGATGAACCACGGCCGCATCGAGCAGACCGGCTCGCCGCGCGAGGTGTTCAACGCGCCGCGCTCCGAGTTCGTCGCGCGCTTCATGGGCGCGCACAACGTGATCGCCTCCGAAGCGGGCCCCGTCGCCGTGCGGGCCGACCGCATGCAGCTCGCGCGCAGCGCCAATGGCGTGACGCGGGCCGCGGCCGTGAAGGCCATCGAATACCAGGGCACCTACGTGCAACTGAGCCTGGTGCCGCAGGGCGAGTCTGCCGATGCGCAGTGGACGGCCACCTTGCCCGATGCCGATTTCGACGCCGCGCCCTGGCAGCCGGGCGACACGGCGCACGTTTCCTGGCTGCCCGATGCCGCCCATGCGCTGCAACCCAGCGCCTGACCCTTTCTTCCCCCACATCCCGATCAAGGAGCTCTGACCATGTCCGACCCGCAAGACAAGACCGCCCAGCCCGACGCCCATCGCCGCACCCTGCTCAAAGGTGCCGTGGGAGGTGTGGTGGCCGGGGGCGGCGCGATGGGCTTCCCCTTCGTGCACGCCCAGGAAAAGATCACCCTGCGCTACCTCGGCACCGCGGTCAACCAGGACAAGGCCATCGCCGAGAAGTTCGAGAAAGACACCGGCATCAAGATCCAGTACATCCCGGTCACCACCGACGACGTGACCAAGCGCGCCGTCACCGCACCCAACAGCTTCGACCTGATCGACACCGAGTACTTCTCGCTCAAGAAGATCCTGCCCACCGGCAACCTGCTCGGCATCGACACCAAGCGCATCAAGAACGCCGACAAGATCACCACGCTCTTCACCAAGGGCGAAGTGGCCGGCAAGAAGGTGGGTGACCAGGGCACCGCGCCCAAGAAGGTGATGTACGTGGAGAAGCCCGATGCGAAGACGTTCGCGGCAAGCCCCACGCAGTTCATGACGCTGATCCCCACCGTCTACAACGCCGACACGCTGGGCATCCGGCCCGACCTCATCAAGCGGCCGATCGAATCGTGGAAGGAACTCTTGAACCCCGAGTTCAAGGGCAAGGCGGCCATCCTCAACATCCCGTCGATCGGCATCATGGACGCGGCGATGGTGGTCGAGGCCTCGGGCATCTACAAGTACCCCGACAAGGGCAACATGACCAAGAAGGAGATCGATCTCACGATCAGGACCTTGATCGAAGCCAAGAAGGCCGGCCAGTTCCGCGCGCTGTGGAAAGACTTCAACGAGAGCGTGAACCTGATGGCCTCGGGCGAGGTGGTGATCCAGTCGATGTGGTCGCCGGCCGTCACCGCCGTGCGCACCAAGGGCATCGCCTGCACCTTCCAGCCGCTGAAGGAAGGCTATCGCGCCTGGGCCGCGGGCTTCGGCGTGCCGAAGTCGGTCACCGGCAAGAAGGCCGACGCGGTGTACGAGTTCATCAACTGGTTCCTCGACGGCTGGGCCGGCGCCTACCTGAACCGCCAGGGCTACTACAGCGCGGTGCTCGAAACCGCCAAGGCCAAGATGGAGCCGTATGAGTGGGCCTACTGGATGGAAGGCAAGGCCGCCACGCAAGACATCAAGTCGCCCAACGGCGACCTGCTCGCCAAGGCCGGCAGCGTGCGCGACGGCGGCAGCTACGAGCAGCGCATGGGTGGCATCGCCTGCTGGAACGCGATCATGGACGAGAACGCGTACATGGTCCAGAAATGGAACGAGTTCGTCGCCGCCTGACGGGCGTCGTCCATCTTTCAAAGAAGACCCACTACACACATCGAGAGGGAACCATCGTGCAAACCAACATCACTCGCTCCATGCTCGCGGCGGCCGCCTTCGCGGCGTGCGGCCTGGCCCAGGCGCAATCCAGCGTCACCGTCTACGGCATCGTCTCCACCGACTACGTGCATGCCACCAACACGCCCACTGGCAAGGTCAACAAGATCGAGCCGGGGCGTGTGAACCCGGCCCGCCTGGGCTTCAAGGGCAGTGAAGACCTGGGCGGCGGCCTCTCCGCCGTGTTCAACATCGAATCGGCCATCGGGCCTGACACCGGCGCAGCCGGTGCGCCGTTCTGGGGCCGGGGTGCCAACGTCGGCCTCTCCAGCAGCGCGCTGGGCACGGTGACCGTCGGCCGCCACTGGAACGTCAACGACGACCTGCTGGGCAACTTCTTCGTCTTCGGCGGCTTCGCGGTCTTCAACTTCACCGGCTTCGGCTTCACCAGCGACCTGGTGAACAACTCGGTGAAGTACGTGTCGCCGAACCTGGGCGGCTTGACCGTGGAAGCCCTCTTCGGTGCAGGCGAAGGCAGCACCACCACCCCGCGCACGGTGGAAATGGGCGGTGTGTACGCCATCGGACCGGTCAAGGCCGGCCTGACCTACCACGAAGCCAAGCGCGTCGGCCTGGTCAACAAGCTGACCACCGGCGGTGTGGCCTACAGCATCGGCTCGGTGACGGTGCGCGGCGGCTACTCGAGCGCCGACAACGAGTACGACGACTACTCGCTGGTGGCCGGCGCGTACAAGGCCGCGGCCTACGACATCGGCGCCGACATCGGCTTTGGCCCCGCCGCGGTGTCGGTCGACTACGTGGCGCGTGACCTGAAGAGCTCGTCGAACGACTCGCACTTCTTCCGCGTGCTCGGCAAGTACAACCTCTCGAAGCGCACGCAGGTGAGCGCCAATGTGGTGGCGATGAAGAACAAGGGCACGGCCACCGAGAGCTTCTATGGCCTGGCCGCGGGTGCCAAGAGCCAGAACGTCTTCACCCTCGGCCTCAGCCATTCGTTCTAAGCCCCACGCGTTCTGACACCTGACACGGCTGGCCTGATGAGCACTCCTACCTCACCGCCCAAAGCCGGGATGCCGCGCGGCGGCCTCTCGGCCTGGGCGCAGGCCACGCCGTTCACCCTGGTCTTCGTGCTCTTCCTGGTGCTGCCGCTGGTGCTGGTGGCGATCGTCAGCTTCTGGCGCGCCACCGACTACGAGCTGATCCCCGCCTTCACTGCGCAGAACTACATCGAGATCTTCAACGGCTGTGGCTCCACCTCGGAGCTGTGCGTCACGCTGAAGACCTACCTCTCCACGCTCAAGTTCTGCTTCCTCGTCTGGCTGATCACGCTGGTGGTCGGCTTCACCGTTGCCTACTTCCTCGCCTTCCACGTGCGCTCGGTGGGCGCGCAGACGCTGCTCTTCATCCTGTGCACCATCCCGTTCTGGACGTCCAACGTGATCCGCATGATCTCGTGGGTGCCGCTGCTCGGCCGCAACGGCGTGGTGAACCAGGCGCTGATCGGCGCCAACGTCATCGAGACGCCCATCGAGTGGCTGCTCTTCAGCGACTTCTCGGTGGTGCTGGCCTTCGTGCACCTGTACACGATGTTCATGATCGTGCCCATCTTCAACTCGATGATGCGCATCGACCGCGCGCTGCTCGAAGCCGCCCGCGACAACGGTGCGACGGGCTGGCAGACCACGTGGAACGTGATCGTGCCGCTGTGCCGCACCGGCATCATCATCGGCTCGATCTTCGTCATCACCATCGTGATGGGCGACTTCGTGACCATCGGCGTGATGGGCGGCCAGCAGATCGCCTCGGTGGGCAAGATCATCCAGGTGCAGACGAGCTACCTCCAGTTCCCGATGGCGGCGGCCAATGCGGTGATCCTGCTCATCGTCACGCTGATGATGATCTGGGGGCTCACGAAGCTCGTCGACATCCGCAAGGAACTCTGATGAACGAAGGAAAGCGCCCGGGAAGCTTCTACGCCTTGGCCGCGGTGTTCGGCCTCTTCGTGCTCTTCCTCTACGGCCCGATGTTCACCATCTTCGTGCTGAGCTTCCAGGGCCCGGAAGGCGGGCTCACCTTCCCGATGCGCGGCGTGTCCTTCCACTGGTTCGCCAAGTTGTGGGAAGGCATGGGCGTGGTCGACATCGCCGCCGCCTTCCGCCGCTCGGTGGCGCTCGGCATCGTGGTGATGCTGTGCACCGTGCTGCTCTCGCTCGGCGCGGGCCTCGCGTTTCGCAAGAAGTTCAAGGGCTCGGGGCTGCTCTTCTACACCTCGGTGGCCAGCCTCATCATGCCGTCGATCGTGGTGTCGCTCGGCATCGGCTTGCAATTCCGCCTGATCGACACGCTGCTCAAGAGCGGGCTCGAAACCATCGGACTCGGCAGCTGGCTCGAAAGTTATGGCACCGCCATGGGCCTCTACACCTCGGCGCTCGGCGCGCACCTCACGTGGACGCTGCCCTTCGGCCTGCTCATCATGCTGGCCGTCTTCAACCGCTTCAACCCGGCGTATGAAGAAGCGGCCGACGACTTGGGCGCCACACCCTGGCAGAGCTTCCGCCACGTGGTGCTGCCGCTCATCGCCCCAAGCCTCGTGGGCGTGGGCATGTTCGGCTTCACGCTCAGCTGGGACGAGATCGCCCGCACCTCGCAGGCCATCGGCGACGTGAACACCCTGCCGCTTGAATTGCAGGGCCTCACCAGCACCGTCACCACACCGGCGATCTATGCGCTGGGCACGGTGACGACCATCGTGTCGTTTGCGGTGATGGGCGGCACGCTGCTGCTCATCCGCCTTCTCAAGCGCCAGCCCGTGCGCGCGTGACAATGCCGCATGCCCAGCCGTCCGCGCAAGACAGGATCTGACGAAACCGGCCCCGTGATGGCCGCCGACCGCGTCTACGACGCGATCTACGCCGCCGTGGTCGACCACCGCCTGGCCCCCGGCACCCGCCTGCGCGAGGAGGAGCTGGCCGAGACCTTCGCCGTCTCACGCACCCTGGTGCGCCAGGCCCTGCACAAGCTCGCACAAGACAACGTGATCGTGCTGCGCCCCAACCGCGGCGCGCAGGTGCCCGAGCCCACGCGCCGCGACGGCGAGCATGTGTTCGATGCGCGGCGTGTGGTTGAGTGCGAGGTGGCGCGGCGGCTCGTGGGCCGGTTGAGCGCCGCGCAGCTGGCCGAGCTGAAGCAGATCGTCGAGGCCGAGGCGCGTGCCACCAAGTCGCAGAACAAGCAGGAGGCCATCCGCCTGTCCGGCGAGTTCCACCTGAAGCTCGCGCAAATGAGCGGCAACCCGATCTTCGTGAGGCTGCTCGAAGAGCTCTTGCCCACGACCTCGCTGCTGATGGCGCTCTACAAGGCCCCCGGCGAGCCGATGTGCGTGGCGCACAGCCACAAGAGCCTGTTGCAGGTGATCGGCAAGGGCGACTCGGCGACCGCGGCCGGCACCGAGATGAAGCGGCACCTGAACGAGATCGAGCGCTCGTTGTCGCAGCCGGCCACCCGCGAGGTCGCGCCGCTGCGCGATGTGTTCAAGGCTTACCGTTGAACGAGCTAGCGCTGAACCAGCACCAGCGACTCCACGCCCTGCACCTTCGACGACTGCATGTCGAAGCCCGACAGCGTCGACTGCCCCAGGAGCGATGAGCAGTCGCGGCAGACGAGCGCCTGCACGTTCGTGAGCCTGAACCAGCCGATGGACACCGCGTCGAGGGTGATGGCCTGCGCGGTCACCCGACGGCCGTCGGCGGTGACCATCTGCACGTTGGCTTGCGTCACGCGGTAGGTGGCCTTCGATTCCTTCAGCAGCTTCTCGCTCAGCGTGGTGCGGGTCGCGCCGGTGTCGACCATGAAGGGCACCGGCTTGGCATCGCCGAGCGCGACGGGGGCGAAGAAATGGCCGGCATAGCTCGGCAGGCGCAAAGCCTTGCGCTCGGTGCTGGCGGGTGAGGTGTCCTGTTCGATCGCGGTCTGGATCGCGATGCGTTGGCCCGAGAAGTACGCCGCCTGTCCGAGGCTTTCGAGGTGGTTGTCGTGCGCTTGCAGCACCGCCAGCGCTTCATAGGGGCGCTTGGCCGCGACCAGCAGCCTGGCCAGGTCGCCGCGCACATCGACCAGCGCGGGCACCACCGAGAGCGCCTTGTAGTTCCACTCGATCGCCTCTTCGGTGCGGCCGAGCTTGGCCAGGCTGTCGGCGTGGTACGCGAAGAGGTCATAGGCCCCTTCGCCGAGGCCGATGGCCGCCTTGAACTGCTCCACCGCATCGGCATGCCGGCCCTGGCGGTTGAGCACCATGCCGAGATTGGCCCGGCCTTTGCCGTCGTTGGGGCGGCTCGCGATGTAGTCGCGCCAGCCTTGCTCCTGGCAGGTGGCATCACCATCCCGCGCGCAGCGGCGCACCTGTGCGAGGTGGTCCTCGGCCGTCAGCGATTCCTTGTTCAGCAGGCGCTTCAGGCCACCGCGCCGGTCGATGACGAGCGTGGCGTTGAGGGCCACGAGCGCGAGGCAGGCGATGAGGAAGACCAGCACCAGGCTGCGCTGGCTGCGGTCGGGATTCAGCAGCTTGGCCACGCCGACCACCAGCGCCGGCCAGAAGAAGCAGCTGAGCACCTGGCCGATCTGGTAGGCCGATGAAGCGCCGGCCTTCACGCCGTAGGTGAGCGTCAAGCCCAGCAGCAGGGCCAGCGATAGGGCGGCGCCCGTCCACAGCAGGATGCCGGCGCGCCGGCGCCGGTCGCGTGCCTCTTGCATGAAGGCCAGCTCGTCGTGTGTGGGTTCGGTGGCGAGTGCCTGATCCACCAGCACCGGGTCGCGGCGCTCCATCCATGAACTCATGGCCCCTCCCTGCAGTTGTTTCTTCTCGAGGCAGGGAGATGGTATCGGGTCAGCTCGTGGGTGCGAACCGGTACACGCCCTCGGCATCACACTGGCGCTGAAGCTTGCCGGCGTGCCACAGCGCATGCAGGTGTGCGATCGACTCGCCCATCGCAAACGTGGTCTGGTGCAGGTCGAGCTTGCGCTTGAAGAGCACGGTCAGCAGGTCGGCGGCGCTTTGCGGTGCTTTGGCGCAGGCTTCCATCACGTCGGCCAGGCGCTCGTCGTGGTGCTGCTGCAGCTGGTCGATGCGGGTGTGCAGGCCCTTGAAGGGCCGGCCGTGCGAGGGCAGCACCAGGCTGTCGGCGGGCAGGGCGCGCATGCGCTCGATCGAGTCGAGGTAGCGCTTGAGCGGGTCGCCTTCGGGTTCGTTCTCGTGCACGCCCACGTTGGTGGAGATGCGCGGCAGCACCATGTCGCCCGAGATCAGCACACCGAGCGCCGGGCAGTGCAGCGAGATGTGCTCGGGCGCGTGGCCGTAGCCCACGTGGCAGTGCCAGTCATGGTCACCGATGCGGATCACGTCGCCATCGACCATGCGGCGGAACCGATCGGGCACCTTGGGCACCATCGTCGCGTAGTGGCCGCCGCGCGTCTGGATCATCTGCAACGCCTCGGGGTCGGTGATGCCGTGGCGCTTGGCGAACACAGGTGTGATGACGCTGGCCTTGGCGCTCGGGTTGCTCGACATGCGGGCGCCGTTGTAGTCGGTGCCGCTGATCCACAGGCGGCACTCGTGCTCGGCGGTGCTCCAGCGCTCGGTGAGCCAGGCCGACAGGCCGATGTGGTCGGGGTGCAGGTGGGTGACGATCACGCGCAGCACCGGCAGGCCTTGCAGCTCGTTCGCGAACACCTGTTCCCAGCAGGCGCGGGTGGCGTCGTTGGCAATGCCGCAGTCGACGATGCTCCAGCCTGCCTGGCCGTCGATCTCGTCGCGCAGCAGCCAGAGGTTGATGTGGTCGAGTGCGAAGGGCAGGGCCATGCGCACCCAGCGCACGCCAGGGGCCACTTCCATCGTGGTGCCCGGCTCCGGCATCACCTCGCCATGTGGGTAGTTCAGCTCGTGTTCAAGGGCGTTCATGGCTTGGCTACACTTTACGTATACGTCAATTGAAGAGGCATTCTAGGGAGCCATGTCCGCCGCTGCTGTCACCCAGGTTTCAAGCCCTTCCGCAGGGCAGGCCCCCTCGCAGGTCACCTACACCATCGGCGAGCTGGCGAAGGAATTCGACCTCACCACCCGCGCCATCCGCTTCTACGAAGACTGCGGCCTGCTGCAGCCGCAGCGCCAGGGCCGCAACCGTGTCTACAGCCCGCGCGACCGCACGCGGCTCAAGCTCACGCTGCGTGGCAAGCGGCTCGGGCTCACGCTTTCCGAGGTGAAGGAGCTGGTCGACATGTACGAATCGCCGCGTGACACCGTGCCCCAGCTCAAGAAATTCCTCACCGTGCTGGCCGTGCACCGCGCCCAGCTCGAGCAGCAGATGGCCGACCTCAACGTCACGCTCGACGAGGTGCGCACCCACGAGAAAGAGGCCAAGCGCCTTCTCGCCCAGAGCAGCAAGAGTTAACAGGAGACCCCCATGAACCTGCCCGGCCTCAACTTCCAGCTCGGCGACGACATCGACGCCCTGCGCGAGAGCGTGCACGACTTCGCGCAGGCCGAGATCGCGCCACGCGCTGCCGAGATCGACAAGAGCGACCAGTTCCCGATGGACCTGTGGCGCAAGATGGGCGCACTCGGGGTGCTCGGCGTGACGGTGGGTGAGGAATACGGCGGCGCCGGCATGGGCTACCTCGCGCACATGGTGGCGATGGAGGAGATCAGCCGCGCCTCGGCCAGCGTGGGCCTCTCGTATGGCGCGCACAGCAACCTGTGCGTGAACCAGATCCGCCGCAACGGCAACGAGGCGCAGCGCAAGAAGTATTTGCCCAAGCTCATCAGCGGCGAGCACGTGGGGGCGCTTGCGATGAGCGAGCCCAACGCCGGCTCCGACGTCATCAGCATGAAGCTGAAGGCGGAAGACAAAGGCGGCTACTACCTGCTCAACGGCAGCAAGTTCTGGATCACCAACGGCCCCGATGCCGACACGCTGGTGGTCTACGCCAAGACCGAGCCCGAGCTGGGGGCACGCGGCGTGACCGCCTTCCTCATCGAGAAAGGCATGAAGGGCTTTTCCATCGCGCAGAAGCTCGACAAGCTCGGCATGCGCGGCAGCCACACCGGCGAGCTGGTGTTCCAGAACGTCGAGGTGCCCGCCGAGAACGTGCTGGGCGCGCTCAACGGCGGCGCGAAAGTCTTGATGAGCGGCCTCGACTACGAGCGCGCCGTGCTCGCCGCCGGCCCCATTGGCATCATGCAATCGGTGATGGACAACGTGGTGCCTTATATCCACGACCGCAAGCAGTTCGGCCAGAGCATCGGCGAGTTCCAGCTGATCCAGGGCAAGGTGGCCGACATGTACACCGTGCTGCAGGCCGCCCGCGCCTATTGCTACACCGTCGGCAAGAACCTCGATGCGCTGGGCGAGCAGCACGTGCGCCAGGTCCGCAAGGACTGCGCAAGCGTCATCCTCTGGTGCGCCGAGAAGGCCACCTGGATGGCCGGCGAGGGCATCCAGATCTTCGGCGGCAACGGCTACATCAACGAGTACCCGCTGGGCCGCCTGTGGCGCGACGCCAAGCTCTACGAGATCGGCGCCGGCACCAGCGAGATCCGCCGCATGCTGATCGGCCGCGAGCTGTTCGCCGAGACGATGTGACAGACTGGCGGGTCTTTTTGGCGCAGTGCAACATATGAGCAACGAACTTTCAGAACTCTTCGGCAACAACCTGCGCTGGGCGCGCGACACCGAAGCGCGCAGCCCCGGCTTCTTCACCAGCCTGCTCAAGCAGCAGGCGCCGCAGTACCTGTGGATCGGCTGTGCCGACAGCCGCGTGCCGGCGAACGACCTGGTCGGCCTGCTGCCGGGCGAGCTCTTCGTGCACCGCAACGTCGCCAACGTGGTCGTGCACTCCGACCTCAACTGCCTGTCGGTGATCCAGTTCGCGACCGACATGCTGAAGGTCAAGCACATCATCGTCGTGGGCCACTCCAACTGCGGCGGTGTGGCCGCGGCCCTGCGTGACCAGCGGGTGGGCCTCGCCGACAACTGGATCCGCCACGTGCAAGACGTGCGCAACCGCCATCAGAACTGGCTCGACATGGTCGACGCGAGCCAGCGGGTCAACGCCCTGTGCGAGCTGAACGTGATCGAACAGGCGCTCAACGCCTGCCAGACCACCATCGTGCAAGACGCCTGGGGCCGCGGCCAGGAGCTGGTGGTGCACGGCTGGGTCTATGGCTTGCACAACGGCCTGCTGCAAGACCTGCACATGACGGTCTCCGGCCCCGACGAGGCGGTGCCCGCGTATGAGAAGGCCATCACCGACGTGCGGCTGCGCTACACGCCCGACACGGCACCCGACCTGGCCCCCGTCACCGCGCACGGCGCCCTATGAAGCGCATGGCCGTCTTCCCGCAGGAGCTGACCGACCTGCGTGCCTTCGACATCGCCAACGCGATGCTCGACGGCTTCGACCGCCACTACACGCTCTTTCGCGAGACCAGCGCGCAGGCGAAAAAGCGCTTCGAGGCCGCCGACTGGCACGGCCAGCAGCGTGCCCAGCGCGAGCGCATCGAGTTCTACGACATGCGCGTCGACGAATGCGCTGAGCGGCTGCAGACGGAGTTCATGGCGAGCACCTTGTCGATGAACGTGTGGCAGCAGGTCAAGCTGCACTACATCGGCCTGCTCACCAACCACCACCAGCCCGAGCTGGCCGAGACCTTCTTCAATTCGGTCACGACCAAGATCCTGCACCGCAGCTACTTCCACAACGACTTCATCTTCCTGCGCCCGGCCGTCAGCACCGAGTACATCGAGAACGAAGAGCCCACCTTCCAGCCCACCTACCGCGCCTACTACCCCACCAAGGAGACGATGCGCGACACCTGGCTGCGCGTGGTCAACAACTTCCAGCTCGCGCGCGAGTTCGAAGACCTCGGCCGCGACGTCGACCACGTGCTCACCGCCGTGGCGCGCGAGCTGGGCGACTTCCGCCCGCGCGCCAACTTCCAGCTGCAGGTGCTGAGCTCGCTCTTCTTCCGCAACAAGGGCGCCTACATCGTCGGCAAGATCATCAACGGCTTCAACGAGACGCCGTTCGCACTGGCCATCCTGCATTCGCCGAGCTCGGGCCTGCTCATCATCGACACCATGCTCTTCGGCGAAGACGAGCTGCAGATGCTGTTCAGCTTCGCGCGCGCCTACTTCCTGGTCGACATGGAGATCCCGTCGGCGTATGTGCAGTTCCTGCGCTCGCTGATGCCGAGGAAGCCCCGCTCCGAGATCTACAAC
This sequence comes from Rhizobacter sp., assembly GCA_019635355.1. Taxonomy (NCBI): domain Bacteria; kingdom Pseudomonadati; phylum Pseudomonadota; class Betaproteobacteria; order Burkholderiales; family Sphaerotilaceae; genus Rhizobacter; species Rhizobacter sp. The sequence continues at coordinate 2,781,398 of JAHBZQ010000001.1, read as the reverse complement.
GCGCTCGGCCTGCAGAAGCAGGGCAAGAACCTCTTCTACCGCGACTTCCTCGCGCACCTGCGGCATTCGTCCGACAAGTTCCGCATCGCGCCCGGCATCAAGGGCATGGTGATGCTGGTGTTCGACCTGCCTTCGTTCCCCTTCGTCTTCAAGGTCATCAAGGACTTCTACCCCGCGCCCAAGGAGACCTCGCGCGAGCTGATCATGAGCAAGTACCTGCTCGTGAAGACGCACGACCGCGTGGGCCGCATGGCCGACACGCTGGAGTACAGCAACGTGGCCTTCCCGCGGGCGCGCTTCGAGGAAGAGCTGATCGCCGAGCTGAAGCACTTCTGCCCGAGCCTGCTCGAAGAAGACGGCGACGACCTGGTGATCCGCCACGTCTACATCGAGCGGCGCATGATCCCGCTCAACATCTACCTGCAGGAGGCCGAGCCCTCGCGCATGGCGCATGCCGTCGTCGAATACGGCAACGCCATCAAGGACCTGGTGGCGGCCAACATCTTCCCCGGTGACATGCTGTGGAAGAACTTCGGCGTCACCCGCAACGGCAAGGTCGTGTTCTACGACTACGACGAGATCGAGTACCTGACCGACTGCAACTTCCGCAAGGTGCCCACGCCGCGCAACGAGGAAGAAGAGATGTCGGGCGAGATCTGGTACAGCGTGGGCAAGCACGACGTCTTCCCCGAGACCTTCGGCCCCTTCCTGCTCGGCAACCCGGCGGTGCGCGACGTGTTCCTGAAGCACCACGGCGACCTGCTCGACGTGGCGTTCTGGCAAGGCCACAAGGACCGCATCCTCGCGGGCCATGTGCACGACGTGTTCCCGTATGACCCGTCGAAGCGCTTCAAGAACCAGCGCCGGCTGCGCGATGGCGTTCCGCCCGATGGGCAGGAGCGGCGCCGTTCGGAGCTGCAGCCCGAGAACCCGTCGGCGCTCGACAACAGCCTGGCCTAACGGTCCACCTGTCATGAACTTCCGTGACTTCTTCGAACTCGCAAGTTTCGTCGTCACGGTCGTCGGCCTGCCTTTTGCCATTGGCGTCTTCCTCTTCGAGCAGCGCCGCGAGCGTGAGAACGAAGAGGAAGAGGGCTACCAGCTGCTCTCGGATGCGTACAACGATTTCCTGAAGATCGTGCTCGCGAACTCCGACCTGCAGCTGCGCACCAACGCCGCGCTGCCCAACCCCACGCCCGAGCAGAACGAGCGCATGCTCGTGATCTTCGACATGCTCATCTCGCTCTTCGAGCGCGCCTACCTCGTGGCCTGGAAGGACGACATGTCGACCACCGAGCAGCGCCGCTGGAACTCGTGGGACGACTACATGCGCGAGTGGTGCCGCCGCGACGATTTCTTCAACGCCTTGCCGCTCCTCTTGCGCGGCGAGGACCCGGGCTTCCAGAGTTACATCAAGCGTGTCGCGCAGGAGGAGCGCGGCGCGGTCATCCTGTCGTGAAGGAGCATTGCCATGTCCACCGAATCCATCGTCATCGTCTCCGCCGCCCGCACGCCCATCGGGGGCCTGCTGGGTGATTTCAGCAACCTCGCCGCGCATGAGCTCGGTGCCGTCGCCATCAAGGCCGCGGTCGAGCGCGCCGGCATTCCGGGCGACGCCGTCAACGAAGTGCTGATGGGCAACTGCCTCATGGCCGGCCAGGGCCAGGCGCCGGCGCGCCAAGCCGCGCTTGGTGCGGGGCTGCCGCAGTCGGCCGGCGCCGTGACGCTGTCGAAGATGTGCGGCTCCGGCATGCGCGCGATGATGTTCGCGCACGACATGCTGAAGGCCGAAACCGCCGACGTGATGGTCGCCGGCGGCATGGAGAGCATGACCAACGCACCGCACCTCATGTTCGCGCGCAAGGGCGTGCGCTACGGCGCGGCGCAGATGTTCGACCACATGGCGATCGACGGCCTGGAAGACGCTTACGAGCGCGGCCGCGCGATGGGCGTGTTCGCAGAGGAGTGTGTGGCCAAGTACCAGTTCAGCCGCGAGGCGCAGGATGCGTTCGCCATCGCCTCCACCCAGCGCAGCAAGGCCGCCAATGAAAACGGCAGCTTCGACTGGGAGATCGCCCCCGTCACGCTCAAGGGCAAGGCGGGTGACACCGTGGTCAAGCACGACGAGCAGCCCTTCAAGGCCAAGCTCGACAAGATCGCGGGCTTGAAGCCCGCGTTCAAGAAAGACGGCACCATCACCGCGGCCAACGCCTCGAGCATCTCCGACGGCGCCGCCGCGCTGGTGCTGATGCGCGAGTCGACCGCGAAGCAGCTCAAGCTCGCGCCGGTAGCCCGCATCGTCGGCCACGCGGTGCACGCGCAGGCGCCGGCCTGGTTCACCACCGCGCCGGTGGGCGCGATCGACAAGCTGCTCAAGAAGAACGGCTGGGCGGCGAAGGACGTCGACCTGTGGGAAGTCAACGAAGCCTTCGCCGCCGTCACGATGGCGGCCATGCACGAGTTCAAGCTTCCGCACGAGATCGTCAACGTGCATGGCGGGGCGTGTGCGCTCGGCCACCCGATCGGGGCGAGCGGTGCGCGCATCGTGGTCACGCTGCTCGGGGCGCTGCGCAAGCAGGGCAAGAAGCGTGGGGTGGCGGCGCTGTGCATTGGCGGTGGCGAGGCCACGGCGCTCGGCGTGGAACTCGTCTGAATGAACGTCCTCATCATCGGCGGCTCCCGCGGCATCGGCCTCGAGTTCGTGCGCCAGTACCGGGCCGACAAGGCGCAGGTCACCGCCACGGCGCGCAGCGATGACGCGCTGCAGACCTTGCGGAAGCTTGGCGCCACCGCCCTCCAACTCGACGTGGCCAGCACCGAGAGCGCCTCGCGCCTGGGCTGGCAGATCGAAGGCGCGGCCTTCGACGTGGCCATCGTGGTGGCGGGCGTCTACGGCCCGAGCACGCGCGGCCTGCAGCCGCCCACCGAAGCCGACTTCGACACCGTGATGCACACCAACGTGCTCGGCCCGATGCGCGTGATCCCGCAGATCGCCGATGCGCTGGCGCCGAATGCGAAGCTCGCCGTGCTGTCGTCGCGCATGGGGGCCATCGGCCCGCGCAGCTCGGCCAGCGGCTGGCTGTACCGCGCGTCGAAGGCGGCGGTCAACTCGGTGCTGAAGGATGCTTCCATCGTGTTGCAGGGCAAAGCCACCTGCGTGAGCTTCCACCCGGGCTGGGTGCGCACCGACATGGGCGGCGAGGGCGCCGACCTCGCGGTCGACGTGAGCGTGGGTCACATGCGGCGTGTGATCGCCGGCCTCTCACCGGCCGACAACGGCAAGTTTTTCGACCACGACGGGACACCCATCGGATGGTGACCAGCCCCTTCTGGAGCGAGGTCGTGCGCGGCCTCGTGCCCTATGTGCCGGGCGAGCAGCCGCAGATCGCCGGCCTCGTGAAACTCAACACCAACGAGAACCCCTATCCACCGAGCCCGCGCGTGCTGGCCGCGCTGCATGCCGAGGTGGGCGAAGGCCTGCGCCTCTACCCCGAGCCCACAGGGCGCAAGTTGCGCGAGACCATCGCGCAGCACCACGGTCTCACGCCCGACCAGGTGTTCGTGGGCAACAGCTCCGACGAGGTGTTGGCGCACGTCTTCATGGCGCTGCTCAACCACGCGCCGCGCCCGCTGCTCTTCCCCGACATCACCTACGCCTTCTACCCGGTGTATTGCGGGCTCTACGGCATCCCGTACCGCGCCGTGCCGTTGGCCGACGACCTCAGCCTGCGCATCGACGACTACCTGCACGCCGAGGCCGGCGCGATCATCTTCCCCAACCCGAACGCGCCCACCGGTCGCGCACTGCCGCGCACGGAGATCGAGCGCCTGCTGATCGCGCGCCCCGACACGCTGGTCGTGATCGACGAAGCCTATGTCGACTTCGGCGCCGACTCGGCCGTGCCGCTGATCGCGCAGCACGCGAACCTGCTGGTGGTGCACACGCTGTCGAAGTCACGCTCGCTGGCCGGCCTGCGTGTCGGCTTCGCGATGGGCCAGGCGCCGCTGATCGAAGGGCTCACGCGGGTGAAGGACAGCTTCAACTCCTACCCGCTCGACCGCCTGGCCACGGCCGGCGCCATCGCCGCGATCGAAGACGTGGCCTACTTCGAGCACACCCGCGACGCGGTGATGGCCACCCGCGAATGGCTGGTGGCCGCGCTGCACACGATGGGCTTCGAGACCTTGCCGTCAGAGGCCAACTTCGTCTTCACCCGCCACCCGCAGCACCGCGGCGAGGCGCTCGCTGCCGCGCTGCGCCAGCAGGGCGTGCTGGTGCGGCGCTTCGCGCAACCGGAGCGCATTGCCGACCACCTGCGCATCAGCGTCGGCGACGAGGCCCAGACCGACCGCCTGCTGGAAGCGCTGCGCAACATCCTCGCCGACGACTGAAGAGGGCCAGACCATGCTGCTGTCCGACGACCACCGCGCCATCCAGGACGCCGTGCGCGCCTACGTGCAAGACCGCATCGCGCCGCAGGCCGCGCAGTGGGACAAGTCCCACCACTTTCCCGCCGACGAGTTGAAAGGCCTGGCGGCGCTCGGCTGCTACGGCGTGGCCGTGCCCACCGAGTGGGGCGGTGCGGGGCTCGACTACTTGAGCCTCTCGCTCATCCTGGAAGAGATCGCCGCGGGTGACGGCGCCACCTCCACCGTCGTGAGCGTCAACAACTGCCCGGTGTGCTCCATCCTCATGGCCTGGGGCAGCGAGGCGCAGAAGGCGCAGTGGCTGAAGCCGCTCGCCAGCGGCGAGCTGCTCGGGGCCTTCTGTCTCACCGAGCCGCACGTGGGTTCGCAGGCCGACGGCCTCAAGACCGCCGCCACGAAAGACGGCGAGCACTACGTGCTCAACGGCGTGAAGCAGTTCATCACCAGCGGCAAGAACGGCGACGTCGCCATCGTGATGGCGGTCACCGACAAGGCCGCCGGCAAGAAAGGCATCAGCGCCTTCATCGTGCCCACGTCGACGCCGGGCTATACCGTCGCACGCCTCGAAGACAAGATGGGCCAGCACGCGAGCGACACCGCGCAGATCCTGTTCGAGAACTGCCGCGTGCCGGCGGCGAACCTGATCGGTGACGAAGGCCAGGGCCTGAAGATCGCGCTCTCGGGCCTGGAGGGCGGGCGCATCGGCATCGCCTCGCAATGCGTGGGCATGGCGCGTGCGGCCTTCGAGGCGGCGCTGCGCTACGCGAAGGAGCGCATCGCCTTCGGCGTGCCGATCTTCGAGCACCAGGCGGTGCAGTTCTCCTTGAGCGAGATGGCCACGCAGATCGAAGCGGCGCGCCAGCTCATCCACCACGCCGCGAGCTTGAAAGACGCCGGCCAGCCCTGCCTGAAGGAAGCCGCGATGGCCAAGCTCTTCGCGAGCGAGATGGCCGAGCGGGTGTGCTCGGCCGCGATCCAGGTGCATGGGGGTTACGGCTATGTGAGCGACTTCCCCGTCGAGCGGATCTACCGCGACGTGAGGGTCTGCCAGATCTACGAGGGCACGAGCGAAGTGCAGAAGATCCTCATCGGCCGCGCGCTGGCGTAACCCGAAGATGGCACGGCTGCTGAGGGGGGTGATGTGGCTGGGTGCGTCGCTCCTGCTGCTCGTGCTGGCCTGGGTGCTGTCGAACGTCTACGACGAAGACCCGCTGCCGCTGGCGCCGCAATTGAAGGAGGCGCCGGTCACGCTGGCGCCACGCGAGAACGCCTACTTCGGGCTCATTGGCCTGTGGTCGCCCGATGAGGATTACATCGACGCGGGCTTCGCCCAATGGGACGATGCCCAGCTCTGGCTCGCAGCGCATCCCGTGCGTGAGCGTGGGCCCGACGAGGTGCTGCCACCTTTCGATGAAGACCGGACCGAGGCACTGAAGAACGCAAGTTCGTTTGCCACCTGCGAGCGCTTCAAGCCGTGCTTTGCCTTGTGGGACACCAAGCCCGAGATCGTGATGGGTGCAGCTGCGGCGCGCGAGGAAACGCTCGAGCGCTGCAAGGAGCTCGCGGCCTTGCGTCACGAAGAAGAGCCCGGAGTGCCTGATGTGATCTCGCCCATGATGGCCAGCCAGGGGCTCGTTGAGTGCATGAAGGTGTTGCATGCCGACACGCTGATCGCCTGGCGTCAGGCGCGGCCCTCGGAGGCGTTGAAGAGCCTCGTTGCATCGCGCCAGCTGGCCGTGCAGGCTCTGATGGGTGGCCGCACGCTGATCACGCACATGATCGGGGTGCGTTACCTCGGCCTCACCTACGAGTGGGCTGCGCACATGGCCTCGGAGCGGCCTGAGTGGCGCGATCGCCTTTCGGTGATCGCCGCGCCGTTGCCGCCCCAGGCGCTCGACATGCGGCGCGCGTTTCGCTATGAAGCAGCGTTGGATCGCAGCGGTGCCGGGCTGATGCGTGATGCCTGCCACGGGGGCTTGTCGCAGAAGATGAGTTTTGGTGTTCACCTGCTGCGCATGGGGGCATGCGACGGTGCCTTCCCGCTGGCCTTTCATGCAGAGCAGACCCGCAACGAGCGGCAGCCAGGCTGGGTTGCATTCATGGATGCGCTGGCTCAGCCTGCGCCTGCGGCGTTGGAGTGGGCGCGTGCACAGCCCGAGCCGCCAACCCAATGGTGGCGTCGCATCGCATGGCGCAACAGCGGCACGCGTTACCTCCAGCTCGAAGCGCCGATGCGTGGGTATGCGAAGTACGTGGCGCGTGGCTACGACGTCGAACTGCAGCGCCTGGGCCTCGTGGCCGCGCTGGCTCTGGGTGACGAGCGCCGCGACATCCACGCCACCCTGACGGCCGCCAACCGCGAGCCCTACGCCGGCACACGCCTGCATTGGGACGCGAGCACACGCTCGGTCGCGATGACCTTGTGGGAGTCGGTCGACACGGCCATCGTGGTCCGCCTGCCGACGGCGCGCTGATCCAGGCTGGCGCAGCGCTACGTAGTTCCCACAAGTCCTCTTCCGCGGGTTTGTTCCAGCAGCGTCGAGGGTGCTGCCGTCCCTAGGATAGGCCTTCGCCCCGCACCCAGTGGGCGGGGTTCAACAGGTCCACAGACCGCATCCGAAGGAGACATCACGTGAGCACACCCGCACCGCAACGTCGCCGCTTCCTCAAGACCGCCACGGCCGCTGCCGCCGGCGCTGGCGCACTCGCCGCCCCGATGGTGTCGAACGCGCAGACCACCTCGCTGCGCTTCCAGAGCACCTGGCCCGCGAAAGACATCTTCCACGAGTACGCCAACGACTTCGCCAAGAAGGTGAACGACATGGCGGGCAGCCGCCTCAAGATCGAGGTGCTGCCGGCAGGCGCCGTGGTGCCTGCGTTCCAGCTGCTCGAAGCCGTCAACAAGGGCACGCTCGACGGCGGCCACGGCGTGGTGGCCTACCACTACGGCAAGAACTCGGCGCTTGCGCTGTGGGGCTCGGGCCCGGCCTTCGGCATGGACCCGAACATGGTGCTCGCCTGGCACAACTACGGCGGCGGCAAGGCGCTGCTCGAAGAGATCTACAAGTCCATCAAGATGGACGTGGTCTCGTACCTCTACGGGCCGATGCCCACGCAACCGTTCGGTTGGTTCAAGAAGCCGATCGGCAAGGCGGCCGACGTGAAGGGCATGAAGTTCCGCACCGTCGGCCTAGCGGTCGACATGTACACCGCGATGGGCGCGGCGGTGAACCCGCTGCCCGGCGGCGAGATCGTGCCCGCGCTCGACCGCGGCCTGATCGACGGCGCCGAGTTCAACAACGCGTCGAGCGACAAGGTGCTGGGCTTCCCCGACGTGGCCAAGAACTGCATGCTGCAGAGCTTCCACCAGAGCGGCGAGCAGTTCGAGATCCTCTTCAACAAGGGCAAGCTCGACGCGCTGCCGGCCGAGCTGCGCGCCATCGTCGACTACGGCGTGCAGGCCGCGAGTGCCGACATGAGCTGGAAGGCCATCGACCGCAACTCGAAGGACTACGACGAGCTGAAGAAGATGGGCGTGAAGTTCTACAAGACGCCTGACGCCATCTTGAAGGCGCAGCTCGATGCGTGGGACGACATCATGAAGAAGAAGGGCGGCGAGAACCCGCTCTTCAAGAAGGTGCTCGACTCGCAGCGCGCCTTCGCGCAGCGCGCCAAGGCCTGGCAGAACGACTACATGGTCGACTTCAACATGGCCTACAACCGCTACTTCGGTCGCGGCGCGAAGAAGACCTGACCGGCCGGCGCCAGCCCAGGGGCGCTGCACCTGCGGCGCCCCGGTTCGTGTTTTTCATGCGGGGACGACGGATGCAGCGCTATCTCTTTGCGGTGGACAAGTTGTCCACCTGGTTCGGCAAGGTCACCGCATGGGCGGCCGTCGCGCTGACCCTGCTCATCTCGGCCGAGGTGTTCTCGCGCTACGTGCTCAACAAGCCGCATGCCTGGGTGCTCGACGCGCAGATCATGCTCTACGGCACGCTCTTCATGTGCGCCGGGGCCTACACGCTCGCCAAGTCGGGCCATGTGCGCGGCGACGTGCTCTACGGCTTCTTCCGGCCGCGCACGCAGGCGAGCATCGACCTCCTGCTCTACATCGTCTTCTTCCTGCCGGGCATCATCGCGCTCACCTGGGCCGGCTGGACGTATGCGAACGACTCGCTCGCCATCCGCGAGCAGACCTTCAACGCCGACCCGCTGCCGGTCTACCCGTTCAAGTTCGTGATCCCGGTGGCGGGCGCCGTGCTGCTGCTGCAGGGGCTGGTGGAGATCGTGCGCTGCGTGGTGTGCCTGCGCGATGGCGCGTGGCCCGCCCGTGAAGAAGACGTCGAGGAGGTCGACGTCGACAAGCTCAAGGAGATGGTGCACGCGACCGACGGCGACGCCGCCGACCTCGCCCCCGACCCCACGGCCCGCCCGTTGCCCGCGGCCCAGCGCCAGGAGGGTGCATGAAGCTGCGCAAGGAGTTGTGGTTCGGCCTCACGCTCATGGGCGTGATCGTGGCTGGCGTGCTGTACATGCTGGCGAGCGCGCCCGAGATCACCAACGGCCACATCGGCCTCGTGATGCTGGCGCTGGTGGTGGTGGCCATCATGCTGGGCTTCCCCACCGCCTTCACGCTCATGGGCATGGGCATGCTCTTCGCCTACTTCGCCTACCACTCGGGCGGGCAGACGGCGGGTGGCGCGATGACGCAGACGCTCGACCTCATGGTGCAGCGCGCGTTCTCGGTGATGTCGAGCGACGTGCTCATCGCCATTCCGCTCTTCGTCTTCATGGGCTACCTGGTCGAGCGGGCCAACCTGATCGCCAAGCTCTTCCACAGCCTGCACCTGGCACTCGCGCGTGTGCCAGGCTCGCTGGCGGTGGCCACGCTCGTGACTTGCGCGATTTTCGCCACGGCCACCGGCATCGTGGGCGCGGTGGTCACGCTGATGGGCCTGCTCGCGTTGCCGCCCATGCTGCGGGCGGGCTACGACGTGCGCATGTCGGCCGGGGCCATCACGGCCGGGGGCTGCCTGGGCATCCTCATCCCGCCTTCGGTGCTGCTCATCGTCTACGGTGCGACGGCGGGTGTCTCGGTGGTGCAGCTCTACGCGGGGGCCTTCTTCCCCGGCGTGATGCTGGCGGGCCTCTACATCGTGTACGTGATCGTGCTCGCCAAGGTGAAGCCCAAGCTCGCACCGCCGCTCACCGCCGAGCAGCGCCTGGTGCCGCTGCCGCCGCAGCTGCTGGCCATTGGCGCCACCGGCTCGCGGCATGCGGTGCCGGCGCTGCTGTCGGCGATCAAGGGCCGGCGCAACGCCAACGTGCCGGTGGGCTACCTGCTGCAGCAGCTCTTCGTCGCGCTGTTGCCCCTGCTCCTCTTCGCGGTGGTGGGCGTGATGAGCTACCGCACCGCCACGAGCGTGGACGCCGCACCCGACGACGCAGGCCTGCAGCAGATCGGCGCGATGTCGAGCGAGCGCAGCACGGGTGGGTTGAGCGAGCCGCCGTCGGCCGACGAGCCGGCGCAGGGCGGGCTGGCCGAGCCGCCGTCGTCCGATGGCGGGCTGGCGGAGCCGCCGGCCGAGCCGGCAGACGCGGCCAGTGCGGCGGGCGCCGTGCAGGAGCCTGCGGCACCCCCGGCCGCGGTGGCCGAGCCACCGGGCGCGTCGGCCAGCGCGGCGGAGCCGGTGAGTTCCAAGCCCGCACCGGCCGGCTACTGGATCGGTCTGGCCATCGGCGCGCTGGCGCTGCTCGTGTACTACGCGCTGCTGAGCTTCTCGCGGCTCGAGATCTTCAAGATGCTGCTGGCGTCGTTCTTCCCGCTGCTCATCATGATCCTCGCGGTGCTCGGCTCCATCGTGTTCGGCCTGGCCACGCCCACCGAGGCGGCAGCGGTGGGCGCGCTCGGCGGCTTCGTGCTCGCCGCGGCCTACCGGCAGCTCAACCTCACGATGGTGAAGGAGTCGGTGTACCTCACCGCCAAGACCTCGGCGATGGTGTGCTGGCTCTTCGTCGGCTCGGCCATCTTCTCGGCCGCGTTTGCGCTGCTCGGCGGGCAGGCGCTGGTCGAGCACTGGGTGCTGGGCATGGACCTCACGCCGGTGCAGTTCCTGGTGCTGAGCCAGATCATCATCTTCGTGCTCGGCTGGCCGCTCGAGTGGACGGAGATCATCGTGATCTTCATGCCGATCTTCGTGCCGCTGCTGCCGAAGTTCGGTGTCGACCCGCTCTTCTTCGGCCTGCTGGTCGCGCTCAACCTGCAGACGGCCTTCCTGAGCCCGCCTGTTGCGATGTCGGCCTTCTACCTTAAGGGCGTGGCGCCCAAGCACGTGACGCTGAACCAGATCTTCGCCGGCATGCTGCCCTTCATGGGCATCCAGGTCATCGCGATCATCCTGCTCTACCTCTTTCCACAGATCGGGTTGTGGTTGCCGCAGTTGCTCTACAAATGAGGGTCATGGGCCGCGCACCGATCGAGTTCTATTTCGACTTCTCCTCGCCGTATTCGTACATCGCGTCGGAGTGGATCGGCGCGCTGGCCGCGCGCCACGCGCGCACCGTGCGCTGGCACGCCATCCTGCTGGGGGCCACTTTCCAGGCCGCCGAGTTGAAGAGCCCGGTGTCGCACCCGATCAAGCGCGAGTATTCGCTGCTCGACTTCGAGCGCTCTGCCCGCTTTGCCGGGGTGCCGCTCACGATGCCTCAGCCTTTTCCGATCGCCACGCAAAACGCCGCGCGGCTTTTCTGGTGGCTGAACGCGCAGAACGAAAGCCGTGCCATCGCCTGGGCGCGGCATGCGCTGCGCGCCTACTTCACCCGTGGCATCAACCTCAACGAGCCGCCAGCGCTCGCGGCGCTGGCGCAGGAATTCGGTTTGCTGCAAGGCGAGGCCGAGGCCGTGTGGAACGACCCGGTGTGGAAAGCCAGGCTCAAGCAAGAGAACGAGCAGGCCATCGCCGCGGGCGTGTTCGGCGCGCCGTTCTTCGTGATCGACGGCGAGCCGTTCTGGGGCAACGACCGGCGGGCGCAGATGGAGCGCTGGCTGGAGAAGGGCCCGTTCTAGCAGCGATCTCTGGATGGCATTCGGCGCAGACCCCGCAGGTCCTCACGGAGACCGGCGTGGCCCCCACACCGGCGCGCTCGGGCGCCGGCTGAGCCTCGGGTTGCGATCAGGGTGCGGCGGCGCCCCTGACTTCGGCACCGCACCACGCTGCGTGCGGTGCCTTCGGGCTCTCGGCACCGCACCACGCGGCTTGCGCCTTCGGCCCTTCGGCGCCGCACCATGCCGCGGGCTTCGACGTGGCGACTTCGGCGCCACACCAGGCGGCCTGCTTCGCGGGCGCTTCTGCACCACACCAGGCAGCCTGCCGGGCAGCGCCTTCCGCGCCACACCACGCCGCCTGGCCCTGCGCGCTCTCGGCGCCGCACCAGGTGGCCTGGCCGGTGCCCGATTCGCCGAACTCGCGGGCGTAGAGCGACTGGGTCATCTCGAAGGCCGACTGCAAAGCCTTCGCATCGTCTTCGCCCCGCAAGCCGAAGTAGGGGTAGTGATGCAGGAAGTAGCCGAAGGTCGCCTCGCAATCGGCCGCGTATTTGCGGGTGTCGAGGATGTGCAGGTGCCAGAAGTGGTCCACGTCCTGGTCGGGGGCCAGCATCAGGTCGGGGTACTTCGCGTGCAGCGTCAGGTAGCGTTTGTAGGCCAGCTCCATGCGGTCGGCGTGCTCGGGCGTCCAGCCGTAGCCGCCGTCTTCATGGCGCGTGGCCTTGAACTTGATCGGGGTGAGATCGAGGGCGGCGATGGCCGAGATCGTCTGCTCCAGTCGCTGAGGGTTCAATGCAGTCATGTGTCCTCCATTTGCGATGTGGCGGCCTCGGTCAAGACACCGGGCCGGTTGTGCAGCGCTGGCTGGATGAGCGCCAGCGCTGCCAACAGGTGGGGCAAGCGGCGCGGTGGCGCCGTTTGCACATGCGCGCCGCGGTGAAACGGCGTGCAGACCGGGCCATGATGCGCCGCGTCGCGCCGCAATGACCACCCCCTAGAATTTGACGTATACGTCAATCCGCATCACTGGAAGGTCCATGCCTGCACTCACTTCCAAGCTCAGCCCACGGTCCGAGGAATTCAAGGTCAACGCAGGGGCCATGCGCGTTCTGGTGGACGCGCTCAATGCCCACCTTGCCGAGGTGGCCTTGGGTGGCGGCACGGGCCCTCGCGTGAAGCACGTGGCGCGCGGCAAGCTCTTGCCGCGAGACCGTGTGGAGATGCTGCTCGACCCCGACACACCCTTCCTCGAAGTGGCGCCCCTCGCCGCGCACGGCCTCTACAACGGTGACGCGCCGGGCGCCGGCGTGATCGCCGGCATCGGCCGGGTCTCGGGTGTCGACTGCATGATCGTCTGCAACGACGCCACGGTGAAGGGCGGCACGTATTACCCGATGACGGTGAAGAAGCACCTGCGCGCGCAGGAGATCGCGCAAGCCAACCGCCTGCCGTGCATCTACCTCGTCGACAGTGGCGGCGCCAACCTGCCCAACCAGGACGAAGTCTTCCCCGACCGCGACCACTTCGGCCGCATCTTCTTCAACCAGGCGCAGATGAGCGCGCAGGGCATCCCGCAGATCGCGGTGGTGATGGGCTCGTGCACCGCGGGCGGTGCGTATGTGCCGGCGATGAGCGACGAGTCGATCATCGTGAAGGAGCAGGGCACCATCTTCCTCGCCGGCCCGCCGCTGGTGAAGGCGGCCATCGGCGAGGTGGTGAGTGCCGAAGACTTAGGGGGCGGCGACGTGCACACGCGCTTGAGCGGCGTGGCCGACCACCTGGCGAAGAACGACACGCACGCGCTCGCCATCGCGCGCAATGCCATCGCTCGCCTCAACTGGAAGAAGCCGCAGCCGCTCGCCTGCATCGCGCCGCGCGAGCCGCTCTTCGATGCAGCCGAGCTGCACGGCGTGATCCCCACCGACACGAAGAAGCCCTTCGACGTGCGCGAGATCATCGCCCGCATCGTCGACGCCAGCGAGTTCGACGAATTCAAGGCGCGCTACGGGCAGACGCTCGTCACCGGCTTCGCGCACATCGAAGGCATGCCGGTGGGCATCGTGGCCAACAACGGCGTGCTGTTTTCCGAGTCGGCGCAGAAAGGCGCGCACTTCATCGAGCTGTGTTGCCAGCGCAAGATCCCGCTCATCTTCCTGCAGAACATCACCGGCTTCATGGTCGGCAGGAAGTACGAGAACGAAGGCATCGCCAAGCACGGCGCGAAGATGGTGACGGCGGTGGCCACGGCCAACGTGCCGAAGTTCACCGTCATCATCGGCGGCAGCTTCGGCGCCGGCAACTACGGCATGTGCGGCCGCGCCTACGACCCGCGCTTCCTCTGGATGTGGCCCAACGCGCGCATCTCGGTGATGGGCGGCGAGCAGGCCGCGAGCGTGCTCGCCACCGTGCGTCGCGATGGCATCGAGGCCAAGGGCGGCCAGTGGAGCGCCGACGACGAGGCTGCCTTCAAGGCACCCATCCGCGAGCAGTTCGAGCGCCAGGCCGATCCGTACTACGCAACGGCCCGCCTCTGGGACGACGGCATCATCGATCCCGCCGACACGCGCCGCGTGTTGGCCCTGGGCTTGAGCGCGAGCCTCAACGCGCCCATCGCCGACGCGAAATTCGGCGTGTTCCGCATGTAGTTCAACACCAGCAAACCAAAGAGAGGGAGGAAAGAAGAATGACCATCATCTTCAACGCAAAGCACATGGCGCGACTCGCGAGAGTCGCCGCGGCGGGGCTCGCGGCGCTCGCCGTGGGGCCGGCCCTGGCCGGGGTGCAGATCCAGTCGCCGGTGCTCTTCGCATCCGAGGCGTCGTTCGTCGACCACGTGCGCAAGGAGTGCGGCATCGACCGCGTGCTGAGCGAGTACATCCTGAAGGAAGCGCAGGAGAAGATCGCCGACGTGAAAGCGGTGACCGAGGTCACCCGCGTGGCGGCCGAGCCCTATGTACGGGTCACGGTCAACAACGTGATCGGCGTGGGCGGCGGTGGCTGGTCGGGGCCCAAGATCATGAGCATCCGCGCCGACCTGCTGGAAAACGGGCGCATCGTGGCAAGCAAGAGTTTCCGCGACTCCGGCCGTGGCGGCCCGTTCTCGGGCACCTGCCGGATCCTCACCAACCTGGCCGAGAACCTGGCCAACGACATGACCGACTGGCTCACCGAAGTGGCCGACGTGGATGCATCGCCCGCCCGCCTCGCCAAAGGTGCGGGCACGCGCAAGCATGCCAAGCCCGTGCCCGCGGCCAGCGGCTTTGCGGCGGCGGCCGACGTGAAGGCCGTGCCCCTGTCCGACGCTGGCAAGGCGCGCTACCAGCACTACCTGAGCCTGCCGGCGCCGAAGGCGTTTGCCATCTCGGAAGACGGCCTCTGGCGCATCGTGGCCAACGACGCGAAGGCGGTGCCGCGCGTGCTCGAGGCCTGCGTGTCGCGCGGCTACGCGTGCTCGCTCTATGCGGTGGACGACCAGGTGGTGTGGCACGACGACGCGGCCAAGCGCGTGGGCCTGCCCGCGCCGAGCAACGCCGCCGCGCTGCGCAACCCTGCGCCCGAGGTCAAGCCGGCGGCATCGGCCGCCTCCGACAACGGCAGCCAATGACCCGCTCCACCATGACCACGTTGCTTTTCAAGGCCGGCCGCTTCGTCCTCGCGCTCGGGCTGGCGGCGGTGGCCTGGCCCGCTGCGGCGCGCAACACCGAGCACCTGCTGCCCATCCAGCCGACGCTCGCCACGCCGGAGGCGCGTGCGGCCCTCGGCGATGACATCACCTTCTCGTTCGGCGGCGCGCTGCCCGACGGGTTCGTCATCACCGACGACAACCTCAAGGCCCGCGGCAAGGTGGACCCGCGCCCCTCGATCCTGCGCCCGGGCACGCTGCAGCTGACCGACGAAGAGGCCTGCCGCATTGCCTTCATCAACGCGGTGGCCGAGCTGGCCAAGCAGGCGCGCAAGGCTGGCAGCAAGACAGTCCTCGGCATCGTCAGCAACTACGACGACCAGGTGCGCGACGACAAGGACCGCTACGAGTGCCGCTCGGGGCAGACCCGCTCGGTGGTCGACCTCAAGGCGATGCTTGCGACGCCGGGGCGTGCCGGCATGGTGACCGTGATCGGCAAGGGTGCCATCTCGGCACAGCACCGCAGCCCGGTGCCGCCCGCGTCGGGCTTCGCCGAGGTCGACGACCTCAATGCGGTGCCGCTCAACGACGCCGGCCGCAGCCGCTACCGCCACTACCTGAGCCTGCCGTCGCCCAAGGCCTTCGTGATCTTCGACGGCGGCCAGACCTGGCGCTTCTATCACGGCGACCCCGACGCGATGACCAAGGCGCTCGACTACTGCCAGAGCAACGGCAAGGTGTGCTGGCTGTACGCGGTCGACCACCGCGTGGTGTGGCAGGCCGACCCGGCCCGCCGCATCGGCCGCAGCGGGCAGCTCGGCAACGAGTGAAACCCACAGGAGCACACGCCATGAGTTTTCTCGACATCCAGCGGCAAGGCCACGTGGCGCGTGTCTTCCTCAACCGCCCCGAGGTGCGCAACGCGTTCAACGATGCGGTGATCGGCGAGCTCACTGCCGCTTTCACGCAACTCGGCGGCGACGCGAGCCTGCGCGCCATCGTGCTCGGCGGCCACGGCAAGGCCTTCTGCGCCGGGGCCGACCTGTCGTGGATGCGCGCGATGGCCGACTACAGCTGGGAGCAGAACCGAGCCGACGCGCAGGCGCTGGCCGACATGCTGTGGACGGTGTGGCGCTGCCCGGTGCCGGTGGTGGGCCGCATCCACGGCGACTGTTATGCCGGCGGTGTGGGGCTTGCGGCGGTGTGCGACGTGCTCGTGGCCTCCGACGCCGCGGCCTTCTGCCTGAGCGAAGCGAAGCTCGGCCTGCTGCCGGGCACCATCAGCCCGTATGTGATCCGCGCCTTGGGCGAGCAGGCCTCGCGCCGCTACTTCACCACCGCCGAGCGCTTCAGCGCCGCGCAGGCGCACGCGCTCGGCTTCGTGCACGAGCTGTGCAGCGCCGAGGCGCTCGACGCCAAGGTCGACGAGATCGTGGCCGCCTTGTGCGCCAACGGGCCGATGGCGCTGCGGGCCTGCAAGCAGCTCGTGCAGGACGTGGCGGGCCGGCCCGTCGATGAAGCCCTGCGCGCCGAGACCGCACGCCGCATCGCCGACATCCGCGCAAGCGACGAAGGCCGCGAGGGCGTGCAGTCGTTCCTGAACAAACGCAAGCCTTCGTGGCTTGACGGTGCGTGAACACGCTCGACACGACACAGCTCTTCGCGATTGCGGCCGCCCTCGGCTGGGCCAGCGGCCTGCGCCTGTATGCGGTCGTGTTTCTCACCGGCCTCGCTGGCACGCTGGGCTGGGTGCAGTTGCCGACCGGCCTGCACATCCTGCAGAACCCGCTGATGCTCGGCGCGAGCGCGCTGATGATGTTCACCGAGTTCTTTGCCGACAAGATCCCCGGCCTCGACACCGTGTGGGACGTGCTGCACACCCTCGTGCGCATCCCGGCCGGCGCAGCGCTCGCAGCCGGCGTGTTCGGCATGGACCACGCGTCGACGGCCGCCGTCGCTGCGGTGCTGGGCGGCCTGCTGGCCGCCACCAGCCACGCGGCCAAGGCCACCACGCGGGCGGCCGTCAACACCTCGCCCGAGCCCTTCTCGAACTGGGGCCTGTCGCTCGCCGGTGACGGCGCGGTGCCGCTGATGCTGTGGCTGTCGTGGGTGCACCCGGGGCTGTTCTTCGCCGGCCTCGCGGTGGCGGTGGTGGTGATGGGGGTGCTGATCTGGGTGCTGGCGAAATTCCTGCGCCAGCTGCTGCGGCGTTTTGCCCGAGCCATCCCGAGTTGATCCGAGCTCATGAGCAGCCTGAATGGAGACAACACGATGTTCAAGAAGATCCTGATCGCGAACCGAGGTGAGATCGCCTGCCGCGTCGCGGCCACCGCGCGCCGCCTCGGCATTCGCACCGTCGCGGTGTATTCCGATGCCGATGCGCGCGCCAAGCATGTGGCGGTGTGCGACGAGGCGGTGCACATCGGTCCCTCGTCGCCGAAAGAGAGCTACCTGCGCGCCGAGCGCATCCTCGCCGCGGCCAAAGCGACCGGCGCCGAGGCCATCCACCCCGGCTACGGCTTCCTGAGCGAGAACGAAGACTTCGCGCAGGCGTGTGCCGAGGCGGGCCTCGTCTTCATCGGCCCACCCGCGTCGGCGATTCAGGCAATGGGCCTGAAGGCCGAGAGCAAGCGCCTGATGGCCAAGGCCGGCGTGCCGCTCGTGCCCGGCTACCACGGCGCCGACCAGGACCCGACGCTGCTGCAGCGCGAGGCCGAGGCCATCGGCTACCCGGTGCTCATCAAAGCGAGTGCTGGGGGTGGCGGCAAGGGTATGCGCATCGTGACGGCGGCCAGCGAGTTCGCGCAGGCGCTGGCGTCGTGCCAGCGCGAGGCGCAAAACAGCTTCGGCGATTCGGCGGTGCTGATCGAGCGCTACGTCACCAAGCCACGGCACATCGAGATCCAGGTGTTCGGCGACACGCACGGCAACTGCGTCTACCTCTTTGAGCGCGATTGTTCGGTGCAGCGTCGTCACCAGAAGGTGCTGGAAGAAGCCCCTGCGCCCGGCATGACCGAAGCGCTGCGCCGTCAGATGGGCGAGGCGGCCGTGGCCGCCGCGAAGGCGGTGGGCTACGTGGGCGCGGGCACGGTCGAATTCATCGCCGAGCCCTCAGGTGATGGCGGTCTGCGCTTCTACTTCATGGAGATGAACACCCGCCTGCAGGTCGAGCACCCGGTGACGGAGGCCATCACCGGCTTCGACTTGGTGGAGTGGCAGCTGCGCGTGGCGAGCGGCGAGCCGCTGCCGGTTCGGCAGGACGACTTGCGCATCCACGGCCATGCGATCGAAGCGCGCATCTGCGCGGAGAACCCCGACAAGCAGTTCATGCCGGCGACCGGCACGCTGCAGGTCTATCGCACGCCCGCGTCATCGAGCTTCGAGCGCAGCGACGTGCGTGTGGATGCCGGCGTGCGCGAAGGCGATGCGATCTCGCCGTATTACGACTCGATGATCGCCAAGCTCATCGTCTGGGGCGCCGACCGCGCGCAGGCGCTGGCGCGGCTCGACGCCGCCCTCGCGCAGACGCACATCGTGGGCCTGCACACCAACGTGGCCTTCTTGCGGCGCGTGGTGGCGAGCCGCTCGTTTGCCGACGCCGACCTCGACACCGCGCTCATCGAACGCGAAAAGGCATCTCTCTTCAACGCCCCGCCGCTCGCGCCCGAGCTGGCCGCGGCC
This sequence comes from Rhizobacter sp., assembly GCA_019635355.1. Classification (NCBI taxonomy): domain Bacteria; kingdom Pseudomonadati; phylum Pseudomonadota; class Betaproteobacteria; order Burkholderiales; family Sphaerotilaceae; genus Rhizobacter; species Rhizobacter sp. Next base: position 2,762,622 of record JAHBZQ010000001.1, on the reverse strand, counting down.
GGCGTGGTGGCGCATGCACTCGCGGCCGAGCTGGCCTTGCAGGGCGACGACCCGTGGTCGCGCCGCGATGGCTGGCGGCTCTTCGGTGGCGCGCGCCGCCGCTTCGAACTCCAGCTGCACGGCCGGCACCAGACGGTGGTGCTGGAGCGTGCCCACCGCGGCGGCGCGATGACGCTTGTGATCGGCGAGCAGCGCTGGCCGTTTGCCACGGCGTCGATCGGTGGCGAGCGGCACGAGGTGCAGCTCGGCGATCGCCGGCTGACGCTCGCGGTCTATGCCTTCGGTGAGCGCGTGAGCGTGTTCGCGCCCGACGGCGCGGCCACGGTGTCGGAGGTCGACGTGCTGGCCCACGCGGGGGATGGCGCGGCGGAAGGCGGGCGGCTCACCGCGCCGATGCCGGGCAAGGTCATCAGCTTCCTCGTGCAGCCGGGGCAGGCCGTGAGGCAGGGGCAGGCGCTTGCCTTGATGGAGGCGATGAAGATGGAGCACGCCATCGTGTCGCCCCGCGATGGCAAGGTCGAGGCGCTGCTGTATGCGCCCGGCGATCAGGTGCCCGAAGGCGGCGAACTCTTGAAGCTCAGCGCGTGACGGCGCGTGCCCCGCGGCGCAGCCACTGCGTGGCGCTGCGCCAGCTGCTTTCTGCCGGTACCGGGGCGGCGGGTTGCGGCATGCCGAAGCCCGAAGTGTGGCGAGCCCAGGCGGCGTCTTGCGGCCCGTCGGCCTTGACGGCGACTTCCGGCGCGGCCAGCTTGCCAGCGTGCACGAACTGCCGTGCGAGCGACACCAGTTCGCGGTTGCCCGAGGCCTGGCAGACGAAGAGCACCTCGCGGGCTTCGTCCGGGTCGGACAGCATCGCGGGCACGTTGATCCCTTCACCCAGGTCCCGCTTGAGGATGAAATGGATGCGTGCTGCGATGCGCAATTGAACTTGGTTGGACACGGTCTCACTCCGGCAGTTGGAGTATCTTCATCCTTGCTCGAAGGCCCGCACATCCCTATACGAGGGGGTCCGTGACTTCAGTCACCCATATTGAGGATTTGGTCATGTTTCCGAGTCATGTGACGCTGGTCGAGGTCGGTCCGCGAGACGGGTTGCAGAACGAAAAGCAGCCCGTCGCCGCAGCGCACAAGATCGAGCTCGTGCACCGCTTGCAGGCAGCCGGCCTGCGCGAGATTGAGGCCACCAGTTTCGTGAGCCCCAAGTGGGTGCCGCAGATGGCCGACAACACCGAGGTGATGGCGGGCATCGCGCGCCAGGGTGGTGTGCGCTACTCGGTGCTGGTGCCCAACATGAAGGGGCTCGAAGCGGCGCTGCCCACGAAGCCCGATGAGGTGGTCGTCTTCGGTGCGGCGAGCGAGGCCTTCAGCCAGCGCAACATCAACTGCAGCATCGCCGAGAGCTTCGAGCGTTTTGCGCCGGTCGTGGCAGCGGCACACGAAGCGGGCCTCAAGGTGCGCGGTGCGATCTCGTGTGCGCTCGGCTGCCCGTACCAGGGCGAGGTGGGTGCCGACGAGGTGGAGCGCGTGGTGAAGCTCATGAAGCAGATCGGTGTCGACCACTGCGGCGTGGCCGACACCATCGGCGTGGGCACGCCGCGCAAGGTGCAGCTCGCGATGGAGCGTGCGTTGAAGCACTACCCGCTGGTCGAGGTGAGCGGGCATTTCCACGACACCTACGGCCAGGCGCTGTCCAACATCTACGCCTGCCTCGAGATGGGCGTGCACACCTTCGATGCGAGCGTGGCCGGCCTTGGCGGCTGCCCGTATGCGAAGGGCGCGACCGGCAACGTGGCGACCGAAGACGTGCTCTTCATGCTCAACGGCCTGGGCATCTCGACCGGCATCGACCTCGATGCACTGGTCGACGCCGGGGCCTACATCTCGGGCGTGCTGGGCCGCTCGCCGGTGTCGCGCGTGGGGCGGGCGGTGCTCGCCAAGCGCGAGAAGGCGGCGGCATGAGCGACGAACGACAGCGGGACGAGCGCCGGGCCGCTCCCAAGCCGGCCCGCATCCCCCCGGGGGATCGGCCGGTGTATTCACCGGACGAGGGGTCGTCATCCTTGCCGGAAGGTTTTCGCCGCGTGACCGCGCTGCTCGCAGAGAAAGGCCATCCGCACGCACCGGTCTACCTCGACGTCACCGCACGCACCGCGCAAGAGGCCGCCGATGCCCTCGGCGTGCAGCTCGGCCAGATCGCCAAGAGCGTGATCTTCAAGCGCAAACACGACAGCGCGCCGGTGCTCGTCGTGACCTCGGGCGACCTGCGGGTCGACGTGGAGAAGGTCGCCGCGCTCACCGGCCCGGTGGGCCGCGCCGATGCCGATTTCGTGAAGGCTGCCACCGGGTATTCCATCGGCGGTGTCTCGCCGGTGGGCCACCTCACGCCGCCGGTGATGCTGATCGACCGCGAGCTCGCGCGCTTCGACGAGATCTGGGCCGCCGCCGGCCACCCCAACGGTGTCTTCAAGCTCACCCCCGCGCAGCTGCAGGCAATGACCGGCGCGCCGATGGCCGATGTCACGCCGTCCTGACATGCCGGGCGTCATCGCCCCGGTGCCGAGCCCCTGCATCAGCGTGTGCCGCATGCATGCCGCAAGCGGCCTGTGCGAAGGCTGCTTGCGCACGCTCGACGAGATCGCCGCCTGGTCGACGCTGGGCGACGAGGCCAAGCGCGTGGTGTGGCAGCGCATCGAGCAGCGCCAGGCCGAACACCCCTTCTTCGACACCCCCACCTCCTGAAGCACCCGCCATGAGACACCTGCGCTTCAGCTTCGACCCGATCTCGCCTTACGCCTACCTCGCATTCGAGCGCCTGCCGCAGGTGCTCGAAGGGCTGAGCTACAACGTGAGCTACGAGCCCATCCTGCTCGCCGGCCTGTTGCAGCACTGGGGCCAGAAGGGCCCGGCCGAGATCGTGCCCAAGCGCGACTGGACCTACCGCCAGGTGCTGTGGCTCGGCCACAAGCTCCAACTGCCCCTGCACATGCCGGCCGCGCACCCCTTCAACCCGCTGGCGCTGCTGCGCCTGCTGCTGGCCACCGCGCCGGCCGGCGGTACCCCCAACCGCTGGGCGAGCGAGCAGGTGCTGCACCACGTGTGGCGTGGCGGGGCCGATGCCAACGATGCCGAACGGCTGGCCGCGCTCACCCAGCGCCTCGCGCCGCAGCGCGACGTGGCGAGCGCCGAGGTGAAAGACGAACTCAAGGCGGCCACCGCCGCGGCCGCCGCACGCGGTCTCTTCGGCGTGCCCACGGTGGAGGTCGACGACAAGCTCTTCTGGGGCCTCGACGGCCTGGAGCTGCTCTCGGCCTACCTGCGCGGCGAGCCCTGGTTCGACGGCCCCGAGTGGGCTTCGGTGTCAGCCTTGCCGGCGGCCGTTCAGAGAAAACACTGATCTCGCAAGCCCTTGGGTTCTCGCATGAAGAAATGAAGACTCAGGGTTGCACCTGAGTTTGTCAGCTTCGTATCAGCGTCGTGTCAGGGCAGGGTCAGAGCCCGCCGTGACACTGCCTGATCCTCATCAATCGGGTGGGGTTCATACGAGGAGATATTCATGGCAGCTGCAAGCGCATCGACCGCGCCGATGACTGGAGAGGAAAAGAAGGTCATCTTCGCCTCCAGCCTCGGCACGGTGTTCGAGTGGTACGACTTCTATCTGTACGGTTCGCTGGCACCGATCATCGCCAAGCAATTCTTCGCGGGCCTGGACCCGACTTCCGCCTTCATCTTTGCGCTGCTCGCGTTCGCAGCCGGCTTCCTGGTGCGCCCCTTCGGCGCGCTGGTGTTCGGCCGCCTGGGCGACATGATCGGCCGCAAGTACACCTTCCTGGTCACCATCCTGATCATGGGTCTCGCGACCTTCATCGTGGGGGTGTTGCCGACCTACGCCTCGATCGGCGTGGCCGCGCCGGTCATCCTGATCGGCCTGCGCATGCTGCAGGGCCTCGCGCTCGGCGGTGAATACGGCGGTGCCGCCACCTACGTGGCCGAGCACGCGCCGCACGGCAAGCGTGGCGCCTACACCTCGTGGATCCAGACCACGGCGACGCTGGGTCTCTTCCTGTCGCTGATCGTGATTCTTGGCACCCGCACCGCGATGGGCGAAGCCGCCTTCGGCGACTGGGGTTGGCGCATTCCGTTCCTGGTGTCGATCTTCCTGCTGGCCATCAGCGTGTGGATCCGACTGTCCATGAACGAGTCGCCCGCCTTCAAGAAGATGAAGGAAGAGGGCAAGACCTCCAAGGCGCCGCTGACCGAATCCTTCGGCCAGTGGAAGAACCTGAAGATCGTGATCCTGGCGCTCGTGGGCCTCACCGCCGGCCAGGCCGTGGTCTGGTACACCGGCCAGTTCTACGCGCTCTTCTTCCTGACGCAGGCGCTCAAGGTCGACCCGGCCACCGCCAACATCATGATCGCGGTGTCGCTGCTGATCGGCACGCCGTTCTTCATCGTGTTCGGCACGCTGTCCGACAAGATCGGCCGCAAGCCCATCATCATGGCGGGCTGCCTGCTGGCTGCGCTCACCTACTTCCCGCTCTTCGGTGCGCTGACCAAGGCCGCCAACCCCGACCTGGCCGCGGCGCAAGCCAAGACCCAGGTGGTGGTGACGGCCGACCCGAAGGACTGCTCGTTCCAGGGCAGCCCGATTGCCCGCGAGATCGACTTCCGCTCGTCGTGCGACATCGCCAAGCGCTACCTGGCGCAAAGCTCGGTGAGCTACGAGAACAAGGCCGGCAGCGGCCCGGCCACCATCACCGTGGGTGACAAGGTCATGACCGCGCCGGTGGGCAACGTGGTGAACTCGAAGTTCGACGAGGCCAGCACCAAGGCCATCGCCGCCTTCAAGAAGGACGTGGCCGACACGCTGAAGGCTGCTGGCTACCCGTCGAAGGCCGACCCGGCCAAGATCGACAAGGTGCTGGTGGTGGCGATCCTCACGCTGCTCGTGATCTACGTGACCATGGTCTACGGCCCGATCGCGGCGATGTTGGTGGAGCTCTTCCCGACGCGCATCCGCTACACCTCGATGAGCCTGCCGTATCACATCGGCAACGGCTGGTTCGGCGGCCTGCTGCCCACCACCGCGTTTGCCATCGTGGCGGCCACCGGCAACATGTACAACGGCCTCTGGTACCCGATCATCATCGCGCTCATGACCTTCGTGGTCGGCGTGCTGTTCGTGAAGGAAACCAAGGACGTGGACATCTACGCCAAGGACTGATTTTTTCAACCAAGCAACTGGACTTTTGAAATGTGGAAGCTCGTCGTGGGTTTTGTGGTCATCGCAGCGGTGACCGTGTGGCTGCTCAGCAAAGGTGGTGACATCGACATGAGCGGTGAGAAACACGGCATCGATACATCGCATGCCCCGGCGGCGGCTTCTGCGCCCGCTTCTGCCCCTAGCACGGCCGCGTCGCAGTAACCAGAGAGCGACGCGCGCCTTCGGGCTCCGCCGGCCAACCCACAAGGTTGCGCCGGCTTTTTGTTGGGCCGGCCCGTCTCAGGACGACGGGGCCGGCCTTTTCATGTCGGCGTTCAGCGCGTCGGGGGTCACCTGCGCGATCTCGCGCAGGCAGCGCAGGCACAGGCAGGCGGTGTAGCGCTCACGCAGGTGCGCAAGCGTCTCGGCTGTCAGGTCGACCGTGCCGCACGCACAGGGCGTGGTGTCTTGCGCGCCGCAGTGAAAGCTGCCGCCGCAGCGGGGGCAGCGGGCGTCGCTCAAGCGCGGCGACGGGCCAGCGCTGCCGTGGCGAGCGCGAGGCCCGCCAGCCACACGAGGCCGAGGCCGCCGCCGCCCGAGTCGCCGCCGCCGCTGCTCGGGGGCGGTGCGGTCACGACCTGGCCGCTCAGCGGCAGCACACGCGTGAAGGTGGTCATGCTGCCCTGCACACGCATCGTCAGCGTGAGCGAGGCGGTGTAGGCGCTGGTCGTGGGTGCCGAGAAGCGCACCGACACACGGCAGCTGCTCGTCGAGGACACCGTGCTCGCCGCGATCGTCTGCGAGGTGCAGGTGTCGGCAGTGACGTTGAAGCGCGAAGCTCCGGTGCCGGACAGGGCCACGCTGGTGATGGTCAGCGTGCCGTTGGTGACGGCATTGCGCAGGTCGACGTCCTGCGACAGCGTGTTGGTGTTGATGGCGCTCGGGCTGAAGCTGAGCGAGGCGACGCTCAGCTTGGGCGTGTCGGCGATGTAGGCCGCGATGTCGGCGAACTGCGTGTTGTTGAGGGCGCTGAACTGGCCCATCACGCCGCCGTAGTTGGCGGCGATGGCGGTGCCGAAGCGGCCGGACGCGCTCGTGAAGCTCACGGCCGTGAAGATCGGCGTGGCCGAGGCCGTGCCGGTGGCGATGCGGTTGCGCCGCTCGTGGATGGTGTGGCAGTTGGTGCACGAGCCGAGCTGCCCCATGCCGCTCTCGCCCGGCGTGTCTTCGAAGAGCAACTTGCCGGCGACGGGGTCGCCGGAGGTCGCCTGCGCCCACCCGGGCCCGGCCCACAACACGAGGCAGGCAAAAGCGGCGCCAGTGATCAACCAGCCGGTGGGGATGCGTTCGAGGAAGTTCATGCGAGCGGCGCGGCGGCCCGGAGCGAAACGGTCTGCGGATTTCATCGCGCGCGTGCTGGCGCGTCTGCACCAGGTTGTTACGCGCTGTTCGGGGTAGGGCGCGCGTGGCGGTTGCCGCGTGTCACGCCGGGATGCGTCTGCTTACCAGGAGTGGCGGGGCGCCAACGCCGCCGGGTGCTCTGCTCGGGCTTTGTGCCGGTTTGGAGGTGCGGGCTGCGTAAGCTCCAGATCCGCTGCGGTCGCGTCGACCCGGCGGCGCTTTCTCCCAGGAGTCACACACATGAACAAGATTTCGCTCGCACTCACCGCCCTCGTGGCCGGCCTGGCCGTGGCCGGCCCGGCTTCGGCCCAATCGTTCGCGCCTTCGTGGGCGGGCGCCTCGATCGGCAGCACCGACTACGGCACCGGCCTCAAGGTCTACCTCGGCGGCAAGGTCACGCCGATCTTCGGCTGGGAAGGCCAGGTGGTGAGCCACGGCTCGGAAGACTACGCCCCCGGCCGCAAGCACTCGGCGATCTCGCTCGGCGGCTCGGCCGTCGCACGTTTCCCGCTCAACTCGCAGTTCACCGCCTTCGGCAAGGCCGGCCTGCACTACCTGCGCGTGAAGCGCAGCGGGCCCGGCGTCAGCTCCGACAGCGATCTTGAGCTGGGCCTCGGCGCGGGCATGCTCTTCAACATCACGCACACGACCGCGCTGCGCCTCGAGTACGAAAACATCGGCGGCGGCGATGGAGACTTCTTCTCCATCGGCCTGCAGGTGTCCTTCTAAGAGAACAACTGCTTGTGCTGGTCGCGCAGCACGTTCTTCTGCACCTTGCCCATGGTGTTGCGCGGCAGTTCGTTCATCACGAACACCCGCTTCGGCACCTTGAAGTTCGCGATGCGGCCCTTGAGGGCCTGGAGCACGGTTGCGTCGTCCAGTGACGCGCCGGGCTTGGGCACCACCAGGGCCACGCCCACCTCGCCGAAGTCGGGGTGGGGCACGCCCACCACCGCGCTCTCGGCCACGCCGGGCATCTCGTTGATGAAGCCTTCCACCTCGGCGGGGTAGACGTTGTAGCCACCCGAGATGATGAGGTCCTTGCTGCGGCCAACGATGGTGACGTAGCCGCGTTCGTCGATGCGGCCCACGTCGCCGGTCTTGAACCAGCCGTCGGCGGTGAACTCTTCCTTGGTTTTCTCGGGCATGCGCCAGTAGCCGGCGAAGACGTTGTCGCCCTTCACCTGGATGCCGCCCACCTCGCCGGTGAGGCAGGCCTTGCCCTGGTCGTCTTGCACGCGCAGGCCGATGCCCGGCAGCGGGAATCCCACCGTGCCGCCACGGCGCTCGCCGTCTTCGGGGCGGTAGGGGTTCGAGGTGAGGATCGAGGTCTCGCTCATGCCGTAGCGTTCGACGATGGTGTGGCCGGTGCGCTCACGCCATTCGTTGAAGGTTTCGATCAAGAGCGGCGCCGAGCCGGCGGTGAAGAGGCGCATGTTGCGGCAGGCCTCGCGCGTGAGGCCCGCTTCGGCGAGCAGGCGCACGTAGAGCGTGGGCACGCCCATGAAGACGGTGGCGTCGGGCAGGCGCGAGACCACGAGCTTGGGGTCGAACTTCGCGAGCCACAGCATCTTGCTGCCGCTGATCAGCGCCGCCTGCGCGGCCACGAAGAGGCCGTGCACGTGGAAGAGCGGCAGGGCGTGGATGAGCACGTCGCGCCCGTCCTGCCAACCCCAATACGCCTTCAGCGTCAGCGTGTTGGACAGGATGTTGCCGTGCGTCAGCATCGCGCCCTTGCTGCGCCCGGTGGTGCCGCTGGTGTAGAGGATGCAGGCGAGATCGTCGGCCTGGCGTTGCACCGGCACGTGCTGGTCGCTGTGGTGCGCGGCACGCGCGAGCAGGCTGCCGGTGCGGTCGTCGTCGAGCGTGTAGACGTGGGTGGTGCCGGCCTTGAACGCGAGCTGGCTGATCCAGCCGAAGTTCTTGCTGGCGCACACCACCACCGCGGGCTCGGCGTTGCCGATGAAGTATTCGATCTCGGCCGATTGGTAGGCGGTGTTGAGTGGCAGGTAGACGAAACCGGCCCGCAGCACCGCGAGGTAGAGCATCAGCCCCTCGACGGATTTTTCGGTCTGCACCGCCACGCGGCTGCCCTCGGGCAGGTTGAGCGAGGCGAGCAGGTTGGCGAGCATCGCCGAGCCGCGCTCGAGGTCGCGCCACGTGTAGAACCCCGGCGTGTCGAGCGTCTCGATCGCCGTGAGGTCGAGGTCTTGCGGGAAGCCGCCGCGCACGGCGGCAAAGATGTTGTGGTTCTGGCTCATGTCTTCTTGCAGGTCATTCGAGGGTTGCGCCGGACTTCTTCACCACTTCGCCCCAGCGCTTGATCTCGGCGCTCACGAAGCGGCCGAAGGCATCGCCATAGAGGTTGGGCGTGTCGGTGCCGAGGCCGTTCCAGGTCTTCTTCAGTTCGTCGGACTGCAGCGCCTTCTGCATCTCGGCGCGCATCGCCTCCACCAGCTCCTTCGGTGTGCCCTTGGGCGCCCACAGGCCGTACCAGGTGGCGACCTGGTAGGTGGGTACGCCGCCTTCGCCGCTGGTCGGCACGTCGGGGAAGCCGGGTGCGCGTTTCTCGCTCGCCACCGCCAGGGCCTTGATGCGGCCGCCCTTGATGTGCGAAGCCGACGAGCCCAAGCCGTCGAACATCAGGTCGACCTGGCCGGCGATCAGGTCTTGCAGGGCGGGGCCTGCGCCCCGATACGGGATGTGCGTGATGAAGGTCTTGGTCTGCAGCTTGAAGAGCTCACCGGCGAGGTGGTGCGAGGTGCCGTTGCCGGCGCTGCCGTAGTTGAGCTTCGCCGGGTTCTTGCGCACGTACTCGAGGAAGCCCTTCAGGTCGTTCACTGGCACACGCTGCGGGTTGACCACGATCACCTGCGGCACGCTGGAGATCAGGCCGACGGGAATGAAGTCGGCCTCGAGGTTGTATTCGAGCTTCGGGTACATGGCCGGCGCGATGGCATGGTGCACCGCGCCCATGAAGAAGTTGTAGCCGTCGGGCGTGGCCTTGGAGGCGATGGTCGCGCCCACGGTGCCGCCGGCGCCGCCCTTGTTGTCGATCACGAACTGCTTGCCGCTGTTGCGGGTCATCGCGGCGAAGAGCGGGCGGGCGAACGCATCGGTGCCGCCACCGGCCGGGAAGGGCACGACGATGGTGACCGGCCGGCTCGGCCAGCCGGCCGACTGCGCGCGCACGAAGGGTGCGGCGAGCATGGCGCCGGCGCCCAGCGAGCCGAGGGTGATAAGGCGCCTGCGGCGCAGCACGGGGTGCTCAGGGTGGGTCATGTCGTCTCCTGTGTGTGGTTGTGAGAGAGATCAGATCAGGGCGCTGACGGCGCGCGAGTGCGCCACCTCGCCGTGCACGAACTGCTCGTGGCTGGCTTCGATCTTCTGAAGGTCGTAGAGGTAGTTGACCATCATGCCGAAGGATTGCTTCAGGCCCTTGCGCGACATGTCGCCCATAGGGTTGAGCCGCTCCAGCCGCGCGCCGTTGTCGAGGTGGAAGCGCGCCACCGAGTCGCCTTGTGGCGTGGGCGCGTGGTGCACGAGGTAGGAGGCGCACAGCCGCGACAGCGCCTCGCGTGCGGGCTCGTCGAGCGCTTGCAGCTTGGCGGCGTGGGCAAGCGTCGACAGGTCGTCGCCGGTCGCCTTCAGCAGCAGCTCACGCGCCTCGTTGATGCGCTCGGCCACGCCGCGCTTCAGGCCCTCGGGCGGCGGCGTGCCCGCCTGCAGCCATTTCGCAAAGCCGGGGATGGGCGAGAGCGTGCAGAAGCGGCGGATCTGCGGCAGCTCGCGGTGCAGCTGCTCGGCCACGCGCTTGATGAGGAAGTTGCCCAGCGACACGCCACGCAGCCCCGGCTGGCAGTTGCTGATCGAGTAGAACGCGGCGACCTTGAAGTCGCTCGGCGGCAGCGGGTGCGCGCGCTTGTCGATGAGCGGCGCAATGGCGTCGGGCATCTCGGGCACGAGCGCCACCTCCACGAAGATCAGCGGCTCGTTGGGCAGCTGCGGGTGGAAGAAGGCGAAGCAGCGCCGGTCGGGCTGCAGGCGGCGGCGCAGGTCGTCCCAGCCGTCGATCTCGTGCACCGCCTCGTGGCGGATGATCTGCTCGAGCAGCTCGGCGGGCGAGCGCCAGTCGACCTGCTGCATCTGCAGGAAGCCGGGGTTGAACCACGACGAGAGCAGGTGGTGGAAGTCGCTCTCGAGCGCGCTGAGGCCGGGTTGCGCGGGCAGGCGCGAGAGCAGCTTGCGCCGCATCGCGACGATCTGCGCCGTGCCCCCGGGCGTGCGGTTGATGCGGCGGAGCAGCTCCTGCCGCGGCGGCTCGGCCAGGCGAGTCAAACGGATCAGGTTCTCGGGCGTGGGCGCCTGCGCATAGGCCTGCGCCACGTTGAGCACGGCCTGCGGGTCGGGGCTGAAGTCGGTGGAGAGCTTGTCGAAGAAGCCGGCCTGCTGCTCTTCGGGCAGGGCGCTGAAGCGCGAGACGAGCTGGCGTGCGATGGCCACGCTGTTGGCTTCGCCGCGCTCGGAGAGCAGGCGGTGGCAGTCGAGCAGCAGGTGGCGCAGCTGGCGGCCGTCGGTGGCGCGGCGCGCGGCGGTCTTGAGTTCTTCAAGCATGGTGCTTCGCCTCTTCTTCATGGGCGCGCAGGGCCTTCAGTGCGCCGAGCTGCGCCATCAGGTGGTCGTGCATCAGGCGTTCGGCGCGCGCGGCGTCGCGCTGCTCGAAGGCAGCCATCAGCACCCGGTGTTCGTTGATCGAATCCTCGATGCGGCCCGGCCAGTTGAGCTGCCGGCCGCGCAGCAGGCGCAGGAACTTGCGCAGCTCGTTGGTCGCACGGTCGAGCCAGCGGTTGTCGGCCAGGGCTTGCACGGTGCTGTGGAAGTCATGGTTGGCGCGGTAGTAGCCGTCGACGTCGTGCGCGGCGGCGTGGCGCTCCAGCGCCTCGTGCAGCTGGCGCAGCCGGGCGATGCCGGCCGGCGTGGCCTTGCGCACCGCCTCGAAGGCGCAGCGGCCCTCCAGCAGCGCCATCACCGGGAACAGTTCGTCGGCGTCGTCTTCCGACATCTCGGTGACCCGGCAACCTTGGCGGGGCACCAGCTCGACCAGCCCTTCGGCGGCCAGCACCTTCAAGGCCTCGCGCAGCGGCGTGCGGCTGATCTGCCATTGCTGGGCCAGCGCCAGCTCGTCGATCCAGTCGCCCGGCGCCAGCTGCCGCTCGAACACCATGTGTCGAAGGCGAGTGGCCACTTCTTCATGAAGTGAGAGCCGGCGTAGCGGGGTGACATCGACCATGGGGTAATGCCGGAGTGGATGGAGCAGTGATGCCGTGCAATCTACGCTTCGAAATTAATAATTACAACGGGCCGAACCCGCAAAACCCTGCTTCGGGCGTCGGTTGGGCTTGTGCTCTTTCCGCCGAGTTCTATGCTTGGTGCACTGCAACAAGAACAGCTTCACATGGACGACGTGCGCATGACCGGCCCTGATCCCCAGGGCACCGTCCTCTACATCGAAGACCAGGATCTGAACTTCCTGCTGGTCCAGGCGCAGCTCGCGGCTACGCTGCCCGGCGTGCAGCTGATCCGCGCGGCGACCGGTGCCGAAGGGGTCGAGAAGGTGCGCGCCGAGCACCCGCAGCTGGTCTTGCTCGATATGCACCTGCCCGACACCGGCGGCCTGGAGGTGGTGCGGGCGCTCAACGTCGAGATCTCGCAGGGCCTGAAGGTGGCGCTGCTGACGGCCGACCACCTGTCGATGGACATCCTGAAGGCCATGAGCCTGGGGGCCTACGAATACTGGGTGAAGCCGATCAGCGCCACGCAGCTGGAGAAGGGCGTGCGCCGCGGGCTGGCGGCGGCGGCCGGCATCGACGCGGCCACCGGCGCGCGGCGCAACGGCGCCTCGCAGGGCGGCAGCGCGTCACGCTATTAAATTGAAGCGCTGACGCGGCGCTGCCTCAGCGCAGCAGCGAGGTTTCGAGCCGCGTCACCATGTCGATCAGGCGGGGCCGCACTTCGTTGAGCAGGAAGTCCTTCGACAGGTTGAACGAGGGCCCGCCGCAGTTGATGGCCATCGGCGGCAGCCCGCCGCCCGGCTGGAAGGCGCGGGCGATGCCGTTCACGTCTTTCTGCCAGTCGCCGAAGGAGCAGGTGACGCCCAGGGTGGCGTACTCGTCCATTGCGCGGGCGATGCCGTCGCGGATGTCGGGCCAGGCCACTTCGTCGAGCTCTTGCACGCGCTCCATGAAGTCCTGGCGCTCGCGCTCGGGAATGGCCGCGAGCCAGGCGCGGCCGATGGCCGAGGTGGCCACCGGGATGCGCGAGCCCACGTCGAGGCTCAAGGTGAGCGCCGCCGAGCTGCGGCAGTTCTCGACGTAGATCATCGACAGCCGGTCGCGCGTGCCGAGCGACACCATCGAGCGGGTGGCGTCGGCCAGCTCCTGCATCATGGGCCGGGCGATCTGGCGCACGTCGAGCCGGGCCAGCATTGCACTGCCCAGCGACAGCGTGGCCGTGCCCAGGCGGTACTTGCCGCTCTCTTCCACCTGGATCAGATAACCGAGCTTGGTGAGCGTGGAGGTGAGCCGCGACACCGTCGACTTCGGCAGCCGGCAGCGGGTGGCGATTTCCTGGTTGCCCAGGGCCTTGTCGCCCGAGCGGAAGCAGGCCAGCACCTCCAGCCCGCGCGCCAGCGCCGTCACGAAGTGGCGATCTTCCTTGGGCTTCGGTGCAGCGCGGGGGCGCTCGACCCGGGCGTTCTTGGTGAGTGTGTCCATCATGTCTGTCAGTCGTCGTGCGGAAAGCGTCCAAAGTGGAACACAAATCCAAAAATTGCAGCCTCTGGGATTCCCCAGTTCACCTTGCTTCGGGGGATTTTCCGCAAGCCGCTTCCCGGGTGATGAATCGTTTTACCTCGGGAAAGACCGCAAGTTGACAAGTCTGCTGGGGAGAATGAACAATCCTCCTTCTGTTTTTACTTGCGGAATCAAGTTCCGCATTGCAGCACAAAACGCAGCGTGGCGCAAGCGTGTCACCCCGCTGCCCCTGCTCACCGAGAGACGCCCGCATGGACCTGACCTTCACCCCCGAAGAACAAGCCTTCCGCGAGGAGGTGCGCGCCTTCGTGCGCGAGAAGCTGCCCGAGTCGCTGCGCCACAAGGTGGTCAACAGCCTTCGCCTCACGCGTGACGACCACGTGATGTGGCAGCGCACGCTGCACGAGCGCGGCTGGGGTGGCCCCGGCTGGCCCAAAGAGCACGGCGGCCCAGGCTGGAACGCGGTGCAGCAGTACATCTTCGAAGAGGAATGTGCGGCGGCCGGGGCGCCGCGGCTCATCCCCTTCGGCATCAAGATGGTGGCGCCGGTCATCATGGCCTTCGGCTCGCCCGAGCAGCAGAAGCGCTTCCTGCCCGACATCAGCAGCGCGCGGAAGTGGTGGTGCCAGGGCTACTCGGAGCCGGGCTCGGGCTCCGACCTCGCGTCGCTCAAGACCCGCGCGGTGCGCGGCCTCGACAAGGACGGCGACCACTTCATCGTCAACGGCCAGAAGACCTGGACGACCCTCGGCCAGCACGCCGACTGGATCTTCTGCCTCGTGCGCACCGACCCGCAGGCGAAAGCCCAGCGCGGCATCAGCTTCCTGCTGATCGACATGAAGACGCCCGGCATCACCGTGCGGCCCATCATCACGCTCGACGGCGCCCATGAGGTGAACGAGGTCTGGTTCGAAAACGTGCGCGTGCCCGCCGAGAACCTGATCGGCGAAGAGAACAAGGGCTGGACGTATGCCAAGTTCCTGCTCGGCCACGAGCGCAGCAACATCGCCGGCATCGGCATCAGCAAGCGCGAGATCGAGCGGCTGAAGCGCGTGGCGGCCACCGAGCGGAAGAACGGCAAGCCGCTGCTCGAAGACCCGCTCTTCTCCGCCAAGATCGCGCAGATCGAGATCGACCTGATGGCGCTCGAGATGACCAACCTGCGCGTGTTGTCCGATGAGGCGAACGAGAAGGCCCCCGGCCCCGCCGCGTCGATCCTCAAGATCAAGGGCACCGAGATCCAGCAGGCAATCACCGAGCTGCTGGTGGCCGCCGTCGGCCCGTATGCGCTGCCGTACAAGGCAGAAAGCGAGAGCGACGAAGAGGGCGACATCGGCCCGCGCTATGCCGCCGGCCTGGGCGCGCACTACTGCAACATGCGCAAGCTCTCGATCTTCGGCGGCTCCAACGAGATCCAGAAGAACATCATTTCCCAGCAGCTGCTGGGGCTGTAAGGGGCAACCATGGACTTTTCTTTCAGCGAAGAGCAGCAGCAACTGCAAGACGCCATTGCCCGCTTCGTGCAGGGCGACTACAGCTTCGAGCGCCGCCACAAGATCCTGAAGAGCGCCGAAGGCTGGAGCCACGAGGTGTGGCAAGGCCTGGCCGATCTCGGCGTGCTCGCGATGAACATCCCCGAGGCCGACGGCGGCCTGGGCTACGGCCCGATCGAGACGCTGCTCGCCTTGCAATCGGCCGGCCCTGCGATGCTGTGCGAGCCCTTGCTCGACAGCGCCGTGATCGCCACCGCGCTGGTGCGCGACTTCGGCTCGCCCGAGCAGCGCGCCGAGCTGTTGCCGGCGATGGGCGGCGGTGAGCGCATCGTGGTGCTCGCGCACACCGAAGCGGCGGGCCGTGGGCAGGCGGTGTGGGTGGAGACGAGCGCGAAGAAAAGCGGCGAGGGTTACGTGCTCAACGGCCACAAGGCCGTGGTCTCGCTCGCCCCGGCCGCCGACGAGCTGCTGGTCTCGGCCCGCGTGAGCGGCCAGCCCGGCGATGCCGACGGCGTGGCCGTCTTCCGTGTGGCGAAAGACGCGCCCGGCCTCACGCTCAAGGCCTTCAAGACGCTCGACGGCCGCCGCGCCGCCGACGTGGTGCTGAGCGACGTGAAGGTGCCTGCCAGCGCGCTGCTCGGCTCACCCTCGAAGAGCGCCACCGCTGCCATCGACCGTGCGCTCGACATCGGCCTCGCGGCCGTCTGCGCCGAAGCGCTGGGCGTGATGGAAGCCACCGTCAACGCCACCATCGAATACCTCAAGACCCGCCAGCAGTTCGGCCAGCCCATCGGCCGTTTCCAGGCGCTGCAGCACCGCACCGCCGACATGCTGATGCACCTGGAGCAGTCGCGCTCGATGGCGTATCTGGCCGCGATGCACTGCAACGTGGCCGACGAGACCCAGCGCCGCAAGACCCTCTCGGCCGCCAAGGTGGTGATCGGCAACGCCTGTCGTTTCATCGGCCAGCAGTCGGTGCAACTGCACGGCGGCATGGGCATGACCGAAGAGCTCAACGTCAGCCACTTCTTCAAGCGGCTCATGGCGATCGAGCTGAGCTTCGGTGACACTGACACCCACCTTCAGCGATTTGCCGCACTCACCCAACGCGACATCCCGCTCGCTGCCTGAACACCTCCGGAGACACACATGGCCACCACCAAAGCCGCCTTCCAGTGGGACGACCCCCTGCTGCTCGACCAACAACTCACCAGCGACGAACGCCAGATCCGCGACGCCGCCCGCGACTACTGCCAGGGCAAGCTCGCGCCGCGCGTGCTCGAAGCCTTCCGCCACGAGAAGACCGACCCGTCGATCTTTCGCGAGATGGGCGAGCTGGGCCTGCTCGGCCCGACGATCCCCGAGCAATACGGCGGTGCCGCACTCAACTACGTCTGCTACGGCCTGATCGCGCGTGAAGTGGAGCGTGTCGACTCCGGCTATCGCTCGATGATGAGCGTGCAGAGCTCGCTCGTGATGGTGCCCATCAACGAGTTCGGCAACGAAGCGACCAAGCAGAAGTACCTGCCCAAGCTCGCGAGCGGCCAGTGGATCGGCTGCTTCGGCTTGACCGAGCCCGACCACGGCTCCGACCCCGGCAGCATGGTCACGCGCGCGAAGAAGGTGCAGGGCGGCTACAGCCTCACCGGCGCCAAGATGTGGATCAGCAACAGCCCGATCGCCGACGTGTTCGTGGTGTGGGCGAAAGACGATGAAGGCGCGATCCGCGGCTTCGTGCTCGAGAAGGGCTGGAAGGGCCTCTCCGCCCCGGCCGTGCACGGCAAGGTCGGCCTGCGGGCGTCGATCACCGGCGAGATCGTGCTCGACAACGTGTTCTGCCCCGAGGAGAACGCCTTCCCCGAAGTGCGCGGCCTGAAGGGCCCGTTCACCTGCCTCAACAGCGCGCGCTACGGCATCGCCTGGGGTGCGCTCGGCGCCGCCGAAGACTGCTGGCACCGCGCCCGCCAGTACGTGCTCGACCGCAAGCAGTTCGGCCGCCCGCTCGCGGCCAACCAGCTCATCCAGAAGAAGCTGGCCGACATGCAGACCGAGATCACGCTCGGCCTGCAAGGCTGCCTGCGCCTGGGCCGCATGAAGGACGAAGGCACGGCCGCGGTCGAGATCACCTCGATCATGAAGCGCAACTCCTGCGGCAAGAGCCTCGACATCGCCCGCCTGGCGCGCGACATGATGGGCGGCAACGGCATCAGCGACGAGTTCGGCGTGGCGCGCCACCTCGTCAACCTCGAAGTCGTGAACACCTACGAGGGCACGCACGACGTGCATGCGCTGATCCTCGGCCGTGCCCAGACGGGCATTGCCGCGTTCGCGAACTGAGCGCCAACCGAGGCGGCTCAGAGCGGGAGCTGGTAGCGCAGCACCAGCCCCCGCCCTTCGGTCGACGGGTTGTCGGGCCCGAGGCCGCGGCCGTTGGAGATGTGCAGCCAGCGGGCGCCCAGCGTCCACTGGCCTGAGCCCATCGGCCAGGTGAATGACGGGCCGGCCTGGAACATCCCGTTGTAGTGCGTGCCGCCCGCTGGGAAGCGGCGGTCGTAGAGCATGGGTGCAGCACTCGCATCCAGGTGAAAGCCACCCCACACGCGCAGGCGCGCTTCGGCGCTCACGCCCAGGCCGTGGCCGGGGCTGTCGAGCGTCTGCGCTGACAAGCTGTCGGTGAGCTGCGTGATCTCACCTCGCGCGTGTTGGGCCACCAGCCCCAGGCGCAGCGTGAGCGGCCAGTTCTCGAATCGTCTCTCGCGCAGGTAGGCGTGTGCGTTCGTGAGATGAAGTTGCCGGTTGGCGTGCAAGGGCTCGAAACGGTCGAGCCCGAACTCGTGGATGTGCGTGGACGGCGCGTCCGCCAGCGCGTAGCCGCCGAACAGGCCGGCCAAAGTGAGAAGACCCCATGCCATGACAGAAAGAACCCGGTGGTTGAAGAGGCCCCCAGGGTGCCGGCGGCGTGCGTCGAGGTCTTGCCGTGTTTGGAGGGATGCTGGCCGGATTCGAAATCGGGTGAAGGATTCCTAGAATCCGCCGGCTCGTTGTCGCCCGGGGGCCTGCATGTCGTCGATCGAACTGTTGATGCTTCTGGTGGGCGCCTCGGTGGCCTTGTCGGTGGGGGTGGGTGTGGCGATGGCGGTGATGCCGGGGGCGCCGCGCGCCCTGGTGGTGGCGGTGGGGTGCCTGGCCGTGAGTGGCGCGGCGTACAGCCTGCTGCCGCTGCCTTCGGTGCTGCAGGCGCCCGACGCGGTCCGCTGGATCTTGCGGGCGCTGGCCTGCTGTGGCGTGCCGGCGCTGTGGCTCGTGCTGCGCTTCCTGTTCGACGGGGTGATGAGCCTTCGACCGGCGGCAGCGGGTGGCGCTGCAGCAGTGCTGCTGGTGGCGGCGGCCTGGGCCTGGCCCGGCCAGCGCCCGCTCTGGTTCGGGCTGCTGTCGATGCTGCTGGCCGGCTTCGTGGCCCACATGCTGTGGCACCTGGTCAGCCGGCGGCGCGACGACCTCGATGAATTCCGCCGACGCATGCGGGTCGCACTGGCGCTGGCCTGCGTGGCCTACGTGGTGCTGGCGCTGGGGGTGTATGCGGCCGGCCTGCGGCAGCTGGCTCCGGTCGAGATGAGTGTGGCCTTCGTCGGGGCGCAGACGCTGTTCAAGCTCTTCTGGCTGGCGCTGGCGGTTGGCCAGCCCAGCCCCTGGGCGAGGGTGCTGGACGTGGCGCGTGCGCCCGAGCCGGCAGTCCAGCACGACTTGAAAGCGGTCGGCGCCCACCGCAGCGGCGTCAACCAGGCGCTGGCAGCCCTGCAGGCGGAGCAGCTGCTCGACACCCTGCAGCGCGAGGCCCTGTACCGCCACCACGGCCTGAGCATCGGCGAGCTGGCCGCGCGGGTGGCCTTGCCCGAGCACCGGCTGCGCCACGTCATCAACGGCCACCTCGGCTTCAAGAACTTCGCGGCCTTTCTCAACCACTTCCGCCTGCGCGAAGCGGCCGAGCGCCTGCACGACCCCGCGTGCGCGCATCTGCCGGTGCTCACCATCGCGATGGACGCGGGCTTTGCCAGCATCGGCCCGTTCAACCGGGCCTTTCGCGAGGCGTTTGGGGCCACGCCGACCGACTACCGGCGTGCGCGCCCGCCGAGCCCCAAGACCTGAACCTGGCGAAAGCGGGCCGTCCGAGCGGGCCCTTGCATTGATAACTATACGTCCGTATAGTTATCGGCATGCCACGCCCGTCCCAAAACGTCGACCAGGCCCTGCTCGATGCTGGCCTCGAACTGCTGCCGCAGACCGGCTGTGCCGGCCTGTCGGTGCGCAAGCTCGCCGACCACGCCGGGGTCAACCTCGGCATGTTTCACTACCACTTCAAGAACAAGGACACCTTCATCCGCGCCGTGCTGCAGCGGGTCTACGAAGAGATGTTCTCGGCGCTCACGCTGAAGGTCGACCCGAAGCGGCCGGTGCTCGACAACCTGCGGGCGGTGGTCGCCTCGCTCGCGCGCTTCGGGCGTGAGCAGCAGGCCTTGCTGCTGCGCATGGCGGGCGATGCGATGGCGGGCGAGGCGGCGGTGGTCGAGTTCTTCCGCGCCAACCTGCCGCGCCATGTGGCCGTGGTGGCGGGCCTCATCGCGCAGGCGCAGCGCGAAGGGCTGATCGTCAAGGCGCCGCCGCCCGAGGTGGTGGCCTTCCTGTTCGGCGCCGTTGGCGCGCCGGTGTTGATGGGCGGCGCGGTGCAGGCGCAGGCCCCCGACGCGGTGGCGGGCGTGATCGAGCGACACGTGCTCTCGGACGCCGCCGTGGCACGGCGCATCGACTGGGCCTTGCGCGGCCTGTCGGCATGAGGAGGTTCACGATGACCTGGCTCTTCAAGCATCTGGCGAGCGGTGTGGCGGTGGGTGTCATCGCGGCGTGCACCGCCGCGCCGCCCGCAGGCTTCGCGGGGTATGTCGAAGGCGAGAGCGTGCGGCTGGCCGCGCCTATCAGCGGCACGCTGACCCAGCTGCACGTGCAGCGCGGCGACGCGGTGCAGGCGAGTGCGCCGGCCTTCGTGCTCGAACAAGACAGCGAACGCGCGGCCCGCGAAGAAGCGCAGGCACGGCTGCGGCGTGCCGAGCAGCAGCTCGGCAACCTGCAGGCGGGCAAACGGCCCGACGAGATCGCTGCCCTGCGCGCGCAGCGGGCACAGGCACAGGCCGCGCTGAACCTGTCGACCCGCGAACTCACGCGGGCCCAGGAGCTGGTGGCGCAGAACTTCAGCTCGCCCGCGAGCCTCGACGCGGTGCGTGCTGCCGTCGCACGCGACCAGGCGCGGGTGAACGAGCTCGATGCGCAGCTCCGTCTGGCCGGCCAGGGCGGCCGTGTGCAGGAGATCGCCGCGGCACAGCAGGAAGTGCTCGCCGCCCGGGCACAGCTCGCACAGGCCGAGTGGCGCGTGCAGCAGAAGACGCAGCGCATGCCCGCCGCCGGCCAGGTGACCGACGTGCTCTACCGCGAAGGCGAATGGGTGCCGCAGGGGAGCCCGGTGCTCACGCTGCTGCCACCGTCGCAGGTGAAAGCGCGCTTCTTCGTGCCCGAGCCGGTGCTCGGCACGCTGCAGCTCGGCCAGGCCGTCACGCTGCATTGCGATGGGTGCACGGCGCCGATCCCGGCGAAGGTCAGCTACATCGCCCGCGAAGCCGAGTTCACCTCGCCGCTCATCTACAGCAAGGAAAACCGCGCGGCGCTCGTCTTCATGGTCGAGGCGCGGCCGTCGGCAGCAGACGCGACGCGCCTGCACCCGGGCCAGCCGCTGGAGGTGCGCCGGTGACGGACGCGCCGGTCATCGACGTGCGCGGGCTGACCAAGCGCTTCGGCGGGCGCGTCGTCGTCGACCACTTCGACATGCGCGTGCCCCGCGGCCGCATCTACGGCTTCCTCGGCCCCAACGGCAGCGGCAAGACGACCACCATCCGCATGCTGTGCGGCCTGCTCACGCCCGACGAAGGCGAGGGCACCTGCCTCGGCCACGACATCCGCCGCGATGCGCTCAAGATCAAGCGCGAGGTCGGCTACATGACGCAGCGCTTCGGCCTCTACGACGACTTGAGCATTGAAGAGAACCTCGATTTCGTCGCCCGCGTCTACGGCGTGGCCGACCGCCGCCGCAAGGTGGCCGACACGCTGGAGCGCCTGGGCCTGGCCACGCGCCGCGAGCAGCTGGCCGGTGCGCTTTCGGGCGGCTGGAAGCAGCGCCTGGCGCTCGCGGCCTGCCTGATCCATGCGCCGCAACTGCTGCTGCTCGACGAGCCCACGGCCGGCGTCGACCCCGCCGCACGCCGCGATTTCTGGGACCAGATCCACGACCTCGCCGCGCAGGGGCTCACCGTGCTCGTCTCCACGCACTACATGGACGAGGCCGAGCGTTGCCACGAGCTGGCCTACATCTCCTACGGCCGGCTGCTCACGCGCGGTACGGTGGCCGAGGTGATCGCCGGGGCGGGCCTCGTCACCTGGGCGCTCAGTGGCGAGGGCCTGGTGGAGGTGGGCCATCGCCTGCGCGCCGCACCGGGCATTCGCACCGTTGCTCCGTTTGGGGCCACGCTGCACGTGAGCGCCGACAGCGAAGAAGCCTTGCGCGCGGCGACCGCCCCGCTGGCCGGCCAGGGCCTGCGCATCGAATCCATCGAGCCCAGCCTGGAAGACGTGTTCATCGCGCTGATGCAGCAGGCGCAAGACAACTTCGCGTCGAGCGCGTCATGAGCTGGTCTCGGCTGCTCGCCATCCTGCTGAAGGAGCTGCGCCAGGTGCGCCGCGACCGGCTCACCTTCGGGATGATGGTGGCGGTGCCCATCGTGCAGCTGATCCTCTTCGGCTTCGCGATCAACAGCGACCCCAAGCACCTGCCGCTCGCGGTGGTGGTGATGGACCACAGCGAGCACACGCGCAGCTTCGTGGCGGGGCTGGAGAACTCGGGCTACTTCCAGGTCACCGAGCGGCCGGCCACCGTGCAGCAGGCCGATGAACTGCTCGCCCAAGGCGCGGTGCAGTTCGCGCTCGTGGTGCCGAGCGACTTCTCGCGCCGCCTGCTGCGCGGCGAGCGCCCCGCGCTCCTGCTCGCGGCCGACGCCACAGACCCCTCGGCCACGGGCAACGCCATCGCGGCGCTCACCTTGATCGGCCGCCAAAGCCTGACACGCGACCTGACCGGCCCCTACGCCGCGCTGCGCGCCACCGAGCCGCCGTTCGACCTGCGCATCCAGCGCCGCTACAACCCCGAAGGCGTGACCGCCTACAACGTCGTGCCCGGCCTCATCGGCGTGATCCTCACGATGACGATGGTGATGATGACCTCGCTCGCGATGACACGCGAACGTGAGCGGGGCACGATGGAAAACCTGCTCGCCACGCCCGCCACGCCGCTGGAAGTGATGCTCGGCAAGATCGCGCCCTACATCCTGATCGGCTATGTGCAGGTGGCGGTGGTGCTGGTGGTGGCGCGTCTGCTGTTCGACGTGCCGATGGTGGGCAGCCTCTGGCTGCTGTCGGCGGTCTTGGTGCTCTTCATCGCCGCCAACCTGGCGGTAGGTTTTACCTTCTCGACGCTTGCGAAAAGCCAGCTGCAGGCCATGCAGCTCACGTTCTTCTTCTTCCTGCCCTCGATGCTGCTCACGGGGTTCATGTTCCCGTTCCGCGGCATGCCCGGCTGGGCGCAGGCCATCGGCGAGGCGCTGCCGCTCACGCACTTCCTGCGGGTGGTGCGCGGCATCCTGCTCAAGGGCAACGGGGCGGCACAGATCCTGCCGGAGCTGTGGCCGATCGCGCTCTTCATGCTGGTGGCCGGGGCGGTGGCGCTGGCGCGCTACCGACAGACGCTGGACTGAGCGCTCTATTCAGCAGCCAGAGCGAGCAGCTGAAAAAGAACGGTCGTTCGCTTCCGTTATCATGCCGCCCGCTGTCCGCGGGCCCTGGTACACACAGAAGGTGCGGCCGACAAACAAGCACACCAACGAGGGTTCCAAGACATGCATCGGATCGTGATCGTGGGTGGCGGGGCGGGAGGCCTCGCGCTCGCCACACAGCTCGGCAAGAAGCTGGGCAAGAAGAAGCTCGCCGAGATCACCCTGGTCGACTCTGCTCGCACCCATGTGTGGAAGCCGCTGCTGCACCAACTGGCGGCCGGCAGCTACGACACGCATGCCGAAGAGATCGAGTTCCTCGCGCAGGCGCGCTGGAATTGCTTTCGCTTCCGCCTGGGCAGCCTCGTGGGCGTCGACCGTGCCCGCAAGACCATCCAGCTCGCCGCCAGCTACGACGAGACCGGCATGGAGATCACGCCGGCGCAGGAGCTGGCCTACGACACGCTGGTGATCTCGGTGGGCAGCCAGACCAACGACTTCGGCACGCTGGGCGCCGGTGAGCACACCATCAAGCTCGACAGCCCGCAGGCCGCCAAGCGTTTCAACAACCGCCTCATCAATGAATGCATCCGCGCGCAGAGCGTGCCGCGCGTGCCAGGCATGGGGCGGCTCACCGTCACCATCGTCGGCGGCGGCGCCACCGGCGTGGAGCTCGCGGCCGAGCTGCATGCCGCAGCGCGTGTGCTCGCCAACTTCGGCCTCGACAACATCCACCCCGAGAAGGACCTGCAGATCGTGCTGGTGGAAGCGGCGCCGCGCCTCTTGTCGCAGCTGCCCGAGCGGCTGAGTGATTCGGCCGTGCGGGAGCTGCGCAAGCTCGCGGTCGAGGTGCACACCAACGAGAAGGTCGTCGAGGTGACGGCCGATGCGGTGAAGATGGCCAGCGGCAAGGTGATCCGCTCCACGCTCACCGTGTGGGCCGCGGGCGTGAAGGCGGCCGACTTCCTGAAGACACTGGGTGGAGAGAAGCCGCTCGAGACCAACCGCCTCAACCAGCTCATGGTCAACGGCAACCTGCAATCGACGCAGGACCCCGACATCTACGCCTTCGGCGATTGCGCCGCCTGCCAGCAGCCCGACGGCACCTGGGTGCCGCCACGGGCGCAGGCGGCCTACCAGCAGGCGATGTATTTGGTGAAGGCTTTGCCCAAGCTGATGAAGGGCGAGCCGGTCACGCCGTTCGTCTTCCGCGACCAGGGCTCGCTGGTGTCGCTGTCGGAATATTCATCGGTGGGCAGCCTGATGGGCAGCCTGACGCGCGGCAGCCTCTTCATCGAAGGTCGGCTGGCGCAGCTGATGTACTGGTCGCTGCACAAGCAGCACCAGCTCGCGCTCGGTGGCGTGCGCAAGACCGCGATGATCACGCTGTCGGAAATGCTCGACCGCACCTACCGGCCGCGCATCAAGCTCCACTAAGCCATCCAGCGCTTCGTCGCGTCTTCCACCACGGCCGAGAGCGGCACGCCGCCCTTGCGCCGCGAGCGCAGCCACTGCGCATCGTTGCCCTCGAAGAGCGTCTCGCGGATCAGGTTGCTGGCTTCGAGCGCCTGCAGGTCGAGCGCGTGCTCGTCGATGCGGGCGAGCGTGCGCAGGATGTCGTCTCTGAGCTTCTGGCGAGTCTTGGTCTTGGGGTCGACGATCTCGCCGTCGAGCCCGAAGCGGCAGGCCTGGAAGCGGTTGAAGGTGTAGACGAGGTAGTCGTCTTCGGCCGGCTCGAAGGGTTTTTCCTCGCGCAGGTAGCGGCAGATGCACTGCAGGTAGCAGGCGAGCGCGGCGGCCTTGTCGACGGTGAGCGGTGTGTCGCACACGCGCAGCTCGATGGTGCCGTACTCGGGCTTGGGGCGGATGTCCCAGTAGAAGTCTTTCATCGACTGAACGACGCCGGTGCTCGTCATCTTGTCGAAGTAGCCGCCGAACTCGTCCCACGAGCGCACGAAGGGCGCGCGGCCCGAGAGCGGGAAGGCGAAGACGGAGTTGAGGCGGGCCGAGTCGAAGCCGGTGTCCACGCCCTGCACGTAGGGCGACGAGGCCGAGAGTGCGATGAAGTGCGGCACGTAGCGCGAGAGGGCGTGCAGCAGCCAGAGCGCGGTGTCGCCGTCTTCGCAGCCCACGTGCACATGCTGGCCGAACACGGTGAACTGCTTGGCGAGGTAGCCGTACAGCTCGCTGATGTAGTGGAAGCGCTCGGTCGGGTAGATCTGCTGCTCGCTCCAGTGCTGGTAGGCGTGCGTGCCGCCGCCGGCGATGCCGATGTTGAGCTTGCGCGCGGCGCGCGAGAGCTGCTGGCGCAGGTCGGTGAGCTCGGCCACGAGCGGCGCGTGCTGGCGCTGGATGGAGGTGCCGATCTCGATCATGCTGCGCGTGATCTCGGGCTTCACGTCCCACGCGCCGGGGTGGCGGTCGAGCTCGCGCAGCAGGTCGTCGGCCTGCGGCGAGAGGTCGTGGTCGTACATGCTGACGAGCTGCAGCTCGAGCTCCACGCCCAGCGTCAAGGGTTCGGATTGGGTGAAGGTGGCGAGTGACATCTCAGCGCTCCTTGGTGGCGGGCTGCGGGCACTCGTCGGCCAGCGACTTGAGCGAGAACTTGGTAAGCACCGGGCCGAGGAGGTGCGACACGGTGGTCGCGATCAGCAACGCTTGCAGCACGCCCCCGGCCACGCCGGGCATCTGGGAGGCCCAGCCGAAGGTGTTGCCGGCGAGCAGCACCGCGAGGCTGCTCATCGGCTGCAGCGTGAGCGTGAGCGCGGCGGCCTGGCGCCAGCTCAGCGCGCTCAGGCGGGCGAGCAGCGACACCGCCACGCCCTTGCCGACCAGGCGGGCCAGGAGGATCGCCACCACCCACGGCCAGAGCGTCGCCACGTCGTCCAGCGTGAAGAGCATGCCGAGAGCAATGAAGAGCAGCACGGTCAGCACCGCGCCGGCGCTGCCCAGCTGCGGCTCGACGGTGAGCATGTGGCCCATCTTCGAACGCGCCGCCATGCCAGCGATGAGCAGCGCGAGCAGCGGTGACAGCTTCCACTGCGCCGCGACCATCGCGGCGAGGATCACCAGCGCAATCTGCAACACCGGGGCGGCGGCGGCATCGCGCAGCGGCTGGTGCAGCTTGGCGAGCAGCCAGCCGGCGAAGACGCCGAGCAGGAAGGAGCCGCCGATCACCACCACCGCGTCGGTCACCACCGGCAGCAGCTCGTTGCCGATGTTGATGCTGCCGGCGGCGGCCACCACGTTCCAGGCCTTCAGCGCCAGCATCGCGAGGGCGCTGTTGATGGCGGTGGTGATGAGCAGCCGTTCGGTCACCTGCCCGCGCGAGCGCAGCTCGTGCACGAGCACGAGGGTGATCACCGGCGAAGTCGACATGGCCACCGCACCGGCCAGCCAGGCCGACGCCACGGGCGCATCCAGCCACACGAGCGTGACCGCCACGCACAGACCGGCCAGCATGCCTTCGAGCGCGCAGGTGAAGGCGAGCCAGGGGTTGTCGATCAGCCAGCGCGGGCGGATGCGGCTGCCGAGCTCGAACACGAGCACGCCGATCGCGAGGTCGATGATCGGCTTCCACGGGTCGAGGTCGGTGCGGTCGAGCAGGCGCAGCGCGAGTGGGCTCGCGAGCGCGCCGGTGATCATGTGGCCCAGCATGCGCGGGGCACGCAGCTTGCGGTGCAGCAGCTCGGCGAGCGCCACGGCGGCCAGCATCACCAGCGCAAAGCCGAGCACGGGGTCGGCACCGCGCAGGCCCTCCAGCGTCCACAACGGGGCCGCAGAACCGGGTGAGCTTGAGAGCCAGCTTTCCAATGCAGTCATGCGGATAGGGTGGCAGGCAGGGCGCCCGCTCTTCTTGGAAGGAGCGGCGGATCGTAGCGGAGCGCTGCGACACGACCGGCTGGTGCCCAAGCGCGCCAAAGGGGCTTGTCGAGGGCTTGTCCTTATGATCCCCGCCCGCTCTTGAAAACGGTCGCTGCGACCCTATGTGCTGGCGCGGCCGATTGGTCAGAACCTAAAGCGTCTTCCCGAACACCATGGAAAAACAAACCCTTTCCTTCCAGGCCGAGGTCAAGCAGATCCTGCACCTCGTCACGCACTCGCTCTACTCGAACAAGGAGATCTTCCTGCGCGAGCTGGTGTCGAATGCGTCCGACGCGTGCGACAAGCTGCGCTTCGAGGCCCTGAACAATGCCGGCCTGTATGAGGACGCGCCCAACCTCGAGGTGCGCGTGAGCTTCGACAAGGCGGCCAAGACCATCACGATCCGGGACAACGGCATTGGCCTGTCGGCCGAGGAAGCCGTGGCCAACCTCGGCACCATCGCCAAGAGCGGCACGCGCGAGTTCATGGCCAAGCTCGAAGGCGACCAGAAGAAAGACGCGCAGCTGATCGGCCAGTTCGGCGTGGGCTTCTACTCGGGCTTCATCGTGGCCGACCGCATCACCGTGGAATCGCGCCGTGCGGGCGCGAAGGCGGAAGAGGGCGTGCGCTGGAGCAGCGACGGCAGCGGCGACTTCGAGGTCGAGACCATCACCAAGCCCACGCGCGGCACCGACGTGATCCTGCACCTGCGCGAGGGCGAAGAAGAATTCCTGAGCGGCTGGAAGCTGCGCTCGATCATCAGCAAATATTCCGACCACATCTCCCTGCCGGTGCTCATGCAGAAGGAAGAGTGGGATCCGGAGAAAAGCGAGCAGATCGTCAAAGACGAATGGGCGCCGATCAACAAGGCCGCGGCCCTGTGGACCCGCAGCAAGAGCGACATCACGCCCGAGCAGTACGAAGAGTTCTACAAGCAGATCAGCTACGACACCGAAGCGCCTCTCGCTTACACGCACAACCGCGTGGAAGGGCGCAGCGAATACACGCAGCTGCTCTACATCCCGGCCAAGGCGCCGTTCGACCTGTGGAACCGCGACAAGCGCGGCGGCGTGAAGCTCTACGTGAAGCGTGTCTTCATCATGGACGACGCCGAAGCGCTGATGCCGGTGTATCTGCGCTTCGTGAAGGGCGTGATCGACAGCGCCGACCTGCCGCTCAACGTGAGCCGCGAGCTGCTGCAGGAAAGCCGCGACGTGAAGGCCATCCGCGAAGGGTCGACCAAGCGCGTGTTGTCGATGCTCGAAGGCCTGGCCAACAGCGAGGACGAAGCCGAACGCACGAAGTACGCGAAGTTCTGGAAAGACTTCGGCGCGGTGCTGAAGGAAGGCGTGGGTGAAGACCACGCCAACCAGGAGCGGCTGGTGAAGCTCTTCCGCTTCGCCTCGACCCAGGCGGACGAAGGCGTGTCGATGGAAGACTACGTCAAGCGCATGAAGGAAGGCCAGGAAGCGATCTACTACGTGACCGCCGACACGCTGGCCGCTGCGAAGAACAGCCCGCAGCTCGAGATCTTCCGCAAGAAGGGCATCGAGGTGCTGCTGCTCACCGACCGCGTGGACGAGTGGATGCTGAGCCACGTCTACGAGTTCGAGGGCAAGCCGCTGCAAAGCGTGGCCAAGGGTGCGATCGACCTTGGCAAGCTGCAGGACGAGGCTGAGAAGAAGCAGGCCGAAGAAGCGGCCACTGCCTTCAAGCCGGTGCTCGACCGCCTGAAGGAGGTGCTGAAGGACCGCGCGAAGGACGTGCGCGTGACCACGCGGCTCGTCGATTCGCCGGCCTGCCTGGTGGTGGAAGAAGGCGACATCAGCGGCCACCTCGCGCGCATGCTGAAGCAGGCAGGCCAGAACGCGCCGGCGCAGCAGCCCACGCTGGAAGTCAACGCCGAACACGCACTGGTCAAGCGCCTCGACGGCAGTGCGCATTTCGAGGAGCTGGCGCACATCCTCTTCGACCAGGCGGTGCTGGCCGAGGGCGGCCATCTCGAAGATCCGGCGGCCTACGTGCGGCGTGTGAACGCCTTGCTGACCGCCTGATTCGTGCTCAGAAGACGGAGCCGCCGAGCGGTGGCTCCCGCATCGCATCGAGCTGGTCGCGAAGACGGATGATCTGCTCGCTCCAGTAGTTGCGATCGCCGAACCACGGGAACGCAACCGGGAAGGCCGGGTCGGCCCAACGGCGCGCGAGCCAGGCGCTGTAGTGGATCATGCGCAGCGCCCGCAGTGCTTCGATCAGGCGCAGCTGGCGCCAGTCGAACTCCATGAAGTCTTCGTAGCCGGTGAGCAGGGCGGTGAGCTGCTGCTGCATCTGCTGGCGCTCGCCCGAGAGCAGCATCCACAGGTCTTGCACCGGCGGGCCCATCAGCGCGTCGTCGAGGTCGACGAAGTGCGGGCCGGCGTCGGTCCAGAGCACATTGCCGACATGGCAGTCGCCGTGCAGCCGGATCGCGCGGTAGGCCCCGGCGGCGTCGAAACTGCGCTGCACTTCGTCGAGGACCTGGTCGACGGTCTGCTTCCAGGCGGTCTGGGTCTCGACGGCGATCAGGCCGGAGTCGAGCAGCCAGTCGCGTGGCGTGGTGCCGTGGCTGTGGAGGTCGAGTGTCAGTCGATGGGTGAACGGCTTGCGCGCCCCGACGGTGTGGATGCGGCCGATGAAGCGGCCGATCCACTCGAGGGTGGCGGGGTCTTCCAGCTCGGGGGCGCGGCCCGACTGGCGCGGCGTGATGCTGAAGCGATAGGGCTGCCCGTCGATGGTGAACGAGGGCAAGGTCGTGTCGCCCAGCAGGCGCGGTGTAACCACCGGGATCTCGGCCTCGGCCAGCTCGGCCGCAAAGGCGTGTTCCTCCAGGATCTGCGCGTCGCTCCAACGGCCGGGCCGGTAGAACTTCGCCACCACCACTGAGCCGTCTTCCAGGAAGACCTGGAAGACGCGATTTTCATAAGAGTTGAGCTGGATCAGCCGGCCATCGCCGCGCAGGCCGACGCAGTCGAGTGCATCGAGCACGGCGTCCGGCGTCAGGCCGGCATAGGGGGTGGCGCTCGTGGGCGTCGAGGGGGAAGGCATGGGCGCATCGTAAGCGCCCGGTGCAGCGGCCCTGGGTCAGCGGCGCGAGTCGTTGCCGGGGCCGTCGACCACCACGCCGCCGATGTCGTCGCCGCCAACCAGCGAGGAAGGCCGGTCCGACAGGCCGACGAGGTCGCTGGCGGTGAAGGCGTCGAGGCGGCTGTCGGGTGCGAAGAAGGAGTCCTGGAACAGCGACGAGTCCTGCCACAGCGCGGTCCGCTCGGCGCGACGGTGCGCCACCGTGCTGGCGAGCGAGCTGCGTGCCTGGTTCAAGCTGTGGGGCGGCATCGGCTCGGGGGCGCGCGCGGCAGCGCCGCTGTGCGGCACCAGCAGCTGCAGCTCGGCCACCGATGGCATGCGGTCGACGGGGCAGCGCATGTAGCGCACGCGGCAGGTCGAGAGAACCGCCTGCTTGACCTGCTGCGCACGGTGCGAGTGGCCGCGCTCGATGTCGAGGTCGACCGCGGCCAGCACACGGCCGTTGGCGCTGCACACGGCGAAGGTGACGTGCGTCGTGCCCAGCAGCTCGTACCAGTAGCGCACCTCGCTCGGGTCCGTGGGCTGGCAGAAGCGCACCAACGGCAGCTTCGACAGGATGATGTGGTGCGGCAGCGCTTCGCGCAGCAAGCGGTAGATGCGCCGCTCGTCGGTGCTGAAGACGGGGCGGCCGGTCAGGGCCCACTCCAGCGGCAGAGGCTTCGGCCGCGGCTTGCGGCCACGCAGCACGACGACGATCAGGGCCAGGACGAGCAGTGCGGCAATGCCGCCCAGTGCAACAGCCCAATAAGTGTTAGGGAGATTCAGCATGACGTGTTCAGGTCATGCTAACCGTGCCCCCTGAGGCCTCCCATCCCCGACATGGGTGTGGGAATTTGCCGCAAACCCAGCAATGGCGCGGCTTGGCGGCCGATTGATTGGCTGACTACTCCGATGCGTTGCGGTCGATCTCGACCGTGTGAGTCTTGACTTCAGGTGACCCTTTCAGCCACGCGCTGAGACGCTGTGCATGCAGTTTGAGCTGGTAGTCGAACTCCGCGACTTGGTGGCCGACGAGTTCGCCGACTTGCGACGAGATGCTGTCGGGCGGCAGCTTCAACCACGCTTCCGATTCCGGCCCATCTCGTTCAACGGTGGCCCCCGCGTTGCGGGCGATCTTGAGCATGGCGGCGTTCTCGCTCAATGCGTGGATGAAGAGACGCTCGCATCCACGATTGCGTGCGTGCAGCACCGCGTGCTCGAAAAGGCGAGCCCCATAGCCTCGGCCTCGCGCCCGGCCGATGACCGAGACCCCGAATTCGGCCGTGGCGGGGGCTTCGGGCTGTGTTGGCACTGGCAGATACGCCAGATGCGCCATGGCGATGAGTTCGAGGCGGCGGTTGAAGATGCCGAACACCTCGTCGCGCTCGAAGTCGATCGACTCCACGTAGCGCTGCACTTGTTCATCGGTGGCGGGGTAACCGAACCGCAGGTAGCGGTCACTCTCGCTCAGTCCGAGAATGTGCGTTGCGATGCGTTCGCGATGGCGCTCCGCGAGCGACCGGATCGGCACCCAGGAAAGCCGTTCCGGGGCGGGCTTTGGGGTTGTGTGAAGCTGGGAGGTGGTGCTGGAGACCATGCAGACCTCGTATTGGTGAAAACCCTAATTCTATCGGGTGCGCCAGCAGACCCGGTGGCGATAGGTCTACCTGTGTCGCCGGGCTTCGGATACACTAGAAGGCTTTCCCGATCGGCTCCGGGGAAGAACAGCGCCGTCAGTTGTTTGAGAGGTTGCCTCGATAAGCAGCACCGAGAACACCGCCGGCCCGACATTGAGCCACATCCCGCCTCGCCTCACCAGGGCAGGCACATCGAAAGATCCTCATGAAGACCTTCAGCGCCAAGCCGGCCGAAGTGACGCACGAGTGGTTTGTGATTGACGCCACCGACAAGGTGCTCGGACGTGTTGCCAGCGAAGTGGCACTCCGTTTGCGCGGCAAGCACAAGGCCATTTACACGCCTCACGTCGACACCGGCGATTTCATCGTCGTCGTCAATGCAGACAAGCTCCGCGTGACGGGCAACAAGGCCAACGACAAGGTGTATTACCGCCACTCCGGTTTCCCGGGCGGCATCTACGGCACCAAGTTTAAGGACATGCAAGCCAAGCACCCCGGCCGCGCGCTGGAGAAGGCCGTCAAGGGCATGCTGCCTAAAGGCCCGCTCGGCTACGCGATGGTGAAGAAGCTGAAGGTGTACG
Source organism: Rhizobacter sp. (assembly GCA_019635355.1). NCBI lineage: Bacteria > Pseudomonadati > Pseudomonadota > Betaproteobacteria > Burkholderiales > Sphaerotilaceae > Rhizobacter > Rhizobacter sp. The sequence continues at coordinate 2,730,670 of JAHBZQ010000001.1, read as the reverse complement.
CCGGTGGTTCCCACCCGCACGCCGCCCAGCAGCCCAAGGCGCTGGAAATCTAAGGAGCGGTGATGATCGGAAATTGGAACTACGGAACCGGCCGCCGCAAGTCTTCGGTGGCACGCGTGTTCATCAAGAAGGGCACTGGCCAGATCCTCGTCAACGGCAAGCCCGTCGACCAGTACTTCGGTCGCCAGACGTCCATCATGGTCGTGCGCCAGCCCCTCGTGCTGACCGCCAATGACGCCGCGTTCGACGTCAAGGTCAACGTGCACGGCGGCGGCGAGTCCGGCCAAGCCGGTGCGGTGCGCCACGGCATCACCCGCGCCCTGATCGACTACGACGCAGCACTCAAGCCCGAACTGAGCCGCGCCGGCTTCGTCACGCGCGACGCGCGTGAAGTCGAACGGAAGAAGGTCGGCCTCCACGGCGCCCGTCGCCGCAAGCAGTTCAGCAAGCGCTGACTTCCTGCCAGACCGTGCGAAAAGGCCGCTTTCAGCGGCCTTTTTCATTCCTGGAGCCGCTTGCACACACCTGCAAGCTTTCGACACAGGCCGCACCAAAAGGTGGCTTCTACAATCGCGCCTCCTGTAGCCGCCCTGCCTCCCAGAACCTCCCATGCGCTGGAAATTGCTACGCCGACGGCTGTCGATCAGCGCCCCGCGCATGATCGTCCGCAGCCACCTGCCGTGGCCGCTGCGTTGGGCGGTGGTGGCGCTGGTGTTTGGCTTCTCGGCGGCGCTATCCTTGTGGGCGTTCGAGTTTGGCAAGAGCATCGCTGGCCTGGACAAGGACGCCAAGGCCGAGTTGGCCGAGTTGCGGGTCGAGGTGGCCAAGCTGCGCGAGGAGCGCGAGGGCGCCCAGTCCATCGCGAACACGGCACAGAGCCTGCTTAAGGCTGAGAAAGTGGCCCAAGAGCGCTTGGCCCAGCAGATCAAGCAGGTCGAGTCCGAAAACCTGTCGCTGAAAGCGGACCTGGGATTCTTCGAGCGGCTGCTGCCGGCGAGCGCCTCCGGGCTCAACGTCAGAGCCCTCCAGGCCGAGGCGGCGGGCCCGGGCCAGGTGCGATTTCAGGTTCTGATCATGCAAATAGGCAAGAATCCACCCGAGTTTGCCGGCCGCTACGACATCGTGCTGTCGGGCACACTGGGTGACAAACCTTGGACGATTTCCCAGCCCGGCGGGCCGAAGCCACTGCAAGTGAAGCAGTCAGCCCGCCTCGAAGGCACCGTGAGCTACCCGCAAGAAGCGGTGGTGAAGACGGTGCAGGTCAAGGTGACCGACAACCAGGGCGGGGTCCGGGCGACCCAGACCGTCAAGTTGTGACCTTCCTCCGTCAATCTCTACCAGGAGCCATCACCATGTTCGCGAAGAAAAAGCAGCCTCCCATTCGCACCCTCATCGGCGAGGGCACGGTGATCCGCGGAGAGCTGCAGTTCTCCGACGGCCTGCGCATCGATGGCGAAGTGCAGGGCGACGTGATCGCCAGTGAAGTGGAAACCAGCATCCTCGTCATCAGCGAAAAGGCCCGCGTCGTGGGGCGTGTGAAGGCCGGTCACGTCATCATCAACGGCCACGTCACCGGCCCGGTTCAGGCCGATGCGCTGCTCGAGTTGCAGCCCAAGGCGGTGATCGTGGGCGACGTGAAGTACGAAGCGCTTGAAATGCACCAGGGCGCCACCATTGAAGGTGAATTGCGCACGCTGAAGGCGGAAGAAAAGCCCGCAATGATCAAGTTGGCGGCTTCCAACGCCCAGTGAGGTCTTGTCCGGGGCGTGGATAATTGAGCCCTCGATAGGAAGGATGTCCCCATGAGCGCCCTGGCACACGAAGTTCAAACCCCTGCAGCCGATGCCCCCCCGGTGCCGCTGGTCTTCACCGACAGCGCAGCCAACAAGGTGAAGGAACTGGTCGACGAGGAAGGCAATCCCGACCTGAAGCTGCGTGTCTTCGTGCAGGGCGGTGGCTGCTCGGGCTTCCAGTACGGCTTCACCTTCGACGAGATCGTCAACGAAGACGACACGCAGATGAACAAGAACGGCGTCACGCTGCTGATCGACGCCATGAGCCTGCAGTACTTGGCGGGTGCCGAGATCGACTACAAGGACGACCTGCAAGGCGCCCAGTTCGTGATCAAGAACCCCAACGCGACGACGACCTGCGGCTGCGGGTCGAGCTTCTCGGTCTGACCCGCGGCGACGTATCGCCGCCAGAGGCCGCCGCGAGGCGGCCTTTTGCATTCAGGCGGGGTACCAGGCCCCGAGCACGCGAGGGCCGCTGGCGCCGGTGACGGCGCTCAGGTTGCCCGGCAAGCCGTGGGCATGCCGGTAGGCCAGCCAAGCGAAGGCGGCGGCTTCCACGTGCTGTGCCGGCAGGCCGCGCGCGTCGCTCGGCCGCACGGCCATGCCGGGCAGGTGATGGGCCAGGCGCCCCATCAGGTGCAGGTTGAGGGCGCCGCCTCCGCAGACCAGCAATTCGTTCGCATCCGCCGCATGAGCCTTGACTGCATCGGTGCAGGTCACCGCCGTCAGCTCGCACAGCGTGGCCTGCACGTCGACGGGGTGACAGGGCCCATGCGCCCGCAGACGGCCCTCGAGCCAGGCGACGTTGAACAGGTCGCGCCCGGTGCTCTTGGGTGGTAGCTCCGCGAAATAGGGTTCTTGCAGCAGCAGGTCGAGCAGGCCGGCTTGCACGGTGCCTTGCGCCGCCCATGCGCCGTCGGCGTCGAAGCGCTGGCCGGTGTGGCGCAGGCACCAGAGGTCCATCAGCACGTTGGCCGGGCCGCAGTCGAAGCCGGTGGTGTGGCCGCTGGCGAGCAGGGCGGTGAGGTTGCTGATGCCGCCAAGGTTGAGCACGGCACGTGTCTCACCCTCCTGGCCAAAGAGCGCCCGGTGGAATGCGGCGACCAGCGGCGCGCCTTGCCCGCCGGCGGCCACGTCACGGGTGCGGAAGTCGGCCACCACCGCGATGCCGCTGCGTTCGGCGAGCAGGCTCGGGCTGTTGATCTGCCATGTGTAGCCAAGGCCCGGCCGGTGGCGCACCGTCTGGCCGTGGCTGCCGATGGCGCGCACGGCGCGCGCATCGATGTTCGCGTTGGCGAGCAATTCGGCCACCACCTCGATGTAGAGCGTGGCCAGCGTGTTGGACGCCAGCGCCGAGCGGTGCAACTCGTCGGCGCCCGAGGTGTTGAGCGCCAGCAGCTCTTCACGCAGCGCTTCCGGGAAGGCCCGGTAGGCGTGTGAGATGACCTTCGGAAAGCCGCTCGCCGAGAACTCGGCCAGCACACCGTCCACCCCGTCGAGCGAGGTGCCCGACATCAGCCCTGCAAACAATTCAGCCATCGCCGAATTGTGCAGCGGCTCACTCCGCTTGGGCGAAGCGGTAGGGGTTGGCCTTGGCCACTTCGAGCTGCTGGCGCAGCCCCTGTGCCACGGCGGTGAACTGCGCGCGCGATTCGGGTGAGAGCTCCACGGCCTCGGAGGTCTTGGCGATCACGAGCGGGTCTTGCTGCTGGCCGTTGACCTTGACCTCGAAGTGCAGATGCGGCCCGGTCGCCCAGCCCGTCGAACCGACAGCGCCGATGCGGGCGCCCTGTTCGACGCGCTGGCCGTTGCGCACATCGATCCGGCTCAAGTGCGCGTAGAGCGTGGCGCGGCCGTTGCTGTGGCGGATCTGCACGACGTTGCCGTAGCCGTTTTGCCGCCCGGCGAATTCGACGACGCCGTCACCGACGTTGCGCACCGGCGTGCCGGTGGGAGCGCCGTAGTCCACGCCCAGGTGTTGGCGCCAGACCTTGTGGATCGGGTGCATGCGCATCGAGAAACCCGAGGTCACGCGCGAGAACTCCATCGGGCTCGCGAGGAACGCACGGCGCTTGCTCTGACCGTCGAAGCCGTAATAGCCGCCCTTGCTGTGCGCGTCCTGGTACCAGACGGCCGAGTAAGTGCGGTTGTTGTTGACGAACTCGGCGGCGAGCACGCGGCCCGAGGCCTGGTTCCAGGTGATGGGCTCGCCATCGGCGGTGAGTGCTTCGTAGACCACGTGGAAGCTGTCGCCGCGGCGCAGCTCGCGGCGGAAGTCGATGTCGGTCGAGAACACCTCGGCGAGCTGCGTGGCCACGGGGTCGGGAATCTTCGCTTCGTCGGTCGCGGCAAAGAGCGAGCTGCGGATGGTGCCCGTGCCGGTGCGCACTTCGCTTTCGAGCTTGGCCGTTTCCACGCCGGCGAGGAACTTGTCGCCGACGCGCGTGATGCGCAGGCGCGAGAAGTGGGTGCCGAACTGGTCGCTGTTTTCAGCGGGGTAGCGGGCGACGAGCTCTTCCAGCACACCCGATTCGTCGATGCGCACCCGCACGATCTTCCCGGCGCGGCCTTCGAGCAGCTTGCGCGCGGTGCGGTCGCTGCGGATGAAGGCAGCCGCCGTGACGTCGGCCACGCTCAGGCGGGCCAGCAGGCTGTCGGCGGTGTCGGTTGGGCGCGTCAGGTCGTTGCGGTAGAGCTGCAGCGTGTGGCTGGCCAGCGCTTCCAGCTGCGACGAGATGTCTTCCGGGGTGACGATTTCCGTCACCATGCGCCGCGGCAGGTCGGCCGCATCGGGCGCCAGCGGGGCGATGCCGAAGGCGGTCACGCCAAAGCCCATCAGGCCGGTGACGATGAGGGTGGTGAGGGTGCGCGGGTGGCGACCGATGAATTGGGTGAGGCGCGAACCGGCCGCAACCGCGTCGCGCTCAAGCGTTTCCAACGAACTCAATTTTGATCGGGGGGCACGAGGCCCCGAGCTGCAAGCACCGCGCGGGGCGATGCTCTGGTTGATCTTCTCGTCCTGGGGCGTCCACTAGAATCGCGGTCGCCGTTGCGGACCCCATTCACGGGGTGTTCCGTCGGGTGCGGCGCAGTATAAGCGGCACCCTTTTCGTCCCCCGCATTGCCTGACTCCCGGAAAACCCCTGAGGTTCCCTTTCTCCTATGTCTTTGTCAGAAGAAAAGACCTCCCCCGCGGCCAAGTACCCCGTCACCGACAAGGTGCTGGAAGCGCTGGCCATCAGCCGCCGGGGATGCGATGAGCTGCTTCCTGAAGCCGACTGGCTGGCCAAACTGGCTCGTTCAGAAGCAACGGGCGTGCCACTGCGCATCAAGCTCGGCCTCGACCCGACCGCGCCCGACATCCACGTCGGCCACACGGTGGTGCTCAACAAGATGCGCCAGCTGCAGGACATCGGCCACCAGGTCATCTTCCTGATCGGCGACTTCACCTCGATGATCGGCGACCCCTCGGGCCGCAACACCACCCGCCCGCCGCTCACGCCCGAGCAGATCAAGGCCAACGCCGAGACCTACTACAAGCAGGCGAGCCTGGTGCTCGACCCGGCCAAGACCGAGATTCGCTACAACAGCGAATGGAGCGACCCGCTGGGGGCGCGCGGCATGATCCAGCTCGCCGCGCGCTACACGGTAGCGCGCATGATGGAGCGCAACGACTTCCACGACCGCTTCAAGGCCGGCACGCCGATCAGCGTGCACGAGTTCCTCTACCCGCTGATGCAGGGCTACGACTCGGTGGCACTCAAGAGCGACCTCGAGCTCGGCGGCACCGACCAGAAGTTCAACCTGCTGATGGGCCGCACGCTGCAGGCCGAATACGGGCAGGAGCCGCAGTGCATCCTGACGATGCCGCTGCTCGAAGGGCTCGATGGCGTCGAGAAGATGTCCAAGAGCAAGGGCAACTACATCGCGATCACCGAGCCGGCGAACGGCATGTTCGCGAAGATCCTGTCCATCAGCGACGAGCTGATGTGGAAGTACTTCACCCTCCTGAGCTTCAAGCCCGAAGCCGAGATCGCGAAGCTCAAGGCCGAGGTCGAAGCCGGTCGCAACCCCAAGGATGCGAAGGTGATGCTCGCCAAGGAGATCACCACCCGCTTCCACAGCGCCGCGGCGGCTGAGGCGGCCGAGGCCGATTTCAACAACCGCGCGCGCGGGGGTGTGCCCGACGACATCCCCGAGGTGTCGCTCGGCGGCGCGCCGCTCGGCATTGGTGCTCTGCTGAAGCAAGCCAACCTCGCACCTTCGACCAGTGAAGCAGGTCGTCTCATTGACGGAGGGGGTGTCAAGGTTGACGGCGGTGTTGTCAGCGACAAAGGCCTGAAGCTCAACGCCGGCACTTATGTTGTGCAAGTGGGCCGACGCAAGTTCGCCCGCGTGACGCTGGCCTGATCGCCGTGCAGCGTCGCGCTGTGATGTTCGCGGCGCTGCTCGCCGCAGCTGGAGCAAACGCCGCCCCGAGCGCCGCCGAGCAGGCCCGCATCCAGCGCCTGATCGCCTACGTCGAAGCGCAGACCACGATCCGCTTCGTGCGCAACGGCTCGGCCTACTCGTCGAAAGACGCGGCCACCTTCCTGCGCAAAAAGTTCGAAAAGATGGGCGAGCACGTCACCACCGCGCAGCAGTTCATCGAGCAGATCGCCTCGAAGTCGAGCACCACGGGCGAGGTCTACCAGATCCGCTTCCAGGACGGCCGGCAGATCCCCGCCGCGCGCTTTCTCGGAGACGAGCTGAAGCGCATGGACGACGGCCGATGATCGCCTTGATCCAGCGTGTGCGCAGCGCACGCGTGGAAGTGGCGGGCCGCATCACCGGCAGCATCGAGCAGGGCCTGCTGGTCTTCGTCTGCGCCGAGCCGTCTGACACCGACGCGCTCGTCGACAAGCTCGTCGCCAAGCTGCTCAAGCTGCGCATCTTTTCCGACGAGGCCGGCAAGATGAACCGCAGCGTGGTCGACGTGCAAGGCGGCCTGCTCATCGTCAGCCAGTTCACGCTCGCCGCCGACACCTCTGGCGGCAACCGCCCGAGCTTCACCAACGCCGCGCCGCCCGAGCTCGGCCGCCGCCTCTACGAGCGTGTGCTCGCCACGGCGCGTGCGCAGCACCCCATCGTGGGCGAAGGCGAGTTCGGCGCCGACATGCAGGTGCACCTCGTCAACGACGGCCCCGTCACCATCCCCATCACGCTGCGCGCGTGAAATGAAAAGGCCGCCCGAAGGCGGCCTCGTGATCAGAGAGCCAAGATCAGTCGGCGTACTGACCGGCCGCCTTGATGATCGGCGTCCACTTGTTGATCTCGTCCGAGACGAACTTCTTGTGCTCGGCCGGGTTGGCGCGCGCATCCGACACGATCACCGCGCCGAGCGACTCCTGGTTCTTCACGAAGGTCGGGTCCTTCAGCGCAGCCTTGAGGGCGGTGTTGAGCTTGTCGATCACCGCCTTGGGCGTGCCCTTCGGTGCATACACGCCGTGCCAGATCGTCACGTTGAAGCCCTTGAGGCCCGCCTCGTCCAGCGTGGGCAGCTTGGCCAGCGCCGGGGTCGACAGCCGCTTGGTCGTGCTCACCGCAAACGCCTTGATCTTGCCGGCCTCGATCTGGCCGGTGGTGTTGGTGGTCTGGTCACACATGATGTCGACCTGGCCGCCGAGCAGGTCGTTCATGGCCGGCGCGGTGCCCTTGTACGGCACCGGGGTCATCTCGACCTTGATCGTCGACTGGAACAGCAAACCGCACAGGTGCGAGGCCGAGCCCAGGCCCGCGTGCGCGAGGTTGATCTTGCCCTTGTTGGCGTTGATCCAGGTCGACAGCTCGCCGTAGTTGTTGGCCGGCAGCGTGGGGCGGCCCACCAGCGTCATCGGCACTTCGTTCACGAGGCCGACGTATTCGAAATCTTCGAGCGGCTTGAACTGCAGGTTGCGGTACAGCGCCACCGAGGTGGCCATGTTCACGTGCGTGAGCAGCAGCGTGTAGCCATCGGGCGTGGCCTTGGCCACCTTCGAATTGCCGAGCGTGCCGCCAGCGCCTGCCACGTTGTCGATCACGATGGTGGCGTTGCCCAGCGGCTTGCGCACGGCTTCGGCGAAGTCGCGGGCCACCTTGTCGGTCGGGCCGCCTGCGGCAAACGGCACGACGATCGTGATGGCCTTCTCGGGGTAGGCAAACACACTGGTCGCTGCGAATGCTGCAGCGCAAGCGATCAGGAGCTTCTTCATGGCGGGGTTCCCTTCGGGGGTTGATCGGACCCAGGAATGCTAGAAGCGCCGGGCCCCCCGGACATGGCGGGAACTACGTAATGGTTCGGCCGTAGTGGGCTCTCAGCCCACGCTGCGCGTGTCGTCGATCACCTTGCCGTCGTTGGGCAGGCTGCCCGGCGCGCACAGCTCCACCTCGCCGCGCAGCTTGGTCACGTCGCGGATCGCGTCGGTCATGCGCTGGATCAAAGACTCTGCGGATGACGAGGTTTCCACTTTCAGCGTCATCCGGTCGTTGGCCATTTCGCCGCTGACCACGAGCCGGCCCTTGCCGGCTTCGGGAAAGCGCTTCAGCACCTCGGCCACCTGGCTCGGGTGCACGAACATGCCGCGCACCTTGGCCGTCTGGTCGGCGCGACCCAGCCAACCCTTGATGCGGGTGTTGGTGCGGCCGGTGGGGCAGGGGCCGGCCAGCACGGCCGACAGGTCGCCGGTGCCGAAGCGCACCAGCGGGTAGTCGGGATTGAGCACGGTGACCACCACCTCGCCCACCTCGCCTGTGGGCACCGGGTCGCCGGTGCCGGGGCGCACGATCTCGACGATCACGCCCTCGTCGAGCACCAGGCCTTCGCGTGCGGCGGTCTCGTAGGCGATGAGGCCGACGTCGGCGGTGGCATACGACTGGTAGGCCTCGAGGCCGCGTGCGCGCAGCCAGTCGCGCAGCGCGGCGGGGAAGGCTTCGCCGCTCACCATCGCCTTCTTCAGGAAGGGCAAGGACACGCCGGTCTCGGCCGCCTTCTCCAGCGCGATGCGCAGGAAGCTCGGCGTGCCGGCATAACCGTCGGGCCTGAGTTCGACCATCGCCTGCAGCTGCAGCTCGGTGTTGCCCACGCCACCGGGGAAGACGGTGCAGCCGATCGCATGCGCGCCGCTCTCCAGCATCGAGCCTGCGGGCGTGAGGTGGTAGCTGAAGCTGTTGTGCATCAGGTCGCCTGCGCGAAAGCCGGCGGCCCAGAGGGCGCGGGCGGTGCGCCAGTAGTCGCGGGCGCGGCCTTCGGGTTCGTAGATGGGGCCGGGTGACTGGAAGACGCGTTGCGCGCCCCGGCGCCCCTGCAGGCCTTGCCAGCCGATGGCCGAGAAGCCACCAAACGGGTCGCGTGCACGCTCGGCCTGTTGACGTGCGAGCAGCTCATGCTTGCGCGTGACGGGCAGCGCGGCGAGCGCTTCGCGCGAGGTGATGGCGTGGGCATCGACCCCCGCGAAGCGCTCGGCGAACGCAGGCACCTTCAACGCCGCCGCCATCTGCTGCGGCAGCGCGGCCATGAGGGACGCTTCGCGCACTGCGGGGTCGCGCTGCTCCAGCACGTCGTAGAACTCAGTCATCGCGATCGCTCCAACCGGCCAGCTTCTTCTTCAAGGCCGCCACGTAGTCGCGCAGCTCGGCCGAACTCTTGAAGGCCTGCACCTGCCAGTCGGGTGAACGGGCCGGTTGTTTCACCGTCTCGACCTTGAGCTGCGCCCCGTCGACCGACACGCGTGCAATGGCCGTTCCCCGCCGCTCGAAAACGCCGCCGCGTTCGGTGAGACCCGCGTCGCGCAGGTCGCGCTTCAGGCGCTGCAGGGCTTCGTCGGGCTTGAACGGTGGCGGTGCAAAGCCCCAGCCTTCTTCTTCACTCATGCCAACCCTCTCATGCCAGCCAGCGCTTGCGCCGCTTGTAGCTCTTCACGTCGCGGAAGCTCTTGCGCGCGTTGTCGTCTTTCGTGCCACCCGTGCCGAGATAGAACTCCTTCACGTCCTCGTTTTCGCGCAGCGCCTTCGCTTCGCCGTCCATCACCACCCGGCCGTTCTCGAGGATGTAGCCGTAGTCGGAATACTTCAGCGCGATGTTGGTGTTCTGCTCGGCCAGCAGGAACGTGACACGCTCCTTGGTGTTCAGGTCCTTCACGATCTCGAACACCTCGCTCACGATCTGAGGCGCAAGCCCCATCGAGGGTTCGTCGAGCAGCACCATCTTCGGGTTGGCCATCAGCGCGCGGCCGATGGCGCACATCTGCTGCTCGCCGCCCGAGGTGTAGGCGGCCTGCGACGTGCGTCGCGTCTTCAGGCGCGGGAAGTAGGCGTAGACCTTCTCCAGCGTCTCGGCCACCGCGGCCTTGCCGTCGCGGCGCGTGTAGGCGCCGGTGAGCAGGTTCTCCTCGATGGTGAGGTGTGCGAAGCAGTGCCGGCCTTCCATCACCTGCACCACCCCGCGGTTCACCATCTCGGCGGTCGAGAGCTTCTCGATGCGCTCGCCGCGCAGCTCGATGCTGCCCTTGGTCACCTCGCCACGCTCGCCGGCCAGCAGGTTGCTGACCGCGCGCAGCGTGGTGGTCTTGCCTGCGCCATTGCCACCGAGCAAGGCCACGACCTTGCCATCCGGGACCTGAAGCGACACGCCCTTCAGCACCAGGATCACATGGTTGTAGATGACCTCGATGCCGTTGACGTTGAGGAAGACGTTGCTCATGGTGAAACGGTCTCCATCGAAGAGGCGGGCCGAGCGCCGGGCCGCTCCCAAGCCGGCCCGCATCCCCTTGGGGGATCGGCTGGTGTACCCGCCGGACGAGGGGTGGTCATCAGCTTTGGCAGTCGGCAGGAGGACGGCGAGTGAGCTTCTTTTCACCGGCGTATTTCTCCGCCGAGTTCTTCACCAAGGGCCGGATCAGCGCCTCGTCGGCCTGCAGCCAGTCGGAGGCCCAGGTGAACTTGGCGCCGTCCCAGGTGTGCACCCGCGTCCAGGCCGAGCCCATGTGGTCGACGCAGCTGGTGGACACCGGCCGCAGCACGCCCTTGAAGCCCAGCGCATCGAGCTTGGCCTGCGTGAGGTTCAAGTTCTCGTAGCCCCAGCGTGCCTGCTCGCCGCGCATCACCTTGCCCTTGCCAAAGCGCTCTTGCGCCGCCCGCACGCCCTCCACGGCCAGCATCGCGCCCACCACGCCGCGCATGTAGAGCACCGAGCCCACTTCTTCCTTCGGGCCGGTGCCCTGGCCGGGGCCGTGCACCTTGGTGAGGATGTCTTGCACCACCGCCGATTGCGGCTCGGCGCCGTGCTGCATCATCACCGCGCTGTAGCCCTTGGCCGCGGCGCCCACGTCGCGCAGGTCGGGCTCGGCGCCCGACCACCAGGTGCCGAACATCTTCTCGCGCGGGTAGCCGGTGGCCACCGCTTCCTTGATGGCGGTGGGCGTCATCACGCCCCAGGTCTGCATCACCACGAAGTCGGGCCGCTGCTGGCGCACCTGCAGCCAGATCGCCTTCTGCTCCACGCCCGGGGCCGGCACGGGCAGCAGCAGCAGCTCGAAGCCGTGCATCGCCGCACGCTCCTGCATGATCGGCAGCAGCTCCTTGCCGAAGGGGCTGTCGTGGTAGACGACGCCGATCTTCTTGCCCTTGAGCTTGTCCCACCCGCCTTCCTTCTTGGCGATGTGCTGCAGCACGGTGTCGCCCGCCACCCAGTAGTGCCCGATCAGCGGGAAGTTCCACTTGAAGATGCCGCCGTCGGCCGAGTCGCTGCGGCCGTAGCCCGAGGTGATGAGCGGCACCTTGTCGTTGGGCGCCTTCTCGGTGAGCGCGAAGGTGATGCCGGTCGAGAGCGGCTGGAACACCGTGGCGCCGCCGTGCTTGCCCTTCAGGCGCTCGTAGCACTCGACGCCCTTGTCGGTGGCGTAGGCGGTCTCGCATTCCTCGACCAGCGTCTTCACGCCATTGATGCCGCCGCGCAGGTTCACGAGCTTCATGTAGTCGGCGTAGCCGTTGGCGAAGGGCGTGGCATTCGGCGCCACGGGCCCGGTGCGGCCGGTCAGGCTCGGGAAGAACTGGACCTTGTCTTGCGCCAGGGCGGGCGTGGCGAGGTGGGCGGCCACGAGGGCCACGGTGAGGGCGATGGGTTTGAGGCGGTTCATGGTGCTGTCTCCTGCTGTTGTCGGTGGGTCAGTGAGGGTCAGTGAGCGTCAATGGGGGAAAGGCCAGAGCCTGAGCTTTTCTTTCGCGGTCGACCACAGGCGGGCCAGGCCATGCGGCTCGACGATCAGGAAGAAGACGATCAGGGCGCCGAAGATCATGTAGGTGAGGTGCGCGGCGAGTGCGGTGTCGATGGGGATGCCGAACCAGTACGGCAGGTTGTCGAGCACGATGGGCAGCACCACGATGAAGGCGGCGCCGAAGAAGCTGCCCATGATGGAACCCAGCCCGCCGATGATCACCATGAAGAGCAGCTGGAACGAGCGGTCGATGTTGAACGCCGCCGGCTCCCACGAGCCCAGGTGCACGAAGCCCCACAACGCGCCGGCCACGCCCACGATGAAGCTGCTGACGGCAAACGCGCTGAGCTTGGCGTAGACCGGGCGGATGCCGATCACGGCGGCGGCCACGTCCATGTCGCGGATGGCCATCCACTCGCGCCCGATGTGGCCGCGCACCAGGTTCTTGGCCAGCAGCCCGAAGACGATCAGGAAGGCCAGGCAGAAGAGGTACTTCTGCACCGGCGTCTCGATGGGCAGGCCCAGCACGTTCATGCCGGCCACGCTGACCGAGCCCGACGACGAATCGTTGGTGAACCACTTGATGCGCAGGAAGGCCCAGTCGATGAAGAACTGCGCCGCCAGCGTGGCCACCGCGAGGTACAGACCCTTGATGCGCAGCGACGGGATGCCGAAGAGCACCCCCACCACCGTGGCGCACACGCCGCCCATCAGCAGCGAGACGATGAGCGGCATGCCTTCGATGCGCACCTGGAAGTTGTAGGCCGCATACGCCCCCACCGCCATGAAGGCGCCCGTGCCGAGCGAGATCTGCCCGCAGTAGCCCACGAGGATGTTGAGCCCGAGCGCCGCCAGCGACAGGATCAGGAACGGGATCAGCACCGCGCGGAAGAAGTACTCCGGCATCACGAGCGGCACCACGGCGACGGCGAAGATGAGCAGCAGTGCCATCACGACGCGGTCTTGCGCGATCGGGAAGATCTGCTGGTCGGCGCGGTAGCTGGTCTTGAACTGGCCGTTCTCGCGATAAAGCATGGTCAGACCCGATCGATGATTTTTTCGCCGAAGAGGCCTTGTGGCCTCACGAGAAGGAACATGAGCGCCAGCACATACGCAAACCAGATCTCGATGCCGCCGCCGAACATCGGCCCGATGTAGACCTCCGACAGCTTCTCGCCCACGCCGATGATCAGCCCGCCGAGGATGGCGCCCGGCACAGAGGTGAGGCCCCCGAGGATCACCACCGGCAGCGCCTTCAGCGCCACCAGCGAGAGGGAAAACTGCACCCCGAGCTTGCTGCCCCAGATGATCCCGGCGACGAGCGCCACGAAGCCCGCGATCGACCACACGATCACCCAGATGCGCGACAGCGGGATGCCGATCGACTGCGCGGCCTGGTGGTCGTCGGCCACCGCACGCAGCGCGCGGCCGGTGGCCGTCTTCTGGAAGAAGAGGCTGAGCGCGGCCACCAGCACCGCCGCGATGGCGGCGGCGTAGAGGTCTTCCTTGCTGACGAGGATGCCGCCCTGGAAGGTGCTCTCCATCAGGAACATCGGGTCTTTGGGCAGGCCGATGTCGATCTTGTAGATGGCGTTGCCGAAGAGCGTCTGCCCCAGGCCGTCGAGGAAGTAGGCGATGCCGAGCGTGGCCATCAGGAGCGTCACGCCTTCCTGGTTGACGAGCTTGCCCAGCACCAGCCGCTCGATCACCCAGGCCACCACCACCATCAGCAGCATCGCCGCGATGATCGCCAGCAGGTTGGCGAGCAGCTTGCTGTCCAGGCCCAGGAGCTTCGGGAACCACTCCGAGAAGCGCGCCATCGCAAGCGCCGCGAAGAGCACCATCGCGCCCTGCGCGAAGTTGAAGACGCCGCTCGCCTTGAAGATCAGCACGAAGCCGAGCGCGATCAGCGAATACAGCATGCCGGCCATCAGGCCGCCGAAGAGGGTTTCGAGGAAGAAGCCCATGTCAGTGGCCCGCTCCGAGGTATGCGTTGATCACGTCGGGATTGCGGCGCACCTCGTCGGGCGTGCCGTCGCCGATCTTCTTGCCGTAGTCGAGCACCACCACGCGGTCGCTGATGTCCATCACCACACCCATGTCGTGCTCGATCAGCACGATGGTGGTGCCGTACTCGTCGTTCACGTCGAGGATGAAGCGGCTCATGTCCTGCTTCTCTTCCACGTTCATGCCGGCCATGGGCTCGTCGAGCAGCAAGAGCGATGGCTCCATCGCGAGCGCGCGGCCGAGGTCCACGCGCTTTTGCAAACCGTAGGGCAGGCGGCCCACGGGGGTCTTGCGGTAGGCCTGGATTTCGAGGAAGTCGATGATGCGTTCCACCACCTCGCGGTGCGCGATCTCCTCGCGCTCGGCGGCGCCGAAGCGTATGGCCTGCTGGAAGAGGTTGGTCTTCATGCGCAGGTTGCGGCCGGTCATGATGTTGTCGAGCACGCTCATGCCCTTGAAGAGCGCGAGGTTCTGGAAGGTGCGGGCCACGCCCATCTCGGCCACCTGCCTCGAACTCATGTGCTTGAACGACTGGCCCTTGAGCGTGATCGAGCCCTGCTGCGGCGTGTAGACGCCGTTGATGCAGTTGAGCATGCTGCTCTTGCCCGCGCCGTTGGGGCCGATGATGGCGCGCACCTCGTGCTCGCGCACGTCGAAGCTGATGTCGGTGAGCGCCTTCACGCCGCCGAAGGCGAGCGAGATGTTGTCGACCTTCAGGATGACGTCGCCGATTTTCCGGCTCATGCATTCACCTCCGTTCGCCCTGAGCTTGTCGAAGGGCTTGTGGAGCGGCGCGCCTGGGCTTCGACAGGCTCAGCCCGAACGGAGGAGGGCGGGAAGGTCTTCACGTCCCCGATCTTCAAGGTGGCGGCCACCATGCCGCTGCGGCCGTCCTCGAACTTCACCGCCGTCTCGATGTACTGCTCGCTCTTGCCGCTGTAGAGCGCATCCACCAGCACCTCATAACGCTCGCCGATGAAGCCGCGCCGCACCTTGCGCGTGCGGGTGAGCTCGCCGTCGTCGGCATCGAGCTCCTTGTGCAGCACGAGGAAGCGGCTGATTTGTGAGCCGGCGAGTTTGTCGTCGGCCGCGAGATCGGCGTTCACCTTCTCGATGCAGTCGCGGATGAGCTCGTACACCTCCGGCTTCTGCGCCAGGTCGGTGTAGCCGGCGTAGGGCAGGTTACGGCGCTCGGCCCAGTTGCCCACCGCTTCCATGTCGATGTTGATGAAGGCGCAGACCTTGTCGCGCTGGTCGCCGAAGGCCACCGCCTCCTTGATGAAGGGGAAGAACTTGAGCTTGTTCTCCACGTACTTGGGGGCGAACATCGCGCCCGCATTCGGTCCGCTTCCAATGCGGCCCACGTCCTTCGCGCGGTCGATGATCTTGAGGTGGCCGTTGGCGTCGAGGAAGCCGGCGTCGCCCGTGTGGTACCAGCCTTCGGCATCGAGCACCTCGGCGGTGGCAGCGTCGTTCTTGTAGTAGCCGCGCAAGAGGCCCGACGAGCGCACGAGGATCTCGCCGCTGTCCTTCACCTTGATCTCCACGCCCTCGATGGGCACGCCCACGGTGTCGGCGCGCGCCTGGTCGTCGGGCTGCAGGCACACGAAGACAGCGGTTTCGGTCGAGCCGTAGAGCTGCTTGAGGTTGACGCCAATCGAGCGGTAGAAGGTGAAGAGGTCGGGGCCGATGGCCTCGCCCGCGGTGTAGGCCACGCGCACGCGCGAGAGGCCGAGCGTGTTGCGCAAGGGGCCGTAGATGAAGAGCGTGCCGAGCGTGTAGCGCAGGCGGTCGAGCAGGCCCACGGGCTTACCGTCCATCAACGCGGGCCCCACCCGCCGCGCGAGCGCCATGCAGCGGTGGAAGAGCCAGCGCTTGAGCGCACCCGCGTCTTCCATGCGGATCATCACCGTGGTGAGCAGGCCCTCGAAGACGCGCGGCGGCGCGAAGTAATAGGTGGGCCCCACTTCGCGCAGGTCGATCGACACCGTGTTGGCCGACTCGGGGCAGTTCACCACGTAGCCGCAGGCGAGCCACTGCGCATACGAGAACACGTTCTGCCCGATCCATGCGAGCGGCAGGTAGGCCAGCACCTCTTCGCGTTCGGTGAGCTTGTCGAAGCGCGCGCCGGCCACCGCGCGGTCGATCAGCGAGAGGTGCGTGTGCACCACGCCCTTCGGATTGCCGGTGGTGCCCGAGGTGAAGAACATCGCCGCCACGTCACTCGGTTGCACCTTCGCCACCTCGGCGTCGAAGAAGCCGGCGTGCGAAGAGTTGAAGGCCTCGCCCTCGTGCACCAGCGCGTCGAGCGAGGCGAGGCCCGGCTCGCTGTAGTGGCGCAGCCCACGCGGGTCGTCGTACCAGATGCGCTGCAGGCCGGGGCATTGCGTGCGGATCTCGAGCAGCTTGTCGACCTGCTCCTGGTCTTCGACGACGGCGAAGCCGATCTCGGCGTTGACGAGGGGGAACACGAACTCGGCCGCGACCGCGTCTTGGTAGAGCGGCACCGGGATGGCGCCGAGCGATTGCGCCGCGAGCAGCGTGGCGTAGAGGCGCGGCCGGTTGTCGCCGATCACGACGACGTGCTGGCCCCGCTGCAGGCCCGCCGCAGCCAGGCCGCCGGCGAGCGCGCGCACGAGCGCGGCGAGCTGCTGCCACGAGAGCGTCTGCCAGATGCCGAACTCCTTCTCGCGCAAGGCGGGTGCCGTGGGCCGCTTGGCAGCGTGCTCCATCAGCAGGTGCGGAAAGGTGGTGTTCGCCACAGCAACCTCGTCTCTCGTGGAGTGGGTGTGAGGCGGACTGTAGGAAGAAGTTTGACGCCGAGATGTCGTTCTAACGACAATCCTAGGGACTCTCCCCTTGGTTCTTTCCCGATGCCTTTTCAGATGCGCACCGCACCCGAGGCCTCGTCATCCGCAGCGCCGCTGCATGCACGCGCACGCGCAGCCACGGCGGCCGAGAGGGCCGACATCCCCTGGCTCAAGACGCTCAACTCCGATGAGCACGCGCGTGCGGTCGCCGACCTGAAGGTGGTGAACGTCGACACCGGCGAGTTGCTCTGCCGCGTGGGCCGGCCGGCGACCTTCTGGTTCGGCGTGGTCGATGGCCTGCTGAAGATGAGCAACGACAGCGCGAGCGGCATCCCCATCACCTTCACCGGCGTGCCGCCTGGCGGCTGGTTTGGCGAAGGCACGGTGCTCAAACGCGAGGTCTACCGCTACAACATCCAGGCGCTGCGCAAGAGCGTGGTGGCAGGCATCTCGGTGGAGACCTTCCACTGGCTGATCGATCGCAGCATCCCGTTCAACCGCTTCGTGATGCAGCAGCTGAACGAGCGCCTCGGCCAGTTCATCGGTGCGCGCGAGATCGACCGCATGAACGACCCCGACGTGAAGGTGGCGCGCAGCCTCGCGGCGCTCTTTCACCCCACGCTCTACCCGGGTGTGGGATCGATGCTGAAGATCACGCAGCAGGAGCTGGGCTACCTCGTGGGTTTGTCACGCCAGCGGGTGAACGAAGCGCTGCACGCGCTGCAGGCGCTCGGGCTGATTCGCATCGAGTACGGTGGGCTTCGTGTGCTGGACCTTGAAGGTCTGCGGCGGCAGGTGGTGCCATGAGGTGCGCCCAAGTGTCGCCACGAACGCGCGTCCTGCGTCGGCCGCCCCGCGGATGAACTCGCCTGGCCTGACACTCACCCCATCATTCTCAAGCAAAAGGATCAATCTCAAATGACCGTCATCAACCTTGCCGAGAAACTCGCCACCTTTGCAGAGCACTGGCAACCACGGACCGTGGGCCAGTTCAATGGCCACGACCTCATGGTGGTCAAGGTCAAAGGAGAATTCGTCTGGCACAAGCACGACGACACCGACGATTTCTTTCTCGTGCTCGAAGGTCGTCTCACCCTTCAGATGCGAGACGGAAACGTTGTCCTGGGGCCAGGTGAAATGTTCGTCGTTCCAAAGGGGGTCGAGCATCGGCCCGTCGCCGAAGAAGAGGCTCACATTCTTCTCATTGAGCCGTCGGGCACTCCCAATACTGGCAGCCCCGAAACCGCCGCTATCCGGCGGGTCATCTGAGAGTGCTCACCCCAACCGCTCATCGAGAGGACGGAACCCGGGAAGCCGGCCGCCGCCTCGCAGATCAAGCCTTAGGCCGCAGAGGAGAGTCGGAGTGTTAGCGCGCATCCTCGTTTCCGCCAGTTCATCGATCATGCTGCTTCTAGGGGGCATCCATCTCGTCTATACGTTCTGGGGCAACAAGCTCACTCCGAGAGATCCTGCGCTTCAAGAAGCCATGAACGCCACGCCCATGGTGCTCACATCGGAGACCACCGTGTGGCGCGCGTGGATTGGCTTCAATGCGAGCCATAGCATTTGCGCTGTCTTCTTCGCATTGGTCTTCGGCTTCCTCGCGGTTTTCCATCCCGAGCTTCTCTTTCGCTCTGTCTATCTCCAGGTGCTCGGGGTGGCCGTGCTCGTTGCTTTCGTCGTTCTGGCCAAGCTCTATTGGTTCAGCATTCCAATGGTGGGCGTCACCCTTGCGTTGGTCTGTTTCCTGTCAGGCCTCGGGGCTGCGCGCTTACTGTCAAGCTGGTGATCATGCAGAAGCGGTGCCGTACCCCTTTCATCAAGAACCGCTAGGTCTCCAACATCGATTCGCAGCGGAGCGAAAGGAGTTACCAATGCCCGAGCACAAAGTCTTCTCCATGGCCTTCGCCAAGGTCTATCCGCTGTACATCGAGAAGGCGAGGCGCAAGGGACGAACGCAAGACGAAGTCGACCGTGTCATTTGCTGGCTCACGGGCTACAACCGCGCGGAACTCCAACAGCAAATCGAGGGGGAGGCGAACATCAAGACGTTCTTCGCCCAAGCACCGGCGATGCATCCGAACCGTGATCTCATTCGGGGCGTTGTCTGCAGGATACGCGTGGAAGACGTAGCCGACCCTCTGATGAAGAAAGTCCGACAGCTCGACAAGCTGGTTGACGAGCTGGCGAAAGGAAAGGCGCTGGAAAAAATCCTCAGGCAATGAGTCGCCACGGTTTCACATCCTGCATTGGTTAGCCCCCAAAACGATCACCCCACACTGGGAGAAGCGCGTGTCATCCGAGAAACAACTCCAGTTCGCCATCACCATCCACGCGCCGGCTCCCACGGTGTGGCGCCTCATGACGGGCGACGAGAGCTACAAGCGCTGGGCCGCCGCATTCGCAGAGGGCACGTACTTCGAAGGCTCTTGGGAGCAGGGAAGGAAGATCAGGTTTCTGTCTCCTCCGTCGGGGGATGGCATGGTCTCCGAGATCGTGCAAAGCCGCCACAACGAGTTCATCTCTATCCGGCACCTGGGCCTCATCTCCGGCGGAGTCGAGGACACCACGAGCGAGTCCGTTCGTGCATGGGCGCCCGCCTATGAAAACTACACGTTCATCAGCGTTCCCGAAGGCACCAAGCTGTTGATCGAGCTGGACATACCCGGCGAATGGGTGGAGTACATGAACGAGGCCTGGCCGAAGGCACTGATGTCACTCAAGCAGTTGAGTGAAGCCGAGTGTGCGGCCTAGCGCCGCTTCTCAAGCCATTCGTTTCGTTTCGCACAACCATCTCTTCATGATCGATCACACAGGAATCGGTGTTGCCAATGTCGCGGTGTCCGCGGCTTTCTACGACGCGGCGCTAGGCGCTCTCGGAATGTGCAGATCCATGCAGATGCCAGAAGGCGTGGGAACCGACGGAATTGGGTACGGAATCGACTATCCAGTCTTTTGGATTGACAGGTTCCATCCACACTCAACCCGCCAACACACCGCATTCGTGGCCAGAAGTCGTGCGGAAGTCGATGCCTTCTACCTTGCGGCTCTGAGCGCCGGCGGTAGAGACAACGGCGCACCCGGAGATCGGGGAGGCCAGTCGTCGACGATCTACTACGCCGCGTTCGTCCTGGACCCAGACGGCAACAACATCGAGGCCGTCTACAGAGGGTCTTGGGCAAGCGCTGAACAGGCGCGAGGGCGGCAGATATCCTCGGCGTTTTGAACGCCTGCCGACCATGACTTCCGAGTTCACCGACGACGACACCCCCATCAAGCAAGACCGCCTCTGGCGCGACAACGGCTGGACGGCCCGCGTCATCAAGAACGAGGAAGACGACGGCTGGGCCGTCGAGATGGTGAAAGACGGCGAGCCTGAGCCCGCGCTCGTGGGGCCGTGGACGATGGGGCGCGACAAGAAGAACCCGAAGCCGCTCGACGTGTCAGCGTTCAACACGCTGGTGAAGACCGCTTCCGAGGTGATCCGCCGCCACGAGCAGCAGCTGCATGCGAGCCTGCACAAGAGCGTCTATGTCGACACGGAAGACGGCCGGTTGGAGGTCACGCTCGACATCGTGCCCGACGAGGACGACCCGCATGCGCTGCTGGCGGCGTATGACGTCGCCCGCGCCCAGCTGGCGCAGCAGCGCGTGGCGCCGACGTTCAAGCTGAGCCTCGCCCGCGCCACGGCTTGGGTGGAAGGCGGCTTCGGCAAGCCCGACTGAGGTCGCGCCAGGGCCGGGGCCCGAAGCACGTCAATTCGTGATCAGGTCGGCCGGGCGGCCGAGGCGGCGGTAGGTGTCGATCGCGTTGAACACCTGTGGCGCGAGGCGCTTCTCACGCGCGCGGGCATACACATCGACCTCGGGCGACGCCAGTTCGCCGAACTGGCACTGCGTGAGCCGCTGCAGCTCGGCCACCGTCGTCTGGTAGCCCTGGATGCGCTCGGGCACGTCGTCGAAATCGACCGCCAGCGGCTGCACGCCGCGCTTCTTCAGCAGTGCCGCCACGGCTTCGTCCTGCTTCACCAGGAAGGCGAGCGAGCGCAACGCCGGCTTGCGTTGCGCCGTGACCACCCAGGCCGCGACCTTCCAGAACGCGAGCGGGATCTGCACGCCGCGGTAGCGGGGGTCGGCATCGGTGAAGAGGCAGCCGGTGAAGACCGACACCTTCAGGTCGCGCGCATTGGCGGTTTCGAGCACATGGTTCTCGATGTGCAGCCACCACTGGGTGTTGAGCTGCGGCATCTGTGGCGAGCAGTTGGTCCAGTGGAAGGTGTCGGCTTCGCCGCGGCCGGAGTGGGCGTCGCTCGGGCCCCAGGCCGGGTCGAGGCGGCGCACCAGGTGCCCCCGCTGGAAGCCCGAGCCGGCGTAGAAATTGCCGCCGACCTGCTGCTTCTCCGGCGTGCGCGCGTCGAACCACCACTCGTCGCGCTTGCGGTCGCCGAGGTGGCGCTCCTGCTGGCCGTCGATGTTGACGGCGGTCCAGAAGGCGAGGCGGCGCGCCGGGTTCATCAGGATGCTGAAGTGCTGGTAGGGCAGCACCGGCTCGGTGGCCAGCGCCTTGAGCGCGGGCTTGAGCTTCGGGGCCGGCACCGGCAGGCCCAGGAAGCCGGCGTCGTAGCCGGGGCGGTTGTGGTAGTCGGGGTCGAGCGGCACCCAGGCGCTGGGCGCGATGGTGGTGGTCTTCTTCATCCCTGTGCATTCTTCCGCCCGGAGGCAGGCGGGTGGACGAGAATACGACGCGACATGAACGACCACGACCCGGCGCTGCAGCGCCTCATCGACCAGGTGCAGGCGGCCCGCGCCGAGGGCCGGCATTTCGACATTCGCGGCGGTGGCACCAAGAGCTTCTACGGCGAGCCCGCGCAAGGCGAGCCCTTGTTCCTGCGCGAGCTGAGCGGCATCTCGAGCTACGAGCCGAGCGAGCTCGTCGTCACCGCGCGGGCCGGCACGCCGCTCGCCGAGCTGGAGGCGGCGCTCGCCGAACGCGGCCAGTGCCTGCCCTTCGAGCCGCCGCACTTCATGGCCGGTGGCACCGTGGGCGGCATGGTGGCGGCGGGGCTCTCGGGCCCGTCGCGCGCCTCGGTGGGCGCGGTGCGCGATTACGTGCTCGGCGCGTCCATGCTCAACGGCAAGGCCGAGGTGCTGAGCTTCGGCGGCCAGGTGATGAAGAACGTGGCGGGCTACGACGTCTCGCGCCTGCTCGCCGGCTCGCTGGGCACGCTGGGCGTGATCCTCGAGGTCTCGCTCAAGGTGCTGCCCATCGCACCGGCCACCGCCACGCTGCGCTTCCAGATGGAGCAGGTGGCCGCGCTCGACCAATTGAACCTGTGGGGCGCCCAGCCCTTGCCCCTCAACGCCAGCGCGTGGTGGGACGGCACCTTGCTCGTGCGCCTGCGTGGCGCACTCGCTGCGGTGCAGGCGGCGATGCAGACGATGGGTGGCGACGTGATCGAGCCCGCGCTTGCCAGCCCCTTCTGGGAGGGCCTGCGCCACCACACCGACGAATACTTCACCAAGGCCCACGCGGCGGTGAACGGTGGCACGGTGTCGCTGTGGCGCGTGTCGCTGCCGCCCACGGCCAAGCCGCTCATCCTGCCGGGCGAGCAGCTGATCGAGTGGCATGGCGCGCAACGCTGGCTGTGCACCTCGGCCTCGGGCGCCAAGGTGCGCGAGGCTGCGCTGCGGGCCGGTGGGCACGCCACGATCTTCATGTCGCAGCACAAGCAGGCGGGCGTGTTCGCGCCGCTCAAGGCACCGCTCGACCGCATCCACCGCGAGCTGAAGAAATCGTTCGACCCCGATGCCGTGTTCAACCGCGGCCGTCTGTACCCGGACCTCTGACGACATGCAGCGCGCCGCCGAACTCGACATGCAGCGTTACTACGCACAGCGGGCCCACGAGTACGAGCGCATCTATGCCAAGCCCGAGCGGCAGGCCGACCTGGCGGCGATCAAGGCGTGGCTGCCGGCGCAGTTCGACGACCGGCGGGTGCTCGAGATCGCCTGCGGCACCGGCTACTGGACGCCGCACGCCGCGGCGCGCAGCCAGTCGTGGCTCGCCACCGACGTGAACGACGAAGTGCTCGCCATCGCGCGCACCAAGCCGCAGGCGCACGAGCGGGTGCAGTTCCAGATCGGCGATGCGTATGCGCTCGAATACGGCTGCGAGTTCGACGCCGCCTTCGCCGGCTTCTGGTGGTCGCATGTGCCGCTGCAGCGTGCGGGCGAGTGGCTGGTGGGGCTGCACCGCTGCCTCACGCCTGGCGGGCGGGTGGTGTTGATCGACAACCAATACGTCGAAGGCAGCAGCACCCCCATCTCACGCACCGATGCGCAGGGCAACACCTACCAGCAGCGCCGGCTCGACGACGGCTCCACGCACGAGGTGCTGAAAAACTTCCCCGACCCGAACGGCTTGCGCTTCTTCCTCGGCCACCGGACCTTCGGATTCGAATGGGTCGAGTGGGAACATTTCTGGGCTTGCACCTATCAGGTCATGTGAATGCAAACGAAGCTCGCCCCCGAATTCAAAGGCACGCCCGACGGCGACGCGGCCGAGGCCATCCTGCGCAAGTGCGTGCACTGCGGCTTCTGCACCGCCACCTGCCCGACCTACCAGCTGCTCGGTGACGAGCTCGACGGCCCGCGTGGCCGCATCTACCTTATGAAGCAGGTGCTCGAAGGCGAGCCCGTCACGCAGAGCACGCAGCTGCACCTCGACCGCTGCCTCACCTGCCGCAACTGCGAGAGCACCTGCCCCTCGGGCGTGCAGTACGGGCAGCTGGTCGACATCGGCCGCAAGATCGTCGAAGCGAAGGTGGAGCGCCCGCCGAAAGAGAAGGCGGTGCGCTGGTTGTTGAAGGAAGGGCTGCCTTCGCCGCTCTTCGGCCCGGCGATGAAGCTCGGCCAGATGGTGCGCCCGCTGCTGCCGGCCTCGCTCAAGGCCAAGGTGCCGCCGAAGGCTGGCGAACGTGCCCACCAATGGCCCACGCGCGAGCACCCGCGCAAGGTGTTGATGCTGATGGGCTGCGTGCAGCCGGCGATGATGCCCAACATCAACAGTGCGACGGCGCGTGTGCTCGATGCGGCCGGCATCCAGACGCTGGTGGCCGACGACGCCGGCTGCTGCGGCGCGATCCGCACGCACCTGGCCGACGTGGACGGCGGCCGTGACGACATGCGCCGCAACATCGACGCCTGGTGGCCCCTGGTGAGCACCGGCAAGGTCGAAGCCATCGTGATGAACGCGTCAGGCTGCGGCGTGACGGTGAAGGACTACGGCCATGCGCTCGCCGCCGACCCGGCCTATGCCGACAAGGCCGCGCGCATCAGCGAACTCACGAAAGACCTGAGCGAGCTGCTCGCCGACATCGCCCCGCGGCTGAAGACCCGCCTGCGCAAGCCGAAGGCCAAGCGCCTCGTGTTCCACCCGCCGTGCACGCTGCAGCATGGCCAGCAATTGCGTGGCGGTGTGGAAGAACACCTCGCCGCGCTGGGCTACGACGTGAAGCTCGCGGCTGCCGAGAGCCACCTGTGCTGCGGCTCGGCCGGCACCTACTCGGTCTTGCAACCGGAACTCGCCACCAAGCTGCGCGACCGCAAGATCGGGCACCTGCAGGCCAGCGAACCCGAGGTGATCATCTCGGCCAACATCGGCTGCATCCAGCACTTGCAAACCGGCACGTCAACGCCGGTGCGGCACTGGATCGAAGTGATCGACGCAGCGTTGAGCGCCTAAGGCTTCGCCGGCGCGACCTCGAAGTTCACCTCCTGCCGCCCCACGCGCTTGAGCGTGTCGGCCACCTGGATGATGAGCCGGTGGCTCCCCTCGGGCAACTTGGCATCGGGCGCTTCCACGCCGCTGGGCGTGACCTTCGCATGCGCGGCGAGGCGCTCGGTCACGTCGAGCCGCAGGCGGCCGTAGAGCACGCGGAAGGTCGAGAGGTCGATGGTGGCGCCGTCGCTGGCCGACCAGCGCACGACGATGTTGACGGCGCCGGTGAGCGGGCGTTTCACGTCGGGCGACAGCAGCTCGATGCTCGGCGCGCCGGGCATGGGCAACGATTTGGTGGCGTAGTCGGGCGCGGCGGCGTCGCGTTTCGCCTCGTCGGCGGTGACGAGCTCGAAGGCGTGGGCCGGCAAGGCGGCGCACACGGCAAAGGCCAAGGCGGCGAAAAGGATGGGGGCGGGTTTCACGGGTCGATCTTGCAGCAGCGGCGCGCGCCTGTGCGCCCGCACGGCGCGATGGTGCGACTTACCGCACGCCGCCGCCAGCTGACCAAGGTCACCGCCACACGCGCCGGCGGTGCGCGATAAATGCGCCATGCGCCGCCTGCTCGCTTTCCTCTTGCTCGCCCTCTGCACGATGGCCGCCCGGGCCGAAGACCGCGCGCTGCTCATCGGCGTGGGCCAGTACCGCGAGCCGGGCATGGGCGCCGACCTGCCGGGCATCGAGCTCGACCTCGGCGTGATGCAGGAGGTGGCCGAAAGCCTCGGCTTCAAACCCACCGCGACGAAGGTGCTGCTGAACCAGCAGGCCACGCTCGCCGCGGTGCGCCAGGCCTTGCAGCAGTGGCTGGTCGAGGGCACGTCAGCGGGCGACCGTGTGCTGCTCTACTACAGCGGCCACGGCACCCAGCTGCCCGACGAAGACGGCGACGAAGACGACGGCCTCGACGAAGCCTGGACACTGCACGACATGGCACCCGCGCGCCGCCACGGCCGCGCCACGCTCGACGGCGTGCTGCTCGACGACGAGTTGGCCGAGACGCTCGCGCGCATCCCCAGCCAGCAGGTGCTGGTGCTGGTCGACGCCTGCCACAGCGGCACCTCCACCCGCGCCGGCCTGGGTGTGCTGCCGCGCCTGGGCGCGAAGCAGGCGGTGGGGAAGTTCTACCGGGTGCCGCAGGCCGAAGCGGCGCCCGCCGGGGTGAAACGCAAGGTCGTGCGGGGCAACAACCACCTCGCGATCAGCGCGGCGCGCGATGCCGAGCAGTCGCTCGCCACCGAGCGCGGCAGTGTGTTCACGATGGCGCTGCGCGAAGCCATCGCCGCGCGGCGCGACGCGGGGCAGGTGTCGATGCGCGAGCTGTGGCACGAGGCCACGGTCCTCATCGCCTCCAAGCTCGACGGGCCGCTGCGCTTCCACCCGCAGCTCGACGGCAACCTCGCGATGGCCGATGTGGCGCTGCCCTTGCCCTCGCTGGCCGACGGCGGCGGCGCGGCGTGGCGCAAGGTGGAGCAGTTGTCGACCGGTGAGACGGGGGTGAGCGTCGCGTTCAGCCAGCCGCGCTACGCCGAAGGCGCGGCGATGCGCCTCGAAGTGCGCAGCACGCGGGCCGGGTACCTGCACGTGGTGAGCGTCGGCCCCGATGGCGTGCCGCTGCTGCTCTTTCCCAATGCCCAGCACCGCGCACACCGGGTGAGCGCGGGTGCGGTGGTGACGCTGCCCACCCCGTCGATGCGGATCGGCTTCACCGCGGGCCAGCCCTTCGGCCGCACGCTGGTGGCCGCCATCGTCACCCGCGAGCCGCTCGACCTGTATGCGGTGGCCGATGGCGAGCACGACGAGACGGGCGTGCTGCAGGAGGTCGTCGGCCAGCTGTCGGCGCTGGGCCTGCAGCAACTGCAATCCTTGCAGGCCCGGGCCGAGAAGGGTGCCTACGCCGCCGGCCGCACCACGGTGCGCGTGTGCCCGCCGAGTGGCGAGTGCCGCTGAGTCCCGACGAGAACACCGCGCGATGACAAGGGCGTGACATGCCCTTGCGCGCCGATGGCCCTGTCGGCCCATGCCAACGCCGCGCGCGGTGTCACGGATCTGTCGTCAAGACACGGGGGGTGGCTTGGTGGAATCGCCGCAGTCTTGAACCGCAAGACGGCATTCCTCAACTCGCAGTCCACATCCCATGAAGAAGACCCTGCTCGCCCTCTCGCTGCTCGCCGGTTTCGCCGGCGCCGCCTCGGCCCAGACCTCCAGCGTCACGCTGTTCGGCATCGTCGACGCCAACCTGCGCCAGATCGACAACAACGGCACCAAGGTGCGCCAGCTCGGCACCGACGGCCTGTCCAGCAGCCGCCTGGGCTTTCGCGGCACCGAAGACCTCGGCGGCGGCCTGAAGGCCGGCTTCTGGCTCGAAGCCGCGCTCAACCCCGATGACGGCACGATCAACAGCAGCGGCAAGTTCTGGCATCGCCGCTCGACCGTGAGCCTCGAAGGTGCGTTCGGCGAAGTGCGCCTCGGCCGCGACTTCACCCCCACCTACACCGCCCTCAGCGCTTACGACGCCTTCGGCGACAACGGCGTCGGCAAGATCACCAACCTGCAATCGAAGCTGACCGGCACCGTGAACACCACCAGCCGCGCCGACAACGAAGTGCAGTACTTCCTGCCGAAGGACCTCGGCGGCGTGTACGCCAACCTGGCGGTCGCCGCCGGTGAAGGCACGGTCGGCAACAAGTACGTCGGTGGCCGCGTCGGTTATGCCGGCGGTCCGGTGGATGCGTCGGTGGCCTATGGCACTACCGAAGCCAACGCCGCGGCAGACAAGTACAAGGTCGCCACCGTCGGTGCCGGCTACAACTTCGGCTTCATGCGCCTGCTGGCCTCGTACTCGCAGTTCAAGTTCGTGGCGCGCGAAGAGAAGCTCTTCAACCTCGGCGCCACGGTGCCGGTCGGCTCGGGCGTGATCCGCGCTTCGTATGGCCGCGCCGACGTGTCGGGCGGCGCCGCTGGCAGCACCACTGCCAACGATGCCGATGCCAACCTGCTGGCCATCGGCTACGTGCACAACCTGTCGAAGCGCACCGCGCTCTACGGCACCTACGCCCAGATCGACAACAAGGGCGCCCAGACCTTCGCCGTGGGCAGCACCACGCCGGCGCTGCCGGGTGGCAAGAAGTCGAGCGGCATCGAGTTCGGCCTGCGCCACTCGTTCTGATCCCGGGTTTGCATGAAGTGTGTTGAGCCGGCCTGCGGGCCGGCTTTTTTCATGCCTCGGCCGGATGGCACGGGCACGCGTGCTCGGCCGGGGCGCTCATGAACGAATCGATGATGGCGCAGGCCCGCTCGCTCGTGGCGCCTTCGCATTGCTCGCGCAGCGCCACGAGCTGCTGCTCCAGCGCCTGCAGCGCCGCGAGGTGGCGGCGCACCCGCTCGATGTGATCGTCGAGCAGCGCATCGACCGCATGGCATGACTGGTAGGGCGTCTGGGCGTATTCGATCAGCTGGCGCACCTCGCTGAGCGGGATGTCGAGCGCCCGGCAGTGGCGGATGAACTGCAGTCGCGCGAGGTGCCGCGGCGCGTAGTGGCGGTAGCCCGACGCGAGGCGCTCCGGCGCGTCGAGCAGGCCTTCGCGCTCGTAGTAGCGGATGGTCTGCACGTCGCAGCTGGCGGCATTGGCGAGTTCACCGATCTTCATCACAAGACCCCAGGGTTGACCTTGCAGCGACTATAGGGTTTCCAATGAAGGCATCACGACTTCCCGGTGTTGCCCATGTCCGCTTCCTGCTGTGCCCCCACCCCGCCTTCGGCCGACCCGCGCGTGCGCAAGGTGCTGTGGATCGCGCTCATCGTGAACGCCGCGATGTTCTTCGTCGAGGTGGCCGCTGGCCTGTCGGCCGGCTCGGTGTCGCTGCTGGCCGATGCGGTCGACTTCTTCGGCGATGCCGCGAACTATGGCGTGTCGCTCGCCGTGCTCGCGATGGCGACCCGCGTGCGCGCCCGCGCCGCGCAGCTGAAGGCGGCCTGCATGGCGGCCTTCGGCGTCTTCGTGCTGGCGCGTGCGGCGTGGGCGGTGCAATCGGGCGTGGTGCCCGAGCCGGTGACGATGGGCGCGGTGGCCATCGCGGCGCTCATCGCCAACGTGTTCGTGGCGCTGCTGCTCTTTCGCTACCGCGGGGGCGACGCCAACATGCGCTCGGTGTGGATCTGCTCGCGCAACGATGCGCTCGGCAACCTGGCGGTGGGCGCGGCGGCCCTGGGGGTGCTGGGCACCGGCACCGCCTGGCCCGACCTGCTGGTGGCTGCCTTCATGGCGGTGCTGGCGATAACCGGGTCGGTGACGGTGTTCCGGCAGGCCCGCGCCGAGCTGCGCGGCGAGGCACCCGCTGCCCCCTCGCACGCCTGCCACTGAGCCACAGGGCGGCGCGTGGCCCGCGCGGCCGTCAGGCGGTGCCGTCGTCGAGGCGCCGGCTGCCCGAGGCGGCGCCCACGGCGCCGAGGATGCCCGCCACCAGCAGCACGTACCAGAGCGGCAGCGTGCTGGTCTCGCCGGCCACGAGCGATGCCGCGCGCAGCACGAGGCCCGCCGCCGAGGCCAGCGCGAGTGCGAGCAGGGCCCACGAGATGAGCTGAGACAGCCCGCGGATCTGCGCCGTCTTCGCGCCGATGACGAAGAGCACGAAGCCGGCAATGCTCAGCAGCGGAAAGAGCACCCACAAGGTGACGTCCAAGGTGCCGGCGATGAGGCCGAGCGGCGCCGCAACGAGCACCCCTCCCGCGAACAGACCCAAGGCGACCATGAGGGCGCCCGCGATCAGCAATGCCATGTCTTTTCTCCCCTGTGGCTGTGGCCGCGGGATCTTCTCACAGCGCTTTCGCGCGGCGGCGCTAGGAGGCGTGCCCCTCCGCCGCCAGCGGCTCGGGGCGCGTGCGCAGCGCCCACAGCACGCCCGCCACCAGCAGCGCGATGCCGGCGAACGTCTCGGGCGCCGGCCACTGGCGGCGCAAGATGAAGGCATAACTCAGCGCCGCCAGCGTCTCGAACACGATCAGCTGCCCCGACAGGCTCGGCGGCAGGCGCTGGCTCGCTTCGTTCCAGCACACGGTGCCGCCCCACGAGGCGAAGAGGCCGATGGCGAACATCAGCAGCAGGAAGTCGCCGGGGCGCGGGCCGAAGGGCATGGGGAAGGGGTCGCCGCTCGCAAGGCTCCACACCCACACCGAGGCGTAGCCGATCACGGCCAGCGGCAGCGTCGCGAGGCCCTGCGCCGTGGCCCAGCTGCGCGGGTTGCGGTCGGGGTGGGCGCGCAGCCATTCGGCGTTGCGGATCGGATACCAGGTCCAGCACACCACGGCGCCCACCGCGAGCGCGGCGCCCAGCGCATAGCGCGCGAGGTCGGCCGCCGGGTCGGCGCGCAGGTGCGTGATCTCGACGTGGTTCACGAGCGCGATGCCGGCCGCGATCAGCGTGAGCGAGGGCAGCAGGCGCCCCCACGGCAGCTTGGCTTCCCGGCGCGCGCCGTGGCCCGCGGTGCGCAGGTTGGCGGTGATCGCGATCACCACCGGCAGCGTGCCGATGATCATCGTCGGCAGCGGCCCGCCCGCGCGCTGGATGGCGCTCGCGAGGAAGAGGTAGTAGACGACGTTGCCCACGGCGGCGAGCTTCAGCGCCTCGACCCAGTCGCTGCGCGTCAGCTCGCGCAGGCGGGCGCGGTCGAACCAGGCGAGCGGCAGCGCGATCAGGCCGAAGGCCAGGTAGCGGCCGAACGACTGCAGCGTGGCCGGGTACTCGGCCAGCATCAAGGGCCCCACGAAGACGAGGCCCCACATCAGGCCGGCGGCCAGGGCGAAGAGGAATCCAGCGGTCATCCGGCCAGTGTCGGTCAGCGGCGCGGGCGGGGTCTTGTCTGAGATTGCTCACGACCGTGCGCCTGCACCTGCGCCTGGTAGCGCGCGGGCGTGACGCCGTGCATGCGCGCAAAGCGCTTGGTGAGGTGCGCCTGGTCGGCCAGGCCCACGGCGGGCGCCACCTCGGCCGGCGGCATGCCCGCGGCGAGCAGCTGCTTCGCACGCGCGAGGCGCACCGCCATCAGCATCTGGTGCGGCGTGACGTGGTAGCGCAGCTTGAAGCGGCGCAGGAAGTGGAAAGGGCTCAAGCCCGCCTCGGCGGCCAGGCGGTCGAGCGTCAACACGTTGGCGTGGTCGTCGTGCATCAGCGTGAGGCTGCGCGCGAGCGCGGTGTCGTGGGCCCTGTCGTGGGTTGTCACGCGCTCGTTCGCCTGCTGGGCAACCTGGGCATGCGGGCGCAGCGCGGCCAGCAGCTCGGCGAGCGCGCTGTCGCTCGCGAGCGCGTCGGGCGCCTGCCACAGCGCGGCGAGCTGCGCGCTCAGCCGCCGCGCAGCGGCCGGGTCGTGCGCCGTGGCGTCGGCAAACCACCAGCGCTCGCCTGTCACGGCTTCGACCAGCGCCTCGTCGAGGTAGACCATGCGATAGCGCCAGCCCTGCGCCGTCTCGGCGCGCCCGGTGTGCAGCTCGCCCGGGTTCATCAGCACCAGCGTGCCCGGTGCGGCCAGGTGCTCGGCGCCGCGGTAACGGAAGCGCTCGACACCCGCGTCAATCACCCCGAGGCCGAAGGCTTCATGCAGGTGCGGGTCGAAGGCATGCCGCACGATGTGCGCCCGGTACAGCTCCACCCCGTCGCGCGCCGGGCGCTTGAACTCGGCGGCGTCGAGCGGGCTGTCGAAGGTGTCGGGGACGGCGTTCATGGCGACCAGGATGATCGCAGCTCGTGCCGATCGACGACAGTGCCGTTCAGCCGAGGAGACCCGCGTTGTGCTGCCAGAGCCAGAAGTTGAGCGCCGAGGCGAAGCTCACCCATGCCAGGTAGGGCACGAGCAGCCAGGCCGCGCGGGGCTGCACGCGGCGGAAGGCCACGATCGTGGCCACGATCAGCCCCCACAGCAGCGCGATGTCGGCCATCGCCAGCGCCCCCTGGTGCCAGGCGAAGAAGAGCCAGCTCCACAGCACGTTGGGCAGCAGCTGCATCACGTAAAGCGTGAGTGCGGTGCGCCGGGCGGGCGTGGGTGGCGTGCGCCACACCCACCAGGCGGCCACCGCCATCGCCGCGTAGAGGAGCGTCCACACCGGCCCGAAGAGCCAGGCGGGCGGTGCCCAGGTCGGCTGTTCGAGGCGGGCGTAGAAGCTGCCGGCGTCGGCCGAGGCGATGCCACCGGCCGCCGCCACGGCGGCGCTCAGCAGCAGCCAGACGGCGAGGCCGATGACGGGGTGGCGCGGGGGCGGGGCGGCGAGGCTCGACATGCGCCAAGTGTCGGCCGACGCGAACACCCGTGCCCGTGGTGCGGGTTCCCGCGCCCTCCCTTCTCGTCATCACTTTCGTCATCACTTCACGCGGGCCGCAGGGCCTGCGCGCGCTGGCCCCAGGCGTTGTGCCCAGGCACTGCGCGGGCGCTGGGCCAGGCGCTCGTGCGCGAGGCCGCGGGCCAGCGGCACGTCACCCGAGCGCAGGGCGGCCTCGATGAGCGTGAGGTCGATCAGGTCGCGCTGCGCATGGCTGCCGCCGAAGCGGTGCGCCTGCGAGCGGATGCCGCGCAGCAGGCCAGCCGCCCGCGCGTGGTCGCCTTCGGCGAAGGCCTGCACCGCGAGCACCGCGGGGTGGCCCACCTCGCGGGTGAACATCGCGTTGTCGCCGTCACTCGCCATGGCTGCCTGCTGCGCGTCCAGCAGCTGCTGCTGCGCGGCCGTCATGCCCGCACCGGTGAAGGCGAGCATTGCGTGCAGGTCGTTGAAGGCGTAGTGGCCGCTTGCCGCATGCGGCACCCAGCGTTCGGCGATGGCCAGCCAGCGGTCGCCGACGTCGACCCCGCGCAGCTGCAGGCGCCACAGCATCGCGCTCGCGTCGATGAGGTCGAGCACCACGCCCGAGCCGGTGCCGCCGATGCGGCGGTCGTACAGGCGCAGCACCTCGGCGTGCTCGTCGAGCTCGAGGTGGAAGAGCGCGAGGTGCCACCAGTTGTGCGTGGCGAGGAAGCTCCCGTCGGACCATGTGTCGCTCGTGCCCTGCAGCCAGGCGATGCCGGCGCGCGGGTCGTGCCGCATCTCGTGCACGTGCGCCACGGCATGCCAGCCCCAGCTGTCGTGCGGCTCCAGCTCCACGCTGCGCCGGCCCTGACGTTCGGCCTCGTCGTACTGGCCGCACTCCTCCAGCCCGAAGGCGTGCATGCCCAGCAGCGCGTGCCAGCCGGGCACGGTGGCGTCCCACGCGGGCAGGGCGCGGGCGATGCGGTCGTGCAGCATGCGGCTGTCGCCGCGGAAGAAATCGAGCTGGTGGCCCACCTGCAGCGCGAGCGTGTCGCGCGGGTGGCGCAGGCTCAGGTCTTCGAGCTGCAGCGCGGCGTCGCGCCAGCGGCCGTCGCACAAGGCGCGTGCGGCAGCGAGGTGGCGCTGCTCGCGATCGTCGGCCGGCAGGCCGGCCGCGGCATCAAGCGCGGCGCGTGCGGCGGGCAGTGCGGGGGCTTCGGTGCCGAGCAGCAGCACCCAGGCCTTGAAGGCGTGGGCCATCGGCATCTCGGGGTTGAGGGCAATGGCCTGTTCGATGGTGGCGAGCGGGTCGCCCACCATGCACAGCAGCTCGCGCGCGGCGCGTTCGTAGGCGTCGAGGCTGGGCGGCGTGGCGTTGCTCACGCGGTGGCCTTGGGGGTCGATGAGGTTCATGATGCGGTCCCTGTCGTTTCGGTGGATGAGCCTGCATCGTCGGCGCGCCACGCCGGCCGCACCAGAGCCGAACCGGCCACAACCCGTCCGAAACTGCCATGACCGAGCCGCTTCGCCCCATCACCGTCGCGCTGCTGGCCACGCCGGCCGTCAGCGCTGCCACGCTCTATGGTTTCTACGACACGCTGTACAGCACGCGCCGCGACTGGCACATGCTGCACGGCGGGCCCGACACGCCGTCGCCGTTCCGGCCGCTGGTGGTGAGCGCCGATGGCCGGCCTTTGGAGGGTGGCAACGGCGTGCTCATCACGCCCGAGGCGAGCTTCGCCGACTGCCCGCACCCCGACGTGGCGGTGATCACCGACCTGATGATTCCCCCGGGCACACCGTTGGCCGGCCTCTACGACGCCGAGGTGGCCTGGCTGCGCGGTGCCTACGACGCAGGGGCCACGCTTGCCTCGGCCTGCTCGGGCGCGCTGCTGCTCGCGCGCACCGGCCTGCTCGACGACCAGGAGGCCACTTCGCACTGGGCCTACTGCGACCTGCTCGCCCGCGAGTACCCACGCACACGTTGGCATGCCGAGCGGGGCCTCATCGTCGCGGGGCCGCAGCAGCGGCTCATCATGGCCGGCAGCGGCGTGGCGTGGCACATGCTCGCGCTCGCGCTGATCGCGCGTTATGCCTCGCCCGACGAGGCGATGCAGGTGGCCCGCATCAACCTGCTCGACCTCAACAGCACCAGCGCCACCGCCTATGCCTCGCTCACGCGCGGGCCGCGTGCGGCCGACGAGCTGGTGGCGCGCTGCCAGCTGTGGGTGGCGTCGAACTACCGCGAGGAATCACCGGTGGCACAGATGCAGGCCCTCTCCGGGCTGGCCGAGCGGACCTTCAAGCGCCGTTTCCTTCAGGCCACCGGCATGACGCCGCTCGACTACGTGCACACCGTGCGGCTCGAAGAGGCCAAGCAGATGCTGGAGTCGACCGAGCTGCCGGTGGAAGCCATCGCGCTCGAAGTGGGCTACCAGGACGCGAGCTTCTTCGGCCGCCTGTTCCGCCGCAAGGTGGCGTTGACGCCGGCGCAGTACCGCAAGCGCTTTGCGCCGCTCGGGGCGCAGTTGCGAAGGGCGGCGTCGGTCTAGGTTTGTCGCAAGCGCCAGAGCACGTCCAGCACGTGCGCGGTCGACGGCTCCAGCGCCCCGGTGCGGTGGGCGATGCCGAGCGGGCGCCAGAGCTTGGGTTTGAGCGGCAGCATGGCGATGCGCTTGTCGGCCTGCGCGGCGGTGGCCTCGTGCGGCAGCAGGGCCGCGCCGTAGCCGGCGGCGACGAGGCTCTTGATCGCGTCGTTGTAGTTGAGCTCGATGCGCGCGCGCGGCTGCTCGCCGGCTTCGGCGAACCACTCGCCGGTGAGGCGCGACAGCCGCGTGCTCGCGTCGTTGAGGATCAGCGGCTGCTGCGCGAGCCAGGTGGGCGTGGCGTGGCTCGGCGCCTTCCAGGAGGCGGGCACGAAGGCCATCACCGGGTCGCGCCGCCAGGGCAGCACCTTGAGGCCGACGCTCGCCGGTTGCGGCAGCGCGACGAGGCCGATGTCGACCGTGCCGCCGGCCAGGCGGGCCATCGTCTCCTGCGAGGTGAGCACGGCCACCTGCACGTCGATCCCCGGGTGGTCGCGCGACAGCACTTCCACCGCCTGCGGCAGCAGGTGTGCCAGCACGCCGGTCGAGGCGCCCACGCGCACGCGGCCGGTGCGGCCTTCCACCAGGCGCTGCACTTCGTCGAGCGCAGCGTCGGCATCGGCCAGCAGGCGGCGCGCCCGCTCGATGAGCGCGGCGCCCGGCCCGGTGGGCGCGACCTGGCCGCGGTTGCGCAGCAGGAGCGGGGTGTCGAGGCGCGACTCCAGCTCGGAGACATGCAGGCTCACCGTGGGTGGTGCGAGGTGCAGCGCGCGGGCCGCCGCGGCGAAGGAGCCCAGGTCGGCGATGGTGACGAGGGTGCGCAGGCGGTCGAGGTCGAGTTCACGCATGATTCGTGAATTCTGAAGATGAGGGTTGTGAAAAGCAACTTTTCTTAATCTGGCGCGGCGCTGAAGATGCCACCCTCACGCCAGTTTTCGAAGGCTTCCATGCTCCCCATCGTCTACATCGACGGCGACCAGGGCACCACCGGCCTGCAGATCCACGCGCGCCTGCAAGGGCGCACCGACCTGCGGGTGCTGACCCTGCGTGCCGACCGCCGCAAGCACCCCGGCGCCCGCGCCGAGGCACTGAACCACTGCGACGTCGCCATCCTCTGCCTGCCCGACGAGGCGGCGCGCGAGGCGGTGGCGATGATCCACAACCCCGCGGTGCGCGTGATCGACGCCAGCTCGGCGCACCGCACGCACGCCGATTGGGTCTACGGCTTCCCGGAGATGGTGGCGGGGCAGGCGGAGCGCATTGCGCAGGCCAGGCGGGTCAGCAACCCCGGCTGCTACCCGACCGGCGCGGTGGCGCTGCTGCGCCCGCTGGTCGACGCCGGCCTCGTGCCGCGCGATCACCCGCTGACGATCCACGCCGTGTCGGGCTATTCGGGCCGCGGCCGGATGGGCGTCGACGAGCACGAGGGGCCGCAGGCCGAGCAGGCGCTGCCCTTCCAGGTGTACGGCCTGGGCCTGCAGCACAAGCACGCGCCCGAGATGGCGTTGCATGCGGGGCTCGCGCACCGGCCGGTGTTCGTGCCGGCCTACGGCGCCTATCGCCAGGGCATCGTCTTGACCATCGCGCTGCACCTGCGCTCGTTGCCCGGGGTCGACGCGCTGCGCCTGCGTGCCACGCTCGCGTCGCATTTCGAGGGTGCGCGCCATGTGCGGGTGCTGAGCGCCGCCGAATCGGGGGCGCTGGAGCGGCTCGACCCGCAGGCACTCAACGGCAGCAACGACCTCCAGCTCGCGGTGTTCGACAACGCGGCCGAAGGCCAGGTGCTCCTGGCCGCGGTGTTCGACAACCTGGGCAAGGGCGCCTCCGGCGCGGCGGTGCAGAACCTCGACCTGATGCTCGGCGCGATCAGCGCTTCTCGCTGACGCGCACGGCGAGCGTCACGAAGCGGCTGTCCCAGGTGTCGGGGGTGGTGGCCGACAGGCGCAGGTCGGTACCGCGCAGCAGCCACTGGCCGGCCACCGGCACGGTGAAGCTCACGCGACCGTCGGCGTCGGTGGTCTTCCAGAAGCCGATCGGGCTCTGGTCGTTCTGCAGCTCGACGGCCAGCCCGGGCAGCGGCGCGCCATCGCGCAGCACCTGCACGCGCAGCGTGTCGCCCGCGGTGAGGGCATGCAGGCCGCTTTCGAGCAGCATGTCCATCGCCATCGGCGTGGGAGTGGCGGTGGCGCGGGTCTCGCCACGCGCGGCGATCTCGATGCGCGCATGCTTCGCATACCGCTCGCGCCACGGCCGTCCGCGTGATTGCAATTCGGCCCACGCCGCGCGCACCTCGGGTGAGGCATTGACCTCCTTCAGGTAGACCTCGACGGTGGCTGGCGCGATCTCGATCTCGAAGGGCTGCTGCTGCGCCCAGCAGGTGACCGGCCCCACACCCCCCGGCCGCGCGGTCAACGACAGCGCCTGCACCGTTTCGCCCGTCACCTGCAGCGGCACGGCCTTTGCCCCAGTGCGGCGGCACCCCTGCTCGCGCAAGGAGGCTTCACCCACGGTGAACTCATGGCGTGGAAAGCGGTTGCCGGTGCCGAGCTTGAGCAGCACCTCGCCGGGCCGCGCCGCGGGCAGCGGCTCGAACCAGGTGTCGTGGGCGGCAGCGGCACCGGCGCACAGCAGGCCGGTGGCGATCCACAGGAAACGAACGAGGAGCAGGGCCATGAGCGGAGTCGATTGTCGTGGGGCGGCTGGCCCTTCTTACGCGCAAGAAGGGCGAGTGGATGCGGCCGTTTTCAAGACGCTCGACAGCATCACCCTGCAAGACGACCCGATCGAGCCGGGCTGGGTGCTCGAAGGGCAGCCGTGTGCACGCAGCGGCTGCCACTCCACCAACACCGACGGCTGGGCCGCCACGCATGTGTGGGAGTGCAGCGCCGGGCGCTTCCGCTGGTTCTTCGGTGTGGAGGAGACGGTGCTCATCCTCGAGGGCGAGGTGCGCGTGACCGATGCGCAGGGGTGTGTGCAGCGGCTCGTGCCCGGCACGGTGGCCTACTTTCCGACCGGCACCTGGTGGGAGTGGGAGGTGCCGCAGCACGTGCGCAAGCTGTCGTTCAACCGGCGCTCGGTGCTGCCACCAGCGCGCTTCCTGAGCCGGGTGCTCGGTGTGCTGCTGAGGCTCGTGCGGCGTGCGCCGCCGCCCGGCCCAGCGGCCGTGTCGGGTTAAACCTTTTGTCGCGGTGGGGGCTTAGGATGGACTGCGTCCTTCCCACCACCTCAACAGGAGATCCCATGAGCTTCTTCAGCAAGATCCTCGACAAGCTCGGCATCAACAGCGCCCAGGCGGCCACGCCCGCGGCCCCGGCTGCGGCCTCTCCTGCGCCCGCGCCAGTGGCGGCTGCGGCGGCTCCGGCTCCGGCGGTCGTGAACCCGATCGCGGTGGTCGACGTGGTCGCCCAGCTCGAAAAACGCGCCGCCGCCAACCCGCAGAAACTCAACTGGCGCACCTCCATCGTCGACCTGCTCAAGCTGCTCGAGATCGACAGCAGCCTGGAAGCGCGCAAGGCCCTCGCCAAGGAGCTCTACTGCCCCGACGAGCTGATGGGCGACTCGGCCAAGATGAACATGTGGCTGCACAAGAACGTGCTGGCCCACATCGCGGCCAACGGCGGCAACGTGCCCGCCGAGCTGCTCGACTGACGGAGGCCACCATGAACATCACCGACATCCTGTCGCAGACGGGCGGCCTGTCTGCGATCGGCCGCGAGCTGGGCGTGAGCGAGGCGCAGGCGGCGAGCGGCGCCGAGGCGCTGCTGCCCGCCATCCTCGGCGGCTTCAAGAAACAGGCGCAGGCGCAGCCCTCGGGGCTCGACGGCCTGGGCGGCCTGCTCGGTCAGCTGGGCGGCGGCGGCCTGCTCGACAACGTGCTCTCGCCGCAGCCTACCGACGTGGGCCGCGGCAACGACGTGCTGGGCCAGATCTTCGGCTCCAAGGACGTGAGCCGCGAGGTCGCGCAAAACGCCGCCGGCAGCTCGGGCCTCGACCCGGCGCTCCTGCGCAAGATGCTGCCCCTCTTGGCGATGGCCGTGGCGGGCTTCATGGCCAAGCAGCAGGGTGGTGGTGCGCAGGCTGACAGTAGCTCGGAAGGCGGCTTGGGTGGATTGCTCGGCGGCCTGGTCGGTGGACTTGGCGGTGCTCGCAGCGCGGGTGCGAGTTCGGGCGGCGGCCTCGGCTCGCTGCTCGACCTCAACGGCGACGGCAACGCGCTCGACGACATCCTGCGCATGGCCGGCAAGCTGGGCCGCTGAACGAAAAATGCCCCCGGCGCGTGAGCGTCGGGGGCATGAAGAGCGGCCCACCCGCGGGCCGCTCGCTTCTGGACAGTGATTAACGCACCTTGCCTGCCTTCCACGCGTTCAGCAGCGTGTCATAGGCAATCGTTTCGCCCTTGGGCTTCTCGTTGGCGAGCTTGGCCCATGGTGCGCCCTTGTCGCTCAGATACTTCTTAGGGTCTTCCTTCTTGTTGAGCTTCGGCGCGCAACGGGCCATGCCGGCGCGCTCGAGGCGGGCCATCACCTGGTCCATCTCTTCGGCGAGGTTGTCCATGGCCTGCTGCGGCGTCTTCTCACCCGTCACGGCCACGGCTACGTTCTTCCACCAGAGCTGCGCGAGCTTGGGGTAGTCGGGCACGTTGGTGCCGGTGGGCGTCCAGGCCACGCGGGCGGGCGAGCGGTAGAACTCGACCAGGCCACCCAGCTTCGGGGCCATGTCGGTCATGGCCTTGCTCTGGATGTCGCTCTCGCGGATGGGGGTCAGGCCGACGATGGTCTTCTTCAGCGACACGGTCTTGGCCGTCACGAACTGCGCGTAGAGCCACGCCGCGGCGGTGCGGTTTTCATCGTGCTTGTCGAAGAAGGTCCACGAGCCCACGTCTTGATACCCGTTCTGCATGCCTTGCTTCCAGTACGGGCCGTTGGGGCCGGGGGCCATGCGCCACTTGGGCGTACCGTCGGCATTGACCACCGGCAGGCCGGGCTTGGTCATGTCGGCGGTGAAGGCGGTGTACCAGAAGATCTGCTGCGCGATCTGGCCTTGCGCGGGCACCGGGCCGGCTTCGCCGAAGGTCATGCCGGTGGCTTCCTTCGGGGCGTACTTCTTCATCCAGTCGACGTACTTGGTGAGTGCGTAGACGGCAGCGGGCGAGTTGGTCGCGCCACCGCGGGAGACCGAAGCGCCGAGCGGCGTGCAACCGTCGGCCGAGGCGCGGATGCCCCATTCGTCGACCGGCTTGCCGTTGGGGATGCCGATGTCGGCGGTGCCGGCCATCGAGAGCCAGGCATCGGTGAAGCGCCAGCCGAGCGACGGGTCTTTCTTGCCGTAGTCCATGTGGCCATAGATGGGCTTGCCGTCGATGGTCTTCACGTCGTTGGTGAAGAAGTCGGCGATGTCTTCATAGGCCGACCAGTTGAGCGGCACGCCGAGGTCGTAGCCGTACTTCTTCTTGAACTTGTCTTTCAGGTCGGCACGGGCGAAGAGGTCGGCGCGGAACCAGTACAGGTTGGCGAACTGCTGGTCGGGCAGCTGGTAGAGCTTCTTGTCGGGGCCGGTGGTGAAGCTGGTGCCGATGAAGTCTTTCAGGTCGAGGCCGGGGTTCGTCCACTCCTTGCCCTTGCCGGCCATGTAGTCGGTCAGGTTCATGATCTTCCCGTAGCGGTAGTGCGTACCGATCAGGTCGGAGTCGGAGATCCAGCCGTCGTAGATCGACTTGCCGGACTGCATGGAGGTCTGCAGCTTTTCGACGACGTCACCTTCCTGGATCAGGTCATGCTTGACCTTGATGCCGGTGATTTCTTCGAAGGCCTTGGCGAGCGTCTTCGACTCGTACTCGTGCGTGGTGATGGTCTCGGAGACGACCGAGATCTCCTTCACGCCCTTGGCCTGCAGCTTCTTGGCCGCTTCGATGAACCACTTCAATTCGGCCGCTTGCTGATCCTTGCTCAGCGTGGACGGCTGGAACTCGCTGTCGATCCACTTCTTGGCTTCGGCTTCACCGGCCCATGCGCTCTGGCCAATGACCAGAGCAGCAGCGGCCAGGGCCACAGCGTTCAAGCGCAATTTCATGTCTGTCTCCTGACGATGCTTCCCATTGCTCAAGTTGGCACGCCGGCTGGGAAGTGATGGCCGGATGCCTTTTCGAAAAACTTGCTCTAGCCCTTCCTCATGATCAGCGCGAGCAGTGCCATCGAGATGACGAAGCTGATCCAGATCGAGGGTTCGTTCTCCAGGCTCAGCCAGGTCATCAGCTTCTCGCTCACGGCGACGAAGGCGAGGTTGACGTAGGCGGCGGTGAGGAGGCCGATGAAGAGGCGGTCGCCTCTCGTCGTCTCCATGGGAAGCCAACCCTTGCGCATCGTGGTCGGCGACTTCAGCTCCCACACGGTCATGCCGATCAGCATGAGGACGATGCTGGTGAAGAAGATCGCGACCGGAGGGGTCCAGGCCATCCACTCAAACATTCGATGTCTCCCTATCTCTGTTGGTCTCCCAAGCTCCGTTCGCCCTGAGCCTGTCGAAGGGCAAGCGTGTGTCGTCGGTGCGGGCCGGGAGAGACGGGTACCGGGCTCCGTTCGTGTCCCCCGAAATGGGCTGCGCCCATTTCTCCTCCTTTACCTCACTGCGCCCGGTACCCATCACTCCCGGCTGGAGACCGTGGTGGCATGCGAAGAAAAGAGAGGGTGGCGTGCCACCGGGGGTGCTGGTCGTGCCGGTGGGGTGCCCTGCGCAGCGAAGTAAAGGAAGGAATCGATGAACGCGGGAGCGTTCATCGAGGAGGGACATGAGCGGAGCAGGGCACCCCACCGGCACGACCCCGCGCCGAGTGACGAATGAAGAGGCAACAGCGAACATCACACCCGCCCCATCGCAAAGCCCTTGGCGATGTAGTGCCGCAC
The DNA here is from genome assembly GCA_019635355.1 of Rhizobacter sp. Taxonomy (NCBI): domain Bacteria; kingdom Pseudomonadati; phylum Pseudomonadota; class Betaproteobacteria; order Burkholderiales; family Sphaerotilaceae; genus Rhizobacter; species Rhizobacter sp. The sequence goes on along the minus strand of JAHBZQ010000001.1, from coordinate 2,689,304 downwards.
GAACCAGATCACGATCGCGCCCGGCACGATCGTCAGCACACCGGCCGCGGCCAACACACCCCAGTCCATGCCAGACGCAGACACCGTGCGCGTCATCGTGGCGACGATGGGCTTGGCATCGACGCTGGTGAGCGTGCGCGCCATCAGCAGTTCGACCCAGCTGAACATGAAGCAGAAGAACGCCGCCACACCCACACCGGCCTTGATCAGCGGGATGAAGATCGTGAGGAAGAAGCGCGGGAAGCTGTAGCCGTCGATGTAGGCCGTCTCGTCGATTTCGCGTGGGATGCCGCTCATGAAGCCTTCGAGGATCCACACCGCCAGCGGCACGTTGAAGAGCAGGTGCGCCAGCGCCACGGCGATGTGCGTGTCCATCAGCCCGAGCGTCGTGTAGAGCTGGAAGAACGGGAGCAGGAACACCGCCGGCGGCGTCATGCGGTTGGTGAGCAGCCAGAAGAAGACGTGCTTGTCGCCGAGGAAGCGGTAGCGGCTGAACGCATAGGCCGCGGGCAGCGCCACCAAGAGCGAGATCACCGTGTTGATGGCCACGTAGATGAGCGAGTTGATGTAACCCGAGTACCAGCTCTCGTCGGTGAAGATCGTCTTGTAGTGCTCCCAGGTGAAGTCTTGCGGGATGAGGCTGAAGGTGGAGAGGATCTCCTCGTTCGTCTTGAACGACATGTTGACCATCCAGTACACCGGCAGGATGGCGAAGAGCAGGTACAGCAGCAGGAAGATGCTGCGCTTCTTGAAGCGGCGCTCATCCATGTTGGGCCCCTTCCTTGCTGGCGGTGCCCACGCGCTGCATCCAGTTGTAGAGGATGAAGCAGAGCAGCAGGATGATCAGGAAGTAGATGAGCGAGAACGCGGCGGCCGGGCCGAGGTCGAACTGGCCCACCGCCTTCTGCGTGAGGTACTGGCTCAGGAAGGTCGTCGCATTGCCCGGGCCACCGCCCGTCAGCACGAAGGGCTCGGTGTAGATCATGAAGCTGTCCATGAAGCGCAGCAGCACGGCGATCATCAGCACGCCTCTGAGCTTGGGCAGCTGGATGTAGCGGAAGACGGCGAGCTTGCTGGCACCGTCGATGCGGGCCGCCTGGTAGTAGGCGTCGGGGATGGCGCGCAGGCCGGCGAAACAGAGCAGGGCGACGAGGGGCGTCCAGTGCCACACGTCCATCACGAGCACGGTGAGCCAGGCGTCGGTGGCGCTGCCGGTGTAGCTGTAGTCGATGCCGAGCGCGGCAAGCGAGGCGCCGAGCAGGCCGATGTCGGTGCGGCCGTAGATCTGCCAGATGGTGCCGACCACGTTCCACGGGATCAGCAGCGAGATGGCGACGAGCACCAGCACGGCCGACGACTTCCAGCCCTGCGCCGGCATCGAAAGCGCGAGCGCGATGCCGAGCGGAATCTCCACCAGCAGCACCGAGAACGAGAAGCCCATCTGGCGCAAGAGCGCGCCCTGCAGGTCTTCGTCACGCATCACCGCCTTGAACCACTCGGTGCCGACGAACACGCGCCGCTCGGGCGAGATGATGTCTTGCACCGAGTAGTTCACCACCGTCATCAGCGGCAGGATGGCCGAGAAGGCCACGCACAGGATGACCGGCAGGATCAGGAACCACGCTTTCTGGTTGACGGGCTTCATGCGACGAGTTCCTCGTTCTTGTAATAGCAGGTGTGCGTGCCTTTCACCGCGAACCACGCGGGCTCGCCGATGGGCGGCGCGGTGGTCTCGGGCGAGAGCCGTGCGCGAATCAGGCTGTCGCCGGCCTTGGCGGTGACGAGCCAGTAGGTGCCGACGTCTTGCCGCTGCGTCACCACCGCCTGCAAGGCGCCGGTGGCGTGCGGGTCGGCGAGCGTCACGTATTCGGGGCGCACGCCCAGCGTGTCGGCGCCCTCGGGTGCACCGGGCACGATGGCCGCGGGCAGGAAGTTCATGCCCGGCGAGCCGATGAAGTGGCCGACGAAGGTGTGCTGCGGGCGCTCGAAGAGCTGGTCGGCGCTGCCGATCTGCACCGCCCGGCCGCGCGTCATCACCACCACCTCTTCGGCGAAGGTCAGCGCCTCCACCTGGTCGTGCGTCACGTAGATCAGCGTGAGTTTCAACTCATGGTGGATCTGCTTCAACTTGCGGCGCAGCTGCCACTTGAGGTGCGGGTCGATCACGGTGAGCGGCTCGTCGAAGAGCACCGCGCTCACGTCTTCGCGCACCAGGCCGCGGCCGAGCGAGATCTTCTGCTTGGCGTCGGCCGCGAGGCCGGCCGCGCGGGTGTCGAGCTGGTGGCTCATTTCCAGCATCTCGGCGATCGTGCCGACGCGCTGCTTGATCTTGTCGGGCGAGACGCCGCGGTTCTTCAGCGGGAAGGCCAGGTTCTCGGCCACCGTCATCGTGTCGTAGATGACGGGGAACTGGAACACCTGGGCGATGTTGCGCTGCTGCGGCGTCTGCCTCGTCACGTCGGTGCCGTTGAACTTCACCGTGCCCTGCGAGGGCGTGACGAGGCCCGAGATGATGTTGAGCAGCGTGGTCTTGCCGCAGCCCGAGGGGCCGAGCAACGCATAGGCGCCGCCATCGCGGAAGCTCATCTTCAAGGGCAGCAGCGCGTAGTCCTCATCCTTCTGGGGATTCGGGCGGTACGAGTGCGCGAGGTCGAGATCGATCTTGGCCATCAGGTCATCCCCCGGGACGGTGCGACGAGCAGGGCGCCGGTGGCATCGAACACATAGACCTGCGCCGGGTGCAGGTACAGCGTGATGTTCGAGCCGAGTTCGAAGAAGTGCACGCCGGTCAGCTGTGCGACCAGTTCGCCGACGACCGTCTCCACGTGCACGAAGGTGTCGGAGCCGGAGATCTCGGCCAGCTCCACCTTGCCGGGCAGGGCCACGTCGCCGGGGCGTTGCTGCACGCGCAGGGCGCTGGCGCGCACGCCGATGGTGACGGGGCCTGCGCCACCCACCCGTTCGGGCTGAGCTTGTCGAAGCCCTTCGACAAGCTCAGGGCGAACGGAGGTGGAGGCGATCAGGTTCATCGGCGGGTCGCTGAAGGCCCGCGCCACGCGGATGGACTTCGGCTTGTGGAACACCTCGGCCGTCGGCCCGTACTGCAGCAGTTCGCCCGCGTCCATCACCGCCGTGTAGCCGCCGAGCAGCAGCGCTTCGGTGGGCTCGGTGGTGGCGTAGACGACCGTCGAGTCACCGGCGGCAAAGAGCTGCGTGAGCTCGTCGCGCAGCTCTTCGCGCAGCTTGTAGTCGAGGTTCACCAGCGGCTCGTCGAGCAGCATCAGCGGCGCGTTCTTCGCAAGCGCGCGGGCCAGGGCCACACGCTGCTGCTGGCCGCCGGAAAGCTCGGCCGGCAGGCGCTTGAGGAAGGGCTCGATGTGCAGCTTGGCGGCCAGCGCCTGCACGCGCTCGGCGATGCTTTTCTCGCCGCGCAGTTTGAGCGGCGAGGCGATGTTGTCGAACACCGTCATCGACGGGTAGTTGATGAACTGCTGGTAGACCATCGCAACGTTGCGCTCGCGCACCGGCATGCCGGTCACGTCGTGCCCGTCGACCCGCACCAGGCCGTGGCTGGGCGCATCGAGCCCGGCCATCAGACGCATCAGCGTGGTCTTGCCCGCTTGCGTGGCGCCGAGCAGCACGGTGACTGCGCGCGGTGCGAGCGTCAGGTCCAGCGGGTAGAGGTGGGTCTCGGGGCCCACGATCTTGTCGACCCGCTCCAGGGTCAACTCCATTGCGTCGTCCTCACGTTGTCTCCGGTGTTCATCGTTTCAGTCGGCCAGCGCGCCGCCCACCAGCGGGCGACGCTCTGGCGTTGCGCGTCGGTCATGTGCAGGCCGAGCTTGGTGCGGCGCCACAGCACGTCGTCGGCACTGCGCGCCCATTCGTGCTCGTGCAGGTAGACGAGCTCGGCCTCGTGCAGGCCGGGGGCGATCTCTTCGCCGAGACCGGCGGCGCCGGCCACCATCTCGATGCGCGAGCCGTAGCAGCGCGCGAGGCGGCGGCGGGTGGCAGCGGGCCATTGCGGGTGGCGCTCGGCGAGGGCGGCATCGAAGCGCTCGAAGTCGGTGTCGGGGCGCTGCGGCGGGCCGATCCAGGCGCTCAAGTCACCGCCGGGCAGGTAGGCCTTGGCCGTCCACGCGGGCTGGCGGTTGTGCAGGCGTTTGCACAGGCCGTCGGCGGCTTCTTCGGCCAGCTTGCGGAAGGTGGTGATCTTGCCGCCCCACACGGTGAGCAGTGGCGCGCCGTGGCTGTCGTAGTCGAGCATGTAGTCGCGCGTCACGGCCGAGGCATCGCTGCGCTCGTCGCCGAGCAGCGGGCGCACGCCGGCATACGTCCACACCACGTCGGCCGGCACGATGGGCTTCTCGAAATAGCGGCTGGCCTGCTCGCACAGGTAGGCGATCTCGCTGTCGTCGATCTGCGCCTTGCCGATGGGGCTGTCGCTTTCGACGTCGGTGGTGCCGATCAGCGTGAACTCGCCCTCGTAGGGGATGGCGAAGATGATGCGGCGATCGGGGTTCTGGAAGATGTAGGCGTGGTCGTGCTCGAAGAGCTTCTTCACCACGATGTGGCTGCCCTTCACGAGGCGCAGCGATTTCGTGTCTTTCAGGTGCGCGTGCTCGTGGAGGAACTGCGCGGCCCACGGGCCGGCGGCGTTGACGAGCGCCTTGGCCTTCCACTGCTGGGTGGCGCCCGAGGCGTCGGCCAGGGTGAGCTGCCAGCCCTTGGCTTCGCGGCGTGCGTCGGTGCAGCGCCAGCCGGTGAGCACCGTCGCGCCGTGGGCGGCGGCGTCGATGGCGTTGAGCACCACCAGCCGTGCATCGTCGACCCAGCCGTCGGAATAGACGTAGCCCTTCCTGAACTGCGCCTTCAGCGGCGCGCCGACCTTGTGCCGGCGCATGTCGACCGTCTCCGAGCCGGGCAGCACCTCGCGGCGCGCGAGGTGGTCGTAGAGGAAGAGCCCGGCGCGGATCATCAGCGAGGGCCGCATCGACGGGTCGTGCGGCATCACGAAGCGCAGCGGCCACATGATGTGCGGGGCGCTCTTCAGCAGCACCTCGCGCTCGGCGAGCGCCTTGCGCACCAGCGAGAACTCGTAGTACTCGAGGTAGCGCAGCCCGCCGTGGATGAGCTTGGTCGACGACGACGAGGTGTGCGCCGCGAGGTCGTCTTTCTCGCACAGCACCACCGACAGCCCGCGCCCCGCGAGGTCGCGTGCGATGCCGGCCCCGTTGATGCCGCCGCCCACGATGAGCACATCGCAGTCGCGCGGGGCGGAGGGCGGGGCAGCGGGCGCGGCCAGTGCGGTCGCGCCCGGGTCAGGATGGTTCAAGCGGCTGTCTCCGTTCGATCAGAAAAGGTGACCGTTTGCGTCGTGAAGTGCATTCAAAGCCGCGCGGCCTTCAGGGAGACGCGGACTATCGCACAGGCGTTTTCGGTTTGTGTTCGTTTGTTTTCCTCTTTTTTCTTTTTAGCGGACAAACGAACGCAACGCAAGACCGGACATCCACCCACTCGAAACCCCGCGGGTGCCGCTACGCTCGCGCCCCAGACTTGGCCTCATTCCGCTTCGCATGACCCCCAACCCCCGACAAGCGCTCCTGATCCAGGAGGTGCGCAACCGCGGTGCTGTCTCCGTGGAAGCCTTGGCCGAACAGTTCGGCGTGACCCTGCAGACCGTGCGGCGCGACGTGAAGCAACTGGCGGCGGCCGGGCTGCTGGCGCGCTTCCACGGCGGTGTGCGATTGCCGACCTCGACGACGGAAAACATCGCCTATCGGCAACGGCAGCAGCTCAACGAGCAGTCGAAGCAGCGCATTGCGCGGGCGGTGGCCGCCGCCGTGCCGGAGGGGTGCTCGTTGATCATCAACATCGGGACGACGACGGAGGCGATTGCGCGCGAGCTCTTGCATCACAAGGGCTTGCGGGTCATCACCAACAACCTCAATGTGGCGGCGATCCTGTCGGACAACCCGGCGTGCGAGGTGATCGTGGCGGGTGGGGTGGTGCGGTCGCGGGATCGCGGGATCGTGGGGGAGGTGACCGTCGACTTCATCTCGCAGTTCAAGGTGGACATCGGGTTGATCGGGATCTCGGGCATCGAGGATGACGGGACCTTGCGCGATTTCGACTATCGCGAGGTGAAGGTGGCGCGGGCGATCATCGAGCACTCTCGGCAGGTGTGGCTGGCGGCGGACCATTCGAAGTTCAATCGGCCGGCGATGGTGAAGCTTGCTGGGCTCGACGAGGTCGATATGTTGTTCACGGATGAGGCGCCGCCGGAGCCGTTTCCTTCGCTCTTGGCTGAGGCTGGTGTGCAGTGCGAAGTGGCTTCTTGAGTTTTTCACTGCGTGGCGGGTTGCCGGGATTTCGCCCCGGCGGGCGACCTTCTTTTGGTATCTGCATAACTTTGCTTCGCAAAGTGAGCAGATCCCCGCTTCGCGAGCTTTGCTTGCCCAAAGAAAAGAAGGCAAAAGAAAGGGCCCCCCGTTCGCCGGTCGGCCTAGGGCCGACTGCTCTGCGCTGCTCGGACTTTGGGGCTCGCGCCGAACTCACTTCGCGAGCTGCGCTCGCTACGTTCAAACAGGCGGCGCGAAGTCAGTTCACGAAGCGCGCTGACGCGCGCAGCCCCAAAGCCCTGCGCTGCTCGACGGCTCTCAAGGGTCCCGGGATACCCTCGCCCGCTTCGCCTCGTGCTGGATCATCCTTTCCGTTCGCCCTGAGCTTGTCGAAGGGCCCGTGCCACGCGCTGGCTTCGACAAGCTCAGCCCGAACGGTATGGGAGGGGAGTAAGGCGATGCGAAGCGAGCCGTATCGCACCGCGTCCCGTGGGTGGCGTCGAGGAGCGCAGGGCTTGAGGGGCGCGCGCGCCAGCGCGCATCAACAACTGACTTCGCGCCGCCTGTTTGAACGTAGCGGCCAAAGGCCGCGAAGTGAGTTCGGCGCGGCCCCTCAAACCCGAGCACCGCAGAGCAGTCCGGCCTTCGGCCGGACCGCCACCGTCGGGTCGCCTTTTCTTGGTTACTTCTTTTGGCGAAGCAAAAGAAGTAACTCGCCCGCCGGGGCGAGACCCGGCATGCCGCCACGCAGTGAGGAAACCAAATGACCTACCTCCTAGCCCTAGACCAAGGCACCTCCAGCTCCCGCAGCATCGTCTTCGACCAAGACGGCCACATCGTCGCGATGGCCCAGCGCGAGTTCCGCCAGATCTACCCCCAGCCAGGCTGGGTCGAACACGACCCCAAGGAAATCTGGGAAACCCAGCTGGCCACCGCCAGAGAAGTCCTCCAAAAAGCCAAGCTGCAAGCCAAAGACATCGCCAGCATCGGCATCACCAACCAACGCGAAACCACGGTCGTCTGGAACAAGACAACCGGCGAACCCGTCTACAACGCCATCGTCTGGCAAGACCGCCGCGCCGAGCCAACCTGCGCCGAGCTGCGCCAGCAAGGCAAGGAAAAGACCTTCCAGCAGAAGACCGGCCTCATCCTCGACGCCTACTTCTCCGGCACCAAGCTCAAATGGATCCTCGACCACGTGCCCGGCGCGCGTGAGGCCGCGCAAAAGGGCGAGCTCGCCTTCGGCACCATCGACACCTGGCTCATGTGGCAGCTCACCGGCGGCCAGGTCCACGTCACCGACGTGAGCAACGCCGCGCGCACGCTGCTGCTCAACGTCAACACCAACACCTGGGACGACGAGCTGCTCGGCATCCTCGGCGTGCCGCGCGAGATGCTGCCGTCGGTGCACCCGTCGTCGCACGTGTTCGGCCACACCAAAGCCGACATCCTCGGCACCGCGCTGCCCATCGGCGGCGTGGCCGGCGACCAGCAGAGCGCGCTCTTCGGCCAGGCCTGCTTCAAGCCCGGCCTCGCGAAGAACACCTACGGCACCGGCTGCTTCATGCTGATGCACACCGGCAGCAACTTCCAGCTCTCGGCCAACGGGCTCGTGACCACGAGCGCGGCCCAACCCACCGCCACGCCCGAGTTCGCGCTCGAAGGCAGCGTCTTCATCGGCGGCGCGGTGGTGCAGTGGCTGCGCGACGGGCTGCATGCCATCAAGGCCAGCGGCGAGGTGCAGCAGCTCGCCGAGAGCGTGCCCGACAGCGGTGGCGTGATCTTCGTGCCGGCCTTCACCGGCCTGGGCGCGCCGTACTGGAACGCCGATGCCCGCGGTGCGATCGTCGGCCTCACACGCGGCACGACGGTGGCGCACATCGCGCGCGCCGCGCTGGAGAGCATCGCCTTCCAGAGCGCCGCACTGCTGCAGGCGATGAGCCGCGACGCCGTCGCCGCCGGGGGCTCGCCGGTGGCCGAGCTGCGGGTGGATGGCGGGGCGTGCGTCAACAACCTGCTGATGCAGATCCAGGCCGACCTGCTGGGCATTCCGGTGGTGCGGCCCAAGGTGATCGAGACCACCGCGCTCGGCGCGGCCTACCTCGCCGGGCTCTCGTGCGGGGTCTACAAGAACCTCGACGAACTCTCGGCGCAGTGGCAGGTCGACCGCACCTTCCGCCCCACGTTGCCGCGCGAACGGGCGCAGGAGCGCATGGCGCAGTGGGAGCATGCCGTGAGAAAAGCCATAGCGCCCTGAGCGGCATTCAGCCGGCGCCAAGGGTGGATCACTGTATATTTGTACAGTGAACATCCAAGGGAAGCTCGCCATCCTTGCCGACGCCGCCAAGTACGACGCCTCGTGTGCCTCCAGTGGCACCGAGCGGCGAGATTCGCTGGGTGGGCGTGGCCTCGGCTCCACCGAGGGCATGGGCATCTGCCACAGCTACGCGCCCGACGGGCGCTGCATCTCGCTGCTGAAGATCCTGCTCACCAACTTCTGCCAGTACGACTGCCTCTATTGCGTCAACCGCGTCACGAGCAACGTGCCGCGCGCACGTTTCAGCGTCGACGAAGTGGTGCAGCTCACGCTCGACTTCTACCGCCGCAACTGCATCGAGGGCCTCTTCCTCAGCTCCGGGATCATCCAGAGCCCCGACTACACGATGGAGCAGGTGGTCGAGGTGGCGCGCGTGCTGCGCGAAGAGCATGACTTTCGCGGCTACATCCACCTGAAGACGATCCCCGATGCGGCGCCCGAGCTGCTCGCCCGCGCCGGGCGTTATGCCGACCGGCTGAGCATCAACATCGAGCTGCCCACCGAGACGGGCCTTGCCACGCTCGCGCCCGAAAAAGACGCCCCGGCGATCAAACGCTCGATGGCCCGGCTGCGGGTGCACATCGACGACGCGAAAGAGGCCGCCAAAGGCGACGAAGCCGTGGTGTCGATGCCGAAGAGCCGGCCGAAACGCGCGAAGGCCGAGCGTTTTGCGCCGGCCGGCCAGAGCACGCAGATGATCGTGGGCGCCGATGCGGCCGACGACCGCGCCATCCTCGCCACCAGCGCGCAGCTCTATGGGTCGTATCGCCTGCGGCGCGTGTACTACTCGGCGTTCAGCCCGATCCCCGATGCCGCCTCGTCGCTGCCGCTGAAGCCGCCGCCGCTGGTGCGCGAGCACCGGCTCTACCAGGCCGACTGGCTGATGCGCTTCTATGGCTTCGGGCACGAGGAGATCGTCGCGTCCGACGACGGCCTCTTGCGGCTCGATGTGGACCCGAAGCTCGCCTGGGCGCTGGCGCATCGCGAGCGTTTTCCGGTCGACCTCAACCGTGCTCCGCGCGAGCTGCTGCTGCGCGTGCCGGGGCTCGGTGCCAAGGCGGTCGAACGGGTGCTGGCTGCGCGCCGCGTGCGCCGGCTGCGCAGCGACGACCTGAAGCGCCTGAGCGTGCCGCTGGGCAAGGCCTTGCCCTTCCTGCTCTTGCCTGACCACAAGCCGCGCGTGATCGACGATGCGCAGGTGGCGGCGGCCTTGAAGCCGGCGCCCGTGCAGGTGCAGGCCGCGTTGTTTGCGTGACCACGAGGCCGCCATGTCGACAGTCCGCATCGCCCTCGAAGGCGAGATCGATTGGGATGGCTTTCGCGCTGCGGCGCGACGACTGATCGCGCAGGGCGTGCCGCCGGAAGAGGCCAGCTGGTCGACCGGCACCGAGGCCGATCTCTTCGACACTCCTTCGGTTGACGCATGGGCCGGCTCTGCAGAAGCCACCACCACCGTGCCTGCCGCCTTCGTCGACCTGTGCGAGCGCGTGCGCCTGCACCGCGACCCTTCGCGCTTCGCCTTGATGTACCGGCTCTTGTGGCGCCTGCAGCACGAGCCCGCGCTGCGCCACGACCCGCTCGACGCCGACCGGCTGCGCGCGCAGGCGATGGCCAAGGCCGTCGGGCGCGACCTCCACAAGATGCGCGCCTTCGTGCGCTTCCGCCCCGTGCACGACGGCTTGCCCGAGCCGCTGCACGTGGCGTGGTTCGAGCCCGAGCACCACATCGTCGAAGCCAACGCGCCCTTCTTCATGCGCCGCTTCACCCACATGCGCTGGGCCATCCTCACGCCCAGGCGCAGCGTGCGGTGGGATGGCAGCTCGCTCACCTTCGGCCCCGGCGCGGCGCGCAGCGATGCGCCTTCGTCCGATGCGGGCGAGGCGCTGTGGCTCACCTATTACCGCCACATCTTCAACCCCGCGCGCCTGAAGCTCGACCAGATGCGCAAGGAGATGCCGCGCCGCTACTGGCGCAACCTGCCCGAGGCCGAGCTGATCTCGGAGCTCACGGCACATGCCTTGCCGCGCACCGGTCGCATGGTCGATGCGCCGGCCACCGTGCCGAAGCGGCGCATCGCCTTGCTGGCGATGGAGGAACCCGTGAGCCGCAGCGCTGCATCGAAACCCTTGCCGAACGACCCGCAGAAAGCGCTCGCCGCGCTGCGCATGGCGACCGACCGTTGCCGCGAGTGCCCGATCGGCGAGCACGCCACGCAGTCGGTGTTCGGCGAAGGGCCGGTGACGGCGCGGCTGATGGTGGTGGGCGAGCAGCCGGGCGACAAGGAAGACCTGCAAGGCCGGCCCTTCGTCGGCCCGGCGGGGCACCTCTTCGACAAGGCCCTCGAAGACCTCGGCTGGGACCGCACCCAGCTCTACGTCACCAACGCGGTGAAGCACTTCAAGTACGAGCTGCGCGGCCAGCGGCGCATCCACAAGACGCCCACGCAGCGCGAGGCCGAGGCCTGCCTGCACTGGCTGGAAAGCGAGATCGAGCAGGTGAAACCGCAGGCGCTGATCGCGCTCGGCGCCACCGCCACCCGCTCGCTGATCGGCCACGCGGTGCCGGTGCTGAAAGCACGCGGCACCTGGCTCACCGGCCAGCACTCGCTTCCGGTGCTGGTGACGGTGCACCCCTCGGCGCTGCTGCGCGGCGACCCGGCGCAGCGCGACGAGGCCTACCGCGAGTGGCTGGCTGACCTGTCGCAGGCCGCGCGCTACATGGCCGGCGCCGGGCGTGGCTGAAGCGCCGGTGCGCTCGCGCGAGCGCGTGCCTTGCGCTTGCGCGCCCAGATCAGCACGCCCGTCACGCTGAGCGTGGCGATCACGACCCCCATGAACGACATCAATGCACGCCCCGTCACCCCGAGGATGCGGCCCGAGTGCAGCGGGAAGAGGCTCTGCATGAAGATGTCGCCGGCCGTGCCGGTGCCGGGCACGTTGTCGCCGGCGTAGGCGCCGCTGCGCGCGTCGTAGTAGAGCCAGGGGTTGCCGAGGCCACCGTCGCCGTGGCTGTTGTCACCTTCGTAGAAGCCGACGCCGACGATGCCGAAATCGGCCGAGACGAACACCCCACCGGCCGGCGCCTGCCAGCCCCGCCGTTGCGCTTCGGCGCGCGCCTGCTCGATCACCTGCGGGATCGCCACCACCGGCACGATGGGCTGATCGGGCGGCGCCGGCGTGCGACTGGCAAACGGCGAAGGCGTGAGCGTGGAGAACCACGACACCACCGGCCGCATCACCTGGTTGCCGAGGTTCATGCCCACCGAGGTGATGGCCAGCATCAGCACCAGCCCATAGACCCACATGCCGCCCGAGCGGTGCAGGTCGAACGTGAGCTTGTGGCCGCCGCCCCGGAGGCGAAACGCGAACGAGCGCCGCCAGGCGCGCCAGTTGGGGAACGAGATCCACAGCGCCACCAGTGTGTCGATCACCCACACGATGGCGACGATGCCCATGAAGAGGATGCCCAGCTCGACGCCGAAGCCGTCGGGAATGTGCAGGCTGTAGTGCAGCTTGTAGAGAAACGGGAGCAGGTTCTCGCGGGTGAGCGACACCTTGCCCCACTCGCGCCGGCCCTGCACCTCGCCCGTCACCGGGTCGAGCGCGACCTGGTTGTAGCCGGGCTCGAAGAGCTTGCCGGTGGCGGGGTTCACGCGCGGCTGCACAGACGCCACGAACGCGTGGCCGGGCTCGATGGAAAGCGGCATGAAGCTCACCCGCACGCGCGGGTCGGCCGCTTCCACGCGGCGTGCGAGTTCGAGCGGTGCCAAGGGCGTGCCGCTCGTGCTGCGCGCCTCGTAGAGCTGCGGGTTGAGCCAGGCGTCGAGTTCGTGGTCCCACGAGATCACGGCGCCGGTGGCCCCGGCGATGAAAAGGAAGGCCGCGGTGGCGAGGCCGAACCAGCGGTGGAGGGTGACGAGCAGTGGCCGCATGGTCACGCTCACCAGCGGTAGCTCACGGTGCCCACCACGTTGCGGCGTGCACCGGCCCAGCAGTCGCCGCGCGAGCCGCAGCTGGCCCAGTAGACCTTGTCGGTGAGGTTGCTGACGTTGAGCGCGGCCCGCCAGTGGGTGTGTTCCCACGCGATCATGGCGTCGACGAGGGCGAGCGACGGCACGGTGGGGGCGCCGCCATCGCGGTAGTCCGACAGGTAGCGAACACCAGCGCCCAGCGAGAGGCCCTGCATGCCCAGCGAGGCCAGCTTCCACTTGCCCCACACCGAGGACTGGTGGCGTGGCATCTGCTCGAGCTTCACGTCGAGGTCGGTGTAGGTGTAGCTGCCGATCAGGTCGACGCTGCGCGACAGGGCGGCGGTCAGGTCGAGTTCGAAGCCGCTCGCTTGCGTCTCGCCGAGCTGGTTGAACGTGCCAGGCGTGGGCTCTTCGATCTGGTTGACTTCGCGCACATCGAAAGCGACGACGTTGAGCTTCAGGTGATTGGTGGGCTCGACCTTCACGCCCACTTCCCACTGCTTGCCCGTGAGGGGCTTGAAGCTCACCGATCCCCGGTTGGCCTGCGGTGTGAACGATTCGCTGTAGCTCACGTAGGGCGACACACCCATCGGCGCCGAGTACAGCAGGCCCACGCGCTTGGTCGTGGCCTGGTGGCGCTCGGTGGCCGCCCCCTCGGTCTGGTTGCGCGCGCGGTCATGGCGCAGGCCGAGGGTGACGAGCCAGTCGCGGGCGAAGCGCAGCTGGTCTTGCAGGTAGAGGCCGACCTGCGCCTGGGTCGACTTCGCCTCGGGGCCGAAGGCCGGAGGCGTGTAGGCCGGGTACACCGGGTTGTAGACGTCGATCAGCGGCACCGTCGACGAGTCTTCGAAAGCGCTCGCACTGCGTTTGCGGTAGCGGGCGAGGTCGAGGCCGGCGAGCAGCTCGTGCTGCACGGAGCCGGTGTCGAACTTGGCGAGCAGGTTCTGGTCGACGGTGAAGAGCTTGGTGCGGTTGAGGTTGCCGTAGGCGTAGCGGCCGAGCAGGCGCTGGTTGATCGGGTCGGCATTCCAGCCGCCTGGGGTGCTGAACGAGTCGCCGTAGAGCGAGCGGTAGTCGACGTCGGTCTTCGTGTAGCGCAGGTTCTGGCGCAGCGCGAGCGTCTCGCTGAACTTGTGCTCGAAGAGGTAGCCGAGGAAGTCGCGGTCGGTGTTGTAGCGGTCCCAGCCGGGGTCGCCGATGAAGCGATTCGTCGGAATCGGCCCGTTGGGGTTCGGCGCGAGGGTGCCGGCCCAGGGGAAGAACTGCGAGGTGGAGCCGGTGCGGTCGCGTTGCGAGAGCGCCTGCAGGGTGAGGGCGGTGGCGGCGCTCGGCTTCCAGGTGATGCTGGGCGCGAAGAGGCGGCGGTCGTCGCGCACGTGGTCGACCTGCGTGTCAGCCTCGCGGCCGACGGCGATCACGCGGTAGAGCCACTCGCCGCTTGCGGTGAGCGGGCCCGTGACGTCGGCCTGCACCTGCTTGCGGTTCCAGCTGCCGAGTTGCACGCCGATCTCGCCTTGCGCTTCGGCCTGCGGGCGTTTGCTGACCATGTTGACCACGCCGCCCACCGTGCCTTGCCCGTAGAGCATGGCCGCGGGGCCGCGCAGCAGCTCGATGCGCTCGAGCGTGAAAGGCTCGGTGCGCGCGTTGCTGGTGTACCAGTCGAAGTTCTTGCGCAGGCCGTCGAGGTATTCGTCGGGGTAGCCGCCGCGCACGCGGATGGAGTCGGTGCGCGAGTCGAGGCCGTAGGCATCGGGGCGCACGCCGGCGGCGTAGTTGAGGGCGTCTTGCACGTTGGTGGCGCCCTGGTCGACGATGAGGTCACGCGTGAGGACGGTGACGGACAGCGGCGTGTCCTTCAGCGGCGTGTCGGTCTTGGTGGCGGTGGTGGCGCGGCGCGCCTTGTAGCCGCTCACCGGGCCGGTCGGGTTTTCCTGCTCGGCGGTGGCTTTCACGCGCACGGTGGGCAGGGTGATGACCTCCGGTGCGCTGGTAGCGGGGGCCGGCGCGGGCGCTTGTTCGGCTGGTTGCGCGTGCGCGGCCAGTGACGAAAGGGCCGCCATCGCACCCAGGGCGATGGCGGCCAGCCGGTGGGAATCCCCCGGGTGGTTCTTGGTGTTCATGGAGAGGCTTTTCTTCAGTGGACAAAAAATGGGTCAGGCCATCAGGCGGGTGGCGACTCGACCACCGGCACCAGCGAGCGCAGCGCACGCTTGAGGCCGGCCGTGCTCGGCGTCTCGACGAAGACGCAGCGTTTGCCGGTGCGCTTGCAGTGGTCCTTCACGCGCCAGTACGCGTCGTGGCTGATGCAGCCGGTCTGGCAGATCACGAGGTCGGCGGCGGCGAGCGTGGCGTCGAGCTGGGCGGGGTTGTCTTCTTCGCCGCCGTCGTGGTGCAGGAAGCGGCCGCCGGTGCGCTCGACCAGGTGGCGATAGACGGGCACGCTCGCGGGGCGGCCGCCGACGCACAGCACGGCGCGGTCGGCGAGCGCGGTCGGGTCGGGCCACGCGGCGGGTGTGGCCGGCGTTTCGGCCTGCGGCAGGCGTTGCAGCGCGAGCGTGAGTTCATCGGCGCGGGCACGGGCGCGCTCGAGCTCGTGCTGGGCCTGCATCAGCGAGCGCTCGGTGTCGTGCAGGCGGCGCAGCAGGCGCTCGTTGTCCTGCACCAGCGCCTGCCGAGTCTTGAGGCCGGGCACGGCGTCTTCGAGCGTCTGCAGGTCGTGGCGCAGCGAGGCGATCAGCGTGTCGCGGCCGATGAGCTGCGCGCGCAGCTGCACGATCTGCGACTGCTGCGCGTCATGGCGCTGGCGGTGCTCGTCGGCCTGGCGCGTGTTGCGTTGCTGCGCGGCGGCGAGTTCCCGGCCGAGCACGCCGTTCTCGTGCATCACTTCTTCGAAATGCTTCAGGTCGACCCGGCGCGCCACGCCGACCTGGTGCTGGAGCATGTGCACGTCGCCGAGCACGCGGTGTTCGAGTTCGGGCGTGCAGCGCGGGTGGGTGAGCGTGGCCCAGAAGGCGCCGGCCAGGTCTTGCCCGGCCGAGGCGGCCTGCCACCAGGCGGCGAGGCCTTCGGTGGTCTTGGCAAGCGCGGCCTGGCGCAGCGCGAGCAGGCAGCGGCGGTCGAGCTCGCGTTGCACCGCTTCGGCCATCGGCGTGCGGCGGCGGCATTCGGCGATCACGCCGCAATGCAGCTCGTAGTCGTCGGCGAGGGCAACGCCTGAGAGCACCTTGCCGACGATGCGGCGCAGCGCCGGCAGCGGCAGGCACACGCCGATGACGGGGCAGTGCGCGTGGGCGTCGAGCTCCCACAGGCGGCGACGGCGCGAGCCGGTCTTGGCGGCGCCCGCGGGCAAGGACAGCACGGTGGCGCCGGTGGCGGCAGCGGCCTGCAGCACCAGGGCGTCGAGGCCCGGGTCGGGGGTCTGGCACATCGGGGGCTCCGGTCAGTCGGTGTCGTGAAGAGCACGGCTGGCGCGGGGCTGGCGGATGCGAGGCTCGAACTTTAAATGCGAATGGTTCTTATTTGCAAGTGAGCAAAAGAAAACCCGCCGGCCTCAGGGGGCGGGCAGGTCATGGGACGCGGGAGCGGGCCGAGCGCCGGGCCGCTTCCAAGCCGGCCCGCTTATTCCCTCGGGGGATCGCCCGGCGTACTCGCCGGACGAGCGGCCGACATGACTAGTCTTCGAGTTCTGCCTTGGCCATCTCGACGTCGAGACGTTCCATCGCATCGAGCGGCTCGCATTCGGCGGCCTCGGCGTAGAGCTTCTCGGCTTCCTTCATCTTCTTGTCGCCGTCGAGCATCACGAGGCCGTTGGCGTATTCCACGCGGGCGATGGCCGAGGCCGGGTTGAGCTTGAGCGCGGTCTTGAAGGCGCTGAGGCCGGCGTCCTTGCTCGCGCCCTGGGTGCGCGCGAGCAGCGAGCCCACCTTGTCGATCACCTCGGCGTGGAAGGTGCCAAGCGCGATGTGGGCGTCGGCATGCTTGGGTTGCAGCTTGATCGCGGTTTCGAGCGCGTTCTTGACCTTGGCGCCCAGGCCTTGCGTGAGCGCCTTGGCGACGCTGATGCCCTGGCTGTAGCGGCCGATGGCGTAGGCGGCGAGGTAGAAGGCGTTGGCGTTCTTCGGGTCTTCGGCCATCTGCGCTTCGGCGCGCTCGGCCGCTTCGAGGAAGAGCGCGAGCTTGTTCTTTTCGCTCTTCTCCAGGTAGTTGGCGTAGATGCACTGCGCCTTGTTGGCGACGGTGATGCCGGCGCCGCCCGCCTTGAGCCCGGCCTCGACGGCCTTCTGGAACTCGCCCGCGTGGTAGAGCGCCCAGGCGGCGAGCACCTTGTCGTCCTTCGGCAGCGGCTCGGCGTCGCCCGCGTGCAGGCGGGCCCACTTCTTCTTCAGCGTGGCGGCGTCGTAGGTGTACTCGGCAGCGTCGTAGGGGAAGGCGGTCCACTTGGCCATGAGGCGTCTCCTGTCAGGGCTTTTGATAAGGGCCCACCAGGCCGAGCAGGTGCTCGCGCTGGCCGGGTTCGAGGTAAGGCATCAAGAGGCTGAGCACGTGGAAGGCGCCGCGCAGGAGCGCGGGGCCGGCGCTGTCGGGTTCGAGCGCGTGGCGCGGGTCACGCACGTACTCGTAAGAGAGCCAGTAGGTGAGCACGACCACCATCGCGGTGGCGGTGGGGTCGGCGGCGCGGCTGTCGAGCTTGATGGCGTTGCCGCGCGAGAGGCCGTCGAGCACGGCCTTCACGGCGTGGGTCTTGTTCTTGAGCACCGCCTGGAAATGCGTTTCCAGCTTGCGGTTCTTGCTCAGGAGATCGTTGAGGTCGCGGTAGAGAAAGCGGTAGCGCCAGATCAACTCGAAGAGCATGTGGAAGAAGAGCCAGGCGTCTTCCACGTTGCGCACGTCGTCGGCGGCGTGCAGCAGCTGCGTGAGCGCTTCTTCGTAGCGGCCGAAGAGCGCGTTGATCAGCTCGTCTTTGGCGGGGTAGTGGTAGTAGAGGTTACCGGGGCTGATGTTCAGCTCGGCCGAGATGAGCGTGGTGGAGACGTTGGGCTCGCCGAAGCGGTTGAACAGCTCCAGCGTCACTTCGAGGATGCGCTCGGCGGTGCGCCGCGGTTTCTTCGGGGGTGGGGCCATGTCTCGGGAAAGCCTCTTTGCGGTGTGCCGGGGAATCTAGCACCGCGCGGGGCGCGAGTGGGCCGCCGCCAGCGAGAAAAGAGCGGGCTGCCTACAATCCGCGCCCTCATGTCCACTGCCTCTTCCGCCGTCTCGTTCCAGAACGTCAGCAAGGTCTACCGCACCGCCGGGCGGGAGCTCAAGGCCCTCGATGGCGTGAGCTTCAACATCGAACCGGGCGAGTTCTTCGGCCTGCTCGGGCCGAACGGTGCGGGCAAGACCACCCTCATCAGCATCCTCGCCGGGCTCACGCGGGCCAGTGGCGGCAGCGTCTCGGTGCTGGGCCACGACGTGGTGAACGACTTCGCCGCCGCGCGCAAGGCGCTCGGCATCGTGCCGCAGGAGCTGGTGTTCGACCCCTTCTTCAGCGTGCGCGAGACGCTGCGCATCCAGAGCGGCTACTTCGGCGTCAAGAACAACGGCGCCTGGATCGACGAGCTGCTGCAGGGCCTGGGCCTGGCCGACAAGGCCGACGCCAACATGCGCCAGCTCTCGGGCGGCATGAAGCGGCGCGTGCTGGTCGCGCAGGCCCTGGTGCACCGGCCGCCGGTGATCGTGCTCGACGAGCCCACCGCGGGCGTGGATGTGGAATTGCGCCAGACGCTGTGGCACTTCGTCGCCAAGCTCAACAAGGCCGGGCACACTGTGCTGCTCACCACCCACTACCTCGAAGAAGCCGAGGCGCTGTGTGGCCGCATCGCGATGCTGAAGCTCGGCCGCGTGGTGGCACTCGACCGCACGTCGGCGCTGCTCGCGGGCACCGCCAGCACGATGATGCGTTTCAAGATGGACCAGGCGCTGCCGGCCGAGCTCGCGTCCCACGCGCGCGTGACCGGCCGCATCGTGCAGGTGACCGCACACGACACGGCCGAGGTCGAGCGGGTGCTGCAGATTCTGCGAGCGAACGGCTGCCAGCCCGAAGACCTGGAGATCGGCCGCGCCGACCTCGAAGACGTGTTCCTCGAAATCATGCAGGGCGCGCCACGCTCGGTCGACCAGGTGAAGGTGGCGGTATGAACATCGTGCTCGAAGGCGCCCGCACGCTGCTCTACAAAGAGATGCTGCGCTTCTACAAGGTGAGCTTCCAGACGGTGGCGGCACCCGTGCTCACCGCCGTTCTGTACCTGCTCATCTTCGGCCACGTGCTCGAAGGGCGCGTGCAGGTGTTCGGCGAGGTGGGCTACACGAGCTTCCTGATCCCCGGCCTCGTCATGATGAGCGTGCTGCAGAACGCGTTCGCCAACAGCAGCTCCTCGCTCATCCAGAGCAAGATCACCGGCAACCTCGTGTTCCTGCTGGTCACGCCGCTTAGCCATTGGGCGTGGTTCGTGGCCTACGTGGGCGCGTCCATCATCCGCGGCGTGGTGGTAGGGCTGGGCGTGCTGCTGGTGACCGTGTGGTTCGCCCCGCCGCCGATCGCCAACCCGCTGTGGATCGTCGTCTTCACGCTCTGTGGCGCCGCGATGATGGGCGCGCTCGGGCTCGTGGCAGGCCTGTGGGCCGAGAAGTTCGACCAGATCGCCGCCTTCCAGAACTTCATCGTCATGCCCATGACCATGCTCTCGGGCGTGTTCTATTCGATCAAGTCGCTGCCCGCCTTCTGGCAAGGGGTGAGCCACCTGAACCCGTTTTTCTACATGGTCGACGGTTTCCGGCACGGGTTCTTCGGCACGAGCGACGTGTCGCCCTGGCTGAGCCTGGGCATTGTGGGGACGACGCTGGTGGTGGTTTGCGCCTTCTGCCTGCACCTTCTGCGCATCGGCTACAAGATCCGCTCCTGACCCGGCGATAATCCAGCCCCTATGGCCGACCCTACCCCCGCCGACGTCGAGCGCTACATCGCGCAAGGCCTCGCCTGCGACCATCTGCAGGTGGAGGGCGACGGGCGCCATTTCTTCGCCACCATCGTGTCGGCCGAATTCGAGGGCAAGAGCCGCGTGATGCGCCACCAGCGGGTCTACCAGGCCCTGGGCGATAGAATGCGCGAGCAAATCCACGCGCTGTCCATGAAGACGCTGACCCCGGCCGAGTGGGCTTCCAACGCCTCGTCGGCTTCCACCCACCACCATTGAAACCTGCCGCAGTGTTCACTGCGGCTGGCGGGCCTGCGCCAGCGGGTTCGTGAGCCGGGTGGGCATGGCGGCTGAAAGCCCCACATGGACAAACTCCTCATCAAAGGCGGCCGGCCCCTCCAGGGCGAGGTGGTGATCTCGGGCGCGAAAAACGCCGCGCTGCCCGAGCTCTGCGCAACGCTCCTCACCGCCGAGCCGGTGACGCTGACCAACGTGCCGCGCCTGCAGGACGTGAACACCACGCTCAAGCTCTTGCGCATGATGGGCGTGCAGGCCGAGCGCAGCGAGTCGCAGCCCGACACCGTGGCGATCAACGCCTCGAACGTCACCTCGCGCGAAGCGACCTACGACCTGGTCAAGACGATGCGCGCGTCGATCCTCGTGCTGGGCCCGCTGCTCGCGCGCTTCGGCGAAGCGAAGGTGTCGCTGCCGGGCGGCTGCGCCATCGGCTCGCGCCCGGTCGACCAGCACATCAAGGGCATGCAGGCGATGGGCGCCGAGATCACCGTCGAGCACGGCTACATCCATGCGAAGACGAAGCGTCTGAAGGGTGCGCGCATCACGACCGACATGGTCACCGTCACCGGCACCGAAAACCTGATGATGGCCGCCGTGCTCGCCGAGGGCGAGACGGTGCTGGAGAACGCGGCGCAGGAGCCCGAGATTCCGGATCTCGCCGAGATGCTCATCAAGATGGGCGCCAAGATCGAAGGCCACGGCACCAGCAAGATCCGCATCCAGGGCGTGGAGCGCCTGGGCGGTGTGGCCCACCGCATCGTGCCCGACCGCATCGAGGCCGGCACCTTTCTCTGCGCCGTGGCGGCTGCCGGGGGTGATGTCACGCTGCGCCGTGCCCGCGCCGACCACCTCGACGCCGTGATCGACAAGCTGCGCGAGGCCGGCGCCACCATCGAGTCGGGCGCCGACTGGATTCGTGTGAAGAACGACAAGCGCCTGCGCGCCGTGGGTTTTCGCACCAGCGAGTACCCGGCCTTCCCGACCGACATGCAGGCGCAGTTCATGGCGCTCGACTGCATCGCCGAGGGCACGGCCAAGATCACCGAGACCATCTTCGAGAACCGCTACATGCACGTGAACGAACTCGTGCGCCTGGGCGCGAAGATCGAAGTCGATGGCCACACGGCCATCGTGCACGGAGTGCCGCAACTCTCGGGCGCCATCGTCATGGCGACCGACCTGCGTGCCTCCGCGAGCCTCGTGATCGCTGGCCTCGTGGCCGAGGGCGAAACGACGGTCGACCGCATCTACCACCTGGACCGTGGTTACGACCAGATGGAAACCAAGCTGCGCGGCATCGGCGCGGACATCCAAAGAATCAAATGATTACTCTGGCGCTCTCCAAGGGACGGATCTTTGAAGAAACCCTGCCGCTGCTGAAAGCGGCCGGCATCGAGGTGCTCGAAGACCCGGAGAAATCCCGCAAGCTCATCATCGGCACGACCAAGCCCGATGTGCGCGTGGTGCTGGTGCGGGCGACCGACGTGCCCACCTACGTGCAGTACGGCGGTGCCGACATTGGCGTGGCCGGCAAGGACGTGCTGCTGGAGCACGGTGGCCAGGGCCTCTACCAGCCGCTTGACCTGAAGATCGCCAAGTGCCGCATGAGCGTGGCCACGCGCGACGACTTCGACTACGCCGCCGCCGTGAAGCAGGGCTCGCGCCTGCGCGTGGCGACCAAGTACACCAGCTGCGCCCGCGACTTCTTCGCCGACAAGGGTGTGCACGTCGACGTGATCAAGCTCTACGGCTCGATGGAGCTCGCGCCGCTCACCGGCCTAGCCGACGCCATCGTCGACCTCGTGTCGACCGGCAGCACGCTCAAGGCCAACCACCTCGTCGAGGTGGAAGAGATCATGAAGATCTCCGCTCGCCTGGTGGTGAACCAGGCCGCGCTCAAGACCAAGCGCGAGCCCATCCGCCAGATCATCGACGCGATTGCGTCGGCCATTCCTGCGTAAGACCACATCATGAGCGTCAACGTCCGCCAGCTCGCCACGACCGCCGCCGACTTCGAAGCCGAATTCCAGCGCGTGCTGCACTGGTCGGCCGAGACCGACCATGCGATCGAGGAGCGGGTGGCGGCGATCCTCGACGACGTGCAAAAGCGCGGCGACGCGGCGGTGCTGGAATACACGCAGCGTTTCGATGGGCTCGCGGCGCCGTCGGTGGCTGCGCTGGAGATCACGCGCGATGAATTGCAGGCGGCGGTGTCGGCGATCACGCCGAAGCAGCGCGATGCACTCGAAGCCGCCGCCGCGCGGGTGCGCGATTACCACCAGCGCCAGCTCGAGGCCTGCGGCCGCTCGTGGAGCTACCGCGATGCCGACGGCACGCTGCTGGGCCAGAAGGTGACGCCGCTCGACCGCGTGGGCATCTACGTGCCGGGTGGCAAGGCGGCGTATCCGTCGAGCGTGCTGATGAACGCCGTGCCGGCCAAGGTGGCCGGTGTGGGCGAGATCGTGATGGTCGTGCCCACACCGAAGGGCGAGCGCAATGCGATGGTGCTGGCCGCGGCGGCGATCGCCGGTGTGGACCGTGCTTTCACCCTCGGGGGTGCGCAGGCTGTCGGTGCCTTGGCCTACGGCACGGCGACCGTGCCCGCCGTCGACAAGATCACAGGCCCTGGCAACGCCTACGTCGCGAGTGCCAAGCGCCGCGTCTTCGGCAAGGTCGGCATCGACATGATCGCCGGCCCGAGCGAGATCCTGGTGTTGGCCGACGGCACGACGCCGCCCGACTGGGTGGCGATGGACCTCTTCAGCCAGGCCGAGCACGACGAGCTGGCGCAGAGCATCCTGCTGTGCCCCGATGCGGGCTACATCGCCAAGGTGAAAGCCGAGATCGAACGCCTGTTGCCGGGCATGCCGCGGCGCGACGTGATCCGTGCCTCGCTCGAAGGCCGGGGTGCGCTGATCCAGACCCGCTCGATGGAAGAAGCCTGCGCCATCAGCAACCGCATCGCGCCCGAGCACCTGGAGGTGAGCTCGCGTGAGCCCGGCCAATGGGAGCCACTGCTCAAGCACGCGGGTGCGATCTTCCTGGGAGCCTTCACCAGCGAAAGCCTTGGCGACTACTGCGCCGGGCCGAACCACGTGCTGCCGACCTCGGGCACCGCCCGCTTCTCGTCGCCGCTGGGTGTGTACGACTTCCAGAAGCGCAGCAGCCTCATCGAGGTGAGCGAAGCCGGGGCGCAGAAACTGGGTGTGATCGCCGCTGAGCTCGCCTACGGCGAAGGACTGCAGGCCCACGCGCAAGCCGCCGAGATGAGACTCAACAGCGGTCTCAAGCGCTGACTACTTCCTGGGCAAAGCCTGCTGCATCGTGACCAACGCGCGCAAGGTCCCCTTCACCTCGGCCAGCTCACGCTGCTGGTCGAGCAGGATGCGCTGCATGCCTTCGAGCACCTTGTCTTGCTGGGCGACCTTCTCGCGCAATGCGGACACGCCGGACAGCCGGTCGAGCATTTCGGCAACCAGGCTCATGTGGGGGTTCCTGCCTTGAGCGCTTCGATCTGTGCGAAAAAAGCGGTTGCACGGCGTTGGCCGGCATCGAGCGTGGCCAGGGTGGCATCAATGTCGTCCTTCGCCTTGCGTGTGGCGAAGTCCAGCAATTCCAGTTCGGCCATCGAGTCGACGCCGGCGCGGTACAGATCAACCGACGCGCGCATTTCCGCAGACACGTTGGTGCCGCGCAGCTTGGCTTGTTTCTCGAGAAACTCGCGTTGCGCGGGTTGCAGATGCACGTGGGTCGGGATGGTGGCCACCAGAGGCTCCGTCAGACGAGACGGGCAACATCTTATGTAATGGGCGCTGAATTCAAGCCGCCTCCTGACAAACCCATGCCATCCAAGCTCGAATCCGTCATCGCGCGCTTCATCCGGCAGGACGTCCAGTCCATGCACGGCTACGCCATCCAGCCCAGCGCGGGCATGGTCAAGCTCGACGCGATGGAGAACCCGTTCCGCCTGCCGCCGGCCTTGCGCGCGCAGTTGGGCGAGCGCTTGGCCGAGGTGGCGATCAACCGCTACCCGGGGCCACGCATCGATGACCTGCGTGCGGCCCTGGCGCAGCACGTGGGCCTGCCCGAGGGCTTCGGCCTCATGCTCGGCAACGGCTCCGACGAGCTGATCAGCCTGCTGGCGATGGCCTGCGACGTGCCGGGCGCGAGCATCCTCGCGCCGCTGCCGGGCTTCGTGATGTACGAGATGTCGGCCAAGCTGCAGGGCCTGCGCTTCGTGGGCGTGCCGCTGCGGGCCGATTTCGAGCTGGACGAAGCCGCGATGCTGGCCGCGATGGCCGAGCACCAGCCGGCCATCGTCTACATCGCCTACCCCAACAACCCGACGGCCAACCTCTTCGACGATGCCATCGTGGAGCGCATCGTCGAGGCCGCGCCGGGCCTGGTGGTGATCGACGAGGCCTACCAGCCCTTCGCCTCGCGCAGCTACATCGACCGCGTGGCGAAACACGAGCACGTGCTCGTGATGCGCACGCTCAGCAAGTTCGGCCTCGCCGGCATCCGCCTCGGTTACATGCTCGGGCCCCAGTTGCTGATCGACCAGGTGGACAAGGTGCGCCCGCCCTACAACGTGAGTGTGCTCAACGCCGAGGCGGCGCTTTTCGCGCTGGAGCATGGCGACGAGTTCGACCGGCAGGCGAAGATCCTGCGCAGCGAGCGCTCACGGTTGATCGCTGCGCTGTCGGCCATGCCCGGCGTCACGCCCTACCCGAGCGAGGCCAACATGATCCTCACCCGCGTGCCCGATGCCGCCGCGCTCTTCTCCGCGCTGAAGGCACGCAAGGTGCTGGTGAAGAACGTCTCCAAGATGCACCCTCTGCTGGACAACTGCCTGCGCCTGACCGTGGGCACGCCGGAAGAGAATGACCAGATGATCGACGCGATGAAGGCCAGCCTGTCATGACCATGCGCACTGCGGACGTCACCCGCAACACCAACGAGACCCAGATCCGGGTCGCCCTCAACCTCGACGGAACGGGGCAGGCCAAGCTCGCCACCGGCATCGGCTTCTTCGACCACATGCTCGACCAGATCGCCCGCCACGGGCTGATCGACCTCGACATCGACTGCAAGGGCGACCTGCACATCGACGGCCACCACACGGTGGAAGACGTGGGCATCACGCTGGGCCAGGCGGTCGCCAAGGCGGTGGGCGACAAGAAGGGCCTGCGCCGCTACGGCCACGCCTACGTGCCGCTCGACGAAGCGCTGTCGCGCGTCGTCGTCGACTTCTCGGGCCGCCCGGGCTTGCACATGCGCGTGAACTTCAAGAGCGGCATGATCGGCGCTTTCGACACCCAGCTCGCCTACGAGTTCTTCCAGGGCTTTTCCAACCACGCCGGCGTGACGCTGCACATCGACAACCTGGAGGGCGACAACGCCCATCACCAGTGCGAGACCATCTTCAAGGCGTTCGCACGGGCTTTGCGGATGGCCTTGGAAATCGATCCACGCGCCGCAGGCGTTATCCCGTCCACCAAAGGCAGCCTCTAGTCATGGCCAGAACAGTCGTCGTGGTCGACCACGGCAGCGGCAACCTGCGCTCGGTGTCGCAGGCGGTGATCCACGTCGCACGCGACACCGGTTTCGACGTGCTGGTGAGCGCCCGTGCCGAGGATGTGCGTGCGGCCGAGCGCGTCGTCCTGCCGGGCCAGGGCGCCATCCACGATTGCATGCGCGGCCTGCACGACGCCGGCCTCACCGAAGCGGTGATGGAAGCTGCCGCCGGCAAGCCGCTCATGGGCGTGTGCGTGGGCATGCAGATGCTGCTCGACCGCAGTGAAGAGGGACCCTGCGACGGGCTCGGCCTGATCGCCGGCGAGGTGCTCCGCTTCCAGCTCAAGGGCGAACTCCAGCCCGATGGCAGCCGCTACAAGGTGCCGCAGATGGGCTGGAACGAGGTCATCCAGGCCCAGCCGCACCCGATGTGGGCCGGCGTGCCCGACCGGGCGTACTTCTACTTCCTGCACAGCTACTACGCCCGCCCGTCGGACCCGCGCCACAGCGTTGGCGAAACCGACTACGGGCTGCGCTTTACCAGCGCCGTGGCACGCGATAATATTTTCGCCACCCAGTTCCACCCTGAGAAAAGCGCAGAGCACGGTCTCGCGCTGTACCGCAACTTCCTTCACTGGAACCCCTGATCCGCTGCTGAAGCGTCATCTGCGATACACCCCTCGGGCACCCCTCCTCCCCTTCCTCCACCACCACTGCCTTCGGCCATGTTGCTGATACCTGCGATTGACCTGAAAGATGGCCAATGTGTGCGCCTGAAACAGGGCGACATGGCCGAGTCCACCACCTTCGGCGAAGACCCGGCTGCGATGGCGCGGCGGTGGGTCGACGCCGGTGCGCGGCGGCTTCATCTCGTCGACCTCAACGGGGCGTTTGCCGGCAAGCCGGTCAACGAGCCGGCGATCAAGGCCATCCTGGCCGAGGTCGGCGATGAGATTCCGGTGCAGTTGGGCGGTGGCATCCGTGACCTCGACACCATCGAGCGCTACCTCGACGATGGCCTGAGCTTCATCATCATCGGCACCGCCGCGGTCAAGAGCCCCGGCTTCCTGAAGGACGCCTGCAGCGCCTTTGGCGGCCACATCATCGTGGGCCTCGACGCGAAAGACGGCAAGGTCGCCACCGACGGCTGGAGCAAGCTCACCGGCCACGAAGTGATCGACCTCGCGAAGAAGTTCGAGGACTACGGCGTCGAAGGCGTGATCTACACCGACATCGGTCGCGACGGCATGCTCTCGGGCATCAACATCGATGCGACGGTGAAGCTGGCGCAGGCCTTGTCGATTCCCGTCATTGCCTCCGGTGGCCTGTCGAACATCGCCGACATCGAGAAGCTCTGTGCCGTGGAAGGCGAAGGCGTCGAAGGCGTGATCTGCGGCCGTGCCATCTATACCGGTGCACTCGATTTCGCCGCGGCCCAGAAGCGCGCCGACGAGTTGAACGGCGAAGCCTGATGCTGGCCAAACGCATCATCCCCTGCCTCGACGTCACCGGCGGGCGGGTCGTCAAGGGCGTCAATTTCGTCGAGCTGCGAGATGCCGGTGACCCGGTCGAGATCGCCGCCCGCTACAACGAGCAGGGCGCCGACGAACTCACCTTCCTCGACATCACCGCCACCAGCGACGACCGCGACCTGATCCTGCACATGATCGAGGCGGTGGCCTCCCAGGTCTTCATTCCGCTCACGGTCGGCGGAGGCGTGCGCACCGTCGACGACGTGCGGCGCCTGCTCAACGCCGGGGCCGACAAGGTGAGCTTCAACTCCGCTGCGGTGGCCAACCCGCAGGTGATCCGGGATGCGTCCGACAAGTACGGTGCGCAGTGCATCGTGGTCGCCATCGACGCCAAGGGCCGTGAAGATGGCTCCGGCTGGGACGTCTATACCCACGGCGGGCGAAAGAACACCGGCCTCGACGCCGTCGAGTGGGCGAAGAAGATGGTCGAGCATGGGGCTGGCGAGATCCTGCTCACGAGCATGGACCGCGACGGCACCAAGATCGGCTTCAACCTGCCGCTGACCCGCGCGGTGAGCGATGCGGTCGAGGTGCCGGTGATCGCCTCGGGCGGTGTCGGCAACCTCGAGCACCTGGTGGAAGGCATCCAGCAGGGCCACGCCGATGCGGTGCTGGCCGCGAGCATCTTCCACTACGGCCACCACACGGTCGGCGAGGCGAAGGCGCTGATGGCGCAGCGCGGGATTCCCGTTCGCCTGTGAAGCCGGCGAGGCCACGAGCCGCTGCGCCGGGCCGCCCCAAGCAAGGCCCGGCCCTCTCGGAGGGCCCCGCACGGCGTGCCGTGCGGGGGGTGTCGTCATCCGCACCTCACGAGGTGCGGATCATTGGCGGGCAGTGGAAGCGGACCAAGCTGCCGGTCGCCGATGCGCCGGGACTGCGCCCCACGCCCGACCGGGTTCGCGAAACACTCTTCAACTGGCTGGGCCAGGACCTCGAAGGCTGGCGCTGCCTCGACGCCTATGCCGGCAGCGGCGCCCTCGGCTTCGAGGCGGCCTCGCGTGGTGCCGATGCGGTGGTGCTGGTCGAGCGCGATGCCCGCCTGGCGCAGGGGCTGCGCGCCGTGCAGCAGCGGCTGAAGGCCGAGACGGTGCGCATCGAAGCCGCCGACGCGTTGGCCTGGATGGCCCGCTGCGCGCCCGACAGCTTCGAGCTCGTCTTCATCGACCCGCCCTTCGACGCGAACGTCTTCGAGCCGGCCCTGAAAGCGGCTGCCCGCGTGGTGGTGCCCGATGGCTTCATCTACCTCGAGGCCGATCGTGCCTTCGATGACGCGTCGCTCGGCCCCGGCTTGCGCCTGCACCGCTACGGCAAGGCCGGCGCCGTGCATTACCACCTGATACAACGCGGGGTGCCCGGCTAAACTGCCCGGACCCTCGCGAAAACGCACGCCACGGAAGGAAGCGCCTTGACGTCTGCCACCCGCCTCACCGCCGTCTACCCCGGGACCTTCGACCCGATGACCCTGGGCCACGAAGACCTGATGCACCGGGCGAGCACGCTCTTCGAGCGGCTGATCCTCGCAGTGGCGGCCGGCCACCACAAGAAGACGATGTTCTCGCTCGACGAGCGCCTGGAGATCGCCACCGAATTGGCGGCGAAGTACCCAAACGTCGAGGTGATCGCCTTCGATGGCCTCTTGAGCGACTTCGTCACCCACCACGGTGGCAAGGTCGTAGTGCGCGGCCTGCGTGCGGTGAGCGACTTCGAATACGAGTTCCAGATGGCCGGCATGAACCGGCACCTGATGCCCAAGGTCGAAACCGTGTTCCTGACGCCGAGCGATCAGTTCCAGTTCGTGTCGGGCACCTTCGTGCGCGAGATTGCCACCTTGAAGGGTGATGTCTCCAAGTTCGTGTCACCCTCGGTGCTCAAGCGGCTCAAAGCGCGTGTCAGTGCCAAGGCCTGAGTTCCGACCGTTCCAAAGCAGTACCCGCCATGGCGCTCCTCATCACCGACGATTGCATCAACTGCGACGTGTGCGAGCCCGAGTGCCCGAACCAGGCCATCTCGATGGGCCCGGTGATCTACCAGATCGACCCCAAGCGTTGCACCGAGTGCGTAGGCCACTTCGACGAGCCGCAGTGCGTGCAGGTGTGCCCGGTGGCTTGCATTCCGGTGGACCCGGCGCACATCGAGTCGAAGGAGTCGCTGTGGGACAAGTACCGCCGGCTGCAGGCGGCCAGCACGTCCTAAGAGCGAGGCGCTGAGACCGCCTTGTAGCGGTCGGCGTGCTGCGGCGTCTTGGGCGACCGCTTCTTCGTCTTCATGTTCTTCTTCACCGGCTCGGCCTGCGCCACGCGGGCACGGCCGATGCGGCCGTCGATCAGGCCGGCGCTGGCGCGGGGCTGAGATTCGCGCGCGAGGCGGTCCTGTTGAAGCGAATCGGCGAGCGCCCGGTCACGCTCGGCCACCTCGATCGCGTCCCGGCGTTGCTGTGCGCTGCGTTCGTCGTTCACCTCGACGGTGCGACCCAGCGCACAAGGTGTCTGCGAGTAGCTCCTGCCGTCCGGCCCGCAGCGGTAGACCGTCTGTGCCTGGACAGCGCTGCCGATGAACGCGGCGAGGAACAGCAGAAGGGTTCTCACGGTTTGGACGTGGCAGGTGGCAAGCCTTCAGGGCGCGGCGGCTTGGGCCTTGGCGGCTTGGCGTTGATCTTCATCGTGGCGCGTTCCATCTCGCCGGCCAGGATCAGGTCGAGTGCCGGTAGCGTCTTGGCGATGCAGTCGTGGATGGCGTCGCGTGCTTCGGGCTTGGGCTTGCGCAGCACGTAGTCCACCACCTCGGCCTTCACGCCCGGGTGGCCGATGCCCAGGCGCAGCCGCCAGTAGTCGGAGGAGCCCAGTTGCGCGTGGATGTCGCGCAGCCCGTTGTGGCCGGCGTGGCCGCCGCCCCGCTTGAACTTCATCTGGCCGGGCTGCAGGTCGAGCTCGTCGTGCGCCACCAGGATCTCGTCGGGCGTGATCTTGAAGAAGCGGGCCAGCGCCGCGACCGATTTGCCCGACAGGTTCATGTAGGTCTGAGGCTCCAGCAGCCACAGCGGGCCTTGGTCGCCGGGCCGGTTCACGCGCGCGACGAGGCCGAAGTAGCTGCGGTCGGGCTGCAGCGAAGCCTTCAGCTCGCGCGCCACCGCGTCGATCCACCAGAACCCGGCGTTGTGGTTCGTGGCTTCGTATTCCGTGCCCGGGTTGCCCAGGCCTACCAGCAGTCGAATCATGATCAGGCGGATTATCCAGAGCGGGCCAGAGGACGCGATCCCGCATGAGGCTGTCGTCCAAAAGGAGGGGCGAAAAAAAGCCCCGCATGGCGGGGCTTGTTCATGCCTTCAGGGAAGGCATCACTTCTTGTTCTGCTTCTCGCTCTTCTTCGCCTTCGGAGCCGGAGCAGCGGCGACGGCCACGACCGGTGCCGCCTCTTCTTCCTCAGCCACGACCGAGGTCGACACGATCACGGGGTTCGGCTTGCCTTGCGTCACGACGGTGATGCCGGCGGGCAGCTTCAGGTCGCTCACGTGCAGCGACTGGCCCTTGGTCAGCTCGCCCAGGTCGATGGTGATGTACTCAGGCAGGGCCGAGGCCAGGCACTGGATGCGCAGTTCGGTCACGACGTGGTTGACCAGGCACTTGTCGGTCTTCACGGCCGGCGAGTTTTCCTCGTTCACGAAGTGCAGCGGGATCTTCTTGGTGATCTTGGTGGTGGCGTCGACACGCTGGAAGTCGACGTGCAGCACGATCTGGCGGAAGGGGTGCAGCTGGTAGTCGCGCAGCAGCACTTGCGAGGTCTTGCCGGCGAGTTCCATCTCGAGGATGGTCGAGTGGAAGGCTTCCTTCTTCAGCGCATGGAAGAGGGCGTTGTGATCGAGTTCGATCATCGTGGGCGTGCCGGCCCCGTAAACGATGCCGGGCACCTTGTCGGCGTTGCGCAGGCGGCGGCTCGCTCCGGTCCCCTGCTTGGTGCGCTCGAAAGCGACGAATTTCATAGTGACTCCAATGATGGATGAGGGCCCGCGACCAGGCTCCTCGGGGTAGACGGGACGAAGCCCGCGGCTAAGAAGGGTTCCGCCAGGAACCCGCTCTCGTTCTTAAAAGTTATTGTTCTGCTCGGCAAAGAGCGAAGTGACCGACTCGCCGTCAGAGATGCGGCGGATCGTCTCGGCGAACAGGAAGGCCACCGACAGCTGGCGCACTTTGTCGCACTTCTTCCCGTCGGCGCTGAGCGGAATGGTGTTGGTGATCACGACCTCGTCGAGCTGCGAGGCCTTGATGCGCTCGATGGCGGGCCCGGAGAACACGGCGTGCGTGCAGTAGGCGTAGACGTTCTTCGCGCCGCGTTCCTTGAGCACATCGGCCGCCTTCACGAGCGTGCCGGCGGTGTCGATCATGTCGTCCATGATCACGCAGTTGCGGCCTTCGATCTCGCCGATCACGTGCATCACTTCCGACACGTTGGCCTTCGGGCGGCGCTTGTCGATGATCGCCAGCTCGCAGCCGAGCTGCTTGGCCAATGCACGGGCGCGCACCACGCCGCCCACGTCGGGCGACACGACCACGAGGTCGCGGTAGCGCTTGTTCTGCACGTCAGACAGCAGCACCGGCGAGGCGTAGATGTTGTCGACGGGGATGTTGAAGAAACCCTGGATCTGGTCGGCGTGCAGGTCCATCGTCAACAGGCGCTCGACGCCCACGGCCTCGAGCATGTTGGCCACGACCTTGGCGCTGATGGGCACGCGGGTGGAGCGCGGGCGGCGGTCTTGGCGGGCGTAGCCGAAGTAGGGGATCACCGCCGTCACGCGCCGGGCCGAAGCGCGCTTGAGCGCGTCGACCATGATGCACAGCTCCATCAGGTTTTCATTCGTCGGCGCGCAGGTGGGTTGGACGATGAAGATGTCGCGTGCGCGGACGTTCTGCTGGATCTCGACGTCGACTTCGCCGTCGGAGAAGCGGCCGACGCGGGCCTTGCCGAGTTCGATGCCGAGGTTGCCGGCGATTTCCTGCGCAAGCGCCGGATTCGCATTCCCGGTGAACAACACGGTGTTGAAAAGCACGTTCCCTCCGTCGAGGCTCATTGGGTCGTCGCCATTGTGAACGGCGCCCTTGCACATCAGCCCCGGCGTGCCGCCTGGTGTGGTCTGCTGACCTGCCCGCGGCACCGGGAATCAAACACAGAAAATTTGGCAGGGGAGGAAGGACTCGAACCCTCGCATGTCGGAATCAAAATCCGATGCCTTAACCAACTTGGCGACTCCCCTACACCGGCTGGCTGCTTGCGCAGCCCACCTTCAACTTTGTCAGCCCGAAGCCCAGCCCTTCAAGGGATGCTGCTCCAGACTTCGGCACATCCGCCCCACCCAGCCCGGCGAAAGATCCGCCGGAAGCGTCGCCATGGGTGTGGCGTCTTTGCCTGCCCTCGCAAACACCGCGCTGCCGGAGCCCGTCATGCGGCTGTTGCCGAATTGGGACTTGAGCAGGGAAGCGGCTTGCGCCACTTCGGGGCAATGGTGCTCGGCGGGCGGCTGCAAGTCGTTGTGACCGAAGCCTTCCAGCAGGGCATCGATGCCGGCCTTTGCAAGGAAGCCCGCGACTATAGCAGCTTCGGTATTCCGGGCCAACAGGGGGCTCGTGAAAATCGCGCGGGTTTCGATGCTGGCGGCCGGTTTGACCACGGCCAGCCACTGCTGGGGCAGGGCCAGCGGGGTGAGCCGTTCGCCGATGCCTTCGACCCAGGCGTTGTCGCCGCCCAGGAAAAACGGCACGTCGGCGCCGAGTTTCAGGCCGATGTCCAGCAGACGAGACAGCGGCCAATCGAGGCCCCACAGCCGGTTGAGCGCGAGCAGCGTGCTGGCGGCGTCGGAGCTGCCGCCGCCCATGCCGGCGCCCCAGGGCACTTGCTTGTCGATCGAAATGTCGGCGCCGAGGGGCGTGCCCGAGGCGGCTTGCAGCGCGCGGGCGGCCTTGAGGCAAAGGTCTTCGGCCGGCAGGGCTGCCGTGAGGTCGCGCCGGGTGATCTGGGCATCGGTGCGGCGCTCGAAGTGCAGCGTGTCGGCCCAGTCGATCAGCACGAAGACCGACTGAAGCAGGTGGTAGCCGTCGGCCCGGCGGCCGGTGACGTGCAGGAAGAGGTTGATCTTGGCCGGCGCGGCCACGTCGTACAGGGCGGTAAGGGGCATGGCATGGTCAGGAGGGGTCGACCTTGGCGCGCACGAGCACGGCAGGCGCTTGCGCGCGACGGGCGGCGACCCAGCCTTCGCCGAAGCGGGCGAGGTCGATGGTCCAGCCGAGCTGCTCGAAACCGCCCTCGACAGGGCGGCTCGCGGTGCCGGGCCAGGGCCGGCCGCGCAGCCAGTCGAACAGCGCGGCCACCGGCAGGCTTTCGCCGAGCATCTCTTGCGTGAGGGTGTCGAGGTCGGGGTAGGCCGTCTCGCCTTGCGAGGTCGCGAGCCAGGCCCGGTTGCCGGCCCAGCGCGCCTGGGCCATCACGGTGCCGAGCGGCGTCGACAGGTTGAGCTGGCCCGCTTCGGGCGTGCCTTTGAGTTCGAAGTTGCCACTCTCGCTGCGCGAGGGCTTGGTGGCGGTGGCATCGACACGGACCGAGAGCTTGCCCGAGAGCGTGGCACTGTCGGGCGGCGCTTTCTGGCCGACGGTCGCGCAGCCGCCGAGCAGGCCGGCCGCGAGCAGCCACGCAACAGCGGGTTGCCTCACAGGTCGACCCGCAGGCGCGCCAGCGTTTCCTTGAGCACTTCGTTGCCCTGGTCGCGGTTGTGCGACTCGCGCAGCACGCGCCGGGCCTCGTCGCGCTGGCCGCTCATCCACAGCACCTCGCCGAGGTGGGCGCCGATCTCGACGTCGGGCCGCGACTTGTAGGCCTGCTGCAGCAGGCGCAGCGCTTCGTCGCGGTTGCCCAGGCGGTATTCCACCCAGCCGAGGCTGTCGGTGATGAAGGGTTCGCCGGGGGCGAGGTCGAGCGCCTTCTTGATGAGCTCGCGTGCTTCGGGCAGGCGCAGGTTGCGTTCGGCCAGCGAATAGCCGAGCGCGTTGTAGGCGTGGTGATGGTCGGGCTTGAGCGCGATCACCTTGCGCAGCAGACGCTCCATCTCGTCCATGCGGTTGAGCTTCTCGACCATCATCGACTGCTCGTACAGCAGGTCGGGGTCGTCCGGGAATTTCTGGTTCGCCGTGGCGAGCACGCGGTTTGCCTCTTCCCACTGCTTCACCTCGCGCAGCACCTGCGCCTCGGCCAGCAGCTTGGCGCGCTGGTCGTCGGGGCCTTTTTCGGGAACGTTGCGGATCAGCTCGCGTGCTGCTGCCACCTTGCCCTGCTTGGCCAGCAGCGAGGCCCGGCGCGATTGCACCTCGAGCGCCCGCTGGGCATCGGTGACCTTCGCCAGCCATGCTTCTGCGCCCGCGTAGTCGCGCTGCTGTTCGGCCGCTTGCGAGAGCAGCAGGTAGGCCTGCGTCAGGCCGCGGTCGGTGGCGGTGGCGGGGTTGTCGTCATCGTCGTCCTGCGGGGCAGACGCGGCCGCGGCCACCGGCGGCGGCGCGCTCTGTGCGCGCTGCACGTACTGCTGCAGCGCGGCCGTGCCTTCGCGCGGATGCTTCAGCTCCAGCTGCAGGGCGCCCAGCGTGAGCCAGGCGTTGAGCTGCGCGTTGTCGGCGCGGGTGACGGCTTCGAGCTGCGGCACCGCATCGGCATAGCGCTGTGCGGCGCTCAGCACGCGGGCATACACCATGCGGATGGCCTGGCTCGACGGTTTGGCCTGCAAGTGCGACTGCACGAGGCTCTCGGCCGCAGGTGTGGTGGCCATCAACTCCAGCGCCAGCAGCGCCGGCAATTCGGCGGCCGGGTCTTGCGCGTGCGCGGCCTTGGCGAGTTCGTTCGCACGGGCGCTGTCACCCGCAGCCAGCCAGGCCCGCGCAATCGCCACCTGCGCTGCCACGCGGGTGTCGGCGCTGCCGAGCGAGGGCTGGAGGATCTGCTCCAGCCGCTTGGCGGTCTGGGCCTTGTCGCCGCTGCGCTCGAACACCCGCGGCAGCGCCGTGATGGCGGCAGAGCGCTCGGCCGCGGGCGTGAGTCGCAGCAGCGTGCGCAGCGGCTCCACGGTCTCGTTGGGCCGGTTCATGACGATGAGCAGCTGCAGCTGGTAGCGCGCGGCTTCGAGCGAATCGGGCAGCGTGGCGCGCCAGACCTGGGTCGACTGCAGCGCCAGTTCGATCGCGCGCTGCTGCAGCGCCGCTTCGGTGGCACGGCGGAACAGCGCCTCGTCGCGCGTGCGCCGTGCGGCATCGATCAAGGCCTGGTGGCCTTCCACCACCTGGCCGGAGCGCAGCTCCAGTTCACCGCGCAGCAATTGGTAGAACAACGGGCCGTCGAGTGCGGAGTTGCGCACCGGCTCGGCGGGCTCCTTCGTCGCCGGGGCGTTCTGGGCGTGGGCGCCATGCATCAGCACGAGCGCGCAAGCCAGGGCCAGACCCGCGCGAGGGAACAGGGAAGAAGACGGCATGCAGGGCTCCTTGGGCTCGAAAGATTCTAGGTGTCGCATCGATTCGTCGCCTGTTCCGATTCGTTCCGCTCGTGATAATTCCCGGATGCCAGAACTTCCCGAGGTCGAGGTCACCCGCCAGAGTTTTGCCCACCGCATTGCGGGTGCGCGCGTGACGGCGGTCCGCCTGGGCAAGCCCTTGCGCTGGCCGCTCGGTTGCGAGCCCGCCGCGCTCGTCGGCCAGACCGTGGGCGACGCCACCCGCCGCGGCAAGTACCTCTGGCTACCCCTCACTGGCGGTGGGCTCTTGATGCACCTGGGCATGTCGGGCTCGCTCGCGTTCCAGGACGGCGCGCCGCCCCCCGGCAGGCACGATCACTTCGATCTATCGACCACGCGCGGCGTGCTGCGCCTCACCGACCCGCGCCGCTTCGGCGCGGTCGTCTGGTCGCCCGGGCTCGACAGCGGCATGGCCGGGCAGCTGCTCTCGACCCTCGGCGTCGAGCCCTTCGATGCGGTCTTCAACGGCGCCTACCTGCATGCTGCGCTCAAGCGCCGCCGCGTCGCGGTGAAGCTCGCGCTGCTGGCGGGCGACATCGTCGTCGGTGCCGGCAACATCTACGCCTGCGAGGCGCTCTTCCACGCCGGCATCGACCCGCGCACGCGTAGCGACACCGTGAGCCGCCCACGCGCCGAGCGCCTGGCCGTGGCGGTGCGCGAGACCCTGGCCCGCGCGTTGGCACTTGGCGGCTCCACGCTGCGCGACTTCCGCGATGCGCACGGCATGGCCGGCGAGTTCCAGCTGCAGGCGCAGGTCTACGGCCGCGAAGGGCTGCCCTGCCACGTCTGCGGCACGCCCATCCGACGCATCGTGCAGGGCCAGCGTTCCACCTTCTTCTGCCCGCACTGCCAGCGGCGCTGAGGCGCGGCAGCACGGCGTTCTGACAAAGCGCCAAAAACCTCACATCTCGTCACCTGCCTGGGCAACGAGTTGTTTCCGCTGCGCTGCGTCAAAACGATGCTGCGCTACCATGCCTGACGCTCTTTTGCGGGCCCGCGACCACCCCCATGGCGACTTCATTCGCAAGCAGTCTTGACGAACTCTCCCAGTGGCGTGCGGTGCTGGGAGCGCGGCTTGACGAGTACAGCCGCTTCCTCTCCGAGCACGACGTCGCCGACCCGTCCGCCCACGAATCGCTCGACGCGCTGCGCCGCCGCCTGTCGGGCGAGAAGCTCATCGTGGCTTTCGTCGCCGAGTTCTCGCGCGGCAAGTCCGAGCTGATCAACGCGATTTTCTTTTCGGATGCCGGCCGCCGCGTGCTGCCGGCCACGCCGGGCCGCACCACGATGTGCCCGGTTGAACTCGGCTTCGAGCTGGGCGAAGAGCCGGCGCTCGCGCTGCTGCCCATCGGCACCCGCCTCGAAGGCCTGTCGCTGGGCGAGCTGCGCGGCCAGCCCAAGATGTGGACGCACCTGCCGCTCGACGTGAGTTCGCCCGACAAGCTGTCGAGTGCGCTGCAGGAAGTGATGCGCACACAGTGGGTCAGCATCGACGACGCCAAGGCCCTCGGCTTCTGGGACGACGAGCACCCCGAAGACAACCCGCCCACCGACGAGCAGGGCCGCGCCGAAGTGCCGGCCTGGCGCCACGCGATCATCAACTACCCGCACCCGCTCTTGAAGCAGGGCCTGGTGGTGCTCGACACCCCGGGGCTGAACGCCATCGGCGCCGAGCCCGAGCTGACGCTGAGCCTGCTGCCTTCGGCGCATGCGATGGTGTTCATCCTCGGGGCCGACACCGGCGTCACCAAGTCCGACATGGCGATCTGGCGCGACCACCTCGGCTCGCCGGCGCAGACGAGCTTCGTGGTGCTCAACAAGATCGATGCGCTGATCGACCCGCTCGCCACGCCTGAGCAGGTGCGCGAGCAGATCGAGTCGCAGCGCCAGTCCACCGCCCGCACGCTCGACATGGATGCCGCGCGTGTGTTCCCTCTCTCCGCACGCCAGGCGCTCGCCTCGCGCATCGAGAAGAACCCGCAAGGACTGGCCGAGAGCCGCCTCCCCGCACTCGAAGCTGCCCTCGGCGCGCAACTGCTGCCGCAGCGCCGCGACATCCTTCAAGACCTGGTGACCGACGCCATCGCCCGCATGGAAGCGCAGGTCAACCGCGGCCTTGCTGATCGCCGCCGTCAGATGGCCGAACAGATGCTCGAGCTGCGCGGTCTGCGCGGCAAGAGCAGCGCCAAGACGCGCGTGATGATCGAGCGTGTTGACGCCGAGACGGCCGAGTTCGAGCAGTGCACGTCCAAGCTGCAGGCCATGCGCATGGTCCACAGCCGCATGCTGAAGAACGCGCTGGTCGACTTGACCAGCGACCGCCTGCGCGAAGAAGTCAACGAGATGCAGAAGGCGATGAACGCCTCGCTGCTCAACCTGGGCGCGAAGAAGGCCTTCCTCGCCCTGTGCGGCCGCCTGCGCGAGCTGCTCGAAGCCTCGCAGGTGCGGGCCGGCGAGATCCACGACATGCTCGGTGCATCGTTCAGCAAGCTCAATGCCGAATTCGGCTTCAGCTTGCAGGTCAACAAGGCGCCCGACCTGCAGCGCTTCATCAACGAGCTGTCGCTCATCCAGCGCAGCTACGTGCAGTACCTCGGGCTGACCCAGGCGCTGCGGCTGTCGCAACCGAAGTTCATGGAGCAGTTCCGCCGCATGCTCGTCTCCAAGCTGCGCGTGGTGTTCGAGAACGCGAGCTCCGAGATGGAGCTGTGGAACAAGATGGCCTCGTCGCAGGTCGACTCGCAGCTGCGCGAGCGCCGCCGTGGCTTCCGCCGCCGCCGCGAGGCGCTCGAGCGCATCCAGGCCGCGTCGGGTGACCTCGAGCAGCGCATTGCCGAACTCGAGGCGCAAGACGAGCAGCTGCAGCAGCTGCAGGCACGCTGCCACGAGATGGCCATGCGCGTGAAAGAGCAGGCCCGCGCCGATGGTGCCCCGGCCGAAGCGCAGAACAGCGAAGCCGGCATGCTGTACGCGGCTCAAGCTTGAGTCGGCCGACACCCCAAGATCGTTTCGCCACCCCTCTGATTGCGTGGCAAGCCACGCACGGGCGCCATGACCTGCCCTGGCAGCGCACGACCGACCCGTATCGGGTCTGGCTGTCCGAGATCATGTTGCAGCAGACGCAGGTGAGCACCGTGCTCGCCTACTACGAGCGCTTCCTGCAGCGCTTTCCCGATGTGAAGGCGCTGGCCGCGGCCTCGCAAGACGATGTGCTCGCACTGTGGAGCGGCCTCGGCTACTACAGCCGAGCGCGCAACCTGCATGCGTGCGCCAAGGCCGTGGTGGCCGAGCACGGGGGTGAGTTTCCGAAGACAGCCGAGGTGCTCGAGACGCTGCCCGGCATCGGCCGCTCGACCGCCGCGGCGATTGCCTCCTTCTGCTTCGGCGAGCGTGTGGCCATCCTCGACGGCAACGTCAAACGCGTGCTGACGCGCTTTCTCGCGTTCGACAAAGACCTCGCGGTGCCGCGCCATGAGCGCGAGCTGTGGGCGGCCGCCACCGAACTCCTGCCGCACACCGATATGCCCGCCTACACGCAGGGCATCATGGATCTGGGCGCGACGGTGTGCCTGGCGCGCTCACCGCAGTGCCTGTTGTGCCCGGTGCAAGCCGAGTGCGAAGCACGGCGCAGCGGTACGCAGGACAAGTACCCGATCAAGACGCGCAAGCTCAAGCGCAGCAAGCGCGAGAACGCGTGGCTGTGGCTCAGCAAGGGCGATGAACTCTGGTTGTGCCAACGGCCCGAGACCGGTGTGTGGGCTGGCCTGTGGAGCCTGCCGGAATTCGACTCGCCCGAGGCCTTGAGCGCCGCGGCCTCCACCTGGCCCGGCGAGGCGACGGCCTTGCCCAGCTTCACCCATGTGCTCACGCACCTCGACTGGACGCTGCACCCGCTGCGCGTCGCGCTGCCTCAGAACATGTCGAAGAAGGTCCTCGATGCGATCACCGCCTCCTTGCCCGCCGGTGGCTGGTACGGCCTCGACGAGGCCCTCGCGATGGGCCTGCCCGCGCCGCTGCGCAAGCTGCTCAAGTCCGCTGTTACTTGACCACGCCCTTGGTGCGCAGGAATTCGTTGACGAGCTGAAGCCGCACCTGCGGGTCGGGCAGCTCCATCAGCTTCTGCTTGGCCGCCACCGAGATCGGCAGGATCTCGCACCAGCGGTTGGCGATCCAGCCGGCGCTCTCGAACTTGAAGGGCTTCAGGAACGGTTCGGTGCCTTGCTGCTTGAGCGTGGCAATCGCGTTGGCGAGACCGCGCACGCTTTCGAGATACGCCCCGACGGGTGCGATGTTCTCGTCGTCATCGTCGATCACCCGCGCCTGCGCGAGCCACAAGCCATCGGGCTGCTGCGCTTTCGACTGCACCTTGAAGCGATGCAGCCCGCGGCAACGCACTTGCAGGATGCCCGGCTGCGTGCTGTCGACGTCGAGCAGCTCGGCGGTGGTGCCGATGTCTTCGAGCACCACCGGCTCGCCGGCCTTGCGCACCTCGCTGCCTTGCCGCAGCGCCACCACGCCGAAGGGCTTTTGTTCGCGCAGGCTCGCGCTCACCAGATCCAGATAGCGGGCCTCGAACACCTTCAGGCTCAGCAGCCCACCGGGGAAGAGAACGGCTTGCAGCGGGAAGAGGGGAAGAGAAATGAGCGCTTCAGTCTCGGGCATCAAGCTCTCGATGGCGAACCAGCGCGATGCCGCGGCCGGCAAAGCGTTTCGCAAGGGTTTCGACCAGGTAGACCGAGCGGTGTTGCCCGCCGGTGCAGCCGATGGCGACGGTGAGGTAGCTGCGCTGGTCGTTCTCGAACGACGGCAGCCAGCGCGAGATGAAGGCCTCGATCTGCGACAGCATCTCCAGCGCTTCGGGCTGGGCTTCGAGGTAGGCGATGACCTCGCGGTCGCGGCCGGTCTGGGCGCGCAGCTCGCGCACGTAGTAGGGGTTGGGCAGCACCCGCACGTCGAACACGAAGTCGGCATCGAGCGGCACGCCGTGCTTGAAGGCGAACGATTCGAAGACGAGCGTGAGCGCACGCGCCTGCGCCCGCACCAGGTCGCGGATCCACACCCGCAGCTGCGCCGGTCGCAGGAGGCTGGTGTCGACCACGGTGGAGGCCTCGCGCAGGTCGGCGAGCAGCTCGCGCTCCATCTCGATGGCGTCGTTGAGCGCCCGGTGGCTCACGGTGTTTTCGTCGTCGCGGCGCCGTGCCGGGGCCACGGGCGGCAGCTCCTGGCTCAGCGGGTGCGGGCGGCGCGTCTCGGAGAAGCGGCGCACCAGGGCATCGGTGCTCGCATCGAGAAAGATCGAGCGCACCGTCACGCCTTCCTGGCGCAGCTCGTGGATCAGCGGCAGCAGGTGCGGCAGCGAGCCGGCGCTGCGCACGTCGACCGCGATGGCCACGCGGCGCTGCTGGCGCTCGTGCTCCAGCCGCAGGAATTCGCGCAGCAGCTCGGGCGGCAGGTTGTCGACGCAGAAGAAGCCGGCGTCTTCGAGCGCATGCAGCGCGACCGACTTGCCCGAGCCCGAGATGCCCGTCACGAGCACGATCTCGTGCGGCACCGCGGGCGCCGC
This sequence comes from Rhizobacter sp., assembly GCA_019635355.1. Classification (NCBI taxonomy): domain Bacteria; kingdom Pseudomonadati; phylum Pseudomonadota; class Betaproteobacteria; order Burkholderiales; family Sphaerotilaceae; genus Rhizobacter; species Rhizobacter sp. Next base: position 2,648,281 of record JAHBZQ010000001.1, on the reverse strand, counting down.
GGCCAGCGCCGTCGGCGCGGGGTCGGGCAGGGTGCTCATGAGCGTTTGCGGCCGGTGCTTCGGCCGCTGGATTCGGCGGCCACCGACAGCAGCTCCTGCGCATGGGCCAGCGTGGTGCCCGTCTGGCGCTCGCCGCCCAGCATGCGCGCGATCTCGGCCACGCGTGCTTCGCCGCCCACCGGCTGCACGTCGCTTCGGGTGGTGCCGTCGCGCAGCGCCTTGCTGACGACGAAATGGTGGTCGGCACAGGCGGCGACTTGCGGCAGGTGCGTCACCGCCATCACCTGGCGGTCGCGGCCGAGCTGTTTCATGAGGCGGCCGACGGTGTCGGCCACGGCGCCGCCCACGCCGGCATCCACTTCGTCGAAGATCAGCGTGCCGGCACCGTCACCCCCTTGCGCCAGTTGGCTGGTGGTCACCGCGATGGCGAGTGCGATGCGCGAGAGTTCACCGCCCGAGGCGACCTTGCCGAGCGCGCGGGGCGTGCTGCCCGCGTGGCCCGCCACCAGGAACTCGGCCGACTCCACGCCGAAGGCCTGGCGCTCGTCTTGGGCATTCAGCTGCACCTCGAAGCGCCCACCGGCCATGCCCAACTGCTGCATCGCCTGCGTGATCGCGGCGGCGAGCTTCGGGGCTGCCGCCTTGCGCTGGGCCGACACGCGCTTGGCCTCGGCGTCGTAGGCGGTTGCGGCGTCTTTCAACGCCCGCTCCAGGCCGTCGAGATCGGCCGCGGCGTCGAGCGCCCGCAGCTCGCCCTTCCATTGATCGAGCAGCGCCGGCAGCTCGGCCGGCGGGCGGCGGTAGCGCTTGGCGAGGCTCATCCAGGCGGAGAGGCGCTCGTCGAGCTCGCGCAGGCGCTCGGGGTCGAGCTCGGCATGGCCGAGGTAGCTGGTCAGCGTGTGTGCGGCGTCCTGCAGTTGGGTCTGCGCGCTCTGCAGCACCTCGGCCACGTCGGCGAGGCGGCGGTCGTAGTCGGCCACGTCTTGCAGCGCGTCGATGGCACGGCCGGTGAGGCCGTCGGCGTTGACTTCGGCTTCGCTCACCGCGTCGAGCGCAGCCTGCGCAGCATCCATCAGCGATTGCGCGTTCGACAGGCGCTTGTGGTCGGCTTCCAGCTCGTCCCACTCGTCGGCGCCGGGGGCGAGCTTGTCGATCTCACCGACCTGCCAGGCCAGGCGCTCACGCTCGTGTTCCAGATCGGCCTGCTGCGTGCGCGCCTTGGCAAGGGCATCACCCGCTGTCTTCCAGGTTTGGTAAGCCGTGCCCAGCGTTGAGGTGTCGACCCCGGCATAGGCGTCGAGCAGGCCGCGCACCGAGGCCGCGCGGGTGAGGCTTTGCCAGGCGTGCTGGCCGTGGATGTCGACCAGGTGATCCGCCGCCTCGCGCAGCTGTGCCACGGTGGCCGGGCTGCCGTTGACCCATGCGCGGCTTTTGCCTTGCGCGTCGATGACGCGGCGCAGCAGCAGCGTGTCGGACGACTCGAAGCCGGCTTCGTCGAGCCAGCCCGCGAGACTCGCGGGCGAGTCGAACTCGGCGCTGATCTCGGCACGCGCTGCGCCTTCGCGCACCACACCGGCGTCGCCCCGGCTGCCGAGCGCCAGTTGCAGCGCATCGATGAGGATGGATTTGCCGGCGCCGGTCTCGCCGGTCAGCACCGAGAAACCACCGGCCAGTTCCACTTCCAGTGTGGTGACGATGACAAAGTCCCGCAGCGAGAGGCGGCGCAACATTTCAATTGACTCCGGCGTTCCAGTGCAGTTTGCGACGCAAGGTCGCGTAATAGCTCCAGCCCCGCGGGTGCAGGAAACGCACCTGGTGCTTGGACCGCCGCACCACGATGCGGTCGCCCGGCATCAGGCTCGCCAGGCTCTGCATGTCGAAATTGACGCTCGCGTCGCGGCCGTTCACCACTTCGATCAGGATGTCTTGGGTGTCGGGCAGCACGATGGGCCGGTTCGACAGGTCGTGCGGCGCGATCGGCACCAGGAGCCAGCCGCCGATGCCCGGGTGCAGGATGGGCCCGCCCGCCGACAGTGCGTAGGCCGTCGAGCCGGTGGGTGACGCGATGATCACGCCGTCGGCCCGCAGGTTGGCCACGAATTCGGTGCCGATGTCGACCTTCACTTCCAGCATGCCGGCGGTGGCGCTGCGGCTCACCACCACGTCGTTCATCGCGAAGCCGTCGAAGATGCGCTGCTCGTCGCGCACCACGCTGCCTTCGAGCATGGTGCGGCGCTCTTCTTCGTAGTCACCCGCGATGATGGGCGCGAGCGCCTCGGCGTAGTGGCCCACCGGCACGTCGGTGATGAAGCCGAGCCGCCCCTGGTTGATGCCGACCATCGGCAGGTCGAAACGGGCGAGCTGGCGGGCGATCCCGAGCATGGTGCCGTCGCCGCCCACCACAATGGCCATGTCGCACTGCTTGCCGAGTTCGGCCGGGTTCAGTGCGTTGAAATCGGTGATGCCGGTGTTGAGGGCGGTCTCGCGCTCGAGAGAGACTTCGAGGCCCTGTCGCGACAGGAAATGCGCGATTTCTTCGAGCACCCCACGGATGCCCCGGGCCTGGTATTTGCCCACGAGAGCGGCATGTCGAAAGCGTGACGGCATGCGAAGGATTACACCACAGGGCCTTCGGAAAATGAGGTGTCAGGCGGGTGTCCAACGCCCCGCGTCCTACAATGAAAAACCATGTTGGACGAGCGAGCCAGAACCCTTCTCAAAGCGCTGGTCGAGCGCTACATCGCCGACGGGCAACCCGTCGGCTCGCGCACCCTTTCCAAGGCGTCGGGGCTCGACCTGTCGCCCGCGACCATCCGCAACGTGATGGCCGACCTGGAAGAGCTGGGCCTGATCGCCAGCCCCCACACCAGCGCGGGCCGCATTCCCACTGCGCGGGGCTACCGGCTCTTCGTCGACACCATGCTCACGGCGCAGCCCATCGACCTGAGCGTCGCCAGCGCCCCGCTCGAAACCCAGCTCCAGCCCGACCAGCCGCAGCGCGTGATCGCCAATGCGGCGCAGATGTTGAGCAGCCTGTCGAGCTTCGTCGGCGTGGTCACGGCGCCGCGCAAGGCGAGCGTGTTCCATCACATCGAGTTCCTGCGCCTGTCGGAGCGGCGCGTGCTGGTGATCATGGTGGCGCCCGATGGCGACGTGCAGAACCGCGTCATCATGACCGCGCACGACCACACCCAGAGCGAGCTGATCGAGGCCAGCAACTACCTCACGCAGCAATACGCCGGCCTCACCATCGAAGAAGTGCGCGAGCGCCTGAAGCGCGAAGTCGACGTGCTGCGCGGCGAGATCGCCACCTTGATGCAGGCCGCCGTGCAGGCCGGTAGCGATGCGATGGCCCAGCAGGAGCAGGTGGTCATCAGCGGCGAGCGCAACCTGCTCACGGTGCAAGACTTCTCCAGCGACATGGGGTCCTTGCGCAAGCTCTTCGACCTCTTCGAGCAGAAGACGCAGCTCATGCGCCTGCTCGACGTGAGCAGCCGCGCTGAAGGCGTGCGCATCTACATCGGCGGCGAGAGCATGGTGGTGCCGTTCGAGGAACTCTCGGTCGTCTCGGCGCCGTATGAGGTCAACGGCCAGATCGTGGGCACGCTCGGCGTCATCGGGCCCACGCGCATGGCGTATGACCGCATGATCCAGATCGTCGACATCACCTCGCGCCTGGTGAGCAATGCGCTGAGCGTGAAATAGCGAAGGCACAGGCTGCCTACAATCGCGGCTCTTTCGAGAGGGGCCGTTAGCTCAGTTGGTTAGAGCAGAGGACTCATAATCCTTTGGTCGCTGGTTCGAGCCCAGCACGGCCTACCACGCGTTTCGCGGTGTCTGGCACCCGTTGACCGAGTCGCCTGACCGACAGCGCGCCCAGGAGCTGCTGCCTACAATTTGGCGCTCCCAGAGTGCCGCCGGCTGACCGCCCCACCGCCCATGTTTTCCTACATCGACCCCACGATCCGCGCCCGCCTCGTCGAGCAGGGCCAGCTGATCCGCATCGACTCGACCGGCGCGGTGCTCGCCGCTGATCAGGTCGGCGAAGGCCCGGGGGCCACGCTCAATGTGCTGGGCCCGATCCCGCTGCCGATGGACGTGGGCGGCAAGCGCGAGACCTTCAAGTGGTATGCCTTCGTGCGCCACACCGAGCTGGCAGAGGCCAACCGGATCGCCGATGCGCTGCGGGGCCGTGGCGAGCAGCATCTCTTCTCGGTGCTCTCCAACAACATGTCGGTCAACAGCGTGCTGGTGATGGGCGATCTGCGCGCGGCGGAGAACCCGCTGGTGCGCGTGCATTCCTGCTGTCTCACGGGCGACGTGTTCGGCTCGATGCGCTGTGAGTGCGGGCCGCAGCTGCATCGTGCGTTCAAGCGCATCGAAGAAGAAGGCACCGGCGCCGTGGTCTACATGAGCGGGCACGAAGGCCGTGGCATCGGGCTTTGGGCCAAGGCGATCACCTACCTGCTGCAGGACAACGGCGAAGACACCTATCAGGCCAATCGCACACTGGGCCTGCCCGACGACAGCCGCGACTTCAGCGATGCGGCGGCGATGCTGCTGCACCTGCGCGGCGGCGACAAGCCGATCCGCCTGATGAGCAACAACCCCAAGAAGCTCAAGGACCTGCGGGCCGGTGGGTTGACGCATCTCCAGCCGGAAGCGCACGTCACTGGAGTGAGCTCGGCGAACCAGCGCTACCTCAAGGCCAAGCGCGGCTGGGGGCACCTGATCAATCTCACGGACATCGAGAACGTGGACGACGAGAAGAACCAGGACAGCAAGGCCGGGTAGGCCTCACTCCACCAGCTGCAACTCCCGCCCCCGCGCCACCGCACTCGTGCGGCTCTTCGCATCGAGCTTGGCGTAGACGTTGCGCAGGTGCCACTTGATGGTGTTGAGCGCCATGCCCGACACCCGGCTGATCGACTTGTTGCACAAGCCCTTGGACAGGAGCTGCAGCACCTCCAGCTCTCGGTCGGTGAGCGGCTCGCGCGCGGGCACGGCCGCGCTGCTTGCCGCGAGCGCGGGGTGAGCACTCGACACCGGCTCCAACGCCAGGCCCAGCCACTGCCTGAGCGGCTTGGCCGGCGCGGTGATCTCCAGCTTGCCAGCCGCAAAGGCGGCGCGGATCAGCGTCGAGAAGCGGGGCACGTCGTCGAACACCGCGCGTGAGAAGCCGGCTTTCGGGTCGTGCGACAGGCTGCGCTTCAGCACCTCATACGCGAGCTTGTCGCGCCCGGCGTTCCAGTGGCACACCGCGAGCGCGAAGTCGAGCGACATGCGCCGCGCCACGCGCCCCGCGCCGTCGGCGCTGTCGCGGATGACCTGCAGCACCGTGCGGGCCTTGTCGTGCTCGCCGCCTTGCATCGCGAGCAGCGCGGTTGCAAAGCCACAGCGCGCCCACGCCTCTTCGTAGCGGCGCGGGGCCGACCATTCGCCGTGGCCTTCGCGTTCGCGCAGGCCGAAGCTGGCGGCCGTGGTGTCGGCGAGCGTGGTGTCGTGGGCCTCCAGGCCGAGGCGCACCTTCTCGTAGCAGATCTCGGCGAGGTAGCGTGGGTGACCCACGTCGTCGAGCACGCTGTGGGCGACGTCGAGCAGTTGCACGGCGTCGTCGAAGCGGCCTTCCATCGCCATCAGGCGCGCGAGCACCACGTGCGCGGCGCAATACACCCACGGCGTGGAGCACATCGCCACGTGGGGGATGAGCTCCAGCAGCAGCGCGCGTGCGCCGTCGAGGCGGCCCCGCTCGTAGCGCGCACACGCGAGCGTGACGGCGGCGTTGACCCACGCAGGCGAGTGCGGTGCACCCTTGAGCGCAGCGTAGTTGCGGGCCGAGATGCGGGCGGCGGCGCGCAGGTTGCCTTGCTGGTACTCGGCGGCGCACAGCAGCGTCTCGGTGTGGCTGGTGAGGTAGGGCGTGACGCAGCGCACGCCGATGTCTCGAGCGCGCAGCGCCAGGCGGCGCGCTTCGTCGAACTGGTTGCGGCCGAGCAGGGTGGTGGCCTGCGCGGCGATGAGGATGCCGGTGAAGAACGGGTCGGGCATCTGGTCGCCTTCGAGGTAGCCCTCCACCGACTCCTGCTTGGCGAACACCCCGCTGCAGATCAGCCGGTGCAGCACGCGGAAACGGTACTGCACCACCTCGTTGTGCTCGCGGCCGGGGTGGTTGCGCGCGAGGTAGAGGATGCGCCGCGCCTCCACCAGCCGGTGCGAGAGCACGAGGCTCAGGATGTAGGCACAGCAGATCTCGTCGCGGCCCACGATCTCGTCGGTGCTCAGGTGTGCCGTCCAGCGCATCACGACGAGCGGGTCGCCTTCCTTGATCCAGTCGGTGGCGCAGGTTTCCATCGCGTCGACCAGCCAGGCGCGGTCTTGCGAGGCGAGCGCGTGCGTGAGCGCCTCGTCCTTCAGGCCCTGCGACAGATACCACCGGCTTGCCTTCTGGTGCAGCGAGGGGATGGCGTCGGCATGCTCGCGCCCGAGCCGGTCGCGCGCGTAGCCGAGCAGCAGCGTGTGCAGGCGGTACCACTGGCGGTGCTCGTCGAGCGGGATGAGGAAGAACTCCGACTGCTCCAGCCGGTCGAGCAGGGCGTAGCCGCGCTCGTCGCCGGTGAGGGCGTTGCACAGCGCGCCGTTCAGGCGGTCGACCACGGCGCAGAGCACCAGCAGGCGTTGCGTCTCGGCGGGCAGGTCGCACAGCAGCACTTCGTCGAAGTAGCGCACCACGCTGCGGTGGGCGCCGTTGAAGTCGCCGGCTGGCGTGTGCGCGCGCAGCGCGAGGAAGGCGAGCTTCGCGCCGGCGCACCAGCCTTCGGTGGTGGCCGACACGCCGGCCACTTCGGCTTCGGCGAGCGTGCGGCGGCACAGCGCCTTGCCGAGCGACGCAAGCTCGGTGGCGTCGAACGCGAGATCGCGAGCACCGAGCACCGAGCACTGGTCGCTCAGCTGCAGCTGGCTCACGCACAGGCCGGGCGCGCAGCGGCTGGCCACGATCCAGTGCACGTGCGCCGGCGAGTTGAGCACCAGGTATTCGAGGGCACGCAGCAGGCCGTGGCCCGAGTGGCCGTTGACCTGCAGCGACTCGAAGCCGTCGATCACGATGCACAACCCGTGCGCCGCGCGGTCGAGCGTGTCGAGCAGCATCGCCACGCCCAGCGAGTCGGCGGCGGGCAAGGCGTCGGGTAGGGCCACACCCGCCGCTTGCAGCGCCGCATGCAGGTAGGTGAAAACGCGCGCCTGGCCGACGATGTGGGCATCGAGCGACAGCCACGCCACCTGCCGCTCGCTGCGCACGCTGTCATGCCACTGCGCGAGCGCGGTCGTCTTGCCCGAGCCGGCGGGGGCCACCACGGCGAGCAGGCGCGCACGCGATGCGGCGTCGATGCGGGCCACGAGGGCCTCTCGCGGCACCGCGGCTGCGGGCAGCAACACCGGGCGCAAGCGAGCGCCACACACAGGCTGGCCTGTCAACAACTCTGCAGCCTGCTGCATCTGCGCTCGCACCCTTTCCTTCACTGCACGGTGGCGTCGGCAGCGGAATCTAGGCCTCACCCCGGGCAACGCCTATTAGGTGGTCCCCCGGGGTGGCGGCGGGTGGCGGCCCACCCTTTTGAACGTTGATCCGTGCGGCCTCCGGGCGATACCGTCCGCGCCTTCGTTGCTGCTAGAGGAGACAAGGCATGAGTGCTCAAGAAAGGTTCAGAGGATTCGGCGGTTGGCGTGACCTCGGGTCACGCCTGGCCGCGTGGCTGGCGGTGCCGCTGGCGATGCTTGGCGCCACGCAGGCGCTGGGCGCGGTCACGTTCGACAGCGGCCCGGTGCGCCCGGTGGCGATGTCGCCCGACGGCAAGAAGCTCTTCGCCGTCAACACGCCCAACAACACGCTCGAGGTGTTCAACGTGGGCAGCACCGGTGCGCTCACGCTGGCCGCGCGCATTCCCGTCGGCCTGGAGCCGGTGGCCGTGGCCGCGCGCAACAACGACGAGGTCTGGGTGGTGAACCACTTGTCGGACAGCGTGAGCGTGGTCACGCTCGCCGGCCTGCCACGCGTCACGCGCACGCTGCTGGTGGGCGACGAGCCGCGCGACATCGTCTTCGCCGCCAACGGCCGCGCCTTCATCACCACGGCACACCGTGGCCAGCACCGCACCGATTCGTCGATCTCGTCGGTGCCCGGCGCCGGCGACCCGCAGCTCACCACGCCCGGCGTGGGCCGTGCCGACGTGTGGGTCTTCGACTCGGCCTCGCTTGGCACGACCTTCGGCGGCACGCCGCTGAAGATCATGACCTTCTTCTCCGACACGCCGCGCGCACTCGCGCTCAGCCCCGACAAGAACACGGTCTACGTGGCGGCGTTCAAGTCGGGCAACCAGACGACGGTGGTGCCCGGCGACTACATGTGCCCCGACTTCTCCACCACGCCCTGCGTGCGCAAGGGCGTCACCGTGCCCGGCGGCCAGCTCGGCCCGGCCACCAACTACGAGGGCCACCGCGCGCCCGAGGTGGGCCTGATCGTCAAGTTCGACAACACCCGCCGCCGTTGGCTCGACGCCGCCGGCCGCGACTGGACGGCTGCCGTCGGCTTCACCATGCCCGACCTCGACGTCTTCTCGGTCGACGCCGCCGCGCTCACGCAGCGCAGCGCCATCCCGCACGTGGGCACCACGCTCTTCAACATGGTCACCAACCCGGTGACCGGCAAGCTTTACGTGTCGAACACCGAGGCGATGAACCACATCCGCTTCGAGGGCTCGGGCGTGTACGGTGGCAGCACCGTGCAGGGCCAGATCGCCAAGACGCGCATCACCGTCGTCAACGGCACCACGGCCACGCCGCGCCATCTCAACAAGCACATCGACTACACCAAGCTCGCGGGCCAAGCCGGGTTCGATGCCACGGCCAAGGACCACAGCCTCTCGACCCCGCTCGACATGGTGGTGAGCCGCGACGGCCGCACGCTCTACGTGGCCGCCTTCGGCTCCAGCAAGATCGGCGTCTTCGACACCGCCACGCTGGAGGCCGACACCTTCAACCCGCGCACCCAGAGCGCGCGCTACATCACGGTGAGCGGTGGTGGCCCGAGCGGCCTGGTGCTCGACGAGACGCGCAATCGCCTCTACGTCACCACCCGCTTCGACAACGCGGTGAAGGTGATCGACCTGGCGACCAACCGCGAGATCGGCGCCAACGCGATGCCCAACCCCGAGCCGTCGGACGTGGTCGCCGGCCGGCCCATGCTCTACGACGCCAACCGCACCAGCGGCAACGGCGAATCGGCCTGCGCCGCCTGCCACACCTTCGGCGGCAAGGACGATCTCGCCTGGGACCTCGGCGATCCGAACGGCAAGGTCGAGAAGAACCCGATCCCGATCAACCTCAATCCCGAGATTGGCATCGTCACCTTCAAGATCGCCCACTTGAACGGCACCAAGAACGCCGATGACTTCCACCCGATGAAGGGGCCGATGACCACGCAGACGCTGCAGGGCCTCACCAACTCGGGCGCGATGCACTGGCGCGGCGACCGCTCCAACGGCTTCTTCGGCATCGACGGCTACATCGGCTCGGCCGACAACAACATGAAGCGCGCCGCCTACGGCGACAACGAGGTGCTCAACTTCCGCAACTTCATCGTCGCGCTCGGAGGCCTGCTCGGCAAACCCACGCCCACGAGCGGGCCGACGCCGGAAGACGTGGGCATCATGGACCGCTTCACCGCCTTCCAGCTGCAGGTGCAGTTGCCGCCCAATCCGGTGCGGTCGCTGAACAACACGCTCAACGCCTCGCAGCAGCGCGGCCGCGACATCTACTTCGGCCCTCGCAACCTCGATGGCTCCATCCGCCCCTTCGACGGCCTGCCCGGCCTGCAGCCGCTGGCCGACCTGCGCGGCACCGGCCGTGCGTCGTTCACCTGCGAGGGCTGCCACAAGATCGATTCGGCCAACGGGCGCTTCGGCACGCAGGGCGAGTCGAACTTCGAGGGCGAGACGCAGATCTTCAAGGTGCCGCACCTGCGTGACCTCTACACCAAGGTCGGCATGTTCGGCACCAAGGAGCTGACGACGGTGCGCCTGCCCGGTGCGCCCTTCCAGGGCGACCAGATCCGCGGCTTCGGCTACATCCACGACGGCTCGATGGACACGCTCTTCCGCTTCTTGAACCTCTTCCAGTTCAACGACCCGCTGATCCAGTTCGACCGCATGCACCGCGGCACTTCGTCGGAGCTCACGGCCTTTGCGCTGATGTCGACGAGCTTCTTCCAGATGGGCTTCCCGGTGGACAACAGCCGGGCGCAATCGATGCAGCGTGACGTGGAGCAGTTCCTGCTCGCGATCGACAGCGACCTCGCGCCCATCGTCGGCCAGCAGGTGACCTACAGCCGGGCCACGGTGCTGAGCGCCGGGGCGCGGGCCGACCTGCTGAAGGCGCGTGCGGCGGCGAACTTCACCTCCAAGATCCTCGGCGGCACGGTGAAGGAATGCGAGCTGGTGGCGCGTGCGGTGGCCAACGGGCAGCCGGTGAGCTACCTCTACCGGCCGGCCAGCGGTGACTTCGCCAGCGCCTCGGGCGCGCTGATCTCCGACACCACGCTGCGCTTCAACGCGATCACGGCGGGCACCGAGGTGACCTACACCTGTGCGGTGCCGGGCACCGGCGTGCAGCTGGCCTTCGGGAGCTGAAGCCCTGCCACTCCCTCCGTTCGGGCTGAGCCCTTCGACGGGGCTCAGGACAGGCCTGTCGAAGCCTTGCGCTGCACTTCGACAAGCTCAGTGCGAACGGAGCGTGTGCGCCTCAACGCGAATCCATCCCCATGCAGTACTCCGACGTTGATGCCTCACGGCTGCTCTTCGGCTTCACCGCGGCCTACCACTTCCTCTTCGTGCCGCTGACCATCGGGCTCATGGCGCTGATCGCCGTGTTCGAGGGCTGGTCGTTGCTGACGGGCCGGCCGGCACTGCGCCAGCTCGCGCAGTTCCTCTCGTGGCCCTTCGTCATCAACTTCGTCTGCGGGGTGCTGACGGGCTACCCGCTGCGCACGCAGATCGAGCTGCACTGGGCCGGTTATGCGCAGGTGGTGCAGGGGATCGTGGGGCCGGTGTTCGCGTTCGAAGCCCAGGTGGCGCCGTTCCTCTTCACGCTGGTGGCGGTGGTGGCGCTCGGCTGGCATCTCAAGCCGGTGTGGCACTTTCTGGCAAGCACGGCGCTTGCGGTGGTGCTGGTGGTGCAGTCGACGGCCATCCTGATGATCAATGCCTGGATGCAGTGGCCCGAGGGCGCCGAGTTCGTCAATGGCCAGGCGCGCATCTCCTCGGTGCTCGATCTGGCGGGCCACCCGCTCGTGGTGCCCAAGGTGCTGCACACCATCGCCGGGGCGTGGGTGCTGGCAGGTGGGCTCGTGGTGGCGATCTGTGCGTGGTTCAGCCTGAAGCATCGGCACACGGAAGTGGCGCGTGCCGGCTTGAAGGGGGGCGCGGTGTTCTGCCTCGTGGCGCTCGTCGTCACGGCCCTCGCCGGGCACTGGAGCGGCGAGCGGCTGGTGCGCTACCAGCCCATGAAGTTCGCTTCCATCGAGGCGCTTTGGGAGACCGATGGCCGCACCGCCGATTTCCTGTTCTTCGCGGTGCCCGACAAGGCAGCGCAGCACAACCGCTTCGAGCTGGCGCTGCCGGGCGCGCTGGGCTGGGTGGTCGACACGAGCGAGGTGCCTCTGCAGGGGCTCAAGGCGCTCGGCAAGGCCTCCCCGGCCGGGCTGCCGAATGTGGGCCTCGTGTTCTGGTCCTTCCGCGCGATGCTGCTCGCGTGGGGGCTGCTGACGGTGCTGATGCTGCTCGTGCTGTGGTGCATGCCCGACCCGCAGCGCCTCGGTGGCCGGTGGCTGCTGGGCGCCTGCGTGGCCGCGCTGCCGCTGCCCTGGGTGGCCATCGAGGCCGGCTGGATCGTCTGCGAGTCGGGGCGGCAGCCCTGGGTCATCACGGGCGTGCTGACCACCGCGCAGGCGGCGGGCAAAGTGCCGGCGGCCGAGGCGCTGCTGCACCTGCTGCTGGCGGTGGAACTCGGGGCGGTGATGTTGTGGGTCAACGTGAAGCTGCACCTGGCGCACCTGCGGCGCGGCTTGCAGGCCGGGCTGGAAGCGCCCGTGGGCCTCGCGCCTGGACGAAGGTCACATCCCGTCGTTCTGGGGGGCTGAAGGGCATCGTGGCGGGGATAAGCTCGGCACCGATCAGGAGGTGCCCCATGTCCCTGCGTTCCAGCATTCCGCCCCTCGCGCTCCTCGTGGTCTGTGCCCTCGCGCAGGCCCAGGGCAACCCCAACCCCCCATGCCCCGACGACAAGCGCGGTGACGACTGCGCCAGCGCCGAAGAGCAAGACCGCCGCGTGCGCAACCCCGACGCCGCGGCACCGCAAGTGGTGGGCGACGCGCCGCTCGGCCCGGCCGGTGGCCCTGGGGGCCCGGCGCCCTCGCTGCGCTTCGAGCGCGGCCCGCTCAAGGTGCGCAACTTCGGGGTGAGCCTGGCGGTCGACCACGCGCTGTCGCCGCAGTGGGTGCTCGGGGGCCTGGTCAACGTGTCCAAGGGTAAGCTGCAGCGCCAGCAGACCGAGTTCGACTCGACCAACGGCCTGCCGCCCAACGTGATCCGCAGCGATACCACGGTCGACACGCGCAGCACCTCGCTCGCGGCCTCGCTCAGCTACTTCACGCGCGATGCGATCGCGATCGACGGCGCGTTCTCGCTGATGCGCACGCAACTCGAGACGCGCCGCATCAGCAACGACACCGACCAGTTCACCGGCGAAAACGTGAGCCATGCCTGGGGCCTGTGGCTGAGCGCGAGCCGCATCTGGCGCTTCGGGCCGCGCGCGTTCGTGCCGCAGATCGGGCTCGAATACACCGACACGCGAACCGACGCGCTGGCCGCCATCTACCAGGACCTGTCGGACCCGTTGAACGGCGCCAACGGCACGGTGGGCTTCCGCGTGGGCGAGCAGAAGCAGCGTGTGCTGGCCAGCGTGCTCAGCGCGCAGCTGCAGCAGCCGATCAGCCTGCGCTTCGGCACGCTCACGCCCTATGGCCGCGTGACCTGGCGCCAGCGCCTGTGGAAAGACACCGACCCGATCCTCGGGACGAACGCCAACGGCCTGACCCGCGAGCTCGACCCCGACAGCGCCGAGAGCCGCAGCTCCATCGGCCTCGCGGCCGGCGTGGTGCTGCAGCTCACGCGCGGCATCAGCAGCTTCGTCGACGTGTCGCACCGTCGCGGCAGCAACGACCTGCAGGAAACGCGCGTCGGCCTCGGCCTCAAGTTCGAGATCTGACGTGCGTCATCTTGTCGCCCTCGGCGCGCTCTGGCTTGCTGCCTGTGCGAGCGGGCCATCGCCCGTGCCCGCCAACCTGAGCGAAGAGCAGCTGATGATCGTCGACTGCCTGCTGCCCGGCCAAGTGCGCCAGCTCGGCAACTTCGCCACCTCGCTCTCGGCACGCCGCCCGCAGAAGTTGCCCGCGCACGAGTGCGCCACGGCCGGCGGCGAGTTCGCGCTGGCGTCGAAAGACCCGGCGCGTGCCCTCGCGATCTGGCTGCCGTTTGCGCAGCAGGGCCAGGCGGAGGCACAGACGCAGGTGGGCGAGATGTACGAGCGTGGCATCGGCACCGTGGCCGACCCGGCCACCGCCGCCTCGTGGTACGCCAAAGCGGCGGCCCAGGGCGACAGCCGTGCGCTGATCAACCTCGCCTCGCTGCACGAGCGTGGCCTGGGCGTGAAGCGCGACCCGGTGCTGGCCGCGCGCCTCTTCCGGCAGGCGAGCGGGCAGGTGGGGGTGCCGGGGCGCATCACCATCGACCTCGTCGACCCGGTGATCGTGGTGCCCACGCCCGAGCAGCAAGGTGCGTCGCCGCTCGTGCCGCTGCGCGGCGAAGGGGCGCGGCGCGAGATCCGCGGCAAGGTGAGCAGCGATGCCGGCCTGCGCCAGCTGATGTTCAACAACAAGCCGCTGGCGGTCGATTCGCAAGGTGTGTTCCGCGCGGAGATCGACCTTGCGTCCGGCGGCGCCGAGGCGCGCTTCACCGCGGTCGACCGGCAGGGTGGGCAGGCCTCGCTCAACTTCCGCGCGGTGCCGGCCGGCAGCGCACCGCCGCCCCCCAAGCTCAACCACGGCCTGCCGAACGCACGCTTCCACGCGCTCATCATCGCCAACCAGGCCTACCGCCACTGGCCCAAGCTCAACAACCCCGTCAACGATGCGCAGGACCTGAAGCGCATGCTCGAGCAGCGCTACGGCTTCGAGACCACGCTGCTCATCGACTCGACGCGGCGCGAGCTCTTCGCCACCTTCAACGCGCTGCGCAGCAAGCTCAAGCCCGACGACAACCTGCTCGTCTTCTACGCCGGCCACGGCGACATCGAAGAGAGCACGCAGCGCGGCTACTGGGTGCCGGTGGACGGCGAGCGCGGCAACCGCAGCAACTGGGTCTCGGTGGTCGACGTCACCGACCAGATCAACGCACTCGGCGTGCGCCAGGTGCTGGTGATCGCCGACTCGTGCTACTCCGGCACGATGGCGCGCACCGCGCTGCCGGTGGCCGATGCCGACTTGGTGGGCGAGCGGCGCTGGGAGGCGCTGCGCACCATCTCGCAGCTGCGGGCGCGGGTGGCGATGACGAGCGGCGGGCTGGAGCCGGTGGTCGACGGCGGCGCCGGGCGCAATTCGCTCTTCGCGAGCAGCCTGCTGGAGGTGCTCGACGCGGTGCACGAGCCCATCGAGACACGCCGGCTCTTCGACGCCGTGGCCGCGCGCTTCAGCCTGCGGGCGCAGCGCCTGAAGGTGCAGCAGAAGCCGCAATACGCGCCCATCCGCTTCGCGGGGCACGAGGCCGGCGACTTCGTCTTCGTGCCGCGGCGCTGAGCGGCCGGTTTAGCGCCGGAAGCTCTCGATGTCGTCGGGGCCGGCGTCGTAGTCGCGCACCAGGCGCACTTCGCCGTAGCTCTGGATCTGCCCGTTGCGGCCGTAGGGCGTGTTGGCGGTGAACTCGGCCGAGCGGCGCTTGATGCGGTATTCGAGCCGCCACTCGCGCGACAGGCGCTGCGAGATGCCGAAGGTCGACATCCACACGCCGCGCTTGAGTTCGATCTCGGGGCGCGGGCCGTAGGTGCGGCCCTCGATCAGGTAGTTCGACGCGACCGCCGCCACCTGGAACTGCGCGAAGAAGGTGCTGCGCCGCAGCTCGCCGGCCGCGAAGTGGTTCTGCCGGTTGTTGAAGTCGACGGTGAAGAAGTCGCCTTCGTCGGGCGCACCGAAGACCCGCGTCTTCTCGCCGGCCACGAAGGTGATGCCGGTGGCCACCAGGTTCTTGATCGTGCCCACGGTGGCGCGGCCGTGCAGGTGCACCGCGCCCCAGTGCGGCAGGGGCGACTGGTCGAAGAAGCGATGCGTGTGGGTGAAGGTGCCCTGCAGCGCGAGGCGTGGCCGCACCTGGTAGGCCCAGCCGTTGGGCAGGCCGTCGTCAATCAGCCGGTGGAAGCCCGATTGCACCTCGTCGCCCCCCGCGGCCGGGCCGACCACGCCGATGCGGATGTCGAGCGCGCGGTGGTGCCGGCCGCGGTAGGCGAAGCTGCCCAGTCCGTAGGACAGCAGCGCCGCGTAGGGCCGGTCGTGGATCTGCGGCGTGCTCGGGTCGACGTCGTTGGGCGTGTAGATGTTGTGGCCGAGGAATTCGCCGGCCGTCGCCGACTGGCCGTCGTCTCCGGCCACGCCGAACCAGTCGCGCCCGAGCTCGCGCACGAGCTGCAGCGGGCGGTGCACCGGACGGCCCTGGCGGTAGCTGTGGGCGTAGTGGAAGCCGTTGGTGTACCAGCGGTCGGTGCTGATGGTGGCGCGGCCGAAGAAGTCGTTCTCCAGCGCGAAGGCCCAGCCTTGCAGGCGGCCTTCGTGTTCCTGCCCGGGGGCCTGGGCCAGCGCCGCGGGGGCACTCGCGGCCATTGCACCCAGCATCACCGCACTGCTCCACAACGCTCGCATCTCTTCGTCTCCCTCGGTTCGCAGCCTGCGACCATATCCCGTGGCAGGCTGGGGGCGCATCCTGCCAACGGGCGATGCGGCGGCGGGTGTTGTATAGATGCGGGGTCGAGGCTTTGCTTTCTGCTCATGACCATGACCACGCTCCCCCTGCTCATCCGCCGCGGCGTGGCTGCCGTGCTGCTCATGCCGGCGCTGGCCTCGGCCGCGCCGCCTTACGCCGGGCCGCTCTTCGATGCGCACCTGCACTACAACGTGGAGGCGGTCGACCCGCACCCGATCGACGACGTGCTCGGCCGCATGCAGCGCAGCGGCGTGCGCGCCATCATCGCCAACAGCCGCCCCAACGACGGCACCAAGGCCCTCGCCGCCGCGCGCGAGGCCACGAAGAAGGCCGGCGTCACCGTCGTGCCCTTCGTGCGGCTCTATCGCAACCGCGCCGACTACACCGGCTGGCCCACCGACCCGACGATCGTCGACATGGTGCTGCGCGAGCTGGCCGCCGGCACCGAGGCCGGGCCTTACCGCGGGCTCGGCGAGTTCCACCTCTACGACAGCCGCAACGCCGACGGCCCGACCGCGAAGCGCCTGATGCAGCTCGCGCAGGAGCGCAACCTGGTGGTGCTCGCGCACGTGGACGACGTGGCGGTGGAGAAGCTCTTCGCCCACGCCCCCAAGGCCCGCATGATCTGGGCCCACACCGGCATCGGCGGCGTGCCCGTGGAGCGAGTGCGCGCGCTGCTCGACAAGCATCCCACGCTGTATGGCGAGCTGTCGTACCGGCCGGGCCTGACGGTCGACGATGGGAAGCTCAGCGCCGCGTGGAAGGCGCTGCTCACCGAGAAGCCCGAGCGCTTCTTCGTGGGCTCCGACACCTGGACCAACGGCCGCTGGCCCGAGTATGAAAACCTGATGCGCGAAGCGCGGGCCTGGCTGGGCGACCTGCCACCCGCCGCGGCGCGGCGCATCGCCTGGGAGAACGGCGCGGCGATGTTCGGGTTGCAAGCGCCTTGAAAGCGCCTTGACGCGGGTACGGCCTGGCCTTCAGGCCGGCCACGCTTCGCCGAGCACGCTCGCCACCCGCTCGGGCGCGAGGCGACTGGTGCCGGGCTGCCCCTCGTGCGTGAAGGCGCCGACGATGGGGAAGGGCCGGCCGTCCACCCGCGAGAAGGGCGAGAGCGTGTCGGCGAGCGTCCAGTGGCCGTCGCCGTGCTCCATGTCGTTGAGCGTCTCGAAGGCCCGCGTGAGCGGCGCGTGCGCGAGGTGGTGCTGGTTGCTCGAGCCGGCGGAGCGCAGCCCGGGCATCTGCCACAGGCCCACCGTCTCGGCCCAGGCGTAGCCGGGCACCCACAGGTCGTAGGCCCAGCCGGCCTTGCGCTCCATCGCCACGAGCTGCATGCGCTGGCCGTCGCGGTGGTTGCGGGCGTGCGGCAGCAGGCGCTCGTGGCGCTCGAAAGGGGCGTCGAAGGCGTGCACGCCGCCCGTGCCGTCGTCGAGTGCGTGCGGCACCTGGTAGAGCGCGAGCCGCGGGCCGTGCAGGCTGCGGGCGATGTGGCCGCGCTCGATGGCGTCGCACGTGCGGCCGAGCGCTTCGGCGGCGATCTCGGTGCCGGCGAAGGCTTCGCCTTCGAGCCAGCGTGCGGTGAGCTCGTGGGCGCGGCGGTAGATGGAAAGCGGGTCGGCCGACTCGGCCTGCAGCGCCTGCTTCGAGCGGGCGAGCAGCTGGTAGAGCCCGAGCGCGGGCGGCTCGGCGTAGGCCCAGAAGTCGCCCACCTCGGCCGCCTGGCGCAGCAGCTCGCGGTGGCCGAGCGCCAGCGTGGGGTGGCACAGCACGAAGGTGGAGAGCACGCCGTCGGTGTCGACGTGGTTGTTGACCACCAGGTCGCCGACCTCGGGCGTGTGGCGCTCGACGTAGCGCAGGCAGATGGCGGTCGAGGTGCTGGCGCGGAACTCGGGCGGCGTGTGGTTCGGGATCCAGTGGCTCAGCTCGAGGTCATGGCCGGGGCGGTGGTGCTCGTCGATGCCGCCGTCGCAGTAGAAGACCCTGGCGGCGGCAGGCCGCGGTGTGCGGCTGCCGAGGATGTGCAGCTGAGCTGGCATCGTGTGTTCTCCCTTGTGTGCTGTGTACTCTAACGTGCAAGCTGCAGGGACGAACACCACCGGCCGCGATGCCCTCACGGCCGGTGCGGTTGCAGGGAGCTCAGGCGCCGAGGCGGCGGAATTCGCGCAGCTTCATCGCGAGGTATTCGCCACGCTCCACCTCGTGCAGCTGCCGGGCGTATTGCTCGGTGGCATTGAACCAGCGTTCCAGCCGCTGGGCGCGCTGCTGCGGCGCCGGGGCGGCCAGCGAGGCGAGATAGGCCTCGATCGCCAGGTAATAGCGCATGGTGTTGCGCTCGATCGCACCGCGCATGCCGCCGATGTAGGCGTCACCGCCGGTGCGGGTGAAGCCCACCTTGCTGGCGCCGGCCGTGGCGAAGTAGCCCTGCATCGCGAGCTTGGCGGCCATGCCCATGCCGTAGGAGTAGCCCAGGTGCAGGTAGGTGCGCTTGCCGCCGTCGAGCGGGATGGCCTGCAGCTGGATGCGGAAGTCGCGCGTGGAGAAGGGGCCGCTGTCGGCACCCAGGCGCAGGCTCATGTAGTCGTCGGTGCTGGCCTGCGGCTTCAGGTTGAACGCCACGCGGTAGGCGTCTTCCAGCGGCTGGTCGTTCTTGCGGCCGATGTGCACCACCAGCTCCTGGCCGTTGACGATGCACTGCTTGGTGTTGACCTGCAGCATGAGGATCTCGCACAGCGCACCCGGCTGCTGCAGGTGCTCGCGGGCCAGGGCGAAGGGCTGCGGCATCACCGCGTCGACGCTGCCGCTCAAGGCGTTTCCGCCGTCGCTGCTTTGCACGACCAGCGGCCGCTGGAAGGGGCTTTGTTCGATCTGGGCCGCCAGCTGGGCGTGGCGCTCGCGCAGGGCCTGGGCCGATTCCGGGGCGGCGTGGGCGACTGCGCCGACGGCAACGAGCGCCGTGACCAGGAGGTGCCGGCCGATCAGGAACATCGATTGCAGGGGCTGCGCGAAAGGTGCCAAGCGGGTCTCCCGGTACTGCTGAGGATCGCGTTTTGAGAGGCGAAGCGGCTCTCAGTTCCCCGATTTCCGGCCCGCGGCCGTGAATTGCTGCCGCTGAAGTAGGCTCTCCGGTTTGCACACACAGATGGAGACGGTTTTCATGGGCAGCAGACTGCAGGGCAAGGTGGCGGTGATCACGGGCGCGACCAGCGGCATCGGCGAGGCGACGGCGCGCAAGTTCGCGGCCGAAGGCGCTTCGGTGGTGATCGCCGGGCGCAGCGTGGAGCGCGGCGAGGCGCTCGCCAAGGAGCTGGGCGAGCGGGTGCTCTTCCAGGCGGCCGACGTGATGCGCGAGGCCGACATCGCCGCCCTCGTCGACACCGCCGTGCAGCGCTTCGGCCGGCTCGACTGCATGTTCAACAACGCGGGCGGCAACACGCCGGGCACGCTTGCCGACGTGACCGAAGAGCAGGTCGACTACGCGATGAAGCTGCTCTTCGGCAGTGCGCTCTTCGGCATCAAGCACGCGGCGCGGGTGATGAAGGGCACGGGCGGCGGCAGCATCATCAACAACTCCAGCATCGCGGCGCACCGCCTCGCGCAGGGCGCGATGCTCTACTCCAGCGCCAAGGCGGCGGTGAGCCACCTCACGCGCCTGATGGGCGTGCAGCTCGGGCCCGACAACATCCGCGTCAACTCGATCTCGCCCGGGGCGATTGCCACGCCCATCTTCTGGGGCGGCGCCTCCACGGCCACCGACGAGGTGAACGCCAAGCGCCTGGCCAAGCTGCAGCAGAACCTGGCGCACGCCACGCCCACGCCGCGTGCCGGCCTGGCCGACGACATCGCCAACGCGGCACTCTTCCTCGCCAGCGACGAAGGCAGCTTCGTCAACTGCCACGACTTGGTGGTCGACGGCGGGCGCATCTGGCAGTTCAACGAACGGCCGCGCGAGGCCACCGCCAGCTGATGTCCGACGACGAGTACCAGATCGAGATCCCGCCGTCGTTCATCGCGCTTTTCGTGCCCGAAGGGCGCATCAAGCCGACGGCCTCGTTCCGCGAAATCCGCGAGCGCTACGAGTACTGCGAGGATCTCGCCAACATGCTCACCGAGACGGCGAGCACCCAGCTCTGGCAGCTGGGCGTGGCCGAGTCGGACGTGCTCGAGCGCATCGGCCAGGGGCTGCAGGGTGGGCAGGCCGGTGTCGACGAGGCCGAAGCGCAATGGGTGCTGCGGCGCCTGGCCGAGCTGCTGGGGTGGAGCGTGCCCTGACGGGCGTTCACCCGCGGCGCCTCACATGGCGAGGTCGAAGCTCAGCTCTTTCTGCTCGACGTCGGCACTGCCCGCCAGCCGGCCGCGACCCGCGGCCTTGGCCTGGTAGAGCGCGGTGTCGGCGCGCAGCAGCAGGGCGTCCATCGTGTGGTCGTCGGGCTGGCGCACGGCGATGCCGGCGCTGTAGTCGATGAGTTCGGCGCCGCTCTCGGTGGCGAACCTGACGAGCCAAGCGCGCAGGCGCTCGTCGAAGCGCAGCGCATCGGCTGCGCTGGCCCGCGACATCAGCACGCAGAACTCTTCGCCGCCGTAGCGGCACACCAGGTCGCCGCCGCGGGTGCAGGCGCGCAGGCCTTGCGAGACGGTCTGCAAGGCCGCGTCGCCGGCCGCGTGGCCGTGGCGATCGTTGATGCGCTTGAAGTGGTCGATGTCGAGCATCAGCAGCGTCAGCGGCTCGTCATAGCGCACGGCGTGGGCGAGCAAGGTGTGTGCGCGCTCGAGGAAGGCTTGGCGGTTGAGCAGGCCGGTGAGTCCATCGGTTTGGGCCTGGCGCCGCAGCTCGCGCTCGGCTTCTTCGCGCCAGGCGGCCAGCAGGCCCAGCGTGCACAGCGACAGCGCCACGTGGTTGAGGAAGACCGCGGCCACGTTGACCGGGTGCGTGGCGCGGTAGAAGGGGTAGGCGTCGGTGAAGAAGGCACCGAGTACGCCGCGCCACAGCGTGACGATGGTGAGCGCGGCAAAGCTCGCCAACACCAGGCCCCGCCAGCGCCGGCCGATGTGGGGAGCGGGCCACGCCACCGCAAGGCAGATGGTGAGCATCTGCAGCGCGTAGAGCGCGTTCGACGCCCCCACGCGCACCGGGTAGCTCGGGTAGGTGAGGAAGTAGACCGTCGGGACGGCGGCCACCAGCACCCACATGAGCCGCTGCCCCGGGCGCGGGCCCAGCCAGTGCTGCAGGGCCGACCACAGCATCGCGAAGCTCAGCGCCAGCAGGCCCAGCGAGAGCGAGGTGAGCGCACGGTCGTGAAGCTTCGGCGCGACGAGGAAGACCGCCCAACTCAACCCCTGCAGCACCATGCTGCCCTGGAAGAGGCGGGCAGCACTGCTCACCTGCCAGCCCATCAGCAGGGGCAACGCGATGGCGGTGGCCCACACGTTGGCCAGCAGCACCACCAGAATGGTTTGGATGTCGAGATTCATGCAGTGCAGCACTGCATTCTGGACCCCGGCGACGAGGTTTCGCCGGAGGCCCTGTGCGCGAGTTGGAATCCGCCTGACCGGCGTCAGTCGGCGAGCGGGAGGGTGATCTCGTCGATGCGCTGCAGCACCTCGGGCGTGAGCTTGGGGATGATCTCGGCCGCGGCCAGGTTGCTTTGCAGCTGGCTCAGCTTCGAGGCGCCGGTGATGACGGTGCTCACGCGCGGGTTCTTCGCGGCCCAGGCGATGGCGAGTTGCGCCAGGCTGCAGCCCAGGTCGGCCGCCACCGGCTCGAGCTTCGCCACTGCGGCGTTCTTCGCCTCGTGCGTGAGGCCCTCGACGAGGAAGGCCATGTCGCGCCGTGCGCCGCGGCTGTCGTCGGGCACGCCGGCCTTGTATTTGCCGGTGAGCAGGCCGCTCGCGAGCGG